>NZ_CP138940.1:0-2793560 GCF_047303035.1 Synechococcus sp. MIT S9509 | reverse complement strand
TCGCATCTCAAGAGTTGCTTCCACTGCCGAAATCGAAAGCCAGCACTACGTTTTGGCTATACGCAACGGACCATGGCAGGACGCTTCAGCCAACAGAACCAGCGTGTTCGACCGAGCTCGAAGGAAGACCAAGTGGTCCAGAAGGCGCGAGAACATTTCGAGCGAACACTGATTCCTCTGCGTGGTCACCTGGCTGGCAGCGTTGCCGCCCTGGAACATCCTCGCCACGACGAAGCTCTCAATTACGGCGAGATCTTCCTGAGAGACAACGTTCCCGTGATGCTCTACCTGCTGACGCAGAAGCGGTTCGACATCGTGCGTCAATTCCTGACCATTTGTCTTGACCTGCAGAGCACCACGTACCAGACACGAGGAGTCTTTCCCACCAGTTTCGTGGAGGAAGAAGGCCATTTGATTGCTGACTATGGCCAGCGTTCCATCGGCCGGATCACCTCAGTCGACGCCAGCCTCTGGTGGCCGGTTCTGTGCTGGATGTATGTGAAATCGAGTGGAGACGAGGAATTCGCCTCCAGTCAGGCGGTTCAACGCGGTGTTCAGCTTCTCCTGGATCTTGTTCTGCATCCAACCTTTGAAGGAACGCCTGTGCTGTTCGTACCGGACTGCGCATTCATGATTGATCGCCCGATGGACGTCTGGGGCGCACCACTGGAAGTGGAGGTGCTGCTGTACGGATCACTTCGCTGCTGCACACAGCTGATGGAGCTGGGACGCAAACATCAGAACAGCAGGCTGCTGGATCAACGACTGGTACTGACCCGACAGTGGGTTCACGACCTTCGCCAGTTTCTCCTCAAGCACTACTGGGTCACCAGCAAAACCATGCAGGTGCTCAGGCGCAGGCCAACCGAACAATACGGAGACAACCAGCACCAGAACGAATTCAATGTTCAGCCACAGGTCATCCCTGACTGGCTGCAGGACTGGCTCGAGAACCGTGGCGGGTATTTGATCGGCAACATGCGGACAGGACGACCCGACTTCCGCTTCTACAGCCTTGGCAATTCACTGGGTTGCCTGTTCGGGCTGCTGACTGCCCCGCAACAACGTGCGCTCTTCCGTCTGACTCTCCACAACCGCGACCACCTGATGGCGGAGATGCCCATGCGCATCTGTCACCCGCCGATGGAAAGTCTGGAATGGCAGAACAAAACCGGTTCGGATCCAAAGAACTGGCCCTGGAGTTATCACAACGGCGGTCACTGGCCGAGCCTGTTGTGGTTCTTCGGTGGTTCAATCCTGCTGCATGAGCGTCGTCACCCCCATGCCGACGTCCTGCTGATGGGGCAGATGAAAGCACTGCTGGAGGAGTGCTACTGGAGTCATCTCAACCAGTTGCCGAGACAACAGTGGGCTGAATATTTCGATGGTCCTACCGGGACATGGGTGGGGCAGCAGTCCAGGACCTTCCAGACCTGGACCATTGTTGGCTTTCTCCTGCTCCACCACTTTCTGCGCGTCAACCCTGATGATGTGCTGCTGCTGGATCTTGATGATGGGGCTGTGCCTGACCCCGAGGATGATCTGGCTGAGGACAGTCTTAACGACTGGGATCAGCACTAAAAAAGCCCGGCTGAACGGCCGGGCTGATGGCTTCTTACATCAGAAGTTCTTTGAAAGTGAAGCTCAGAAGAGTCCCAAAGTCAGAGACTTGTCGATGGGCATTGCCGCGCCGATGCCGAGGTAAATGGTGGTGGCTGTCCCGAACAGGAAAACCGCCATCGCGACTGGGCGGCGGAAAGGATTCTGGAACTTGTTGAAGCTCTCGATGAACGGAACCAACATCAGACCGAGGGGCACGAGGGTCTGGAGGGCGATTCCGAGAAGCTTGTTAGGAACAACCCTGAGAATCTGAAAAACGGGGTACAGATACCACTCAGGAAGAATTTCCAACGGAGTTGCAAACGGGTCAGCCTTATCACCAAGCATGGCTGGATCAAGCACAGCAAGTCCAACGATGCAGGCAATCGTGCCCAGAATCACGACCGGAAAAATGTAGAGAAGGTCGTTTGGCCAGGCTGGTTCGCCGTAATAGTTGTGGCCCATGCCCTTGGCGAGCTTGGCGCGCATCTTGGGATCCGACAGATCCGGCTTCTTGAGAATGTGCATGGATCAGGAGGTGGTGAATGAACCTTAAGCAGACCAGGGGAGCTGAACGGCGTAGCGCTCAAAGACTGAAACGGATCACAAGGGACCGGAAATGCCTTGCTTACGGATCATCAGAAAGTGCATCAGCATGAATACCGCGAGCAGCCATGGCATCACAAATGTGTGAAGGCTGTAGAAGCGGGTCAGTGTCGATTGACCAACACTTTCACCACCACGAAGCAGCTCAACCATGAAATCTCCAACCACTGGAATGGCAGCAGGGACGCCTGAGACGATCTTCACAGCCCAGTAGCCGACTTGGTCCCAGGGGAGTGAATAGCCCGTGACCCCAAAGGAGACCGTGATCACAGCCATGGTGACGCCGGTGACCCAGGTAAGTTCACGTGGACGCTTGAAACCACCGGTGAGATAGACGCGGAACACGTGAAGGATCAGCATCAGCACCATCATCGAGGCACTCCAGCGATGCACCGAACGGATCAGCCATCCGAAACTCACATCAGTCATCAGGTATTGAACGGAGCTGTAAGCCTCAGCGACCGTCGGCTTGTAGTAGAAGGTCATCGCGAAGCCGGTCGCGAACTGAATCAGGAAACACACAAGTGTGATTCCACCGAGGCAGTAAAAAATGTTGACGTGTGGAGGCACGTACTTGCTGCTGATGTCATCAGCAATGTCCTGAATTTCAAGACGTTCCTGGAACCAGTCGTAGACAGGTGAGGAGTTCGCCATGCAGAGGTGGGCTTGGATTGCGAGAGTCTACCGATGTCGTTCCAGTTGCGGGCAGGGATGAAGCCAATGTTGCCGACTGTTAACGGATGGTCAGATCGTCTGCGACGTCTGGCTTTTGGTTTGGCGAGCGCCATTCTCATTGTTCTGATCGCCAGCCCGCAGGCCCTGGCACTGAACGATGCGCAGCAACTGGTGGTGGAAAGCTGGCGTCTTGTGAATCAGGGTTATCTGGACCCTGAACAGTTCGATCGGATCCGATGGAAGCGACTTCGCCAGAAAGCGCTGGAGAACACGATTGAAAGCAGTGAAGAGGCCTACAGCGCCATTGAGGCGATGCTGCTGCCTCTCAATGACCCCTACACCCGGCTTCTGAGGCCTGCGGATTATGAGGTGATGAAGGCCAGCAATGAGGGAAACCTCAGCGGTGTTGGCCTGCAGCTGGGCCACCGTCAGGACAGCAATGCAATCGTTGTGATCGCTCCACTGGAAGGTTCCCCCGCAGCTGAAGCCGGTGTCGTGAGCGGAACTGAAGTGCTGGCTGTGAACGGTGAAGCTGTTGAGACCCTCGGCCTCGAAACGACTGCAGCCCGTCTCCGCGGGGATGTGGGCAGCCAGGTGGTGCTGACTCTGCTGCCACCGCAGGAGGAAAAGCAGGAGATCACTCTGGAGCGCCGCAACATCGACCTGAGACCGGTGCGGACAAGGCGGCTGCGCAGTGACACCCATACCCTCGGTTACATCAGGATCACCCAGTTCAGCGAGGGCGTGCCTGAACAGGTTCGGGCTGCCATCGACGAGTTATCCGACAAAAGCGTTGAGGGGCTGGTGCTGGATCTACGCAACAACTCGGGGGGGCTGGTCAGTGCCGGACTCGCGGTTGCCGATGCATTCCTTGATCAGCAACCGATTGTGGAGACCAGAAACCGGAGCGGCATCGCCGATCCGATTCAGGCAGGTCCCGAAGTGCTCTACAAGGGCCCAATGGTGACGCTGGTCAATGGAGGGACGGCCAGCGCCAGTGAAATTCTTGCGGGCGCGCTTCAGGACGATGAACGATCTCAGCTGCTGGGCAGCAACACCTTCGGCAAAGGACTGATCCAGACACTGACCAACCTCAGTGACGGCAGCGGACTCGCCGTGACCGTGGCGGGTTATGTCACCCCCAGCGGAAGGGACATTCAGGGCGAAGGCATCACTCCGGACAGGATCCTGGATGGACCTGAACCACTGAATCCCGGAGGTGAAGGCGATCGCTGGCTGACGGACGCCGAACTGGCGCTCCAGTCGATGATTGACCAGGAAGCCAGTCAGGCCGGTGCGGATCAGCTGCCGATCACGGACGTCGACGAAGCGGAGCCGGTGAGCTGAATGAGCTCACGCACCTATCACGACCCCCTTCATCACGGCATCAGCCTGGACGCAGGAGAACCAGCCGAAGCCATGGTGCTCGCACTTGTCGATTCGGCTCCTTTTCAAAGACTCCGACGTATCCGCCAGCTCGGACCGGCATTCCTCACATTTCATGGCGCCGAATCCAGTCGGTTCACCCACTCCCTGGGGGTGTTTGCCATCGCGCGCCGGGCAATGGGCCGCCTGACTGAGCTCGATCCCTCTCTTGAAACCCAGAAGGGCGTTCTTTACGCCGCCGCTCTGCTCCACGACCTCGGCCATGCCCCCCTCAGCCATTCAGGCGAGGAGATGTTCGGCACAAACCACGAGCAATGGTCAGCACGAGTGATCAGGGAACACCCTGACATCCAGGCCCCTCTTGAACGATTTTCATCAGGAACGGCTGCCTCGGTGGCCGATCTTCTGGAGCACGGACGAGCAGAACGTGGGGTCATCAAGGCTCTCGTGAGCAGTCAGCTTGACTGCGATCGTCTGGATTACCTGTTGCGCGACAGCTACAGCACAGGAGCCCGGTACGGACAGCTGGATCTTGATCGCATCCTCGGCGCGATCACACTGGCTCCCGATGGTGAATTGGCCATTCATCCGAAGGGCCTCATGGCAGTGGAGCACTACCTGGTGGTGAGGAGCCTGATGTACCGCAGTGTCTACAACCACCGCCTCAATGTGGTTTGCAATTGGTTGCTGGATCAGTTGATCCGCCAAGCAAGACTGCTGGGCCCCAGCCGAATCTGGGCTGACCGAATCATGAAGACGTGGCTATGGCATCCCCAGGAGCTCGACCTCCACATCTATCTCTCCAACGACGACCTGCGCACCGGCTATCACCTGCAGCGATGGAAAGAGGAAGCACCTGAGCCGCTTGCAGATCTCTGCGATCGATTTCTGAACCGCCGACTGTTCAAAGCTCTCGATGTCAGCCGGATGAATGCATCAGCGCAGCTGGAACTGCTGGCCAAAGCGCAGACTCACGCGGCTGCAGCTGGTCTCGACCCTGAAATGTGTTGTGGACTTCGGCACCATCAGATCAGGGGATATCACCCCTATCGAGGGGGATTGCGGCTTTGGGACGGTCAGAGCCTTCAGGCGCTTGAACAGTGCTCGCCACTGGTCAAAAGCCTCGCAATCCCCGCAGAATCAGCCTGGTTGATTCACCCGGGAGACATCTCCACCGAACTGCAGATGGCGATGGCCGGCATTCGCTAGGCCCGTGATCTCCCTACTCTTCGGCCATGACCGCTGAACCAGCACTTCAGGTTCCTTTCTGCCTCAGGCTGCCGGAATTCCGGTCCGTGTCCTGGCAGCAGTGGCTTCCGGGCAAGCTGCCCTCTCTACCTCCGGGAGACCTCGATCTGGACATCGGAGACTGGAGTCTGAGCTGCCGTGATCTGGACGAGCTGCTGCATGCCTTGGATCAGGCTGGCCACGGTGTTCAGCTGGTGATCACAGGCTGCCGCGACACGTTGATCAGTGCTGCTGCCCTGGGCTTGCCTGTTCGGGAGGCCTGCCAGGAGATCCCAGTCAGGGCAGCTGGCAATGATCAGCCGAATGCAGCCAAAACCACACTTGACCTCACGGTTCATCGGGGAACCTTGCGGTCGGGTGACCACATTGAAACCCGAGGACACCTGCTGATTGTGGGTGATGTGAATCCAGGCGGATCTGCATCCGCCGAGGGTGATATTTATGTCTGGGGACGCCTACGAGGCCGGGCCCACGCAGGCAGCAAGGGCAACAGCAACGCCAAGATCGTGGCACTGCAGCTGAGACCACTACAGCTGAGGATCGCCGAACTCGTTGCGCGCGGTCCAGAGGAACGCCCCCAGCCCGGACTCGCGGAGCAGGCCTTGATTCTCGACAGCGGCATCTCGATTGAGCCTGCCAGCCCCCCCTTCTTACCTCAGCAGATCTGATCGTTTGCGAGCGGACGGGACGAATCAATGCCATTAAGGTGGCGCGATCAAAACGGGACCCCGTGACCAATTCGCGAACGATCCTGATCTGCTCGGGAAAGGGCGGCGTCGGCAAGACCACCCTCACTGCCAATCTCGGCATCGCACTGGCTGGGCAGGGGGCGCGCACCGTCGTTCTGGATGCGGACTTCGGCCTCAGAAATCTCGATCTGCTGCTTGGACTCGAGAATCGCATCGTCTTCACTGCTCAGGAAGTGCTCGCGGAAACCTGCCGCTTGGACCAGGCCCTGGTGAAGCACAAGCAGGAGCCGAATCTGGCACTGCTGCCTGCGGGAAATCCACGCATGCTCGAGTGGTTGAAACCTGAAGATATGCAGACCATTGCAGGAATGCTGTCGGAACGTTTCGACTACGTTCTGATCGATTGCCCCGCAGGAATCGAAGACGGCTTCAAGAATGCAGTCGCTGCTGCAAAGGAAGCGATTGTGATTACAACTCCAGAGGTATCGGCGGTCAGAGATGCCGATCGTGTGATCGGATTGCTGAATACCCATGGGGTTTCACCCGTTCAGCTCGTGCTGAACAGGGTCAGGCCCAAAATGATGGTCAACCAGGAGATGCTGGCGGTTGACGACGTCACCGACATCCTGGCTCTGCCTCTGCTGGGTCTTGTTCTCGAAGATGAGCAGGTGATTGTCAGCACCAACCGAGGCGAACCGCTCACTCTCAATGGCACAGCCTCTCCTGCCGCCAGGGCTTACGGCAACATTGCCCGTCGTCTTCAGGGAGAGGACATCCCTCTGATGGACCCTGCGAAAGACGGACGACGCGGGATTCGCGCCACAGTTCGCCGACTGATGCAAACCAAGATTTTCTGAATGCCATGACTCTGCAAGACTTGCTCGACAAAATCCTGCGCCGTCAACCCGCCAGTGCGACCACCGCAAGGGAACGGCTGCAGCTGGTGCTGGCTCACGATCGCAGCGACCTGAGCCCTGAAACACTCGATCAGATGCGACGCGAAATCTTTGAAGTCGTTGCCAAATATGTGGACATTGACCTCGAAGAAGGCGATGTGAGCCTGGAGACAGAAGATCGTGTGACGGCACTGGTGGCCAACCTGCCGATCCGACGCTCGATGGCGTCCAGCACCCAGGAGTGACGCCTGGTGGGATGAAGGGGAATCCCAATTAGCAGGACTTCTCCCGACCCATGACGAACTTTCAGCTCACACCAGCAGAGATTGCAGTGCTCGATCTTCTGCTCCAGGGCATGAGCAATCGCGCCATTGCTGAAACGCTTGTTTTGAGTGTCCGCACCGTTGAAAGTCATATCAGCAGTTCTCTGGGAAAGACAGGCTGTCGTTCCAGGCTGCAACTATGCCTCTGGTGGTTTGAACAGATCAGAGAGAACGGTCGGATGTGCGCCGGTAGAGTTCCGATATTGCCGGCTTAGCTCAGTGGTAGAGCAGCGCTTTTGTAAAGCGAAGGTCGTCGGTTCAAATCCGTCAGCCGGCTTCTAGGAACTCAAATCAGATCCGTCTGTTTCAGTGCGCTCTGTCTGAGTCAGTGCGCCCAGCCAGCAACCAGATGCCCAGCAAGCCAAGCAGCAATGGCAGCAGCCTCAGCTCAAACAAGGGCGTGAACCATCGGATCGCCGGTTCCAGCGTCCAGTGAAAGAGGGCCTGGAGCACCAGCACAAGCGCGATCAGCCAGAGCATGGGGGAGACCTTTCAATCACATCAACCATCACAGCGCCCTGGCGCAGGAGTTGCCAGCACCCGGGTGACCTCCAGGCAATCACGGTGCTCGCCAGACCGGATGGATCAGGCCAGGGCAGAGGTGCAAGCAGCGGCAGATCCGGGAAAGCGACAGCGGCTTCCGCTGCGCTCTGAGATGGCGGCGCACCCGAGAGATTGGCACTCGTTGTGGCCAATGGACCGCTCTGCACCAACAGGTCACGGGTGAGATCACATGCTGGAATGCGCATCCCCAGGGTTCCTTGGCCAGGATTGAGGTGCTGAGTCAGGCGCCCTTCCACAGGAAGCACCAGAGTGAGCGCGCCTGGCCAGAAGCGATGGGCCAGTGGTTGGGCATCACTCCTGGCGTCTTCTTGGGTGAGAGCCAGCAATTGATCAGCCTCAGCCGCCATGAGGATCAGAGGTTTGTCCTGCGGCCGCTGCTTGAGGGTCCAGACCTGGGCCGCATGCGCAGGCGCAGCGGCAAGCGCCGGCAAGGTGTCCGTGGGCAGCAGAGCTGCTCCACCATCCCTGAGATGCTGTGCCAACGCCTTGGCTGACATCAGTGAGGGCTTGTCCTGGGTCATGGGAGAGACCGAGGAACTGCCTCTGCATCAGGAGAGCGTCTGCCGATGGCAAAACGCTTGACGCCTCTGAGATCACTGCGGGGCTGACAGGACACGAGTCCGACCGATCCCATCAGGCCCAGCACCTGATCGCTCTGGTCGTGATGATGCTCAAGCAGCAGCCACCCACCCGGGGATAGTGCCAGAGGAGCCCGCTCCACGATCGTTCTGCAGCTCTCCAGGCCATCCTCACCGCCACAAAGTGCCAGCCTTGGTTCATGGTCTCTAACAAGGGGGTCGAGAGCTTCAACGATCTGGGAGGGGATGTAAGGAGGATTGGCAACAACCAGATCGAACTGACCCCACCAGGGAGCGAGAGGATCCCACCAAGACCCTTGATGCAGCTGCCAGATCCCAGATTTCGTCAGGTTGTTGAGGTTGATCCGCGCCAATGCAAGAGCAGCCGTGCTGGCATCCACGGCATGTCCATGCCATTCAGGAAGAGCACGGGCCAGAGCGACTGCCAGCGCTCCGCTGCCTGTTCCAAGATCTGCCCAGAGCCCCGTGGAGATACAACCTCCTTCGTCATGGTCTTGAAGGCAATCAAGGGCGAAATCAATCAGGAGCTCTGTCTCCTGACGAGGAATCAATGCGGCAGGGCTGATCTGAAGATCAAAGTCACGCCACGGACAGCGTCCGACGAGATGCTGAAGCGGAATGTGATTGCGAAGATGCCGAGACCAAAGACTCTCCAGGTCCAGGAGGGTGCTGTCCAGAGCAGCGGTTGACTCAGGCATGATTCGCAGCCGCTGAAGTTCAGCCCAGCTCAGGTTGCCTTCCATCGCCAGGAGCCAATCGAGATCAGCAGCCCGCCCACCACGAAGCAACTGTCGGCGACGCCAGGCCAGCAATTCCTGTCCTGAACACAAGGCTGTCTCCATGGAATCAACCTAGAGCGAACGCCAACGAAGGCCTGGCTGCGGAGTCACCAGGCCAGCCAGCTCAAGTTTGAGAAGCTCTGTAGCGACAAACTCAGGCGTTGATTCCAGTGCCTGCACCATCTCATCGAATGTGGAATCGTTATCCACCAGATTCATCAGTCGCCTTTGCAGGCAAGGCAGAGAATTCTGGGACTTCAAAATGGTGGTGGTGCTTTCCCTCACGAAGGACATACACGGGCCTGCCCCCAGTTGATCGATCAGAGCCTGAGCGTTGGTCAGCGGCAATGCTCCCGACTCAAGCAGCGCATTGCTGCCGTGAGCCGAAGCACGCAGAGCATCACCCGGAACAACCCAGACGGGGATGCCCAGGGAGCGCGCCATCGCTGCCGAGCGCAGCGCCCCGCTGTTCTCTGGACATTCGACCACCACAACAGCTTTGGTAACAGCGACAAGCAGGCGGTTGCGCAGAGCGAAACCGGATCGCGTGACCCTCTCTGTATCGCGCAGCTCAGTCATGAGCAGCCCGGCCTGCGCGACCTCCTGCTGCAAACTCCGATGTTCAGGCGGATAAACGCGATGTAAGGGTGTTCCAAGAACCGCAACCGGAGTGCCGCCAGCCTGAAGACAGGCCCGATGAGCCGCTGCATCAATGCCCTCGGCAAGCCCACTGACCACAGGCCAGTGGGCCTCGGCGAGGATTCGACTCAGATGGTCTGCCATCCGAAGACCGTGGTTGGAAGGCCTTCTTGTACCCACCACGGCGACCCCTTGCTGCGATGAGAGCAAGGACAGAAGGCTTCGACTTCCACGCCATTGAATCGACAGCGGCGGACGCTCCAGCCTGTCAAAACCAGCTGGCCACTCAGTGTCACAGGGCAAAAGCACATCGACGGGCACGTCGAGGCAAGGCTGCAGACCGCGGCTTGCTCGATAGCGCTCAAGCGCAGACAGCACCGATGCCGGCCATCCGAATTCCTGGCGCAGCTTTGAGAGAGACCATTCCCAAAGCTCCTGAAAACCCTGAGAGGCCTCAGCAGCAGCACAGAGCTGTCGCATCCGCGCCGGACCGATTCCTGGGCACTGCAACCACAACCATTGCCAGGCCCGCTCCGACACAATCCATTGCGCTAGTACAAAAATACTATCAATGCGGATGTCCTGGTCCCTCGACCAGGGCTCTCAATGCTTCCGCCACCGCTTCAGGGGGATGACGCAGAACTCTCCGAACCGGATGCACCCTCACCAGAGCAAGCTCCACAGAGGCTTCAGCCACACAGATGCCGGCCTTCATGAAGCGGGTTGACCAGGGCCAGCGAACACCCCGGGAACCACCGGAAACACTGATCAGCTCCACTTCATCCCCGAGCATCAGTGCCTCGCGATACCGGATCTGGAGCTGAACAACGGGCATTTCCAGGCCACTTGAAGCCACTTGTTCGTACGGGTATCCGGTGGCCGACAGTGCCTCCACACGGGCCTCCTCAAGCCATCCCACATAGGCGCCGTGCCACATCACACCTCCGTGGTCGGTGTGCTGTGGAAGCACTCGCTTGACCAGACGCCAGGGGGACCTGGTAACGCTCTCATTCAGCATGTGAACTGGGAACTCCAATCGGCCATAGGCTGCTGCATAGGCTGAAACCTCGCCGTGTTCAAGAACCTTCTGATCGCCGATTCAGGCAAAGGCCATGTCGGTGAAATGATCAACATGCTGCGCGATCTGCCGGCCTTCCAGGCAGCCAGGATCAACCTGCTGCATGTGGTCCCTGAACAGACCATGGCAGCAACGCAACAGCACTGGGAAAGCGCAGGCAGTCTTCTCGCCGGGGCCGTCGAAAAACTGGGTCTCAATCCGCAGGACGTGAACTCGATCATCCGCCAGGGAGATGCCAAGCAGACCGTTCTCAATGTGGCGGATGAGCTGGATGTTGATCTGATCGTGATGGGATCCCGAGGCCTTGGCAGGCTTCGCTCAATCCTGTCCAACAGCGCCAGCCAGTACGTCTTCCAACTTTCGACGCGGCCGATGTTGCTGGTCAGAGACGATCTTTACATCCGTCATATCAACAGGGTTCTGGTCACGATCGATGGCACTGGTGTAGGCGACGACGCACTCAAGCTGGCCTGCGAGATGGTCAGCGAAATCCCTGGAGGACAGCTGACCGGCGTTCACGTGGCGCGACAGGACCCGACTCCATCCAGAGGAGCCACCAGCAAAGGCGACAGCTACCTGGAGCGAGCCGTACAGCGTGCTCGAAAACTGGGTGTTGAACTCAAACCCCTGCACGTGACCGATGCAGATATCGGCAAGGGAGTGTGCCTGGCGGCAGAGCAGGTCAACGCCGATCTGGTCGTGCTGGCCTCTCAGGATCGTCGTCCCTTGGTAGCGAGGGGACTGGTTGATCTCGACAAACTGCTTGGTGGATCAGTGAGCGATTACATCCGCGTTCATGCGCCTGCCCCTGTACTGCTGGTCAGAGAACCCGAGCAGAGGTGACAACTCAAGATCATCCCAGCCGCAAGGGGAAATCACCCTTCACGACTGTTCGTCTGAATGAACAGGATGATCAGGAAGACGGTCGGCACCAGAACAAACAGCAGGCTGGCCACGAAGCCGAGATCGTTGGTTTCCATGGATGTGCAAGAACCTGCTGGAACGTATCACCGTCCGGAAAGCTTTGACGTGAACCGATCAGCGCTCTTCACCGGGCGTTGCAGGCGCACCTGTACCTGACAACTCCAGCGCCTGCGTGGTTGCACCGCTGGCTGCCTCAGCATCATCAATCTCCTCCACTGCGGTTGCCCCAGGCCATTCCACCGGCCCCGTGGGCAGAGGAGCTGCCAAGGCAGCGGCCACACGTTTGTCCTGATCTGGCATCGAACTCTGCGGCTTCGTCACCACCACCACCGACTGCTCAACCAGTGATTGGCAAGCAAGACGCCATCCCTCCGGCCTGCGCCTGAGCTTGGCTTCCTCCACTGCTGTTCTGGGACTCATTGCGGCGGCGGTCTCCTCACCTTCAACCCTGACGAAGCAGGTGCTGCACTGACCGCAGCCTCCACAGTTGCCGAGCTGGCCTTTTAAGCCATAGAGCTGAATTCCCTCCCTCACGGCCACAGCGCGAAGGTTTTCGCCCGGAAAGCACTCAACATCCCGACCCTCACGCACAAAACGGATGACAGGCATTGAACCTCGCTAGAGAAAGGCGCTGCGACACGCCGGAACACCGACATTACGAGCCTCAGGTTGCGTTTTGTAACCCTCGGCCACAGATATCCCCAAAGAAAAGCAAACCCAGGAAACCGGCGGTAACGAGAATTTCGATCACCCAGGTGAGCATCAATTCACGTTTCGGCTCACGACAGGCTGACGCGTCCATCGAAGTGAACAGCCTACGATCGCCTGGTCTGGCTGCATTGGCAGCTCCGTTCCCCCGAACCTGACCCATGGGATTGCCCTGGTATCGGGTGCACACCGTCGTGATTAACGACCCAGGCCGTCTTCTGGCCGTGCACCTCATGCACACTGCCCTCGTCGCCGGCTGGGCCGGCTCGATGGCTCTTTATGAACTTGCCATCTTCGACCCCTCCGACCCTGTCCTGAACCCGATGTGGCGTCAGGGCATGTTCGTGATGCCCTTCATGGCCCGACTGGGCGTGACGGACAGCTGGGGAGGTTGGAGCATTACAGGAGCGACGGGCGTTGACCCTGGCTTCTGGAGCTTCGAAGGTGTCGCGGCTGCTCACATCGTGTTCAGTGGCTTGCTCATGCTGGCCGCCATCTGGCACTGGACATTCTGGGATCTTGAAATCTGGCAGGACCCCCGCACCGGCGAGCCGGCTCTCGACCTTCCCAAGATTTTCGGCATCCACCTTCTCCTGGCCGGCCTCGGCTGCTTCGGGTTCGGAGCCTTCCATCTCACAGGAGTCTTCGGACCTGGAATGTGGATTTCTGATCCTTACGGAATCACCGGACACCTCGAGCCGGTACAACCGTCCTGGGGACCGGAGGGCTTCAACCCGTTCAATCCCGGCGGAATCGTCGCCCACCACATTGCGGCTGGAATCGTCGGGATCATTGCCGGTATCTTCCACATCACCACCCGCCCGCCGGAACGCCTTTACAAGGCTCTGAGGATGGGAAACATTGAAACGGTTCTCGCCAGCGCAATTGCAGCTGTGTTTTTCGCAGCTTTCATTGTTGCCGGAACGATGTGGTACGGAGCTGCTGCAACACCAATCGAGCTGTTCGGTCCAACCCGATATCAATGGGACCAGAGCTACTTCAAAACCGAGATCAATCGCCGCGTACAAACGGCAATGGATCAGGGGCAAACCGAGTCCGAGGCTTATGCCTCGATTCCCGAAAAGCTGGCCTTCTACGACTATGTCGGTAACAGCCCTGCCAAAGGTGGTCTGTTCCGCGTCGGCCCCATGGTGAATGGTGACGGCCTGCCGACAGGTTGGTTGGGACACATTTCTTTCACAGACAAGGATGGACGTGATCTTCAGGTTCGTCGCCTTCCCAACTTCTTCGAGAACTTCCCCGTGATTCTTGAAGATTCCGACGGCGTTGTGAGAGCTGACATTCCTTTCCGTCGTGCTGAAGCGAAGTACTCCTTTGAACAGCAAGGTGTTACAGCGACTGTTTTCGGCGGAGCGCTCGACGGTCAAACCTTCACTGACCCTGCAGATGTGAAGCGTCTGGCCCGAAAGGCACAGCTGGGAGAGGCTTTCGAATTCGATCGTGAGACCTACAACTCCGACGGTGTATTCCGCAGTTCACCCAGAGGCTGGTTCACGTTCGGTCACGCCACCTTCGCGTTGCTGTTCTTCTTTGGCCACATTTGGCACGGAGCCCGAACGCTGTACCGCGATGTGTTCGCCGGTATCGATCCCGATCTCGGAGAACAGGTTGAATTCGGTCTCTTCCAGAAACTTGGAGATCGCTCCACCCGCCGACTGCCAGAGGGTTACGTGCCCCCTGCAGGCACACCGCTCAGTTGACCAGTTCTTAGGAGATAACCGATGGAAAGCTTCGCTTACATCCTCATCCTCACCCTTGCGATCGCAACTCTCTTCTTCGCGATCGCATTCCGCGATCCTCCGAAGATCGGCAAGTGATCATCCAGCCCCGCTTTCAGTGGGGCTTTTTTTATGTCTAAAACGTGAATTCGCCCCCACTGATGTCATGGGTGGACGCGAGCCTTACAATTCATACATCTACGTAATTACAAGGGCGTGCAGTGCCCCTCCTGCCAGAACACAGACAGCCGGGTGCTCGAATCAAGAGCCGCCGATGGTGGCAGGAGCGTGCGTCGCCGCCGAGAGTGCCTCAATTGCGAATTTCGTTTCACCACCTACGAACGTGTTGAAACCGTTCCAATCACAGTGATCAAGCGAAACGGAAATCGTGAAACTTTCAGTCGGAGCAAATTGCTTCACGGCTTGAGCAGAGCCTGCGAGAAAACTGGTATTCCGCCAGAACGTCTTGAGACAATGGTTGAAGAGCTTGAACTCAGTCTTCAACAACGCAGTGGCCGTGAAGTCTCCAGCAGCGACATCGGTGAGCTGGTGCTCGAAAAACTGAAACTGCTCAGCGAAGTTGCTTATATCCGTTTTGCATCGGTGTATCGCCAGTTCAGCGGGGTGAGCGATTTTGTGGCCACCCTGGAAGGCATCAATGCAACAAAGGCGGAACTGACAGCAGCGATCTGAGCTTGATCGCTGATCTGTAGACTCAGCAATTGCCTGATTCGGGTCGGCGGGCCTGTTTCAGATTCCATCGCTCTGTCCCAGAGGCAGACCGCCAACGTTCCATGACTGTCACGCCCACAGATCCTTCACAGGAATCGGCAATAGAAACCGCAGAAGCGGTCACATCCTCAACCGAAGCAGTGGCTGAAGGATCATCTGATCAAGCCGATTTCGGTACCGATGAAGATCTCGGCATTCCCGAAGACATTCCCACTGCTGACGATCCCAGCAGTCGGGCAGCCAGCAGGGACATGGACAACGCCGGATTCACGCTGGATGAATTCGCAGCCTTACTGAGTAAGTACGACTACAACTTCAAGCCCGGCGACATTGTCAACGGCACAGTATTCGCCCTGGAATCGAAGGGCGCCATGATCGATATCGGTGCAAAGACCGCGGCATTCATGCCTCTTCAGGAGGTTTCGATCAATCGCGTCGAGGGACTGAGCGATGTGCTTCAACCCGGTGAGATCCGGGAGTTCTTCATCATGAGCGAGGAGAACGAAGATGGACAGCTCTCACTCTCTATCCGGCGCATCGAATATCAGAGAGCTTGGGAACGTGTCCGTCAGCTGCAGAAAGAAGACGCCACCATTTATTCCGAGGTGTTTGCCACCAACAGAGGCGGTGCACTGGTCAGGGTGGAGGGCCTGCGCGGATTCATTCCTGGCTCCCACATCAGTACACGCAAACCCAAAGAGGAGCTTGTAGCTGACTTCCTCCCCCTCAAATTCCTGGAGGTTGACGAGGAACGCAATCGTCTGGTGCTGAGCCACAGGCGTGCTCTTGTGGAACGCAAGATGAATCGCCTCGAAGTGGGTGAGGTTGTTGTTGGCACCGTGCGCGGCATCAAGCCCTATGGAGCCTTCATCGACATCGGCGGTGTCAGCGGTCTGCTCCACATCTCGGAAATCAGTCACGAACACATCGAAACGCCTCACTCGGTGCTGAATGTGAATGATCAGATGAAGGTGATGATCATTGATCTCGACGCCGAGAGAGGCCGGATCTCTCTCTCCACCAAGGCACTGGAACCGGAACCTGGCGACATGCTCACGGATCCTCAGAAGGTGTTCGACAAGGCCGAGGAAATGGCAGCTCGCTACAAGCAGATGTTGCTGGAGCAGGCCGAGGAAGGCGAAGAGCCCCTGGGTTCAATGATGATCTGAGGAACACGAGCCGATGGCTCATCTCAAACTCAAAGACCGTCTGCTCGGTCCAGTTCAGGGGGTGCTGTTCGACAAGGACGGCACCCTTTCCTACAGCGAACCACGTTTGATCGAACTGGCTGACGCCAGAATTGAGGAGGCAGAGCGACGGTTCAGATCGAAAGGCGCCTCAGCCCTCAGGCTTCGGGAACTGCATGACCTGCTGGAGAGAACCTACGGCCGTTCTCTTGACGGGGTCATTCCCGACGGAACACTGGCTGTGGCATCAAGACATCACAACCTGCTGAGCACTGCGACGGTGTTCTGCCAGATGAATCTGAGCTGGCCCCAATCACTGGTTCTGGCTCAGGAGGTGTTCGATCAGGTGGATAGCGACAGAGAAACGCTGTATCCAGGCGGATACCCGATTGGATTGTTACCCGATGCAGCACGTCTTCTGAAAGAGCTGTCCGGAGCTGGAATCATCTGCGCCGTCATCAGTAATGACACAACAGAGGGCATTCAGAACTTTCTCGATCAGCACCAACTCAACGACTGCGTCAGCGGACTCTGGAGTGCTGATCATCTCCCTGCCAAACCGGATCCGGATGCTGTCCACGGACTCTGCTCACAGCTGGAGCTGAAAGCGGAGGATTGTGCATTGATCGGAGATGCCGACACAGATCTGTTGATGGCACGACAGGCAGGGATCGGTCTGACCCTTGGCTATGTGGCGGGATGGCATCGCTTGCCGAAGCTCACCGCCCATGAACATTTGATCAATCACTGGAGCGAACTGACCGCGATCACAGAGGCAATGACAAGGGCTTAAGAAGACGACCTCGTAAAGTCCCGACCAATCACCGATGGTTATGAGTCGATACGTCTTCACCTCCGAATCAGTCACGGAGGGGCATCCGGACAAGATCTGCGATCAGGTCAGTGATGCCGTGCTTGACGCTCTTCTGGCGCAGGACCCGTCCAGCCGTGTGGCCTGCGAAACAGTGGTGAACACAGGCCTTTGCATGATCACAGGCGAAGTCACCTCCAAAGCGCAGGTGGACTTCATCCACCTTGTTCGCAATGTGATCAAGGAAATCGGCTACAGCGGCGCCCGCGCCGGTGGCTTTGATGCCAACAGCTGTGCCGTCCTGGTCGCCCTCGACCAGCAGTCGCCGGACATCGCTCAAGGTGTGAATGAAGCCGATGACCACGCCGGAGATCCCCTGGATCTGGTTGGCGCCGGTGATCAGGGAATCATGTTCGGCTACGCGTGCAACGAGACACCTGAGCTGATGCCTCTGCCCATCAGCCTGGCTCATCGCCTGGCAAGACGGCTGGCGGAAGTGCGTCACAACGGGACACTCGACTACCTCCTGCCTGATGGGAAAACACAGGTGAGCGTGGTTTACGACAACAACAAGCCCGTTGCGATCGACACGATCCTGATCTCCACCCAGCACACCGCGGAAGTGGGGGGCATCAGTGACGAGCAGGGCATCCGCGAGCGCATCACGGAGGACCTCTGGACCCATGTGGTGGAACCGGCAACAGCCGACCTGGCACTCAAACCAAGCCGGGAAGCGACCAAATATCTCGTGAACCCAACAGGAAAATTTGTGGTGGGTGGACCGCAGGGTGATGCCGGACTGACCGGTCGCAAAATCATCGTGGATACCTACGGCGGTTATGCCCGTCATGGCGGAGGCGCCTTCTCAGGCAAAGACCCCACCAAAGTCGACCGCTCAGCAGCCTATGCAGCCCGTTACGTTGCGAAATGCCTCGTGGCAGCAGGCCTGGCTGAAAGAGCCGAAGTGCAGTTGAGCTATGCCATCGGGGTTGCCAAGCCGGTGTCGATCCTGGTCGAATCCTTCGGAACAAGCCAGTTGGCCAACGATGCTCTGACCAACCTGGTTCGGGAGCATTTCGACCTGCGCCCAGGAGCTATCATCGAAAACTTCGGACTGCGCAATCTGCCTCAGCAACGCGGCGGACGCTTCTATCAGGACACAGCTGCCTATGGACACTTCGGCCGCAACGATCTGAAGGCTCCCTGGGAAAACGTCGACGCCAAGGCGGCTGAACTGCGCAACGCCTGATCCATTGATGCACGATTCACTGGCGCTCGGAATCGATCTGGGCACCAGTGGAGTGCGTATCGCGGTTCTCAATGAACAAAGGGAACTTGTCTACACGGATTCCACCAGCTACGAGCGAGGCCTGGCTGATCCGGATGACTGGCTGAAAAGCTGCATCCAACTGATCAAAGGCATACCGAAGCCGTTTCGCTGCAAGCTCAGGGGTGTGGCTGTCGATGGAACCTCAGGGACACTGCTGGCCTGCGATCCAGAGGGCACTCCCCTTGGGAAGGCTTTGCCATACAACGTGGCCTGCCCGGAACAGCTCAAGCAGGTGAGGGAGCTGGTGGAGCCAGGCCAGCCGGCATCGAGTGCCAGTGGCAGCTTGGCCCGAGCACTGAGGCTGCTGCACCAGCACCCACAGCCGCTGATTCTTCGTCACCAGGCGGACTGGATCGCTGGCTGGCTGATGGATGACTGGAGATTTGGAGAAGAAGGCAACAACCTTCGTCTGGGCTGGTCACTCACCGATCAGCGATGGCCCAATGCCTTTGAGCCAGCGGCCTGGAGAGAGGCCTTGCCGGAGATCCGAGCGAGCGGTTCAAGGCTCGGAATCATGGACGGGGCCCGATCAAAACAGCTGGGGTTACCTGAAGATCTGCTGGTGATCGCAGGAACAACAGATGCCAATGCGGCAGTGCTCACCGCCGATGCCGCCGACGATGAGGGCATCACCGTGCTGGGAAGCACGCTCGTGCTCAAACGCTTCACCAACATCCCTTTGCGAACTGGTGCAGGGACCTCCAGCCACCGTGTGGGTGGCCGCTGGCTTGCAGGCGGGGCCTCCAACAGTGGCGGTGCTGTATTGCGCGAGTGCTTCCCGGGCATAGACCTCGAGGAACTGAGCCGGCAGATCGATCCCGACCAGGAGAGTGGGCTGAAACTGCTGCCCTTGAGCGGCAAAGGTGAGCGCTTTCCCGTGGATGACCCTGATCTTGAACCGATCCTGACGCCTCGGCCAGTCAGCGATGCTCTCTATCTGCATGGGCTTCTGGAGGGCCTCAGCCACATCGAACGCCATGGCTGGACGAGGCTCACTGAACTTGGAGCCCCTGCTCCGAAACGCCTGGTCACCCTTGGTGGGGGCGCAGGCAACCCCCAATGGCGGCGCTTGCGGCAACGATTGCTCGGCATACCGATCCGAAGTTGTTACAGCCCACCCGCTGCGGGGGTGGCACGACTCGCACTCACCGCTCTGCAACAACAGCATGATCAAATCAGCCATTCCGGGAGAGAATCGACTGAGCTTCCATGAGCCTTTGGCAAACAGACTCCGTGACGCGCTCGCCATCGGGCTGTTCGTCGTGTTGGCCGGATACGTGGGGTACAGCGGTTTTCGACTGGCCCTGCTGCTCTGGCAGCGCTTTAGCTGATTTCGCTCCCCTCATCCCTGCATCTTTCCCATGGCCGCCGATCCCCTCACTCCAGCCATCAGCGATCGCATCTGTCGTCACATGAATGACGACCACAGTGATGCGGTGCTTCGCTACGCCCACCATTACGGAGGGCTGACATCAGCAACGGCAGCCACGATGACGGGAGTCACTGCGGAAGCCATGACCCTTGAGGTGAATGGCGAGACCGTCAGCATTCCGTTTGATCACACCCTTACCGACAGCGAGGACGCACATCGAACGCTCGTGGGCATGTTGCGGGCCATGCCTGCCGGGGCTGAACAAGGGGAACCCTGAATTCAGCTGCAGAAGTGCCTTTTGCTGACATCCATCCGGAATTGTCTGAAGGAGCTGCTGCTCGAACCGAGCTGTGCGATCTGCAAGCGGCGGACCCAGCGGGAAAAGGACCAGCCTGATCTGTGTGAGGCCTGCCGACATCGGTTCGGTCTCACGGAGGCAGCACTCAAGGGAACGAGCCCACTGCCCTGGCGCGCAGCCTCCTGGTACGAGGGCGACATGCGCGGTTTGATCCTGTCGCTGCGGCGCGATCAGAACTTCAATGCGCTGCGGGCACTCTGCACGGTCCTCCAACTTGACCTGCCACGACAAATCCTGCTGGTGCCGATCCCCGGGTGGAAATCGAGAAACAGAGCCAATCCGCTGCCGGAACTGATGTGTCGCTGCCTGGAGCGTCAATCAATGCAACTTCTGCAGAGGTGCCGGCCCACGGTTGGCCAGCACCGACTCAATCGCAGGCAGAGAGTCAGCAATCAGTGCAACAGCTTCGGGCTGCGGCCTTCATCGACGCAGGAGCCGATGCATCCCGGAGCAACGCCTCCGAACGAGGAGGTCTGGCTGGTGGATGACATCGTCACGACTGGCGCCACCGTCTTGGCGGCACAACAAGCACTTCTTTCTGCAGGAATCGCCGTCCAGGGCGTGCTCTGTCTCGCCAGAACATCAAGGGGGGGGGCCACCCCGTGATTTAAGATTTGAATGTCGCGTGGACAACGCGCCGGGATAGCTCAGTTGGTAGAGCAGGCGACTGAAAATCGCCGTGTCCCCAGTTCAAATCTGGGTCCTGGCACCTTCCTTAAGCGTTAAGAGAACACCGAATGGTTCCTGAAAATGGAGCTGCTCGGTGCTTTTTACTGGCCGACATCTTCAGAAGCCATGCATCCAAGTGGCGGACGTACATCAAACGAACTCACAAGGGCTCGAACGCACCGACTGAACACAAAAAAACGGGATGGCTTCCCTGACCATCCCGTTCCCCCCTGCTTGCGTCATCCAGCTTCCAGCAGACCCTCCTGAATGAGAAACCACAGTTTTGTGTATCAAGCAGATACACAAAGTTGTGAAAGGCACATTTTGGGCACCATTGCAGGATCGAAACGCTTCGTCGTTGATCCTCCCATCGGCAATCAACTCTTACAGGCCAGTAATGAAAGCCTTGCTTTCCCGATGGACTGCTGAATTTCTGTTGAAAGAACACACACACCAACATGTGTGTATGTGTGTGTGGGGTAACGGCGCTGGCGATTCGGTTCTGGTGAAGAGAGCGAGACATAGAATTCGAATCCCTACGCCAAACCCCAGGTCAACGAAGGACCTGCCGCCAAAGCAGTCCATCAGTCAGATCGCGGTGTGGGAGCAACAGGAGATGAGTTTGCCGATTGGCAATGTCTTGACCGTTGCTAAACCAGTTGGAACGTTTGGGAGTAACAGTCTCACCACTTCCAGGGCAACCATTGGTTATGGCCTATTGCAGCATCGCTCCTTGATTCCAGTACCGATTCACGACGATCGTCACTTCAATAACGCCGACGGATTTGCCATGGTGTTCGATCCAGCCTGGAAAGAATGTCTCAAGCGCGGCGAGCTTGAAGAAAAATCAGTTGATGAAAAAATCGAAACCGTGATCCGATGTTTGCATGATCACCCTTTTGTGCAGTCCGAGCCTGAACAGGCTCGTCAGGTCGCTCGGTTCAGAGTGCGCCTGCTTGAGCTATGAACGGCCTGAATGTCATTGAACGAAAGCATCAGGCACTTAACAGATTGAACTGATCATCTCTGTCCTGATCATTGTCGTCTTCATCAGCAGGATCGATCTGTGGGTCATCCACATAGACCGTTTCGTTCAGTGAAGGCACAAGGTCAGGCTCATCGAGATCCTCACGGTCAGAGACTTGTCCATCAACGCAGGCAAGATTCATCTCGGCGGCGGCTGCAGTCACGAGTCCGCTCCCCTGTTCAGGAGCATCTTCGTCGAGCAACAAGCGAAGATGCCTGAGGCGATCACCACTGTCATCAAGCAGCTGCTGACTGGCTTCATCCTGTCCGGAGTCTGTTCCATCAGACCAAGCATCCAGATGCAGCTGCTCGAAACGCTCCTCCAGTGCAAGCAATCGCAGGGTGAGTGACTCTGCAATCTCACTGACAGCATGCAGCTGACGACTGAGCTGCTGGAGCATCACCGACTTGGATTCAGCTGCTGCCATGAGTCATAAACATTGGCGGCCTGATCGTATCGATCATGTAAGGGTTGTCCAGGAGTGCTTGCTGCTACTGCAAACCCACATCGCTCAATCCAGCTTCCGGTGACATCCATGCCGATCGACACCAGGGATTCCGAACAGTACCGATACAGTTCCCAGGGCCGGACTTGAGCGATGAATGGATCACAGCAGGCCAACCTCGTGTCATTGATCGAGGGGGTCGGAGACGAGAAAGAGCAGCTCCACTCGATCGGGGATCAGATCCTTCGACTCAATCTGAAACCCGATGACCTGCAGCTCTGGCAGGACACCTTTGCCTCCATGGCAGAACCAGGGAATGTTCTGCTTGCCTGCGAAAGCGACGCCTGCCCCCTAGAAGCGACCAAACTCACCTGGGTGGTTGGCGCCGCCATCCGCAGCACGGCAGTCAGATCAGCATCCGATGTTGGATCACTGCTGAAAAATCTCGGGGTGTGTGGCCCAATCGCGGATGCCATCCCTCATCACTGCCCGGGGGTCGGACTTGAGATCGCATGGGCTTTCTATCTCGAACGTCACGGCTGGCTGACCGCATGCCCGATTCTTCCGGTCACGTTGAGAAACAACACTGTTCATCCGTGAGCTCCTCTTCAGCTGAACGAATCAAAGAGCTCGCCAGGAAATCGAAGGTGTGTGGTCTCAGCGAGGATCCCAGCCTTCCAGAAGAACTGCGTGATTTGATCCATGAGGCCGATCAGAATCAGCGCCTGCTCCACGACGAGGAGATTCAGTTCTGTTGTCGTTGGTCAGGCCTTGAAGCCGCGCCTCTGACTGCATTGCAACAGCAGGTGCCCGATCTTGTTGACCAGGCGCGGGCGGATCTTCTGAGCGAGCAACCGCAGCTGGTCCAACCAGGCGGGAAATTATTTCCGCAGGATCGGGCCGATGCCTGCTGGCGCGACTGCTTTCATTTTCTGCGGGTCAGCATTTACGGAACGGCCTTACGCAAGACCGACATCACCGACAGGGATGGCATGAGGAACCTGGCTGAGCTTTATGCACAACTCGATGTTCCAGTCGCTGCATTGCTGGTGGCTCTCGATCGCCTGCGCCTTCATTCGGTAGCGAGTTACAGCAGGCTTGGCGCTGATGCGGATGCTCAAGCATTGGGCGACACCTTGTCCCATCTCTGCAACATGATTCGCAAGGAGATGAAGAGACACGACGGGTCGCGACAGCACCTCAGTGAAGCAGACATAAAATGAGCATCGTTGACTGAGCATTTCTACGGATGGCGCTTCGGCTGCTCGACTACCCGCTCACAAGCCAGAACAATCGTGTCGGCGATCAGGGTGGCCTGAAGTCAGAGCTGAATCGAGCCACATTCCCTAGCCGCGAAGATCGAGATTTCCAGATCGAGCAGGCTTATCGGCAGATCTTCTTTCACGCCATGAAATGTGATCGTGACGTGAACCTTGAATCCCAGTTTCGTGATGGAAGCATCACAACACGGGATTTCATCCGCGGGTTGTTGCTGTCAAGACGTTTCCAGGAAGGCTACGTGGCCTGCAGTACAAATTACAGACTCGTTGACCAGGTTGTCGGACGCGTCCTTGGTCGGGAAGTACATGGTCAAAGTGAACGCATCAGCTGGTCAATCCTGATTGCAGAGAAAGGCTTCAGCAGCTTTGTTGATGCGGTGCTCGACAGCAGCGAATATCTTGATTCATTTGGCTATGACGATGTTCCAAACCAGCGTTCAAGAGTCATTCCAGGAGCATCAACAGGTGTGATGCCGATCTATCAGCAATTTCCTCGCTACGGCAGCGACTGGAGAGATCGGCAATGGGATCAGAAACTACAGGCCAGAATTGAAATGGAAACTCTGGCACCTGCTTATATCCAAACGCCTGAGTGGGCCAAGAAGGCATGGCTCGGGCTGGCTGCAATTGGCGCCTTTGAACTGATCAGAGTCCTTCTGATTGTGGCCGGAGAAATGTATGGCACTCGCTGAGTGAAACTTGCTTGATCTAGACATTCTTGCCGTTCACAACCAACAACTGAGAAAGTCGTTGTCCCAATTGACTCGTGAGACACACTGAAGGTTTTGCTTGAAAGAGCCATTCAACACGAGAAACAGCGTCATTTGATAACGACCAATCGCCCACAAAACCATTCATCAAGAAGCATTAAGCCTTGATCCATGGTGATCGAGAAAACCAACGAAATTTGAGAAAACATTTTGTTGCAAGCCACGTGGCTTAAGGGGGCTCACCTGAAAACGCAATTATTGTCAGTGCATAAATATCACTTTGAGATCAGCAATGGTCGCCATCAAGCCGACACGTGATTTCACGAGCCTGAACCGCGTCTCCTACGCCGCAGGTAATTCCACGAAAACATTTCAAAACACGGCGACCAATCTCTACCGACAGGAAAGTGAAAAAGGCAACTTGATCGCACGAAAGGGCCAGGCAGCGTCAACCACAGAGCAATACAAGGAAAATCTCTGCTCCGCCATGGGCATCGGTATTGGGCCAAGGGTCCACAGCGAATGCCCTTTCAGCAGTGTTAATGACCAATACGCATCCAATGGAAGCGAGGCTTTGGAGACAGCTATCGCAGCGAGCTACAAGCAGGTTTTCGGAAACCTCGGCCCCATGGGCAGCCAACGCTGCACTGAACTGGAATCGCAACTCAGCAACGGCGACATCAGCGTGAGAGATTTCGTGGCTGGCCTCGCCAAGTCAGATCTCTACAAAGAAAAGTATTTTCATAGTGTTTCACCGATTCGTGGCATTGAGTTGAACTACAAGCATCTGCTTGGAAGACCTCCCATCAACCAATCGGAAGTGAGTGCGGCCATCGCACTGATCGCAGAGAGAGGATTTGATGCGTTGATCTACAAGATCACTCATTCTGGAGAATATCTTGAAGTGTTTGGAACAGATACTGTTCCCTATCCCCGAGCCTGGACTTCGGCAGCAGGAGCTTATTGCTCCACATTCACCAATCTCGCCAGAGTGACTCCAGCCAACGCCGCGTCGGATACAACGATCGAAGCGCGGAGCCAGCTGGTGATGGAATTCGGCAACGCTCGGAAGATTTCCGAATCAGGCTCCGGATACGACGTGAGTGGATTCGTTTACTCCAAGGCAGTCAAAGACCCATACAGCGGTGCATTCCAACGAATGTATCAGTCTAAAAATGCAAAAACCTGGGCATAAATAAGGAGCCTTCCGCTCCATTATCACCACATCCAAAAATGAGTGGGAAAGCAAAGCACCGGGCCTGGTCAGGCCGGTGCTTTTTAGTGATTTCAAAAAGCCAAAGAAGATCTTGAATCAGCACCTATTCATGATTGCTGTCGAACTGCACCGGCATTAAAAGGAGAACAAGGATCAGCTAAACCTAAAAAACAATCACGCTTTTGCTTCATTCACGAATAGTATTCATCGCTGGGAGAGGTAATCTCCTGACAATACAAACGAGGAGGCCCGTACGCTGACATCACCATTCATCGACCTTCACAACTGGACAGCGCCCGAAACTCAGTCGCCGGAGGGAGCACAGGGTTCAGCAGTGGACGCTCGAGGCTCCGATTGGAGCGGTCATGATTTGGGGCAACGTGATCTAAGCGGAGCTTTGCTCTGCCGTTGCAACCTGCGTGGCACTGATTTGAGCAAATGCAACCTTGAAGGCGCAGATCTGCGTCTTGCGATATACGACTCGAACACCAAGTTCCCCGAGGATTTTGATCATCAAAACAGTGGAGCCGTTGGTCCAGGAGCAAAGCTGAATGGTGCATTTCTGAACAACGCAGATCTAAGGGGGGTTGACCTGCGCAAAGCCGTCTTGATGGGCGCCTATCTCAGTGGGACCGATCTCAGCGGAGCCATTCTCGATGGCACGGCCATGGCTGGTGCAGATCTTCGCCATGCAAACCTGCGAGGCGCGATGTGCAGAGGCACGCGCTTTGGAACCAGTCAGCTGGATATGGCCGATTTCCGAGGCGCAGACCTGGAGGATGCAGCTCTCGACTGCGTTGAATCCATCCGGGGAGCTGATTTCAGTCTTTGCCGGGGGCTCGACCAGCAACTGGAGTCACTGCTGAACCGTGAAGCCCTTGAACTTGATCAATGGAACCCGCTAACACGCAGCTCGACACGGACAAGCCTGGAATCGCTGATAGCTGAAAATGATTCGGCAAACCAAAACTGATGCCTGCTTCAGACCCCTTCCAGGAGCACTGAATTGTCACGTCACGCAATATTTAGACACATTTGATTGAGCTTTATAAAGAACGCGCTCGCGCGCGGTTGATCTGACTGACGATGGGTCCGCGAATATCGCGAGAACCTTCATGCCCTTCGGTCCTGCCTCGCTTTTGGGGGTCGAGCGCTTCTCGGACGAGAGTGAAGCACCCCTCGAACTGCTCCCTGGCGACGACGATGCCAAGAAGGAGCAGGTCATCCGCAAGGTGTACCAGCAAGTGCTGGGCAACGCCTACGTCATGGAAAGCGAGCGCCAAATCATTGCTGAGTCCCAGTTCAAGCTCGGGGAGATCAGCGTGCGAGAGCTGGTGCGACGCATCGCCAAGAGCGAGCTCTATCGCACTCGCTTCTTCGATACCTGCGCCCGTTACCGCTACATCGAACTCGCTTTCCGCCACTTTCTCAGAAGGGCTCCTGAAGACTTCCAGGAAATGCGCACCCATGCTGAGCGCCTCGACAGCAAGGGATACGAAGCAGATATCGACAGTTTTCTGGATTCAGACGATTACCAGAATGCATTCGGCGAGTGGACCGTCCCCTATCAACGCGGTTGGAAAACCGAATGTTGCACGACTCTTCAGGAATTCACCTGGAGCTTCCAGCTGTTACGTGGAAACAGCAGCAGCAGCCTGAAAGGTGATCTGGCAGGCAACCGCAGCAAGCTTGGCGGTGCGGCTTACCAAAACCTGCCACTTCCGGTGGTTCCTCCCTCATCGACACAGGCGACAGGATGGAGTTTCCGCCCTTCGACCGATTTGCAGGATGCACCGACACGACTGGGCGCTGGTGCAGGCGAGGAGGGGGTGACCTATCGGGTGGAGGTCACTGGTTACAGCGCCAACAATCTTCGGCGCATCTCTCGATACACCCGCAGTAATCGTGTCTTTTACGTTCCATTCGACAAGCTTTCCGAACAGTTCAAAAGGATTCATCGAGAAGGCGGAAAGATCGCAAGCATCACTCCGGTGACCTGATCGAATCAGAACAGACATTCGACCCCAACCAAACACCCATTCATCGATCTGAACCATGGCAACCAATCAAACTTCGAACGGATTCGGCGCTGAAACCAAATGGAATAAGCCAGTCAGTTTCCAGAGAAAAGGGCAGAACACTCAGAAGCCTGCACTCACGATCGGAGAGTTCCTAAAGCAGTCCTGCGATCAAATGGCGATCGGCGTGGGCCCTCGCAGCCATGAGGATTGTCCACACCGCGTGACAGCGGAGTGCTACAGCCCCGACGATCAAGCATCGCTGGATGATGTGATTGCAGCCAGTTACCGACAGGTGTTCGGCAATGCACACGTCATGGATTATGAGCGTTGCAATGAACTGGAAGCTCAGCTTCGCAACGGTGATCTCGATGTCAGAAACTTCATCCGAGGGCTGGCGAAGTCGAGCTTCTACAAGTCCCGCTTCTTCTCTGCTGTTGCCCCGCAGCGCGGGATCGAACTGAACTTCAAGCACCTTCTGGGACGAGCACCCCATTCTCAGGCTGAGATTTCACAGAAAATCAGCTTGCAGGCCGGTAGTGGCCACGATGCTCTGATCGACAGCATCATCGATTCCGCTGAATATCTCGAGGTTTTCGGTAGCGACATTGTCCCTTACGCCCGGGCCTGGAGTTCACCCGCAGATCTGGCCACATCAGCATTCCCAATGCTGGCGGCACTGCAAAAGAGCTTTGCCGGAAGTGACAGCGCTCGAGGAAGCAGCAGTGCACTGACAAGCAGCATGGGCTCGGGCATTGCTCCCCGAATCAGCAGTCCTTCAGAAACAATTGGCGTTCGCCCTTCTTCTGCCTTCTCAAGAGGACAGATCCCCAGCAAAGCGCCTGGAATCACCAGCGGCAGCGACAGCGCTCCAATGCGCGGTGACTCCTACGTGTTCTTTGGTCTTGGGCAAAGAGAGCAGGAAACGTTCCAACGCTGTCCTGGCGATAGTGCAGATCAGCTGAATGCTCTGATTCGAGCCTCTTACAAACAGGTGATGGGCAACCCTCATCTTATGGAATTCGAAAGATCCGTTTCGGCAGAAAGCAAATTCATCGACGGCTATCTGAGCACCCGCGAATTTGTGCGTGCCATTGGCCTTTCCGCCGAATACAAGAAGCGTTTCTTCGAAACGAATGCCCCCTATCGTTTCATCGAACTGAACTTCAAGCATTTCCTCGGACGTGCACCTAAAACCCAGGCAGAAATCAGTGAGCACACACGGATTCTTTCTGAAGGTGGTTATGAGGCTGAGATTTGCAGTTACGTTGACTGCGAGGAATACCAAAGCACTTTCGGAGAAGATACCGTTCCATTCGCTCGGATTCTCTCTGAAAACGGCCGCTCACAGGTGGCTTTCAACCGTCATCTCAAGCTGGCCGAAGGGTTCGCTGCAAGCGACACAGTTCTGACCAGTTCTTCATTGGTCACTTCAGTCGCAACAGGAATGGTTCCAGGTGGTTGGAGCTCCACCACAACGAGAATCAACAGAACTGGCACCCAATCTGGTTCACCCGATCCAACCAAAAAGCGCTTCAGAATTGTTGTGGCAGCTCAAGCTGCGCGCACCAGACAACGCACAGCAGGCAACACCTATCTGGTATCAGGGAAAGACATGTCCAGCCAGATGAAGTACATCCACGCAAGGGGTGGGAAAATTGTATCCATCACCGAAGTAATGTAAGAAATTTACATCAATACTTATTGAATAGGCCTTTTGATTATCAAAAGGCCTAAAAATGATCCATCACCTAATCACCTGAGACATGACGGAAACCACCACACTGGCGACCCAGGCAAATGCTGATCTGGGACATGCTGACGAAGTGATTCAAAGCATTTACAAACAGGTTTTCGGCAACCGTCACCTTATGGAGCTCGACGTTAACAAGTCTCTTGAAGCCTTGTTTATGAATGGCGATCTAACGGTTCAGGGGTTCGTGACAGCCCTTGCACAGTCAGATACTTATAAGAAATTATTTCTTGCAGACAAGAGTCCCTATCAGTTTGTAGAGCTCAACTTCAAACATTTACTGGGAAGACCTCCTCATGATCAGCAAGAGCTGATGGAGCATGTCACCCGAATGAACACTGAAGGATATGAAGCTGAGATAGCTAGTTATACGTACAGCGAGGAGTATCTCGCTGCGTTTGGTATTGATAGAGTTCCTCACAATCGCTCAAGCGAATCAATCACTGGTGGTCGAACAATTAATTACACACGAGGAATTGCGGTTGAAGCGGGCTTCGCAGGCTATGACGCCGCAAGCAATGGATCAAAACTCCTGAGCAGCCTCTCAACTGGAAACGCACCTGCGATCGTCGATCGCAAAAGCGTTGGTAATGCCAATGGAATCTCAATTTTTTGGACAACGCGTCGCCAGGTCAGCGCCAATCGCCGTGTGATGCAGAAGTCGGTAGTCAGCCAAACCTCAATGTCTGCAACCCTGAGGAGCATCCAAGCTCAAGGTGGCCGGATCATTTCTATTTCGAAGGCTTAAACCTTCATGGGATTGACCTCTGATTGTTGATTGAATCAGAGATAATTGAATTGGCGTTCAATTACGCCAATTCAATCCCATCAGCTAGACAGATGCCTCTTTTTCTCATCTACACTCCCTGACATGCCAATTTTAAGAGACACGACCAGGTCCGACCCGAATCAAACAGACGCTTTCAATAAATCTGTTGCCTCGGTTCCCATGGCCATGTCCATGATGGTGGATTCGATGGTCAACATGATGCAAGCCAACTTACCTAAAAACACCGAAGGGCTCAATAATCAAAGCAGGAATTAATGATGGATATTGAGCAGTTCGTTGCTCAAAGCATTGGAGACTGGCGCTCAATGAGAAGCGGACATTCTCTTGCATTTCAACAATTCGAAGACGTACTCAGTGAAATATCAATCAAAGAATTCATTGATGATACAAATCAACTAAGAGAACTTATACAGGCTTCGTCTCTGCCAAACGACAGTCACTATATTTCTCCCTTTTCAATGGAATGGAGTGCAGAGAGTGATTGGGAGCCTGATGATCCAAACGAGGTTTCCAGTGGATCATGCATCATTTTGCCAATCCCTAAAGATGGGCAATCCGGAAAACTATTAAGAAGCATTGGCTATGCCGAATCAGTAGCAGCAGAATCAGAATACCGCTTTCTCGATGATGGCACGTTCATTCTCGAAACTCACTATGATCAATCCATTGCGGAAGAAAGGATTTGGTTCATTTCCGACCATGTCCGCTGCCGCTCATCAGTCCTGAAGACCTCAGCGGGATCAGGCATACTGCAAGCATCGTTTGCATCTGAAGTCAAAAAAATTTCCGTTGATTAATTAAAGATTTTAGTTTATTTATGAGACTACAAGACAAAATCAGATTTGCAAAAACGCTGTCTGGAGTCTTTGACAATTTTGCTCAGTCACAAGAACGTCCCAAAGACTTTGCACGTATCAACATCGTATTCCGGCCACTAGCTTGGAATGTTTTTCAAGGACCTGGCTTTTATTCTGAGCAATATTACGACTATTCTCCATGGGATCCCTACAGACAAGGAATTCATCGCTTGTCTTACAAAGACAATTTATTTATCGTAGAAAACTTCGGCTTCAGCAATAAAGAACGTTTAGCAGGATCTGGTAGACAACCAGAATTACTAAAGTCTTTAGATCCCAGCAGCTTACAAAAAAGATGCGGTTGTGCAATGCATTTCAAGGAAAAAACAGCTGGACACTACGTCGGCAATGTCGAACCTGGAAAAGAATGCTTGGTACCAAGGGACGGGAAACTAACGTATCTTGTCAGTGAAGTTGAAGTTGACGAGCAAAACTGGATAAGCCGTGATAGAGGTTTCGACCCTGAAACAGACGAAGTTCGCTGGGGCTCAGAACATGGCCCACTTAAATTCAAACGTATCGCAGATCTTTCTGAGATGATTACACCAGAATGGATCAATGAAGTCAAAGAGTGAATGCAAAGCAGCATAAAGCAGCTTAAAGGATGGATAAGATCACAACACCTGATCTGCGAAGGCACCGACTTTGTGTTTGAAACTGTTGATCAAACTCAGCTCGAAAAATTTGAACAGTGTATTGTTGAAATCGGAGGAAAAGTAAGGCAAATTAAAGCTGTAGGTAACTGGCCTATGGGACCAAATCGTTCCTTTAAAATTCTGCGCGCAATCGCGAGTGTTCCAAGGCCAGGAGGAGAAAATTTAGTGACTTACTGGGCTAAACGTGGCGCCAAACAAACACGTTATTCAGAAATAAATACTTGAGATCACTCCGTAAACCAACCCATCCAGGTTGGTTTTGAGAAGTCAGTGTGCTTACTCCATTTTCTCAAAATTGCTAACGGGTCGATCACAAATCCACGTTCTGCAGCAATTGCAATGACTTGATCCTGATTCAAAGCAGACTTAATCTGGTCCTGAAGGCTTTGATCTGACTTGGCTAGAGCTATAAATTGCTCGAGAATCTGATCCTGTTCAACATCAGACATAATTGAGTCAATAATATCGTGAACAAAGGGCGAGAATCAGGAATGATTCATGTCCGCACCTTCCATCAGCATAGCTCTCCAAGCTGAAATCTGGCGAAATGCCCAAGACCAATGACTCGCTTGAGCACTTAACACTTTTTGCTGCATGGAGTCAGACAATTGTGCAAAATCACATTCATAATATGCTCTCCATTCATTTTGATTAAAATTAAAGCCCTGGCTTTGAGCATAAGTAACAATTTCTTGATGAGAGACAAGAGGTTTTAGTCCGGTCGCAAGCTGATGAGAACGAATAACTTCATCTACAAAACGATTGAGTTCGTCAGATTTCATCAGCAACTCTCGATCCAAATCGCGAAATTGGCATTAGTGCAGATTAATTGCAAAACCAGTGGTCCGCCAGTGCAACGAAGAAGTCTCCAGGGAAGATTTTGGTTGATCACCCCAGAATCCACAAGAATCTTGGGAGGACGCGTAGCTTGATCGAGTGGTATCAAAGCAGCACCTGTTAAGGTTGAATCAACAGATTGAACAACTTTGCGAAGATTTTCAATATCAATCACCTGATTCAACTGATTCTGAAAATCCTGATCGTCTCTTAATCTCTCGACAAAACGCGGCAAAGCTTTTTCCGCTTCAACAGAGACTGGCATTCGATTGATAGAGGATAAGTACATGTTACCAGATAGGAAGAAAATTTTAATGGAGCCACTGCAGGGAGCCAAATCTGTTTACATTGAAAATCAAGACCTGAAGACAAACTGAAAGTCCAAGACAATCTTGTCAATGTGGGATATCGGACACCTCTGCCAGACTGATCGCAAACCTTAGAGATACTTTTATACTCAAAAAGTTTTGGAGAGGAATAGAAAGACCAGCAAAGATTGTTTTTTCCAATGGAACGGTCGAAGAATAAAATGAAATTCTGGCCTCTGACAGAAACGAACAAGTTCATTGACCCGAGAGGGTCCTTCGTGACACCTCACAAATCATCGATCGATGCTGAGACTTCAGACAGCAATCAAATTGAAACAACGTGCTGCAATGGGTCTTGTCCTTTGCGGTCTATTTGGAAGCTCAAGACAAACGACCATCAACAGCCTTCACTGACTCGATCAACCAACTGGATTAAGGATTGAAGCAGCTCCCTCTGAACCCAAACCAGGAAATCCGTCGGTCAATCACTGATCGAAAGAAAATCATTGCCTGCCGCCGCAAGAGAATGCCGTCGTGAAGAAGCTGGCAGATCATGAAATTGACCAGAAATGCATTCGTTGACAAAAAATGCTCATATCTTGTTCAAGCACCTGCAGGGATTGACGAAATGCACTGGACTCAGCAGATCTGAAAATCTTCCCGTCGAGCTCAAATCAGATCTGCATCACTCCTGATCAGCACATCAATGAACAGGTGGCCAACCTTCGAAAAATTCAATGCTTTGATACAAAAAAAGCAATAGATCACCAACGGTATCAACAAAGCCCTCAAGTCCCTGCTGAAAAGCAAAAGACTGAATCGTCCAATATAAGAAAAAATCACTTTGCAGCCTATGACTGACTGACGAAAAGTTCAGCGTGCTACTGCCGCATCGACGCCAAGTTGGCCTACAAGATCACGACTGTTAAGCCACCCCGATCACCCAGGCCAAAGACAACAGATGCATGAGCAGTCGCAACCGTGCAACGAATCGGATAGGGACCTTCATAAAGAGTCAAGAAAAAGCTCATAGCATTGAAAAGGCAATGTGAACGGCGCCTTAAACAGACGTCATAAACATGCACATCCACTGCAGCACTTGACTTCCTGGGGCACGGTCAAGAGGAGGTTGCAATTTTTGGTTTTTCCTTGGAATTGAGTTTGCAAACTTGTGTGTCCTGACAATCTGCTTTTGGTGGGGGAACAGAAAGCAGGGTTAACGTCATTCGTGATGCGGATTTGCATCCCCCTCTAAAACTTTCCGAAGCACCCATGCTCGACGCATTCTCCCGGAAGGCCGTCTCGGCCGATTCCAGCGGCGCTTTCATCGGCGGAGGCGAGCTGGCCTCCCTCAAGTCATTCATCTCCGATGGCAACAAGCGTCTCGACGCTGTCAATGCAATTACTTCTAACGCCGCTTGCATCGTTTCTGATGCCGTTGCAGGTATCTGCTGCGAAAACACCGGTCTGACCGCTCCCAACGGTGGCGTGTACACCAACCGCAAGATGGCTGCATGCCTGCGCGACGGTGAAATCGTTCTCCGTTATGTGAGCTACGCCCTTCTGGCCGGCGATGCTTCTGTGCTGCAGGACCGCTGCCTGAATGGTCTGCGTGAAACCTACGCCGCTCTGGGCGTCCCCACCGGCTCCGCTTCCCGCGCCGTGGCGATCATGAAGGCTGCTGCCAGCGCTCTGATCACCAACACCAACAGCCAGGCCAAGAAAATGCCTGTCACCCAGGGTGATTGCGCAAGCCTGTCTGCTGAAGCAGGCAGCTACTTCGACATGGTGATCAGCGCCATCAGCTGAACCCTATCTGCTTGATCGTTCAAAACAACACACATCCTTCATCATGAAGTCCGTCATCACCACTGTTGTCGGTGCAGCCGATAGCGCTTCCCGCTTCCCCTCTGCTTCCGACATGGAGTCCGTTCAGGGTTCCATCCAGCGTGCAGCTGCACGTCTTGAAGCTGCTGAAAAGCTTGCTTCCGGTTACGACGCCATTGCTCAGCGCGCTGTTGACGCTGTGTATGCCCAGTACCCCAACGGTGCTACCGGCCGTCAGCCCCGCGCCTGTGCCACCGAAGGCAAAGAGAAGTGCAAGCGTGACTTCGTTCACTACCTGCGTCTGATCAACTACTGCCTGGTCACCGGCGGAACCGGCCCTCTGGACGAGCTGGCCATCAATGGTCAGAAAGAGGTCTACAAGGCCCTCAGCATCGACGCTGGCACCTACGTTGCTGGTTTCTCCCAGATGCGTAACGACGGTTGTTCACCCCGTGACATGAGCCCCCAGGCTCTGACCGCCTACAACAACCTGCTGGACTACGTGATCAACTCCCTGGGTTGATCAGTCAGCTCGACTGTTGAATAATTCAGCAATGTGATTGGGGTGGGCATTTCTGCCCACCCTTTTTTTTACCCTGAGTTCAAACGTGAGCTTCACGCTCAAACTTAGCCATTGCTGAACAACGGTCATCCAATCGGTCACTTCACTGATCGTGAAAAAAAGAATTGCACCAATCTCGACAGCGACAAGAATCCGTTAATCGATCTCTTGTTCACCTCAAAGTTTGAAACCGATTGCTCTTGAGCTTCAGCATTTAAAGCAACTGTCAGGGGTAATTCGGGACAAATAGTCAAACCTATCCCAATTCACATCATGCTCGGCCCAGAAACCAGTCTGAAATCAATCACATCAGCAACCAGAACCGGTCCTGCTGCTTATTCCACATCCAGCAAAGCAGGAAAGAACACGATTCACCGCACATTCGCGGGGGCACGCGCCGAGTATAAGAGGCAACACTGTGCGGCAATGGGAATTGGAATCGGTCCTCGACTTCACTCGGAATGTCCCTTTGGAGCAGTTTTTGATCAGTACAACCCTGACAACAATGCAGCGCTAGAACGCGTTATTGCTGCTGCTTATCGTCAGGTTTTTGGAAACCTTCATCCCAGAGAGAGTCAGAGAGAGACATCACTGGAAGTGAGACTGATGAATGGCGAAATCACGGTAAGAGATTTCGTCAATGGCCTAGCAAAGTCAGATTTCTACAAGGCAAACTTTTTTCACAGCGTGGGCGCACAGCGCGGAATCGAGCTGAATTTCAAGCATTTGCTTGGAAGGGCTCCCCTGAACCAGGCAGAGGTGCAGAACCATATCAAACTGCAAGCTGAAGATGGTTTTGACGCGCTGATCGACAAGCTGACTGACTCCGCTGAATACACCGAGGTTTTTGGTTCGGACATTGTGCCCTATGAAAGAGCTCACGATTCCTACGCAGGGATGTTCAACCGTTCCTTCAATCTGATGCGTGAATTGGGTGGCATGAAGGTTGCCGTCAGCGACAATGCCCAGGGCCGCAACAGCCGTACGATCAACCCCCTGGCGATTGCATCAAGAGAAGAATCCAAGCCCCAGCCCTTCAGCTACTCCGCGGTTCAGAAGACCCCTGTCAAGCTTCCACAACAGCAATACAGCGGACATCAACCTCCGAAGATGACCGACTACGTGGCATTCAGACCTTTCGGAGTTCACTTCTGAGCCAAACGCAAGTTTGATCCATAGGTTTCAAAACCCATCTTTTGATGGGTTTTTTTTTGCCAATACCCAACACCAAGCTTCGAGTTAATCAATTAGATTACATACAAGTGAATGAAGATCATGAATGAGTCGACAACAAATCAGCAAATAAACAAACCTGACAGTCTTACTGAACAGGAAGCTTTTGAGTTAGCTGAAGTACTGAAGCAAAAACTGAATGATCAAGAGACACCAAGCTCTGATCAAACTTCAATCAGGCAAATGATTGCTGGACTGGGTGATCAGCGCGGTGCTTTACGACTGACATTCGCACAAAGCCTTGGAAATGTGGGTGAAGCAGCTGTTCCATATTTATGCGATGCATTACAAAACAATCCGAATGTCATCATTCGGCGCGCATCTGCAAAAACACTCAATCTTATTGGTAGCCTAAAAGCATTACCCAATCTGGTTGAAGCATTCAGAACAGATTCTGATCCAGTTGTTCAAGGATCATCGGCAGGTGCCATGGCAACGATTGGAGCGCCTGCAATCGATGATTTACTACAAATTCTGGTAGAGCCAAGCTGTACAGCCTTTCAGGTAGGGCTCGTCAATCTTGCACTCAGCTTTATTGGCTCAAAAGCACCAGATGCATTTGAACAAGCAACACAATCAAGCAATATTGAAATCCGAATAGCGGCGATCACAGTTCTAGCCGAGCAGATTCAGGCGCAAACAAATAATTCCGCAAAAAAAGCATTGATCAAAGCACTATCAGATGACGCCAGCGAAGTCCGGGCGGAGGCGGCCACAATGGCAGGCAAAACGTTGGAGCCTGAAGACGTCTCCAAACAATTGTGCAGGATGCTCAAAGATCAATCTAAGCAAGTCAGAAAAAATACAGCACTTGCTCTGATGAAAATGGAAGCAACTGATGCTATTGATTGCATTAAAGATGCAATAAAAACCGAAAACGAGGAACAGGTCAGGTCTGTGATGAATGTAGCCGTTAACGTACTAAGCAAAAGTTAAGACTTTATCAATCAAAACCCAGGCTCTGACGTCTTTCAAGACTTGCCTGAGCGACTTCGCGAATTAATTTGTCCTTTGAATCATCTTGAGCCAACTTTTGCAGGCATTCATTAACCAGTGGAGAATCTAATTCGGCCAGCGACATAGTCGCACCTTGTACATGCGCAATATTGCTGTTGTCGCAGGCTTTGATCAACAAAGGAATAACCCGAGATTCTTCTGAAGCTTGTTTGGATAGGTGGCCAAGAGTCATCAGAGCGGACTGAGCGACGACAGGACTGACATCATCCAGAGCTTCTTCCAACATCGTTATCGTTTCAGCAGAAAAGGCTTCATCAGGAAAACTCACTGATACCTGAACGATTGCCTTGATACAACATGCTCTGATCGTTCCGTTATCGGATGATTCAAACAGTTGAATCAGCTCAGGGACACTCTTATGACCAATCATCCCTAACGCTTTAACCGCAGTGCGATATACACCTGGATCAGGGTCGTGCATCAACTTGAACAGTCGCGGCATTGCCTCTTCGGGGAATTGCTCTGCCAAACGTGAACATGCGGCGAAGCGAATATTGGGATTTGGGTGGAGTAAATCAGCAAACAAAGAATCAATGGAGTAGCCGGAGGCGTCCATATAAATACACTTGTAATTTTGTCAATTATACACTACCGCCGATGAATATTTAAGTTATACCATTAATGCTGAAAAGCATACTTGATCATGTCAACTGAGTCGACGCTAGCTTGGCCTGGACAAAACAATCATCATCATCAGCAAGAGATTTCAATAAATCTTGGTTTTGAACCCTATTGGTATGTTTAGAGATTGATTCCAATGCCAGAATAATCACATAACGACAATCCCAGGGAGGCGAATATTGCTCATCCAAAAAGTGTGGTATCAGCTCAAGGAAGAGATCTGGATTGAGTTGAGCGATGGAGTAGATAGCCGCAGATCGACTTTTCTGAAACTGAGGTCGCATATTGATTGCTGACGCTTTCAGAATGTCCTCAATGAAATGCTTAGCCTGGCTGGACCAATCGACCCGCGAACCAATTAATCGCATAAAAAAATAATGCGCTCCATAATCGTTATGGGCCTCCTCTTCCCACTCTTTAAACATTACAGGCCAGAGCACGTCCGAAGAAACACAGCTCAATGTCTTCATGGCAAGATAACATCGGCTGAAATCGGTATTGAAGAGATCACGAACTAAAAAATGAGGGTCAGGTGTGGCGTCATACTCATGAACAATATTAATGTCTTCAGGGTCATCGACAAGAACAGCATCTACAAGATGAGTTGATCCCACTAATGTGAATTGGTCCAGTGAACCGAGAAGAAGCCTGCAAGCACGGATTCGAAAAGCTGGAGAGACAGGCGAGCCAATAATCGAAGGAAGATAATCAACAGCTTGAGCATCAATCAAATCCTGGATTGCGCATTGTCTATCCATCTGATTTGACAACACTAGATGATCAGCAATAACAGAAAGCTGGTTTTTAAAACCTGAAAGCTGAGCTTCAGCAGAAATTGCTGCACCTCTGACGCCTGGAGATTCGTTATTCCTAAACAACTGAATAGTACTCAGACTTTCTTGCACAGACAAGCTCGCCAAGCACTGAATCAATACACGTTGATTACAAATATTTTCATTCAAAAGACTAATCATTTTTGCAATCAGCTCAGGCTGATTGCACCTCAACAGTTTAAGCGCGTAGACAGAATTTTCAACTAAATAACGATCATCAGACCATAGGCATTGGCCTATCTTGGATATCGACGAGTCAGCACCTAGCCTCGCGAGAATTTCTACAGCCTTTCTTTTCGCAATATTGACAGCCTGCTCCTTGAGAGGATTGTCCAACAAATCCACTAGAGCTTGCTCTGTTTGAGAGCTTGGGCAATTAATTAAGTGACACGCGGCCATATAATAGTCACTTTGCGACTCCAGCTCATCGAGAGGCCGAAGAAGAATCTGGCGCGCATGTTCACATGTAAGCTCGGGATGAATATTGTCAAAACGACCCGTCATTAAGAGAACAAATAGTGTATAAATTGTAGCTCAAAAGCCGGCAAGACGTCTTTACTAAACTCAAACAGATCAAAAAAAACTAACTCAATGTCGTCAAAAGCAGAAACAGCATAGACTTCCACGAGTTACTTAAACATTGTGGGACCTTTTTCTGGGAAACGATTCATAGTGCAAACAACGACCATGAATCGCTCAAGGCCGTCGATGTCAGTCAATTTCAATATTCCATTCAATGCTCTGTGCCAGGGGATGCAAGTGATGCATCGATCCGGATTTAGCGTCACTGCGCTAAATACAGATTACGTAAAAGGTGAAGGCCAAGTTCAAACAACTACTGGCAATAACGACCTGAAAGCTGAGAAAGCACCAAAATCATCTAATCCTAAAACCACACAGTTAAAAACAGAGAGCAAGTCAGAAAGAACAAAATCAGAGAAAAAGTCAACTCAGAAGAATCGACGCCAACGACGCAAATAAAAAATCTGACCTTCGTTATTTCATGATCTAATTTCAAAGATTGCATCTCTGGGGCGACCGCTTTTAAGGCCTTCCCAGTTGATGCCTAATAAAAATTGTTCAGGATCCGGACATTCAACAACATCAACACCCCAAGACCCTTCTTGAAGTGGTGAACCGGATGTTCCAGGAGAATCTTTTCGGCCCCCGAGAGCAAGCCAATGATGGCCAGAACTGTGAGAGGAAGAGATTCGAAACTTTTTCCATGCCTGAACAAGCTCTTCGGCCATTTCTGCAGGTGACAACGAAGATTCCAAACGAATAAGCCAATGCGGGTGGTTCAAGACTTCAGCTTTATTGAAAGCATTTGATTGATTCAGCAATCCCTCAGCTAATACCTGAGCAGAGATGGCAGGTACGCTATCTGATGTGACCTGGAGATTATGCGAAACAATAAAAACGGTCATGGTTTGAGCTATGGTCAAAGTTAAGTGCGATGTAAGAGCTCAATGAATGACTTCACTGAAACACAGTTGAGTCAAGAAGAAGCTCTTGATCTTGCCAATCATCTCAAAGAAAAACTGAGAGCTGGATTGCCGATCGAATCTGATCCAGATTCAATATCAACAATGGTAGCTGGGTTAGGGGATCCCCGAGGACTTCTTCGACGCCAAATTTCCGAAGGTTTGGGATCGATTGGAACAGCAGCTGTCCCTGCTTTATGTCAAGCGATGCGTTGCAGTGATCAAGTCACAGTAAGAAGAGCAGCTGCTAAAACGCTGATCCTGATTTCAGACCGGAAAAGCCTTCCTGATCTGCTGACAACTTTTCTGAACGATACAGATTCAGTCGTACAAGGCTCAACCATGGGAGCTATGGCTTCGATGGGGAAAGAATCGATTGGTGCAATTCTGAGCATCGTTGAGAATGTGGACAGCACAGAGATGCAAATTGGTCTTGCTAATTGGGCACTAACTATCATTGGTGATAGGGACCCAGAGATACTCAAAGATGCATTGTCTTCAGAAAATCCTAGAGTACGAAAAGCTGCGATTTCAGCTCTTGCAAGCCAGATTCAATCCCCAAGCTGCGAAGAAGATCGCACTTTGATCCATCAATCTTTTCAGGACCCATGCGCTGAAATACGATCTGAAGCAGTGATTCTTCTTGGAACTCTTGAAGATTCAGAATGGTCATTGGATTTACTTTCAGAAGCTCTTTCAGATCAGGATAGTTTGGTCAGAAAAAGCACTGCATTATCACTCATGAAGCTTGGTTGCAGTTCAAGCATTCCTAAACTTCAAAAACAACTCGAGGACGAATCTGATCCAATAGTCTGCAACGTTTTACAGCTTGCGATCAATCGACTCCAAAAATCCCTAGAAAACCACTCATAAAAAAAGGGGATGCTTGAACACCCCCCCAACTTTGCTTTTTACGGTGAATCGAACTCAGGAAAGAGCGTTGATCACATAATCCAGGTAGGACTTGAACTCGTTGAGAGCCTGGGGGCTCATGTCACGAGGTGCACAAGCACGATCGCGGGTGTAGGTGAGCGCTTCAACGTAGGGGCCGGTAGGCAGGCTGAGTGAGCGGTATACCTCCCGAGCTCCTGCAATTCCCCACTCATCCAGAGGACCGGTGCCGCCAACGACGAGGCAGTAGTTGATCAGACGGAGATAGTGGCCCAGGTCGCGATAGCACTTGTCGACCTTGACCTGACTGTCACCGGCCTCGCCGGGCTGCTTCAGATAGGCGTACTTGTTAAAGCACGCATCACCGGCTTCACGGGTCACGGCATCCAGACCGGCAGCCAGCTTTTCAGCTGCTTCAAGGCGAGCGGCGGCACGTTGGATATTGCCCTGAACGGCTTCAAGATCGTTCTGGGAAGGGAAGCGACCTGCTGCGTCTGCAGCAGTCACAACTGTGGTAACGACGGACTTCATTGATGGGTTCCTTTAAGAGGGAGAGTGTCTGAAAAGAAAGCGAGAAGCCGTTCAGGAGACGGCGCCGATCACGCGATCGAAATAGGAACCGGCTTCAGCTACTAGAGCTGAGCAGTCGCCTTGGGTGGTCTCCATCTTGCGGAAACGCTTGCCGCCGGAAGCAGGAGAGTTGGTTTCGCCGATGAGAGCCGTTGCTGAAGCCTTCATGATGGCCACGGCGCGAGCAGCCGACTGGGTCGGTACTCCCAGAGCGATGTAGGTCTCTTTCAGACCATTCAGGCAACGGTCATCCAGCACTGAAGCGTCACCTGCAAGCAGCGCATAGCTGATGTAGCGGAGCACGATCTCGCCATCGCGCAGGCATGCAGCCATGCGGCGATTGGGATAGCAGTTACCACCAGCCTGAATCAGGCCGGTGTTCTCGCAGATCATGCCGGTCACGGCATCAGAGACGATGCAGGAGGCGTTGGAGGTGATGGCGTTGACAGCGTCCAGGCGCTTGTTGCCTTGGCTGACATAGCTGCGAAGGACAGCGAGGTCGCTACCACCTACAGGTGCGGTTTTGGCGTCAGCGCTGACGACCGAACGGGAGAATGCGTCGAGCATTTGGGGCCAGACAGTTTTGTGGGGGAGAGGCTTCTAATGCCGAGAGCAACCACTGAGACAAGACCTTTGAAGGTGTCTTGAGACGATGGTTGAAAAACCCAAGGGGTTGGAAGCGCTTTAACAAACTAAGCCGGGTCAACCAAGCAGTGGTTAGGGATCAGCTGATCACGCAAGAGTTCGTCACCTTGTGAGCTCAACATGGTCCTCAACAGGCTTCGAAACCCCACCACCCTGGCAACGATTAGTGCAAAAGGCACGTATTGAAGGTACATCTGCCTGCAAGACCTCTAGATCACCAAACGCAACAGGGCAGCGCTGAGGCTTCAGTTGGTGGGTAGGCTCACAGGCGCTTTTCTGTTCATTTGCTCAGCATGGCGGATCAACCTCCTCAGCAAGCACCAAGCATTGAAGAATTGCAGGAATCTATTGATGAACTTTCCACCTATCGAGAACGACTTTATAACGACGTTCTAGGACTAGGCAAAAAACTTCGCTTATCCCAAAAGAAAATTGAAGCCACGCTGAGTGAACACCCTGAGCTCACACGAATCGATGAGGTGTTGGATCAACTTAAGGCTCAAAGAAATGCTCAGAAAGGCCAATGACTAGACCAGAGGGAATAATCCCAATGACGATGTCTAGTTTTTTTGAAGCAAGTCGTGGCACTTGGCTGAACCGTCGTGTGGTTCATCACTTGGATTGTCAAGACGACGAAGCCGCGGATTCGAATCTGATCATCGAACCGTTCGACACCAATGATCCTGTTGTTGAAAAAGTTTGCGCAGCGTTGAAAGTGAAGATCAGCGACACCACTGGCGGAGCAAGATTTTGGTGGGAAAGCAATCTAATGGAAGATTCTCGCAATAACGATTACGCAGCAGTTGTTGTTGATGCTCCGAATCCTGAAGATCCTCGTCAAGGTTTCCTACTGAGAGATGTGGGTTATGTTGAAAAAAAAGCCGTTGTCAGCACCTATTCCTTCGCTGATGATGGAGTCTTGACCATCAAAACCCGATACGACACCAATACAGGTATTGAAAGGTGCTGGTTTGTGAATGACCAGATCAGGATGCGCGTGAGTTCGGTGCAGTTTCTCAACGGGGTCGCCATGACCACGTACTGCACAGAATTTCGCTGCCCAAGTGATGCTGACATTGCCGCACTTTCGTCAGCTACAAGATCGAGAGCTGACAACATTCCTCCAACCCAGGAGAGCTGAACGTGTTTGACCCATTTCTCAAGGAACTTCACCACGGCATCGAGCAACGCGGTGGCAAGTCCATTGATGTGCCAGCTGGACTGGAGGAATGTCGCTCCAAGAAAGGCACCAGCGTGATCCGCAGCTGGCTTTGGGAAGTGCCGAATTTCCGTCGCTGGCGTGTCACCAGACTTGATGCCGGTGACAAGCTTCAGGTCCTTAATTCCGTTGCCTACCCCGATTACAGCCTTGACCATCCTCTGATGGGAGTCGACCTCCTCTGGTTTGGTGCGCGGCAAAAACTCGTAGCCGTTCTCGATTTCCAACCTCTGGTTCAGGATTCCAATTATCTCGATCGATATTTTTCCGGGCTCAAGCAACTGAATCAGGAATTTCCTGATCTGAACGGCGAAGAAACGATGCGCTCGTTTGATCCAAATCAGTATTTTTCATCCTGGTTGTTGTTTTGCCGTGGGGGTGCAGATCAAGCAGAAACCTCTCTACCGCCGGCATTCAGTGCATTTCTGAAGGCCTACTGGGAGCTTCACGACACCGCACTCAATACCGACACGCTGATTCAGTCAGATGAAGTGAAACGGCTGCAAGACAACTACGACGTTTACAGCGCCGAACGAGACCCTGCCCATGGACTCTTCACCAGTCACTTCGGCAAAGAATGGTCGGACCGGTTCCTGAGCGAATTTCTATTCCCAGCATCTGCAAAACAATGAGTTCAACCCGATGCACCAGCCTCGATCCTGTTGTCATTGAAGGCTGGAGCTGGCAGCCATTCCTCGAAGACGCTGTCAACTCTCTGCAACCAGTGGGAATTGAACCTTATCCAGTGAAGGAGACATTTCTGTTCAAACAGGATCAGACAGGATCGAAAGCGAAACCTATCAACGTGACCACGGCCACCTGGGCCTGCAGAAGCGAGAAATTCCGACAGGTGAGAGCCGCTTGTGTCAGTGCTGGCTCTTCCGCATCGGTTCTGAACTTTGTGATCAATCCGCTGCCGCGATATGACCTGCCGTTCTTCGGCGGAGACCTTGTCACCCTGCCATCGGGCCACCTACTCGCACTCGATCTTCAACCGGCTGATAAGCAAGACAGCCAACACACTCAAGCAGTTTGGGATCGTCTGATGCCAATCTTTGAGCGATGGCGTTCGCAGTTACCGGACGGCGGCCCCATTCCAGACGAAGCCCAGCCCTTCTTCTCGCCTGGATTTCTCTGGACACGACTGCCCTTGGGAGAAGAAGGCGATCAGCTCATCGAATGTGTGGTGCGACCAGCCTTTAATGACTACCTCAATCTTTATCTGGAACTCGCCGCTGCAGCGATGCCTGTGTCCGATCAACGCATGACGCATCTGCTGGCCGGACAACGGCGTTACACCGATTACAGAGCAGAGAAAGACCCTGCCCGCGGGATGCTGACCCGATTCCATGGCAGTGAATGGACCGAGGCCTACATCCACGATGTGCTGTTTGACCTCTGATTTCTGGCTTGCTGCTCTGCCCTTGTCAAAGCCTTGCTTTGACAAGGGATTAAGCATTATGAACAGCAATCGGGTGCGCTTCGACCACTTAGCGAGAATCTATTTCGACCCCGACGGGACTTTTTACGATGTCCCTACGGTGTCTGTGACACCCATTTAGACGCTGCCAAGAGGAGTTCCAAATGTTCGACGCCTTCACCAAGGTTGTCGCCCAGGCCGACGCCCGGGGACAGTTCATCAACACCAGCGAGATTGATGCTCTCGCCGCCGTCGTTTCTGACAGCAACAAGCGTCTGGACGCCGTGAACCGCATTTCCAGCAACGCCTCCACAATCGTTGCCAATGCTGCACGAGCTCTGTTTGCTCAACAGCCTGCACTGATTGCCCCCGGCGGAAACGCCTACACCTCCCGTCGCATGGCTGCCTGCCTTCGCGACATGGAGATCATCCTCCGTTACGTCACCTACTCGGTGTTTACCGGCGACGCTTCAGTGATGGAAGATCGCTGCCTCAACGGCCTGCGTGAAACCTACCTCGCACTCGGCACCCCAGGCGCATCAGTTGCAGCCGGCGTGAATCTCATGAAGGAAGCTGCTCTGGCCATCGTCAACGACAAAGAAGGAATCACCTCAGGCGACTGCGCATCTCTCAACAGCGAAATCGGAACCTATTTCGATCGCGCAGCAGCTTCTGTCGCTTGATATCGATAGTCCCTTCTTTCGCTTAAACCCTTCTTCAACATGAAAACTCCCCTCACCGAAGCCGTAGCCGCTGCAGATTCACAGGGCCGCTTCCTCACGAACGCCGAAGTGCAGGCTGCATCCGGCCGTTTTACCCGCGCCAAAGCGAGCCTGGAAGCAGCCAAGGCTCTGACTGCCAAGGGTGACGCGCTGGTCAACAGTGCTGCTCAGGCTGTTTACACCAAGTTCCCCTTCACCACGCAGATGGAAGGGTCGAACTATGCCTCAACAACGGAAGGCAAAGCCAAGTGTTCCAGAGACATCGGCTATTACCTGCGCATGGTCACCTACTGCCTCGTTGCTGGTGGCACAGGTCCTATGGACGACTACCTGATTGCTGGTCTTGCCGAAATCAATCGTACTTTTGAGCTCTCACCCACTTGGTATGTTGAAGCTCTGAAGCACATCAAAGCCAACCACGGACTTTCTGGCGATGCTGCGACTGAAGCCAACAGCTATCTCGACTACGCCATCAACGCTCTGATCTGAACAACAAAGTTGTTCAGACTTATAACAAGCCCCCGAAAGGGGGCTTTTTTATTTCCAACAGCTAACAGATGAAACCATCTCTGCAACGGTTCCTAGATCTTCTGTGCGGAGAGTACAGCAATCATCAGCAAGCTCTGGACAACCCACCACTATTTGCACATATTTTCCTGAAATATCGACCGCTAGAGCATCTTCAGCCTGGATCGATTCTACTGGAACAAACTTATGCTGTCGACCCCAAAAATCCATACAGACTGCGGATGATAAGAGCGGAAGAAATCGAAGATGGGGTTATCAAACTCTGGAACCACCTCTTAAAGGAACCCGATCGATTCTCGAAAGCAACAACAGACATCAACTTAAGAAAACAAATCAAAGAGTCAGATCTCATATCATTAGACAATTGTCACTACCAAGTCACTGAAAGAGAAGATGGATATCACGGAGAAATAGAGCCTGGTTCTCAGTGCATTGTCAAACGAGATGGAAAAGAAACCATTCTTGTCAGCTCATTTCACTTGGTTGGAGACACACTATCAACGCTTGACCGTGGCCAGGATCCAGTCACCAATGAGCGATGCTGGGGCTCCATTGCAGGTGAATTTCGATTCAAAAAGTCTGCATCTTGGGAAGCAAGATGGTTTCAACCGTCCAAATAAAATCCCAAACATTACCGATAGATGCTGCTCAGAAAAACAGAGCAGCGACTCCGCCTTTTAAAATGGATAGAACGTGCTAGAAGCGGAATACAAACTTGATCCCTATCAACTCAACACAATCAGCACTTGAAGCCCTTGACCATGAAGATGCTGGCGTTCGATACCACAGCGCTTGGTGGCTGGGCAAACACAGAGCTGTCGAAGCAATCCCAAAGCTGGTCGAGTGCTTGAGGGACGAGAGAGAAGTGACTTCTACAGGCGGATACCCACTAAGAAGGCAAGCAGCACGTTCACTGGGGATGATCAGAGATGCAAGCTGCGTTCACTCACTTCTTGAAACACTGAATACCAACGATGTTCAACTCCATGAAGCAACATTAAGGGCATTGACAGAGATCAATAATGATCAATGCACGAGCTCTCTTATCAGCTACCTAGAAAAAGATATTCACAACAAGCCAATAGAAGCTCTCATCGAAGCACTGGCTTCCCATCAAGTCTGGCAGGTTTCCGAAAAAATCAGGCCCTACCTTCAATCAAACTCCGAGAGAGTTGCGAGTTCAGCAGCAGCATTCTTCTATGGCTGCACCGGCGAAAAAATCTATCTTGACCGAGTCGTTCGACTCCTCGATCACGAGAATCGCTTTGTCAGGCAATCAGCTGCTTTCGATCTTGCCCGCCTCGGAACAATCTCTGCAACCAAACCCGTCCTATCAGCAAATATACCCAACAATGTCAAAATGTATGTCATCAAGGCAATCCTGACCAAGTCGATCCAGAAGCCAACCCTTCATGAGATCGAAAACGAGGCACAGAACGAAGGGTTAAGAGACTCTTTATTCGCAACTCTCGACTCATTGACCAGAGAAAACTTTTCTGGCAACCTTCTCGTCAATCAAAGTCCTGCGAACCACCCCGAGCCAAACAGTCAAATCAATCCAAACATCAAAAAGCTATCCAACCCCTTCGAGAAACTGAAATCACCATCACTTCCAGAGCGGGAAGAAGGCATCCGGCAACTGGTTAAAAACGCCAAATACGCCGACGAAAATTTGCTTAATTTATACTTTAATGAATTGGATCAAGATATCAAAATGGGAGTCATCAAAGCCATGTCTGAACTGAAAAATGCCGCTTTTGTTCCAGCATTCGTTGATGCAATCGGAGCCGAAATTGGCAACCATTGCCAGGGCAATATCCGACGAGTTGCCGCATGCGCCCTCGGAGATATCAACTGGAGTCATCAATTCGAGTCCAGGGCATTCTCCATCGCAATGAAGAAGCTTGGCTGGACATTGCAATATCCTGACGACTGGGGATTGCGCTACAGCGCTTGCATAGCACTTGAGGGCATCGGCAACAGCAAGGCTCAATCTCTTCTGGTTGAGTCAAAAACGAAAGAAGTTGATCAAGTCGTTTCGGCACGCATTGACATTGCCTTGTCCACGATATGCAATACAGATGTTTCTTAATTCCTGCAGACCTTCAACCTGAAATGATTTGCTGCGCAATCCACAAGAGCCGTAACAAGGCTTGAAAAACAACCTGTAAACACCGTGAGAATACTGTTTGTCTGTCTTGGCAACATCTGCAGATCACCCGCGGCGGAAGGGGTGTTTCTGCATCTGTTGAACCAGCGAGGATTGCAAGACCATTTTGTGGTGGACTCCGCGGGTACCGGAAGCTGGCACGTGGGGAATCCCGCGGACCGGCGAATGCAGGCTGCGGCCAAGCGGCGTGGCATCCACCTACCAAGCCGGGCGAGGCAGATCGAACTCAATGATCTGGAAGAGTTCGACCTGGTGCTGACCATGGACAACGAGAATTTCGGGGCTGTCAAGGGCCTGGCCCGTGAGGCCGGGGTTCGGGCCACGGCTGAGATCAGGCCAATGCTCAGCTACAGCCAGCGCTCCAGCGAAACCGAAGTTCCTGATCCGTATTACGGCGGAGAAGCCGGCTTCGATCATGTGCTGGATCTTCTGGAAGAAGCCTGTGGGGCGTTGCTCGATGAACTGAGCGAACACGATCAAGCCACAAACGGCCAACTCTGAAATAGCGCTCAGCGTTCAGGAGTCGGCCAAACCTCTTCAGCGACCCGGCCGCGGAAAAGGTCTTCGAGTGCGTCAATCACTGCATCGATTCCCATCCCGTCGGTGATCAGTTCCGTGGCATCTTCTGCCTGCACCAACGGCGCAATCGTTCTGGTGCTGTCAAGGCGGTCTCGCTCAACAATCTGGGCTTCGAGTTCACTGAGTGCAGGCACGGAATGGCCGCGTGTCTCCAGATCCTTGGCGCGGCGACGGGCCCGTTCCTGAGGAGTCGCTGTCAGGAACACCTTGAGCTCAGCATCAGGGAACACAGCTGTTCCGATATCCCGGCCCTCAGCGACCAGTCCTCCTTTTTCGCCGAGACGCTGCTGCTGCCGGGTCAGCAGTTCCCGCACGCAGGCATGGGCAGCCACCAACGACACCGAGCCGGTCACATTGGGATCGCGAATTGCATCGGTGACATCCCTGCCGTTGACGGATACGGTCTGCACTCCATTGCGCAACGGCGAGAGATCCACCTCCAAACCTTCAAGCAGCCTCTCCACGGCTTCAACATTGGCAGGATCCGCACCGTGCTCCTGAACCCACAAGGTCACAGCCCGATACATGGCTCCGGTATCGAGGTAAAGCAGACCCATGCGTTCAGCAAAGGCCCTGGTCACAGTGCTCTTTCCAGCACCGGCAGGGCCGTCGATGGCAACGATGGGGGAACGGGTCATGACGAAAATGTGATCAATCAGGCGGGTGGAACCGCAGTGCACAGCCGCGGCCAGCAGGCGCAGAGCCTGAGTGTCCTCCGCAGCTTGCAGGGTGGATGGATCCACGACCTCTACATACTCCACCTCAAGGCATGTGCTTTCGAGCCGCTGTCTGAGCCTTTCCAGGACATCCTGCTGGCTTAGAAGCCTGGCCTGAAGCTCTGTCGCTGCGGAACGGAGCCCGGCTCCGAATGCGGCCGCACGCTGTCGCTCCGAGGGAGCCAGATAACGATTGCGCGAGCTTGCGGCAACACCATCAGGCTCACGAACGGTGGCACACCCCCTCACACGAACTGACAAACCCAGGTCGATCACCATCCGACGCAGAATCGTGAGTTGCTGCCAATCCTTCTCGCCCAGCCAGAGCTGCCTTGGCTGAACAAGTGCCAGCAACCGACTGACCACAGTGGCAACCCCATCGAAATGGCCTGGTCTTGAGGGACCACACAAGCCCGACTGCAAGGCTGATGGGACTTTGAGATTCCAGCCCGTAGCGGCACCATCGGGATAAATCTGGCGCTCATCCGGGCACCAGATCGCTGTCGCGCCGGCCTGCTGTGCCAGAAGACAGTCTTCCTCGAAGGAGCGGGGATAACGGTCAAAGTCTTCCCCCTCGCCGAATTGCAGAGGGTTGATGTAAATACTCACCAGGACTGATCCCGGCTGAGGGCAACCTGCAGCCGCAAGGTGGATGAGTCGGGCATGACCTTCATGCAGGCCTCCCATGGTGGGAACGAAATCAATCGGACCGGTGCGAGAGGCCCGCCAGCTGCTGAGCTCGGAGCCAGTTCGGAGAACGCGAAGACTCAGCGAAGCACCTCAAGACGAACCTGAGCGATGCCACTGCTGGTCAAGCCCAGTTCGCTTGCAGCACCATGCGCCAGATCGATCACCCTGTCGCCAGCGAAGGGGCCGCGGTCATTGATCCGTACCACCGCCTTACGTCCATTCCAGAGGTTGGTCACACGCACACGGGTACCGAATGGCAAGGTTCGGTGAGCAGCGGTCATTGTTCCTCGGCGGAACACCTCTCCATTGGCCGTGCGGTTGCCGTAGAGACCGGGGCCGTACCAGCTGGCTTCGCCCGAATGTGTGGAGATGACGAGCGGAGCAACGGGTTTGGCAGGCTCCGGAGGCGGGATAACTTCAGACTCAGGCTCGACGATGGCCTTGGCAGGAACGACCCGCGCTTCGAAGAAGGGTGCGGAGGCTTTCGTGACAGCCACTGGTTCTGGTGGCAACACGAGGTCAAGCGGATCAGTGACATCAAAGCCATCGAGATCCCGTGCAAGCACTGGATAGAGAGCCATACCCGTCAAGGAAAAGCCGGCAAATGCCGCAATGGCGGGGAGATAACGAGACATAAGCAAGGGTCTGACTGCAGCTCGGGGAAGTCCGACGTTTGCGGACATCAAAGGGCTTACAGATCCACGACCAGATGACATCAATCCTTGAACGTATGAATGCTTCGACACTCCCGCAGACAGGCGAAGGCTGACGCGGATAAGCACCAAGACATTGACGAACTGCCCGGAGAGTGTGCGGGAACTGGGCTGCTGGCTCAGCGAGCCGAGAGGCCATTGATCAGCCCAGGCAATTCGAACGACAAACCATACTGATCACCAGAGGACCGGAAGCCGCAGCGGCACAAGGTCATGGTGTGATGCCACGCTCGTGAAGGGAGAGGATCAGAACAGAACTGCAGCTGTTGATGGACTACAGAGCCTCCGGTGTGGACGTGGAAGCTGGTCGAGCGTTTGTGCAGAGGATCAGGTCCGGTGTCGAAGCGACTCACCGCCCTGAGGTTGTCGGCGGACTGGGCGGTTTTGGAGGAATGATCCGGCTTCCGCAGGGGCTCAAACGCCCACTGCTTGTGTCAGGAACCGACGGCGTTGGCACAAAGCTTGAGCTCGCCCAGGAACATCACGGACATCACGATGTTGGGATCGACCTTGTCGCCATGTGCGTCAACGACGTCATCACCAGCGGTGCTGAACCCCTCTTTTTTCTCGATTACATGGCAACAGGTGCCTTAACTCCTGATGCCATGGCCTCGGTGGTCGAGGGAATCGCCGATGGCTGCCGCCAGAGCGGTTGCGCACTGCTCGGCGGCGAAACGGCCGAAATGCCCGGCTTCTATCCCCCAGGCCGATACGACCTGGCAGGATTCTGTGTCGCCGTGGTTGAGGAAGATTCGGTCGTTGACGGCAGCCAGGTGCGAGCAGGCGACCGCATCCTTGGGATCAGCAGCAGCGGTGTTCACAGCAACGGTTTCAGCCTTGTTCGCAAAATCTTGGAGTCCAACAGCGTTTCGACTGAAACCCGCTTCGGCGCCCAGGGCCAACCTCTGATTCAGGCGCTCTTGAAGCCGACCCACCTTTACGGAGCAGCTGTAAGGGGACTGATCGCCTCAGGCACGCCGGTTCACGCCATGGCCCACATCACAGGCGGAGGCATTCCCGAAAACCTTCCTCGCTGCCTGCCGGACGGATTGATCGCCAAGGTGGAGCCCAAAAGCTGGCCACGCCCGGAACTGTTCAACTGGCTTCAGTCTCATGGAGAGATCAGGGAACGCGATCTCTGGCACACCTTCAATCTTGGAATTGGCTACTGCCTGGTGCTCCCTGGGACCGCCGTCGAGGCTGCAAGCAATCACTTTGCGAGCAGGGGTTTCAAGGCATGGGACATCGGCGAGGTCATGACCTCCACAGGCAAGGAAAGTTCCCCCGTGCTTGGCCTTCCGGCCTGAAACAGGCCTGCATCCAACAATCTCCAACAGCTCAGCGTGAAAGCGCACTGAGGCCTTTCAGCCCCGTTAGTCTCCGAAAAGACAGATCGATTTCGTATCGATTAATGCGTCGTGACATACGCCTTATTAATCCATGCCATTTGATAGACCTCAACGCACAACCCGACGTCGTTCATCGGCAGGGCCTACTCCCCCAAGACGCCCGGTCGGATCGGGGTATGACAAAGCAGGAGGTCACCGCCAGGGAGGACCAAGACCGACTTTTCTTGCTCTCAAGGACCACGGCAAGGTTTTTGTTGCCGACATGCCTTTTCTGTCTGATGGACAACTGGCCAACATCAGCAAGGAAGCTGCGGAGGTGCTCGTCAGCCTTGAGCGTCGCATCAGTGAGCTGGAACAGGCTGAAGGTGACCGTGACACGTTGATCAAAGCGTGCACGAAGCGCGATGTCACCCATCGTTTTCTGAGAGCAATCGAAGAGGAACAACAACAACGACGGGACAATCCCGCCGTTCGCCGCGCTGCTGGGGAATCCCTGCCTCGAACATTCCTGGAAATCGCTCGACATCGTCTTCCCGGCGCAACGTTCGATTCCCTGCTTCAGGAAGCCCTCTCTGCCTGCGAGCAATCGGCTGAAGAACCTTCGCCCACCATCAAGCCACCACTCAAGGTGGTCTCCCTGCAACCCCCAGCATCATCCCTGCCTGTGGTCGTCAGCCCGGATCCGGAGCCCAGCGATCAAGCGCTCTGAAAAGGGTTGTCGGGCATTCGAGCCGCAGTATCGAAACTGTATTGATCGAGCAGACTGCGCTCCCGCTCAGTAAGGGACCAGTTCAGAGCCTGTTTGGCATCGATCACCTGAGCCGGTCTGCGGAACCCAGGAATCGGGCAGGTTCCATGGGCCCGGCACCAGTTCAGCGCCACCTGCACCTGATTGACCCCCCTTGCCTGCGCCATGTCAGCCATCGCCTGACGCAGTGGCAGAGAACCAGGCAACAGGCGCCGATACAGACCCGATCGCAAAGGAGTTGCACCACTGGGTTTCCAGGCAGGGTGGCGCGCCAGAACTCCCAGAGCAAGGGGGCTGTAGGCCAACACCTCCACACCAAGGTCGCGGCACACATCGAGGACGCCTCCAGGCTTGATCGGTTCTGGCGCGAGCAGTGACAGCTGCACCTGAACACTGGCCAGCCGTACACCCCGACGCGCCAGATGCTCATGCAAAAGCTTCAGACGCTGAGGGCCAACATTGGAGACGCCAAGCTCACGCACTTCACCCTGATCCACCAGATCTGCAAGTCCATCCAGCAGCGGTCGCTCCTGCCATGGGGCGTAACGGGCCGTGCTCCAGTGCAGCTGAACCCGGTCAAGCTGCCCCCGCAGACGCCCACGACTGGCCTGAAATGCTTTCACCAGGCCACGACGCCCGAGGCGCCAGGGGAACGGAGCCAGCTTGGTGGCGACAATGAGTTTGCGACGGGAAGAGAGTGGAAGACCCTCCAGGCACTGACCAAGCAACTCTTCACTCCGGCCGTTGAATCGCCCTGTGCCATAGGAATCCGCCGTATCCACAAGCACAAGACCGGCTGAGACAGCCGCCGCAAACGTGGCCTCCAGATCTGAATCGTCTCGTTCAGGGCGATAGCCCCAGAGCAGTTGGTTTCCCCAGGCCCAAGTGCCGAATCCGATTCCTGTCACAACGCTGTGGATCGCTGCACGCCATGATCGCTTCAGTACGATTCCGGTGATGTCATCCTCTGCTGCCGAAACAGCTCGCAATCGGCGGGAGGAGAACTCCGCTCAGGATTCAGCGGCAACCGTTGCTGAAGATCGTGTGCTCTGCAATCACTGTGGTCGCACAGCGGGCAACGGCCTCAGCTGCATCGGCATGTGTGTGGCAGACAGCGACTACTGAAGTGATGCGCGTTCTGCCAATCCACCAACAGGCGGTTCTCACGTCCGCCCTGGCTCTTGGCGTGAGCGGACCGTTCGTTGTTCAAGCACAGCTCGAATCCTTTGCTGGTCGATACCAGACCAACAGCAGCAACTGTCGCTTCATCCCAACGACTGGCGAGAAGCGGCGCTGCGGTTCGGTCCAAATCGATGGCCGGACACCCTCAATCCTCAGCATTCGCTTTGTCGGGGCTGGAGATCGGCCTGGATCCAGCCAAAGGCTCACATTCGTGTTGTCCGAGTTGTCAACAACGCCAGTTCTGAACTGCAGCCGAGGCAATTGCCAGCTGAACGCAGCCAACTGGCGAGGCAGGATCAACAGTGTGTCTGAAGCGAACTATGACGCCGATGGGCTCGCGGGAAGTGTGCCGAAAGCCTGGGCAGTAGGAGATGGAAGCTGCGTCGTCAAGGCAGGTCGCATTCTCTGCCTTGCAAAGGCGCCAGATGGAGGTGAGGTCAGTGCCGAAGCACAACTCTGAGCATTCAGACACTTCGATGAAAGCGAAGGCGGCACCCAGATTCGAACTGGGGATAAAGGATTTGCAATCCTCTGCCTTACCACTTGGCCATGCCGCCGACCGGAGCAGAACTGCTCCACTGGCGGATCGTATCAGCGAGACCGCCCCTGCTCTGCTGGTCATCAGCAACGGACACGGCGAGGATCTGATCGCACTCAGAATCATCGAAGCGATCCATCGACTGCAACCTGCCTGGACCGTGAAAGTGCTTCCTCTGGTTGGCCAGGGCAGCTGTTTCCAGGCAGCAATTGAGAAAGGCTGGGTTCAAAGGATTGGCCCGGGAGCACGACTTCCCAGCGGGGGGTTCAGCAATCAGAGCCTGGGTGCTCTCCTTTCGGATTTCATGGCAGGTTTACCGTTGCTCACCTGGAAGCAATGGTTCTGCCTGCGAAAGGAGCGCAAGTCCACTGCCGCAATCCTGGCCGTGGGAGATCTGCTTCCTTTGCTGATGGCCTGGAGCACCCATCGGCCATTCGGGTTCATCGGCACTCCCAAGAGCGACTACACCTGGAGCAGCGGGCCAGGACAATCTCTGAGTGATCGCTACCACGCACTGAAAGGCAGCGAGTGGGACCCCTGGGAATGGCATCTGATGAAACAGGGAGGCTGCCGACTGGTGGCCATGCGCGACCGTCTTACAGCAAGGGGGCTTCGCCGCCACGGCGTCAACGCGACCAGTCCCGGAAACCCAATGATGGATGGACTTGTTCCGTCAGCTCCCCCCGCAAGCCTGGAGCGATGCCGAAGGATTTTGCTGCTGTGCGGCAGCCGGATGCCGGAAGCGTTGAACAACTTCCATCGTCTGATCAGCGGGCTGATACAGATGCACAGTCCCGTGCCTCTGGCCGTTCTGGCAGCCCTCGGCTCGACGCCCCTGCAGGATGAGCTGAGAAAACTGCTGCAAGGCCTTGGATTTCGCAGCTGCCCGCCTCCGAGCAGCACCCTCCAAGCATCTGAATGCTGGGTACGCGGGCCGTTGCTTCTGCTGCTTGGTCCCGGACGGTTCCAGCAATGGGTGAGCTGGGCGGAAGCGGGGGTTGCCACCGCCGGCACCGCCACAGAACAGATGGTGGGACTGGGAATTCCTGCGCTGTCCTTGCCAGGTCGCGGTCCACAGTTCACCCGTGGGTTTGCCGAAAGGCAGAGCCGGCTTTTGGGTGGGGCCGTCCGCACCTGTCGATCTGAACAGGAGCTGGGACGCCGTCTTGCCCAGCTTCTCAACGACCCTCTGCTGCGCCAGGAGATGGGACGCACGGGTCGTCAGAGGATGGGACCGGCCGGCGGCAGCGAAGCCATTGCGCGGGAGGTGATCGGCCAGCTCGCACCCGACAGCTGATACTGGGGTTCATCTCGGAACGAAGGATCTCCTTCCCATCGCCATGGCCGCCATTCAGGACCGCGACTATCTGAGGCTTTGTGCGGAACTGGCGAGCCTGCTCAGCATCAGCCAGGCCTCAGCCCGCCGACGGATCGACCAACAGGCAGCCAGGGACGGCGCACGGGATGTTGAAACCCGTAAAGCAGTGGCAACAAGCCTGCTTGACGCTGCGAAGGCAGAACAGAGCAAGTGCTCAGCGGGCAGCAACTTGGACACGCTGCTGGAGGCCGAGCCACTGGATCAACATTTCATGCTCGAAGACTGAGCTCAGTGCTCGAAGGTGTTGACGAAGCGATAACGATCTAGATCAGACATCACTGGAACGCACGCGAAGCAACGCTGCGCCAGCTCCCAGCGCCCCTCTCGACGCAACATGACCTCCAGCTGCCGGCGCGCAGGAAGCAGATAGCGGGCATCGTTGGCGGCATAGGCCAGCTGCGCGTCGCTCAACTCATCAACCCTGCCCCAATCACTGCTCTGCGCCTGTTTATCCAGCTCAACTCCTACCAGTTCCATGACCAGATCCTTGAGGCCATGTCTCGGGGTGTAAGTGCGAGCCAGGCGACTCCCCACCTTGGTGCAGAACACAGGATTCACCCGGATCGACAGACCCGTGGCTAACGCCGCCACGTCAAACCGGGCGAAATGGAACACCTTTTCAATGGCTGGAGCCTCCATCAGCGCCTTCAGTCGCGGAGCCTCCGTCTGCCCGAGGCCAACGCGAATGCAGGCAACCTGGTCCCCGTCATCGCAGATCTGCACAAGACAGAGTCGGTCACGACCGTGAATCAACCCCATGGCTTCGGTATCAACCGCGAGAGCCTTCGCCTGCACGAAGCGGTCATACCAGTCCTGATCCAGGTCTCCGTCAAAGACTGCGAATGCGCAGGGCTCTTTGGGAATCTCAGCCATGTAAAGAAAGCAAGGGACTTCAACCAACCACCACTCTGGCCTCAGCAAGCGATGGAGCGAGTTTTAACTGAGCGCTTGAAAATCAGAACGAGACCGAGTTAGACAAAATCGAGACAGCTAGTTTTCATGCTCACCCAACGCAAACCAACGCGCTCGTGTCTGGCGGACATCGAACACTATTTCCGACAGCCCCCGCCGCTCTTCCTGGATCTCGAGCTGGCGGTCTGCTGGGTTCTTGACTGCCTGCTGCAGAACGACAGTTACCCCTCAGGACTGCTTCAGCGACTGCAGAGCGACCATCCCAAGCTGCGCCTCTCCGAAACGGTGCTGCATCAGGCAGTCGATTTTCTCGAACAGCAGGAGATGCTTGATTCCTACACCAAGCGTTGTCCCAGCAGGGGTCGCCCCCGCCGCATGCTGCACCTGCATCAGGACGCAAGAGGTCAGGCTGAACGCCTGATGGAACCCTGGAGCCGCTGGCTCCATGAACACGATCCACTGACCACCTCGCCATTGACCACGTAGAACAGAGCTCTGTTCGGGCAGCAGCTAGCGGATGCCATCTCCCCAGACGTCCACTCTGCTGCTCACAGCTCTGCTGGGAATCGGCCTGGTCTTCTTCCTGCGTGCCGCCAGCAAGGATCGAACCACTGTTGTGGAGGTTCGATCACCGCGGCCTCCGGTGGAAGTGCTGAACGGACTCGACGCCTGGCTAAAGCAGCGGGGGTGGAGTCAGCAGGGGGGCGATGCCGAGCGATGCCTGCTGGAATACAGAGGCCGGGTGGACAGCAGCCTTCCTCTTGCGATCCTGCTTTCAGTGCTGGGCACTATCGGCGCTGGCAGCCTTGGACTGGTCGTGCGACAGATGAACCCATCTCTGGGCTGGTGGCCTCTGCTGCTCTCGGCTCTCGGCCCCCTCGCCGGATGGATCTACGCCAGCCGAGCAAGACGTGTGGAGGAGATCCAGATCCGCCTGATCGAGCCCGAGGCTGGCAATGGCAGCACACTGCGTTTGCGCGCTCATCGCGATGAGCTCATCGCCCTGGAGCTTGCCCTCGCCGATCCGCTGGAACTGGCCAGCGATGGCGCGTTGCTGACATCACCGATCTGAAGTGTTTCAACGGCGAGGGCTCCTGCCAATGGCATTGATGAGCGCCGGACTGATCCTGTCGGCCGTGATGACAACCGCCGTCAGAGCTCCCCATCTCCGGGAGGAAGACCCCCTCACGGGGGTCAGGGTTGGCCTGCCAGCCGCCTGGACGGGCCGAGCGACACCCTCGGAGTCAGTGGAGATTCTTGTTCTCGCGGGCCATGCCGACTCCCAGGGCATCAAGGGAGCGGGGACCTCCGGTGCAGCCGTTGACCTTGGAGGGGCCAAGCCCATGGATCCACGTATGCGTGATGAGCTGTTCTGGAATCAACGCATCCGCGACGCGGTGGTGCGGACAGGACAGCAGCGCGGACTGCAGATCCGCGCCTATGAGCCTGATCAACTCACGATTGCCGATGAGGAAGACCCGCGCACCAACTGGTCGGTGGGGCGACGTCACCACGATGCGGGGGGCTACGCCCTGGAGATTCATTTCGACGCCTACGGCCAACACGGCGTCGGCTCAGGCCTGATTCCCAGTCTGCGCAGTCCTGCGACGAGAATTGACGAGAGCCTGGCTCTCAATTTCGGGCGCTACCCCCTGAACTTCCGCGGAGGTCTGGGAGGGCCAAGACGGGGCATCAGCATTCTGGAGATCGGCAAACTCGAGGGACAGCTGGAGCGGGCGCTGCGGGATCCGCAGAGTCGTGATGCGGTGGTCGCTGGGCTGGCCCTTCGGATCGTTGAAGCCATCGAGCAGGGGGTCGGCAAGGCGCCTGGCCCAGCAACCCGGAGGCTCAGTTCACCGCCTGATGGGGACGACAGCGTTCCTCAAGCGAAGGATCGTCGAACCAGTGCTGTGGACGGGTGAAAAGGTCAGTGAGAAGGGCTTCGCGAGAACCCTCCTCGGCCTGATAGCCGTATTCCCAACGCGCCAGAGGAGGCAGAGACATCAGGATCGATTCAGTGCGGCCATTGGTCTGTAATCCGAAAATGGTTCCGCGGTCCCAGACCAGATTGAATTCCACGTATCTGCCCCGGCGATACAGCTGGAACTGACGCTCACGATCGCCGTAGGCGAGGCCATTGCGCTTGTCAATGATTGGGGTGTAGGCGGGAAGGAATGCCGTTCCGTTAGCCCTCGCCAGATCATGCAGCTGCTCCCACGAGAGATTCACTGAACCGATCTCGGCCGCTTTTCGAGCGGCTGGGCCTTCAGGATCCTGACCGCGGTACAGACGCCCCGACCCATCCTGGTAGTCATAGAAGATGCCGCCGATGCCCCTCGTCTCCTGGCGATGCTTCAGGAAGAAGTACTCGTCACACCAGGGCTTGAACACCTTGTAAAGACGCTCATCGACCGAATCGCAGGCCTGCTGATGAGTGCGGTGGAAATGTCGGGCATCCTCAAGGAAGGGGTAATACGGCGTGAGATCAGCTCCTCCTCCGAACCACCAGACCGGTCCGGCCTCGAAATAGCGGTAATTGAGATGCACCGTGGGAACAAATGGATTTCTGGGATGCAGAACCATGGAGGTTCCTGTGGCAAACCAGGGATGCCCTTTGGCCTCGGGCCGCTGTTTGAGGATTGAAGGTGGCAGTTCCATGCCATGCACCTCAGAGAAATTCACACCTCCCTGCTCGAAGATGCGGCCTTCTCGCATCACTCGGGAACGACCACCACCTCCTTCCGGCCGATCCCAGCTCTCTTCCAGAAACTTGCCCACACCATCGATCTGCTCCAGACCTGAGCAGATCTGATCCTGAAGACCCATCACCAGCGCACGGGCACGCTCACGGGAGTCGGCGGGAGGACGCTCGCCGGAGAGGGCCGAAGACGACGAAGGCGCTGATCCGAGCATCCGGCCCTTCAGACGCTTAAGCAGGGAACGGACCATGATCGACGGTGTCGGTGAACTGCTGACCATTTCAGCCCAGCACCGTTTCCGACAAGAGCGTGTGAAGGACTGTCATGGAAAAGCGCCCCTAGGATCCAGCCAATGAATGGGTTGCATGACCACTGCGGAACAGGCCACTCAAGCGCTCAGCGACCTCCGCGATGCGGGCAGTGACCGTTCCCTGCTGGATCTGGGCTGGCTTGATCAGGTGCGGGTGGCACCTCCACGGGCGGTGATCCGGCTGAACCTGCCGGGATTCGCTCAAAATCAGCGCGACCAGATCGTCAGTGGAGCGAGACAGCGGCTTCTGCAACTGGAGGGCATCGATGATGTCCAGATCGAACTGGGTCAACCGCCCTCCCAGGGAGGCATCGGCCAGGCAGGCCATGGACAGGTCGCCGAACGACAGTCGATTCCAGGGGTCCGCCACGTGATTGCGGTCAGCAGCGGCAAGGGTGGCGTCGGCAAGAGCACCGTGGCGGTGAATCTGGCCTGCTCTCTGGCCGTGCGCGGTCTGAAGGTGGGGCTTCTGGATGCCGATATTTATGGACCCAACGCCCCGACCATGCTGGGCGTTGCTGACCGCACACCTGAAGTGAGCGGCAGCGGAGACAACCAGTGCATGCAGCCGATCGAGAGCTGCGGAATCGCGATGGTGTCGATGGGTCTTCTGATTGAGGAGAACCAGCCCGTGATCTGGCGAGGGCCCATGCTCAACGGCATTATTCGCCAGTTTCTTTATCAGGTGCAGTGGGGAGAGCGCGATGTTCTGGTCGTTGACCTGCCACCGGGCACTGGCGATGCCCAATTGTCATTAGCCCAGGCCGTTCCCATGGCGGGCGTGGTGATCGTGACCACTCCTCAGCAGGTGGCTCTCCAGGATGCGCGACGCGGATTGGCGATGTTCCGCCAGATGAACATCCCGGTGCTGGGTGTGGTCGAGAACATGAGCGCATTCATTCCGCCAGACCAGCCCGATCGGAGATATGCCCTCTTCGGCACAGGTGGTGGCCAAACCCTGGCTGATGCCTTCGATGTCCCCCTGCTCGCCCAGATTCCGATGGAGATGCCTGTCCAGGAAGGCGGTGATCAGGGCAGACCGATCACCTTGTCCAAGCCCGACTCGGTGAGCGCCAAGACATTCCTGGTGCTTGCAGATCGTCTTTCGCCCATGGTGAACGACAAAGCCTGATCATGGTGTCCGGAGTCGGCCTCAACGGACAATCCCTGTTCAGAAGGACAGGCAAACGGCGGGGTCGAGGACGTGAGCGGGACTGGATTTTATGGGGAGTGCCGCTGGCCATGGTGGGCGTGGCCGGACTCCTGATTGCCAGCACTCAGCGCCAGGCTGATTACGCCGACTGGTATCACCACTGGATCACTGCAGGTGTCGGCGTGGGAATCGCGCTGTTACTGGCAAGGCTATCGCTGCTGCGACTCCGCCCTCTGCTGATCCCCATTTACGGACTCACCGTGATCAGCCTTGTCGCTGTCCGAATGATCGGCACCACAGCCCTTGGCGCACAACGCTGGATCAGCATCGGAGGCGTGCACGTGCAACCCTCCGAATTCGCAAAGCTGGCTGCAATCCTTCTGCTGGCGGCGGTGTTGGATCGACACCCTGTTGAACGCCCCGTGGATCTGCTCAGGCCACTCGGGGTGATTTCACTCCCCTGGCTGCTGGTGTTCATTCAGCCCGACTTAGGCACATCTCTGGTGTTCGGGGCGCTGCTGTTAACGATGCTCTACTGGTCTGGCATGCCTTTCGAATGGCTGGTTCTGCTGCTTTCCCCCCTGATCACGGCCCTCCTCGCTGGGCTGTTCCCATGGGGACTCGCAGCATGGATCCCACTCACCCTGGGCATCGCCTACCGATCTTTGCCATGGAAAAAAGTCGCGCTGGCCTTGGTCCTGGCAGTGCAGAGCGCAGCTGCACTGGTGACTCCCTGGCTGTGGGCCAACGGTCTGCAGGATTATCAGCGAGACCGACTCGTGCTGTTTTTGGACCCCACCAAGGACCCCTTGGGTGGTGGTTATCACCTTCTGCAGAGCACTGTTGGAATTGGTTCAGGAGGACTGTTCGGAACTGGCCTGCTGCAGGGACAACTCACCAAACTGCGTTTTATCCCTGAGCAGCACACCGATTTCATCTTCAGTGCTCTGGGTGAGGAGCTGGGATTTGTAGGCACAATCCTGGTGGTGGTCGGTTTCGCATTGTTGATGGGGCGCTTGCTTCAGGTGGCAGGGAAAGCCCGCACCGACTTCGAATCGTTGGTGGTGATCGGCGTCGCCACGATGCTGATGTTCCAGGTTGTGGTGAATATCTTCATGACCATCGGACTTGGACCGGTGACCGGGATTCCACTGCCCTTCATGAGCTACGGACGCAGCGCCATGGTGGTGAATTTCATCGCTCTTGGCCTGTGCCTGTCCGTGGCGAGGCGAGCAAGACGAGCCCTAATCCGTTGAAAGACTCCACACCGCTGTTGCAGTCGATTCAGGCCTGCATGGCGACAGGCGTCCCTCCTGGCCAAGCCAGCGACACCAATGCAAGACGGCTGTGGTGGGGTGGCCTGGAAGTGCTTCAGGATCTGCTGGAGATCCAGGACAACACCGCAGCAGGCATCTGGCTGGCGGCACCACTGCCGGCCCTCTATGCCCCCGATCTGCTCCAGCGTTTTCAGGGCTGGGTCTGGGCGCCTGAGGTCCTGGATGTGCTGAGTGCCGCCGAGCGATCAACCCTTCTCCCTCCGGATCGCCTCAAAGCAAGACAGTGCTCTGCCCCATCGGCCAGGCCGAACGAGCACTTCCAGCGCCTCCCCTTGAGAGAGTCCGACAGCCACGATCCACTGCTGATCGTGATTACAAGCCGGCTCCAGGTGGCACTGGCCCTCCACGGCGAAGAGGGGCAGCGGCAGCTGCTGATGCGCAGTGAACCCGACATCCTTGGTCAGGCCCTGACGCTGGTTGAACAGCGTCTGCGCCTGGATGCGCCTGAGCAGGCCGACGGGCTGCAACAGGCGGTTCGACAACTCGGTCCTTTGCAGAGCAGCAGCGATCTTGCCAAACAATTCTGGCCCTGCCTGGCGGAGCGACTTGCAGACATGGCGCCCACGGTCATGCTGCAGACGACGCAGGGACCCAATGCCCCGACACATCCACCGCAGTCTGCAGATGATCATGGGGATGAGGATGCGGAACTGTCGCTCCTGGAGGCCATCACGCATGAAGTGCGCACACCCCTGGCAACCATCCGCACCTTGATCCGCTCCCTGCTTCGGCGCCGTGACCTCCCCCAGCAGGTACTTGGTCGTCTGGAGCAGATCGACACGGAATGCAGCGAGCAGATCGATCGGTTCGGGCTGATTTTCCAGGCGGCCGAACTGCAGCGGCAGCCCCAGAGTTCATCCGCGCTGGCTCGCACCGATCTTGGGGCGATGCTGAATCTGCTGGCACCTGGATGGGAACAGCAGCTGCAACGCCGTGGATTGCATCTCGAGCTGAGTCTGGACAGTGAGCTTCCGCCTGTCCTGAGCGATCCAGGTCGACTGGAGCCGATGCTTGGCGGACTGATTGACCGCTGCAGCCGCAGCCTCCCGGCAGGAAGCAGCCTTGAATTGACCCTTCAACCCGCAGGCGCCCGCCTGAAGCTGCAGATTCTCACAAGAACGCCTGATCAGCTCTCAACCACAGCGGCCAACGCTGACGATCTGTCTCAGGAACGCCTTGGGCCAGTGCTCAGCTGGAACACCAGCACTGGTGGGCTGCAGCTGAGCCAGACAGCAACCCGCCGACTGCTTGAGCGCCTTGGCGGGCGCCTCACCCAGCGCCGGGACCGCGGGCTGACGGTGTTCTTTCCAATCGCCGATCATTGTTGACGGGTGTGAAGGTCCGGATCAGATGAGCCAATCAAAGCCGAATCATTTGCTACTTTCCAAACAGATCGGCATGCGGATTTCCTCAGGACAGCCATGACATCAACTCCTTTGACAGGGCAGCTTCCCCAGTACATCGGAAGCACCGGCGGTCTGCTCAATTCCGCTTTAACAGAAGAGAAATACGCCATCACCTGGAGCAGCAAAACCGATCAGGTCTTCGAGCTGCCCACCGGAGGTGCTGCCGTGATGAACACCGGCGAAAACATCATGTATTTCGCTCGCAAGGAACAGTGCCTGGCACTGGGCACCCAGTTGCGTACCAAGTTCAAGCCACGCATCGAGGACTACAAGATCTACAGGATCTACCCCGGTGGAGACACTGAATTCCTGCATCCCAAGGACGGTGTCTTTTCCGAGAAAGTCAACGAGGGCAGGGAGATGGTTGGTCATAACCCACGCCGCATCGGGCAGAACACCAACCCTGCAAAGATCAAATTCACCGGACGCGAAACGTTCGACACCTGATCCACTCTTCCCCTGGATCCATCTCGTCGTTCCGTCGAGCGTCATGATGGTCGGCGGTCGGTTTCGACTCTTTCATGCTCAGTCCCGACCGCAAAGCCTTCCTGGAAGCCGCTCAAGCAGGCGCAACCATGATTCCTGTGGCCTGCAGCTGGCCTGCGGATCTGGAGACACCACTGACCACCTGGTTGAAAGTCGGTGACCAGCGACCACCGGGAGTTTTGCTCGAATCTGTTGAAGGCGGAGAAACTCTCGGGCGCTGGAGCGTGGTGGCCTGTGACCCTGTCTGGACGTTGTCAGCAGCGCGTGATGGGCTCGAGCGAACCTGGCGAGACAATCACCGCGAAACCTTCAGCGGCAACCCATTCGATTGCCTGAGGAGCTGTCTTGAGCCCTACAGACCGGCAACCCTTCCTGGACTTCCTCCACTGGGCCAGCTCTATGGAATGTGGGGCTATGAATTGATCCGCTGGATCGAGCCCAGCGTGCCCGTCCATCCAGCGATCGCCGATGGTCCTCCCGACGGATTGTGGATGCTGATGGACAGCATCCTGATCTTCGATCAGGTGAAACGCCTGATCACCGCTGTTGCCTACGGGGACCTGAGCGGGCAGCGCAATGCAGCCTCAACTCCTGAGGAGGCCTGGGAAGGGGCGATGGAGCGAATCAACTCATTGCGCGAACGCATGGCTGCCCCACTGCCGTCCGTGCGGCCTCTCAACTGGAGACCAGACAGAGGCGCGACCCCGGAGACCAGAAGCAATCGCACCCGCGAGGATTTCCACCAGGCGGTGGATCAAGCGCGTCACCACATTGCTGCGGGTGATGCCTTCCAGCTGGTGGTGAGTCAGCGACTGAGCGCTGATGTCAATCATCCACCGCTGGATCTGTATCGCAGCCTGCGGATGATCAATCCCTCCCCGTACATGGCGTTTTTCGACTTCGGTGACTGGCAGCTGATCGGCTCCAGTCCCGAGGTGATGGTGAAAGCGGAACCGGATCAAGGCGGGATCCGCACAGTGCTGCGACCGATTGCCGGTACAAGGCCTCGAGGCAGTAACCCTGTGGAAGACCGGAACTTCGAAGCCGACCTGCTCGCTGATCCCAAGGAACGAGCCGAGCATGTGATGCTTGTTGATCTGGGCCGCAATGATCTCGGCCGGGTATGTACGCCCGGTTCGGTCACCGTGCGCGAACTGATGGTGATCGAGCGGTATTCCCATGTCATGCACATCGTGAGCGAAGTGGAAGGCCGTCTTGCCCCTGGCAAGGACATCTGGGATCTGTTGATGGCTTCTTTCCCGGCAGGGACTGTCAGCGGAGCACCGAAGATCAGGGCGATGCAGCTCATTCACGACCTTGAACCAGACGCCCGCGGTCCCTATTCGGGGGTCTACGGATCGGTGGACCTGGCCGGAGCACTCAATACCGCCATCACCATTCGCACCATGGTTGTGAAACCGAGGTCCGGCGGCGGATGGACCCTGCAGGTGCAAGCAGGAGCCGGAATCGTGGCCGATTCCCAGCCAGAGGCAGAGTTCCAGGAAACACTGAACAAGGCACGCGGCATGCTCACAGCGCTCGCCTGTCTCGAGGACTTCGGGGCATGACCCGGAACAGGTTGCTCAAAGGCTTTGAAGTCGAACTGTTCACAGGGCGGCCCGATGGACGCAATGTCGGTATTGCAGCCCGCGCACAGCAGGAACTACCAGGATTCGTCACGGAACCGGATCACCGCAATCTCGAATACGTGACCGATCCGCTGGCGGATTACGACGCAATTCCCGAAGCACTGCTTTCACCTCGCCGCAAGTTGCGTCGCTGGCTGATGGAACAAAATCTCACCCTGCTGCCAGGCAGCACCCTCAGCTTCGGCGACACCGAACGTTTTGAGCGTTCAGACCCGAAGAACCCTTACCACTCACTGATTGAATCCACCTACGGCACGGCCGTGGTGACAGCAAGCATCCATATCAATCTGGGGATCAACAATCCAGCCGAACTCTTCGCTGCGCTGCGTCTGGTGCGATGCGAAGCGGCTCTGTTGCTCTCTCTGAGTGCCAGTTCACCCTTTCTCAACGGCCGCATCACCGGAGCGCATTCCCAGCGCTGGCTCCAGTTCCCGCTCACCCCGGCCCGCGTTCCTCTCTTCCTTGACCATCAGCACTTCATCTCCTGGACCAATCAACAGATTCAGGACGGTTCAATGCACAACGTCCGTCATCTGTGGACCTCCGTGCGACCCAACGGACCTGACCGTCCGCACCAACTGAATCGTCTCGAGCTGCGCATCTGCGATCTGATCACTGACCCCGAGGTGCTGATTGCAGTGACTGTTCTTCTGGAACTGCGCGTGCAGCAGGTGCTGCGAGAGCCCATGCAGCACGACCCCCTGCAAAGCAGTGCACTCAATCTGCAACAACTGCAGGAGCTCAGCATGAGCAACGATCGCGCCGCGGCCCGTTCCAGTCTTGAGGCCACATTGCACAACTGGCGCGACGGACGCGAACGCTCCTGCCGAGACTGGCTGGAGCAGCTGATCGACAGCGTGACGCCTCTGGCTCAGGAACTTGGATTGAAGCAGCAACTCGAGCCACTGGCCGCCGTCTTACGAGAAGGGAATCAGGCCATGCGATGGCTGCAGGGAATCCAATCCGGGAAAAGCATCGAAGCGGTGCTGCGCGAAAGCATCACGGCAATGCAGGAGGAGGAAATGCGTGGGGTTTGCACGCCCACCGAGCGCACTTTGGGATGATCATGACGACTTCAGATCCAGACCCACTCTCGATGTCCTCCTCCCCTGCAATCATTCCTGCGAGCGATCAGCCCAGGGCTGGGGTACAGGAGACATCCGGCAATGGCCATCTGCTCCAGCAGCGCCTGGCTCTGGTGGAGGATCTTTGGCAGACCGTGCTGCGCAGCGAATGTCCTGCTGAACAGGCAGAACGCCTGCTGCGCATGAAGCAACTCAGCGATCCCGCCCTTCCCGAGCCCAGTGCCGTCAGTTCGGATTCCGTGGTGTCGCTGATCCGAGATATGGACCTCTCAGAGGCCATCGCAGCCGCCAGGGCCTTCTCCCTGTATTTCCAGCTGGTGAATATTCTCGAGCAGCGCATCGAGGAGGACAGCTACCTCGAAAGCATTGTTCGCTCTCAGGAACTGGCCGAGCAGGTCGATCCCTTCACTCCACCTCTGGCAACCCAGACAGAACCAGCCACGTTCAGTGAACTGTTTGAACGCCTTCGTCGCCTGAACGTTCCTCCAGCACAACTGGAGACTCTGCTTCAGGAGCTCGACATCCGACTGGTCTTCACAGCCCATCCCACGGAAATCGTGCGTCACACGGTGAGGCATAAGCAGCGACGTGTTGCCAGCCTCCTGCAACAGCTGGAGACTGCCTTCGAGACCAGTCCACGCGAAGCCGACGGCATCCGTCTTCAATTGGAAGAGGAAATCAGGCTCTGGTGGCGTACGGATGAACTGCACCAGTTCAAGCCATCAGTGCTCGATGAGGTGGATTACGCCCTGCACTATTTCCAGCAGGTGCTGTTCGACGCGATGCCGCAGCTGCGGCGACGGCTCACAACCGCTCTCGCCTGCAGCTACCCAGATGTTCAGCTGCCTCCTTCCTCTTTCTGCACCTTCGGCTCCTGGGTCGGCTCCGATCGCGACGGCAACCCCTCAGTCACAACCGACATCACCTGGCGCACAGCCTGTTACCAGCGCGAATTGATGCTGGACCGATACATCAGCGCCGTCCAAAGCCTGCGCGACCAGCTCAGCATTTCGATGCAATGGAGTCAGGTGAGTGCTTCTCTGCTGGAATCACTGGAAATGGATCGGTTCCGCTTCCCGGAGGTCTACGAGGAGCGAGCCACCCGCTATCGCCTCGAGCCCTACCGCTTGAAGATGAGCTTCATGCTCGAGCGGCTGCGCCTCACGAAGCTGAGAAACGATCAACTTGCTAATGCAGGCTGGCGTGCCCCTGCCGAAAGTCCGCAACCCTTCGCTCCAGAGAGCCAACCAAGCGAAGCTCTGCACTATGGCTCGGTTGCCGAATTCCGCAGTGATCTCGAACTGATTCGAACCAGCCTGGTGAGCACCGATCTCACCTGCGAACCCCTCGACACACTGCTCACGCAGGTTCACATCTACGGTTTCTCGCTTGCGGGGCTCGACATCCGTCAGGAGAGCACGCGGCACAGTGACGCACTGGATGAACTCAGCCGATACCTCAATCCAGAACAGGCCTACGGAGACCTGAATGAGCAGGAGCGCGTGAGCTGGTTGCTGCAGGAGCTGCAGACGCGTCGCCCCCTGATTCCTCCTGCGGTGGATTGGTCAGCCACCACAGCGGAAACGGTGGATGTGTTCCGGATGCTCCATCGCCTTCAGGACGAGTTCGGCAGCCGGATCTGTCGCACCTATGTGATCTCCATGAGTCACAGCGTTTCCGACCTGCTGGAAGTGCTGCTGCTGGCCAAGGAAGCCGGCCTTGTGGACCCCTCCTCCGGTCATGCGGATCTGCTCGTGGTGCCCCTGTTCGAAACGGTGGAGGATCTGCAACGCGCACCCGAAGTGATGGAGGAACTGTTCCAGACATCGCTCTACAGAAACCTGTTGCCACGCGTGGGCAGCCAGGGGCTGCCTCTTCAGGAGCTAATGCTTGGATATTCCGACAGCAACAAGGACTCTGGATTTCTGTCCAGCAACTGGGAAATCCACAAAGCGCAGATTGCCCTTCAGGATCTGGCGGCACGTCATGGCGTGGCGCTGCGTTTGTTCCACGGCCGTGGAGGGTCAGTTGGCAGAGGCGGTGGCCCTGCCTACCAGGCAATCCTCGCCCAGCCCAGCGGCACGCTTCAGGGAAGGATCAAGATCACCGAACAGGGCGAAGTGCTGGCCTCCAAGTACAGCCTGCCCGAGCTGGCCCTCTACAACCTCGAAACGGTCACCACTGCCGTGGTGCAGAACAGCCTGGTCACCAATCAGCTGGATGCCACACCGAGCTGGAACGACCTGATGGCCAGGCTGGCGAAATGCTCTCGGCGTCACTACAGAGCCCTGGTTCACGACAATCCGGATCTTGTTGCCTTCTTCGAGCAGGTCACTCCCATTGAGGAAATCAGCAAGCTGCAGATTTCGAGTCGTCCGGCCCGGCGCAAATCCGGTGCCAGGGACCTGTCCAGCCTGCGGGCGATCCCATGGGTGTTCGGCTGGACCCAGAGCCGTTTCCTGTTGCCGAGCTGGTTCGGTGTGGGAACAGCTCTCAGTGAGGAGCTGCAGGCTGATCCAGAGCAAATGACCTTGCTGCGCACGCTCCATCAGCGCTGGCCGTTCTTCCGGATGCTGATCTCAAAGGTGGAGATGACACTCTCCAAGGTGGATCTTGATCTAGCCCGTCACTACGTCAGCAGTCTTGGCAGCGCTGATCATCGCGACGCATTTGAACGGATCTACAACACAATCGCGGATGAATACACACTCACCCGACGCCTGGTGCTGGATATCACCAGACAGGAAAGGCTCCTGGATGCAGATCCTGCGCTGCAGCTGTCCGTGAACCTGCGCAACCGCACCATCGTGCCACTGGGATTCCTACAGGTCGCCTTGCTCAAACGACTGCGTGATCAGAACCGTCAGCCACCGATGAGCGAGTTTCCGAGTGACGGCGACGGTCGGACCTACAGCCGCAGCGAGCTTCTCCGTGGAGCTCTGCTGACCATCAACGGCATCGCTGCCGGCATGCGCAACACCGGTTGAGTGGCACTGCTTCCCTTCCGTCAACAGGCCGCCGCTCCAAGGCTCCCGGAGCGCTACAGCGTCAGCATGGAGTTCGTTCCTGACGGGCACAGCATCAATGCCCTGCTTCAGGACTGCGGCGATCAACCACACCCGGTGGAACGTTGGCCACTTGCACTGCAACGCAGCATCTGGCATCTGAGCATCCTTGACAGTGAAGAGCAGCGGCTTGTGGGCTTTGTGAGAGCCACCAGCGATCAGGCGCTCAATGCCAATCTCTGGAACCTCGCTGCCGCTTCAGGACCTGATCAATCCAGATTGCTGGCGGTGCTGGTTCACCGTTCCCTTGCCTGCCTGCGCAGAGATCTGCCTGGATGCAGCATTTCAATTGCAGCACCCGATCAGGCGCTGGATGCACTCAAATCGCGCGGATTCATTCTTGATCCAGGTGGGATCAGAGCAATGGGACTGCGTCTCCGGTAGCTGGTCACTCTTTCTGTACACGAGCATGGAGGGACTCGAACCCCCGACCCTCAGAACCGGAATCTGATGCTCTATCCAACTGAGCTACATGCCCACGCGGCGGCTGGGAGAACAACCACGCTCCGGTTACCTTAGCCACACACCGCACCAGAACCGATTCGGCTTCTCCGGCTCGAACTGCAGGAGTTCCGCAACCACTGCAATCTGCAGCTGGAGATCGATGCGCCTCGTCTGCTTGTGATCGGCAGCAACGGCGTTGGCAAATCCAACCTGCTCGAATCAGTGGAGCTGCTGGGCAGTCTGCGGTCGCATCGATCCAGCCAGGATATGGATCTGATCCACTGGGACGCCTCCCGCGCTCTGCTCAAGGCCACCTGCCTGGATGACGATGTGGTCGAGCTCGAACTGCGGCGACGGGGAGGACGACAGGCACGACGCAACGGCAAGCTGCTGACGCGGCAAATGGATCTGATCGGCCCGCTGCGCTGTGTCGGGTTCAGTGCACTGGATCTGCATCTGGTGCGTGGAGAGCCGGCGCTGAGGCGTCAGTGGCTCGATCGTGTCGTGTTGCAACTCGAACCCGTCTATGGCGACCTGCTCGGTCGCTACAACCGTCTGCTGCGGCAACGCAGTCAATTCTGGAGACGAGGTGGCCTCGGCACATCGCTGGAACGGAACGTCCTGCTGGACAGCTTCGACACCCAGATGGCACTGGTGTGCACACGCATTCACCGACGCCGACGCCGTGCATTGGCGCGACTCGAGCCACTCGCTGCAGCCTGGCAGCAACGTCTCAGCCAGGGCCATGAACAGCTGGAACTGCTGTATTCACCTGGGAGCGTGCTGGAGGGGGAAGAGGCTGAGGAAGCCTGGAGGTTGTCCATCGAAGAGCAACTTCAGCGGCAGCGGCCTGAGGAGGAAAGGCTGGGCAGCTGCAGGGTGGGACCCCATCGCGACGAAATCAATCTGATGCTCAATGGCACCGCAGCCCGTCGCTTCGGCTCTGCCGGGCAGCAGCGCACCGTTGTACTGGCACTGAAGCTCGCCGAACTGGAATTGGTCGGTGAACTCTGTGGTCATCCCCCTTTGCTGCTGCTGGACGACGTGCTGGCGGAACTGGATCCACGCCGCCAGCTCACCCTTCTGGAAGCTGTGGGTGATTCCCATCAATGCCTAGTGAGCGCAACGCACCTGGATGCCTTCGAAGGCCAATGGCGGCAGCGCTCACAGATTCTCAACGCCGATCACTTGAGAAACGGAATGAGAAAAAGCTAAGGTCTGAGGCTCTTTTCCTTGATGCCCTGATGGAGCAGACCCTGTCCTGCCTGCATCCCAACCCGGGATGGGACGACGCTTTGACTGTTACAGCCCCCAGTCCCAGTCAGATGAGTGCTACTGACATGGTGGGGAAACATTGCATCCTTGAGCTCTACGGCTGCGATCAGCGCAAGCTCAACGACGAAGCCTTCCTGAGAACCACCATCACGATGGCAGCGAAACGTGCTGGTGCCACTCTTCTCAACCTCATCACACACCGATTCGAACCTCAGGGTGTTACTGGACTAGCTCTGCTGGCCGAGTCCCATATCTCCATTCACACCTGGCCTGAAAACGGATACGCCGCAGTGGATGTGTTCACCTGCGGCGATCACACCATGCCCGAATCAGCCTGTGAGCACCTCAGGCAAGAGCTAGGCGCAGATCGCCAGTCCATGCGCAGCTTTCTGCGTGAAACACCCTCGGCCGTGGCTGAAGCGGAACGAACACCCAGCGTTCAGGCCGGTTGAATCGACCCTCAACCGGGTAGGCCCCGGTTGAGCTTTCCACTCACCAATCCTTCCAAATCCAGGCTCACACTGGTGAAGCCGAGTTCAAGCATGAACTGAACGAGTGGTTCTCTGAGCTCAGGCGCAAGCAGTTCCGAAAGCCGCTCCTGAGGAACTTCAATTCGAGCAGAGAGGCCCTGGGATCGAACCCTCACACGAGAGAAACCCCGTTCGATCAACCAGGCTTCAGCATGACCTACCTGCCTGAGGCGGTGATGGCTGATCGCTTCCCCGTAAGGAAACCGCGAGGCCAGACAAGGCTGAGCTGGCTTGTCCCACCAGGGGAAACCCAGTGCCCTGGACAGTCGTCGCACACAGGTCTTGTCGATCTGAAGATCAGCCAGCGGCGAAATCACACCAGCTTCACCGGCCGCCTCAAGGCCTGGTCGATGATCGCCGAGGTCATCAAGATTGACACCATCGAGCACCCTCGCCCCTTCAGCCGCCTCTGCTATTGGGGCGAGATGACTGTGCAACTCGCGCTTGCAGGCATAGCAACGATCCGTGGGGTTGCTGCTGTAGGCGGGGTCTTCAAGCTCTTTGGTTTTCACTTCACGATGCCTGATTCCCAGCCAGTGAGCCTGTTGGCGAGCTTCAGCCAAAAGATGAGAGGCCAGAGATGGCGACACACCGGTGACGGCACACGCGCAGTCGCCAAGCTGTTCCTGAGCAATGGCGGCAACGAGGGTGCTGTCCACACCACCGGAATAGGCAACGAACACACGCTTGAAGTTCAGGATCCGTTCGCGCAACTGCTTCAGCCGCTGCTCGTCTTCGATGGAGAGCGGTTCCAGCAGGCGAAAAGTCTCGGGAGCCACTGCTGAAGGCGGGAATCTCAGTATGCTCCGATCGTAAGAAGCGCCATCCAAGTACTGACGATGGACGCAGTCCAGTCATCCGATAGCTCCAGCGGAGCACGTCGCCGCAGCAATCCAGGCATCGGCATCGTCACAGCTGCCGACAGTCGTGAGCGCAGCCTTGGCCAGCTGCATGTCTACGACGGAGAAGGCAAAGGCAAGAGCCAGGCTGCACTGGGAGTGGTGTTGCGCACGATCGGTCTTGGCATCTGCGAGCAGCGGCGAACCAGGGTTCTGCTGCTGCGGTTCCTCAAAGGACCTGGCCGGGCTTACGACGAGGATGCGGCGATTGAAGCCCTGCAGCAGGGTTTTCCCCACCTCATCGATCAGGTCCGGACAGGACGCGCTGACTATTTCAACGCTGACGAGGCAACCAAATTCGACCAGCAGGAAGCCCAGAGAGGCTGGGACATTGCCCGAGGTGCGATTGCCAGCGCTCTTTATTCGGTTGTCGTTCTGGACGAACTGAACCCCGTGCTGGATCTCGGGCTGCTCGACATCAACGATGTGGTCAAGACTCTCTCGGCTCGACCGGATGGCATGGAAATCATCGTGACCGGGCGTGCAGCCCCCCAGCCTTTGATTCAGATCGCCGATCTGCACTCCGAGATGCGTGCCCACAGACGGATCGAGCCCAAGGACGATTCGCTGCTTCCGTTCCCGTCACCGGGTGGGATTGAGATCTACACCGGTGAAGGTAAAGGGAAATCCACCAGCGCTCTGGGCAAGGGGCTCCAGGCCATCGGCAGAGGCATCAGTCAGGACAAGAGCCACCGCGTGCTGATCCTGCAATGGCTCAAGGGAGGCAATGGATACACCGAAGATGCTGCGATCGCAGCGCTGCGTGAGAGCTATCCGCACCTGGTGGACCACCTGCGTTCCGGACGGGACGCAATTGTCTGGCGTGGCCAACAGGAACCGATCGACTATGTGGAGGCCGAACGCGCCTGGGAAATTGCCCGAGCGGCGATTGCGAGCGGCCTCTACAAAACCGTGATCCTGGACGAACTGAATCCCACTGTTGATCTTGAACTTCTACCGGTCGAACCCATCGTGCAGGCCCTGGTGCGTAAGCCCTCCGAAACCGAAGTGATCATCACAGGTCGCTGCAAACACCCTCCGGCCTACTTCGATCTGGCGAATATCCACTCAGAGATGGTCTGTCATAAACACTATGCGGAGCAGGGAGTCGACCTCAAACGTGGGGTCGACTACTGACGCTCTGATACGTCCTCAGTAGCGGGGAACGTCTGGATCAATCTGCTGCGACCAGGCGTCGATGCCTCCCGACACATTGGTGGCCTCGATTCCATGCTCGGCCAAAAGCTCGACCGCACGCGCAGAACGTCCACCCAGCTTGCAGTGCACATAAATGGGTCGTTGTCCGGCAAGGCGGCGAATCTCGTCGATCCCCTCTCCGTTCTCGATTGTTGCAAGCGGGATCAGTTGCGATCGAGGAATCACCCCCACATCGGCTTCCGAGGGATTACGCACATCAATCAGCAGCAGCTCATCGCCCCGGTCCAGCAGTGCACTGAGCTGCTTCACGGAAATGCTTCCCACGCTTGAAACTCCCTCGTGACTGCCGGAAGCGTCGACGCTACAGAACGCCTCATAGTCGATCAGGGTCGTGACGGCAGGTCGGTTGGGCCGGCGTTGCAGACGAAGCTCCCGGAAACGCATGCTGAGGCCATCCACAAGCAGCAGCCTCCCATCCAGAGATGTGCCGATCCCAGTCAGCACCTTGATCGTTTCGGTGGCCTGAAGCAGCCCGATCAATCCCGGCATCACTCCAACCACACCACCATCGGCACAGGAGGGAACAAGGCCGGGTGGCGGTGGCTCTGGCACCAGATCGCGGTAGTCCGGTGACTGGGGGCCTTGGTTGAACACACTGACCTGCCCCTCGAAGCGCTGAACAGATCCGTACACCCACGGCTTGTCAAGCAGGCAGCAGACGTCGTTGATCAGATAGCGGGTGGGGAAATTATCGGATCCATCCACCACGAGGTCGTAGCCCTCGATCAGCCCAAAAGCATTGTCGGTAGTGAGCCGACAGGCATACCGTTCAACCCGGCAATCGGAATTGATGCCCGAAATCCTCTGAGCAGCGGAATCTGTCTTCAGCTGACCAAGACCACTTTCAGAGTGAATCACCTGCCGCTGGAGGTTGGAGAGCTCCACGCGATCATCATCAACGATTCCGACGTGACCGACACCGGCTGCCGCCAGGTACATCAGCAGGGGCGAGCCGAGCCCGCCTGCCCCAACACACAGTACCGATGCCGTTTTCAACCGCTGCTGGCCGATCACACCGAATTCCGGAAGCATCAGATGACGGGCATAACGTCCTCGCTCCTGGGAACTCAGAACGGGATCCGGACAGTGTTCCGTCATTGCAGAGGGATCAATGTGCCATCAGGACACGAGTTCACAGTGTCTCCCACCATTACCTGATGATCGGCTGCCTGGTGATCGATCACCAGCGACAGAGCTTCCGCAGTCCTGTCGGGCATGCCCTGCCCGCCCCCGCGCAACCACCAGGCACGAACCCCGGCGGCACCGGCATCGATGAGCATGACCCCCTCGCCGGCAGCCCATTGCCTGTCAACGGCACTGGGAACCGGCTTTCCCCCGGGATGGGTGTGAGCACTGCCGAGAATTCGCCAGCCTCGCTGACGAGACCATTTCTGAGCAGCGATCTGCTCACGAGGATCAAGTGCAAAGCGTGATCGGCGCGAAGGGGAAGCCGGCGCCTGATCACCATCGCTTTTGATGACATCGCTGAATCCACCGAATCCAGGGTTCCAGACATTGCAACAGGGCCACACAAAGCGCACGGTGGGCTCAGCTGCCGATTCCCCCAGCAGCAATGCGCAGCCCTCCTGCGGTGACACGGCACCGAGCGAAGCTCTGAGAATCATCAGACAATCGAGATCGATACGGAGCCGGCATGGCATTCCAGTGATCTTGCCGATATCGTCGCGGGGTATTAGCAGCCAGCTTAGGCGTCATGAGCGACGAAACCACTACGCAGTCGACTGAAAGCGCCACTGGCGACAACGTTGCCTTCGCCGAGCGGTACAAAGACGTCCTCGGCAAGGTGAATGAAACTCTCGACAAGGTCGACTGGAGTCAGGCAGGACGCATCGGCAAGGTGGTGGGCATTTTCGCTGCTGTGATCGTTGCCCAGATCCTGATCAAGGGAATTCTCGACACGATCAATCTGCTGCCGGTGGTCCCAGGCCTGCTGGAGCTGCTCGGTGTTGTGGTCGTCGGGCAATGGAGCTGGAAGAACCTCACCACCAGCGACAAGCGCAATGCCCTGGTGGCCAGAATCCAGACGCTTCGCAAGGAATATCTGGGCTGAAGCCGATTGGCATCAGCCCCCTTCCCAGATCTCTTCAGAGCAAAGCGAGCCGCAGATCCTTGAGGATCCTGCGGCTTTGCTGTTGGTATCCACCGCCAAACAGATTGGCGTGATTCAAGAGGTGATAAAGATTCAGCACTTCCACCCTTTGTTCTGCGCCAGGCGGCAGGGGCCATTCAGCGCTGTAGCCCTCCATAAAACGACGGGAAAAGCCACCGAACAGTTGGGTCATGGCCAGATCGACCTCACGATCAGCCCACCAACTGGCCGGATCAATCAAGAGGCCGCGGCCATCAGCCAGGACCGCAGCATTACCGGCCCAGAGATCGCCATGCACCAGACAGGGCTCGGGAGCATGACGATTCAGCCATGCGGCGATCGGTTGAAGCAGCGGCTCCCACTGCTGTGCAGCCAGCCCCCACTCACTGGCCAGGCACAGCTGGGGGTGAAGCCTGAGTTGAGTGAACGCATTGCCCCAGCTGTCACACCATCCGGAGGGCTGGGGCCCAAGACCGATGAAGCCATCCTGATCCCAGCCGAAACAACCGGGCCCGGCCGCTGCTGACGCACGATGCAGCTTTGCCAGGCCGCGGCCAAGCCGGAACTGATCGCCGCTGCTGGAATTCCACCAGGCCATCAGCAGTGCTGATTGACCCGAAAGCGGGAGACAACCAAGCACCTTGGGCACTTCGAGCAAGCCCGGATCAGCCCACTGCCGCAGAGCCTGAAGGCCGGACTGTTCAGCAAGCAAATTCTCCGATCGGGCCACCTTGACGAAAAGTTCGTCGCCATCAATCAGGTTCAGCTTCCACGTGGATCCGACACTGCCGCCGCCCACACTGCGCAGACCGACCACCTGTCGCCCCTCAAGCAACCCGGCGTTCGCGGCCAGAGCCCGTTCCAGCTGATCACGCATCCACGCTGATCCACCTCTGCTGCCAGCATGCCGCGATGGAACCTGTCCAGGACGTGATCGTGATCGGTGGCGGGATTGCCGGTCTCACCGCTGCAGCCCTGCTGGCCCACGAGGATTTGAACGTCACCCTGCTGGAGGCGCACCATCAGCTCGGTGGTTGTGCTGGAACGTTCCGACGGGGGGCCTACACCTTTGATGTGGGGGCGACACAGGTTGCAGGGCTGGAAGCTGGGGGCAGTCATGCACGACTGTTTCAGCACCTGAACATCAGACCTCCCGAAGCCGGGCGACTGGACCCCGGCTGTGTGGTGGATCTCAATGACGGGTCACCTCCGGTGCACCTCTGGCACGATCCCCAGCGCTGGCGCAAGGAGCGCAGCCGGCACTTCCCCGGCAGCGAACGCTTCTGGCAGCTGTGCAGCTGGATTCACCGTCAGAACTGGCAGTTCGCTGCGGCTGACCCAGTGCTCCCGATTCGCACTGGCTGGGATCTCGGACGCACCCTCGCCGCCCTGACCCCCGGGAATCTGGCCTGTGCCCCGCTGAGTCTGCTGACGGTTGCCGATCTGCTGACCCTCAGCGGATGCGGCGGAGACCCACGACTCCGGCGCTTTCTCGACCTGCAGCTGCGGCTGTACTCACAGCAACCGAGCGACCGCACCGCTGCCCTCTATGGCGCCACGGTGTTGCAGATGTGCCAGGCGCCACTGGGGCTTTGGCATCTGCACGGATCGATGCAGAGCCTCAGCGATCAGCTGGCGACGGCCCTGGAACGCGATGGCGGGCGTGTGCTTCTGCGCCATCGCGCCCTGCGATTGGAACGAAACGACGGGCAACCTGGATGGTCGGTGATGGTTGAAGGCCCGGCGAAAACCGAGCAGCGCTTGCAGGCCCGCGAGATCATCTGCAGCCTGCCGCCGCAATGCTTGCCGGGACTGATTCCCGACCCACGACAGATGCCCGAGGGGTATCGCAAGCACCTCAACACACTCAAAGCTCCGAGCGGAGCGATTGTGTTTTACGGAGCTGTTGAACGTCATCATCTGCCGGACAACTGCCCTGGACATCTCCAACGGGATGGAGAGACACCGGGCTCACTGTTCCTGTCGATGAGCCATGACGGTGATGGTCGAGCCCCGGAGGGTCAGGCCACCGTGATCGCCAGTGTGTTCACCTCACCGGAGGGTTGGCACGATCTGGATGAAACGGCTTACCAGAAGCGCAAAAAAGAACTTGGCGACTCGATTCGTGCTGGAGTGAACGCCGCCCTGAAACTGCCCGATCACGCCTGGCTGCATCAGGAACTGGCGACACCGAGGGGGTTCGCCCACTGGACCGGTCGGCCGGATGGCGTGGTGGGTGGCCTTGGCCAGAGCCCAGGTCGGTTCGGGCCCTTCGGACTCGCCAGCCGCACCCCCATCTCCAACCTGTGGCTATGTGGCGATTCCATTCACCCCGGAGAAGGCACTGCTGGAGTAAGCCTGTCAGCACTGATGGCCTGCAGGCAATTGATGGCCGAACGAGGTCTGAAGCTCACGCTGAAGGCCTAGCTGGATCCGAGGGGGGCTCCAGGAAACCGGGACGCAGTTCACGGGTCTTGTCGAGCTCCTTCTCCAGCTGAGACCAGTGGCCATTGATGATCGCCTCTTCGAGCTGCTCGAGGCTCCATCGATAGGCGGCAAGGGACTTCAGCAATGCGGAGGTGTTGTGAGAAGCCATCGCCGTACCCAGTGCTGGATTACCTCCTCCAACCCTGGTTGTATCAGCGAAACCGCTTGAGGCCAGCTGACGCGCCAGATCACGAACACGTGGATCTCGCTCCTCTCCAAGCACACGCAGCAGCGCTGCGCTCACCATCACCGGCAGATGCGAGATCAGGGCAACGGCCTGGTCATGAATGAGTGGATCCGCACTGACCCAGTGCGCACCGAGCAAGCCAGCCAAGGCTCTGACCTGTTTCAGGGCTTCCGGATCTGTCTGCACTTCAGGAGTACCCACCCAGGGGCGTCCCTTGAATAAGCCGCTGCAACCTGACTCCACACCAGACTCAGCAGTGCCCGCCATGGGATGAGACGCCACAAAGCGGGGATGACGATCTCTCCAGACCTCCAGAACGGCTCCCTTCACCGACCCCACATCCGTGATCACAGCCTCAGATGGGAGGGCTTGAATCAGTGCCTCTTTGGGCTGAAGCAGGGCCTCAAGCGGCAACGCCAGAACGACAAGATCACAGCCCTCGAGGCAAGCGGGATCGCTGCTGACAGCATCGACAAGCCCACGCTGCACAGCACGCTCCGCTGTGCTGGCCCGATGCACGAGGCCCTGAACACAGACCCCGAGAGCACGCAGATCGAGACCGATGGAACCCCCGATCAGGCCAAGACCCACAACACCGACCCTGTTGAAGCCAGCCGGATCTGCGATCCGCTCCTGATCCATGACTGCTGTTCCCACCCAGACCATGTTGCTTGACCCATGCAGGGATCGGAACAGCTCAGCCTGAACCGATGATCGACCCGGAGGTTCTTAGGCTTCCTGAATGCTGGAAGTCCAGGCCCATCAGCAGCTCAAGCACCTGCTCAGGGGAGAAGCTGGCCACTGGGAGCACCAACTGACCCTGAGCCGTCTGGTGGGACGGAGTCTGCGACGCCAGGATCGAACCAGAATCCAGTTATCCGCAGGCAGCAGCGACCGCTGGTGGCTGGCCCTGCTCGTTCCGCTCAGTCTGCGCAGCCGACACACTGTGCTGGTTCTCGATCCAACGCAACAGCAGCGGCTGCTGCAGCTTGAACGACCGCGTCTGCTCGAAAGCGGATTGAAGCTGGGCTGCTGGACAGGATTTGCTCCCCCCCCCGGAGACCAGATCTGGCTGTTGACACCCCACCAGCTTCTGGATGTCCATCGCCAAGGACAGCTCCGTCCTGAAGACCATCTTGTTGTTCCCGAGGCGGAATGGTTGCCTGACCGCCTCCGACGGGCCATGACCGTGAAGATCGACTCCTGTCACTGGGAGCAGCTGCGAGCAGCGTTTCCCTCCGCTGGCGAGGCGTTGCTTGAGCTGCATGAACGCCTGAGTCGTCAGCTGGTAGCCCTTGGCGCAGGAACGAGCCGCGATCTCACCATGCCCGAGAGCGCGCTGACCCTGGTTCGCGATCTGCTGCAGCTGCTGGGACCAACTCCAGAACCCTGGTCCCAGCTTATGTCCATGGACCGAGCGTCATGGGCCAGCTGGGCTCGCGTGGACTCAAACACCCTGCAGTGGAGCTGGCAGCTGCAACCGCTTGAACCACTGATCACGCTGGAATCACTCTTCTCAGAGCATCCCTGGACGCTGATCCATGGCGATGGAGGCTGTCGCGGTCATGTTGAAGAGCCGTGCAGCGACAGCGATGAGCTGCGTATTGATCTACGCGATGCAGCGCGTGGTGAACCGCTGCCGATCTATCTGCCCAGGCGTCAGCCGCTCCCGAACACGGAAATTTTCGCCGCCCATCTGCTGGAGCAGAGTCGACGCCTGATCCTGGGCCGGTCGGGGTTGACCGGTGTACTGGTGGACGCTCCCTGCATGCGACAGCGGCTCTGCAGCGAGCTTGCGGCGGAGTTCGGCAGCAGGGTCACTCTTGAAAGCACCGCACCGGAATCCAACGGAGTGATCTGCTGCAGCTGGAACTGGTGGTTGAACCATCAGCATCTGCTTCCGGAACCGGAACAGCTGATTGCAGCCATGCTGCCGATCTCCAGTCTGGAAGATCCCCTCACCGCAGCCCGCGTGGAGTCGATGAAGCGGCAGGGCCGTGATTGGTTCCGCACGCTTCTGCTCCCCGAAGCCCTGGCGGTTTTAATCCCTGCCATCGCTCCGCTGAGACGCAGCGGCGGTCGCCTGGCCATCCTTGATGGACGGGTCCGCGGACGCAGCTGGGGAGAGCAGGTGCTGCGCGCGCTTGAACCCTGGGATTCATTGCAGAGACTTCGACCGGACTGAGGGGGCACTTCTAGGCTGATCGAGAGCTTGTGAGGCCAGTGATGGGAGAAGCACGACGCCGTGCCAGTCAGGGACTGCCACCACGTCAGCGCAAGCCCGACCCCAAGGATGCAGAACGATTTATCGCCTGGTTGCCGCTGACCCGAGCCCAGGCCACGCAATTCGTATCCATCACCACACGAGGCGCCTGGATCGGCATCGCCGCCCTGGTGCTGTTCTGGGTGGTGGTGCGTTTCATCGGCCCTGCAGCAGGCTTCTGGACACTTGCCGACAGCCCATAAAACTGCAAACGCTCATCAGCGACCCTGAATTCGAAAGAAAACCTTTAGGCTCATATGAACCTGAATGGTGTTCTGCGTGTTTCTACGACTCTCCGAGCAGTACCGCTCGGTCGTCCAGGATCTGGTCATGAGCCTGCAGGCTTTGGCCGGAAATCTCAGGAAACAGGGCATCACCGCCACCTGCTACGTCTGCGATGACGGCCAGGACGGAAGCGGGGCTTCATTCATGGCCGAACTGGGCGAGCATCACATGGTGCGCTTTCTGGTCTCTGATTTCGGCATCAGTTGGGTTGAATCCCGCAATGGCCGCGAACTGGTGAAATTCGAAGGTGCTGAAGCGATCCAGGAGCTTCAGCGCATCACAGGACATCTGCAGAGGAGCCGCAGTGAATGCAGCTCCTCTGCGCTCCAGCAGGGCTGATCAGGCTGCATCCTTCGACGACACAGCCGCCTCAGAGGCCTTGGCAAGAGGCTTGGCAGCAGCGGAACGCGCGGCGGCAGCAAGAGGACGCATGGAGTTGGAGGTGACTTCCGAACCTTCCGTCAGCTTCTGACGCACCAAGACTTCAATCGAATCCTTGGCTTCCTGGTTCTGCTCCAGCCAACCGATGGTGTTGTCACGCCCCTGACCGATGTTGTCGCCCTCATAGCTGTACCAGGCGCCCTTGCGAGTCACGACACCCGTCTCCTCGGCCAGATCGAGCAAACAACCCAGCGTACTGATGCCACGGCCAAAGAGAATGTCGAATTCCGCGATGCGGAAGGGTGGAGCCACCTTGTTCTTGGCCACCTTCACCTTCGCGCGGATTCCATATTCCTCAGTACCGCGCTTGAGCGTCTGAATACGGCGGATATCAAGACGCACCGAGGCATAAAACTTGAGGGCATTACCACCGGTGGTGGTTTCCGGGTTGCCGTAAGTGACGCCGATCTTGAGACGCAGCTGGTTGAGGAAAATCACCGTGCAACCGGACTTGCCGATGTTGCCGGTGATCTTGCGCATTGCCTGGCTCATCAGACGGGCCTGACTACCCACAGCCAGATCACCCATCTCACCCTCGATCTCGGCACGGGGCGTCAGAGCGGCGACGGAGTCAACCACCACGATGTCGACAGCCGCGGAACGAACCAGCTGATCAACAATTTCCAGCGCCATTTCGCCCGTATCCGGCTGGGAGACCAGCAGGTTTTCCACATCCACCCCCAACGATGCGGCATAAACCGGGTCGAGAGCATGCTCGGCATCCACGAAGGCGGCGACACCTCCGTTGCGCTGAACCTCAGCAATGGCATGCAGGGTCAACGTGGTCTTACCGGAACTTTCGGGTCCGTAGACCTCAACGACACGTCCCTTGGGATACCCACCTCCAAGAGCGAGATCCAGAGTGAGGGCTCCAGTGGAAATGGTTTCCACCCTCATCCTGGAAGCGTCTCCGAGGCGCATGATCGAACCCTTCCCGAAGTTGCGCTCGATCTGACCGAGCACAAGGTTGAGCGCTTTGTCGCGCTCACCGGGGCGGACATCTCCACCGGAGGACTGGGAGGCTTTCACATCGGCTGGCATGGCTGAAACAGTTAAAGAGCAGAAGAACGCCGCAGGCAGCTGATCGGGACGGCGGCTGAACCGACGCCTCGGTGTGATCAGGGACCGGACAGATCATCCAGTGCCCCGACTCAGGCCATCCGTCTCACGTAGTACAGATGTACGTTATCGAATCAGGGCCACTCCGCCAAGGGGGCAGCGAACTGCTCAGGCCTGAGCAGACGAATGCCCTCGGGAAGTTCCACCAGGTCGGTCGGCTTCAGATATCCCCAGCTGACCAGCCAGCAAGGGAGGGTTTCGAGGCCCGGGGTCGCCCGAACGGTTTCAAGAGTGGGGCGACGGTCCTCAACAAAACCGTCCAGGGTCCAGTCACAGGCCAGACGGCGCAACACCTCAGGCTTGGATCCAGACTCATGGCCATCAAGCCGAGCAGGCCTGAGCCCCATCGAGGCGAGCAGCTCGGCAGTGAAATCCCGTGCCTTGGTGGTGAGCACCGCCCAGGCCATGCTCTCTTGCGCCAAGGCATCCAAACGCTCGGGCACACCCGGATAGGGCTGATGCAGAGCGAGCCAGCTGTCCCGATCGACAAGCACGGCCTCAGCCCTCACAGCCTCCAGGGTCTGCTGCAGCAGAGCAGGAGTCCAGCCGAAGCGCGCAAGCGCAGTGGCGCAGTGCGCCGCATAGTCGTGAACAAACACCTGGACCCCGAGCTGTTCAAGTGGTCCGCGTTGCTCTGCGATCAATGCCGCGATCAGCACCATCTCCCAACCGTGATGAATCCAGGGCCTGAGCTGCCGGAACTGTGGAGGTGTGGACTCGGGAAGATCGGCAGCGGAATACAACCGCAGACAGGCACGACGAGCACTCCACCAGTACTCATTCATCCCATCCACAATCACCCCGTCGAAATCAAAGACCAGGAGACTGGGTGACAGCAACAGGGATGAGAAAAAACTGGGCCGCTAGGATTCGAACCTAGGAATGGCGAGACCAAAACCCGCTGCCTTACCACTTGGCGACGGCCCATTGACTCCATTGTTGAAGCTCCATGCGGAGGTCAACTCTGGAAGTTCAAATAGTTACTCACAATGGAGTGACCTTCGTCAATCCATTCACGCCGGCATGGCGTGGGTCATGGGGGAAAAACTCTGAGCCGGCGTTGATCACTGGATCCATAGACGTCGCTTTGAAGGCTGTAACGCGCCACGAGATCCGCCTGCATCTGAAGAACGTTCTCGTTACGCGGTAAAAGCTCAACCGGACGCCCCTCCGACATCACAATCTGCTCCACCGCCAACCTGCACTCCTCAAGAGCAGCCAGCGCATCGCCTGGATCGGGATGACCAGAGGCTCGCTCAGGCTCCTGATCCCTGCCGGACAGGGGCTGACGGTTGAGCAGGCGCTCAAGAGCTCGCTCGACCTGGGCCAGAGAATCCGACTTGATCACGAGGATCGGAACCCCGGCCTCCCGTGCCTGCCGGCGAAGCTCAGGCTGACGCCCCAACCCCTGACGCACGCTCAGAAGCACATCAGCACACGCCAGATCATCAACAGCTTTGACAGGCCAGCCGTGACAGCGGACAGCCTCTTCCAGCCGCTGCCGACTGAGTCCACAACAGAGCACCTGCAGCTTCTGCTCACGCGCAGTCTCAACAGGGGTCGACTTTTCGGGAGCATTGCTCCTTCTGGCAGAACGTCTGGGATCAGGCAAAGGCACGACGGCCAGGGCGGGCCGCCGCTGAGGGGGCTGCGGCGTTGATGGTTCTGGATCCACAAGCCTGACTCCACCGTCCGCCAGCAACTCGCGCTCCTGAGGTCTGGGGCTTTGTCCGCGAAGCAGCAGATCCACCGTGCGCCCGACGTCATCGTGAACAGCCCAGCGATGGCGGCTGTGCATCTCCACAGCGAGCGGGAAGGTCGGTTCGGCAGCACGCTCGAGAACCGTTTTCTGGGTTCGGCGGCGGCGAGCCTCATCGTCGCCAAGGGTGACCGACTCGATCCCCCCAATCAGATCGCACAACGTTGGATTCTTGATCAGGTTGGCGAGGGCATTGCCATGGGCGGTGGCCACAAGCATCACGCCCCTCTCTGCAATCGTGCGTGCCGCCTGAGCTTCCAGCTCAGTACCGATCTCGTCGATCACGATGACTTCAGGCATGTGGTTTTCCACCGCCTCGATCATCACCTGATGCTGAAGCTCAGGCCTGGCCACCTGCATGCGCCTGGCACGACCGATCGCTGGATGTGGAATATCACCATCACCGGCGATTTCATTGCTGGTGTCGATCACGACGACCCGCTTGTGCAGGTCCTCGGCCAGAACACGGGCAATTTCCCGCAGAGCAGTGGTTTTGCCCACACCGGGGCGTCCCATCAGCAGCAATGACTCTCCGCTGTCGAGCAGATCACGAACAATGGCGACAGTCCCGAAAACGGCACGTCCAACGCGACAGGTGAGGCCGACAACAGCACCGCTCCGGTTACGGATTGCGCTGATGCGATGCAGGGTGCGCTCAATGCCCGCTCGGTTATCAGCACCGAATTGGCCGATCCTGTTGACCATCTCCTCGAGGTCCTGGCGTTCCAGGCAGTGGCCGCCGAGTTCGACCGAGCGACCTGGGTAACGCGCTTCCGGAATCCGACCGAGGTCTAGAACGACTTCAAGCAGCTGACTGCGTCGTTCAGCGGGGGCGAGAGCGTTCTGAACGGGCGTTGGCAACAGCGCGAGCAGCCGCTGCAAATCATCGGTGATGCGCTCTGTACCCATGGCCCAGGCTCCCAGTGCTCGTCAGGACCTCAACGCCTTCTAGCAGGACTGAGTCCCTTATCGGGAACAGTCAGGGGCGTGCAAGCCAGGGAATCACCAGATCCCGAGCCAGTGCAAGGGCCTGCTCCCAGCCAAAAGGCCAGTCACGCAATGTGGTCCGGCGGCATTCGGCCTCCTGCAGCAGAGGTTGCACGATCGAACGGGCCATCCCACCGAAAGCCACACCTGCCGGACCACTGGAGCGCAGCAGCCCAAGACCGTTGAGCAGGCCAATGGTCGCGCTGTTGGTTCCTCCAGCCAGCTGCAACGGCCCGGGAGGTGCGCTTGTCCGAACCTGCTGCCAGAGCCGCAGAGCCGAACGCGCCGTGCCAGCTCCGACATCACCGCTCATCGGGCGTCCATCAAGCTGCCAAAGAGGACGAAAGCCACGTCTTCTCAAGCACTCATGGCGCCCCCAGAGTTCCTTGACCAGGTCCTGGGAGCGCAGGCCATGCCCTTCAAGACCGCAACTCACAGCCACCCTTTTCAAAGGAATCGAGGCAGCTGCAACTTCGTCGAGCGTGCGATCAAAGTCCTGCTGACGCCCAGGGGCGGTATGAACCTCAATCGCATCGGGTTGTAGCTCAGCCAGCAGAAGGGCGAGGTTGTCGAGACCCACTCGATGATCGGAGGTTTCAATCAGGCCAAGGGGGCAGGCCGGCAAACAACGCCCACAGCCGTAGCAGCGGTTGGGGTCGACGCCGGGACCGGCATGAATGGCATCAGCAGGGCAGACCTTTTCACAGGGTCTTGCACAATCAGGCGGGCATCGGGAAGGGTCAAAGATGGCTTTACGAAAATGGGCATCGCGTCCGTCGCTGACGCTGACCATCAACCAGGGGGATTGACCGGTGCGTTCCCTGGCCCAGCTGAGACCCGTTCGAGCAGCATTGACAACAGCGGCATCGGCTGCAACGTCAACACACTGAACCCCGGCAACGGCATAGAGAGCACAGAGATCTGCAATCGCAGCCAGATCCTGATTGCTGGCTCCACAGATCAATTTGACCCAACGCCCCTCTGCGAGGGCTTCATCACCGGCGGCATGTGAACCGGTGACCGGCAGAAGACAGGTGGTCAGGCTCCCAGCAGCCGGGTCATCGGCTGCCAGCGCAGGCTGCGCGCACCACCCATTTCCACAACAACCTTCAAACGCGGCTCACGCCGGCAAAGGTCGCAGAGGGACAGCAGTTCCGATCGAGACAGCACCTGCCCCTCGATCAGCCACAGAACGACCGGCTTGTTGCCAAGGAGAATCTCTCCAAGTTGCGGCATCACTTCCTGCACCTCTCCCACAGCCGCACCACGTCCGACACTTTGGTGACCCAGGTGGGGGGGACGCACACCATGCTTCTGCAACAGAAAGACCTCAGGATCTCCGAGACCACGCGCGGAGGTGATCTGAGTGCGGTATCCGGCGGCGCGCAGTCGCCTCAGCAGGCGCGTCTCAGCGCCGCCCTCGAGGGGAGCATGAACAGCCATGACACCGGCGGATTCCAGTTCACGGCGGAAACCCCGACCTGAAAGCAGCAGCGGCATGGAATCGGTCCAGTTGAAACGAGTCTGGCAGCTGATCAGGGATGAATGGAAGCCGGAGGGCGGTGATGTAGGTTCATTGTTTGCTCTGCCGATCTGTGCCCGTCCGCTAGCCGGGCCTCCAGTTCCGAGAGCAGGTCCGGCGTGTGCGCCGGATCTTCAGGCCAGCGCAACTCAGCGAGTTAAGTCGTTGCTGTTGCCGGGAAACTACCGACCTCTCCGGTTGATTAAGTCCCAGCCAGCTGATTCGTTCGCTAGCCCCAATCCGAATTGCCCAAACGAATTCCGTTGAAGCGTTCGGCCATGACTGCGTCATCTCAATCAGCGCCCTCCAGGCCACAGCTCAAGCAGCGTCAGGTTGCAACAGCTGGGGTTGTCCACGCTGGCGTTACTACCTCCCATGTCCATCGGCATCCTTGGGAAGAAACTGGGAATGTCCCAGTTCTTCGACGAGCAAGGCAAAGCCGTCCCGGTCACTCTGATCGAGGCGGGGCCTTGCCGGATCACCCAACTCAAGACCACTGAAACTGACGGCTATCAAGCCGTGCAGATCGGCTTTGGTGAAACACGCGAAAAGCTGATCAACAAGCCCGCCAAGGGTCACCTCGCCAAATCCGGCGAAGGGACACTCCGACACTTGCGCGAATATCGCGTCGACGACCTGAAGGGTCTCGAGCTGGGTGGCGCAATCACCGTGGGTGATTTCGAGACTGGCCAGAAAGTCGACGTCAGCGGCGACACGATGGGCCGTGGGTTTGCTGGTTATCAGAAGCGCCACGGCTTCAGCCGAGGGCCGATGACCCATGGCTCGAAGAACCACCGCGAGCCCGGTTCAACCGGTGCGGGCACCACACCCGGCCGGATCTACCCAGGCAAACGGATGGCTGGTCGCTACGGCGGCAAGAAAATCACCACGCGGGCGCTCACGATCCTCAAGGTGGACAGTGACCGAAACCTGCTCGTGATCAAGGGATCTGTTCCTGGAAAACCTGGATCGCTGCTGAACATCCGGCCCGCCAATCGTGTGGGTGCCAAGCCCGCCCAAGGAGGTAAGTGATGGCCAATTGTGTTGTACGTGACTGGCAAGGCAAGGAAACCGGCAAGGCTTCCATCGACCTGAAGGTGGCGAAAGAAACCACCGCAGTTGATCTGATGCACCGTGCGGTGCTGCGCCAGCAGGCCCACAGCCGTCAGGGAACTGCCAGCACCCTCACCCGTGCTGAGGTGCGTGGTGGCGGACGCAAGCCCTACAAGCAGAAAGGGACCGGTCGTGCCCGACAGGGATCGATCCGCACTCCCCTGCGTCCAGGCGGCGGCATTGTGTTTGGTCCCAAACCCCGCACCTACAACCTTGCGATGAATCGCAAGGAACGTCGTCTGGCCCTGCGCACCGCGCTGATGGCGCGCATCGACGACGTGATTGTGGTGAAGGACTTCGGAGCAGACCTCAAAGCCCCAAAAACCCGCGAGGTCGTCGACGCTCTTGGGCGCCTCGGAGTCGCTGCCGACGCGAAGGTTCTGATCGTTCTCACAGCCCCAAGCGAAGTTGTGCGGCGGTCGGTTCGCAATCTTGAGAAAGTGAAGCTGATCACGGCTGACCAGCTCAACGTCTTCGATTTGCTCCACGCCAATTCACTGGTGCTGGGCGAAGAGGCACTCGCAACCATTCAGGAGGTCTACGGAGATGACTGAGCGCTTCACAGGACGCCTCGCGGACGTGATCCGCAGGCCCCTGATCACTGAAAAAGCCACCCGAGCACTGGAACTGAACCAGTACACCTTCGAGGTGGATCCCAGAGCTGCCAAGCCCGACATCAAAGCCGCTGTTGAGCAGCTGTTCGATGTCAAGGTCACCGGCGTGAGCACCATGAATCCTCCCCGCCGAAGTCGTCGGGTCGGCAAATTTGCCGGCAAACGCTCTCAGGTGAAGAAGGCTGTGGTGCGCCTTGCTGAGGGCAACTCCATCCAACTCTTCCCTGAGTCCTGAGGAGTCTGAAACGTCATGGCAATCCGTACCTTCCGCCCCTACACACCCGGTACACGCACCCGGGTCGTCACCGACTTCAGTGAAGTCACCGGCCGCAAGCCGGAGCGTTCGCTTGTGGTGTCCAAGCACCGCCGCAAAGGACGCAACAACCGCGGTGTAATCACCTGTCGTCATCGTGGCGGTGGCCACAAGAGGCAGTACCGCATCGTCGATTTTCGTCGCAACAAACACGGTGTGCCAGCCAAGGTGGCCGCCATTCACTACGACCCGCATCGCAATGCGCGGCTGGCCCTCCTCTTCTACACCGATGGTGAGAAGCGCTACATCCTGGCCCCTGCCGGTGTCTCCATCGGTCAAACCGTGGTGTCGGGACCTGAATCTCCCATCGAGATCGGCAACGCCATGCCGCTCTCCGATATTCCCCTCGGTTCCAGCGTTCACTGCGTCGAGCTTTACGCAGGTCGCGGAGGACAAATGGTCCGAACTGCCGGAGCCAGCGCTCAGGTGATGGCCAAGGAGGGTGATTACGTCGCCCTGAAGCTGCCATCCACGGAAGTTCGACTGGTGCGCCGTGAGTGCTACGCCACCATCGGCGAAGTCGGCAACTCGGAGATTCGCAACACAAGCCTTGGCAAGGCAGGTCGCCGCCGCTGGCTCGGACGCCGGCCTCAGGTGCGAGGCAGTGTGATGAACCCCTGCGACCACCCTCATGGTGGTGGTGAAGGCAGAGCGCCGATCGGCCGTTCCGGTCCTGTCACCCCATGGGGCAAACCCGCTCTGGGCCTCAAGACCCGCAAGCGCAACAAGCCGAGTAACAAGTTCGTCCTCCGCAAGCGTCGTAAGACGTCCAAGCGGAGCCGTGGCGGACGCGACTCATGATGCTGCTCACCATTCCGTCGTTCGCTTAATCCGCCATGGGACGTTCACTTAAAAAAGGCCCCTTCATTGCCGACAGCCTGCTGCGCAAGGTTGAAAGGCAAAATGCCGCCGATGACAAGTCGGTGATCAAAACGTGGTCAAGGGCCTCCACGATTCTGCCGATGATGATCGGCCACACAATCGCGGTGCACAACGGCCGCACTCACGTGCCGGTCTTCGTGACCGAACAGATGGTGGGTCACAAGCTTGGCGAATTCGCCCCTACCCGCACCTTCAAAGGCCACATCAAAGACAAAAAAGGAGGCCGCTGAGTCCATGACAACGTCATCCCCAACGGCAACCACCGCCCAGGCACACGGTCGCTTCATCCGCGGTTCCGTGTCCAAGGTCCGGCGGGTTCTCGATCAGATCCGCGGTCGCAGCTATCGCGACGCGCTGATCATGCTCGAGTTCATGCCGTATCGCTCCACGGGTCCCATCACCAAGGTTCTGCGTTCAGCAGTGGCCAATGCCGAGCACAACCTCGGGCTTGACCCATCAACCCTGGTGATTTCCCAGGCCAGCGCTGACATGGGCCCCTCCATGAAGCGCTACCGACCCCGCGCCCAAGGTCGCGCCTTCGCGATCAAAAAGCAGACCTGCCACATCAGCATTGCTGTGGCAGCCCAGACCGACTCCTGACCCCCGAGCACCCCGACTGATGGGACACAAAATCCATCCAACCGGCTTACGCCTGGGGATCACCCAGGAGCACCGGTCACGCTGGTACGCCCCCAGCAAGAGTTATCCGAGCCTCCTCCAGGAGGACGACCGGATCCGCAAGTTCATCCACAAGAAATACGGCTCCGCCGGTATCAGCGACGTGCTGATTGCCCGCAAGGCCGATCAGCTTGAGGTCGAGCTCAAAACCGCACGCCCCGGCGTTTTGGTTGGACGCCAGGGCAGCGGCATTGAAGAGCTGCGCTCCGGCATCCAGAAAACCGTCGGCGATCTGAACCGCCAGGTTCGGATCAATGTGGTTGAAGTCGAGCGCGTCGACGCCGATGCTTTTCTGCTCGCCGAGTACATCGCTCAGCAACTTGAAAAGCGTGTGGCGTTCCGTCGCACCATCCGCATGGCGGTTCAGCGCGCTCAGCGAGCCGGCGTTCTGGGCCTGAAAATTCAGGTTTCAGGTCGCCTCAACGGTGCTGAAATCGCCCGCACCGAGTGGACGCGTGAAGGTCGTGTGCCGCTGCACACCCTTCGCGCTGACATCGACTACGCCACCAAGGTCGCCAGCACCACCTACGGGGTGCTCGGCATCAAGGTCTGGGTGTTCAAAGGCGAAGTGCTGGGTGATGAAGCCCAGCAACAGCTGCCTGTGGGGGCAACCCCGCGGCGTCGGGCCGGTCGCAGGCCCCAACAGTTCGAAGACCGCTCCAACGAGGGTTGAACAGGAGGCCTGAACCATGCTGAGTCCAAAACGCGTCAAATTCCGTAAGCAGCAACGCGGCCGCATGCGCGGTGTCGCCACCCGTGGCAACACCATCGCCTTCGGCCAGTTCGCACTGCAGGCACAGGAATGCGGCTGGATCACCTCGCGCCAGATCGAGGCCAGCCGTCGTGCCATGACCCGCTACGTCAAGCGTGGCGGAAAAATCTGGATCAGGATTTTCCCTGACAAGCCGGTCACCATGCGCGCTGCCGAAACCCGAATGGGTTCAGGTAAGGGCAACCCTGAATTCTGGGTTGCAGTGATCAAGCCGGGCAGGATCCTGTTCGAGATGGGTGGCGATGAAATCACCCCCGCAATCGCCAAGGAAGCCATGCGCCTCGCGCAGTACAAGCTGCCTGTGAAGACCAAGTTCATCACTCTCGATGAACAGGAGCAGACATCCGGTGCGCAAGCTCCGGGCACTGCTGCCGCCACCGTGGAGTCCTGACCATGGCCCGTTCCAACGTTTCAGAACTGCGTCAACTCTCTGACTCAGACATCAAAGAGCAAATCGTCGGTCTCCGTCGCGAACTGTTCGATCTGCGCTTCCAGCAAGCCACCAGGCAACTGGCCAACACCCACCGCTTCAAGCAGAGCCGCACAAAACTGGCTCAGCTGCTGACGGTGCAAAAGGAGCGACAAAGCTCCACCGCCTCCTGATCCTCCACTTCATACCCATGGCACTCAAGGAAAGGGTCGGTACCGTCGTCAGCGACAAGATGGACAAAACGGTGGTGGTTGCGGTGGAAAACCGCTTTCCCCATCCCATCTACAAGAAGACGGTCAGCCGCACCACCCGTTACAAAGCTCACGACGAGAACAACAGCGTTCGCGTCGGTGACCGTGTCCGCATCACCGAAACCAGGCCGCTCAGTCGTCACAAGCGCTGGGCCGTCTCAGAGGTGATCAGCCACAGCCCCAAGGCTGAGGAGGCCAACAAATGATTCAGCAGGAATCCTTCCTCACTGTTGCTGACAACAGCGGAGCCAAACGCATCCAGTGCATCCGTGTCCTGGGAAGCAATCGTCGTTACGCCCACGTGGGCGACGTGATCGTTGCGGCCGTTAAGGACGCCATGCCCAACATGGGCGTGAAAAAGTCTGATGTGGTGAAAGCCGTTGTGGTCCGCACAAAAGCGACTCTGCGTCGTGACACCGGCAACTCCATCCGATTTGACGACAACGCCGCAGTCATCATCAACGATGACAAAAATCCCAAGGGCACTCGTGTCTTTGGACCAGTGGCTCGCGAACTGCGCGACCGGAATTTCACCAAAATCGTCTCCCTCGCTCCGGAGGTGATCTGAGATGGCAACTGCAACTCCGAAATCAGGCGCATCACAACGCATCAAGATGCGTCTCCGCAAAGGCGACACCGTTCAGGTGATCACCGGTAAGGACAAGGGCAAGACCGGAGAGGTCCTGCGCACTTTGCCCAATGAAAATCGCGTGATTGTGGAGGGCGTGAACATGCGCACCCGCCACGTCAAACCCACTCAGGAGGGTGAAAGCGGTCGGATCGTCACTGAAGAGGCTTCACTGCATGCCTCCAACGTGATGATCTTTTCCAAAGACAAGAAGGTAACCAGCCGAGTCGAGCTGATCACCGAGAAGGACGGCAGCAAAAAGCGCCGCCTCAAGAAAACCGGCGAGGTGATCGACTGATCACCCCGATCCGCCTTCTGACCAAGCCCAGAAGTCCCATTCCCCAGCCATGTCACTGAAACAGCGCTACAGGGAGACTATTCAGCCCAAATTGCTGAAAGATCTCAGTCTCTCCAACGTCCATGAAGTCCCGAAGGTGGTCAAGGTCACCGTGAACCGCGGACTTGGCGAAGCTGCAGCGAATGCCAAGGCCCTCGAGGCCTCGGTCAACGAACTTGCACAGATCACCGGCCAGAAAGTGGTGGTGACCCGAGCCAAGAAAGCCATCGCGAGCTTCAAGATCCGCGAAGGCATGCCGATCGGCTGTGCCGTGACATTGCGCGGTGATCGCATGTACGCCTTTCTAGAGCGACTGATCAACCTGGCACTGCCCCGCATCCGTGACTTCCGTGGCGTCAGCCCGAAAAGCTTTGACGGACGTGGCAATTACACCCTGGGGGTCAGGGAGCAGATCATTTTTCCTGAAATCTCCTTCGACAAGATCGACGCCATCAGGGGCATGGACATCACCATCGTGACCACTGCCCGTTCGGATGAAGAGGGCCGGTCCCTCCTCCGCGAGATGGGAATGCCATTCCGCAGCAACTGAGCCCTCCTCGGAAACCACTATGGCCAATCACGACCCTATTTCCGACATGCTCACCCGCATTCGCAATGCGAGTGAGAAACGTCACCAGAGCACAAAAGTACCTGCTTCCCGCATGTCTCGCAGTATCGCCAAGGTGCTGCAGCAGGAAGGCTTTATCGCCGAGATCAGCGAGGAAGGCGAGGGAGTTCACACCAACCTGGTGCTCGAACTCAAGTACAGCGGCAAAAACCGCCAACCCACGATCCGCTCCATGCAGCGTGTGAGTAAACCCGGTCTGCGCATCTACAAGAACACTCGCAGCCTCCCCAAGGTCCTCGGCGGACTGGGAGTGGCCATCATCTCCACCTCAAAAGGTGTGATGAGCGACCGCGATGCCCGAAAGCAGGGCGTCGGCGGTGAAGTGCTCTGCTACGTCCTTTGATCTGGAGCATAACCATGTCACGTATCGGTAAATCCCCTATTCCCATCCCTGAGAAGGTGACCGTCAGCCTCAACGGTCTTGCTGTCACCGTGAAGGGACCGAAGGGAGAACTCAAACGCACATTGCCTGAAGGCGTGAGCATCGATCAGGTGGAGAACACCATCGTGGTGTCTCCCACCAACAGCAAGCGCACCTCCCGTGAGCGCCACGGACTCTGCCGTGCTCTGGTCAACAACATGATCGTGGGTGTCGAGAGCGGTTTCAGTAAAAGCCTGGAAATCATCGGTGTTGGCTCCAGGGCTCAGGTGAAAGGCACCACGCTCGTGGTCAGTGCCGGCTACAGCCATCCGGTCGAGGTCGCAGCCCCGGCAGGCATCACCTTCAAAGTCGAGAACAACACCAAGGTGATTGTTTCCGGAATCGACAAGGAATTGGTCGGCAATGAAGCCGCCAAAATCCGCGCCATCCGTCCGCCCGAGCCTTACAAGGGCAAAGGGATCCGGTACGAGGGCGAATGGATCCTCCGCAAGGCAGGCAAGTCGGGCAAAAAGTAATCCACTGCTAGACGCTTTTCCTCTCTACCCACCATGTCGACCCTTTCCCGTAAACAACAGACCCAGAAGCGTCATCGACGCCTGCGTCGTCACCTCAGCGGCACAGCCGGCAAACCCCGCCTGGCCGTGTTCCGCTCCAACAGCCACATCTACGCCCAGGTCATTGACGATGACGCCCAGAGCACGCTCTGCTCTGCGTCGACCATTGACAAGGACCTGCGCACTAGCCTCAAAGCCAACGGCAACAACTGCAATGCTTCGGTAGCCGTCGGCGAACTGGTGGCCAAGCGCGCCCTTGCCAAAGGCATCCAACAGGTGGTCTTCGATCGCGGCGGCAACCTGTATCACGGCCGGGTTAAAGCCCTTGCCGACGCCGCCCGGGAAGCGGGCCTTCAGTTCTGATCCTGCTCTCAACATGACCGATTCCAACCCTCAGACCACTCCCAACGACGTGCCCTCGGCGGCCGATGTTCCCGCGGCAGCTGAAGGCCAGCAGCAGGAACAGCGCCGCGGAGGAGGTCGCGATCGCGGTGACCGCAGAGGCGGACGCCGTGGTGATCGACGCAATCAAGAGCGTGACTCCGAATGGCAGGAGCGGGTTGTCCAGATCCGCCGCGTGTCCAAGACCGTCAAAGGCGGCAAGAAAATGAGCTTCAGGGCCATTGTTGTCGTCGGAAACGAGCGCGGTCAGGTCGGCGTCGGTGTCGGCAAGGCCGGCGACGTGATCGGTGCCGTGCGCAAGGGTGTTGCCGACGGCAAGAAGCATCTCGTCAAAGTGCCTCTGACACGTCACAACTCCATTCCAACCTTGTCCAACGGTCGGGATGGAGCGGCCAGCGTGTTGATTCGCCCCGCAGCTCCGGGTACCGGAGTCATCGCAGGCGGTTCGATTCGTACAGTTCTCGAGCTAGCCGGCATTAAAAACGTGCTGGCCAAACGACTGGGCAGCAAGACTCCTCTCAACAACGCCCGCGCCGCCATGGTGGCGCTCGAAAGTCTCCGCACACACAAGGAGACCGCCAAGGAACGGGGGATCTCCCTCGAGCAGATCTATTCCTGATTCCCCATGACTCTCCGACTTGATTCCCTTAAGCCCAACAAGGGCGCCCGCCGCCGCAAACTGCGCAAGGGCCGCGGTATCGCCGCTGGTCAGGGTGCGAGCTGTGGCTTCGGCATGCGTGGCCAGAAATCCCGTTCCGGCCGGCCGACCCGCCCTGGTTTTGAAGGTGGTCAGATGCCCCTTTACAGGCGAGTGCCCAAACTGAAGCACTTCACATTGGTGAATCCCAAACATTTCACCGTCGTGAATGTTTCAGCGCTCAATGATCTCAAGGCCGGCAGCACAGTCAACCTCGACTCTCTGGTCAAGGATGGTGTTGTCACCAGCCCCAAGCACCCTCTGAAAATCCTCGGTAACGGGGAACTCAAGGCCAAGCTCACGGTTCAGGCTTCTGCTTTCACGGCCTCAGCGCGAACCAAAATCGAAGCAGCCGGTGGCACCTGCGAACTGCTGGACTGAGATCCATCGGATCGACCTCCACGGATCTAACGTCTGAGCCGTCCGCCGGATCGTCATCCGCGGACGGCTTTGCTGCATCAAGCTCAATCATCCAATCTCTGTTCCATGCTCGTCAGTCGGGGACGTAATCCCAGCGCCAGTGAAGTCATCACCCAGCTGGTTCAGAACCCTGAGCTGAGAGGCCGGGTCCTGACAACTCTGGGGCTGTTGATGTTGGTGCGCCTCGGCATCTACATCCCGATGCCCGGCATTGACCGTGTCGCCTTCGAACAGTTCATCCAACAGGGTGGACAGTTGATTGGTTTCCTCGACATCTTCACCGGTGGGGGCATCTCCACCCTTGGCATCTTCGCCCTGGGGATCCTGCCGTTCATCAATGCCTCGATCATCCTTCAACTGCTCACAGCATCTCTTCCACAACTGGAGGATCTGCAGAAAAATGAGGGAGAAGCGGGCCGTCGCAAACTTGCACAGATCACGCGTTACGTCGCCCTGGGCTGGGGGCTGATTCAAAGCGTGGTCTTCGCCATGATTCTGCGCCCCTATGCAGTGGAGGGGCTACCCGTAGGTGTCTTCGTGGTGCAGACGGCACTGGCACTGGTCACCGGATCGATGATCGTGATGTGGCTCAGCGAAGTGATCACGGAACGAGGCATCGGCCAGGGAGCTTCACTTGTGATCTTCCTGAACATTGTGGCCACCCTTCCTCAGGCTCTCGGCTCCACCATCGAGAAAGCCCAGACGGGCGATCGCAATGATGTGTTTGGAATCGTGATCCTGGTTCTGGTGTTCCTGGTCACGATCGTGGGAATCATCTTTGTTCAGGAGGGACAGCGACGGCTTCCGATCGTGAGCGCGAAGCGTCAGGTGGGAGGAGGAGCCGTCCTGCCCAATCGCCAGAGCTACCTGCCCCTGAAACTCAACGCCGGTGGCGTGATGCCGATCATTTTCGCCTCGGCCCTGATTTTTCTGCCGATCACAATTGCCAACTTCAGCCAGAACCCTTTTCTGATCCGAGCAGCCACCGCCCTGAATCCAGGCAGCTCAAATCCATGGCCTTATGCCCTGGTGTTCTTCTCCTTGATTCTCGGTTTCTCTTATTTCTACGCGTCTCTGACCTTCAACCCGGTGGATGTCGCCAGCAATCTCAAACGTGGAGGCGTGGCAATCCCAGGAGTCAGGCCTGGAACAGCAACGGCCAACTACCTGGAAGGTGTGAAAAACAGACTCACACTGCTTGGCGGACTCTTCCTCGGAGCAGTCGCCATCATTCCCTCCGCCGTGGAACGCGCAACCAACGTGCAGACATTCCAGGGACTTGGCGCCACCTCGCTGCTGATCCTGGTGGGTGTTGCCATTGACACTGCCAAGCAGGTCCAGACCTACGTGATCTCACAGCGCTACGAGGGAATGGTGCGCCAGTAACAAGGCAAGGTTCGGGGATTTGCCCCGAAACAACACAACCGCTGTGGATCCTCCACAACTGTTGATTCCGTCCATTCGAATCACCCAGAATCGCCATGAAACAACGTCTTCTGTTCGTGGGCCCGCCCGGTGCCGGGAAGGGCACACAAGCAGCTCGCCTTTGTCAAAAGCACGGACTTCGGCACCTGTCCACCGGGGATCTGCTCAGAGCTGAAGTGGCCGCAGGCAGCGACCTCGGCAAGGAAGCGGAGGCCGTGATGAACCGGGGCGAACTGGTGACGGACAACCTGGTGCTGGCCATCGTCAAGGCACAGCTGTCTGCTCTCAACGGGCAGGGCTGGCTGATGGATGGCTTTCCGCGCAACGTGGCTCAGGCTGAGGCTCTGGCACCGCTCCTCCAGGAACTGGATCAGGCGATCGAAAGCGTCGTGTTGCTTGAGCTGGATGATTCGGTTCTGATCGAGAGACTGCTCGGCCGCGGTCGTGCAGACGACAACGAGGAGGTGATTCGCAACCGTCTTGAGGTTTATAAGCAGCAGACAGCTCCTCTGATTGAGCACTACAGCAATCAGAAGCTGCTGGTCAGAGTGCAGGCCAACGGCAGTGTAGAAGCCATTGCTGAACGAATCGAAAGCGTTGTTGCTTGACCCGCTGTGATACGGTAGCTGTTTGCAACAATGGAGAGCTTCGCCCCATGAAGGTGCGTTCCTCAGTTAAAAAAATCAGCCCTGACGATCAAATCGTCAAGCGCAGAGGTCGCATCTACGTGATCAACAAGAAGCGTCCTCGCAACAAGCAACGCCAGGGCTGAGGCCTCGGTCTGCAGCCTCAAGGCAGAGTTGGGCTCCTGCCACCCTGAATTGAAGACTTCCCAGGCAAAGGAAGTCGTTGTCCACCTCGATTAATTGCTCAGTGGCACGGATTGCTGGTGTCGACATTCCCCGCGACAAGCGGATCGAAGTCGCCCTCACCTACATCTATGGAATTGGCCCTACTCGGGCTCGAACCATCCTCTCAAAGACAGGTGTCAACCCTGACACCAGAGTCAAGGATCTTGAGGACGGCGATGTGCAGAAACTGCGCGGTGCCACAGAGACGTACACGATCGAGGGCGACTTGCGCAGGCAGGAGGGGATGGCCCTCAAGCGCCTCCAGGACATCGGCTGCGTTCGTGGTCGTCGCCATCGCATGAGCCTGCCGGTGCGCGGGCAACGAACCCGCACCAATGCGCGAACCCGTCGCGGAGCTCGCAAGACCGTTGCCGGCAAGAAGAAGTAAGCCTCTTCGGCCAACCGGATCCTTCAGTTCCTTAAGCCCTCTCCATCTCCAGGCCCATGGCCAAAACAGTCAAGAAAACCGGCCCCAAGAAGGCCAAGCGCAACGTCCCCAACGGAGTTGCCCATATCCAGAGCACCTTCAACAACACGATCGTCTCGATCACAGACACCACTGGAGAAGTCATCTCCTGGTGCTCAGCAGGTGCCAGTGGCTTCAAGGGTGCTCGCAAAGGCACTCCTTTTGCAGCGCAGACAGCTGCCGAAGCGGCCGCCCGCAGAGCTCTTGAGCAGGGCATGCGCCAGATAGAGGTGCTTGTGCGAGGTCCCGGCTCAGGCCGTGAAACCGCGATTCGGGCGTTACAGGTCGCCGGCCTGGAAATCACCTTGATCCGCGACGTCACTCCCCTGCCGCACAACGGCTGTCGCCGTGCAAAGCGTCGGCGCGTCTGAGCCAACGCGTCCCCGTTCAGGTCCCTCTCTCCCCCGCCTCAGACCGTGTTGCAATACCAGATCGACCGTATCGAGCATCAGATCGCCGACGATCGCTCCCAAACCGGTGTGTTTCTCATCGGCCCCCTTGAGCGGGGCCAGGCCACAACCCTGGGCAATTCCCTGCGTCGTGTCCTCATGGGCAACCTCGAAGGCACCGCTGTTACAGCTGTCCGCATTGCCGGTGTCAATCACGAATACGCGACCATCCCCGGAGTGCGGGAGGACGTACTCGACATTCTGCTGAACTGCAAACAGATCACTGTCAATAGCCGCACCAACGAGCTGGAGATCGGCCGTCTGGTGATAGCCGGGCCAGCAACGGTGAAAGCACGCGATCTGCAGTTTTCATCCCAGGTCCAGGTGGTGGATGGTGAACGCGTGATCGCCACGGTGAGCGACGGCTACAGCCTCGAGCTCGAGGTTCATGTGGAACGCGGCGTGGGCTACCGCCCCGTGGACCGTCACAACGAGGACACCAGTGCAATCGATCTCCTCCAGATCGATTCCGTGTTCATGCCTGTGCACCGGGTGAATTTCACCATTGATGAGACTGCAGTGGCTGAGGGGGGTTCCGCTCGAGAGCGGCTGCGCATGGAGGTGGTCACCGACGGGTCGATCACACCTGACGATGCCATTGCTCAGTCGGCCAATCAGCTGATCGAACTCTTCCAACCGCTCGCCACTGTCACCATGGTGGAAGAGGTTCAGGTGGAGCCTGAGCCCACAGCCGAAGCGCAGATTCCTCTTGAGGAATTGAATCTGTCTGTTCGTGCCTATAACTGCCTGAAACGCGCTCAGGTCAATTCCGTTTCCGATCTCATGGGCTTCAGTTACGAAGACCTGCTGGAGATCAAGAACTTCGGTTCCAAATCGGCTGATGAGGTGATTGAAGCGCTTGAAAAGATCGGCATCCAGATCCCCCAGAGCCGCACCAGCGTCTGACCCTTAACCGCCCATTACCGCAGCCCCCTCAGAACCATGCGTCACCAATGCCGAGTCCCAAAGCTGGGACGTCCCGCCGACCAACGCAAAGCCATGCTTCGCGGTCTCACAACACAGCTGATCCGCGAAGGTCGTGTGACCACCACCAAAGCCCGTGCCAAAGCCCTGCGTGACGAAACCGAACGGATGATCACTTTGGCCAAGGAGGGCAGCCTTGCCTCCCGGCGCAGGGTGCTGGGATACGTCTACGACAAGCAGCTCGTGCATGCCCTGTTCGAAAAAGCTTCCGATCGTTACAGCGATCGAAAAGGGGGCTACACCCGCATCACCCGCACCGTTCGCCGCCGCGGGGACAATGCAGAGATGGCCATCATCGAACTGGTCTGAAGTCCGGCGTCAGCATCACGGAAATCACAAATCCAAAACCTTCGGCTGACACTGCCGGCATCCGTCTCAGACGGATCGCTCTCAGTCTCCAGTACGAGGGTTCTCCATTTTGTGGATGGCAACGTCAGCCGCATGGCATCAGTGTGCAATCGGTTCTGGACGAAGCCATTTCAGCGCTCGATCCACATCGGCCGATACAGACGGTGGCTGCAGGGCGAACTGATGCAGGCGTGCATGCCTCTGGCCAGGTGGTTCATTTCGATTGCCGCGGCCCCATTCCAGCCAGACGCTGGGCACCTGCTCTCAATGGGCGTTTGCCCTCCTCGATACGGGTGCGAGAAGCCGTGGAGCGTCCGCTTGGATGGCATGCCTGCTACTCCGCCAGCTACCGGCGCTATCGCTACACCCTGTACAACGGACGAAGGCCGAACCTGTTTCTCGCGCCCTGGAGCTGGCACCGCTACCAGAGTCGACTGGATGAACAGGCCATGGAACAGGCGCTTCATGGCCTGCTGGGAAGTCACGACTTTGCAGCATTCCAACGCGCGGGAAGCCGACGGTCCCATTCGCGCACAACGATCCAGGATGTGTCACTGCAGCGGCGAGGAGACCTGATTCACTTCGAGATTCAGGCCAGCGGATTTCTCTATGGAATGGTGCGTCTGCTCACTGGCCAGCTCGTGGCGGTTGGAGAGCATCGACTGACCCCGGAGCACTTTGAACGCCGCTGGAAAGAACGTCGCCGCAGTGAAGTGAAGGATGGGGCACCGGCACAGGGCCTGTGCCTGCTGCGCGCCGGTTATTCCGAAACGATCTTCAGCAAGGGCGGCTGGTACGATTGTCAACCGACGTTTTTTCTGGCTACGGAAGATCCGCCCCCGGATCCTCCGGAATGGCCATTTAGTGCCTGAACGGTCGTCTTCACTCAACTGACTCGATCAGAGAAGTAGACCTCCGACAGGTAGAGTCGTTTTTTGAGCGTTGTAAAGCACGTCACGGCGTCGCTCACGCTCCCTGCCCAGCTTCGTCGCTCGCGACGGGGCATAACCGAACCGGCATGCCGGCGCGATGAACAAGACCTCCGTCCCCTCCATCGATTCAATCGACCGCCAGTGGTACCTGGTGGACGCTGAGAATCAAACCCTTGGCCGCCTGGCGACCGAGGTGGCTTCCGTGCTCCGCGGCAAAAACAAAGCCACTTACACCCCGCATCTCGACACAGGCGATTTCGTCGTTGTCGTCAATGCCGACAAGGTGAAAGTGAGTGGCAGCAAGCCACAACAGAAGCTGTATCGAAGACATTCAGGACGTCCTGGTGGGATGAAGGTGGAGACCTTTGCTCATCTCCAGGAGCGTCTCCCTGAGCGAATCGTGGAAAAAGCCATCAAGGGCATGCTTCCCCATAACGCTTTGGGTCGCCAGATGTACCGCAAACTGAAGGTCTACAAGGGTGCTGAGCATCCGCATTCAGCCCAGCAGCCCCAGCCTCTGCAGCTCGATCCCGCCGCTTCTGCCAAATGAGCACCTCCAACTCTGTCGTCTATTGGGGCACCGGTCGTCGTAAGACCTCAGTGGCCCGCGTTCGCCTGATCCCCGGCAACGGCACAATCACAATCAATGGCCGTCCTGGAGATAACTATCTCAACTACAACCCCGCTTACATCGCCGCTGTCAAGGCCCCTTTGCAGACCCTTGGCCTGACTGCTGAATACGACGTACTCGTCAACGTCAGAGGTGGTGGCTTGACGGGACAGGCCGATGCCATCAAGCAGGGCGCCGCCAGGGCTCTTTGCGAACTCTCCTCCGACAATCGCAAGCCTCTGAAAACCGAAGGCCACCTCAGCCGGGATCCCAGAGCGAAGGAACGTCGCAAGTACGGCCTCAAGAAAGCCCGCAAAGCTCCCCAGTTCTCCAAGCGCTGATCTCCGTTATGCCCAAGCCCGACATTCATCCCACCTGGTACCCGGACGCCAAGGTGATCTGCAACGGAGAAGTGGTCATGACCACTGGCTCCACCCAGCCCGAAATCCATGTGGACGTCTGGAGCGGGAACCATCCGTTCTTCACCGGCACCCAGAAGATTCTTGACACCGAAGGACGTGTGGATCGCTTCATGCGCAAATACGGTATGGGCAGCACCGCCAGTGTCAACGACGACAAGGAAGCCCCTGCCAAGGACGAGGCCTAGGCTGAAGTCTGATGCGCACAGCAATCGACGCCAAAGCGATCGATCGCCATAATTGACATCCCCGAATGCAGACAGCGCTCTGCCTTCGGGGTTTTTTTCTGAAAGGACAACACCGTCAGGTCCTTCCCCGACCTTGCTTCTGACGCAATGGACTCCTCAACTCTGATCAGCCGTCTTGAGGCCGCGACCAGCAGTTTCCACAATCTGGAGCGCCAGCTCGCTGACCCTGATGTGGCTTCTGATCCGGACCGATTGCAGTCCGTGGCCAAGGAGCGATCGCGCCTTGAACCACTGGTCGTCGACTACACCAGCCTGCAGAACGTTCTCCATGAACGGGAGCAGGCGCGGACACTGCTGCGTGAAAGCCGCGGCGATGCAGAGATGGAGGAGCTGACTCAGCTGGAACTGCAATCTCTTGAACAACGTCATGACGAGCTGATTCAACGGCTGAAGCTTGCATTGCTACCCCAGGATCCACGCGATCAACGCAGCGTGATGCTGGAAATCAGAGCCGGTGCCGGCGGAGATGAGGCCTCGCTCTGGGCCGGAGATCTGGCCCGCATGTACGAGCGGTTCAGCAGCCGGCGCGGCTGGACAGTGCAGCCCGTGAGCGCCAGTGAAGCCGACCTTGGCGGTTACAAGGAACTGATTCTTTCGGTGAAAGGTGATGCTGTTTTCAGCGAACTGAAATTTGAAGCCGGCGTGCATCGGGTGCAGCGTGTCCCTGCCACAGAATCCCAGGGTCGTGTTCACACATCGACGGCGACGGTGGCTGTGATGCCTGAGGCTGATCCCGTGGAGGTTCAGATCGAACCTGGAGATCTTGAGATCAGTACCGCTCGCTCAGGGGGTGCCGGAGGGCAGAACGTGAACAAAGTGGAGACAGCCGTTGACCTGCTTCACAAACCGAGCGGCATCCGCGTGTTCTGCACGCAGCAACGCTCCCAGCTGCAGAACCGTGAACGGGCAATGGAGATTCTGCGGGCCAAGCTCTACGAGCGTCAGCTTGCCGAGGCGAATGAAAAAGAGACTTCAGCCCGGCGCCTTCAGGTGGGCACAGGCGATCGCAGCGAGAAGATCCGCACCTACAACGCCAAGGACAACAGAGTCACCGACCACCGACTGGGGCGGAATTTCAGTCTCGAATCCGTGCTTCAGGGTCAGATGGAGGATGTGATCGGGGCCTGTGTGGCAGAGGAGCAACGCAGCAAGCTGGAACAGCTCAGCCAACTGGCCGACGATTGACCTGAAAGGGGTCAGATGCCGATCACATACTTGGCCCACTCACTGTGGCGACCGGAGTCAATCTGACGAACCGCCTCAAAACTCAGACTGCTGAGAGGACGACGCGGAACCCTTTTCAGAGGCATGCCTGCCTCGGAGGGAGTACGACTTGCCTTGCGGACATTGCAACTGGTGCAGGCCGTGGTCACGTTGTCCCAGGCATCTGTTCCACCACGGCTTCGGGGGATCACATGGTCGATGGAGAGAAGTTCACGACTGCCGCAGTACTGACACGTGTGATTGTCTCTCTGAAACACATTGCGACGCGTCAGTGGCATCTGGCGAAAGGGCACTCGCACGAACTGACGCAACCGGATCACCGTCGGCAGATGCATGTCACTACGGACAAGGCGATTGGAATCATGTTCCAGGCTCTCGGCTTTTCCCTTGATCATCATCACGACGGCTCGACGCCAGGTGGTGATGTTCAACGGCTCGTAGGACGCATTGAGAACGAGAACCTGGCCCATGCCAGCTCACTGAATACACGGCATGCTATCGGGGTCACAAGGGCATCTTTGTGACCTTCACTACGCAGTCCCCATGCCTGATCTGTCGGCCGATCGCACCAGCCCCTCCAGCCCTGAAACGGCTGCGGGAGCTGACCCGCGTCAGCGGGCATGGATGGAGGTGTCCGCCTCAGCCGTAGAACACAACACAAGAGCGCTGAAAGGTCTGCTTGGCTCGGACTGCGCACTGATGGCAGTCGTCAAGGCTGACGGTTACGGGCATGGGGCCGAGACAGTGGCGCGGGCTGCCATCTGCGGAGGAGCGACCAGCCTGGGTGTCGCCACCCTGCAGGAGGGAATTGAACTGCGTCGTGCCGGACTGGAGCTGCCGTTGCTCGTGCTGGGCAATCTCACCCAGCCTGAAGAACTCAGGGCCTGCCTGCACTGGCAGCTGATGCCGACACTAAGCAGCATGCGTGAAGCACTGCTCTGCCAGAACCTTGCCAGTGGCAGCGGCCGTCAGTTCACGGTGCAGCTCAAGCTCGACACCGGCATGACCAGACTCGGGTGTGATTGGCAGGATGGGGAACGCCTGACTGAGGCGATTCTCCAGCTTGACCAGCTGAACCTGAAGGGGGTTTACAGCCATCTTGCGCTCGCCGATGGCGAGCTTGAGGGACATGCGGAACAGATCACGCGCCTGCAGCAGGAACGCTTTGAGGCCGTGACACGATCACACCGTGGTCGGGGGCTTCAGCGACATCTGGCCAATTCAGCTGGGACCCTGCGTGATCGGTCCCTGCATCACGATCTTGTGAGGGTGGGACTGGCTCTCTACGGGCACGCACCAAGCGCTCAATTTGAAAAGAGACTTGATCTGCAGCCTGCCATGACGGTGAAGGCTCGGGTCAGCCTGATCCGGGAGGTCGCCGCAGGTGTGGGGGTGAGCTACGGGCACCGCTTTGTGACCAGCCGTGCCAGCCGGATGGCCGTGATCGGCATTGGCTACGCCGATGGAGTCAGCCGCTGCCTGTCCGGACGCATCCATGCCCTGCACAAAGGCAAGACATTGCCCCAGGTGGGTGCCATCACCATGGATCAACTGATGCTCGATGTCACAGACCATCCTGAACTTGAGATCGGTGATGTCGTCACGCTGCTGGGTCAGGATGAGCAACAGGTGATTCGGCCGCAGGACTGGGCGGAACTGTCGGATTCCATTCCCTGGGAAGTCTTGTGCAGTTTCAAGCACCGCCTGCCACGGCTGGTGGTCTGAACGAGCGCCCTCTTGTAAGCTGTGCATGCCGCTGGAGAGGTGGCTGAGTGGTTGAAAGCGGCTCCCTGCTAAGGAGTTACAGGAGGCAACTTCTGTCGAGGGTTCGAATCCCTCCCTCTCCGTTGTCAGAGTGATTCACGAGGCTTCAGGGCCAGATCAATCCTCTTGGAAACCAAACAAAGACTGGATTGGTGCTCAATCCAGCATCTCGAGTGGATCACCCATGAAATTGATGACGTAATTATTTAAACAATCAAGACTTGAACACCAACCAAACACAACACATTTCAAAACCAGGCTTTCAGTTCAAGAATTATTTACCGGCATACCTCTCCATATTTTCACCTGCTTCATTCGCCACTGGAGCAGTCATCAGTTCGTAATTACCTGGACCAGGTGGAACTGGAACTGTTATCACAATCTTGCATCGACCTTTTGGAATTCAGAGATGGCGCCTAGTGACTCCCCATACCTTTCAGAACCTTTTCCTGGCAAATACTGCTTGAGAACCTGATCTCAGACATCAATCTCTTAGTGGTTTTGGCAACAATCTCCACACTTTTGCCTGGAATCCATCCGTGGCCACAGACCTGACTGAAAGCAAAAGCACAAACCTTTGAAGATATCAGCAATGCTTTTCAAGCTAAACAACAATTCTGCAAGACGGCACCCTGAAGCATTAAATCAAGCCATCGGAACTCCCGATGACTCAGTGAATACCTGCAATCACCTGACTCAGAGACTGAATCAATAAAACAGAAAGATAGACCCTTCACTTTCATATCATCAAGACACACGAGACAGCCGCAGCACAGGCCGAACCCAGAAATTCTCTAACACAAACAAAACCCTCGACCGACTGAGGCCAGGGCAACCTGCAACAACAATGGCGAAGGCCGAGAAACCACCAAATGACTGAATATCCCGATCGAAACTCGGGGAGTATTACAACACAAAAGTCTCAAGCGCTTGAGACAAGATCTGATAGCCTGCCAAGGAAACAAACCACAAATATAAAGGATGAATGCCTTTACAAATGCACTAAAAAGATGGGTCAAAAAACTTGCAAGCAGCCTCAATAAGGCAAACACTCCTTCGACGAATAGCTTTGCTCGTCAATCCATGAACCCCAGGGAAAAATCCCAGCCAGAAACAAATAAATTCAATAAACAAGACCTGAAGAGATTCAATGATTTCCAAACTTTTTGCCTCATCATCGGCAATGCACGAAGCGGCTCAACAATCCTTGGCTCAGCCATCGACGCACATCCAAACGCAATAGTCGCCAATGAAACGTTGGCTTCAAATAATTTTTGGAGAGGACTGAACAAAGAGTCCATCCTCCAGGAGGTCATCGAAAACGCCTGCGTAAACCACCAAAACAGCCGACCATCAGAAAACTACCACTATCAAATAGGCGACGCACCCGCGACAAAAAAAAGAGTCCATGTTTATGGCGACAAGATCTGGAATCCAGCCACATTACTACTCCACGGCGATTACGAATTAATTCCCAGACTAAGCGAGACTCTCAACGCCAAAATATTTTTAATCGCCTCAATCCGCAATCCATTCGACACAATCGCAACCATGCACCGAAGAAGTCAGGCGCCCATCGCAGATCGCATTCGCTGGTATTTCATGCATTGCGAGTCTATTTCCGCACTGGAAGCCAGATCGCCTGATACAGGCTTTATGCACTGCCACCATGAGCTGCTGATTGCCAACCCAGACGAGGAATTACTGAGAATCTGTGAAGCACTAAACCTCTCAACTGACAAAAAACACCTGGAAAGCATTTCAAAATTTCTTTTCAAAACGCCGAGCAGAACCTCAAGCACAATTGATTGGACAGTCGAAGATATTGAAAATATTTTGACCCGAATGCAGAATTTTCCGTACTTAGCCCATTATCAAAATCAAACCCCCTAAGGCTTCGTAAGCACACATCAAATAACAATTCGAGGCTTTGAATCAGGAAAACGAATTAATTTTGATTGACCAACAATGGTTAACGGCATCTCCAGATCAGTGGGGCAATGAATGTCTTCCTCTGCGTTGAACTGAACCGCAGATCGTCAATCGGCTGCATACTCAGAAAGTTGCCTTGCGATCAACGGAAGAAGTTGTTGATCGCCGGCCCGCTCCGGCCCTTCGCTGAACACCACCAGCAGAGAAGCTGCCTGCCCGTCGAGGCACCACCAGGCTGCGTCGTGACGGGCCTGACTCATCCAGCCGGCCTTGCTCCAGAGCTGACTGCCGTCCAGCAAACCCTCGCCGAGAAAGCCATCTACCTGATTCTCGGGATCAGCAACCCTGTCTGACGAGCTGAGCGAGCGAGCCAATCGGGCTCGAAGTCTCTGACAGGCCGGAGGTGAGAGCACTCCATCGGTCATGACCGCTTCGAGAATCCTGGCGACCGCTGCGGTACAGAGTGCGTTGCGATTGCAGTTGTTCTCCCCATAAAACATGCGCTCCCTGCCGTAGGGGCCATCACCCCACGTTTTCTGGCAGCAGTTGATGCGCTCCAACTCAGGCCAGCCGAAACTCTGGAACCAGTCATTGACTAGGCGCCGCTGTTGCTGCCACTGGTCCCATGCAGGTGAGCGCAGCGGCGGACCACTGGTGGTGCCGGTGAGCAGATCCACGATCAGGCCAGTGGCGTCGTTACTGGAGTCCGCCAGCATGTCGAGGAGCGCACGACGAAGCTCCTCGCTGTCTGGAATCAGATCGCGCTGCAACCAGTGCTCTGCCGCCACTGCGTACAGGAGTTTGACCACACTGGCCGGATAAATCAGCTTCTGGTCAGCCCAGGCAGCACCGCTGCCGCTGCCGGTGGCGGGAGACGCGCCGTCGTAACGCACCCAGGTCACCGCCAGCTGATCGTGCAGACCGGGACGGCCATCGGCCGCCAGCCTGTCGATCAGAGCAACGAGGTGCTGCTGCATCGCCGGCTCGGGACGGTAGAACGCCATGGCACTGGCTATTGGCAATGCCGACCCTAGGCACCCCGATCACTCCGGACCTGATCAGCCCAGGAAGTTGCTGGAAACTGCTCCATGGCCAGAACGGCTACGCCACACCAACAGAGAGCGGACTCGCCACCCAGGCCGCAGCGGGCCGAGGATTCAAAGTCACGTCGGAATTACGCCAGGAGGACCATGGGCGATTGCGTGTTGTGCTTCTCGAAGACGGTTACCCCTGCTGGCTGTCCGTGCATGAGCTGGACGGTCAGGCAGTTGCCTGTGAGGATTGGTTGCCACGTCTGCTCTCACACCCGGAGATCACCAACAGGCTGAATGCAGTGCTGAACTGGCTGGAAGCCGCCTACCAGGTCGACAACACCTACCTCTGGGGAGGCACCATCGGGCCCGATCTCGACTGCTCGGGTCTTGTGCAAACTGCATTTGCCAGCGCTGGCATCTGGCTACCCAGAGATGCCTATCAGCAGGAACAATTCTGTGAACCGCTGGCTGTGGCGCCGGATGAGATCAGCGAGTTGCAGGCTGGAGATCTGATCTTCTTCGGCACCCCTGAGCGCTGCACCCACGTCGGCATTCACCTCGAGGACGGTCGCTACATGCACAGTTCAGGGAGAGAGCACGGCCGCAACGGCATCGGCATCGACAGCCTGAGCCCTGAGGATCTCCATCCTGTGGCCTGCCACTACAGAGGTGAACTGCGGGGTGCCGGCCGTGTGACGCGATGCCACGACGGCAGCACATTGCCCTGACGCTGATTCAATTTCCCTCAACGCTTCAGGGGGGAACAGAAATCAGTCACAGACAAAATTCTGAGCTTTGTATCTTTTGTTACATTTTCAGCTAATTCTCATCTGTTAATATTTAAAGTCTAATGTTGAGTTACGTGTATCAGATGGACACCATCAAACAGGATGACAGCTTATTGACTTCAATACAGTTGATAGAAAAAGAATTTTTGCCTTAAGGAATGAAAATGCCGAGCGCCTAAAGAGAACGGAAAGAGTAAATAATAAAATTGAAAAACTGTTGGCAATTAAAAGTTCCTTGCATACTTTGGTGGACAATGTAGACAGCGATACGTTCAATTATCACAATGTCGTAGAGAGGCTTGTCAAAAGCAAGTATTCCTGATTTATGCAATATTGTCGTCAATTGTTCTTATTTCTACTTAGATAGCGCTGCATTTGGCATCCTGTATGTTCTCAAATAAAATTTTGATTTTTTAGACTGCGTCAGCATATTTTTTGATTGATATATTTCGTATTTAGTCTGAATTGCCTGGAAATCTCCTGCAATTTTCTAAATATATATTTAATTAGCATGTGTTCTATTCGTACTATTTTAGCTGCTCGATAGGTGTCGCAGTCTGGTCACTGCTGATAGAGCTGGAGATGAACCGCGCAGTCCTGGAGCAAACCGAGTAACGCAAGCAGAATCGACCTATTCGTTCTGAAGTAGCCCGCCCGTAGGGCAGTGCCAGGGGATGCCTGGAGGCCATTCGGTTCACCGGTGCTCGGGCGTCCCGATGGATCGGGCTGCCGCTCAACGAATATTGGCCGGAGTTGCTACAGCTCTGATTCATTACTCAGTGTATTAGTGAATCAGTGGCTACTCCTTCTCTACACAGTGCTGTTTTGCTTTGTTTCCGGGGCGGCCTATAGCGCTGCACTCACCGGGAAGATTGCTTGCGTGAACCGCATTCAGCGACGACCGCATCAGTATTTGCGATGGTTCTATGGCTCCTCAACGAACTCTTTGGCTGAGCTTATCTTCCTGGTCGTGTGTAGTACTGGTGTCCTGGGTTTGCAAGTATGTCGGTTGACCACGGGGTTTACAGCTCACCCGAGTCAGAAAGGCCGGTTTTCTGGATGTTGCGACAGGAATGACAGTGATCGTGAAACACGGTTATCTGACTGGAGAGCAACACGAAAAAGATTGGTAGACGGGGCAGGTGATCAACTGCGGTGGCGCTGACGGTGATCCGAAGATCCACAACTTGTTCCAGATCGCTGATGTGGATTCATGCGCGGTTCGCTGGGTCAACGCTGATCTGGTGACCCAAACCCTTCCGGAGAAACCAGAACTATGAAACCCAGCACTTGGCGAGGGTTGATGATTTCGTGTTTTTAGTGAATTGAATTGTGATACATAGGATCAGTTGAATCAGAAGACGAATTGCACATCGTCATCATCGATAGTTTCACCTCGGGAGACGAATTCAGTGGTTCCACTTTGAGCACCGGAGAGGGTGATAATGATTTTATTGGTGCCGTAACCTTCGATTTCGATAAGGTCCTCAAGATCAGCATCAATCTGAATCTTGTCGTCCCCATTCGAATCAAAGTCTATACATATATCAGTTTCCTTTGTATTGCCTTGGAGCTGATCTACCGTGTAATAAATAATATCATCACCTTGTCCAAGAATCACCACATCATCGCCCGCACCTGAGCGAACTAGGTCATTGCCTTCACCGGCGTTGACGATATCATCGCCCGCACCTGCGCGAATGAAGTCTATGCAGCTGCTCCCTTGAATTTGATCTTCTCCAGCACCTGCGTTGACGTAGAAATCAAAATAAAATTGAAAATCTCGCTCTAATTCAGACAATGACTGGGGAAGGGCACTCGCAATTATTCCGGTTGTTGTAATGGTGTTTATATCGACTGCATCACAAATGGCGCCATCGAGGTTGACAATGACGGTGCCCTCATAATCGTTATCGACCTGGTAGGTTGAACCAGATGCTAGTAAAACATTTCCGTCTGCGTCTATTGCATTACCAATTCTGATTATTGCATTTCCGATGCCTTCAATAATGAAGTCTGCACCTGGAGTACCAGATGCAATATTAATTTCCCCTGTTTCAGGAACAACAATCGTAACAGGATCGTTGTTTGCATTCGGATCGGTAATAACAACAAAATCACCACCAATTACGCCAGTGGTAGATCCAGCCAATGGCTTAATATTGGCAAGTGATGCTTCAATACTAGATATTATCGGTTTATTTAAAGTGTCAATGGAAATCGGTAAAACTGGAGAAACGAAAGCGGACACTGATAAAAAATAAAGCTTAATTTAACAGCTGCCTATTATTGTTCAAATTTATATTACTTATATGACTGGTAAGCTATGATTATGTTGCATATTTGACATGGATAAACTAATTACTTATCAATTATTTCGCCTTGATATATCCACTATCACTTAACTAAATAGGGCTACGTACTTGTTCAAATGTTCAAGGAAGCCGTTGGGTCCCAAGAAGCCCAAGGGAGTAATCGCCCCAGGTCCGATGCAGCGCGAGCTCAACAATTCCTAAAAACATCACTCCAGCCAGCAACCAACTCAACTGGGCGAGCGTTGAAATCTGGCTTCAGGTTCTGATGATTGCCAATCACACCTCTCAGCGGTGTGGTGACTCAGAACTTGTTTTCAAGAATTTCAATCAGTGGTGCCAAGGGATGGGGCTCAGCATTTGATGACGCACAGGGTCGCAGCGAATGGGATCGGGTGTCCGCGAAAGGAATTCAGCCAGGGTACCAGGGATACGCAACTCTGGTTCATACGATCAAGCAAGTTTGCGGTGATCCTCTGCTTGTCGGATCAATCAATCCTGATCACTTCAAAGAAGGCTTTCAAGCCAAGGGGGCATGAATTCAATAAAAAAGTCTGGGCCGAGATCAAAGCCACTTAATAGGAATTGGCAGCTAAGGAAACACTCGAAAAACGTCTCTTCAGAGTCATTCGCGATGAGCTTTATGACGCTATTCGCGAGAGGGATTTGGATAAAGAAATGGAGTTTCGGGCTGAGATGGGGAATGACTTCCGAGAAAATTGATTTAGCACTCTTCAATCTTATGAAAGAGAAGGCAATCGGCTTCGGTGCCAAAAAGAAAAAGCCAGTTCCCAGAAGTAAGCAAACCGTCAACTTCACCCGAGTGAAGGGACTGGATTGGCTTCTGCCTGGATTCTTTCCCGCAAATGACATCACTTTAATTTGGGGAATGCGCGGGGCTGGAAAAACTCGGCTTGCCCTTGAGGGTGCAATTTCATTGATGCGCGGAGTTGGGCTCCTGGAACGTCAAAGAAAGGACAAAGCCAAGCCGGTAAAAGTCCTTTTCTGTGCCAGTGACTCAGGAGCCGAACCTCTCAAGGATGAGCTTCTGGAGATGGGCATCGATCCCGACACCGATGAACTGTTCCAGGGGGATCTTTGGCAGCTCTGGGCTCATTGCCCCGGAACGATGGATGCCTGGGGTGCTGATGTTCGCGGAAGGATCGAGCTGTTCGAGTGGGCCAAGGACAACCCTGGCGCTTGTGTGTTTATCGACAGCGTGAAAACGATCAGCACCAAAGGTGGTTTCTCCTACGCGGACAACGAACACGACGCTGCATTTCTCACCTTCCTGAAGGAAGCGATCTGCCCGTTTGTCACGGTTGTGCTCCTGGCGCATGACGGCACCAAGGCACACCGAGCCGGTGGAGCCGCGGCCTGGGAGGAGCATCCATCCATGGTCATTGGCCTGGAAAAGCTGAAAGCTCCAGATGGCAGAGACCTGACCACTAAGCGCCAGTTCACAGCCACCAAGTCACGGAAATGTGATGAGCGCACCTTCTTTTATGAGAAGGATGAGCACGGTCGCCTTAAGACCTGCACGGGCACTGAAGTCATCAGTGACATGAGCGGTCAAATCACAAAGGTGATGGTGGATGCTCTGGACGAAGGGATCGAAACGTGCATGTCGATGAGATCCAAAAAAGGGTGGAAGCACTGATGGGGTGGGGCATCAGCAAAAAGACCATCTCCAACAACCTGACGAACCTCGTTCGTGGAAAGACTCCCCGTCTCAAGCGGTTAGGCACACCCTCTGGCACCTATCGGGTGAATGACTAGTGGCTGCGGATCACTCGAAGTACGCAGGCTTAGGAGCTTCGGATGAAATTCGTGGGGCGCATCAGCGTCTGTGCATATTCGCAAGCGTATAAGTTTTTGACAAAGTCAATAAAAGTTAGTTTTGGCAGTCGATTCAAGCCGGTGTTACTTGTGCCATGACGGCAGCACATTGCCCTGATGAATCCCCTCAACAAGCTGCATGAATGTCCACCTGAATTCTAGAGCGGTGAGATGAGAGGTGCCGATTAAGTTGCATTGGCATCGATCGAATCCCGATGAAGGCTGCGCTGGACCTTTCGGTTGTGGTGCCGCTCTACAACGAGGAGGAAAGCCTGCCTGAGCTGGTGGAGCAGCTGCTCAACGCACTGCGGCCCACCGGGGAGCGCTTCGAACTGGTGCTCGTCAATGACGGGTCAACGGATGACACCGCCTCAGTGCTGGAAAGTATCAGCAGCCAGGTACCGGAGCTGGCGGGTGTTTTGCTGCGCAAGAACTACGGTCAGACCGCTGCCATGGCAGCGGGTTTCGATGTCGCCGAAGGGCAGGTGATCGTCAGCCTCGATGGTGACTTGCAGAACGATCCTGCCGATATCCCCCTGCTGTTGAACAAGCTGCGTGAAGGCTATGACCTGGTGAGCGGATGGCGTTTTGATCGCCAGGATGCCGAACTCCAGAGAAAACTCCCCTCCAGGCTTGCCAATCGCCTGATCGGAAGTGTGACGGGAGTCCGCCTGCATGACTACGGCTGCTCGCTGAAAGCCTATGACCGCGATGTGCTGTCCGACATGCGCTTGTACGGCGAACTGCATCGCTTTCTGCCGGCACTGGCCTTCATCGAAGGAGCACGCATCACCGAAGTGAAGGTGAATCACCGTGCCCGGCAGTACGGAACCAGCAAATACGGAATCGATCGGACCTTTCGAGTCCTGATGGACCTGCTGACCGTGTGGTTCATGAAACGCTTTCTCACCCGACCGATGTACGTCTTCGGGTTTGGAGGCCTTGTGGCCATCGCGACAAGCCTTGTGGCCAGCGCCTATCTGCTGATGATCAAGTTAATGGGCGAAGACATCGGGAACAGGCCACTGCTCACCATGGCGGTTGTTCTTGGACTGGCCGGAATACAGCTGTTCTGTTTCGGGCTGCTGGGAGAACTGCTGATAAGGACTTACCACGAAAGCCAGGGTCGGCCGATCTATCGCATTCGGGCGACGTTCCGAGGGGGCCGGGCCACCTGAGCAGGAGTCGGTCGGGTCGCGCCACGGTGCCGCTCGATTGCAGTAGCAGCAGCCTCAACAACCAGACTGTTGGCATCACGCAGACCACGTCTCAGCAGTGGAAGAACGGAGGCATGGCCCCACTGACCGGCCAGCGTGACGGCCTCAAGCCTCTGTTCTGGGTTGCCTTGATCCATCGACACGCGCAGCCGGCGCTCAAGAGAGAGTCGCTCGGCGGTACTGACCGGAGGCTGGAACAGGTCCGTTTGGAAGGTCCCATCAGCAACTTCTGCCTGAGCCCCAGGATCAGTTTGAGGCAGCGAAGCCTTCACCAGACCCAGTTGAGCTCTGTTGATGGCTGCGACGGAGGTCACATCTGTGCTGCGCAACAAAGTTTTCCCAGGTTTCCTTCCGAGGCCCCACAGCACTGCCACCAGAACAAGGGCGGCACCACCTGCAAGCAGCTGATTCATGGGTTCAAAGCGGCGTAGGCCGGATGGATTAAACTTTTATGTCACCGACCCGATCGGTCGAAGACCACCAGAAAGGCAGTCTTTACAGTATCTGCAGACATTTGGGTCGCTGCCATGACTGGAGATTTTGTCGCTGCCTGGATGCCTTCGCTTTTCATTCCACTGGCCGGGGTGTTGGGCCCAGCCGTCGTGATGGTTTTGATGTTCAACCTGATCGAAGCCACTCCTGACTGATCGCTGCAAAGCCCCCAGCGATCAAGCGAACTGCCCACCCACCGCTTTCTTATCCATGTCTGTTTCCCCCGTCGCCGATCCAACGGTTGGCAATCTGGCCACTCCGGTTAACAGCAGCTACTTCGTCAAAGCCTTTCTCAACGCGCTGCCGATCTATCGACCATCCCTCTCCCCGAACAGACGTGGACTCGAGATCGGCATGACCCACGGATACTTGCTCTATGGGCCTTTCGCCGTCTGTGGTCCTCTCCGAAACAGCGATTACGCATCCACAGCAGGATTGCTCGCTTCCATCGGCCTGGTTTCAATCCTGACCGTCTGTCTGTCGATTTACGGCACTGCAGGAAATGGACCCAAGGTGCAGCCCCCTGACGCCACAATCGATAATCCACCGTCAGACCTTTTCACTAAGGAGGGCTGGTCTGAATTCGCCAGTGGTTTCTGGCTGGGTGGTTGCGGTGGAGCGGCATTTGCTTGGTTCCTGGTCAGCGCAACCCCATTGCTTTATCTGGCCAAGATCGCTGGTGGTGTCGCGCCCGCCGGCTGAATCCACTGTGCTGAGTCTTCCATCAGCACGATGCAGATCACTGTTTGGCATGCCCCGAATCGAGTCATCGAAGGCTCATTCGGGGCTTTCCACTGCCAGGATCTGAGCCCTTGCTGAGCGGACTCCGACTTGCGGTCCATCTCCCAGCCATTTCTGAGACGGCCCGTCTTCACCATTGTTTGCAGCTTGCTAGTGCTGCTTGCAGGTGTGGTCTCACTGGTGGGCCTCGGGCTTGAGGACCTGCCCCAGCTGGCACCCACACGCGTGAGTGTGAGAGCCAGTTTTCCTGCCGCAGGACCGGAAGTGGTGGAGCAAAGCGTCACGGCAGTGCTGGAAAACCAGCTCAGTGGCCTGGACGGCCTCGAGAGCATGACCTCCAGCAGCAGTCAGGGCGGTGCAAGTCTCAGCCTGCGCTTTGAGTCAGGCGATCCAGAACTGAACGCGATCAAGGTTCAGAACGAGGTCAACCTGGCCAGCCGACGACTGCCTCAGACCGTGACCAGGCAGGGGCTGAATGTGAACCGCTCAACCAATGATCTGCTGCTGATCCTCGGCTTCAGCGCCCCCCCCGGGCTGTATGAACCGATCTTCATCGGTGGCTGGCTCGAGCAGCGTCTCAGCGAAGGCCTGCGAACCACTCCTGGCGTTGGTGACATTCGTGTGTTCGGCAGCAGTGAGCTCGCTTACCGGCTCTGGCTGGATCCCAGTCGCCTGGAGCAGTTCAGTCTCTCTACGAACGACATCACAAACGCTCTGGCAGAGCAGAACGTTCTTGCCGCGGTGGGAAATCTTGGGGAGGCTCCTGCTCCGGCAGGACAGCTTTTCAGCCTGCCGGTTGATGCCGAAGGACGTCTGCGCAGCCAGGCCGACTTTGAGGCCATGGTGGTCAAACGCACTGACAACGGAGGCCTGATTCGGCTGAAGGATGTGGGTCGCGTTGAACTTGGCCAACGCAGCTACGGCAGCAGTGCTCTCAATCTTCAGGGCGAAAGCTCAGTGGCTGTAGGCATCTTCCAGCGGGATGGATCGAATGCTCTGGATGTCAGCCGTGCGGTGCAGGACAGGCTGAAAAGCCTGGAAAGCAGCTTTCCCCCCGGGTTGGACGTGCAGATGATCTTCGATGTGGCCGAAACCGTCCGGGCCAATCTCGATCGCACCAGAGACACCCTCCGGGATGCGGTGCTGCTGGTGCTGCTGGTGCTGCTGCTGTTTCTGGGACGCTGGCGCCTTGCCTTGATCCCAGGCCTGGCAGTGCCTGTGGCACTGATCGGCAGTCTGGTGGTGATCCGCCTCAGCGGGTCGAATCTCAACAGTCTGATCCTGTTCGGCCTCGTGCTGGCCACTGGCATCGTGGTCGACGACGCCATTGTGGTCAGCGAAGACATCGCAGGCCGGATCGAGCAGGGCCAGGAGCCACAGGGGGCTGCGGAAGATGCCATGGCAGAACTTGCGGGCGCAGTCTTGGCCACATCTCTGGTTCTGGCTGCTGTCTTTCTGCCTGTTCTGCTGATCCCTGGCTCCATTGGCCGCCTATATCAACCGATTGCCCTGGCCATCAGCGGCGCCATCTTGTTCTCCACCTTCAATGCCCTCACATTCACACCGATGGCCTGCGCCCGCGTGCTTGGGAAGGGTGACGGACGATTGCCAGCACCGCTCAGATCGATCAGTCGCAGACTGCGTGAGGGCATGGCCCGGTTGCAACGTCTTTACGCAAGGCTGCTGGCGGTCTGGCTGGCACGGGGCAGAACCGTCATTGCGCTGGTGCTGGCAGGCCTGATGCTCACAGGCATTGGTCTGGCAACGATCCCCACCTCCTTCATCCCCGACGAAGATCAGGGCCAGGTGCGTGGTTATTTCACGCTGCCGGAGGGAGCAAGCCTGGAACGCACCGAAGCCGTGATGGAACGCATCCGCGAGGTGGTTGCCGAGGAACCCCTGGTCCGGAGCGGCAATTTCTATGCCGGAAACTCATTCGGACAGAGCGGCGAGGACACCGGGTCTTTCTATCTACGCCTCTCACCCCTGAAAGAACGCCCTGGGCGGCAGAACAGCAGCCAAGCCGTGAAACAACGTCTGAACAGCGAGCTGAGACGACGCATCACCGATGCTCAGGTGATTGTGACCACGCCCCCCACAGTGCGGGGGTTCAGCAGTGAATCGGGCCTGCAGATGGAACTGCTGGATCGCAGTGGTGGCCAGCTCAGCCTGCAGGATTTCGAGAATCAGGCTCAGCAGTTCATCCTGGCTGCCCAGAACTCCGGACAGTTCCAGCGGGTGAGCACCCGCTTCGATGCAAGCTCACCGCGGTGGAGGCTTGAACTTGACCGCAGCCAGATGGCAGCGCTGGACCTCCCGGTTGGTCCCACTCTGAGGGACATCGGAACCGCCATCGGAGGCCGTTTCATCGATGACACCTTCTCAGGAGGGGAAATCCGCAGCATCTACATCCAGCTGGAGGGAACGAGCCGCAGCAAGCCTGGGGATCTCAAGAGCCTGATGGTGCGCAACCGCAGCGGCGACCTTGTCTCGTTGGCGAACGTTGCACAACTCAAACGTGATTCAGGGGCGAATCGAATCACCCACTACAACCAGAACCGATCGATCAGCATCACTGCCATCACTGCAGACGGGATCAGCAGTGGCCAGGCCATCGATCTCCTCAAAACCATCAGTGACAAGACCGGCGGAGACAACCTGGCGCTGGCTTTCACCGGGCTTGCCAGAGAAGAAACGAGAGCTGAGTCCGTGTCCTGGGTACTGTTCGCCCTCGGAGTCACGGTGGTGTATCTGTTGCTGGCGGGCCTCTATGAAAGCTTCGTGGATCCGCTGATCATTCTGCTCACAGTGCCGATGGCACTGCTGGGAGCTTTGATCGGCCTGAAGCTGCGCAGCCTCACACTCGACGTATATGCCCAGATGGGTTTGCTGGTGCTGGTGAGCCTGGCCGCCAAGAACGGGATCCTGATCGTTGAATTCGCCAATCAGCGGCTGCAGCAGGGGATCGAATTGATGGAGGCGATCGAGGAAGCGGCGATCAACAGGATGAGACCAATTCTGTTGACAGCGGTGACATCGCTGGCGGGATTTCTGCCACTGCTGCTTGCCCGCGGAACAGGCTCCGCCGGTCGCATCAGTATCGGCACCGTTGTGTTCAGCGGGCTGCTGGTGTCCACGCTGCTCTCACTGTTCATCGTGCCTGCCACCTATCTGCTGTTCAAGCGCTGGCGAAAAGTCACCCCTGCAAAACCGGAGCTGGACGGCTGACGTTCAACAGGGCTCAAAGCGTTCGTTCAGCGCCGGGCCACCCCCGGGAGGAACCAGGCACGTGGCTGACGACGACGATCCAGCGACCGATTCTGAGCTCGCGATGGGCATGAAAGTTTGCGGAACCAATGGCTTCTGAGCCAAGGTCTTCGAAGCCAAGGTCTTCGGAGCGAACGTCGACCCAGGTGTTGTTCGCTCAGCAATCCGCTCATCCGCCTCGAGCTGAGCCAGGTCAATTCGCTCTCTTGGAAGAATCTGCAAGGTGAGGTTGTAACCGGTCGCAACGCCAACCAGCAGCACAACGAGCTCCAGTCTTGGGGGCAGGGAGGGAAACGACATTCAGAACTCAATCAAGACGTTGAAGCTCCAGTAGACGCGGAGAGCGGGATCAAAACGTGACTGAAATCGATTGAAGCAATGACGCTTTGCATATGAAGACGCGAGGCACGGATTTGTAGGGTGTGTGCTCCATGAAGGGCTGAGACGTCACGGCATGCTGAAAAGCGCAACGAATCGCCGGGCGTCATCGGCTCAAGCTCGTTATTTCTCCTACGGCGAAGCGGCCAATCCGATTCGCAGCGGACTGACGAGTGCTGTTCCCTATCGCTCCTTTTCCCCGGCTTTCTTTTCCCAGAAAGGCAGTGCTGTGATGCCTCTGGATCTGAGCGAAGAACTGCAGTGCAGTGGACCTGCCACCGGTCCATCGTTGTGCGCCAACTTCATCCGACTGGATGGCGAAGGGCTGCGCACCGCAGCTGTGGCAACAAGCCAGTTGTTCTTCGTGGCCGATGGCCAGGGAGACACTGAAGCCTGTGGCGAACACTTCCGGTGGAGCAAGGGCGACATGCTCGTTCTTCCCGCCGGGGGAGACGCCATCCACAGCTGCTCAGGCAAAGCGGCTCTCTACTGGGTGCACGACGCACCACTGCTGCGTTTTCTGGGTGTGTCTCCGAATGAAGCCCGTTTCAAGCCAACGTTTTACAGCCATCACGACAGCCAGGAGCGACTGGCTGAGATCGCGGCCAGCCCCAGCGGCGCCCGTGCCAACCGGGTCAGCGTGCTGCTGGGCAATTCAGCGTTTCCACAAACAAGAACAGCCAGCCACACCCTTTGGGCCATGCTCGGCATTCTTCCAGCAGAGCAGGAACAGAAGCCTCACCGACACCAGTCGATCGCCCTGGACTTCGCCGTGGACTGCAAGCCCGGTTGTTACACCCTGATTGGCACTGAGCTTGATGATCAGGGAAAAATCCGTGACCCGCACAGGGAGGATTGGGCAGCTGGTGCCGCTTTTGTGACTCCACCGGGCTACTGGCATTCCCACCACAACGAGTCAGATGCAGATGCCTATGTGCTGCCGATTCAGGACGCAGGACTGCATACCTATCTGAGAACGCTCGACATTCTGTTCAGCGGCTGATGAACAGCTGAGCTCATGAACAGGTGAATAGTTCTGCACCGTTCAGATTCAGCCAACAAAAAACCCCTGCCAGGTCAGCTGGACAGGGGTGAATTGAGGATTTCCCTAGCGATATGGGCAATCAGAATCGATCAGCCGAACTTGCCGGATGTCGATGCGATCAGGAAGGCCGCATACGTGAGGATGTAGCCGATGGTGAAGTGGGCGAGGCCCACAACACGAGCCTGAACGATGGACAGAGCCACTGGCTTGTCGCGCCAGCCAACAAGGTTGGCGAGCGGTGTGCGCTGATGAGCCCAGACGATGGTCTCGATCAACTCCTGCCAGTAGCCGCGCCAGGAGATCAGGAACATGAATCCAGTCGCCCAGACGAGGTGGCCGAACAGGAACATCCAGGCCCAGACGGCAAGGTTATTGCTGCCGAAGGGGTTGTAACCGTTGATCAGCTGGGAGGAGTTCAGCCACAGGTAATCGCGGAACCAGCCCATCAGATAGGTGCTGGACTCATTGAACTGAGCCACATTGCCCTGCCAGATGGCCAGATGCTTCCAATGCCAGTAGAAGGTGACCCAACCGATTGTGTTCAGAGCCCAGAAGACGGCCAGATAGAAGGCGTCCCAGGCGGAGATGTCACAGGTGCCACCACGGCCGGGACCGTCGCAGGGGAAGGAATAACCGAAGTCCTTCTTGTCAGGCATCAGCTTGGAACCACGGGCATCCAGAGCGCCTTTGACCAGGATCAGAGTGGTCGTGTGCAGACCCAGAGCGATGGCATGGTGAACCATGAAGTCACCAGGTCCGATCGGCAGGAACACGTCGGTGCTGCCGTTGATGGCATCCATCCAGCCGCCCATGTAGGCGGCGTTGGCATTGGCGGCAGCACCAGCGGAATTGGAAAGCAGCACGTCGAAACCGTAGATCGCCTTACCAGAAGCAGCTTGAACGAACTGGGCAAAAACGGGCTCAACCAGAATCTGCTTCTCGGGGGTTCCGAACGCCACAACGACATCGTTGTGAACGTAAAGACCAAGCGTATGGAAGCCAAGGAAGAGGGTGATCCAGCTGAGGTGGCTGATGATCGCCTCCTTGTGCTCCAGCATCCGAGCCAGAACATTGTCCTTGTTGGCTTCGGGGTCGTAATCACGGATGAAGAAGATCGCTCCGTGAGCAAAGGCACCGCACATCAGGAAGATGGCGATGTACTGGTGGTGTGTGTACAGAGCAGCCTGTGTCGTGTAGGCCTTGGCAATGAAGGCATACGACGGCATCGCGTACATGTGCTGAGCCACCAGAGAGGTGACCACACCGAGAGAGGCAAGGGCCAGGCCGAGCTGCATGTGCAGGCTGTTGTTCAAGGTGTCGTAAAGACCCTTGTGACCGGCGCCGAGATCGCCTGGGGTGCCCTTTGGAGGATTGTGAGCTTCGAGAATTTCCTTGATGGAATGACCGATACCAAAGTTGGTCCTGTACATGTGACCAGCGATCACAAACAAGCAACCGATCGCCAGGTGGTGGTGAGCGATGTCGGTGAGCCAGAGGGCTTCGGTCTGGGGATGGAAACCGCCAAGGAAGGTGAGAATCGCAGTACCGGAGCCTTCGGCAGTACCGAAGATTTGACCCGCAGTATCGGGATTCTGTGCATACACACCCCAGTTGCCGGTGAAGAAGGGTCCAAGACCGGCGGGGTGAGGCATCACACTCAGGAAGTTGTCCCAACCAACGTGCTGACCCCTTGATTCAGGAATCGCCACGTGCACCAGGTGTCCGGTCCAGGCGATGGAGCTGAAACCGAAGAGGACAGCCAGATGATGATTCAGACGTGACTCAGCATTCTTGAACCACGCGAGTGACGGGCGGAACTTGGGCTGAAGGTGCAGCCAACCGGCGAAGAGTGCCCAGGCCGACAGGATCATCATGAAGATGGAACCCTGATACAGCTCGGCATTCGTCGTCATGCCGATTGTGTAGAACCAGTGATACAGGCCTGAGTAGGCGATGTTCACAGGCGATGTGGCTCCCGCTTGGGTGAAGGCGGTGATGGCGCCCTGACCGAAATGGGGATCCCAGATTGCGTGAGCGATGGGCTTCACGTGCAGAGGGTCGGCGACCCACTGTTCGAAGTTGCCCTGCCAGGCGATATGGAACAGGTTTCCCGAAACCCAGAGGCCAATGATGGCGAGATGCCCGAAATGAGTGGAGAAGAGCTTTTGGTAAAGCCTCTCCTCCGTCATTCCGTCATGGCTCTCGAAGTCGTGAGCCGTGGCGATCCCGTACCAGATGCGGCGGGTTGTCGGGTCCTGTGCCAGACCCTGGCTGAACGAAGGAAATTTCGTTGCCATTAGAGGGAAAGTTCAGGAAAGGTCAGCCGCCCACCACAAGGATGTGGGCGTGGAAGAAGGACCACGTGACAGTGATGCCGCCCAAAAGATAGTGAGCAACACCGACAGCACGGCCCTGGATGATGGACAGCGCACGAGGCTGAATGCCTGGGGCCACCTTCAGCTTGTTGTGAGCCCAGACAATGGACTCAATCAGCTCCTGCCAGTAACCGCGGCCACTGAAGAGGAACATCAGGCTGAATGCCCAGATGAAGTGACCACCAAGGAACATGATTCCGTAGCCGGCTGTGTTGGAGCCGTAGCTGTTGATGACCTGGACGGCCTGAGCCCACAGGAAATCACGCAACCAACCGTTGATGGTGATGGCGCTGTTGGCGAAGTTGCCGTTGGTGAGGTATTGGACTGAGCCATCGGGCCTCACCGCACCCCACACGTCGCTCTGCATTTTCCAGGAGAAGTGGAAAATGACGATCGACAGGGAGTTGTACATCCAGAACAGACCCAGGAAGACATGGTCCCAGGCAGACACCTGGCAGGTGCCTCCTCGACCGGGGCCATCGCAGGAGAAGCGGAAACCGAGGTTCGCTTTGTCTGGAATCAGACGGGAATTACGGGCGTAAAGAACACCCTTGAGCAGGATCAGCACCGTCACGTGAATCGTGAAGGCATGAATGTGATGAACCATGAAGTCCGCTGTGCCCAGAGGGATCGGAGCAGCGGCGACCTTGCCACCTACAGCCACAACCGAACCGTTGAACACTTCACTGACGCCGGCAAGGGCGTTGGGTGCGGTGCTGCCGGCAGCTGCAGCGTGAAGACCCTGAATCCACTGAGCGAATACGGGCTTGAGCTGAATCGCGGAGTCGCTGAACATGTCCTGGGGACGCCCCAGAGCACGCATCGTGTCGTTGTGGATGTACAGACCGAAGCTGTGGAAGCCCAGCCAGATGCACACCCAGTTGAGGTGGCTGATCAGAGCGTCACGGGCCTTGAGCACCCGGTCCAGCACATTGTCCACGTGCTTGGCGGGGTCGTAATCGCGAATCATCGCGATGGCTGCGTGCGCTGAAGCACCGACGATCAGGAAGCCACCGATCCACATGTGATGGGTGAACAGACCGATCTGGGTCGGATAATCGATCGACATGTACGGATAGGGAGGCATCGCATACATGTGCTGGGCAACGATGATGCTCAAGGAGCCGAGCATTGCAAGGTTCAGAGCAAGCTGAGCGTGCCAGCTGTTGATCATGAACTCGAACAGGCCGTCATGGCCCTTCGTTGCCGGGAAAAGCAGGGGATCGCCTTTCTGACCCTCGAGGATCTCCTTGATGGAATGGCCGATTCCCCAGTTGGTCCGGTACATGTGTCCGGCCACGATGAACAGCACCGCGATGGCCAGATGATGATGAGCGATATCGGTCATCCACATGCTTCCGGTCACAGGATTAATCCCACCCTTGAAGGTGAGGAAATCGCTGTATGCAGCCCAATTGCCATTGAAAAAAGCACCGATGCCGGCACTGAATCCTGGATAGAGCTGAGCCAGCAGATCCTGATTGAAGAATTCGTGGGGAAGAGGAATGTCTGCCACAGAAGCAATGGTCTTGCCGTTCAACACCAGCGGCTGGCCGGCGTCGATGGCATCCATCAACTTCGTGGTGGGCAGGGACACATGCAGCAGGTGACCGGTCCAGGACAGTGAGCCCAGGCCCAGCAGACCAGCCAGGTGGTGGTTGAGCATCGACTCAACGTTCTGGAACCACTCAAGCTTTGGAGCTGCCTTGTGATAGTGGAAAACGCCTGCATTCAGCATCAGGCCGGCCATCACCAGAGCGCCGATGGCGAGAGACATCAACTGTGTCTCATTGGTGATGCCCCAGGCTCTCCAGACATGGAAAAGACCGGAGGTGATCTGGATGCCCTGGAAACCGGCACCCATGTCGCCGTTGAGGATTTCCTGGCCGAAAACCGACCAGACCACCTGAGCGCTTGGCTTCACATGGGTGGGGTCGGCAAGCCAGCCGGAGAAATTGGAGAAGTGGGCGCCATGGAAAAAGGCACCACTCAGCCAGATGAAGATCACGGCCAAATGGCCGAAGTGAGCACTGAAGATCTTCCGAGAGACCTCCTCAAGGTCACTCGTGTGGCTGTCGAAATCGTGAGCGTTGGCGTGGAGGTTCCAAACCCAGGTGGTGGTTTTGGGACCTTTCGCGAGGGCTCGGTCGAAATGTCCGGGCTTTCCGAACAATTCGAAGGTCGCTGGATTGTCGACCTTCTCGACTTGAGTCTTCGCGGTGCTCCCACGCTCTGGTGGGCTGATGGTCATCGAGTCGTTCCTCGAGGGACGGGATCGAGGTGGTGGGACACCCCTCCGGCAATCCGTGGGATCACCGGGGCCCCGGATGCGGATCAGCAAGCTTCACCACAACCGGGCGCCAGTGGTATTCAGAGTAATGAACCCTGACTCTCACTGGAGCTAGGGCCCCAGAGAGGGGACCGCTGGCGGCAGCATAGGAGGGGAAGCAGGCATCACACGACAGGGAGTTACAAAGGTTCAATCCGGCAGCGGGCCTGTCCAGACCTGGAATCTGCTCGAGCTCGAGCATCAGCGAGGAGGCCCCGATTAGGCACGTTGAGCAACACAAACAGACGACACATATCGATCTATTTAATGCAAATCATTCCCAATAGTGCGCCTCTTCCATCGGTGCCCAGAATGGGTCGACTCAAGCTTTGCCCAATGGCGGCATCAGGCCGGACGTACCACCTTCATCACTGGCTTCAGGCTCTGCTTGCACTGTGGGTCATGGTGGTCCCCTCTGCAGCCGCGCAGGCCTGGCCCTGGGGAGCAGACGGTTCAGGCGATGGAGATCGCTCTGCGGAGATCATCAGTGTCTCTTCACCTTCTGGGCGACTTCAGGAAGTCAGTCCTCCTGGCTCTGTTCAGCAACTGCAAGCAGCTCTCAGCAGCCATACCCCCCGACTTGAACTGATCAGCCCCTCGGATGGAACTCTGCTGAAAACCGGTGAGGTGCAACTCACGTTGCGGATCCAGGATTGGCCGCTGGCCGAGGATCCACAACTGGGCCTTGGAGCCCATGTGGCCCTGCAGATCGACGACGATCCACCACTGCGTTTCGCGCACGCCGACGACGATCGACTGCAGATCACGCTTCCCGGTCTCCGCCCGGGGAGTCATCGATTTACGGCCTACGCCGCCATGCCCTGGGGTGAAGCCGTGAAATCTCAGGGGGCCAGCCTCCAGTGGCGACTGGATGTTCTGCAGCGGCTCCGAGGAACGCAGCCGGATCAGGATGCTCCCTGGATTGTCGTGGTCAGTCCCTCAGATCTCAGCAGCAGTGAGCCTTTGCTGATCGACTGGCTGATCTGGAATGCCCCGCTGCAGAACCTGCGGGAGGGGGATGGCAGCTGGAGGCTGAGAATCAGCGTGAATGGCGACAGCTTTCTTGTCGACCGCCAGGAGGCCTTGTGGCTGAAAGCTTCAGGCACAGGAAACGGCAGTGTGCAGATGGAACTGCTGGATGGTCTTGGCGATCCCATCACTCCTGTCTTCAACAATCAGTTACGAGCCACTACAACACGTTCAGGCGTCCGCCCGATCTGGATGCAGTCAAAGCTGAGCGATGAGCAGATGGCACGTCTGCTCGGCGTCGCCGTTCCTGAAAGAGAAGAGCCACCAGAGAGAGGCGCACCACCGCCGCAGAGTGAGCTCAATCCTGACTCTGAAACCGAAACTGACTCCGCAACTGGGAGGTCCCTCCAAGACGATCCCTCAGCACCGATCCATTCACCGGAAGCACCGACCACTGAAGAATCAACCATGGAGAAACAATCCATGGATCCACGCCCAGAGCAGAACGACTCCTCGCCTCCGGCCATCACAGCCGACGATGAGCTGCAGGTGCTGTCTGATCAGTCAGCTGCCGACAAGGATGAATCGATGGAGGCCGGCAAAGCCGACAAGGCTGTTCCCGAACGAAGTATCAGGACGGCGGAACCGACAGGTGAGGCAGAGAAACTGCGGATCACCAGCAGCCTGGGAGGATCAGCCAGGGAGCTGGTGAACGAGGATGGCACCCAGCGCTGATTCACTGAGGCCGCTAGCCCTGGATGCTGTCAACACCATCTCCATCCAACCGGTGGGAGCCTCACTCGCACTGGGCCTGTCGGTGAGTGCCTGGCCCCTGCTTCAGCAGCTGCGCCAGGCAGGCCAAGCTGATCGAATAGGGATGACACCCAGGGCGGCCGCAGCACTGCAAACCCTTCCCAGCAACTTGTTGGTCGCACCGGCTTCGCAGCTTCTGACTGAACAGTGGCTGAGTGGTGGACCCACGATCGTGATCGGAGCCATGGGTGCCGTCACACGACTGATCGCACCATTGTTAAGCGACAAGCAAAGCGATCCTGCCGTGGTGGTGATGGATGCACACGGTCGGAACATCGTGCCCCTGATTGGTGGTCATGCGGCAGGAGCGGAAGAGCTGGCCCATGCACTGGCTGCAGCACTGGGCGGGCAGGTGGTGCTGACCGGGGATGCAGCAAGCCAGGAGCGACTGGCTCTCGACGGCTTCGGAGAAGCCTGGGGATGGGTGCGTGGCGGCACGCCGGAAGCATGGCAAGAGCTCATGTTCTCCCAGGCCTCTGGACAACGCCTCAATGTTGTTCAGCAGACAGGAACGGACCTCTGGCGGAGCAGTGCCGCTGGTCAGAATCTCGGCGTTACCGCTGACTCCGAGCACGGGCTTGCCCTTGACATCGGTCCACGCTGCGACGGGGCTCCCTGTCGCTGGCACCCAGCCACGCTCTGGATCGGCATCGGTTGCGAACGCTTGAGCAGCCTTGCGCTGATTCAACGAGCAGTGGATCGTTCTCTTCAGTCCGCAGGACTGGCCAGGGAGGCCGTGGCAGGCATCAGCAGCATTGAGGCCAAGAGTGACGAGCCGGCCCTGCGGCAGTTCTGTGAGCATCGAAGCTGGCCACTGCGACTGTTCAGCGTCCCTGCCCTCGCCGATGTTGCCGTGCCCACGCCCTCTGAGGTGGTGAAGGCGGAGATGGGCACAGCATCCGTTGCGGAAGCCTCCGCTCTTCTGGCATCAGGAGACGGAGCACAGCTGTTGCGAACCAAACGGATCTTCCATGCCGAAGGCAGCGAACAGGGTGCAGTGACGGTGGCGATCGCAGAGGCTGCCCTTCCCTCGGCACCCAGCAGAGGAGAGCTGCATCTGGTGGGAAGCGGGCCAGGCTCACTGCAACTGCTCACTGCCGACGCCCGCACGGCGCTCAGCCATTGCGTTCTCTGGGTGGGATACGGCCTTTACCTGGATCTGCTTGAACCGCTGCGTCGCTGCGATCAGGCCCGATTGGACGGACAACTCACCCGTGAACGGGATCGCTGCATGCAGGCACTGGATCTGGCCCGTCAGGGCGCCCGTGTGGCGCTGATCTCCTCAGGAGACTGCGGTATCTACGGCATGGCTGGGCTGGCGCTGGAGCTCTGGATGGACCTGCCTGAAACAGAGCGCCCTCGCTTCCAGGTGCACCCTGGCCTCTCCGCACTGCAGCTGGCTGCAGCCAGGGCAGGGGCACCACTGATGCACGACTTCTGCACGATCTCTCTCAGCGACCGGCTCACACCCTGGGACGTGATCGAACGACGCATCGAGGCAGCGGCCTCCGGCGACTTTGTGGTTGCGATTTACAACCCTCGCTCCAGGGAACGCGACTGGCAGCTGACAAGGGCCCAGGAGATTCTGCTTCGCGCACGTCCGGAGACCACTCCTGTGGTGATGGCTCGCCAGCTCGGACGCAACGGCGAGCAGGTCAGTGTTCAAAGTCTCGGCAACCTGCGGCCTGATGACGTGGACATGCTTACGGTGTTGGTTATTGGAAACAGCAGCAGCCGCGTTCAGGACGGCCGCATGGTCACCCCCAGGGGTTATCCAGGTGCCGCTCTGAACTGATGACGACCAGGTGCAGTCGGGATGACAGGATTCGAACCTGCGGCCCCTTCGTCCCGAACGAAGTGCGCTACCAAGCTGCGCCACATCCCGATGGCCCGACTGTAGAAGATGACCTCAGTTCTGAAACCTGACTGGTTGCGCGTCAAAGCCCCACAGCGGGAACGCATCGGAGCTGTCGCAGACCTGCTTCTTGACCTCAAGCTCAACACGGTCTGCCAGGAAGCAAGTTGCCCCAATATCGGTGAATGCTTCGCCGGGGGAACCGCCACGTTTCTGATCATGGGGCCCGGCTGCACGCGCGCCTGCCCTTATTGCGACATCGACTTCGACAAGAGCGTTCGAGCGCTGGACCCCACCGAACCGGAGCGTCTTGGTGAAGCGGTGTCGCGGCTGAAACTGAAGCATGTTGTGATCACCTCGGTGAACCGAGACGATCTGAGCGATGGAGGAGCAAGCCAGTTCGTTGCCTGCATCGAGCAGGTGAAACAACGCTCTCCATTCACCACAATCGAACTGCTGATCCCCGACCTTTGCGGCAACTGGGACGCACTGGAAACGGTGATGGACGCCGCACCTCACGTGCTGAACCACAACATCGAAACCGTTCCACGCCTTTACAGACGAGCCAGACCTCAGGGCAATTACGAACGCTCTCTGGAGCTGCTGAGACGGGTGCGGGATGGATGGCCCAGGTCCTACAGCAAATCAGGACTGATGGTGGGTCTCGGAGAAAACGATGCGGAGGTGATCGGAGTGTTGCGCGACTTGCGAGCCCACCGCGTCGACATTGTGACCATCGGCCAGTACCTCTCCCCCGGACCGAGGCACTTACAGGTGAACCGCTTTGTGACTCCGGAACAGTTCGAAAGTTATCGGCGCATTGGCGAAGAAGAGCTGGGTTGCCTGCAGGTGGTGAGCAGTCCACTGACGCGCAGCAGCTATCACGCCGGCGAAGTGCAGCGCCTGATGATCAGCCACCCACGCTGACGATCAGAGCTCATCCCCACCGATCTGGATCCATTGCTGCAACTGCCAGGTGACCAGGCCGGCCTGAAGCATCGGATCGGCCTGTACCCAGCGGTGAGCCTCTTCGAAGCTGCTGGCTTCGAAGAGCAACAGCCCGCCGCCCCCCGGCCGATGCTCATCATCCACCAGATAACCGCTGTGGATACGACGTCCGCGGTTGCACTGGGACATCACCCATTGGCGATGAGCTTCGAGGTGAGGCCGCTTCTGCTCAATGGTCAGGGCGGCCGTTTCCCGCGTGAAGGTTTCGGTCTTGATGAACCAGGGCACGGTGCGGAAGATCGATCAGGCGGCAACTGCCTGTTTATCGGCAAGCCCCATGGCAGCTCGTTCACTGGGAGGAACCAGAACCTTGAAACGGCTTCTAGCCGCAGACCAGTCAGATAGAAGAGCCGAGGCTTTCTCACTTCCGGTGGCCGCGACGTGCAGCTCAAGCAGACCCCTGAGCGTGGACTCCTGCTCAGATGTGGTGATGGGGCACACCTCCACGATCTCCGGGTTCACGCGTGGCGTGACACGGTCGCAGTCATCCAGGAGGAACGTGACGCCGCCGGTCATGCCAGCGCCCACATTGCGGCCAGTGCTGCCAAGCACCACCACAACCCCTCCAGTCATGTATTCACAGCAGTGGTCGCCGGCACCTTCAACCACCGTGCGGGCCCCGCTGTTGCGCACACCGAAACGCTCACCGGCGCGACCATGGGCGAACAGCTCACCACCGGTGGCTCCGTAAAGACAGGTGTTTCCGAGAATCACCTGCTCACCGGGGTTCGCGGTGGAATCCAATGGCACAAGCGAAATGCGACCGCTGTTCATGCCCTTGCCGACGTAGTCGTTGGCTTCCCCCTCCAGACGCACATTCATGCCCTGAACCAGAAAGGCCCCGAAGCTTTGACCAGCAGCGCCACGGAAGGTGAGATCGAGCTGACCTGAGAAGCCACGATTGCCGTAGCGCTGGGCAATCTCACCGGCCAGACGAGCGCAGACGCTCCGGTCGGTGTTGATGATCTCAACGGTGCGGCGAACGGATCGCTGACTCTCAATGGCCGCCATCAGCTCGGGGTCGGCCAGAAGTTGGTCTTCAAGAATCGGCCCATTGCCGTGGGCCTGGGAACTGTGAGTCAGCCATGAACGATCTTCAGAGCCACTGATCGGTGCCAGCAGACTGGAAAGATCCACACACTTGGTTTTGGCCAGCGCAACGCCTCTGGGCTTGAGGAGGTCGCTGCGACCAATGAGATCCTCCAGTCGTGCCACACCAAGCAGACTCATCAGCTGACGCACCTCTTCAGCGACGTACCAGAAAAAATTCACGACATGTTCAGGCACTCCGGTGAAGCGCTGACGCAGGTTCTCTTTCTGCGTCGCCACACCAACCGGACAGCTGTTGAGGTGACAGACACGCGCCATCACGCAGCCTTCAGCGATCATGGCGATTGAACCGAAGCCATATTCCTCAGCACCGAGCAGAGCAGCGATCACCACATCCCAGCCGGTCTTGAGACCGCCATCGGCTCTGAGCAGAACTCTGTTGCGAAGACCATTCTCGAGCAGAGCGCGATGCACCTCTGTAAGGCCCAGTTCCCACGGTCCACCCGCATGCTTGATCGAACTCAGCGGGGAAGCACCTGTGCCTCCGTCATGGCCGGAGATCTGGATCACGTCCGCGTTGGCCTTGGCCACACCGGCAGCGATGGTGCCGATACCGATCTCGGCCACCAGTTTGACGCTGACCGGCGCCGCAGGATGCACTTGATGCAGGTCGTGGATCAGCTGTGCCAGATCTTCGATCGAATAGATGTCGTGATGAGGTGGCGGGGAAATCAAAGCCACACCAGGCTTGCTGTTGCGAAGCCAGGCGATGTACTTGTCCACTTTCGGACCGGGGAGCTGGCCGCCTTCTCCAGGCTTGGCACCCTGAGCCACCTTGATTTCCAGCTGTTTCCCGCTCCTGAGATATTCAGCCGTCACACCGAAGCGTCCTGAGGCGATCTGCTTGATCGCCGAGCAGGCGGTATCCCCGTTCTGAAGCCCGCCGATGCTGGGGAAAGCGACGGACCGGCCGTCGTCATCCACATCGCTCAGCACCTGGAAGCGAGCAGGATCTTCACCACCTTCGCCGCTGTTGCTCTTACCGCCGATCCGGTTCATGGCCACCGCCAGCACCTCGTGCGCTTCACGAGAAAGAGCTCCGAGGCTCATACCGCCGGTACAGAAACGGGTGCAGATGCTTTCCACGCTCTCCACCTGATCCAGAGGCAGCGGTGTGGACGCGACCTTGAACTCCAGCAGGTCACGCAGCGCCATCACCGGACGGTTCTCCAGCAGGGTCTTGTACGTGGAGAAATGGTCATAGCCAGGACCCTGGGCCAGGGCCTTGTGCAAGGCCTTGGAAAGTTCAGGGTTATTGCGGTGATACTCCGCACCGTTGCGGTACTGAACGAAACCCATGAACTCGAGCTTGCTTCGGTTCAGCTCAGGGAAGGCCTTGGCATGCATCGAGAGTGTTTCGTTCGCCAGTTCCGCGAGGGTCATGCCGGCAACCCGACTGGTGGTGCCGCTGAAAGCGGTCTCGATTACATCGGCACCCAGCCCGATCGCCTCGAAGATCTGCGCCCCGTGATAACTGGCCAGAAGCGAAATGCCGATCTTGGACAAAATTTTTCTGAGGCCGTTTTCCAGTGAGACACGCACATTGGCCTGAACCTGATCAGCACTGAGATCAGGAAGCTTTCCCTGCTCAATTCGTTTTCTGGTTTTGGGGTGGTGGAGCCAGTGGCGTGTGGTCTCCCAGGTCAACCACGGACAGACGGCACTGGCGCCGTAGCCGATCAGGCAGGCCATGTGATGGGTGCTCCAGCACTGAGCGGTGTCCACCACAAGAGAACAGCGCAGTCTCAACTTGCGGCGCAGCAGATGGTGGTGGACGGAGCCAACAGCGAGGAGTGCCGGCATCGCCACTGTGGTGGCCGTCAGTGGTGTGGGCTCAGCGTTGGCATCGACGCGGTCGGAGAGCACCAGAACCTGAACCCCATCTTCTACGGCTTGCTCAGCTGCCTGGCACAGGGCATCAAGAACAGCCTGAAATCCTCCGGTGCAGGATTCAACCGCCACCTGGGTTGACAGGAACTGAACCGGAAGACCTTGCTGGCTGATTGCTTCCAGCTCGGCCTCATTGAGAACGGGGGTATCGAGATGAATCACCGAAGCAGCTTCCGCCTGAGGTTTCAAGGCCGGACGCCGCTCACCGAGATGCATCTCCAGACTCATCACCAGTTGTTCCCGCAGAGGATCGATCGGTGGATTCGTGACCTGAGCGAAACGCTGCTTGAAATAGTCGTAAAGCAAGTGGGGCTTGTCCGAGAGCACCGCCAGTGGGATGTCATCCCCCATGCAGAAGGTGGGCTCCTTCCCAAGCGAGGCCATGTCGCCGATGATCAGGTCAAAGTCCTCAGCGGTGAAGCCCATGGCGGTCTGCAGTCTCAGCAGGTCGAGTTCACCGACCTGCTGAGACTGGGTCCAGGGTTGCGGACGCACATCGCGGCGGTGTTGTTCCAGCCAGTCGCCGTAGGGGAAACGTCCAGCGGCGTCTTCCTTGACCAACCAGTTGTCAAGGAGCTGACCGGTCTGGAGATCGACCGCCAGCATCTGACCTGGACCGAGCCGACCTTTCTGGACCACGGTCTTGCCGCTGAGATCGACCACACCGGTCTCGGATCCCATGATCACGAAGCCATCCTCTGTGGAGCACCAGCGAGCTGGACGCAGGCCGTTGCGATCCAGGGTTGCTCCAACACGCTTGCCGTCAGCGAAGACCAGCAGAGCCGGACCGTCCCAGGGCTCCTGGATGCCGGCATTGAATTCATACATGGCCGTCACATCAGGTCGGCTGTCGAGGTCCGGCTGATTGCGGAATGCTTCAGGGACCAGGGTGATCAGGCTGTCGGTGACGGAGCGACCGCTGCGCACCATCAGCTCAAGGGTGGCGTCGAGGTTGGCTGAATCGCTGAAAGCGGGATTCACCACGGGGTTGAGGTCATCCGCGGCTTCTCCCCAGACACCAGCAAGGCTGGCTTCAGAGGCCTTCGCCCAGTTGAGATTGCCCAGCAGGGTGTTGATTTCACCGTTATGCCCCAGCAACCGCATCGGCTGGGCCAGGGGCCAGCGGGGAAGGGTGTTTGTGCTGAAGCGCCGGTGATACACCGCAAAGCTCACTTCAAAGCGGGGATCCCGCAGATCGGCGTAGTACCGAGCGAGCACCTCCGATCGCACCATGCCCTTGTAGACGACGGTTCGGCTGCTGAGTGACGCCACATAGAAATCGAGTGAGCCCTCAAACCCCCACGCTTCCCTGGCCCTTGCGCCAACACGGCGCCGCAGACGCAGGAGAAGTGCCTCGAAGGCATCACCCTCAGCATCCCCCTTGACCAACCACTGTTCAACGACTGGGGCCGTTTCACGGGCAAGTGGTCCAAGCACTGCTGCATCGACAGGCACCTCTCGCCAACCGCCGAACTGCAGACCAAGTGCAACGGCCTCTGCTTCAAAAAACTTGCGAGCCTGCTGGCGACGCTCAGCATCCGTGGGCAGAAACATCATGCCCAACCCTTTGGCATCAGCGGCTTCCGGCCAAATCGCCCGGAGATAGGTCCATGGAATTTCACATAAAACACCTGCTCCGTCTCCGGAGTCGGAGTCTCCCCCACAGCCACCGCGGTGTTCCATGCAACCGAGGCCACGCAGAGCCTGCTTCAGCACCCAATGACTGGGATGGCCCTGCAACTGCGCAAGAAATCCCACTCCACAGGCGTCCTTCTCACCGGCCACCGCCTGGGGCGCAGCGCTGTCGCTGTAAGGCCAGGAGGAGCCGGTGAGGTGATTCATGACCTGGATAAGAGTCGGGCTGAACCCGTTCTGGATGCAACATCCATCACGGGGCAAATTCGATCCTAAGGATCGGCCACCCCGGCTAGCGTCTGCTGATGTTGATGTTGTCTCCCCCTCCAGTCCCGGTTGCCGAAGTGCGCGCAGCCGACCGGATGACCGGCAGCAAAATGAAGGTTGGAGGTCTTGCATCCAAGGGGACTTGGCAGTGGGTCGGAAACGACCATCGCTCGCCTGTCCAGCTCTGGATTCCTCTGGATGTGCTGATCGGTCGCCTCGGCTTCCAGCGGGTTAGCGGTGAAGGAGGGGAAGCACTGGAATGGTTCGGTCGACGCGTCCCTCTGCAAAAGCTTGCCAAGCGTTCTCTCGACGATGAAGTGGCGATTGACGCAGTCCCTTGGTTTAGTCAACTGAATGTGGTTACCAGCCATCGACAGGGTGTTCTGTCGATCTCACTGAAAGCACCCCGTGTTCAGAAGCTGCGTCAGGGCCGAGGCAGCACTGCTGGGCGGTTGGTCCTCGATCTCAGCGGACCCGCGCTGGTGCAACGGCAGAACGACGACTTGTTGCTCGGGGTTTCAATCACGGCCGCCCAGGACACCAAATTGCGCGCAATCGGCCTGAAGACCAAACGAGAAAGGCAGGGTGTGCGGCTCAAAGGGAGTGCCGATCGTCCGACGCTCACCCTTGCAACTCCCTGGCGGATTGTGATCGATGGATTGAGCAGCTCCCGCATCGCCAGTGCTGCCTCGGGCAACGCATTGCAGTCGGCTCTACTCAATCCCGAGATCCAGGCGGCAAGCCGCAACGGACTTTTGCTGGAGACCCGCACGATTCGTGTGGGGGTGAAACCGTTGAGGATTTACAGGGCAGGTGTGCCCTTCAACAGCGAATCGCTTGCACTGCGACCACTCGCCTCTCAAGGTGCTCAGACCGGGATTCGATTTCTCAGTCAGCTGGCGCAGCCTGAACAGGCACTGTTGGCCGTAAATGGGGGATTCTTCAATCGGGTACGCCAGCTGCCCCTGGGTGCCCTGCGTGTCGATGGGACCTGGCTTTCAGGACCGATTCTCAACAGGGGGGCGATCGGCTGGACAGCAGGGAGCAGGCCTCTGTTCAATCGTCTGCGCCTCGACCAGTCCATGCAGGTCAACGGAGGACGTCGCTGGGGGCTGGGATTTCTCAACAGCGGCTATGTGCAGCGCGGGTTGAGTCGCTACACAAGAGCATGGGGGCCGGCCTACAGGGCCCTAAGCGGCGAGGAGAAGGCCATCACGGTGAAGGATGGCCTCACGATCGACAAGCACGATCGCGCCGAATTGAATCGCGGAGTTTCTCTGAAACCCGGCGCTTCGCTGATTGTTTCCCGGGCTGGAGCACCGCTTCCCGCACAGCCCGGTGATCGGATCAGCATCAGCCTGAGGCCATCCAGTCCAGTCGGAGAGCAACCGCAGGTGCTGGCAGGTGGCCCACTCCTGCTGAAAGACGGGCAGGTAGTGCTGAAGGGGCGTCAGGAAGGTTTCAGTGCGGGCTTCCTGTCCCTTTCCGCACCACGAACGGTCGTCTCCCAGGACCGCAGTCACGTGTGGCTGATGACACTCGAGGGCAGCTCAGGCAGTGATCCAACGCTGCTGGAAACGACTTTGGCACTCCGACAGATGGGAATGCTCGATGCCCTCAATCTCGATGGTGGAAGCTCGACAACACTGCTTGCCGCCAATCGAACCGTGATGACCGGACGCGGCGTGACGCCCAGGGTTCAGAACGGTCTCGGGCTGGTTCGGCGCTGAGCGACGGCTGGCACACTGGATTCCCCTGAACATCGTTCCATGGGCGCCACTTTGCAAATTACGGCTAATGCAGCTGCCGAACTGGGGCGGCAGGCCGCTGTTGCAGGCACTCCGGGAATGATGCATCTTGATCTAACCGAAGGGCACTGTGAGAGCAACGTCATTCGCCTGCAGCCAGGCCGACTGAATGGAACCCCCGCTGCAAGAGCAGAGGGAGTGACCCTGCATGTTCCCGATACCCAGCACCAGTTGCTGGAGGGGCTGACACTCGACTACCGAAGTGACATCAGTGGTGGAGGCTTTCTGATCCTGAGCAACGATGCAGTGCGTTGCTGCGCCTGCGGCAGTGCCTTCAGCCGCCTTTGACGGGACTGGCAGGTCGAACCGGTATTGTGATGAATTGTCGAACAGGTCGGATCTCCGGCCGCTACGCGACCGTCGATGCCAACCATTCAGCAACTGATCCGGACCGAGCGCCAGAGCTCTAAGGCGAAAACCAAATCGCCCGCTCTGAAAGCCTGCCCAGAACGACGTGGTGTTTGCACCCGTGTTTACACGTCCACACCCAAGAAGCCCAATTCGGCTTTGCGCAAAGTGGCCCGCGTACGCCTCACCTCCGGATTCGAAGTCACCGCCTACATCGGCGGCATCGGCCACAACCTGCAGGAGCACTCGGTTGTGCTGATCCGGGGCGGTCGCGTCAAGGACCTCCCAGGAGTGCGTTATCACATCATTCGCGGAACTCTTGACACTGCAGGTGTCAAGGACCGCCGCCAGTCCCGTTCCAAGTACGGCGCCAAGTCTCCGAAGGAATGATGGCCAACGATCCATCTTCAGGATCGTGACCTCCATCGCCTTCACCCTTCTCCGTTCCTTTCCCTTTTGACAGTCCATGTCACGCCGTAACGCCGCCGTCAAGCGCCCGGTCCTCCCAGATCCGCAGTTCAACAATCGACTCGCCACCATGCTCGTGGCCAGGTTGATGAAGCATGGAAAGAAGTCGACGGCACAGAGGATCTTGTCCGATGCCTTCAGCCTGATCGGCGACCGCACCGGTGGGGATCCGATCGAACTGTTTGAGACGGCCGTGAAAAATGCGACTCCTCTCGTTGAGGTACGTGCCCGACGCGTCGGGGGTGCCACCTATCAGGTTCCTATGGAAGTGCGCCAGGAGCGGGGTACGGCCATGGCCCTTCGCTGGCTTGTGAGCTTCTCCCGCGCTCGTAACGGTCGCAGCATGGCTCAGAAGCTTGCCGGCGAGCTGATGGATGCGGCCAATGAAGCCGGCAGCGCTGTTCGCAAGCGCGAAGAAACCCACAAGATGGCGGAAGCCAACAAGGCTTTCGCCCACTACCGCTACTGATCCCCTCCCCGCTCTGAAGCCTCGTTTGCTCAGGGCGGACCTGTAGGATCTCACCCGCCTTTTTACGCCCCACCCCGGAGTTTCCTGTGGCTCGCGCCTTTCCCCTGGAACGCGTCAGAAATATTGGTATCGCTGCCCACATTGATGCGGGCAAAACCACCACGACAGAACGGATTCTGTTCTATTCAGGCGTGGTTCACAAAATCGGTGAAGTGCACGACGGTGCAGCTGTAACCGATTGGATGGCCCAGGAGCGCGAGCGGGGCATCACTATCACGGCTGCGGCAATTTCCACCAGTTGGAAAGACCACAGGATCAACATCATTGATACACCTGGTCACGTTGACTTCACCATCGAGGTGGAGCGCTCAATGCGTGTGCTGGATGGAGTGATCGCTGTGTTCTGCGCCGTCGGCGGTGTCCAGCCTCAATCAGAAACCGTCTGGCGTCAGGCTGACCGCTATTCAGTGCCGCGGATGGTGTTCGTCAACAAGATGGACCGCACGGGCGCCGACTTCCTCAAGGTCCATGGCCAGATCAAGGACCGCCTCAAAGCGAATGCCGTTCCGATTCAGCTGCCGATCGGAGCTGAAGGAGAACTGAGCGGAATTATCGACCTTGTGGCCAATCAGGCTCACATCTACAAAGACGATCTCGGCCAGAACATCGAAGTCACCGACGTACCGGCTGACATGAAGGATCAGGTGGATGAGTGGCGCAATGTCCTGATGGAAACCGTTGCAGAGAACGATGAAACTCTGATCGAAAAGTTCCTGGAAACCGGTGAACTTTCACTGGATGAACTCAAAAACGGCATCCGCGAAGGTGTTCTGAAGCATGGCCTTGTGCCTGTGCTCTGCGGTTCCGCCTTCAAGAACAAGGGTGTGCAACTCGTTCTCGACGCTGTCGTCGACTATCTTCCCGCACCTGTGGATGTTCCTCCAATCCAGGGAGTCTTGCCCGACGGCAAGGAGGCTGTTCGTCCCTCCGACGACAAAGCTCCCTTCAGTGCTCTGGCCTTCAAGGTGATGGCTGACCCCTATGGCAAACTCACTTTTGTGCGGATGTACTCCGGCGTTCTCGAGAAGGGAAGCTACGTCCTCAACTCAACGAAGGACAGCAAAGAGCGCATTTCCAGACTCGTGGTGCTGAAGGCAGACGACCGCGAAGAAGTCGATGCACTGCGTGCCGGTGATCTGGGTGCTGTGCTCGGCCTGAAGAACACAACCACCGGGGACACCCTCTGTTCCGTTGAAGATCCGATTGTTCTGGAGACCCTGTTCGTTCCGGAACCGGTGATTTCCGTTGCGGTCGAACCCAAGACGAAGGGTGATATGGAGAAGCTTTCCAAAGCGCTGGTTGCGTTGGCAGAGGAAGACCCCACCTTCAGAGTCAGGACTGATTCAGAGACTGGCCAGACCGTGATCGCGGGCATGGGAGAGCTGCATCTGGAGATCCTGGTCGACCGGATGCTGCGCGAATTCAAAGTTGAAGCGAATATCGGTGCGCCTCAGGTCTCCTACCGCGAAACCATCCGTGCGGCATCGCGAGGCGAAGGCAAGTTCTCTCGTCAGACCGGTGGTAAGGGTCAGTACGGCCACGTTGTGATCGAAATGGAGCCGGGTGAACCCGAATCCGGTTTTGAATTCGTCAACAAAATCGTTGGCGGTGTCGTTCCCAAGGAATTCATCAAGCCCTCCGAAATGGGCATGAAGGAGACCTGTGAGTCCGGCGTGATTGCCGGGTTCCCGATGATCGACGTGAAAGTCACCATGGTCGACGGTTCGTATCACGATGTGGACTCGTCGGAAATGGCCTTCAAGATTGCCGGCTCAATGGCCTTCAAGGATGCGGTCAAGAAGTGCAATCCAGTGCTGCTTGAGCCGATGATGAAGGTCGAGGTCGAGGTCCCCGAGGATTTCCTCGGCTCGATCATCGGCGACCTGTCCTCCCGCAGGGGGCAGGTCGAAGGTCAGGCAATTGACGATGGCACGTCAAAAGTCTCGGCCAAGGTGCCCCTGGCCGAGATGTTCGGCTACGCCACCGAGCTCCGATCCATGACCCAGGGTCGGGGTATTTTCTCGATGGAATTCAGCCACTATGAGGATGTTCCTCGCAACGTGGCCGAGGCCATCATCTCCAAGAATCAGGGCAATTCCTGATCTCTACCCCCTTTTAATTCACCCCCGATTCTTTAACAAAATGGCACGCGAGAAGTTCGAAAGGAACAAGCCCCACGTCAACATCGGCACCATCGGCCACGTTGACCACGGCAAAACAACCCTCACTGCCGCGATCACCAATGTGCTCGCCAAAAAGGGACAGGCGCAGGTTCAGGATTACGCCGATATCGACGGAGCTCCAGAGGAGCGTGAGCGCGGCATCACCATCAACACCGCACACGTCGAATACGAGACTGATTCCCGTCACTACGCCCACGTTGACTGCCCTGGCCACGCTGATTATGTGAAAAACATGATCACCGGAGCCGCTCAGATGGACGGTGCCATTCTCGTTTGTGCCGCCACCGACGGCCCCATGGCCCAGACCAAGGAACACATCTTGCTGGCCAAGCAGGTGGGCGTGCCCGCGCTGGTGGTTGCTCTGAACAAGTGCGACATGGTCGATGACGAAGAGATCATCGAACTGGTGGAGATGGAAATCCGCGAATTGCTCTCCAGCTACGACTTCCCAGGCGACGACATTCCTGTGGTCCAGGTCTCCGGACTGAAAGCCATCGAAGGTGAAGCTGAGTGGGAAGCCAAAATCGAGGAGCTGATGGCAGCTGTCGATGCCAACATCCCCGAGCCGGAGCGCGAAGTCGACAAGCCCTTCTTGATGGCTGTTGAGGATGTCTTCTCCATCACCGGACGTGGCACCGTGGCAACAGGCCGCATCGAGCGCGGCGTCGTCAAGGTTGGCGAAGAAGTCGAAATCGTCGGCATCAGAGAGCCTCGGAAAACCACCGTCACCGGGGTGGAAATGTTCCGCAAGCTGCTCGATGAGGGGATGGCTGGCGACAACGTGGGTCTGCTGCTTCGTGGCATTCAGAAGGAAGACATCGAGCGGGGAATGGTGCTCGTGAAGCCTGGCTCGATCACTCCTCACACCAAGTTCGAAGGTCAGGTTTATGTTCTCAAAAAAGAAGAAGGTGGTCGCCACACGCCGTTCTTCGCCGGCTACCGCCCGCAGTTCTATATCCGAACCACGGACGTGACCGGTCAGATCACCGCCTTCACTGCGGAAGACGGCAGCAACGTGGAAATGGTGATGCCCGGAGACAACATCCAGATGACTGGCGAATTGATCTGCCCAGTCGCCATGGAAATGGGGATGCGCTTTGCCATCCGTGAAGGTGGTCGCACCATTGGTGCCGGCGTGGTCTCCAAGATCATCGAGTGATCCACCGGGGATGATCAGAAGGATGGTCTGACCGATGTCAGGCCATCCCTTACCATTCCAGAATGATTTGAACGTTTCCAGGACACGTTCAACCAGCACCTCGACAATCCACCTCTCGTGATCTCCTCAGGAGATTTCTTCGCGCTTCATGTCCACTGCAATTGCCCAGCAGAAGATCCGCATCCGCTTGAAAGCGTTTGACCGCCGCATGCTGGATCTGTCCTGCGACAAGATCATTGAAACCGCAGATAACACAGCAGCCACCGCCATCGGTCCCATTCCTCTTCCGACCAAGCGCAAGATCTACTGCGTGCTCCGCTCCCCCCACGTGGACAAGGATTCACGGGAACACTTCGAAACCCGTACTCATCGCCGCATCATCGATATCTATGGTCCTTCGGCCAAAACGATTGACGCCCTGATGAAGCTCGATCTTCCCAGTGGCGTAGATATCGAGGTCAAACTCTGAGCCCAGCACAGTCATTCGGTCAGCTGCCTAGGATTCCATTTCTCAGAGTTTCAATGCGTGGCTGACCTGTCCGTCAGGGAACTTCCCCTCTTTCCTCTGCCGGATGTTGTTCTGTTCCCGAGCGACGTACTACCTCTGCACATTTTCGAGTCGCGTTACCGGATGATGTTGCAGAGCGTGCTGGAAAGCGATCGTCGCTTCGGCGTTGTGCGTTGGGACCCCCGCAGCCAAAGCATGGCATCCATTGGCTGTTGTGCCGAGGTCATCCAACATCAGACAGGTGATGACGGGCGCAGCAACATCGTGACGCTCGGACAGCAGCGCTTCAGAGTGCTGAATGTGACCCGTGAAACACCTTTTCGCAGCGCCATGGTGAGCTGGATTGAAGATGAGCCTGAAAGCGATCTCGATCAGCTCCACTCCCTCAGTGAATCAGTCACCAAAGCACTCAGAGATGTCGTGGAGCTGACAGGCAAGCTCACTGATGCACCCACCGCACTGCCAGACGATCTGCCGGATCTTCCTCGCGAGCTTTCGTTCTGGATCGGAGCTCACCTAGGGGGCCCAGTGGCCGATCAGCAGCAGGAGCTGCTGGAGCTCACCAATACCCGCTCCAGGCTCGAACAGGAGTTCGAGATGCTCGATGAAACGCGTCGGCAGCTGGCAGCACGCACGGTGCTGCGCGACACCCTCTCCTCCGCAGACTCCGGCAACGGTTGATGTCTCTCTCGACTTTTCTGGCTCCGGCCGTGATCGGCCTTGTAGCCGCTGCTGGGGCGTATGCGCTCTGGACCCGACGCAGCAGGACTTATCACTCCAGTGAAAGCGTCGCCTCCGCCTATGACGCCTGGACCGACGATCGGCTGCTGGAGACCCTCTGGGGTGAACACGTCCACCTCGGACACTACGGGGACCCTCCGATACGACGGGATTTCCGTCGCGCCAAAGCTGATTTCGTGCATGAGCTGGTGCACTGGAGCGGTTTGGATCGCCTGCCTCCGGGCTCGAGAGTGGTCGATGTGGGCTGCGGAATCGGCGGCAGCGCCAGGATTCTGGCCAGAGACTACGGCTTTGATGTTCTGGGTATCAGCATCAGTCCCGCACAGATCCAGAGAGCCACGGAACTAACGCCCGAAGGCCTGTCCTGCCGTTTTGAGGTGATGGACGCGCTGAATCTGAAGCTTGCTGATGCTGAATTTGACGGGGTCTGGAGTGTGGAAGCAGGCCCACACATGCCCGATAAGCAACGGTTCGCCGATGAGCTTCTACGGATTCTGAAACCGGGTGGATCTCTGGCGGTTGCCGACTGGAACCGTCGCGATCCTCGCGACGGAGCTTTGGATGCACGCGAACGCTGGGTGATGCACCAGCTGCTAACCCAGTGGGCTCATCCAGAGTTCGCGAGCATTCCAGGATTCCGGCACAACCTCGAATGCAGCAGTCAGAGCAGGGGGTTGATCGACACAGGGGACTGGACCACAGAGACACTGCCGTCATGGAATGAATCGATCCTTGAAGGATTTCGCAGACCAGGAGCGGTACTCCGACTCGGTCCGCCAGCCCTGCTTCAGGGCCTGCGGGAAACACCCACAATGCTGTTGATGCGCTGGGCATTCGCCCGGGGAATGATGCAGTTCGGCGTGTTCCGACTTGCTTCTGATCAATTGAATGCCGAACTGGGATAAGCGCCGAAATCGGCCAGATGTTCACAAAGAGGGCTGAGAAGCGTCTGAAGTTTCGTCAGCACGACATCAGCTCCGGACGCCGGCAACTCCACATCCACGAAGAAGACGTACTCGCCAAGCTCCCGTTTCGACGGCCTCGACTCGATCCTGCTCATGTTCAGCCCCAGGCCCGAAATCGCCTGGAGCGCTTCAATCAGCGCTCCAGGGGCATTGCGATGCAGAGAGAACGCCAGGCTGGCGAGCTGACCATCCCTCAGCCGCTCTCCGCGTTGGAGCAGCAGGAAACGCGTCCTGTTACCCACGACATCATTCACAGGGAATGCCAGTTCCGCGAGACCCTGCAGTTCGCCAACGGACCGATCCGCAATCGCAGCTCTGAAACGGCTTCCTTTCACCATCCGAGCAGCTTCCGCAGTGGATGTGGTGGGCAACTGGAGCGCCTGCGGCAGATGGGTCGCCAACCAGACACTGCATTGCGCCAGTGCCTGAGGGTGAGACAGCACTTCAGTCACGCTCTCCATCGAACCACTGCTGAGCAGGGCGTGGCGGATCGGGAGCACCAAAGCACGTCGAATGCACAGATCGGGATGCGACCAGAGCGCATCGAGACTGGCCGTGACACCACCCTCCACCGAGTTCTCAACAGGCACCACGGCAGCCTCGCAGCGGCCTTCAGCCACATGGTCGACCACTGAACGCAGCCCGGTGCATGCCACCAACTCAGCATCAATGAGCTGTTCCAGTCGGATCATCTCTTTGGCGGCTCGTTCGCCATAGGTGCCCTTCGGCCCAAGAAACGCCATCCGAATCGGCATGGATCCAAGCACTTGCATCGATAGGATCATGCCGCGTCAGCACAAGGGGCATGACCCTTGCCTTCCGCGCCAGTCAGCATCTCGATCTGCCGGTCGCCAACCAGACCGGGCACCTGCGCAGCTACCTGCAACAGGAAGACCGGGTCATCAAAGCTCTTCTGGATGCACATCAGCTCAACAGAATCGGTCCGGGACGTTACCGATACACCGTCACAACGCTGCAGGTGTTTCAGCTCCAGGTCTGTCCTGTTGTTTCACTGAAGATCGAGCCTGGCGATGGAACGATCTCCATTCAGGCCACCGACGCCACACTGGAGGGACTTGGGCTTGTGGATGACTTCCAGCTGAGCCTGGAAGCGCTCCTGGAAGTGACCGATCAAGGCTTGCAGGGAGAAGCCAAACTGGGGGTGAATGTCAGTCAGCCACCGTTGCTGAAACTGATTCCCAGACGGGTGCTGGAAAGCACCGGCGAGTCGATCCTGAACGGCATCCTGATGACGATCAAAGGTCGGGTCGGGAGGCAGCTGGTGCGAGATTTTGAAGACTGGTCACTGCAGGCCTCAGCTGAAGAGACGACAGGTTCAGAACAGCCCTCAGACACCGGCAAACACCTTGGTGAGGAAGGAGTGGCGATGCATCGAAGTGGCACCTGATGCCAGCAGTGCCGCCCGATGTTGAGCGGTGCCGTATCCGGCATGGCGTTCAAGTGCATAGCCAGGGAAACGTTCTGCAAGGCGGCGGATCAAGGCATCGCGCGCTTGCTTTGCCAGCACGCTGGCAGCAGCGATTGAGGCTTCGCTGCTGTCACCACGCACGATCGTGCGCTGAGGGCCTGTCCACGGGCGCAGGGGAAGGACCCCATCCACAAGCACCAACTCTGGAACCTGCGGGAGTTTTTGAAGCGCACGGAGCATGGCGTATTCCGTCGCCACCCTGATCCCCTTCGCATCCACATCCCTCGCAGCCGCTTGGCCGAGAGCCCAGCTGGTGGCTCGAGCCTCAATTTCGGGAACCAGCGCAGCTCTGCGCTTGGGAGAAAGGGCTTTGCTGTCGGTCAGGCCGAGATCGGAGAGTTCATTCGCAGCGGCATCAGTGAGGCAGACCGCGGCGGCGAAGACAGGCCCGAACCAGCATCCACGGCCAACCTCATCGACTCCGGCAATCACTCGACGGTCGCGGAAGAACGACGACGACGACGACCGGGGCGGGCCTCTTCAGCGGGCTTCTCTGGCTCGGCAACTACGGCTTCTGCAGGCTCAGGCGGCTGTGACGCAGATCGGGAAACTGTTTGTGATGATGTCTGTACATCGTTGACGGGATTCGCCTCCAGTGGGGTGATCTCCACCAGCAGCGGTGAATCTTCAGTGGGTTCTGCTGCATGCACGGGTGAAGGCGCTGGAGAGGTAGATCCATTGCGAGCGCCACCTCGACCACCACGCGAGCCGCGGCGACGGCGGCGACCTGAACTGGCGGCGAGCTGCTGGCGTGCGTCTTCCAGAACAGATTCGGCATCTTCGCCAGGCCGCACCACCCTTACGAGCAGATTGTCACTCTCAGGAAGTGGATCCAGAAGAAGCACAGGATTCAGTCCCAGCCAACCAAAGACCCTTTCCTGGTCATCATCCATCGGCACAGCGACCAGTTCAGGATCCTGACGGCGGTTGGCGCCTGCGGGCTCGGTGGCATCCGATGTGGATTCACCGGCAACAGTCGCCTCCAGACTCGGATCCACCACCTTGTTCTCGGTGGATCCATTGACCCGTCCGCGGCCACCCCGTCGGCGGCGGCCGCCTCCTGAGTCAGCAGGTGCCACGACTTCCGCACGCGCCGCTGTGGCCGATCTCACCAGGCCCGTAGCGGCAGCTTGAGGCTGAGGCAGATCCTTACCAGGCAGAACTGCCTCGTAACCAGGTGAAACTCGACCGAACAACTCATAAATATTCTGGCCCTGACGCTTGCGCGTCATCTCAACCAAGCCGAGCTCGGTGAGCTGGGCGATCTGAGGGCGAGCCGTGTCATCGCGCATCGCCATCATGAAATGCTCCAGCAGCTGCAGCTGATCACGACGGGAATCCATGTCGATGAAGTCGACGACGATCACCCCCCCGATGTTGCGGAGCTTCAACTGCCGTCCAATCTCAACAGCGGCTTCGCAGTTGGTCCAGAGAACCGTCTCTCGCGCGTTGGCGGAACGCGTGAACGAGCCTGAGTTCACATCGATCACTGTGAGGGCCTCGGTGGGCTCGATGATCACGTAGCCGCCGGAGGGAAGATCGACCCGCGGTTTCAGAGCATCACGGATGGCCGCATTCACTTTGAAGTGCTCCAGCAGCTCGTCGGATTCGTTGTGTGCTTCCACCGAAACGTTTCCCCCTTCCTGGCCCAGGAAGCTGGTCACTCGATCAACGGCGGCGGCATCATCGAGCACAACACGGGCAAGATCAGGGCCGGTGTGGTCTCTGAGTATCCGATTGATGAAATCCTCATCCCGGTTAAGCAGAACCGGCGGTGAAGCGGTTTCAGCTGCTTTCTGAATCGCCTCCCACTGACGCATCAAAGACTCGAGATCGTCAATGAGCTGGTCTTCACCAACTCCCTCTGCTTCCGTGCGGACAAGCAGACCGGCACCAGGCGGTTTCACCAGCACCCCAAGGGCTCGGAGGCGATTGCGCTCACCTTCGGCACTGATGCGTCGGGAGATGTTCACACCCTGGCCGCTGGGCTGCAACACCAGGTAACGGCCTGGCAGAGCCAGATTGCCGGTGAGGCGAGGGCCCTTTGTTCCGGTGGGCTCTTTCATCACCTGAACGAGCACCTTCTGGCGCGGTTCGAGCAGCTCAGTGATCCCGGCGGCACCTTTTTTGAGGCGCAGCGGACCCAGGTCGCTCACATGGATGAAACCGTTTTTCTCACTCTCACCGATGTTCACAAAGGCGGCGTCAATTCCCGGAAGTACGTTTTCGACCGTTCCGAGGTAAACGTCGCCGATCTGGTAGCGGCCTTGCGCCACGATCAGCTCATCAACACGGTCATCGGTCAGAACCGCCGCGATGCGCAGCTGCTCGGCGATGACGATTTGCTGGGGCATAAACAGGAACTGACGTCGCCCGTCAGGGCAGAGACCGATCTGCGAGCCGCCGGGCTCGGGGATCGGGGGTGAATTGGAATTGCTTTGAGATGACCCTGGGGTCGGATGGAGCGGAGTGGAGCACTCCTACGGCCGATCCACAACAGCGAGGAGGCGCTGGCAGGAACGAGAGGCCTGGGCCTCCCGTTCCAAATCGTGATTGGGACAAGAAGACCGGGACGAATCCGTGACTGAAGCCTCTGGATTGAAGTCCTGAAGTGAATTTAGCACTGCACCAGAGTCAGCTCCTGCCGTCGAACACGCGAGAGCGACAAGTCGAACCCCAGATGATGCGAAAGCCAGAACTGCAACTGGGCAGGCTTGAGACTGCGACCCTGAGGATCAACAGCAGCGAGCAGCTCAAGCTCCGCCCCGGAAACGATGTCCCCCGGACAGGGCTCAGGCTTCTTCTGCAGACGAAGATCCAGGAGCAAGTCACGGACATCCCGGCGCCGCGGACGACCCTTTTTATCGGTGTCTTCCCAGATCAGTTCGTTCTGCGCAAGCAGAGCCGCGATGGCCTGCGACCAGTCGACGGATTCACTCTGCGACAGCAGCTCAGAGCCACTGAGAACAAAATGCCAGCGGCTGGTTCGCACTTGCTGAGCAAGGCTGGGAGAGGAAACGGCCACCTCTTGAGCCGTGATCAGGTGCAATCCAGGAGGCAAGGTCTGCTGCCACCGTTCCTTCACCATCAACGCGTCCACTGTCTCCACAAACTCCAGGTCCATCCACTCTCCATGCCCTTCCACTCCCAGGGGGAGAGCGAGCGCCAGCTGAAGTCGAGGCAGGGGATGAAATCCTCCTGTGAAGCTCACGGGCAGCTCGGTTCTGCGCAGTGCCCGCTCGAGAAGACGCACAAGATCCAGATGGCTGAGCAGCGCCATTGCACCGGTCTTGCTGAAACGAAAGCGCAGGCGACAGGCACGGAGACTCGGAGGCGCCTGCTGAGGTCTGGCCACAGGAACGTCCGGTGGCGCCACCACAACGTTGTGGCCCAGATCAGGGCCGCAGACACCGCAGCTGCTGCAGGCCTCAAAAGAACAGTCGGGAACCACGCTTGAGGCAAGGGCGTGTTGCAGATCCTTTGCAAGCCAGTCCTTGTCGATGCCGCTGTCGATGTGATCCCAGGGCAGGGGTTGCCGGCAAAAAGCTTCAAGATCATCACGATCGAGCGCCGACACCGCACTCCAGCCACCAAGCTCCATCTGCCGGTAACTCCCCTCAAGCCCGGCCTGGGCAATGGCCGTGGTCCATGCGTTGTAGGTGCGATCCAGGGCCTCGAACCAGGCATCCATACCAGCGCCGGAGCGCCAGGCCGCTTCAATCACAGACGCCAGCCGCCGGTCTCCTCGACCCACAAAATCCTCCATCGCCGATAGACGCACATCCGTGAAGTTGAAGCGCACACCTCGAAGGCGTCGACCTGCATCACGCAGAAGCTGCTGACGCCGCAGGAACTCGGTTGTGGACACGCTGTGCCACTGGAAGGGGGTGTGGGGCTTCGGTGTGAAGTTGCTGATGGTGGTGTTGAGGCTGAGTCGGCCCAGATCTCGGCAACATTCCTGAAGCATCCGGCAGGTTTCGGCGATGCCGAGCACATCGGCATCGGTCTCTCCCGGAAGACCGATCATGAAATAGAGCTTGACCTTGCGATACCCGTTCTGCATCGCAGTGCGGATGCCCTGCAGGAGGTCATCGTCTGTCAGCCCCTTGTTGACGATGTCACGCAGACGCTGAGTACCGGCTTCCGGAGCAAAAGTGAGCCCGGCCTTGCGTGCCCCTCCAAGAATGTGGGCGATGTTCTGATCGAAACGATCCACCCTCTGGCTGGGCAGTTGAAGCGTGACGTTGCGATCAGCCAGACGATTGCGCAGCTCCACGCCCACGGCAGGAAGCGCGAGATAGTCACTGCAGCTGAGCGACAGCAGTGAGAAATCGCTGTAGCCCGTCTTTCGCATACCTGTTTCAACCGCTTCGATCACGGCCTCGGGCTCCACATCTCGCGCCGGACGCGTGAGCATGCCCGGCTGGCAGAAACGGCAGCCACGTGTGCAGCCCCTGCGTATTTCCACGGTCAGACGGTCATGGACCGTTTCCACGTGTGGGACCAGACCCATCGCGTAATGGGGCATCGGCGTGGCGACCCGCCTCAGCACCCGTTCAGGCAGTCCTGGCATCTGCGGTTCAAGGCTCACTCCGTCCTGGCCAGTGGCATACAGAGATGGCACATAAACCCCTGGCACTAATGCCAGATCCAGTAACAGAGCCGAGCGCGTCAGGCCTGCCTGCTTGCCCTCGGCGAGCACCAGGCCGATCTCCGGCAACAGCTCCTCACCATCGCCTAGGGCAATGAAGTCGAAGAAGGCGGCATAGGGCTCTGGATTGCTGGTGGCCGTTGGTCCTCCGGCAAAAATCAGTGGCGGAGCCTGCGGGTCACTGAGCAGAAGGTCTCCGCGGTCTTCGGCACGGATCGGAACCCTGCAGAGATCCAACATTTCCAGAATATTGGTGGCTCCCAGCTCGTAACTCAGGCTGAAACCAAGAATGTCGAAGGCGTTGAGGGGCCAGCGGCTCTCCACTCCGAACAGCGCCTGCTTTTGCTGCTTGAGTCGGTCAGCCAGATCGGCGGCAGGGAGGTAGGCCCGATCACACGCCTGTCCAGGCAGTGCGTTGAGGATCGAATAGAGAATGATGTGCCCCAGATTGCTGGAACCCACCTCGTAAAGCTCGGGATAGGTGAGGGCCCAGCGAACCCGGGCACCATTCCAGTCTTTCGGCTCCACACCGAGCTCATGGCCCATGTAGCGAGCGGGCCTGTTGATGCCGGCGTCCACCAGCTCGTCAAACGCAACAGGAGCGGTGGATGTATTCAACGCGACGGTCACGGTCTTACGACCCGACTTTCTTCATGTTATGTAGCAGGATGCCCGCAGAAATCAGTCTTTCTGTGGTTCAGGTCAACGGCAATTACCTCAAACTCAAAGCGGGATATCTGTTCCCGGAGATCGGACGCCGTGTGAAGACATTCGCTGCCGCCAACCCAGACGCAGCTTTGATTCGCCTTGGCATTGGCGACGTCACGGAACCGCTCCCCGAGGCCTGTCGCGAAGCGATGAAAACAGCCATCGATGAGATGGGCACCGCTGAAGGTTTTCATGGCTACGGCCCCGAACAGGGTTACGGCTGGCTGCGGGATGCCATCGCCAGGCACGACTTCCAGGCTCGCGGATGTGACATCAGCGCCGAGGAGATCTTCGTTTCAGACGGATCCAAGTGCGACAGCAGCAACATCCTGGATATCCTTGGAGCTGGGAACAAGATTGCCGTCACAGACCCTGTTTACCCGGTGTATGTGGACAGCAATGTGATGGCCGGTCGCACCGGTGAAGCCGGAGATGAAGGTCGCTATGCGGGTCTGACCTATCTGCCCATCAGTGCCGACAACAGTTTCGCGGCTGAGATCCCCAGCGAACCTGTGGATCTCATCTACCTGTGCTTCCCCAACAACCCCACAGGTGCCGTGGCCACGAAGGATCAGCTGAAACATTGGGTGGACTATGCCCGCGCCAACGGCTCTCTGATCCTGTTCGATGCCGCCTATGAGGCCTTCATCCAGGATCCCAGCCTTCCCCACTCGATCTTTGAGATCGAGGGAGCGCGTGACTGCGCCATCGAATTCCGTTCATTCTCCAAGAACGCCGGCTTCACCGGCACCCGCTGCGCGTTCACCGTTGTTCCCAAGGGACTGCGGGGCAAAACTGCAAATGGAGAATCCGTTGAACTCTGGGGCCTGTGGAACCGGCGCCAGAGCACCAAGTTCAATGGTGTGAGCTACATCATCCAGCGTGGGGCAGAAGCCGTCTACTCCGATGCCGGCCAGAAAGAAGTGAAGGACCTGGTGGCCTTCTATATGGAGAACGCCGCGATCATCCGCCGCGAACTGAGCACAGCGGGCCTCACTGTTTATGGAGGGGAGCACGCTCCCTATGTGTGGATCAAGACTCCCGAGGGCATGGACTCCTGGGGCTTCTTCGACCACCTGCTCAACAAGGCGAACGTGGTGGGGACTCCGGGAAGCGGCTTCGGCGCTGCCGGAGAGGGTTACTTCCGGCTCTCGGCATTCAACAGTCGCAGCAACGTTGACACCGCGATGGCGCGGATCAAAGCCCTCTGAAATCATCCGCTGTGTGCGAAGTCCCTTTAAATTCCCTACATCCGAGAAGCATGGTCATGGCGGTGGAAACCCCCAGCCGTAGCCCAGGTGGAGCAGCCGTTCTGGACAAGGCTCCGGAACAGGTCCGCAAGCGCTCGCCCCGGTACAAAGTGCTGCTTCACAACGACCCGGTCAATTCCATGGAGTATGTGGTCACCACCCTTCGCCAGGTGGTACCCCAGCTCAGTGAACAGGACTGCATGGCCGTGATGCTCGAGGCACACAACACAGGCGTGGGGCTTGTGATCGTCTGCGACCTGGAACCGGCCGAGTTTTACTGCGAAACGCTCAAGGGCAAAGGGCTCACCAGCACCATTGAGCCGGAGGAGTAATCGTTAAACCCATTGCCGAGGCCTGGGGTGGGCTGCTCGGGTTTCAACCTCGCTGGGTAGCGGCGATAGCCCTGATACCAGCGCTGTACGGGCTGGGATGGTTGATGGCACAACCCATCGCCTATGTGATGCCTGGTGCCTCAGCTTCCCGGCTGTCGCTGATCGGCACCGTCATCACCTTCATACTGTTCCTTCTGGTGATGCCCAGCTGGGTGCGTGAACGCTGGCGCAGTCGCCATCCGTGGCTGACTCTGGGGATTCGCAGCCGTCGTGGCGAGGCATCACCCACTGCCTGCCTGATCGAGGGTCTGCTGCGTTCCGCAGGCCTGCTGGCCCTGATCTGTCTGCCCTTACTGCTGGGATCCTGGGGGCGCTGGCTCGGGGAACTCACTGCAGCGGATGCGCTCAATGCCTTGTTGCTCTGTTTCGGGCTCGGGCTCGCCGAAGAACTGGTTTTCAGAGGCTGGCTTTGGGGAGAGCTCAACGCACTCATGGGCCCGCGCGAAGCGGTGATCGGTCAGGCAGTGATCTTCAGCCTCGCGCACACCCGTTTTGATCAGGGCGTCCTGCCGATGCTCGGTCTGCTGACGGGTTTATTGCTGCTTGGTCTGATCCTCGCGGTGCAGAGGCGACTGGATGGTGGCTCGATCTGGGGCTGCGTCGGCTTGCATGGCGGGCTGGTCGGCGGTTGGTTTGCGCTTCGATCCGGGTTGCTGCAGATGTCACCCAGTGCTCCGCAATGGCTGGTCGGTCCCGGTGCAGCCCATGCCAATCCCCTGGGTGGGCTGGTGGGAATCATCGCCCTGAGCATTCTGCTCTGGCGTCAGCTCACGGCCTTGGCCAGTGCGGCTCGCCCCTGAAGCGGTGCGCGGAGTGCCTCCTGCAGGGGTGCCACTCCGTAATCCCTCTCGAGCAGTGACATCACGGTCCGGCCGAAATCGGAAGGATCAAGATCAAAGGCCTCCAGACAGATCCTGCCGAACGTGCTTCCCATGGGTTCCGGGTTCCAGAGCAACTTGCGCGCCGTCCAGGGCATCATGCTCATTGGGTTGTAACCGGGTTTGATCAGGCCCTGGTCAAACCCGTATTGCTCCAGATGGGTATGAGGCTGCAAACCGATGAAGAAGATCGCGGGCTCAACAAGGTCTGCACCGAAGATGCGCTCCAGCTCACGGTGATAAGCAACCGTCTGACGAATCGTCTCCGGACGCTCGTCGATCACGTTGAACGAATAATTCACCGAAACGTGGTCACGAAAACCGGCGTCCGCCAACATCCTGCAGCTGTCCAGCACGGTGCGCAGGTTGTAGCCCATGCGCATTTTGCGCACGAGCTCCTGGGAGCCTGAGGTGATGCCGATTTCGAAATAGCTCATTCCGGTCTCCACCATCAGCTGAGCCAGTTCGGGGTCAAGATTGTCAGCCCGGATGTAGGCAGCCCAGCGGATGTCGGTGAGACCCTCAGCCTTGATGGCCCGCAGCAGCTCCTTGGCATCCTCGATGTAGCGCTTGGCTGGAATGAATTGAGCGTCGGTGAACCAGAAACCTCGAACACCCCTGTCATAGAGCTGGCGCATCTCCGAAACCACTGCTTCAACAGGGTTCAGACGCACCTGCTTACCCTCCACAGCCGTGTAGACGCAGTAACAACAGTTATGGGGACAACCACGCTTCGTCTGGACTCCGACATAGAAGTCCCCGCCCTCGAGGTACCAATCGAGCTGAGGCCAGATCGAAGCGATGTAGTCGTAGTCGCATGCCGTTTTCGGTCGACTCTCCGGTTGCTCATGGATCAACCCCGGCCGAGGGGGTTCTCCGACCACGAAGCAACGCTCTCCATCCAGTGAATGACCGAGCAGCAGTTTTTCCAGAAGAGGCTCACCCTCTCCCACGGAAACGATTGTTCCTTTGGGAAGAGAACGGCCGAGCTGTTCGTAGAAAACACTGACTGCGCCCCCACCAAGCACGGCTCTGGCTTCAGGGCGATGGCGCCTGGCTCGACGTAGCCCTCTGCGTACCAGCGCCTGATTACGGGACAGTTCTCCGTAATGACTGGTCATCAGGCGGAGTCCACCGAGGGCACCGTGCAATCGCTTCAGCGGATTGCGTGCATAGAAGACTTCAAACGAATTCTGCAGAGGGTTGCCGCCCCGACCATCAACAGGGGCATAGATCTGAATGTCACGCCAGGAGAACACCAGCAGAGTGGGGCGGAACTGATCAATCGTGATCCGCAGAACCCTGTGCACGTCCAGAACCGGCAGGGCAGCCAGATCAAGGATTCGCTGCGGTACCCCGGGGAAGCATTTGTGCAGATGATCGGCCAGGTAGATAGGGCCAATCGGAAAAATCGGATTGCAAGGCAACCGAACCAGCAGCACCCTTTCGCCGGAAAGCTTGGGCTGAGACAGGAGCTCAGGCGGTTGCAGAAGGCCTTGCATGGGCTGGACGCTAACAACCACGCCTCTGAGAACGCCTGAGCGAGGTCTCAATGGTTCTTCATGTCGGCTTCATAAAGCAGGCGACATCTTGCGCAATGTTGCTTTACAATCGTCCTTGGCAGGGCTTCCTGCCCTTCCGTAACCGTCTCTTCGGAGACATTCTTTCCCGTTCTCATGACCACCACCATTCAGCAGCGCTCCGGCGCCAATGGCTGGCAGTCCTTCTGCGAGTGGGTCACCTCCACCAACAACCGCCTGTATGTGGGCTGGTTCGGTGTGCTGATGATCCCCACCCTGCTGGCTGCCACCACCTGCTTCATCGTTGCGTTCATCGCAGCACCCCCCGTCGACATCGACGGCATCCGTGAGCCCGTCGCCGGTTCACTGATCTACGGCAACAACATCATCTCCGGTGCTGTTGTGCCCTCCTCGAACGCCATCGGCCTTCACTTCTATCCCATCTGGGAAGCTGCCTCTCTCGACGAGTGGCTGTACAACGGCGGTCCTTACCAGCTGGTTGTCTTCCACTTCCTGATCGGCATCTTCTGCTACATGGGTCGCGAGTGGGAACTCTCCTACCGCCTCGGCATGCGCCCCTGGATCTGCGTTGCTTACAGCGCACCTGTGGCTGCTGCCTCCGCCGTGTTCCTGGTGTACCCCTTCGGTCAGGGTTCCTTCTCTGACGGCATGCCCCTGGGCATCTCCGGCACCTTCAACTTCATGCTGGTGTTCCAGGCCGAGCACAACATCCTGATGCACCCCTTCCACATGCTTGGTGTGGCTGGTGTCTTCGGTGGTTCACTGTTCTCCGCCATGCACGGTTCACTGGTGACCTCCTCCCTGGTCCGCGAGACCACCGAGAGCGAGTCCCAGAACTACGGCTACAAGTTCGGCCAAGAGGAAGAGACCTACAACATCGTGGCTGCCCACGGTTACTTCGGTCGCCTGATCTTCCAATACGCATCGTTCAACAACAGCCGCAGCCTGCACTTCTTCCTGGCTGCCTGGCCCGTTGTCGGCATCTGGTTCACCGCCCTGGGCGTGTCAACCATGGCCTTCAACCTGAACGGTTTCAACTTCAACCAGTCCATCCTTGATGGTCAGGGCCGCGTCCTGAACACCTGGGCTGATGTGCTGAACCGCGCCAACCTCGGCATGGAAGTCATGCACGAGCGCAACGCTCACAACTTCCCCCTCGACCTGGCTGCTGCTGAGTCCACTCCTGTGGCTCTGCAAGCTCCCGCCATCGGCTGAGGCTGAAGTCTCCAAGAGATTCAGCTTTAGCTGAATCGGAAAGCCCCCTCTCACGAGGGGGCTTTTTGATGGTTTCTTATTCGACCACGGAAACGATGAATCCTTAGGTGGATCCACGAGGGGACGTGGGGCGGACACAGAAACGTGCCTATCAAGAGATCAGACCCATCGAGCCGGTCATGGATATCAACCAGATAGCCCCGCAGCTGATCGGCCAATCGCTCTGGAGCGGATGGCTCATGTTCTGGGCAACGCTGTGGCCTCTGGTGCTCGGTTTCTGCCTCTCGGGCTTGGTGCAGGCCTGTGCGAGCCGCAACGCCATGGAACGCGTGATGGGGTCACACAAGCCGGGAGCGATTCTGCGCGCCTCCGGGCTGGGAATGGTGTAGTCGTCCTGCTCCTACGCCGCCTCGGCCATGAGCAAAAACCTGTTCGCCAGAGGTGCCGACTTCATCACGGCCCAGGTGTTCATGATGGCTTCCACCAATCTGGTGCTGGAACTCGGACTCGTGCTGATTGTGCTGCTGGGCTGGCCATTTGCCGCAGCAGAGTTCATCGGGGGGCCACTGATGATCATTCTGCTGGCGTGGTGGGGAACCCTTCTGTTCCCGGTTCGCCTCACTCGACCTGTCCAGGAGAGGCTTCGGGAGAGCGCCCTCGCCAATAGCGCGGACGCTGGGTCGTCCAAACCGGAGCGTCTTGGAAGCAGGCTGCGCTCACCAGCGACCTGGGCCAACGCCGCCAGTTATGCACTGGCCGATCTGACCATGCTGCGCAAAGAGCTGCTGATCGGCTTTGTCGTCGCCGGCATGCTGAGCGCCCTGGTGCCGGACACTCTCTGGCGGATTGTGTTCATGCAGAACCAGGGGATCTGGACATCGATCCAGAACGCCTTGATTGCCCACTTGATCGCCATCATCAGCTTCGTCTGCTCGGTCGGCAACGTTGCCATGGCTGCAGCTTTATGGACGGGTGGCGTGTCTTTCGGCGGCGTGATTGCGTTCATCTTTGCGGATCTGATCACACTGCCGCTGCTGTTGATCTACAGGAAGTACTACGGACCACGGCTGGCTTTGCGCATCTGCTCGGTCTTTGGCTGTTGATGTCATTCAGCGGTCTGGTCGTTGAGGGGCTGTTCCGCGTCTCAGGACTGATTCCTGAGACGCGGATCAATGCTGGTCAGACCCTCTCAATCGGCTGGAACAGCACCACATGGCTCAATCTCGTCGCCCTGAGCGTTCTGTTGATGGCGTGGTGGCTGGCGCACAACAAGAAACGCTTCGGAGGCGGAGCTGGATATGCACTTGATCCGATCTGCGGAATGCAGGTGGAAAAAGCCAACGCTCCGGCCACGCGACAACGCAATGGCGAGCAGTTCTGGTTCTGCTCGGATCATTGTGCTGAGCACTTCGACCAGCAAGGCGAGCAGCCCACGGGCCACTCTGAGATCAGCCAGGAGAATTGCCGTGAGGTTTCAAATCCAGGCAGAGATCCCATCTGCGGAATGGACGTCAATCCTGAAAAACCCGGCAGCCGGCGTGAACATGCCGAGGAGATGATTCTGTTCTGCAGCACACGCTGTGCAAAGCATTTCGATGAAGAGCCTGCGAAGTACGTGAAGGAATCAACAGATCCGATTTGCGAAATGACGGTCCACATCAAACCCTCCACGCCACATCGACAGAAAGGTCAGATGCATGCATGGTTCTGCAGCACCCGATGCGCCGAAACTTTTGATTCCAGGGCCTGATCAGGCTGATGCAATCTCGCCAGTGACCCAGTAACGGACCCGTGCTGGATGCGAGGCGATGTAGTCATCCACTGCAGCCTCAGCGGTCTGATCATTGGCCTGCAGCAGCAGATCCGACATCTCCTGATCGGGAAGATGAAAACGGGTGAGAAAGCCCGCAACATCCTGCATCTCCAGATCCAGCTGGGGACGACCGAGTGCATGAATCCACTCGATACCGCCGAACACACGCTGTGGGTCCTGAAGGAATCGCAGCCTGTAACGGGCGAACATCCAGTGCGGAGTCCAGCTGGTGACGATCACCCAACGCTGCTGACGAATCGCCTGATCGAGTACGGCTGTCATCGCAGCACTGCTCGATGACACCAGCTCCAAATCACTGAGGCCGTAACTCTTGAGTGCTTCAGCCGAAGCCTGATTCAGACCCGAACCGGGATCAATCCCCTGCACGCGGTTGTCGAACCGTGCCGCCAGGGAAGGATTGCGTAAATCAGGAATCGCAGAGAGCTCCGAGGCAGGCACGTAATCGGGGACCACCCACCCCAGACGGCCTGAATACATCGAGCCGAAGTCGACGACCCGATCACGCACCCGCCGGTAATAGTCACGGTGGGTCAACGGCAACCAGGCCATCAGCATCAGATCCAGATCACCGCGTGCAATTGAGGCGTACTGAATGCCGATGTCGGCGAGAACACGCTCAACACTCACGTCGTAGGCCTGCTGGATCACCCTCTGAGCCATGAGGCTCACCACCTCGGCATCAGCCCAGGGTGACCAGCCCAGACGCAGTGTGGGTCTCGCGGATGCGGAGCTGGGTAGCGAACCGCGTGAGGTCTGCATGCCTGCCGCTCCCGGCTTGGCTGAAGAACTCACGGGGGAGGATGACCCACTGAGCTTGACCAGGCTGGCGAAGGACATCCCAGCAATTCCAAGGCCTCCAAGCAGAAATGCCCGTCGTTGAAGCTCTCGACCGCTCATGCCGATCTCCACAGGGCCATCCAGCCACGCAGACGCGTCTGAAGTAACGATCCACGATGCCCCGCAAAGCTCTGACTGAGACGGTCGAGGATCACAGCCAGGATCACCACGGCGATGCCGCCCTCAAAGCCCATTCCCACATCAAGCTGCTGAATCCCGCGCAACACCACATCACCGAGACCTCCGCCACCGATCATCGAAGCGATCACGACCATTGACAGAGACAACATGATCGTCTGATTAACACCGGTCATCACGGTGGGAATGGCATTGGGCATCTGCACCTTCCAGAGCAACTGTCGATCGCTGCAACCGAAGGAGCGTCCGGCTTCGATGAGATCATCCGGAACCTGAACGATTCCCAGATGCGTTAACCGGACCACCGGCGGCATGGCGAAGATCAGCGTTGCCAGGATTGAAGGAACCGAACCCGTGCTGAACAACATCACTGCCGGGATCAGATAGACGAAAGCCGGCATCGTCTGCATCAGATCAAGGCAAGGGCGCACCAAACGCCAGACCAGTCGTGAACGCGCCGAAAGGATGCCGAGCGGCAGACCGATCAACAGCGCCAGGCCGGATGCTGTCAGCACAAGCGAGAGGGTGGCAATCATCTCGCTCCACAGCGCCATGGAAAGCACAAGATTGAATCCGAGCAGAACGAACAACGCGAACCCACCGTTGACTCGCCAGAAACCCAGTGCCGCCGTGATCAGGGCAAACAGCCAGGCCGGCGGCCACTCCAGCAGCCCTTCGGTCATGGAGACCAGGGCCAGCACCGACACCTTGATCACGTCAAACAGTGCCTGGGCGTTGGCCAGCAGCCACGCAACGGCCAGATCGATCCCCTGACCGAGCCAACCGGCTTGATGCGCTGCAGCGAGGATCAACATTGAGCCCCTCCCTCCATCGACAACAGAAGCTGGCGCGGACCGATCACTCCCAGCAACCGTCGTTGATCATCCAGCACCGGAACGGGATCGGAACTGGTTGCCACAACATCAATGGCATCCTTGACGGATGTACCCATGGACAAGCTTCTGACGGCACTCACGTCGACCCAGCCGAGATCTGCCTGGAGCAGTCCGCGCAGACGCTGCTGATGATCAGTCACATAGATCGTGGTGTCCCCGCGCTCAGGGAGGGGCTCACCCAATTCACACACCAGTTGCTGCTGGGGAAGCTGGGCAATGGAGTCCACGGTCAGGACCGAAGCCAGATCAACATCACGGAAAAAGCGCTTGACCGCATCATCGGCGGGATTGTGGAGCAACCTCTGAGCCGTATCGCATTGAAGAAGCCGTCCTGAATGCATCAGGGCGATGCGGTCACCGATCCTGATCGCCTCATCGAGATCATGGGAAATGAACACCACGGTGCGTCGGTGCTCCGCCTGCAGCTCCAGCAAAAGATTCTGCATATCCTTTCGAATTAGAGGATCCAGAGCGGAAAAGGCCTCATCCATCAGCAGGATCGGCGGGTCGAGAGCCAGAGCCCTGGCCAGGCCTACCCGCTGTTGCATGCCACCGGACAGCTCACGTGGCCGTTTTCTTGCTTCGCTGCTGAGCCCGACACGCTCAAGGGCCTGCATGGCACGGTCATGACGTGCCTTGCGGGACACCCCTGCGACCTCGAGTCCAAAGGCCGCATTGTCGAGCACGCTGCGATGGGGGAAAAGGGCAAACGACTGAAAGACCATCGCCATCTGATGACGCCTCAGCTCTGCCAACTGCCGCACCGACATCGCATTGAGCGACCGGCCCTGAACAATGACATCACCCTCACAGGGGGGGATCAGGCCATTGATCATCCGCAGGAGGGTGGACTTACCAGAGCCGGAAAGCCCCATCACAACAAAGATCTCACCGGAGTGAATCTCCATGGAGACATCCTGGACAGCTGCACGCACTCCACGACTTGCATGCAGCTGATCAGCATCCCCACCTGATCGGAGCTCCTCAATCCATTCCGGCGAAGATCCGCCGAACAGCTTCCAGACCGACTCAATGGAGATCTCTGAGTGCACTTCAGAGCCTCCGCCCAAGCCTGAGCTGCTTATAGCAGTGGCTTGGGCTGCTGTTCACCGCTCGTGCACCAACGCTGAGCGGGAGGAATGCTGCTACGCCTAGCTGACAGCAGTAAACGGCGTGATTAGGTTGCGGACTGAGCACTGTTCACCACTTCGAATCAGCTCAGAGGGTCGGTGACGAGCTGTCAGACAGCGCCGCTGCTGTCCTTCGCACTGCCCAACGCAGTAGACCCGCTCAGTAGAGGAACAGACCGGCATGACCACACTCAGAAGCCAAGCGTCAGCTGAATCCGGGGATGAGCAACGCTTCGGGCAGCGACCAGAGCGCGTCCGGGAAACCGACCACTATCAACAGGAGTACATCGAGCAATTTGCAGACCGATGGGATCGACTCATTGACTGGGATGCCAGAGAAGAAGCCGAGGGGAACTTCTTTGTGCGGTTACTGCATGAGCACGGTGCCCGATCGGTGCTGGATGTGGCCACAGGCACAGGCTTCCATTCGATCCGTCTTCTGCGCGAGGGCTTCGACGTGGTGAGTGTGGATGGCAGCCCCAACATGCTGGCCCGTGCTTTCAAGAACGCGCGGGAACGGGACCTGCTGATGCGCACGGTTCACGCGGACTGGCGTTTCCTGAATCGTGACATCCACGGCGAGTACGACGCTGTGATCTGTCTGGGCAACTCATTCACCCATCTGTTCCGCGAACGCGACCGTCGCAAGGCGCTGGCGGAGTATTACGCCGTGTTGAAGCACAACGGAATCCTGATTCTCGATCACCGCAACTATGACCGTCTGCTGGAGGGGACCTCCACCAGCGGCAAGAGCAATGTCTACTGCGGCAAGGATGTGGAGGTTGGTCCCGAACACGTCGACGACGGTCTGGCCCGTTTCCGCTACGCCTTCAGTGATGGAAGCACGTATCACCTGAACATGTTCCCGCTGCGCCACGGCTACGTGCGGCGTCTGATGCGGGAGGTGGGCTTCCAGAGAATCACCAGCTATGGCGACTATCAACGTGGGCATGATGATCCCGACTTCTACGTTCATGTCGCTGAAAAGGAGTATCTGTTCGACACCGATCTGACGGCGATCTGAGCGATGACAAGCACTTACTCCGACGCTGCCAGCACTGCCGCGAACTACTACGACAGTGATGACGCCGATCGCTTTTACGAAGGCATCTGGGGCGGCGAGGACATTCACATCGGCCTGTACGAGAGCGCCGAGGAGCCGATCGCAATCGCAAGCCGTCGCACTGTCGACGCGCTGATCGCACTGATGGGGGAGCCTCACTCCTCTGATGCATCTGCACCGTTGAGGGTTGTGGACTTCGGATCAGGCTACGGGGGAGCAGCCAGGCGACTCTGCGGAAGAGCTGAGATACGGGTGGATGCCATCAACATCTCAGCAGTTGAGAACAATCGACATCGGGCTCTCAATCAAGAGGCTGGTCTCTCTGAGCGAATCAGGGTTCACGACGCATCCTTCGAGGCGGTGCCGCTGCCCGATGGCTGTGCCGATGTGATCTGGAGTCAGGACGCGATTCTCCACTCCGGTGACCGCCGGACCGTGATGCGGGAAGCAGCACGTTTGCTGAAACCTGGCGGTGTGATGGTGATGACCGACCCCATGGCAGCCGATGGGGTCAATGCTGATTCGCTCACGGCGATTCTCGATCGCATTCACCTGGCGGATCTCGGATCGCCCGAGCGGTATCAGCACTGGGGAAGTGAAGCAGGTCTGACGCGTACGGCATGGCATGACCACACACCGATGCTGATTGAGCACTACAGCAGGGTCCGACTGGAATTGCGGCGGCGGCGCAAGGATCTGGAAAGCAGCATCACACCCGATTATCTGGAGCGGATGGACGCGGGGCTTGGCCATTGGGTTGATGGTGGCAAGGCAGGAAAACTCAGCTGGGGTTTAATGCGCTTCAGCAAACCACTGAAGTGATGGAGTCAATCTCAGAGACGTCCCCATCATCGAGCCACTCCCCGATGGAGGTTGTGGATCAACTGATCCAGGACTGGAACCTCGAGCCGCACCCAGAGGGCGGCTGGTTCCGCGAGCTGTATCGGAGCGGAGCGCTGATCACCCGTGCCGATGGCCAGCATCGGGCAGCCATCACGAGCATCCTCTACCTGCTGGACGCAGGGTCCAGAAGTCGCTGGCATGCGGTTCATCAGGCCGATGAGGTCTGGACCCATCTGCAGGGAACACCACTGAGTCTGTGGACGCTTGAACCGGGGGGAGGTCAGGCCGTTCAGCATGTGCTTTCGATGCATCATCCTGTTCACGTCGTGCCTGCAGGCCACTGGATGGCGGCACGTTCAGAAGGGCAGTACTCGCTGGTGAGCTGCTGTGTGGGGCCAGGCTTCGACTTCGCCGACTTTGAGATGCTGAGAGACAGGCCGACTTCTGAACAACCCTCAGGAGCCCTGAGCGAGCTGATCTGAGCTCTCTTACGCTCGAACGAGACAAGGCATTCCATTGGGCAGCAGTTTCGGCACCCTGTTCCGCATCAGCACCTTCGGAGAGTCCCATGGCGGAGGAGTCGGCGTGGTCCTGGAGGGTTGCCCGCCACGTCTTGAGCTCGACCTGGCTGCGCTCCAGGCCGAGCTGGACCGTCGCAAGCCAGGGCAGAGCAGAATCACCACACCACGCAAAGAAGCCGATCAGGTGGAGATCCTGAGCGGAGTGATGGATGGCCTGACCCTGGGAACACCAATCGCCATGGTGGTTCGCAACAAGGATCAGCGACCCCAGGATTACCAGGAAATGGAGGTTGCTTTTCGCCCCTCCCACGCCGATGCCACCTATCAGGCGAAATACGGGATTCAGGCCCGCAGTGGTGGAGGCAGGGCGTCGGCCCGCGAAACGATCGGCCGTGTGGCGGCTGGTGCCGTTGCCCGCCAGTTGCTGAACAAGACCCACGGCACCGAGGTGGTGGCCTGGGTGCGACGCATCCACGATCTCGAAGCCACGGTGGATCTCAACGCAGTGAACCGAGAAGGGGTGGAAGCCAACATTGTGCGCTGTCCCGATGCTGCGATGGCCGATCGGATGATTAAACGGATTGAGGAAATCGGCCGCGACGGCGACTCCTGTGGAGGTCTGATCGAATGCGTTGTGCGCAAGCCTCCTGTTGGTCTGGGGATGCCCGTTTTCGACAAGCTGGAAGCGGATCTGGCCAAGGCGGTGATGTCGCTTCCCGCCACCAAAGGGTTTGAAATCGGCTCAGGTTTCGCCGGCACACGACTGAAAGGGAGCGAGCACAACGATGCTTTTCTGCCGAGTGACGAGGGGCGCCTGCGCACAGCCACCAACAATTCCGGCGGCATTCAGGGAGGCATCAGCAACGGCGAGCCAATTGTGATCCGGGTGGCATTCAAGCCAACTGCAACGATCCGCAAAGAGCAGCAGACAATCAACGATCGAGGACAGGCCACCACCCTCGCCGCAAAGGGCAGGCATGACCCATGCGTACTGCCCAGGGCCGTGCCGATGGTGGAGGCAATGGTGAATCTGGTACTGGCCGATCACCTGCTCAGGCAGCAGGGTCAGTGCAGCCTCTGGTGAGGCTGCACGTTTTGGTTCAGCTGCGAGACGGAGATGTGATGCCGCTGCCGCCGCCCAGCTGAGCTGCGGCCTTGGCCATACGTCCGGCAACGGACCCAGATGCCGATGACTTGGTGGCTTTGCGGGCACGACGGGCCGCGCGCGGCTTGCTTGCGGTACTCACCGATGCCGATGTTGTCGTTGTCTTTTTGGCAACCCGGGAGGAAGCCGGCTTTCGAGACGCAGTTTTCTTCGCGGAAGCCTTGGCGACCGAAGCTTTTGCTGCAGGAGACTTGGCTGCTGAAGCCTTCACTGCAGCACGCTTTTTCGCTGCAGGCTTTCGGGCCGCGGACTGGTGAACAGGCTTGCCTGTGGACTGACGGTTGCGATGGCTCAACACCATCACCCATTCTTCATCGCTGAGCGAAGACGGTTTGCTGCCATGGGCATTGGCCAACTTGGCGGCCTTTTCGATGTCCTGAATCAGATTGACCCAGGATGTTGAGAAACGCTTGTCGGACTGCGAGCGAGCACCGCTCTCAACGAGGGTCTCAACAACGCCCGCTGCTGTCACCTTCTTGCGACGTCTATTGAAAATTTCTTTCTGCAACTGAGCGATCAAAGCATCAGCTTTGTCGCTCAACTTGATGGATAGCTGAGACATCGTGCCCATAACATCTCTCTTATCTGTAGCAGATGGGTCTCATCACTACCACTCATGCGTCGATCCAGGCGGCAAGGGAGGGATCAAAACCATCCTTTTCGAACACAGTGCGACCGAGAGCAATGGCGTCATATCCCGCTGCCAGCCAGTGGCAGAGGTCACAGGCGCGTAAACCTCCAGCTGCAATCATGAAGGGGAGATTGCCCATCGGCGCAGCGATCTGGCGATAAAACTGCCGACCCAGCACGCTTGCTGGAAACAACTTCACCAAACGGCAACCCAGATCGCAGGCCTGTCGAATTTCAGAGGGCGTCATCACACCCGGCACCAGCAAAAAGCCGAGCTGATCGGCTCTCTGCTGTAACTCCGCATGCAACAGCGGCGACATGGCATAGCTGAAACCAAGCTCCGCCACCTGCTGGAGAGCCGACTGCTGCGTGATCGATGCAGCTCCTAAAGACAGACGTGGGTGGCGTGACCTCGCTGCCATCACAAGATCGCACCAGCGAGGATGTTCAATCCAGGCGATTTCTACATGCTGAACACCCGCCTCGACAAGCTGATCCAGCTGACAAAAGAGACGGGTGGTCGCAAAGTCTGAATCCAGATCATCGAGGTCTGGGCGCAGAACAACAAGCAAGGGCTGGATCCGCAATGAGCGGATCAAGCCCTCCTCACAATCAGACGTATTCGGCAATACGGACATCGCTGCGGATCAGCAGCTCCTGGAATTCTTCAGCATCCACTGTTTCCTGATCCACAAGCATTTCGGCGAGTTCGTCGAGCACAGGACGGTTATCGACAAGAACCTTCGTGGCACGTCTGTAAGCCAGAGCCACAAGATCGGAGACTTCCTCGTCGATGGTGGCAGCGGTGTCTTCCGAGAAATCACGTTCAGCAGCGATGTCACGCCCAAGGAACATGCCCCCCTGGGATCGGCCAAGAGCAACTGGCCCAAGCTTGTCACTCATACCGAACCGGGTGATCATCTGTCTCGCAGTTGAAGCGACCTGCTGAAGGTCGTTGGAAGCACCGGTGGTGACTTCATCTTCTCCGTAGACGATCTCTTCGGCGACACGCCCCCCTAGCGCAACGGCCATCTGATTCTGGAGGTAAGTGCGGGAATAGAGGCCTGACTCCATACGCTCTTCACTGGGTGTGAAGAAGGTCAGTCCTCCGGCGTTTCCACGCGGAATGATTGAAATCTTCTGAACAGGGTCGTAATCGGGCATCAGTGCACCGACAAGCGCATGTCCGGCTTCGTGATAGGCAACAAGACGCTTGCGTCGATCACTCATCACGCTGTCCTTCTTCTCAGGACCGGCCATGACACGCTCAATGGCATCGCTGATTTCATCGTTGCTGACTTCACTCAGATCACGACGGGCCGCGAGAATGGCCGCCTCGTTCAACAGGTTGGAGAGGTCTGCACCCGTGTAACCGGGGGTACGTCGCGCGACCTTGTCGAGATCGACGTCTTTGGACAATGTCTTTCCACGGGCATGCACCCCGAGAATCTGCAGTCGACCTGCATAGTCGGGACGGTCCACCGTGACCTGGCGATCAAAACGACCAGGACGCATCAGCGCTGAATCGAGGACATCCGGACGGTTGGTGGCAGCAACAATGATGATGCCGGTGTTTCCCTCAAAACCATCCATCTCAGTGAGCAGCTGATTGAGTGTCTGCTCGCGCTCATCATTTCCACCGCCCATGCCGGCTCCGCGCTGACGACCGACCGCATCAATCTCGTCGATGAAAACGATGCAGGGCGCGTTTTTCTTGGCCTGCTCGAACAGATCACGGACCCTGCTTGCGCCGACTCCGACAAACATCTCGACGAACTCCGAGCCGGAGATCGAAAAGAAAGGGACGTTAGCTTCTCCAGCCACAGCCTTTGCCAGCAGAGTTTTGCCGGTACCGGGAGGCCCAACTAACAGCACACCCTTCGGAATCTTCGCCCCAACAGCGGTGAATCGGTCAGGGTTTTTGAGGAAGTCGACCACCTCGGTGAGTTCGAGCTTGGCGCCTTCAATCCCTGCAACATCGCCGAAGGTGATTTGCGTGGAAGGCTCCATTTGCACACGGGCCTTGCTCTTCCCGAAATTCATGGCGGGATTGCCGCCACCACCACCGGACTGAGCACGTCGGAAGAGGAAGAACAACCCTCCCAGCAGCAACAAGGGGAAGATCAGACTCGACGCAGCCTGCTGCCAGGCACCTGGCTGACGCGAAGGCTGGACAGCGATATCAACGTTGTGATCAGTCAGCAGCTTCAGAAGATCCTTGTCGGGAGCAAGGTTCACTTCGGCGCGTCTTCCATCGGTCTCGACGACCTGGGCGGTGCCTCGATCGGGGGAAAGAAGCACTCTGCTGACCTGGTCTTCCTGAACCCGTTCAACAAAATCGCTGTAGCGGAGGGAGCGTGCCTCCGGCTGAGGACCGCCGGCACCACCGAAGAAAGCTGGTGCAATCACGACGATTGCTAGCACTAGGAGGGCGCCAAGGCCGATGTTCCGCCAACGTTTGTTCAAGGGTCTTTCGCCTCTGATGAAGGAATGTTAATAGGAAGCTGAGAGCTCAGGCGGACCGGAGCACATCAACAACGCTCTTGAAGGCGAACCACTCAGGGATCTCTTCACCGCTGCGCAGCATCTTGCGGAACTGAGTCCCGCTGAGTTTCTTCACGTGCAGCCCTCTGGCCTCGGCATGTTCCGCTGTGACGTAACCCTCCTCTTCGGTGAAAACGAGGTTGAGAGACGGCACCGTCTCCATTGTGAGCTCGGGCGCGCACTCCTTGGCAAAGTTCTGAGCGTCATAGGGGCCATAGAAGTCATCACCGCTCAGGGATGACTTACAGCCGGCCATATCGCGACCGATGATGAAGTGGGTGCATCCGTAGTTACGGCGAATGATCATGTGCTGCAACGCCTCCCGCGGACCAGCCATGTGCATGGCATAGGGGAGGTAGGCCCAGCGGATCCTGGAGTTATCGACTTCGGCGGCCAGTCGCTCGTAGGTCTGGAATCGCACTGCGCCGGGAATGTCATCCTGCTGCGTTGGACCACAGGTGGGGTGGACCAGCACCACAGCGTTTTCACTGACATTGCTGGCATGCAGTGCTCTTGTGAACAGCTCGTAGTGGGCTCTGTGAATGGGATTGCGGCACTGGAAGGCCACGACGTCTTCGCCTTCGGGCAGGCCAGCCCGGACCTCAGCTGGAGTCTTGCAGGGGAACACGCGGGAGGGCAGTTCCAGGCCCTGAATCAAGCCCCCCAGATAGAAGCGACGGCGCTCAGTGGCGATCATGCGCACCGCCGGATGTTCCAGCGACGTGGTGCCGTAGCACCCCTTGGCTTCGGTGACCTTGTCAGGTTCCCATTTGTCCTCCACGGTGAGCACCGCAAGCTCCTGGCCCTTGTAGGTGAGAAGAACCTTTTCTCCGACAGTGATGTCCTCACGATCGGTGTCCATCACAATCGGCAGGCCGAACAGATATCCAGAGGTGGTTCGGTGCCCTGCCACCACCGCGTCGTAATCGGCCTGGTGCATGAAGCCCCTCTCCGGGGAAAAGCCTCCCACCACAAGCAGCTCCACGTCACAGGCATTGCGATCGGAGCATTCGATACGGGTGGTGGCAGAGGCCTTCAGGGCAGCCTTCTCAGCTTCAGGAGCCATCAGGTCCACGAGAGTGCCGCCGTAGGGGGCGATGACGCCGGCCTGAGATGACGAAGTGCTGGCAGACATGAAAAGCCGGGGAGCGTTGGGGAACGCGATTATCCCAGACAGCAGGCCGTGGATTCAGCCACGATCACGCACAAAAAAAGGGGCCTCAGCCCCTTTCAATCAATGAATCGTTCGAGTGAATCAGGATTCCTCGAGCTGCCCGTAAAGCTCCCCGGTGATCTTGACGTCGACAACTTCTCGGCCTCCCATATCAGAGTCGGAAGGCTGGATTGCAGAGAACACTCCCGCAAATTCACCGGTCTCGGGGTCGACACGTGTAATTGAAAGACTCATCACACCCTGACCGTCGATGTAGCGCTTTTTGTTTTCCTTATCGAGCTTCTGATAGTCACCGCCGAGACCGATCAGACCCTGTGGGTAGTCCACACCGGTGGTCAGAGCACGACCTTTGGGGTCAATGAAATTGCTTGTGCGGTAGCTGGGAGTCCGGTATTCACCCTCGAAATCAGTGCTGGTGGTGATGGCGGCACCTTCAGCTTCGGCCTGGAGGTTTTTGCTGGAGAACGTGAATGGGAATTCCTCTCCACCTGGAACCAGAACGGTGATGGGCTGGAAGTCGATGCCGCCCTCCTCTTTGAACGTGAGACCGTTTTCATCAACAGCGAGATCTCCATACACCTGATCAAGGCTTGAGGTGTAGCGGGTGAGGATCTTGCCCTCAACAAACTGAGCTTCCTGACGCTTGTTGGCAGGCTCACCTTTGATGAAGACCTGACTGGGATGCATGCAGATAGCTCTCAGCTGGTAATCATTGCCAGGAGTGAGCGGGATGGAACCACGGGCGGATTCGGGAAGCGTTGGGCAATCGTTCGCCTTGCCGGTGTTACGGATGTCGTCGTACGTGATGTTGGAACGGTCAACAGCCTCAGCACCCCCGCTGCAGGCAGTGACGAAGGTCAGACAGAAAGCCAGCACAAGGGCCAGCAGAGGACGGATGCGCATGGAGGAAAAGCCGAAACGCCGGCTGTTGACGATGTCCACCGGACAGGCGGATCCTACAGGTGTCAAACGACCGTTCCGGGCAGCGTTTCGCACGTCTCAACAACGTGAAGCGTTCTCCAGGCATCGAGACGGCATCGAAACCACTCCGAGCAAGCTGTCACCGCTGCTGCAGAGGCTGTTGTGCGACCTGACAGCCAGCCACCAAGACATTCACAGGACGTTGATGTCCAGGAGCGAGCCCGGACAACATCTACGGCTGTTCGCACACCTGGAAGCAACGAAACAAAGGCCAACTGGCCAGCATCCCTGGGCCTGTAACCGAGCACGTTGATCGATCGGCCGGAACTGGATCCGGCCGATATGGCTGCTTGATCGCCGTGATGGCTGCCCTGTTTTGAATCCAGAATCAAGCGTCTTTCTGACCGGAGGCGTGTTCAGAAGACTGTTGGAGCTCAAGCAATCGATCGAGCAACCGGTGAGACAACACGAGCTTGCTTTCGAGTGGACAGATTTGATGGCGATGCCCGGGACCCAGCAGCCAGCCTGAGTTCTGATCGCTGTCGAGACCCTGTCCTGGACGGTCGACAGGATTGACCATCAACAGATCGCATCCCTTGCTCTGAAGCTTGCGGCGACCATGTTCAAGCAGTTGCTCATCGGTTCCTGTCAGGGCAGCGAAACCCAGCACCGTCTGCCCCGCAGGCCGCCTCCTGACAAGGCCCTGGAGCAGGTCCGGCACGAGTTCCCAGCCACCCTCAATCGACTCAACCAGCTTGTCTTTCGGCAACTTCTCAACATCAGCAGCACTTGTCCGACGCAAATCAGCAACAGCAGCGCACATCAGCACTGCATCCGCTTTCGGCTGCAGTTGTCGAAGCAGATCGTCCATGGCGGCACTCCCAACCACTGCATGGCAATCCAGGCCTTCCAACCAGGACGGAGAAACCTGCAGCGGGCCATGCACCAGGTCAACGGTGGCACCTCTCAGATGAGCGGCCTGAGCAAGCAATACACCCATGCGGCCGCTGCTGCGATTGGAAAAGACCCTGACGCTGTCCAAAGATTCCAAGGTCGGTCCAGCACTGACCAGCACATGTCTTCCACGCCAGTCGGACTTGAGCAGGCCCTCGGCATCGGCTTGCAAGAGGGCACTTGCCGCAGCCAGCTCAATCCTCACGGGATCTGCCATGCGTCCGGTGCCGAGACGATCACAGGCGAGCAGACCGCCCTCAGGAGCAAGAGGTAGCACGCGGGGATCGTCCAACAGACGCCGCCAGTTGCGCTGCACCGCTGAATGTCTCCACATTGCTGTGTTCATGGCTGGAGCCGCCACAACCGGGCACTCACAAGCCAGCAGCAGACTGGCCAGCAGTCCGTCGCCATCACCCTGAACCCACCGGGAGAGTGATGTTGCACTCAGAGGAGCCACAACAAGGAGATCCGCCCATTCAGCAAGCTCGATATGCAGCGGTCGCGGTCGCCCGGGGTCCCACTGGTCCTTGTCCTGGAAGCAGGGGTGACGACTGAGCGTCGCCAGCGCGACCGGACTCACCAAACGGGCAGCACTTGCGGTGATGACACAGCGAACCTGAGCTCCAGCCTGAACGAGAGCACTGACCAGCAGCGGAGTCTTGACAGCCGCGATGCTTCCCGAAGCAGCCACAAGCACACGTTGTCCCTTCAGCAGCCCCTGCATCGGCTCAGTCCTCGTCGAAGGGTTCCTGATCGATCAGATGAGCGTATGGAGCAGTGAGTTCGGGTCGATGAATGGCGAGAGCTCGTAACAAGTGCCAGTCACTGAGGCCTTCAAACGGGGTTGGGTAGTCGTCGTACTCCAGACGGCGCGCCAGCATTGCCACCGATGCCTCATCAAAAGAAGCCAGTCGCTCCGGAGTAATCAGCATGCAGGCACGAAGCGCTGATGTTTATTTTGCCTTCGAATGCTTTGGAAAACAGGAGCTAAGTTGCCCAGTCCGGGGGATTAGCTCAGCTGGTAGAGCGCTGCGATCGCACCGCAGAGGTCAGGGGTTCGAATCCCCTATTCTCCATCAGGATTGACAAGAACAAGGTTGAACTGGAGTGCTGAAGCTGAGAAGTCGCTCAAGGAAGTTCCCTTTTTTGTGCGACCGGCAGTTCGCCGCAGAATCGAATCAATGGCTGAGGAGTGCCAGCTTGACTGCATCGATTCAACGTTTTACGCCGAGGCCAGGGCGAAGTTTGCAAAACGCTGAACCATGACGAGGTCCACCCTTGGCTATCGGCGCGCAATCAGGCTTTCGCTGCTCATCGCGCTCAGCATCACGACCTGCCTGTCAGTGCTCGTGAGACCTTCAGCTCTTTTGACCTACGGCCTGATTCTTCTGGCCGGTGGCCTTTCCCGCCGCTGATTAACGCAGTTCGAAGCGTTTCATTCAGGCCATGAGGTAAAAGAGAGGCTGAGAAAGCCATGGTTGATGTCTCAGTCGAAACGGGAACAGGTGGTGAGCCATCTGCGCTACATCCGCCAGGAACTGCGGGAAATGCATCAAGGCGTCATGGAAGACGGTCTGCTTCCGGAAGCCGGTGAAGTGCGCGGCGTGATGGCACAAATGGAAGCTCTACTTGAACTTCTCGAAGGCAAAAGCTCTCGCAAAGCGAAGGCAGAATCAGACTGATTCTGAAACCTTGGACTTGCCAAGCGGCGCTGTTCAGGCTTTCTTACGGATGTAAGCAATCCTGAATCGAACACTTTCAGGCTTTTTGCATCAAAAGCCTCAACATGTAGCGGTTAATAGAGGCAATCACCCCACAAATGGTGTATACATTGTCTGGCAGGGTTTGGGCCGGGTGATGGGGATCATCGGTTGGTTTCCCTGCCTCTCTTTGGAGAGTTTGTAACGGTGACAGCGCGTCTACAAACAACTCGTCTGCAGAGAACGATCGGTGAAGCCGCAAACAGGCTGGACCTGTGGGCAACCAATCCATGGAGACGTGCATCACTTCTGCTGATCGCCCTTACAGGGAGTTTCATGATCGGAAACGGCGTTGCGGCTGTTTCCGGTGCTCTCAACCTGATGGATCCCGTGGCTGCGATGCTCAGCGTGGGGCTGATCGAAGTGATGGTTCGGATGAGAAGGCACTGGGCCAATGATCAAGGACGTCACCTGGGCCGACAGTTGCTCGACATGGCTCGGATTGGGCTGCTTTATGGGTTGTTGCTCGAGGGATTCAAATTGCTCTGACCAGCATCGCGTTGTTCAAACCGCGGACAAAACCTTTCAGCATTCATACGCTGATTCCAGAGCGTCAACCTTGTATCCATGGCTGGAGAGCATTACTTCCTCGAGCTGGATCCACCCGAAGAGCGGCTGCGTGACGCTCCCCATGTCGTGATTGTGGGAGGCGGATTCGCGGGTGTTCGTGCCTGCAAGGCGCTGGCCAGGGCGGATGTGCGCATCACCTTGATCGACAAGCGCAACTTCAATCTGTTCCAGCCACTGCTCTATCAGGTTGCAACAGGTCTTGTTTCCAGTGGTGATGTGGCGACTCCACTGAGACAGCTGGTTGGACGCCAGAGCAATGTGCAGGTGCTGCTTGGGGAAGTGACGGAGATCAAGCCGGCAGACAAGCAGATCATTTTCAGCGGCAAGGCTTACGGCTATGACCATCTTGTGCTGGCCACAGGATCCGGCAGCACCTTCTTCGGCCATGAAGAGTGGCGGACCTTTGCGCCACCGATGAAAATCCTGGAGCACGCCGAGGAGATTCGGCGACGTCTACTGATGGCCATGGAGCAGGCTGAGCAGACCCCTGACCCTGAGGCACGTCGCTTCCTGCAGACCGTGGTGATTGTGGGAGGCGGTCCCTCAGGCTGCGAAATGGCCGGAGCCGCCTCAGAACTGATGCGCAATGCCATGCGCAAGGAATTCCGCCAGCTGAATCTGGAAGACACGAAGATCATTCTGGTCGACCCCGGCGACCGCGTGCTCAGAGCGATGCCTGAAGAACTGTCGGAGGCAGCTCAGAAATCCCTGTCGGCTCTTGGAGTGGAGTTCCTGTTCAAGGGGCGTGTGCAGAGCATGCAACCTGGCGAAGTAATTGTTGGCACCCCAGATGGTGAAAGCTTACTGCAAGCGGCGACTGTGATCTGGACTGCAGGGGTGCGGCCCTCTCATCTGGGGCGCAAACTCGCCGATGCCGTCGGCTGCGAAACGGACCGAGCCGGTCGGGTTGTTGTGGAGCCTGACTTCTCGATGAAGGGGCACCCCGAGATCCGGGTGGTTGGTGACCTCTGCTGCTACAAGCACACCCGCGATGGCAACCAGCTGCCTGGCATGGCGGGACCTGCCACTCAGGCCGGGGGGTTCGTGGGCAAGGACATCGCCGCAATCGTCTCAGGCGGGTCGCGTCCGAATTTCAGCTGGTTCGATTTCGGCAGCATGGCGGTGCTGGATCGCGTCGACGCCGTCGCGGACCTGCGTGGATTCAAGTTCAAGGGGGGCCCTGGCTGGCTGCTGTGGGCTGCTGCCCACCTCGCCTTCATGCCCAATGAGGAGAACCGCTTCTCGCTGCTGCTGAAGTGGATCTTTGCGGTGGTGTCACAGGCCAGAGCCTCGATGTTGCTGACGGGCATGCCAAGTCAGCACATGGGCCTGGATTCACCAGATGCAGCATTTCCGATGGCTCCCGGATTGGGCCCATCCATTTCAGCGCCTGGGGCCGCTCTGCGGGCAGCGATGGACTACTACTCCAACCAGGTTTCCGGTCTGGCACCTCAACCCAGGGCAGGTGAGTCCACAGAGGATTCAGCCGCTGCCATCAAATAAAGCAGGGCCATCCTGATCGGAATGCCATTGCTCACCTGACTCTCCACCAGGTTGGCACTCAGGTCGTCGAGCAGTTCTCCACTCATTTCAATCCCCCGGTTCACCGGACCGGGGTGCAGCACGGGAATCGAGGCTCCACACCGAGCCAGACGCTCATGGCTGAGACCGTAATCACGGTGGTAGCGGTCCAGGGCGCTGAGCAGGTGCTGACGCATGCGTTCCTTCTGCAGGCGAAGGGTCATGACAGCATCAGCTCCCTTGAGCGCAGCATCAAGATCACGGCAGATGGTCAGAGAGCCGCGCTGAGCCACAGGATCCACGCTCTGGCCCGGAGGGGGCTCCGCCAGAAAGTCGGCGAAAGCATCCGGAACCAGCGTGGGCGGACCACACAGCACAACATCTGCGCCGCAGGCCGTCAGGGCCCAGAGATTGGAGCGGGCCACACGTGAGTGCAGGATGTCACCCACGATCACGACACGCCGGCCCTGCAAAGCCTCCGGCACAGGATGAGCGGAATCGAAGTGATGGGCCAGGGTGTAGAGATCGAGCAGTCCCTGGCTGGGATGGCTGTGCAGGCCATCACCGGCGTTGAGGATCACCGTGCGATCACCGGTGTGCTCCAGTGCTTCCGCCAGCTGCCTCGGCACACCGGTACAGCGGTGACGCACCACCAGCATGTCGGCTCCCATGGCCACGTAAGTGCGGGCTGTATCCAACAGCGACTCCCCCTTGCTGAGCGAACTGCTGGAGGGCGAAAAACTGGAGACGTCTGCCGAGAGACGCTTGGCAGCCAGCTCAAAACTGCTGCGCGTACGTGTGCTGGGCTCGAAAAACAGGGTGGCCACCAAGCGGCCCTGCAATGCCGGCAGACGACGGGCTCCGGTGGCCGGCATCGACCGGAACCGATGGGCCAACTCGAGAACAGTCGCGAAGTCTTCCCTGGAAAAGGCCGCGAGATCAAGGATGTGTCGGTGTGTCCAGGTGCTCAACTGAACGTCAGCTCACCTGGCTGGATCGTAGATCCGCAGTGTTCAGCTGCACAGCGAACCGACGCAGAAAGCTTCTGCGAGCTTCGGGGAACGATCACCTCGGGCCCGCTTACTCACGCCGCGACTGTTCTGTAGGTACCAGCGCAGGGGAAGCTCCTGGCCCTGATTGATCCCGATCCGGGTGGTGGTGACCAGGACAGGATGGCTCAGCTCGACCGGACGTGAGGCCAGCCAGAGGTCACCATCACCGCAGACCGAGAGACCATCACAACGGCGATCGATCCCAAACCGGCGGGCCAGCAGACCTGGCCCTGCCGCGATCCGTTCAGGCTCATCAGGCAATGCCACAGCACGCAACAACACGCCGTTCGCCCAGTCAGCACGGTCGGTCACCACATTGACGCAGTGGTGGATGCCATAGCTCACATACACATAAAACCGAGCAGGTTCTCCAAACAGGGTTTCGTTTTGAGGTGAGCGGCGCCGGTAGCCGTGGCAGGCAGGTTCATCCTGCGAATACGCCTCGGTTTCCACAATCACGCCCCAGAGCAGACGTCCATCGCCCTCTCGTTTCACCAGGCGGCAGCCAACCAACTCAGGTCCCACCGCCTCCGCAGGACGGCAGAAAAAGGGTTCAGTAAGAGCGGGGAAATCTGAAGTGACGGGTTGAGTGAGGATGAGTGTTGCTTGTGCGAGAGCGTCAGAGCCCTAGCTGCAGCGTCGTGATGGAAACTCAGGGGCCATGCAGGTCTCTTTAACTCAGAATCTCGCAGCGACAGGCAACTTGTCGGCTCCGTTCCGAAGCGTCCGGGCAACAACAAGCGTGCACGGAACCTGGCAGCCTGAAAGCACTGGTCACTGTCAGGGATGAATCCAGCGCTTCAGCAACGGCGAGAGTTCTGCTTTCTGGTGCTCGCCGGGCTGTTTCTGGGGACGCTGGGCATGCTGAACATTCTTGGCCTGACCCGTTTCCTCGAACTGGGGCACATCGGCTCCTGGCCAGTGGTGGTGGCTGTAGGTGCCCTGCCTTACCCGATCACCTTTCTCTGCACGGATCTGATCAGTGAGCTCTGGGGAGAGAAGCGTGCCGCGCAGGTGGTTTGGGTTGGCCTGCTGCTGAACGGCTGGGTCGTGCTGATCCTCTGGCTTGGAGGAGTACTGCCCGGAGTGGAGGGAGCGCCTGATGCCACCTTTTTCGAAATCCAACGACTGGCCTTCGGATCAGTGATCGCCTCCATGGCGGCCTATCTGACGGCTCAGTTCGTGGATGTGCGCATGTTCCATTTCTGGAAAAAAGTGAGCAACGGCAAGGCCCTTTGGCTGCGCAACAACGGCTCCACGCTGGTGAGCCAGCTGGTGGACACGAGCGCTGTTGTACTGATCAGCCATTTCGCCTCAGGCGTTCTACCCATGCGGCCCGGTGAGCCGGTGGCGCCGCAACTGATCTCCTTCATCGCCAGCGGTTATCTGTTCAAGTCAGCCGCTGCACTGGCGGACACCCTGCCGTTCATCTGGATCACAGGTCGACTGAGGCAGTGGCTTGAGATTCCCTGCAGCGGCAGTGAGATCGGAGGCGATGACGATCCCTGCATGCAAGTGATGACAAGCACCAATCCGCTGCCAGGCTTGGAGAAACTGATCTGACGCGATGGATGCTGCACTTTCCGGCTTCAACCTGGGCACCGTCCTTTTGTTCAGCAGCGGTTTGTTTGTGACAGCCACCCTGTTCTTCGGAACGCAGGGCGGTTACTACAACACCGATCAATACGACGGCAACGGCACAGCTCACTGAAGCCAGCTCTCACGATCGCTCATCACGCCAACGCCACGCTCGGCATGCCTTCCATCCTCCCCGGCCCTGCCGCCAGCAAAGATGCCATTCGCCTCGCTCTGCAGAGCTGGCCTGATGTTGATCAGTATCTGCAGAACTGCAAGGGAATCATTGTTCCCCTGGGGTCCACTGAGCAACATGGCCCCACAGGAGCCATCGGCACCGATGCACTCACCGCCGAAGCAGTCGCGCTCGAGCTGGGCCGCCTAAGCGGGGTTCTCGTCGCGCCCGTGCAGGCCTTCGGCATGGCCGAACATCATCTGGGGTTTGCCGGCACCATCAGCCTGCAGCCCGCAACATTGCTGGCGGTGATGCATGACCTTGTGATCTCACTCGCCACCCATGGCTTCGAACGAATCCTTGTGGTCAACGGGCACGGCGGTAATATCGCCACAACCAAGGCCGCCTTCGCCCAGGCCTACGGCAGCGCCGCAAGCCGCGGCCTGGAGGTGGCTCCGCGTTTGCGCTGCAGGCTGGCGAACTGGTTCATGGCCGGTCCGGTGATGCGGCGTGCCCGAGAGCTTTATGGCAACCGCGAAGGACAACACGCCACTCCCAGTGAGATTGCCGTCACCCTTCACCTCCATGACAGCCTGATCAGCAAGCAGAGATCGCTCCCGGAGGCAGCCCCCTGCGGTTCGATTCATGGGCCAGCGGACTTTCGCCGCCGTTACCCGGACGGACGCATGGGATCAGACCCCTTTCTGGCCAGACCCGAACATGGCCAGGAGCTGTTGAACACAGCAGCGATGGCGTTGCGCGAGGATCTTGAACAGTTTCTCGCTGCTGCATGAGCAAGATCACAGCCGACGACGTACGCAAGGTGGCCCATCTGGCCCGCCTCGATCTAGCCGAAGAGAAAATCGCGACCTACACAGGTCAGCTTGAGCGAATTCTTGATTATGTGGATCAGCTCCAGGGTGTGAACACCGAAGGCATCCCTCCAACAACCCGAGCCGTGGAAGTGGTCAACGCCACCAGAGAAGACAAGGTGGAACCAACTCAGGTGCGTGAGGAACTTCTTGAGCAAGCACCCCTAAGAGAAGGAGATTTTTTCCGCGTTCCAAAAATTCTGGCGGAGTGATCAGCGAGAAGAACGTCTCTGCTCGGTTTTAATTGCAATCTGGTTCACAAATCCAAGCCAGGGACGCTGTAAACGTCTCAAAGGCATGAATCTGGCCACACGACGCATCTTGCCCCTGCGCCGTTTGTGGCTGCGCACTCCAACCAGAATGTCGTAGAGAAAGTTATATCCGTCGCGCCGTGTTTCAAAGATTCCCAGGCGCTGAGGTGAACCCTTTGAGTCGAGCAAAGTCTTTGTTGCCTCGTAAGCGGGTTTGTAATCAAACCAGGGAATTGATGGCCAGAGATGATGAATCAGATGGTAGTTCTGACCCATGATCAACCAATTCATCAGCCGGCCTGGATAGATCCTGGAATTCTTCCAGCGATTGCGCGAGGTGAAAGGTCGGTGAGGGAGGTAATCAAAAAAGAGTCCCAAGGTCACACCCACCATCAGGGCTGGAGCGAACCAACAGTTGAAGATGAAAGGGAGAAATTGAAACTTGGCCGCAGCAAGCACAATCACCAGAAACACACTGCGTTCAAGACCCCACTGCACCAATTCCCAGCGTTTCCACAACCGGCGCTGAAAGAAAAACCACTCGTGATAAAAAAATCTGGGAGCGATCAACCAAAGCGGCCCGAAGGTGCTCACGATGTGATCAGGATCGTTGTGGGGATCATTCACATGGGCGTGATGCTCAAGATGAACCCTTGTGAAAACAGGAAAGCTGAACCCGAGCAACAGAGCTGAACCATGCCCCATGGCCTGATTGATCCAGGGAACGGGATGCGCCGATTTGTGACAGGCGTCATGAATGACCGTGCCTTCCAGATGCAGAGCCAGAAAACCTGTGGTCAACAGGACAGGCAAGGGCCAACCCGCTGCAAACCAGCCCCAGACGGTCAGTGCAGCCAGCACGTAACCACCAATAAACAACACCACTGTGAGGTTCAACGCTGCCGGTGGTGCCAGGAATTCCCTCGGCACAGAGCGCAAGCGAGTCTCAGAGCCTTGCGTTGCAGGTTGTACGAGGGCCTGGGTCATCAGCGAGGGGTGATTGGCTGATTGCAGTAAGTGAAACCAAATTAGGAAAACGGATGCCCACCGGGGGACTTGAACCCCCACGACCGAAGCCACTGGTACCTAAAACCAGCGCGTCTACCAATTCCGCCAGATGGGCAGGTTGCAACTTTAGGCAGAGAACCAGAATGCACTCAGACATGCGGGCACCTTGATGCTGGCCACAATCGCTGGAGACCTTTGTCTGCTGTTGGGCCTGGCAGTGGTGCTTCTGCCATTGGTCGCCACTGAACTGAGCAGGCCCAGAGATGGGATCTGGGGAGGCATCGTGCTTCTGCTTGGCCTGGTTCTGGTGACCAGCAGTGACCGTCTGCGCGGTGCACCGATGCTCGCCGTCATCTGCAGCGCTTTGCTGATCAGCCGACTCGGCACGGAAGTGGCCCAAGCACGCTGGCAGCGTCTCAGCCAGGAGGAGCAACAGCGCCTGCGCTCAAAGGAACGTTGGGCGACAAGCGTGCAACAACTCGGGACGTCTGTCACCGCCCTGCTGGGCAATCTCCAAGCTGCTTTTGGCAGCCTGAAACCGCTCGCTCCGGCTGCCAACCGTGAAGAGGGCAGCAGCCGCAGTGGCAAACGCTGGGTTCGCCCAGAGGACTCCGATCAGCAAGGGGTGCCGGAGAACACTGTTTCAAACGCCCTGGAACAGCCGAAAGAGTCAAACCCACCCAAGTCGGCCAGCGAGGACGGATAATTCCGTCTGCAGCTGCCCAACCGTGAGCAAGGAGACGCGCGACGCTAACGCCGAAGGACGTCCCTCCTACAAGGACACGCTCAACCTGCTGCAGACCAGCTTCGGCATGCGCGCCAATGCGGTGAAGCGGGAACCGGAGCTGCAGTCCTTCTGGGCCGAGCAGGGCATCGACCTGAAGCTCGGCCTCAACAACCCAGGGCCGGTCTTCACGCTGCACGACGGGCCTCCCTACGCCAATGGCCCCCTGCACATGGGCCACGCCTTGAACAAGGTTCTCAAGGATGTGATCAACAAATATCAGATTCTTCGAGGGCGCAAGGTTCGCTACATCCCAGGCTGGGACTGCCATGGCCTGCCGATCGAACTGAAGGTGCTGCAGTCGATGGATCAGGAGCAGCGCCAGAGCCTCACTCCGATCAAACTGCGCAAGAAGGCTGCCGCCTACGCCCGCAAGCAGGTGGACAGCCAGATGAAAGGATTTCAACGCTGGGGGATCTGGGCCGACTGGCAAGAGCCCTACCTCACCCTTCAGAAGGACTATGAAGCCGCCCAGATCAGGGTCTTCGGCGACATGGTTCTGAAAGGCCACATCTACAGGGGCCTGAAACCGGTGCACTGGAGTCCCAGCTCACGCACAGCACTGGCGGAGGCTGAACTCGAATACCCCGACGGGCATACCAGCCCCAGCGTTTACGTCGCCTTTCCGGCAGTTGAACTGCCGGAGCCGCTGCGCGACACCCTGACAACGGCGGGCATCACCTTGCCCAGTGAGGCCGATGCGCTCGGGCAGGCACTTCAGGTGGCGATCTGGACCACAACCCCATGGACGCTCCCGGCCAACCTGGCGGTTTCGGTCAACGAGCGGCTGGACTATGCCCTGGCAGACGATGGCCAGGGGCGACTGCTAGTTGTTGCCGCAGACCTGATCGACTCCCTTGCTGCAACCCTCGAGTTGCCACTCGCGCGCAAGGCAACGATCAAAGGGGCACTGCTCGCTGGCCTGACGTATCGCCATCCTCTGCTGGACCGCACGAGTCCCTTGGTGATAGGCGGCGACTACATCACCACGGAATCAGGCACTGGTCTGGTGCATACCGCTCCTGGCCATGGTGTCGATGACTTCCACACCGGCCAGAAAAACGGGCTGCCTGTTCTCTGTCCTGTCGACGAAGCAGGCACCCTCACCGAAGAAGCGGGAGCCTTCGCCGGCCTCAACGTGCTGAAGGATGCCAACCCCGCAATCATCGACGCGCTTGAGACGGCGGGAGCACTGCTCAAGCAGGAGGACTATGGACACCGCTACCCCTACGACTGGCGCACGAAAAAGCCCACGATCTTCCGTGCCACTGAACAATGGTTCGCCTCCGTCGACGGCTTCCGGCAGCAGGCCCTCGATGCCATTGATCAGGTCGAGTGGACACCCGCTTCAGGGCGGAATCGCATCGAAGCGATGGTCAAGGAACGTGGCGACTGGTGTATCTCACGTCAGCGCACCTGGGGTGTGCCGATCCCCGTTTTCTACAACCGCAGTGGAGGCGAAGTGCTGCTCAACGCCGACACAGTGGCTCACATCGAAGCGCTCATCGGCGAACACGGTGCCGATGTGTGGTGGGAAAAAGACGAAGCTGATCTGCTGCCACCCAGCTATGCCGGTCAGGCTGAGCAATGGCGCAAGGGCACCGACACCATGGACGTGTGGTTCGACTCCGGCTCCAGCTGGGCAGCGGTGTCCAACCAGAAAGAAACCCTTCACTACCCGGCGGATCTGTACCTGGAGGGCTCCGATCAACATCGCGGCTGGTTCCAGAGCTCACTGCTCACCTCGGTGGCGGTCAATGGTCATGCGCCCTACCAGCGAGTGCTCACCCACGGTTTCGCCCTGGATGAGAGGGGCCGCAAAATGAGTAAATCGCTCGGCAACGTTGTCGACCCGATGGTGATTATCGAAGGCGGCAAGAATCAGAAACAGGAACCTGCCTACGGCGCTGATGTGCTGCGTCTGTGGGTGAGCTCTGTTGACTACTCCGCTGATGTGCCGATCGGTGCAGGGATCCTGCGACAGCTGGCCGATGTTTACCGCAAGGTGCGCAACACCAGCCGCTACCTGCTGGGCAACCTCCACGACTTCAACCCGGCCGCCGACACCGTTCCCGTGGCGGAACTGCCGTTGCTGGATCGCTGGATGCTGCAGCGCACCGCTGAAGTGATGGATGAGATCTCGGAGGCCTTCGAAAACTATGAATTCTTCCGCTTCTTTCAGTTGCTGCAGAACTTCTGCGTGACCGACCTGTCGAACTTCTATCTCGACATCGCCAAGGACAGGCTTTACGTGAGCGCACCCTCTGACCAACGGCGACGTAGCTGCCAGACCGTGATGTCTCTGATCATCGAACGGCTGGCCGGGCTGATCGCTCCTGTGCTGTGCCATATGGCCGAGGACATCTGGCAGAACCTGCCCTACAAGGTGGAAGAGATCTCGATTTTCCATCGTGGCTGGCCAACAGTTCCACCCGACTGGCGCGATCCCAGCCTCAGTGAACCGATTCAGCGGTTGCGCGAACTTCGTGCCGCGGTGAACAGAGTCCTGGAGGACTGCCGCAGCCGGCAGGAACTCGGGGCATCGCTGGAGGCAGCAGTCAGAATCGAAACTCGCAACCAGGAGCTTGAGTCAGCACTGAACTGGCTGAATGAGAGCGGCGACGCTGAAACGGATGGTCTGCGCGACTGGCTCCTGGTGTCACAACTGCAATTAGGAGGCGAGCCCTGGGCTGAACTTCTGGCGAACCAGACGAACGACTCAGCGATCATCGAGGTGAGCAGAGCACGTGGGATCAAATGTGAACGCTGCTGGCATTACGAGGGCGATGTCGGTCAGCACAGCCAGCATCCGACATTGTGCGGGCGCTGCTGCGGTGTTCTGAATCGTCGGGATCATCAGCTGATCTGAGCCAGCAAATCTTGCGGATTCAGGGGGCCGGCAAGACGTGTTTCACCTGCGGGGTTGAGGGGTCCCTGAAGCAGTTCCCCCCATTCCAGACAGGTGCCCTCTGGAAGCACAGAGGCATCTGGATCAAAGGCTGTTGGGTGAGTCGTGCTGCTGCTGAAGCCGCGAAAGATCAAAAGTTCAAACGGCTCATCCCCCACGGATCCATGCAGCCTGACCACCCGATCAGGCCTCAAGCGCGTGCGCTCCTCCAGCTCCTGAACCAGGGCAATGGTCTCCATGCTCAGAAGTCCCCAGCGACTCTTCCCTGCTTGGGAAGACGCACCAGAGCCCACTGCAGCAGACCAACGCCGTAGGCCACGAGCGCCACATAGCCGATGAAGGCAGCCACGGCCATCGTCCACTCACCACCGAACACAAAATCAAAAACGCGCTCGGCGACGCGATGCAGTCCCTGGGGCGCCTCCAGCCAAACCCGACAGGCGTCTGTGTCGAGCTGACGGGTGCAGCCCAGTGCCGAACCTGACATCACGGCGGCGAACAGGGCGAACAATGTGAGAGCCCATCGCCACACCCGCACCGTGAACGGCAGCGCACGGCCAGGAGGGCTGTCGGCCAGCTCCTCATTGAGATCAACCCAGAACCAGAGAGACGCAGCCATCAGAAGTGGCGCGAGAAATGCCGTCAGATAGCCGATCGGCCTTTGATCGGTCAGCAACAGCACGCTGATGGCCAGCAGGCTTGCCACTTTCCAGTAGATCCCCAGCAATCTCACCAGGGCGGGATCGCGTCGAAACCCCGACCAGATCAGAAGCACAAGAGGAATACCGAGAGCAATCGTCGCCCCCAGGCGATAGGTCAGCCACACCAGGGTGCGTGTTGTGAAATCGGACACCGGCCAGGGACATCAGAGGGCCATTATCACGGTCATCCAGCAGGTCGACAGGATTGGTAAGGTCCAGACCATGGTTCGGTTCAATCCTGTCGACTGGTTCCGGAGCCGCGGGCTGCAGGCTCGATGCCGACATGCACTTTCCAGCAAGCCTTCTCTTGAGGATGCGGCACGGGAAGTCAGCAGCGCTCTGGGATCAAACCAAGCGGATCTTGCACTCGTGTTCATCTCGAGTCACTTCGCGAGCGATCTGACCCGCCTGCTGCCGCTGCTGCAAAAACGCCTCAACGCCCGACACTGGCTGGGTTGTCTTGGCGGTGGCGTCGTTGGCACCACGACCTCAGGCGAAGCCCATGAAGTAGAACGCACGCCAGCTCTAAGCATCAGTCTCCTCAACCTTCCAGGAGCTGAACTGAACAGCTTCAGTCTTGACAGCAGCCAGCTGCCCGATCTCGATGGAGCTGCCAAGAACTGGCAGGACTGGGTGGGAGTGAGTCCCTCCAGCAGCCGTTCAATGCTGTTGCTGCTCGATCCAGGCTGTAACGCCATCAACGATCTGGTGAGCGGACTGGATTACGCCTACCCCGGCATCGCCAAAGTCGGAGGTATCGCCTTGCCTCACAACGCCGATCATGGGTCCCTGCTTTGCGGAGATCAGGTTGTCGGAGGAGCGGTGGGACTCAGCATTGGCGGTACCTGGAGCCTGGATCCAGTTGTGGCCCAGGGGTGTCGACCGATCGGACCGGTGTTCGCCATCGAACAGGCTCAACGCAACGTTCTGCTCGAACTGAGTGACGGCGACCGACGCGCCAGCCCTGTGGCATGCCTGCAACGTGTCCTCGCCGATCTCAGCGCCGAAGACAGGGAGCTGGTGCAGCACTCACTGTTCCTCGGCGTTGAACGTGAAGAATTGATTGCCGACGCCATGCTCGCCGGGCTCAGTCATGGCGGCACCTCGGGCGATCGACCCGCAAGAGCTTTTCTGGTGCGCAATCTGATCGGGGTGGATCCACGCAACGGCGCAGTTGCCGTTGCCGATCGCGTTCGTGCCGGACAAAACGTGCAGTTCCAGTTGCGTGAAGCGCAGGCCTCTCGACTGGAAGCCCGTCAGCTGCTGCAGACCACCAGAGATCAGCGCGGAGACCAGGCACCCTTGATTGGATTGCTGTTCGCCTGTCTGGGTCGGGGCAAGGGCCTGTTCGGCAGCCCCGATGGCGATGTGAGCATCGCTCGCGATGTCTTTTCGCAACTTCCGGTTGCCGGCAGCTTCTGCAACGGCGAGATCGGACCACTCGGGGGCGCCACGCATCTCCATGGCTACACCGCCTGCTGGGGTCTTCTGCGCTGCGACCCTCCCGAAGGTGCAACGCGGTCCTGATGCGGCAGCACGTCAATCCCCTCAGCCGCTTTTTTCAGCTGCCTCTGCAACTGCCCGGACCTGAAGAGCTCTTTGACGATGCCGATCGTCCCATCCATTTGGATATCGGCTGCGCCAGGGGCGTCTGTCTGCTGGAGCTGTCAGCACTGAAACCAGACTGGAATCATCTGGGTGTGGAGATCAGGCGTCCGCTCGCACTGGCAGCCCAGCGTGACCGCGACAGACTTGAGCGTCATAATCTTCACTACCTCTTCTGCAATGCGAACATCAGCCTGGAGGGTTGGCTTGCAGAGCTGAAAACGGATCAGCTGCAGCTGGTGAGCATTCAGTTTCCGGATCCCTGGTTCAAGCGGCGGCACCGCAAACGCCGGGTGATGCAGCCCTCGCTTCTACTGGCCATCGCTGGGGCTCTCAGTTCCAGCCGCGAGTTGTTTCTGCAAAGCGATGTGCTGGAGGTCGTGGAACCGATGGTCACACTGGTCGAACTGAGCGGTTGCTTCGACCGACCCGCCGAAGACACCCGTCCCTGGAGAGCCGACAACCCCCTGCCGGTGCCAACGGAACGCGAGCGCTATGTGGAGGAGCAGGGTCTTCCCGCTTACCGGGTGCTGTACCGGCGCAACGAACAGCCACTGCCGGAGCTGGAAGAACTGGAGATCGCCTGGCGACGGGTCGATAATCCGGCTGATGTTCCTCTCGAACACTGATGGCTGAGGCTTCGGCCCCTTGGTTGCTGCGCTGGCAAGGCCTTCTTCCAGGATCAGCAGAACAGCAGAAGCGCCTGAGCGAGCTGGCAGGGATCGTTCTGATCCTGTTGATGGCTGGACTTCCGGTGCTCACGCGCGCCGGCCTGGGCCTGATCGTGCTGGCCTGTGGAGCCCTCTGGGTGCTCTGGTCACTCACCAGAACTCCCGCTCGCATCGGCGCAATCAGTGGCTGGCTGCTGCTGTTCCTGGCTGTGGCCGTACTGGCAACAGGTCTTTCACCGGTACCGAGCGCCGCCGCCAAAGGACTGCTCAAACTGATCAGTTACCTCGGGGTCTATGCCCTGATGCGCCAGCTACTGAGCGTCAGTCCCCATTGTTGGGACCGTCTTGTGGCGGCATTGCTGGGCGGATCTCTGCTGAGCAGCGTGCTGGCCTTGCGCCAGCTCTATGCCCCCACTGAAGAGCTGGCTCGCTGGGCCGATCCCAACTCGGTGGCGGAGGGCACCATCCGCATCTACGGACCATTGGGCAATCCCAATCTTCTGGCGGGTTACCTGGTGCCGATCCTGCCCATCGCCATGGTGGCGATGATTCGATGGCGTGGCCTGGGGTCCAGGCTTTATGCAGCCACAGCACTGGTTCTGGGCTGCGCTTCAACACTGTTCAGCTACAGCCGCGGAGGCTGGCTGGGAATGGTGGCCTCAGTCGGAGTGATGCTGCTGCTGCTGCTGCTTCGGTACATCCGCCACTGGCCGGCGTTCTGGCGTCGGATTCTGCCCCTGGCTCTGCTGGTTGTCACTGGCGTGGTGCTCGCCTTTGCCGCCACACAGGTTGAACCGATCCGCACCAGAGTCGCCAGCCTGCTGGCAGGTCGAGGCGACAGTTCCAACAATTTCCGGATCAACGTCTGGCTGGCAGCGATCGACATGATCCAGGACCGCCCTTGGCTCGGCATCGGCCCTGGGAATGCCGCCTTCAACAGCGTTTACCCGCTTTATCAGCAACCGAAATTCAATGCCCTCAGCGCCTATTCAGTACCGCTTGAACTGTTGGTGGAGACAGGCATCCCTGGCCTGCTCGCCTGCCTCGGCCTCGGGGTCGCCAGTCTTCGCAATGGCTGGCGAGCACTGACTGCAGAATCAGAACTTGCCCTCCCCTGCCTGGGCTGCCTGGCGGCCATCGCCGGACTGCTGACCCAGGGTGCAGCCGACACCATCTTCTTCCGCCCTGAAGTGCAGATCAGCGGATGGTTCTGCCTGGCCACTCTGAGCCAGATGCATCGGAACCCTTGAGCACACCAATCTCCATACTCGCCGGGTTTGATGCAGGACAGACCCTCTGCCGCTGCAGGTTAAGTGCCTGGGAGGACGGCCAGCTGCGTACGGTCGGCAACGGTTCAGGGCCTGGAGTCAGCCATTTGGATGCCGCTGACGGCGAAGAGCGATTTCGTTCCGCCATCCGCATCAGTTTCAACAGAGCACGACTCGACTGGTCACGGCGATTGGGTCGTGATCCAAGCGAGGCGGAACCGATCACTGCCGCTGCCATTGGCGCCAGCGGTATCGAGGCCGGCACGCCGCTTCAGGCCAGGGGCGGAGCGATGCTCGCTTCAGAACTGCAGCTGCCCCAATCGCGCTGTCTGGCAACCGGTGACGAACGCACCGCATTGCGTGGCGCATTCCCCGATCGGGCGGGCATCGTGCTGATCAGCGGCACCGGAATGATCGTGGTTGGCCGGGACGCGCATGGCAGCGAGCACCGTTGCGGGGGCTGGGGCTGGAGACTGGACGGCGCAGGGTCTGCCTTCGATATCGGCCACCAGGCGCTGCAACTGAGCGTGATGATGGCCGATGGCCGTGCTCCTGATGGCGCCCTGCGCCAGCGGCTCTGGGATGCTCTGAACTGCAGCAGCGCCGCCGATCTAAAAGCTCGCGTGGTCAGCCCGGGCCATGGGGTCGCCGATCAGGCGAAGCTGGCGCCCCTGGTTGACGACGCAGCGGCTCAGGGAGATGCAGCCGCTCTGGCAATTCTGCAGAGATCTGCCTCCGCGCTCGCTCAGGCCGCAGCAGCCACCGCCAACGCACTGGACCTGAATCAACCGTCACTTGGAGCGCGAGGGGGAGCACTGGAGCACCTGTCGGAGTTCCGGAAACTCGTCGACAAGACGGTGTTTGAACTGATGCCGGGAAGCAACTGGCAATCAGCATCGGGGGATGCCTGTGATGGTGCACTGGCCTGCGCCCTGGATCGTTCCTCGCTCAGGCCACATTGAGATGGCGATCGGCCGCCTCGGCCAAACGGCCGGTCCAGAGTTCCACCACATCTGATTCGGCCGCTTCCACCATCACCCGCAACAGAGGCTCGGTACCGCTTGCGCGAACCAGCACCCTGCCGTCATTGGCCATCGAACGTTCTGCCTCGTCGACGAGATCCCTCAGAGGAGCACACTCGGCCCAACCCTTGCGACGCGCAAGGTCTGGCACCCGCACGTTCACCAGCTTCTGGGGGTAGGCCTGGAAGCTGCGATCCAGCCAGTCGGCGAGTGTCATCTGCTGGCCATGACAAAGGGTGGCGAGCTGAAGCGCCGTGAGAACTCCATCACCGGCGAGTCCATGGGCGGAGGAAAGGATATGGCCCGACTGTTCACCGCCGAGGGCTGCACCACTGCTCACCATGGCCGCGTGAACATGCTGGTCACCCACAGGAGTCCGCTGCAGCTGTCCCCCTCTGGACTGCCAGGCCCGCTCGAATCCGAGATTTGACATCACCGTGGCCACCAGGCGCTGATCAGGCAGAGCGCCGCTGTCCTGAAGCACCGATCCCCAGAGATACAGAACATGATCACCATCAACAACCCGACCACGTCCATCAACGGCAAGCATCCGATCGGCATCGCCATCGAAGGCGAAGCCCATGGCCGCACCGCGTTCGATCACCGCCTCACGCAGCGGTCCCAGATGGGTGGAACCACAGCCCACATTGATGCGTTCACCGTCGGCGACGCCGTGGAGCACGGTGAGATCGGCCCCCAGTGAGCGGAAAACGTCTGCGCCACAGGCAGTTGCTGAGCCCCAGCAGAGATCGAGCACGATCGGCACGCCGTCCAGATGTTGATGCTGAACGCTGCTCAGCAGGCTCTCGCGATAGTGCTCTAGCAATTCAGAGCGGTGGCTTGCAGCACCACAGGAGCTCATCCCCCCGGCAGCATCAACCTCTCCACGTAAACCGGATTCGATGCGGCGTTGCAATTCGGAACCCAGCTTGCTGCCGTCCGGCCCGAACACCTTGATGCCATTGTCTTCGGGCGGGTTGTGGCTTGCCGAAACCATCAGCCCGCCCGACGCCTGCAAGCGACGGATCAGACCCGGCACCGCCGGAGTTGGGCAGAGGCCAAGAGTCCAGACCTCACGACCTGCAGCCGTGAGTCCTGCAGTCAGAGCTGCCACAACCATCGAACCGCTGCAGCGGGAATCCATCCCGATCAACAACGGACCATCCGGCGGCAGAACGCGTCCACACCAGAAACCAACCTGCAAGGCCAGAGCGGGTGTGATCGCCGTACCGACACGACCACGCAGACCGTCTGTCCCGAAACTGGCCTCCGGGGACTGAAGTGAACCGAGCGGGTGGGCAGCGATCGAGGCCATGAGGTCTCATATGTGGACTGAACCTTAAGAGTCTTGAGACAACCAATCACTGAGCCAGTGACAGGGCCACAGCCGCACGATGCCGGTCAGTTCCATCGCCGGGGGACAAGCAGCAGAGCTGCCAGTTCCAGCAGGGCCCACAAACCCACCAGCAGCACCACCCAGCCAGGCAGCCACTGCAATGGCCAGAGCCAGCGCAGACTCCAGACCACAACAGCGAGCCCTGAGGCCACAGCCAGGCGCAGGCGTTGGCGCTGGCCAGGCCGCGGTTGCCGACGCTGAGCAACCATCCAGTTCGATCCCGCTGGGCACAGAATGCCAGCAGTTTCCAGCCATGGCTTGAACGCTCGAGTGACCCGCGGACCGCTTCTTCTCGGTGGAACCACACTTCTGACTGTTCTGGTGATCCTGAGCGGCCGCGCCATGTTGCGCAGTCAGCACACTCCGATCACGCCACTGCTGAGCGACAGGCAACTTTGGTCTCACTACCGCTGGTCCTCAAACCCTGAGCAGCGACGCGAAGCGGCCCTGATGCTGGCAGTCCGCAGCAGCGAGTCCCCCCAGAGGCGCAGACGTCTGCTGGGCGGCCAGGGCTGGGGGCCAGCTCCACTGGCCGCCGTCGCCCTCAAGCAACAAGCCTTGACCGCAAGGTCACTGGGGCTTGAGCGGGAGGAACAACAGCACTGGCTCGATCTGCTCCGACGTTTTCCCACCGCAGCGGTCAGTGCCGATGCCCGTTATCACCTTGCGGATCGCCAGCCGCAACTGAGGGAGGAACTGCTCAGACTTCAACCTGCCCACCCCGCAGCTCTGGCGGCCGCCGCCGAACTGCCTGACGACGCCTATCAGGCAATGATCCAGTCCAGTGCCCTGCATTTGGCTCGCTGGGGAGCCAACTGGCCTGGAGCGGAGCGGCTGCTTCGCAAGGCCTGTGGGGCCATCAGCGGCGAAGCACTCGAGCAGCAGCAGCGCCTGCAACTGGCAGCGGCCCTGGCTGAGCTCGGTGACGGTCGATCCGCTGAACTCTGTCTTCAGGGCACACCTCTGGCAGCGCCGCAGGCTCTGACAATCGGGCGCGCACTCCTGCGGGGAGACAAGGGTCAGCAGCAGCGTGGTGAAACGATGTTGCTTGAGCTGGCCAAGGATCATCCAGACAGCCAGGAAGCACTGGAGTCCGCAGCGCTGCTGAGCGAACCCCTGCGTCCGAAACAGGCCCTCATCGACGCCTTACCTGACTCGCTTCAGAAACGATCAGCCGATGTGGCCGCCGCCAGGGTCCGCCTGGGAGGAGGAAAGGGAGGCCTCTCCGTGCTGAATCGCTGGCCGGACCATCCGGCCAGCTGGCAACTGCAATGGGATCTGGCTCGTACGGCGCTCCTCTCAGGCCAGTGGGAACTGGCCAGGTCATGGCTGACTGCGATCCCAGCCGAACAGCTGCCCTCACCCCTGCGTGCGCGCCAGCAGTTCTGGCTGGGGATGAGTGAAGACAAACTCGGAGACAACAACAAGGCGAGACAGATCTGGCAGAGACTGACCAAGGAGCAACCACCGGGTTACTACACCTGGAGAGCTCAGGCCAGGCTTGGGGCTGGCGACTTGCCGTTGCTCTCAGGAGACAATCTCAGCGATGCGACCAAGTCTGTTCGTGTGAACGCTGAGCGGAGCTGGAGCCCTCTCGCCAGCGGCAGTTCCCTGGTGGACGATCTCTGGCGACTCGAGATGAATCAGGAAGCCTGGGAGACCTGGCGCAGCACTGGGGACAATGCCGATCCATCACCTCAGGAGCTCCTGCTGGAAGGACGGCTGCGGCTGGGCGTGAATGACCACTGGACCGGTCTCGACCGGCTATGGAAAGCCAATCTGCGCATCGTGTCACCGGACTGCAAAACTCTTCATCTTCTCCAGGACAGCCTTCACCCTCGACCGCTGCAGTCTCAGTTCCTGGAAGCGTCGGAACAGGAAAAGGTGCGACTCGAACTGCTGCTGGCTGTTGCCCGCCAGGAATCTCGGTTCTCTCCAGGCGTGGCTTCTCCCGTTGGTGCCGTGGGGCTGTTGCAACTGATGCCGACCACGGCCGCAGAAGTGGCAGGAGAAGAACTCAGTACCGATGACCTGAAAGATCCAGGACGCAACGCCGTTTTGGGTGCGCGCTATCTGACCGGTCTTCTGGAGCGTTGGCAGGGCAACCCCTGGCTGACAGTGGCCAGCTACAACGCCGGGCCGGGGGCGGCGGGATCGTGGCTGAGTGCTGAACTGAACGACGATCCTGAACTGTGGGTCGAGCGCATTCCGTACCCGGAAACCCGCATCTACACCAAGAAAGTTCTCGGCAATGTCTGGGCCTACCTGAACAACAGCTCAGGCACCGATCGCTGCACCGAGTGAACTGGGGGGATTGGGCAGATCCTGCCCGATCCAGATCCCGGCGATCACAATCACAGCCAGCCAGAAGGCCATCAGCTGCGGAGGGGGAACCACCTTGATACGACTCAGATCGAGGCGTGCCAGCAGTGTGGCGGACCCCAGGATCAGCACATCCGACAGCAGGCTGAGGCTGAGGACGTAGAGACCCACGGTGATGAGCAACGTGAGCGTGACCACCAGACTGAGAACTCGACTGGATGCCATCAGCATTGAAAGCTGACGAAGCAGCAGGTCCGGCATCGTGCAGATCACAACCACCACCACGGCCTGGATGATCTCGAGTGCCCAGAAGGTGCTCACCGAAATCGAATGGGCCTCAGCCAGCCAGGCCTCCTGGATGGCCCAGTGATGGCCGAGGAACAGCGACACCACAAACAGCAGAATCAGCAGCGGAGCCCGAAGCGGCAGCAGGAGAAAACGCAAAACGGGCATCAGCTTGAAAGCAGATTCGCGGCGGACAAACGTCGATCAACGACGCGAGGTTCTGCGGTCAGACGCTAGCAACAGCAAGCGGTTTGTCCTGTCAGAGTGGTGTCACTGATGTCAGTCCGCGATGACCGACAGCGCTTCAAACTCCGGCCTCACCACATGGCAGAAAAGCATGCTGCTAGCTGCAGCCCTGGTCCTGGCCGTGGGCCTTTTTCTGGTCCGCAACGGTGGTTCAATCGAATCGCCGCTCGATCAGCTCGCCAGGCGTTCCCTGCCGCCGGAAGTGGCTCTCAGCAATGGTCGACCCACGATTCTCGAGTTCTATGCCGACTGGTGTGAGGTCTGCCGCGAAATGGCTCCAGCGATGCTTGAGGTTGAACAACGCCACAGTGCCGATCTGGATGTGGTTCTGGTCAACATCGACAACCCGCGCTGGCTGGACCTGACTGATCGTTACGACGTGACAGGCATTCCTCAGCTGAACCTTTTCTCTGCGGACGGCACCATGCGTGGTCGATCACTCGGCGGCCGCAGTGAAACCGAGCTGAATTCCATTGCAACTGCCTTGATGGACGGCAGCCCACTTCCAGCTCTGGCTGGCTTTGGCAGTACCAGTCCTCTCCCTGAGACGGCCACGAAAGATTCCACCGGCCCACGAAGTCACGCGTAATTCCAGTCATGGCCGACCGAAAAGGCGATGATCAACCGATATCCCGTACCCGAAACCTCAAAACCTCATGGATTCCCGCTTCCGGGTCGAACTGATCGCCGCTACACCCAATCCTCAGCAGAGCGTGTACGCCGGCATGCACCAGGACTACAGCGAAGGTTTCGTGGTGATGGAACGCGACCAGTGGCCGAACGAAACAAGGGCCGGGGAGATTTGCATCAAGCGGTTGCTTGGTGGAATGAAAGGCCATTACGGCCCGCTGGAACATGCCCAGATCGTGCTGAACGTGGGCTGGTTCCCTCATTCGGTGATGCAGCAGGCTCGGACGCACAGGGTCGGGGTGAGTTTTGATGTTCAATCGATGCGCTACACCGGTGAACGCATCTGCCGGGCTGCGGACGGAGAACTGGATCTCGAGGAAGTGTTCTATCTGCGTCCGGTGGGGGAGTACCGAGACCGACTGGGCAAGAAATACACCTACGCCGATGAACAACGATGCATCGATCTGAAACTCTGCCAACAGGCGGCGGAACGCTACCGCGATCTGTTAAGGGAAGGCTTCTCAGAAGAACATGCCAGAGGAATTCTGCCCTTTGACTACCGACAGCATTTTGTTGTCAGTTTCAGTCTGCGCGCTTTCCTTCACTTCCTTGACCTGCGCTCCAAACTCGATGCACAACAGGAAATCAGAGAGCTCTGTGATCTGATGTGGCCCCATCTGCAGAGCTGGGCGCCTGAGTTCGCTGACTGGTACGAAAAAAACAGACTGCACAAGGCTCGTCTGGCGCCCTGATCGGGGCGGAACTGACCATTCCTGGCGATTCAAATCTTGGCGAGCGTCACTTTCTCAGGTTGATGTTGATATTTGCCCTGCCGATCGCTGTAGGTGGTGTCACACGGATCACCCTCAAAAAACAGCAGCTGACAGATCCCTTCATTGGCATAAATGCGGCAGTCAGCTCCTGAACTGTTGCTGAATTCGAGTGTGAGATGCCCTTCCCAGCTGGCTTCAGCTGGAGTGGTGTTCACAATGATTCCCAGCCGTGCATAGGTGCTCTTGCCGAGACAGATCACGGTGATATTCGGCGGAACCTTCATCTTTTCCAGAGCCACACCGAGGCCATAGGAATGGGCGGGAAGGATGAAATAGTCACCATCTTCGTCATGGTGAAGCTCAGTGGGCTCAAGGTTGGCAGGATTGAACCGCTTGGGATTCATCACTGTTCCAGGAACATGCTTGAAAATCAGGAATTCCTTAGCTGACAAACGCAGGTCGTACCCGTACGAGGAGCAGCCGAAGCTGAGAACAGGTGAAAGTTTCTGCTCAGAATCCAGATGTCGGATCAAGCCTTTCTGAAAGGGTTCGAGCATGCCCGAGGCAGCCTGTTCAGTGATCCATCGGTCGTTCTTGAGCATCAGAACCCCCTTCGCAGTTCGGTCACTTGATCCGCAAGACCCATGAGAGATTCAGGGATTGACGGTCCTGTGATGATCACATCCATGGAACCAGGGCGTGCTTCCAGGCTGTCGCGCACCTCTTTCTCAACGAGATAACCGAGCGCAATGGCCAATCCGAGTTCATCGAGCACCAACTGATCGAGATCTCCGCAGGCCAGGTGGCGGCTGCAGAGCCGCCAGATCGCCTGAACGGCATCCACTGCCGCAGCGTCAGATGAGCCGACTGGATCCGACAGACATCCCATCACGGCGGGTCTTGTCCACACCATGCGATCACAGAGCGTGATCGCGGCATCAGGGCCCTGGGCGACGCCGCCTTTCAGGAACTGCATCACAGCGACACGACTGCCAAGCCCTGCGGAACGCATGGCCTGACTGAGCACTGTGCCGAAACTGCCTCGATAGGGGGCGGTGTGAACCTGCAACTGCCCTTCCGGGGCCACCAGATGCAGCGGATGCTGAGGCTGGAGTGAGGGCAGTGGGTGCAGGCCGGCACGATTCAGATCCCGATGATCAGCACCGCTCTGCCCACGGGATCGATGGCTGGGGCTCAGGCTTGCGGTCATCTGGGTCGCTTCCGTCGTGGCTGGAATCAAAACAACCCAGCGGAACTTGAATCTAGCGGCGAAAGCGCAAATCACAATCCCTTTGACACCATCCATGGTGTCTCCACTCCAACTGGCAGGCTCAGGATTCCGAGCCGTCTCCCCATGAGCGACACCCAGCGCAACGATGGTCGCCAGCCATCCGATCTCAGAGCTTTCTCGATTGACTGGGATCCCATGGGTTTCGCTCTGAGCTCAGTGATCGTGCGCACTGGACGCACCACCGTGCTCTGCAGCGTCTGCCAGGAAGTCGGCGTCCCACGCTGGAGAAGGGATCAGGGACTGGGGTGGCTGAGCGCCGAATATCGCCTGCTGCCCGGATCCACCCCAGATCGTCAACGCAGAGAACTGATGAAACTGTCAGGACGCACCCAGGAGATCCAGCGTCTGATCGGTCGCAGTCTTCGCGCCGCGATCGACATGAAGGCATTGGGAGAGAACACTCTGCTGATCGACTGCGATGTGATTCAGGCAGATGCAGGGACCAGAACAGCGGCCATCACCGGTGCATGGCTCGCCCTGAAGAAGGCCTGTGAAAGGCTGCTGGCGCAGGGCCACATCAGCACCAATCCGGTCGTCAACCAGGTGGCGGCAGTCTCTGTAGGCCTGGTCGAGGGGAATCCTTTGCTTGATCTGGACTACAGCGAAGACAGTCGGGCCGATGTGGATCTCAATGTGGTGATGAACAACGCCGGTGATCTGCTGGAGCTGCAGGGGACTGCCGAGGGCGCACCATTCAGTCGCAGGCAGCTCAACAGCCTGCTGGACCTAGCCGAACCAGGGCTCCAGCAACTCATGGCTGCACAACTGAATGCACTGCATGGCGACTGAGCCGGGAGAACCGTGTTCGTTGCTACAGGGTGACCGCGCATCGCTCCTTAACTTCCCCGCATTGATGCGTTGGTCATGGCCGAAGTGATGCGCGGCTTCAGTCGGACCGCTCCCCAGCCTGGGCGATCCGCAGAGACAAGCCTGATCAATGCCCCCAACCCCGCCAGCCGCACCCTGCTGGAAGTGATCCGTGATCTGGAGGGTGCCAGCACCGAAATGGTGGAACGGAACAAAACGATCTTTTTCCCCGGTGACCCTGCCGAGCGCGTGTATCTGATCCGACGAGGCGCTGTGCGTCTATCGAGGGTGTACGAGTCGGGTGAGGAGATCACCGTTGCCCTGTTGAGAGAAAACAGCCTGTTCGGTGTTCTCTCACTGCTCACCGGACATCGATCCGATCGCTTTTATCACTCCGTGGCCTTCACCAGGGTGGAAATGGTGACGGCACCAGCCAGCTCCGTGCGCCAAGCGATCGAAGCGGACACCAGCGTGGGATTGCTATTGCTCCAGGGTCTCTCCAGCAGAATTCTTCAGACAGAAACCATGATTGAGACCCTCACACACCGGGACATGTCCTCCCGTCTGGTGAGTTTTCTGCTTGTTCTCTGCAGGGACTTCGGCATGCCTGGATCCCAGGGCATCACCATTGACCTGCGCCTGTCTCATCAGGCCATCGCTGAAGCGATCGGATCCACACGCGTGACCATCACACGCCTGCTCGGGGATCTACGCAATTCAGGCCTAGTCGAAATTGACCGCAAGAAGATCACCGTTCTTGATCCGATTGCACTGGCCAAGCGTTTCAGTTAACCCCTCGACAGGTGAAAATGGGCAGCATTCCGGCGGCCCGCCGCATGTTTGACCGACCGTGACCGGCTGGCTTCTGCTGCTGTCCCTGCTGATCCTCGGCGGGGTGCTCTCCACCCTTGGCGATCGACTCGGCTCAAGGGTCGGCAAAGCGCGGCTGAGCCTGTTCGGTCTTCGCCCACGTCAAACCGCTGTGGTGATCACTGTGCTCACGGGGAGCCTGATCAGTGCCCTTTCGCTCGGGCTGATGCTTCTGGTGAGCCGCCAGCTGCGCGTTGGTCTGTTTGAACTCAATGATCTCGAAGCTCGTCTGCGCAGCAGCCGCTCTGATCTGAAGGGAAGCCGCAAAGCTCAGCGAAAGGCCCGTGAGCAACTCGAAGAAGCTCGTGCCGATGAAATCAAAGCCAGAAAAATTCTGGCTGATGCCCAGGCACGGGCCAGCAAGCTGCGCAGCACACTTCAACCCCTGCAGGAACAGACTCGGCGACTGGAGGCGGAACGGCGGAGACTCAGCCAGGACGTCCGCAACCGCGATGCGGAAATCCAGCGAACCGATGATGAACTGAACGCGGTACGCGAACGGATCAGCTCCGGTGAAGCGGAGCTTCAGTTGCTTGAGGAGAACCTGCTGGCGCTGCGTCGGGGAGATGTGGCCATCAGCAGTGGTCAGCCACTTGCCACTGTCACACTCAAGCTGGATCGTCCAGATCAAGCCCGGCAGGTGATTGACCAGGTGCTGAGGGAAGCCAATCTTCAGGCCTTTCAGAAGGTTCTGCCTGGACAATCGCCGGATCGCCAGATCATCCTCGTGCCGCGCCAGGACATTGAACGGTTGGAAAAAGCCATCCGCAAACCTGGCACCTGGGTGGTGCTGCTGCGCTCAGCGGCGAATGTGCTGCGAGGAGAGAGCGTGGTTTACGCCTTTCCGGATGTGCGGCCCAATGTGGCCATCACCGTCGCGGGGGAAACCCTTGCCAAGACAGCTCTTGCCAGCCAGGAGACCAAACCGGAAGAGGTGCGAAACCGGGTCAACCTGCTGCTGGCTTCCACGCTGGCGGAAGTACGCCGACGGGGATCTCTCAGCCAGGGGCTTCAGTTTGACGCCAACGCCGTCAACAGACTTGCTCAGCAGCTGACCGAGCGGCGCGGAGGCCGTATTGAACTCGAGGCTGTGGCCTTGCGTCGCAGTGAAACAGCCGATCCCATCGCCATCGAGCTGCGTCCGAGCAAACCGCTGCGCCCGGCATCAACGTTCCAGGACGACATCCAGTGAGCAGGATCGTGTCGGTTGACCCCGGGCGCAGCAAATGTGGCCTGGTCCTGGTCGACAGTGACAGCAACTGCGTGATCGAGGGGAAAGTTGTTGCCACTGAGGGAGTACACGACATCCTTGAGATCTGGAGCAAGCTGGCACCCATAGAACTCCTGGTGCTGGGGAACGGCACTGCCAGCGAAAGCCTCAGGAACCAGCTTCCTGCAGATCTAGCCATCAAGCTGGTGGATGAGCGTGGCACCACACTTCAAGCACGCAAGCGCTACTGGCAACTTTGGCCTCCGAAGGGATGGCGACGATTGTTACCGAGAGGGTTGCTGTTACCGCCCGTCCAACTGGATGCCGTTGCGGCCCTGGTGATTCTTGAATCCGATCTCGGCCGGATCATCGATTGGCCTGGACCAGCCCCGTTCAGAAACGGGCACGAACAGTGAAGCTGTAGTCGCCGCCGGCCTCCAGCCTGTAATCGGATTTCACAAGGAAGCGAAGCAGTGCGTCCTGAATCAATGCTCTGCCCAGAGAGGGCTCAACGCTCAGCTCACCCCGTTCAAACAACCAGTGAAATGTCCAGATGAATCCGCCAGCCTGCACCTCTCCCTGAAGACACTTGTCTCGGAAACTGTGATGATGCACCCGCAGATGCGCCGTGGTGACAGGCAGAGGTGCCATCAGGCCTGTTCGCCATCAACAGCAGGAGACAGATTCACCGCATTGATGGCATTTCCAGCCCGATCCAGTCCTTGTCGCTGAATGTGATCGAGACCCGACAACACTTCGCGCAGCACGTTCTGAAGCAGAGGTTCCTCAGAACGGTTGAACTGTCCAAGCACATGAGACACCGTACGGGCACGGCGTTCCTCAGGATTGCGACCTGGCGCACCAATGCCAATTCGAAGTCGGGCGAAATCCTGAGTGCCCAGATGCTGGATGGTGCTCTTCAGACCGTTATGTCCTCCTGCACCACCACTGGCTCGAAGGCGCAGCCGTCCTAGAGGCAGATCCATGTCGTCAACGAGCACGATCAGCTGGTCGATCTCCAGATCAAACCAGTCCAATGCTGCTCGGATTGAACGACCACTGTCATTCATATAGGTCTGTGGCATCAACAGTCTGAGTCGATCGCCGCCGAACCCGACATCAGCCAGATCTCCCTGAAGCTTGGACATCGGCTTGAAACGACCACCTTCTCGAGTTGTAAGCAGCTCCAAAGCCATGAACCCGACGTTGTGCCGGGTCGAAGCATATTTTTCACCAGGATTACCCAGACCGACCACCAGACGGAGGCCTCCTCGATTGATCACCGATCAGTCCTCAGAAGCCTTGGTCGTTGTCGCGGAATCCGGGGGAGAGGGAGGTGGAAGTTCTTCAGGATCCGCCATCGCTTTGCTGATCTCTCGCTCGAATTCCTTGGAAGCAGTCTGAAAACCCTTGAGAGTCTTTCCAAGTGTCCGCCCGAATTCAGGCAGACGTTTGGGACCGAACACCAGGAGCGCAACAGCTCCGATGACGGCCATCTCAGGGAGTCCGATGCCGAAGATGTTCATGGAGGTGACCAGCGGACGGGATCAGGCGCCACCATTCCAGTTCACGTTGATTCCCTCGAGGATCAGCGACTGGTTGTAGAGCTGCAGAATCACCAGCAGAAAAACCAGAAACAGCACCATGAAGATGCCCATGACAGGAGTGGTCCCCCAGCCGGGAACAACCTTGCCGTACTCGGAGTTGAGAGGACGGAGCAGATCGCCCAAACGAGTGCGTTGTGCCATAGCGGCCCTGAGGTCTCGGGTGAAGTTCAGCCCCGATACTGTAGTGGTCCCGACCCTTAAGAGGGTCGATCCTGTCGAGAGATGTGATGGAAAGCTCCTCCCCGGCGCTGTCGGTGTCGATCGCGATGTTGACCGCCCTGCTTGGACTCACCGGTTTTGGTGTGTACATATCGTTTGGACCACCGTCGAAGCGGTTGGATGATCCGTTTGACGATCACGACGACTGAGGAATCAATCGAATCTCCTGCAGCGCTCCTGGAGGAATCACGATGGATTGCCGACCATCCCGGATTCTCCAGCCCTCATCCGCTGGTGTCCATCTGACTCTTGCGCCTCCGGGGTTCAGCAGCTGGATCAGAACCGCACCTGTGACGTCAGGGTCGGCAGTGTCCTGTCGAATCGAAACAGGCACCAGTGATCCTGGAAGAGCAGGAAATCCGCGCCAGCGAGCCTGTAGATCAACGGGTCCAAGCCAACCAGGTTCCCGGAAATGAATTGCCTCCTGAGCAAGACCATCCAGGTACCAACCTTTCAAAACAGGCATCAGAGCGAGGCGGTGACGATGTCGACGCTGATCTGCCGATGGATCAGGCCAGGTAGGCCCGCGAAGCAAGGAGATTCCGAGATGCTTTGCCCCGGCATCAACGCCCTGAGGGCCATCAAGCATTACCCCCAGACCTCCACCTGGAGCTGCATTTTCACTGGCAAGCCAGGAGATCACTGGCACCTCCCAACGGGCCTTTTCACCGGGCGTCGAAGCCACAGCAGGTCGCTCGATCACACCGCCGCTGGTGTCCGCGGCCCAGCGCACCGCTGGCCTTGCGAGAGGGCAGACCATGCGAAGCAGTTCATGGGTCTGACACCAGTCGATGGTCAGTTGCAGTTCAACAGCTGGACTGTCGGCTCGCAGGATCACGTGCATGCGCATCGCGCTGCTCCCGATCAAGCAACGCAGCACGACCCTTGCCACGAGCGGGCCCTGCTCCACAAGCTCCGGTTGCCAGTCGGCATCAATCGGCAGTTGATGCTGCTGGTAATCCCCCGCAACGTCCCACGCATCCCAGAATTCACCTCGATCGCGGTAGCGACAAAGCTGCAGTGGCGACGAGAGCTGATCGACACCCTGCTGATCCTGCAGTCGAGTCAGTCCTCTGTGGTCCAGCTCGACAGCCAGAAGACCGTTGCAGAGACGCCATCGCCGATCGGCGATGACCTTCACCCGCACCGGATTCCGCACTGCCGACGCTGCCGTCGCAGACGCTGCCTCATCGGAACAGCCCTTCAGAGGCAATGCCATGACCCCCTGGGCCTCGGGCAGCTGCACCCAGAGATCGCCCCCCGGTGCCGCCTGCGACGGAAGGGTCTGGCCTTCACAAGACCACCGTCCGCGGGGCAGACGCACCAGGGGAGACCAGCGCTGCAGAGGCTGAAGACCACACCATGCCCAGTGCTGCCTCCCCTCTTCAGGCCGTGGGTCATTGCTTGACCCACGGCTGAGCAACTGCTGGAGACCAGTCGTGCGCACCGCTGCCGCCCGCCTGCGGGCTGCTCGCCACTGTGACTCCGCCTGATCAAACACTTCAGGAATCGATGTTCCAGGGAGAATGTCGTGAAACTGCTGAAACAGAAGCACCCGCCAGCCTCCATGCTGTGAGGGTTCAGCTCCCAGGGCCTCCAGCAGATCCGCTTCCCGCAGCAACCTCTCCAGAACGCGGTTGTGTCGTTTCTGATCCGGGCGTGAAGTCGCACAGCCTCGATGCAGTTCCAGATAAAGCTCATCCCTCCAGACGGGTAAGGAGGATCTGAGCGGCTCCAGCTGCTTCAGATACTCACGAACTGTCCCTGATCTGCGTGGAGCAGTCTGTGGATGGTTTTGCCAGAGCTGCATTTCTTCCAACATTTCCCTGGTCGGACCGCCGCCGTGATCACCAACCCCCGGCAACCACAAGGCTTGATCGACCCCTGTATCGACAAGGAAGCGCTGCTGTTCCAGCTGCATGGCCAGAGGATCGGAGTCCGTACCGATCGCAGGCAACATCAACGCCAGCACCTCCTCACGGCCGCGTCCTCGCCAGCGGAACAGACGGTGAGGGAAGACGTTGATGGCATTCCAGGCCAGTTTGTGCGTGCAGAACCAGCGAACTCCCGTGGCCTGTGCGACGGCTGGAAGCCCGCACGCAAATCCGAAACTATCCGGCAGCCAAGCCAGGTCATGTCGCCACTCTGGAAACTGCCTCTGACTGGTCTCCTGACCCAGTGCAAATTGGCGCCACAGCGAAGCCGTGCTGACAAGTACACAGTCTGTTTCCACCCAGGGGCCATTGATGGGCTCCCAGCGCCCGAGTCGACTGGCCTGCTGAATACGGGCGAACAGCGCGGGGCGGTGGCGCTCAATCCACTCATAGAGGGCAGGGGTGGAGTGGGCGAAATGCAGCTCCGGGAAGAGCTCCATCAGGCGCAAAGCTGAATCGAAGGTGCGTTCCGCCGCCTGCCATGTATCAGCCACAGGCCACAACCAGGCCAGATCCAGATGAGCATGACCCACCCAGTGCAGTCCTCCAGCGGCACAATCCCTCCCCTTGAGGTGCTGGTGAACCAGAGCGGTCGCCTGAGGGGAGAGCGGATCGCAGTCAAGCCATGGCTCCGGCAGAGACTCTGGCTTTAGGCCTGTGAGTTCGAGGGCCTGGGGAAGGAGACACCCCTGGGGATCCACAGCTGGCACCGCAGGCTCCCGGACCAGGTCGCTGGTGATCAGAGCCCCATCGTCGTGACAGGGACTGCGCAGCTCAAGAATCACCTTCAGCTCTTTCCCGTGTCTCCAGTGCACCGGCAACTTCCAGCGGCAACGGGTGTCGAACAGATCCCCCTCATGCACGAGGGTCCCGTCCACCCAGAGACGCACCTGGTCGGCCCACCAGCTGAGAACAAGCCGTTCAAGACTCTCCTCGCAACATTGCCAATGCCTTGGCCAGGTGATGGTCTGCTCGATTCGCAACCAGACGCCCCCTCTGGGCCAGATCAACAGCCCACGCTTCGCCCAGTCAGGTCGGTGGAGCGCTCCCCAGGGCTCTTCAAGGACTGAATGCCTGTGGAAATCACCACATCGATGCCAAAAAGGCAGCAGATCGAGGCGGCTGCGACTTCGAAACGTTTCAATCCAAGCCAATCGCCGGGGCTGGAGCGGGGGCAGCATCGTGAACTCACAACCTTGACCCATAAGATGATGGCGCTATTCCAGACGCCGGTCGGTCTCCATGCTCGCCCTCAAGATTTCCGTTTACTCGGTCGTCTTTTTCTTTATCGGGATCTTCGTCTTTGGCTTCCTGGCGAGTGACCCCAGCCGCACCCCCAGTCGCAAAGACCTGGAGGATTGAGCGCAGGCGTGATCTGAACGCATCTCGTTCAGGGGTCACGACGAGCACTGGTCATTCCCGGACTGATGCGGTGGATGCTCGTGTGAGGATCACCGGCCACTCCTGAGCGGATTTGCCGGCTTCCCGTTCTCCCATCACGATCACGGGACTTCTGGCTTTAGCTGCAGTCCTCGGCTCTCCAGCACGATCGGAAGGCAATGAAACTCTGATCGATTTCGGAGTCATTCCTCCAACACTCGTTGAATCATCCGCTGAAGAGAACCGCGGCCTCGAACCATCAGATTTCAAGGCATCAACTGCAGAAAGAACGACAGCCGAGGCACCCAGTCCGCCCGATGCAGAGCAGGATGAACCTTCAAAGCCTGTTCCAGTCGTTCAGCCTCCACCTGAACTGCGCCTGAGGGCTGACCGCCAGGCCTATGACGCAAAGCGTCGGTTGTACGTCGCAGAAGGCAATGTCCGAGCTGCGATCAACGGAGGAGTGCTGCAGGCGGATCGCCTGGAGCTCGACTCGAACTTCAACAGCCTGTTCGCTCGCGGCAGTGTTCGTTATCGCAAGGGCGCACAGTATTTCCAGGCGGGCAGCCTGAGGTTCAGCTTGATCCAGGGCAGCGGCTCGATGGAGGACGTCTACGGCGTTCTTGATCTCGACAGCGCGGCCATTGATTTCAACCCACTGACCAACAATCAAGCAGCCGGATCTGACAGCGCTCCGCCATCAGACCCGGCCGATTCAGAGGATCCAAGCCCAGAAAGGCTGCTGCCTGTGGTCGAAAGTTCCGGCCTCGGATTCCCCACTGCCATCGACGTTGAGCTGGGAGCATTCACGGCCAATCGCATCAGCTCCCAGGGGGATGACGCGGGCCTCTGGAACAGGGACCAGCCGCTGCCGACCGATGAATGGCTGGCTGCAGATACCAGTCAGGCAGACAGCAAAGCCGAAAAAGATATGGCTTGCCCGCCGGCGATCCCAGCCATTCCCGACTGGCATCCGCATCCCTGGGCTGTCACCGCCTGGGGCGGACAGATGATTGATTCCAACTTCGGCGACACCTTCCTGTTCAATGGACGAATGCGTCCCGAGTACCTGCTCGGCGTCAGCATGCAGAAGCGCATCTGGCGAGCCGGGCCTGTGCAGCTGGAGCTGGAGGCTGACCTGTTTGCTCACCAGGCCTATGAACAGCAGGGGGGCCCCTTCAATCAGAGCGTTCCCAATGCGAATACTCCAGCCCAGACCTTCGGAGAAGGCATCCTCGGCATCGGTGCCCGCCTTTGGGTGCAGCCATGGCTCAGCCTCGGCTTTGTTGAAGGGATCAGCTACAACTCGGCTGTCAGCAACTATGAGCGCACCTATCGCGAGAATTACGCGAATCTGCTCAACTACCTTGCTTTCGAGCTTGAAGCAGCAGTATCCCCGGATCTGTCGATGGTGGGTCGCATCCACCACCGTTCCGGAGCATTTGGCACCTACAGCGGAGTGAAAGAAGGCAGCAACGCCTACCTGGTTGGCCTGCGCTACCGATGGGGGCAGGATCAACCTGAACAAGTCAGTCCTGAAGCACCACCACCGCTGGGTTGCCCAGACGCCGAGCGGGCGGCACGAATCCAATCGCAAAGCCTCAGCGAACAACTCGAAGACATTGCGCTTGGCAACCCACTCAAGGAAACGGTGGCGAACTCCGCTGCTGTTGACGATCCCATGGAGTCGTCGACACGAGCCGATGGCACGAAGGTTTCGCTGTCAGAACAGGAAAGACTTCGCCGCAAGGCCATCGCAGCGATCGATCAACGGATCAGCAGTATCCAGCTCCAGCAGAGGCTGGTGATCGAACAGAGCAGAGGTGTGAGTGACAAGGTGCGCAACAGCGAGGTGCTTTCGGCCAATCGCTACGGCGGAGTAAAGCCTTCGCAGCTCAACACGCTCGGCAAGACACAGTTGATCACCGGTGAGATCAGTCGCTGGCGAATTCAGGCGGCCGAGGTCAGGTTCACCCCCGAAGGCTGGACTGCCAGCCGGATGAGCTTCACCAATGATCCCTACACACCGGCTCAGACTCGCATTGATGCGGATGATGTGGTGGCCACGGAACAGGACAACGGGGACATCCTGATCAAGAGCCAACGCAATCGCCTGATCGTTGAGGAGAGGCTGCCCATCCCCGTCTCCAGGACACAGAGAATTCAGAAACAGGAAGAGGTGGTGAACCGCTGGGTGCTGGGCATCGACAACGACGATCGCAGTGGTTTCTTCGTTGGTCGCGAGCTCAAGTCGATCGAACTGGCAGACAACATCAGCCTCGATCTGCAACCCCAGTTCCTGGTTCAGCGAGCCATTGACGGCAGCAACAAAAGCTATGTGGCGCCAGGGGACTCTGTCGACGACTCCAAGACCACACAGAGCAATGCCATCGGGGACCTGTTCGGATTCGAGGCTGAACTCAGTGGTGATGTGCTGGGCTGGAACGCAACGGTGGAAGCCGACATCAGCACCTTGAATCCCAGCAATTTCAGCAACGGCAGCCGGTTCTGGGGCAATATGAATCGCTTCATCAAGCTGCCTCTGGTCGGGGAGGTGGAGACCCGGTTATTTGCCGCCTATCGCTACCGGACCTGGAATGGCTCACTCGGTGAGACAGATGTTTACAGCGCCTACGGCGCCTTCGCCGAGCAGAAGGGCGACTGGCAATGGGGCAAGCTCTTCAACAATTACATCTGGCGTTTCGGCGTCGGAAATTACCAGGCGGAAAGTTTCACAAGCACCAAGTTGATCGACACCCTTCGCGCCAATTTCTACGGGTCACTGAACAGCAGTTATTCCCTCTGGCGCGGAAAGCCCGCAGCGCTCACTCCGGAAGCGGCTTACCGCTACTCGCCGGTAGCCATCGTGCCGGGCCTGACTCTGCGCACCAACATCAACACATCCCTGGCCGCTTTTGGAAACGGCAAAAGCCAGAGCACTGTCAGCCTCACCGGCGGGCCAACACTCACACTCGGCACGTTCAGCAGGCCTTTCCTTGACTACACCCAGCTGTCGATTTCAGGGGGAGGCACCCTCAAACAGGGTGCAAGCCCCTTTGAATTCGACCAGTCTGTGGACCTCGCGACTCTTGGGATCGGTCTCACCCAGCAGCTCGCAGGACCACTTCTTCTCAATGCTGGCATCGGCTTGAATGTGGATCCTGGCTCCGAGTTCTACGGCAATGTGATCAACTCCAACATCGAACTGCGCTGGCAACGCCGCAGCTACGACCTTGGCTTCTATTTCAACCCCTATGAGGGCATCGGCGGCTTCCGGTTCCGCCTTAATGACTTCAACTTCACCGGGACGGGACAACCATTCATCCCCTACACCCCACGAAATCTGCCCAACGAACTTGAAAGGCGACCGTTCTGATCAGAATCTTCCTCAGTTCGGCCCCCCCCCATAGATGAGATGGCTGCCGGTGAGATCTGCACCTGCAAAACGCATGCCATCCGTTCGGACATCCGGCGCGTAGGCATTGATCACCACCGCCCCTCGGAGATCAGCACGACGCAGATCAGTTCCGGAGAGATCGGCATTACTGAGTTCGGCTCCCTGCAGATCAGCGCCGTCGAGTCGGGCACCACTGAGGTCTGCCCCTTCAAGGTTGGCTTCACGCAAATCGGCGTTTCGCAGATCGGCATCACGCAGATCAGCGCCGATCAGATGAGCACCCTGCAAACGAGCGGATCGCAGATCACAGCCGAAGCAGGCACCGCTGATCAGCAATCGCTCCCTGGCAGAACCGTGAGGCTGCACCAGCAATGACTGAACAGGTTCAGCCTTCGCAGCAACAGAAACGAATGCGCTGACAAGGAGGACAGCGGCAAGCGGAACGGGGCGGAACTGTTTCATGGCAGCAGTGCCTCTGTCTCAGTCTTAGACAATCTGGTCGCTGTCTGCCGCGGGCCATTGATCACTTTGCCCTTAACAGCTCAGAAACCGTGCAGATAGGGGAGTGCCGCCATCGTGCGGGTCAGTTCAGCATCCCTCGCCACGAGCTGACCTGTGGCATCCCACTGGCCGGTGCGCAGCATGTCCAGAGACCCTGATGCCAGGGAAATGGTCTGCGACGTTGATCCATCACTGAAGGTGAGGGCCTGGAGATCGAGCGTCCATTCAGCGGTGGCATCCGCCTCCACAGCGTCCTGAAGCATACGGATCTGCTCTGGCGAGGCCGTGGCGCAGGGAATTCCCAAAGCGAGGCAGTTGCCTTGAAAGATTTCGGCATAACTCACACCCAGAACAGCACGGATTCCCCAGCGCATCAGTGCCTGCGGCGCATGTTCACGGCTTGAACCACAGCCGAAGTTGTCATTGACGACCATGATCGACGCTCCCTGATGCTCCGCCTTGTCAAAGGGATGTTCACCTGCCAGTTCCTTGCGGTCATCGGCAAAGGCCTGTTCCCCCAGGGCTTCAAAGCTCACACATTTGAGAAAACGGGCAGGAATGATCCGGTCGGTATCGATGTCATCACCCCGCAGCACAAGTCCACGCCCGGTCACATGGCTGATCGGCCCCTGAGGGAAAGCAATGGTTTCAGACGTCACGGAACAAAGAGCGCGATGAACATGGGCAGTGTCGGGACGGCATCGATTGAAGTGATCTCAGCTCAGCTGACGCACATCGCTGACTCGTCCGGCGATGGCAGCTGCCGCAACCATCGCCGGACTCATCAACAGGGTCCGACCACTGGCAGAACCCTGACGACCCTTGAAATTGCGGTTGCTTGAACTGGCACTGATCTGACTGCCTTCGAGACGGTCAGGGTTCATGGCCAGACACATCGAACAGCCAGGCTCCCGCCATTCAAAGCCTGCCTCACGAAAGACCTGATCGAGCCCTTCCTTGATCGCGGCACGAGCCACCTGTTCCGAGCCGGGCACCACAAAAGCCTTGATGCCTTCAGCAACGTGCCGACCGCGAGCCACAGCAGCCGCGGCCTGAAGATCACTGAGACGACCATTGGTGCAACTGCCGATGAAACAGACATCAATGGGCACACCTTCAATGGGCTGACCGGGAGCCAGATCCATGTAGCGATAGGCCTCTTCTGCGATCGGGCGGTCCGCGGGATCAAGCTGCTCGGAAATCGGTACGCGTTCATCGACCCCGATGCCCTGTCCAGGTGTGATCCCCCAGGTCACCGTGGGCGCAATGGACGCAGCATCGAAGCGAATCTCGTCATCGAAAATCGCGTCATCATTCGATGCGAGTGAACGCCACCAGGCGACTGCACGATCCCAGGTCTCCGAATCTGGCGCCTCGGCGCGACCCTTCAGATAATCAAAGGTGATCTGGTCAGGATTCACGTATCCGCAGCGTGCACCTCCCTCAATCGCCATGTTGCAGAGGGTCATCCGCTCTTCCATGGAAAGAACCTCAATCGCAGGCCCTGCGAATTCATAGGCATAGCCAACACCGGCCTTCACTCCGAGCGTGCGAATCACATGCAGGATCAGATCCTTGGCGAAGACGCCATCAGTGAGTCGGTTCTCCACCCAGATGCGGCGTACTTTCAGCTTGCTCATGGCCAGGCTCTGGCTGGCAAGCACATCCCGCACCTGGCTCGTGCCGATGCCGAAGGCGATGGCCCCGAATGCTCCATGGGTGGAGGTATGGGAATCCCCGCAGGCAACCGTCATCCCCGGCTGGGTCAATCCCAGTTCGGGTGCGATCACATGCACGATTCCCTGACGGCCACTGCCCAATCCATTGAGGGTGATGCCATGCCGGGCGCAATTGCGCTCGAGGGTGCTGAGCATCTCCTCAGCCAGCGGATCAGAAAACGGACGTGCCTGACTGATGGTGGGAACGATGTGATCAACCGTGGCGACGGTTCGTTCAGGACAGCGAACCGAAAGACCCTTGTCATGCAGAGCAGCAAAGGCCTGAGGACTGGTGACTTCGTGAATCAGATGCAGACCGATGAACAGCTGTGTGGCACCTCCGGGGAGATCCGCGACGCAATGCAGATCCCAGACCTTGTCGTAAAGGGTTCCGCTGCTCATGCGATGTCAGCCGTCAACAGTCAACCCTAATGGCCGATATCCATCAGCCAGCCTCCATCAGACGTAACCGCAATCGATTGAGAGCCTCTCCCGCACTCACCATCCGGATCCAGTCCCGTCCGCGCGTTGCACCCAGGCGAACAGGCTGACTTGAACAACCATCCGGGCCTGCGACGGCGATATGCACCAGCCCAACTGGCTTCTCCTCTGTGCCGCCCCCCGGGCCGGCAATACCGGTGATCGCCATCGACCAATCACTGCCTGTGAGGCGTCGTACACCCTCGGCCATGGCCTGAGCCACAGGATCACTGACGGCTCCGAACTGTTCCAGTGACGCTGGAGCAATGCCGAGGAGCGTTTCCTTGATGGCATTGGAATAGGCGATCACACCCCCCAGCAGAACATCAGAAGATCCCGGTATGGCCGTGAGTTCGGCACCAAGCCCACCGCCGGTGCAGGATTCCGCAACCGAAAGAGTTTGTTGCCGTTGGCGCAGCTGTTCAAGGACCACACAAGCCAAAGACTGATCATCACAACCAAAGCAGAGCTTGCCGGTGCGCTGGCGCAGTACAGCTTCGGTGTCATCCAGCAATCGCAGAGCATCCGCTTCCTCCGTGGCATGCGCCGTCACGCGCAGCTTGACCTCACCATGCCCCGCGTAGGGAGCCACCGTGGGATTGGCCTGATCCAGCAGATCGTGAAGCTGTTCCGCCAGGGTGGATTCACCGATTCCCCAGAAACGCAGCAATCGACTGCTGAACACACCTTTCGAGAGACCGGACTTATGGAACCAGGGGACCGCGGTCTCCTGCCACATGCTTCGCATCTCGCTGGGGACGCCTGGAAATGTAAGCACAGTGAATTGCTCTTTCGGAGACCAGATCATTCCCGGAGCAGTTCCGGTCCTGTTGGGAAGCACCTCTGCACCGAGCGGCAGTAATGCCTGACGTCGTGTCTCGGCGCCGGGCTCACGACCACGACTGCGTGCTTTGGCCGTGATGTCGTCCCAGACCTCAGGGCGCTCCACCAGTGGTGTTGAGAAAGCAGCTGCTATCGCCTCCGTGGTGAGATCATCCGGTGTCGGCCCGAGGCCACCGGTGGTGATCAGCACCCGAGAACGGCGTGAGATCGCATGCACCTCGGCAATCAAACGCTCCCGGTTATCTCCTACCACGGTCTGGCGGAAGTGGGGCAATCCAAGAGCCGCCAGTTGCTCTGACAGCCAGCGGGCATTGCCGTTGACGATATTGCCGAGCAACAGCTCAGTGCCGATACAGAGAACCTCCACCCCTGAGGGTGGGGACAGCTCAGCCACGGGACTCAGGACAGCAAGACTGAGCGCGCTCATCGCGAGTGTCTTGAACGTCCTTGTCTGAATCTGACGTTTCGAAGAAAATTTCACTCTGCCGGTGGCGCTGCATCGCCATAACGGTTCCAACAAGAATCGCCGTGGCCAACGCCAGCCAGAGAAATCTCATTTCAACATTGGCGACAACCATGGCGATGGATGCCAACCACTGGGTGAACACGTAGATCAGAAGAACGGTTCTTCTGTGACTGAACCCTGCACGCAGCAGACGGTGATGAAGATGGCGGCGATCGGGATAAAAAGGAGAGCGCCCTGAGCGCAGGCGGCCCATGATGACCGCCGACATGTCGGCAAGAGGCAGAGAGAGGATCAGCAGTGGCAAGAGCAGGCTCACCGTGGTGATGCCCTTTGCGGGCCCAACAATGCTGATCGCAGCGAGGCTGAAGCCAAGAAAATAGGAGCCGCCGTCGCCCATGAAAATGCGGGCGGGATTGAAGTTGTGTCTCAGAAATCCCAAACAGCAGCCCGCCAGGGAGGCGGCCAGGAAGGCTGCCGCCACCTGATGCAGGGAAAAGCTGACCGACACGAGACCGATCGCCGCGATACCGGCAACACCAGCTGCCAGCCCATCAAGTCCATCCAGCCAGTTGATGGCATTGGTGATGCCGACAAGCCAGACCACTGTGGCCAGCAGGCTGATGACATCAGGAAGGATCAATGCATCAGCGCTGCTGGACAGCCAGGGGAGGTCAATCGCACCGATCTGAACCCCCTGAGACCAGACCACCACCGCCACAGCCACCTGACCAGCCAGTCTCGGCCAGGGGGACAGTGAAAAAAGGTCATCAGCCAGACCGATCACAAAAAAGCAAAGCGATCCAGCAAGGGTTGTCCAGATCAGCTGATCCCGGGCCGGAGTCAACATCCCGAACCCGCCAAGAAGCCAGGTGAGACCAAGCGCAAGACAAAATCCCAGCACCATGGCAATGCCGCCGAGGCGGACCATTGGCACGTTGTGCTGCTTACGGGCGTCGGGAGTGTCGGTGAAACCGTGTCTGAGTCCGAGACGCCTCACCACCGGCGCAATCACTGTGGTGATCAACGTCGAAGTGACGAAGATCCCTACAGCAACAGCGAGGGGAGTGCTCGCGAGAGTCAAGCAAAACTCCGGAGGTGGCGACCCATTGAAAGTCGTAACCCCTTAATCCTAGGCAGACCTCTGTAGGGGATCCAGTGGACCGTGGACCAGTCAGGCAAGCGCCGGCTCAGGAGCGCTTGCGTACAGAGGAAAACGACGGCAAAGGCTGGCAACCCTCTCAAGGCAACGTGCCTGAATGGCGTCATCCTCAGGATTCAGCAAGCGGTCAGCGATCACATCCGCGACTTCGCGGAAGGCCATCGCATCGAAACCACGAGTGGTGAGCGCTGCCGTACCCAGACGCAGGCCACTGGTGACGAAAGGCGATTCCGGATCGAACGGAACGGTGTTCTTGTTGGCGGTGATGTGCACATCGCTCACCAGGAGATCCGCGACTTTTCCGGTCATGCCGATTCCCCTGAGATCAAGAAGAACCACATGATTCTCGGTGCCACCGCTCACCACATCGATGCCCCGCTCCATCAGCCGCTCCGCCAGAGCGGAAGCATTTGCCACCACCTGCTGGCTGTAGGACTTGAAGGAGGGTTGCAGCGCCTCTCCGAAAGCCACTGCCTTGGCAGCGATCACATGCTCAAGTGGACCACCCTGACTTCCGGGGAACACAGCCTTGTCAAATTTTTTGGCGAACTCAGCATCACGGCAGAGAATCAGGCCGCCCCGGGGGCCGCGCAAGGTTTTGTGGGTGGTTGTCGTGACAACATCACAATGTGGGACAGGGCTGGGATGCACACCCGCAGCCACAAGACCGGCAATGTGAGCCATATCCGCGAGCAGATAGGCACCAACCTCATCGGCGATCGCGCGGAACGCTGCGAAATCGATGATGCGGGGATAGGCGGAGTACCCACAGACAATCAGTTTCGGCTTGTGCTCTAGGGCCAGGGTGCGAATCGCCTCCATATCCAGACGTTGCGTGGCCTTGTCAACGCCGTACTGAACGACGTTGAACCACTTGCCGCTGACGTTGACCGGTGAACCATGGGTGAGGTGACCTCCATGGGACAGGTCAAGACCCATGATCGTGTCGCCGGGTTGCAGCAACGCCAGAAACACGGCGAAGTTGGCCTGAGCTCCGCTGTGGGGCTGCACGTTGGCCCAGGCTGCACCGAACAACTGCTTGGCGCGCTCGATCGCCAGCTCTTCGATCGCATCGACGTGCTCGCAACCGCCGTAATAGCGCTTGCTGGGTAGCCCTTCGGCGTACTTGTTGGTCAGCACGGAGCCCTGAGCGTCCATTACCGCCCGTGAAGCAAAGTTCTCTGAGGCAATCAGCTCAAGGTGGGTCTCCTGGCGCTTCTGCTCCTGGTCAATCAGAGCGGCAATGGCCGGATCTGATGATGCCAGAGCGGCATTGATCGGGGCCGAAGCGAAATCCGCCATGCGTCGCAAATGTTCTGTGCATGAATCGTAAGCAAGGAGGCTGGCTGTGAGGAAAGCAAAAAAAAACTGCCCTGAGGCAGTTTCCCAAACGCGCCTGGAGAGATTCGAACTCCCGACCCTCTGATCCGTAGTCAGATGCTCTAATCCGCTGAGCTACAAGCGCTTGCGTCACACCATCTGACCCCACGAAGGTGCCGTTCGTCAACTGGGGCACATCCGCGCGCCAGAATCGTTGCACTGCAACGACACTTCCCAATGCCCATCCGCTGGTACGGCAACGGTGACAACACGGATCCCAGGTACCGGCATTACAGCCGGATTGTGAATTTCACACTGCATGCGGGGGCTTTCGTCGCAGTCAGCAGCGGCCTGTGGTTTGTCCAGTCGATGCGGCATCCCTGGAATCACCTGGGTCTCTTCACCGAAATCTGGATTGCCGCACTCTTGGTTCACTTCACCGTGGTTCTGAAACAACGGCCCATTGAGGACGCAGACAGCCGTGAATCCTGAAGCCACGATGGTTCCAGACTTCCTCTCACCATGACTCTGGATGCGGCAGATCTGAAAGACCTCACGGCAGCACTGAGTGACCGGCTCTATCTCCAGGTGTCCGGATGGCATCTTTACCTCGGCGATGCAGGGCTGGCCGAGACGCTGGCCATTGAATGCAGTGCTCTGCTCGACCAGGGACCAGCCGTCTGCGCACGACGGGCACTGGAAGCAGTTCAGGTCCCGATCGGTGCAGGCAGCAGCCGGCTACCGCTTTCCCGCTTGTTGCCATCCTCTCAACTTTCCGAACTGGAGCAGATTCTCGAGGACCACTGCCGATAAGGTTGCTGACCTTCAGGGAGTGCGCGTGCTGATCATTGAGGTCACCAATGCCCGAGAGGTGGTTCGTCAGCGCCTCGGTCGCCTGGGCGAGCGGCTGATCGGCAAGGTGGTCGATCCCGAAGCACAGGTGGAAAAGGCTCTGATCCAGGAGATCGACTCGGCTTTCCGGGAATTTGGGATCGAGGCGAGGATCCTGTCCGTGCAAGGTCCTCAGCTGGTCGGACGCCAGAATCTCGAGCTGCCGATTCAGGTGCGTGAAGAGCGTGAGGTTCGGCTCAACGACGTCTGAATCGTCGAGTGATGCCGGCGGTGAGCTCGCTGACTTCAGGAACGGACATCGCCTGAGCGCAGAGCGCGAATACCAGAATTCCCAATGCACCGGGGAGGGCCACCTGGAAAGCTCGTCCGGTGAAATCTGCAGGCCAGGCGACACCAACACTGAGTGACCAGGCCACAAGCCCTGCAGCAGCTGCAGCAAGGGTGAGCTTGAGCGAATCGATGCCCCAGTCACGCAGAGGCAATTCACCCAGTCGCTGCTGCAGAGCCAACAGCAGAGCAAAGCAGGTCAGAAGGTTGATCAGAACTGTCGCCAGCACCAGCCCGGGCGCCCCGAGATTGATCGGGAGCTGAGGTCCCCAGGGAGAAGGACCGCCCACCAGTGCCCAGTCAAAGATCACATTGAGGCCGATCCCTGCCATGGAGAGCCTGAAGGGAGTGGTTCCATCGCCAAGGGCATAAAAAACACGCACAAGAACATCCCGGCCGAGGTAGGCGGGCATGCCGACCCCATAGGCCATCAACAGGCCAGTCACAAGCTGCACGGCCTGTTCATCAAAAGCGCCGCGTTCATAGACAAGGGCAACGATGGGGGTCGACAGCGCAAGGAACAAGGCGCCCAACGGCAGCATTGACGCGGTGGACAGCATCAGGCCCTGTCTGATCCTGGCGATCAGCGGCAGCCGATCCTCGGGAGCCGTCAGACGAGAGAACGTCGGCAGCAAAGGCACCAGCAGAGCATTGGAGATCAGACCCAGGGGCGTCTGAACCAACAGATTTGAGTAGCTCAGACCAGCCGCGGCACCGAGGATGCCTGATGCAAAAAACATGTCGGTGAACACATTGATCTGCAGCATTCCCGACGACAGAGTTGCGGGTCCCATCACGCGCCAGACCTCGCGGACGCCGGGATGTCTCCAGTCCCAGGAAAGACGCAGGCGAGCCATTCCCTGACGAGCCAGGGCAGGCAGCTGCAGCAACCACTGCAGTAGAGCTCCCACAAGTGTCGAGAGCGCCAGGACAACTCCCCCCCAGAGAGCGTTGACGGGCAGGGCAATTGCAGCTCCGAGCTGCCACCAGAGCAAACCGACCCCAAGCACGAGAGCCACGCTCGACATCAGAGGCGAAATTGCAGGAATCCAGAACTCATCAGCGGCATTCAGCGATCCGAAGCCAAGCCCGATCAACCCGGCCAGCAGTGCCATGGGAGCCATCACCTGCAGCTGCGCAACCGCAATGCGGTGGAGCTCCGGCGTCAGTCCAGGGCCCACGAGTGTGATCAAGGGGTCGGCGGCCCACACCAAAACCGCTGTGACCACAAGCAGCAAGGCGCTCACGGTGGTGTTGAGGGTGGCCAGGATGTGGGCGCCTTCATCACGAGGCCGGCGGCTGAGCACACTGACCATGGCGCTGTGAAAGGGCCCGTTGATCCCTCCCAGCAGAATCAGCAGAAAACCGGGAAGGATGTAGGCGTAGTTGTAGGCGTCATAGGCCGCACCAACTCCAAACGCCGCAGCGATCACAAGCTGACGGATCAGACCGCCGGCTTTGCTGAGCAAGGTGCCATAGGTGACCACCAGAGCGATGCGCTTGAGAGATCTCCCCATCGATGCCTGCTGAATCATGCCGTCAATGGCCGAGATCCTCGGTCCATCGCCAGGCACCATGGCGCCAGCCAGCCCGCCTCCATGACCGGCACCCCTCTGCTTGAGTTCACTCCCCTGACGGAAGGAGTGCTGATCAAGCGCTACAAGCGCTTTCTTGCCGATGTGGAACTCAAGGACGGCTCAGTGGTGACAGCGCACTGTGCCAACACAGGGCCGATGACAGGAGTGCTCCACCCTGGAGGTCGGGTGAGGATGCGCTACTCGCCCTCCCCGAAACGCAAGCTGGCATGGACCTGGGAACAGGCTGAAGTTCCGAGCTCCCGTGGCGGCTTCTGCTGGGTTGGAATCAACACATCCCTTCCGAACAGGCTGATCCGAGCCGCCATCGAAGCCGGGTGCCTTGTCGACAGCCTTGGACCGGTCGCTGGGATCCGAGGCGAGGTGCCCTACGGCGAAAAACGACGCAGCCGGATCGATCTGCTGCTGACGCCCGAGGAGAAGGCCCCTGACCAGCGCCCGATTTATCTCGAGGTGAAAAACACCACGTGGTGCGACGGACCGCTCGCATTGTTCCCCGACACAGTGACCGAGCGGGGACAGAAACATCTGCAGGAACTGATGCATGTGCTGCCTGATGCCCGTGGAGTCCTGGTGCCATGCCTGAGCCGCCCCGACCTGTCGACCTTCGCCCCAGGAGACAGCGCTGATCCGCGCTACGGGGAGCTGTTTCGCCAGGCCTTGCAGGCTGGCGTCGAAGTCGTCCCCTGTGCCTTCAGCTTCGAGATCGACCGGATCCTGTGGGAAGGCCAGAGGCCTGTCCAGTCCAGCCAATCAGCGATTCGGTAGCAACGGCGACTCAGAAAGTGTTCACCATTGAGCAATTTGTCCAGGTCTGACGGTCCTTATCAAGGCTGTCCGAACTGCAGTTTCGCTTTCTTTCCATGACAACTGCTCTGCATCCGCCATCGCGGCGGCGCAAAGCGCGCCTCCAAGAGGCAAGCCTGATCGAAGGTCCAATGCTTCTCCTTCAGAGCATTCGGGGCTTCAAATCCAACCGCGCGATGCTGTGGTTGGCCTGTGCGCCCTTAGCCCTCTTTGGCTTAGGTGTTTTCAACCTTTCTGCCCATGCCCAGGAACTGCCTGAACTGAATGCAGCGTTCCTGGCCAACAACCTCTGGCTTCTGGTCGCGACCATCCTCGTGATTTTCATGAATGCCGGCTTCGCCATGGTCGAAGCAGGGATGTGTCGGCAAAAGAATGCGGTCAATATCCTGGCCAAAAATCTGTTTGTGTTCGCACTTGCGGTGACGGCCTACTGGTTCATCGGTTATTCGCTCATGTATGGCGATTCGGTGATTGATGGCTGGCTTTACTTCAAAGGTCTGTTTTTTGATCCTGCAGTCACTGCTGAAACCATCAGCGAAGGAGGCCTCGTCCCCACCGTCGACTTCCTCTTCCAGGCAGCCTTTGCAGGAACCGCGGCAACGATCGTTTCCGGACTGGTCGCCGAGCGCGTCAAATTCGGGGAGTTCGTCGTTTTCTCCCTGATTCTGACTGCATTCATCTATCCGATTTCTGGAAGCTGGGAATGGAACGGTGGCTGGCTGAACAACGTTGGAAACAAAGAATTCATTGATTTCGCCGGATCCTCCATTGTTCACTCGGTCGGTGCCTGGGCCGGCCTGGTTGGAGCCATGCTGCTCGGACCCAGAATCGGCAAATACGTGAACGGTCGCACTCAGGCTGTTCCTGGCCACAACATGGCGATCGCCACCCTCGGAGCTCTGATCCTCTGGATCGGCTGGTACGGCTTCAACCCTGGCTCCCAGCTGGCCATGGACCAATGGGTTCCCTATGTGGCCGTAACGACAACGCTCGCAGCAGCTGGTGGAGCCATTGGCGCGACGGTCATCTCCACGATGACGTCTGGCAAACCAGATCTGACGATGATCATCAACGGCATTCTTGCCGGACTGGTCAGCATCACCGCTGGCTGCGGCAATCTCACCCTTGTGGGTTCCTGGGTTGCTGGCCTGATCGGAGGAGTGATTGTCGTCTTCTCCGTTGCAGCACTGGACGCAGCGGGAATCGACGATCCTGTCGGCGCCTTCTCAGTCCACGGAGTTTGCGGGGTCTGGGGAACACTGGTTGTCGGTCTCTGGGGTTTTGACATCCAGGGCGATGGTTCTCCGCTTGGCCTGTTCGTCGGCGGTGGCATTGAGCAGCTGGGCATCCAGGCCCTGGGCTGTGCCGCCTATGCCATCTGGGCTCTGGTGACCTGCTGGATCGCCTGGAGCGTGATCGGTGCCCTGTTCGGCGGCATCCGCGTCACCGAAGAAGAGGAAATCAATGGCCTCGACATCGGTGAACACGGCATGGAGGCTTATCCCGATTTCGCCTCTGCCGGCAACTGAAGTTCCAGCAGGAACGCTGAACCCCGGTCTCTGCCGACCGGGGTTTTTTGTTGGTTTGGCCTGTACGGACATCGGCAAGAGACAGCTTCCTCCCACAGCCCATAGAGTCGTCCCACTGCCGCAGCGGCCATGGATACCCACGCCTTCAAGCGCTCCCTTCACAATTCCGACCGCTACAACCGCCGTGGCTTCGGGCGCGCTGAAGAAGTTGCTGGGAGCCTGGAACAGGCTTACCAGAGCGGTCTGATCGGATCAATCCGTGAAAATGGTTACCAGCTCAGCCACGGACGCCTGAACGTTCGACTGGCTGAGGCCTTCGGTTTCTGCTGGGGAGTGGAACGCGCCGTTGCCATGGCTTACGAGACGCGCAAGCACTATCCAAGCGAGCGGCTGTGGATCACCAATGAGATCATCCACAACCCTTCTGTAAATGATCATCTTCGCAAGATGAATGTCCATTTCATCCCTGTGGATCAGGGGGTGAAGGACTTTTCAGGTGTGGAGTACGGCGATGTGGTGATTCTTCCTGCCTTCGGAGCCACCGTGCAGGAAATGCAATTGCTCAACGAGCGTGGCTGCCACATCGTTGACACCACATGTCCCTGGGTTTCCAAGGTTTGGAACACCGTGGAAAAGCATAAGAAGCATGTTTTCACCTCGATTATTCACGGGAAGGTGAAGCACGAGGAAACTCTCGCCACCAGTTCCTTTGCCGGAACGTATCTTGTGCTGCTTGATCTTGAAGAGGCACAGTTCGTCGCTGATTACATCCTTGGGAAAGGAGATCGGGACAGCTTCATGGCTCGTTTTGCCAATGCCTGTTCACCCGGCTTTGACCCGGATCGTGACCTGGAGAGGGTTGGTGTCGCCAATCAGACCACCATGCTCAAAAGCGAAACGGAGGAAATCGGCCGACTGTTCGAACGCACGATGCTCAGCAAGTTCGGACCATTGCAGCTGAACGAACACTTTCTGGCCTTCAACACCATCTGCGATGCCACCCAGGAGAGACAGGACGCGATGTTCTCCCTGGTCGACGAACCCCTTGATCTCATGGTCGTGATCGGTGGATACAACTCCTCCAACACCACCCACCTTCAGGAAATTGCCATCAGTCGAGGCATCCGCTCATTCCACATCGATACGCCGGAGCGGATCAGTGAGGACAACAGCATCGAGCACAAACCCCTCGGAGAAGGATTAACGCGTGACACAGACTTTTTACCGAGTGGACCGATCACGGTTGGCATCACGTCCGGAGCTTCTACTCCAGATCGGGTGGTGGAACACGTGATCCAGCGCATGATCGCCATCAGCGACGCAGATTGATCGCCACGAAGTTTTAAATTGATAGATAACAGCACCTCCCCTGATCGGGGCTCGTCAGTTCTGCTCTTGTCGAGACCATCCGACGAAGCCCTGCGCCATCAAGAGGACGTTGATCCACATGTGCGTTGCTACCGCAGTCACTTCAGTGACCGCATGGAAATGAGGGCGGATCCTTCCACGATTTCAACCTATTTGGACCAACACCAGGGGTGGTTTTGCAGATGTGCGGCACCCATGGATGTCGAAGCTCTCGATCCCCAGGCCTATGCACTGACACTCGGACGATTTGGAAATTTCGGATTCGAAGTGGAACCAACCATCGGCCTCCGACTGCTGCCACGCCAGGAGAGGAGCTACGCCATCGAGACGGTCGCTCTTCCAGACCATGATCCTGCTCTAGCCAAGTTGTATGACGTTGATTTCCAGGCCAATCTGAATCTTGTTGACCTCCCTGAAAACACCAAGGAGCATGAGCTGACCTGGGTCAGCTGGACTCTTGATCTAACGATCTGGATCGCACTTCCACGGGTGATCACCATGCTTCCCGATGGCTTGGTTCAGTCCAGTGGCGACCACCTTCTCCGCCAGATCGTGCGACAGATTTCACGCAGACTGACGTGGAAAGTTCAGGAAGATTTCCATGCAACCCATGAACTGAGCTGCCCTCCTCGGCGAAGAGCAGCGTTCTGACAGTTGCCCGAAGATCAGAAGCAATGTCAATAATCACAGCTTGCGCTGGAGATTTAACCCCTCCAGATCGGACTTGCCACTTGCCTCAAAACTGAACAAGAAACATTCCGAATCAACACATCAAGTCAATTCCATCGTTCATAAAAAACAACCTACCCGTCCATATCATCAGGCGAGAGATTCATCACAGCAGCAAGTACTTGAGCAAGAAAAGAGCCACACAACAACGCTCAAGATCAATCATGAAATCAACCAACTCATCCCATCAGATTTGTTGCAAATCATGAAAATGGTGGTGTGTTATGTTTGCTTTTTATCGCCTATTCCGCCATGGCATTGTCAGGGTTCGAGATCGCAGTGGGCGGCATCACTTCCATTCCAGTGCTGGGCGGCCTGATCTTTCTCGGATACAAAGCCTTCGGCGAGAAGAATCTTGACACCTCCAAGCTGAAACCCAAAAAACCGGCAGCTGCAGAGAAGAAACCCGCTGCTGCCGCAGGCAAAAAGCCCGCTCCGGCCGCTGACAAAAAGCCGGCTCCCGCTGCTGACAAGAAACCCGCTCCGGCCGCAGGCAAAAAGCCGGCTCCCGCTGCTGATAAGAAAGCCGCTCCGGCCGCTGACAAAAAGCCGGCTCCCGCTGCTGATAAGAAAGCCGCTCCGGCCGCTGACAAAAAGCCAGCTCCCGCTGCTGATAAGAAAGCCGCTCCGGCCGCTGACAAAAAGCCGGCTCCCGCTGCTGACGAATAAATTGATTCCAAGTCATTCTTGGCGAGCCCACCAAGGGACCAATTGTCCAAAAAAATTATTTTTAGAGCCTATTGCTAGAATAAAAAAATTACAAAACAAATCCCGATCGAGCAAAAGTCGAACTTAGACAAAATTGCTTTGCCCTTAAAAACAACACAAACGCTCAAGAATTAGGTGTGATTATTGGACCACGCGACAGACAAATAAGATGCATGAATCAACGCATTGGCGACTAAGATTGGTGAGCAATGGTTAATAATCATGGCTGAATGGGATCAGCAGCTTCTGGAGCTGAATTTTGAAAAAGAAAAAAAAGAAGACGGGTCTATTGCTTATACATTAACGCCTGGAGATCGCCGCGACTCTTACTGGACAAAAATCACTGTCAAGCAGATTGGAGCGCCTACACCTGACGCATGGCAGGTGACCTGTGCAAGGTCAGAAATTCGAATCGGCCTCTGGAGGATTCATAATACAACCCAAGATATCAGCGTTGTTGTCCACACAAGTGCACAAAAAATGCTCGAAGATATTAATTGCCAAGCAAAGCTGAAGCCAAGCTTTTGGCTGAAAATCAGCAGCTAATGCCAATTAAAGTTTCATCAAGCAAAACATCACTTCAACGATCAACTTTGCAGAGACATCAAAAAAAATCTGAGTCGGTTCTTTACGGCCCATAAAGCTCTTGGTCAGACGCAATGCACTCATGCAGATCGATCCATGAACACCGCAAAATCCAACACAAGGCCAACTCTCAAACCCGAGGAGATCGATCAAGCCATCAACCAAGCTGACCTCACCGACATTGAAAGCGAAATCATTGAATACATACGATATATCGGTGTGTTCAATGAACTCAGCCTGAAAAAGGCATTGTCAATGCCATCCAAGCCACCTGCCTTGTATCGGTTATGTAAGGCTTGCGAAAAGATTGGCTCTCACTTACCTGAGCAGTTCAAAGCAATGATGGCCTGGTCAGAAAATGAAAGTGATGACAACATCGCTTGGCAAGGAAATTTAGTTTGTTCCATCGCTTACACATGTGATGGAATAAAGTTGCAACCTGAAAACGCGACATCGCTTTACCATACTTTCGCTGTACACCAGGAATTATTCAACGGGCTTGAGGCTGATTAAATGGCACACCGAACAAGATTTCCACCGTATACTAAGCGACAATAGATTGTTAAATACTATTTGATCGGAGCCTCAGGGCGAGAAAAAATAGAACTGATAGGTTTCTCTATGAAATTTACAATTGTCTTTGCATCAGCGACCGGTCACACTGAAGATATCGCTGAGAGGCTCGACCAGCTTTTGCCAGATTCTGAGCTTAAAGAACTCAGTGATTTTCAGGACATCAAGGATATTGAAACTTGTGAAGCATTGATCTGCTGTACACCCACCTGGAATACCGGATCTGACGTTAAGAGGTCAGGAACGGTCTGGGATGAGCACATTGAACAGATTCCAACACTTAATTGCTCAGGAAAACCAGTAGCCATTGTTGGCCTTGGAGATTCAGCCGCGTTCAGTAAATTTTTCTGTGATGCGATGGAAGAGCTCTATACAGCCTTTCAAAAAGCGGGTGGCAAATCAATTGGACACGTCTCAGGCGAAGATTATATTTTCGATGATTCAAAAAGCATGATCAATGGCATGTTTTGCGGACTTCCGATTGATGAAGATAACGAATCTGAAAAAACACAGGATCGACTGGAAGCATGGTGCAAGACGATATTAGAAGAAACAGCACAGTAACATTTACAGATTCATTAAAAAGTGGCTCACTATCCTAAATTTGGTTGAAACAAATTAAAGACGTTTATAACCAAACTCTCTCAAAACCTGCGAACGTCAATCAATTTGTTTGCTCTGAAAAGACATACAATTCACCGGAAGTCCAGCAATAATGCTGACTAAAACAGGAGTCATCACCATGGCGACGATCAGGAGTCCGATCGGTTGCGGAGTTGACTCGCGCGATGCCTGAAACAAAGCCAAAGCACAACTGATTAAATACAACAGAGATATCAAAAAGGGCTTCAACATCTGGACATCATTCAATGGATCAGAATTCTATGACAGCCTGGATAAAAAACTGGGTGCATCCGATCGCAACCTGCCAAAGAACACCTGCCGGATCCACCCGTAAGGGCACCACTCAATTCGGCCTTATGAGCTGGAGTAAAAGTTACATTTAATAAAGTAATTAGAACTACACGCAGCCAGCAATCAAAAGGGCTTTTGCTACGTCAATTTGCAGAAGTCCAAGCAACAGATTACTCTTCTGCCTATAAATAATGAATGAGCTTACTGAGAAGCACTCGCCAAAATTAATCAGTTTCAAGCAATCAATGGTTGAACCGAATTGGGATTATTTCATTAACGCTCCCTTGGATCAGGGAACCATTCGGTTTGAGACCAAAACCGAAAGAGCTCTACATGCGCGAGTCGTTGCAGCGGAGGCTAACTGGATGCAATACAAAACCTGCGAACAACTCAGTGCTTACTGGTCTGCCAAACATGATCTCGCGATGTACCGAGAAGGTCGAAATCAGGCAAAACAACGCTGAGTCCTCCAAGAAGCCCCAAGTATTGACCAAGAACAAAGTTTCTGTTGACGGCCCAAAAGCCGGAATCAGCCAGCTCGCGCATCATAAGTAACTTGCCTGATTTGCAAACTATGCATTCTTTGGTTAATGTATAATCAATGCAATACTTTATGGCTCTATGTATCAGGACTATACGGCAATTGCAATTTTGCTGCTAACAGCAGTTCCTCTTCTGGCTGTAGCGACGACAGTATTCTTTTACGTTAAAAATAACGACAGAAAAACTCCTCTGACGAAGGAAGATTTTTATCGCTAATGACAACAACGGTTTTCGCTGACCTCAATGATTGAGCCAGATTCGGTTCATGATTTGCATACCGCTGACGGCCTGCCAGAGAAACAGTGTGAGCATTCCCATGTTCAGTCCTACGTGAGCCTTACGCGCCACAAGGTTGCCACGTTGCATCAAGGGTGAAAGAGCTGAAGCTGCTGCAATCATTCCAGTCATGACAAGGCCGACCAATAGATGTGGACCTAAAAACAGCTTGCCGTTGTTCAGATAGGTCACTGCCATTCCACCAAGCGTCCCAAAAACCATCACAGCCATCAAAGCGCTGCCCCAGAGATAGTGCCTCTGAGCGTATTTTCCTTTGATCAGAGCCTTGCGCTGCTGCGATGTCCCCGTGCGCACCTTTTTGGCCTTGATCCCGAGGTACATGGCGTAACCGCCCGCAGCCAGCAACGCCCACATCATCAGCGGATGAACGAAGTTGAGACCAAAAGAGAGTGACTCCGGCATCAAAAATCACATGACTGGCTGAAGATTAAAACTGCAGCCATCAGGGCGTGGACGCTTTTGACCTCCTGTCCGCTGAGATCCTCAGTGCAGAAAGTGACGACGACCGGTCAGAAGCATGGACAAGCCAAGTTCGTTGCAGGCCTGGATTGAATCCCCATCACGCTTGCTGCCGCCGGGGTGAATGACAGCAGTTATTCCGTGTTCTGCAGCCAGGCGGACGGTGTCGTCGAAAGGAAAAAACCCGTCACTGGCGAGCACAGCTCCTCTGCTGTGATCACCAGCCGCCTCGAGAGCAATCTGAGCTGAACCCACCCTGTTCATCTGGCCGGCTCCAACCCCGAGGCTCTGGCCATCCCTGGCAACGACGATCGCATTGGAGCGAACATGACGAACCAACTGCCAGGCAAAACAGAGATCTTCGCGCTCACTGTCTGTGGGAATTCGCTCGGTTGCCACAGTCCAGTCATCCGGACTCACTGGCTGATCATCAAGATCCTGCACGAGAACTCCGCCAAGAATGCTGCGCACGTGGTCGCGGCCAGCGCCGTCAATCGCAGCAGGAGCGAGTTCAAGCAAGCGCAAATTGGCTTTGGCAGCGAGGATCTCCCGTGCTTCTGGTGCAAACGCCGGCGCAACGACACATTCCAGGAAAAGGCTCGTGAGTTCACGGGCAGCCGTTGCATCAACACAGCCGTTCAAAGCCACGATGCCTCCGAAGGCGCTGACACGATCCGCATCCAGAGCCCGGTTCAGTGCGGCTGCAGTGCCATCCCCGATCGCCACCCCGCAGGGGTTGGTGTGTTTCACCACAACAGCCGCAGCACGACTGGCGGGGTGGCTGCCACTGGCGCCGTATCCGAATTCCCGGACCGTTGCCAGAGCGGCCTCCAGATCCAGCAGGTTGTTGGTGCTGAGCTCTTTGCCTTGCAGCTGGATTGCTCCGCCCCAGCCTGCTTTGGCAGCGCTGTACCAGCTGGCGTGTTGATGGGGGTTTTCTCCATATCGCAAGCGCTGACGCAAAGGCAAGGCTTCAAGCCAGGGGAGATCGGCTGCAGTTGGATCATCTGCGCCACTCAGCTCCGGCCTGGCCTGCATCCATCGGGTGATCGCAGCGTCGTAAGCAGCCGTATGAGCGAAAGCTTCCACGGCAAGCTGACGCCGCACGGCATCCGTGAGTGCTCCCCCCGAAGCATCCAGCTCAGCCAAAAAGCGGTTGTACTGATCCGGGGCGGTCAGAACAGCAACGTGCGCGTGGTTCTTGGCAGCGGATCGCACCATGGTCGGACCACCGATATCGATGTTCTCGATTGCGGTCTCCCAGCTCACCTCGGGGTCAGCCACCGTTTCCCGAAATGGATAGAGATTGACGACCACAACATCGATCGGTGCGATGTCATGGGCGACCAGATCGGCTTCATGGCTGGCATCGCCACGCCGCGCCAGGATGCCGCCGTGAATACGAGGATGCAGCGTCTTGACACGCCCGCCAAGAATCTCCGGCGCTCCGGTGTGATCTGCCACTGGGGTGACAGGCAGACCGGCTTCCCTGAGGACCTGGGCTGTCCCACCGCTCGAGAGCAATTGATAGCCGTAGCGGTGATGCAAGGCCTCAGCGAGAGGCACCAGTCCGCGCTTGTCGGACACGCTCAGCAGCGCAATGGGAGCCATGGCAGCAGGACAGGAAGAAGACCTTCGGCCAACCTACGCAGCAGCAGGTCTACAAGCTGATGCCTGATTCAGTGATTCATGCCGGTCTGGAACCGGGACGGATTCGTCTGGTGCTTCTGCATGGCTGGGGGGCCGATGCCGAGGATCTCCTACCCCTCGGCGATGGACTGGCAGCACTCTCCAGCCTCCCCGCGGAATGCATTGGACTGCAGGCCCCCGAACCTCACCCTGGAGGCCAGGGGCGCCAGTGGTATGGCCTGTTCCCAGCGGACTGGCAGGCCGTGCCATCGGCCACGCAACAGCTGCGCGGGCGCATCGAGGCACTTGATCTGGAGACCATTCCTCTCTCAAGAACTGTTCTGATCGGTTTCTCCCAGGGAGGTGCCATGGCCCTGCACGTGGGTTGCGACATGCCACTGGCAGGGGTGATCAGTTGCAGCGGCTACCCCCATCCGGGCTGGCAACCTCCATCAACACGACCCCCGGTGCTGCTGCTGCACGGCCTCGATGACTACGTTGTTCCCGCTGCCGCAGCGGAGAAGCTGCGTGAACTGTTGTCTGGAGATTCAAACCACTGCGATCTCAAAACCTTCGCCGGTGGACACACCATTCCGGCTGAAGCTCAGACAGCAATGGCGGAAGCCATCAGGTCCTGGCTGGGGTAAACCAGCCAGGACTTCACTGCACTGCTATCAGACGAAGGCGTATTCGTACTCTTCCATCTCCTCCCAGTCGTCGGAGGAAAGCTCCAGGCCTTCAAAGATCACCTCTTCGCCGACGCTGTCGACGATGGTGCGCAGCGATGGGAAGAGAAAGTGATTCTCCTCGGCGTACTGAGCACTGAACAGGCCCTTTTCGCCCCAGAAAAAGCGGTCGGTGGTGTGCTCGTTACGCCGCACATTCAGCAGTGCTGGGGGATTGAGACAGCCTTCAGCAATAAAGCGGCGAGCCGCGGTGACCGGTTTGTGTTCTCCGGTTTCCAGATGAAATGTCGGGACATGGGCCAGCACACGCTGACCGGCAAGACGGCGGCGGCTAATCCGCTTGCGCTTCTTAGACATAGGGTTGCCTCCCGCAGACGGGAGCTGAGAGGTGGACTGGAGGGAACTGGTGGACTGAGCCGTTGATTGCGCGATACCCAGATGGATCCGCAAGCGGATCGTTCAGGACATCAACGTTCGGACTGCGGAAATCCGGAAAGGCCGGCTCGCAATAAGACACACTCCATTGCTCACAACGACGAGATGTCGACGTCAACAGGGATGGATCAACCTCTGCTGTAACCTTGGTGGCACGGATTGTGCAACCTCAATCGGAGCAACGAAGGAGCCCGGCCTCCCAAAGGCCGTGCTAGCTGTCGCATCTCCGATCTTAAGACTTTTTCCCAATTTGGCAAGCAGTCCAGATGCTCTATCGCGAGACCGTCTGTATTCCGTGATGCAGTCCGGCTGATGCAACCGTCCGACCGTTTCCTGGAGCTGGCGCAGCAGCAGCTGCAATCTCTGGCGGACGATACGGCCATGGCACGTCTTGCCCTGTACGTCACCGATCGCGACCAGGGATCCACCCCCACCCTGACGCTTGTGGCCCAGTGGCCACTCGACTCAGCGCTGCCACCGGCCATCACTGAAGACCCCAGCTTGCGCAGCGTTGCTCAGGAGCGTCGCTGGTACCCCCTGAGACACGAAAGCCTGCTGCTGGGAGTGCTTCGTGCCGAGCAACGACCCCTTCCAGGCAGACCCGCAGACCATGACCCTCGCCTGCAGATCTGCGCGGAAACGCTGGCCTGCATTCTCGGTCTTGAACAGAATCAGCGAAAGCTTCATCACCAGCTGGATGAGCAACGCCAGCAGCTCAACCTGGTGGTGCATCAGCTGCGCAATCCGCTGACCGCTCTGCGCACCTATGCCCAGCTGCTGCTGCGTCGGATCGGCCCGGACGATCAGCAGCGCTCGTTGGTGGAAAGCCTGATTCAGGAACAGGATCAACTCGATCGCTATCTCCAGTCACTGGACCGGATCGGCAGGGGCGAGCTCAGGTTGGAGGCTGATGCATCCACACCTCTGCTGCTGCCACCCGTTCCCGTGGATGCTCCTGACCTGACCATCGCGGATCTGCTCAATCCTCTGATCCAGAGGGCTTCTGCCACGGCAACCCTGCAAAACAGGCCATGGCATGGCCCAGACCAGTGGGCGGCCTGGACCCAGGCCGCCCGCCCGGCAGCCGATGCCGTGATGGCTGAAATCGTTGCCAACCTGCTGGAAAATGCATTCCGCTACAGCCCGCCTGGATGCGCACTGGGCCTCCAGCTTCTGAACCATGCCATCTGCGTCTGGGATGCAGGCCCGAGCATCCCCGCCGAGGAGCACGGGCGCATTTTCCAGCAGGGAGAACGTGGCAGCAGCAGCATTGACCGACCGGGCTCTGGACTGGGGCTTTCCCTGGCCCGTCGCCTGGCGGAAAGCCGCGGCGGCTCTCTCAACCTCCACACCGAACCCAAAACACTGAACGCGGATCTGCCTGCGCAGGGGAATGCGTTTCTGCTCAGGTTGCCGGCAACAGAGAGGGAACAAGCAACGCCAAACCAAGCAGGGTGAGTGTTTCGCAGATCATCAAGGTTGCGCCGTAGCTGTCGCCCGTATGCCCTCCAAGACGCCGGCCCAGCCACTCGGCCGGCAGCAGTGCCGCCGCACTCCCAACCAAAGCAACAGCGGCCCAGGCCATCAGCAGCTGAGGCTGCAGCCCCCACACCAGCAGCCCTGTCAAAAGCAGTAACAAGAAGCTCGGATGGCCTTCACTCCAACCACACCAGTTGCTGCGGTGGAACGCCGCAGTTCCGGTGTCCTGTTTCCGTAAGTAGCAGAAGCGGCCCATGGCCCAAAGCGGCGAGACTCTCGCGAAGATCGAGGCCATCACCAGGGCTGCTGGAGCGAACCCGTCCAGCTGGACCAGCGCTGAAAACTGGAGCAGCAGCACAATGAACGCCGCTTGAACACCACTGGCCCCGACTCGGCTGTCATCCATCGCCTCCAGACAGCGACTGCTCCCGGCAGCTAGGCCATCAGCCGTATCCATCAGTCCATCCAGATGGAGTCCACCTGTGAGCCAGAGTCCAAGGGCCAGGGCCGCAGCTGCGATCGCCTCGGATGGCCAGTTCAGAGCACTGAGCAGCAGCCACAGGACTGCCATCAGACCTCCGATCACGGCTCCGATCCAGGGAGCGAAACGGGCAATGCGCTCGAAGCGGGGTGCTGGCCATGGCCAGCCAGGCAGAACCGAATAAAACACCCAGGCACCGGCGAGATCACGCAACCAGGGAGGAGAGTCAGACCGCAGAGCAGCGCAGATCAGGGAATGCACTCACCGTAGGGTCATAGGTCGGGGGGAGGTGCGCGTGTTCGACTTCAGGATCAGCGCTCGCTGCTCGCACACGACTGCGCGCTGCGGCAGATTCTCCACCCCGCATGGGGTCGTGGACACCCCGCGATTCATGCCGGTGGGCACTCTGGCCACCGTGAAGGGGATCAGCACAGACCAGTTGGCAACCACCGGCGCCCAGATGGTGCTGTCCAACACCTATCACCTGCATCTGCAACCCGGCGAAACCATCGTTGAGGCTGCAGGCGGACTGCATCGGTTCATGGGCTGGAACGGACCGATGCTCACCGATTCCGGCGGATTTCAGGTCTTCAGCCTGGGAGATCTCAATCGCATCGATGACCAGGGTGTGGATTTCCGCAATCCACGCAATGGAAGCCGCATCCTGCTCACCCCGGAGCGATCCATGCAGATCCAGATGGCACTGGGGGCGGACGTGGCCATGGCCTTCGATCAATGCCCCCCTTATCCCGCAACCGAGAACGATGTGGAGGAAGCCAGTCGTCGGACCCACGCCTGGCTCGAGCGCTGTGTGAGTGCTCATCAGAAGCCCGATCAGGCCCTGTTCGGCATTGTGCAGGGAGGCTGCTTCCCGCATCTGCGTGATGCCAGTGCCAGGGCGGTCGCAGGCTTTGATCTGCCGGGAGTCGCCATCGGAGGAGTGAGCGTTGGCGAGCCCGTTGAAGACATGCACCGGATCGTGCGCCAGGTCACCCCACTGCTGCCGGACGATCGGCCCCGTTATCTGATGGGGATCGGCACTTTGAGGGAAATGAGTATTGCTGTCGCCAACGGCATCGATCTGTTCGACTGCGTGCTGCCGACACGGCTGGGCAGACACGGCACGGCCCTTGTGGGTGGTGAGCGCTGGAATCTGCGCAATGCCCGTTTCCGCCACGACCACTCGCCGCTGGATCCGACCTGTCCATGCCAGGCCTGCCGACGGCACAGCCGCTCCTATCTGCACCATCTGATTCGCAGTGATGAGCTGCTGGGCCTGACCCTGCTCAGCCTGCACAACCTCACCCACCTGATCCGCTTCACCACCGCCATGGGCAAGGCGATCAGAGACAGCTGTTTTTCAGAGGATTTCGCTCCCTGGGAAGAGCACTCCCCAGCTCACCACACGTGGTAGCGTCCGCCCATTGACCGTGTTCTGCCGGGATGGCTGCTTTCTCCCTCGATCTGCTGGCCCAACTTCCAGAGGCTTACCAGGCTTTCGGTCCACTGATCGACATCCTCCCCATCATTCCTCTGTTTTTCCTGTTGCTGGCCTTCGTCTGGCAGGCCTCCGTGGGTTTCCGCTGAAGCGTCTAGCGCTGTCGTTCGCCGTGGCGCAGTACGGACCAGGCGAACTGAGGCAGAGCGAGATAACGCTTCCAGCGTTTTGGATCCTGCAGCAGCCGGTAAAGCCACTCAATCTGCAATCGACTTGCCCAGCCGGGTGCACGTTGTTTCAGACCTGACCAGACATCAAAGCTGCCACCGACTCCCATCCAGAGACCAGGGAGCCGATCACGCATTCTCTGGATCCAGATCTCCTGGAGGGGCACTCCAAGAGCAACAAGCACCAGATCCGGGCTGAGTCGCCGCAACCTCGCTTCAAGCTCCGGCCAGACACCGGCATCCTGATATCCGTGTTCCACGAACACCAGCTGCAGAGCTGGACTCTGCTGAGCAAGGCGATCAGACAATTTTTCCATCACTTCCGGAGACGCCCCGACCAGTGCCACGCGCCAGCCATGGGCTTCCGCGTATTTGAGCAAAGACCAGGCCAGCTCGATTCCTGGACTGCGTTGCACCTTGATGCCCTGGCGAGCGAGGGCCCAGACCACTCCCGCTCCATCCGGGACCACCAGATCGGCGGCTCGGATCACAGCACCCAGATCAGCGTTGCGGCGGGCCAGCATCGTCATTTCTGCATTCAGGGTGACGATCTGACCTCCAGCCTCGGCATGCAGGCCGATCGCCGCGGCCGTCACATCCCTGCAGGCATCAACGGGTACACCGAGAACGTGGCAACGACGTTGATCGCGCGGACCCGTTGTCAGTGCTTCCATCCGCGTGTCCGCTGCACGAGAGAATCTAGATCCGGTCGCGTAAGACACCATGGTTCTGTCGCATCCGACCCGTGAAGAGGATCAACTCCGGGCGCAGCGACTGATTCAGCTTGACCACTCCATCGAGCGGGTGGTGCTGCAACGACAGAACCCAGTCAGTGGTCTGCTGCCTGCCAGCACGGCCCACACCGTGCATGGCAATTACGGTGATGCCTGGGTCCGCGACTGCATCTATTCAATTCAGTGCGTCTGGGGTCTGGCCATCGCACACCGACGCCAGCAAGGAGCCTGTCAACGCTGCTGGGAGCTCGAACAACGCGTCGTCGACCTGATGCGCGGATTGCTGAACGCCATGATGCGTCAGGCGGAAAAAGTGGAGCGGTTCAAAAGCAGCCTCGATCCACTGGATGCCCTGCATGCGAAGTACGACAGTGCCAGCGGAGCACCGGTGGTTCCGGATGATGGATGGGGGCATCTGCAGCTGGATGCCACATCACTGTTTCTGTTGCAGCTCGCCCAACTGAGCTGCAGCGGCCTGGCCGTTGTCCATAACCGCCACGAAGCATCCTTCATCCAGAACCTGGTGTATTACGTGGCCAGGGCCTACCGGGTTGCCGATTACGGCATCTGGGAACGGGGTGACAAGGGCAATCACGGACTGCCGGAACGCAACGCCAGTTCGATCGGAATGGCCAAGGCCGCGCTGGAAGCACTGGACGGGATCGACCTGTTCGCTTCCCACGGAAACGGAAGCATGCAGGTGCTGATCCCACACGGTGCGGTGGTGCGTCTGAGGCGAGCCCTGACAGGGCTGCTGCCGCGTGAGTCAGCGAGCAAGGAGGTTGACAGCGCCTGCCTCTCGGTGATCGGCTATCCAGCCTGGGCGGTGGAGGATCGGGCGCTGGTGGAGCGCACCACGAGGCGGATCCGACGCGAACTGGGAGGTCCATATGGCTACAAGCGCTTTCGCAGGGATGGGCATCAGACGGTGGTGGAAGACATCACCCGGCTGCACTACGAGCGAGAAGAGCTGGCCACCTTTGAAGGCATCGAATCGGAGTGGCCGCTGTTCCTCGCCTACGAACTGGTCACCGCCTGTTTCGAGCAGCGCTGGGACGAGGCCAAACTGTGGCGCGAACGTCTGCAGGCACTGCAGGTGGAATGCGATGGAGAACGACTGTTCCCGGAGCTTTACCTCGTGCCCGCTGAACAGCTGGAACTGGAACGGCGTGCGCCCGGGAGTCAGCGGCGCGTCGCCAACGACAACGTGCCGTTGCTCTGGACCCAGAGCCTGGCCTGGATTGGAGAGATGCTCCTGGATGGACTGATCACAGCCGAGGATCTTGACCCCTGCGGACGGCGACTGCCCGCCAGGCTGGGAAGCGACACGGTGCTGGTGTCGCTGGTCCCGGAGAATGACGCTGTGGCGCAACAGCTGAGGAACCTGGGGTTGCCTGTAAGCGATCCCGCATCCGAGGACCTGCCGGTGCTGGCGTCAGAAGAGCTGCGAGAACGGCTGACGAACGTTGGTGCCGACATCGCCCTCGGTCTCAGCGGCCATCCACCACTACGCCCGGAGACAGCAGTCACCGCTCGCCTCTATAGCCAGGGCGGACAGAACCTGGCATTTCTGCCTGCAGTGCTGGAGGAGGGCACGTTCTTTCTCAGCCATGACCCAAGGCAGCTGGTCGAAAGCATCGTCAACGAGCTGCACCTGCTGCAACGCCATTGGCAGGGCCAGGGAGCACCCCTGCTGCTGATTCCCGTGCAGGCCGCTCTGCTGGAAAGAAATGAAACGCTTCTGCTGGACGTCACCCAACGCCTGCAGAGCGGCAGCATTGAGGGCGTTGGGGTGGATTTTGCTGATCTGGGAGCCCTGGCCAGCAAAGCCCAGTGGTTAATGCTCCCGGACGAAAGCAAAAACACCAAACAGCCAGACGACGGACAACAGGCAGCTGAACTGCTGCAGGCCTCCACCGATCTGAGCGACCTCACCGCAGCCCAAGAGCAGGAACTGGATGACATTCCATTGGAAGAGCTGCGCCAGAGGCTGTGGAGCAGTCATTCACTGCGGGAACAGGCGGAAGTGCTGGAACTGTTGACGCAACGACTGGGTCAGCAGGCCATCCTCAGCGGACCCAAAGGCACTCCTGTTGAGCTGTCCACACTGCTGGAGGAGATCTACCGCCGCGGCCTCAGCCAGGAGGACTGGAACGTGGCCAGGCGCTGTGCCGGTGCGATGGGTCTGATCCATCCTCAGCTTGAGGATGCTCTGACAGACCTGCTGAGCCGCCAGAAGCAGGTGGTGATCGGACGTAATTACAGCAGCGACTCACGACTGACCAGTCCTGTCTCAAGCCAGTCGATCGCCACCCTGATCGACCGCACGTGCGGCAATGACGGACGCGAACGGATGCTCCAGCAGGAGTTGTTGCTGGCTTTGGACGGAATCGCCAGGCGTGAACCGAGCATGATCAGAGGCTCTCTGACCTTCCAGCTCGGCCAGCTGCTGCTGTTGCTGACCTCAGAACTGGCCGCTGAACAACAGTGCAGCCAGGACGAAGCCTTCGAAGCCCTCTGCGACGAGCCTCCTCACCGCATCACCCTGCGCCTGCGCAGGGTGATGGCCGACGTCGACCATGCCAGAGCCGCCCTGCAGCGTCGTGAACTGTTGCACCTGAGCGGCAAGGTGCAGTGGAACATCCCCGAACCCCTGGATCAAAGCCCCAGCGGCAGCGACTGGCTGCAGCACCGGATCCGGCTTGGCTCCCTGCAGCAGGTGCCCAGGGAGTTCTATGCCGGTGTCTGGTCGCTGCTCCACCACTGCCGTGGGCTGGTGATCGGCGACAAGCTGGAGCGCAGAAACCGACTGACCAGCGCTCTGCTTCTGGAGAAAACTCCTGGGGAACGCAATTTTGCCATTCAGGTGGAGCATCTGCTCAGTCGCATTGGGGCTCCGGAATACCGGCAGCTCTGCACTGAAAGCCTGCTGTCACTGATGGCCTTTGCAACGGCCAATCCCCACATACGGTTCGACGATGACATCGCCCTCGATGTGGTGATCGGCCACGCCGTGAGAGTCGGATGGAAAAATCGCCATCCGGAACAGAACACAGCTGACTACTCCCAGCACAAAGCTGCGGCATGGGCTCAGTACTACCGGGCGTCCCCAGCTGAATGCCGAAAATGGCAGATTGAGGCCCTGCGGGAGCTCGCGGAGCAAGAAGGGCTGCACTGATCCGGCTCAGATGGGCGACTCGATCGGGACTCCAACTCCAGGCTGGTCAACGGCCTGCTCGATCAGATCAGCGAGCCGCAGGGCTCTCGACGCCTGCTGACCATCCACGGCAGGTGTCTCGCGACCTCTCACGCACTGCAGGAAATGTTCGAGCTCGGCATAGAGGGGCTCGATCGAGGTGGTGCTCACCTCCTCAATGAAGCCATCGTTGCGGTACAGCAGCTCTCCATGATCCGCGGAGTACCACTCGTGGGCCCGGCGATGAATGTGCAGGTTGTGATTGAGAAAGTCGGTTTCAACAAGGCTGGCCCGGCAATGCGCACTGAGCGTCCGGATTTTGCGGTGACTCATCTTGCTGGCCGTGAGACTGGCCACCACACCGTTTTCAAAACCGAGTGTGGCGTTGACGTAATCGATCGGACCCGCCGCGCTGCGACCGCCCGCCGCCGCAAGTTGCACCACTGAGGAACTGGCCAGCTCGAGCACCAGATCCAGATCATGAATCATCAGATCAAGCACCACTGACACATCGTTGGCCCGATCGGCGTGTGGACTGTGACGACGGGCTTCAAGGACCACCACCTCTTCATTGGCCACCACCTTGGTGAGCTCGCGGAACGCAGGGTTGAAACGCTCGATATGACCAACCTGAAGCAACCGGCCCGCTCGGTTGGCGACATCAATCAGGGCCGCGGCCTCCTCCTGGCTTGCGGCGATCGGCTTCTCGATCAGAACGTGTGAACCAGCCTCAAGACAAGCCAGCCCGACGGAGTGATGAAGCAAAGTCGGCACTGCGATGCAGACCGCCTCGACCTCGTTGAGCATGGCGCGGTAATCGGAAAACCAGCGACAGCCGAACTGCTCCGTGGCCAGTGCCCCGCGCTGAGCATCCGGGTCCGCAACGCCGACCAGATCAGCATCCTTGAGAAGACTGAGCACGCGCGCGTGATGCCAGCCCATGTTGCCGATCCCGATCACGCCGACCTTCACCGGAACCATGGCGTCGGTCATCAGTGGGACTGCGCGAACCGGCTGATTATCGGTGATCAGTGCGATGGTGAGCGAATTACACCGATCCCTGTTCCGGATTTTCGGGATCGATCGGCGAATCAGGCTTTTCGATCTGAACCAGAAGCACCCGCACAATGCGTGGACCGGCCATGGCGACGATCTCGAACTGGATGTTGAGGTGGCGCAATGCCTCCCCGGGCGAAGGGATGTGCTGGAGCCGTTCCAGCAGAAATCCGGCCAGGGTGTGATGGTCGCTGGCTTCCGGCAGATCCAGCTGCAGCTGACGATTCAGCTCGACAATCTCCAGATCACCGGCTACGAGCCATGTTCCCGGCTGATCCTCCATGGGCACCAGATCCGGCTCATCCGTTTCATCGCCAGGCTCGTCGCCAACGATCTCTCCAGTGAGGTCTGCTGCGGTGACGAGACCCTCCGTTCCGCCATGTTCATCGACCACCAACAACAGGGGGTTCCCTGAGCGAATGATGGCCAGCAGGTCGGCGAGATTACTGGTCTCCAGCACTGTCTGCGCCGGCATCAGGTAGGGCTCAAGCCAGGAGTCCTCGCGCAGCTCTCCCCGCGCGATGGGCTCGGCGAGACGGCGCAGATCAAGCACTCCCCGCACATCATCCAGCGACTGACCAATGACGGGAAAACGGGCATGGCGGGTACGATGAACAGCTTCCATCAACTCAGCGAACCGGACTTCCACAGGAAGGGTGACCATTCCGGATCGCGGCACCATCACCTCACGCACCTGGGTGTCGCGCAGAGCGAACACACCCTCGAGAATGTTGCGTTCGTCGGGTCTCAGACCGGTCACAGCGCCACTCTCGATCAAGGTCTCCAGCTCGCCGGCCGTGAGAGCGGGAACCGGCGCATCCCAGCGCTGGGTCACCCCTGCCAACCGCAGCAACAACGAAGCCAGGCTGTCGAGGCCCGAGAGAAGGGGACTCAGCACCCGGATCGCCCCCTCAAGCACAGGACCAAGCTGCAGGGCAGCGAACTCGGGACGGCTGAGCACCCAGGCACGTGGCAGCAGCCCGGCAATCAGGGTGGCCATCACAACCAGCAGCAGGAACCAGGCGAGATCCCACCAGCGACCTGCGGGCATCTCCAGAGGCCACCAACGCTGACCAAAGCCACGACCAATCCAGCCCAGTGCCACGAGCGACAGAGAGGCTCCGAACTGTGTCATCAGCAACGCCATGCGCAGATGCCGCTGCAGTCGCTGCACCGACTGCGCACCCGGACGGCCCTCCTCACTGAGTGCCTGAACCTGACTGGGTCTCAGCCGCAGAAGCGCCACCTCAGCAGCTGAAAACAGAGCCGGAAGAACCAGCAGTGCGATCAGCAGCAGGGTGCGCATTGGAACAGAACAATGGGGGTCGCGGGGATCGAACCCGCCTTAGGCGAATTATGAGTTCGCTGCATTCACCAGATTGCTAGACCCCCTGGCACCGTGGATTTACCACAGAGCACGCACCGGCGAAAAGACTTCTACGTGCTGAGGTTCGACAGGACCAGCAGACGTAACATCCTCGGCAAGGCTGCCACTGAAGCCGTTTGGGATGTCAACCGTGCGCCATGGAATCGGATCACTTTGATCCTCAAGCAGCATTGAGTAGGTGTTCTCAACAGCTGTTCCGTCCCAGATGATCGTCTGATCAGGAAAACCGAATCCCATGAAGCGATTTCCCTGCGGACCAGCAACGGCTATCCCCAGCAGATCCGTGACCTGATGCAGGAGATCCACACCGCTGGCATAGGGAGCAGTCCAGCTGTAAAAACGCTCTTCCATCAAGGCTTCGGTGGTCTGCACCGGACTGCAACGGGTCACCTCAACCGGTTCTGCTGACTTGACAGTGTCGGAGAGCAGTACTGCCGGAGCCTCCAACGTTGTGGAGCAGACCACGGGTCGAGCCACTGCAGCGGCCTGAAACGAACTCAATGAAAGAGCCAGCAGCAGGGTTCTGAATCGAAGCCCGTCCAAGGGAAAAGGCACCACTGCGCGCAAACTAGGCAGAAGATCCGTGAAGCACCAGCCCCCATGCCTGTTCATTCAGACTCCTCCAGGGATCGTCAGGTCCTGCTGGACCGACTGGCCAGGGAGGCCTACAGGACCGGGCAGTTCACCCTGGCGTCGGGTCTCACCAGCGAGCACTACGTGAACTGCAAACCGGTGGCCCTCAGTGGCAGTGGTCTGGCGCTGCTGGGCCCAGCCATGCTGGCCATGGTGGAAAAGGAGGCTTCGGCCGTCGGCGGGCTCACGCTTGGAGCAGATCCGCTGGTCAGTGGGGTGGCCATGGCGGCAGCACAGCAGGGGCGTGATCTGAATGCGCTGATTGTGCGCAAACAGGCCAAAGGCCATGGCACCGGTGCCTGGCTGGAGGGCCCGCTGCCTGAGGCCGGTGCACTGGTGACGGTGCTGGAGGACGTCGTTTCGACCGGTGGATCCTCCATCCAGGCAGTCAACCAGCTCAAAAAAGCCGGTTACACCGTTCAACGCGTGATCACGATTGTGGATCGAGAGCAAGGTGGCCGCGAAGCCATGGATGAAGCAGGCCTGGAATTGGTCAGCCTGTTTCGACTGAACGAGGTGGCGGCCCGGGCCAGGGAGCTGGATCAGTGATGACAGACAGTCACAAATCGACAGAGCTGCTCTGGGATTGGCAGTTTCCTCTCATCCGTCTTGAGGGCAGTGGAGCCAGCAGCTTCCTACATGGACAGACAAGCGCCAGGGTGAATGGGTGCGCCAACGGCGAGCTGATCCAGAGCTGTTGGCTCAATGCCACAGGCCGCGTGCAGGCTCTGCTTGAAATTCGCCTGGATTCAGCCGGCGCAGATGTGCTCGTGCTCAACGGAACGATCGAACAGGTTGCAAGCGGGTTTGATCGGGTGATTTTTCCTGCTGATCAGGTTCGGCTCGCAGAACAACGCCGGCAGCGCCGGATGCAACGTCTTCAGGCTGGCAAGGCACCCGACCCGAACCAGGTGATCTGGCTGAATGAAGACAGCGAGCCCTCCGGATCCTGGGCAGGCCTCTCGCCCTGCAATGCCTCAGAGCTGGACCTTTGGCGCAACAGCCACGGCTGGCCCCTTAGAGAGCAGGAACTCACGGGTGACACCAATCCCTTCGAACTGGGTCTGGCGAATTGGGTCGAACTGAACAAGGGCTGTTACCTCGGCCAGGAAACCGTGGCCAAGCTGGCCTCCCGTGGTGGCTTGAAACAGCAGCTGCGCTGCTGGGAAAACACTTCCAACGAGGGCAACGGCCTGAAAAGTGGTGATCAACTGAGTCTCGACGACTCACGCGCAGGGATCATCACCAGCGTGTCCACAGACAACGCAACGGGGAAGAGTTTCGGACTCGCACTGGTCAGACGTCAGGCACTCGACGCTGAAACATTGCAGGCGGGGAACAGCGGAGTGGAGGTCTCCATCTGGCGCCCCAGTGCCTTCTGCGACCCACCCACGCGCGCCTGAGAGCGGTTGTCTTCCGCCAGCATCCATGCAGCCACGGTCCAGGTAGCCAGGCCGTCATCACGGTTGTAGGCAAAGATCCAGCGCAAAGCCTGATCATGCCCACGGTCCCGCGGGCCGGTGCCACGCCACTGCCTCCACCAGAGCAGAGCCCGCGCACCATCCACACCAGCCTGACTCCAGCCGAATCCAAGCCAATCGGCCACGGTCTTCAACCCGTAACTGTTGAGAGGAAGTCGCCAGTGACTGCGCACCCGGGCATGCACATCCACCAGACGACAGCGCAGAGCATGCCGCTCCACATCACTGACGCCCTGACGTTTTGCCATCTTGCAGAGGGCCAGTGACTCTGTTTCGCCGTAATGCAGAACGGGCCAGCCCTCGTAACGCTTCAGAAATCGCTTGATTCGCTTCCAGCAACGGGCTTCTCCCTGTTCCTGCAACATCAGCAGAGGGTGATAGGTGGCCCGCTGGGGATCCCAGCGGCCGTCGGAGTCCCGAGGCAAACAGACAAACCCGTGCAGAAAGTCATCACGGGCATCTGGATCTGATTCAATGTCGTAAAGCAGAACTCCCGGGGCATTGATCAGTTCCGGCAGTGCAGCGGAGTCGGTCAGAGCCTCCGCCTGCCCATTGCGCTGAGCCCGGGCCTGGGCCACAAGTGGAGCCGCCACGGCACCATGCTGATCTCCAAATTGCTGCAGCTGCTCTGCAAGACGTTCCGGATCAGCATCCGCAAGTGCATTCAGGCCATCGATTCCCAGCTCGAGCAGCATCTCCCGGCGCTTGGCGCCGATACCACTGACCTCACTGAGATGCCCAACGCGACGGGCCTCGGCGTTGCAGACACCACGCCAGCTGCAAAGCGAACATTTACGCCGGTCAGACGCGAGCGGAGGCGGATCAGTTCTTTCAAGATCAATCGCCAGCCTGCGCAATGCCTCATCCAGCTGGCGCTGCAGGTTCTCCCCCAGAGACACCTTGTCCTTCTCGAGGTAGCGGCCAGCTCCGGACAGAGCCAGACCATCGGTCACCGGTGCCTGCTGCACTCCTGCGAGCAGACGAGCTGACAACGCCAGCTGCAGGCGGTGCTCCCTGGTGAGTCGTCGTCCCTGTCTGGCCAGCACAGGGCGGTAGAGGTAATCGCCCCAGCGACTGCGACCGGGCTGACGCTGCAGCAGGGCGGGATGCGCCTCAATGCTTTGACCTTCTTCAGTTCGTCCACGCAGCCTCAGTCCCACTACTCCGGCTTCCCCACGCTCACAGGCGGCGAGCCCGTGTCCAGGTTTGTGCGGCAGCAGCGCAACGAAACTGCGCTGCTGATCGTCCAGCTGCAGAGTGCGATGGGCGGTGTAGATCCTCTTGCCCTGATCACCATGGCGATCAAGCCATGCCCTGCGGCGACAGCGCGTCCAGCTGCGCAGCAGTCGGTCTGTGAGCGGCTTGTCAGCGGAAGGGGTGTCACCCATATCCCGAGGTTAAGGCGGCTGACTGCTAAATCCAGAAGGACTACAGGCATGCCATGGCGTCGGCCCCCCTCCCTCTGAGCACAGCTCCGATCCGTTTTGGCACCGATGGATGGCGGGGGATCCTTGGGGTGGACATCACTGTGGAGCGACTGCTGCCGGTGGCCGCGGCAGCAGCACAGGAACTTGCCCATCAGGCACCTGAACAGCTCAACAGCACAACAGTGGTGATCGGCTACGACCGCCGGTTTCTGGCACCGGAGCTGGCTGAGGCGATCGCCTCCTCAGTCCGCGGAGTCGGTTTGGAACCACTGCTCACAAGCACACCCGTTCCCACGCCGGCATGCAGCTGGACAGTGGTGCAGCGCCAGGCGCTTGGAGCCCTCGTGATCACCGCCAGTCACAACCCTCCGGAGTGGCTGGGTCTGAAGATCAAGGGGCCGTTCGGCGGGTCGGTGGACGGGACTTTCACAGCTGCGGTGGAGCAGCGACTGGCCGCGGGCGGCGTGAGCGTGCCGATGACGGGTGAGCTGCAACGCTTCGATGCACGCAGCGAACATCTTGAAGGTCTGCGAACCAAGCTGAATCTGAGTGCCATCACCTCCGGGCTGAGGGCGATGGGTCTGCGGGTGATCGTGGACCCGATGCATGGCTCAGCGGCAGGCTGTGTCTCTGATCTGCTTGGCTCCGATGCTGCGGACCTCGTGTCCGAGATCCGCAGCCAGCGTGATCCTCTGTTCGGAGGGTGTTCCCCGGAACCGCTCGCCTCACACCTGCACGATCTGATTGCCGCGGTTCAGGCCTCGAGTCGCAATGGGCAGCCGGCCGTTGGCCTTGTCTTCGACGGTGACGGCGACCGGATTGCAGCGGTGGATGAACACGGTTGTTTCTGCAGCACTCAGCAACTGATGCCTCTGCTGATCGATCACCTGGCCGGAGCCAGGCAGCTGCCTGGAAGCGTGGTCAAGACCGTCAGTGGTTCCGACCTGATGCGCCTCGTGGCCGAAGACCTGGGACGTGAGGTGCTGGAACTTCCCGTTGGCTTCAAATACATCGCAGCCGAGATGCTGACGGGTGAAGTGCTGATCGGCGGTGAGGAGTCTGGAGGCGTCGGCTTCGGGATGCACCTGCCTGAACGCGACGCATTGTTCGCAGCCATGCTCGTGCTAGAGGCACTCGTTCAGGGCGGCATGCCGCTGGGTGCACGCATGGATGCTCTGCGTGGGCGATGCGGAGGCACGAGTCATTACGACCGGCTTGATCTGCGCCTTGCCGATATGGAGTCACGCCGGCGCCTGGAGCATCTTCTGGCAACCCAACCTCCGGAGGAAGTGGCAGGACAGACCGTTTATGAGGTGATCACGACAGACGGTGTGAAGCTGAGGCTTGGCCCCAGTCACTGGTTGATGTTGCGCTTTTCCGGAACCGAACCCTTGCTGCGGTTGTACTGCGAAGCACCCGACAAAGATCGTGTAGCGGCCGTGCTCGCCTGGGCCCGCGGCTTTGCCGAGAGCGCCTGAGCATGACCAACCAGACACTGGTGATTGCCAGCGGCAACCCTGGCAAGGTGCGGGAGTTCGAAGGGCTTCTGAATGAACTTGCGCTCACGGTGAAAGCCCAGCCCGATGGACTGGAGGTTGAGGAAACCGGCAGCACGTTCAGCGCCAACGCCCGAATCAAAGCGCTTGCCGTTGCGGCAGATACCGGAGAGTGGGCACTCGCCGACGACTCCGGCCTGAGCGTGGATGCTCTGGACGGAGCTCCAGGTGTTCACTCCGCCCGCTACGCCCCGAGCGATCCGGAACGCATTGCCCGACTGTTGAAGGCACTCGAGTTCGAGGACGATCGCAGGGCCCGTTTCTGCGCTGCGCTTTGTGTGGCGGCACCGGACGGCACCGTGCTGCTCGAGGTGGAGGGCCAGTGCAAGGGATGGATCACCCGATCACCACGGGGAGATCAGGGCTTCGGGTATGACCCGATTTTTGAAGTGGAAGGCACGCAGAAAACCTTTGCCGAAATGTCTCTTCAGGAGAAAAAATCCCACGGTCATCGCGGTCGCGCTTTCACATTGCTGGAGCCACGCCTGCAACAACTGCTGTCTCAGCAGTGAGACCCGCGAATGCACTGATTGTGACGAGGTGCTGACAAACAGGTCCTGTACGGTGTGATCTGTCGCTGACGAGGTCGATGGCCATCGCCATGACCACCGGTTACAGCGCACAGACTGAAGGCGCTCTGCTTTGCATCGAAGCCGCCTCGGACTGGGCCTTGACTTGTGTTGACCAACTGGCTGCCGCTGACAGCCATGTCCTGATCGATTACGGAGCAGCCGATGGCGGCACCGCTGTCGGTCTGTGGCACAAGGTGCTGGATCGCCTGCATGCCAACCAGCCACAGGCCCACCTGACCCTGATCGGCAACGATCTCCCGAGCAACGACAACGTTGCCCTGGCAGAGAATCTGGCACTGCAGATTCCCCGTGCTCCCAGGCCCACAGTGCTTGTGAGCGCGCGCAGCTTCTATGAGCCGTCCGTTGGCCCCGACACGGTGAGCTTCGGCTTTTCAGCCACAGCCATGCACTGGCTCAGCGAGTCGCCCGGTCCCCTGAACACCCACACGCATGTGCTGGCATCCGGCGATGCCGAGGCTCTGCAACGCTTCACGGCTCAGGCTCTCAAGGACTGGACCTACATCCTTGAACTTCGCAGCAAGGAACTGAAAGTGGGTGGCAGGCTGCTGACCGTGAATCTGTCCCGTGACAACGAAGGGCGTTATCTCGGTCACAACGGCGGCGAAACACGCAATGTGCACGATCAGCTGCACCAGATCTGGAAGGGCCTGGCCGACGAAGGTGTGATTTCCGATGAGCAGTACCGCAAGGGAACGGTGCTGAACTTCTACAAATCTCCCGATGAGTTCATGGCGCCGCTGAAGGATCAGAGTTCTGCGCCATACCGCAATGGACTGCGCCTTGTGAATGAGCGCACGGTGTACGTCAAGTGCCCCTACCGACGCCGCTGGGAGGAGAACGGTGACACAGCGGCCTTCGCATCCGGACTCATGGCCACGATCCGCAGCTGGAGCCGTCACAGCTTCGCCAGCGCTGCTGGGGATGCGGCTGCGGATGAGGTGTACAACCGCCTGGAAAAGCGCATCGCCGAAGCCCCCTCCGAGTGGAGCCTGGATTACGTGGAGCACCACCAAATGATGGAGAAAGTGGCCTGATGACTACGACAACACGACCCAGCCCGGATGTCTCGGTGCTCGCTGAACATATCTCCGATCACCTGTCGGTTTTTGTGGTGGCCGAGAACACGGATTCACGCCGACCAGCCAATGGCGGCCTGCGTCTGCTCAACTACCCGAATGATGAGGCCTGCATTGCTGACGGACAGCGACTCGCAGGGCTGATGACGCACAAGCATGACCTTTACGGAACCGGTTTCGCCGGCGGCAAGATCGTGGCGCGCGCCGCTGAACCGGAAGCGGTGAAGGATGAACTGATCAGCATCACTGCCGAGCTTCTTGAGTCGCTTGACGGAGCCATGATCACAGGCTGCGATCTCAATACGAGCCTTGAGGACATGGAGCGCCTCACAAAGCTCACTCCACACGTGCTGGCAGCCGTCGGCAGTCCTGTGGATGCCAGTGCTGCAACAGCTCATGGAACCCTCGGCGCTGTCGAAGCCGTGCTGGAGTCAACCCTTGCTGAGGCGAAACCCGGCCGTGCGCTGGTGCATGGATGTGGCGCCGTCGGCGGCACCGTGGCCCGAGCCCTGGTTCAGCACGGGTGGACGGTGTTCACTGTGGATCTCAGTCCCGAACGTGCAGGTTTCCCTGGTGCCACTCCCTTGCCCCAGGACTGTCCCTGGTGGGAGCTGAAGCTCGATCTGCTGCTGCCCTGCTCGATCTCCGGTCTGATCACCGCTGAAATCGCTTCAGCACTGAGGGTCAAATCAGTGGTCCCAGCAGCCAATGCTCCGTTCCAGAATTCACAGCTGGCCGACGACCTTCGTCGTAGCGGAACCCGTGTGCTGCCGGATCCATTGGTCAATGCCGGGGCCGTCATCGCTGACTCGATCGAGCGTTTTTCACCCGATGCCTGGAAGGGTGCAGGAGCTGAGGATGTCTATGCCTTTGTGCGCAGCGAGGTGCGCCAGCGCGCGACTGACTTCCTCAATCAGCGCGATCAGGGCCTCTCAGTGGGAGCGGCTCTTGTGGAGGTGACCGCCGAACGGGAGACCGATCCGATCGGCCTCAGCTTTGGAGATGTGGCATGAACTCGACCTCTCTTCCCTCCAGAGCCGCGGTGGTGATTGTGGGGGGCGGCATGGCCGGTCTCAGCTGTGCAGCATCCCTGGCCAGACGTGGCATCACCGATGTGATCCTGCTCGAGGCCAAAACCCTGGCGCATGCCAGGGCCAGCAGTTTCGGAGAAACCCGGATGTTCCGGGAGATGTATTCCGATCCCGTGCTCTGTCGGCTGGCTCAGGAGGCCAACAGGCTCTGGCGTGAGGAGGAGATTCACGCAGGAGAGCAGCTGCGCGAAACCCATGGGTTGCTGTTTTACGGCGAAAGCTGGGATGAGGAAACGATCGAGGGGTCGATCCCAGGGGCACGCAAGGTCATGGACGACCAGGGCATCCCCTATGAGGCACTGGATGCCGATCAGATCTCAAGCCGTTTTCCTCTGAAACCGCAGAGTGATTTCACCGGGCTGTTCGAGCCCACCGCCGGTGCGGTGCGCAGTGACAAGGTCGTTGCCCACTGGATCCGTACGGCCCGAAACGCCGGCCATCAACTGGTCGAGCACTGCCAGGTGGCGAACCTGGATGCCGACGGTGGCGGCGTCACGCTTGACAGCGGACATCACATCGACGCTGATCAGCTTGTCGTGGCCTGCGGCATCTGGAGCCAGCTGCTGCTGGCTCCATTGGGCCTTGCCCCGAAACTCGAGGTATGGCCGATGCTCTGGGCTCACTACACCGTGGACCCCGAGTTGGCGGATCGTTATCCGCAATGGTTCTGCTTCCAGCGGGAACGTGGCGATGACGGCGGCCTCTATTACGGCTTCCCGGTGCTGAGCCACACCGACGACGGCCGGCCGCGTATCAAGGCTGGAATCGACTGGGCTCCCAAGGAACTGCGCGTCGCTGAACCCAATGCCATGGTGACGGAACCACCGACACGATTGGTCGAACTGCTCGACACGTTCCTGTTCAACAAAGTCGAAGGGGTTCAGGAACGAGTGGAAACGGTGATCAGCCCCTACTCGATGGCCAGCGACGTCAATTTCGTGCTGGACCGTCTGAGCCCCAAATTGAGCCTGTTTGCCGGCGGCTCAGGCCAGGCCTTCAAATTCGCTCCCCTGATCGGCGACTCACTGGCTCGACTCGCCAGCGGTGAATACCCTGCCGTGGATCTTTCCTGCTGGAGTCACCAACGCGAAGCCGTCAGCGCCTGAAGACCCTCTCCCCGAACATTTCCTTGCCAGAACCATCAACACCCCAGGACGGCGCGCCTGAAACCGGCCAGTGGTGGCAACGAAGACCGTTGTTAATCGGCGCTGGACCGCTGCTGGTTTTTCTTGTGGTCGCTGCCATCGATCTCAATCTGGCGAAACAATTCACCAGCTCCGGCAAAGCAATCGTCAGCAATGCTCTGGGCGGACTCTGGCAGTGGATGGTGCTGCTGCTGTTCGTGATTGCCGTGGTGCTGGCGGTGAGTCCGATCGGGAAACTGCGACTGGGAGGAGCTGATGCCAAGCCGAGCCTGAAATTTTTCGACTGGTGCGCCGTGCTGATCTGCACGCTGCTGGCCGGCGGTGGGGTGTTCTGGTCTGCCGCTGAACCCCTGTTCCACTTCCGCAGTCCAGCGCCCTACTTCGCCGGGGTGGAGGGATCAACCGCCACAGCGGTCGATCCCTCCCTGGCCGTGAGCTTCCTGCACTGGGGATTCCTGGCCTGGGCACTGGTAGCAACAACGGTGACGATCACCCTCTCGATCCAGGAGCAACGAGGTGAACCACTCAGGCCACGCACCTTGCTGGTGGGAATTCTTCCCAGCCGCTGGGTTGAGGGTCCACTGGGAGACCTTGCGGATGGTTTGTCGGTTGTGGCGGCGATCGCAGGAACGGTTGGTCCTCTTGGCTTCCTTTCACTTCAACTGAGCAATGCGGCTGGAATGCTGCCTGGTTTCTCAGACAGCGCCGGGCTTCAGTCCCTGGTGGTGGTGCTGCTCACTGTGGTGTTCGCCACCTCCACCGTGAGTGGAATCCAGCGGGGCATCAAGTGGCTCTCTGAGCTCAACGTCTGGTTGACCCTCGGGCTTGCCGCCGCGTTGCTGCTGCTGGGTCCAGGCCTCTGGCTGATTCAACACTTCATCAGTGCATTCGGGCTCTACATCACCAACCTGCCGCGGATGGCCCTTGCACCCAACAGCAGCCCAGGCAACTGGGTGAACGGCTGGACCGTGTTCTATTGGGGCTGGTTCCTCGGCTATGCACCCCTGATGGGTCTGTTCACGGCAGGGGTGAGCCGCGGCCGCACGCTGCGCGAACTGGTGCTGGCGGTGGCCATCCTCTGCCCGATCGTGACCAACATCTGGTTCACGTTGCTTGGCGGTTCCGGCATGCAGCTGGAACTGGCCAACCCTGGCTCGATTAGCGGTCCGCTGACAGCCAGCGGGGAATCGGCAGCGCTGCTGGCGATTCTTGGCCAACTCCCCCTTTCGTGGCTGTTGATTCCGGTTGGCCTGGTGTTGGTGGTGCTGTTCATGGCCACCAGTGCCGACTCAATGAGTTACGCCGCAGCCATGGTGGTGAGTGCCCAGCGCACACCCCCCACGCTGCTTCGCCTGTTCTGGGCGCTGATGATCGGCAGTCTCACCCTGGTGTTACTGCGCATCGGCACCAGCCTGGGCGACAACACCTCCATCAACGCTCTGCAGGCCTTCATTGTGATCACCGCCGTACCGGTCACTCCTCTGGTGCTGCTGAGTCTCTGGACTGCACCGCGGCTGGCCTGGAAGGAGTGGCGCCTGCGGCAACCGGCTCAGGATTGCAACTGATCCAGCCAGCCATCGCGACGCCAAACAACGCCAGCGCGCCATAGATCAGCAACACCAGTGACAGATCTCCCCGGGGAGAGGCCTGCAGGATCAACCCGGAGACGATTGTCATTAATCCGCCCATCACCGTGCCGGAGGTGTTGACGATCGACACCGTCATCGCCGTCTGCCCAGAAGGGGCCGCCGCCTCGGCGATCGGGAAGGCCAGCACGGACGTGCCGATGCCGGCACCAAAGCTGAATGCCGGAAGCATGAGAACCCCGCGCGGCAGAGATGGCGTGATCAACAACAACAACGACAACAGCGTGATGACGGCTCCCGCCAGCAGCAGACCACCACGCTGCTGAGGGCGGCCGCCGAGTACTCCGCTGCCAATCATCCCCACCACCAGTCCGATCGACATGGTCAGGGTGAGACCTTCCATCAATGGACTGGACCAGCCCCTCAGGCTGGAGAGCAGGCCGTACTGGGCCATCCCGAATACAAATCCAAGCCCCCACGCGTAAAGCAGGCAGCACTGAATCAGGCGGTTCACACCAGCCCTGGTCCAGCGCTGGACACGAACGTCGTGCTCTACAGCTGCGAGCACGGCCTGCTCACGTCGGCCAGCCCCGAGCAGAAGCATGGGCAACGCCACCATCAGAGCCAGTGACAGACCCTGAAGCAACACCAGATCACGCCAGCCGGAGCGCCCCAGAAGCAGCGGCACCGCAGCCGCCAGCGCGGCACCGATTCCCAGCAGACCATCAGTGAATCCCATGGCCAGGGCGAAGCGATCGGCTGGGAGGCTGCGGCGTGCCAGCAACGCGGATGCGGGAAATGCCACTGCACAGGCCATTCCGGTGCCGATGCGAGACAACAGCAGGCCCTGCAGGCTGTCACTGCTGGCGAACACCAAACTGCAGCATGCCGCTGCCAGGGCAGCCAGCAGCAGCCAGATCTCAACCCTGCCCCTGTCAATCATGCGCCCGACAGGGATCTGGACCAGGCCGTATGGCAACAGAAAACTGCCAGCCACCAACGCCACCCCAGCCGAATGCAGACGCAGATCCGATCCCAGATCACGTTCAAAGTACTGAAAACTGGTCTCCACCCACACCAGCCAGATCACGAACAGAAGGCTCGTGACCCAGAGCAGTCGATCGCTGCGTCTCCCCTGCATGACTCTCAGCCAGCCGCTGAAGTCAGTGTGGGGGACTGCCTCAGTTGAGGCAGTAATCCAGCGAAAGACTAAGGCTGGCCGTTGGCAGCGGCGCTTCCTCCGGCCTGAACCGCGCTGCCGTGCTGGCCGCCATCGGAGCCTGCCGTCGATGGGAATGGCTGCGCTGGTCGATGCGCAGCAAGGCTGTGCGGGTCAATCCCAGGGCGGCCGCAGTCCGCTCGGCCTGCCTGCGACCTCGCTCAAGGGCTCGTTCAAGCATTCGGTCCTGCAGACGGTCCTGCCCCTCTGGTGACGGCAGGGAGGTCATCCCCTGCAGACGCACACCAGGAACACGGCCTGCACGCTCGATCAGGGTGTCGTAGTTGCTGCGGCCAACGATGCCGGCAATGGTTGTTGAAGCTCGATAGCCCTTGGGTTGCGAAGACTTGGCCATGGCATGGGTCGTTGGAGCAGGACTCACAAGTCGTCCGATGACCAGGGGTTCCAACGCTTCGCGCAGCCTGCCCTGACGGCTGCTGAGTTGTTCCAAGGCAGCTGAGGTTGTCGCCGCTTCCGCCTCGAGCCTCAGGTTGAAACGGAAACGATCCGTGCGACTTTCAGCGCTCTCGCGCAGATTCAGCTGCAGAAGAGTGCCTCGACACACAGGGCCCTGAATCTCAGCTTTAACTGCGCGAGGGAACAAAGCAGCCGACTGCAACAGCACCAATGCTGCGAGCAACGACATGCCTGGTGGTTTCAGTGCAGCAATGATCACAAACCTGAGAGCAGACAGACCTTGAGTCGCTGTCTAAGTCAGGCGCCGCCTCAGAGCCTTTCAGAACCATGACCAGCACCACTTCAGACACCACCAAATCCGACTGGTTCAGCGGGCATCAACCCAGCAGCCGTGCAGGCCATGGGGAATGGCCAAGGGCAGCTCGAACACCGCCAGCTCGCGAAGATCAGCCGCGTCAAGGATCACAAGATCGGACCCTTCCCGATCACCGTTCCACACCAGTTCCAGCACCCAGCCATCATCTTCCGCGCTTGCGCCGGGCCTGGGAACCATCAGGGGCTCACTCACAAAACCATGAGGCACGGCGCTCCAGATCCGACGTTCACCACTGACCAGGTCGAGCTTCTTGACCACCTGAAGCGGATCATTGCCCTGCTCACGCGCTGCAGCCGCCATCCAGGCGAAACGACAGGGCAGACCTTCCTTGTCGGGGTTCACCATCGCGAATTCACAGCAGCGCTCACTAAGCCGCGTGGTCTGCACGCTGGCGCTCTCCAGGTTGATGCGGCACTGCTCGAGCAATCCCTCTGGAATCAGATCGAAATCGACGGCAGCGAAATCAACATCAGGGCCGATCGAGGGGAAATCGCTGTAGTAGATGCTCTCCACTACCACATCACCCTCCTGCTCCCAGGCGTTGAGGTGGAGAAACACAAAGCCCTCGGGGGCGTCAACAATCCGCGGGGGCTCACCTGCATGGGCACCACTGTCGCGTGGGATCAGCCAGAATTTGGCCTGACCATCCTGCTTGGACTGCAGGCACTGGGCCGCCCCTTTCCTGCCGAGCACAAAAGGCAGAGGGTTGAAGTCGATCGCGTTCTGAAGGAACACCGCCCAGTTGGGTGTGATGGCGAAATCGTGCAGGAAGGCAAAGCCGTTGAAGCTGTCACGCCGATCGCTCAGAAGATCTCCCGCCTTGATCCCAGCGGCAGGATCATCAACAGTGGCGAATTCCATCAAGCGGATCGTGCTGCGCGGGCCGGTGTTGACTCCGAAGGTGACCATGCGCGGCCGATCGTGATGACCGGGATCGAAGCGGGGGTGAGCACTGAAGGCCTCACCTTTCTTCAAAACACCACCCAAAAGACTGATGCCATGGGTCTCAAGGGTTCGAGGATCGAGCGCATGGGGTTCAGCCGCTTCCCAGAGCGCCAGCAGCTGGTCACCAAGCTGCACAACACCGGTGTTGGCAATGTTTTTCAACCTCAGATCAAAGGCATTGGCCAACGGACCTCCTGGTTTCTGGCTTCCGAACACACCGCGATACAGCACCTTGCCCGCTGCCTCCTCCGCTTGCCAGCCAGCGGTACGCACAAAACGGTTGGTGAGCGAAACCCCCTCGGCATTGAACTCGATCGCCGTGATCATGCCGTCACCATCAAAGGGATGATGAACGCGCTGGCCGTCACGCTCCAGCAGCCCGGGTCCGTTGCGATAAAGGGTTCCCAACAGTTCGCGCGGCACAGTTCCCCTCGCCGGCTCAAGCGCAACATCAGTGAGCTCCTGCTCCACATTGCGGAATGCGCTGGCCCATTCCGACCGGTTGAAGCGTTCAGTGGCGGGAGCGACGGTCACGGAGAACAACTGCAGCGATCTCCATCTTCTCGTAACGGACTGTGAAGCGTGTGACGTGCGGCAGGAGCTCAGTTCGCCCCTGCCTGCTCCAGCACACCCTTGCTGCTGGGAACCGCACCGGCCCGCCGCGGGTCAATCTCCGTCGCCATACGCAACGCTCTGGCGAAGGCCTTGAAACAGGCTTCAACGATGTGATGGGAATTGGTGCCGTCCAGCTGACGGATGTGGAGGGTGAGTCCGCTGTTGTTGACCACCGCCACGAAGAACTCCTTGACCAGCTCGGTGTCGTAGCGACCGATCTTCTCGTTCGGAATGCTGAGGCTGTACGAGAGATGAGGCCGGCCGGAACAATCCAGCACAACCTGAACCAGCGCTTCATCCAGCGGTGCGACAAAGTGACCGAAACGCACAATCCCCCTGCGATCACCTAAGGCCTGTGCCAGGGCCTGCCCGACGGCGATACCAACATCCTCATTGGAGTGGTGATCATCGATGTGGGTGTCACCCACCGCATCGATCTCCAGGTCGATCAGGCCATGGCTGCTGATCTGATGAAGCATGTGATCCAGAAAGGGCACGCCGGTGCTGGCCTGACACTTGCCACTTCCGTCCAGATCCAGGAACACCTTCACATCGGTTTCACCGGTGACTCGATGGATCTCACCCGTACGCATGCTTTTTGCTCCGGAGGCGGCGGCTCGCTGTTCCGATCATGCCGAAACAGGCGGCGCTGACCAAGGGCCTTCAGCGCAGAGTCACATGCCGTTGATGCAGTAACCGGCATCCACGTAGACGGTCTGGCCGGAAATTCCACTGGACAGGTCACTGAGCAGGAATGCAGCGGTGTTACCCACTTCCGTCTGGGTGACGGTGCGACGCAGCGGCGCTTTCTCCTCCACGTTGTGGATCATGTCGAGGATGCCACCGATCGCGGAGCTGGCCAGTGTGCGGATCGGCCCTGCACTGATGGCATTCACACGAACCTGCTTGTCTGGGCCAAGCTCTGCGGAGAGGTAACGAACGGACGCCTCCAGAGCGGCCTTGGCCACACCCATCACGTTGTAGTTGGGGATGGCTCGTTCAGCGCCCAGGTAAGTCAACGTGACCACCCCGGCCTTCTCACTGAACAAGGGCTTGGCATGTCTGCAGAGAGGTGCCAGCGAATAGGCGCTGATCTCCAGAGCACGGGCAAAACCCTCCGAGCTGGTGGCGCTGTAATCACCGATCAGCTCTTCCTTGCCAGCGAAAGCAAGACAATGCACCAACCCATCGAGTAACCCCCACTTCTGCTTGATCTGGGCGAAGACCGTTTCCATCTGAACGGGATCCTGAACATTCAGGGGCAGAAACAAAGAGGGCTCCAGCGGAGCGGTGAGCTCACGGACCTTGGTTTCGAAGCGCCCTTTTTCATCGGGGAGATAGGTGATGCCGAGCTCTGCTCCAGCGGCTCTGAGCTGCTGGGCGATGCCCCAGGCAATCGATCGATTGTTGGCGATGCCGGTGACGAGAATCTTCTTACCCGTGAGATCGAGAAGCATCGGACCGGTGTTTACTGAACTGTTGGGGGATTCTCCACCATCCCCGCCCCGAAGACCTTTGGGAGGTCGCGTTTGAACCGATGGATCGACAGGATGGCTTTCCAGAGCCGATCATCCGGTGCCTCCGCGTCCCAGCTCCACCTCAATATCCTGGCCTGAGAAGCCTGGCGATCTGCCGAGAGATCTCTCAGACCGATCAGAACTCGACCGTCTGCTGGCAGAACAGTTTCCTGAAGCCGGCGGGAGGCTCAGCCCACTGCGCGGAGGCCGGGACGCTGCGGAGAAAACACTGAGCCTTATCGATCCTCGTCGTTACACCAAAAGCCGCAATCACCTCAAAGGCGCAGTCACCGGATTGTCGCCATACATCCGTCACGGGGTCTTGAGCCTCGCCGAAGTGCGTGATGCAGTGTTCCAGCGCATTCGCAGCAGGGACGAGGGAAGCAAGCTGATCAATGAGCTGGGCTGGCGCGACTTCTGGCAGAGGATGTGGCGAGACCTCGGAGACGGCATTTACGACAGCAGGGAAGAGCTCAAGACAGGGCACGATCCCTCCTCCTATGCACGTGAACTCCCGGAGGACATCCGCTCAGGGAGAACAGGCCTGGCCTGCATGGACGGATTTCAAAGTGAGCTCACGACCCGTGGCTGGCTGCACAACCACGCCCGCATGTGGATGGCGGCTTACGTGGTGCATTGGCGGAAGGTGCACTGGAAAGCAGGAGCAGACTGGTTTCTGGAGCATCTTCTCGATGGAGACCCCTCCAGCAACCATCTGAGTTGGCAGTGGGTGGCCAGCAGTTTCAGCCACAAGCCCTATTTCTTTAACAAAGGCAATCTGGAGCGGTTCAGCGACGGACAGTTCTGCAGGACCTGCAGCAGCAACGACTGCTGTCCATTCGAGGGCAGTTATGAGCAGCTCGAAGATCAGTTGTTTGCCAACCAGGGCGCCATTCGCGATGTTCCGGCGAGACGCCACCGCAACCCCCAGCAACGCTCAGGAGGACGACAGAATCCGAAGCGAAGCGGTCAAGCGGCCATGGCCCGACCGAAGCGCTGAACCATGACTCTGCAACGACCAATCATCTGGGTGCATGAGGAAGCTCTCGGTTCCCGCAATCCGGCGCTGCTTGAACAGCCGGATCGTCCGGCCATCTTTGTCTTTGACACCCGGTGGATCCGCGAAGCCTGCATCAGTCGTAAACGTCTCGGATTCCTCTACGAAAGCGCCCTGGATCTGCCCGTCACCCTGCGCAAGGGTGATGTCGCCAGGGAAGTGATCGCCTTCGTTGAGCGTCATCAAGCCGATGGAGTGGTGAGCAGCCTGCCCGTCGATCCACGCCTGGAACGCATCGCTCAGTCCATCGAACAGCACTGCCAGCTGGACTTGCTTGCACCCGAACCGTTTGTTGACATGCCGCGCCCCCCTCGGCTCGGGCGCTTCAGTCGCTACTGGCGAGACGCTGAACCCGTGGTCTGGGAAGGCTTCTGATCGTCTCCGAGGAGGTTCTTCTCACGTTGCTTTTCCTCTTTGGGGTCGATCAGCAGATCCCGCTCCTCATAGGCCGGTAGCCGGACAGGCGTCAGCTCTGATGCTTCTGTGGGAGGGGGAGTCCACTGCCAGCGGGCCTCAGGAGCACGCTGCTGGCAGAGAGCCTTCAACTCCTTTTGCAGCGCCCGTCGCACATCGCCCCTGCGCACGGCAGCGAAGAATTCCTCACGTGGTGCAAGCCCTGCACTGAAAGGTGCTGTGCCGTTGCCGTTGAAAAGACGGGCAGCGTCGGGAAACCAGCGTGGTGTGCAGACCGCTGGGTCGTCGGAATTGGTTTCGAGAAAGAGGTGAAGACCGAAGCCATCGGGCTGGCTCACAACCGCAAGGCCGTCATGGGGCGTCCGCCGCTGAAGTGGGAACACCTTCCAACTGGCGCGCTGCTGGGCACCCAAGCAGGACGCAAGAGCCAGAACAACAGTGATGCAGGAGATCCGAGCTGCCTTGGCAAGCCTGAGCACACATTCTCTGCGCCAGGAACCGAGTCTGAACCAGGATGAAGAGCGATGCACCATCTGTTGCTCGTTCGCCATGGCTGTCACTCCCTCGACCATGCTGCCCCTTGGCGAAGCGCTGCCCGCGTTCCGGTTGCCCGTGGTGAGCGGAGGCTTGAGGAATGGCGTTGCCGCAGCAACACTCAGCGACAGCGAGCTGCCTCCACAACCGCTGCTGCTGATGCTGATCTGTGCACACTGCCCATTTGTGAAGCATGTGGAGCCCGAGCTGAGCAGGCTTGCTGAGCACTACAGCCCAGCAGTGACCCTGCTGGCCATCTCCAGCAACAGCCTCATCACCCATCCGCAGGATGGCCCGGAAGGGCTGCGCCATCAGGCAGAGCAGCGGCAATGGCGTTTTCCCTATCTCCTCGATGAACAGCAAAGCCTGGCCAAAGCTCTGAAAGGTGCCTGCACACCTGAGTTCTACCTGTTCAGCCCCAATGAAGCGGGCCTCCAGAGCCTGCGTTATCGCGGTCAGCTCGACGGCAGCCGCCCAGGGAACGATCAGCCACTGGATGGTCGCGATCTGCGCATGGCACTGGATGCGGTCCTGAACGGGCAGCCTGTCAGCGGAGAACAGAGACCATCTGTCGGCTGCAACATCAAGTGGCATCCCGGACAAGAGCCACCGTGGTTCGGGGCACCGGCTTAAGGTGCCACCCATGCAGGTGCCTCCCTTCAGTCTCAGTCAGCAGCTCGCCGACCTGGGGCCTGAACTTGATGAAGCCGCGCTGCGTGTGCTGCGCAGCGGGCAGTACATCGGTGGCACCGAAATCAAAACGTTTGAAACAGCCTTCGCTGCAAAGGTCGGCACGGCGCATGCGGTTGGCTGCAACAGCGGCACGGATGCCCTGATCCTGGCGTTGAGAGCCCTGGGCATAGGGGTTGGTGATGAAGTGATCACAGCCTCCTTCAGCTTCTTTGCCACGGCCGAAGCGATCAGTGCCGTGGGAGCGACTCCTGTGTTTGTGGATGTGGATCCACTCACTTACCTGATCGATCTCAATCAGATCGCGTCAGCGATTACGCCTGCAACAAAAGCCCTGATCCCAGTGCATCTGTTTGGGCGGCCCGTTGACATGACGCGGTTAATGGCGATCGCCGCAGAACACAACCTTCGCGTGATCGAAGACTGCGCTCAGGCCACAGGCGCCAGCTGGAACGGCAAACCCGTCGGCAGCTGGGGCGATACGGGCTGCTTCAGCTTTTTTCCCACCAAAAATCTCGGAGCGGCTGGTGATGCAGGCGCCGTGACCTGCCACGACGATTCTCTTGCTCAACGCATGCGCGAGCTGGCCGTGCATGGCATGCCCCGCCGCTACCTGCACACGGATCTGGGATACAACAGCAGGCTCGATGCGATCCAGGCCGCAGTACTGAATGTGAAACTGCCGCGGCTCAACCAATGGGTCGAGCGCCGCCGGGAGATCGCCCGGCGTTATCGCGAAGCTTTAAGGGATGTGCCAGGCCTGCTGCTTCCCGACGCATCGTCGGGTCATGACCATGGCTGGAATCAGTTTGTTGTGCGTGTCACGGTCTGCCCGGCTCCAATCTCCTCCAGTGCCGGTGATCATCCCAGCGAGTTCGGGCTGCCCAGCAGTCATTGCCGTGACTGGCTGAAACAGAGCCTGCAGGAACGCGGGGTCAGCACGATCATCTATTACCCCATTCCCATTCATTGCCAGCCGGCTTACGCGGATCAGCATCGAGACACCCGTCTGCCGATCACCGAGCAGTTATGCAGCGAAGTGCTGAGTCTGCCGATCTTCCCGGAGCTCTCCAACGAGCAGCAGGAACAGGTGATCTCCGTTCTGCGCTCACTGCTCTGCCAGACAGCACCGCTGGATTCGCAGACCTGCAGCGTGGCGGCCTGAGCTCAGGATCGGATCCGGGCGTACAGCGCCTTGAAATGGGCCTGCTGCTTCTTGTGATCGATCAGAGGTTCTGGATAACCTCGTCGCTCAAGAGCACCGATGTCACCGCTGAGCAGGTCCTTGGTGTTCACATGGCGCAGCTCCGGCAACCAGTGACGGATGTAGTCGGCGTCGGCGTCGAACTTTGATGCCTGCGTTGAGGGATTGAAGATTCTCAGTGGCTTGGGATCCATGCCGCTGCTGGCACTCCATTGCCAGCCACCGTTGTTGGCTGCGAGATCACCATCCACCTCCAGCTCCATGAAGGCCCGCTCACCCCAACGCCAGTCGCAGATGAGGTCTTTGACCAGGAAAGACGCCACAATCATGCGGCAGCGGTTGTGCATCCAAGCGCTCTGATTGAGCTGACGCATCGCCGCATCGATGATCGGCATTCCCGTCTTGCCCTCTCTCCAGGACTCAAACCACGCTTCGTTGTTCTCCCAGGGGAAGCGTCGCCATTGCTCGCGGTAAGGGCCATCCGCCAGTTCCGGGAAATGGAACAAGGCCTGCTGGTAAAACTCACGCCAGCCCAGCTCCTGCTCCCACACCGTGATCGCATGCTGCTGTTCATCACTGCGCACGATCTGCTTGGCGCTCTGGGCAGAGCACCAGGCCTGCCTCGGACTGACCGTGCCGACACTGAGAGCCGCACTCAGCGATGAGGTCCCCTGCTGCCCAGGGAAATTGCGATCAGGCTCATAGCCCAGCAGGGGACTGTCAGCGAACCTCGCCAATTGATCCGCAGCAGCGGTTTCTCCGGGGCGGCAGGGGCACAACTCCGTGCCGGCGAATCCATGGCTGCTACGCAAACGCTCGAGCTCGAACTGTCCCTGTGAACAGAGCCGACCAAGATCGCCTTCAGCAGAACTGATCTGCTGGAGCTGAGACCCGGTCAGATCCTGCAGACCCTCCGGAGCTTCCGTGATGCGGGGGGCAAGCCGTTCCACCTGACCACGCCAGTTGCGCAGGAAAGGTCCATACACCCGATATGGGTCCCCTCCTCCGGTTCTGAGTGACTCCGGCGCCACCAGCAGCTGGTCCCAGTCGACCAGCAGCTTGCGACCATCGTTCTGCAGAGCCTTGGCCACCTGACGATCACGCTCACGGGCATAGGGCTCCACATCACGACTCCACACCACGGTGGGTGCGTCAAGAAGAGCCGCAAGCCGGGGTAACAGCAGCACCGGATCACCGGCCAGCAGCAGCAGGCGACTCCCGGCCTGACGCCAGCGCTGCTGCAGTTCGACCAGGCTCTCCACCAGGAACCACAACCGAGCGGGCGCCATCGGCGGCAGCTGGGGCGGAGGTGTGATCAGAGCCGGATCAAACACATAAACACCGGTCACAGCAGGACCCAGTGCCGCGGCAGCCTGAAGACCGGAGTTGTCCGACAGGCGCAGATCGCGGCGGTGCCAGAACAGCGTACGTGGGGTACTCATGTGTCGTTATGAATTCAGAAACCGAGCAACTGCTTGGCCCGATACCAGGCGGTGACACTCTTGCCATCGAGCCACTCCTCACCGGAACCGAGACGAGCATCAAGTTCGGCAACACTCATGCGCAGAACCTCCAGATCTTCATCGTCGTCACCGGCAGGGGGGTTCTCAAGCGCTGTGAGATCCCTGGCCAGGAAACAATGGATCACCTCATCGGAGTAACCCGGGCAGGGAAACATCGGACCGAGAGCATCCCAGCGTGCAGCGCTGTAGCCAGCCTCCTCACCAAGTTCCCGCTTCATCGACTCCAGAGGATCTTCCCCCTCCTCAAGCGTGCCGGCCGGAAACTCCAGCAACCTGGCCTGAACGGCGAAGCGATACTGCCGCAGCACCACCACCTGGCCTCCGTCGGTGATCGGGACCGCCAGTGATGCCCCGGGATGACGAATGATCCCGAAGCTGCCCTCCACTCCCATGGGCAACCGGATGCGGTTGCGCTCGAAACGGACCTTGCGCGCATCCAGGGCTTCGATGGTCTCCAGCAGCTCGTAGGGCTCCGGAGCCGGCAGCGGGGCCATGGCTTGTCAGGACAGCGGGCACCAGCATGGCGGTTGAGCTGCAGGATCGACGAGACCCTCTCCTCAACTGGCATCACACTGAACGATCGAGCATTGACGTTCTTTCACATTTCAACATTCCCCCGCAGCTCCAGCGGCTGCATTTGCTTAAAGCCTTGTCTAAAAAGGCAGGCTGTGAATACCTATCCCTGCGGGCGCTGAATTCCACCGAGACAGCTAAAAGTTTTGTTATATTGGCAATGCGAATTTCAACATTAATTTGGAAAAGATTTCATACGCAAAAACAGTTTACGGAAATGAAGAAATTCAAGCAGTAAATAACTGCTTGAACGAATCGACCCAAATGGGAAAATACTCACGTAAATTTGAAAAAAAAGTAGCCGATTTATTCAGTAAAAAATATTGCTTATATGTCAACTCCGGCTCTTCAGCACTTTACATAGGTGTCGAAGCCTTGAATCTCCCCAAAGGAGCAGAAGTTATCACTCCTGCGCTGACATTCTCAACTACAGTTGGATGCTTAGCTAAAAACAGCTTAATACCGGTTTTCGTTGACGTTGAACCCTTAACATTCAATATTGACCCTTTAAAGATAGAAGAGGCTATTACAAATAAAACCGTAGCCATATTGGCGCCTAATTTGATGGGCAATATCTGCGACTGGGACATAATTAGAGAAATTGCTCAAAAACACAATCTGCTTTTACTCGAAGACTCTGCTGACACAATTGGAGGAACACTTCACGGGAAGAGCAGCGGTTCATATACAGATTTATCAATTACTAGCTTTTACGGCTCCCACATCATCAATTGCGCCGGAAATGGTGGGGCTTTGGCTCTCAACGATGATTCAGCACTAGAAAGAGCAAAACTGCTTAGGTCTTGGGGGCGAAGCTCTTCACTTTTTGACGAAAATAGTGAAACAATAGAAAATCGCTTCAATGTCAATCTGGATGGAATTGAATACGACGCAAAATTTGTATTTGAAACCGTAGGGTACAATTTAGAAGGCTCGGAAATAGGGGCAGCTTTTGGTCTGGAGCAGATTAAAAAACTACCCGCCAACATTAAAACAAGGCAACACAATTTCAAAATTCAAAAAGATTTTTTTGACAGCTTCGGAGATTTTTTTGATACTCCACTAGAAAATCCCAACTGCGAAACTGCATGGCTTGCCTTTCCAGTAATAATTAAGAATTCAGCCCCATTCAAACGTAGAGAATTTCAAATTTACTTGGAACAAAGGAGCATTCAGACCAGGGTTGTTTTTACGGGCAATGTCACAAGGCAGCCAATGTGCAAAAACATTCAAAAAAGAGTTTCAAAATCAGGCCTATCTAACTCTGACAACGTTATGGAGAATGGCGTCCTCCTTCCAGTACATCACGGCATGACACAAGAAATGTTTGCAAGATTTCAACAAACCGTTAGCGATTTCGTAACCTCTAAAAAATAATATTAACACAATTGCAAGAGTCCTGGAAAGTATTTAAATACAAAGTAGATATTTTTCAGGTCTCTAACGCAAATTTTCAACTTCTTAGATCTTTCACAATTTAACACTGCACATACACCTGATCCAAGCAGTCCAGGAATTTTCTATACTCTAAAAATATCGTAATACAATAGGTTAATTTTGCTTAGAGTTCCATGCAGCATGAATAAAAATCCTTAAAAAACTGACTTTCAAATAGAGCATTAATTCCCCTTGCATGGTCAAAAGCGAAATTGGAAAAACAAATTTTTCAATTTTAAAGTTTTGATTCAGTTACTCCACTCCACTGAACGCTGCATGGCTGCCAGCAGGGGTTCAATAACAAACGCGCGCAGGTGCAGGCGAGGGTGAGGCAACACCAGGAGCGGATGGTCCAGACGCCATTCACCCCAGAAGAGGAGATCCAGATCAAGGCTGCGCGGCCCCCATGGCAGCTCCTGATCCCGATCACGCCCGAAACATCGCTCAAGCTGATGCAGCTCGGCGAGCAACTCCAAGGCCGCTGCCTCGGAAGCAGGACCCTGCACAGCGTTGAACAGCACCACGGCATTGCAGTACAGGGGCTGCCTTGGAGGCCCGCCCACCGGAATCGTCTCCAGCAGTGGCGACCAGGAGCAGCGGATCTCTCCCGCCCCAGTCCCGGCCCAGGTCGTTACAAGTTGCTCCAGCAGAGGACGCACCGCGATCAAGGTCTGGCGGGGCACACCTGTACTGCTGGGCAGATTCGCCCCAAGAGCGATGGCGAGGGGATGAGCCTGATCAGCGAGACTGGCGCTCACGCGCAGGGCCGGCAAACATTCATGGTTTCAGGTGGAGGGGTCGCCAGCGGACTGGCCAGCACAGCTGCTCAGGAACAGGCGAGCCGCGCCTTCCCACTGGCAGCCATCACAGGCCATGGAACGCTGAAACTTTCGCTGATGCTGGCAGCGGTGGACCCCAGCCTCGGCGGGGTGATCATCGCCGGAGGCAGAGGCACCGGCAAATCGGTTCTGGCCCGGGGCCTGCACGCCCTGCTGCCACCAATCGAGGTGCTGGATCAGGAGAGCACCGATGTGCCTGCAGGTCCCGGACTCAACCTCGATCCGACCAGACCGGAGGAATGGGATGGGAGCTGGCGCGAGCAGCTGAGCGGCGAACCACCCTCCAAGGTGATTCCCGCTCCTTTCGTGCAGGTGCCCCTCGGCATCACTGAGGACCGACTGGTGGGTGCCGTGGACGTGGCCGCATCACTGGCCAGCGGCAGCCCCGTGTTCCAGCCGGGGTTGCTCGCCGAAGCACATCGCGGGGTGCTCTATGTCGATGAGCTCAACCTGCTCGATGACGGCATCATCAATCTGCTGCTGGCAGCGGTGGGCTCTGGCCAAAACCAGGTGGAACGGGAAGGCCTCAGCCTCAGCCACCCCTGCAGACCGCTGCTGATCGCCACCTACAACCCCGAAGAGGGCAATGTGCGCGACCACCTGCTCGACCGCTTTGCGATCGCCCTCTCAGCCAATCAGCTGGTGAGCACGGAAGAACGCGTGGACATCACCAATGCGGTGCTGAGCCACGGCCAGTGCAGCCGCAGCTTTTCCGAGCGCTGGAAGGAGGAAACCGATGCTCTGGCGACCCAGCTGCTGCTGGCCCGGCAGTGGTTGCCGGACGTGCGCATCAGCCATGAGCAGATCGAATACCTGGTGACCGAAGCGATCCGCGGAGGCGTGGAGGGGCACCGATCCGAGCTCTATGCCGTGCGTGTTGCCAGGGCCCATGCAGCCCTCAGCGGCCGTGAACAGGTCGAAGCGGACGACCTGCAGGTGGCTGTGGCCCTGGTGATCGCACCGCGCGCGTCGCAACTGCCGCCGCCGGATCAGCAGATGGAGCCACCGCCACCGCCGGAACCCCCTCAGGACCAGAACCCGCCGCCACCGGACGCGGGCGAACAGAACCCGGAGAATCAGCCACCGCCGCCTGAAGGGTCTGATCAGGATCAGAACGACCCTCCCGAGGAGGACTCCAGCGACAGCGGTGAAGACGAGAACAACGACAATGAGGATGAAGAGCTTGACCAGGACGAGGCACCGCCCTCGGTCCCCGAAGAGTTCATGCTGGATCCCGAGGCGGTGTCCATTGATCCCGACCTGCTGCTGTTCAACGCTGCAAAGAGCAAGAGCGGCAGCAGCGGCAGTCGTTCGGTGGTGCTCAGCGACAGCCGCGGCCGTTATGTCAAACCGATGCTGCCCAGGGGGCCTGTGCGCCGCATCGCCGTGGACGCCACGCTGCGTGCGGCGGCGCCCTATCAGAAAGCAAGGCGAGAACGCCAGCCTGGACGCAGCGTGATCGTTGAAGAAGCCGATCTGCGCGCCAAGCTGTTGCAGCGCCAGGCCGGAGCCCTGGTGATCTTCCTGGTGGATGCCAGCGGCTCCATGGCCCTGAACCGCATGCAAAGCGCCAAAGGTGCCGTGATCAGGCTGCTCACCGAGGCCTACGAAAACCGCGACGAGGTGGCGCTGATCCCCTTCCGCGGCGATCAGGCCGAGGTGCTGCTGCCTCCCACACGCTCAATCACCGCAGCGCGCCGGCGCCTGGAATCGATGCCCTGCGGCGGCGGATCACCGCTGGCCCACGGATTGACCCAGGCAGCCCGCGTTGGCGCCAATGCACTGGCCACAGGCGACCTGGGCCAGGTGGTGGTGGTAGCGATCACCGATGGTCGTGGCAACGTGCCACTGAGTACATCCCTCGGCCAGCCTGAGCTGGAAGGCGAAGAAAAGCCCGACCTCAAACAGGAAGTGCTGGATGTCGCGGCGCGCTACCGGATGCTTGGCATCAAGCTGCTGGTGATCGACACCGAACGCAAATTCATCGGCAGTGGCATGGGCAAAGATCTGGCCGAAGCTGCTGGGGGCAAATACGTGCAGCTGCCCAAGGCCAGTGATCAGGCGATCGCATCGATCGCCATGGAGGCGATCAATGCAGTGACCTGACACCTCAACTTCACTGTGAAGAGTTGGTCTGAGCGGGATAAACCTCCTCGAACAAGGTGCCTAGCCCGATCATCACGCTGCGCAACCCTTGCATGAAACGGGGATCATCGGTGAGCTGTTCGATGTCGCCCCCCACTTGATCGATGCGAGCTGTGAGTTCACGGGCATTGGTCACCGTCTGCTTGAGATCACTGACCGTTTCAGGGTTGTCGATGGCCCCAGCCAGGTTGTTGATGTGTGCCGCAGCCTGAGCCGCTTCGGCAGTGGCCCTGTTCAGATTTTGGATCGTGGGTTTGGCTCTGGCCACCTCGGCACGCAGCTGGCTGACCAGCGTGTCGACGTTCTCCGCAGCCACATCGGCTGTGTCGAGAAACTTGGAGGCGTCCTGACTGGTGATCCCGAACTGCTTGGTGGACTCCACCAACGTGGGGATCAGATTCGACTTCTTGGCTTCATCAAGCAGCTGCTCGAGGGAAGCCGTCACAGTGGTGAGACTGGCAGCCGACTCGCCGGGCAACGTGGCTCCATTGCAAAGGATGCCGCTCTTTGCGCAACGGCCTGAATTCGGCCTTGGTGCATCCTTGGGCAGCGGCGCACCGGTTGTGACCAGTTCGACCTGGGAATCACCCCCCAGCAGGGAGGAGGACGAAACAGAGGCCTTCACAGGCAAGGGAAGTTTCAGATCATCAGCACTGATCTCAAGGGTTGCCTTCACCGCCATTGGTGTGACTTCAATGGATTGCACCGTGCCAACCATGATTCCCCGGAACGTGACCGGTGAACGGGCCGCCAGTCCTCCGGCATTGGCGAAATCCGCAGTCACCGTCCAGGTCTCCGAACCAAGACGCACACCTCTGAGCCAAAGCATGGTGCCTGCAAATCCTGCGATCGCTCCAACGATCGAAAACCCAACAAGGGCTTCACGGACACTACGGCGCATGGCTCATTGGTCAGAGGGCTGCATTGGTCCGCGCAGGTTACCTGTCCTGAACTGAACGACGTAGGGGTTATCGGTCGCTCGGTACTCATCCACCGTTCCGTCCCATTGGAAACGCCCCCCGTAGAGCATGACGATCCGTTCCGCCGAACGCTCGATGGTGCTGTGCACATGGCTCACTACAACCGAACAGCCACGGGCCACGGTGGTGGTCTTCACGATCAGATCCTCAATCCGGGTTGAGGCCACCGGATCCAGCCCCGCCGTCGGCTCGTCGTAGAGCAACAGGGGCATCGCCCCTTCTTCACGATCGGGGTCATCAATCAGTGCCCTGGCGAAACTCACCCGTTTCTGCATGCCGCCGCTGAGCTGGCCTGGGTATTTATCGGCCACATCATTGAGCCCGACTGCCTCAAGACACTGCTGAACGCGCTCTTTGATCTGGGCAGGCTTCAAGCGCCCAAGACGCATCAACAGAAAGCCAACGTTTTCCTCAACCGTGAGGGAAGCCAGCAAGGCAGGATTCTGAAACACCAGACGCACGTCGGGCGGACGACGCTGATCGAGGCGAAGATAGTCCTGCAGTTCCCCAAACAGGCGCAGTTCACCGGCTGTGGGCAGCTGCAGCCCCGCCAGTAAGCGCAGGACAGTGGATTTGCCCGCGCCTGAAGGCCCAACCACGGCAATGCGCTCTCCCGGTTGCATGGAGAGTGTCACGTTGTCGAGCACAGGCTTGGCCCCCCACTGCATCGTGAGGTCACGCATCTCCACCACAGGAACCTGGGTTGCTGGAGATGTCGGGTCCAGCCGGGTCTGCACAGAGCTGTTGTGCGTTGCGCGCCCATCTTGCCTCGTTTGCACTGAAGGGATGGCCATCAGGAACAACTTCCGTACAGTTCCCTCATCGCAAGGGAAACGACAACCCTGGCCCCGGATACCACTTGAGCAGCCCCACTCACCGCGGACGCCGTCAACGCATCCGAGCCATACAAGCTGCACGGCAGCGTGATCTGATGTTGCGCTCACGCCGAGCGGTGAGTTGGCTTCAGCCAGGTCTGGTGGTGAAGCGCTGGTTGCTCACCTCCGGGATCGGACTGATGCTGGCCCTGCTCGGCGCTGCCGTCTGGGCCGACCTGCAGCCGATCTACTGGATGCTCTGGGCCATCCAGGAATCCCTGAGCTGGATCACCCGGGTGTTGCCGAGGGGAATCACCGGACCATTGGTGCTGCTTGTGGGAGTGGGCCTGCTGCTCTGGGGGCAAAGCCGCAGCTTCGGATCCATCCAGCAGGCGCTGGCACCTGAAAAAGACACCGTGCTGGTGGATGCGCTTCGCGCCAAAAGCCGGCTGAATCGTGGGCCAAACATCGTGGCCATCGGAGGTGGAACCGGACTGTCCACGTTGTTAAGCGGCCTCAAGCGCTACAGCAGCCACATCACGGCCATCGTCACCGTGGCGGATGACGGCGGCAGCAGCGGAGTGCTGCGCAGGGAACTGGGGGTGCAGCCTCCGGGCGACATCCGCAACTGTCTGGCCGCACTCTCCACCGAGGAACCCCTGCTGACACGTCTTTTCCAATACCGGTTCTCAGCCGGAGGCGGACTGGAAGGTCACAGCTTCGGCAATCTGTTCCTGTCGGCGCTCACCGCCATCACCGGCAGCCTGGAAACCGCGATCACGGCCTCCAGCCGCGTGCTGGCGGTTCAGGGACAGGTGGTGCCGGCAACCAATGTGGATGTGCGGCTGTGGGCGGAACTGGAAGACGGCCGGCGCATTGAAGGGGAATCGGCGATCGGAAAGGCCCCGAGCCCGATTGTTCGCCTGGGCTGTCTGCCGGAACGCCCCCCCGCGCTGCCGAGGGCTCTTGAAGCCATTGCCCAAGCCGATCTGATCCTTCTTGGACCTGGCAGCCTCTACACCTCGCTGCTTCCGAACCTGCTGGTGCCTGAACTGGTGAGTGCGATCCAGCGCAGCCGCGCACCAAGGCTCTACATCTGCAATCTGATGACGCAGCCTGGTGAAACCGATGGGTTGGATGTGAGCGGACATCTGAGGGCCATCGAAGCGCAGCTGGCCTCTCTGGGAATCAACAATCGGTTGTTTGATGCCGTGCTGGCACAGGAGCCAATCCACGAATCACCACTGATCAACCACTACCGCTCACGCGGTGCCGAGCCGGTGATCTGCAATCGTCGCGAGCTGGAAAGCGAGGGATACGACGTGATGGAAGCTCCCCTTCAGGGGACGCGGCCCACAGCAACTATGAGGCACGATCCCCGAAGCCTGGCTCTGGGAGTGATGCGCTTTTACAGGAAGCACAAGACCGACAAACCCTTAATGGCGAGCTGACTCAGTAAGCGTCCTGCATTTCGTAGAAATCTGGCTGCACATAGTCCTTGCGCAACGGCCAGCCGGTCCAGTCTTCGGGCATCAACAAACGCTTGGGATGGGGATGGCCTTCGAAACTGATCCCGAACATGTCGAATGTTTCTCGCTCCTGCCAGTCAGCTCCTCGAAACAGGCCATAGAGACTGGGAATAGTTGGTTCTCCCTCTCTGGACAGAAACACTTTCAGACGCACTTCGCGCAGCTGATCCACGAGCCCTTCGGCAACTTCCCCCAATGCAATGAAGTGATAGAAGCTGACCAGCTGCTGCCCGGGGCCCTCGTCGTAGCCGCCCTGGCACTGCAAATGATCAAAGCCATGGCTTTTCAGAGCTGCCGCAATCACAGGCAGAAACAGTGCCTCAACGCCGATCTGTTCAACTCCAACATGGTCGGGATCCAGCACTGCATGCTCAAAGCCCTGCTCACTCAGCCATTGACTGACCGGCCCGGGCTCGGGGCCTGTAGTTACTGGAACGTCAGCTTTGGTTTGCTTCTCAGGGGTGGCGCTCATGATTCCTCAGGGATCGTGACGGGCTCAGCTGTCTCCAGTGCCGGCATCGGCAGTCCGGCGCCTGGCTGGAGAGCGGCAACCTGCGTTTCAGCGCGCAGATAGGCGCCGGTGACGATGGGTTCAACGGGGGTCATCGCATGCTCGACCGTGCAGTAACGATGGGTTTGCATCAGCAAACGACGATCGGCCACAGACTCGTTGGCCACTTTTTTGCGGAGCTTGATCACCGCATCAAAAATCGCTTCAGGCCTCGGCGGGCAGCCCGGGAGATACAGGTCAACGGGAATCAGCTTGTCGACCCCGCGAACAGCCGTGGTTGAGTCCGAACTGAACATGCCGCCGGTGATGGTGCAGGCGCCCATCGCAATCACATATTTGGGTTCGGGCATCTGCTCATACAGACGCACCAATGCGGGGGCCATCTTCATCGTGACCGTGCCGGCAACGAGCAGAAGATCTGCCTGGCGAGGTGAGCTGCGTGGCACAAGACCGAAACGATCGAAATCAAAACGAGAACCCAGCAAGGCAGCGAATTCAATGAAGCAACAGGCCGTTCCATAGAGAAGTGGCCAGAGACTGCTCAAGCGAGCCCAATTGTGCAGATCATCAAGACTGGTGAGGATGATGTTTTCACTGAGGTCCTGGGTGACCGTTGGCACGCCATCGGCAGCGCCTGCCACTGGACCACAGCTGGATTCCCTCAGATCTCGGACGGCCTGAATCGAGGGGGCTTCGTCTGTTGTTGCAGCTCGTTCGATCGATGAGGTCATGGGATCAGCTCCACTCCAGGGCGCCCTTGCGCCAGGCATAGGCCAAAGCCACCACGAGGATGGCAATGAAGACCAGCGCTTCTATGAAAGCCAAAATACCTAGCCGGTGGAATGCAACGGCCCAGGGATAGAGGAAAACCGTCTCCACATCAAAGATCACGAAGACGAGCGCGAACATGTAATAGCGGATGTTGAACTGAATCCAGGCTCCGCCGATCGGCTCCATGCCGGATTCATAGGTGAGCTCTCGCTCACCAACCTGGCTGCGCGGTGCCACCAGCTTGTTGGTCACCAAGGCCAGCACAGGCACAGCTCCCGCTATCAGCAAGAAGCCGAGGAAGGCGTCATAACCCTGGAGCACAAACATCTGTGCGGATCCAATCTGCGGCTCAGTCTGGCATTTGCAACCTCTGCCTGACGCTTCTTCAGTTGACGTCGATAGAGTGGTCTCCCATGTCTGTCAGCGGTGAGCGACGAACAACAAGCGCCGCAGGATCCTGCGGGTCAAATCACCGCTGATTCAGATCTGCAACAGGGGTCTGAATCGGGGGCTTCCCCAGATGAAGCGGTTGAGGCGAAGGTCCGCGCCCCGGAAAAAACTCTGGCTGAGCAGGCGAGCGATCCACTCACACACCGTTTCGAGTGCAGGAGCTGCGGATTCGTCTATGACCCCGAAGAAGGTGTCAAGAAGTTGCGGATCGAATCGGGAACTGCTTTTCAACAGCTAGACGCATTCACATTTCGCTGTCCGGTCTGCCGCAGCAGAGTTGGCGCGTTCCGAGATATCGGACCACGATCGAAAGCCAGCGGTTTCGAAGAGAATCTCGATTTCGGTCTGGGCGTCAATCGACTGACTCCTGGCCAGAAAAATGTGCTGATCTTTGGCAGCCTGGCTTTGGGATTCGCATTTTTCCTTTCGCTGTATTCACTGCGCTAAGTCTTGACGCACTGAATCTTGCGCATTTCTCCAAGCCTGCCTTTATCTCGATCCGGCATGAATTCTCTGATTAAATCCCTTGCACAGCTGGCACTCGTGGTCTGCATCGGCTTCGGGCTCGCTGGTTGCGTGACCACCAAAGTTCCGACCGCGACCACCAGCCCCTGGCAGGTGATCAATCTCAACACCCAGGCCAATCCGCTGGATATCGCATTTACCAGTGCTGACCATGGCTTCCTGGTGGGCAGTAACCGCCTGATTCTGGAGACCAACGATGGTGGCGCAAGCTGGAACGAGCGCAGCCTGGATCTGCCGGAGGAAGAGAACTTCCGCCTGATCAGCATTGCTTTTGATGCTGATGACGGCTGGATCGCCGGACAGCCTGGCTTGCTGATGCACACCACTGACGGGGGCCAGAACTGGACGCGGTTGTTCTTGGACACCAAGTTGCCAGGCGAGCCCTACCTGATCACTGCCCTCGGGCCGAACAATGCGGAGCTGGCCACCAATGTGGGAGCTGTTTACCGAACTAGTGATGGTGGTGGCAGCTGGGACGCCGAAGTGAGTGATGCAGCAGGTGCAACCCGTGACCTGCGCCGCAGTCCTGATGGTGCCTACGTCAGCGTGAGCAGCCTGGGCAACTTCTACGCCACCTGGGATCCAGGACAGCCGGTCTGGCAGGTTCACCAGCGTGTGAGCAGTCAAAGGCTGCAGAGCATTGGCTACCAGCCCAATGGAAAACTGTGGATGGTGGCTCGAGGAGCTCAGATTCGCTTCAACGAGGATGCTGCCGACAACGAAAGCTGGAGCAAACCGATCATCCCCATCACCAACGGCTATGGCTATCTGGACATGGCTTGGTCTGACGACGGAGCGATCTGGGCCAGCGGCGGCAACGGAACCCTGCTGGTTAGCCGCGATGAGGGCAACAGCTGGGAACGTGATCCTGAAAGCATTCAGGCTCCAACAAATTTCACTCGTTTTGTTTTCGACGACACTGATCGCCAACAGCACGCGTTTCTGTTGGGTGAGCGGGGTCTGATGCTGCGCTGGTCAGCGCTGACTTGACAGCTATTGAGAACTCGTAGCGAACAACGCTCTGTAACCAACTAGCTGGGGTGAGGCGCAGTAACCGGACTCATGCCATTAGGATAATTAAGCTCTTACACCCGAAGTCATGGCCGGCGGCTCAACGGGCGAACGCCCGTTTTTCGAGATCATCACCAGCATCCGCTATTGGGTGATCCACGCAATCACCCTGCCTTCGATCTTCTTGGCCGGGTTTTTGTTTGTGTCTACAGGCCTTGCCTATGACGCCTTCGGAACTCCTCGCCCTGACTCGTATTACCAAGCCAGCGAGAGTAAAGCTCCCGTTGTTGATCAGCGCTTCGAGGGTAAGTCGAGCCTCGACTCACGGCTGAAATAAGAATTTTTCATGACTCAAACACCCACCTCTTCCAAGCCACGCGTTTATCCGATCTTCACCGTGCGCTGGCTCGCGTTGCACACCCTGGGAGTCCCCGCGGTGTTTTTTATCGGCGCTTTGGCCGCCATGCAATTCATTCGCCGCTGATTCCCCACCAGTTCTGAGACATCATGGAGCGCAACAAAAACCCCAATACCCTGCCGGTTGAACTCAACCGAACCAGTCTTTATCTGGGTCTTCTGTTTGTGTTCGTCACAGGCATTCTGTTTTCCAGCTATTTCTTTAACTGAGGATTCAAACCATGAGCGGTAAGAAATCCGGTCTCCCTGACGGCCGTATACCTGATCGACTTCCTGACGGCACTCCTGCAGTCAAGTGGCGCTCACGCTGGACAGAAGGAACCTTGCCTCTTTGGCTTGTCGCCACTGCAGGCGGTATGGCTGCAATCTTTGTTGTCGGATTGTTCTTTTATGGTTCCTACACCGGTGTTGGCTCGGCTTGAATAGTTTCGTCGTTTCATTTAAAAATTCCGGGTACATACCCGGTTTTTTTGTGGGGTTTTTCCAGCCTATACAAGCGTTTCATAATTGATCGACCGTATCAACTTTGATCGCAGAAGAAATGCAATTCATGATGCAATTTCTGCATCGTCGCCGGCATACGATTGGTGAGCTAGTGAGTCTCTGATGGTTCTTTTTGTCCAGAAGCAAGCCGACTCAAAGGTGTCAAGTTCAACCAAACGCAATCGCCGCCCCAGGAAGCGGCAACTCTTTTGTCCCGCGCACCCTGAGCAACTCATCGAAGGCAATGGCAGGAAGTATTACCTGCATCTCTTGCAGCCAGGTCAATTGCAAGAGCGAGGCATTCCAGCTAAACGCGCCCAGCTGATAATCAACGCCTATCCGGTTCTGGTGCTCAGCAATGAGTGGTTGGAGGAGTTGTATTGCCCCAAATGCGGGAGCTTGCACTGGTGCCATGTGATCAAGCACGACCAAGTGAATCACACCGTGCGCTGGGCTCCAAGAGACTTATGGGGACAGGTTGCGCATGTTGACCCTGTCGTGGCCAACCCCACAGCAAGCGAGTATTCGCGCAGAGAAGCCGGGCGACACCGCCAGAAACGGGAGGATGGCAAGCGCTATTACGACCGCTGCTGAATCCACAACTTCCTGGACAAGAGCACCGATTACTTCAAGAGGACTCTGGTTGGATGAGCTGTAAAACCGCCGTCCCTCCGCGAACCGATCGAGGTCTCAGTCGTTGATCAAAGCTGATCAGCACTCCTTCGTGATGAACCGCCAGAGCAAGCAGATAGGTGTCCGTGATTTGACCATGATGCAGGAGCTCATCTGACAAAAACAGATCAGCCTCATTCCAGGAGAGCGAATCAGGCCAAAACACATGGGCCGGATGGGCCAGCAGTTCTTGGAGTAGCGGCATCAAAACCGCTGGACTGCCTGGACTGTTGGGGTAGCGAGGGTTGCCAAGAATTCTCAGCAATGCACTCTGCGTCAACGGACAAGACGCCCAACCGTCGGCACCATGAGCCTGAAACCAAGCATGGGCTGGTTGATGGTGAACATGCTGAGGATCGATCAATGCGATCAGCACGTTGACATCAAGCAGAGCAATCCGTTCTGCAATCAAGCGTCTTGATCACGAAGCTGATTGACTAACTCAAGATCAACGACTCCACCAGTTGCCTTCAGAGGCAGATGCCATTGCCCATTATTTATCCCGCTTTGACGGAGACGAGGAGGCCAAGCGCCAATCCAACTTGATATCGGCCTACAGCAGCACTCAGCAATGGTCCGAACCAATCCCCGACTGGGACGACTGGACAGCATGAGTGCTCTGCAAATCCAAAGAGGTCATGTCATCACCGTGGCCAGCCCAGGTGCCTATTCCGGCAAACCCAGACCAGCGGTTGTTGTACAGGCAAATCGTTGGCTCTGGGGCCATCCCAGCGTCACGCTGTGTCCACTCACCAGCACCCTGATCGAGACCCTTTGGTGCGCATCATGGTTGAGCCCAGCGCCATAAATGGCCTACGCAAACGATCCCAGCTCATGGTCGACAAGCTCTTCACGGTTCCAATCGACGACATCGGCAGCTCGATTGGCTATATGGAGACAACCGTGATGGACGAGCTGAAGCTGGCTTTCAGAGACTGGCTTGGTCTCCATTAAGGACGCTCGTCGCGAAGAGCTCATCAGCCAGCTCCCTAGCCATCCACTCCAGGCGCTGAGAAGAACCCAAGCCAAAGCGTTGGCGAATCTCAGCCGGGAGCATGGTCTAGCTACGCGAGCTGACCATGCACCTGAACATCCAGCAAACCTGATTCCTGCCAGCGGAAATATCCAAGCGTGTAGCGAAGAGCTACCAGGCCTTGTAAACCAGTCTCCCAAGCAACCCATGCAAAGCTCGGAAACTGCCATCAAGAGCCTCAGTGGTTTGAAGCCACTGGGTGGGTCCCGCAAAATCGGTCCTGCCCATTGGCCACGGGCGTGAAAATCCACCGGGAATGGCACCAAGTTCAGCCCCTGACGCTCTAACAAGCGTTGGGCTCTGCGCATGTGGAACGCGCTGGTGACCAGAAGAATGCGTGGGGTCGTGGTTGAACGATCAGAGCCATTCAACAGCTGACGAATCGCAACGGCTTCCTGGGCTGTATTGACAACGGGCGGCGTGCTTTGCATCGCCGCAGCGGGGATACCCAGCTGCTCAGCCTCCTCCAAATAAAGCTGCCCCTCTGGTGGCTGGCCGGGGCGAAACGGACTAGCACCGCCGGTGAACAGCAAGCGGTGCTTTGCCCTGCCGATACAGATCAAGCCCAGCGAGGAATCGATCCGGGTCATGCCACTCGCTGACTTTCGCAGCGCCCGGAGCCGGGTGACGCCCGCCACTGAGCACGACAATCGCGTCAGCAGATGATGCATCGGCTGCCGATTGGCGTTGCCAAGGGTTCTCCAACCAGCGCCAGAGTGCCTAGCTCACCAACCCCAGCGAACAAATCCAGAGCAATACAACAGCCTTGATCACTTGCCAGCGCCAGCGACCGATCAAGCCCACAGACAGCATGACCAGACTCAGGTCAAGAGGCAACACAAAAAGAGGCAGAATTTTGCTCAGCCAATAGGCCATAGAAAACCTTCAGCCCAGTGATCATGCCACTCAGACGCCGTAAAACTCCCGGTACCAAGCTGTAAAGCGATCAACACCCTCTTCGATCGAGGTGCTGGGACGGAACCCAACCCATTTCTCCAAAGCCTGCGTGTCTGCAGCAGTCGCCACCACATCACCAGGCTGCATCGGCTGAAAATCATTGATCGCTTCTTTGCCCAGCGCCTGCTCTAACACCTCAATGAAGCGCAGTAGTTCTATGGGTTGGCTATTACCGATGTTGAACAGGCGATGCGGCACAGCAGCCGTTGCCGGATCGGGCTGAAGCGGATCGAATTCGGGATTGGCGGTTGCTGGTTTGTCGCAGCAGCGCAGTACGCCTTCGACGATGTCGTTGATGTAGGTGAAATCACGCTGCATCTTGCCGTGGTTGAACACCTTGATCGGCTCACCAGCCAGAATCGCCTTAGCAAAAAGCATCGGTGCCATATCCGGCCGGCCCCAGGGGCCATAAACCGTAAAAAAGCGCAGACCGGTTGCCGGGAGGCCATAGAGATGGCTGTAGGTGTGGGCCATCAGCTCGTTGGCTTTCTTGCTGGCGGCGTACAGACTCACCGGATGATTCACCGGCTGACGCTCATGGAACGGCAGGTTGCGATTACCGCCATAAACAGAACTGCTTGAGGCGTAAACCAGGTTGTCCACATCGTGATGACGACAGCCTTCAAGGATGTGGCCAAAACCCACCAGATTGCTCTGGATGTAGGCCGCTGGGTTCTCCAACGAGTAGCGAACGCCCGCTTGCGCTGCCAGGTTGACCACCACCCGGGGTTGCTCTGCAGCAAACAGAGCCATCAACGCTTCACAATCCTCCAGCGCTAGCTCTTCAAACCGCCAGGCATCCGCAATAGCTGCCTGCTCAATTCGTGCAAGGCGGGCGCGTTTGAGCTTGGGGTCGTAGTAGTTGTTCAGGTTATCGATACCAACGACCCGTTCGCCGCGTTCCAGCAAGCGCAAGCTGAGGGCTGCGCCAATGAAGCCAGCAGCACCGGTGACCAGAATGGGGCGCTTCATGGCTGGCCTTCACCCACACGCCAGAGATTCAAACCAGCGGCCTGCACCTCAGCCGGTGTGACCACCGATCGGGCATCAAACACCCAGGCGGGCTGACGCATCAATGGCGCCAGTGACGACCAATCGAGCTCTTGGTATTGACTCCACCCCGTGAGGATGAGCACGGCATCAGCTCCCTTCAACGCCGAGGCGATGTCGCCAGTGGGCCACCAGGTGCCCTCACCGCTGAGTGCAGCTCGCGTAGGGCCGGACTCGGAATCCGGTGCGGTGCTGGCGGGCAAGTTCAGATCGCGAGCGATTTGATCGGGATCCACCTTGGGATCATGGATGGCGAGCTGAGCACCCTCTTCAAGAAGGTCTTTGGCAATGCGGATGGCCGGGGCTTCACGGGTGTCGTTGGTGTCTGCTTTGAAAGCAAAACCAAAAATGGCCAGGCGTTTGCCTGTGACGGTACCAAACAGCTTCTGCACCACCGTGCGAGCAATGCGGTGCTGCTGCCAACTGTTCAGTTGCACCACCGATTCCCAGTAGTTGGCCACCTCAGGAAGCCCAAAATGCCTACAGAGATACACAAGATTGAGGATGTCTTTCTGAAAGCAACTGCCACCAAAGCCAGGACCGGCCTGCAGAAATTTCGAACCAATGCGGCTATCAGTGCCGATCGCCCGGGCCACCTCACGCACATCAGCGCCCGTGGCTTCACAAAGGGCCGCAACAGAATTGATCGAACTGATCCTTTGGGCCAGAAAAGCATTGGCCGTGAGCTTGGAGAGCTCGCTGCTCCATAGGTTGGTGCGCAGAATGCGCTCTTGCGGAACCCATTGGCCATACACCGATGCCAAGGCATCGATGGCCTCAGGATGTTCGCCCCCGATCAGCACCCGATCCGGCGACTCAAGATCAGGGATCGCGGTACCTTCCGCCAGAAACTCAGGATTGGAAAGAACCGCGAAACTGCATCGGGAACCCTCAGAGGATTGCTCCGCAGCAGAGAGGATGGCCTTCACGGCTTCTGCGGTGCGAACCGGCAGGGTGCTCTTCTCCACCACAATCGTATGGCCCGTTGCCGATTGAGCCACCTGACGGGCACATGCTTCCACCCAGCGCAGATCGCTGGCCTGCCCGGCACCAAGCCCTTTGGTTTTGGTGGGTGTGTTCACCGAGATGAACACCATGTCTGCAGCGGCGATCGCATCATCCACAGCCGTTGAGAAATGCAGGTTGCGACCTCGCGCACGCCCCACCACGGCATCCAGGCCTGGTTCGTACACCGGCAACTTGCCCAGATCGCTGTGATTCCAGGCATCAATACGGGTCTGATTGAGATCAACGACGGTGACCTGAACGTCTGGGCAGCGATCGGCGATGACCGCCATGGTGGGTCCGCCTACGTAGCCAGCACCTATGCAGCAGATCGAATGAATAGAAGCATCAGACATTAAGTTTTTGGACCTTAGCCATCAAATGCAGGAAGGTTATCGCTGATCACAACGAGCGAACCGCATCTAAATATTGGTCTGGAGGATGGACACTGCTGCATCCGGATCATTCAGCACCAAACAACTCTCCTCGCCCTCGGCCAACAACGGCTTAAGACGCAACTGACCGGCTTCAGCTTCCTCATCCCCATCACCGCAGCCCAGGCAGAGCCACTGCGATCGGCTCGCTTGAACTGCTTGCCAAAGGCAGTACCGGAACCATCCAATTCAACGAACAGACCAGCAGGCCGCAACTGCCTGGCTGAGGCCAAAGCCAGATTTTCCGCTTGCTCGACGCGGTTGAACAGATACAGATGCGGAACAGGCATTGCCGTCAGCCGGGCCGCTGCTCCATAAGGGTTAGCCGCTCCCTCCAGCACCAGCCTCTCCATCCCCAGTGCACAAATCTCTGCAGCAGTTGGTGGCATGCCGAGCTGTTGCACCAATCAGTGGTAGCGACCGCCTCCGCATCACTGCGAGCGCTGCTCACCCCACCGCCGGAGTTGACGAAGTTTATGATAAATTAAGCAATAGTATTGGGACCATCAGGGTGTAGGCCAGCGAGAGGGGCCAACCAAAGCGGAAAAAATCCAAGAAGCGATAGCGGCCAGGGGCAAATACCATCAAGTTGGTTTGATAGCCAATCGGCGAGAGAAAACTCTGGCTGGCAGCAAACACCACAGCGGTGGCAAACAACATCGGCTGCTGCTCCAAGCCGGTGGCCACAGCAGCAGCGATCGGTAAAACCAGGGCTACGGCAGCCGCATTGCTGAGCAGTTCAGTGGCCACCAGGGTGATCGCATAGATCACCAGCAAGGCTCCAAAAGCGGAGCTGTGTTGGAGCAACGTGAGCAGGCTGGAGGCCGCCTGATCAGCAAGCCCCGTTTTCTGCAGGGCCACACTGAAGCTGTACAAACCACCCAGCAGCAGATACAAATCCCAGCGAATCGAACGCAGAGCCGTTCCGGCATCCAGGCAGTTGCCGATCACCAACACCGCAACTCCCAAGAGCACAGCGGCGACAAGAGGCATGACCTTGAAGCCGGCCAGCAGCAGTACAGCCAGCATCACGCTGATCGCCAGGCCCTTGCGGTGGGTGGAGGGCAGATCATCGTCGAGCTGGTCGAGCACCACCAGATCGCTTGCTTGCTGCAGGCCGCGCAAAGCATCAAGTGGAGCCTGCAGCAGCAGCATGTCTCCCTCTCGAAGCACCACCGATCCCAAGCGATCGAGCAGGGTGCTGTTAGCACGATTCACTGCCAGAACAGTCGCATTAAAACGCTGGCGAAAGCGCAGCTCACGCAGCGTGGTGCCGGCGAGCAAAGAGCCGGCCGGCACCACGACTTCGGCATGGCGGATATGGGGCAACTCATCGGCGAGAAGGGTGCCGGCTAGATCGACCATCCGGTCTTGCTGCAAACGCAACAGCTCCTGGCGGCTGCAGCGCAACAGCAAGCGATCAGACGCTTGCAAACGCAACTGCGCCAGAGGAGGCTGAAGTCGTTGCCCATCGCGATGCACATCGAGCACATCCACATCAAATCGACGTTGCAGCCTGCTTGCATACAGGGTGACGCCGCACAGCGGCGAAAGGGTTGGGATCACCACCTCGGTGAGGTACCCATCTCGGCTCAAGGCCTGAAGATTGTCATCCCTTTGATCACCGCGATCGGGCAAGAAGCGACCAGCAATCACCAGATAGCAGGCACCGATCAGCCATACCGGAATACCGATCGCAGTGAATGAAAACAGCCCATAGGAGCCATAGCCCAGGCGCGTCACCAGATCACTGGCGAGCAAGCTTGTGGACGTGCCAATCAGGGTGATCGTGCCGCCAATCAGAGTGGCAAAGGACAAGGGCATCAACACTCGCGAGGGGCTGATCCCACGGCGTTGACACCAACCCTGCACCACCGGCAGCAAGATCGCCACAATCGGAGTGTTGGGAATGAACCCGGAGATCGGAGCCACCACAAATCCCAACACCAGCATCAACTGGCTGGGATTACGGATCCGGGGGGAGGCCAGCAATTCCCGCAACCGATCCAAGGCTCCGCTGTGGAGCAAGCCATTGGAGAGCACAAACAAACCCACCAAGGTGATCAAGGCAGGACTGCCGAAACCAGCGAGGGCTTCCGTTGGCGTGAGCACGCCTGTGGCCATCAGCAAGCCTGCAGCCAACAAGGCAACCAGTTCCGGTGCAAGCCAACCGCCAACGAAACATGCGATTGCCAGCACCAGTAACAACAAGGTGATCAGAGCGCTCAAGACGTCCTCACCGACATCAGCGTCGAACATCTCGACGGGGCAAGGAGAACGAAATTCTGCATACGAGATGAGAGCGTATCCAATGGATCAAAGCAAGCAGCTCATGCACAGACAAGGCTCGTTGTCAGGCCTGTCCGACCCCATCGTTGCCTCTCTATGTGCAGTGAATGCATTGGCTTCCATGGCAGACGCTGATGTGCGCTGGTTGCAGCGTCTTGAGAATGACGAATGAGCACTGGCTACCCTCAAATTAGCGCCTACACTTACAAACAGCCGCCCACTCAGCGAGCTGAAGCAGCAGGGCTTGATTCAAGCCTTTGAATTCACCAACAAACTCAGCTGGCTTCTGTTGAAAGACTTCCTGGTTGATCAAGGTGTCAGAGGCATCAGCGACTCCCGAGATGCCGTTCGGGAAGTAGTAGCGAAAGACCTATTGCCTGCCGGCAAAGAACGCAACTGGATGGCAATGATCCCCAGCCGCAACCTCAAAAGCCACACCAACAGCCCCGGTTTTGCAGACGAAATCTCAAACTTGATCTCCACTAAAACCAATATGAACTCGAGAGTCTGCAGCAGGAACTGCGCCGCCGGGCCGATCAAAGCTGATTATCCCCTGCATTCCGCAATGCCGATAGCCAAAAGCTCCTCAAGCTGATCAGCACTCACCAAAGTGTGGAAAAAAATCATGCTCTATATGAACTTGGAGCTGCTCACGATGACCATCTGTTGCCATGGAAAATCGATCTCCAATGTGGCACTTGATTGCCCATGAAGGACTTTCTGGGGATCGAGCTAAGCAATCCGTTCGGACAGCAAACCGCTGCATCGCGAAATAGCATTTATGGAACAGGCGTATGGCTTCGCTAAAAATAATGAGAGAGGTTCTCAGCCAACGTACTGCTACTTCCAAAGACTTTGAACAGGCCATCCTCAACCATACCCAGCCTGGCGGCCCTTCGCATTCAACGTCATGCTCAGTAGCTACGTAATCTGAGTCTTTTCTTGCGCCAATTGGTTCTGTCAAGCGCAGAGCTACTCGATCAGATTTACCTGTTTGGCTCGCGTCGATTGGGATAGCCTGTCCGATACAGATTTTATTGTGGCCGCCAGTAAACGTCTGATCTACAGTTAGTTAGATTAATTGAGAATAATTGAGATTAATTGTTTGAGCATGGTGTTGCAGACGACATGATTGGTCTCGACAGTGAGGACTGGGCTCAGTTGCCTGAGAGCGATTCGGCGATCTGGCGCAATGCTGCCAAGGTCGCCATCCCGCGGCTGGCGGAGATTCCATGAAAGCCGGGCCGATGCATAGCTGCGCCAAGCCCAGAACGACCTTGAGCATGCTCAGTTGGCGAAAAACAACGGTTTTTTTGCCCAAGCTTGTTTTAAGCTTCACAGGTAGCTGGGAAAAGCTTGAAAAGTGCATTGCTGGAATAGGGGCTGGAGCCGCCCTAGACGCACGTGCTTAACGACCTGGTGGAACGGCTACAACAGACAGGTCTGGAAACTCAGAAATTAGAAGAACTGCCGCTGAGGAGACTCAGCCGCAAGGTGATCCAATCCAGCTACCCGATGGATGTCACCCTGCCCTTTGAATTGTTCGACCCAGATGAAACTGATCAAGCCCTGACCACGGCACAAGAAGTAAAGACCATTCTCAAAGCGTTGGATCAAAAGGGCTGAATGCTGAAGCAGGGTGAACAGCTTGAAGACAATAAGATGAAACTGAAGCAATCTTGCTGACAGAGTCACTTTTGATCATGAGCCTTCCGTTGAACATCACCATATCTGGCACTGCAAGAAGCCAATGTTCACCAAGCATCGACTGAAATATATAGCCCGCCGATTGCACCTACTGCAGATAGCCTCATGGACCTATGAGCTCTACCGGCTGATCCGCAAACCCAATACCCATGGAAGTCTCGTTGCGATCTGGCTGAGCAACCAATTGCTAATGGTGCAAACCAGCTACCGAAGAGGCTACGGCTTACCGGGCGGAGGTATTCAAGCTGGAGAAAGTGCAAAGGATGCCGCTGTACGTGAACTTCATGAAGAACTGGGACTTGCGATCGAAAGCAACTGGTTGCAGGATCCATGGACCATCTCAGAAAGACAACCGGGTGGGCTCAACACAGTGACGATCTTTACCTTGCTGTGGGATCAACACCTAATCAATTCAATTCATGCAGGAAGTCGACCACCGATAGAAATTGATCAGCTGGAAATCATTGCCACAACTTGGATGAGCAGAGAACAAGCGCTGGATCAACATCTTCCAAACCACTTGCGCCAATATCTGGAGGACTATGAAGTTAAGCCCAAAACTCTTCAGTTGTGATCACATACGTCCCTGCAATCGATAAAGGAGCGTGCCAGCGGTTTCACGCAACGCCAGGCGATTGCGGGTGCGGCTATTGAGCTGTGGAGAAATAGCCATGGGCATAACTTTAAGCCCCTGACCGGCAAAGGCATGGGCAGCACGGGGAAGTTGCCAGGGGTCGGTAATCAATAGCACCGGTGCCTCTGGATGGTTTCTTTGGAGCCAAGCATTAGTGCGCGTGGCGTTTTGCCAGGTGGTTCGGGCGCAGGAATCACCAGCTACACGCTCCGCTGGTGCACCAAGTTTCACAACCCGCTGAGCCGTCGAAAGGCGATCACCAGACACATAAACGGCCTCCACCTTGTGATCGTTCAAAAGTTGGGCAGCCTTCCTGGAAGTTGCCCTACCAATTTTCGCTCCACGACCCAATAACACTGCAACAGGCCGAGGTGCATCCTCAGCACGCTCAAACGTCTGTGGCAGCTGGGATGAAAGCCAGACGCTGAGCCATTGGGTGGCCAGTGGAGAATAAATAATATTCACCGACAGAACCGCACTGATCACAATCAACGAGCGATTCAACCAAGACAATCGAATCGACAGCACAACAGTTAACGCTGTAATTAACAGGCCAGCGAATAATGAAAGCAGCCAAGGAGTGAAGAGCACATAGAGCAAAGACTCGCGCCAACTGAACCAAACCAAGGAAACTGGTTTGCAATCGATCCATTCAATAGGCATTTCCTGAGCGAAGACGCAGGAAGGTTTTGATCAAGATCTTGATATCGAGCTTGAGGCTCCAGTCACGTTGATAGGCCAAATCAGCATAAATGCGATTTTCCATGTCAGAAAGGTTACGCGTTTCGCCCCGCCAGCCACTCACTTGAGCCAAACCGGTAATCCCAGGCTTGTAGGCATGACGCTGCATGTAGCCAGGAATCACTTTGCGGTATAGCTCGTTGTGTTGCACAGCATGGGGCCTTGGCCCGACAAGGCTCATATCTCCTTTTAAGACATTAAAAATTTGAGGGAGTTCATCTAAACTCCATTTTCTAAGAAACGATCCAACAGGCGTGATGCGCGGATCATCAGCCGTGGCCTGCTTCACCACTTGCTGATCGGCAGTGTCGAGCACACGCATGCTGCGAAATTTGAAACATTTGAACCGCTTTCCATCAAGGCCATAACGATCCTGCATGTAAAAGACAGGGCCTGGACTTGAAAGCTTCACAGCAATCGCAATCACCAGGAGCAACGGAGCAATCAAGACCACGCCGATGCCAGTGAGAAAAAGATCAAAACTGCGCTTCAGTTGGCGGTCAAGCAGACTTCGCTCACTTCCCCAGAGATCAATGCAGGGCTGTGTGCCGATGCTGTCGACCGTGAAGCGCATCGTGGGATGCGCCCAGTGCGGTGCATAAACAATCGGGATGGAACAATCTCCAAATAATTGAATCATCTGATCCATCCCCAGGCCATCACGGGTGACGTGACTAAACACCAGGCGGTCAACATCGCGGATTTTCAACCAATCACGTAGCTCTCGCAAGCCACCAGAACAGCTGGGCAGATTCTGCGAGTGTTGATCCGGGCGCATTGGTACTGGCGAAAACCAAGCAATAATCTGATATCCCATCCATGTGTTGCTGGCGATCTGCTCAGCAAAAGTCTCAGCCGCATCAGGGAGACCCCAATAGACAATTGTGCGGCTGTTGCCTCCCTGACTTCGATGCCATCGCAACCACTTGCGCAGCAGCACGTGATTGGAAATTAACCATAAATAACCACTTAAGGCCCAGAGGCTGCTACTGAGACGCGAAAACGATGCCGAACTCTTGCTGAGGAAAGCTGCTGTTAGCAGAAGACTCAGCACAAACAACCAGGAGGTGGTAATCCGACGGATCAGCGCTCGCAGACTGCGGTGGCGATAGCTGGTATAAAGCCCGGCACGAGAAAGAATCAAGAGCACCGTCAGAGGCACCAGAACCCAGAAAGGCAACCAGGCATAACTTCCACCCCCCTTACCCCCTGAGTCAAACCATAGAAACAGCAGCGTGAGCACGAGGGGATCGAGCAGACGCTGCAGGCGGGCAATGTCCTGGCCATGAAGGCGTAACAAACCTCCCCAGGGTGAGAGCTTCAAGGAATTGGAGCTTTGATGGAGCAAAACTATTCAACCGTGCAAAGCGAAAAGCTGCTGTTCAAAACGCTGCAGAACGGCATCTTTGCTAAAATGGCTAGTGGCGAGCTGACGGGCTAACTCGCCGCATTGAGCCCGCAGCTCGGCGCTTTCGATCAACTCATGCAAGGCATCCGCAAAGGCTGCGGCATCGCCGGGTGGCACACAGCGCCCGGCGTTGCCGGCTAGCAAGGACAATTCACTGCCCTCAGGTGAACTGGCCACAAGGGGGCGACCGCTGGCGAGGATGCCAAGCAATTTGGAGGGGAGAACAAGATCAGCGGCGCCGGCTTTCTGAGGAAGCAGATGGATATCAGCAGCATTAAGCCAGTCGTCCATCCTTTCTGCTGGCTGCAGGGGCAGGTGGCGGACCTGGGGCAGACCGGCGGTGGCATGGATGAGCTCTTCCTTGGTAGGACCTTCGCCAGCTAGGAGCCACACCAGGTTGGGCTGAGCGCTGAGTCGTTGGATCACCTCAGCGAGCATCTCCAGGCCCTGCTTCTTGTTCATCGAGCCCGAATAGAGGAGCACGATTTGATCAGGGGTGATGCCGAACTCACGTCGGTAGGAGTTCTCCTGGCGAGCAGATCCCAGCTGCGGGCAGATCGCGTCGAGATCGACCCAGTTGGGCAACAGCAAACTGCGGGAAGGAACCACACCTTTGGTGCCCAGCTTTTGCACCATGGCGGTGCTGATGCTGCTCACACGATCAAAGCTGCGCAGTGTGCGGCGCTCCCAGGTTTCTGCCAAGGAACGGAGCAGCCGGCCCTTAAGAAGGCCAAGCTCAAAGGCAGCATCGAGCTCGAAATCCTGGATGTGAAGCCAAGTGAGCGTACGACTGCCGCAGAGGCGCCCAAGCCAAAGAGCAGCGGAGGCACAGAAGAAAGCTGGCGCCACGGTGATCACCACATCAGGCCGGCTACGACGTTGCAACAGCAAGGGCCCAAGGCTGGAAAACGCAAAGCTGGCGAGATGCAGCAAGCGCTTGAGCCCGCTGGGCTGGCGTGGCACCCAGAGAGGGCAGCGTCGCACCCGAACCCCTTCACGCAGCTCCAGGCTAAAACGGTTGTGATGGCCTGCTGCTATGTGCCAGGCCGGGAAATAGGGCGGCGCTGTGATCACACGCACGCTGTGGCCACGGGCCGCTAACCAGCGGGCGAGTTCACCGCTGTATTTACCGATGCCAACCGGTTCCGGCGCGTAATTAAGGCCATAAAGAAGGATGTTCAAAGCAACAGACAAAAGACAATGAAAATGACAACCAGGCGGGGAAATCCCATGAGGATTGAAAACAAGATCACCAAGTACGGTTGCTGTATGAATTTCAGCAGAAGGACGTTAGCCGGAGGATCATTGCAGCTTGCGGCTATGAGGACGAGGAATCTCCTGTGGAGGACAGGGAATTTGAGCCAGACACCTGCTCGCTGCGAACGAGCCTGGACTCGGCTGCAAGCATGCGATCAAAAGGGTCGCGATGGAGCTGGCAATCAAGCGCCCCGTACGCAAGGCATGCTGGATGGCAATAGAAGAGGATCTAAAATCTATCAGCGACGAATTCGGATTTTTTATCACAGCCTCGCTAATCACCAGCTCTCAGTTTTGGCTGCAAACTCAACCAACAAATTTGGGCTGGCTGTGCACGCTGCCTGAGCACTCAACCCTCACAGAAGAAGAGGCCATGTTGAGCTCCAATTAACCACCTCATAACAGAGGTGAGGCTGCTGGCTGTTACGAACTGAGCGAACTCAGGTCATCAGCCGGGATTAGCCGAGATGAAGCACTCAAGCATCACATGCCCGGCCACCTTCGCCACTACCTCGAAACCAATGGATCCAAATAAATGGCTCTTGAACCTCCTTACATTCGCCTCGGCAGGCGATAGAGGAACATGCCAGCCGTTTCATGCAAGGCCAAGCGGTTGCATTCATTACGGCTCAAGCACGGAGACACCGCCAGGGGCAGCACGCGAAGCCCTGATGGGCAAAGGCATGGGCGGCCCGGGGCAGTTGCCAGGGATCAGTGATTAACAGCACCGGTGCACCAGGATGATTTGTCTGCAGCCAAGTCTTGGTAAGAGTGGCGTTTTCCCAGGTGGTGAGAGCGCAGGAATCGCGGGCAACTAAACCTGCTGGGCCCTCCGCATCCACCATCGCTGGGCTGTTGAGAGGGCATCACCAGACACATAAACGGCCTAGACCATTTGTTGCTTCAAGAGGCGCACCGCCTCTAGTGAGGTGGCCTTGGCGATCTTTGGTCCTCGCCCTACCAACACGGACATAAGTTGAGGTGCGTTCCCAATGCGCTCAACCGGCGCAGGTAACTGTTAAGTAAGAAAGCTGCAGAAGAATTCAATTGGGGAATTCAGTCGCCGAAGGCGAATAGATGACATTCACTAGCAGCACCCACTTATTACAAACATATTGACTTCACCAACGCAACGGCAGAGGCAGCACCACAAGCAAAACGGCAACCAAGGCCCCAGCAACAAAGACAACAGCCAGGGCGTGAACAACATATGAAACAACGTCCCCCGCAAGCCGAACCAGGCCAACGAATCAGACCGGCAAATGGTCCATTTAATAGTTATTGCCCGAGCGCAGACGAAGAAACGTTTTAATTAAGGACTTTGATGTCAATTTTGAGCTTCCAGTCACACTGATAGCGGAGATCGGCATTTTAACCTTGGGCCACAATTGAAAGATTGCGGGTGTGACCGCTCCAGCCACTCGCCTGGGCCTAATAGGTAATCCCTGACTTAGAGGCATGCTGCTGCATATACTCGGAATCAGCTTGCGACAAAGCTCATTATGTTGCCTGATTCCAATCCAGAGTCATCTCTCCACGCAAAACATTAAACAGTTAAGGAAATTCATCCAGGCTCCAAAATCTTAGCAACCTTCCCAACTGAGTAATGCGCAGATCATTGAGACGTGGCCTGCTTTACTTCATCTTGATCTGCCGAATCGTACACACGCATGCCGCAGAACTTCAAGCACTTGAAGCATTTGCTATCTAAGCAACAAGGGAGCAACTCAGATCTGTTGAGGGGAACATACTTGGATTGAAGAAGCTGCAGCGTGGAGGCGCTTATGCTGCTGATCCCTTCGAAACAACGAAGGATGCTGCTCTCAGGTCTCCGGTAGAGGACGCAGCCATTTACCTTTAAGCATGTCCAGATCAAAGGTAGTATCGAGCTCAAAATCCTGAACGTAGAGTCAGGTGATGAAGCACAAACCATAAAGACGACCATATAGCAGCGCTCCTGGAGCACAAAAACGCTGCTGACAAAGTACCACCACATCCATATTCCAGCGAGGAGAAGCTAACAAGAGATCAAAATTAGACAAAGCAAAACTGGCTAGATGCAAACAGGTTAGTAATACCACTGAGACTGCTTAGTAACCAAAGGGGGCAACAGCTCATGCGTACGCATTGAAGCTCTACAACTGTGTAAAGTTGCTGTGCTGGCTATTCACTCGCCACTGAGGTAAAAGGAGAATGCCGTAACCAAACACACGCAATGACTGTTCTCGGCAAACCAGCGAGACAATTACCCCAAGAATTAACCAATGCCAGCTTGTCAAGGAGAATAATTGAAATAGTAGAGAAGAGTTTTCATCGTTTCACTGAAAACCTCGAAACACACAAAGCTTTCAAAATAAAACTCAACGGAGTCTATTGGTCTCCAATTCCTTTAGACGACAAGCTATCTGAGTAAAATATCCAGCTTTTAGCATGGCGAACGCAAAACCAACCGAACCATCTCTCCATCCACCCATCAAAAAATAGCTTCCTAAAAAATAAATAAAACCACCAAACTTTGAGGATAGTAGACTGTATTTAAAGCGCTGCTTCTGGCTCCAAGGATGATTACTTAAAGAAGAAGAAGAAGAGCGCGCCACATGCATGCGATTAGCTTCCCATGCTGCATATTCATTATGCTTGCGCATATAACTATCAATACCACGCAGATCTCGATGATCAATTCGGCTTCTGATTAAACCCACAGAGCCGTTCAGAATGGGATGTTCATGCACTTCCATATCACATTGAGACCAACGATCTTCATCAATTCGCTCATATTCAATCTCTCCAACACGGAATAACGCCATCTTACGAAGGGGGTATCCGCCGCGAAGACGGCGACCCAGGAAGTAATTGGAGTAACTGAGGAGAAAACCCTGGTGACGGGTATCTGACAAAGCAGCAGCGATCTCCTTCTTGACCGCAGGGGACAGTATCTCATCAGCATCTAGAAACAACACCCATTTCGTTCTTGGAGTGTGGTAGCGCAGGAACCAATTGCGTTTCTTAGGAAAATAGCCATCCCACTCAAAGTCAATCAATTGAGCACCATGAGAACGAGCCACCTCTGCTGTGGCATCAGTGCTGCCTGAATCAATCACAAAGATGCTTTGAGCAAAATCAACACCTATAGCCTGAAGGCACATAGGAAGATTTTTCTCTTCGTTTCGAACTGGGACCGCAACTGTCAAATCCAATTTCATAGAGTCAAAACAATCGGCAAATAGTATAGATTGCAATCAAATTAAGATGCAAAACTAAATATTTTAAAAACTTAAAAAGCGCAAAGACAAATCAGAGGTTATTAAAAACAAGGCATTACCAAGACTCAATAATAGCACTATTAAATAGCAATGATAACCCTCTTCACACATTCCCGTAAAAACCACCAAAGCGTCTTTGCTATATGACAGGGCAGTAGATTTATACCATTCAAAAAGATTTAACGCTTCAGCAAGACCTTAGCACTGAATAAAAAGCAAACATACTGGCGCAAAAACTAAAGCACTAACCATCAAGAAAACAATAATGCAAAAAGAAAATCAGTGACAATTGAAAGTCAAGCAAAGCAACACAACAACGCTGAAAATTGCAATATAAATTGCAATTTTCAGCTGCATCATCACCCTTCGAAAAACTCGTCCAAAGGCGATCAATCGAACAAAAACTTGATGGCGATCTATCCAAAAATTGCATAACAAAGCCTGCGAAATCAAACGGAACAAACTCAACTTTACCTTTAACAGATATTTCAGATAAATAAAAGTTTTCCGAAACAAAAAATCATCAACGCAGAATGCCACACGCCAGCATTAAAATACTATAACCGGCAAATTTAGTCAAACAAAATTCAATACATTGCAAAAGCTTAAAGCAAGGCAAAATATTAAATTGATAGAGAAAAGAAGTATTTAAATAGGATGCCTAAGCCAAAACAAACGCAATCAAAAGTTAAATTTATTCCAAATCTTCAGGTATTCAACAGTTTTTTGAAATAAGCAATTGTGGGCTCGAGACCTTGCTCAAGCTCCACCGCAGGTGTCCAACCCAACTCCTTCTTTGCAAGATCGATGACAGGTTGTCATTATAGGGGATCATCCTGCGGCGGCGGTTTGCAGATCAACTCCAATTTTGGATTGATCATCTCCCGCACCATTTCATCCAGCTGACTAACCTTGAATTCCGTTGGGTTACCAATATCAACAGGTCCAGTGTGTGATCCATTCATCAAACGAATCATCCCCTCGATAAGATTCACAAAACAGAAGCTGCACGTCTGGCTGCCATCGCCATAAAGAGTGAGCGACTATCCCTTGAGCGCCTGCACGATGAAGTTGCTCACGACACGGCCATCTTCAGGAAGCGTGCGCGGGCAGTAAGTGATGAAAATACGCATGACCCTGATTTCGAGGTTGTGCACACTTTAGTAATAGAAACAGAGTGTCTCGGCGATGCGCTTGCCTTCGTCGTAGCAGCTGCGAATACCGATGGGGTTCACGAAACCCCGATAACTCTCGGGCTGGGGATGCACCTCGGGATCTCCATACACCTCACTGGTGCTGGCCAACAACAGCCTTGCCCCAACCTGTCATGCTAGGCCCAGCATGTCGTAAATACCATTGAAGCTCGTTTTCGCCGTTTTTACCGGGTTGAATTGGTAGTGCACAGGGGAAGCTGGACAAGCCAGATGCCAGATCTGGTCCACCTCGAACTTAATTGGCTCTATTACGTCATGGCGGGACGATTCAAAACGTGGATGGTCCGTCCACTGCACAATATCTATCTTACAGACCGTGAAGTAAATAGCCATGCATATCACCTCTTCTCCGAAATCCATCAAGCGATCGCAGAGATGAGAGCCCAAAAGCCTACACCACCAGTCACCAAATTGCGAACAAGAGAAGCAAGCATTAAGGGTTCAAAGATGAGGGGGAAAGAACAACGGGAACGGGAACGGGAACGGGTACAGTCACCTAATCGCCATCATTCGAAAAGACTGCACGACAAACATTCATATTAAATTAACGCTGAGAATAACAACTGTTATTTCAATGGCTGGATGTGCAAATCGATAACAAAACAAGCATTCATACCCAAACACTGGCAACAAAGAAAAACCTATACCGCGAAATATACATCATTGAACTAAAGACCAAGGAGGATGGATTTGCAAACACCAAAAGCGGGCGAAAAACGGAAGTCAAACTATATTGGTCAACAAAAAACACAAAAAGCACTAAAAGCATGGAACACAATTTTAACATCGATAATTAGAGCCACCATGCGCGCAATAAGAACATAAACATTAAAATATAAAATATCATAATAGGTTGACCGCCAGAGTTTAGAGCTTAGATAATCGTTATGACTGAGTAAGTGACATGACCAAAGAAATATCAGCTCTAAATTAACTAACAGGATTTGGATCTTGGATGATCACGCGGTTTCAAACATTTAGCAGGATTTCCTGCACAAACAAACCATGGAGGCTGGGACCTAGTAACAACAGACCTTGCACCTATCACAGCTCCTTCGCCGATACGAACACCGGGAGCTACAAATGATTCTGCACAGATCCATACATCCGAATCTATCAAAATAGGCTCAGCAAAGAGTTGAAAAGACTCTTGAGTGTAATCATGGGAACCTGAACAAAGATGAACACCCTGAGAAACAACGGCTCTTTCTCCTAACTGAATCAAAGCCATTGAATAACACTTAACGTCTGGTCCAAGACATGAATTCGCAGCCATAACTAAGTTCCATGGAGCCCAGATTTTGGCACTACTGTATACATGACAACTGAAATGAACTTTAGCGCCAAAGCGCCGAAGCAGCCAACATCTCCAAACATGAGCTGGAGGCGGGGTTGGACGAAAAAAGAGTAACCAAACAAACTGCCAAATTAATCTGGCCAAACGGTTACGGAAATTAAAACTGGGACCTTCGAAGGTATTGACCTTAGCGAGGATCATCAAATTGTACGAGCTTGTACTGCTGCTTCCAACACAGAGAGAAGATTTTTTGCCGAAGATGCGAAATCAAAGCGTTCAGAAAAAAGCTGTAGAGCCCGTTGGGACATCTTCAATTTAGCAATGGATGACATTGCTAACCACTTCTGAAGAGCCTCTTTTGTACCAGAAGTCTGATCAACAAAAACGATGCCTGCACCAGCATTAGCGACATCGTTGGAAATATTAACCGGCTCTGCTATCGCAACTGGTAGACCGCATGCTAATGCTTCAGCCACAACAATTCCAAAATTTTCCTGATGAGAGGGGAGGCAAAACAGCTCGGCACAGCGAAAGGCACCCCACTTAAGCTCGCCGCTGAGCATGCCGGGCCAGGTAATGCGATCAGAAATTCCAAGCTCAACCGACCGATTCTGCAGTTGAGCTTTCATATTCAACTGATCTGGGCCTGCGATTAGGAGATGAAGTGATGCATCCATTGAAGACACCTGTGCAAATGCCTCTATCAACAAATCAACACCTTTTTTGGGATGAATCCTACTTAGGAAAAGAAAGATGCGTTTATCTGTCAGTTCTGGAAATCGCTGTATGAAGACCAATTTTTGACGATCAACTTCGGGCGGCGGAGCAGATGTTCCGTAATTGACAACCGCCTCATTTGCACGATACAACCAAAATGATTGACGCGCTAAATCCCTCTCCTGCTCGGTAGTGAACAGGACACCCTTAGCATCACGAAGTACTCGGTAGTCGGCCCAAGGCCAATAAACCCACTTTTTTAGATGTTTAATTGGATAAGTTCGTTTAAACCAAGGGTCGAGCATTCCATGCGTATAAACAAAGTAAGGAATGTTACTTTGCCTAAGAGCACGCCAAGTGGCAAAAGAATGATACTGCCAAAGGCCATGGATAATAACAACATCGTGATCCTCAGCAAGAGCACGTATCTTCCCTGGCAGTCCACGACAGTACCCATAACCTCCAATTACAGGACCTAAACCAATTGCCTGAAAACTATGAGCTTTAAGAAAAACTGAATCGGGCTTATCGAGACTCAACACAGTTGTTTGAACGCCAAGACGTAATAAGTGTGGTGTAATCTGACGAATACCCTCTGATGGACCTCCACATTCAGGGTTAATAGAACTAATAACACGAAGAATCCTGAGCGACATACCTAATTCAAAAAATAAAAATCATTGATACTTACAAGCTGAAAAACAAAAGCAATTTCCAAGTTTAGGACAACCTTTAGTTTCCATACTTGAATGGTAGGCGGCGCAAAATTTCAGAAGGCAAACATGCGGCACATCGTAATTAAAGATAAAAAAAATTGATTTATAATGCTGAGTAAAAAACTTAGATACTTTAAAAGTTAACGCGGCAGTGTAAGATTTAACATACTCGCCAAAAACTAAACAAAATTGCTTTATGCTGTTAAGGCGTGAGATTGATTAAGAATTTGCGAAAGGGACAACGATTCAACTTATACCACTCCAGCAAAAATTATAAAAATCTATGCAATCACAACCAAAAACTTATCTGGATCCGAAACAATAGGCGAAATAACACATCCTTTCACAAACTTAAAACGAGAAACAAAGGGGAAAGGAAGATAAAAATCGTGTATCAAGAAATTACGCCACAAGCTTCGTTCGCAATAAAAGCAATAAGTGCATCTTGATTTAGACATACAATAATCAAACCACTTTAACAATACAAACCAACGAAAACTGACATGCTACTTATTAATCATGGCATTCAATTCTTAGTTATAACTTGGACTTGAAAGCTTAAGGATTTTGTCACCAGGTACATAGCGCATCACCTCGCCGGGACGATAGGGAACCTGACCAAAAATTAATTCACCACAAGCATTCCATTGTTCCCAACAACGCTGTGCGAAGGAGCGAATACTAGTCGGGTCACCAGTACTCAGATTGAATACTTGAACATCAGAAGCAGAAGTATCATTAATACTCGCACGATTTAGAAAGGTTAGTGCGACATTTTCAACTGGCATAAAATCACGAATCTGTTCCCCTTCTGTCATAGGAAAATCTGAGCCAGACAAAGCAGCTCTCTTCAATGAAGGCCAAAACCTCGTATCTAATTCTCCTTCACCGTACGCGTGAAATACTCGCAAAATTTCGAGATTCACTTTGTGCTCCTTAGCCCATTGCAGCAAAGCGATCGAAGCCGCGGCTTTTGATGCAGAATAACTGTTAGTTGGTTCCAAGGGAGCATTAGTTGGAATGGCATCAAACCGTTCACCGCTACTACCGTATTCAAAACAACTTCCAGCAACCACAAAACGCCTAATACCAGCCAAACGTGCTTGCTCAAAAAGAGTCAAAACAGCATTAAGATTCCAACGTAAACAATTAGCTAGATTATCGTAAGGAACATTGCCAGTATGTGCTGACAAGTGAACCAGTACATCGCTTCCTTGCAGTTCCTGTGAAGTTACCTCATCCATTTGGCATTCAAACCAGTCAGGGGATGCAAGCAAAGGAATACGAGGTTTGCTATTAGGGCTACGCCTCAGAGCATAAATACTATGTCCAGCGATAAGAGCCTGATTAATAAAGTGCGACCCAATAAATCCGGTACCTCCGGTTAAACAAATCCTCATTAAAGCTCCTGAATTTTTGGATGGCAGCGATCCCGATCAGATGTAAGTGGTTGATCTATAGGCCAATCAAAGGCAATTGAATCCCAACACACACCTCGATCAAGAGACGAACAATGCACTGTAGACGTGGAATAAAGCATCCAACTGTCGTCTCCAGTTGTTAAAAAGCCATGGGCATAGCCTTTGCCAATCAATAAAGCCATATTATTGAATTCAGAAAGCTCAACAGATACCGGCTGATTAAAGTGGGCACTTTGGGGGCGAACATCAACCACAACATCCAGCACTTTTCCTTTGATACAGCTCACTAATTTATCATGAGCTGCTTCACCAACTTGAAAATGCATGCCACGCAACACATTAACCGTTGAGCGCGTTAAAAATGATTCCGCAGGCTTGAAGTTGATGCCTTGATCCATTAACGCATCATAATGAAACAACTTTATGAAATCACCGCGATGATCTTTAAAGCAGGGGAGTTGCAATAAAAAGACATCAGGCAACAACTTTTCGAGAACAGTAATTTTTGACATTAAAGTAAGTTCGATAGCAATGAATTTCTGTTAACCATAAGCGAAGAGCAATAGCTAAACGGTTACAAGTCCCACCTTGATATATAAATTTTTTATTAATGATAATTTAATAGTCATGCCAATGGTCAGCCTTTAATTATTTTAAACGATTGACTGGAATGACTAAATAAATCAAACACAAGAAAGCTTAAAGCATTAAACCCTTTTTATACGGCATAAAAATTGAAAACGGAAAAAGACTTTGGCAAAGGCGTACCATGCACGAAATATCGTCTACTTCTGCAATATAAACGCTATCAACAACAGCATCTACATACAATGCCTAATTTCCAAGCCACAAAAAACAAATGTCAACAACCAATAGGTAACAAACATTTATTAATAGGCATTATCGACTTTGAGGCAAGCAGAAAAAACAGATTAGCAACTAATCGACATAAAAAACTACGAACAATCTTATCTTGCATAGGACCACAAATCGTGCAGCAATTTGTCAATTGTCAATTCAGTTATCAGGAAATTCATTGAATAACCGTATTAACAATACTAGATTAGTTTCAAAAAAAGGGGGGGGAGGGAAGGGTGAGAATAACCAAAACAGATTTGATCAAAAGATCAAAAAAGCCGTAATAAATCAATAACTGCAAACTTGCCAATAGTCATGAGGAGCAACACGACAGTCATGTGTAAAACAATGACCAAGCGAAAACATTATTAAGCAATCTATGCCTACTGCATTTCTTGACACTTCAGCAAAACATGTGTAGGAGTAAATAAAACATATTGGCCGTAAACAGTTAAGAGTCCATCACAATGAATCTCTGGCAACATTTATTAACTCGAGTTAATCCATCTTGGGATGAAAATACATCGTCTAAGAAAAGCATTCAATTACCATAAATTTAGAAATCATTATGAATTCAGGTTTTTCCCAGATACTACACGTCAACTAAACCCTTGACCTCACTGGAATACTAAAGCCTCAGAAGCTACGATAATCGTGGCACATTGTCGCATTTAAACGAAAAAAATTAGGGATTTCAGGCTATATGATTTAAAAATTTGAGCTCGAGCAATCTTTCGATTTCAAAGATCCATTTATAAAAATTTTTTGACTTGACCTACGGATATCGACGAACAATGAGAGAAGTTTCAATAGGGATCACAAAGTCACAATTGAAGAAATTATATGCAAAAAAATATTGAGCACAAAGTGAATAAAACTGCAATTGGCAAGTTAATCTACGGTTATTTAACCTTTTGAGCTTGACCATCGTGCTAATTATTATCAAAGCTGGCAGATCAATGAAAGTCAGAAGAGTAATACCCATGGCTTTCAAGAATCTGCAATGTTTCTGATCATACACGTTATTAAAATTTGCATAAGCTCCGCCAACGAAAAGATATGAAAAACCTTCGTACTGATTCGAATAACTTCCTATTGAATGCCACATAAATAGATTCTTAGGCCAAACCAGGATCGTTTTCTATGAAGCGAAGGTTCCAATAATTAGAATGAAATAAAGAGTACAGTGTTGTTATCGATGGGCAGTTTGCAATGTGATGGATAAATCAGTCTGATATGCTTCCAAATCCGCAAGGCAACTCTCCAAAGGACTTGCACCGTTATGAACAGCACGATACCAACCCACAGTGCGCTTAATCGTAGTCTCGTAATCCCATCGGGGGTTCCAACCAAGCTGATGATGAGCCTTATCAATTTGCAAATGTAAGAGACCAGCCTCATGCGGTGCACTCGGGTCACTCTGATCAGTCCATTGACCTGGCCAATAGCTGAGCATAGTTTCAACAAGCTGACGCACAGGACGATTGCTCTCAAGATGCGGGCCAAAGTTAAAGGCTTCACACGGAGGTAACGTATCCGTAGCCAGAGCTTCGGCAAGCTGTAAATAGCCACTGAGAGGCTCAAGAACATGCTGCCAAGGTCGGGTTGCGAATTGATTACGCACAGAAATCGAATCGCCGTGAGCTAAAGCACGCATCGCATCTGGGACAATCCGATCAACGGCCCAATCACCGCCTCCAATGACATTGCCCGCCCTAGCAGTGGCGATATGAAGATGGGGAGTCTGATGACTGGCACTGCCACAGAAGCTATCTCGCCAGCTTGCTATAGCAATCTCAGCAGCAGCCTTGCTTGCGCTGTAGGGATCATGCCCACCAAGTCGGTCTAATTCTCTGTATCCATAATTCCACTCCTTATTTTCATAAACTTTATCCGTTGTAATCATTACAACAGAGCAAGAATGATCTAAAACTTTGAGCGACTCAAGCAAATTTAATGACCCCTGCACATTTGTGGCCCATGTTCCTAAAGGATCCTTATAACTTAATCTAACTAAAGGTTGAGCTGCAAGATGAAATACAACTTCTGGTTGCACGAATTGAACCCAGCTTTTAAGTGCTTCAAAATCGGTGATATTAGCAATACAGTGCCTAGATTTTAAAAAATCAGGATAAGCCACGCTTAGAGGCTCAAATAAATTATGTGGTAGAACTGGATTTAGAGAATAACCAAAAACCTCAGCCCCAAGCTGCTGCAACCAAAGAAATAGCCAACTGCCTTTAAAACCAGTGTGCCCAGTCAACAGAACCCTACGGCCATTCCAAGCAAAATTATCAGTCATGACCAATTTTTCCAAGGAGCGCAGTTGTCTGACCAAAGCTTTTCAAGCAATTGCTTCTCTCGCAACGTATCCATGGGTTGCCAGAAACCTTGATGATGGAATGCCGTGAGCTGACCTTCGCTTGCCAAGGTTTTAAGGGGTTCTTGCTCCCAAACAGTTGAATCATCATTTATGTAGTCAATAACACTAGGACTAAGAACGAAAAATCCTCCATTAATCCAGCCTCCATCTCCTTGTGGTTTTTCCTGAAAACCGTCAACTCTATAATCATCATTTAATTGCAATGCACCGTAACGACCCGGTGGTTGCACTGCGGTAACCGTTGCTTTACGTCCATAAGCATTGTGATGTTGAATAAGAGCATTAATGTCTACATCGGCAACGCCATCGCCATAGGTAAAACAGAAATCAGAGTCGTCTAGATAATCTCGCACACGCTTTAACCTACCTCCCGTCATTGTCAGTTCACCAGTATCAACCAAAGTTACTTGCCAGGGCTCTGCCTTTTTATGATGAACTTCCATTGAATTCAATTTCATGTGGAAAGTAACATCGCTCATATGGAGAAAATAATTAGCAAAGTACTCTTTGATAACATAACCTTTGTATCCACAGCAAATAATAAATTCATTAATACCATAGGAGCTATATATTTTCATGATGTGCCAAAGAATTGGCTTTCCTCCTATTTCAATCATTGGTTTTGGCTTGATTGACGTTTCCTCACTGATACGAGTGCCCAGGCCACCAGCTAGTAATACTGCTTTCATTTAAATTTCTGAATAAACAATTGCAAGGAAATCAACATACAAGAGAACCATGATAATAAAAATATGACGTTGAAATGCTCAGGAAAACACAAAAAGCATGCGAGCTCAGTGATAGGGAATCAAATAAGTCCTAATAAGACATTAGGTTTTCAAAACAATGCGAATCTATAAATTTAACGAATTAATCAAAACTAAATACTGGGCAGTGACATGGTAATTGTTATTGCAAGAATGCAATTCAAACAAAAAGAAAATAATCGACCAAAGGAACCTATCAAAATCAGCATCAAGCCAGATCACATAACGTTGAATTCAAACTCATCAGATTTATTATAACGCACAATGAAACACCGCGTCAAGGGATTAATAATTAATCAAAAGGCGAAAATAAACCATCAAATTCCAACAAACATAAGAAGAAAAAGCCGTATTTCCGTAGAACTTAACGTGCAATTTATAAGTAGCTTCTCAACGAATATATAAAAGAAGGCAACATGCAGGCTGGCTCAAGATTTATGACTGTGGTTTATTAAAGAAATAGGAAGATGGTCGAAACATAAATAATAAGTTGAGGAGTTAATCTAGAAAAGGGAGGATTGATGAGAATAAAACCATTACCAAACATTTTTCATAGATTGGTTCATATTATTGAGGGTTTTGAACGAAAGGCACTTTTGCTGATTTCAAAGCGGAAAACAAAATAAACTTCTTTCCAAATCTTCCACCAAGGGTTAATAACATAATCAAAAAAACAACAAACTTAGGCAAGACATATGAACTTAGTGCAGAAGCTCTATTAAGAGAAACAAATAACTTTTGATTACCATGAACTAAGAATGCCCTTAACGCTCCAAATCTCCATTCAACATTATAAACAAGATTGCCCGCAATTTTAAACAAAATACGAGAGTTGCCACCTTTGGAGATTGGCAAGCGGTTGAATAAATATGAGGTAGCGCGAGCACGTTCTATATACATTTTTCCGTTCTTATTTAAATAGTTACTTGCTTGACCTGGGTGACGCCGAACACTTGTTGCTTGTAATTTAGAAATCTTTATATCAGTATATTGAGCCATGCGGGACCAAAACTCAAAGTCACCAACATAAGGGTAAGATTCATCAAATTGACCTGCTGATCTCAGAGTAGATGTACGACATGATGCGCAAGATAAATTGCCCATTATATTCCCAAAAAGAAAGAAATAAAATTGAGAAAAATCCGATCGAACGATTGGTGGAATACCAATATTAATTAATTTCTGGCCTCCCCATCGGATAGCCCCAACATGATTTTCCGCGGAGTTCCAATAATCCAAAATAGAAGCTAATGACTGTGGGCTGGATAATGTATCGTCTGCACAAAGTATCTGGATTAGATCCGTTTCAACTTTCTCAACGAGAAAGTTGAGATTACCAAATATACCAAGGTTTTCAGTCTGAAAAAAAACCTTTACACGAGGATCACTCTGTAGGCTTAATTTATTGAGATATTCACGAGTGCCATCATCTGAACCATTGTCGGAAATCAGTAATCTCCATTGTTTAACTGTTTGACACAAGATAGAATCAATAGCCTGAGGTAGAAATTCAATGGAATTCCAAACAGGCACAATAAAAGTGATCATTTCATACAGAGATCAATGTTTAAAAACACAGGGGATGATACCAAAAACTAGGACTTCACAATTCCAACAAAAAGAAGTTAAAATTGTAAAGATTTAAAAATACGCACATACTCACGCGATACAACCTCAGGAGAGTAAAATTTCATAAATCTTTCGCGGGCTTTTTTTCGGTAAAAATATATTTGATCTCTATCATTTAACATAATGTGTAGAACAGAGGCCAACTCTTCGGCGGAATTATCAATCAATCTCTTTCCAGCATCTCCTATTATTTCATGTCTTGGATAATCATTATCAGAAATCACTAAACAGCCAGCTGCCATAGCTTCTATAAAAATGATACCATAAGATTCATGTCTTACAGGCATTGCAAGTATTTGAGATTTACACAAGATTTTTCTAACTTTTTCAGGCGATGCCTGCTTAATCCATTCTATTTCTACACCTTCGATAGAATAAGGCTTAGTTTCTGAGACAACAATAAGCTTAGTCTTAGATTGAGAGAGATCACTTGTCGGCAAAATCTTCAATGCCTCAAGTAGAACATACAACCCTTTCCTTGTTCCATCTTTCCCAACAAAGGCAATATTCATCTCAGTTTTTGATTGAGATGGACAATACGACTGGAGTGCAGGAAGAAAAAAAGGAACTGAATATGCAGGTCTACCAGAAATAGAGACTGCTTTAAACTGATTTAATCCATAATTTGTATGAAAGTGAAAAGGAACATGTTCAGGTATATTTTTATCAAGGTCAATAATTTTTGCATGTTGTGGCTTGGAATCACCAGCAGATTGCATGTAATGAGGTGTCATGACTCCTGTGGTCAAAACAGCTTTCGCCTCCCCAGCTGATAAGCGACCATACAGTTCCAAGGGTATCCTTCCATAGCAATAAAAGTGTCTATGAGAATCTAAACGATTTCCTCTGATACTAATGCCGGGAAAATCATAACCTATCTTTTTTAAAAATTTTTGAAAAACCAATCCTGAAGAATATCGCAATCCACCGCAATACGAAAACACTAAGTCATCGCTTATTCCAGGCTTCAAAAAAAAGGACTGAATTTTCAAGTCAGTGTTCCAACCTATATGAAAACGCGGCGAAGTGATTCCAATTTTCATAGTCGTACTAATAGTTAAGCTTTATTGGATTGGCTTGTATCCGACTGATTTGACATTTTGACGGCAAATCCACCAGGAATAACCAAACTTTAAACTCGTGCCCAGTGATGCTGACAAGTCTCAAGAATTTACCCTTGATAGTTGCCCAGGCAGAATCTAACTTAGCGGCTTGTTCGAGAGCTTCCGAGGGATTAAGACAAATTTTTCGCAATAGGTCTCTTATCCAGCGTGACATAGGCAAATCAAGACCTACCTTCAAACGTTTCAGATTCAAATAGCCAGAAGGAAACAAATCATTACCAATCTCGCGTATTAATTTATTACTAGGCTTATGAAAATATTGGGGCATACGCAATGCGATTTCTACCAGCTGACAATACAGAAACAGATCACGCCTCTCCAAGCCACAGAACATTGAAATCACATCACTATTACGCAGAACTAGGCGATCAGTGTAGCTAAGAAGTTCAGCCCAACTAATATGACCCCAAGCCTGTGTAATGCTCTCAGGAGGGGTGATGGCCAATGAAGCGGTGCGGCACCTGCCGCAACCTGATCACCTTTACTGGCCATGCGACAGATACCCAATCCAAGATGACAATGATCCCAGAAGTGCAAACCATGAAGCTGACATACCAGCATCGGTGGTAATACAACTTAAAAGGGAACGTGCTAATAGAGTTCGAGAGTTATGAAAACATTAAGCCCCTAATTAAAATATAAACTACTAATTTATCCACAGCAACAAGGCCAAGGCCAAAAGTAGAACTACAATAAGACTTAGATCTGATTTAAATAATTTTAGGTTTATAGGTACTCATTCTTTAAGCTAAAATAGGACATATATAGGAAATTCATTGCAGTTAAACTCCAAACAATTGTGACTAATCACATAAAACGAGCCACAGTTAGGAGGCTATAGGTGTACTATCTACAGTCAAAGCACTGAATATCAGGAAAATAAGAGTCTTGAATTGAAAGAACTCAGCAATCACTCCTTATATTGAGCAGAATAGCAAGAGTTATCACTCTTAAGGTCATATTTGGAGCCCATTAGAGAAAAAGCGAGCTTTTAAAAACACAGAATGTTAATATTAAAGGCCGCAATATCGCCGCAAGTAAGGCTTTAAGGCCTCATGTAACTTTATATCCATACTATTTATAGAGCGAAGTTCTTGAATTGCTTCAGGAGACAAATCAGATGTTTTAGGTCTGTCTTTGGTAACGGTTAATTCAGCCTTTCCAAGAGTTAATTTAACATCAAGAGCTCGTCCTAAATTTGAAACTGACTCGTTGAGAAAAGAGTGATGTACCCAAAAGGGATAATTTAAGATTAGCCTATTCAAGGCTTTGTTTATAAGCCATTCGTCACCAAAAATGCGTCGTGAATGTTCCCATACATTGCCAAAAGAGATAGGTAGTCCACAGTAAATTCGAACTTGCTGGTTAGAAGCAAGTGTTGATTGACGATAAAATTGAACTAGATCTTTTATATTAGAGCATACCGAGAGTCCCTTATCAATACGTAGCTGACGATGATAATAATAATAGCTGACCATCTGGTCAATTGGGTCACGAAGTGTAGCAATAAATATTTTAGGACGACGAGCTACTTTTGACCAAGGGCGAAGTGTGTAATGCACGCCCCAAGGATAATGACCAATCAAATAATCAAAGTTCGAGGGGTGATTAAAAAAGATCGCTAACATACCTCTAGAGCCAATTTTTTTTTCACCATCAAAACCAGGTCGGTAAATTTTTTTATTGGGTATTTCAAGCCCCCGCACAAGGGCATAACGCAAAGATGTTCCTACACACTTTGGAACATGGGTTACTAGGATGACCGGCTTGGCTGATGAATAAGTCACAGAAAAATAAAATCGAATAAAAATTGAGATTTCTAATTAATCCTAAGTTATTGGTCTAAAAAAATAATTCGGTTGTCTCCTGATTCCTCCTGGCTACGAAGATATTCTCGACTGCCATCTGATTACCCATTTTCAGAAATGACCAGTCACCAATCATGAAGGGACTGAAAAGGACTGAGCCGACAGCTTCCTTAATGAATGGCATGCCATTAATGTCAAGCATTACAGCAGTGATCAACGGGTTGATATTGAGTTAGGAGCAAGGTGATGACGATTTGAGAATTCACCAAGCACCACCAAGCTCCAGATCCGGGTCCAGTGAAGCTGGCTTTTCTCAAACGCACTCCATTGCAGATGTATCCAGGTTGAATCCAACCAATCGGCTTGTTGTAGGGACTCAAGTCGCGACAAACAAAGCCCCCGTAATGGACCACGCATCCAGTGGGTCATAGGTAGAGCGAAACCTTTCTTCGGGCGGTTCAGATAACCGGGTGGGAATAAATCAATGCAGGCCTTGCGCAGCAAATTCTTACCGGAGTGTTGAAATCTCTGCGGCATACGCAGGGCAATTTCCACGAGCTGATGATCGAGAAAAGGAACACGTAGCTCTAACCCACAAGCCATGCTCATCACATCGGAATCGCGTAAGAGCATCGGCTCGGTGTAGCCAAACAGCTCTGCCCAGCTGGCCTGCCCCCAGGACTGGGTAATGCGCTGAGGGGGTGATTCCGGCCACTGCAAAGGTTCAGCACCGGCTGCATACAGATCGTCATCGCTAACCCAGCGCCTCAAGGCCAATCCAAGATGCCATCTATCCCAGCGAGGTAAGTAAGAGAGCTTGTTGGCGTGGCGCGGGCTGACGAAAGACAAACCCCGCTGCCGTAAGCGATCCGGCAACCAACGCAGGGCCATCAACCAAGGCATCAGCCGATGGGAGGGGTAACCGCCAAACAGTTCATCGGCTCCCAGACCGCTCAAAGCCACTTTTATCCCTTGATCAGCCACCGCACGACTGATAAGGAATGTGTTGATCCCATCAGCCGTAGGAGTGTCAAGGGAACTGAGCGCCTGTTCCACCCAGGCCAATGCGTCGGATTCCTCAATTACCAGTTCGTGATGGTCAGCACCGCAATGGATAGCCATCTGCCGCGCCAAGCTGCTTTCATCCTGCGCTGTACCAGGAAGAGCAACGGTGAAGGTGGAAATTCCACCTGGCTGTTGTCGGCAGGCTAATGCCGTCAGAATCCCAGAATCCAGTCCACTGGAAAGGAAACAAGCCACGGGCACATCAGCGAGAAGATGTTGAGCCACAGCCTCTTCGAGCTGCTGTCGCAGGAAGCTAAGAGCCCAGCGTCGGCTACGGATAGGAAGTGGAGTCCAGTCGGGCCTGGGCTGGGGGGGCCAGTAACGGACAGGATCATGGGGCCTGCTGTGGTTGATCTTCACCACCATCCCTGCAGGCAGGCTCACGATTCCCTGCGTTTCAGGCCCAGGGAAATGAGCTGGAGTGCTCTGATGCCCAAAGGCCAAAAAAGGACTGAGGCTCCGTGGCTCCAGCCGATCCCCCCCGGGCAAACTCCGGCGCTCTGAGGAGAACAGCAATCCCTGTGGCTGCCAGCTCAAATAAAGGGGCTTAATGCCCAAACGATCACGTGCCAGCAACACCTGCTGTTTTTGGTTGTCGTAAGCGGCAAATGCAAACATGCCTCGCAACTCCAGCAGGAGTGCAGACCCCCTCTGGGCCAAACCCTCCACAAGAGTTTCGCTATCGCTTGAACCACGCCAGGCATCAAAGCGCAATCCCCGGCGCACCTGCTTGTGGTTATAAATCTCACCGTTGAAAACCAGAGTAAAACGCCCGCAATGACTGGTAATTGGTTGGCTTCCTGCGGTTGACAGATCTTGAATGGCAAGACGGGTATGTCCCAGCCAGCAACGGCCGTCCTCACTTAGCCAACGACCCTCGGCATCAGGACCACGGTGACGAAGAGAAGCCAGGGACAATGGCTGAAAATCTGCTTGAACGTGGAAACTGCCAATCAAACCGCTCATGAGCGGCGCTTCTGCAATGTCAGCGCCTGTTTGTAACAGCTCTCGAGTTGATCGAGCCAGGAACCATAGGCAAAGCGGCGGGATTGTACAAATCCCAACTTGCGTATCTTTTCCTTCTGAGAAGTGCTGCGCTGCAACATCTGCTGAAGTGACACTGCACCGCCATGCGCCCAGGCCGCCAAGGACTCTGGCGGGGCTGGCGCAGGGGGAATAACAGTGACAGCTTCACCGCCCACCTCCGTCATCGGAGGACGATCAGTAGTCAATACGGGGCAACCGCAAGCCATTGCCTCAAGAATCGGCCAACCAAAGCCCTCTGCATGGGAAGGGAAAACAAGGGCCGCCGCGAGGTTATAGAGAGCCAAAACGAACTCATCGCTTGCACTAGGCAAAACATGCAACCAGGCACTCAACTGCGAGCGCTGCTCGATCCAGGAGTGCATAGCCTTATCGAGAGACCCAACGAGTACAAGATGATGAGGACATCCCATCCGATGGAGCTGCTCCCAAATAGACAACACACCGAGCCGATTTTTATACCAATTGCGACCAATATGAAACAGAAAGGGACTCTGATCAATCTGCGGAACGGCCTCTCGGAGAGAAGCCCTTGCTTGCTCCTTGGGGATCACTGAAAAGCGAGGAGAGAGAGGGTTGTAAAGAACAGAAGAGAGCAGAGGACCCTTCGGCAATTGCCTTTCCAAAGCAAATTTGGTTGCTGCAGAAACAGAAAGGAAACAGCGCCCTTTTTTAAAACCCGAAAGAATCCAACGCTGATACCATCGACCAAAGCGGCTTAATTTATGAAAGGGCTGATGCCCAAAAGATGCTTCTAATGCCAACAGATCATGGCAATGAATTAAATGTGAGCGACCTCCCAACCAAGGCAGCCAAGGCCCCAAGGCCTGATCGGACAACACACACAGAGTGCCTTTAGGCAACAAAACTGCCCGCAGCAAAAGCAGCGGAGGGAAGATCAGAAACTGATCGACATAGCCGAGCCACTTCGCAGCGGGATGGTTGCGAGAAAGTAGGCGCGATATCAGCACGGGGGCTGTAATCTCCTCAACCTTATGACCTAAACTCTGCAGACCAAAAGTAATCTGATCTGCAAAGGCTCGCATACTAGGACCCTCAACAGGAGGATAATGGCGTAATAATAGAATACGCATATTTAGAACAAATCAGTAATTAACGGAACAAGAGGCTGAGAGGCTGCATCGATACTATATTTTTCAAGACTCACTGAAGCCCAGTCGAAACTACGCGAATATAAAAAGAGATCTGACAATTCCTCCCCTAGCTTGAGTGCAGAGCCAATTGAAATCATAAGAAACGATTCTAAATCAACAAAATCTGAACCACAGCCGACACCCTCAATAACAACTACTGAACAACCTACCTGAAGAGCTTCATTAACGACTAATCCCCATGTCTCACCAGAACGCCTAGATGGCAGAACAACTACATCGGAAGCAAGATAATAATTAACCAAGTCTTTCTGATTCACAAATCCAGGAAAAATGTCCTGATATTGGCTTCACCCTCAAGATCATGGGCTTGACTTTTAAGAGTCTGATCAAATTCCCCACTTCCTACATAAAGAAAGCTCAAACGTTACCTAACGTCAGGGCGAACATGGACTGCAGACTGTAAAAGTAATGATGGATCTTTCTTAGGAATCAACTTGCCGAAAAATGAAAACAAAAAATTATTTGAGGAAAGCCCCAATTCGTGTCGCAATTTAGTGCGACGGTTTTCACGTTCTTGCAAGGAAAGCGTAGAAGCCCGGTCTGGTGTGCAATAACATGATTCTCGGAGTTGATCTGATCGGAGACCGTGACGTAACCAGTGCTTTCTATTAAGTTGACCAATTGTGAAAGCTTTGGAAATACCTGAATAAAGCAATCGGTAGTAAGAAGAGCGCAGGAAACCTTTCACAACAGAACGTGTAACAGCTTCATCCTGTATCTCACAACGCATCCATAGCGGAATACCAAGTCGCCTAGCTAAAAAATACGCAGTAATATCGTATCGATAAGTAAGTGAATTCAATAGAATTGCATTAGGCCGTAATCTCTTAATTAGCGGTGCTAAACCACGGCCATCAAGATCCTTCCAAGCTTGTGGTGCATGTGTCAAATTCGATTGAAGTACCGTATAAGGATAGCCGGATAATAGATCAGTATCCCAAGTGATAGCTTGAGAAAAACCAGGATCGTGACCTCCACGAACCGAAAAATCACTTGCGAAAACAACATGAAATGAACCTGGCAAAAGCTCTTGAAGCCTTTTATATATCGGCGTGCGATACTGGATTGGGTGTGTTTAAACAATTAGAAGCATCGTAATTATGTAAGTTTTGATCTAAAAGAACAGACAAAATGTGAAGGCATATATCCTCGTTACCTGCCCCCATTGATCTAACATGTTCATTACCAATATTGCATATCCGATCTCGTTCCAATTTATCATTCAAAAGTTTTTTGCACTGAAGAATGCACTCGTCCTCAGAATCCCAAAATACGGCCTCCCGCCCATCTTCGTATAGCAACTGATGCTCAGATGTACGCTCAGCACACAGCAAACCCCCACAAGCAGGTGTCTCAAAAGACCGTCTAGTAACAAGGTCTCTATTTCCATGAGAAAGAAACCCAAGTGATATCGCGGCATTACGTAAAGCAATGCTGTAGTCATTACCTGTTAGAGCGGAGCCTTCATAGATTCTCTTTAATTTCGGCCACAAAGAACTGCGCGACCACTTATTACCAACAAGGGTTAAAGGGAGTCCAGCCTGAATCAGATTAACTAAAAATTTATCACGTTTTTCATTAGGAATTAAAGTCCCCACAAAAGAGACAACTAATTTAGCCTCGTGGGATTGAGATAGATTATTAACATCAAAATTATGACATATCTCATCATAAGAAGGGAAAACACGTAGGACTTGTTTTGCACCTAAAGAAAGGGCTTCAAGTGTTGTCTCAGCACGTACAAAAACACATAAGTCATAAAAAGGCAAAGCATTTAACAAGCTAATGAAGCGGTTGCCATCTCTGAAACCAGTCGGATCATCATTTTGATAAAGAACGATCTTACATCTGTATTCAAGACGTAGCCATTTCAGAATTCGAGAGCCAAAATATTCACCACTGTTAACCCATATCACATCAGGGGAAGTTTTAAAATCAGCTAAACGAGATCTCAACGCATGAAATAGTCTACTCTGGATAAAGAAATAACCTGTTCTGTAGTCCAAAAAAGATTTCCATCTGCTCCTCTTGCCAATTAATATTACTGGATCTAGTATAGACACTTTACAGCCTAATCGCCTAAGTGAATCAGCACGTCGTAGCGAATTTGACCCAAAGGAACTCGATCCAAAATACAGAATACATGGAGGGGAGTTTGACATTTAATACTCAATGATACAACGCAAAAAATACTTAAAAAAGATTAATTAAACATCAGAAACGAATAGAAGACTTAAGACAGTGGCGATTAATAGAAGAGCAGTCTTGATATAAAGTAAAATTTATTATGGATAAAGCACAGAAAGCTTAGTTTAAAAGTATTTAAAACTAAGGTTTTAGACATAAGAAGGATGATCTAGATAATGTTTAAAAATGAATGCCAGCATCTATACAACAAAACGGGATCTACGGGAAAGAACAAGAGGTAATCCCAATATCATCACCACAGTAACTATGCGGTACAACCCTGTTGTCGCTATTTCAGCAAATGAACGGATGGAAATATATAAAGCTTGAGATGCAACAAATAGGAGGTAAATAGAAACAACGTAATGAGGCCATGGGCATTTATTAACAAGGCCAACATAATTAAAGCAAAAAGTATACATTAGAGCCATTGCGCTTGGATAGATTATCAACCCTAGAACTCCAAATGAAGCAAAAGAAAAAAGAAAAGGAGAGTCAGCAGTATCTGTATTTCCGACAGGAAAGTACCTATAAAGAAGATTCTCTTGAAGAATCAACGAAGATTTGAATGGGAAAATAAATGATGGTAGAGAATTTAAAAAAGAATTTATTAAATCCTGAAATCCAATCAGACCTTGATACGTACCTTCTAAATACATATGAATCACCTGAGCTAGAGGTTTTAACACAAGTGGTCGGCTAACAAGGTTTTGAGTGGTTTTTTCTAAAGCAGCGCTTAAAACTGATTCTGTTGAAATAAATGATAAGTAATTTGTCAAAAGTGAAGCAGGATTAACAGCAAAGTTTGCACTTCGCAAAACATTAACATAAGCAAACGTTTTAAACACAAAAGGTAGAAGTATTAAAAAGGAACTAATTGCAAACAATATTTTGAAAATAAAGGAGCGAGAAAGAGTAATATTAGGCCTTTCAATTAAAAGCCAGGCAAATAAGGAAGATATAAAAAAAGTATATAAGGACTTACGACCTTGAAGAACACTAAAATACACTCCAATCGCAAAGGTATAAAAGGTAATTAATTTATCGAAAAAATTTATCTTTAAATTGTGCCTTGACCTTGAAATCACTAATCCAATTAAAATTGGTACTAATCCAATAGCAAGATTTCCAAATACGAACCACCAAGGTAATCCGGATGATGACTCTTTACCTGCAAAGCCTCGTACAACAAAAAGACCAGAAAGAGAAATATAAGTTAAGATTAAAGAAAAAGCAAATAGACCTAATCTTAGGTAAGAACTAGGTAAACTTTTTAGGATAATTTTAAGATAACCATCAAATCTATACTCAGCCCGTCTTACGATGTTAAAATTAGAAATAAAATTAAGTACGAACACATACGTGCACATATATGCAACTGCTAAAGAAAACAAGCCAGGAGTAATTTTTATAGAAGAGTTGTAAAAAATGGCCGCAAATTCGTCATTTGACAAAAACGAGAAATTTCCAGACGAAAAGCTTTGAATAAAACCTAAACTTATCCAGAACCCAGAAAACAAGCCAGATATCAATAGATACCGATAGTACTGTTTATTGATAACAATAGCGATTAAACATAAAAGATATACGCATACCGATATCGATGATGAGAAAAGCAAGAAAGTATATGTATTCCATACGGATGAAATTAAAAATAAAGGAACCAAACTACCTAGTAAAAATAATCGTTTGTTTTCAGTCATTTAGAAACACACATGAGATAATTTTAAAATACACTTTAATACAAAACTTGGCCCTTAAGCTTCGTAAGCTATACAAATCAAAGGGGGCAGTTTTGAATTGCTGGTTGAATCAAAAGGTTCCTATGGGAAATCAGCAGAAACAAATTACGAAAGCAACTGACAAAAAATTGTTTAACTGAACTTATAATTATCGTCACTAGACAATATTGACTATGGAATAAAGAGACTGCTAAAGGCAACCGCCTCCCAACTATCAAAAATTCAAAAGAATAAAAGGACAATGTGACCATTTTTTATTTGATCCGAAAAACAAAGGCTGGCAAAAAATAATACTATCAAAATTACAATAGCAATATTAATAATTAATCACGATTGAATTTGAGCCAAATTTTTAAAAGCTGCGTCGGTAGAAAGAAGCTCTTCGTATGCGCCAAAGCCAGCAATTTGCCCCTGCTCAAGATGAAGAATTCGATCACAACGTTGAATAGTAGTAAGTCGATGAGCGATTAAGATAACTGTAACTTTGCGATCAAGACCATCGATCGCTGACATCACTTCAGCTTCCGTACGGTTGTCGAGTGCACTTGTTGCTTCATCCAGAACTAACAACTCTGCTTTTTTATAAAGAGCCCTAGCAAGACCTATTCTCTGTCGCTGGCCACCACTGAGCTTTACACCATGCTCACCAACGATTGTGGAATAACCATCAGGACTACTTTCGATTACCTCAGCTATGCGAGCCTTCTCGGCCGACAATCTCACACGCTCAAAATCAATACGATCAAGAGGAATCCCAAAGGCGATATTTGAAGCAAAGCTTGTGTCAGTGAGATAGATATTCTGTGGAACATGCGCTAAACACTGTTGCCAGCAGGATACTAAGTGTGAGTTAGAATGTAAGTCTTTGCCGTGAACAAGAAGACGGCCTTCTGATGGTGTCAACAAACCCAGAATTAGATCACTGGTAGTGCTTTTTCCGCTGCCAGTACTTCCAACAAAAGCAATTCGCTCACCAGGGTGAATTGAAAAGTTTAGGTCTTTCAGTACATAGGGACTTTGAAGATTATATCTAAAACTTAACTGCTTTAACTCTATCAAAGGTGACTTTGAATCAACTGAATCAAATGGCTTCTCTCGACTAAAACCAAGAGGAACATCCGTGTTGATGATCTGTTGTAAATACGGGCGAAGGCTTTGCAATGAAGGTTGATTGGATTGAATAACACCCAAAGATGAAAAACAACGCTGAAGTGGTTGGAGCAGTCGATATGCACCAAGCACGAGTGTTCCTAGTAGTGGCAATAACTGCTCAATGCTCCGGCCACCGAGAGCCAATGTCAACGAAAGGCCAATAATCAAAACTATAACAAAACCTTCAATTATGTAGCGAGGCGCCTCGATTTTAAAACCGGCAGAAGCTTGCGAAAGCCTGTAACGGCGAGCAGCTAATAAGTAGTTATTCGTAAAAAATAATTGACTTCGATCTAAGAGTACATCTCTGATACCACCAAGCCCTTCTTGTGCCATCTGCACGCTTTTCTGATAATTGTTAGTGAGTTTTAAACCGTCTGAACGTAAATCTTTCTTAGTGATTCGAAAAATAATAAGATAAAAAGAAGCTAAGATAGAAGCGACAACAACCATGACACCAGGAGCTAAAGCAATCAGTGAAGCTCCTAACAAAATCACTACTGACAGGTTAACGATAATATCTAAAAAACACTTAATAATCCTGGTAACCCTGTCAACGTCCTTAGTGATATTTCCAAGGACCTTGCTGCTGTTATTCTCAATATGCCAAGGAAATGGTCGATACAATACTGCTGAGAAAACTTTCTCGCTGAGATCTATGGCAATGAGAGCGGTTAACTGAAATGAGCAGCGTATTGTTAACAATCTCAAGCTGGTGGTTAATACCACCACAATCAAAAATGAAAGACCTAGTGTAACTAATAAATACTCATCAGGTAAAGCGCGAAGCGGTTCGGCCCACGGCCCGATTGCAAGCAATCCCTCCTTAGGATTTGCTAAGAGTCGAAGAAAAGGAAGTAAAGCTCCGAGATTTGCAACTTCTCCAGCAGCCGCAGCTAAGCTAAGGAGTTGTAATCCCAGCAATTGTCGACGTCGAAGAGTACTTAAACTGTCCCAAATTACCTTTTGTTTTTGAAGTTTTAAAAGTAAAGAAGTCACAGGAGATTGTAGATTAATGTTCATCAACAACTAAGATTTAAAAAATTTTATTCCATCTGTTTTTGCAGATGAACCAAGTATTTCATTGCTGAAGTAGTTCTCTGAAATAAGCAATCGTGGGCTCAAGACCTTTTTTAAGTTCCACAGAGGGTGCCCAGCCCAACTCTTTCTGCGCAAGATCGATGATGGGCTGTCTTTGTAAAGGATCGTCTTGCGGCAATGGATTGGAGATTAATTCCAAAGTTGGATTGATCATCTCCCGCACCAGTTCGGCCAGCTGCCGGATCGTAAATTCTGTCGGATTGCCGATATTAATTGGCCCAGTGTGTGATCCATTCATCAAGCGCATCATCCCCTCGATCAGATCATCCACAAAGCAGAAACTGCGAGTCTGACTACCATCGCCATAAAGAGTGAGCGGCTCTCCTTTAAGCGCCTGCACGATAAAGTTGCTCACGACACGGCCATCATCAGGCAGCATGCGCGGGCCATAGGTATTGAAAATCCGCATCACTCGGATTTCCAAGTCATGCATGCGCTGGTAATCGAAACAAAGCGTTTCAGCGATACGCTTACCTTCGTCGTAGCAGCTTCTGATACCAATCGTATTCACACAACCGCGATAACTCTCGGGCTGGGGATGCACCTCAGGATCCCCATAGACCTCACTGGTGCTTGCCAGCAGCAACCTGGCACCAACCCGCCGAGCCAATCCAAGCATATTGTATGTACCAATAAAACTAGTTTTCGCAGTCTTCACCGGGTTGAACTGGTAGTGCACCGGTGAGGCTGGGCAGGCCAGATGCCAGATCCGGTCCACCTCAAGCTTGATGGGCTCGATCACATCATGGCGGATCAATTCAAAGCGGGGGTTTCCAATCCAATGAGCAATATTCTGCTTTCGCCCGGTGAAGTAATTGTCCAGACAGATTACTTCTTCTCCGGCTTCCATCAAGCGATCACAGAGATGAGATCCTAGAAAACCAGCACCACCGGTGATCAGATTTCGCGTGAGGGATGCAGACATGAAATAGACAGAATTGGGTTACTAAGTAAATAATTTTCTTAGTTTTAACCAGGATATTCATAGGAAACTAAAAATTTTGACTGTAATCTGTTCGACAACATCGAGAGGATTGTATTGACAAGCTCTTTTCGTTACACATAAACAAAACGTGAAATACGTAACAATATAGAGGCCGTCAGATCAAAATTAAGGAAAATTGAGCAGAAGAACAAATCCTTTGCCATTTGTATTTTTTTAGATGCCACATTAATGAATTTTTTTACTCTTATTACTTACTGGCAATGAATTTGCATCTTGGGATGAGATTCCCAAGAAGCCCTGCAAAGTTTTTGTTAAATACCAATTATCAATTTCTATATTCAAAGTTAAGAGGCGCCCAGGCTTATCTATAAATTTATCCACAACTTTATGAAAGTGATTTATGTAATAATCTCTGAATAATACTTCATTTCCTTTGTAAACTCCACACCCATGAATTGCTTCATGAGAAGGAATAAATTTATCTGAAAAAATAGACATAGAATTGAGCCAACGATCAAGCGATCTGTGGGTTAAAATAAATTTTGAGTCGGGATATTGATTATATATCGTTCAAATGTGGCGGGCCAAGGTAAATCCTGAAACATATCATATTGATCCACTTTTTCATCACAGAATTCAATAATAGTTTTAATATTTCTTTCTTGATTTACATTTTCATGACAAACAGAGTAGCCTAAATCACAGAAATACTTACCCAAGGAAGTGGTACCTGTCTTAGACAAGCCTAAGCAAAATACTTTTGGCAAGTTACGGCTTGAGTTCATGATGAGAAAATAATAGTTTTTTGGTGCTTACAGAAATGTCCTAATAACTAGTGAGTCAAGTTTTTTGAAGGATAAAGACAAACCAAAACAAAGAATTGAGCCAAGGCTAAAGAAAAAAACATTATTTGTTGGGAGACAATTTAACCTCACAGGTTTAATTTTTAATTAAAAATTTATTATCTGTAAATTACAAAAATAGCTGAGCGAATAGAAGTAAAAGCTGTTTAAGATTAATTGTATACAGCTATAACTATCAAAATCAACTGCTTTGGTATGATTTTTTTGAGTTATATCCAGGAATTCCAATGAAACTTCCTTTGGGCAAGAACACTTAAAGGATTTTACAAACCTTTGAAAATTTTATCTTCCCTCGAAATTATTTACTGACTGGAAGGCATAAGAAGGTCTATTAATGACACAACCTTCAAAGTGAGTCTACCCTCAATACGCTACACCACCACCAATTCAATGAGTCGCATGAAGGCGTATCACAATAAGCAGTAACTTATGAGGGCTATCTTCCTTTAACCTCTCCAAAGCAATGAAACGTGTAGAGCGAAATCAATAGAGACAAGTTGCCTATCACAAACAATCGACAAGGGCACTTCAATACAATTTGATCAAACAAATTTGTTGAAATCTGTATAGTGTGATTGAAAGTTAGATTTTCTAGAATTGCAGCTAACTATTCTACTCTAAAGTTGCAGTAAATTAAATTTAAGATCCAAATTGATTAGGAAGTGATGGTTTCAAATAGTCTTTGAACAACGGTACAGTTCTTTTTAAGCCTTCATTTAGAGAAATGCTAGCCTCCCAACCCATAGACAAAAGACGATTAACAGCTAACTGTTTCTTGGGTGTGCCATCTGGCTTGCTGGTATCCCATTCAATTGTTCCTTCAAAACCAACAACCGTTGCGATCTGTTCCGCTAAGTCCTTAATTGTTAGATCCACTCCCGTTCCCACATTCAAAAGCGCCAGCGGTTTCCCTTGATCATCTTTTGGCGCATCTTGATCGAGAGCACTCCAGTTCTCCAGAGCAAACACGCAGGCATTCCCCAAATCATCCACATGTAGAAACTCACGCAGCGGTGATCCTGTTCCCCAGCACGTCACACTTTCTGCTTTCGCTTCCTTGGCTTCATGGAAGCGGCGGATCATTGCCGGCAGCACATGGCTGTTCTCAGGGTGATAGTTATCTCCAGGGCCATAAAGATTGGTTGGCATCAGGCTTATCGCATCAAATCCATATTGCTGTCTTAATGATTCACATAGCTTGATCCCTGTGATCTTGGCAATCGCATACCACTCGTTTGTTGGCTCTAACGCTCCAGTGAGCAACGACTCCTCTCTAATCGGTTGCTCAGCGAACTTCGGGTAAATACAGCTACTACCTAAAAATAGCATCCTCCTCACTCCCGACTTCCAGGCGCCTTCAATCACATTCGTTTGGATTTTTAGATTCTCCAGCAGAAAATCAGCTGGATAGGTGTCATTTGCATAAATACCGCCCACCTTGGCTGCTGCTAGAACCACCACATCAGGCTTGTTTTCTCTATACCAACACTCCATCTCTTCATGCTTGAGTAAGTCCAACTCCTGTCGGGTTGGCTTCATCAAGACACCACCTTTGGCTTCATCGCCGTAGCCCTTGTCTTGTAACGCCCGGCAGATCGCGCTGCCCGCCATGCCCCGCGCTCCGGCCACAAAAAAGCGATCATCAGCCTTGATCAACCCACTCACGCTGTAGCTCCTGCGACCTTGACGGCATCAGGATTTGTAGGTGGATTCTCCATCGAGCCCACCACATTGAATCCTTTCAATTTCAAATAAGCCTCTTTCTTGGCCTCCTCCTTGTCGGTCGCAACCATCTCCGCCACTAACTCCTCCAGCGTTGTCGTTGGAGTCCAGCCCAACTTTTCCTTGGCCTTGGTAGGGTCACCCAACAAAGTTTCTACTTCCGCCGGGCGGAAATAGCGGGGATCTATCCGTACCACCACTTCTCCTGTACTGCGTTTGCCAGTTTCCTCCAATCCCTCGCCTTCCCATTCGATCTCGCCCCAACCCAGCTCCAATGCAGTTAACTCAATAAAACGCCGCACGCTTTCCTGCCGCCCCGTGGCGATCACAAAATCCTCCGGTGAACCCTCCTGCTGCAACATCCGCCACTGCATCTCCACATAATCCCTGGCGTGACCCCAATCCCGCAGCGAATCGAGATTGCCCATGTACATGCAATCCTCTAAACCTGCATCAATCCGCGCCAAACCCCGCGTAATCTTGCGGGTCACAAACGTTTCACCCCGCCTAGGGCTCTCGTGGTTAAAAAGCACCCCGTTGCAGGCATACATGCCATAGGCCTCGCGGTAATTCACCGTGATCCAATACGCATACAACTTGGCCACCCCATAGGGGCTACGTGGATAAAACGGCGTGCTCTCCTTTTGCGGCATCTCCTGCACCAACCCATACAGCTCACTGGTGCTCGCTTGATAAATGCGTGTCTTCTCCGTAAGCCCAAGCATCCGCACCGCTTCCAAAATGCGCAGCGTGCCTAAGGCATCACTGTTCGCTGTGTATTCAGGTGCTTCAAAACTCACCGCCACATGGCTTTGGGCTCCGAGGTTGTAAATCTCATCCGGCTGCACCTGCTGAATGATCCGAATCAAATTGCTGCTATCCGTTAAATCCCCGTAGTGCAGCACCAGCCGAGGGTCCGCTTCATGGGGATCTTGATAGAGATGGTCGATACGATCTGTATTGAAGCTGCTGGCGCGGCGCTTGATACCGTGAACCTCATAACCTTTCTCCAGAAGAAGCTCTGCGAGATAGCTGCCGTCTTGACCGGTAATTCCGGTGATTAGGGCGGTTTTGGGAGCAGATTGATATGACATGAGGATAAATACTTAGCAAATACAAGCAGGCACTGCTCACCTACAAAAGGGCGAAATGGGCGGGAGCGTTGCTCAACCGCCTCGACGTCGACCACACGGATATCATTTCATGCAGCATGCCCAGCAAGGTGCATATTTTTATACACTGCTTCACCAATCACTGAGACCCAAGCAAAGACTTAAGCAATCCACATATAGACTTCGAGCTTGTAAGTAAGGGTTTAACAAATAAGATAGTTTTCGACAACAAAAGCCAAGAGGCATTGGCAATTATTTGGCACCAGAAATAATTACAATTATCGGTTGGCGGTATCATTAACAAGACGTAAAAGCGTCCAAATTGTCACCAAACCGCTAACAGGCTGACTCACGGCATTGATTGCATCACTGGCTTTGGCCAAGCCACTGCGGTTCACGCGCACAGTATCACCATCACGAAGCGGGGGATTTTTATCATTCGACGCTCCTTGGCTCAGATCGATGGTGAATCGCTCCAAAGTTGCCGATCCATTGCGGTTGATGCGAACCAATTCAACATTTCCTTTGTTTGCCCTCCATGCAACTGGGCCACCTGCGGCAAGCACTGCTTGAACTAAGGGAGTATTGGCCTCAAGAAGTAAGGTACCAGGTTTCTCAACTTCCCCAATTACGTTCACCTTGATTTCCTGAGGCGACAAATTCACCGAGGCAAGCTCAACAGCTTCTTCAGGGGTTTCATCTGCTTTGCCAAGACGAATCGTATCTCCATCGAAGAGATAGGGATTCTGCGTTTGATTGCCTTTAAGGATTAAATCCAGCAGATTAAGCTTGGCCTGCTTGTATTGCCCCTCCTCCCCTGGCAAGCGTCGCTGAAGCACCACATCACGCAAATTCGCAACCTGTGTAATCCCGCCGGCTTTCTGGATCGCATCCACCACCGTCGGCAGACCACTGATGCTTGTGGAAGGTCCGCCCTCAGTGCTTACGGTCTCACTCAACGTGAGTGAATAAATACCAGGCCTTTCCACCTCTCCAACCAAAGCCACACGTATCGGCCTTGGCTTGACAACCCTGAGCTGCAGATCTGGTCTCAGCAGTTGTTGACCCATCAACTGCTGGACCCAAAAAGTGGCCTGCTGCAAAGTCAAGCCGGTGACACGAACACTGCCAATCAGTGGCAAGGGCACCGATCCATCATTCAGCACCTCCAGCTGACCCGACAAATCTGGAACGTCAAAGAGTTTGAGTTCCAAGACGTCACCAGGCCCAATGATGTACGCGTCAGTGTCTAACTCCAAGTTATCTTGAGGGAGCGGAGCAGTTGCTTGGGCTATATACCTGCTCTCGAGCGGCACCTCCTGGGCCCCGGCCATCGACAAGGACAGTGACTGACAGGCCAACAAAGTAGTGAGGGCCAGGTAACGCAGCCTTTGCATGCTAATTTTGACTGCAGCTGTTAAGGGCAACAAGTGTCCCACGTCGGCTTTGATTTGTCTCTCGCGACGCTTAAATGATCTCCTCTGATGGCTGGGATCATGTCCAATTTGATCGTTAACCCCGGCCAAACACCGGATTACAACAGAAATCAAGTTCAAAGCGTAAAAGTCCAAGGCCTCGGCAGCACGGTTCTACAGGCTGCGAATAACGATGATGAAGTCGATATGCGCGAACTTTGGCGCGCTTTGAAGCGACGCAAAAAGCTTGTTGGTGTTACTGCAGCAGGAATACTTGTGCTATCTGGTTTGACCACCGCCTATCAAAGGATTTTTCGGCCTGTATACCAAGGCTCTTTTGCTCTGCTGATTACAGATCCGCTCAACAATGAATCAGGCAATAGAGCAGCTGCAACAGCCTTGGACGGTGGGATGTTCGAAGAACTGGCTCGCAACACCACCAGTAATGACATCCCCACGCTGATTGAATTGTTGCGAAGTCCATTGTTGCTGAGCCCGATTGCACAACGTTATAACTTGAATGCGAATGCTTTAGCGAACCGAATCACAATCACAACCGGTGGTGAAAAGCTTAAAGAAGCTGAAGGAATACTTAAAGTCAGCGTGACTGGCAGAGATCCGGTTGAAGACAAGCAACTTCTTGCTGATCTCAGCTCCACCTATTTACAGGCTGCCTTACAACAGCGTCAACAACGTCTCTCAGATGGTCTTAATTTCCTGAACAGGCAGGGTCCGGCTCTTGAGGCCAAAACAGAGGAAATCCAATCAGAGGTTTCCGACTTCCGCCAGCGACATTCTCTTCTAGAACCTACAACCGAAGGAGTAGCTCTAAAGCAACGCGAGGCGGCAATCGCAGCGCAGGTGTTGAACCTTGAAGCAGGCCGTAATCGGCTTTTAAGAGTGCGCCAAGAAATTGCCAATGGAACCCTTACAGCCCGCGGATTTCAGGAAGCCATAGGCCTTGGCAACGGCACAACAGCCGGAGATGGCGTTCAGGGCCTGACCATCAGCGATGTCGACCAAAGCCTACTTCAACAACTGCTCAAAGTCGAAACAGAACTCTCCGAAGCGAGAGCAAAATACAACCCCGATTCCTCAATGGTTCGAGGTCTTGAAGCACGTCTCAACCAGTTGCAACCTCTTTTGCGTAAAAACCAACTGGAAGCTGTTGATGCGGCTCTCAACCTGAATGCCGGTCGACTGGAAACAGCCAAAGCTCAGGAGACTTCACTCAACAACCAATTTCTCAAGCAACCAGCGCTGATCAAGCAATACGAAGCACTACAAACGCGTTTGAAGATTGCCAAAGAAAACCTCACCGGCCTTGTGACGGCGAGGGAAAACTTTCAACTCGAAATTGCCCAACGCAGCGTGCCATGGCGTGTGATAGCTCCACCGGAGGTTAATCCAAATCCGATCAAACCCTCCATTCCCCGAAATCTTGCCCTTGGAGCTGTTCTTGGATTGGTGGCAGGAGCTGCTGCTGGATTACTGCGAGATCGAATGGACCATGTCTTCCACCATGCGGGGGAAGTGAAAATGGATCTGGGTTTACCACTCTTAGGCCACATCCCTCACGTTGATCTTTTCAAAGGAGTTAGGGAAGACAAACGTTTCCTGCTTCAAGAGCTCGACAGCAACAATCCATCAGAGGTAAATCAAAACACCAAAGAAAAGGCCAGATATCAACGTTTCTTTTATCAGGAAGCTTTTCGTAATTTGTTTACTTCGATTCGGTTTCTGAACAGCGATCAACCATTGCGCTCCATTGCCCTCACGAGCTCTCTCCCTGCTGAAGGGAAATCGCTCGTCAATGTGTTGCTGGCTAAAACACTTTCTGAAATGGGGCAAAAAGTTTTGCTCATTGATGCTGACCTACGCAAACCACAGCTGCACACACGCCTTGGCCTCAATAATTTACGCGGCCTCACCAATGTTTTGACTGATGATTCCAACAGCTGGCGCAGTGCGCTTCAGCCTGTAAAGGGATACGAAAACTGGTCAGTCATTACCGCAGGTCGCAGGGAACCAGATCCAGCCCGACTGCTGAGCTCCAATCGCTTGCACCAACTCGTTGAAGATCTCGAAAGCAGTGGAGAATTCGACCTGATTCTGTTCGATACACCACAAGTGTTGGGTCTGGCCGACTCAGCACTGGTCGCTGAACACTGCGATGGACTGGTGCTTCTGGTGAGTCTGAATCGCGTCGATCGCAGCCTGCCAAAAGAGGCGGTTGCCCGCATCCTCAGCAGCGGAGCGCCCTTGCTGGGTGTGGTCACCAACGCCATCAAGCCTGAACAAAAGGGGGCTCAGGCCTACGGATATGGCCAATACGACCAATTCGGCTATGGCTATGGCTATGGCGGTTATGGCTATGGGGGTTATGGCTATGGGGGTTATGGCTATGGGGGTTATGGCTATGCGGCTTACGACACCACAGCTGCTTACGCGCACTATGCCAATGACGATGAAACTCAGACAGCTGGCGCCGCTCGTCAAGACAAGGGAACATCCAACACCAACCTGAAATCGAAGCTACGTCAGCGTCGAAGTCAACTGATGCACTGGCTTGACAACTAATGCCAAGGCCCAATTACTCCCGCTTTCGCCTCAACTGGGTGTTGGTGAATGAACTAGCTATCGGACCCGCTCCCAGAGCGGAACATCATCTTGATCATTTACAGGATGCAGAAGTCCGGGCAGTGCTCAGTCTTTGCGACACAAATGAAGCTGAACCACCGCTATCTCTTCAACAACGTTTTATTTGCCGCCGACTTGTATTGCCCGACCATCGCATCAACAGAAGCCTCGAACTCAATGAACTCCACTCACTCGGCGCTAACACTTTTGAAAAGCCTTCAGCCTGAAGGCCCAGTGTTTGTGCACTGCGTTGCTGCCATGGAGCGTTCCCCCTTGGTCTGCATGGCATGGCTTGTGGAACACAAACACCTGCCTCCCACAGACGCCTTGGAGTATTTAATGCAGCTCCATCCTGGCACCAATCCACTTCCACAACAGTCGTCTATTCTACGCGAACTACAATTCGCTAAAAATCGCAGCGAAGACCAACTAGCTGCATGAAAATAAAGCATTCAATAATGCCAGGGGTAGTATTGCTGTTTGCTGGCTCAGCAAACAGCCAGGATTTGCAGTGGGAATTGGTACCGCCTCCACCTCCAGTACCAACCGATTCCTCTTCAATAGCAACCCAACAATCCGCCAGGCTGATCTGGGAACGAGTTCTTCCTGAGTCGAATTCCGATTCACCGCTATTCACATCTGAATCCAGTGTTCTCTCAGTTGGAGAGACTGATCCAACATTGGTGTGGGAGCCAGTAGGAAACGATGATGTCATCGTGCTTGAGGAAGAGCAACCCATCACCATTGAAGACTCCACTCAAGCAATTCAAACGGCCTTACGAACGCTTGATGAAGAGTCTCCAACCTATGCAAGCTCTAGGGCGTTGCTTCGCAATGATCGCTGGCACCCACAAATCAGTTACCTCATCCCCAACGGCTATGGCCCTAAAGGCTTCATTTTTGATGGTGTCATCACAGGAACTGATTGCACCTTAGGCAAAGGTCCTTGCGAGCAGTTCACGACCTTTTCGAACTGGCAAAAGTCAATTAATACTCAAGCCAATGGCAGCACCTACTTCAATGTGGGATTTGGAGATACACAATCATGGGGCGGAATTCTCATTACAACCAGCGCAGAAACCATTTCCGGTGCCTTTGGAAATCGCTTTCGAGGGGGGAGTACTACTGTTTTCAAAAAAACGAACATTCTCCAAGGTATACAAACCGGGTTGCATTACTCCAAAGCCATCGGCCCCGACACATCGTTCAGAACCGGCGTCGAAAACTGGATCACGTGGGACAGCGAAGACTTCACCTTCTCTGATATGACCAGAAACTTTTATTTCGTAGGCAGCCAACGATTCCGGTTGAAAAAATCAACCAACGAGAGCAAGTGGTTCCGCAATGCTTACTTAACCCTAGGAGTCGGCAATGGTGAATTCAAGCCCATCGAGCAGACGTTCAAGGATCAGACCTTAGCCCTTAAAAATGCAGGCTGTGCAACATATGGGTTTTCACCTGAGACTCCATGCAGCAACGAAAGTTTCAAACGCGCTTTACGAACTGGGAGCGACTATGGACAAATCAATCCGATTGGAGCTGTTTCGATCGAAATTGTTGATGGCTTGCACCTTCTCAGCGAATGGTCGGGGCGTAACTTAAATGCAGGCTTGAGCTGGAGACCGTTCAAAGAGGTTGGTTTTGTGATCACTCCAATGATTGAAAGCATCGTTAGAAATTGCGAATACCCGGGTTGTAAAATCAAACCAATCAGCAATTTTCCCGAACGAGTGCCCTTACCAGATGTTGTTCTGACAAGCAGAGCGCGGCTGAGCCTACAAGCATCATTTCAGGTTCAATTTTAAAGCCATTAAACATAGGCCCCTCTAGTCAATGAGAATCGGAATTGTTTGCTTTGCATGGGGGAAAGAGCATCGTGGTGGACTTGAAACGCATGTTTCAGGTCTGGCAAAACTATTAAGCGATTACGGACATCAGGTTTTCATTCATTGCATCAACGATAAAACCATTGAGAATCAATACCACCAAAAAGGCAGATGGGAAGGCAAGCTTCACATTGAACAAACAAATTACAATTACTCTGATACACGTTGTCTTTTTGACTCTCAGCGCGTTCCCCAGGCTGAGATCATTCTAAAAAAATGGATCAATCACAACAAGCTCAACATTGTTGATTTTCACCATAATCTCTTTTTCGGCATGCGATCCATCCGCGCCTGCAGTGAATTGGTGCCGACTGTTGTGACGCTGCACGACTACTGGTGCATCGATCCACAATGTTCATTATTCGACTCTGAGCATTCCATCATCAAACCCAACGACCATAAAAAATGGGAGCAAAATTCACTTAGGGCTTCAGATCGCACACTTAAAAGTCTAGAATCTGCAGAGTATTACATCCCTCCGCAAGCCAACAAAATCAATCCTAGCCATAGAATCAGTCTTAAATCAGCCTGGGCTCGATACAGTAACCAGATGCTGGAATACGCTAATTCGATCATTACACCCTCCAAAGAAGCTGCACATGTTCTGCGCCAACATGGCATCACCCATTCAATCAGAGTCATTGAGAATGGGTTGAACCTTTCATTCCCTCGCGGGCAAGTTGCCAATGAAAACAAGCTTCAATCAACCTCAAGTGCTACTACCAATCAAATTCGGGTCGGAATTCTGGGCAGCGTTGCACCGCACAAAGGTCAACTAAAGTTTTGCGAAGAGGCCTTAAAGGCAGAACTGCAAAATCATTTCAAGATTGAAGTCCATGGGCCCATACCAGAAAACTATCAAGGAGACCGATCAAGTCAGATTAAAATTTGCGAACTTGCCAAGTACTATCCCAATTTTTTAACCCTTAACGGTCCCTACGACAAAGAAGATTTAGCTTCAATATTCTCACAATTAGACATCGTAGCCATGCCTTCTGTCTGGCACGAAGTTTACGGATTTGTCGCTCGAGAGGCTCTCGCCTATGGCCTCCCAGTCATTATCACTGACGCAGGGGGTCTTGCCGGGTTGAGCAATCGTGAAGGAGTTTTCACGTTGCCCATGGCCAAAACAAACCTTTGGGGCAAGCTCCTGAGACAAGGTCTAGAGGAAGGACCTCTCTATAAATGGACGTACCAACGTAGGAAAGGAATCCCGATGCCCTCTGATTCCATCCCGAGCAATCAGGATTGCGCCAGAAAAGTAGAGTCACTTTATAGATGTCTGATTTCAGCTTGACCAATCAGTTGTCGAGTTAATTTCAAGCCAACCCAATAATCAAAAGATCGCCAAAGCATCCACCAAAACGAGTTTCAACTGGCACAAGTAAAACTCTACGGAAGCATTCCTCACTCACTTTTGAACATAATTAAATCATCACCGTTAATCTCTCAGTCTTATTCAAGGCCTGAGCAAATCGCGGTAGAGCAGAGCCGCCCGGCGGTACTCACCCTCAGACTCCAGGGCATCAGCCAGTGCTTCTTTGACCGAACGTTCTTCAGGCTTGAGCCGGTGCAGATCCTGAAGCAGAGCCAAGCCCTCCAATCGGCAGGGATGACCACGCTCCTGCTCAAGCCCAACACGTGCCCACTGCAACCAACGTTTCTGGGTCACGGCATCTGGATTCAACTGAAGCCACTGGCGACGCAGCTGCAGTGCCGCAAGCGATTGTCCAACCTGCATCTCTGCCGTGGCCAGATTGCACAGCAAGGGTTCCCGCAGTTCGCGAGGTAAAGCGGCCAAGCCAAGCTGATGGAGAGGTCTCAACAGATCGAGAGCTTCCTGGTACTTTTTTTGGGTCAGCAGAGATGCCGCCAGATTGAGAGCGTGCTGCGGTGACTTCGGATCCGCTGCTCGGGCCGCCGCAAAGGCTCGCCAAGCATCCTCCTGTTCTCCTAGCAAAAGATGGGCTTTGCCCCGCAGGCTGTGACCTGAAGCGGGGAGCTCTCTGGAACCATTGAGTGAGAGCAGTTCGGCCACACCTGCCAGCACCTGTTGAGCTGAGCTGACATTGAGTTCCTCGGCTAGTTCATCAACGCGAGCCTCAAGATCGAGATCACTGCCCCTCAAGGAAGAATCGTCTGCTTTACGGCCGTCGCGCTTGCGTTTTCCCGGTTTCCTCGAGCTGGAGCTTTTACGGGCGCGAGCCATGGCCGTGAACTGTGATCAGACGTGACAGCATCATCACTCCAATCACCGCTCTTCATATCCTTGGCCGCACAGCCTGGCCAGCAACTTTCGCTTCGACCAGCCATCAGCGTGGTGATGCCGATGCGCAATGCAGCCCACTGGTTGCCGGTTCTGCTGGCAGCTCTGGTGCGCGAATGGTCAACCGGCTTTGAGCTGATCGCGATCGACGATGGCAGCACTGATGCATCGGCAGCGGTTTTCAAAAGGCTCTGCGCCCAATGGCCGTCTGAGCGCTGGACACTGCTGAACGGGGGCGGGGAAGGGGTCTCCGCAGCACGCAACCGAGGCGTTAGGTATAGCCGGGCCAAAGTGATTGCCTTCATCGATGCCGACGACCGCCCCATGCCCGGTCGCCTTGCTGGACCGTTGCAGATGCTTCAAAACGACCAGCAGCTCAGCCATGTGCACGGCGGCTGGTGGCGATGCGATGCCAATGGCTGTTTGCAGCATCCAGTCCGCCCCTGGCAGGAGGGCGCTGGCTTCACCTGGGGCAACTTCATGGAACACAAAGCCGTGCTGCCCAGCGCCTGGACCGTGCGGCGCGATGCTTTCCTCGCCGTTGGAGGCTTCGATCCATCGATCCGCCATTCAGAGGATGTGGACCTGCTGCTGCGACTGGCTGCTGGCAAACATCGTGGTGCCTGGATCGAACAGGAGCTGGTGCGTTACCGGATTCACAGCAGCAATGCCAGCGCAAGGTTGCAGCCGCAGTTGCATGGCCTGCTGGCAGTGATGGAGAAACATCTCAACACATTGGGCACTCTCCATGAAGCCTGGGTCCGAGAGCAGCGGTACAGCACCACCACCTGGGCCGTCTGGCAAGCCTGGCAAGCAGGTGATGTCGACTTTGCACTGAAGCTGCTGAGCCAGGCCCTGCAGGATTGTCCGTACCCCCTGGTTCGCAGGCCCGTGCACCTGATCGAAGTAATGGCCCGCAGCAGTGCGCGCATCGGTGAGCACTTCGACAGAGGCCAACTGCTGAGCAGCAGGTTTTGGCAAAAGGCCGAACCGTTACTGCTGGCCCGATGAGCAGTGAGGCCACCACCTGCGCAGACCATGCCCAGGCCCTGGTGGTGCTTGACCCGCGCGTGCAACGCAGTGAAGTGGCGGAACTGCAGAGACAACTGGAGGCGGAGGTCAGCCGCCAGCGATCAGCGATGGCCCGGATACGCGAACGCATCCGCGGGCTGGAGCGCCAACTCGATCTTGACGAACAGTTGTTGGCTCCACTGCGGCGCTTGGCGGCAGAAGAAGGCAGCTCCCAGCTCCAGGTGATCGGGAAAGAGCGACAGCTGGAGGCAACCCGTCGTGAGCTGGCGGTTGCCAGAGAAGAAGAACAGGTTCTCAATTTCGAATCGCAGCGAACCCAGTCGCAGCTGCGAGCCGATCTGGTGGATGCCCGCTCCAAGCTTGACTTGGTCACCCTGCGTGCACCGGTATCCGGCACCGTGATCGACCTGAAGGCCCAGACAGACCAGGTCGCCAACGGCAACGAACCGCTGCTCAAGCTGCTGGTGCCCAATGATGAACTGCAGGCTCAGACCTTGGCCAGAGATTCAGACATCGGCTTCATCCGATCGGGACAAACCGCTGAAATTGCTTTCACCAGCTACGACAAAAGCGTTTACGGCACCATGCCGGCCAAGGTCAGCCTTGTGAGTCAGGACTCACTGCCTCCTGAGCCTCCCTACGACTATCCGCACTTTCAAGTCAATTTGGACCTCAGCGGACAGTCATTGAAGAAAAACGGCCAAAGTTTCGAATTGCAGCCAGGCATGGCCTTGGACGCTCAGATCAAACTGCAAAAACTGACGCCTCTGCAACTGTTTTTCAGTCGCCTCTCAAGAACAACCGATGCCGTCCGCAGCATGCGCTGACGTGTCCTGGGGCTTGAACAATCTGCGGGCGCTACTGGTGGTGATTGCCCACCACCCGCCAAAACAACATGTCGAGCGGCTGAAGACCTGCCTTGACCAACTGCCCAGCGATTTTGCCTACGCGGTTGTGATTAACAGCCATTGCCCTGGCGAGGCCGCTGAAGATCTGCTGCCCGCAGCGGCCCTTAGCATCGTGCAGCGATCCAATCCTGGGTACGGGCGCAGCTTCAATCAGCTCTGGCAGCAATGGTGTGATCAACGCAATGAGCCTCCTCTGGTTGCGGTGCTCAACACCGACCTGTCCTGGGATCCCGAAATCTTTGAGAGGTTCGCCACTTGGCTGGAAGAGCATCATGACATCACAGCAGCCACACCAGAGCTGCGCTTCCCCAATGGTCAGCGTCAGTTTCTCTGCAAACGCAATCCCACCCTGTTGGCCCTCGTCAGCCGTCGCTGCATCCCCCGCCGGCTCAAGCCCAGACGTCTGCGCCGTTACGACAACTGGTACACGATGCGCGACAAGCCTTACTCCCATGTGTTCGCCTCGAGCTATCTGAGCGGTTGTTGCCTGTGGATGCGCGGTTGGGCCGTGCAAGCCGTCGGAGGTTTTGATCCACGCTTTTTTCTCTACTTCGAAGACGCCGACATCACTCGCCGACTGGCCGCACATGGTCCAACAGTGAATCTGCCGATCTGCACAGTGACCCATCACTGGGGGCGCGGGAGCTACCGCAACATCTGGCTCACCCTGGTGAACCTCCACAGCGCCTGGCTGTATTTCCGCAAGTGGGGACTGCGATGGTGGTGAATCTGGAGGTGGTTCTCGCAACCTTCAACGGAGAGCTTTTCCTGGAACAGCAGCTGCAAAGCTTGTGGCGACAGGATCTTCGCCCAGATCAGCTCATCGTTTTTGATGACGGCTCCACAGACTCCACCAGCAACATTCTTGAGCAGTGGCAGCAGCGTCACCCCGCCTGGATCAAGCGCTTGCCGCCTGCCAGTGAACGACTTGGACCCACCGCAGCATTCAACAGGCTGCTGCAGCAGAGCTCTGCCCCATACATCGCCCTTTGTGATCAGGATGATGTCTGGCACCCGGAACGGCTGGCCACGGGCCTGAACATTCTCAAGCAGGTGGAGGCAAGCCATCCCTTTGGATCACAGCAACCCTTGCTGCTCCATTCCGATGCTGAACTGATCAACTCCGAGGGCAGGCCACTCAATCGCACGCTGTGGCAATGGCATCACTACGGTGGCGAACTACCAGGGTTGATTGAGCTTGCTCAACACAACTCGGTCACCGGCTGCACGATCATCCTGAATCGAGCTTTGCTGCAACAGGCTCTGCCGATAACAGGTGATGCAGTGTTCCATGACCATTGGCTTGCGCTGGTCGCCAGGCACAAAGGGAAGATCCTCAGCTGCTCTCGGCCTTTGTTGGCGCATCGGCGCCATCGCCACAACAGCAGCGGCAAACACCCACATTGGAGAGGCAATGCAGGCCTTGCCCTTCGGCGCTGGCAGGCAAAACATCAGCAATGGAAATGCTTCTGTGCTCGCTATCGACTACCTGCGCAGAAAAGCCTGTGCTGGTGGCCCAGGGCCGCAATCAATCCCATCATGAGAATCAATTCCCTGAGCAGGGCAAAATATATGCGCAGTCAATGAGCCCATACTTTGCTCATTGCAGACAAGGAATCAATCACCAATTAATCACACAGACACTCAGCAAAAAAGCAAAAGTGATTTGCGCATTACAAGCATGCAATGCGCAAATCAAAGATCATTGTTGATCAAATTGTGTGGCAATGGTGATGTCACTTTCGTCGCACGCAAGGATGTCGATCACCATTTGCCAATCCGCCATCGCCAAAGAACGCTCCTCACCCTTGTTCTGAAGGGGTTTCAACAGAAACCTGGCCTCAGCAGCCTCCTCATCGCCAATCACCGCAGCCCATCTGGCACCACAGCGATCCGCACGCTTGAACTGCTTGCCAAAAGCAGAACCTGAGCCGTCAAGCTCAACGCACACACCAGCAGCCCGTAACTGCCGCGCCAACACCAGAGCAACAGCCTCAGCCTGTTCGCCGCGGTTCACCAGATAAAGATCAGGAGCACGGGTAGCCGCAAGACGTGAAGCTGCACCCACTGGATCAGCTGCTGCCGCAGCTTCAAGCACCAGCAACAGCCGTTCCATCCCCAGTGCCCAACCCACTGCTGGTGTGGCTGGGCCACCCAGCTGATGCACCAAACCGTCGTAGCGACCGCCACCGCACACCGTGGCCTGAGCTCCGAGCTGATCGCTGGTGATCTCAAAAGCGGTGTGGCCGTAGTAATCGAGCCCTCTCACCAAACGGGTATTCAGCCGAAACGGAATCTCCATTTGAGCCAGATAGGCCTGCACTGCCTGGAATCGTTGAGAGCTCTCTTCACTGAGAGCGTCCAGCAATGTGGGAGCCTCTGCGAGCAGCTGCTGCGTGGCAGGGTTCTTGCTGTCGAGAATGCGCAGAGGATTGGTGGTCAATCGCTGCTGAGAATCAGGATCCAACCGCTCAGCGCGGGCCTGGAGCCAGGCCACAAGCTCGGCGCGATAACGCTGACGATCGTCAGTGGTGCCAAGGCTGTTGATCTGAAGTTCAAGACCAGAGACTCCCAGGTCAAGGAGCAAATCCCAGGCAAGGGCGATCACTTCAGCATCACTCCGAGCTGAGCCAACTCCCAGCCACTCAACGCCAATCTGATGGAACTGCCTCTGACGACCAGCCTGCGGCCGCTCATACCGGAACATCGGTCCGCAGTACCAGAGCTTCTGGGAGCCGTGGCTCAGCAGTCCATGCTGCAACACTGAGCGCACGACTGAAGCTGTCCCCTCTGGACGCAACGTGCAAGAGCGATCTCCGCGATCCCGGAAGCTGTACATCTCCTTACCCACCACATCAGTGCCTTCACCGATGCCGCGGGCAAACAGATCCGTGACCTCCAGCAGAGGTGTACGGATCTCCTCGATCCCAGCGCAACGGAAATGAGTCCTGGCCACGGCCTCCACCGCTTGCCAGCGACGTGTCTGAACAGGCAGCAGATCCACCATGCCGCGCAGGCTCTGCAGCTGACTCACACCATCCTCACCAGGGCCATTCATTCTGCCCTTGCAAAGACAGTCAGACTCGAGGTTCTGCCATAGGTTCTGGAAATGACTCAGATCCTGATCACCGGAGGCGCGGGCTTCATAGGCAGTCACACCTGTTTGGTGTTGCTGCAGGAGGGGCACAACCTGATTGTGCTGGACAACCTGAGCAACAGTTCACCGGTTGCTCTTGAGAGGGTGGCCACACTGGCTGGGTTGTCATCCTATCCAGATGACCGCGAAGGGCGACTGCAACTGATCAGGGGCGACATCCGTGACAGGGCCTGCCTCGACCAGATCTTCAGTCAAGCCAAAACGATCGGCCAACCACTCCAGGCCGTGATTCACTTCGCCGGGCTGAAGGCCGTTGGCGAATCAGTGCGCGAACCTCTCCGCTACTGGGACGTGAATCTGACTGGCAGCCGATGTCTGCTGGCGGCCATGAACGACCACGACTGCCGCACCCTGGTGTTCAGCAGCAGTGCCACGCTGTATGGCTACCCGAACAGCGTGCCCATCCCCGAATCAGCAGCTGTTCAGCCGATCAACCCCTACGGCCACTCCAAAGCGGCGGTTGAAAGGATGCTGCAAGACCTTGCCGCCAGCTCTCCCAATCAATGGAGCATTGCTTGTCTGCGTTACTTCAATCCTGTGGGCGCTCACCCCAGCGGCGCAATCGGGGAAGACCCGATGGGCATCCCCAACAACCTGTTCCCTTTTGTGTGTCAGGTGGCCATCGGGCGGCGTGAATTAATGCAGGTTTTCGGCGGCGACTGGCCCACCAGCGACGGCACCGGTGTCCGCGATTACATCCATGTGATGGATCTGGCGGACGGCCATCGTGCTGCTCTCGACTGCCTGCTTGCTGAACCGGCTCAGCTGCTCACCCTCAATCTGGGCAGCGGCCAGGGAGCCTCGGTGCTGGAGGTGCTCAGGGCCTTTGAACGAGCCAGCGGCCGCGAGGTGCCCTACGAGATCGTGGCTCGCCGCGAGGGAGATGCCGCTGCCACCGTTGCCGATCCCGCCCTGGCACTTGAACGGCTCGGCTGGCGAACCCAACGGTCCCTCGACGACATCTGCCGAGACGGCTGGGCCTGGCAGTCGGCCAATCCATCCGGCTACGGCGCCCCCTGATGAGCGGTCTTGTGCTGGCCGGTGGTGGACACAGTCATGCGCTGATCCTGCGCCGCTGGGCCATGCAGCCAGGACAACGCCCCAGCGAGCTGATCACCCTGGTGAACCGCACGAGCACAGCCCTCTACTCAGGTATGGTGCCGGGCCTGATCGCGGGGATCTATCAACGGCACCAGGTGGCCGTCGACCTGCGCAAACTGGCCGACCAAGCCGGCGTGGCCCTGGTGGTGGCCGACATCACCGGCCTGGACCTTCAGAAACGTGAGCTGCAACTGGATGAGCGGCCAGCACTGACCTACGAGCACCTCAGCCTCAACCTGGGTGCCGAGACGTCAAGGAACTCCTCGACCAATTCCGAACTGGTTCCCATCAAACCGCTGGAGCCGGCGCTCGCCTTCCTGGGCCGCCAGGACCAGCTGATGGTCGACAGATATTTTGCCGCCTCCGCGTTTCAGGTCGTCGGCAGCGGTCTGGCCGCGGTGGAAACGGCCCTGGCCCTCAGGCAACGCTGGCCCAGACGACCTCTCGTGCTGCGGATCCGACCCGAACACCTGAAACAGGTTTTGCGACATGCCCTGCACAAGGCGGACATCCAGATCGTTGAAGCGGGTGCACCGAGTTGCACCGAGGAGCTCCAAGCGACTCCTGGACTTCTCTGCACCGGTAGTCGAGCTCCGCACTGGCTTACAGAGAGTGACCTGCCCTGCTGCTCAAGCAGTGGCCGCATCCGCACGGAAACAAGCCTGCAGGTCGTTCAACAGCCTGGAATCTTTGCAGCCGGCGACTGCGCGGTGATCGATGCACATCCGCGTGCACCCTCCGGTGTCTGGGCTGTGCGAGCAGCGAAACCACTGGCCCGCAACCTGGAGGCCGCCTGCGCAGGTCAACCCCTGCAGAGCTGGCGCCCGCAACGCCAGGCCCTGCAGCTGCTGGGAGGATTCAACAACCGGCACCCCACAGCCTGGGCACTGAGGGGCTCACGCCTGGTCGGCCCCCATCCGCTGATCTGGCGCTGGAAGCAAGCCATCGATTGGCGCTTTATGGCCAGGTTCGAGCCCCGGCAGGCCATGGAGCCAAACGAAACCATGGCCTGCCGGGGCTGTGCCGCCAAACTTCCGGCTGGTCCACTTGAAAGCGCCCTCGCTCAGGCAGGCATCGCAGCGCTGGGAACAGACCCGGAGGATGCCGCTGTCCTGCCTTTGAAAACCACCAGGCCCTTGGCTCCAGTGCTGCAAAGCGTGGATGGTTTCCCAGCCCTGGTCAGTGACCCCTGGCTGAACGGTCGACTGACTGCCCTGCATGCCTGCACCGACCTCTGGGCCTGCGGGACCCGTGTTCTGGCTGCCCAGGCCATTGTCACCTTGCCCGAGGCCAATGACTCAACCCAGCAGACCCTGCTGGCGCAGACACTGGCTGGGATCCGTTCCGCTCTGAATGAGCAAGGCGCCGAGCTGATCGGTGGACACACCCTGGAAGCCCGAGATGGTCTCGCCCAGCCGCCGCTCAGCCGGGCTGTGCAGGTGACCCTCAGCGTCAGCGGACAGTCTGATTCAGCCTTCTGGCCCAAAACGGGGCTTCAGGCAGGAGACCGACTGCTGCTCAGTCGACCACTGGGCACAGGAGTGCTGTTTGCTGCGGCCATGACCGGTGCTGCCCCGGCCTCTGCGTTGGACACTGCTCTCAAACAGATAGGCAGCAGCCAGCATTGTGTGCTGGAGGAACTTCTGGATCTGCAACTCGAACATCCAGATGCCATCCATGCAGCAACGGACATCACAGGCTTTGGGCTGCTGGGCCATCTGGGCGAAATGCTGCGCGATCCTGGCCTGAAGGTGGTGCTCAATGGCCCACAGATCCCTGCGCTGCCTGGTGCTCTCTCCCTGCTGCAAAAGGGCTATGCGAGCAGCCTGGCCCCATCCAACCGACGGGCCTGGAGCTTGTTGGATGCGAGCTCATTGCAACTTCACCTGAATGACATCGACCCGGGCAGCAAAGAGCATCACGCCCTGCTCGAGCTGCTGGTCGATCCGCAGACCTGTGGACCACTGCTGATCAGCGTGACATCTTGCATTGCCCACAAACTGACCTGCCAATCCCACAGCGGCTGGACGGAAATCGGAAGCGTGCAAAAGCTGAATCAGCCGACGTCGGACAACCAGAGTTGAATATTCACTTTGATGCCCCATCGAACTTAACCCGATATCAGATCAGGAATCACTTAATTAATAGTATTCAATTGAAATCAGGAAGCAGCCTTTGTAGGCTTCAACCATGGCCGAAATACTTTAAAAAGCCTGTAACTTCTCAAGCGCACGGGCAGTGTTTGAATGAAAATTCTGATTTTGAGTCGCAGACTCAACTCGCGGCGCCAGGACCGGTCCAAATGAATCACATCTGATGATTCGCGCCGCATTCTGTTACCGCCCACATCTCTGATCACTGAACTTCGCCAACTCAACTGCGACTCTTCGAAACAGAGTCCAACATCCTGCATTACCCGAGACATTTCTTGGCGAGGATTCCGCGCCAGACGCTCATAATAAACAAGCGAATGTCGAGTACCAATTAGGGATCGGCGTAAGTTAAAAAAATATTTGTTGTAGTTGAAGATTGGATCACAAAGATCCTTACTTTTACGGCGAGCACTGTTCAACGTTCCGAAAGGACCGCGATGCAGCCAAACAGGAACCAAATCAAAATTAGCACCACAAGATACTGCCCTTAGCAATCCCTTTAGGCGCAGCAAATTCTTAGAAGAATCCACAATAAACGAGCATCCACTCACCGATACCAGCGCCGAATACAGCGCCTGATTGTCACGAATGAATTTCCGCTCATCATTACAATCTCTCAAGGCCAATTCATGCAAGTCAAGTCCAATTGATTCGTGAACAGAGGCGGCCACCTTGCTCCAGAACGGGCAATCGCCTGGCTTCAATCCATGACACGTGCACGTTTGATGCTGAAGCAACTTTTTCAGCTCACCAACACTGACCACCTGACTATGAGCATTCATCAATAATGCCAAAAGCGTCGAACCACTGTGCGGACGACTGGCGATATAAATAACTGTCGGCTTCAAACGAATCACATTCGATAGTTACACCATACCGCAAGCATCAACAATCACAGTGAAGCGAGGGGTCACATCACCAACAACCAGAACTGATAACCGCCTCAGAGTCCACCCATTGCATTCAAAAGCTACTCAACAACAACGAAATAATGACTCTTTGAGTTCAGAGTCAACGAACAAACAACAACTCCAATTCCATCGACAACGTTGTCGCGATGGCACTGATCAAGCGGAACCTGATCATGCGCAGCAACATTAAAAAAGAGCTGATCAAAAAACCCTCCACGGCTGATGATGGTCTGACCAGCACTCAGACGGGTTCGATCGGTGCCAGGCGCGGATCAAGGATCTTGGGCCCCATGCCGGCAAATTTGACAGCGATCGACACTTTCTCGCCGCTCCCGAAGGTGTGGGTCACTTCACCTTCCCCGAAGCTGCTGTGCACAACCCTGTCGCCCACACTCCAGCTCTTGCCTGGAGCAGGGCCCGCCTGACGGCGGCGTACGGCGTTCGCCGGGGCACTCTTTTCGCTGGGCGTGCCGCGATCCACACGGGTAAGCCGATCGAGCCGCTGCTCTCTTCGGATCGCTGCACCACCGGAACGGGGGATCTCACCCTGCACAAGAGCCTCGGGCAGCTCAGAGAGGAACACACTGGGCACAGCTGGTTCACGCATCCCACCCCAGAGGCGGCGCTCACTGGCATGGGAAAGAAACAGCCGCTCTTTGGCCCTTGTGATGCCGACATAACAAAGGCGTCGCTCCTCCTCCAGAGAGGCCGGATCGTCCAGTGATCGATAGCTGGGGAAGAGCCCCTGCTCCATGCCCACCAGGCAAACCACTGGGAATTCCAGACCCTTGCTGCTGTGCAGTGTCATCAAGGTCACTCGATCAGCGGCCGTGTCCTTGCTGTCGGCGTCGCTGGCCAGGGCCGCCGAAGCAAGGAAGCCCTCGAGATCGCCCTCATCATTTTCTTCCTGGTACTGCAGACCCGCATTGACCAGCTCCTGCAGATTGCGCCGGCGTTCCTCCGCTTCATCGGTGCCCTCGGTGATCAGCTCGCTCACATAGCCGCTCTGCTCCATCACCTGCTGGATCAGCTCCGAAGGAGGGGTGTTGTGTAGGCGTTCACGCAAACCATTGATCAGTTCACAGAACTGCAACAGCCCCCTGGCGGATCGCCCCCCCAGGGAACGCACGGCTTCAGGGTCACTCACCACATCCCAGAGCGGAATTCCCAGCTGATTGGCCGCATCCGTGAGCCGCTGGATGGTGGTCTTACCGATGCCTCGCTTGGGCACGTTGATCACCCGCAACAGGCTGACGGTGTCAGCCGGGTTGATCATCAGACGCAGATAGCCGAGCACATCCTTGATCTCGCGACGGTCGTAGAAGCGCAGACCACCGACCACCACGTAAGGGATACGCCAACGCACGAGCGATTCCTCCAGTGCCCGTGACTGGGCGTTGGTGCGGTACAGACAGGCCATATCCCCCCAGCTCAGTTCGGGGTTGGCGGCCTCCATCGTGCGCAGCCGATGCACCACAGCTTCGGCCTCGGCGATTTCGTCATCGCAGCGGGTGAGCGAAATCAGCTCCCCTTCACCGCGGGTGGGGCGCAGCACCTTGTCGATACGCTCACTGTTGTTGGAGATGAGGGCGTTAGCTGCCTCCAGAATCGTTGCGGTGGAGCGATAGTTTTCCTCAAGCTTCACCATCGTGCGCGTGGCTTCATCTGGCGCCTGATCACCGAAGTCGTCCTGAAAGCCCATCAGAATCGTGAAGTCAGCAGCGCGGAAGCTGTAGATGCTCTGGTCGGCATCTCCCACCACGAAAACGGAACGCCCCGACCAGTTGTCGTAAACCTGGGGATCCTTGCCATCGGTCACCAGCAGCTTGATCAGGTCGTACTGCGTGCGGTTGGTGTCCTGATATTCATCCACCAGCACGTGAGCGAAGCGGCGATGCCAGTAACTGCGCACCTGCTCGTTCTGCTGCAGCAACTGCACCGGCAGTAGCAGCAGATCATCGAAGTCGAGAGCGTTGTTGGCCGCCAAAGCCTTGCGGTAGCGGCGGTACACATCCGCTGCGAGCTTGCCCCGCTGCCCCTCGGAATTGGCCTCCATCTGATCCGGTAGCCAGCCCTGGTTTTTGGCATTGCTGATCGCCCAGCGCACCTTCTTGGGCTCAAAACGCTTGGGATCGAGCTGCAGCTCCTGGGTGACGATCTCCTTGACGAGACTCTGGGCATCGGCCTCGTCATAGATCGAGAACTGCTTCGTCCAGGTGAGTCCCTCCTTGTCTTTGAACTTGTCGATGTCGTAGCGCAGCATGCGCGCGAACAGGGCGTGGAACGTGCCGATCCATAGTTCCTTGGTCACCTCGCGATAGATGCGTGAGCGCAGCTGCCGCTGTTCCACAGGAGGCAACGTGCTCCAGGGCTGTCCGAACTGACTCTGCGCCAGACGCTGAGCCAGCAACAGCTCAAGACGCTCCTTCATCTCGCGAGCCGCCTTGTTGGTGAAGGTCACGGCAAGGATCTGGGATGGATCAGCGCCGTGTTCACCGATCAGGTGAGCAATGCGATGGGTGAGAGCCCGTGTCTTACCGCTGCCTGCTCCTGCGACCACCAGCAGCGGACCTTCATGGTGATCCACCGCCCGGCGCTGGGCGTCGTTGAGGCCGGCGAGAAAACTCATGGGCTGATGGTACGGGAGTTCTCCTGTGATGGCGCCGAGGAAACCTGTGGAACCGCCCAGGCGATGGCCAGCAGGTAACCACTGACCACCTGCTGCAGGGACGTTTTCAGCAGCGTGGACTCCACCAGAGAGGCAGACAGGATGAACAGCGCGCAGGCCAGGCCTGTCAGGCAGAGCGGTGCGGCATCACCGGAAAGCCCGATGAACAGCCGTTGAAAGATCAGAGCCAGAGCGATCGCCATCAGCACCAAGGTGACCAGGCCCTGGTCCGCCAACGCCTGCACAAAGACGTTGTGGGCATGGGGAATTCCAGTGGTTTTTTCGGGAAGAAACACCTTGCTGGCGCAGTGATCAGAGACCCGGTCATACCCCTGGCCCGATACCAGGTCGGGGAATGAGCGCAGGGCCTGACGCACAAAACAGCGAGCCACCTCTGCGCGTCCAACATCGCTTGGATCAGCTGCAGCAACAGGGCTGGAGGGCCAGTACAGCGTCAGGTTGAACAGCAAAGAAAGCAGCAGCAGGGAAGCCGCCAGGAACCGAGCTCTGCGTGCCACCCACTGACGATGACGCCAGCACAGCTCCACGACAACGACTGCTGCAAGCGGGAAAAACAGTGCAGCCCGGGATCCCGAACCGCAGACCAGCAGGTAGCTCAGGCAGCCGAGGACTGCGGCAAGAATGGATCTCCAGGGACGTTGCTCAGTACGCCAGAGCCCGTAGCCCACCAGTGAGAACAGGCCATAGAGGTAGGCCGAACGATTGATGGTGATCTTCTGAATCCGAACCGCTCCCTGGGGCAAGGCATCTCGGAGGGCCGTCCAGGGAATCGCATCCAGGTTGCCGTTGAAGCGGGAGAACTCCACAAATGGCAACGAGACGATCACCGTCGCCAGCACCACCCAAAGCGCAATCCGCCATTGATCCCTGGTTTGCTGAAGACCGGCCGCGAACGCCAGCAACACCAGCAGCAGATCCGTGGGAGCGGATCCGCTGACGGGATGAAGCACCGCACTGAGGATGACGGCGAGCACGCCGATCAACACCCCATAGACCGGTTGGGAGGGCAGCCATCGCAGAAACTTGAGGCCAAGCCAGACCGCCAGAATCCAAACCATCCCAGCTGGATTACCGCTTCGCTCCCAAAGCAGGCCCGAGAGCGAGAGCGGAAGCAGCAGATCCAGCCAGGGAGACTTCAGGTAGGTGAGCAACCCTGCCAAAAAACAACGATGAAAGGCTCCCCAGCCTGCCAGAACCAAACGGGACGAACATTTGGCATGAACGAGAATGCCGACAGTTGCGATCCCTCCAGCGTGTCTGCACTCACTCGCTGCCTGCAGGAGGAAGCGGCCGCCATTGCAACGGCAGCGGAGAGACTGCGCAGCGATCAGGTGGAGGGAGCCCTCAGCCTGCTTGCACGCTGTGCAGACAGAAAAGCAAAGCTCGTGATCACGGGAGTGGGCAAAAGCGGCATCGTGGCGCGCAAGATTGCCGCCACCTTCTCGTCCATCGGTCTGATGGCCCTGTTCCTGAATCCGCTGGATGCTCTGCATGGAGACCTTGGGGTTGTGGCACCCGATGACGTCTGCCTGCTCCTCTCCAACAGCGGCGAAACCAGCGAACTGCTGGCCATCCTTCCCCACCTGACACGCCGGGGTACAGCGCGTATCGCGCTGGTGGGCCGCGCCGATTCTTCACTCGCTCTCGGCAGCGACGTGGTGCTCGAAGCCTCCGTTGACAGGGAAGTGTGTCCCCTCAACCTGGCACCCACAGCCAGCACCGCCGTGGCCATGGCCATCGGTGATGCGCTGGCAGCCGTCTGGATGGAACGGCAGGGCATCTCGCCTGCCGATTTCGCCCTGAACCACCCCGCCGGCTCTCTTGGCAAGCAGCTGACGATGACCGTGGCTGATCTGATGATCCCGTCAGCCAACCTGAAACCAATCAACCCGCAGACACCTCTGCCGGAAGTGATCAGCACACTCACCCAGGGCGCCATTGGCAGCAGCTGGGTGGAAAACCCTGCCATTCCAGGTCACCTCATCGGTCTGATCACCGATGGCGACCTGCGGCGGGCACTGCGCGATCACGGTTCCGAACGCTGGCCGACACTGACCGCTGAAGAGTTGATGACGCCTGACCCGATCACCATCGATGCGGATCTGCTGGCGGTTGAAGCGATCCAACGCATGGAGCACAACCGGCGCAAGCCGATCTCCGTGCTGCCGGTGGTGGATGCCAGTGGGCAACTGAGTGGTCTGTTGCGCCTGCATGACCTGGTCCAGGCCGGACTGGCCTGAACGAAGAACCTTTCAGGAAAGGACCCATCAGGATGCAACGACTACTGCGTGAATGGCACTGGCAACGGCTGAAGAGACCACTGGCGGAACTGCGGCTGCTGGTACTGGATGTGGATGGTGTGCTGACAGATGGGGGGCTCTGGTTTGATCCGGAAGGCCGACTGCAGAAGCGCTTCGATGTTCGCGATGGTCTCGCCCTGAGGCTGTTGCAGCAGGCGGGGATCCAGCTTGCTTTTCTCAGCGGTGGACGTGGCGGTGCCACTGAAGTGCGGGCACACCAGCTGGGTATCGAGCACTGCCTGGTGGGCATCAAAGACAAACCACCTGCCCTGACAGACCTGCAGGAGCAACTGGGAGTCACGGCACAGCACACCTGTTACCTGGGCGATGACCTCAATGATCTGGCTGTGCGCAGCAGCGTTGGACTGCTGCTCGCACCGCTTGACGCCTGTCGACCACTGCGCCGGCAAGCGGATGCCGTACTGAATCATCAAGGTGGCCATGGCGCCGTGCGCGAACTGGCCGAGCGGATCCTGAAGGCCCGCGGGGACTGGAGAGAACTCGAGCAGAAGGGCTGGCGGGACCGCAACGACTGAGCCCCTCCCAGCTTCAGCGCATCTGCTGGAGTTGCTGTTCCCGCAGTCTTCGAAGCGTGTCGCCAAGCTCGGGGCCTGGGCGCATGCCCTGAGCCATGAGCTCTTTGGCACAAACCGGTGACGACACATACCGCCAGCGCCCCCACCAGCGCAACAGCGGTCGCCGGAAGGGGGCGTTGTCAAGCACTGCGAGAGCCACGACCTCAGGAGACCAGCGCTTCTCCTCCAGTTGCTGCGTCCATTCCAAAGCTCCCCAACAACTCCAGTCCTGCTGTTTGAGCTCGAGCAGCAGCCACCGACGCAGGTCGATCAACCCCTCAAGCCAGATCTGCTGCTGTCTGGGAATCTGCAATCGCGCAGCCAATGGCAACGGATCCATCGCTGCAGCCACCAAAACCAGCAGGGCTGGTAATCCCAGACGTGCGCCCTGACCCAGCCGCCGAGCGAGGCGAGGTTCCCTTTGCAGCCCTTCATCCAGCAAAGGCAAGGCTGACCATTGCTGCAGAAGCTGCAGCGCGTCATGCCATGGCTCTCGATCCAGCAGGAGCTCCAGCTCCATGCGCAGCCGGGTTCCCAGGGCTGGAGGGACCGCATCCAGCGGATCTCCCGGCCGCCACAACCAGGGCCAGACAATCAGTGTTGCCTGAATCTGCGCGAGAGCATCAGGCGCCAGAACAAAACCCAGTCGTGCGCAGTAGCGGGCACCGCGAACAATGCGTGTGGGGTCATCCGCCACGCTGTTCTCATGCAGGAAGACCAGTTGACGCTTTGCCAGATGGTCCTGACCACCGTGGGGATCACACAGCTGATGGGATCCGTCTGCCCCAAGCAGCAAAGCCATGGCATTCACCGTGAAGTCACGGCGAGCGAGATCCTGCTCCAAGCAGCCGGGCTGAACCAACGGGTTCTCACCAGGTGCGGGGTAGATCTCCGTGCGGGCACGGGCCACATCGAGCAGCACTCCATCAAGCACCAGGTCCGCAGTGCCGAACTGCTCATGAAGATGCACCTCTAAGACACGCTCACTGCCGTAATGCTCCTGAACACACTCAACAAAAGCGGCACAGGAGCCTTCCAGTAGAAAATCGAGATCCGGGAGATCACGCCAGGGATCACGATGCAGCTGATGAAGCATGGCGTCGCGAACAGCACCACCCACCAGTGCCAGCCGACTGCTGCCCGCACTTTTTGCCTGCTTCACCAATGCAGCGATGAACGACGCGGGAACTCCAGGGAGGGAGATGCGGAGATCGTCCTTCATGCCGCCCCGGCCTCAATCGCCGCAATGCACCTCAGAATGATCACGCAAAATCAGCATGCGGCACAACCGGGGCCGCAGCGATCGAGTTTGCCAACGCAAGCAACACTGGCCACTGACAACGAGGGCAGGCAGAAAGATCTTGAAAAGATGAAAGGATCATCAATTAGGGTGTGATCGAGAAAAGAGAAGCAATGAAGACATCAATAATTATTCCCTGCTACAACGAAAAAAACGCCATTCGCGACACAATTGAATGGATTTTGTCGGTGATTCGTGATTCAAAACTGAAGAATGTGGAGATCATTGCCGTGAACGATGGATCCACAGATGGATGCGAACAAGTTCTCAACGCTCTCACCAAAGAACACCACTCGGACGATTTACTGGTGGTCCATCACAAGCGCAACCAGGGATACGGAGCTGCTCTGAAAACTGGAATACGACGAAGCCAGAGCGATTACATCTGCATCACTGACGCTGACGGGACCTACCCGAATGACCGCATTCCTGATCTGATTGAGCAGATCAGCAGCAAGGACCTCGACATGGTGGTTGGAGCTCGAATAGGACCCAACGTTGAATACTCCAAGATCCGCTCAATCCCCAAGATGATCCTGGTGCCCTGGGTGTCGTTTCTCTGCGGCACAGAAGTCCCTGATATGAATTCGGGTCTGCGGATCTTCAGACGCGATCGATCACTCGATTTTCTCAAACTGCTTCCCGATGGTTTCAGCTTTACGACCACCATCACCATCTGCCTGCTGCGCAATCGCTACGCCGTTGAATTCACACCGATCAGCTACGCCAGACGAATCGGCAAAAGCCACATCAAACCAATCCAAGACACGCTGCGCTTCACTCAGCTGATTCTGCGCACCGGCATGTATTTCGCGCCGCTGCGCCTCCTGTCTCCGCTGATCGTTGCCCTGGCAACACTCTTCAGCATCAGCAGCCTCTACGACTTGACGATCCTCAACAACCTCACCGACAAGACCGTGCTTCTGGGATTCGCAAGCCTGAATGTGTTCATGTTTGCGCTGCTGGCCGACATGATCGATAAACGATCCCGTTAACGCTGCTCTCAAACAACAGAGCTCTCAGATCAACCTGACAGGAGGCATTGCGGCGGAGGGAAGTCGGCTGAAAAGTCTTGCGCCGAGATCGACCGCAACCATGGTTAAACAAACGATTGCAGCTGGGATCAAAGGCATTGAATATCGCGGCAGGAAATGACTGAATAGGCTGTAAAAAGCAAAGAACGAGAACGGCACAATCGAGACAAAGAGCCAGGAGAGTCTTCGCTCAAGCAATGCCAGAGCAGGGGCCAGAAGCAGAGACCCGTAAGCCGCAATGTTCAACACAATGCTCGGCCATCTTTTCGCTCGAAATCCCCAGATCCCCCTCCAACCAAGAGGAACACTTGTGACCAGAGCATTCAACGGCCGCTCTTGAAAACGTCTTAGAGCCATGGATTTTTTCTGATCACCATCAAGAGACAACGACCACGGTATGGCCCTCTTTCCGCGTTGATAAAAAGAAAGAACATCAGCGAACCTGCCCTCCTCGAGGGCCAGTCGATCACAGTCGAGTTTTCGATTGAACACTGCAAGCCTGCCTTCACAAGAAAAATCGTCACTGGAAAGCTTCATCCAAGGGCCCAGAAGATCACGGCGTACAGCGATCGGGGCATAGGCATAAAAAGCATCGACAAACTGGCTGCCAGTCATTTCATTGAACACCGATCGAATCATCAACACATCGCCTCCACCCTCAGCAATCACAGGCTTGGAAAAATGGATCTGATTCCGAACCAACCAAGGCATGACAGCCAGTGCGAATCCAAATGACACAGCAAGCAGCGATATCCAGAACTTTCGACTGATTCCAGAGAGTGCCAGAGCAATGAGCGGAAGCAGGGCCAGTGCCACATAGGCTCCCGTCGCCTTCGTGAGAGCCAGCAGTCCAAACACCACTCCCGACACCAGCAACCAGAGCCACGACCGCGTACGGGCAGCCAGCAGCAGCATGGCGCTGAGCCAGACCAGAATCATGCCGGCAATCAACTCGGTGTTCATTACATCGATCGTCTTCAATACGAAAAAGTGATTGACGATCAAGATCTGAAGTCCAGCCAACCCATGCGCAGCCAGCAAGGGTGAAAAAACCAGCGCTGCTATCAGCCACAAGCCAAAAAACAGTGCAGCAGCCCAGACAAGGTTGATCTGCTTGACAACGAGAAGGAAGGCATCGCTGAATGGCTCATTGGCCTGATCCAGGAGACCAGGGGAGAGCACATTCGCAACCCTCAGGTAAAAGGCCAGCAGAACGTTCGGGACAGGCTCACGCCGAAAACCCGGCACCACGTCCGGCGAAATCGGCAAGCTGCTGTAAGTCCCGTATCGAGCAAAGTTGATGCTTGAACGAACATTCTGAGTTGCATCATCACCAAGACCATCAGGACTGATCACATCAAAATCCTGGACCAACAACCAGACAATCAAAAGCCCTACAGCCGCTGCTGTGATGGTGGTCAGACGTCGGATGAAGGTTGCTGACATGCCGCTCTAGACGGAACAGCCAGCAAGTCGCCGTGCCTGTTCCAGCTGCTCGGGCGTATCCACCGACAGAGACGTTCCTTCCACAATGAAGGTGGCAACCGTATGGCCCGCCTCAATCAACCGCAACTGCTCCAGCCGTTCCAGATCCTCCAGCGGTGAAGCAGGCAACTGATCCCAGCCCGCGAGCACATCTCCACGAAAGCCATACATGCCCACATGGCCCCAGAAAGACGCGTGCTGATGCCAGTCCGCCGGATCGACATCGCGCACATGGGGCACAGCTGAGCGCGAAAAATAAAGGGCCCGACCGTCATGGGCCAGCAGCGTCTTCACCACCGCAGGATTGTGGATTGTGGACGCGGCGAGTCGATACACAGGTGTCACGACAGCCGGCACCGGATCACGCTTGCCGAACTCCTGCACCATCTGCGTCACCACAGCGGAATCGAGGAACGGCTGATCTCCCTGCACATTGATCACTGCAGTGCTCGACAGCCGTTGCTGACGCTGAGCCGAATCCCATTCAGAAGCCTGTTCCCCCCAGGCCAAAGCCACCAGTTGATCCGACACGGAGGCGATGCGCTCACTGCCGGAACTGCAGGTCTCTGCCGTCATCAACACGGGAAAGCCCCAGGCCGACGCCAGATCATGCAATCGCTGACTGTCGGTACACAGCACCACAGAGGAGGGACCTTGCGCCTGCGCACAACGGTCCAGCACACGCTGGATCATCGGCTGTCCGCCGATGTCAGCCAGAACCTTGTCGGGCAGGCGCGATGAAGCCAATCGAGCTGGCACTGCCACAACTGAACGCTGAATGGTTGAAGGCCGCATCACTGGATCAGTCCCAGAACTTCATGGCGTCATCACGCGCACCGAACCACTCAGCAGCAAGAACGCCACCCATGGTGCGCTGCTCGCGAAACCAGGGTCCTCCCAGAGTCCAGTGCAGCAGACGCGGTCCGCCATCACCGACGGCATCAGGGGGCGCCTCCTGCACATCAACGAGATGGTTCCATCCGGAATCAAGAGCTCCGATCTCATGATCTCCCTCAAGCCAGTGGAAGCGATGTAGCTCCAGCCCGGTGGCCGTGTTGACGTAATCAACCGTGAGTTGCAGGCAACGACTGCAGTTCAGCAACATCAGTGAGCTCCAGTTCTTCTTCGGATAGGCGCTTTGCACTTCGCCGAGGAACTTGACCGTCTCACCGGGCACGTGCTCATGCTGTACGCACATGGCACCAAAGCGGTCATCACGCAACTCCCAGAGTGACTTGATGTCGCCTCTGCAGAGCATGTCGCAGTCCATGAAAAGTGCCCAGCCCTCGTAGCCCATCAAATAAGGCACCAGGAAGCGTGTGAACGAGAAGGCGGTGCTCTGCTTCGGATCGCGTTCGCGCCAGAACAGCCCTTGAGCTTCCAGCTGTGGTGTGACCAGCGGTGTGATCGCCAAAGGCACCGAGCTGTGCTGATAAAGACTGTCGATCAACACGTTGGTGGCAGCCCGCTCACGCGGGTCGTAACCGATGAAAATCGGGATCGGACTCACCGTCACCACTGATTGCACTCTCTGCGGCGCAGGTTACGGCCAACAAAGGCACGAGACGTAAGCTTTCGCCCGCAGCTCAGACAACATGACCGCGCGGCAGGTCACCCTTGGATCGATCAGCTTCGCCAACAACGCCCCCTTTGTGCTGATCGGCGGCGTCAATGTGCTGGAGTCCAGAGACTTTGCTCTTGAAGTCGCGGGGCATTACAAGCAGATCTGCCGGAAGCTCAACATCCCGTTGGTCTTCAAGGCCTCCTATGACAAAGCCAATCGATCATCGATTCATTCCTACCGCGGCCCGGGGCTGCTGAAAGGGCTGGAGATTCTGAGCGAGGTCAAGGAAAGACACGGAATTCCTGTGATCAGCGACGTTCACAGTCCTGAGCAGGCCAAACCTGCAGCCGCGGTCTGCGACATCATCCAGCTGCCTGCCTTTCTGGCCCGGCAGACCGATCTGGTGGAAGCGATGGCACGCACTGGATCAGTGATCAACATCAAAAAACCACAATTTCTGAGCCCATCACAGATGGGAAATCTCGTTGAAAAATTCAGAGAGTGTGGCAACGACCAGCTGCTGATCTGTGAGCGAGGAAGCAACTTCGGTTACGACAACCTCATCGTGGACATGCTCGGCTTCGGGGTGATGAAGCAGTGCTGTGATGATCTGCCTCTGATCTTCGATGTCACCCACGCACTTCAGTGCCGTGATCCGGGTGGTGCTGCCTCAGGTGGGCGCCGCAGCCAGATTGCTGATCTGGCAAGAGCAGGAATGGCAGTGGGGTTGGCTGGCCTCTTCCTTGAAGCCCATCCAGATCCAGATCATGCCCGTTGTGACGGCCCAAGCGCACTGCCACTGGACCTGTTGGAACCTTTCCTGCAGCAAGTGAAAGCGATCGATGATCTGGTGAAAACACTGCCCAACCTGACCATTCACTGAATCGATGCAAGGCAAGGGGTCACAGTTCGCACAACGCTGGAGCATCTGGCTCTCTGGTGCCTCTGGGATCACATTGATCATTGGTGCAGTGTTGGCACTGTGGATCCAATCCGGCCAGAGCGGCATCGGCATCCTCGAGAAAGAAGCCAGAGATTCTTTCCTAAGGCAGTACAACGACATCGCCCATGCAGGACTGATCATCATTTTGATCCTGCTCACTGGGATCCTGATTCGCGCCATCAACAACGCGCCAGAAGAGCAAGCCAGCGGTTCAAATCAATCTGGCTGGCTGGCAGGAATCCTTGATTTCATCAAGAGGCATCCAGTCGTCACCATTGTTTTCACGGCCTATACGGTCGTGATGGTGAATGAAAGCAGCTGGTTTTACAAAGAGATTCTCACCTGGTATGACGATATCTACACTGATCAGCTGCTGAACAACTTCAGCCTCAGACAAAGTTTCATCCGAGAAACCATGGGTAGAAACGACTTCCGTTTCTACCCTCTCTCCCATCAGGATCTACATATTCTCAGCTGGTTTACGCCTTACACCAAAATCTGGTCTCTAATCAGCGCAGTTGAATTAATTACAACAATTATTCTGGGCTGCAGAATCGTCCAAATCATCAATCAAAAAAAGACCGGCTCCACGCTGTTCCTCATGGGAAGCTTGCTGTTTTTATTTACAAGCGCGACAGCATTCAACTATTTTCAATTTATTTACAGCGAAAGAATACTGACATTTTTTTTGGCCTTATACATCTACCACTATGCAATTTATCAATTTTCCGGACGAGAGAAGAATGGCCTTTATGCTCTGCTGTTTGCACTGCTCATTCCATTTTTCAAGGACACCGCAATCCTGCTTGCTGTCATCCCCGCAGCCAGCACGATACTTCTGGGCAGCCTTGGCAAGATGCAGAACTACCCAAGCTGGGACTCAATAAAACCCGCCGAATGGATTAAAGCCTATGCCTTAGAAATCGCGCTCTGCAGCCTGGCTCCATTCTTTTTGGCGTCTTTCATGATCCTGAGCGCCCTCCCAAGCCTCGCTGCTGAAGTTCAGCGTTATGACGCTCACTTGGGCTTCTCGGTGTTTGCACTGGATATTCGCCTGATCTTCTTCATTGGCTTCATCGCGACACGCCTTTGGCTCATCCAGCGCAACCGCACAGACGCAACAACGCTGGATGTTCTCAACGTTGCCGCTCTTGCCTACGGATTCGCCCTCTACGCACTGGTTGGGCTAGATGGCAGCAACTACATGACACTGCCAATTCAGTTCGTCGCAGTTCTGGACATTCTGCTGATCTGGGAGACGCTTGCCGCTCCAAGACTGAACCAGCGCCTCAACAAACGCCAGGCCCAGACCATTGCAATTGGAGCCACGCTTTTACTCCTTACCATTGAAGATCGGCAAGCCAACACATTTCAAGAGCGAGCAAGCTTCATCAGCTGGAAGCAAAGATCTTGGCAAAAAACTTACAACCAGGCAAAGAAGATTGCCAGCGAAGCAAGAGAGCGCGGTGAAACGGTTAATCTCATTTATTCAAAAGGCTGGTTCAAACACTCCGATCAGATGAGACAGCTACCTTATGACCGACTCGTGTTTTACGACCTCGACACCAAGCAATACACAATCAAAGACGGCATCAACAAAGGCATGAATTACACACCCGCAAAAGGGGACTATTTTATTGATATTGACACTGGCTACAAATTAACTCAATTTGGAATTAACCTCTCAAACTATGAAGTGCTTTACCAGGAAAACAAAGATTTTGAATACGCAAGAATTTTTCGCCATCTCTGAGAACCACTTCAGCAAATAACGCCTGTCTTTAATCGCTGTTTGATGCGTTGTAGCTGTTCTCCGAATAAACCAATTTGCGATTCATTCGTGCCACCCAGGGCAGCGATAACGCCAATTGTGCGAGCCCGGATGGCTGCTGCAACCAGGCTCCGTCGTAGTGAATGGACTTACCACGACTCGCATCAAAGCGCATCCGGTTTCCAGAGAGAATGTGACTGTTGGAATGCTGTGCTGGCGCCAGCATCCGCGCATCAAAGTCAATGTCCAGCCACTGACACAGCCTCCTCAGGCTTGCTTCTGGATCGAGAGCAAGCTGCTCATAACCCAGCCGGAACACAGGCCACCCCGAGGAGTCAAGTCTCGAGGCCTGACGCGCATTGACGCGGCACCAACGCAGCAACGGCTTCAAACCAGGCAACCATTGCCGGCGGCGCCGACCATCACGGGAGCGGGAATGCACCCAGCTGCGAAGGTCCCGAGTGAGATGAACAATGCGAATCTCCAGGTCGGGTTCCTTCAAACAAGGAAGAACCATGTCGTCCTGGAAGGAGTCGACCACCCAGTGGGCCTCGGGATGGTGCTTCTTCACGCCATCCAGCAGTCGCATTGTTTTTTCTGAAAGTGAGCATCCGTCATGGGCAGGCAGCCACTCCAACATCGGCCCCCAGACCGGGCATGCCGCGGCCACCGCACCACAGGTGCAACTGCGCTTGAAGCGCAGTTCACGGCGGAGCTGGGCAGGCCCACGTCGCTCATCCCCTGGCGCTGGTCGTTCCAGGATTCGTGCAGCTTCCCCGAGGCCCACCAGCTGAGGATGCGCTCCAAGTGAAAGATCCAGGATCGTTGTACCGCTGTGCCCAAGACCGCGAATCAACAGCAACCTGCGCCTTGGCAGCGAATTGGCTGTCATGGCAGCGGCTCCGACCGGTGTTGCATGACCTGATGCAACAGCTGCGAAACCTGCTGAAGGTGGTGCTCGATGGTGAAGTGCTCCCGAACACGCCGTCGCCCGAAATCTCCCAGACGAGCTGCAAGAGCTGGATCTTGCACCAGCTGGGCCATCGCCTGGGCCATCGCGGTCTCATCACCTTCTTCCACAAGCAGACCGCTCTGCCCATCGATCACCACTTCAGGAATCCCGGCGTGGCGGGTCGCCACCACAGGCAGTCCACTGAGCTGGGCCTCCATCACCGCAACAGGGTTGCCTTCACTGTCTCCATCAGGCGCCACCATCGAATGCTGAACAAAAGCCCGCACCTGGCGCATCAGATCAGCCACCTGCTCCTGTGAGCGCATCCCAAGAAAATGAACGCGGTTTTGCAGTCCCAGATTGCGCACCAGCGAGCGCGCCTGCTTGAGCAGAGGTCCTTCCCCCACCATCCAGAGGGATGGCTCTGGATCTGCAGACTCGAGCTTCAGGCACAGCTGTGAGAAAGCCCGGATCGTCTGAAGCGGACCTTTCTTGGCAACAAAGCGCCCCACAGCGAGCAACTTCGGAGGAGCCTGCGCCGGAGAACTGCCATAAAACAGTGCAGGGTTCGCACCGGATGGGCTGATCAACAAGTGATCAGCACTGGCGCCGAGGGCCATCAAGGTGTCCGCCATCGGCCTGGATTTAACGATCACACCAGCGGCTATCGCCAACAGGCGTCGGTAGCGCCCGCGCAACAAACCCAATCGACCCTGCGCTGAAGCATCGGAGCCGCGGAAATGCACGACCAACGGCACACCGCTCCAGGCACAGGCCTCCATCACCCTCACCGCCTCAAAGCCGAACTCCCCCATCACCACATCGGGCTGATGGCGCCGGATCAATGCGCTGGCGACCAGTGCCGCAGGCCAGCCAGCCAGTCGCAACCAATGCAATCGGGTCAACAGCTTGCTCAGCAGAATCGCACTGCCATAGGCCAGCCGCCAGGGCGCATTAAGGGGCAGCTCATCACCGAAATAGGCGATCAACGCAAACGGCAAACCGCGCAGATTGGCGCGAATGAAGGTCTCGCTGGCAGCCCGAGCGGATGGTGCCAACACCAGTACACGCTTCTGCTTCCCCTGGCGGCGATGGGTTGAGCCGGTCATGGCTGTGCCTGCAGGGCCAGCACCGAACGCCAGTGCGGCTCGACCACCTCCCAGTCCAGTGACCGCAGTGTCTGCTGAGCTGAGTCGCCGCAGCGCCGACGCAGCTCCGCATCCTGGATCAAACGCTGCAACGCGGCAGCAAAGGCGACGACATCATCGGTGCGAACCACAAGACCCTGATGGCCATCACGCACCATCTCCAGGGGACCGGGCGAGGCGTCACTGACCACTGAAGGAAGACCTGTGGCCATCGCCTCCAGCAAAGCGTTGGGCATGCCCTCGAACCGGGATGGCAGGGCAAAGATCGATGCCCGCTGCATGAACAACCCTGGATCGGAACGAAACCCCTCGAAGCTGACCACGGAGCGCAGCCCAGAGCGGTCCACCAATCCCTCCAGAGCAGCACGTTCAGGCCCATCACCCACAAGGGTCAGCCTCCAGCCCGAACGGATCGGTTCAGGAAGCAATGCGAAGGCACCGATCAAGACATCGAGCCCCTTCTGAGGCACCAGGCGTGCCACAGCCAGCACCTCATGCTGCCGCTGGGAAGACAGCCCAACCCCACGGTGCTGACTCAGACCAGCGGGAAGTGGATTAGGCAACAGATCCAGGCGCTGCCAATGCCCCATCTCCCGCATGGCCTGCAACACTCCTTCTGTATTGGCCGTGACGACATCGGCTCGTCGGTAATAAACGCAGCGCAACCGGCTCCACAGACGATCAAGACGCTGCAACCGGGGGTCGTTGCGTTCCGACACCACCACATGCAGAGGCAAATCCCACGCAGCTGCACAACAGAGAACGTTGGTTTTGGTCAGCAGAGCCAGGATGCGTCTAGGACGCTGCTCCACAATCAGCTTGCGAAGACGTGCATAGCGGAAGCCGGCCAGACGGGGCATCCCACGCTGCAACAATCGCGTCGCCCAGGTGCTGCGCTCAGGATGCATCTGCCGCTCGATCAACGGCCAACAAAGCGCGATGGCGATTCGCAGCAACAGACGTTGCAACTTGATCAATTGAGCCAAGCTGAAGCGACGTGAACGGGCCAGCAACGAACGGTTGGCGACATCACTGAGCCAAGGGTGCAACGCGGCCTCATCCGGACCTAAGTCGAACACGTCTACCTCGGCGGGAAGCGCATGCTTGATCGGGTGGCCATGCCGGAGGGACAGCACTCTTACGCGCAAACCCTGAGACGCAAAATGCTCAGCGGCAAGCAGACCGACTTTTTGTGCGCCACCAGCCCCGAGATGGGGCAGCACGACCCAGAGATCATCCATCGCTCAGTGGTCGCAGTGCCTCAAGAAAATCATGGCGGAGGCGCTCAGGTGCAAATCGCTGACGCACCTCCATCGCCTCATGGGCCAAGCGACGTCGGCGCTCAGGCTCAAGCAGAAGCTGTTCAATCGCCAGCACCCAGTCTTCACTGGAGGCATCCTCCGGCATCAGGACAGCATTGACGTCGTGCTCAATCAACTCGGCAGGACCGGTCAGGCAGTCGCTGGCAATGCAGGCACAGCCTGCGGCCATCGCCTCAAGCAACACATTGGGAAAACCTTCGTAGCGGGAAGGCAGCACAAACACCGCTGCCCGTGCATACCAGGAGGCCATGGAACCCACCATCCCTGGCAACAAAAATCGCTGCTGCAGATCAGCGTCGTTTCCCAGGGTGGCTCGCAACCAAGCCTGCTGATCCAGTCCCTGATAGGGGGTCTGAGGCAGACCCACAAGGGCCAGATGTAAATCGGCATATCTGGCACCGAGAGCGGAAAACACCGGCATCAGACGGTCAAACCCTTTCTGTTGTGCCTTGGTTCCAGCCCCAAGGAGCAAGGGCACATTCTCAGGTAGCCAGTCGTTCGGGTCCACCAAAGGCTCACGATCGATCAAAGGCCAGGTCACCGGATTGGGTAACAGCAGCTGACGACGCGCGCCGCAATGGCGACGCAGCCAATTGCCGGTGATCTGTGTTTGCACCAGATGCAAATCAGCCCAGGGATAAGTGATGCGCCGCAGACAACGCCAGGGAAGGAGCGGAGGTTTGGCAGGCGGGTAATTGCGCTCCGAGACAACGCAGCGGATCGGCAAACGGAAACAAGCCAGCAACAACTTGATCGCAGGAAGCGTGGTGACACCCACCACCAAACAGCAACGTTGCTGATGCAGGAGCTGGCGCAATTTCCAGACCCTCAGGGGAAAGGCAAACCAGCCCAATCGTTCCCAAGGCCATGGCAATGAGGACTCCTGGCAGCGCCTGACCCCTGGAGGCAAGGGATAAACATCACGCTGAGCAGACTGGCGCGTAATCACGACCACCTCCCAACCGGCCTGCTGACACCAGCTGGCCCAACGCAACAGCACGCGCTCGGCCCCACCCAACTTGAGGGAATCGATGCTGAAGGCGATCCGCACCGAACGCATCAGCTCTCTGCTGTTGGATCCAACGACTGCAGAAAGCTTCGAGCCTTTTCAGCACGCTGACGGCGCAAATCGGGGAAATACACCAGCAGCACAGGATCGACAAGCTGCTCAAGCTCCGGGCGTTGTTCCGGGGCATCCTTTGGCCAGCGCGCGTCACTGAGAAACGTCAGCAGTGCATCAGCGAAAGCCCGGTGATCTTCCTGCGTGCTGTGAATGATCGGTTCAAATCGCTTGTGAAAACAAGCATCCCGCAAACGAGACACCTCACTGATCACCCGGTCATAGCGCTCTGCATCCTTGGCATGCCAAGCCATCACTGCCGCCACCGTGAGACTGCGCAGAATGTTGCGCGTCATCCGCAAAGCCGTCTTGCGATCGATCGCAAAGGGGTCATAGCGCTGCGTGCTGTCGATCAAATCCAACGAAGCTTTGTCAAGGCCTCGGGTGTCATTCAGAGCCATGAGGGCCCGCAGTCGTGTGAGTTGCGCAGAAATGAGCAACTTGGCCCTGTTTTCGCGATTGGGCTTGAGACAGCGATAGGTGTCAGGGTCCTGCTGGAGTTGGCACAAAAGGTCAGATAGACCCTCAACACCTTGCCGTAAGGCGACCTCATCCTTCGCATCAATGGCCCGATAGGTCCGCACCACTCGGCAGTAACCGGTGTAGCGAAACGGCAGAACCGCACTGGCAGCCAACGCATCGAACAATGTCAGCTGATCGATCCTGCTGCCAGGCCGCGAACCGCGTCGAAACAACAGCTGATGCAACAGTTCCGCCTCTCCATCCTCGAGCCAGATCCGTTCGATCAGGCGACACCCCTCGACGTAGTCACCCGCCTGTAGACGCCGCTGCGTCAAACCACCGAGTAGGACGATATTGCTGGGATGCGCCCTCAAGACCCGTCGCAGCCAACCCTCGGCCGAACCTGTCGCTCCAACCCGTTCGAAGCTGCGCACGATGAAAAGCGTCCACTGCCCCCACAACCACGACCATCGACACTGCGCCCTCAACTGGTGGTAAGGGGGCGCCTGAGGGGGGAGTGGCTCATCAGGCAGTAGTCCGTGCCGCCCAAGCAACTCAAGCATCGCCTGAGTGCGCCTGCGATAGGTGTGGCAAGAAGCTCGCTCCAGACGTCTGGACTGCAGAGGGGAATCACCAGACAGCACGCGCTCAATCGCCGATTCGAAAGCGTCGATCTCAGGAGGGCATAACAAGGCCACATCGGCTTGATCACGAAGGGATGGAATATCTGTGGCCACCACGGAACAACCAGCCGCGAGGTACTCGAAGAATTTCATCGGGTACATGTTGCGCGTGTAGTCATTGAGCTGAAGCGGCAACAAAGCCACATCCGCTTGAGAGAGGTAGGCAGGCAAGTCTTGATAAGGCCTCGGACCCAGCAAATGCACATTGCTCAACCGTGCCAATGCAGAAACATCAGTTGTGGGATCTGCCTCTCCAACCGGACCAATCAAACAAAAGGTCCAACGAGGATGGCGCTTTGCCAACACTTCCAAGAGGTGTAAGTGAAGCTTGTAAGCATCGATTGCACCGATGAACATCAACAACGGTCGATCACACAATCTCTTTGGACAATCCGAAGGCGTTGCAAGACTCGGATTGAGTGCTTGTGCAAAATGCTCGGCATCGGCAACGTTGCCGAAATAGTGAGTGCCGGCATTGCGAGGAGACAATGAACGATGCAACTCCGGCGAGGTGGTGAAGATTGCATTGACGGCACCACACAAATCAACCTCGGCCGTTTCGATTGCAGTCACTGGCATTCCTGGCTGTGCCTGGATGCGATCAACACAGTGATAAATCGTGGAATGAAATTTCTTCAGCTTCAAGTAACACCGGGTCTGAGGATTAAACGTCCACAGCAATGGTCGTCGAAAATCCAATAACCAATCAGAAATCAGAAGTGAAAGAGCCAAACTACGGCGATTGACCAATCCCCAGAACCCTCGGGTCTGGCCAGGAATGACCAATGGCGACACCACCCAAAGGTTGGCAGAAACCTGTCGAGGCCCTCTCAGTCCTCGACGAAGACGGCGCCAAATCCGACGCGAATCAGAACGATCCGGCCTGGGAGCACGCACACCCAATGAATCGACATAGAGAACGCGATGGCCCAGACCTGCTAGTGACAACGCCTGGTGCTGCTTATTAGTCCAGAGGGGATGATCCCAGTCCGCTGTGGACAGCAGCACGACATCAGCCATTCGTGATGTCAAGCAATGTCATCGCGCGAAAACTTTCAGACCTCTCACAAAGCTCGGAAAAGCTGCCACTTGCCACAATCCGGCCATCAAGAATTTCGTAGATTCGATCACACTTTTTGACCGTCGAGAGACGGTGGGCGATCACAATTGTGGTGCAGCGACGACCGACGATGTCGAGTGCCTGCATCACATCGTGCTCAGTCTTGTTGTCGAGAGCACTCGTGGCCTCGTCAAGCACCAGCACTTTGGCTTCGCGGTAGAAGGCTCGCGCCAGGGCAAGTCTCTGACGCTGCCCCCCGGAAAGCTTGGCACCATCATGTCCAACCATGGTGTAAAGCCCGTAAGGCATTCCAGCCACGGCATCGTCAAACTGAGCAGCCTCCAGAGACGTCCAGACCCGGGCATCATCAATGGAATCAGAATGCTGACCGAACGCAACATTGTCGCGAACACTGCCACTGGTCAACCTCACGTTCTGAGGAACAAATGAACAATTTGCCTGCCACGCCGGCAGCTCCTGTGCGGTAACAGGAATCCCATCAATACAAAGAGTGCCTTCAGTGGGTTGATACAGGCCGAGGATCAGATGGGCCAGCGTTGTTTTTCCGCTTCCGGTTTTACCGACAAAAGCAATTCTTGAACCACTGGGAATCGTCAGATCAACATTGTGAATGATGTCGACTTCTGATTGCTGAAAAGAGAAACTGACGTTTTTAAGCTGGATGAATCTCTGCGGCATCAGCCCACTGGGAGAAGGAACCCCCTCAGAACTGATAAGCAGACGATCTGGACTCAACTCCAACAGATCCAGGGCTTCCTGCATCTGTGGCAGTCCACCGCGGAGTTTGTTGACACTGCGAAACAGAGATTGCAGTGGTCCTGAGATCCTGAGCAAGGCAATCAGAATTGCTGAAATTTCAGGCAACGTCTGCCGAAAGGAATCGAGGTCGCCCGTAACCAAGGAGGGGCCGACAAAGACAGCAAACAAAATCGTGATCCCCGCTGGTTCAATCACCAATCGAGGAATATCCGGCAAAAGGCGACTGATCCGGTCGTAACGCTTGGCAATTCCTCCATCTCTTGCAAATCGCGACGAAAAAAATGCCTCTGCTCCATAGAGCTGAACTTCCCTCATCGATCCAATGGATTCGTTCAGGATCATTGAAATTCGCTTGCGGTAGCGTATTTTTTGTTTTGTCGCCAAACGAAGATAAGGAGTAATCAATTTCGAAGCGACCACATAGGAAAACACCATCAGCGAAAAGACGATGAATGCCTTGACGCCTAAAACAAGAACGATTCCTACAATCAACGACAAAATTGACACCAAATTCCCAGAGCTGGTGATCAAAGGAGCAATCACCCCAGTGGAGACATTGTTGAAAATCCGATTGAATTGCAAGGCAATTCCTTTGGAGCGATTGCCAACAAAATATTCATACTCCTGACGCATCAGCGTGAGGTAAACACTGTTGACGAGGTCATTCCAGATCTCGGCACTGAGAAGGCTCTGCATCAGCGAGACGCCGAATCGAACAGCTGATGCCAGCCAGAAGGTGAGGATCAACAGCCCTACGATCCAGCCCGCCTGATCGAGCAGAGCACCACCAAAAACCCTGATGCCAGGAATTTTGTCCTGCAGATTGTTACCTGCAAGCAATCCAACCAACCGGGCAAGCAGGGCAACCAGAAAAACATCCATCACCCCCTGAAAGAAGGCGGCCACCATGACAATCAGCAGCTGCTGATTCCGCCTTCGAGGCAGATAAGCCAGCAGCTTGCGCAGATTGGTCAAGGTCTGGCTTTGAAACGGCATCGAAGCCCTCAGCTTTCAACCTTGAGCGCTCAAGGCACAGTCCACAGATTTGAACCTTAATTCGCAGCCGAGAATCAGCCTGGGCTCCAAGGCCAGACGGACAACCGATTGACCATCTTGCCGCGCAAGCGATCCCAGCGTTGTGCCCAACGCAGCTGGCGAGTGGATGGGGATCGCAACACCAGTGGCGACGCAAGACCCAGAGCACCGTGAGCGCCCAGGTCATCCAGCTGTGACAACACCTTCCCCCAGCGCTCACACCAGCGGGCTTCACTGCTTTCTTCCAGCAAAGACTCAATCATCAGAGGATCTGGACGCCATTGATGCAGACTCGCGACCGCCGCAGAGACACGCGCCAGGTCGTTCTCCAGGGTTCCCTGGCCGATCTGATGAGCCGTGACACCAGGCGACAGGCTGTCGGCAAGGGCGTGGTTGAAGCTGCTGAACAGCACACAGCCACAGGCCAGGGATTCCAGCGGTGGCAACCCAAAGCCCTCACTCACTCCCCGGCCTCGCCAATACTCCGCCGAGTCGTAGAGGTAGACCTTGGAGCGGTTGAACAGGTCAACCAGATCCTCCACCCAGCCGTTCTGCACCTCCACAGTCAGTCCCTGGGCTTTCAGCGCTGGCACCAGCTGCTTGAGAACGTAGGGACTGCTCTTACGCCTTTGCACCAACACATCGATCGGACGCTCTGCGGAGCCTCCCTGGCTTGATGCCAAGTGGCGAGCACCCCGTTCAAGCCACTGAGACTCCAGTGCATTGGGCACCAGGAAGAGAGGATTGCGAGGAGCGCGGTCGCCCCAGTAGCCGAGGGTGTTGCGGCTGACCGCCACCACCGGCACGCCCGGTGGCAGATCAAAGCCATAACCACTGCTGTGGGCCTGATACACGGAGGGGCGTCCACGCAGGCGCTCCAGAGAGCGAGGCACATCAAAGCCCCAGCTCACAATCCAGAGAGCATGTCCCGGAGCCTGCTCATCCCTCAGCAGATCCTCCAGATAGGGATGGTGATCACTGCGTTCGCGGTAGGTGACCACCTCTGTGGGAAGAAGGGTTGAGAGCAGCCGCGCTGTCTGCAGAGCAACGCTCAAACCGCCACAACGAAAACGGGTTCCGGTGCCAGGCACCAGAACCCGAATGGAGTTGAACCCCCCAGGCGAAGGCTCAGCCGATGTCATCAAGCAGCTGCTGTTTCAGTGCTGCCGCTGCGCTGACGACGGGTCAGGAAACCGAACAGGACCTTGCCGATGGCTGCCACCAGATTGCCCTCCAGCTCCTTGAACATGTGCATGTTCATGTGAAAAGCATTGTTCGCCTCTTCAACAATGCGATCAGCGGTGTCCTGATCGATCGGCAACTCATCCATGGTGGCGCGATAAGTGGTCTTGAAGGCCTTCTCATCGGCGATTTCGTCAAACACGTAGAAGCGCAGGCCGTCATCTCCGTCCATGTTCATCGCTTTCTGCGCGATGTTCTTGAGAATCTGACCACCCGAAAGGTCACCCATGTAGCGGGTGTAGTGATGACCGACAAGCAGTTCAGGGGAGTCCTTCGCCACTTCATGAATCCGCTCGACGTAAGCGACTGCGGAAGGAGAGGGCTGGATTTCATCCTTCCAGTTCTCGCCGAAGTAATAGACGAGATCCTTCTCAAGCGATTCACGTCGGTTGAGCTGTTCCATACCAACCGGTCCCACCACAGGATGATCCTTGAGTTGATCCACCTCTTCCTCCATGGCGGAGTAAACGAAGTAGAGGTCAGCAACAAGCTTTCGATAGCTGGATTTATCGACGACTCCCTTGAGGAAACAGCTCACAAAACCGGTGTTCTCGGCCATCGTGTGAGCTTTCTTGGTGCCTTCACGGAGCTGAGCAGCCAGAGCTACGGACATGGGATGGACACTTGATCGGTGTAGGGAACCATAAAATCGATTTTTGCCCGAGAGCCCAAAGGGTTGCGAAGGGTTACGCCGCTGTGCCCGTCGCTGCGGGATTGGCGAACAAATCAAACAAGTCCCGACAGATTGCGTGCAGTCGCTGAACCTGCTCGGGTTGCGGCAGATGAGAACCCTCAGGGTGCCAATCGCCCATCGTCACCAGACGCCAGCGCTCACCGTCGTAGGTCATTCCACGCATCAAAACCCCCAGCAAATGCGGTGTGGGAAGAGATTCGCCATCAGCGGACCTGCGCTGAAGATGCAGTTGCAGCAGCAGGCTTCGGCACTCCAGTCGGGGACTCCAACCGGGGAAGTGAAAGGCCAGATCAAGGGTCTGATCCTCGTGCCAGCGGCGCGTCTGAGGGTCATCACGCCAGGGATTGAGATTGACGGTGACGGCCGGGAAACGATCTTTCACCAGGGTCACGGCCGAAGCCAGAGCCTGGGCGAGCTGCACGCTGTCAACCGCTTCTCCTGCGTTCACCGGTTCATCGTCGATGTCCACAGGTTGAAGGCTGCTGCTCCGAAGCGCCAGTGGCCGTTACGGTTGTGTCCATGATTCCGAGCACTCTCAGCTCCCGAATCAGTCTCTACGGACTGGTGGGAGTGATTGCCGCAGCCGTTCATGCCCTGGTGCTGGTGGCTCTTGGCCTGCTGATGCCCCTCTGGCTGGCGAATCCCCTGGCCTTTCTTGCCGCGTCACTGGCCGGTTATCTAGGGCACGCAAGGTTCACCTTCCGCCCGGAAACAGGTGGCCAGAGCTTCGCTCGACGCTGGCTGGTCATCCAGTACGTGGTCAACCTCACGGTGAGTGGCGTCTTACCCCTTGCCCTGCCAAAAGCCCTGGGTGAGCCGGTGCGTGTCGCCGTTCTCGTGTTCACTCCCACCGCACTGAATGCCCTGATCTGGTCGCGGGCCGCACGCTTCAGCAAGCATCGCAGGGATGTCGTCGTCACTCCACTGCGCCATGCCGATGATCTCGGACTGAGCCCTGCCACCAACCAGGCCATTCTCGAACTCGCCAGCCAGAAGAGGCTGGACAGCTGCAGCCTGCTGGTGAATGGCCCGGTCGCTGCCGATGGCTTCCACGCCTGGCGACAACTTGAGCGAAAACACCCCCAGCTCCAGATCTGCCTGCACCTCTGCCTGACTGAAGGACCTGCATGCGCCAACCCATCAGTGGTGCCCGATCTCGTGGATTCCCATGGTCATCTGAAGCGATCGTTCGGTCAGTGGTTGTTGCTTTCACTGCTGCCACGGCGCCATGCAACACGCCGCCGGATCGAACAACAGCTCGGTCTGGAGCTGGAGGCTCAGATCAAGCGTTTCCGCAGCTTCTGCGGTGACGCCCCCATTCATCTGGATGGCCATCAGCACATTCACTTGGTGCCGATCGTGATGAAGGCTGTCCTGGCCAGAGCTGGCGACAACGGCATCACCTGGGTACGACGAACGGAAGAGCCGCTGCCCACCGGTCTGCCTTTGCGCTACTGGAGTGAAGCCATCCGTCAGTCAGGCCTGTTGAAGTGGATGGTGCTCCAAGTGCTCAGTCGCAAAGCCAGGCCTGCCATCAGGCGCTGCGGGCTGGCCAGCAATCAGAGCTTCGCGGGGGTGCTGTTCACCGGCCAGATGGCAGGTGCTCCGATACTCGCTGCCTGGAAAGAGCTGAGCAGCAGGGAACCACAAGCAGGTTCCACGCCGCCATTGTTGCTGGCTCACCCCGGTGGTCCGCTCGACATTGATCTCGTTACCGCCGGTTTTGCCGTTTCCCAACCCTTTGCCGCCTCAAGCTGGCGACAACGTGAATGGCGCGCTCTTCAGGACTTGTGAACCCGACGGATGAAGTAGTGGGGACGCGATTTTGCCTCCACGTAAATCCGTCCGACATATTCCCCGAGAACACCGATGCCGATCAACTGAATTCCACCGATGAACAAAACCGCCACCATGAGAGAGGCATAACCTTCAACATCAACACCGAACAGAGCTGTGCGCAGAACGATCACCAACACATAAAACAGACTGATCGAGGACACCAGAACGCCGATCCCTGTCCACATTTTCAGGGGCAGAACAGAAAAAGAAAAAATTCCATCAAAGGCGTACCCAAACAGCTTGAGGGGGCTCCAGGAGGTCTGCCCTCCAACCCGGCTGACCCGCTGATAGGGAAGTTCAACACTTGAGTAGCCGGTCCAGGGAAGCAGACCTTTGGAAAAACGACTGGACTCGCGCAACTGGGTCACCGCATCAAGAACAGCGGCATCAAGCAGGCGGTAATCACCAGCCCCCTCCTGGAGCTCAATTGAATCGACCACTTTGTTGAACACCCGATAAAACCAGTGAGCACTGGCCACTTTCAGGCGCGATTCCTGATCCTGGTCATCTCGCACCGCCGTGACGACTTCAGCCCCTGCCCGCCATTGGCGCACCATCTCCTCGATGAGCTCCGGGGGGTGCTGAAGATCCGAGTCAATCAACACAGCTGCTGCACAGCGACCGTTGACATGGTCGAGGCCGGCAAGCATTGCAGCCTCCTTGCCGAAGTTGCGAGTGAGTTCCAGCAGAGTCACGGGCGAGCCGGCATGACTCTTCATCCAGGTGCGGATTCGTTCAACGGTGGCGTCGGACGATCCATCGTCAATGAGCACGAGCTTGTCGACACCAGGGACCGCCAACACACGCTCCAGAAAACGTGTGATCACATCCTGTTCGTTGAAACAGGCCGCCACAACCCATACTCCCTCGGACTTCGGCATGGGACGCAGGTCGGATCGAATGACTTTAGAAAACGCCCTTTGAGTCATAGGCTCGCGGCAACGTGATGCTGCTCTGCGGCAACCAGCCATGGCTCAGTTCGAGAAGCTCCAAGCCCCCACCAAGGGAACGCCGATTCGCTTCGAGAATGGTCAACCTGTGGTGGCAGACAATCCGATCATTCCGTTCATCCGCGGAGATGGAACAGGCGTGGACATCTGGCCAGCCACACAGAAGGTATTGGATGCGGCCGTGGCCAAGGCCTATGCAGGTGCCAGAGCAATCGAATGGTTCAAGATCTACGCCGGTGATGAAGCCTGCGACCTCTACGGCACCTACCAGTACTTACCCAATGACACGCTCGAAGCGATCCGCAGCTACGGGGTGGCCATCAAGGGACCGCTCACCACACCTGTCGGTGGAGGCATCCGCTCACTGAATGTGGCACTGCGACAGATTTTTGATCTGTATTCCTGCGTTCGCCCCTGCCGTTATTACAAGGGCACACCGAGTCCGCACAAGCGACCGCAGGATCTCGATGTGATTGTGTACCGCGAGAACACCGAAGACATTTATATGGGTGTGGAATGGGAAGCCAACGATGCGATTGGTCAGGAACTACGCAGACATCTCAACGAAGTTGTCATCCCTGCCAACGGCAAGCTGGGCAACCGTCAGATCCCTGAGGGTTCAGGCATCGGTATCAAGCCGGTGAGCAAGCACGGCAGTCAGCGTCACATCCGCAAGGCAATCCAACACGCCCTGCGCCTCGAGGGCGATAAGCGTCACGTGACGCTGGTGCACAAGGGAAACATCATGAAATTCACAGAAGGCGCCTTCCGCGACTGGGGTTACGAGCTGGCCACCACTGAATTCCGCGATGTGTGCGTCACGGAGAGAGAGAGCTGGATTCTGGGCAATCTCGACAAGGATCCCGGTTTAAGCGTGCAGGCCAACGCCCGCATGATTGAGCCTGGCTACGACACGCTCACTCCTGAAAAGAAACAGTCCATTGATGCTGAAGTTCAGGCTGTGGTCGACAGCATCGGCGCCAGCCACGGCGGCGGCCAGTGGAAACAGATGGTGATGGTGGACGATCGCATTGCCGACAGCATCTTTCAACAGATTCAGACCCGACCGCAGGAGTATTCGATCCTGGCCACGCTGAATCTCAACGGTGATTACATCTCCGATGCCGCCGCCGCGATGGTGGGTGGTCTTGGAATGGCACCGGGCGCCAACATCGGCGAGAGCGCTGCAATCTTTGAAGCGACCCATGGCACGGCACCAAAACATGCTGGCCTCAACCGCATCAATCCGGGATCAGTGATCCTGAGTGGGGTGATGATGCTCGAATTTCTAGGCTGGCAGGAAGCGGCCGATCTGATCACCAAAGGCCTGAGTGCGGCCATTGCTGATCAACAGGTGACCTACGACCTGGCACGGCTCATGGAGCCCTCTGTGGAACCGGTGAGCTGCAGCGGCTTTGCCGATGCAGTGATTGAAAGATTCTGATCAATCCAGCACACCAACGCCATTCAGGGCGGGCAGCGGCCCATGCTTGATGCCGTCATCATGGCCGCATTCGCATACACAGTTGCACTGTCAGCTGTCATTCATTCAACGCAACAAGTTACCTGAAACTGCCAGTACAACTGGTCGCGACGATCAACATCGGCTGAGAATGGATTCTGAGCTTTGAGACCAATCAAAGAATAACGATTGGACAAAGAATAAATTACCAAGTCTTGCGACACCGTTTAATCCACCGTTGGAGACACAAGCCAATCGGTCGAATGGATTGATCCAATAGATTATGAGGGGCTGCATACAGCAGGTCGCCGAAGACAGACCACGATGAGACAGGACCGCTTGCAGGAACTGAAGAACGGCTTGATTGCCATCCTGGGGCAACAGCAGGTTCTCACTGAGAGTGAACAAACAAAGCCTTACACAACAGGAATCCGCGTCGGACAGGGAGCTGCATGCGCAGTGGTCATGCCAAAAACAATGCTGCAGCTGTGGAACACCCTGGAATTGTGCGTCAAACTCGACAAAATCATCATTATTCAAGCTGCAAATACAGGACTGACAGGTGGATCAACTCCTGACGGAGATGATTACGAAAGAGATGTTGTTGTGATCAATACATTAAATCTGAACAAAATCATTCTGTTGCAAGGCGGCAATCAGGTCTTGGCTTTTGCAGGCTCAAGCCTCTATCAACTTGAAGAGCAATTATCACCACTGGGGAGAGGTCCCCACTCCGTGATTGGCTCATCGTGTATCGGCGCATCGGTTGTCGGAGGCATCTGCAACAACTCCGGCGGGAATCTTGTGAATCGAGGCCCCGCTTATACCGAATATTCACTTTTCGCTCAACTCAATCGTGACGGAAAACTTGAATTGGTGAATCATCTTGGAATCGAACTTGGGACCAGTCCTGAAGAAATATTGACAACACTGCAGAATACCAATTTCAACACCGAAGATCTCGCCAACGGCGAGCGACTGGCATCAGACCATGAGTATCAGAAACGAGTGCGAAATGTCAGCTCTCCAATACCAGCACGCTTCAACGCTGATAAAAGACGCTTACGAGAAGCCAGTGGATGCGCAGGCAAACTGGCAGTATTTGCAGTCAGACTGGACACATTTCCAAAACCGAAAACAGAAAAAGTCTTTTATCTGGGAACGAACAAACCTGAGCAACTCACGGAGCTGCGCAAGCAGATTCTCACAGGTTTTGAGTATCTTCCAGACATGGGAGAATACCTGCATCGCAGCTACTTTGATGGCGCAGACCTCTATTGCAAGGACGCTTACTTAGCCATCAAGTATTTCGGAACAGGCTTTATTCCTAAGTTGTTTGGCATCAAGCGGAACGTTGATCGAATTGTCTCGCAATGGCCGACGTCCTTGTTTCAGGATCACTTCTCGGACCGAACCTTGCATTGCATCTCCCAGATGGTGCCAGACCATTTACCGGCAAGAATGAGGTCTTTTCGCGATCAATATGAACACCACATGATCATTCTGACGAGTGATCAATCAATCAAAGAAACTCAGGAGTTGCTTGAGAAAAGCTGGCAAAGCGATGATGATCACTCCTACTTTGAATGCACTGAATCTGAAGGGAAAGCCGCTTTACTCCATCGCTATGTTGCCGGGAATGCACCGGCCCGTTACCAAATTCTCAACCAAGACAATTCCGGCGAACTGCTTCCACTTGATATTGCCTTACCCCGTAATTGCGAAACATGGCACAAACTACTTCCTGAAGAGATCCTTTCCCAAATGGCTGAATCCTTTCAGATGGCGCACTTTCTCTGCATGGTCTTTCACTGGGATTTTGTTGTCAAAAAGGGGGTGAATGCTGTTGAACTAAAAAACAAAATCCTTGCTCTTCTTGATCAAGCTGGAGCCAAGTATCCTGCCGAACACAATGTCGGCCATCTCTACAAAGCCGAAACCGACCTATCCAATTTCTACAAAAAAATTGATCCCACAAACAGCTTCAACCCCGGCATCGGGAAGACATCAAAACTGAAAAATTATCAGTAACGAACGCCTCCATTTAATTTATAGTTAAGCCCTAAAAAGCTTTTCATCCCGTCTCAGCCAGCTCCATCAATCTCCAGGCCTGGGCCAGCGTGTCGCCATCGCCAAGGTTGCCTGGAAAGGTGATCACAGGCAGGGCATTCACACCATCAAGGCCTTCTCCGGGTGTCGGCCGCACCATGGAAAGACCAGGCAACAGCTGACCCTCCAGCCAAACGGTCCCAAGACCAAGACCATCAGCAAGCACAGAGCCTGTTGTAATTCCCCCTTTGCTGATCAGGTAACCGATGCGGGGCGCCACCGCTGCCACCAACCGGGCGGTGAGCTGTGCCAGGGCAACACCGAAACCCAGCCGGCGACGATCAGCGGCGTTCCCGTCCCCAAAACGCAGTTCGCCTCGACTGGTGTACAGCACAGGTGTTTGGCTCCGGTCGAGCACAGCCTGCATCCACGCCACCCATTCCCTCTCCAGATCAGCCAACAGCAAATCAGGAGTGCCACCTTCCAGCACTCTCGCGATACGGCGGACCGGCAACTCAAGTCCGCAGCAATGGGACTCGCTGAGCAACACCTTCAGCTGCTGATCGGCCAGCGGCACGTGAGAGCCCACCAGGACAAGCCCAGGAAGGCGATGTCCATCGGAATCGCGGCGTCGAAGCTTCACCAGCTCATCGGCCTTGATGGGCTGAGGACCAAGTGGTTTGCTGCCCCCATCCACCAGAGCGTTGATCAGACTCGCAGCGGAGCGAAACAGAAAGCGGCGCCTCCCATGCAGCGCTTGCACTGCAGCCCCGAGTGCATCCAGTTGCTCCTGCCTCTCGGCATCCACGATCACTGAACAATTGCCCTCCAGCGCCTCAAGCCAGCTCACCAGGGCCATGAAGCCGTTCAAGCCATCAGAACGCCGATCACCCTTTCTTTGAGAGGCGGCGCAGTCGAGCTGCTGCCCCTGCAGCCGCAGCACAGAAGCAGCGGCAATGGCACCATCACTTTTCTCCTCCAGCCAGGCATCCAGACAGCTGGTGCTGAAACCGAAGCTGCGGTCGCTTGCGAAAGGGGTCGTGTGGACGGGTTGACCGTGGAGCAGGTGCACCCCATTCACCGTGGTGCGTCCGCCGGGAAGAAACGCAGGCACATGCAGCGTGGCATGCACCGGACCAAAGCGATCAGCAAGCTCCTCAGCCAGCACAGCGGGTTCCAGCACCCCATGGCCACGCAGGGTGGAATCACCCCTGCTGACCAGCAACAGCTGTTGTTCACTAATCCCCTCCGCTGCAAGGGCTTGTTCAAGGGCAGCAATGATCTGCCGGTTGCGTGCCGCCGCGGCCTCAGGCTCAAGTGCACGGGTGTTGGCCAGCACAAACAGAAGCGGGGAAGGATGCCGCAGTCCCCGACGAAGCGTCTGAACATCCCAGCGCAGCAGCAAAGGGCAGCTGTGCACTGTCTGCGACCCGGTGGGATCGTCGTCAATCACGACAATCTTCAGGGCGGCTTCTGTCGTTGCAGGTTGGCCCACGCTCACAGCTTCGATTGGCAAGGGCCGATCGAGCCTGGGCCTGACCAGAGCCGGTGGCTGTTCATAAGCAGGCTTCAGCTGACGCTGTAACGGCAGGACAACAGACTGCTCTCTCCAACACCGAGCACCAGTTTTCGATCACCACTGATCAACGCCTGCCGGGGGCCTGTCCAGGGTTCAAGACAGACCATCGCTCGAGGGGGATCGGTCCAGGCCACTGTGAGATCCATCGGCTCATGGTGCTGGAGCTGCACCCGTGTACCGTCCTGCTCATCGACAAGCGTCACCGGCCCGGAAGCATGGGTGAGGAAATCGATGCCCTGCGTCAGTCGAGCCAACTGCATGGCGGTGTCGGCTTCAGCCATCTCGAGATGGTTGAAGCATCGCTCAGGCAGACCTTCCACAGCGGTGCTGGAGAGATCACTCACCTTGAAATACGGGTGCAACCCGAAGCTGAAGGGCATGGGCTCACTCACCGACTCGGAGGTGTTGGTGATACGAATGCTGATCTCCAGCGCAGCACTGAGCGGCCTGACCTCCATCTGGATCCTGAAGGCGAAAGGGAAGGCCTTGCGGGTCTCGGCGCAATCGCTCAGCGTGAGCATCACGCCGCTCTGATCACTCAGCAAAGCGATCTGCCAGGGCAGATCACGGGCAAAGCCATGCTGCTTGAGAGTGAAATCTCCGCGAGTAAGCGGCAGACGATCATTGGGCAGGTTGCCGCAGATCGGAAACAGAACAGGAATGCCACCCCGAATGCTTTTGGCTGGGTCGGCAAAGCGCTCCTGATCGAAATACAGCATCTCACGGCCGTTGCACAGCCATTCGGTCAGAAGGCCGCCCCGTTCAGGGACCACTCTCAGACGGTCACCACTGGAGGCATGCACAAACTCCCAGTGGGGGTAGGGAGCGGACTGCTGGCGGAAGCTCATGGCCACAGGACCGGGACACCCAAGATTGGCCAGAAGCTACCGAGAAGGCTGCAGATTCTGCCCGTTGTCGCCGGCAAGGGTCGACAACCACTCCAGCAAGGCCGCATTCACCTGGTCAGGCACTTCATCATGAGGACAATGTCCGGCTTCAAGCACCACCTCCGTGGTGGCCTCGGGAGCATGGCGCTGGAAGCTGGCCCGACGACCTGCCGCATTGATCCAGGGGTCGCGGATGCCCCAGAGCAGCAGCAAGGGAGACTTCAGACAGGCGAACAACTCATCCAGAGGCTGACCGCGAGGGATATCAAACACCGTGCGGAACACACCGAAGGCACCATCATCGAGTGACGGGCGCCTGATCGCCTCCACCAGCCAATCGTCGACATTCGTTTTATCGATGTACACCTGATTGAGAGTGCGTCGAATCGTGGCTGGCCGCCGCAGATTCTCAAACAGCAGTCGCTGCAGCACGACATTCTTCAGCAGCGCCGAACTGATCGAGCGGCGCGCGCTTGGCCACCAGCCTTTGGGCTTGGCCGACTGCTCATCACTGAAAGGACCTGCCGCATTCAGCAACACCACACCGGCGGCTTTCTCGCCCAGCTCTGCCCCGGCGGCCAGTGCAGCGAAGCCGCCCAGTGAATTTCCAGCGATCACCGTGGGCCGGCCGATACGTTCGCGCACATAAGCCACCAGCTGATCACGCCAGAGAGCTCCGCCGTAGGCCAGATCAGCCGGTTTGGCACTGCGGCCGAAACCCAGCAGATCGATGGCATGAACCTCATGGGTGCTGGCCAGCACGGGAATGTTGTGGCGCCAGTGATCGGTGGAAGCGCCGAAACCATGCACAAGCAGCAGCGCAGGCCGCGTGAGACAACCCGAATCCTGCTCAGGCACGACACAGAGCCCATGCACGGCGTGACCTTGGAACTGCCACCAGGATTTCTGCGCCTCGATCACCACGACTACCTCTTGCGGGGGCGATGCTAAGCATCCTTTTTCGCCATCGCCCTGACGGGTCGATGACACCGCGATGCTCGATCAGACCACAGGCCTGCTTCTGCAGAGCAGCACACTGAGCGGTGGACTGTTCTGGGCCATTGCCCTGTATCTGCCGCTGAGCGCTCCTCTCAGCCGCCTTGAAGCCAGCCTTGAAAGCGGCCCCCTGAGTGCACCATGGCGCCAGGCAGCTCTGGTGATCAGCAGTCTTCTGCTGGCCATGGCCATTGGAGTTGCCGTCCAGCTGCTACTGGGCTGGGCCCTGGGACCCGGCTGGGCTTCAAGCCTGGCGCTGATCACCATCGGCTGGAGCCTGTTTCTGTCGCTAGCGCGGAAAGACTCCAGCTCCTGAACTGGACAATCCTTCAGCTCAGAGCAGACCGACAGGATCGGCAGCGACCTTGTCGTCCACTTTGTCGTCATCGTCCGGCTTGTCATCACCGATCACCAGTCGAAGAAGCACAGGAGCCAGGAAGGTGGTGCCGATCACCATCAGCAGAATGGCCGCTTCCAGAGAAGGTGACAGCAACTTGGCGCTGGTGCCGAGGCCGAGGAAGATCAGGCCGACTTCGCCACGGGGCATCATCCCCAGGCCCACCACCAGGCGTCGGGTGGGTTGCTTGCTCACGAAGCACCAGCCCGCAGCGATCTTGCCGATGATCGACACCACCAGCAGGAAGCCGGCCACGATCAGCGCCGTTTTGCTGGAGGGATCAGAGGGATTGATCACAGACAGATCCATACCGGCACCGACCAGCACGAAAAAGACCGTGGCGAAGAGAGTCACGATCGGCAGTACCGCTTCCTGAATGGCACGGTTGTGCTTGGAGCTGCTGAGGATCAGACCGGCAGCGAAAGCACCCAGGGCAGCCTCCAGGCCGATGGCGGTGGCGGCAAAGCAACTGATCGCCAGGATCACAAACGAAGCCACCAGCACCTCACCGGGAGCCTTCAGCTTGTCGATCAACCAGTCAAAGGCGGGAGCGGCACTGCGGCTGAGACCGATGGCCGCCACCACGAACACGGCGGCGGCAGCCACCAACTTCACGATCGGGCCAATCTCCAGGGAACCGCCGGAGGCCAGGGCCACCACAACGGCGAGAATCACGATGCCGAGAATGTCATCCAGCACTGCAGCGCCGATCACGATCTGACCTTCCCGTGTCTTGAGATAGCCCAGCTCACCAAATACGCTGGCGGTAATGCCGATGCTGGTGGCAGTCATGGAAGCGCCGGCAAAGATCGCCGGAATCGCATCCACATGGAAAATTGCCATCAGGCCCCAGGTGCCCAGTGCAAACGGCAGCACCACGCCGGCAACAGCCACGGTGAAAGCCTGGCCGCCCACAGCGATCAGTTCCTCCAGCTCACTCTCCAGGCCAGTGAGGAAGAGCAGGGCATACAGACCAAGCTCAGCCACCGACTCCAGCGAGGGAAAGCTTTCGCTATAGATCGCGGGCACCGCTTCGGGAGGCACATTCACCAGACCACTTACCAGGCTGACCAGACCCTGACTCAGCTCCACCTGGGTTTCCGGAGGCACCAGAAGATGCAGCCCCGAGGCACCGATCAACACGCCGGCCAGCAGCTCACCGAGGATCGTGGGCAACTGCAGCCGCACCAGCACCTCCGCAAGAATGCGGGCTGCCACAAAGATCAGCACGAAACGGGCCACCCCGATCAGGGTCTCCGCCATCTCCAGATCGTGAGGCGAGATCTCTGCCAGCAGAGTCGTGAGCAGTGGCGGCATCGCAGCAGCGAGCATCAGCAAGGTTGATTCCTCTCGGTGGGGACCTTATCCCTAAACGTGGATCCGCACTGCTCAAGCTGACCTGCGTCGGACAGCATCAGGCAGCGTGCTGCTCCTGAGAGTGCAGCTTCGAATGCCTTATGGCATTCAGACAGTCAGACGATGGCTACCTTCCGCGTATCCGTCCGCCACTAGTCGCTGATGACTGCGACACCGACCGAAACTTTGTCCGTCATCCAAGCCGTCGAGGCGCCAACCGATGACGAGCTGAACCAACTCGATGCCTACTGGCGCACCGCCAACTACCTGGCTGTGGGGATGATCTACCTGCAGGACAACCCGCTGCTGCGCGAACCGCTGCGTCCTGAGCACATCAAGAACCGCCTCCTCGGGCACTGGGGGTCCAGCCCTGGGCAGGCATTCATCTGGACCCACGCCAACCGCCTGATCAACAAATACGACCTGGACATGATCTACATGTCAGGGCCGGGACACGGCGCTCCCGGCGCCAGAGGACCGGTGTACATCGATGGGAGCTACGGCGAGCGCTATCCCGACAAGTCGTTCGATGAGGAAGGCCTTCGCCGCTTCTTCAAGATGTTTTCCTTCCCAGGGCACATCGGCAGCCATTGCACAGCGGAGATGCCTGGCTCCATTCACGAGGGAGGAGAGCTCGGCTATGTGCTGTCGCATGCTGCAGGCTCGGTTTTCGACAATCCGGAGCTGATCACCCTTGCCTGTGTCGGTGATGGCGAAGCTGAAACCGGCCCACTGGCCACCAGCTGGCACATCAACAAATTCCTCAACCCGATCAAGGACGGCGCTGTTCTGCCGGTTCTGCACCTGAACGGTTACAAGATCGCCAATCCAACCATCCTCAGTCGCATCGATCACGAGGAACTGGAGAACCTGCTCCGGGGCTACGGCTGGACGCCCATCTTCGTGGAAGGCTCCGAACCGATGGCCATGCACCGGCAGATGGCTGTGGCCATGGAGCAGGCCGTGGTGATGATTCAGGCCATCCGCGATCAGGCCCGAGCCAGCGGTGAGGCCTTCCGTCCCCGTTGGCCGATGATCGTGCTGCGCTCACCAAAGGGATGGACAGGGCCTGAGTCGATCGAGGGCAAGAAGATCGAGAACTTCTGGCGCTCGCATCAGGTGCCTGTGAGTGATGTGAAGACCAATGCGGAGCATCTTCAGCTTCTTGAGACATGGATGAAGAGTTACCGGCCATGGGAGCTGTTCGATGACAGCGGCGCGGTGCGCGAGGAGATCCGCTGCCTTTCTCCCCGAGGGGAAAAGCGAATGGGGTCAAACCCACACACCAATGGCGGCGAACTGCGCAGGGAACTGCTGTTCCCGGATCTGAGCAACTACGAGGTGCCGGTTGAGATCCCGGGAACCGGCGAAATGGAGAACACCTTTCCGCTTGGCGAGCTGATCCGCGATCTGATCGGCAAAAACCCTGGTCGGTACAGGTTGTTTGGCCCCGATGAAACCGCATCGAACAGGCTTCAGGCGGTTTATGAGACCACCAAGAAAGCCTGGATGGCCGGTTTCCTGCCCGAAGACCTGAACGGCAGTGAGCTCTCCCAGGACGGTGCCGTGGTGGAAATGCTCTCCGAGCACACGCTGGTGGGAATGATGGATGGCTACCTGCTGACAGGCAGAAACGGCTTCTTCCACACCTATGAGGCTTTTGCCCATGTGGTGGCCTCGATGTACAACCAGCACTGCAAATGGTTGGAGCACTGTGAGGAAATTGCCTGGAGAGCACCCATCGGGGCCTGGAACTGCCTGATCTCCTCAACGGTGTGGCGCCAGGACCACAACGGGTTCACGCACCAGGACCCAGGCTTCATCGACCTTGCCGGAAATAAGAAGGGAACGATCACCCGTGTCTATCTACCTGCCGATGCCAACAGTCTGCTTGCAGTGTCTGAACAGGCACTGACTGAAACAAGCGTGGCCAATCTGATCGTTTCAGACAAACAGAAGCACCTGCAGTATCTGACGCTGGATCAGGCCCGCCGTCATGTGGCCAAAGGAGCCGGAATCTGGGAATGGGCCTGCAACGACAACTGCGGCACCGAACCCGATGAACCGGATGTTGTTCTGGCCTCGGCCGGTGACATCCCCACCAAGGAATGTCTGGCGGCTATCGAGATTCTGCGCAGGAAGATTCCCTTCCTGAAAATCCGCTACGTGAACGTTGTGAAGCTGTTCGCGATGGCGGATCCGAAGAATCATCCGCACGGTCTGAGCGACAAGGATTTCGAAAGCCTGTTCACACCGGACAGGCCGGTGATCTTCAACTTTCACGGCTATCCCTGGCTGATCCACCGTCTCACCTACAACCGTCCCAACCACGTGAACTTCCACGTGCGCGGATACAAGGAGCAAGGGAACATCAATACGCCGCTGGAACTGGCGATCTGCAATCAGATCGATCGCTTCAACCTGGTGATCGACGTGATCGACAGGGTGAAGTGTCTGGGTTCACGCGCTGCCCATGTGAAGGAGCAGATGCGCGATGAAATCTTCAGGCACGTTGCCTATTCGCATGAGCACGGCATTGACGCGCCGGAAATCAACGAGTGGCGCTGGAGCCTCGGCCACAGCGCCTGCTCGATTGACCGGAAATCCTGAAGTTCCTGCATGACCGGTGCAATCCCGGCCAACCTCAATTCATCTCCCGAGAAGCGATGAGCACCTCCGAGCCCCTCGACCTGCGATTACCGACCCCGGGATGCTCCGTTGATCCTGAACGGGCCGGTCTCGATGCCGATTCCGTGTTCGACGGCATGACCGAGCACCTGTTCTTCACACTCGGCAAACTCGCGCCATCCGCAAGTCCCCATGACCTCTACATGGCGTTGAGCTACGCGGTGCGCGACCGCTTGATGACACGGTTTCTCGCCAGCAAGGAAGCGATCCGTGCCCGGCCTCAGAAAACCGTGGCCTATCTGTCGGCTGAGTTTCTGATCGGCCCGCAGCTCGCCAACAATCTGCTCAACCTGGGGATTCAGAAGGAAGCGGAAGAAGCGCTCAAGCGCTTCGGTATCGAGTCATTGCAGCCGATTCTTGAGGTCGAGGAGGAACCTGGCCTCGGCAACGGCGGACTGGGGCGTCTGGCGGCCTGCTACATGGAATCGCTGGCCAGCCTGGAAATTCCCGCCACGGGCTACGGCATTCGCTACGAGTTCGGAATCTTCGATCAACTGATCCGCGACGGCTGGCAGGTGGAGGTCACCGACAAGTGGTTGAAGGGAGGCTGGCCCTGGGAACTGCCCCAGCCCGATGAAGCCTGCTTTGTGGGCTTCGGTGGGCGCACGGAAAGTTATATCGACGACAAGGGCAACTACCGATCCCGCTGGATCCCCTCCGAACATGCGATCGGCGTGCCTCACGATGTGCCGGTGCTTGGTTACCGGGTCAACACCTGCGATCGCCTGCGCCTGTGGCGAGCCGATGCCACCGAAAGTTTCGATTTCTATGCCTTCAACATCGGCGATTACTACGGCGCCGTGGAAGAAAAGGTGGGCAGCGAAACCCTTTCCAAGGTGCTTTACCCCAACGACGGCACTGATGAAGGGCGTCGCCTGCGTCTGAAACAGCAGCACTTCTTCGTGTCCTGCTCACTGCAGGACATGCTGCGCAGCCTCGACAACCGGGGACTGCCAGTGGAGGACTTCCCCCTGCACTGGACCGTTCAGCTGAACGACACACATCCCGCCATCGCCGTCGCTGAACTGATGCGGCTGCTGATCGACGATCGCCACCTCGAATGGGACAGGGCCTGGGACATCACCACTCGCTCGGTGGCCTACACCAACCACACCCTGCTGCCCGAAGCACTGGAGAAGTGGGATCTGGACCTGTTCAGCAGCCTGCTGCCGCGCCACCTCGAGCTGATCTATGAGATCAACCGACGCTTCCTGCAGCAGGTGCGCCTGCGTTACCCGGGCAACGACGCCATCCAGCGCAGACTCTCGATCATTGATGAAGACGGTGGCAAAGCCGTGCGCATGGCCCATCTGGCCACCATCGGCGCGCACCATGTGAACGGCGTGGCTGCGCTGCACTCAGACCTGGTCAAAAACCAGCTGATGCCTGAATTTGCCGCGCTCTGGCCCGACAAGTTCACGAACGTGACCAACGGCGTCACGCCCCGTCGCTGGGTGGCCCTCTCCAACCCCGAGCTCTCTGCGCTGCTGGATGAGCACGTGGGGCCGGACTGGATCACCGACATGGATCGACTGCGCTGCCTGGAGGAACGGCAGCACGACCGCGGATTCCTCGAGCAATGGGGCGACACCAAGCTGTCGGTGAAGCGCAAGCTCTCCGGCTACATCCACCGCAACACAGGCGTGCTGGTGGATCCCTCCAGCCTCTTCGATGTACAGGTGAAGCGCATCCACGAATACAAGCGTCAGCACCTGAATGCACTGCAGATCATCACCCAGTACCTGCGCATCAAGAACGGCCAGGCCGATGGCCTGGCACCGCGCACGGTGATCTTCGGTGGCAAGGCAGCACCCGGCTACTACATGGCCAAGCTGATCATCCGTTTCATCAATGGCATCGCCGACACCATCAACGCTGATCCCGACATGGACGGTCGTCTGCGGGTGGTGTTCCTGCCGGACTACAACGTGAAGCTGGGTGAGCAGGTGTATCCAGCTTCAGATCTTTCAGAGCAGATCTCCACCGCTGGCAAGGAGGCCTCCGGCACCGGCAACATGAAATTCGCCATGAACGGGGCGCTCACCATTGGAACCCTCGACGGCGCCAATGTAGAGATCCGCGATCGTGTGGGTGCAGAAAACTTCTTCCTGTTCGGCAAGACGGTGGAGGAGATCGCGGCGCTCAAGAAGAGTGGCTACCGCCCCCGTGAGGTGATCGGGGCGATTCCTGAGCTCGCGGAAGCCATCCGCCTGATTGAGATGGGCCACTTCAGCAACGGCGACGGCGAACTATTCAGACCACTGCTGGACAATCTCACCGGCAACGATCCCTTCTTTGTGATGGCCGACTTCGCGGCCTATCTGCGGGCCCAGGATGCGGTCAGTCTTGCCTGGACAGATCGCATGCACTGGAACCGGATGAGCGTTCTCAACGTGGCTCGCACCGGTTTCTTCTCCTCGGACCGCTCAATCCGCGACTACTGCAAAGACATCTGGAACGTGGAAGCGATGCCTGTGGAGATCACCTGCGACATTCGCTGAGGTCTGCTGGGTGAAGGATCTGGCCCTGGTGATCAATCTGGGCAGCTCCAGTCTCAAGGCCGCCCTGGTGGATTCCACCGGGGCCTTCAACTGGCATGGCGGTCACAGGATCACCGCTGATGAAAATCTGTCAGAGGTTCTGCAGAGCTGGTTGGAACCGATGCTGGAACCGCTGCGGGAGCGCATCGAGCTGATTGCTCATCGCATGGTTCACGGTGGTGAACACTTCACCGCTCCCACGTTGATCACGACGGATCTTGAGGACACGCTGCAGAGCTTGGTGCCGCTGGCACCACTGCACAATCCACCCGCGTTGAAAGGGCTGGAATGGGCAAAGTGCTGGGCACCGGACAAACCTCAGTGGGCCTGTTTTGACACTGCTTTTCACAGCACGCTGACTGCTGCGGCAAGCACCTATGCCCTGCCAGAGGAGCTGAGGCAGCGCGGCTTCCGCCGTTTCGGGTTCCACGGCATCAACCACCAACACGTGGCTGAAGTGGTCGCCGCTCAGTGGCAGAGCAAAGGACATCACCCCGAGCAGCTGCGCCTGATCAGCGCTCACCTGGGAGCCGGCGCCTCTCTGGCAGCCATTCAAAACGGCCGCTGCATTGACACCACGATGGGCTACACCCCACTTGAAGGGCTGGTGATGGCAACCCGCAGCGGCAGCATCGATCCTGGCCTGATGCTTGAACTGATGCGTCAGGGATGGGATCAAGCGCAGCTCAGCGACCTGCTTCAGAAACAAGCCGGACTCAAGGGGCTATCAGGCTTCAGCGATGACATGCAGGAGATTCGCCAGAAAGCCAGCCAGGGACATTCCACAGCGCAGCTTGCCCTTGCAGTGTTCCGGCATCGGCTGCTGCAGCTGATCGGGGCGATGGCTGCCAGCCTGAGAGGAGTGGATGTGCTGGCTCTCACCGGTGGAATCGGTGAGCACGACAAAGCTCTGCTCTCAGAACTGCAGGATGATTTGGAGTGGTTGCCGCAACTGAAGATTGTTGTGGTGCCAGCAGACGAGGAAGGAATGATGGCCAGGCTCTGCAGACGCCAATCGGCAGAGGAGAACAATCAACTCCGATCAGGCAAATCCGGGGTCTGATGCAACAGACGGTTTAAGCGCAAGCGGTCTGCATTCAAGGGATCAGGTGCAAGTTCACCAGCCAGCTCACGGAATTTCTGCTCGATCGCGTCGGGTACACGCACATCGAAAATGCGCTCCATCAGCGCCTCAATCGAAAACAGATGCGCGTTGATGTTTTCCATGTCAGCCATTGCCTGCTGCAGGGCATCCGTGGGCTCATCCGAACTGCCAACTGGGGTGGCATGAACCTGTCCATCACTCGAACGTGGACCCAGCTGCTTCTGCAGATCCTCGAGGACCCGGCCCGAAAGTGTGCGAAAAGCCTGAAGAGCTGCCCAGCTCAATTCCTGCTGCTGGCGGAGCGTGGGATTCTCACGAATCAACCTGTCGTGCTCCCTGTAAAAGCGTTGGCAGTCAGGGCATTGACAGGGCTCTTCCGTCACGTTGAAACCCCAGATCGAGAGCCATCATGGCATCCGATCAGGCAGCAAGCGGCGGTTCAGATGAAAAACCGCCTTCGCCGTCGGCCCCACCATCTGGCTGATCATCTCCGTCGGCCAGGCCTGGAAGGGGAATCTCGATCGATGTCACCGTCTGAATCACATCACGCAAACGCATGGAATCGGCAAACCAACCCATCGCCTGCTCGGTGTCTCCGCGTCGTTCGGCATCACTCGCCTGATCATCGTGGGCTTCAGCCAGCAGGGCCAGCCAGCAGAGACAACGCGCCTGAACCACAGATAAATCCAGTTCAGTGGGCTGAGAGTCAGCGATGCGCTCGCTTTCCTGCTGAACCAGTAGCTGCAGTCGTAGATCGTGAAGCTGGGTCATGGAGCCGGTTTCACTGCAATAACGCTAGCGAGGGTGTGGCGTCTGACCACCCCACTAAATGTAGTGGCTAATACCGGTTCAGAGCTTCAAGACCACAGGGATAGAGCCTCGGCTCCCGTAACGCTCGACGACGAGCGAAAAGACCGTCAGGGTGTACTCCATGACCAAACCAATCCACACCAACAGCACACCGGGATCAGCGGACAAGCAGCAGCAATCACTGGGCCGTGTCAGCAAGGTAAGCCTGGCAGTCGCCATCGGGACCGCAATGATGCTTGGCATCTGGTTCACGAACGCCTCCTGGCGGTACAGGAAACTGATCTGGCAAGTGCAAGCAGCCCTGGTTGGTGGAGCTGTGGGATTTGTGGCCGGCCGCATCACAGCCGGGAAAGACTGAATCACGGGGCTGGCGGGACTCGAACCCACGACCTACGGTTTAGGAAACCGTCGCTCTATCCAGCTGAGCTACAGCCCCTTCAGAGGTCATTATGGGGTCTGAAAGCAGGCGAGGTGATCGCAATCGGCACAGCCTTTGGCTGTGATCCGGTTGAGGAAAGTCCGGGCTCCCCGATGGCCAGGCTTGCTGGGTAACGCCCAGTGCGGGTGACCGTGAGGAGAGTGCCACAGAAACACACCGCCGATGGCCGGTTCGCCGGCACAGGCAAGGGTGCAAAGGTGCGGTAAGAGCGCACCAGCAGCATCGAGAGGTGCTGGCTCGGTAAACCCCGGCTGGGAGCAAGGCCCAGGAACGACGGTTGGCCACCTGCCCCGTTCCGCCTTTGTGAGCCGCTCGAGGCCGCCGGTAACGGCGGTCCCAGATAGATGATCACCCCCCTTCTGTTGAAGGGAGAACAGAACCCGGCTTATGCCCTGCTTTCACCCCACTACTAGTCAAAGAGTCAGGGGGTGACCCCCCTCCACCAGATGTGGTGGTCCCTGTCCCTGACAGCGATTCGAAAGGTTCAAACTGTCAACCAGCTGGTCAAACCTCAGAACGTCATATTCCGCGACTTCGCGTCGGGGATTTAACGCCTGCCGAGTTATCCCAGCTCAAGCGGACGTGTTCATATTTCACCGACTTTGAACATCTACCAAGGGACACCCGTTCGTTTCATCGTCAGCAGACGCAGCGCCGTCATGAACAGGCCGGGATTAAGGGTCCTGATGAAGCATTAGCGGCAGGGATTGCGAAAATCGCCCTGGAACGGCAGAAGGCCAGCGGCCGCTGTCAGCAGTCCACGCTCGATTTTGGAGCGGTCGAAAGTCTTCCCAGAACGTCACACAACACAGCTTCTGTAACCACCAAGGCGGCTCGCCAGGACGACCTGGACCCGAAGCACCTGAAGGAATGGGTCTAAGGGTCTGACATCGACGAAGAGCTAGCTCGCATGAACCTGCGGTCACTGTCGGGCAACACCGTCTTTCGCTTATTTCGCCCTCTGGGCGTTGGCGATGAATAAAAGGACTGTCAGCGGCTGAAGGACGTTCTGTTCGGCGGCTGGTTCTGTCACACCCTTTCCATGGAGGACGGCAAGCGGGATCGGCGGGAATGCTTCAAGCCAGACCGACCACGACCAGGGTTCAAGAAAGACCGCAAAACCGGGCGCTACTTCCCAAAGGATGAAGACCTTTTATACGGAGGCGCTGAATACGAGGTACTAAGTGGTGGAACTGGTGCTGACATATTTGCAATGTCAAAAGGGATAGATCGAGCAATGGACTTCAGCCTTTCGCAGTAAGGCAAGATCTTCGCAAGTGCAATTGATGGTGATAATAAATATACAGGTCAGAGTAAAATCATCGCTAAGGATGGTTGCGGCACCACCCTTATGAGTAACTCCGGAGACAAAATGCTTATTGCAGGTGCCACAGGATCAGATGTTTATAAATCAATTGTGCATGCTGATCCAGGTCAGTTAGTGGCAGTAAACTTCGAGGTTATAACTTGAATCCAATACTCGCTTTTCCATACACCGATCGCGTCTCGCCAAGTGCTGGTTTTTTATTGCTTTAATCACCCCATGTGCCCACCATCACGCAGCCCCCAACACCTGGCAGGATTGAGTACTGTAATGATTAATTAAAGGCTCAATGCTCTCGCTGAAAGGGTGTTTAAGGCGCTTCATCCAAGCGAGTGAACTACTGTCCAGCAGGACCCTGACAGCACGACCATCACTTGCTGGTCAAGCTATGAAGCCCGGCAACCAATGCATAAGTGGGGCCTCTGTAGGTGTCTACCTCAGAGCCCTCGGGCGTCAGTCCATCGACGGCGAAGAACGCCGCCACATCAAGAAGGCCACCTACAGCAGAGCCGATTACGACAGAAGCAATAGCGGCAGAGCCTACAACAACACGTCCGAAGCCTTCCATAGCCGCCAGGCTGAATCCTCCCACAGGCAGGAAGTTCAGCGGTTAACGGAATCAAGGAGAAGTTCGACCTGGCAGAGGCGATAGCAGACCTGACTTAGGTGGAACTCGACCTGGTCGTATTGACGGCAGACGCGGTCGCAATGACAGACTCTTGCGCAACAGTGATGATGATGTCTTAAGCGGTGAAAGCATCAATAACCGTCTCTACGTTGGTTCAGGGATTGACCCTTTGATTGTTCAAAAAGGTGTTGCCTCGCTCTCAGAAAAGCCTCAGCGCAGCGGCATTGGATTGCAACGGACGAACGGCTACACCATTACTGAGGACTTCACTGATGGGCAGAACCTTATTCAGCTCGGGGTAGAGACATCCGGCTTACAGCGCAACACCACTAATGATGAAACCCTGCTCTCACAACAAAGTGATCTGGTAACCAGCTTGGAAGATCCTTCAGGGATTCATCGAAGCGGAAACTTTTTGGTCTGATGCTCTTTTGAAAAGCTTGAGTCTTGAGTAGTGGCTTTTGATCCTCCGAAAACAATTCACAAATAATCAATGCCCAACCAAGCGCGGGGCTTTTTTTTGCAGCGGGGTATGCCTCAAGCAGTTGCAGCCAAGCGATATTTACACCTTGACCACAGTGCGTTGCTCACAGAATACAGCTGGCGCTTAGAGAAAACGACGCCGACGACTTCAAGCTGTATCTGAGTTTGAGCGTGCAGAAGCTGGGCCTGGAGGTCGTGGACGAGCTAACGCGGGACAGAATCAGGCTGCATTGCAACGGGACATCAGTGACTTTCACTAACAAAATTGTCTTCCAATTTAAAATCTAGTATCCCCTAATAAAGCAATTCAAGCTTACCCTATGTCAGCCTGCTCCCGCCACAAGTTGATTGCAAGCTTATCTACTTTACTGTTGATGAATGATACTTAGCTATCGTTGCCTGATGAATAAAGTCAATTAAATCATAACGCGCACTTTCCAAATATTTTAAAAAATTCTTTAAATTATATTGCTTGCAACGCCAATTATTAAATCATTATAGATGCTTATTTTTAAAATAAAAGCTTCGCCATGAACTCTAAGCTCTAGACTTATTGAGCAAAGAACGCTGAAATTTTATTTACCGAAAAAACATCTGCACTAATCACCGAAAGCATGATGCACATATTGCCCTCCAACCTTAATATCATCAAAAAACACATACTGCTTTAAATTGTCACGCAAACGATATGTCCCAATATTCATACCCATTTTCCCCGATATATCCACGCCAGAGACGGGCGTATACCCCCAATTCCCGCGGTATACAAACTTTCTGGAACCATCAAGCCATGTTGAAAAATGTCCCGCTGTACCGTCGCCATTTGTGCTAGGAGAAAACTGGAAAGCAAAGTGGTACCACCGATTTCTTTCGACCACAAAGCGGCCAGCTATTGCTTTCGCATAACGAAAATGTGGTCGATCATCTACAGCAAAGCTGTGGTTAATATAATTATTCAGAGAATTAGAATTTCTCACAACAAAAACTAATTCAATATCATCATTTTTTTTTGGTTTGGGCTTTACGTACATTGCCAATGGAGGAGGGTTGCGCTTGTCCGGGCGGTATTTTCCGCAGCACTGCCAGATTTGCATATGAATAGAAAATGAATTCGGGAAAGAATCTCTTGGCACATCATAGTCATGGTCGAACTTCATGTAGTAGCTAACAAAGCTCTCATTTTCTCCAGCTTCAACGTCAATCGCTTGCAACCAATTGTGCTTAAAGATGTGAAGAACATTCTTGTCTCGATCATTGCCGCTTGTCGGCAAAGCAGGAAGCAACCCAATCCCAAGTGCCTTCAAACCTGAAACTTGATGGCTTCCGGTTAACCATGAATTGTAATTTTTAAGGCCGTCGGCGTGACCATAATCTGCCATTCCATTGCCAAGTGTGAAATCATGGTAGCTGCGAAAACTATCGCTTGCGGGCACCATGAGACGTGGCCAATATTCCGTTTGCGAAGCATATGGACTACGAAAAGTATTTATGGTGTAACCACTTCCTTCGAAGTCCATCAGAACCGAGTACGGAGATGGAGGGTTTGCAAACGCTAATGAATTACCGGAAATTGATGCACAAAATAAAGCCAGAAGGGTTTGTGAATTTTTCACAGAAAAAATTTGGTTGGCTCGCTCTTTATCTTGCCAATTTGACGGGAAACTTAAGTGGATGAGCATTATCAGCTAAATTTTTACATTTTGTATGTTCGACAGTATTGCTGCGGACCGAACAAGCTGCATTCAAGTCCGCCAGTGACTTTGTTCGTTCGTCGCTCTGTGAGTTGCTGACCGATTCCACCGAAGAGGTAGCGATGCGGACCCAGATGACATTGTTGATGGATCAGCTCGAAGAAAGCGCGCCATATCGCCGCGGGCAGGTGGCTGTATCACTCGAAGTGCTGCGAAAGCCCTGGAGCAGGCATCACATACAGCCGATGAAGACGATCAAATGTCCATGCCGGTCGGGACATTCGCGATCCTTGCTCACATTCTGCTCCGGCATCAGCCATAAACTGAGGACGCGTTCTGTCGCTAGCACGGAAATACACAACACTTTGATCGTGTTCCTGAGTATGGGGACATCAAAGAAATTTGTGTTCTATTTATGTCCCTTTGCGCGGGGACATTTTATTAGCAAGGTTTGAAAATTAATCCAGCGATGTTATTATTAGCCGTTAAGATCTAGGGAATCATTGCTTCATGCATGGCCTCATCTGTAGACAAAAATGAAATCGAGACCGCAAACGCAAACAGCATTTCGCGTATCGCCTCTGAACTGTCTTCATAGCGATCGGAGAATTGCGAGGATCGCGGTAAAGCCGTGATGCTCTTCTGTCGCCAACCGTGGAAGTGCTTCTGAATCTTGCGAAGCCGGAGGACCAACCGATGTTCGCGTTCCTCAGAGAATGTGCCGTCAGTTGTGCCCTGCGGAAGCTCGAAGACACCCAGAAGTGACGCATTTAGGTATCTGAAACCCTGTCTGCGGGTCATCCCCGGCCCCAGACAGAAGAAATAACCGACGGCTAGCCCACCCGTCGGTCCTGCACGAAACAAATTCGCTCCCCGCATCATGCCGTATTTCCGCGAGTTAGAAAGGGATGTACCCACCCAAGGGGACACCGGCCAACTGTCAACCAGTCAGCCGCTGAAAACACAGTCCACCACTGGAAATCGGGAGGTGTTCACGCAACCCGGCTTATGTCCTGCTTTCACCAAATCACCACGCAAAGCGTCGGGTCTGACAGGACTCAGAAAAATTCAAACTGTCAACCGCCTAAGCAAAACCTGGGCAAACTGATTCCCACGAAAAAGCTGATCTGGCCCGCCGAGGGTTCACCCACCAACAGCTCCAACAGATGGGTGCGAAAACTCATCGCCAGGGACTGAAGCTCCCCGAAGCGCTCATGGATCTACCGGATTTCTGCTCGGAACAGTTCGCCGACACCACTGGTTACCTGGCGGTGACCCGTGACTAAGAAGAGCGAATCACTGGTGGGCAGCTCCGACCCAGTAGTGAGAAGTACCGCTGGCTGAAGGGATCAAACCTACCCTGCGGTGAACTTACGCTACAGGTACTTCATGGCGATCCGGCGAAGCCGATAGTCGTGATCGAGGGGACTGCGGTGAAGCCATAGAAGGTGCACCTCCAGACAAGCGGCACCGTAATCGGCATTGCTGTCGGTTGTTGGAAAAGCCCGATCCAGATTCAGCACCTCAAGGCCAAGACGCCAGGGCAGGAATGGATAAATTCAAGTCAGAAGTTTATTCATCCATGTTTTCGGAATTTGCTTTTTTAGAAACAATATTTACTATCGTCAGCTTCCGTTCTGGACGGCGGGGATTGTCACCATCAGCAGCTTCAGCAGATTTAGTAAAAGTCATAAAAGATAAATTAGAAAGGCGAAGTTTTTTGTCTTTTTCAATACCTTCAGCAAGATGTTGAAGAAATACTCGAGCAATTTTTAATGTTTGCTCATAAGGAAGATTTTCTGCTTCAGAAATAGACGATGCAATATCTTTGAGGGTGCAAAGCTTGTCCTGCACGCTGATGCTGTCAGTATCAACATGAGGCTTCTCATGATAATTTACAGTTTCGCAAAAACTTGGAAGTGGATCTGCAAGTGATATTGCCTCCTTGAAGGATATACGCTGATCTAGGGGCATCATCACTGGATAATTGCAGAACACTTGATCCCAAGGACGATTAAACAACCAACCATCTGGGAATGTTGAGGGATATCCAAATACTGCAATCTGCATTTGTCCTTCTTCCAAGAAACATCTCACATCCTCAATGAATGGGAGAGCAGCTTGAGATGAGTTGTCGGTTTTAATTGTTGACACGGTGTTTTTAGGAGGATGAGTGCCCTGATTTTCAGAAAGTGGCAAAGAATCAGAAGCTGAACGAGAATTAGGATCTTTGTTAAAAATCCTATTAAAAAAGTTTAACATTAATACAATGCTGATTGATTGAATTTAATTAAGTTCATCTAATTATTTCATGCTAATCTGCCTGAATCGCAAATTTTGACAATACAAATCGAGAATCAAGTAGTTTCAACTTTTTTATTTGAATCTTTACGGCGCATAACTGCTACCTTGCGTTCGGGTCGTCCTGCCTTCCCATCCTCAGGCTCTTTGGCTGGAAGGATACGAGGAGTGAAGGTTAAGCCAGGCAGTTTGAGCTTTTCACCATTATCAATGGCTTGCTCAAAACGCTCAAGCAATGCTTTGGTAACTTTGCGAACCTTTCCCGCATGAATATTTTCAGCTTCGGATATGGCTTGATTGATTTCTTTTAAATTCATAGTGACCTCATCGAGGAATAGAGAAAATGGATTTGTCGCTATACACGACTCCAACATTAATTTACCACAAAAGCGACGATAGCCTCAAAATATCTGCGGACCAAGACAGCAAATCTGCCTATTGCTCAAATCCCAACATACCTGTGGGAGCTAGCGCGGACTATATCAAGGGTGAGAGCCCTTCAAAGTTAATTCAATCAACCAAAACTGGCGGTTGCAGAAAGCAATTCCTCTTGATGCACCTCGACTGCGAATATTCAGCTCAAGAGGGAATCGCACTCATCAGTAAAATTTAATTCCACAAAAATCTGTTTTTTTAACACAGTCCGACAATCGCCACGCCATCCATGACAACGACTAACTCGTACTGTAAAATTTAAATAATTTTGGCTATGGCAACTATAAAACTTACAATTTGAACATAACGATTTCACTATAGAATCGGCAAAACATAAAAAGCCTTATACTCAAAAATTCCTAGCGAAGGCGGATTCACAATGAAATTACTTCTTAGAACAAAAATACTTAAGTCTCTAAGCCTTCTTTGCTATGTAGCTTTTCTTGCGACGGTGCTACTCACAACAAAGTCTTATGGGGAAAAGTCATCAATCACAAACCTATCAACCATACAACTAACTCTATGCTCCGTGTTGAGTCTGTCTATTCCTATTGCACTGTTTATCAAAAAAAAACGATTTAAAAACGCAAAATTGGCTCACGTGGATCATCCTATCTTGCGGCTGCGCCTTTCTAGCAATGGATGACAAATTCATATACCACGAAAACCTGGACAAAGCAATCCACTCATTATTTAAATGGCAAGAAACAAAACTAAGTGATAGGATTGATGACATCATAGTGGCTTTTACGGATTGCTTGGAATAATCTTTATTGCTCTCAATAAAAAATATTTTGATTTTTCTCCGAGATTTATGACCTACGCCAAATGCGCTCTTGGCCTGGCTTTTGTAATGGTTATAAGTGACATGAGGTCAATCTTTGGACTGGAGGAAAATCTCAATGAAATATTAAAACATGTTGAGGAGTGGGCAAAAATTTTTGGAGGAGGCTTTCTTTTTATTGGCTTGCTTTGCGCACTTGAAGATGCAATATTTCTTCGGCAACGTGCTGTTTGAGCGAAATTTCAAAATTCAAACAACCCTTCACGCAGGTGAGATAAACTTAGCACTTTTGTTCATGACGTACTTATAGTTCAAACATTCAGATAATCAGGAATAAAGCAAAACCAATATCCATTATATTTTCTCCTAAAACCCTCAAAAATACACTTAATGCCCAACACTCTTTAGGAGTTAGCAAAAACCAATCCATTGAAAGGATAATTTATAGAAACTGTTTTTACTCAATGGGCAAGCAACCGCGACCACTTGAACACCTCTCGAAGGCTCTCAACCAGCCCACCGGGAGACTGAAACGAGAAAACCATGCGCTGTTACAAGAAGCTCTCACCCATACCTCCAGCGGTATCAACCCGCATCATGAGCAACTGGAATTTCTGGGTGATGCAGTGCTGCGGCTCGCTGCCAGTGAATTCATCGCCTCTTTTTATCCCAGCATGCCGGTAGGTGAACGTTCCAGCCTCAGGGGCCAACTGGTCAGTGATCGTTGGTTGGCAGAACTGGGCTCCAGAATTGAGATAGAACGCTGGTGGCGGATCGGGCCCAAAGCCAGCGGCGATGCCACAGCGGCAGCAACGATCCGCGCCGAACTCAGCGAAGCGCTGATAGGCGCGGTTTACAAGATCGACGGCCTTAGCGGAGTACATCAATGGCTGACTCCCCATTGGCAACGCAGTGCAGAGGCAGTTCTTTCCGATCCACACCGCGGCAATTGCAAGTCGGCCCTTCAGGAATGGAGTCAAAGCCAAGGGCTTGGCCTGCCCAGCTACAGCAGCGAAGAACTGAACCAGCGCCATGGTGACCCGCGTCGCTTTCGCTGCGAAGTGACCCTGCCGCCACACTTGGCGGCGGAGGGATGGGGCCGTTCACGGCGTGACGCCGAGCAGCAGGCCGCTCGCGCCGCACTCGATCAGCTCGATGGCCATTGAGTGGGCATACCAAGCTCAGCCCCACACTGGTCACAATGGCTGGCCTCGCGGCGATGGTCGCGAGAGCCACAGGTACTGCAGGCACGCCTGTCCTGACGGGCCTGCTGAATCGATTCCACCGTGACGATGCCTGTGGGGATGGCGATGATCCCGAAGCCGAGCAACATCACTACCGCTGCAAGCAGACGACCCAAGACAGTCTGAGGCACAAAATCGCCATAGCCCACCGTGGTCATGGTGACGATGGCCCAGTACACGCCCTGACCCACCGTCTGAAACTGGGTCTCAGGATGACTGCTTTCAATCAGCACCATCAGGTAGCCCAGCACCACCTGCGCCATCACCACAAAAAACAGAAACACACCGATGCGGCGGGCACTGGCGCGCAGCGCGCGGCCGAGCATCTTTGCTTCATCGAGAAATCGCAGCAGCTTGAACACCCGAAGCACGCGGGCGAACTTAAAGATCCACAGCACCAGGCCACTGCGGATCTGGGGCACAAAGAAGAACAGAACCGCTGAAAGGTCAATCAGCCCGTAGAAACTGCGTGCATAGGCGAGCGGCTTTGGGGATACCCACAGATGCAGGAGATAGTCCGCCATGAACACCAGCAGGCAGAAATCTTCAAGCCTGCCCACCCAGGCAGGAATTTCCCCAGGCGTTGCCACACGCATCGGATGCGGTTCCACCAGAAGACCTGCCACGCTCAGCAGAATCGTTCCGAAAATCACCAGGTTGTAGATCCGGCCTCGTCGGGTATCCGAATCAAGAACGACTCGTTGGAGCCGCTGGCGCAAGGCGAGCTCCATGAGCGTCAGTCAGCGCTGAGATCTTTCAGGCGCAGAGTGACGAGTTTGTCCCAGTTACCGCCTTCAAACAACACTGCGGCCCGGTCTCCACTAATACGCTGAACGAAACCGCTGTAGCCGTTGTAGATAGAACGTTGATCCGCCACGGTGACCGTGGAACCGGGAAGGATCGGAGCAGCGGAGGCCATGACGCTACTAACAGGAGAGGAGTCCATCATCGGTGATCAACAAGCCCAATTGACTTAAACAGCTTCGGAAGTTTGGGCCCAAGATCCTGGGTTGGCTTCGAGCCGTGATGAAATACTCCCAATCCGATCACTGAATCGTGAGTGGTAGAAGCCAACGTCGCGGAATCATCCTTGCCGGAGGTAGCGGAACCAGGCTTCATCCGATTACGCAAGCCGTAAGCAAGCAGCTCCTGCCTGTTTATGACAAGCCAATGATCTACTACCCGCTCAGCACACTGATGCTGGCAGGGATTCGCGAGGTGCTGATCATCACCACCCCCCACGACCAAGCTTCATTCAAGCGGCTTCTCGGGGATGGATCGAGATGGGGGATGACCATTCAATTCGCCGTTCAACCCAGCCCGGATGGGCTAGCCCAAGCCTTCCTGATAGGGGCTGAATTCCTTGATGGCGGTCCTGCAGCCCTTGTGCTGGGAGACAACCTCTTCCATGGGCACGATCTCGTTCCACAGTTGGTGGACAGCGATCAGCGAGCAGCAGGAGCAACAGTGTTTGCTTATCCCGTAAGTGATCCTGAGCGCTACGGTGTCGTCGATTTCGATAGCAGCGGGAAGGTACTCAGCCTGCAAGAAAAGCCCAAACAGCCCAGGAGCCGCTATGCCATCACGGGGTTGTACTTTTACGACGACAGTGTTGTGGAACGGGCCTGCCTTGTGAAGCCTTCCGTTCGTGGCGAACTGGAGATCACCGATCTCAACCAGATGTTTCTCGAAGAAGGTCTCTTACAGGTGGAACTGATGGGGCGGGGGATGGCCTGGCTCGATACTGGCACCTGCGATTCATTCCATGAAGCCTGCGGCTACATCCGCACCCTGGAACATCGCCAGGGCCTAAAAGTGGGCTGCCCAGAAGAGGTGGCCTGGCGGCAGGGATGGATTAATGATGTTGAGCTTGAAAAACTGGCTCGACCTTTGGTGAAAAGTGGCTACGGCACTTATTTGATTCAGTTGCTCCAGGAAAGTGCCGCTGATCGCGTTTCATTGCAACGATCCCTAAAAGTCAACCATGCAAGTTGAACAACTGCAGAGCCCACAGGGCCTCAGCATTGATGGACCTTTGTTGGTCACACCGCGCGCCTTTGGTGATGACCGTGGTTGGTTCTTTGAAAGCTGGAACCAGACACTCTTCAACGAAGCGGCCGGCGAAACGGTGCTGTTCTCCCAAGACAATCACTCCCGCTCCATACGCGGAGTCCTCAGGGGATTGCACTACCAGCTAGCACCAGAACCCCAGGCCAAGCTGGTGCGAGCCAGCATCGGCGAAATTTTTGATGTTGCCGTGGATATCCGGCGCAGCTCCCCAAGTTTTGGGCAATGGGTGGGCGCCATTCTCAGCGCCGAAAACAAACAACAACTCTGGGTGCCAGAAGGGTTCGCCCATGGTTTCCTCACCCTCAGCGAAGTCGCCGAAGTGCAATATAAAGCGAGAGGTTTTTGGAATAAGGAGTGCGAACGGGCCATTCGCTGGGATGATTCGGATTTAGCGATTGCCTGGCCGATCGATCAACTGAGGGGAGCAACGGTCAATCTGTCGGACAAGGATGCAGAGTCACCCACCTTCGCCGTGGCCAAGACCAGCGGAGAGGTCTTTTCATGAAAGTGCTACTTACAGGCGCCTCCGGCCAGCTTGGACAGGCCTTGATCAACGCCAAACCAGCAGGTATTGAATTGATCGCCACCAGTCGCAACGGCGGCCCTGAGATCCAAGCACTGGATCTGGCTGATGGCAGTGCCTGCAAAGCTGCAGTTAATCATTACGAACCCGACTGGGTGCTAAATGCCGGGGCTTACACGGCCGTCGATCAAGCCGAATCGGAGCCAGAGCTTGCCTTGGCTGTAAATGCCAAAGCGCCAGAAGCCTTCGCTGAAGCCATGAACGCTCAAGGCGGACGACTACTGCAAATCAGTACCGACTTTGTATTCAACGGACAACAGGGAGTTCCCTACAGCGTGGATCAAGCCCGTGATCCCATCGGAGTGTATGGAACCACAAAAGCCAAAGGGGAGGAAGCCGTAGAAGCCCTCATGGGCAGCAGCGGCAAGGGGTACATCCTGCGAACCAGCTGGGTGATCGGGCCTGTAGGCAAGAATTTTGCACTCACCATGTTGCGCTTACATCAGGAGCGTAAACAATTTGGGGTGGTGGCTGATCAAGTGGGTTGCCCCAGCAGCACCCTCAACCTGGCTGCCGCCTGCTGGCATGCCATTGAGATCAGCTCTTGCGACAGTCAGCCGATCCCGCCGGTACTGCACTGGAGTGATGCCGGAGCCGCAAGTTGGTTTGATGTATCTGTCGCCGTTAGCGAGCTAGCGCTCGAACTCGGGTTGCTTGAACAGGCTGCCAAAGTAGAGCCCATTCAAACAAGCGATTACCCCACTCCAGCCACACGGCCCAGCTACTCGCTACTTGAGTGCAACAACACCCGCTCGGCCCTCGGTTTAACAGGTCAGCACTGGCGCCAGGCCCTGCGTGAAGTGCTGCAAGAGATCCCGCGCTAACACGGCACACCATTTCCATATCTACGAATTCCGATCACACCTCTGCCATGACCTCTTCGATGCCCTCTGCCGCTGAACTCCTCGGTTCCCGCAAGCGCGTTCTGGTCACCGGTGGTGGCGGATTCATCGGTGGTGCGGTCGTGCGGCGCTTACTGCGCGAAAGCAGGGCCACCGTATTCAATCTCGACAAAATGGGATATGCCAGTGATCTCACATCCATCAAGGAGATCATGACTAAGGTTGACGATAATGTTCATCAGCGCCATGTGCTGCAGCGAGTCGATCTTGCCAAAGCTGATTCCGTGAACGCAGCCGTAAAACAGGCTGATCCGGATTTGGTGATGCACCTAGCGGCCGAAAGCCACGTCGACCGATCGATCTCAGGCCCCGGTGTATTTATTGAAAGCAACGTCACCGGCACTTACAACCTGCTGCAGGCCGTACGGAGACACTACGAGAGCTTGAGCGGTGAACGACGGGAAACCTTCCGGATGCTCCACATAAGCACCGACGAAGTCTTTGGCTCACTAAGCGCGGAGGGGAGTTTTTCGGAAACGACGCCCTACGACCCTAGTAGCCCCTATTCCGCAAGCAAGGCAGCAAGCGATCACCTGGTTAAGGCCTGGCACCGAACCTTTGGGTTGCCAATAGTGCTGACAAACTGCTCGAATAATTATGGCCCCTGGCAGTTTCCGGAAAAACTAATACCAATAGTGATCTTAAAAGCCGCAGGAGGCGAGTTGATCCCGCTCTATGGAGATGGACTGAATGTGCGCGATTGGTTATATGTGGAAGACCACGTCGATGCTCTGATTCTGGCCGCCTGCGAGGGTGAACCAGGCCGAAGTTACTGCGTGGGTGGGAACGGTGAGCGCACTAATAAGGAGGTCGTTCATGCAATCTGCCAACAATTGGATCAGTGCAGCCCCGAATCAGCGCCCCACTCAGACTTAATTACACCGGTCGCGGACCGCCCGGGCCATGATCGCCGTTACGCAATTGATCCGACCCGAATCAGTGCAGAGCTGGGCTGGCGAGCGCAACACAATCTGGAACAAGGCCTAACGGAAACCGTGCACTGGTACCTGACCCATCAAGAGTGGTGCAGAAAAATGCGCGAACGTGCTAGTTATTTCAACAACAAACTAGGGACTAATCAATCACCCGAATTGGCCAAGTCAAAGCAGTAAGGCAATGTCAACACATTAAAAATGCAACAAGCCTGCTTATATAAACCATGGAATTTAGCTGAACCCCTATGTCGGCTTTATCCACTCATGCACTGACATAGGATCAACAAAATACATATCGAACAGGCCAAAAAATGCCTGGAATGATTAAACTCGGGGAGCAGTAAACGTATAAACCGATGCTTGATCACGTGGTGAGATGATTAATGAAGAGTACCAGATTAACCCCACCTACGTTTCAGCATAGAACTGTGGTGCCGACATGATACCCATTACTATAGACAAACTCCCTAAGACAAAGGGTCTAAGTGCTAGACAGTCCAGCAATCTGCTCGAGTCAGCAAAGCGTGGACATTAAGGGGGTTTGGCAATTAACTTTAAGACAATCAGGTGGAGAAAAGCCACCTTCAAGTGCAAACGACTACTAAGACCATAACCCATTTGTAAGCAGCCAGTAATGGTGATGATCAACGAGCATTATCGAGGCTCTCAAATCAAGGGGGTTTCTAGCAGAAAGGGTAATCATTCCAGTCTCAATTCCAATATCTTTCTGGCGCAGCGACTCTGTACGACAATTCAATCACTGCTTTCTGCGAGGCCAGCAGACCGCATGCAGAAAAGGCAAAACGAGCGAATGGTACAGACAGCAATATCGGCCCTAAATACTTAAATGCTCGCTATGTTTTTTGTGGCAGCTGTTCCCAACAAGACAACCTCAATATGCTTTATCTCTGCCGGTGCTTGGATCAGCCGGAGGTGGTGGGGACTACTGGGAGAATGTGATGGCCGTCAATACCGAACAACGTCACCGCATTGAACGCTTGGTGGTAAAGAAGCTGTTCAGCAGGGTGAACGGAAAGCGATTGACGATTCTCGGTTTACCTTAAAGTCCTACAGCAACTACACCCATGAAGCTCCCGTGATCCATATCTGCCACGATTATCTAAGGAAGAGCGCGCAATTGGTCATTCTTAATTCCAAAGTGGGAGCAATCAGTTAGCTCGGGACCAACCATGAGGCTGCGCATCAGGCGAACGGCCTTAGTGGAAGCAAGAGATAGACTGAGGCCACCAGCATCAAGGATGCTGTGGTGGGCACAGATGACATTTTATGTTCGAACAGTTTCACGAGAGTGTTCTCAATTGGCTGGATCTGGCGGAACGAATGCGACTCCACTTGAAGGTAGATACGGGAGTCGCTCAAACTGAATAGGCGAAAGCGGCGGTCATCAGACTTTGGCAAGTGAGAGACAGAGAGGGCTGAAGTCACATGCGATTCCTGCGAAGATTGACATGATCTTTCAAAGATTTCCCGGCAAGTGCGCAATCTATTAACACTTGATTCTACATATTTGCCTATAGTCATTTCGAAGATTGAAATATTTCAAACAAGGAATCTCACAAGGGAAGAATAAGCCAACCCGACTTCAAGCGTCCACGGAAAGAGCTTACAATTAAAGCATTATTATATACATATGCAACTGCCAATAGGTCATTCAATGTACAATTCACCCTAAGTCGGCACTTTTCGAGTTAACAGACTTAAGCGCCTCAATATATTGACAAACCATACCTTTTGATTAAAATCCGCACAAGAGTGCAAAATGCCCGACCTAGACCAATGCGATGCTCAGAGCATGATTCACGCTTAAAAAAGCAAAATACTCTTCAGGCGATTGCATACATTTTCAACAATAGCTTTGAATAAAATACAAATCACTTGCAAAACAAGAAACTTATGCGGATTGCCGCAGCCTAGACAGCCTGGGCGAACACAGAACGCAGCCTAGATACATTCAACTGCGCTTGAATTTGCGTGCAATGAAAATACTTTTGCTGCAGAAGCTCGCAATTGTTTGCATTTTTTTAGCACAAAACAACTCAAGCAAGATCTTTGCGCACGAAGTTATAATTTCTAGGCCTGAGGATTAATTGGCCTGCTGAATAATCTTACTCAAGCTACTAATAAAATATCACTGATCCACCTATACCACTTGCATGGTAAAATGTAAGTAGTATTTTGCCAATCAATTAAAAACCACGCGCCCACCTCGCTCATTTTTCGGCAAATGCAAAAACCTTATCTGCTAACTCTCAATCAAAATCAAGGCTATTACTGGTCTAAAAATGAGAAAGAATTTCTCTCGGCATTAGGCAATAACGCGGGCAACATGGTATTCGGATCTGCAATGCAGCGAGTCTTGAAAGGTGGTTTCCCTGCAAATAGCATGCAAATTCCAAGCCGCAAGAAGTTTGACTCTACTGGTTGTGATGGCATAGTTATCGCAGCAGCTAATTGGCTTCAACCGAGAGTTGATCTTGGCTTACAATTACAACAATTGAAGAAATTAAATACCTCGGTTGTAATTTGTGGACTGGGTGCACAATCGATTGACAACAATATTCCAGAGCTTAATGAAAACACAGTTAAATATTTAAAACTAATTTCGGATAGCTCCAATTATATTTCAGTCCGAGGAAATTTTACTGCCGAAGTTCTTGCAAACTACGGCATACATAATGTAATTGTTACCGGCTGTCCTTCACTACTATGGCATGTAGACCATCCTGCTGCAATACAAAATAAACCTATAATTCTTCATGACAACAAAATAAGCATGAATGCAACTATACCGGCTAAGGATTTTTCAAGAAAAATTCTTGATAAAAGGATGATTCTTGCAAAACATATGGTCAAAAATTGTATTGAACAAGAAACGGACTTAGTGGTTCAAACAGAATTGCCAATGATGCGCTTTAAGAATGGCAATCAAGTCAAAAAAGATTTAGAGTATTTGTCTCCACTCTTTCATCCATACACGATTGAAGATAGTCAGAAATGGGCTACAAAGCATGTCAAATATTTCGGATCAGTTTCAGATTGGATTGCATATTGCGCCAATAAAAGTTTTGTACTCGGCACACGTCTCCATGGTGTAATCACATCGTTACTTGCTGGAACACCTTCAATGCTTGTTACACACGATCAACGGACGATGGAAATGTCACGAAAAGCTTCTATTCCTAATATAAGCTCTGAAGAAATATTATCAATGACAACTTATGATTTTGCTGAATTACGACAAAGGATAGATATCGAAGCTTTCAATCATAGACAAAAATTATATTTTTCGGACTTCAAAGATTTTTTTCGCTTAAATGATGTTCCAACTTCGTTGGCCTGAAATTTACTTATTCATCAAAAAATTAAAACATGAACGACGTATTTGAAACCAAAGACAAGATCCTGTTTTTAGAAGGGGGAAACCATTCAGTATTCGAATTATTCTCTGAGGAAAGTTTCAACAAGAAGGAAAAAAAAATTAAGAAGAATGCAAGCATTTATGCAAGAAACCTAAAGTCAAGAAAACGCCACTGCGAGAAACTAAAAATACCTTTTATAAATCTTATCTTCCCCGATAAATGTGTTGCCTTTTCTCAACACCAAGAACTTTTGCCGTATAATTTAAAATCTCTTTTTTTAGACTGCTATCTTCAACAATACCCTGACATCAGCACAACTACTGAATATTTGCTGAAGGAATTAGCAGATCCTAATTGCTGGTTAAAAACCGATACCCATTTATCCCCAGAAGGTCGTATAGCTGCGACCAAATCAATTACAAGCTCCAGATTGTTATTTGATCAAGATCAAATACTTCTTAATAAGCGACGACTCGAAGGCATAGAAAACCAAGTCATGAATAAAAAATACATTGGTGATTTGGGTAGAAAGCTAGTACCTCCTTGTGAAGAATTGATTAAATGTCATGCTATTTATAGCGATTCATCACTTTTTAAAAAAGCCAATAATGGCATTAGCTCCGGCAACGAAGGAATTATTGAAATCATTGCTAGCCAAATAGGCTTGATTGACTCTAAACTACTTATTTTTGGTGATTCATTTATGCGCCAACAATTAGAATCTTTATCTTTAATTTTTAACAAAATTATTTTTATGAGGACAAGATATTTTCATGATGAAATCGTATCAGATATTCGCCCTGATTTTGTAATTACCAGCTGTGCTGAGCGTTACCTAAGTTCTATATCTCCTGATAGTGAAGCTCCTAATTTTTATTATTACCCTTATTTAAAGCGAAAAGCACTTAACCCCAGCCCATCCTTTTTTGATCTATGGGAAGAGATCTTAGAACGATGAAGAAATTAATATTATTTCTGGGTGGCCCTAAGTGCGGTTCATCTGCAATTCAAGGATTATTATTTTTCAATAGAGCTAGGCTTTTTAAGTTAAATCAACTTATATACGTAGACAAAAATTTTGGTAGGGATATTAACCTTGCGACATCACACTCACGCATGCTGTCAAAACTACAAAGCACGGATTATAGTGACATGTGTGTAATTTTTCGCAATCTTTCCCTGTCAATGAGTGAAGGTGAATCGTGCATATTTGCAACCGAAGGGCTATGCAAATTAAACTATATAGACCATTATGCAAATCTTTTTTCAGGAGCCAGTAAATATTTTTCAAGTATTGAAATTATCATCTATGTGCGAAATCAAGTTGAATTTATCCACTCTGCATGGAAACAATGGGGTATTAAGCATAAAGTTTATGATATGAACGACTATGTAGGACATTGCTTGAAAAAAGATTTTGGAAACTGGCTGCGAATAATAGACGCATACAAGAAAATCCCTAAAAGCAATATTATTGTCAGACCTTTTCAAGGCATACTTTTTAAAGATAAAAATATTGTGAATGATTTCATGAGCCAAATTAACATTTCAAATTCATTTATAGAACAAAACCCACAGCACAACGTTAATATCTCTTTGGACGATTTTACCATGAATGCTTGCATTAATGCTTGCAGAATACATGGAATTGAACCATTAAAGTTGATAAAATACATTAAAAAAGAGTTTAATATACCTCCAATGAAGCTTGACTACTTGATGGACAGTAAAATCAGCAGCATGATAAGCGCACACTTTGCATCTTCCAATACTGAGCTTGTTTCAAAATATGGAGAAGATTTAGAGGCAATCTTCTCTGGCCAATATCTTAAAAATTATGATGGCGCTAAGTTTAATCCAAAAGATTGTCTTGAAAGATATGAAATAGTTCAAAAAGCAATTCAAAAAATAAACACAAGCGATTATTGTTGATTAGTTTTTAGAGTATGTAAGCTGTCAATTGATTGAAATCTACATGACTCGTGTTAATAAAATTGCCAGATGCATATTAAAGAAGATTAGATATATATTTTAGATTTTTCAGATTTTTTGTATTGCATATATTGCCCATCCCACCCCGTTAAGTCGCTTTGAATACTCAAAATTTCAACGCAGGTCTTCGGTCTTCAAAGCACACAGCATGATATAGTGAGGAGAGACTTTAAAAATATGTTAAAGAAACTCTCTGTATGTGAAAAACAAAATGAATGGATATTCGACAAAAGAGCACATAAATTAAAAATTCAATCGGCCTTAGAAGATATAAAAACATCCACTGCAGAGCGGATAAAATCTTATCGAATAAAACTTGAATCATCATCCAAGCCAAATAACATCATACTAACGAACAGTAAATTTACAGTCGCAATAGTTGCTCACTTGTGTGGCGAAAATATATTTGGAGGAGAAAGAAGCTACTTAGACCTGGTAAATGCTTATTTCAGACTCGGCTATAGGACCATATCTATAGTGCCCTGGAATAGTTCCAGGGTAATGATAAGAGAAATTGCAAAAATCTCAGCAAAAGTCATAGAATTAGATTATAAAGTCTCAAGATCACTAAGCTTAAACACAGATTATGTGAAAATATTTGAAAAAATAATAAAAGACGAACATATAGACATAATGTATATCAATACAATTACCTTACCTGAGCCTGCAAAAGCTGCAAAAAATTCTAATATTCCTTCCTTAATTCATGTAAGAGAGCTGCCTTTACAGGATCCTAAATTGTGTGAAGCATTCAATATTAATGCAAAAGATTGGTGCAAAAGAACATCTGAACTGGCTGATGTACTAATTATGAATTCTGAATACACATATAAAGCATTCGAAGGACATACAGGGCAATCTAGGAAGAAAGTATTAAACAACACTTTTGGCAGCAATTCTTATTTGAATAGGGAAATTTCATATCAGCCGGGCAGATTACGTTGTTGCATTATAAGCTCCAACCTTAAAAAGAAAGGCATATATGATTTCTTTGAAATAGCTAAAAAATGCGATGAACTCAATCTTAATATTGAGTTCAACATATACGGCCCTAGTACTGATGTCACTGAAGAAATAATCATCCAATGCAATCAAGAGAATATTACAAATTTACATTTTTGCGGCTATCTTACTGATCCTAATCTTGCCTTTAGTAATAACGATATTTTATTTTCAATATCCTTATTTGCTGAATCCTTTGGCCGCACCGTGGTTGAAGCTTTGCGTAGTGGTGTCCCAGTATTTGTTCGTAATTTGGGTTGTCCACCTACGCTTATTGAACACAATAAAAATGGATTTATTCTTGACCATGACGTAGTAAAAAGCTCAATCAAATATCTTACTGAATTATTAAGTTACGACAGTAACCAATTTCTAGAATTAAGCAGAATATGTATTGAATCGGCAGAAGTTTATTCTATGAAAAATTATCAGAAAGAACTCCATGAGATTACTAAAGATGTTATTAAAAGTTTTAAAATTTTGCCTAAAGAGTTGTTTTCTAAAGATGTAGTATTCAGGAGAGAAGCTGCTCAGCCCAGGCTTAATGCAGGTGATTCAAATGAATTTAGATTGGGTTATTTTTGTTGGCATTTTCCTGTTCCTTCTGAGACTTGGGTATTGAATGAGCTTCAAGAACTAAAAAAAAGAGGCATACATGTAGAAATATTTTGCAAAGGCTCTCCTTATCCAGACTTTGATCCAGACCTGGGATTTCCTGTGACAAATGTCAGGTCTCCCGAGCAACTTGCCAAACTTATTATTGAGCGAAAAATAAATCTAATTCATGCCCACTTTATACATCCAACTGTTTCGAATTTTGTTTGGCCAGCATGCAAGCAATCAAATACTAGATTCACATGTACTGCACATGCTCAGGATATCTTTAAATACGATTCCGTTAAGGAGAATAAGTTGTCTGAGTGGAGCAAGAGTAACCTTCTTGTCAAGATCTTTACACTTTCCTCCTACCATATTGATTGCTTGATTGATCAGGGTTGTCCGGATGACAAAGTTACAATCCTGCCTAATTCCATCGACACGTCATATTTTTCAAGTATTAAAATTTTTCCTGATCAAGTGAGATCTGAATTTACTGTTGTATCTATAAGTAGATTTGTTGAAAAAAAAGGAATAGAGTTGCTAATAAAAGCGGCAAAGTTTTGCCCTAATGTATCCTTTTTAATATATGGCTACGGAGAGCTAGAGGAGTCTTGTATTCAGCTTATACGTAATCTAGATCTCAACAATGTACAGTTAATGGGTAGAATTGAAAGTCGTGAAGAACTAGTTAGGGTCTTGAGTAAAACATCACTTTTCTGTTGTCCTTGCATTAGAGCAAACAACGGAGATATGGATGGAATACCTACTGCGATAATAGAGGCAATGGCTTCTGGAATTCCTTGTTTAACAACCAGTGTATCTGGAATTCCAAGCTTGATCAAAAACGGATTTAATGGTTTTTTATGTAATCCAAATGAAAAAGACATTGCTGAATCAATCTCAAAAATTCAGAATTTAACGACTGATTCTTTATATAATTTAAGAAAAAATGCTCGATTTGCTTCGCAAAAAAATCACGATGTTGTCACTACAATAGACAAGGCATTGTCTGTGTGGACAAATGACGAAGTTGATATAGGTATAGTATCCTGGAACAATCTAAGAGAGTTGGCTGAGGTAATAGATAGATTATATAAATATACTACTGCACCTTTTCATTTGGTTATTTGTGATAACGCGAGTGAATCTTCAACTGTTGAATATCTCTACGCCTTATATAAAATCTATCCAAATTTTACGATTAAATTTTGTTCCACAAATAATTTTGTTGGCCCAGGCACAAATATCTGTCTGGATCTAAGCAATAATCCGGTCTTTATATATGTTTGCGGCAAAGAGGGCATGGCTCTAGATCATGGTTGGGAATATTTATTCTCAAAAAGAATAAATGAACCACAATCTCCTAAGATCGGCTTGGTTGGGACAATGACTTACAATCCTAATTATCTCTCAGGACGCCAAATACAAGAAGCTGACTTTTTTACAAAGATAAGGGCTCAAGAATTTGTAATAGCCAATCCTGATGTTCAATTCAACCAAATTCAGGGTGGTTTGTTCGCAATTAATCGACGTATGTATGACTCTATTGGTGGTTTTTCATATACCCTGCCTCATAATCATACGGACGTTGAATATGGACTGTATGCATCTTCCAAGGGCTGGAAACACAAATATATACTTGACAACATTTCGGTGTGGAACAAGAGCAATCCAAGTGTTTACGCGCGCATCAATTGCAATACCAGTGCTTTTCATCCATCGTCTTATGACGATTTGAAGTTAGTCAACACATTGATTGAGGGCAAGAGGTGGATTTGTAATATTTGCGAGTCACACCATAATGCTACTGATTCGTCAACAGTATGCCGTTCATGCAGTTCTACTTCACAAGAGCGCTTGATTTGGAAACAACTTGTGAATTCTAATTTATTGAATAGAAGACTTCTAGCTCTTATTATAGGTGACATTAACTCACTCAAAAAATTATTTGACATTCATTTTCAAGGTCCACGCTTACCAACACTTGATTCTTCGCTTTATAAATCCAAAGACTTTAGGTTAGAAAATCCCTCAAATCGTTTTGATCTTTGCATTTTGATGCAGCCAATTGAGTTACTACAAAATATGCCTTGGGTAATCGATGAGATAACACGCACATGCAAGGAGGATGCAAATTTTGTTGGCTTCTCGAGTAAATCTACCGTTGATGCCCCCACTAATAAATTGATTACCAATATTGTTAACGGTTCAGCTGCCAAGGCGATTACAGAGATTACCTGCTGCTATGTTAACCGTATTAATTCTTCCATTGCGATTAACAATACGAATAAATGAATCAACCCAACTTTTTTTTAATTGGTGCACAAAAAACCGGTACCACCTATCTTTCAACTATTTTGCTAAAGCACAGAGAAGTTTTTTTCTCTAATCCAAAGGAACTTTTCTTCTTTAACAAAGATTGTATCAATCAAAACGATTATCGTGATTATTGTGATAAATATTTTTTATCTGCAGCGAAGCGCATAGGTGAAGGCTCTACGACTTATCTTCAATCTTCGATAGCCCCTCGTAATATCAAAAAGTTCGTACCTAATACCCCCTTGTTTATAGTCTGCCTTAGGCATCCTCTCGAAAAAGCAGTTTCATTTTTTATCCACAATTGGAGAAGGGATCGTTATCCTACTGATTGTAGTATTTTGTCCGCGGGTGCTTCCAATAGACAACTTTCTCCTCTTTATTCAAGCTTTTATGCTGACGGTATCCAAAATTGGCTAGAAACTTATGATTACCAAAGGCATCAATTCTTATTCTTGCAACAAGAGGAGTTGTCGGCAAACTCAGACTCTTTTATTTTAAAAGCTACCGAATTTCTTAATATTTCTCAAAGTAAGTATAAGACCTCGAATAAAGTAAATCGTGGACTTGTGCCTATACAAAACGATAAGTTAGATAGTCTTGATTTTCAAATTAGTGACTCAACAAGCGGCGCCGTGAAGTCTGTTTCTATACCCTTGCGTGATCTCAAAGAACTTCACTACAAACTGCTTGATCAAAAAGACAAGGTTGAAGCTTTGACAGGATTATCGCTTTCTCACTGGGAGAGCTTTCCATATGGGACTTAAGACTTTTCGTTAATTCTTAAAAAACATTGCGTATGCATTCAATTAAATGATTTAATTTTTTAACTTTGCACCTGATTGCGGCTGATGCATGAGCATGCATGTTTCTGTTTAATTAATACGCGTCACTTGATTTGAGCAAATAAATTTATAAACAACACCTCGCCTTATGCATTTTATGACTGCTATTTTTAATTTTTTGAATCATTTGCTTTTAAAGCCGCTTCAGGTCATGATTAACCCTTTTAATCTCGAAATCGTTATAGCATATATATTAAATAAATACTTGCTAATGTGCATTTCATAAGAATACAACAAAAAAATTCTATTTAAGATTAATCAAGTAATCCATTTGAGCCCAAGGGGTCGTCCATCAGAACAACATCGCTCACTTTGAGGTGGCCACCATGGCTGTAGAAAATTACAGCATCTATTCCACCGGCCACGATACCGATCAAGAGCTAATTGAGCAGTAGCAGACTCATGTGATCCCCTACTTTGACTTTCATGATGCGTGAGTACAACATTATCTGGGATGATGCAGCTGTAACCTAATTGTGAAAGTCTAACGCAGAGATCCACATCATTAAATTCGACCGGTAGTCCCTCATCCAAACCGCCTAGCCTTTCCAACAACTCCTTGCGAATCATTAAACAAGCACCAGTCACAGCACCCCATCCAGTGAGCAAGCGACTACGGCCGCGATGCACATTATGTTTTGGATTCAGATTTCTATAAGCATGATCAGCAGAGTTATTCATCCCTACCACAACCCCTCCATGCTGAATCGTTCCATCTGGATAGAGCAACAACGCACCAACAGCACCTACACTCGGTCGAAAGGCCTGTGCCGCCATCGCTTCAATCCAACCAGAATTGATAGCCTCAACATCGTTATTAAGAAAAAGTAACAATGCACCCTTAGCCTGAGCCGCAGCCAAATTATTTAAACGGCTCCAATTGAAAGGCTCGTTACAACGCAACACCTGAATTCTCTCCCTCCATTGCTTAAACAATGCAAATATGGCAGCTTCATCTGATCCGTTGTCAACAACAATTATCTCCAACTCAAGACCACTTTGTCTTGACTGTGCTGTGCTGCTCCACAGGCTTGTCAGACACTTATCCAATAAACCGGCCCCATTACGCGTGGGGATGATCACTGAGCAGCTATAGCTTTTAGGTAATTGCCATTGTAATTGAAAACATCCTGATAATTGCGTATGGAGTTGCACAGATTTAATCCGTTCTCCTCGTCGCTCCAAATAACGCTTCAAGGGTGCTGGTGAGAGTTCTTTGGAGGGGCCGGCGTGAACAAGAATCAGTGGGATGTGTCTAATTTTCGGTTGTTGTTCAAGTGCCACAAGCATCCAATTCCATATTCCTTGTGAATCGGAAGGAGGTAATGGCAATTCCTTATCACGCAGCCAGCTCATCCGCCAAAGGCTGAAACCGCTCAGCCAAGGACTACTCCAAAAGCTTTCCTCTACCCAGCCAGGCTTGAACCAAGGATCAATCCGTCTCCCCTTGAAATCAAGTCGATCTTCATCGGCATAAATCAAGTCCGGCTGTTGCACCGGTGTTTGGCTGAGGTCGCTGTGGTGGCTAATCGGTTGAACGTCCCCTTGCAGAGGCAACTGACCAGCTAGCCAGTTCTCCACGGCCTGCAGGGCACCGGGCCGCAGCGAAGCACCTTCTGCCAGCAACACCAGCCAACCATTCGCAGGCCATGGCGACTTACCTAGAGGTGCTGGCGTTGGCTGAAATGACGCATCACTGTGCAAGGCTCGCAAAGATATTTGGCCTTCGCCATATGGAGCTAACGACCAGAACTGCTCGTTCATGCATACGCTGGCAGGGGGAAGGCGAGGCTCGTGATGCTTAATCCAATAGCGATAGGTGTAGGGTCCAATGCCATCCGCGAGGTGTTCACCTCGGGATTGCTGCAACCAACGGGCTGAAGCCAATTGATTGCGAATCCAGCCTTCCGAAGGCATCGCGGCCAGCGCATGCTCAAACGCCTGAACAGATTGTCCCCAGCAATTGAGCTCCAGCAGCAATTCTCCAGCGGCAAACCAGTTCCAACCAAGACTGGGATCGAGCTCACAACTGCGTTGTTGCGCAGCCAATGCGTCTTCAAGCTGATCATTGGCGCGTAAAACCTTGCCAAGTAGATGGTGCGCAGCAGCATGACTAGGAACCTGTTCCAACACCTGCTTCAAAAGCGGCTCAGCCGCTAACCAGTGCTCGTGTTCAACGGCAAATACCGCAGCCTCATACAACTTTTGCCAGGGCTGGATTAGCAAATCCAAACGAACCAGAAATTACAACCTCCATTTTTGCCACCAACCCAAGTCCTGATCAAATATTTGACAACATGCCGAGTCCAGCCTTCTTGAGCAAAACGGCAACCAAGGAGATGCGTATGAATGCTGCAGGATCTGAGATCACCTCATCATTCAACTTGATAAGAATAGATAATGTGGAAAGTAGTTGAGTCCTAATGGTAGAATTTGACAAAGCGCAACAACTCCTCCATGCAGCCTTGACAGAGCCAAAAAACTGGGCACAAAACTTCGAGAGGGCCACCTCCGTATTGAGCACAACTCAATGGGAAATCGCTGCCTCAGTGGTTGTGCTAGCTATCCTCATAGCCATTTGGAAAAGAAAAGATTCAGAGCTGACAAGTAATAATCAGGATCTAAAGACTGTCAACAGTCAAAAACTAGAAGACTCGAAGAACGAAATTGAGCGTTTGAGCAATCAACTTAAGATTCGTGAAAGCGAACTCATAGAATCCAAAGAAGAAGCAGAGCTAAATCTCCTCCAGCTTCATCAAGTTCAAGAAGAGTTTGAAAAACTCTTCCTGGAAAGCAAGGACGTACCGAAACAAGAAATTGAGCAACTGCAACAGCAACTCGACACGCACAACAACGAATTCAATCGGCTGCAGCAGCAACTCGACACGCGCAACAACGAATTCAATCGGCTGCAGCAGCAACTCGACACGCGCAACAACAAATTCAATCGGCTGCAGCAGCAACTCGACACGCGCAACAACGAATTCAATCGGCTGCAGCAGCAACTCGACACGCGCAACAACAAATTCAATCGGCTGCAGCAGCAACTCGACACGCGCAACAACGAATTCAATCGGCTGCAGCAGCAACTCGACACGCGCAACAACAAATTCAATCAGCTGCAACGGCAACTCGACACGCGCAACAACGAATTCAATCAGCTGCAACTGCAACTCGAAACGGGCAACAACGAAATCAATCAGCTGCAACGGCAACTCGACACGCGCATCAACGAATTCAATCAGCTGCAACTGCAACTCGAAACGGGCAACAACGAAATCAATCAGCTGCAACGGCAACTCGAAATGCGCAATAGCGAGTGCAAAGAAGCTCGTGAAGAAACAGAATTAACACTTCTACAGCTTAATCAGGTACAAGAAGAGCTAGAATATTATTTTTTGGAAAATCGAGACTTGCAGAAGAAACTCGAAACGGGCAACAACGAAATCAATCAGCTGCAAAGGCAACTCGACACGCGCATCAACGAATTCAATCAGCTGCAACGGCAACTCGAAATGCGCAATAGCGAGTGCAAAGAAGATCGTGAAGAAACAGAATTAACACTTCTACAGCTTAATCAGGTACAAGAAGAGCTAGAATATTATTTTTTGGAAAATCGAGACTTGCAGAAGAAACTCGAAACGGGCAACAACGAAATCAATCAGCTGCAACGGCAACTCGACACGCGCATCAATGAATTCAATCAGCTGCAACGGCAACTCGAAATGCGCAATAGCGAGTGCAAAGAAGCTCGTGAAGAAACAGAATTAACACTTCTACAGCTTAATAAGGTACAAGAAGAGCTAGAATATTATTTTTTGGAAAATCGAGACTTGCAGAAGAAAATGGAATCTGCGAACACCATTAACCCGTTACAACAAGAACGTGCGAACACCATTAGCCCGTTACAACAAGAACAACTGCAGCGCATCAAATCCAAATTACTGAAATTATTTTTGGCATCGCCTCAGACGAAGCAAGGGAATAAAGAGCAAATCACAGAGATTCCACACCTCATTCAACTCTTGCTAAGACAGCAAAAAAGTCTTCGCCGCTTTAAAGCCCTCAGCTCTAAATCTAAGAGCGTTTAATATTTTAGAAATACGACATTTCTCCATTAACAACGCTCTTTAAAGATTGAGTTGGTTCTACAAAACCTTTCGATTCAGCTTCAAGCTGATCCAACAGAGCTTCAATCGAATTCAACTCTTGTTCCAAAGCGGAAGTATTCACTTCTTCAGGATCTGTCTGAGATGAGTCATTGCCGATAAACGTCAACAGATCGGGCAGCTTGGAGTTCAGCACCTCATCATCCGGTGAATGGATCAACGCCTGACGTAGCACCGAAAATGCCTCAGATAATTCGCCACGCGCTTGAAGCTGTTCCACTCGATTCAGCATCACCAAAGGCTGCAGTTTTTGCCATTGTTCTTCGATTACAGCATGGGGCTCACCATGGCGGCGGCGAGCTTCCTGCAGCTCAAGCACCGCCAATTGTTGCTGCTGCAATTCCATCAGCACTTGAGCGGCTTCAAACGGAGCCCAAGCAAAATCCGGCAACTGCTCAGCCGCCTTGCGTTGTTGCTCCAGCGCTTCTTCCAGCCGACCGGTATGCCTGAAAGCCTTACCAAGAAAATGGTGCGGCCAGCCTCCATCGCTTTCATTGTTGACGGCCAACTCCAAATAAGGAATGGCCTGATCCCATTGGTTCAACTCCACCATCCCCTGGCCCATCATCAGGTCACTGCCATGGGGCCAAAGCTGATAGCGATTACGTGCTTCCAACAACAATTGAGTCAAAGCAGCCCAATCACCCAGCTGACGCAGCACCAGGATCGCGCGCTCCATTACACCAGGAGTGGTTGGCGCCTGCTGCACTAATGCCTCAGCAGTAGGACGCGCTGCGGCGAACTGTTGCTGCTGAATCAGTCCGTCCAGCTCCTTTAGAGCCAATGTTGTACTGGTTGTCGAAGTCATAGGAATCTCTCTTTTCAAGTTTGCTGAGGTCTTAACAGCTGCTGGTAGAGCAGCGATGCCTCGCGGTAATCACCCTGATCCTCAAGCGCATCAGCCAAATGCTGCAACAGATTGAGGTCTTCCGGTTGAGCCTTCTGCAATGCTTCCAGTAAAGCTAACGCCGCCATGCGTAAAGAGCTGTCCTTCTCGCTGCCCTCAAGGCCTTGTTTGGCCCAACAAAGCCAGCGCTCAAGCGGATTGGCCTGAGGATTCAACTGGAACCATTTCAATCGGAGCTGGAGAGCACCGGCCAGGAAGCCTGATTTGGCCTCAGCAGCTGAAAGATTGCGCAATAATGGTTGCTGGCTTCTGCTCTGAAGGTTGTCAAATCCTTCAGACCACACACCCCTTAGCTGATCAAGAGCGCCTTCAACATCACCCTGGACAAGGCGAGCGGCTCCGACATTAATCTGTATCTCACGATCATCCGGAGCTACAGAAGAAGCCGCTTCAAAACTTTTCAGACCATCTGTGGCATTGCCTAAGAGCATCTGGGCTTTTCCTAACAGGCTCAAACCGGTTGCCGGCAGCTTCCCTCCATTGGATTCCGACAATGCGCGCAGGCCTGCCATCACTTGCAAGGCATTCTCTTTACTGAGCTCGGCTGACAATTCAGCGATTTGTATCTCTATTGAAGGCCTTGCAAATGCAGCCTCAGTGGAAGACTCAGCCGACTTATTCTCCTTTGCTTGCCCGATCGTTTCCGCTGCTTTGAGCAAGCCATTCAATGCATCCATGGGCAAGCCAGCACCCACTGAGTTGGTCGCCGATGCTCCCAACTGCTGCTGAAACGCCTGACGTTCTGCTAGCAAGAGGGCCACTGTTTGGCGATAGAAGGGAACTGCCAGCTCCATCGCCCCGCGGGTGTTCATCTCCTCAGCCATCGCGTAGTAACGATCTGCAGCCGAGCCATCGATTTCCGATGTGGGCAGCTTCATGGATTGATTGATATCAGTCCCGCTTGTTTTAGAACTTTCAGGCAGAGAAGCACGCCGGGTTGGCTTTTTTTCAGCTGCCGATCGGCGATTGGCTCGGCGTCTGTTGGATCGAGGCATGCACCCTTACACGATTTGAAGATCATCTCAGACCTGAGAACATGGGCTGGTATCTTTACGCAATTTGTGTGGCCTCAACCATCAGCGTGGTGCTGCCGATGCGCAATGCCTCAAACTGGCTACCGGCTCTGTTGGCAGCACTAGTACGCGAATGGCACACAGGCTTTGAGCTGATCGCCATAGACGATGGAAGCCATGACGGAAGTGCCGAATTGCTTCAGCGCCTTTGTGCCCACTGGCCTCAGGACCGTTGGCAGTTGCTGCAGAGTAGCAGTCGTGGAGTGTCGACAGCACGTAACGATGGTATTGCTGCCAGCAGATCGGAGCTGATTGCATTTCTGGATGCAGACGATCGACCCTTACCTGGCCGATTGAGCCTGCCACTGCAGGTGCTCACCAAACGGCCAGAACTAAGTCATGTCCAGGGAGGATGGTGGCGGTGCAATGCCAGAGGCGAGCTACTTCACAATGTGAATCCCTGGGAAGAAACAGCAGGATTCAGCTGGAGGCAATGCATGGAACAGAAATCGGTATTGCCCAGTGCCTGGACCATTCGCCGCCACGCACTGCTTGCCGTTGGAGGATTCGACCAGCAATTGAGGCATTCTGAAGATGTGGATCTACTCCTAAGGCTGGCGGCTGCCGGACATAAAGGTGACTGGATTAAGAAAGAGTTGGTGCGTTATCGCATCCACAGCGGCAATGCCAGTGGTCACCTGCGGCCTCAATTAGAAGGCCTCCTCGAAGTGATGAACCGCCATCTCAAGATCCTTCCCTCCAGCGATGGCTGGGCACAGGAGCAGCGTTACAGCACCACCACCTGGGCGGTTTGGCAAGCCTGGCAGGCCGGCGATCAAGAGTTTGCCCTGGAGCTGCTGCAACTGGCCCTGAAAGAATGTCCTTATCCCTTGGTGCGTCGGCCCGTGCATCTGATTGAAGTGATGGCCCGCAGCAGTGCCCGCATCGGTGAGCTCTTCGATCGCGACCAGCTGCTTAGCAACAAGTTCTGGCAACAGGCCGAACCGCTTTTATTGTCGAGATGACCTGTCAGGCCACAGCCTGCGCAGACCATGCTCAGGCCCTCGTTGATCTGGAAGCCGGACGGCCGCTAGCAACCCTGAAAATCTGGCGGCAGCTTTTGCTGATCGATGAGGCAGCTGTCCGGAGTCACCTCAAAACAGCAGAGGCAACCCTCAGTGCAGATGCCATCGCTCCAATCCGCCGTCAAGCCATCAGCCTTGCCCACAGTCTGCTTAGCCATGCCCCCGGCGAAGCGGAGGTGAATCAACTGGGGATGTTGCTGCGTGGCTGGGGAAGCCTTGCGTTGCAGGAAGTCCCAAGTCGGGCGGTGCAGTTACTGGAAAGAGCCTGGAGCTGCGGCCATGACCCACAACTGGATCACCAACTCGCCAGCCTCCATGCACGCCTGGGGTATGTCACAGGCGCCCACTGGCTGGCTCCACCACCTGAAGAACTGGAGTTCTGGCCTCAGGTGCCCTGCTCCTGTGAGATCTGCCAAACCAAGCCAAGGCCGGCCGATCCGGAGCTCCACATCCATGCCATCTCAGGGGGGCGAATCCTCGCGCAACGCCGGCGCAACCCTTGGCACCACAGCCATGGAGTCGGTGTCTGGGATCAGAAAGGCACTCTGCAGACATCGCTCAGCCGCCATTACCCCTGGCCCTGGCCGAACTGTCCGTATCAACAAGTCTTTGAGCAGACAAGCCGCCATCTTCTGGATGCAGCCGCCAAACAGTCGCCACCGCCGCTGCAGGTGGAGGGCCCAGTGCTTGCTGTGGCTGAATTATCAGGAGAAATGTATTTCCATTGGCAGCTGGAATTACTTCCCCGCCTGGGACGAATCTGGAAGGCCGCTATTGAGCGCTGGCCCAAACTGCGTCTCTGGCATAACGGTGGCGAAAGCCCCTACGTGAAGGAAAGCCTCACGCGCTTAGGAATACCTTCCGAGCGACTGTTGCCAAGCGACGATCACCTGCAAGCAAACACTTTGCTGGTGCCGAGCTTTGCGGCCTACTTCGGCAGGCCCTCAACCGCCAACATGAAATGGCTGGAACAATTCTGGGCGGTAGCAGAGCAGCCAGAACAAAGTTCCCTCTGGCTAGGCCGTGCAGGTGCCGTTCGCCGTGCCGTCTTAGAGGAAACACAGCATCGGCAAAAAAATGGTGTCGACCTGATGAAGCAAGGCAGTGTTTTGAACCAACTACACCAAGTGGCGAGAAGCAACAGAGTGATCGCACCGCATGGTGCTGCCATGGCAAACCTGATCGCCGCAAGCCCTGGCACAGAAATTCTGGAACTGGTCAATCCCGCCTATCAACCCACTTACTTCAACGACCTGATCAAACACCGACGACTACTCCACCATCGACTGGAAGCAGCTCCAACACCCTTACCACTGCAGGAGTTGCTGTATGAAGGACCCTTGTCCTTTCCCATCGATCTACGCCGGGGAGCGAGCCCCGCTGCAGAAGCCCTGGCATCTTGGACAGCATGAGCAAATCAGCGTTGCCCTCCGATCTGGTCCAGGCCCTTCATGACCTGGCAGAACAATCCGAACCAGCGCCTGAGCCATTCGAAAGAGTTGCTCGCTGGCGCCGAGCCTGCGGCGATGCCGAAGCAGCTGTAACTTGGCAGACCTGGAGCCTGCTCCCCCCCCCTGCAGAAGAATTACGTAGCGCCCTGGCCACGATCTGGAGTGGGGTCGGCGAAATCGATCAAGCAGCAACCCTGGTAAGCACAACCTGTGGCAAAGAATCCCTCAGCTGGCTTCAACTCACTCTGCTGATTCAGAAGGGCGACTTGGAGCAGGCCGCAACGATGCAAAAGCAGTTGTTGAAAAGCCCGCCCAGTGTTGAGATTGCTGATTTGTTGGATCTCTTGCGACTCTGGCAGCAAAACAAGCGCAGTTCGCAGGCTCTGGAACTGTTGGACCCACTGCTGGGATGGATCAAGCAGCGAGGCGAAACCCCCACGATTCAGGTTTGTCTGGCCATTGCTGATTTGCTGGAACAACAACAACGATTTGATGAAGCAGAGCCGTGGTGGCAACGCAGCCATGCGATGCAGCCAACCTATGCCTGGCCCCTGATGCGCCTAGGCCAACAGGCTCTGAGAAAAGAACAACCTGCCGTCGCTTTCCACTACGCCAGCCAAGTGCTCGATCGCAACCCAGACCACAACTTCGCCCCACGCCTGCAACGCAAGGCACTCAAAACCCTTGGAGCAAAACGCTCTCTTGCGCTACTGGATGGCACCCCCCTATCTGAATTGGCCAGTGCTCAAATCCAAGATGGACCCGAGCCGCAATGGTGGAAGGGTTGCACGAGTCTTGCTCTGATCGGTTTTGAAAACACCGCCCTGCTGAGCAGTTGGTACGAATACCTCAGCGAACAGAATTCCACCGAACTAAGTCATCAAACCTTGAGGCTCTGGTTGATTGCCAGCCCTGATCCCTTATGGCTTCAACTCAAAGCTCAAAACTTATTCGAGACGTTGGCGCAGCCTTTACTGATCAAAAGTTGGCCGGTCTGGGATGAGCAACGGCATGGAGACGTCAACAGAAGGCTCGAGGCCATTGATGAGGTCCCCTTTTGGCGCGAGCAGGAGCAAAGTGAATGAGCACGCACTGGAGTGACTATCGAAAGTCTGCGCGTGAAGGAAAACTCAGCCACGCAAATCTCTTAAAGCTGCTTAAGGCTCAGGCTGCAGCAAATCACTGGGCGAGGATTGATCGTTGGCTCCCCCTGCTTCTCGAAAAATCTGTATGTGTTGGGGAACGCAAAGGCAGCGCGATTGCTATCTCGTCCTGGCTTTTACAACAACGTCGAGCAGAACTAGCCAACGCATTGCTCAGCCAGCTGAAGTGGAACGACGCCGGGGCCGCCGAATGGCTGCTGCGCGGCAAAGTTGAACATCGAATAGGTGATTTAGAAGCTGCCGAAAGACACCTAATCAAGGCCTCGGCACTGCCTGGAGGCCAACCGGAGGCGGCCTATCGGTTAGCTCAGCTCTATCGATCCTCCGGCAACTTCGACAAAGCAGCGACCTGGTATCTAGCGACGCTCACATCAGATCCAGAACCGTTTGTTATCCACAACGAACTTCAGTTCACACGTTGCTCGGACAAGCTTCTCCCCGAACTGGTGAGTTTCTACCAAGGGCTTAGCGAGCTTCAGCCTCACAGAGCAATCGTGGCGCAATTTCATGCTCATTACCTCTCAAAACAAGGCGAAATCACGCGTTCCATCGCCGAGTCCCGTCGAGGAGCGCGCTTAGAAATTAAAAATTTTCAAGACAAGCTTTCACCGCCTGAAGACGAACCCACACCACCTGATTTTCTAATCCTAGGAACGCCCAAAGGAGGGACAACTGCCACTTTGCGCTGGCTGGATCACGTACCAAATATCTGGTGTCACCCTCGCAAGGAGTTACATTTTTTTGATGGACGATTCGAATTTGGGAGTGAGTGGTACTTCGCCCAGTTCCCAAGATTTCAAAACGACGCCAACATCATGCGAGGCGAAGCCACACCAAATTATTTCAGCAATCCTGACACCCCCGAACGTGTTGCTCAACTGATGCCAAAAGCCAAGCTGGTGGTGCTGCTGAGAAACCCTGTCGCACGCGCTGTGAGCTGGGTGCAACATCTTCAGCGGCTGGAGGGCCTTGATGGCAGCGTGGCCCACTGGCTGGAACAGGAACTCGATCAACTAGAGCTACTTAACGCAAAACAGCTGGCCAATCACCCACGCATTGGCACTGGCGCCCTGCAGGACAGCTGCTACGACCTTCACTGGCAACGCTGGCGGCATGCCCTACCTGCCAATGCACCATTGCTACTCTCCAGCGACCGGCTTTTCAAGAATCCAGGAGAAGAGCTCAATCGTCTTCTCGAATTTCTCGGCAAAAAGGGGGATGCACGCCCTTGGCTCGAGCACTGGCGGCCGTTAAATGTGAATCCATCGGCTTCAGAAGCGCTGCCAGTAGACCTGCATCAGCGCCTCGAGCACTTCCTGCAGGCTCAATGTCAGCAAACCCTGGTTCTTGCCAATCATCCGAAAACGTAGTCACAGCAACAGTTTCTACCCGAAGCGCTGATGGGTAGAAGCCGTTTCTGCATAAAACCAGCAGATCCGAACCAGCTTCAAAATTGGCCGAGTGACAAAGCGGATTACCTACCTTTATTATCTATTGACAGATTATTGATAGCCGTGTCTGCCTTCATCACCTCTATCGCTCCTATCTCAGTAGACACGTCGGTACAGCCTCCAGCAGGAACGACTACAGAAGCCAGCAGCGGTGAATCCATTGTCGTTACTGATCCCAACGCGAACGTCAATGATCCAGTTGAAGTTGTTGCCCCAAGCACAGGCGTCGTTAATATCGCCGCTGGTACTGAGGGTGCTGACATCATTGTTGTAGGCGATGGTGATGCAGTTGTTGAAATTAGTAACGCTGTAGATGCAAACGGTAATCCGCTCGCTGGATCGGGTTCAACTTTCCAAATCGATGAAAATTACCAGGGCTCAGTGGTTGCCAACCTAGAGGGTGCCATCACAGACGGCTCCAAGGTTGATACCAGTACCGAAACCTTCTCCGGTAACACGATTGCCGACGCAGCTCCCAGCAACGCAACCGACGAATTTGATTTCTACGTCAACACTGGTGCAGCCGATGACGAGATCGGAGGTAGCCAAGGCAGCGACTTCATCCGCGCTGGTGCAGGCGATGATGTTGTCAATGCTGGAGCAGGAAATGACATTGTCCGTCTCGGATCCGGTGACGACTTAGCTACCTTGGGAGAAGGTGATGATGTTGCATACTTCACTATCGACCAGCTTCAGGGTGATCAGCTCAAGGTGATCACTGACTTCGATGTTTCCGGAGATGACAAAATTCAACTTGATGGTGATCTCGAGGGACTTGTCGATATTGATGGTTTAGGCACGAACTCAATCACCATTAATCTCTCAGGTGATCAGTCAGGTAGCACCACGATTGTTTCCGAAGGTGAAGTCATTGACGACGACGACGTTGAATTCGTCTGAATTATTTACCAAGTGATTCATTAATTATGTTTCATGTTCCGCTGTGGGTGCTTGGAATGCACCGCAGCGGAACTTCTTTTTGTGTTCGAGCTCTTCAAGGCCATGGGGTCGGCCTACCTTCAAATTTGCTCGCAGCAGCAAGTGACAACCCGGATGGATTTCAGGAACCCGCTGAACTGGTCGATTTGAATGAACACCTGCTCAGAATCGCAGGTGGGTTATGGGATGCCAGCTGGCCATTGCAGCTCAATGAAGCTCCCGAAGTTAAAGAACAAATCGGCCAAGAACTTCAAAACCAGCTGAATCAATGGTGCACAAGCACTAGAAGCAGTGTTCAGCATTCAACTTCAACAGGTCTATTGGCTCTCAAAGATCCCCGTCTTTGCCGGACGTTGCCCTTGCTCGCTCCATATCTTGAACAAAATGCATTGAGGTATGGCATCGCCATTATTCGCAATCCCAATGCTGTGGTGTCTTCCTTGCTGGAGCGCAATAGAGATGACATGTCACCCTTGAAGGGTTTTGCATTATGGATGCGCTACAATCTTGAGTTGGTTAAATGCCGCAACATCAACCCTCTAATTAGTAATTGGCCCGTCATTTCATTTGAATATTTAGTCAAAAACCCCCTGGACACCTTGCAGCCCATCCTTCAGCAATGGGAAAACGAAGGCTTGCTGGTTAGGCAGCAGCCCCAACGAAATTTGATCTGTAAACCAGCAAAACTCGCAACAAATCACTTATCGCAATTACCCAGAGATTGGCTCGAATTAGGCCATTTGTTTTATGCAAGTCTTCAAGGCAGCAAAACTTTGAAGGATGTGCAGGAAGATTTAATCCAGTCTGTGCAACAATGGCTTGAAAATACTCCAAAACTGAGCAACGAACTTCTAGTACTAGAAGCAAAAAGACGTGCTCATCTTGGCGAATCTTTGGCAGCTGAGCGTTTACTCAGTTGGCGAAACCTATAACCGGAGGACGCAAGTAATCCTGCAACTCTTGAGGATCAACCAATCCAGCCTTGCCACCTGCCAGCAAAAGGGGGTCGAGCATCTGCTTTTCGTTGCTTTCCAAAAGCCATCTCTTGATGAAAGGGCAGCCATCCATTAAAAGAGGAATAGCCCAATAATGAGCTGTTGAGTAAAAATTAAGAGAACTCAATCCTGTGCTTAACAACTGTTGCTGAATCCATACAGCCGCCGGCTCCGAACAATAGTGCTGCAGCTTTTCTAACAACTCACGGCTTGCAATCTGCCCCCTCAGCTGACTCACCGGATGCAAGGCCCGTAACGCAATACCTTGATTCAAGAGCAGCTGAGACAAACCGATTTCCCCTTCTCTAATCGCCACTGACATACCACCCCAACCACGATAGGCTCGCCAAAAAGAATCCCACCAAGGCTGCTGAATCACAGCTTTAGGTAAATGCAAACCATAACTCTGCAAGTGATAAGCATTCTGAAAACAATCACTGAAACCCAAAACTTCCTCGCCCTGATAGTCCACAAAGCTTGGCCAACTGGTGGCCTCTAAATCCACCACCGGATAGACGCTGTCGTTGAGAAGTATCAGTTGCTCAAGAGCAGATCCAAAATGCCGATGCTGCAGCCAGAGCCATCCATCCTGAAAAGCTCCAAAATCTCGACCCTCATTGTGGCGTCGCAACCAACCAATTCCATTTTTGTCGCACCACGACAGAGCATCTGAATCAAGGCTTCCAGTCAGCAAGAGCACTGGCCAACCGCGAGCCCGCAAATCAGCCAATTCACGCCGAATACAGCGCTGAAGCCAACCTCGAGGGTGGTAATGAGAAAACAACACAAGTTTCTCAACCCCATGTTGGAAACCCTCTGGCAGCTGTGATTCATGCACTCGCTCCAGAGCATTTATTGCGGCCAGCTTTTCACGTTCGCGAGGTAAACGAAAAGGGACCAAACAACGTTGCCAACAGCCATAAACTTGCTGAATTCCACGACGTAGTTCTTGCTTAAGGCGGAGCTGAATACCCATCAGTACAGCTCATCAGTAAGCGGCTCTTTACTGAAATAATGACCAGGGAGGAATGGTGTACCGGTATTAATGCTGGTGGCTTTCGAACAGAACGCATCCTGCGCAAAACGAGCCAGTACGAAACGGAAATCAATACTTGCCACGGACACACCTTCACGATTAATAGGACAGCCATGTAACCGATCGATGTGATCAAAAAGAATCACTTCACCGACTTGAAGCTCCATTGGCTCAAACTCGCGGGAAGCATCACTTCTCTCCACATGTAAAGCTGAACTTCCCCACATCGGCGTTAATGCGCAGATCGCATTGAGTTCGTAGCGGCTATGCCCGAAATCAGAGTCTCGATGAAAATTTCCAACCCAGCGGTTGTCGGGTAAACCAAAGCGGTATGTGGGGATCTGCTGCACATAGCAGGGCTCACCGATCAAGCGGACCACACGCCTGCAAAGGGCTTCATACAAACCACTCTGTTGGGAATGTTGGCCGTAAAAACGCTGGTGGGTGTCTGTACTGTTGTCATGTCCAGGCCTGAAGAGGGGGTAGGGCCCCACGTACTCATGCAGAGATTCAAGTGGAAGGCCAATGGCTTCAGCCACCGCAGAGGCAAAAGCCTGGCCTTCACTGCTGCCAGTAATACGCTGCAAATGCAGTTGTTTCCTTAACTGTTCAGCCACCGGAAGGGTGTGAACGGCAAAGCTGGTCACAGGATTTTTACCAACCAAGCGACCATGAGCTTTATCCGCCCATTATCACCTTCAAATTGAGTGGATTCGGTATGCATATCCGCTTTTATGGCCATCTGCGTGCCGGCTTCGGGCTTGCTGGTGGTGCCAAGGCCACAGCGCGTTGCCTGGAGGCAGCGGGCTGCCAGCTGAGCTATGTGGATCTGGCCCTGGCAAGCCATGCCGCTGTTCAGGAACTGCCTTGCGACAGTCATGAATTGGGGAGTGATGACATCCACCATCAAGTGGATTTCGTTCATACCAACCCCAACATTCTCTCCAGCAATCCGGAGTTGCTGGAACGTCACCCACTGACCGCTCCACTACGGATCGGCTACTGGGCCTGGGAGCTGGAACAATTCCCTGCCGGCTGGGAACGCTTTTTCGGCGGCTATCACGAGATCTGGTGCCCCAGCAGCTTCACAGCCCAGGCTCTGGCCCAGCGCAGCCCTGTGCCTGTGATCGCCTTGCCCCACCTTCCGGACTGGAGCCACCTGCGAGAACGCAACCAGGCACGAAAAGTTTTTCGTCAGACCAGTGACGCACGACCCTTCACCTTCCTCACTCTGTTCGATTTCTGGAGCACTCCTGAGCGCAAAAATCCCGAAGCCGTGATCCGAGCCTTTCAACAAGCTTTTCCTCGCCAAGACAATTCAGGCCCTGACGTACAACTACTGGTCAAGGCCAGCAGCGCCGAACAGTTCCCTGAACAGGCCCGAGCCCTGAAAAACCTCGCTAAGGGTGATCGACGCGTTCGCTGGATCGAAGCATTGTTGCCTCAAGCAGAGCTCGATGCTCTTTACGACCGAGCGGATGCCCTCGTGAGCCTGCACCGCAGTGAAGGGTTCGGGCTCACCCTCGCGGATGCCATGGGGATGGGGATACCAGTCATCGCCACTGGCTATTCCGGCAACCTCGATTTCATGCCTCCTGGCAGCGCTGAACTGATTCCATGGTCGCTAAGGACGATCGAGCGCACCCGCGGTGACTACATGGCAGGTACGACTTGGGCTGAACCTGATATCAAAAGTGCTGCAAAAGCCATGCGACGGCTCGCTATGAATTCAGAGTACGCCGTCCAACTGGGCTTGCGCGGTCAGAAGGTGGCACAGGAACGACTCAGCAGTAAGCGACTCAGCGCAGTAGTGCGTCAAAGGCTTGGTCGCTGGTGGCTGCCGCCAAACCCAGCGCCTGTAGACGCTGCTGCAATGCCAGCTCCCAGCTACTGAAACCCTCTGGGCTGCTCTGCGCTGCCGCGAGTAACGACTGCACACGTTGCTGATCAAAGGCGTAGCAGGCATCCTCCAAAAGTCGCTGCCTGCAGAAGGCATCCGCCTGACCGAACAAAAAAAGCTGTTCGGCCAAAGCCAAACCTGGCAAAAGTGCAGCAGCCTGACGGGCCCCATCCCAGGCGCCAGAAGACGGTGTGCCCGCTTGCTGCCAACTTTGCAGTTCCTGAATTGCCAAGGCTGGATCAAGAGAATCCAAAACTTGCAATAGATTGCGACACGTAATTGGGCTATCGGAACCGTCATCGAGACTTCGCCTGTAGCAGTCGATTGCAGCATGCAGCTGATTGAGCCCGCGATGGGCATCACCGAGCTTGTGCTCTAGCCAAAAACTCCTGGCGGGATCGACACGCCGCGGCTCCAAAACAAGCTGACATCCTCGATAGTCGCCCTGCATCAACAGCACATAACCAAGCGTGTCCCACACCTCGAGCGGTGAAGCAGGCGCAAGCTGCAGAAAACGGCGCAGTAGACCCTCGGCCTGTTCCCATGCACAATCGTCAACAGCTTGATGGAGCGATGCCCATAAGGCATTGAGCCGATGCTGCACAGTCGGTTGCTCTTGAATGACCCTCACCTCCTCAAACGATCAACCACGACAGTGTGACCTGAGCTGGCCCAACTCAGAGCTGCGCGAAGCCCTGGAGCGGGTGGATCTGTTCACCCTCTGGTTGGGACGCAGCATCGAAGCCTGCGTACGTGGTGATCAAAGCCTCGAGCAGTGGCAATCAGAAACGTTTGAAGTTGCGGCTCGGCAACGCTTTCTGGAGCTGGGATCCGCCCTCGATCGAGTTTGCCTTTCTGTGCTTCAGAGCGATGACACCCATCTCGCCCAGGAGTGGTATTTCAAACTTCAGGATGGCGATGCCGACTTTGGGAAATTGGCACCCCAATCTCTGGGAAGCAGTCGCGACAGTGGCGGTCACGTAGGCCCCCTTCGCATCGAAGAATTGCAAGCCCCACTGGATCGCATGGTGCTTCGCGCGCAGCCTGGAGTGATCCAACCCCCCTTGCGCATTCCCAACGGACGCAGCATTGTGCTGCGACTGGATAGCCGCCTCCCGGCCCAGTGGGACGACGCCACCAGCCGCGAGCTGACACTGCGCCTCCATCGCGACTGGCTTACAAACACGATCAACACCCTGCTGGCCTCCGATCCACGGCCCGAATCGGTCTGCTCCCTACCCCTTCCATGAGTCAAGACACTTCGTCGCTACCCGTACCACTGCAGGGAGTTCTTGCCTCTCAGCGATCCAAGCTGCAGTGGCTGCGCTATCGAACCGGTCAGGCACTGTTACAAGCCGATCGGCTGCCCCATCAGGTGATGTTCATCGCTGAAGGAGCCGTACGCCTGATCGCCGATGATCCAGCCACAGGGCCCTTCACGCTGGCCCGGCTTGGCAGCGGCGATGCGGTGGGCTGGTGTGGATTGTTGCGCAACCGCCCCTGTGAAGCAGCGATCGCCATGGAGCCCACCCTGGTGGCAGCGCTTCCTGCCAAACTGTTTCTTGAGCTGCTCGGTCTGGACCCTTCGCTACAACAGGGCTGCCTTGAACCCAACCGCAGCGAACTCGCCGAACTGCTGCTGGCATGGCTAGCTCGTCAACCCCAACGCTACGACGATCTACCGGGCCTGCTTGCAGAACTTTGGCGTCCCGGCGCACTCCAACTTGTCATCGGCGAGCAGCTCGGGGATACGACTGATCTTGACTCTGAGTATTTGTGGCTGCAAAGCGCACCTTTACCCAGTGAATCCCCCGTAGGGAGTGAGATCAAACACTGGAAAGCAGATTCGGCCAGCAACGCATTGCCCTTCGGCGGACGCTTGATTGGCATCCAGCGTGCCGCCCTCGACGAAGCCCTGTCTGCTCGCCGCACCCGACCGCAATCCGCCGACAAAGCTGATGGGCGCGTTCACGAAGATCTCTGGCGCCAGGCCGGCGATGCCGACGACTTACCAGGGCCCATTGATCCTGAAGAGCTCGGACTCAGCAGCGGCAGAAGACGGTTACCTCCGATGCATGAGCGCGGCGATGGTCCTCTGGACACAGCACTCATTTGCCTGCAAAGGCTGGCCAGCCGCTATCGCTTCCCCTTTCCTCGGGACATGGTGGAGCAAGTATTGCTCGACTGCGATCAGCGACTGGGTGGGATCTCCTTGCTGCACCTGGGTCAGATCCTGGAAAGCCTCGGCTTGGAGGTAAGACCGCTCAACGCACCTGCCAAGCAACTGCATCGGCTGCAGCCACCAGCGCTGGTGAAATTGCAGGACCGTTTCCTGCTGATCGAGGAGGCCAGTCCTCGTGGCTTGGTGGTGGCTGACCCAAGCCGCGGCCTTGTTTCATTGAGCACTACAGAACTTCAGCAGCTCAGCCCTGATGGCTTCCAGCTGATGCTGGTCAGGCCAGCGGAATCTGCTGATGTCGACGCCCAGGCAAGCCGATTTGATCTGGGCTGGTTCTGGCAAGTCATTAGCCCTTACCGCGCTCAGATGGGGCTGGTATTTATTGCTGGCTTCACCAACAAGGTGCTGGAGATTGGCTTCACGCTCGCCATTCTTCAAATCGTGGATGTCGTAATTACAACCCGCGATCTGAGCCTGCTTTGGCCAATCGGGCTGATGATGAGTTTGATTGTGGTGGTAAAGGGGGTTCTGGCGCTGCTGCAGAACAACCTCATAGTCGATCTCTCTGACCGTATCGACACCAGCCTCGGTAGTCAGGTGGTGGGGCACATGTTCCGACTGCCAATGAAATTTTTTGATCGGCGTACTGTCGGCGATCTCTCCAGCCGCTTCAACGACCTGCGCCGGGTACGCAGCTTCCTCACAGGAACCGTGATCAACACCGCCCTTGATCTGGTGTTCATCCCATTAGTGGCACTGGTTATGTTCGCAATTCAGCCCATCCTCGCGCTGGTTGTGCTGAGCAAAATTCCACTGATGTTCTTGGCCACCTGGTTCAGCAGCAAACCAATCAAACGCGGCATCACCCGACGCAACAGGGCTTGGTCGCGGGCTCAGGGGTTTCTTGTGGAATGCCTTAGCGCCATCCGGACAGTCAAAACCCAGAACTTTGCAACTCAAGCCCGGTGGCAGTGGCTTCAGCGCTATCGAAGCTTTTCCAGCGAAGACTTCCAACTGCAACGACTGCAAGTCTTTGCGCGTGAACTGAATTTCCTGATTCCTAAGGGGACCCGACTCGTTCTGATGATGGTGGGCGCCGTTTTGGTCGTTCAAGGTGGAACCTCTGTCGGTTCCATCTTCGTATTCCTGATCCTTGGCGGACAGCTTGCGAGCTCAATGATCCAATTATCCACGGTGTCAGACCAATACCAGGATGCCCGTGCCGCAATGGATTCCCTCGCAGACGTGCTTGGTCAAAAGCCAGAGGATTCTTTGGCTTCAAGCTATATGCTTCCTCTGCCTGCAATCGAAGGTCGCATCGACCTGGAAAATGTCTCGTTTTCCTATGGCCTCACCAGCAAACGCCAGCTCGATCAGTTCTCCGTGTCGCTGGAAGCTGGCCAGGTGATTGGTCTGGTAGGCACCAGTGGCAGTGGCAAGAGCACTCTGGTGCAGCTGATCGACGGTCTCTATCAACCCGAAGAGGGGCGTATTTACATCGACGGAACCGACATCAGCAAGGTTCAGATCGGCAGTCTGCGCCGGCAGGTGGGTTTCGTCCCCCAGGAATCGATCCTCTTCGATGGAACGGTGCTCGACAACCTGCGACTCAACATGCCTGATGCCCCCTACGAGGCCGTGATTGACGCCGCCAGAGTGGCCTGCGCCCATGAATTCATCATGAAGCTTCCAGATGGATACAACACCCGGGTTGGCGAACGAGGAGGCGGGCTCTCCGGAGGTCAGAAACAACGCATTGCCATCGCTCGCATGGTGCTGCAAAACCCTCGGCTGGTGATCCTTGATGAGGCCACCTCGGCCCTGGATCCCACCACAGAAAGCATCGTGATCGAACGATTGCATCAGCGTTTCGCCGGTCTCACCCTGGTGATCGTCACTCACCGGCTTGCCTGTTTGCGCAACGCTGATCGCATTTTGATGCTCGACAGCGGCGTTCTGCTTGAGGATGGCTGTTGGAACGAATTGATGGCGATGCAAGGCTCCTTTGCCAGCCTCGCCGCCCAACAGCAGGCTCACGCCGCCTGACCCCTCCGATCTTTCCGACTCAACCAGGCACCCATGGCTCGCTCGAAGTCCAACACCAGCTCTGCACTGGTCCATAGCCGGCGATCACGTCTTGATGCCGATGAGGAGGAAGCCCTTCGTCTGGAAACACGCCCTTCTCCCGTGCTTCCAGCAGTGTTGGCTGGCAGCCTCTCAGTGCTGATCCTGGGGCTGATCAGCTTTGCAGCTCTGGTGAAGGTTAATCAGGTGGTCACGGTGCCTGGCCGGCTGGTCACCCGCCGCAGCACTCAGGACCTCACCACACCAGAGCGAGGGGTGGTGCGCGAAGTGCTGGTTCAAAGCGGCCAAAGGGTGGAAGCCGGCCAGGCGCTGGTGGTGCTTGATCCACGCGTTCAACGCAGTGAAGTGGCCGAACTACGCAGCCAACTGGAATCGGAAATCAGTCGCCAGCAGTCGGATCAGGCCCGTATCCGCGAACGCATCACCGGTCTCGAGCGCCAGCTCGACATCGATGAACGGCTTCTGGCTCCGATCCGAGCCCTGGCAGCAGAGGGAGGCACCTCTCAGATACAGGTGATCGAAAAGGAACGAGAACTCGAAATCACTCGTCGCAACTTGGCCGAAGCTCGCCAGGAGGAGCAGACTCTGAATTTTGAATCACAGCGCACCCAGGCCCAGCTGCGCGCCGAGCTGGTGGACGCCCGCTCCAAATTGGATCTGGTCACGCTGCGTGCGCCGGTGTCCGGCACCGTGATCGATCTTCAGGCTCAGACAGGCCAGGTGGCGAATGGCAACGAAGCGCTGCTCAAGCTGGTTCCCAACGATGAACTGCAAGCCCAGACCTTCGCCAGAGATTCCGATATCGGTTTTATTCGAGCTGGGCAAACTGCTGAGATTGCCTTCACCAGCTACGACAAAAGCGTTTACGGCACCCTGCCAGCCAAGGTCAGCCTCGTGAGTCAGGACTCATTACCTCCGGAGCCTCCTTACGACTACCCCCATTTCCCTGTCAGTCTCGATCTCAGCGGACAAACATTGAAGAAAGACGGCAAGAGTTTCGAATTACAGCCAGGTATGGCCTTGAACGCTCAGATCAACTTGCAAAAACTGACACCGCTGCAATTGTTTTTCAGCCGCTTAACTCGCACAGCCGATGCCGTCCGCAGCATGCGCTGAAGCTGAAAGCGGCGAACAAGTTCGTGTGCTGTTGGTGCTGATCGCCCACCACCCACCGGCTGAGCATATTGAGCGGATCATCAGTTGTTTGTCTCAACTGTCAGATAGGTTTCGATATGCCGTGGTCATTAACAACCATCGACCAGGCGAGGCCGCTGAAGCTTTGTTGCCCAAAGCCGACATGGCCATCGTTCAACATGCCAATCCAGGCTTTGGACGTGGTTTTAATCAGCTTTGGCACCAATGGTGCACCCAGCATGGTGTGCCTCCCCTGGTAGCAGTACTGAACACAGACCTGTCCTGGGACAGTTCGGGATTTGAACGGCTGGTCTGCTGGCTCGAACAACACCCCGACGTCACCGCCGCCTCACCGGAGCTGCGCTTCCCCAACGGCCGTCGCCAGTTTCTCTGCAAGCGCAATCCCACCCTGCTGGCCCTGTTGAGCCGCCGCTTCATTCCCCGTCGACTGAAACCGCATCGTCTACGTCGCTATGACCACTGGTACACCATGCGCGATCAGCCCTATTCGCAGGTGTTCAAATCGACCTACCTGAGTGGCTGTTGCCTATGGATGCGCGGCTGGGCCGTGCAAGCGATCGGTGGCTTTGACCCCCGTTTCTTCCTCTACTTCGAGGACGCCGACATCACCCGCCGCCTCGCAAGCCATGGCCCAACCGTGAACCTGCCGATCACAACCGTGACTCACCACTGGGGCAGAGGCAGTTACAGCAGCATCTGGCTCACCCTGGTGAATTTACACAGCGCCTGGCACTACTTTCGCAAATGGGGCCTGCAGCTCTGGTGATACCCAATGTTGAAGTGTTGCTCGCCACCTGGAATGGAGCGCCTTACCTAGAGCAACAGCTGGAAAGCCTGCAGAGGCAGAGCCTGAAGCCAACCCGCGTACTGATGAATGACGACGGTTCCACAGACGGCACCCTCAGCATTCTCAATCGCTGGATCAAGGCACATCGCGGCTGGATCAAGCTTCTCGCTCCCCTTCACAAGCGCCTGGGCCCAACGCAAGCTTTCAACCGCCTGCTGCTCGCCAGCCAGGCGCCTTACATCGCACTCTGCGATCAAGATGATGTCTGGCATATTGATCGTCTAAAAACCGGCCTGCAACAACTTCAGGCCACAGAATCGAAATCCAAGCTCGGACAGCAGCAGCCTCTCTTACTACATTCCGATGCGACGTTGATTGATGCTCAAGGACATCAACTGAGCCGCTCGCTTTGGCAATGGCACCAGGTGAATCCACAACATTGCTCACTGGTGCATCTTGCTCAGAGGAACCAAGTCACGGGATGCACGATCCTCTGCAATCGATCGCTGCTGCAATGCGCTCTGCCGATCCCGAACGAGGCTGTGCTTCACGACTGGTGGCTTGCCCTGGTGGCCTGTCAGCAGCACGGACTGATTGCCTGCCGCCAGCGCTTGATCGCGCATCGACGCCATGGCGCCAACCACAGCGGACCGCACAAACAGCAAGAGCAACTGATGCAACGCTTGATCGAGCGTTTCAGCTCGCGTCGTTGCCAATGGCTTTGCCTGCATCAACGCCTTGGACTGAGCTGGTTGCAACGACTGGCATGGTGGCCGCAAGCCCTGATCACCCTTCTTCAACGCTGGAAAGCATGATCGGAACATTCCATAAGTCTGGTTATGTCCGGTGGTGATCCAACAACAGATCCGTCTCTAGCCGACCCCTGGCTACCCGTTGGCAAAGTGGTAGGCGTGCAGGGACTACGCGGCGAGCTGCGCGTCAACCCTGCCAGTGATTTCCCCGAACGCTTCACAAAGCCAGGCCCCCGCTGGCTGCAGGCCCAGGGAACATCACCTAAAGAGGTCATCCTCACCAATGGGCGGCAACTACCGGGAAAAAGTCTGTTCATCGTTTGCTTCGAAGGGATCGACAACCGAGAGGCAGCCCAGGCTCTGGTGGGTCAGAAACTTCTTGTGAGTTCAGCAGATCGACCCGAGCTGCAGGAAGGTGAATTTCACTTGCTCGACCTGGTTGGCCTTGAAGCCCGTCTCAACAACTCAAGTGAAATGATCGGCCTGGTGAGTGACCTGATCAGTGGCGGCAACGATCTGCTTGAGATCACGAGAAACGACGGCCACAAACTGCTGATTCCTTTTGTTGAAGCGATTGTTCCAGAGGTGCACTTGGAGGAAGGCTGGCTGCTGCTCACACCTCCGCCAGGCTTGCTTGAGCTTTAACACTTGTGATAAAGCCCTTGACCAAATGTGATGACAGGACTTGACCGAGTACGTAAAAATGGCTAGCGAATCGCCACCGAACGCGTGACCACCCCTCTGACTCCGGTGATCCTCTGCGGTGGCACAGGCACTCGTCTCTGGCCTCTCTCGAGAGCCAGCTATCCGAAGCAATACTGGCCCCTTGGCGGAAGTGGCGAGGAAACCCTGCTGCAGCAGACTCAGCAGCGCCTTGAAGGAATTAAGAGTCTCAATTCTCCTCTGCTTATCTGCAATAACGATCACCGCTTCATCGTGGCCGAACAGATGCGCCAGATCGGGGTTGACCCGGAGGCCATTCTCCTCGAACCCATGGGACGCAACACGGCCCCAGCTGTCGCAGTGGCGGCCCTACAGGCCACGGCCCGCGGTGAAGACCCACTGCTGCTTGTCCTGGCTGCAGACCACGTCATTCGAGATGCAGAGCACTTTCAGTCAGCGATTGAGGCGGGTCGCATTGCAGCCGAGGCCGGGCGACTGGTGACCTTTGGCATCGTGCCGACATCACCTGAAACCGGCTACGGCTACATCGAAGCCGCCGAATCACTGGACACCGGTTCCCTGAAGCCAGTGCCGATCGCTCGCTTCGTGGAAAAGCCCGACCTGGCCACTGCCGAACAGTTCCTGGCCAGCGGCCGATTCACCTGGAACAGTGGCATGTTCCTGTTCAAAGCCAGTGCCATACTGGCAGAGCTTGAGCGCCTGGCACCTGAGGTGGTGAGCTGTTGTCGCGCAGCACTTGAACAAGATGAGGCAGACCTCGATTTCCTGCGCCTCGAACGCGAAGCTTTCGCAAAGTGCCCCAATGACTCCATCGATGTGGCCGTAATGGAACAAACCAAGCTGGGATCAGTGCTGCCTCTCTCAGCAGGCTGGAGCGACGTCGGCAGCTGGAGTGCCCTGTGGGACACCGCCGATCACGACGACGATGGCAATGTGCTGCGCGGAAGGGTGATTAGTGAAGGCAGCCGAAACTGCTACCTGCGCAGTGAGCACCGCCTCGTTGTGGGCCTGGGCGTGGAAAACCTGGTGGTGGTCGAAACCGATGATGCCGTTCTGATCGCCGACCGCAGCCAGGCCCAGAACGTCAAAACGGTTGTGAAGCAACTGGAAGCTGATGGCAGCCCGGAGGGCAAAGCACACCGCAAGATTTATCGTCCCTGGGGTTCCTACACCGGCGTGGTGGAAGACAGCCGCTGGCAGGTCAAACGCATATCGGTGAAACCAGGTGCCAGCCTCTCCTTGCAGATGCATCATCACCGCGCCGAACACTGGATCGTGGTCAGTGGTACAGCCCTGGTGGAACGTGATGGAAAAACAGAGATGGTGGGCGAAAACCAGAGCACCTACATCCCGCTCGGCTGCAAACACCGTCTCACCAACCCGGGTCGCATCCCCGTGGAACTGATCGAAGTGCAGAGCGGCGCCTATCTGGGTGAAGATGACATTGTGCGCTTTGATGACGTCTACGGCCGCAGCGACATCGCAGCGGCAGCCCAGGCTGCAATCACTCCACAGTGACGCTCTTGGCCAGATTCCTGGGCTGATCCACGTCCAGACCTCGGTGAGCTGCAATGTGATAGCTCAGCAGTTGCATTGGCACCACCGTGAGCAAGGGGCTGATCCACTCGCTCGCGTCAGGAACCGGAAGGAGTTCATCAAACAACTCCGTGTCGGCGCAGATGGGGGCCACACCGATCAGCTGAGCATCCCGGGCCTTGGCCTCCTGTGCATTACTGAGCACTTTTTCGAACACGACGCCAGGTACGGCAATGGAGATGACCGGTACGTGCGTATCGAGCAGTGCAATCGGTCCATGTTTCATCTCGCCGGCCGGGTAACCCTCTGCGTGGATGTAACTGATTTCCTTGAGTTTCAGAGCTCCTTCCAGAGCAATCGGGTAGTTGATGCCGCGCCCGAGGAAAATCACATCCTGGGTTTCTGCAAAACGGTGGGCCAATGCCTCCGAAAGCTGATCATGTTGCTCCACAAGGGCACTGAGCTGTTGCGGCAAACCACGTAACTCACTGACCAACGCAGCAATCTCTGACTCGCTGCGGCTGCCGCGCCGTGCTGCAAAGGCCAGTGCAAGGGCATAGAACGACAGCAACTGACCGAGGAATGTCTTTGTGGCTGCAACGCCGACCTCGATGCCGGCTCCGATATCAAGGATGTAGGAGACCTGGCGAGCCAGTGAACTCTCCACCCGATTGGTCACGCCTAACTGACGAGGGGCATAAGCCGGATCCGCCTGAACCTGTCGCCGCTCAGCGTCCATGGCCAGAGCTGCCAACGTGTCTGCCGTTTCACCGGATTGGGTGACACCGATGGTGAGCGTGTTGGGAGCGAGTGGAGGAGGTGCGTAGCGAAACTCACTGGCATAAAACACAGTGGTAGGAATTCCCGCAAATTGCTCCAGCAGATAGGCCCCAACGAGAGCGGCATGTCGACTGGTGCCGCAGGCCAGAATCTGAATGCGCTCGATCCCGGCGTAAAAGTCTTGATCAAAAGGCAGGGCCACAGGATTGGAACCCTGCAGATTCAGCGGCAGATGCCTTTCCACCCATAGGCGTGCTGTGTCTGGCTGTTCATGAATCTCCTTGAGCATGAAGTGGCGGAACTGGCGCTTGTCGGCCACCTGGTCCTCACCGCTGAGCAGGGATGGATTCCGCTGCTGACGCTCACCCTCAGCGTCGTAGAGCTCAATGCCAAGCGGACTGAGCAGCGCCACCTCTCCATCTTCAAGCGGCAGGATTGTGCGAGTGAAGCCAGCCAGCGCAGGCGTATCGCTTGCACAGATGAACTCGCCCTCACCCAGACCGATCAACAGTGGTGCTGCTTTGCGAGCGACTACCAGAGCGCCTGGAACATCAGCCCACAACACCGCAAGGGCATAGGCACCCTGCAGTTTCGGAAGCACGGTTTGCACGGCAAGCAAAAGCGTGCTGCCGTCGGCAGGCAAACCATCACTGCGCAGCCGCTGTAATTCCGCTGAAAGCAGATGCGGAATCACTTCGGTATCGGTATCTGAGCGGAAGTTGACTCCTGCACCGGCGAGTTGCTCACGCAGGGCCCTGTGGTTTTCGATGATGCCGTTCTGCACCACCGCCACCTGCCCAGGGCCATCACAGTGAGGGTGAGCGTTGTGCTCCTCGGGCTTGCCATGGGTTGCCCAGCGGGTATGGCCGATTCCACAGAAACCAGGCGCAGATACCCGCTCCACCTTCTCGGTGAGATTCGCGAGCTTACCCTTGGCACGAATGCAATGAAGCCTGGCGGCAGCGTCTGAGGTCGAGGTCTCGATGGTGGCGATACCAGCGGAGTCATATCCGCGATATTCCAGTTGCCGCAAACCCTCCAGCAGCAGTGGCGCAGCTTCTCTGGAACCAATCACCGCAACGATTCCGCACATACTAAAAAGCCCGGGCAATGCCGGGCAGAGCTTATGAGTTAAGAGGGCTTAAAAAGAAACTCTGTGGTTGATGCGCCGATCAGTACGCAAGACCCATGCTTCTGGTGGTCTCGTTCCCCAGATAGACCCTGATACTGAGAAAGTCGGTGGGGCAGGCTGTTTCACAGCGCTTGCATCCAACACAGTCTTCTGTGCGAGGGGATGAGGCGATCTGACCAGCCTTGCAGCCGTCCCAAGGCACCATTTCGAGCACATCAAGAGGGCATGCGCGGACGCACTGTGTGCAGCCGATGCACGTGTCGTAGATCTTGACGGCGTGGGACATGCTCCCGTCTCGCAGCAGGTGACTTGGGAATAACTTAAAGGGGAGTGTCGAGACTGAGGGCTGGCTTGCGACGGGCCGTCACTGTTGTTAACGCCAGGTTCGGTGTCAAATCACGAAGTTTGAAAGAACGGGGCCAGCCCGTAGGATGCGGCGTCCCGTCTTCACGGCCATGTCCCAGGAAGCGATCCTCGAAAAAGTCCGCTCGATCGTGGCAGAGCAGCTCAGCGTCAATGCGGGCGAAGTCAAGCCCGAATCCAATTTTCAGAATGATCTGGGTGCTGACTCCCTCGACACCGTCGAGCTGGTCATGGCACTGGAAGAGGCCTTTGACATCGAAATTCCAGACGAAGCTGCTGAGGGCATCGCCACAGTCGGTGACGCCGTCAAATACATCGAAGACAAGCAAGCCTGAGGATCGGCAGCATGGTGGAGGGTCTCCAACGCGTTGTGGTCACGGGCCTCGGCGCGGTGACGCCGATCGGCAACAACGTCGCCGAGTACTGGTCCGGCCTCACCTCCGGCAGGAATGGGGTAGCAACAATTTCACTGTTTGATGCCTCACGGCACGCCTGCCGATTCGCCGCTGAAGTGAAGCAATTCGATCCGGCTGGATTCATTGAACCCAAGGACGCAAAGCGCTGGGATCGTTATTGCAAGTTCGGTGTTGTCGCAGCCAAACAGGCCCTTGACGATGCAGGTCTGAAGATCACCGAGGCCAACGCCGACCGGATCGGAGTGAGCATTGGCTCTGGAGTCGGAGGGCTGCTCACGATGGAAACCCAGGCCCATGTGCTTGAGGGGAAGGGTCCCGGACGGGTGAGTCCGTTCACAGTGCCGATGATGATTCCCAACATGGCCACCGGCCTTGCTGCGATCGCCCTTGGTGCAAAGGGGCCCAGTTCAGCCGTGGCCACAGCCTGTGCTGCGGGATCGAATGCGATCGGAGATGCATTCCGTCTGCTGCAACTGGGCAAAGCTGATGCAATGGTTTGCGGCGGTGCTGAGTCCGCCATCACGCCGTTGGGGGTGGCCGGTTTTGCCAGTGCCAAGGCACTGTCCTTTCGCAACGATGATCCAGCCACGGCCAGTCGCCCGTTCGACAAGGAACGAGACGGTTTTGTGATCGGTGAGGGCTCAGGGTTGTTGGTGCTGGAAACACTCAGTCATGCCGAAGCCCGCGGCGCCACGATCCTGGCTGAAATTGTTGGTTATGGCACCACATGCGACGCCCACCACATCACCTCTCCAACCCCCGGCGGTGTTGGCGGTGCAGCCGCGATGCGTCTTGCCCTGGATGACGCTGGCCTCAATGCTGAAAGCATCGATTATGTGAATGCTCACGGCACCAGCACTCCTGCCAACGACAGCAACGAAACTGCCGCCATCAAGAGTGCCCTTGGCAATCGCGCCAGCTCAATCCCGGTGAGCTCAACCAAGTCGATGACCGGCCATTTGCTGGGCGGCTCCGGGGGCATCGAAGCCGTGGCCTGTGTGCTGGCACTGCAGCACAATGCTGTCCCTCCAACCATCAATTACAGCAATCCCGACCCCGACTGTGATCTCGATGTGGTGCCCAACACCGCCCGTGAGCACACACTGGGAACGGTGTTGTCCAACTCGTTCGGCTTCGGCGGCCACAACGTCTGCCTTGCCTTCAAGCGCATGAACTGAACCCCTGGTTCAGGTTCACCACCGGTGCCCCTGACCATGCTGTTTCAGACTGCTCCAACCTCTTACTGCTTCTCCAAGCTCACGCCATGGTCGCCGCGCCCGCTTCTCTCGACACCCTCTGCATCAACAGCATTCGCATGCTGGCCGTGGATGCAATTAACAAGTCCAAGAGCGGCCACCCTGGCCTGCCGATGGGTTGTGCACCGATGGGGTACACCCTCTGGGACAAGTTCCTGCATCACAACCCCAAGAACCCCAAGTGGTTCAACAGAGATCGCTTCGTGCTGTCAGCCGGCCATGGCTGCATGTTGCAGTACGCGCTGCTGCATCTCACCGGCTACGACTCGGTGTCGATCGATGACATCAAACAGTTCCGCCAATGGGGCTCAAAAACACCGGGACACCCTGAAACCTTCGAGACCCCTGGCATCGAAGTGACCACAGGCCCACTGGGCGCTGGTATTTCCAATGCTGTGGGTCTGGCGATTGCCGAGTCTCACCTCGCCGCGAAGTTCAACAAGCCCGACGCCACCGTTGTCGATCACTTCACCTACGTGATCATGGGCGATGGCTGCAATCAGGAAGGGGTGTCTTCCGAAGCAGCGTCATTGGCTGGCCACCTGAAGCTGGGCAAACTGATTGCTCTTTACGACGACAATCACATCACCATCGATGGCCGCACGAACGTGTCCTTCACCGAGGACGTACTCAAGCGTTATGAAGCCTACGGCTGGCACGTGCAGCACGTCGCTGACGGCAACACCGATGTGGATGGCATCGCCAAGGCGATCGAAGCCGCCAAAGCTGTCACCGACAAGCCATCGATCATCAAGATCACAACCACCATCGGCTTCGGCTCACCCAACAAGAGCGATACGGCCGGCGTGCACGGAGCTCCCCTCGGAGACGAGGAAACGGAACTGACCCGTCAACAGCTGGGCTGGAACTACGGCCCCTTCGAAGTACCCCAGGACGCTTACGACCAGTTCCGACAGGCCATCGATCGCGGGGCCAGTCTGGAAGCCGAGTGGAACCAAACTCTCGCCACCTATCGCTCCAAGTACCCAACAGAATCAGCGGAGTTCGAGCGCATGCTGCGCGGTGAACTGCCCCAGGGCTGGGACAAGGACCTTCCCACCTACACCCCTGACGACAAGGGGCTGGCCACCCGTAAGCACTCCCAGATCTGCCTGGGTGCTCTTGGCCCAAATCTGCCTGAACTGATTGGTGGCTCTGCAGACCTCACCCACTCCAATTACACAGACATCAAGGGTGAAACAGGTTCCTACCAGCCTGAAACCCCCGAGAAGCGCTATCTGCACTTCGGTGTGCGTGAGCACGCCATGGCAGCCGTGCTGAACGGTATCGCTTATCACAACAGTGGCCTGATCCCCTACGGCGGAACCTTCCTGGTCTTCGCCGACTACATGCGCGGCTCGATGCGCCTGTCGGCTCTGAGCGAGCTGGGCGTGATCTATGTGCTCACCCACGACTCCATTGGCGTTGGTGAAGACGGACCCACACACCAGCCGATCGAAACAATCCCTTCACTCAGGGCCATGCCGGGAATGCTGGTGTTCCGACCAGGCGACGGCAACGAGACAAGCGGTGCCTACAAGCTGGCGATTGAAAATCGCCATCGCCCCAGTGCTCTCTGCCTCAGCCGACAAGGCATGGTGAATCAAGCCAATTCCTCGATTGAGAAAGTGGCACTGGGTGGCTACATCCTCGAAGACTGCGACGGAACCCCCGATCTGATCCTGATCGGTACCGGCACCGAACTCGACCTCTGTGTGCAGGCCTCCAAACAGCTGAACGCCGATGGCAAAAAAGTCCGCGTCGTCTCGATGCCCTGTGTTGAATTGTTTGACGAGCAGAGCGACGCTTACAAGGAAGAGGTGCTGCCCGGTGCCGTTCGCAAGCGAATCATCGTTGAAGCCGCAGAAAGCTTCGGGTGGCACCGGTTTATCGGTCTTGACGGAGACAGCGTCACCATGAATCGCTTCGGGGCTTCAGCCCCTGGCGGCACATGCATGGAGAAATTCGGCTTCACCGTGGAGAACGTCGTGGCCAAATCCAGAGCATTACTTGGCTGAGCCCAATTTTGCAGAATGCACAAAGCGGAGGATTGAATCCTCCGCTTTTTTTTGATCAGCACCATTGAGATCTGGATCAGATGCGTAATCTCATCACCGGCGGGGCTGGATTTCTCGGATCCCATTTGGTTGATCGCCTGATGCAAAAGGACGAAGAAGTCATTTGCCTGGACAACTATTTCACAGGAAGAAAGTCGAATATCAACGAATGGATTGGACATCCTAATTTTGAACTCATTCGCCACGATGTCACTGAACCGATCAAGTTGGAAGTTGATCGAATCTGGCATCTGGCCTGCCCCGCTTCACCGATTCATTACCAGTTCAACCCAATCAAAACAGCCAAAACAAGTTTTCTTGGCACTTACAACATGCTGGGCCTGGCAAGACGGGTTGGCGCTCGCTTCCTGCTGGCAAGCACGAGCGAAGTTTACGGAGATCCAGAAATTCACCCACAACCGGAAAGCTACCGAGGCTGCGTCAACACGATCGGAATTCGCAGCTGTTACGACGAGGGCAAGCGCATTGCCGAAACCCTTTGTTTCGACTACCAGCGCATGCACGGCACGGAGATTCGGGTGATGCGCATCTTCAATACCTATGGACCGCGCATGCTCCCGGACGATGGACGTGTGGTGAGTAACTTCATCGTTCAGGCCCTCCAGGGAAAACCTCTGACGCTCTATGGAGAGGGCAATCAAACCAGATCGTTTTGCTATGTGGATGATCTGATCGAAGGCATGCTTCGACTGATGAGTGGGGATACATCCGGTCCCGTCAATATCGGCAACCCCAATGAATTCACCATCCGCCAGCTGGCTGAGCTCGTACGTGATCAGATCAACCCCAACCTTGAACTGATCCGCAAGCCACTACCTCAGGACGATCCTCTCCAGCGCCAACCCGTCATTGATCTTGCCAGGAGGGAACTGGGCTGGGAGCCGAAAATCTCCCTCCAAGAAGGACTTCAACCGACAATCAATTGGTTTCGAGAAACACTCGAAACCAGAACCAGATAACCCGAAAACTCTGAAAATCATCACCCAAAAAATCAATGATCCTGGGTGATGCTCTTCAGAGCGGACTTACTCAGCCTTGTCCATTTTCACCCCGGACAATTCAGCTCCACCTTTCACCTCCAGCACCTTCTCCAAACCTTCGAGATCCTCATCGGTGATCTTGGTCTGCATCGGACAGTGTTTGGGGCCACACATCGAGCAGAATTCAGCCTGCTTGTAGATATCAGCAGGCAGGGTTTCATCGTGATATTGCTTGGCCCGCTCGGGGTCCAATGACAATTCAAACTGCTTGTTCCAGTCGAAAGCGTAACGAGCCCGGCTGAGCTCATCATCCCGATCACGGGCACCTGGACGATGCCTGGCGATATCGGCCGCATGTGCCGCGATCTTGTAGGCAATCAAACCCTCACGCACATCGTCGGCATTGGGGAGACCCAGGTGCTCTTTCGGTGTCACATAACAGAGCATCGCCGTGCCATGCCAGCCGGCCATGGCCGCACCGATCGCCGAGGTGATGTGGTCATAACCAGGTGCGATGTCCGTCACCAGAGGGCCCAGAACATAGAAAGGTGCCTCGTTGCACTCCTCCATCTGTTTTTTCACGTTGAACTCGATCTGATCCATCGGCACGTGGCCTGGACCCTCAACCATTACCTGAATATCCTTCTCCCAGGCACGACGCGTCAGTTCACCAAGGGTGTGGAGCTCGGCAAGCTGAGCCGCATCGGAAGCATCATGCTGACAGCCCGGGCGCAGCGAATCACCCAGTGAGAACGTGCAGTCGTAACGCTTGAAAATCTCGCAGATGTCGTCAAAACGCGTGTAGAGCGGGTTCTGGCGGTGGTGATACAGCATCCACTGGGCGAGTATGCCCCCTCCGCGACTGACAATCCCGGTGATACGGCCTTTCACCTTCACCAGGTGCTCAATCAGCAGCCCAGCGTGGATGGTCTGGTAATCAACCCCCTGCTGACAGTGCTTCTCGATGATGTGCAGGAAGTCGTCCTCAGAGAGGCGTTCAATCGAGCCATGCACACTTTCCAGCGCCTGATAGACGGGAACCGTGCCGATCGGCACGGGCGACGCCTTGATGATTGACGTTCGAACCTCATCCAGGTTGACGCCACCGGTGGACAGGTCCATGACGGTGTCGGCACCGTATTTCACCGCCAGATTCAGCTTCTTGACCTCTTCCTCGGCATCAGAGGCGTTGGGTGAGGCGCCGATGTTGGCATTCACCTTGCACTTGCTGGCGATCCCGATCGCCATCGGCTCCAGATTTTCATGATTGATGTTGGCAGGGATCACCATGCGCCCCCGTGCCACCTCCTCCATCACCAGGGTCTCGGGCAGGTTCTCCCTCCTGGCCACATAGACCATCTCCTCGGTCACCAGGCCCTGACGGGCGAAATGCATCTGGGACACGTTCGGCTGTCCGCGACGGGACTGAACCCAGGAAGCACGCATGATCCATTCAGCGAAGGAACTGCCAGGAGCCGGCCAGCTGGCCGCAGATCACATTGGTCACTTCCCTGTCGCCGGAATGACCCGGATCAGGTTCGGAGGGTGTGATCTCAGCCAATGGGATCGCAAACGATCCAGGGCACCCCTAGTGGTGCTCAATTACTAGCAACGCCGTTGGGAACACACCGTCAACGCAGCTGCAATCCGTTCAGCGCCGCTGCCACAACACGGTGGTCAACGTCTTTCTGGAGAGGCAACAACAGAGTTCTGGCCTGCTCGCTGATCGGATGATCAGCGTTTTCACGCACAATCCGACCCAGGATCTCCGCTCCGCTGACGCGCACCGTGCCGTCTCCATCCGTGATCGCTGCACTGGCCAGCTCCAGCAGCCAGCCGAAATCGATCTCGGATTGCTCCGCCAGAGCCGAGAGAATGCTGCAACGCACTAGCCAGGCGCTGTCGGCATCGAATGCGGCTTTCAGCAAGGGCCAGGCTCGCGCAACGCCATAACTGGCGAGGGCATTGGCCGCCTCGGCTCGCACATTCGCATCAGCATCGCTGCGCAGCAGCCGCTCCAGAACCACCCAACCCTGCTCGGTGCGCTTGTATCCCAGACCGCTGCAGCTCAAGGAGCGCACCAGGAAGGCCTCCTGCTCACTGCCCAGCACCAGAAGAGGAACAGCATCCTCATCGCTGCAGAATCGCAACTGGGTGAGCGCCGGCATCGCCCTGACTGGATCACCTGAACCGATGGCCTCCCTGAGAGCATTCAGATCGGGCTCACCCCCCTGTGATTGTTGCGGTGTGGACGCCATCGATTCAATTCTCCTGAAAACGGCTGCTTCGTAAAGCCACCAGCAGCTGGTGGCGACGGCGGCGGCGACCCACCACTGCGTGGATCACCAGGCCGGAGCCAACCAGGATGGCAGGAACGGACTGCCAACGCTCCGTGCCCTCACGCTGGACAAGAGCCAGAACTCCCAGACCGATCAGCAGGGGAGCCGCCAGGGACAACAACACGTGCAGACGCGTGCGAGGCGGGCGATTCATGGTGTCGGTTCCCAGGCCAACATCACAGCCGTCAGCACCCGAATACCGACCCCAAGGCAGCGTTCATCAGGGAGAAAGTGGCCGTTGTGCAGCGGCGCACATCCCTCAGGACCCGCCACACCGAGGCGAAACATCATTCCTGGCACATCTCTGATCAACTCAGCGAAATCCTCTGCCCCCAGAGAGGGCTGCTCCAACCGCAGGACCTGATCGGGACCTAATTGCTCGATGGCACATCGCTCGAGCAGGGCCGTGAGCCTGGTGTCGTTATCAACGGGAGGCGCAATACAGCGATAACGGACCGTGGCAGTGGCGCCGAAACCCTCGCAAAGAGACCGAACCGTTTGCTCGATCCAAGTGGGCAGCTGTTCATGCACATCGTTGGACAGACAACGAACCGTTCCAAGCAGGGTGACCCGATCGGCAATCACGTTGAACGCCTTGCCCCCTTCGATGCGTCCGAAACTCACCACCACAGGGTGAAGGGCATCAAGCCTGCGACTGATGGCTTCCTGGAGACCCGTGACCACCCTCGAAGCGATCCAGATGGCATCAACCGACTGATGAGGCCTGGCACCGTGGCCGGCCTGACCATTGATCTCGATCTCCAGCTCACCAGCCGCGGCCGTCAGGCTGCCGCTGCGCAAACCCACGCTGCCCACAGGCAAGCTGGGAAAGACGTGCAAACCCAGAAGAGCGTCCAGCCCCTCAGTGGCTCCCGCTTCACGCATCCAGCGAGCACCCTGCGCGATTTCTTCTGCAGGCTGGAACAGCAAACGCATCCCAACGGGTAATTGCGGCTCAGCCGCCAGCAATCTGGCGACCCCCAGACCGACCGTGCTGTGCAGATCATGTCCGCAGGCATGCATAACGCCCTGCCGCAGGGAGGCATAGGGCAGGTCCGTTAGCTCTTCAATGGGCAGTGCATCCATATCCACTCGCAAGCCGAGTTTCGGGCCCTGTTCGGGGCCAAGATCAGCCACTAGACCCGTGCGACCCACGCCTTCGCGAACGCGCCAACCGGCCTTTCGCAGGTCTCCGGCGATCAGAGCAGCAGTGTGATGTTCTTCACCGCTGAGCTCAGGATGGGCGTGCAGATGGCGGCGAAACTCGATCAGCTCCGGCAACAACGCTTCCAAACGCTCCGACCAGGTGGCTGTGAGATTCATGACATCTCCAGAGCGAGAAACCGCTCAAGATCGGCAATCGGCCGGGGAGGCCAGCGACGCACCTCAGCAAGCCAGGCCGAATCGCTGTAACTGGGATCAAGACCTGAAGCTGCAGCCCAATGGCTTTCCGCTTCACCACGCGACCCCTTACTCCAGAGCAAGGCACTCAAGGCTGCCCGTGCATCGGCGAACATCGGGTAGCGCCTGATCAGATTGCGCAGGTTTCGTTCGGCTTCCTTCAGATCATTGAGCTGGTACAGAGCCAGCGCATCACTCGCTCTGGCCATCGCAAATCCAGGCCTGGCATCGGCCGCCAAGCGATAGAGACGCTGGGCTTCCTGCCATTCACCCTCCGACCCACGCACATTGCCGAGGTTGTAGAGAGCCGATGCATCGTCTGGATTCCGCTCCAGAATCCAGTCGTAGTCTGCCGCGGCCTCGGACCAGCGCTGCAGAGCCTCTTCAGCAGTCCCGCGATTGAGATGGGGATCAGCATCGTCGGGTGCCAGCTCCATGGAACGAGTCTGATCGGAGATGGCACCCTCCGGATCACCAAGCATCAGTCGCACATTGCCGCGGTTACTCCAGGCCGCTGCATCGTCAGGGGCAATCTCCAGAACCTGATTCCAGACAGGAAGTGCTTGCTGCGGATCCCCCGCGCGACTGAGCGCAAGTGCACTATCAAACAGCTGTGGCAACTGATCAACCTCGGCAGCGAATGCGGCGCCGGGAATCGCCATCAGAAGCAGCGGTAAGAACCAGCCGGCGAGACGAAGCATCCATCTCATGCGCCTGACCCCCGGTCATTGCATGAACCCGAATGACAACTCGACACCACGATTCGCATCACACTGAGCGAGGGGTGATGAGTAGATCATCTGGTTGCAACCAAAACAGCTGGGTCACTGTTTTTCAATCTCAGAGCGTTTGTTCAGCGTATCGAGCACAACCGGCTCTGTGAGAAAGCTGAATAAACCTCAGATCTGTCATCAGGCCGCAGCGAGATGGTCGCGGCCTGCTGCAGTCACCACCCGGCCACGCGGAGTGCGCTGCAGGAACCCGAGCTGAAGCAGATACGGCTCAACAACCGATTCCAAAGTGCTTGGATCTTCTCCAAGCGCTGCGGCCAGAGTGTCCAGTCCGGCAGGACCACCCCCGTGGGATTGGAGCAGCAGCTCCAGCAGCCTTCGGTCACTGGCATCGAGTCCACGACCATCCACTCGATGAAGGGTGAGAGCTTCATCGACCAACAGTCTGTCGATCGGCCGGGAACAGTCACGGACACAGGCCACATCTCGCACCCGACGCAGCAGCCGGTTGGCAATGCGAGGCGTCCCCCTGCAGCGGAGAGCAATCTCAGCGCAGGCATCAGCCGTCAGATCAAGCGCAAGCAATCCTGCAGCACGCTCCACAATCGACCGCAAGTCGTCCAGGCCATAGAACTCCAGACGCTGAATCAAACCGAAACGATCACGCAGCGGTGAACTCAGCGCACCGGCTCGTGTTGTGGCGCCGACCAGGGTGAAGGGAGGAAGGTCCAGCGAACGGGTACGTGCGGTGCTTCCCTTGCCCACCGTGAGGTCAAGTCGGTGATCCTCCATCGCCGGATAAAGCAGCTCCTCAGCCACCCGACTCAATCGATGAATTTCATCGATGAACAGCAGCTCCCGTGGCTGCAGGTTCACCAACAGACCAACGATGTCGCGGGGGCGCTCAAGAGCAGGGGCACTGGTGATACGGCACTTCACCCCCAACTCTTCAGCCAGCACCATGGCCATGGTTGTCTTGCCCAGACCGGGAGGGCCGTAGAGCAGCACATGATCGAGTGCATCTCCCCTCCCCAGCGCGGCTTTCACCGCAATGCCAAGCACCTGTTTGAGCTCGCGTTGACCGATGTAGTCCCGCAGACACCTGGGCCGTAATCCGTCGTCACGTGACGCAGGCACTGCCGGATCGAGATCATCTCCTGGCTGCCGGGCCGCGTCGACAACCCGATTGGGCTCACGCTCCTTGCGTGGACGCGGGGATCCTGCGCTTGAGGAAACAATGGCCATGTGGGAAGAGTACCGAGACCTGGATAGGGTCGGAGCATCAAGCGGCCGAAAGGCCAGACAGGCCATGGCCAAAGGTGGAGGCAAGAAAAACGCGGCAGCAAGGGCGGCGGCCAATCGCTTGCTGGCTGACAACAGGCTCGCCAGGCATCAGTACGACATCCTCGAAACGCTGGAAACCGGCATTGAACTGGTGGGCACCGAAGTGAAATCGATCCGGGCTGGCCAGGCCAACCTCAGGGACGGATTCTGTCTGATCCGCAATGGGGAAATGCAGCTGCACAACGTGCACATCTCACCCCATACCCATGCCAGCGGTTATTACAACCACGATCCGCTGCGCGTACGCAGGTTGCTGGCCCACCGACGCGAAATTGACAAGCTGCGCGGGCAACTTGATCAGAAGGGGCTGACGCTGATCCCTCTCAACATGCACCTGCAGGGATCCTGGATCAAGCTCACCATCGGTCTCGGCAAAGGCCGCAAGTTGCATGACAAACGTGCGGCCGAAAAGGACAAACAGATCAGGAAAGAAACACGGGCTGCCATTGCGCGCTACTGAATCACTGCTGCCTCAAGCACAGCGGTCTCAGGGGTTCTGATCACTGAACTGCCGCCACGGTGCAATTGATTCAAGGGTGGATTCAAGAGTGGACTCTCGGTTGGATCCATCGGTTGTATCGGCCTCTTCAACAGGGGGATCCTCCGCACCTGCAGGCCTTGGACCGGGAGGTTCGGGAAGCTCCTCGACGGGGCCCTGCACCCCGGTCGCCGGATCGGGAATCGGGTTGAGGTCAACCTCCGGCAACGGCGTCGGTGCCGGTGCATCGGCACGGCAGGAGAGTGTCAGCAAGCCTGAAGACACACCGTCATTGGTCACCAATACCTGAACCGGCGATCCAGCTTCCACCGGCAGAGTCACAACACGCAGCGGTCCTCGCTCGGCAGCCACCTCACCATCAGATCCGTAGACAGTCATCTGCATCAGTGGTGTGCCGTTGATGCCCAACACCAGCCGGCGACCCGCTGGGACTGAAATCGAGATCAGGCGTGCACCACCAGCTGGCACGCGACTGGAAAGAACCGTGGGCGCCGGTGAACGCGCTTTGACCTTTTCAATGCGGACATCCTCAAGACTGCGCAACGCTGCGGCGATCCACAGCTGACGGAAAGGCTCGGGCGGCTTGACCCCTGCAGGAACGCCCGGAAGCAACGCCTGTGCCGAAGCGCTGACCAGCTGCTCGACGACCTTATTGTTCACGCCCTGCGACACAAGAGCCTGGCGCTGCTTCTGCCAATCAGCAGGCTTGAGCTGTCCAAGGCGACTGCGCTGCCCTGGCGGCAGTTGCTCAACCCTGGCTAACCACTCCTCTGCGAGTTCATTCCAGACGCTCCTCAAAGGCGCGTCTTCGAGGGAATCGCTGGGCAGGCGGCCACCACGCTCCGGGAAACGGGCCATCAGGCTTGCATCCACCAACTGCAGAAACCAACTGCGATCAACCTGCAGGGCACGCAGACGACTGAGCAGCTGCTGGCGTTGATCGACCTCCGCAGGAGGAAGGCTCGCGGAAGGAGAACGACCGATCACGTCACGCTCAGTGGAGGGGGCACCCGCAGGGGGATTGCCGCGCGTCAGCAGAAACCAACCGATGGCTGTTCCAACCAGAGCCGAAACCAGCAGGGCACCGACCACCGGCCATAAACGGCCTTCTGCCGCAAGCTGACGCTGCTCTGCGGAGGGCCGGCGCCGTTTTTCCTGCTGATCAACCGCGATTCTCGGCAGGTCAGGAGACCCATTCGCAGCGGGCAGTGAGTCATCTGCAACCACAGGGGCCAGAACCAGGGTGCGATCGGCACGGGGCTGTGGCCCTGTTGTTTCAGGCATCGACACAGCCTGCAAAGCCTGAAGGGCCTCAGCAGCGCTTTCAAAACGGTGCTCAGGCTGCTCAGAAAGCAAACGTTCCAAGACCTCCCGGTAGGAAGGATCGAGGTCGAGATCGGTGGGCAGCAGCCAGCCCTCTTCATCGCCCTTCAACAGCTGCGCGGGAGGTCGACCGCTCAACAGGGTCAGAGCCGACACGCCAAGACCATGCAGATCCATCCAGGCTGCAGCAGGTGCGCGTCGCACCTGAGCGCGAGGAGCAAAGACCGGCGACGCAGCAGTCAGAGGCTGCTGACCACTGCGCTGCAACAAGCCGAAATCCAGCAACACGGGCAGACAATCCTGATCACGCCTGAGCAGGTTGCGGGGGTTGATGTCGCCATGAACCAACTCCTGACCATGCAGCACTGCAAGCGGCGGCAGCAGCTGCCTCATCAGCAGGAGCACCTCACCGGAGCCGAACACCAACTGACGCTGCAGACGTTGGTTCTGGATCTGGCTCAGAGTGGAGCCCTCCTGCCACTCCCGCACGAGCCAGAGGCTGCCCTGTTCCTCGAGCAGACCTCCAAAGCGTGGAATCTGCGGATGGAGCAGTGACTGCATCGATGACCACAGACTGCGGAAGCGGTCCTGGGTCTTTTGATCGTTGAGTTGCCGCAGCGCAACAGGTGCGTCAGACGCCAGCTGATCAGCGGCACGCCAGAGGATCCCCTGGGGATGGTCCGGATCCGAAGACAGACAGCTGTCCAGGCGATACCGGTCGGCCAGCAACGTGCCGATCACAAAGGAGCTGCGGTTTGGGCTGATGGTAGGGGCAGTGCTGCGCTGACACTCGACAGGGATCCCACTAACGTCACCGCCAGCATGATTCCCCTCCATGGCCTCCGGCTCGCTCCTAAATCGATTGATGGAGGTGCGGCGTACCAGTGAGGCGCTGATTGAACCACTCAACACGGAAGACCTCAACCTGCAGGGCATGGCCGATGCCAGCCCACCGAAATGGCACCTGGCTCACACCACCTGGTTCTTCGAAACCTTCGTGCTGAAGCCCCACCATCCCGACTATGTGCCTGCGGACCCTCGCTGGAGCTATCTGTTCAACTCCTATTACGAGGCTGTTGGCCCACGTCAGCCACGGCCCCAGCGAGGACTGCTCAGCCGACCACCGATGGAGGAGGTCTCAGCCTGGCGGAAGCGAGTGAACCAGGCACTCGAGGAGCTTTTGGAGCGCCACAGCGAAGCTCCGTGGCTGAAGCTGGTGGAGCTGGGTCTTCACCATGAGCAGCAGCACCAGGAACTAATGCTGATGGACCTACTGGATGGATTCAGTCGTCAGCCCCTGGAACCGGCCTATCGCACTGACTGGTGTGGGCAGATTGCTGATCAGCCCGTCACACCCTGCATCAAAACAGACTCACAGAAGAACGGACCCTGGCTCGACTGCCGCGGAGGGCTGGTGGAAGTGGGCCACAACGGTGATTCCTTCCACTTCGATAACGAAGGCCCGCGGCATCGAACCTGGCTGGAACCTTTCCGCATTGCCACTCAGCTGGTGAGCAATGCCGCTTACCGATGCTTCATCGATGATGGCGGTTATCAGCGTCCTGAGCTCTGGATGAGCGAGGGCTGGACGGAGCGCAGCGAGCGCAACTGGGAAGCACCCCGCTACTGGCGACGTGATCCTGATGGCCAAGGTCCCTGGCGCTGGGAGTTCACCCTGGCTGGCCGCTGCCCGCTGGAGGATCACCTGCCCGTGCGTCACCTCAGCTGGTTCGAAGCGGATGCCTACGCACGCTGGTCCAGCGCCCGCCTTCCCAGCGAAGCGGAATGGGAACTGGCCAGCACTGAACACGGTGATTCACTGCAACAGAGCCATGGTCAGCTCTGGCAATGGACCTCAAGCCCATACCGCCCCTACCCAGGATTCCAACCTGCAGCCGGCGCTGTCGGCGAATACAACGGCAAATTCATGACTTCCCAGTTCGTGCTGCGGGGCAGCAGCCAGCTCACACCCAGAGGGCATTCCCGCGACACTTACCGGAACTTTTTCACCCCGGCCAGCCGCTGGATGGCGGCGGGTCTGCGCCTGGCCCAATGACAACCCAAACGCCTGCGCGTCCCCAGCTGATCGATCTGCATCCACCCAGCGCGGACATGAAACGACTCGTGCAAGACGGCCTGAAACGTGAACCCCGCCAGCTGCCGGCCTGGTTCCTGTACGACAACGAGGGGTCACAACTGTTCGATCAGATCTGCCAGCAACCGGAATACAGCCTTACCCGAACGGAAATCGCCCTGCTGGAGTCATCAGCTGCAGACATCGTCAATGCCATCGGATCAGGAGTGATCGTTGAATTCGGCGCAGGCAGCGCACGCAAGGTGGGGCCGCTTCTGGAGGCGATGCACCCTCACGCCTATGTGGCTCTCGACATCAGCGCTGAGCATCTGCGCCGGTCAACAGCGACACTTCAGGCTCAACATCCTCGGGTGCCGATGTTGGGGATCTGCTGCGACCACAGTCAGCTTGAGGCCCTGCCAGACCATCCACTGATCCAAGGTGAAAGAAAAGTGGGGTTCTTTCCTGGAAGTTCCCTCGGCAACTTCACTCGTGACGAGGCCGTTGCGCTGCTGCACAGATTTCGCGTACTTCTCAGTGGCGGACCGCTTTTGCTGGGACTTGATCAACCAAAGGCAAGCTCCAGGCTGGAGGCCGCTTACGACGATGCGGCAGGCATCTCTGCTGCCTTCGCCCGGAACCTGCTGCGAAGACTGAACAAGGATCTGGATGCTGACTTCAACCCAGACAAGTTCCTCTATGAGGCTGTCTGGCAGGAAGCAGAGAGCCGCGTCCGCATGGCCCTGATCAGCGAGGTTCACCAGACGGTCTCGGTAGCTGGCGAGCCATGGACCTTCAGCGCAGGACAGCCCCTTGTGACCGAATACAGCGTCAAGTACTCAGCGGAGATGGCCCGTGAACTGGCCAAAGACGCAGGCTGGCGCTGGTGCGGTCGCTGGCACGATCCTGCCGATGACCTCTCCCTGCACTGGCTGGAAGCTGCAGACTGAGCTGAGACGCATCAAGCCCTGGACTGATGTCACCGACATGGCTCGATCAGCTTGAACGCAACCTGGAAGAGCGGTTGGATGCCTTTTTGCGCTCCAATCCCGACCAGGACCGCATGCTGCGGCAACAGCATCTGCAGGATAGACAGCGCGATCTCAGCAGCCGACGCGACCAGATGCAGATCCAGGCCAAAGACCTTCGACGCCAGCTGCTTTCACTGGCAGAACAGGTTCAGGCCTGGGGAGAACGTACAAAAAAAGCCAGCAACGCCGGAGCCGATGACCTGGCGTTGCGGGCTGAAAAGCATGTGAACAACCTGATGAATCAGGGAAGGGATCTCTGGAACGAGCTGGATGAACTGGGTCGGAATTTCCGAGACCTGGATCAACAGATTTCCCTGCTCAATCAGAAGGCCTCACAACAAGGAGGAGATCGCAGCCTGGATGAAGACTGGGCCTTGTTTGAAGCCCATCAGGAACTTGAAGAGCTGAGGCGTCGCCAGGGCCTCAGCTGATCGGCCAGGCAATCAGGACTTGGGAGCTGGAGGCTCGAGGCTGACATTCTCGGGCGGAGGAGTGGGATCAGGATCGGCAATCAGCATGTGCTGAAGCACGATCTCAGGACGCTCGCTGTCACGCCAGCGAATGCGATAGGCGGGCATCTTTGTGCCTCGACTGGTGGTCTGCTCAACAGGCTCCATCACCCAGCCGCGGCGGGAGCGCCCCTGGGGATTGCGCTTGACCACCGCATCGGCGTGCTTGAAGCGGAAACCTACGCGCTCACCACTCATTGGAAAGGGACCTTGCCACTGTGCTCCATTATCCACCCTGAGGGCGCAAGGCAACCGTCCCTGACAATCAGACCTCTGGACGCAGAAGCGGGAAGGCAATCACATCGCGAATCGAGGGGCTGTCAGTGAGCAGCATGACCAATCGATCGATGCCGATACCGAGGCCACCCGTGGGAGGCATCCCCACCTCCAGAGCATTGACGAAATCCTCATCAAGACCCTGAGCCTCAAGATCGCCGGCGGCTTTGCGCTCCTGCTGAGTCTCCAGACGCTGTCGCTGATCCACTGGATCAGTGAGCTCACTGAAGGCATTGGCATGCTCTCTGCCAACGATGAACAACTCAAACCGTTCCACCAAGCCAGGCTTGCTGCGGTGTGGACGTGCCAGAGGCGAAATCTCAAGGGGATAGTCCAACACAAATGTGGGCTGGATCAAAGTGGACTCCACAGCCTGCTCAAACGCCTCATTAAGAAGACGTCCCACGGAATCTGCCAACGCAGGAGCATGCAGACCCTGCATCTCCATGGCCGCTGCGGCTTCCTCCCGGGTTTTGAAAGCCTGGAAATCCAGGCCGGTGGAGTCCTGCACCAACTCATGCATGGTGGCCCGTTTCCAGGGAGGGCTCAGATCAATCTCAGTGCCTTGGTAAGTGATGATCTGGCAACCGCAGACCTCCTGACAGACAGCACTGATCATCTGCTCAGTGAGCTCCATCATCCCGAGGTAATCGGAATAGGCCTGATACACCTCAACTGAAGTGAATTCAGGATTGTGTCGGGTGCTGATGCCCTCATTGCGGAAAATTCGACCAAGCTCATACACCCGCTCGAAGCCCCCCACAACCAGCCTCTTGAGGTGCAGTTCCGTGGCGATCCGCAAGGTCAGCGGAAGGTCCAGAGCGTTGTGATGCGTTTCAAAGGGTCTGGCATCAGCCCCACCCGGCTGACTCTGCAGAACGGGTGTCTCGATTTCCAGGAAGTCGCGATCATCCAACCAGCGCCGGATCGCGCTCACCGTTAACGCACGGCGCCGAAACGTTTCCCGCGACTGAGGCGTCACGATCAGATCGAGATAGCGCTGTCGGTAACGCTTTTCCACATCGGCAAGGCCATGCCACTTGTCAGGCAAAGGCTGCAGCGATTTGGTGAGCATGGTCCACTCAGACACTTTCACAGACAGCTCACCGCGATCAGTCCGGCGCAGGATTCCGCGCACCCCGATCAGATCACCCGCATCGACAAGTGCCGTGATCTGTGCAAACGACTCACCCAGAGATGATTTTTCCAGAAACAGCTGAATCGTGCCTGTCTCATCAGACAAGGTGAAGAAGGCAAGTTTGCCCATCACCCGTCGCGTCATCACCCGACCTGCGACCGCCACGCTGAGATCTCGCTCTTCGCCTTTGGGCAGGTCAGCGTGGGCATCCTGCAACTGCGCCATCCGATCGGTGGGATCGAAGTGGAGGGCATAAGGCTCTACACCCAGCGCTCTGAGAGCATTCGCCTTCTCCAAACGGGTCTCTCGCAGTTCAGACACAGGAAAGAGTTCAGATGGGCGCCATCCTGCCGGTCGACGGTGCCGGCAAGCCAGAGAAAAGTCAGAGCTCTACAGAGCCAACTCAGCTTGCAACTGCAGCAGGAGCGTTGTCACCCATGCGCTGAGAGGAATAACCAATGCCACGCACAGTGAGAATCAGCTCTGGATTACGAGGATCCGGTTCAAGCTTGCCGCGCAGGCGGGCCACGTACACATCAACAACCCGAAGGTCTGCGGCACGACGCGGCGGATAGCCCCAGAGCTGCTCAAGAATCTCAGCACGGGGAACGACTCGGCCAGGCTCCCTGAACAGGAGTTCAAGCAGGCTGAACTCGGTGTAGGTGAGTGAAATTCGTTCACTGCCGCGAGTGACCTGACGGCGATTGGTATCGACAACAAGGTCACCCACACGCACCACGCCTTGGCCGGTGGGAAGCTCGCGAGGCTCAGCAGTGGCAGAACCTCTGCCCACTCGACGGAGAATTGTGGCGATTCTGGCTTCAAGCTCTTTGGGACTGAAGGGCTTCGGCAGATAGTCATCCGCACCGAGATCAAGGCCGGCGACTCGCTCTGAAATGGCTTCCAGTGCCGACAGAAAAATGATCGGTACACAGGATTCGGCCCGCAGACGCCGACAGACTGCAAAACCATCAAGTTTCGGCAGCATCACATCCAGAACCACGAGGTCCGGAGATTCGCGATGGAAGACCTCTAAAGCTTCCTCTCCATCCTCTGCGCAGACAACGCGGTAACCGGCGAGTTGCAAACGCATCACCAGGACCCGACGCACAGCTGGCTCGTCATCAACGACAAGCAATGTGGCTTTGGCAGACTCTGGAGCTCCCTGGAGAGTCCCATCGCCATCATGTCGGTGGGATGGGCCGTCGGGCATACACTCCATCAGGTAAGAATTGCAACCCTACCGTTCGACGTGTGCGGAACGGGCTCCGGGATCCAAACCGGGGACAGGTTTTGGCTTCTTTTAAGAATTGAAGCGGTGTCCAGCCCAGGGGTTCAGGGCCAGCGGGCAGCGGCGTAGCGGTTCCACTGCTGCTCTGCTTCAAGCACGGCCTGATCACTGCTGATCTGGCCCAACATGGCTCGCTGCAACTGGGTGTAGACAATGCTTTGCAATCGCTTGACCCCAGGAGTCGCAGGCACAAGCACCCGTGCACTGTTCAACGTTTCAGCCGACAGCAGACGCGCGTCACGGATCTGAGCCTCGGCCGCATCGGATGGCTGCTCGGCCTCAAGCTCCGCACGAACAGCCGCCAGGGCCTCCAGAGAGGAGGGAAGAACTCTTGCCTCGCGGGCAAAACGAGCCTGATTAGTCCCGTTGGTCAGAAACAGTGCCAGTTCAACAGCGTCGCGAGCCTGCTGACTCTGCCGAGGCACCGCCAGCGTCATCAAGGCCACGTTGGCGGTGCCGTCGGGGCCGGTGAGCGGTGGCTCAGGTGAAGTGACCGCCGCCACGCCTGGAGCATTGGTCTGAATGCTGCGCAGAAACTCAGGACCGCTGGCCAGCAATGCCAGTTCACCGCTCTGATAGAGCTCGATGGCCCGCCGCTGGCCCTGGCTCACCACTTCCCGGGGCAACAAGCCTTCGCGATACAGATCCGTCCAGAATGCAAAGGCCTTTCTGCCAACCGGCGTGTTGAACGCAGCTCTCTGACGAGCATCAAGAAGGGTCACACCCATCTGTACCAGCGACTCCAGCAGCTCCGCGGAATCATCGGGGACAACCGTGACAAAAAGACCGTAACGACCTGTGCGCTCGCGGATGCTGCGTGCATAGGCAGGCACCTCCTCCCATCGACGAGGAGCCCCAGAGAGTCCAGCCTGACGCAGAAGATCGCCGTTCACCAGGCTCAGGCGGACCGTCAGATACCAGGGGATGGCAATCTGACCCGCCTGAGGATCCCTGGCCGCCTTCCAGACCGATGGCAGGTAGATCTGCTCTGCACCCGGCGGCAACAGCGGCGTGAGATCGGTGAGGCCACCCTTGCTGGCCAGATTGGCCGCAAAGGGGGGATTGAGATTCACCACATCAGGGGCAGTGCGGGCAAACACGGCCGCCAGCAGCTTGCGCTCCACCGATCCCCAGGGGAGATCAGTCCATCGAACCGGAGCCTCTGGATGCAGCGTGTCCCAGGCCCCAAGCACGCCATTCATGTACGGATTGAACTTGGGGGCCAGTTGCAGAGTCCAGAGCTGCAGAGTGCCGTCAGGGACTGATCCCGGACGACACCCCCAGATGAACACCGACAAACCGGATAGAGCCAGGCCGGTCAGGAACCTGCGCCGTCGCAGAGAGAAGATCATGCTGGAGCTCGCCGTCGCCACAGAAGCAGCTGCCAGGATCCAACCAATGGCGCCAGCAGTCCAGTGATCAAAGACTGGGCGAAAATGGTCTGCAGTGCCCACGTCTGGAGGAATCCCTCGGACGATCCCAGCACCAGCCACTGAATCCATAAAGACAGGCCGAGCACCAGCGTTCCAATCCAGGCCAGCAGGCCCAGGTTGAGGCTGCGCTGAATCGGCGGACCGCGACGGCCCAGACGCCCCCACCACCAACCCATCAGGACAAGGGCGGGAATCTGACTGACGTCACCGAGGCTCAGACCATCCAGAGCAAGCCCAATCGCAGCTCCTGCAATCGCACCTGCAAAAGGGCCATCCACCAGCGACCAGGGAAGCAGCCAGAGGATTGCCCAGCTGGGCGGAACACCATCCAAACTGAGCCAGGGGGGTGGTGCCACCTGCAAGACCGGCACCAGAAGGGCGGATGCCACACAGATTGGTTGTCGATGCAGGAACGTCATTCTCTAGCGCACCTTCACCTGAACCCAATCAATGGCATCAGGCGGCGCAATCAGCTGCACCAGAGCAGTAGGTGCCGGAACCGATCTGGCATTGAGCGACTGCACCACTGCCACCGGCAGGTTGGGGGGCAACAGCGTGCTGGCAGGAGAGGTGCTGACCAGGTCACCCGGGCGGGCCTGGATGTCCTTGTCAAGAAACTGCAACTGAGGCCGGGCTGTTCCAAGGCCCACCAGCAGACCATGCTGCTGAGTGCGCGGCAACCAGACACCGATGCGACTGCCTGGAGCCGTCAGCAGGCGAACCGTGCTGGTGATGGGCGTCACGCTCTGAACCCTGCCGACCAGGCCTCCAGGGCCCACCACGGCATCGTCCTTTGCCACACCTTCCAGAGATCCCTTGCCCAGCATCAACTGTTGCCACCAGCCCGATGTTGAACGGGAGATGACCGCAGCCTGAAGCCAGTCACCGGATGACTGCTGATCCAGGGCCAAAAGCCCGCGCAGTCGTGCATTGTCCTGCTCCAAAAGCTCCAGGCGGGAGAGCTGCTCCTGCTGTTGAGCAGACTCAATCCACTCGCGTTGAGCGGAGCCCGGCCAGAAAGGACGAGTCAATAAAGCGAAGGCATCAGCAAATCCAGCCCCTTTGCTGAATCGGACCATTCCCAGAGCCAGCAGCAAGAGCAACCACGGCCACAGACGCTTCATGGAGCGCAGCCTTGCCCCCTGGGGCCTCTGGGTGGAGCCCATGGTGATCAGAGAGCAGCAGCTGAGCGAACGAATTCAGGTGTGTCAAGCACCCTCTGAAGGCGCTTGTAATCATCAAGAACCTGCCCACAACCTTTGACCACACACAACAGTGGCTCCTCTGCGATGTGGGTGAAAATCCCCGTCTCATGGCTGATCAGATCACTGATGCCGCGAACCAAAGCGCCACCTCCTGCCAGCATGATGCCTCGATCAACAATGTCGGCGGCAAGTTCCGGAGGAGTGCGCTCGAGGGTGCGCTTCACAGCCTCAACAATCACGTTCAGAGGTTCAGAGATGGCTTCACGCAGATCACCTGCCTGCAACTGAATCGTTCGAGGCAGCCCGGAGAGCAGATGAAGGCCCCGAACATCCATCACCGTCTGATCAAACTCTTCATCGGGGAAGGCGGAACCGATGCGGATCTTGATTTCCTCGGCAGTGCGCTCACCCACAACAAGGTTGTGCACTTTCTTGAGATAGACGCCGATGGAGTCGCTGATTTCATCTCCAGCGACTCGTACGGACTCGCTGAGCACCGTGCCACCGAGGCTGAGAACCGCCACCTCCGTGGTGCCGCCTCCGATATCAACAATCATTGTGCCGACAGGCTCGGTGACCGGCAGTCCGGCACCAATGGCAGCCGCGACAGGCTCGTCAATCAGATGAACCTCGCGCGCTCCGGCGAGACCGGCTTCACGCACGGCACGACGCTCCACACCGGTCACCCCACTGGGAATTCCCACGACAAGACGAGGGGCCACGATGCCGCGGCCTTCATTACCTTTTTGGATGAAGGTTTTGAGCATCTGTTCAGCCGCATCGAAATCAGCGATCACACCATCCCGCAGAGGGCGAACAGCACGGATATTTCCAGGCGTGCGGCCAAGCATCAGTTTGGCCTCGTCTCCAACGGCCATGGTCACACCGCGTTCGAGATCCAGAGCCACCACGGAAGGCTCCTGCAGCACGATCCCCTTGCCCGAGACGTAAATCAGGGTGTTGGCAGTGCCCAGATCGATGCCGATGTCACGGGACAACTGGAAACGGCGGAACAGCACTGGCGAGTACACATTTCAGCGAATCATAGGTGCAGTTTCAGGGCTCTCCTGTTACGAATTCGATGGAGGGTGGAACTTCTAGAAGGCAGCCACAGCAACCGTCAGTTCTGACAACCGTGGCGCATCATTGACCCACAACAGGAGAGATTCAATGGGTGTCAATTCCGTGACTCTGGTTGGCCGTGCCGGACGGGATCCAGAAGTCAGGTATTTCGAATCGGGAAGCATGGTGGCGAACCTCACCATCGCCGTGAACCGCAGAAGTCGCGACGACGAACCCGACTGGTTCAATCTTGAGATCTGGGGAAAACAGGCCCAGGTTGCTGCCGACTACGTGAAAAAAGGGTCCCTGCTGGGGATCATCGGCAGCTTCAAGCTGGACCGATGGAATGACCGGAACAGTGGTGAAGAACGCAGCAAGCCTGTGGTTCGCGTTGACCGGCTTGAACTTCTTGGCTCGAAAAGAGACAACCAGGAGGCAAGCAGCAGCTTCGGAGGCGGGAGTCCCAGCGATGAAGAAGTGCCCTTCTGAATCCTGAGTCAGCCGATCAGTCCGCCATCAATCCGCGGACTGTCGACGCCTCCAGATCCGGAGACCTAACCAGATCCCCCCGGCCAGCACAGCGACCACCAGAAGAATCTTGATCACTTTGCTGACCGGATCAATCCAGACCTCCACATTGCTGTAACCCTCACCGAGCACCATGCCCGCAACAGTCAGCAAGAGGGTCCAGATCAGACTGCCGGCGGTGGTCCAGATCAGAAACGGCGTCACCGGCATCAATTCAATTCCTGCAGGCACAGAAATCAGAGTGCGAATGCCGGGCACCAGACGTCCCCAGAACACCAGAGCGGTCCCATAGCGACTGAACCAGCGTCGACTGCGGGACAACTCCTGAGGACTGATGCCAATCCAGCGGCCATGGCGACTGAGCCATTGCTCAATTCTTTCTTCATTGATCAGCCTGCCAATTCCATACCAAGGCAGTGCACCAAGAACTGTTCCCACCAAGCCCGCGATGACCACAGGGATCAGCTGCAGCTGGCCTTGCTGAACGTAAAAACCTCCGAGAGGCATGATCAGCTCGGAAGGAATCGGTGGAAACAGATTCTCCAGAAACATGGCTGCAAAGATTGCGCCATATCCCGCCCAGGGGTTGGCTTCTACCGCCTGACCAATCCAGTCAGGCAGTTGTGAAACGTATTCGGTGAGCCCCATGGACCGCTCTGAAGTCGACGCAAGTCTTCCATGAAGTGGGCCGTCCGACGCATTGGAGCTGATTAATCGTCCTCAAGAATCAACACGACTGCTTTTCAAGACTCCTGTCAATTCAACACTTAACCAACCAAAAGCAACAACAAAACCAATCAGAGAGCCTAACAATTTATTTTTGATCTGGCGGATTCGCAATTGGCAGCAGCTTGATCAAGATGGTTTCACGATTCAGACGAAATAGTCGAAATTCTGACCGACAAAGGGATTGAGCTGCAGCGCAGTCCGGCAGATTGGAGCGATCAAAATCAGCATCCTTGACACGATCGAGATTTAAACCATAAAAAGCAAGTTGGCGCAAACCATGAGACCAACCGTCTTGAAGAAGCCTGGGCACGAGTCGGTCAATCAATGGGAATTTTCGGACGGTATTGGATAGCAGTGGAGAGGCTGGCATCACACCTTCAACCAGTGCATGACGAAACTCATCTGCAGGAGAAACACTTTGAAGTTCAGAAACCCCCCAGATCAGACGAGATATTCTTTGCTGTTCAAACAGATTCTGCGCCTGAAAAGAATGGCCATAGGCATAGGAGAAGACCAGCAAAAACCACGCGAAAGCCACTAGCGAACTTTTAGCGCAGACGGTGCTCATCAAAGAAAACCAACTCTCACATGCTGACGTGAATCTGAATAGATGAGCGCAACCAATTGAACAGATACAAACGTCATCAATGGTCCCAAGAACAGCAACATTCGAGGCACATCAAGCATCGAGTCCTTGAGTAACAGCAATGGACCGGGAGAGGCACAAGCAACCAGAATCGCAAAACCAAGAAGAGCCAAGCCACGGGGAAAACCTGCCCTTCTCAGTACCATCCACCCATAGGAAGCAACAAGGCCAAGCAAAGCCAACAAAGGAAGACCCAGACCAAAATCGTCAACAACCTGAGCCCAAACTTCAACCAACCTTCCAGCAAATGCAAGAGAGAAAATTTTGGAAGTATCCATCACCTGACTCAACCTTTCCCCATAACCATTCCACTGCTCAACCATCAACAAAGCAACGATGCGATAAGCAAGCAATGCCGCGCCAAAAGCAACAGCAGATCGTAAAAAGCGTGCGCGCAGACTCATCACAGCAAGGCGACCGCTCAACAGATGCAGCTCAGCGCCGATCATCAAGAATCCAGCAGAAGGAATGAATCCTGAGGCCCCAGGCTGATACAAACAAAATGCAAACAACAATAAAAAGACAGCAACAAATAAAACCGAACCACGAAGCGAAGCCTGAAGAAGAATCGCAGCAACAACGGCCAATGCAACGGACAGTGACATCAAGATGGAATCGAAGCCCTAGGAGAGATTTTCCAATCCGTAAGGCTGCGCAAAAAGGGGCAGCACAGCCAAAGCTGACCAAACAGAAGAACGCAGGCCGAAAGCTTTCGCAATCAGCAACCCCACACAGGCATACAAAAAGATAGACAGCAACAGATAAAGAGGCGCAACCGCTGTACCAGGCCGCCCAAAATTAATCAAATAAAATACAACATCAGCCAGCGGTCTTCCAACATGATCCCAACCCAAATGACCACGGAAAGAACGCCGATAATCATCAATATAACGATGCACAAACAGCATGACTGGCAACAGAGCAATGACGCCAGCGGCAAAGATTGAAAGAAATTGAAGGCGACAGTTCCTCCAACAGAAACCTCTCAATGGCCCCGGAAAATCAAGAAGCTTCATCAGCCATTCAGTCATCGTGGAAGCCTTGCTCTGGTCGGTTCAACATGCGCCTCATCGGGCATGCATCAAGGATTAGCAGTTGGAGGTATTGAAGCAAGCAAAGCAATCAGATGAACCGAAAAAGCAAATCTTGTTCTACTGTTCTGCCATTGTTTGCAGTGACAATTCACTCGTGCGACGCATCACATCAACCGATTGTTCAGATCGCACTGGATGTGAGGCTTTCAATTGACTTTGTCTCTCGGACACAAAGAACGAGCCGCGCCAGTGCATAGGCTCGACCAAGGCATCAACCTGGGGAAGCCCGACCTTGTTGCTCCAGTGGCCGGGTGATGAACATAAAAAAGCCAGGACGCGTGAACGCCCTGACTGAGATTGAAGATCACAGCAGTGATGCTTCGAGACTGATCAGTAACGGTAGTGATCGGGCTTGTAGGGACCCTCCACAGGCACATTGATGTAGTCAGCCTGATCCTTGCTCAGTTCGGTGAGCTGGGCACCAATGCGCCCCAGGTGCAGACGAGCCACCATCTCATCAAGGTGTTTCGGCAATACATACACCTCCTTTCCATATTCTTTGCCCTTGGTGAAGATCTCAATCTGAGCAAGCACCTGATTGGTGAAGGAGTTACTCATCACGAAACTGGGGTGACCCGTGGCGCAGCCCAGATTCACCAAACGACCTTCCGCCAGCAGAATGATCTTGTTGCCGCTGGGCAGTGTGATGTGATCGACCTGGGGCTTGATGTTTTCCCACTCATACTCTTTGAGTGATGCCACATCGATTTCGTTATCAAAATGACCGATGTTGCAGACAATCGCCTCATCTTTCATCTTCACCAGATGCTCACTGCGGATCACCTGATAGTTACCGGTGGCAGTCACGAAGATGTCCATCTCATCGACAACATCTTCAAGACGGACAACGCGATAGCCCTCCATGGCTGCCTGCAGAGCACAGATGGGATCCACTTCTGCAATACAGACAGTGGCGCCCAGCCCACGCAGGGACTGAGCGGAGCCCTTGCCCACATCGCCGTAGCCAATCACCAGGGCCTGCTTACCAGCCACCATGACGTCGGTGGCACGCTTGATGCTGTCGACCAATGACTCACGGCAGCCGTAGAGGTTGTCGAACTTGCTCTTGGTGACTGAGTCGTTGACGTTGATGGCGGGGAAAGGCAGCTCACCGCTCTTCTGCATCTTGTAAAGACGTGCCACACCAGTGGTGGTCTCTTCGGTCACACCTTGAATCTGTGCTTTGGTGCGGCTGTAGAAGCTGGAATCCTGAGCCAGTTTCTTCTTGATGGAGGCGAAGAGATAGGTCTCTTCCTCATTCGAAGGGTTGTCCAGAACTGTGATGTCCTGCTCGGCCTTGCTTCCCAGCATCACCAAGCCGGTGGCATCGCCACCGTCGTCGAGGATCATGTTGGGTGAGCCACCATCACCCCATTCGAGGATGCGGTGCGTGTACTCCCAGTACTCCTCAAGAGTTTCACCCTTGACCGCGAAGACTGGGATTCCCTTGGCAGCAATGGCTGCAGCAGCGTGGTCCTGAGTCGAGAAAATGTTGCAGGAGGCCCAGCGCACATCGGCACCGAGCTCGACCAGGGTTTCAATCAGTACCGCAGTCTGGATCGTCATGTGCAGAGAACCGGCGATACGGGCACCCTTCAGAGGCTTTTCGCTGCCGTATTTCTTGCGCAATGCCATCAGACCGGGCATCTCGGTCTCGGCGATATCGAGTTCCTTCCGACCAAAATCAGCCTGATTGATATCAGCAATAACGCAATCGACGCCAAGCTTCAGCTCAGCAGAGGACGTGGGCGCTGCCACCATGGTTTGTGTGCTCCCTAAGAAGGATGTGGAGTTGAATATCTGCGGAGACGCCGAGGCTTCGGGCTCGCTTATCAAACAATCTACCGATCGGAGCTGGATCCTGAAGGATCTGGAGGCCACGCGAGCCCTGGGCAGGTATCTGGTGCAACAGCCTGACCGGCCATCACTGCTGCTGCTTGAGGGCACGCTCGGCGCGGGGAAAACCTCTCTGGTGCAGGGTCTCGCTGCTGCTGCGGGGATTGAGGAGCCAATCACAAGCCCCACCTTTGCCCTCTCTCAGCACTACCCCCATGGCAAGCCACCATTGGTTCACCTGGACCTCTACAGACTTGAGCTGGCTGCTGCAGCCGATGAGCTGTTCCTACAGGAAGAGGAAGAAGCACTGGGGATGGGTGCCATTCTCGTTGTGGAATGGGCTGAACGACTGAGCCTGAGGCTGCCGGAAGCCTGGCGAATGCAGCTGTCCCACCGGATTGAAGGCGGGCGGCTGGCCACTCTTCGCAGAAACAATCAGCCCATTGCGGACTGAACTAAATGTCTTTAAGACCTGGGAACACCATTCTCAGATCAGCGCTCTGCACGATCAGGAATCGAGTTGCTCAAGAAACTCCACCACCCTGCAGGGAAGGGGTTGCGGATCGATCGCCCCTGCACCGGCACAGACCAGTGCTCCGCAGGCGGCCGCGTAGCGGACCACCTGCTCCACCACGGCTGCGCTGAGCTCAAGTGGCTGACCGATTGACGGGGTGAGAGCCACCAGCTGATGCAGCAATCCAGCCGTGAAAGCATCACCAGCCCCTGTGGTATCGACGATCTGAGGCGGTGCCAGAACCGCCATCGACCCGCTGTGGCTCGCCATGAACCATCGCACCGGATGACCACCGTCAGTCACCAGCACATCGGGCTGCTGCGAGAGCGAAGCGCTGATCTCTGCGGGATCGCTGCTGTTGAACAACCACTGCGCTTCCTCCCTGGCCATTTTGATCAATCCGGCTTTTTCAAGCAAAGGACGCATCAGAGCCAGAGCCTGCGCAGGAGGGCCTGCCAGCGGGTCCGCAGCAGGATCCCAGAACGTCGGTCGCCAGTTCACATCCAGGGCAATGCGCAACCCGTCGCGCTCAGCCTGATTGACCGCTGAAAGCAAGGCTGAAGAGGAAGCCTCCGAAGCCAGGGGGATCGTGCCGACCAACAACCAGCGTGCCTCCGCGGCGAGAGCGCACCAGATCGGATCAAGAACGGTCTGGTTCAGGGCCTGATCAGCAAACCCCTCACCGCTGTCACCGGCAAACCCTTGAAAAACACGTTCGCCGCTGGAATCACGACGGACAAGCACCACACGACTGGGCCGATGCGGATCAATCTGGAGACCGCGCAGATCAACACCACGATTACTGAGCATCTCGTGAAAATTTTTTCCGATGACATCGGCACCCAATCGCCCGATGAAAGCGACCGGGGTTCCAAGTCGGGCCAATGCACAGGCCACGTTGGCCGGGGCTCCGCCCAAACGGTCATCACAGTCCTGAGGAGCAGCAGTGGCGGGATCTCGGCCCAGCGGTCCAAGCCGATCGACAAGGGCCTCACCGAGACAAAGCACCTGCGGAGCGGAATCGGACATCAGACCTGCGGCGGTTATCGGCAGCGTGGCCAGAAATCACTTGCACGTCAGGCAGCGCAAGCAGAGATACAGATTCAGCGGAAGTGCTCCAGCAAAGCGGCAATGATGCGGGTATTCGCTGCCGGGAAGGGGTAATCGGCGAGTTCGGACGGTTTCACCCAGCGCACCTGCTGGCTGGCCAGAGGCTGGGGATCACCCGAAAGCCAACGACAGAGATGAACCTCAAAGCGCAGCTTTTTGTGACTGTAAGCGTGATCCAGCTTGATGAGCTCCTGCTCAACACTGACTTCAATCGCCAGCTCCTCTCTCAGCTCGCGGCTGATGGTCTCCGCAATCAACTCGCCAGGCTCCTGCTTGCCACCTGGAAATTCCCACAAGCCCCCCAGCAGTCCCTCGTTGAGGCGCTGATCAATCAACACCTCACCTGCCTCGTTGACAACCACACCCACACCAATCACCTGGAAGGGAGTCTCGCGGGGTGCTTCTTTCACTGGGTACTGCTGGGCGGAACCGGAAGCGTAAGCAGCACAGCGTTGATCCCAGGGACAAACCTCACAAGCAGGATTTCGAGGGGTACAGACCGTGGCGCCAAGATCCATCAGTGCCTGATTGAGTGCGCGGCTCAGGCCAGGCACTTCATCAATCAACTCCTCACTCCAGGCCCAGAATTGAGTCTGCGCCCTCATGGGTGGCTCTGGATGGGCATACACCCTTGCCAGCACCCGACGCACATTGCCGTCGAGGATGGCCAGCGGACTGTTGAAGGCTGAGGAAAGGATGCCAGCAGCTGTGCTTCGACCGATGCCCGGCAATGCCATCCAGGTCTCCGCTGCAAGCGGCCAGTGACGAAACTGCGTGGGGTCGTTGACAGCCGTTTTTTTGTGCTGCAGTTCAGAGAGCAGCAATCGGGAGGAGGCATGCAGGCGGCGTGCCCTTGAGTAGTAGCCGAGTCCTTGCCAGAGCAACAACACCTGCTGCTCCGAGGCAGCGGCAAGCGCTTCAAGCCTCGGGAAGGCCTCCATCCATCGCCGCCAGTAAGGAAGCACCACCTGCAACTGGGTTTGCTGCAGCATCACCTCAGCCACCCAGACCGGGTAAGGATCAAGATCCTCATCAGCCTTGGGCCAGCGACCATCAGCGGTGAACATCCAGGGCTTCAGGGATGCATCCTTGCGGCCATGAAACTGCCACCATCTCAGAAGCTGGCGACAGAGGACAGCTGACTGAAACTTCCCATCGTTCAGCTCCAGATCGAACGTGGCATCCTGCCTTGGAACAATCACCTCTGCAGGACAGCCTCGATCGCATCCGCCGCACCCAAAGCCCCTCCTGCGTCTGCAGCCTCCCGTGCAAGTGCGTTAGCGGCAGCTCGAAAGTCAGGTTCGTCCAAAACACGTCTAACGGCAGCACGGATCGCCGCCGGTGCGGGGTGAGCTGTCCCTAGATCAATCGATGCACCTGTCCGCTGCAGACGTGCACAAACCTCCGGTTTGTCTTCACTCTCACCTGCGGTGACCATCGGGATCCCATGAGACAGCACGGCTTGAACTCCCTGAAACCCTCCGTTGGTCACCACCAGCGACGTTTTTGGCAGCAAAGCGCCATAGGGGACGTAGCTGGCCACCCTGGCGTTCGCAGGTAATGGGCTTAGCGCCTCGAGCCCCTCATCGATCCGACCGGTGCAAGCCACCACCAGAACAGGCTCATCAGCAAGTGCTTCGAGAGTGGGGCGCAGCAGTTGGGCGGAGTCATTACTAATGGTGCCTTGCGTGACATGCACAACCGTGGCGTGGTCGAGATCACCCCACCACGCTGGAGGCGTAAACGCTTCATCATTGTTTTCGAGCAAGGGGCCTGTAAAGACCACCTGCGGAGGGCAATCAGGCCGTGGATACTCGAAACTCCTCACCGTGCCGCTCAGCACCAGATGCGGTGAGACAACATCAAACAACCAAGGACGACAAGGCGACAACGCCAGCGACTGCCGTGCTTGATCGGCATGACGCCGAAGAGACCGGAACAAGACGGAGCGCGTCAGCCCCCGTAGTAGTTGATTCCGGATCCTGCCCCGCCAAGAATCATCGGGTTGAAGCGCCAGACCAAAGGGTGCCAACGCCCTACTGGGCAAAGTGAGAACAGTGCAACACAACTGAGCCCAGGGCCGACCAGTACGTTCCGCCCACCAGGAACCGGCCATCAGAAAGCTGTCGCAGACCAACAGATCAGCTGGGGTCTGTTCGTGGAGCCGGAGCAAATCCCTACAAAACCCCTCAGAGGGTCCGATAAAAAACGTGGCGAGATCGAAGCGCAACTTGGCCAAGCCACGCAGGCGATCGCGCTCAGCCTGCAGGTGATCAGGCACCAGATCTGGGCGGGAGTAGTCAAACCCGTCCTCAAAGGCACAGAACGACGCGCCGCTTCCCTCAACACGCTCCCGAAAGGCTGCACCCGCCAGCCAGCGCACCCGATGACCGCGGCGAACCAGCTCGCGAGAAATCGCGAGCATGGGCTTGACGTGACCGAAGACGGGAACAGACAACAACAGAATTTCAGCCACATCCAATCCAAATCACCGTTGTGGATTCTGGCTAAGAGGTCGTGCCAAGGATTTCTGAACAGGGCTGCAACCACACCATCGATGGCCAAAGAGAGAGCACAACTCATAAAAAGTTGGCCTTGAAGAGATGCTGCAGAGAGGTGCATCACCTCGGCGATCCAAATGGGATAAGGATTAAGCGCCTCTTCAGCCGCAGGCCAACGGCCATCAGCCCTAAACATCCAGGGCTTTTGGTTTCGATCGCATCGTCCGTATTGCTGCCACCAGCTCAGCAAAGACCTCGAAGCAATTACAGAACGCGATGAAAGCAACAGCGAATCTCCGTGCCGCTCAAGCAGCGGTCTGGATCGATCCTTCAAAGCGTGCAGGACTCCCGGCGGAACAGACCTCCGAGGTAATGACGCACCACTGAAGGGTCCTTGCAACCCTGCTGAAACAGAAATCCCGCAATGGCTGCCTGCACCAGCCTGTATTGGTCCCACTGAGGATGCTCTTCGATAAAAGTGCCCATGGCGCGATGAAGATCCTCCGCCAACTGATTTTCCACACTGACGTGCGGGGCCATCGCATCCGGGGTCTCGTGCAACTCAGCTCATCAACTGTCAACCCTCCCATCAGGCCACGCCAACCGACGAGCTGTCAAAACAGCGGATTGTGTGCGAACCAACAACCACTAATCGCGAAAAGCGTGTTTTGACGCAGCTTTTGCCTACTTGCAGAAGCAATGTTTCTCAATCGGAAGCGATCTGTACGGGTTTCGTCAAGGGCTGTAGGTCTTTTCCCCTGCTGCAACCAAAAGGGGGGATCGCAGCTTGAATCTGCCCCCACAGAACTGTGGAAAAACTGTGCAAAACAGGCCGATCAACCCGAAAACGACCTTTGTTCACGACTACTGATCAATCCAATCGGATCAACAAAATCATCAAGTTCTGCACGCCAATGACCGTTCAACAGAACGATGCACACCGGCTTTGCGATGCAGTGCTGTTCGAAAAAAACCGGTAACGTCCGCCTTATCCGAGTGGGACTCTGTGCGGCGAACCCTGTTGTGCTCTCTTGCCGCCGCAGCGCTATTAACGAGCTGCGGCAAGCCAAAATCAACCGGGTCAATGCTGACCGTTCAAACGGCCAAGATCTCTGAAGCGACCTTCAAGCCGACGATCGAAGCCATCAGCCTGCTTGAGTCGACCACAACAGTTTCACTCAAACCAGAAACGGATGGTCGCGTTGTCAAGGTGCTGGCCAAAGACGGACAACAAGTCAAAGCTGGTCAACCGATTCTGGTACTCGACAATGTGCAGCAGAGTGCAGCACTCGATTCAGCCACTGCCCAAGCGCGCACAGATCAGCTCAATGCTGAGCGTTATCAATTTCTTTTCGAAAAGGGAGCTGTCTCCGCCAAAGAACGAGACCGTTACGCCACACAAGCGATTGCTTCTCGCGATAGCGCCCGCGCCAGTGCAGCTGATCTCGGCTACAAGTTTGTACGTTCGCCAATCGACGGCGTCATTGGTGATTTAGACACCGTAAAGCTCGGTGATTACGTGAAGACAGGGGAGCCGATCACTGGCATCGTCAACAACTCCACTCTGTGGACCTTGATGCAGATCCCAGCCACACGAGCTAGCGATGTGCGCATTGGACAAACTGTGAATGTTGCATCACAGACCAATCCACCGGTAACCGGACAAGGATCGGTGACATTTATCTCTCCTTATTTCGGAAATAATCCCGATCAACAAGGGCCCAACACCTTGATGGTGAAAGCGTCATTCCCAAACCTGACCGGCCAACTCAAGACTGGACAATTTGTGAAGAGTCAGATCGTTATCAGTCAAAAACAATCGTTGGGTGTGCCCGTGCAGGCGGTGTTCATGCAAGCCCAACAGCCATTTGTCTTCGTCACGGTTCCACTCAGCAAAGCTTTGCCGCAAATCAAAGCCTCATCGGCAGTGCCGAAAGCCAAGAAAGCAATGCTTGAAAAGCTTCCACCAAGCACCCCCATCGTGGTTCAGCGTCAAGTTGAGCTAGGGAACCTCCAGAAAAACCTTTATCCGGTCAAATCAGGACTGAAGCTTGGAGAAACAGTTGTCGTCAGCAACACGGCACTGCTAAGCAATGGCATGCCTGTGAAAGTAAGCCAAGGATCCAGCAACAGCAAAAGCAACTGATCCGCCATGGCTTTTTCCGACAACTTCATCAAACGGCCTGTTCTAACCACCGTTTGCAGCATCTTGATCGTGCTGATGGGATTAATTGCAATTCCCAATCTGCCGATTGCCAACCTTCCCAACATCGCCCCACCGTTAATCTCCGTTACGGCGAACTACGGCGGCGCAAACTCACTGGTCACAGAGCAAGCCGTAACCAACCCTCTGGAACAGCAGATCAATGGAGTACCAGGGGCTTCATACATCACCTCCACAAGCAACATGGAGGGGCAAAGCCTGATTTCAGTCTTCTTCAACGAAAACACAGATATCGATATCAACCAGGTGAACGTGCAAAACCGCGTGTCTCTGGCAATGCCACAGCTGCCATCCCAGGTCAGAGACCTAGGTGTCTCGGTTAAGCAGTCCACACCATCAATCCTGCTTGCTTATCAGATCTCATCATCGAAAGGCCAATACGATGCTGCTTACCTTAATGGTCTTGTTTACGAACAGCTTTATTACCCATTAGGACGGGTTCCAGGAGTTGCAAACGTCAACATTTTAGGTGGAAGTAATCCAGCCTTTTGGTTGTTTGTCGATCCCGACAAACTAGCTGCCAATCAACTCACCGCCAATGAAGTGGTTGATGCAGTCAAATCTCAAAATAGCGTTGCAATTGGCGGACTCATAGGCGGACCACCAGCATCCGGCGATCAGGCCTACACATATCCAATATTGGTCCAAAACAATGGCAACCTTCTCTCGATTGAAGATTTCAACAATCTCATCATCAGCAGAACAAAAACCGGAAATCTTCTTCAACTAAAAGATGTTGGAGAAGTTCGCTACGGCTTCAACAATTTCACAACATCAGCCGTTAATACCGATAATTATGATGCGATTACTATTGCTGTTTACCAAACTCCTGACAGCAATGCTCTCGACGTTGCTGATGCAGTGGTCAAGCAAATGGAGTCGTTTGCCTCCATCGTGCCACCTGGAGTGACGGTCTCTCAGATTTACAATATTGGTCAATTTATTGAATCTTCCGTTGAAGGCGTCATTGATGCACTCGGCCTTGCCATTGTTTTAGTACTACTGATCCTATTCCTCTTTCTTCAGAACTGGAGAGCAACAGTGGTGCCTAGCTTGGCGATTCCCATCTCCTTGATTGGTACTTTCGCCTTCATCAAGGTGTTCGGATTCTCTATCAACCAACTGACTCTTCTGGGTCTAGTCCTGGCGACAGGTCTTGTGGTTGACGACGCCATCGTGGTTATCGAGGCGGTATCCAAAAACATTGAATCGGGGATGAAGCCACGACAAGCAGCTCTTGCCTGCATGGGTGAGTTGTTTGGGGCCCTCGTTGCCACTGCATTAGTACTGATGGCGGTCTTTGTACCTGTGGCCTTTTATCCGGGCAGCATTGGAATCATTTACCAACAGTTTGCGCTCACAATCGCATTCTCGATTGCAATCTCAGCTTTTAACGCGCTTACTTTTTCACCAATGCTATCAGGTCTTCTTCTAAAGAGTGGCGAAGCACCCACGCCAAAGGGTTGGGCTTGGCCAGTGGCAGGTGTGGTTGTTGGTCTCGCTTTCGGACGCTTCAGTGCTGCTGCTTTTGGCAACTGGACTTATGTATTAGGAGTTGTAGTTGGGGGACTAGCCGGGGCGAATCTTCCAATGATATTTCGCATTTTCAATACCAGTTTCACACGCCTCCAATCAACGTATTCGCGTTTACTTCAAACGATGATCCGAGCACGGCGGTGGGTGATGGTAGGTCTGGCCAGCGGGATCGTGGTAACCGCCTTAGCCTTCACAGCTCTGCCGTCTGCCTTCATTCCTAATGAAGATCAGGGATACCTTGCTGGCATCTATGAATTGCAAAACGGTGCATCCCTGAACCAAACACAGGACATGGCTGCTGAAATCGCGACGATCCTCAAGCAAGAGGACACGATCTTGAATGCGAATGTTATCAGCGGCTTTGGCTTCAATGGCTCAAGCCCAGATCAAGGGGTGATTTTGGTTGGCCTAAAACCCCTTAGCGAACGATCAGGAAAGGCCAACAGCTCGTTCGCGATTGCTGATCGACTGAATGCCAAGCTCTCCCAGCTGAGTAGCGGCATGGCCAAGCTGAGCCAACCAGCTGCGGTTCCAGGCTTCTCCCCGCAAGGAGGTTTCTATTTTCAATTCAATGATCTCTCCGGCAATTACACATTTAGCGAACTCGACGAACAAGCACAGCAACTGATTAAATCAGGCAGAGAAAGTGGCAAGTTCTCCAAGCTGTTCACTCAGTTCACACCAAGTGCTCCGGCCTTCGAACTCAATATTGATCGCGAGATCATGGGAGCGCTCAATATTGATTATCAGGACGCAATGAAGACCATCTCCACCTTGGCGGGGAGCAGCTTCACGGGACTGACCTATGAAGATGGCGAAGTACGCAATGTGTACGTGCAAGCCGGCGATCAAAAGCGTGCAGGTTTGGAAAATATCCTTGATTACTACGTTAAAAATCGGAACGGAGATCTGATCCAGGTGTCTCAGTTCGCAGAGGCACAACTCTCTAGCGCACCATCAATCATCAGCCACTACAACCTTTATCGATCAGTGCTTATTCAAGGTGTCCAGGCTGCAGGCAAGAGTTCTGGCCAAGCACTGGATGCGATTCAAAGTCTTTTCAAACAACAAAATTTCAACAATATTGGCTCAGCCTTCACTGGCTTGGCGCGCCTGCAGCTTTCCGCAGGCAGCGCCAGTGTGCTGGTGTTCGGGCTAGGCATTCTCATCGTTTATCTGGTGCTCTCCGCCCAGTACGAGAGCTACGTGACACCAGTCATCATTTTGATGACAGTCCCCCTAGCCATGCTCGGGGCGCTGGTTTTCCTGGCGATACGCTCAATTGACCTAAATATCTATGCACAGGTTGGTTTGGTCACACTGATTGGTCTCGCCGCCAAGAACGGAATTCTCATTGTCGAAGTCGCAGAACAACATCTTGAAGCAGGAATGACTGCCACAGACGCAGTGGTTGCATCAGCAGAATCACGCTTAAGGCCAATCCTGATGACCGCCATTGCAGCCTTAGCTGGCTTCCTACCTCTAGTAGTCGCCAATGGGGCCGGCGCTCAGAGCCAACAATCGCTTGGAACTGTGATTTTCGGAGGCCTTGTTGTTGCCACTGTTCTCTCTCTTGGTGTGGTTCCTCCCTTCTATGTGGTGATCAAAAGTCTTGAGGCCCGTTGGTTCGGGAAAAAGCAACAGAATGAGAACAACGATGAATTAATCACTGGTGCCAGCTGAATCAATCTGGACCTGGAAGCAAGCCGATGGCAGCACCCTCGAGGTCGCCTGGCAGTGCCATTCAGACACTGGAGACGTCAGGCACAACAGCAAGATTCCCGCTGTGGTCTTGGTGCATGGCTTCGGAGCCAGCAGCAATCACTGGCGACACAATCTGCCTGTCCTGGGACGACAAACACACACGTATGCCCTGGATCTGATCGGCTTTGGCGACAGCAGCCAACCGCGAGCCCTGCTGGCGGGGGAGCGAGCTGCTGGGGATCGCGCCAAGAGCAGTCAAGCCCTTCTTTACAGCTTTGATCTCTGGGGCCAGCAGGTTGCCGACTTTTGCAACGCCGTCGTGCAAGGTCCGGTGCTTCTGGTGGGGAACTCAATCGGCGGTGTGGTGGCGTTACGCGCTGCGCAACTTTTAGATGATCACTGCAAAGGCGTTGTGCTGATCGACTGCGCTCAACGGCTGATGGATGACAAACAACTGGCTACCCAACCAGCCTGGATGGCCTGGATCAGGCCGCTATTGAAGACCCTGGTCAGCCAACGCTGGCTGAGCACCGCCTTGTTCCGCAATGCTGCACGCCCAAGGGTGATCAGAAGCGTTTTAGGGCAGGCTTATCCCAGCGGTAAGAATGTCGATGACGAGCTGGTGGAGCTTCTCTACAAGCCAACGCAACGACCTGGAGCAGCAGAAGCGTTTCGAGGGTTCATCAATCTGTTCGATGACCATCTGGCACCGAATCTGCTCAACAACCTTCAACAGCCGGTGGATCTGATCTGGGGCCAAAAAGATCCCTGGGAACCTGTGACTGAAGCTCAGGAATGGGCAAAACAATTCAATTGCATTCAGTCATTGACAATTCTGACCGAAGCAGGCCACTGCCCCCACGACGAAAATCCGGAGGAAGTCAATAAACAACTAGAGAAAATACTTGGAAAATATTAATTTCGCACAATAAAAGGGGTACTCATCATTTTTTATAGCTTGAAACTTAGTTGCCGCTGAAAGAATTCAGCAAGCAACATACGCTTCAACCTGATCACTGAGACGGCGCAAACCTGCAAGGCCATCGCGCTCGAGATTACGAACACGATCCCTGCTGATGCCGATCACACGTCCAATACCGGTCAGGCTCATGGGGTCTTCACCGTCCATCCCGTAGCGCATCCGCAGCACTCGCTCCTGCAGCTCCGGCAGCTGGCCCAGCAGATCACGCAGATCTCCCTTCAGGCACTCACCCTCCACCTGCTCACTCGGCAGTTCTCCATCTCCCGCCAGCAGATCCAGCAGTTCCGTGTCATCACCATCACCCACCTTCATCTCCAGGCTCACTGGCTGACGCGCACGGCACATCAGGTCCTTCACCTCCTCCTCAGGCAGCTCCACAAATCCCGCCAGTTCCGTCACCGATGGCGTGCGGCCAAGTTCCTGACTCAGTTCACGCTGACCTTTCTTCAGTTTGTTCAGCATCTCCGTGATGTGGATCGGCAAACGGATCGTCCGGCTCTTCTCCGCAATCGCACGCGTGATCCCCTGACGGATCCACCAGTACGCATAGGTGCTGAACTTGTAGCCACGCGTCGGATCGAACTTCTCCACACCACGCACCAGACCGATCGTTCCCTCCTGGATCAGATCCAGCAGTTCCATATTCCGCTTGGTGTATTTCTTGGCAACACTCACCACCAGACGCAGATTCGCCGCCACCATCCGCTCCTTGGCGCGGCGACCCGCCTGCAGCTTGCGCTTCAGTTGCGCTGCACTCAGTCCTGCAGCCTTGGCCAGTTCCGCCGCAGGCACCATCTCTCCTCCACGCTGATCACTCAGCTCCGCTTCCTGCGCCTCCAGATCCATCAGTTCCTGCACCTGACGCCCCAGCGTGATCTCCTGCTGGTGGCTCAGCAGCGGCACGCGACCGATGTCACGCAGATAGGAACGCACCAGGTCGACATCGGCACCTGCTGAACGAACAGCAACCGTCTTACCGCCAGAACCCTTGATGGCAACGGCTTTTTGAGGAACAGCCTGGAGAGGGGTCGCTACGGACGCAGCGGCGATAGCAGGAGCCATGACGCTTCATTGAGTTGTGTAAAGAGTACTCCTAAGAAACGTAAACGTCCTCTCAGAAATGAACAGCGGCGAGTAATTGGGTAGAAATACCTGTGCTTGCCAGCAGCTGGGGCATGTTCAACAACAACCACTCCGCTGTTTTCAGGTAAATGAAGGTGCCCACCACATCCGTGCAGGTGGTGATGAACGGTGTGGACATCAGCGCCGGGTCCCAGCCCAGACGGTTGAACAACAGGGGAAACGCCGCACCGGCAGTCGCCGCAAGGGTTGTGATCGTCAACAAGCTGGTTCCGACCGACAACCCCACCAAAGGGCTCTGACCTCGCCACCAGGCAAAAGGAACCACCAGCAGCATCATCAACAGACCAAGCAACAGCCCGGCTGTCGCTTCACGAGCCACTGCCCTGAACTGGCCAAGAGAGGTGATGCTCTGTGTACTCAAGCCACGGATGACCACGGTGGAACTCTGGGCGCCAACGTTGCCGCCGGTTCCGGCCAGCAGCGGAATGAAAGCAGCCAGAAGCACCACCTCCTTGAGTACCTCTTCATTCAGTGCAATGACCTCCGAAGTGACAAAGCTGGCCAGAACCAACACCGACAGCCACACAACCCGGCGCCGGGCAACAGTGAACAGATTGCTCTGGAAGTAATCGTCTTCATCACCGGCTTCCACAGCACCTGCGGCATAGAGATCGCGGGTGGCCTCCTGCTCGATCACGTCAATCACGTCATCCACGGTGACGATGCCCACCAGACGACGCTCGCGATCAACCACCGGCACAGCCAGAAAGTCATACCGCTGGATCGCCCGAGCCACCTCTTCCTGATCGGTATCGGTGTTGACGCTCACGACATCCCTCGTCATCACATCGCCGATCCTGTCCTCAGGATCGGCTGTGACGAGATCCCGCAACGACAAGATCCCAGTGAGATGGCGCTGGCCATCGGTGACATAAAGGCTGTAGATCGTTTCCGTTTCACGTGCACGACGTCGCACGATGGTGAGTGCCTCGGCAGCGCTTTGAACCTCCTTTAAATCGATGTATTCCGTTGTCATCAGACGACCGGCCGTCTCACTGGCGTACCCAAGCAGCTGAGCCGTCACACGACGCTCCACCGGACTGAGCTCCGTCAACAGACGACGCACGACCTTGGCCGGCAGTTCATCAAACAGACGCACCCGATCATCGGGTGACATCTCCTCGACCAGTTCCAGCACCTCGCCGGAACGCAGGCGTTCCAAAAGGCTCTGCTGAATCGGCGGCTCCAGATATTCATACACCTCGATCGCCTCGTCCTTACCGAGCAAACGAAACGCAAGCGCCTGCATGGTGCGAGGCAGGCTGCCAATCGCCTCGGCCACATCGACTGGCTGCACCGGTGCAAGCAGCAGCTTGACGCCGTCGTAATTGCCCACGCTCAGCATCGACTCGAGCTGACGAGCAACCACTTCCACGACCAACTGGTGGGAAGGAACGTCGCTCAAAGCGACGCTTTCACTGGAGTCCGGTGCCTGATCCATGCCCCGTCACCAGCGCATCCAAGTGTATGCCGATGCAAGACAGTTATCGTCTGCGCCATTCGACATCGAAAGCCATGGCCACCAGCATCAGCAGCGTTTCCGTGCGCACCCCCGACGGCAGCGAGAAATCTCTTGGGGCCTACGCCGGCAAGGTTCTGCTGATCGTGAATGTGGCAAGCCGCTGCGGCTACACCAAGCAATACGCCGGCCTCCAGGCCCTGCAGGATAAGTACGGCGCACAGGGCCTTTGCGTGCTGGGATTTCCCTGCAACGACTTCGGAGGCCAGGAGCCAGGAAGCCTCGATGAAATCAAGAGCTTCTGTTCAACCACCTACGGCGCCAGCTTCGAACTGTTTGACAAGGTGCACGCCACAGGCAGCACCACTGAGCCGTACACCACGCTCAATCAAACAGAACCTGCCGGAGATGTGGCCTGGAATTTTGAGAAATTCCTGGTCGGCAAGGACGGCACCGTGCTCAATCGTTACAAGAGCGGGGTGGCTCCTGAAGACGCTGATCTCAACAGCGCTATCGAGGCGGCTCTGAACGCTTGATCGCCAGCGCGTAAAGGCTGCGGCCAATCCATAACCCAAGGGCTGCGCCACCAAGGCCCAGCCCCAGCGTCATGGCAATCAACCCGAAAGCGGCCAGCTGCTGGCCGGAAGCAATCAGATCCACGCTGCTCACCATCCAGCTGCTGAATGTGGTCAACGACCCACAGAAGCCGATACCAATAAGCAGCTGAACCCTGGGCCGGTAGGGCAGGCCCAGCAGCAGGCCCAGGATCAGTGATCCGAGCACATTGACCAGCACGTCTCGATCCTGCAACAGCACACCGAACTGCCAGCGCAACAACGCCCCTGGGACGGCTCCAAGGCCAACCAACAAAAGCTCCTCAAGCTCCTTTCGCAAAGAAAGGGACTGCTCAGGCATCGCTCATCCCCAGCCCGTACCCTGCGCCAGCAACCAGAAGACCAGCGATCACCGAACCAGCGGCAAGCAAGACGGCTTCGCCCCAGCGGCGTTCACGCAACGTGACGAGGACCTCCACTGCAAAGGTGGAGAAGGTGCTCAGGCTGCCAAAAAAGCCCGTTCCAACCAACAAAATCAACACCGAGGCTCCATCGGAACTACCGCAACGGCCCGCACGCTGCAGGCCCAGAACCAGACCCAGGGAGAATGCAGCGACAAGATTCACGGCAAAGGTTCCCCAGTGCTTGCGCGGGAGCAACGGCTCAAAGTGATTGACCACCCTGAGGCGCAGCCAGGCCCCTGGGATGGCACCGAGTCCGACCATCAGCGCCTGATAGAGACTGAACTCAGTGATGAATCCAACCTCGCTGCTGATCGACAGAGGCAGATAGCCCAGATCCGGAGGCAACCTGAACCTGGATCCAGTCACTGCCATCTTCACTGCGCCAGCGTCGCAACAGCTGCAGCGGTGTACCGATCTCAAGTCGGCGCAAAGCGGGAGCTGCAACCAGCGGACTGGAGTGGAGCAGGCAGTTGCTGCCACTGAGCAAGGGACCGTTGCCCTGCTGGCGACGGATCTGGGGCAAGCGACGCTCCGCTCCACCAGCCGGTAAAGCGACAGGGCCGAACAACGACACACCGAGCAACCAGCCCCAGCGCAGCATCACCGTTGCGGAGTGGTTCATTCAGATATCAAGTGCTGACATGTCGAGCTCAGCGCTATGGGTTTCGATGAACTCACGACGTGGCGCCACTTTGTCGCCCATCAGAATCGTGAAGATACGATCAGCTTCCAATGCATCTTCAACTTCAACCCGCTTCATTGTGCGGGTGGAAGGATCCATGGTGGTCTCCCAGAGTTGCTGGGGCATCATTTCACCAAGACCCTTGAATCGCTGAATGTTGTAGTTGGCCTTTTCACCGAAACCATCCAATGTTGATTGCAATTGCTGCTCGTTGTAGCAATAGGAATGTTTTTTGCCGCGCTCAACTTTGTAGAGCGGCGGACATGCAATGTAGATGTAGCCACCCTCCACCAACTCTTTCTGATATCGATAGAAAAAGGTCAGGATCAGGGTACGAATATGTGCACCATCCACATCAGCATCGGTCATGATCACAACTCGGTGGTAACGCAGATTCTTGGCATCAAAATCTTCACCCTTGATGCCAAGACCTAAAGCAGTGATCAGAGCCTGAATCTCAGTGTTTTTGTAAATCTTGGCATCATCAGTTTTCTCAATATTGAGGATCTTACCCCTCAAGGGAAGAATGGCCTGAAAACGACGATCGCGACCCTGCTTGGCGGAGCCACCGGCAGAATCTCCCTCAACAATGTAGATCTCGGATTCAGCAGGGTCGCGGGAACTGCAATCCGCCAATTTGCCAGGCAATGTTGAACTTTCCAACACGCTCTTACGACGTACCAGCTCGCGCGCGCGGCGAGCTGCTTCTGCAGCATTGAAGGCTTGAATAGCCTTCTCGAGAATCATATCGATCACACCCGGATTGAATTCCAGGTACTGACTCAACGCCTCACCAACGAGATTGTCGACGATGCCACGAACTTCCGTGTTGCCCAGCTTCGTTTTGGTCTGACCCTCGAATTCGGGCTCAGGCACCTTGACTGACAACACCGCAGTCAGCCCCTCGCGAATGTTTTCTCCGGCGAGATTGCTGTCAGCCTCTTTACGTTTGCCGCGCTTACGCGCAAAGGTATTGAGTGTGCGCGTAAGAACGGTTTTCAAACCTTCAATGTGAGTGCCGCCATCCACTGTGCGGATGTTGTTGGCGAAACCAAGGATGCTGTCGGAATAGGCATCAACGCACCACTGCAATGCCGCTTCAATCGAAACGCCATCTTTTTCAGCGTTCACATAAATGATTTCGGGATGCAATGCATCTTTTTCAGCATTCATATATGCGACATACTCCTTGATGCCGCCTTCGTAGAAATAGACTTCTTCGTGGGGATTTCCCTCGGCATCCAAAGCCGCTTCACGCTCATCGCGGAACACAATCCGCACTCCTCCATTGAGGTAAGCGAGTTCACGCAATCGTGCTGACAGCGTGGCGTAATCAAATTCGATGCCGACAGTGAAAATTTCAATATCGGGCTTGAAGCACACACTGGTGCCTGTGAGGCCATTCTCAGCGGCTGGCTGGTCTTCAGACTGCAGGCTGCCTATGGGCGCACCACGCTCAAAGCGCTGACGGTGCACCTTGGCCTGTCGACGAACGGTGACTTCCACCCATTCACTCAGAGCGTTGACGACAGACACGCCGACACCGTGCAAACCGCCTGAAACCTTGTAACCACCGGCACCGAATTTGCCGCCGGCGTGGAGCACGGTGAGCACAGTTTCAAGAGCACTCTTGCCGGTGCGGGGGTGGACATCGGTGGGAATGCCGCGTCCGTTATCGGAGATGCAAGCGGATCCGTCTTGGGCGAGAACAACCTGGATTTCAGTGCAATGGCCTGCCAGGGCCTCATCCACCGAGTTATCAACAACCTCGTAAACCAGATGATGCAGTCCCCTCGGCCCCGTGGAGCCGATGTACATGCCGGGACGCTTGCGAACGGGCTCAAGCCCCTCAAGAACCTGGATCTGTTCGGCGCCATAGGCCGCCTGTACTTTCGCGGCTTCGCTCATGCGATTTGGATCGGCCAGGCTTCCTGTCAGGCTGAATCTACCACCGGCTTGCCAGAGGCGCTTGCAGAGGCCTCTGAGACGTCATTCTTTTAGGGGGTGCACCCCCCATCCCGCTCCATGTCTGACCTCAGCCCATCGGCAGCGCCAGTATCAGCACAGCTCCCACCACTGGTGGTGGTGTTGCTCGGGCCCACCGCCAGCGGCAAAACGGCTCTGGCCCTCGAGCTTGCGGAGCGCTTTGAGCTGGAGATTCTCAACATCGACTCACGGCAGCTCTACACGGGAATGGATGTGGGCACCGCGAAACCCACCCCGGAACAGAGAGCGCGGGTGCCGCATCATCTGCTCGATCTGCGCGCGCCTGATCAGCCGATCACCCTGCGCGAATTTCAGGAAGAAGCGCTGGCAGCGATCAACCGCTGCCTGGAACAACGCGGTGCCGCTTTTCTGGTGGGGGGCAGCGGCCTGTATCTCAAGGCGCTGACTGCTGGGTTGCAGCCACCCTCGGTTGCACCTCAGCCGGCATTGCGCCAGCAACTCACAACGATCGGCCAGGAAGCCTGTCATCAGTTGCTGGTGGATGCAGATCCAGAGTCAGGCAGGAAAATCGCAGCAGCCGATGCAGTGCGTACCCAACGCGCTCTGGAGGTTCTCTATGCCACCGGCAGGCCGATGAGCTCTCAGACCAGTGCCAGCCCGCCTCCGTGGCGCGTTCTGGAACTGGGCCTCAATCCAGCGAATTTGCGCCAGCGCATCAACCAGCGCACCCAACTGCTCTATGAGCAAGGGCTCATTGAAGAGACCAAGCGACTGAAGCAGCAGTACGGGGCTGACCTGCCCATGCTGCAAACCATCGGCTATGGAGAGGCACTGCAGGTGTTGGAAGGCCAGCTTGATCGAGCCAGCGCCACCTCATCTACCACCAAACGCACGCAACAATTCGCCAAGCGCCAGCGCACCTGGTTCAGACGTCAACACCAACCCCACTGGTTGAGTGATATCGATCCGTTCAACGAAGCCAGTCAGCAGATCGAAGCCGGTCTAGGGTGAGTCGTGAAACCCCGCCGGGCCCTGACTGTTCTCCGGCAGCCTCTTCATCACTGAATGCCACCACGTCCCCGTTTTGACCGCCGTGCTCCTGTCAGGGAGCTCCCCAACATCAACGACCGCATCAACTACCCACAGCTTCGCGTGGTCGATGCAGACGGCACCCAGCTTGGAGTGATTGATCGGGAAGAAGCGTTATCAGTGGCCAAAGAACGGGAATTGGATCTTGTTCTGGTCAGCGAAAAAGCTGATCCTCCGGTTTGCCGGATCATGGATTACGGCAAATACAAATTCGAACAAGAGAAAAAGGCCAAGGAAGCCAAGAAAAAATCGCATCAGACAGAAGTTAAGGAAGTCAAGATGCGATACAAAATCGATCAGCACGATTACGACGTGAGGATCGGCCAGGCTCAGCGTTTTCTCAAGGCCGGTGACAAGGTGAAATGCACCGTGATCTTCCGAGGCCGAGAGATTCAGCACACCGCTCTGGCTGAGGTACTGCTCAGGCGCATGGCCAAGGATCTCGAAGAGCCAGCCGAGATTCAGCAGCCGCCCAAGCGCGAAGGCCGCAACATGATCATGTTCCTCACGCCGCGCAAAACGCCTCTGGCCAAGCAAGACGAAAAAGAGGAAGCAGCCAACAAGGCGGTTCGCACCATCACTGCACCGCCACGAGCCGCGGCCACCAGACAAGTTGGCAAACCGGCCGGTAACGGCTGAGCTTCGCCCTTTGGCGACAGGAGTGCTGGGGATCAGGGCAAGTCGAATGCATTCAAATCATCACGGCTGATCAGACAATCGATCATGGATTTTGAGCTGAATCAAGGACAGTTTTCCCTTGGCTGAAACCAGATTCACCCTTCTCTGGTCATCGAGTGCGTGCTTGAAGCCACACCTGGGAGTTGAGAAACATCCGGTAGAAACACTGGAAATGACGGTGAACACGGTGAGTTAGGGCAATTGGCATAGGGACACTGACCAGCAAGGCAATTGTCACCGCACCGCTGAGTCCTTAAGGTGGCCGCATCTTGATCTGACCCCACCGGCGTGCGATTCCACATCCAACAGGAAAGCGACATCCCGGCATCGACCCAGCTCTACAACCAGATCTGTTTTGCGATAGCAGCACGGCATTACCCGCCCGGCCACCGTCTTCCCAGCACCCGTCAACTGGCGATGCAGACCGGACTGCACCGCAACACGATCAGCAAGGTGTACCGCCAGCTTGAAACAGACGGCGTCGTGGAAGCGATGGCCGGCTCTGGCATTTACGTGCGCGACCAGCAAAAGCCCCGCGAAATCCGAACACCGATCAACATGCGCAACCGCGGGGTCACTGACCTCGACCGAGAAGTGCGTAAGTGCGTGGACGGCCTCCTGAATGCGGGCTGCACTCTCCAGCAGACAAGGGATCTGCTGACCCGCGAAATCGACTGGCGTCTGCGCTGCGGCGCCCGGGTGCTGGTCAGCACACCGAGAGAAGACATCGGAGCCTCAATGCTGATCACAGAGGAGCTTGAGCCGAATCTCGACGTTCCTGTGGAAGTGGTGCCGATGGAGGAACTGGAGAGTGTTCTGGAGAGTGCCAGCAACGGCACCGTGGTAACCAGCCGCTACTTCCTTCAGCCCATCGAGGAGCTGGCCAAGAAACACGGCGTGAGAGCCGTTGCCGTGGACCTCAATGATTTCCGCGAAGAGCTGGCCATGCTCAAGGAGCTTCGCCAGGGAAGCTGTGTGGGCCTCGTCAGCATCAGCCCGGGCATCCTGCGCGCCGCGGAAGTGATCCTGCACAGCATGCGAGGCAACGAGCTGCTGCTGATGACGGCCACTCCCGATGTCGGCAGCCGACTGCTGGCGCTGCTGCGGGCTTCCAGTCACGTGCTCTGCGATCGTCCGAGCCTGCCTCTGGTGGAACAGAGCCTTCGCCAGAATCGATCTCAACTGATGCGCATGCCGCAGGTGCATTGCGCCGAGAGCTATCTCAGCGGTGACACCATTGAGCTGCTGCGCAAGGAAATCGGCCTGCAAAGCGGCTGATGAAAGCCAACTGTCAAAATGGTGCTCTCACGCGTTGAGGTTGCGGCTCCAAGGCATGTTCAATCACATCCGGGCCGACCTGGCGATCATCCGTGAACGAGACCCGGCCGCACGCGGAGCATTGGAGATCCTGCTCTGCTACCCAGGCTTCCAGGCACTGACCCTGCACAGACTGAGCCATCGGCTCTGGCGCTCACGCCTGCCCCTGAAGCTGCCGGCAAGACTGCTGAGCCAGCTGGGACGCGGTCTTACCGGTGTGGAGATTCACCCTGGTGCCACGATCGGCCATGGGGTGTTCATCGACCACGGCATGGGCGTGGTCATTGGTGAAACCGCCAAGGTGGGAGACCGTTGTCTGCTTTATCAGGGGGTCACCCTGGGAGGCACAGGCAAAGACCTCGGCAAACGCCACCCAACACTGGGCACCAACGTTGTGATCGGAGCCGGCGCCAAAGTGCTCGGAGCCATTGAAGTGGGCGCCAACACTCGCGTGGGCGCCGGTTCAGTAGTGGTGCGCAATGTGGAAGCTGACTGCACCGTTGTGGGTATCCCTGGACGAGTGATTCATCAAAGCGGTGCACGGATCAACCCATTGGCCCATTCAGCTCTGCCTGATGCGGAAGCCAGCGTGATCCGCAATCTGATGGAGCGGATTGATCAGCTGGAAGGCCAGGTCAGAAGTCTTCAGGAGAATCTCAAGACCGTGGTCGTCTCGAGCGGTCGCTCACTGGGAGAGATCCGCAGTGGGGAGGCACAGAATCTCAAGGACAGAGAAATTCTTGAATTCCTCGGCGACTGAAGCCGATGAAAAATAAATTTGTATCCCCTGATTCCGCTCAAACCGACTGCGGCTGTGGCTGCGATTGCGGCGGAGCCGGCTGGAACATGAACATGGAATAAATCACATTCCGGCGCATATTGGTCATCATGTCCAGGAACATGTCGTAGCCCTCATTTTTATATTCAATCAGGGGATCTTTCTGTCCATAACCGCGCAGGCCAACGGATTCACGCAACGCATCCATCGCTTGTAGATGCTCTCGCCAGAGCGTATCGATCTGCTGAAGAATGAAGAACCGCTCCGCCTCGCGCATCAATCCAGGACGCTGCTGCTCAATCTGGCCTTCCTTGAGGTCGTAGGCATTACGCAACTGCTCCTGCAGGAAGGCCTTGAGCTCCTCCATCGACAAACCCTGAAGCTGGTCTGGCTTGAGATCTTCAAGCAGATAAACAAACTCCTGAACTTTGCTGACCAGCTGGGCAACGTCCCATTCTTCCGGTGGCAGATCCGGGTTCACATAGGCCTCAACAATCTCATTCATGGTGCGCTCGCCGTAGCCAACCACCTGCTTCTTGAGCTCGCGGCCATCCAGCACGCGCCTGCGTTCCGAATACACCGCCTTGCGCTGATTGTTCATGACCTCGTCATACTCAAACACCTGTTTGCGAATGTCGTAGTAGTAGGTCTCGACCTTCTTCTGGGCTCCCTCCAGGGAACGGGTGAGCATGCCGGATTCAATCGGCATATCCTCTTCAACACGAAACGCATTCATCAGGCCTGCCACCCGCTCACCGCCGAAAATGCGCAACAGGTTGTCGCCCAGTGAGAGGAAAAAACGGGTTGAGCCCGGGTCGCCCTGACGGCCGGCCCGACCGCGCAGCTGGTTGTCAACACGGCGTGATTCATGGCGCTCGGTGCCGATCACATGCAGGCCTCCCGACTCCCGGACCCGGCCCTCTTCCTGCTTCACCACCTCGTCGTATTCAGCCTTCACCATGGCGATCGCAGCCCGCAACGCAGCGATCTGTGGATCATCGGTGGGGGCCTTTTCAGCAGCGGTCGCAATCCTGTCCTCCAGCTCGATCACGCTCAGGGCACGGTCACCCCAGACCTTGACCAACTCTCTGGCGAGCTCGGCAAGAGCCTGATCGGTGGCGTCGGTGAGCTGACAGGGATAGAGGCTGCCGATCGCTTTCGCTTCGCTGGGGGCACTGCCATGGGGCCCGGAAGCTGGAGCTGCTGTGTCAGCGAAGCCATCACCGCCATCGGTGGAGCGTTGCAACGGCACCGGCGGACGATGACCGTCTTCCGGCCGCACGAGCCGGGGCAGCAGCACTTCCCGCAACTTCAAACGTGCCATGTAGTCGCTGTTGCCACCAAGGATGATGTCGGTGCCGCGACCGGCCATGTTGGTGGCGATGGTGACGGCGCCGGAACGACCGGCCTGAGCCACAATCTCCGCCTCACGCTCCACGTTTTCCGGCTTGGCATTGAGAAGGTTGTGAGGAATGTTCTGTTCCGCCAGCAGGGAGCTGAGCAGCTCACTCTTCTCCACGCTCGTTGTACCCACCAACACAGGCCGGCCCTGTTGATGCACTTCGGCGGTCTCCTGGGCCACTGCACGCCATTTGGCCTCTTCGGTCTTGTAGACCTGATCAACCCAGTCCTGACGAGCACGTACCCGGTTGGTGGGCACGATGGTGGTTTCGAGTTTGTAGGTCTTTTCAAACTCGGTTTCCTCGGTCTTGGCCGTGCCGGTCATGCCAGCCAAGCGCGGATAGAGCAGAAAGAAATTCTGGTAGGTGATCGAGGCCAGGGTCTGGGTTTCCGGCTGAACCGCCAGTTGCTCCTTGGCTTCAATCGCCTGGTGCTGACCATCACTCCAGCGGCGACCAGGCATCACGCGGCCCGTGAACTCATCAACGATCACCGCTTCGCCTTCACGCACGATGTAGTTCACATCGCGGGTGAACAGGTCTTTGGCCTTGAGCGCATTGGTGATGTAGTGAGCCCAGGGATCCTGAGGATCAAAGAGATCACTGACGCCGATCATCTCTTCTGCCTTGGCAAAGCCTTCATCGGTGAGGGTGCAGCTGCGCTGCTTCTCATCCACCTCGTAATCACCCTCAGGGTCGATACCGTCTTTGCCCATCTCAGCAGCACGCTGCAGGGCTGCTGCCACCTCAGCAGCTTTCTGATATTTCTCCTGCGGACGCTCGACCTGACCGGAAATGATCAAAGGCGTGCGGGCCTCATCAATCAAGATTGAATCAACCTCATCGATCACACAGTACTGAAACTGGCGTTGAACCACTTCACTGATATCCGCCGCCATGTTGTCGCGAAGGTAATCAAAACCCAGCTCGGAATTGGTGGCATAAGTGATATCGCAGCCGTAGTTCATGCGCCGTTCAGCTGGAGCCATGTCCTGCTGGATCAAACCCACAGAAAGGCCCAGAAAACGGTGCACTTGGCCCATCCACTCGGCATCACGACGAGCCAGATAGTCGTTCACCGTGACCACATGAACGCCGCGACCGGTGAGCGCGTTGAGGTAACTGGGCAACGTCGCCACAAGGGTTTTGCCCTCACCGGTTTTCATCTCACCGATCTGACCCTCATGCAGGACCATGCCACCGATGAGTTGCACATCAAAATGACGCATGCCCAGCACCCGCTTGGCGGCTTCGCGCACCACAGCGAAGGCCTCCGGCAGGATCTCATCGAGAATCGGACGCTGGTTCTCAAGGCTGCCTGCCTCAGCGAGACGCTGCTGAAACGCGGTGGTCTTGGCGCGCAATTCATCGTCGCTGAGAGGGACAACCTCCTCTTCCAACAGATTGATATCTGAGACGATCGGCTGATAGCGCTTCAGCTTGCGGGCATTGGGGTCACCCAGCAGGAGCTTGAGCATGGAAATCGCCAAATCTTCTGCGGCTCAGATTACTGAGAGCAAGGGGAGAGTTCGTGAAAAAGCCCAAACCCGATCGATACACTGCCGCCATGACCCTCTCCATCGACGCGCTTAATCCCGAAGGCATCGCCTTGTTGAGGCGGCACAACCTGCTGCGCACCCTGGTGGAACGGCAGGTGATTGATGAGGCCGTGTGTGATGCAAACCTGAGTGAAGACGAGCAAACAAAAGCGCGCGCGAGCTTTCACCAACGCAATCGCCTGCAAAGCCCTGAGGCCATCGATGCCTATTGCGCCCAGCTCGGCATCACCCCCGAGGATCTCGAGCATCAGATCCTCAGGCCTTATCGGATTCAGAAGCACTGCGAAACAGACTTCCAAGCCAAAGCCGAAGCCCACTTCCTGACCCGAAAAAATCAACTGGATCAGGTTGTCTACAGCCTGCTCAGGGTGAAAGACGCCGCCTTGGCGAAAGAGTTGTATCTGCGGATCGCCAACAGGGAAGCCAATTTCGCTGACTTGGCAGCCGCCCATGCTCAAGGGCCTGAACGCACCACCAAGGGAATCGTGGGTCCTGTGCCGCTAACACAAGCGCATCCCTATCTGGCTGAACGCCTGCGAACCAGCTCGCCAGGGGTTCTTAATGAGCCTTTCCGAATCGATGAATGGTGGCTGGTCACCAGGCTTGAGAGCTACACCCCGGCCAGCTTCAGCCCTGAAATGGCTCAGAAGATGTCGAAAGAGCTCTTTGACATCTGGGTTCGTGAAGCCACCGACAGCCGGATGAGTAAGTTACCCCGGCTCCAGGACTGATGAGCAAGGAACAATCAATAATGATTGGCCACTTCGATGAGGAGTCTGCGCGTCTCTGCCGCTGCAAACACCTATGACCACGACTCCCATCGCAGCGCTCCAACAGCATCCGGCCTTTCGAGGTTTAAGCCAGAATGGGCTGGACAAGCTGAATCAAAGCGCCAAACTGCTGCGCTACCGCATCGGCCAGACCATCACTGATGCCTCCACGTTGCCCGCCAACGTTGTGTTGCTTGTCACTGGCCAGGCACGTTTGCTCGGCCGAGAGAAGGGTCAGCTGGTCACCCTGGCCAAAATGGGACCGGGTTTCGTATTGGGCCTTGCATCCCTGTTGCGCGGCGTGGCCTGTGAAGAGGTGAGTGCGTCCACGGATTCAACAGCACTGGCCATTCCAGACCAGTGCATTGCTGATCTCTATCGCAACGAAGAAAGCTTTCGGACTTGGTGTCAACAGTCTCTCTGGCCAGCAGAACTGACTGCACTGATTCAGGCAATTCAGCAACGATCGGCCCAAAGCGACGGGTCTCTTTTGCGCTGGCTCAAGCCCCTTTCAGAGCAATCCAAGCTCCTTGAACACACTGATCAAGCCCGCCAAAAGGCTGAGACAGAGGGCCTCAATGTGTACGCGCTTGATCACACCAATCCCACTGAACTTGGCGTTGCCATCAATCCCGGCGATCCACTGCCCTCGGGGGCAGCTCCTTTCAAGCCGCGCCTGATTGCGGTGCCGCAGGTTCTGGCTGAAGCAATCGCGGGAGAGGGCTCCTCATCAGCGGTGAATCCTGAGATCGTTGAGGAGAGCAAGCAAGAGTTGCTGACGCTGGAAGATGCTCCTGATCGGCCTGCCGCCAGCGGCCTGCACCAGAGCGGCAACCCGGGTTCCGGCAAATTCCGCCTGGTGCGCGGTCAGGGCCCCTTGCAGGAAACAATGGCCTGCTTCCAGATGATGGCGGCGGTGATGAATCTTCCCTTCCGCAGGGATTCGATCGAGAAAGTGTTGCGCGATGTGGTGCGGCGCGACCAGACACCCAATCTGCAGATTTGCGGGCAACTGGCAGCAGGACTCGGCCTGCATGTGGTGGCGGCCCGCGTACCAGCCAGCGAATCCACACGCCTGAAAACACCATCACTGATGCAATGGGATGGAGGCTTCGTACTGGTGATTGGCAGCAGCAGCAACGGCTTGCTGCTGGCCTCGCCAAGAGACGGTGAAATCAACATATCTCCAGAGCAGATCTCCGATCGTTTCCCGGAGGGTTTTGAGATTCTGTTGGTGGATCGCTCCCACAGCACTCCTGATCAAACCTTTGGCTTCACCTGGTTTTTGCCAGTGCTACGCCGTTATCGCGGCGTGCTGACGCAAGTGTTTGTGGCCAGCTTCGTGGTGCAGCTGTTTGGCCTGGCCAATCCGCTTCTGATCCAGGTCATCATCGACAAGGTGATCAATCAGCGCAGTCTCGACACACTTCAGGTGCTCGGAGTCGCTCTAGTTGCTGTGACCCTGCTTGAAGGGGTCCTCGGCAGTTTGAAAACATTCCTGTTCGCCGAAACCACCAATCGGATCGACCAACGCCTTGGCGCTGAGGTGATTGACCACCTGCTTCGCCTGCCTTTGGGCTATTTCGACAGGCGTCCTGTGGGCGAACTCGGAACACGCATCGCCGAGCTGGAGAAAATTCGCAATTTCCTAACAGGCCAAGCTCTCACAACAATTCTCGATGCCCTGTTTTCGGTGATTTATATCGCCGTGATGGCGCTTTACAGCTGGGTGCTCACCCTGGTTGCTCTAGCGGTGCTGCCGATTCAGGTGGGCCTCACCCTGCTGGGAGCACCGTTGTTCCGTCGCCAGTTTCGCCAGGCCGCTGAGGAAAACGCCAAAACCCAGAGCCATCTTGTGGAAGTGCTCACGGGTGTTCAAACCGTGAAAGCACAAAACGTGGAGATGGTGAGCCGCTGGAAATGGCAGGAGCTTTACAGCCGCTACATCGCCCGCACTTACGAAAAAACAATCACCGGGACAGCCGTCACCCAGGCCAGCCAGGTGCTGCAGAAGTTATCTCAACTTTTGGTGCTCTGGGTTGGCGCCTCAATGGTCCTGAAAGGTGAACTCACTCTGGGGCAGCTGATTGCATTCAGGATCATCAGTGGCTACGTCACCCAACCGCTGCTGCGTCTCTCGACGATCTGGCAAAACATCCAAGAGCTCAAAGTCAGCTTTGAACGTTTAGCCGACATCATCAATACGCCACTGGAATCAAATGAAACGGATCAAGCAAAAATACCCTTGCCACCCATTAATGGCAAAGTGACTTTTGACGATATAACTTTCAGCTTCGATCCATCATCACCTCCTGTTCTTAAAAACATCAGCGTGTCGATTGAAGCCAACAGCTTTGTTGGAATTGTGGGGCAAAGTGGTAGCGGCAAAAGCACATTGGTGAAACTATTACCAAGACTTTATTCACCGAATGCAGGCAGATTATTAGTTGACGAGTATGACATTGACAAGGTTGAACTCTATTCATTAAGAAGACAGATTGGCATCGTCCCACAGGATCCTCTGCTGTTCTCTGGAACAATTTCAGAGAATATTGCTCTTACTCAACCTGATGCAGACAGTGATGACATTGTTGAAGCTGCACGTATGGCAGGTGCACATGACTTCATCATGCAGCTGTCGAGTGGTTACAGCACCAACGTTGGGGAACGGGGTAGCAATCTCAGTGGCGGTCAACGGCAACGAATTGCAATTGCGCGAACGTTGCTGAGTAAACCAAAATTGCTGGTGATGGACGAGGCCACAAGCGCCCTCGACTATGACACCGAACGCCGTGTTTGCAACAACTTACTTGAATCGATTAACAACAGCACGGTGTTGTTTATTACCCATCGGCTGTCTTCGATTCGGCGCGCAGATCGGATTCTGATGATGCACAACGGTGCCTTGGTTGAGAGCGGCACCCATCAGGAATTGATGGATCTCAAAGGTCGTTATTTCGCCCTTTACCGTCAACAGGAGGCAAGCTGATGAGTTGGTTTCAACGCGGACAGAATGTTCTTGAGCAGGCTGTTAAAAGCACAGACCATGACGAGTCAGTGCTCGAGCAACCAAGACAATGGATGCAAGCGATCACCTGGGGGCTGATCGGAACAACCGCGTTTGGGGTGGCTTGGCTCTGCATCGCGAAAACCGAGGAAATTGTGGTGGCCACTGGCAAACTCGATCCCCTTGGAGCTGTAAAAGAGATTCAGATGCCGGTTGGAGGAATTGCCGACAAAATCCTGGTCAAAGATGGCGACCAAGTCAAAGCTGGTCAGGTCTTGATGAGACTTGACACGGAAACAAGCAGCCAGCAATTAAAATCTAATTTGCAAAATATTCTCCTTAAAGAAGAGCAACTCAAATTAAAGCTATCCGAACTCAAACGTTTTCAGGAACAGAATGATGAAGAAGTCAGGATGCTGGAAAGCAACCTAAAGCTTGAAAATGAAATTCTCAGTCGTTTCAAGACTCTTGCAGACCAGGGAGCATCCTCGGATTTGCAGTTTTTACAGCAACGCAACAAAGTGGAAGAGGTGCGCGGCAGGTTGTCGCAGGTGAAAGTGGAGCGTTTGCGTCAGACAGCGATTCTTCAGCAGGGGGTCCAGCAGCTGAAGTCAGAGCTCTCCCAACTCCAGGCCCAACGCACCGAAGCAGAGGTAACGCTCAAATACCAAGCCCTGCGCTCACCAGTTGATGGAGTGGTGTTCGACTTGCAGCCACGCTCTTCTGGCTATGCCGCGCAGAGCACCGAAACAGTGATGAAAATCGTTCCGTTCGACAAGCTCCAGGCCAACGTGGAAGTGCCCAGCCGTGACATCGGCTTTGTGAGGGTGGGAATGCCTGCAGACATCAGCATCGACTCGTTTCCCTCCACTGACTTCGGCGTTCTACAAGGCACCGTGAAATCGGTGGGTTCAGACGCTTTACCTCCCGATCAACAGAAACAACGCGACGAATACCGCTACCCAACAACGATCACACTTTCGAGCCAACAGCTCAAAATCAAAAGCGGACAGCAACTTCCCTTACAAGTGGGGATGAGCCTGACTGCAAACATCAAGTTGCGCAAGGTAACTTACTTACAACTTCTGCTGGGTAGCTTCCAGGACAAGGCTGATTCCTTGAGACAGATCTGATTCAAGAGCTTGTCATTACAAAAAACCCATAATTGCTAATCGTGCATAGGCCAATAGGACTGCAAAAAGCCCAATTCAACTGCTGTCACAACTTCCAGATTTTTCTGTTGACCGGCTGCAAAGCCGACATTATGATCATTGTGTTTCAATTCCAGTAGAACATTGGCCTTCTCCACTGTTGTCGGCTCAGACGGCATCACTTCTCTCGTCGGCACCACTGGCGTCGACGTAGCCTCAATTTTCACATTGCCTGATGAGGTTTTCATCGGTGGAAACACTGGTGATGACTTCGTTCTTCTTGATTTAATTCCTGACGCCGTTGCTTCGGATTATGAGATTCGCATGGGCGGTGGCGATGATGAATTGGACATTGCTGATGGTTTCGGCAGACAAGTCATCACAGACTCATTCATTTCACTTGATGGATTGACTCTGGCCAACGATGGCAAAGACACATTCAACGCCGACATTGTTCTCTTCTCTGAAGTCGTCGGAAGAGGTGGTGATGACACTTTCGATATTCTATTGCTTGACGAATCAGAGCTCAACGGCAACACGGACAACGACACAATCCGGATCGTCGACTCAATTGATTCAGAGATATACGGCGGTCAAGGCAACGACAGAATAAATATTTTTGCTGACTCTGTTGAAACCACAATCTACGGTAACAAAGGTGACGACGTAATCGAGGTCGGCTTTGCAAGCAGCAGATTCGTTGACAGTGCAATCTACGGCGGTCAAGGCAATGACGTGATTGACGTCTTTTCTGACAGTGACATTTTCGTAGTAGGTGATCTTGGATCAGACACCATTACCACTGCAGGCGGCGACGACGATGTAGAAGGTGCTGACGGCAATGACATCCTCGACGCCGGAGCTGGTGATGACGACGTAGAAGGCGGCAAAGGTGATGACACACTGACTGGTGGCCTCGGTGCTGATACTCTGTCCGGTGGTGATGGTACTAACGTCTTTGCTGGTTATGACGTAACTAATGCAGCTGGTGTTGCCGCAACAGGGAACACAGGTTTTGACACCATCACTGACTTCTCTTCTGGAGACACAATCAAACTGGGTGTACAGGGTCAAGTCGTAATTAACCGCGGTACTGTTTCATCTGACTTTGCGGGCAGTCTTGGACAGATCCTGACTGCTGAGTTCACTGGTGCGAATGGCTTCCTTTTTAATGATGATGTAGGCATCATCACCATTACCGCCGGCGCTTCAAATGCAGGTATCGCTGGAAGTTACGTTGTTCTCAACAACGACAATGTTGCTGGCTGGCAGGCCGATTCTGACAATGTGATCAAAATCAACAGCACTAGTCTGTTCACGCCAGCGAACATCGGTAATGTCGTTACTGTTTGATTTTTGTTCGATTTATTTAGCACCTCCTTCGGGAGGTGCTTTTTTTTACTTTTTATTATTCACGTGAATATTCTCTATATCCATCAAAACTTCCCTGGTCAATACAGACACATCAGCAATCATCTCGGACAAAAAAATGGTATCAACCAGATCGCACTGGGCACATACCCGAGCGATGTTGATTTAAGTACAAATATAAAATATTTTCGTTATCCCATCAATCGAGGCAATACGACAGACATTCATCCCTTGGCACTAGAAACCGAAAGTAAAGTCATACGAGCCGAAGCCTGCGCACAAGCTGCCAACAAACTCAAAGACAAGGGATTCTCACCGGATATCATCTGTGCACATCCTGGATGGGGCGAATCCCTGTTCCTGAAAGCAATCTGGCCACAATGCCCGATTCTTCTCTATCAAGAGTTTTTTTACCGTCTTGAAGGATACGATCTCAATTTTGACCCGGAAATACAACCAGCCAAGACTCTCGAAAGCACTTCCAAAGCTATCCTCAAAAACAACACAACACTGTTAGCGCTAGAACACAGCGACTGGAATGTCTGCCCGACACACTTTCAATGCAGCACATTTCCGCAACACTGGCAGCAATCCATCAGTGTGATTCATGATGGCATCGATACAAAGCTCGCCTGTCCGAATCCTTCCGCAGAAGCATTGCAACTTCCTAATGGAACGGAGCTGAAACCGGATACACCAATCATCACGTTTGTGAATCGTACGCTTGAACCGTATAGAGGTTGTCACACCTTCATTCGCGCGATTCCCGAATTACAACGCCTCTGCCCGAAAGCAAAGATTGTGGTTGTGGGTAAAACTGAGGGCGTAAGTTATGGCGCAGCTTGCCCTGATGGAGAGTGGAAAGATCAGTTTTTAAAAGAAATTGATGGTCAATATGATCCAGCGCAGGTTCATTTTACCGGCGCTCTTGCATACGAGCAGTTCCTGCATCTCTTGCAATTAAGCAAGGCACATGTTTATCTCACCTATCCATTCGTGCTGAGCTGGAGTCTACTAGAGGCAATGAGTACGCAATGTGCCGTCGTGGGATCGGCTACAGCACCTGTTCAGGAAGTCATCAAAGACGGCCAAAACGGTTTACTGGTTGATTTCTTTGACCATCAAGGACTGGCCGAAAGCGTTGCTGAACTGCTGAATAATCGCGACTTAGCAGAAACATTGGGCCGCAATGCGCGTCAAACCATCCTCAAAAACTACAGTCTCCAACAGTGTGTGCCGCGTCAGCTGGCGCTGATGAAAATGGTGGCTTGTGGGGCCCTCAGCCGTCGCTAATCAGCATGATGACATCAACAAGAAACGCAGATCATCAAAGCAAATCTTCACCTTAAAGATCAATAATTTCTTATTCAAATCAAATGTTTATTGTTAAGTCAACCAACTGATTCCATAGCATTTTTCCATCGTCCGATAGGTCGACTGAAGCTGCTCACGCAAGCGCAGTCTCAAGGTCTCAGGAACATCGGCTGATTCACCGCGCCCGGCATTGGCCGGTATTGTTCCCTCAGGGCTAGGCAGCGCGTCCAACTCAAGAAAGTTCAGCACACGCTGCCAAACCAGAGCCTGTTTCTCAAACAGATCCTCACTTTTAAGCAGCAGCAGTTTATTGGTTGCAAAACGCCGCTCATAACGAGCCAACTGCTGCTCATAGCGACTGCGGGCAAGGTAACTATGTTCCTGGTGGCTGCGATGAGTCGCACCAACCTCAGCCAGCTTCAGGCCAGCAGCCAACAAGCGATCCTGCTCAGAAGCCAGCGCCTCCTCCAGCCCCAGGTGCTCGAGCCCTAGGCGGCAGGAATGAAAATACTGCGATAAACAACGCTCCACAGGATCACGCAGCAACACGATCAATCGCGCATCTGGCAGTAATTCGGCAATTCGCTGCGGAGCATAGGGGTGAAAAATGTAATAGGGGGTGATGTCACCGCAACATTGATCTGGTGCCGCAGCAGCGAAGCGATCCGAATACCAGCTTGCACCACGCGCATAGTGCAAGCTGAAAAAATGCAGCTCTTTCTCCGGAGGCAACCACACCTGAGGATGCTGCTCCAGCAACCGCTGCAACGTAGTGGTTCCGCCCTTTTGCACCCCCAGCCCCAGGAACTGGGGCAAACGACCAGCGGTGCTTGGCATGTTCACCCTTTCTCCTTCGCACTGGCAGTGCTGGCAGAACGCAATGGCAACGCCCCCAGCTGACTGAGAAAAGAGGGGTGTCCATGCTCCAGGCAGAGGAAATCACGCTCTCGCCAGATCGGCTTGAGAACAGGGAAATGATTCAAAACGGTGCCGGTAGCAGCCGTCTCCAGCGGCCCTACGAATTCAGTGGGCTGCGCCTGGCGCTCCACAAGCATTTTTCGTTGAGCTGCGCTCAAACAGAAACTGCCGGAATGGGGATTGCTTGCAACAGCAAAACCCACGGATCGGCCATCCCAAAAGCTGCCGCGCGCCACTTCTTTTTCCTGATCACTCCAGACAGGCTGCTGTTGCTCAGTGGGCTTGGTTGGCCCGTCAACACATAAACGGATCGGTGCATCTGCAACGCAGTATTCCTGTCGATGGGGCATCAGAACAAATTGATGTTCAGTGCGTTGAGTAAACCAGATCTGTTTATCCACATAGCGCGGATCTTGAATCACAAGATCATCCTCCAAGTAAAGAGAAAGATCAGCAACTTGCTTGTTTTGATGCACAAGCCATTGCGCAGCAGCAAGAGGTAATGAACGCGGATCGTCTAATGCCAAAGCATGCACAGTCAAACGCCCAGTGAATTGCTCCACCACGTCCTTTAGGTAATACTCTCCATTCACAAACACATGGAGATCTATCTTCATGCCTTTCAGTCGCGTGGTGCTGTCATCGAGAGCTGGTGCAACCTCAATCGCCTGCTGAGCATGGTTCAGTATCAAATCCTGAGGCTGACGATTGAGCGCCAACACCCCGGACAGGCAGCGAGCCAATGCCAGTTGGCGTGCAAATCTTGTGCCCGCACGCGTCGAGCCATAGCCCGTTGTTGCAGTACCTTCCTTGTAAAAGTGAGGTACCGCAACCGCGACACGACAAAGTCTCACCCATTCCGCCCAGCTGCAAAAACCTTAAAGGAGGCCAATGGACGTCTTGCCCGCGCTGCCACCAGGCGAATGCATCACCACCCTGCTCGCTGAGGCTGACCGGCTGGGCGTGGATGTCAGGTGGCAACAACAACCTGAATCCGCTCAGCCTTCAGGCACGTATACGGCCTTACCGGGAAAACCTGGTTACGTAACCCTTCAAGCACCCGAGCAACGAGACACCGACCCCAGGGTTTGCAGACTGCTCGCCCATGAAATGGTGCATGTCATCCAGCACTGGCAGGCCAATTTTGTGGCAGTGTTGCCGCTCGGTTGGCCCGTGGACAAGTCACGTCTGCCAAGAGACATGGTATCCATGCATGAAGCAGAGGCCTTCACAGCTCAGTGGCAGCCTCGACGAGTCATCAAAGCGCTCAACGAGCTGGAGCCCCAGCGCGGATTGGCGACCAGTCCATCAATCACCCCCCCTATCGATCGGGGTCACGAAGAATTTCAGAACAAGGAAACAACAAGAGGCAAAGCACCTGGATTGGATTGAATACGCACCATCTGTTGCTGCAGCTAGAGACAGCAAACCGCAGTCATAAGCTGGTGCTCTGAGCAAAGCATTTATGCAGGTTTCCATCCTGGTGGTGTCGCGAACACCGGAGCTGCTCAACCGTTTCTGTGCCAGCTTGAATCAGGCCAGTGGACTCCATCCGATGGAGATGGAGATTCTCTGTTCATGGAACGGCACTGACGCCGAAGAAACGCAGATACACAACACAAGCCGCTACGACCTGCACATCGCCCAACGGGTTCCTTATCACTTCTCCGGAAACATGAATGGACTGGCCGCCAAGGCCGGGGGCGATGTGTTGATGATTGCCAATGACGATCTCATTTTGGATGCGGGCTGCGTGGATGCCGGATTCAACCTGCTCAACAGCAACCCAGAGATCGGCCTCGTGGGAGCACTCCTGCGCGATCAATATGATTTGATCTCCCATGCCGGCATTAATTTCGATTTGCGCTGCTCGAGTTATCACCTGCTCGATCGACTTATGAGCAGCAGCAAACTCTCAGACATCCCCAGCGCGCCCGTTGGAGCTGTGACTGGGGCACTGCAGTGGATTGCTCGTCAGGATTTTCTAGAGCATCCCTTCAACACCGCCTATCGGGTTTGCGGAGAGGATGTTGAACTCTGCATGGATGTGCAGCAACGACTGAAGAAACAAGTGTGGCTGTGCGCAGAAGCCAGTGCAGTGCATGAAGCAGAAACAACACGCAGCCAAGATGAAAGCCAGGCAGGCAACAGTGAAGATCAGATTCGTTTACGGGCCCGGGTTAAAACATTCATCGATCAGGCAAGCAAAAAACAACTCAAGATTCTGCTGATGCAACAACAGCGGGAATCGATGCATCTGCGCGATCTTGTGGCTGATCAAACGAATGTAGAGACACTAAATATTGAACGCAGAGAGCGCTCAGAGCAGGAAAAAGTGTTGCTTGATCTGCGGGAAGAACGGCTTCGCCTCAAACAACAACTTGAACTTGCAGGGGGGCATCAGTGATGAACGCATCGCCCCTCAAAGGCTTACGTCTGGTGGTGTGCGGCTTTGAACTTGAGCAAAGCGAACATCGCGGTATTGCCGTATTCACGAAGAATCTACTGCGCACTCTTAACAAAGCAGGAGCAGAGGTATGGCTTCTAACAGAGTATTCACCAGATATCAAAAAAATCAAAAAAGCCAAACTCCCATCAGCGGTTGGCACAACGATCTTCAGCGCAGAAGTTCTTGAAAAACTCAACACGACTGAAGAAGCGGTAAAGCCACTGGGGCTGTTCAAAAGGTTTTTGCTGAAACTTCCATTTCTTCGCTCATTTGTTTTGCTGCAACATCAGCGGGGAGAACAAGGAATGCAACTCTTGTTCCCTGACAGATCAATCGACGCCAAGTCGCTCAAAATCATCCCCAAAAGTGCACTGGTTAACAGCCCTTATCAGCGAAGCGAAAGACTGTCTTATCTTGCTGATATCGAGGGCTTGATCTGCGCAAAGAACTGCTTTCAATTCAGCATGTCGCTGGCAAAGCGCAGATCAGCAAAACCTTTCAGAATCAACCTTGCAGATTTTGATGGATTGATCAGCACCAGCCCACTGAATCTCGCACCCGAACATTGCTCGCTATTTCTTCAAACTGTTCATGACCTCATCCCGCTTCAATACCAACGCACACGCGATGATCTGCCTTGCTTCACGCGGCGCCTGATCGCCGCGAGCAAAGCCAGGCGCTGGTTTGTCTCCAATGATGCGGAACAGAACTACAACGCCGCGATCCTCAACATCAAACCCAGATCCTACGAGCCACTCGGCACTGTTTTAACCCAACCACCATCCCTTCACTTTCCAGGTGATGCGCTCGATTGGGAAAGCCGAACTGATCAATTGCAAGTACCTTGCCTGGGTCAACAACAGACCCATCGCTTCAGCCCCCTTTCCTATCTGCTCTTCAACTCATCAGTCGCTCCCCATAAAAATCTGCTGTTTGCGCTGAAGTCCTACATGGAATCAGGCATGGAACACCTGGGATTTCAGTTCTGCATCACCGGAAAACCACAACAGGATGAATACAGCAATGAGGTGAAAGCGATCGCCTCCAACAATCCCAATGTTGTCTTCACTGGCTATGTGAATGAAGCAACCAAACGGCAGCTCTACCTCAATGCCTTGGCACTCGTCAGCCCATCGCTGATTGAAGGATTCGGCATTCCAGTGCTGGATGCGGCCTGCCTGGGTATGACAGCCATCGCAAGCCCCCTGGGGTCTCACCGGGAAATTCACAAGATGCATGATTTTGATCAGCATGTGTTGCTGTGTTCCACGCTGGAAACAAGCGACTGGGCAAGCGCCATACGCCTCAGCTGCCAACGCCACCAGCAGAGTTTGACTGGTCAGTCAGAGCGAATGCAGCAACTTGAGTTGAATCAACTGCGGCAAGACCGCATCGTGCGCTACCGGAACTATCAGCGCTTGATTGAACAAGCTTTCAGCCATTCCGTTTGCTCTCTGCTCACGCAGTAATCGCCTGGAGATGACTGCGAATCTCCGCCTGCTGGCGGTCCAAGCTCATCGCCTGGGCCAAGGCATAGCCCCGGGTTGAGAGGTCTAGCCAAGTGGAATCAGCCGAACACAATGCCTTGATATGGCCAGCCAGCGTTTCACCGGTGTCATCAATTGGGAAAAACAGTGAACTGGAGTGGTGAAATTCACGGTGCACGTCAATATCGCTGATCAAAGTGGGAATTCCCTCAGCCTTCGCTTCCAACACCGGGTAATCAAATCCTTCCTCTGTGCTGGCCGACACCAGGGCCAGACTGGAACGCAACCGCTCAATCAGCTGCTCTCGAGTGAGCGATGACAGCCATTCCAGCTGATGGGGTCTGGGCAACTGAGCAACCAGCTGCATCAGGCCTGGTGTGAGGCGCGTTTGGCGGCCCACAATCCGCAGGGTTCCTTGCCATTGCGGGAGCTGTCGCTGTACAGCTGCAAACGCCTTGATCAAAGCTGCCAGATTTTTATTGGCGTCATGGCGTGCCATTACAAGCAAGTCCTGACTGCGTGGCGCCGGCACCGCCGGACGTTCCACGGCAATCCCATTGGGAACCACGACCACATCAGAGGCAGGCGCACCAAACTCAACCAACTGATCGGCCACTGTGCGACTGATCGCAATCAAACGCTTCGCGCAGCGCACATGCCTCGGTTGCCAGAAGCGATAACGCAACCAGGCCTTACGACTGTTCGATTGACGCAACGGTGTGAGGTCATGACAAGTGATCAGTTGCGGGACCTCAGGCCAGCAGAGCAAGGCATCAAAGAAGGGGGAATAAATGCCAGCCAGATCCCCTGGGCTCAAACCATGGCGCTGCAACAGACCGGATAGATCAACACCATGCTGACCAAGGCTGTAGCGCTGCAGCAAACGCATCCGCCGAGATGGTGCCCAGCTGATCAGGTCTGGGCTCCATTGCTCTGGTGGCACCAATGAACCCTTGCCGCCGACATCCAACTGCAAACGCAGGCCAGGGAGTCCTGGAACGACGCGCTTCACATAGCTGCCAAATCCAGAGTGGCCAGGCAGCCATGACAGCAGGTTGATCAGCGTGGTCACACCCCGCCCCTAAATAAGGAAAGGCAGATTGGCACGATCGTGATTCAAGCGCCTCACTGAATACCAAACACCAAACACATTGACCATCAGCAGGATCAGTCCGACACTCCACTGCAATTCGCCCGTCATCAAGGTGTGGCGAATCGGGCTCAACACCCGATAAAAAGGATTGAAATTCGCAATCCAAACACTGGGGCCAAGGTTCTCTTTTTTGTACAGAATCGGTGAAAGCAAAAACACCAATTGCATCACAATCGGCACCAACTGATAGAGATCACGAAAATGCGCACCTAACAAGCAGACCAGCAGCGGAAACCAGAACAAGAACAAAAACAGGTTTAAAATTGGCAGCCAACCACTCACCAGCAAATGCAGAAGTAACGTTTGCTGGAAATAACTCAAGGCAACCACCACCATCAGAAACGACTGCACAAACGTCTGCATCTGAAAAGCCCATTCTTCCAAGGGGTAAAAAATAGGATTTAGATTGGTGTTATGCACATGCGACTGGTTGTATTCAAACAAATTAGGTGCACCAGTCACAGCCGCACTGATGCTGTTCCAGATCACAAGACCGAGGCCTAAGAGCACCACATACTCACTGAAATTCTCCACCTTGAACACGTACCGGTACACCGAAGCCAATACCGCAATCGAAAACAAATTTGAGAGGCCAAGCCAGAAGCTCCCTAACACTGTGCGCACAAAGCGGGCTTTGGTGCGCGCTGTGGCGGTGAACCACCAGACCCGCCTCAACGCCCAGGCCTCATGCAACGTGCGTTTCACGCTGGCGGGTCGAGCTCCCGACAACTGAGGTGGCGCAGAGGACGACATCATGGGTGGTGATAAAAACTGAGCGCTTGATCCAGAGGACCATCAAAGGCAATCGATCCTTCCTGGAACACCAGACCGCGCGTACAGAAGCGCTTCAGCAATTCATCGGAGTGAGAGGCGAGCAGCAATGTTCCCGTCGTCGCCAGAAACCCATGCAGTCGCTCCTGGGCACGCTCATAAAAGCTGCTGTCTCCCGCTCCAAAGCCCTCATCCATCGCCAGACAATCATGGCTGCAGGCTGTCAACAAAGCGAACAACAAGCGCGCCTCCATTCCCTGGCTGTAGGTCTTGATCGGCAAGCGCACAAAGTCCCCCAGACCGGAAAACTCCACAACATCATCACAAAAGGCAGTGAAACCCCGCAGGTTGCCATTCACCATGAGGTAGTGGGCCTTCACCGCCTGCAAGCCACTGAGTTCAGGGCTGGTGATAAAGCTTTTATGAATCATGGGGAAGACGCGCACCTTAGACTCAAAAAAGCCTGAAGTGTGCCTGTAAATTCCGGAAATCATCCGCAGAAAAGTTGATTTTCCAGCCCCGTTATGACCAATCAAAGCAACCCTTTCTCCTTCACGAATAATGCAATTCACGTCCTGAAGTGCGGTGACCACAGCACCACCTCGATGTCGCCTGAGATTTCCCCCTGTCACTGAACGAATCAGGGTCGATTTCAGGCTGCGCGTCTCGTTGGTGAAGACAGGAATATCAAGACGAACATTCTCCAGACGGAGAACCACTGACGATGTTTCCGTGATTGATTGCGGTGCATGGGTCTTCATCAGCGGCAGATTACCGCGCCCTCATCGCATCCAAACTCCTTAGCCAGATCGCGCGTGCAAACCGCTGCAGGTAGCGCTCACGGGCCTGCTCACCAAGCTGCTGTCTCCATTGCGCATCAGCAGCAAGACGCTTCAGCACTTCTGGCAATGCCTGAGGTGTCTGGTCCCACTCCAGGTCAGGCAGGGCCCCAACCCAGCCCATGCCTGAGCGCCGGCGCTGAAAAGCCAGCACAGGCAGGCCCGCTGCCATCGCTTCGAGCTGCACAATGCCGAACGCCTCGTTGCAGCGATCGGAAGGCAGCACCAGAAGCTGAGAACGTGCCAGCAAATCCTGTTTGGCCGACTCATCAACCCGGCCATGAAAATGGACACGCCGGGATTGGCTGTCAGCGAACAGAGCGTTGGCCAGTTCCTGAAAATCACGTCTTCGCGGCCCATCCCCAACCACCTCAAGGCACCAGGGTGAGGGGATCTGCGTCATGGCCTGCAGCAGCCAGTCGAGCCGTTTGTAACTGTCCAGGCGTCCAATGAAAATCAGCGTGAATGGCCGATCCCGATTCAACGGCGCGGCTTGCAGATCAAGGCAGGCCGCTTCCTGCTCTGCGCTGAGAGAACATGGCAGCACCCTGACCCGTTCAGCCGCACAACCGCTTCGGATCAACTCTTCAGCGAGCAAGGGAGAGGTGGTGACCACCTGCGACATCGAGGGAAGCATTCTGAGGGCCAGCCATTGATAAAAGCTGTAGAGGGCACCGTTGAAACTGCCATCAGGCTCGAGAAAACAGTGCCAGTGCGCGGAGACGCAACGCCTGGGCCTGCACAGGCGAGCCAGAAGCAGCAACAGCAGAACACCAGGCGATGGCAGGTGACCATGAAGAGGTGTCTTAGACAGCAACAGTTTCCATAAGCGCCTTGAAGGCAGCGGAAGCCTGAGACGAGCCAGCGCCGGAGTGCAGGGCAACAGCACTCGCTCGTAAGTCACAGGCAGCGCGTCGACTTCAGCGCAGGAGCGCGACTGCACATCAAAGCTATGCACTGTTCCGCCCCATGCACTGGCCAGTTCATGGGCAACCCGTTCGACCCCTCCGTATCCAGGCGGCCATTCCCTGAGGACCTGATCGATGCGTTCAGTCACTGGCCAATGGCAGCTCAAGCCAGGGATGACGATCCTGCAATGTTCGTGAGAGCGATCGTTGCAGGCGGCTGGTGGAATGCATCGTCATCGAATCTGAATGGCTGCGATAAACGGCCTGGATGCTGGGGCACTGCATGCCATGAAAGCCGGATTCCACCAACTTGCACCAGAAGTCGTAGTCCTCCCAGCCGCCCTCGATGTGGGTGTAACCACCCACAGCCTCCCAGGCACTGCGGCGTACGAGCGCCATCGCATCGATGTAGTTGCCAGCGCGAAATCGGTCGTTCTGCCAGGAAGCCAGGCCGACAAGACTTCGCTGCTCATCAGCACGACCCGCTTCAGCCTCAACGGCCACAAGCGGATGCACCACGGCCACTGATGCTGAGCTTTGATCAGCCAGTTCCATGCAGCTCTGGACCGCCTGAGGGAACAGTGCATTATCGGCGTCCAGAACAAAACACCAGGGAGCCTTCGATGCCTGAAATGCCGTATTGCGTGCCGCAGCAAGACCGGCGTTCGTCGCATGCTTCAACAACAGACAACGCTCAAAACGACCGGCATGTCTTTGCATCCAATCGCGCACGATCATCGCGCCTTGATCGCTTGAGTGATCATCAACAACAACCAGTTCCAACGCTTTCTCCGTCTGGCTGGCAACGCTGTCGAGCGCAGCTTCGATCCGTTCTGCGTAATTGAACAGACTCACCAGCACCGCCGCACGCAATAGCAGTGGTGGCGATTCTTCAGTTTGGTCTGATTCGCATTCCGAATCGAACAAGGTCTCGGTAGCTGGGCTGATTCGCTCCTCCGCTGCCACCTTCAGGGGCTCACCTCGATGCAGTGCCCTGAGCTCGGCCGGTGAACTCGGCGGCGCGGCAGCCAGGGGTGGATGCTGATCAATCTCCAGCAAGGTCCATGCCGAAGGAACCTTCTGATCAGGCCAGATCAAACGTTCAGCCTGGCGTGCTGCATGCTGAAGCCAACCAGCCCTGGTCAGACCAGCCTGAGGGCTCGTCACCACAAGATCGGACCAACCCGGCAGGTAGGCCAACGGAGGCAGATCCCCTGCCGCCGTTAACGGACAACCAGCAGCCTCGGCAGCCATCGCCTGATCAAACAATTCCCCGGCATGTCCGAGCAGCAGAAGGCAACCGGATTGAACCGGAGGAAGCCCGAACTGGGCCGACCAGATTGCTGGATCATTGGCATCCGCCTGATCCAGCCAGCCATTGAGTGGCTCCTCGGGGTCGAGCCACCAGGCTTTCAGCCCAAGCGCTCTCAACAGACAGACCCTCGCAGGGTCTGGATCCCAAATGATCTGTTGCGCAGCCAGCAGATTGAGCCAGTGCCAGATGCGATCAGGCTCCGGCAACTCAAGATTGAGTGCCAAATGCTCCGGCCCATCAGGAGCGGCTGCGGATTGCGACACGAAGCAAAGCTGATGATCACCTGATTCCGACCAGTTCAGGCGGCGTTGCGGCAGACCCTGCACCGGCACGTGCTGCCAGAGCAGATGAGGAAGCAACTGATCCCATGCCATCCCGCAACAACTGATGCGCGGCTGGGCACCAAAAGCCAGCGGCCCCACCCAGCGGGGTGCCGGGTAATGGCGCCACATCTCAAGCCATTGGCCCCAGGAACCCGGGTCAGATCGAAGCTGAGCCGCGGATGGCAGCGGGGCTTCCTCTACCAAAAGAGCGCGAGGTGGATCGACAGGAGGCAGACGGTTCCAGGGTCGACGCCCGGATCGAGCAGGCCCTTGCTTCAGCAAGCGAGCATGCAGACGCCGCACCGAGGGCAACACCGCTTGCTGGGATTCAACCGCAGCTGATCCGGTGAGACTGCGTCTGAGCTCAGGGCGAATGCCGGCGAGAGCAGCTGAAACCATCTGATCCGACGGCTGACACTCCGGCAAAGCTTCAAGCAATGCCGTCAGCTGCTGAGCTGGTTGATCGAACCAGCGCCCGTAAACAATCACTGATACTGGCAGCCCGAAGGCTCTGGCTGTGTGGAGCACCTCAACGTTGTGTCGCCACCAAAGTTGCTGCGCCCGGTTGTGATCCATCCCGGTGATCGGCCCATCCCGCTTCACCAGTGAACGCACGACCTCAACCGGATCGCGGACCGCCAGGATCAGACGCAGCGGAAGTTGCAACTCAGACGCCAGGCCAATCCAGAGCGGCAGGAGCCGGCTGGTGCGTGGATCCTTGATGCACCAAGGGGACAACTGATGGTTGATCTGCCGGGAAAGTAGCTCACGCAAAGACAACGACGCTCGAACTGTGGCCGGGTGTTGCAGCCACCCCTCCGGCAGAGGCTGGCAACCCTGCAAAGAAGGCCACCAGCGATCGAGATCAATCAGGAGCCGTTCCTGAATCGAAACCACACGATCCCACTCGTAATAACCGGCTGGGTTGTGTTCATCGGCTGAGACCAGCTCACCCGGGAGCCCGACACCCAATTTCTGAAGAATTCCACCCAGCATTGAAGTGCCGCTGCGATGCATGCCGACAACAAGAACAAGAGGCGAAATACTCATTGGTCAATTAAATTTCAAAAAAGACAAATGGCAGCCAGTTTTCAACATAGACGACATCGATGTTTGCAATCCCAAAGAAAACTATTCTACAGGCGATCTGATCACTCATCAACACGAAAAGCCCTAGAGAAAACTCTTCGAATTCAGATTTTTAATCATGATCGACCCAACATTTGCTGACACCAATCGGGATGATCGAGATACCAGTTGACCGTTTGCCTTAAACCATTCTCGAAGCCAAGCGATGGGCTCCATCCAAGCTCTTTTCTGATCAGTGATGAATCAATTGCATAACGCCGGTCATGGCCGGGGCGATCATTAACCCTAGAAATCAGGCGAGAGTAAGACTCTGCCTGAGGCTGAATCTGATCAAGAATTGCACAGATTGATTCGACCACTTCACGGTTGGTTCGTTCATCACAACCCCCACCTTCACCGCCGCCGCCCACGCAGTAACTGGCTCCGGTTTTGCCTTGACCAGCCACAAGTAACAGGGCATCAACATGATCTTCGACATGCAACCAATCCCTGACGTTCAGCCCGTCCCCGTACAGCGGAATTGGCTTCAATGCCAATGCACTGAGGATGACCACAGGGATCAACTTTTCAGGAAATTGCCACGGACCATAGTTATTACTGCAATTCGTCGTCACCACGGGCAGACCGAAGGTGTGATGCCACGCCTTCACAAGGTGATCACTCGCGGCTTTGCTTGCCGAGTAGGGGCTGCGTGGATCGTAGGGAGTGGCCTCCGAGAAATACCCGGATGCTCCGAGTGAGCCGAACACCTCATCGGTGCTGATGTGCTGGAAGCGAAAGACCTCGCGACGAACAGCAGACAAGGCATCCCAATGGCCGCGGCATGCCTGAAGCAACGAAAAAGTACCTGTGATATTGCTATTCAGAAACGCTCCCGGAGCATTGATGGAGCGATCCACATGACTCTCGGCAGCAAGATGCAGCACCAGATCAGGATCTGCCCTGCGAACAGCTTCAGCTGTTGCCTGTTGATCAACCAGATCAACCTGCAAAAAATGATGTCGCCCTGCTGCCATTCCGCCAAGTTGCTCCACCTCGGCCTGGATGCTGGAGAGATCACTGGCGTAACCAAGCTTGTCTAGATTGAAGACTTCCACTGCGCTGTAGCGCAGAAGGCGACGCACTACAGCCCCGCCGATGAACCCAGCACCTCCTGTCACCAGCACCCGTTGAATCGAGTCAGGCAGACAACTCACCGAACCGCACGCAAAAACCAACTCATCATTACCCAGCTCTTGAGGGCAGTACGGAGAGGTCTGCTGCCTACAAAGCGATCACTCACGAGCTGACTAGGGGAGGGACCAGCCTGGAAGTTTCACCACTGGTGATTTCAGCCAATTATCTGATGCGAAAGTTTCCACCATGATCGCAATCCTCGAGAATTTCATTGGCCAAAAGTCCAATGCCTGAACCTATAAACGGGTCCCTCTTCGACACTGGGGCAATCAATACTGACACCAAAAAACTAAAGATTATCGAATGAATCAAAGCCTTGAATGACAACAACCTTCTTACGATTGGGCCCATCGCGTCAGGAGCCTCAAGGCCAGCCAGGCAGACATTACTCATGCAGATAAAAACTAAAGTCTCACCCAGAACTCAGCGACCTCCTGCCTTAAGAACTGTTTTGATTGTGCGGAACAGAATCACAAGATCAAGCCAGGTGCTGAAGTGCCGCAGGTAATACAGGTCATAGGAAAGCTTGAGATCGGAATCATCGATGCTGCTGGCATAGGGAGCACAGACCTGAGCCCAGCCGCTCAATCCCGGTCGCATCCAATGGCGCTTGCGGTAATGGGGGATGCAGAGCTCCAGGTCATGCTCCAACTCCGGACGTTCCGGTCGTGGTCCGATCAGGCTCATGTCCCCATTCAGCACATTCAGCAGTTGGGGCAGTTCATCGAGGCGCAGCCTGCGCAGCCAACCTCCCACAACTGTGATGCGCTGATCACCGGGCTGGGTCCATTGCGCAGGAGCATCAACAGGCTGCACCGTCATTGTGCGGAGCTTGAGAACCCGAAACGGTCGTCCAAGCCAGCCGCTGCGCTGCTGGACATAAAACACCGGACCTCGATCCTCAATCCAGATCAACAGAGCCGCAGTAAGGATGAACGGAAATGTCAACAGCAACAACGTTGCCGACACGAGCAGATCTGCCATGCGCTTGAGCTGACCCTGAACACTGAACGTTGCCGCCCAGGGCAGATCATCAAATGTCAGGGTGCTTTCGCCCATCAACAAAGGCGGCAAACGCTCCTGCTGCAGTTCAAAAAATTTCAGCAAAGACATACTTCGCACGACTCTTGGGTCGCAGATTTCAAGCCTGTTCAGCACAGGATTGGCTGCTGAATCGCTGCGAACCGAGGAACTGATGGCCACCAGCAGTGGCTGCTCCGGTTGATCCAGACGACGTTGCAATCCCCTCGCATTGACGGGCATCAGAGGTTGACGATGGGGGATGCGCCGCCAGACCTTGAGAACGGTTTGGATTTCATCCCGGTTCGCAAGCAACAACAAACGCGGTGCATCGGGAAACAGCAGACCTCGGCGCAGGGCCAGACGCACCATCAACACCCAACCTGTGAGGGCCGTCATCCACAACAACTGCACCCGTCTGTACACCAGCCAGACCGCATCGCTGGGATTGATCAGCCAACGGGCGATTGCCACCACCATCACACTCACAGCAGCCGTGATCAGAAGTCGCTGCAACAGCACCGGCAACGAAACCCGCCGCCAGCTCAAGACCGTGTAGCTGCCAAACAGCCAACCCAGCAATGGATAAAGCAGCATCGAGAAAATCAGCCAGCCACCCTGTCCGACGAGACTGCTGCCGCCGATGGTCCAATCGAACAAGGAAGGCAGCCAGAGCATCAGCCCAAGGATCAGCAGCTGACCCAGGCCATCGAGCAGCACTGCCCGAAGAATCAGCGTGCGCGGATTATTCGCCCACACGCTGGATCACCTCCTCAAGTGCACAGCGCCAGTGCCTGGGCGCCAAATGCAGTTGCTCACGGGTGTTACCGCAAGCCAACAGCGAATAGGCGGGACGCTTTGCCGGGGTGGGGTAGTCGGTGGTGGTGATCGGAAGCACCTGCGCCGCTTGAGATAAAACACCATGAGAGACCGCCAACTCGCCGATGGCCACTGCGAAGTCATACCAGCTGGCAACACCGGCATCACTCCAATGCAGCACGCCCATCACCTCATGCTGAATCACGGCCCAGCAAGCGGCGGCCAGTCCAAACGTGGAGGTAGGGCAACCAACCTGATCAGCCACTACACGCAATGGCTCTCCGGCTTCCGCCTTGAGGCGATGCAAACGCAGCATGGTGAGTAAAAAATTCCGGCCCACTGGGCCGTACACCCAACCAGTGCGAAGAATCGTGGCCCTGCTCTCAACACCACATCCCAGAATCTCCTCCACAACCTGCTCCCCAGCGGACTTGCTGCGGCCATAAGCCCCTAACGGATCTCGTGGCTGGTCAGGCTGATAGGGATGACCTTGCTGTCCGTTGAACACGAAATCGGTACTCACCTGAAGCAGGCGACCTCCCATGCTGTTTATGGCCTCTGCCAAAGCACGAGGTGCCTCTGCATTGACGGCGCTCGCCAGATCAAACTCCGACTCCGCCTGGTCCACCGCTGTATACGCACCAGCATTCAGCACCCAGTCGGGGCGATGCAGATCAACGATCGTGCGGCAAGCCTGGGGATCCGCCAGATCCAAGTCCTGCCGGAACGTTGCAATCAGTTCAACCCCTTGTGGTGTTGAGCCACGCAAGGCCTGTCCAAGCTGGCCATTGGCGCCGGTCAGCAGAACTCTCAAACAAACACCTCCCCAGCTGACTCCAGGCCCTTGAGCGCGGGAGCCTGCGCATCCTTTTCAGCCAGGAATGGTTCAGTGACCCCCGCCAGATGCAAAGGCCATTGGATCTTCAGCTGCAGATCATTCCAACGCAGGGAACGCTCACAATCGCGATTCCAGAAACCACTGGCTTTGTACTGGACTTCTGCGACATCACTCAGGGTTAAAAAACCATGGGCAAAACCCACCGGCACCCAAAGCTGCAGATGGTTGTCTGCAGAGAGAACGACTCCAACCCACCGGCCGTATGTCGCAGAGCTGCGACGCAGGTCGACCGCCACATCAAAAATCTCACCCGCGCTGCAGCGAACCAGCTTTGCCTGTGGCTCAGGAGGCAATTGAAAGTGAAGTCCTCGCAGAACACCTCGAGTCGAGCGGGAATGGTTGTCCTGCCGGAACCGCAGAGCCTCTGATTCCGTCTGGGGTGCACCAGCGGAGATCAGGTCGTCGCGAAAGCGACGCTCATTCCAGCTTTCAAAAAAGAAACCGCGATTGTCAGCGAACACCTGGGGAGTGATCAGCAACGGCCCATCAATGGGCTCACCGGACACAGCAGAAAGTGTTTCAGCGGGCATCCACAGCATCCTGACGAGGACTCCTGAGATTGCGCTGGAGGAGAGCATGCTCACCTCCGGGTTCGTCCAGCAATCGCAACAGATAGTGTCCGTAACCGCTTTTGAGCAAGGGCTGCGCCAGTTGCTCAAGCTCTGAGCCGTCGATCCATCCCCTGCGCCAGGCCACCTCTTCCGGACACCCCACTTTCAATCCCTGACGTTGCTCAAGGGTCCTGATGTAGGTCCCCGCCTCCTGAAGCGAATCAAACGTGCCGGTGTCGAGCCATGCCATCCCGCGACCCATCAGCTCCACCGTGAGCTGCTGCTCCGCGAGGTAAGCCTGATTAAGGCTGGTGATCTCCAGCTCCCCGCGCGACGAAGGCTCTACCTTTCTGGCTCGCTCGACCACCGTGTGGTCATAGAAGTAGAGGCCTGTAACCGCATAACGGCTGCGGGGATGAGCCGGCTTCTCTTCGATACTCAGAGCTTTTCCGAAGTGATCGAACTCGACCACTCCGTAGCGCTCGGGATCGCGCACCGGATAAGCGAAAACGGTGCCGCCCTCATCACGAGCCATCGCCGCATGCAGCTGGGAGATCAGTTCATGACCATGGAAGAGGTTGTCGCCAAGAACAAGTGCAGCGGCAGAGCCGTCGAGGAAGTCAGCACCGATCAGAAACGCCTGAGCCAATCCCTCCGGTGCAGGCTGCACGGCATAAGCGATGGTCATCCCCCAGGCACTGCCATCACCCAGCAAGCGCTGAAAAGCACCCTGATCATGGGGAGTGGTGATGATCAGCACTTCACGGATGCCCGCCAGCATCAAGGTGCTCAGCGGATAGTGGATCATCGGCTTGTCATAGACAGGCATCAGCTGCTTGCTGACAGCCATGGTCAGCGGAGCAAGCCTGGTGCCGCTGCCGCCGGCAAGGATGATGCCCTTTCGCCTCATCGATGGATTGCCGAGATGACCCGTTTCAGTGTCATTTCAGCATGCAAGGGCTGACTTCATCACCGCGGGACATGCTGTTGCAGGTGAGGCAGAGATTCCCAACAGAAGACCCTCGAGGACAGATGATGAAGCGCTGAATGCCAGAAGCATGGCCCGCATCCATCTGGTTGAACATGCACCAGGAGCTCCAGGACTGCGCCTGATGGGGCTGGGGCCGAACCTACGCCCGACGCGTGGTCTGCTCAAACTTCGGCGCCTACTCAACAAACACGCCTTCTGGGCGCAGGACCGCAGCCGGCAACAACTGGGCAAGATGCTGAAAGGCAGCCAGGTGGTTATAAGCCTCTGGCGCGGCAAACGCATGGTGGGCTTCGGCCGTGCCAGCAGCGATGGGATCTACAGGGCAGTGCTCTGGGATGTGGTGGTGGCCGGCGACCTGCAGGGCCGCGGGCTCGGAAGGCGTGTTGTAGAAGCCTTGCTGGCTTCTGCAAGGGTGCGTGAGGTGGAGCGGGTCTATCTGATGACCACCAACAGCACGGGTTTTTACGAACAAATGGGCTTCAGAGCTGTTGGCAACCAACATCTGCTGATCCGCAAACAGTGAGTCAATCAAGCGGATGAAGAGATTCGAACTCTCGACCCTCTCCTTGGCAAGGAGATGCTCTACCACTGAGCTACATCCGCAGGCCGGCCGGTGTAATTCACCTGACGACTCGAGAAGCATGCATCACAAAGGGGCCGTTGGTCAATGCACCACTCAGGCCGCTGGCAATGCCTTGACCAGGGACCCCATTTCCAGAGCCTGCAAGGCATAGCTCCAGCCCAGATTGCTCTTGATGCCTGCCCGCTCAAGCGCTTGTTGCATCGTGTCGGTTGTGAGCACACCGAAAATCACCGGCACACCGGTATCACGGGACACGGTCGCAATCCCCTTGCTGGCTTCAGCCACCACCACATCGAAATGCGGTGTGTCCCCACGGATGACAGCCCCGAGGGTGATCACCACCTGGTATCGACCGCTGCGAGCCAGCTGCTGGGCCACCAATGGCAATTCAAACGACCCCGGCACCCAGGCCGTATCGAGCTGAGCGCTGTCTGCGCTGGTATCAATCCCGTGACGTCCCAGACAATCGAGGCAACCGCTCAACAATTTGGCGGTCACCAGATCGTTGAATCGAGCAATAACAACGGCGATGCGCAGGCCCTGCACATCAGTGAACCGTCCTTCAAAGGTGGCCATGACGCCTTGATCGGTTCATTCCATGTTCACACCCGACCGGGGCGCAACGGAGAAAAAAGATGCTCGCTGGCCTGGATTTCAGACCACGAAGAAGCTCACGCCCCAGTTGACCAGCACCAGTGCCACCCAGGCGATGCCACCCAGCAGGATGAGTCTGTTGGAGCGGCCACTGTCCTCATTCGAGGCGTAGAGAACAGGCACGGCCACGATCAACGCAAAGGACATCACCACCAATGCCAGAACGGTGAGGGTGTTGAGGATCTGCATGGTGAATCGGTCGACGCCAGGTCGTTCATCGGAGATTCTCACATGTGGGAGAGAGTCGTCTTCGTCGTCTCCGCATCAAGCTTCACAGCTTGTGGTGAACGCCATCGGTACGATCCAGCCACTTTCAGATGTCCCATGCCCCGCTCCTGCCCCCAGCCCGAGGAGCAGTCACTGCAGGGGAATCTGTTCGGAGCCCCGGAGCCGACTGATCAGCCCAAAGCCACCTCAGCCAGAGCGTCTGACGCTTTAGCCGCAGATGCCCTGGCTGAGCTCACCGATGCCAACCTCAGTGCTGATGCCTGCGCACGCCCCAGGCAACGCAAAGGGGGTCGTGATTCAGAGCAGAGCTCCACCCGAGTCGACGAGCTGTCCAGCGCGGAGAGTGATGACAGCGACGCCTTGCCCTGGAGCCACCACAGCCAGGTGAATCAGACCCTGCTGACGCCGATGTTGCGCCATTACGTGGAGCTCAAGGAGGAGCATCCCGAGCGCGTACTGCTGTATCGGCTCGGTGATTTCTTCGAGTGTTTTTTCGAGGACGCGGTCGAACTCTCGCGGGTGCTGGAACTGACCCTCACAGGCAAGGAGGGTGGCAAGGCGATCGGACGTGTGCCGATGGCGGGAATTCCCCATCACGCCGCCGAGCGCTACTGCGCTGAGCTGATTCGTCGCGGTTATTCCGTGGCGCTGTGTGACCAGCTGGAGGCCACGCCTGCAAAGGGCGCTCTGCTCAAGAGGGGAATCACCAGGGTGCTGACGCCGGGAACGGTGCTGGAGGAAGGCATGCTTGCTGCACGCCGCAACAACTGGCTGGCGGCAGTGGTGGTGGAACCTGCCAGCGACAAGCGCCCCTTGCGCTGGGGGCTGGCCAGCGCTGATGTGAGCACCGGAGACGTTGAGGTGCTGGAACGCAGCGGCAGCGAAGCTCTGCATCAGCACCTGGCTCAGCTCGAGGCCTCTGAACTGCTCTGGGCGGCCACGGACAACGACAACGTCCAGAGACCTGCCTGGTGCCCGGAAAGGCTGATGCTCAGCCCGATGGCGCTCACGCCCTTCAGCAGGCCCCAGGCCGAACAGGCCCTGAAGACGCACTACCGGCTGGCCGGACTGGATGGGCTCGGCCTGCAGGAACTGCCCCTGGCCCTACGAGCCTTTGGCGGACTGCTGCAATACGTCAATGACACTCAGCCTCTCGAAGAGAGCACGCGGGTGCCGCTTGATGTTCCGAAGATCCTGCAGGCAGGTGATGCGTTGGTGCTCGATGCCCAGACCCGCCGCAATCTGGAACTGACGGTCACCCAACGCGACGGACAGCTTCAGGGGTCACTGCTCTGGGCCATCGACCAGACCCTCACCGCCATGGGTGGGAGATGCCTGCGTCGTTGGCTGGAAGCGCCGTTGATGGACCTCAGCGTCATCCTGGAGCGGCAAAGCGTGGTCAGCCTGCTGGTGAGCCAGAGGACTCAGCGCCAAGCCCTTCGGCGACTGCTCAGACCCATGGGCGATCTGGAGCGGCTGGCGGGTCGGGCAGGGGCCTGTCATGCCAGCGCCCGCGACCTGGTGGCCATCGCCGATGGGCTGGAACGCCTGCCCCGGCTGGCCAGTCGGCTGGAGGGAACCCTGGAGCAGTGGCCCCAGGTTCTGGAGGCGCTGCTGCAGCCGGATCCTGCGCTTGCTGAGCTGGCCGCCGCCGTTCGCCATGCCCTGGTCGACGCTCCGCCCCTCTCCCTGAGCGAAGGCGGCCTGATGCATGACGGGGTTGACCCGCTGCTCGATGGCCTGCGCAATCAGCTCGATGATCAGGACGCCTGGCTGGCCGAGCAGGAACGTCTTGAGAAAGAGCTCAGCGGCATCAGCAACCTGCGTTTGCAGTACCACCGCACCTTTGGGTATTTCCTGGCGGTGAGCAAAGCGAAGGCTGCCACCGTGCCCGACCACTGGATCCGCCGCCAGACCCTCGCCAATGAAGAACGCTTCATCACCCCTGAACTGAAGGAGCGCGAAGGCCGCATCTTCCAGCTGCGGGCTCGGGCCTTCCAGCGCGAATACGAGTTGTTCTGCAAGCTGCGCGAGCGGGTGGGAGGCATGGCTGCTCCGATTCGCGAGGCGGCCCGGGCCACCGCTGCCCTGGACGCACTCACCGCCCTGGCTGAGACAGCCGCCACCAGTGGCTGGTGCGCTCCTGAGCTCACTGAGGGTCGTGAACTCGCAATCACTGCCGGCCGTCACCCGGTGGTGGAACAGCTTCTGGTGGAGGTTCCATTCACACCGAACGATCTTGCTCTCGGGCACGACACCGACCTGATCGTGCTGACGGGGCCCAATGCCAGCGGCAAAAGCTGCTATCTGCGCCAGATCGGTCTGATCCAGCTGTTGGCCCAGATCGGCAGCTGGGTTCCGGCAGCCTCTGCCCAGATCGGCCTGGCCGATCGCATCTTCACGCGGGTGGGCGCCGTGGATGATCTGGCCGCAGGCCAGTCCACCTTCATGGTGGAAATGGCCGAAACCGCCAACATCCTTCACCACGCCAGCGACCGCTCCCTCGTGCTCCTTGATGAAATCGGCAGGGGTACCGCCACCTTCGACGGCCTCTCGATCGCCTGGGCCGTGAGCGAACACCTGGCGGGCGATCTCAAAGCGCGCACGGTGTTCGCCACCCACTATCACGAGCTGAACAACCTGGCGGAGCAGCGGCCCAACGTGGCCAACTTCCAGGTGATGGTGGAGGAAACCGGTGAGGACCTGGTGTTCCTGCATCAGGTGCAGATCGGTGGTGCCAGCCGCAGTTACGGCATCGAAGCCGCGCGCCTGGCCGGTGTTCCCACCCGCGTTGTGCAACGGGCCCGGCAGGTGCTGGATCAGCTGGCGGCCTGAGATGCTCGGAGCAGAGCATTCGCTGCTGCCGCCACCAAGCCTGCACCACCGCGGGTTCCCTCTAAGCGGATCTGAGCCAGAGACGTTGTCGCCAGACGGCGTTTGCTTTCCGGAACACCCACAAACCCAACCGGCATGCCGATCACCAGCGAAGGTGCAGGGGCCCCAGCCTCCAGTTGATCGAGCAATTGATCCAGTGCGGTGGGAGCACTGCCCACCAGCAGCACCGGCATCGGCTGCGCCTTCGCGCTGGCCATCTGAGTGAGCTCCGGCCAGGCCCTCTGCATCGCCGCGGCGGATCGAGTGGAATCTTGCGGTGAAACCGCAGGAGCCCAGTCGAGCAGGCAGCGAACAGATGTGCCGAGTGTGCGCTCAGCCATCGGCATCACAGCAGCCGCGGCCATGGCCGTATCGGTGAGGATCACTGCCCCGCCCTGCAACGCTGCAAGTCCCTGCTCGCAAGCCCCCTCGCTGAAAAGCAGCAGCGACTGCAGGCCTGGATCTCCGCTGCTGTGCACCAGGCGTTCCAACACCTGCTGCCGTAGAGGATCCAGTCCCGTCTGGCCCAGCAAGGCCCTAATTCGACAGATGCTTTCCGTGAAAATCGGGTGGTCGGTCATTGCTGCACATTGCTCTGACGTGGGCTGCCAGTCAGGGCAGACTTCGATATTGTCCGACGACTCACCTCAATGCCGATCCAGTTGTTCTGGGGGGATGATTCCGCCGCACTGGAACGGGCTGTTCAGGCCTTGATCGAGAAAACGGTGGATCCGAGCTGGGCGAGCGTGAACGTGAGCCGTCTGGATGGCAGCGAGGCGGGACAGGCCAGGCAGGCTCTCGAAGAAGCACGCACACCACCCTTCGGCGCTGGCTCCAGGGTGGTGTTGCTGCAGCGATCTCCCTTCTGCAACGCCTGCCCCAGCGAGCTGGCCGAGCGCTTCGAAGCCTCCCTGGATGGCATCCCTGACAGCACCCAGCTGCTGCTCTGCCATCCCTCCAAACCCGACGGTCGGCTGCGCACCACCAAGGCCTTGATGAAACGCATCAAGGCTGGAGAGGCCAGCGAGCGCAACTTCAGGCTTCCGGCCGTCTGGGACGGGGCCGGCCAGCGCCAGCTGGTGGAGCGCACCGCTGAGGAGCTGAAGCTGAAGCTGGAGCCCGCTGCGGTGGATGCCTTGATCGATGCCATCGGCAACGACAGCGCCAGGCTGGCCATGGAACTGCAGAAGCTGGCGCTTCATGCTGAAAGCAGCGGAGAGACACGCATCAGTGCCAACTCCGTTGACAGCCTGATCGCAGGCCTCAGCACCAACGCTCTGCAGGTGGGAGACGCGTTGCTGGCAGGCGATCCCGGCCAGGCGATCGCCTTGCTGGATGCTCTCAACGATGCCGGCGAACCGGCCCTGCGCATTGTGGCCACGCTCACCGGTCAGATCCGTGGCTGGCTCTGGGTGATGTTGCTGGAACAGCAGGGAGAGCGAGACGTGGGGGTGATCGCCAAAGCGGCGGGGATCGGCAACCCCAAACGCATCTACGTGATGCGCAAACAGCTGCAGGGGCGCTCTCCCCAGCGCTGCCTCAACCTGCTGGGACGCCTGCTGGATGTGGAAGCTGCCCTCAAACGGGGCACCCCGGTCGGAGATGCCTTCCGTGATGGGCTGCTGGGGGCATCACAGTGAGACAATCGCCTGCGACATGAGGCGGCATGGATGGCCCTGCTGGTGCAGAAGTTCGGCGGAACCTCCGTCGGCAGCGTGGAGCGCATCCAGGCCGTGGCAAGGCGCATCGCCAACTGCAAGGAGGATGGACACGATCTGGTGATCGTGGTCTCGGCGATGGGTCACACCACCGATGAACTGACCGCGAAGGCCAATGCCATCAGCAGCAATCCACCCCAAAGGGAGATGGACATGCTGCTGGCCACCGGTGAACAGGTCTCGATTGCGCTGCTCTCCATGGCGTTGCATGAGCTGGGCGTGCCGGCCATCTCCATGACCGGGCCCCAGGTGGGGATCGTGACCGAATCCGCCCATGGCAAGGCCCGCATCCTCGACGTGCGCACCGATCGCCTGCGCAGCCGACTGGACGAAGGCCGTGTGGTGGTGGTGGCAGGTTTTCAGGGAACCAGCCAGAGCAGTGGCGGCACCGCCGAGATCACCACTCTTGGGCGAGGAGGCTCCGACACCTCAGCCGTGGCCCTGGCAGCAGCCCTTGGTGCTGAGGCCTGTGAGATCTACACCGACGTGCCTGGTGTACTCACCACCGATCCACGCAAGGTGGAGGACGCCCAGTTGATGCCGCGGGTGAGCTGCGACGAAATGCTCGAGCTGGCCAGCCTCGGCGCCGCCGTCCTGCACCCACGCGCTGTGGAGATTGCTCGCAACTACGGGGTCACGATGGTGGTCCGTTCCAGCTGGAGCGATGAACCCGGCACAACGCTCACCAGCCGCAACCCAAGACCCATTGGCCGCGAAGGTCTTGAACTGGGACGACCGGTGGACGGCGCAGAACTGGTGGAACACCAGGCGGTGCTGGCGCTCTCCCACGTATCCGACAAGCCTGGTGTTGCGGCCCAGCTGTTCGAAAGCCTGTCTGAGGGCGGCGTGAATGTTGACCTAATCATTCAGGCCACCCACGAAGGCAACAGCAATGACATCACCTTCACCGTGGCCGAAACCGAGCTGGACAAAGCGCGCAGCATTTGTGAATCACTGATCGAGAAGCTGGGCGGGGAGCTGGTCGCCCAGTCCGGAATGAGCAAGCTGAGCATCAGTGGCGCCGGAATCATGGGGCGACCTGGCATCGCTGCCGGGCTTTTCCAGACCCTGTCAAGGGTCGGCATCAACCTGCGGGTGATCGCCACCAGTGAGGTGAAGGTCAGCTGCCTGATCAACGCGGATGTCGGTGGAAAAGCCGTTCAGGCCACCCAGGAGGCCTTTGAACTGGAGACTGGTCAGATCAGCCTGAATCCCAGCGCGAGCGGCGAAGGTGAGCCTGAAGTGCGTGGTGTGGCCCTCGACCGTGACCAGGCCCAGGTCAGCGTGCGGCATGTGCCCGACAAGCCCGGCACCGCCGGAGCCCTCTGCAATGCACTGGCGGACGCTGGCATCAGCCTCGATGCCATCGTCCAGTCGGAACGCCAGCATGCCGATGGCAGCCGCGATATCAGTTTCACGCTCAAACGCGACGACCGCAGTGCCGCTGATCGCGCCCTGAGCGCTCTGCTGGCCCAGTGGCCTGGAGCACAGCTCGAGGATGGACCAGCCATTGCCAGGGTGAGTGCCGTTGGTGCAGGCATGCCGGCCACGGCAGGCACCGCAGGGCGCATGTTCCGTTCTCTGGCGGCAGCAGGGGTCAATATTGAAATGATCGCCACCAGTGAAATCCGCACCAGTTGTGTGGTGGCTGAAGCCGATGGAGTCGCCGCGCTTCAGGCCGTACATGCCGGTTTCAAGCTTGGCGGCAGCACCCGCCATCCCGCTGAGGGAACCGAATCACCTCTGGTGGCTTAGTCAAACTTCAGGAATTCAGCTCTGACCAACCAGTTTCTGACGCAGTTTCTTGATCCGGTCGCGGAGGTTTGCAGCCTCCTCAAAATCTAGTTTCTTGGCCGCATCCTTCATCTTGACTTCAAGCTGATCGATCAGCTCGGGCAAGGCATCAAGGGCCATGCCGTCTGAATCATTTTCGAGTGCCTGCACTGCCTTACCTGCCACCTGCACCAGGTCGGCATCGGGGCCATCAGTCTTGAGTTTGCGAGAGAGCTCCAGAAACGAAAGGATTGAATTGCTGGCTTTTTTACCCGCAGCCGTCGGCACAATTCCATGCTTTTCGTTGTACCCCTGCTGGATCTTGCGCCGCCGTTCAGTCTCCTCGATCGCCTTGGCCATCGAATCCGTCATGTTGTCGGCATAGAGCAGTGCAACCCCCTCCACATGCCGTGCTGCCCGGCCGATCGTCTGAATCAGTGAACGCTGCGCTCGCAGGAATCCTTCCTTGTCGGCATCAAGGATCGCCACAAGACTCACTTCAGGCAGATCAAGACCTTCGCGCAGCAGGTTGACACCCACGAGCACGTCGTACTCACCCAGGCGCAGGTCCTGAATGATTTCGATGCGCTCGATCGAATGAATCTCGGAGTGCAGATAGCGGACCCGCACCTTGTTCTCGGCCAGATAATCCGTGAGATCTTCCGCCATGCGCTTGGTCAGCGTGGTCACCAGCACCCGCTGCTGCTTCTCGGCCCGCGTTCGGATTTCTCCGAGCAAATCATCCACCTGACCTGTGGTGGGCCTCACTTCAACAATCGGATCGAGCACTCCGGTGGGGCGGATCACCTGCTCGGCCACCTGACCATCACTCACCTTCACTTCCCAGTCACCGGGTGTGGCACTGACAAACACGGTCTGACGGGCTTTCGTCCAGAACTCTTCCCCCTTGAGAGGCCGGTTGTCCGCTGCACTGGGCAGGCGGAAGCCGTGATCAATCAGCACCTTCTTGCGGGCCTGATCGCCGTTGTACATCGCCTGAAGCTGTGAACAGGTGACATGGCTTTCATCCACGATCAGCAGCCAGTCATCAGGAAAATAATCAATCAGGCATTCCGGAGCGGAACCGGGTTCACGCCCAGCCAGATGACGGGCGTAGTTCTCCACGCCATTGCAGTAGCCCACCTGCTGCAGCATCTCCAGGTCATAGGTAGTGCGTTGCTCCAGTCGCTGAGCTTCCAGCAGCTTGCCTTCGGTTTGCAGGAACTCAAGCCGGTCCTTGAGTTCGGCGCGGATGTCCTTCACCGCCGAATCCAAACGATCCTTCGGCGTCACAAAGTGCTTGGCCGGGTAGATGTTGATGGTGTCAAGACTCTGCAGGATCTCACCGGTGGTGGGATCGACGTAACGGATTGCCTCCACTTCATCGCCAAACATCTCCACCCGCACCAGACGGTCTTCATAGGCGGGCCCGATTTCCAGCACATCGCCCTTCACTCGAAAGCGACCGCGGGTGATGTCCATGTCGTTGCGGCTGTACTGGTTGTTCACCAGTTCACGCAGGGAGCCGCGCAGATCCAGAGACTCACCCACCCGGAACTGCACGGAAGCCTTCAGATATTCACTGGGAATTCCCAGGCCGTAGATGCAGCTGATCGAGGCCACGACAATCACATCGCGGCGTTCAAATAACGATCGTGTGGCCGAGTGCCGCAGCATATCGATCTCTTCATTGATCGATGCTGTTTTGGCGATGTAGGTATCACTGACCGGCACATACGCTTCCGGCTGGTAATAGTCGTAATAGGAGATGAAGTACTCCACGGCATTGTTGGGAAAGAATTCCCTCAGCTCGTTGCAGAGCTGCGCCGCCAGAGTCTTGTTGTGAGCCAGAACCAGTGCGGGACGACCCGTCTGCGCAATGACATTGGCCATCGTGAACGTCTTGCCCGTACCGGTCGCACCCAGAAGGGTCTGATAGCGACGACCTCCATTCACCCCATCGACCAGCTGGGTGATCGCGGTCGGCTGATCACCCTTGGGGGTATAAGGCGCCGTGAGGTCGTAGGCAGGCATGGTCCTTGCGCTGTGAACCCTGAATGGGCCGTTCACGTTACGAGGCCCATTGATGCGCGCGTGTGCGCGGCAATCAGACCCGGCTGGTGACCTCTCGGCCCAAGGCTTCACGCAGGCCGCGCACCACAGCCACCATGGCCAGCTCATCATCGAGGCGATTCACTGCGGAACCAACGCCCACACCCGCTGCGCCGGCTGCAATCGCCATCGGCACCGTGACAGCGGAAAGGCCAGATGCACACAGCACCGGTGCTGTCTCTCCGGCACTCTGCAGAGCAGCACTGATGCTGTGAACCGCAGCCAGCGTGGGCGCAGCCTTTTCAATCAGGCCGAGGCTGCCGGGGCTGAAGGGTTTGGCACTGGTGCCACCCTCGGTCTGAATCAGATCGGCACCGGCTGCCACCAGATCAACCGCCAGCTGTTCCTGCTGATCCATCGGCAACACATGGGGCACGGTGACGCTCAGAACCACCTCAGGCAACAATCCGCGAGTACGACGCGTGAGATCCAACACCTCTTCCGCTCCGAAGATGCGTCCCTGGGGATAAAAGCTGTCGAAATTTCCGATCTCCACCATGGCCGCACCTGCAGCCACGGCGGCCGGAAACTGCTCGGGTTCCACAGAGGACACGCAGACCGGTACCCCTCCAGATGCCTCAACCGCCAGCCTGACCAGCTCCGCATCACAGGCCACATCGATCACATCGGCCCCGCCAAGGCCGGCTGCCCGCGACACGCGTGCGACGGAGTCCGCATCGAAATTCATCAGACCGGCAATCACCTTCAGCGCGGAACGCTGTTCCAGGCTGCGGCGAAGAGCAGCGGGCAGCAGAGAAAGGCGGGACATCAAGCTGATATCGGATCCGATCATTGTCCCACCGCGCGAACAGTCAGGATCAAAGCGAGATTCAGCAAAAGCGATGACAGTCGGCGAGCCTTGGCTGAACTGGCACGACCGGCTCCACCGCCGACTTCTAGGCAATCCCCAGTTGCTGCCCAAGGGGGCAACACTTCTGCTGGCGGTTTCCGGGGGCAAGGACTCCATGGCTCTGCTGGGGCTGCTGCGGGACCTTCGCCGACAACATCACTGGACCCTGCAGCTCTGGCATGGAGACCACGGCTGGAATCCAGCGTCCAAGAGCACTGCCATTGAACTGGCCAGCTGGTGCAGGACGCAACAGCTGCCACTGCAGATCAGCACCGGCACAATCAGCATCACCGGCAGCGAGGCCAAAGCCCGTGAATGGCGCTATGCCCAGCTCCGTCAGGCCTGTGATCAGCTCAACCTCAACAGAACTGGCAACCGTTGTCGGACAGTCGTGACCGGACACACCGCCAGCGATCGAGCCGAATCGCTGCTGTTGCAACTCAGCAGGGGAACAAATCTGGCCGGGCTTGGCAGCCTGCGTTGGCAGAGGACCCTGAATGCCTCGGAAACAGACGAGATCCAGCTCGTAAGACCACTGCTGCATTTCAGCCATGACGACACGGCCGCAATCTGCCAAGAACTGCAACTGCCGATCTGGCAGGACCCAAGCAACAACAATCCACGCTTTGATCGCAACCGCATCCGTCAGGAGGTCCTGCCGGTGCTGGAGGCCCTGCACCCCGGCTGCAGCAGACGGATGGCTGAACTGAGCGAACGAATGTCCCAGCTGCAGGACACCCAGAGCGCGCTGGTGGCCCTGACTCTGAAAAACCTGAAAAGAGAGGACGGTGCGTTGAAGCGACCGTCATTGCAAGAGCTCGACGGTTCGGCAAGACGACTGCTCCTGCATGGATGGCTGCAGGCCCAGGGCATGCCAGCACTATCGGCGAAGCAACTTGAAGAACTGAGCACTGCCATTGGTCCATGCCAGCCACCCGGCGAGCGTCACCTGGCCGGTCTGAAGCGACTTCACTGGTGCCGGGACTGGGTACAACTGGAAGACAGGAACTGAACCCATTTGGACGGCGACTTTCAGAGCAACTATCTCGCCGCTGAACAGGCCTATGCAGCTGGGGACTTCCAGACAGCGCGCAGCACCGTTCTGGATCTGCTCGATCAGCTCGAACCTCTTCCAGAGTCAGGCAATGAGCGGCAAGCGACGCTGGCCTGGCGGGCATTCGTTGCTCTGCTGGCAGGCCATATCCATCTGTATGGCCTCAACGAAACAGATCAGGCGCGCGGCTATTACGAACTGGTCCTGGCCAGCAACCCGCAGGACACACTGCGAGATCTAGCCGAGCAGGGTCTTGAACGATCCGGAGAAAACCAGCCAGCTGAGATCCAGGCTGAACCAGGGATTGCAGCTCCAACAAATCCAGACACTGAATCTTCCCCGGTCGCGGGTTCCCCAGAGCTGATTCGTGATCCCTTCCTGAAACAATCTTGCGACTCGAGCCAACCGGATCAGTCAGAGACCGCAGAAGTCTCAACAGCAACTCCATGGCTGGCTGATTCGTCTCACGGGCAAACAGAAACAGTCATCTCAACAACAGCCACCTCAACAAAAGCCATCGCAACGACAGCCGATGCATTAAAAGCCAGTGCATCAACAGCCATCAAAACTGAAGCCATCGAGCACAACTCGCGGCACAAACAAGAGATGGAAATGGGCAACTCCAAGCAGTCTGGTCCGATGCTTGCCAGCTCAGGAGCTCAAACAGAAGCTCAAACCCCATCACCAGAAAAAAATCAGATCGAGCACTCGCAGACTGATTGTGTGGAAGATCCGCTGATCAAGCAGGCACTGAAGCAACGCCTGGAGACGGGCAGGCTGCGCGTCAAGCTGCCCGATCAACCAGCGACTCCATCCAAACGTGATGCGGGCAGCAATGCGGCAAAAGCCAGGTGGGCGTGGCTGCTGGCAGCCTTACGCCGCAGCTGAGCGACGGCGACGGGTACGGCCAGCAGGCATGTTCTCCTGGTCGATTGCTGGAGCTGAAGCTGCTGGTGCAGGAACTTTGGCAGGCGCAGGGGCTTTCGAAGCTGCTGCCACAGGTTCCTTGGCTGGGGCCGACTTGGCCTCCACAGCCGCAGAACGGGCTGTCGTGATCACCCGCGCGGGGGTGGCTTCTCGGTTGCGATCTCGGCCTCCACCGTGTCGACCACCACCATGACCGCCTCCGTGGCGTCCACCACGTCCACGGGGCGCCGGACGATCATCTGGCTCGGCGTCCGCACGACCTTTGTACACAGGTGTTCCACCAGGTGCAGGCTGCACCAGACAGAGAATCAAAGGCTCCACCTGAAGTTCACGGCGCATTCGGCGGCTGAGGCCGACCTCCACCTCTCGCTGCACACCCATCCAGTCGACATCCGGGGCCTTGCCACCGGTGTTGCGGGTGAGTTGCTTCCACCGGTTCTCGAGCACCCATTTGATTTCGCGTTCCGTCCACAGCGACATCTTGCGAGCATCAGCCGTCGTGACGACACCGCGAAGATTCACACGAGGAGGAGCCACCATGGCTCCGTCAGTGCTGATGGCGGCCAGGATTGTGACGATGCCGTCTTCCGCCAGTTGCTGCCGCTCTTTAAGCACGCGTGCATCAACGATGCCGTTGCGCGACTGATCAAGCAGCTCGATCCCGGCCTTCACCGGATCCGACTTGGTAATGGAGTCTGCGGTGAGCTCAACAACATCGCCGTTATCGATGATCAGGGTGTTGTTCTCGGGAACACCCATGGCATGACCGGTCCTGGCATGACGCACCAGCATGCGGTGCTCACCATGCACAGGCACGAAAAATTTCGGTCGGGTGAGAGCGAGCATCAACTTCTGGTCCTCCTGGAAGCCATGGCCTGAGACGTGAATGCCCTCGCCTTTGCCGTAGACCACCTTGGCCCCCAGCATCATCAGACGGTCGATCGTGTTCACCACTGAAATGGTGTTGCCTGGGATCGGACTCGCAGAAAAAATTATCGTGTCTGAGGTCTTGACTCGCACCTGAGGGTGTTCGCCACGGGAGATGCGGCTCAGTGCAGCAAGAGGCTCGCCCTGACTGCCGGTCATCAGCAGCAGGGTTTCGCGGTCGGAGACGTTGTTGATCTGCTTGATCGGCACAAACAGCTCGTCAGGGGCTCGCATGTAGCCCAGCTCGCGAGCCTTGGCGATCACGTTGAGCATGGAACGACCCAGCAAACCAACCTTGCGGCCGTTCTTGAGAGCAAGCTCAAGAATCATCGACACACGATGGATTGAACTGGCGAAAGTGGTGACAATCACTCGGCCTTCGGCCTCGGCGATATGACGGTCAAGATTGGAGAACACAGACCGCTCGGGAGGACAGAAACCCGGCACCTCTGCATTGGTGGAATCGCTGAACAGGCAGAGCACTCCCTTGTCGCCATGGTGAGCCAGACGAGCCAGATCAAAGTGCTCACCATCAACAGGGGTGTGATCGAACTTGAAGTCACCCGTGAAGATGATTGTTCCTACCGGTGTGGAGATGGCCAGCGAAAAGCTGTCGGCCATCGAGTGGGTGTTACGGATGAATTCCACTGAAAAGTGCTGACCCAGCTTCACCACATCGCGAGGTCCGACGGTCTGAAGGGTGGTTCGATCGGCGACGCCAGCCTCATCCATCTTTCCGGTGAGCATCGAAAGAGCCAGGCGCGGCCCGTAGATCACTGGAATGTTGAAGTGCTTGAGATGGTGGGCGATCCCACCAATGTGGTCTTCATGACCATGGGTGACGATCATGCCGCGGATGCGCTTCTGGTTCTCGCGCAGAAAGCTGGTATCAGGCAAAACCACGTTCACCCCATGCATGCCGTCGCTTGGGAAGGCGAGGCCGGCATCAACCAGCATCAGATCATCGCCATACTCAAAAACGCAGGTGTTCTTGCCGATTTCGTGCAGTCCTCCGAGAGGAATCACTCTCAGGGTGGGTTGCTTGGTCTTGGAAGTTGTGACGGTCATGGGATCGCTTGCGTATGGAAAAAATCAATCAGGGAGGCGCATATCAACGCTGTCGGCAGCCTTGGCGTCAGGTCTGACGCAGGGCATCAAGGGCTTCGGACAGTGCAACGCGCATGGCAGGCTCCAGCGGAACGAGGGGAAGTCGGGGAGCACCCACAGGCCAGCCTCCCAACTCGAGAGCGGCTTTGACAGGTATGGGATTGGTGGTGGCAAACAGAGCCTTGAACAGGGGCAGTAACTGCTCATGGTGCGAGAGAGCAACTGCGTTCTGACCAGCCAGGTAAGCCTCGATCATCTTGCGCAGTCGGCGGCCCACCAGATGGCTGGCGACACTGACAACTCCCACGGCGCCCACCGAAAGCATCGGCAGCGTGAGGGCGTCATCGCCGCTGTAGATCGCGAGACGATGACCGCAGGCCTGTCGTAACTGGGAGACTTCTTCGGTGGTTCCACTGGCTGCCTTGAAGCTCACTACATTGGCGCAATTCATCAGCCTGGCAACTGAGGACGGCTGCATGTTGCAACCGGTCCTGCCGGGAATGTTGTAAAGCATCAGAGGCAGGTCAGACGCAGCCTCAGCAATGGCCCGGAAATGGGCTTCAATCCCGTCCTGAGGTGGCTTGTTGTAGTAGGGCACCACCACAAGAGCTCCATCGGCGCCAGCTGCCGCAGCTTCCCTGGTGGCCTCAACAGCCTCGCGCGTGCAGTTACTGCCGGTTCCCGCCAGCACATGCACACCAGAGCCCACAGCCTGCCGCACCGCCTCGAACATCTTCAGTTGCTCGCTCCAGCTGAGCGTGGGGGATTCTCCGGTGGTGCCGCACACCACGAGGGCTTCCGACCCCTCATCCACCAGATGACGCGCCAGACGACCGGCGAGCGCCAGATCCACACCGCCCTCTGAATCAAAGGGGGTCACCATGGCCGTCACTAAACGACCGAAGGGAGTGGGGGAAAGTTCTGCAGCGGTGCTCATGGAGTTCAGGCAGCGGGCAACAGCAGTTCAGCGATCTGGATGGCATTGAGCGCCGCACCTTTGCGGATCTGATCTCCACAAAGCCAAAACTCAAGTGCGTTCTCTTCACTGATGTCCTGTCGAATCCTCCCCACAACAACTGGATCACGGCCGGTCACATCCGTCGGCATGGGAAAGCGATTGCTGGCAGGGTCTTCGAGCAGTTCCACCCCCGGAGCAGCCGCGAGCAGCTCCCGTGCTTCCTTCACCGGGAAAGGCTCTGCGAATTCCACATTGACCGCTTCTGAATGGGCACGCAGAACCGGGACCCTCACACACGTTGCAGTAAAGCGAAGCCCGGGCAAACCCAAGATCTTGCGGGTTTCATGAACCATCTTCATTTCCTCTTCGCAGTAACTGTTGGACTGCAACGGTGAGTTGTGCAGAAAAAGGTTGAAAGCCAATGAGTGGGGAAGAACCTCACTGTTGGGCGTGCCGCCATCGAGAACCACACGGGAGAGGTCCTTCAGTTCCTCCATGGCCCTGGCTCCGGCACCACTCGCTGACTGGTAGGTGCTCACAACCACCCTTTGCATCGAACGCTTCGCAGCAAGAGGGGCCAGAGCCAGCGTGAGCAGGATGGTGGTGCAGTTGGGATTGGCGATCACACCATTGTGCTCAGCAGCAGCCTGCGGATTCACCTCAGGAACCACAAGGGGCACGTCGTCGTCCATGCGGAAGGCACTGGAGTTATCCACCATCACGGCACCAGCGGACACAACCGCTTCACGCCATTGGCGCGACACCGAACCGCCAGCGGATGCGAGAACCAGATCGACATCCTGAAACGAAGACTCGCTGACTTCCTGAACCGCGATCGCCTGTCCGTTCCATTGACAGATCTGCCCGGCGGAACGGGCAGAGGCCAGCAGACGCAGCTCACTAACAGGAAAATTGCGCTCCTGAAGCAGCTGAAGCAATTCCTGCCCAACCGCACCACTGGCACCGAGAACGGCCACAGTCAAAGGTCGATTCGGTAACGGGTGAACTGGGGTCAAACGGACGGGAAACAGAGATAGACGGGCAGGTGGTGCAACCAACGGCTGCAAAAACCCTGAACACTTGAAGCCTGGGTGTGGCTTTTCCTACATATCAGCTTACGCGGGGGTGATGGTCAGGCACTTAATTAATGTGTTGGGCTGCTTGTACCCGTGACCCAGCCGATGAGTGCCGCCAGCCTGAAGGTTTCCACGTCCTCCCGTCCCGGCAGCCGAATGGCTGTGGAGGTCGTTGTTCCTGCGGAACGCTGTGAGGCCAGTTACGAGGAAGCAATCAAGCGACTGAGCCGCACCGTCAATCTTCCGGGATTCCGCAAGGGCAAGGTCCCCCGCACTGTCTTGGTGCAACAGCTAGGCGCTCTGCGGATCCGCGCCACAGCGCTGGAAACACTGGTTGACAGCGTCTGGCGCGATGCGCTCGAGCAGGAAACGATAGAAGCCCTTGGCCAGCCCGAACTGAGCGGCGGTTTCGATGAACTGCTGGAAAGCTTCAAGCCCGGAAAAGGCCTCACGGTGACGTTGGAAACCGATGTGGCTCCGACACCGAAGCTGAAGAGCACAAAGGGTTTGAAGGCTGAAGCAGAGAGCGTCAGCTACGACCCGGCCCGCGTGGATGAAATGCTCGAAGATTCACGTCGCCAGCTGGCCACCGTGATTCCCGTGGAAGGACGCAAAGCGGAGAAGGGAGACATCGCTGTGGTTGGCTTCAAGGGCACCTACAGCGATGACGGCAGTGAAATTGAGGGCGGCAGCTCCGATTCCATGGATGTGGATCTCGAGCATGGCCGCATGATCCCCGGCTTCATTGAAGGCGTGGTGGGAATGGCGATCGGAGACAGCAAAACTGTGGACTGCACATTCCCCGATGACTACCCCAAGGAAGATGCGCGCGGTCGCAAGGCCAACTTCGAGATCGAACTGAAGGACCTCAAGACCCGCGAGCTGCCTGAGCTGAACGATGAGTTCGCCAAGCAGGCCAGCGAACAGGAATCCCTGGCCGATCTGCGCAGCGACCTTGAAAAGCGTCTGAAGGAAGATGCCGAGCGTCGATCACGCAGCAACCGGCACGACGCCCTGCTGGCAGCTTTGGTGGAGCAGCTGGAGGTTGAGCTTCCTGAGAGCCTGATCCAGCAAGAGGTTCGCAATCTGGTGGAACAGACCGCTGGACAGTTCGCCCAGCAGGGAATGGATGTGAAATCTCTGTTCACTCCCGAACTGGTCCGCAACCTGATGGACTCTTCACGGCCAGAAGCTGAGGAGCGCCTGCGCCGAAGCCTTGCCTTAACGGCCCTGGCAGAGAGTGAAAAGCTCACTGTCGAAGACAGTGACATCGACACCAAGCTCGAGGACGTGAAGCAACAGCTCTCCGGCGAGCGCGACATCGACCCCGAGCGTCTGCGTCAGGCCGTGCTTGACGATCTGCTCCAGGAGAAGCTGCTGGGTTGGCTGGAAGAGAACAGCACCGTCACTGACAAGGCTCCAGAAGACTCTGCAAAAGCAGAAAAAGAAACAACAAAGAAGGCCGCGGCCAAGAGCGCCAAACCCGCTGAAAAGAAAAAAACAACCAAGGCGAAAATCGCCAAGAAAGACAGTGATGGCGCCGAAGCCTGATCTTCAGCCATAGATTGCATGCAAAGCCCGCCAGCCGCCGAGTGATCGACGATCGCAGTCACCATCCGATTCAGAACCGCTGGCGGGGCATTCAGCCTGTCTCGCAGCATCCTCAGGCAGCTCCTGGGGTGCTACCGACTGTTGTTGAACAGTCAGGTCGAGGAGATCGAGCCTTTGACATCTACTCCAGGCTGCTGCGCGAGCGGATCATCTTTCTCGGCACCGGTGTCGACGATCAGGTGGCGGACGCCCTTGTTGCTCAGCTGCTGTTTCTGGAAGCGGAAGATCCTGAAAAGGACATTCAGATCTACATCAACTCTCCGGGTGGTTCGGTCACTGCCGGTCTGGCGATCTACGACACCATGCAGCAAGTGGCACCAGACATTGTCACCATCTGCTACGGCCTGGCAGCCTCGATGGGAGCCTTCCTGCTATCAGGAGGTGCCAAAGGCAAGCGACTGGCACTTCCCAATGCACGGATCATGATTCACCAACCCCTCGGTGGTGCCCAGGGACAGGCTGTGGACATTGAAATTCAGGCCAAGGAAATCCTGTTCCTCAAGCAGACCCTTAACGGCCTGATGGCCGATCACACCGGCCAGCCCTTGGAGAAGATTGCCGAGGACACGGACCGTGACAATTTCATGTCTCCAGCAGAAGCCGTCGATTACGGCCTGATCGATCGTGTGGTGGACAGTTTCGGAGACGGAGAAATCGTTACGGAGGGCTGACATCAGCCCGTTCTGTCGCGATCCTCAGTATCTGGGTTGAGATCCTTCCAATCCAGACCCGTGTTCCGACTGACCTGCGAAGCGCCCGATGGCCAAGTTCGACGCCCATCTGAAGTGCTCCTTCTGCGGAAAGTCCCAGGAGCAAGTTCGCAAGCTGATTGCAGGCCCCGGTGTCTACATCTGCGATGAATGCATCGATCTCTGCAACGAGATCCTCGATGAGGAGCTGATTGACGCGCAAGGCGGTGACAGGCAGGGAAGTGAGCCGACGCGAAAGAGCGGCTCAAACCAGACCCGCAAGACCACAAAACCTGCCCCGACCCTCGCCTCCATTCCCAAACCACAGGAGATCAAGGGTTTCCTTGACCAGCAGGTCGTGGGACAGGACGCCGCCAAGAAAGTCATGTCGGTGGCTGTGTACAACCACTACAAGCGCCTTGCCTGGCAGGGCGATGGCAAAGGTGAGACGGAACAGACCGCCACCAGGTTGCACAAATCAAACATTCTTCTGATCGGCCCCACTGGCTGTGGCAAGACGCTGCTTGCCCAGACCCTGGCGGAGATGCTGGATGTGCCCTTCGCCGTCGCCGACGCCACCACCCTCACGGAAGCGGGCTACGTGGGTGAAGACGTGGAGAACATCCTGCTGAGACTGCTGCAGAAAGCCGACATGGATGTGGATCTGGCCCAACGGGGAATCATCTACATCGACGAAATCGACAAGATCGCCCGCAAGAGCGAAAACCCATCGATCACCCGGGATGTCTCAGGAGAAGGGGTTCAGCAGGCACTGCTCAAGATGCTGGAAGGCACCGTCGCCAATGTGCCACCGCAGGGCGGCCGCAAGCATCCGTATCAGGACTGCATCCAGATTGACACCAGCCAGATCCTGTTCATCTGTGGTGGTGCGTTCGTGGGATTGGACGATGTGGTGCAGAAACGCATGGGCCGCAACGCCATTGGCTTCGTGCCCAGCGACGGCCGCGGTCGCGGCAAGGCCACACGCGATCTTCATGCTTCACAGGTGCTGCGTCATCTCGAGCCGGATGATCTTGTGAAGTACGGACTGATTCCCGAGTTCATCGGCCGCATGCCTGTGAGTGCCGTCCTTGATCCACTCGACGAACATGCCCTGGAATCCATCCTCACCGAACCGAGGGATGCACTGGTCAAGCAGTTCCGAACGCTGTTGAGCATGGACAACGTGAAACTTGACTTCGAGGCAGGCGCCATCGAAGCCATCGCTCAGGAGGCGCATCGACGCAAGACCGGTGCCAGAGCCTTGCGCGGCATTGTTGAAGAGCTGATGCTCGATCTCATGTACGAGCTCCCCTCGCGCAAAAACGTGCCGGACTTCACGATCACCCGCGCCATGGTGGAGGAACACACAGGCGGCAAAGTGCTGCCTCTTCCCGGCAAGGATCGCCAGCAGGAGTCAGCCTGATCGGACCCAACCACTGCGGTTCGGAAGACCCCCACTGACTGAGAGGGAACTCCACGACAGACTCAAATGAGCCCGTCATCACGGCCATGGCCACCGCCGACCATCTGAGGGTTCCCCGTCAGCACGGTCTGTTTCTTCACCACGGCATCGATCTTGGTGATGGCACGGTCGCCCACTACCTGGAGGGACGGGAAATCCTGCGCAGCCCCCTTGAAGAGTTCTGCCGAGGGCAGGAAGTGAGCATGGTGAGCCATGAACAGGCATCACCGGCAGGAGTGACCCTGAGAAGAGCCATGAGCAGGATTGGCGAACAGAACTACAACCTGCTGTTCAACAATTGCGAGCACTTCGCCAACTGGTGCAAAACAGGGCGGCACAGGAGCGGACAAGTGGAGGACTGGCTTCATACAGGCAGCCTCGGTGCATTGGCATTCGGCCAGCTGATGCCGGCGGCCCTGCTCACAGGGCTGGGTCTGTTGCTGCGCAAGGGAGTAATCGATGAACAGTCACGTGAACGCGCCCTGCGAGCTCTGGAACAACTACAGAAACTGCGAATCCGTTTGATGCAGAAACTGGACAGCACCCTGGAACAGGCGGAGACCTGGATGCAGGGAATGCCTGGACAGGGGGCAGATGAGCGCGTCGACCGACGCAGCCGGCAGTTGTTGCTTACTGGCAGAAGCATCGCCGATGAACTTGCAGCCGTCGAAGACATGGAAGACAAGCTCCATGCACTGCTGGATGAGACCTCTCGGGAAGAAGACACAGTTTCAGAACCAGAACCTCGGTAGCCTCAACGTCTTGCCGGCAGTGCATGAGCCAGCCGTACCAGCCACTGCATCACAAGTACCGGCCCCAACGGCTTGATCAGCTGGTGGGACAGGAGGCGATCGCGGCGACCCTCGGCCATGCCCTGCGCAGCGGACGCATAGCACCGGCCTATCTCTTCAGCGGCCCTCGCGGAACAGGTAAAACCTCCAGCGCCCGAATCCTGGCCCGTTCACTCAACTGCCTCAGCAACAACGGACCGACGCCCGAGCCCTGCGGCAACTGCGAAGTCTGCAGCTCAATCGCCGCAGGCACAGCGCTCGATGTGATTGAAATCGATGCCGCCTCCAACACCGGCGTTGACAACATCCGCGACCTGATCGAGCGCTCGAGGTTCGCTCCGGTGCAGGCGCGCTGGAAGGTTTATGTGGTCGACGAATGTCACATGCTCTCCACCGCTGCATTCAATGCACTGCTCAAGACCCTTGAGGAACCACCTCCACAGGTGGTGTTCGTGCTGGCCACAACCGACCCGCAGAGAGTTCTGCCCACCATCCTCAGCCGCTGCCAGCGATTCGACTTCAGGCGCATCCCTCTCGATGCGCTGGAGCAACACCTGCACTGGATCGCAAAAGAGGAATCGATCCCCATCCAACCGGAAGCTCTGCATGTGGTGGCCCAGAGAGCCCAGGGCGGCTTGCGCGATGCAGAGAGCCTGCTGGATCAGCTCAGCCTGCTGCCAGGACCCATCGAAGCCGGAGCGGTATGGGATTTGCTGGGAGCAGTTCCTGAACAGGAGCTGCTGGAACTGGTGAAGGCCATGAGCACCAACGAACCGGTGATGCTGCTGGAAGCGAGCAGAAAGCTGCTGGATCGCGGCCGTGATGCGGGCTCGGTACTGCAGGGCCTGGCAGGGATTCTGCGAGATCTCGTGCTCATGGCTGCCGCACCGGACCGCCCTGAGCTGACCGGGGTGTCTCCCCAGTTCCGCGATCAACTACCTGGCCTAGCCAAATCCATTGGCCGTGCCCGATTGCTGCAATGGCAGTCACAGCTCCGAGGTGCTGAACAACAGCTGCGCCAGAGCGTTCAACCGCGCCTCTGGCTGGAGGTGCTGCTGCTCGGTCTGCTGGCTGAACCAGCTGCCGCAACAAGCGCAGCAACCTCATCACCGGCACCAGTTCAAGCGAGTTCAGCAGCTGTTCCAACACCGGCCCCTGCACAGGCACCAGCGGTCGCTTCGGCAGCCAGCGCTGCAACAGGCGTTTCCTCAGTGACCGATGCCTCAACAGCCCAGCCAGCGGTGAGCCTTCCCGATACGTCCAACACCCACTCGCCTCCTTCACAGGAAGCCGCAGCATCCGAGCCCCCAGCTGATGCAGCTGCAAGCACTCCTTCCCCAAGCGAAGACCTTGGAGAGCTCTGGCAACAAATCCTGGCCAGTCTGGAACTTCCCTCCACGCGCATGCTGCTGTCTCAGCAGGCCCGGCTGGTCCGGATTGACAGCCACCGCGCCGTCGTGCAGGTCTCCGGGAACTGGATGGGAATGGTGCAGAGCCGCGCAACCTTGCTGGAAAAAGCGATTGCAACGGCCATGGGAGGTAATCGTCAGCTGGTACTCGAAAACCATGGAGGCGCAGCACCCATGGCCGCCATGCCCCGCACACCTGCACCAAAAACGGCATCACCGCCTGCACCAGCTCCCAGCAGCGGCCTTCAACTGCCTCCACCCGGCCAGTCGCCTACTGAGGTAGCTGACAAAGCAGCATCTCCTGCAAGCCAATCGACCCCAACCTCTGCCCATCAACCGCCGGCTGCTGCAGCTCCCCCAATTGCCGCCAGCCAGGCAACATCCATCCAGCCTGGCACTGGAGCCGCGTCGGCTCAACCAACAACGGCCACCCCGGTGCGCCCCGAACCTTCAGCCATGGATGAAAAGGTCAAGCGCTTCGCTGACTTCTTCAACGGTCAGGTTCTGGACGTGGACCTCAACAACTAGATCCCAGGCTCTGAAGCCCGAAGGGTCTCGTCCTGTCCGCTGTGTGTGGTTTTCGCCCAGACCAGTCGCTTGGGAAGAAACGCCATGCGCAGGGTGACCCAGGGAATCACGAGGAACCAGTGACTGAGATAAGCAATGCCAAGCAGAAGATTGAACAGACCGGGCGAAGGCAGATCAGGCCCCTCACTTGGGCGTCGGCAGCCTCGCCAGTAAGCAACCCCGGACACGCTGAAAGCCACGATCGAGAGCGGCCAGTAAGCCGGCATTGTGCGGCTGATCACACTCGTCAGCAAATCCGCCCACGAGACCACGGGAAGGGCGTACTGAAGCAGAAAGAAACAAGCCATGTCCCTGCGCTGCGCTGGGGTCAGACGCGCAGAAATCAATTCCGGCCAATAGTCAAGAAAGCGTTGCAAGCCTCCTTCTGCCCAACGCTGACGCTGCTTCCAGAGTGCCTGAAGCGACTCAACGGCCTCTTCCTGTACGGGTGGATCCCAGAGGATGCCAATCCGAGCTCCCTGCAGCATCAAGCGAAAACTCAGATCCAGATCGTCGGTCACGGTGTCCTCGTTGAAACCACCGCAGGCCTCCAGCAGATCCCGACGCAATAGCTCACCGTTACCGCGCAGTTCCGCCACACCACCACCTGCAAGCCGTCCGTCCTGAAGCTGGGTATCAAAGGCCATCTCCATGGCCTGAGCACGGGTCAACCAATTGCTGCTGGCATTCGTCACCGCTTTACGCATCTGCACAGCTGACCAATCACCACTGGTGGCAAAGGGCATCAGCCGTTCCAGCTGATCGGAATTCAGCTGTGCATCCGCATCAAGAATCAGCAACCATTCCCCTTGGGTCTGAGCCAGAGCGGCGTTCAGAGCACCTGACTTTCCTCCGCCGGCATTGCGAGGCCGGCTGATCACAAGTAGGGACGGAAAACGGGTCTGAAGCTCGACGAGACAGTCGGAAGTGCGGTCTTCGCTGCCATCGTCCACGACACACAAGGTCAGACGACCATCCGGGTAGCGCAACGCACTGAGTCGCTCCACCAGGCGTGTGACAACCGCTTCCTCGTCACGTGCAGCAACCACCACATCCACTGTGGGGAACACCTCCACTGACATGGACGGGGAATCATTCGATTCGCTGCCGTTGTTCTGCGTGGTCTGCTGATCAGGACCTCTCATCAGGGTGCGCAGGGCATACCCCCCGAGCAGCATCGCCAGAGTGAAGGCAGGGATCAGGCTCCGGGATGGATCCAGCCAATGGGGCATCGCACCAGCCCAGCCACAGGCGGCAAGGAAGAAGACCGTCTTGCCGCGTCGGTGATCTCCAATCCCTGCGGCCACAGCCCTCCCACCACGACGAAACAAAGGGACTTTAAGGGGCCTCAGCAGCAGCGGACCCGGCAGGCACTGAGAATCGTCCCAGCTGAGTTCCCGGGTAATAGTGCTGAAGGATCCGCTGAGCACTCCAGCCTCGATCGGCCAGATCGATCGCACCTGCCTGGGACAGCCCCACTCCATGGCCGAACCCCCCGCCTTGGAAACGCCAGACACCCATGCCTTCAGCTTCAACAACAAACAACGTGCTGGGCAAGCGGCGCAGGGTGCGCCGGATGGCGTCCAGCTTCAACACCACAGGAGCTGCTCCACGATCGCGGTCGATCTCAAGAGCAAGGACCCGTCCGCTGGGCCCCCGTTTCTGCACATTCATTGATGTCGGGGCGGCATCTCCCTGGCCGGCGGCGACAAGTGCCTGAGCCAGCTGGCCTGCGGTGTAGACACGGCTCCAGCGAAAACGGGGATGGCTCGCTCCATAGGCACCACTCCCGCCATTCAGCAGAGACTGCACATCCTGGGTACCGCGCAGAGGCAGGGAAATCGACTGACCCCAAGCGGACACACCATCCGCCTGCACCTGCACATAGGGAAGCGGCTCCATCGCCCAGGCTTCCTCAGCGTGCGCACTCACCCCGCCATTGCTGGCGTGATAGACCGCATGAATCGGCAGTCCATTCCACAACAACACTTCACCGGAAGTGGCACGAATGGCCTCTCGAACTGCTGGGCTTGCCAGCCGTGGATCGCTGTACACCTGGCATTGGGTGTCACTGCAGAGGTGATATCCATCCAGCGCAAAACGATGGCTGTTGGCCAAAGCCCAGGTGCGAGCCAGCACAGCCTGAGCCTGCAGAGCCGCCGCTGGGGATCCCGCTCCGATCTCATGGGGCACAACCCCCTCGAGATAACGCTCCAGCGGAAGCTTCTCCAGCAGCGTCCAGCTGCCGTAGGCATCAGGCTGAAGACGGAAAGGACCGCGCAGCACACCACCTTTCCAGCGCATGCCATCGGGAGCATCCACCCGCAGAGAACCCTTGAGGGTGCGGCCTCCAGTGGGCCCTTCGAGCACCGGCATCACAACAGTGCTGATGCGTTCACTGACCTCGCGCAGGGGGACATCAGCCAGATCCGGCGCATCAGCAGAAGCCCAGACTTCCCAATCGCCTGGATGAGCCACCTGAGCCTTGACCCCCTGATCTCGCCAGCGCTCAGCAATCCGATCGGCAGACTCGAAACTCGCGAACGGTCCAGCAACACGCCGGGCCACATCGAGTGACTCCTGCAGTGGAACCCTGCGCCAGCTGAAACGCAACCTGTCAGATGACAGCAGAACGTTTCCGTCCTGGTCCTTGAGCTGCAAAGGGGCAGTCCCTGCGCTGACCAGGGTCACCAGAGGAGCCGACCGACCCTCAAGCGTTCCTGCGCCGAGATGATCGTCAAGAGACACCCAGAGAACGGAATTCTTCGCTGAAGGCGGCAGTGGAACCCCGCGATGTGTCGGCACAGCCAACGCGCCGGACTGAGGCGCAGGCGGATGGATCACCTGGGCCTGACAGCCAGAGGCAACCCAGGCAGGAAGACAGATCCAGGGAACTGCCCTCAGCACTGCACCTGAACAGGAAAGGGGCATTGCCACGAACCGGACAGCTGAACTGAACATGAACTTGAAGAAATCGTTTGGCTGAAGGGAGGTTGAGGTTCTATGTTTGTCGTTTGTGCCACGCGCTGCCAGAGAAATGCCCAAGCTCAAGACCCGCAAAGCAGCCGCCAAGCGGTTCAAAGCAACAGGCACTGGCAAATTTCTGCGACGTCGCGCCTTCCACAATCACTTGCTGGACCACAAAAGTCCGAAATTGAAGCGTCATCTGAAAACCAAAGCCGTTGTTGACCGCACCGATGAAGAGCGTGTGGCTCTGATGATGCCTTACGCATGAGCCGCGTCATGCTCATTGAGCAGTGACGGATTCGATCACATTTTTCTTACTTCAATTTTTCCAGACCCATGGCACGCGTCAAAAGAGGCAATGTCGCCCGCAAGCGTCGTAACAAGATTCTCCGCCTGGCTAAAGGCTTTCAAGGCAGCAACGGAACCCTCTTCCGCACCGCCAACCAGCGGGTGATGAAGGCCCTCTGCAATGCCTATCGCGACCGGCGCAGGCGCAAGCGCGATTTCCGCCGTCTGTGGATTGCAAGAATCAATGCAGCGGCACGCATGAACGGGGTGAGTTACAGCCGCTTGATCGGTGGCCTCAAAAAAGCCGACGTGCGTCTCAATCGCAAAATGCTGGCACAAATGGCTGTGGCAGACCCCTCCAGCTTCGCCAGTGTGGTGAATGCAACTCAGGGTTGAATAGCGTCCCTGCTCGGGATCTCATTCAGCTCTCATGAATTCCTTCCTTCCGCAGACCTACCTGCTAGGGCTGATCGGCTTGCTCGCTATTGCCGCGTTTATTGCAGGCAGGCAGCTGCTGCGCGTTCGTCGTGATGAACTAGAGCTGAGCCGTCTCGAGCAATCCGGGGCTGCATCGTCCAAGGACGCTGGTGATCTGTATGAGCTGGCCAGTGTTCAGCTGCGCAAACGTCTTTATCCCAAGGCGACAGCAACATTGCGTCAGGCTGTCAAACGCCTCGACAAGGAGCCATCTGAAGCAAGGGCATTGATCCAGAACGCTCTGGGATTTTCTCTCGCTGCTCAGAAGGATTTTTTAGGAGCTGTACGTCATTACAAGTTCGCTCTTCAAGCGAAGCCTGACTATCCGGTGGCTCTGAACAATCTCGCGTTCGCTCAGGAGCGACTGCTCAACAGAGAGGAGGCCGCGGACCTCTACCGAAAAGTGCTTGAACTTGAGCCATCGAACAAAACAGCCAAAAACCGACTCAAACGTCTTGAAAAGGCAGTAAAAAGACGAAAGTCCAGCTCATTCATCGAATCGAGAAACAACAGCTCACCAGAGAGCTCTGACGGCAGGGGCTTCTGATCCAGGGCAGCTTGGAGACAGACTGAGACTGCCACCGCGATTGGTGAGTCGTGGGGCCTGCCAGCTCGCAAGAGTCATTCCTTGCAGAGCGAGGTAATTTCCACCAGGTTCAAGGTCATTGGTGAGTTGACCGGAAAGCGGCAAGAGATCAACCTGATCAGATGAGGCATTGAGATTGCCCTGCACGGGCGTGCTGATCTCACCGATCTGCATGTTGCCTCTGAGGTCAACCATCTGTCCGATGGGCTGAACACTTGCCAGGGTGAGTTTCACATCGACGCTGTTTCCGCTTGTGAACGACATGTAACTGCCGCACCACTCTCTGGGCATCGACGTTGCGAGACTGGCAGCCCTTGCGATCGGGTCAAAACGCTGAACCGAACCTTCAAGCTGTAGTGGCTCCTCCAGGACAGAGGCATCAAGAGGTAGTGACGGTTCGAACGTCGCCGGAATCTGGATCGGCACGTTCATGTCCATAGTGATGAATATGAAAAGAACGGATGTTGTGCGCACGGTAGGTCCCGCGATCGTGGCCTGTTCAACTTCCGATCCGGTTTCCCACCAGTCCCCAGCATTTTCAATGGCGTCAACCCCGACCAGCACCGACCCACTTCTGATCGGTGGTCGGCAGTTCAACAGCAGGCTGTTCACCGGCACAGGCAAATATCCCAATCTGGAAGCGATGCAGCAAAGCCTTGTTCGCTCCGCTTGCGACATGGTGACCGTGGCCGTCAGACGCGTTCAGACTTCGGCAGCTGGGCACGCCGGCCTGATGGAAGCCATTGACTGGAAAAACATCTGGATGCTGCCCAATACAGCAGGCTGTGCCAATGCCGAAGAAGCCGTACGTGTGGCCAGGCTCGGCCGTGAGCTGGCCAAGCTGGCGGGACAGGAAGACAACACCTTTGTGAAACTTGAGGTGATTCCCGACAGCCGGCACCTTCTGCCGGATCCGTTCGGAACCCTGGAAGCAGCGGAACAACTCGTACAGGAGGGGTTCACAGTGTTGCCTTACATCAATGCCGATCCGCTGCTCGCCAAACGGCTTGAAGAAGTGGGCTGCGCAACAGTGATGCCACTGGGCTCGCCGATCGGATCCGGGCAGGGGCTGCTCAACGCTTCGAACATCGGCCTGATCATTGAAAACGCTGGTGTTCCTGTGGTGGTGGATGCCGGGATCGGGGTACCCAGCGAGGCCGCCGCCGCCCTTGAAATGGGTGCCGATGCAGTTTTGGTGAACAGTGCCATTGCCCTGGCAGGCGACCCTGCAGCGATGGCTGAAGCCATGGGTCAGGCCGTTCAAGCCGGCCGCACCGCTTACCTTTCAGGCCGACTGCCGAAACGGGATCAAGCGAGTGCCAGCTCTCCAACCCTTGGTCTGGTCAAGTAAAGAGTGGTGAAGTGACATGAAGCAAGCGACATAAAAGAGGCCGTTAAGCAATTGCACCCATAAGGTCCGACCAGTCACACAAGACCCATGCAGGTCACAACCGAAGACGGTGGACGTCTGAATGCCTTCGCCAAGGAGCCCCGCATGGAGGTGATGGCCAAGGAAACCAGCCGCAGCAGTGCCTCAAGGGTGTTGATCATCAGCGGTTCCGTGCTGGTGGTGGCACTGATGGCCCTGACCGTGGCGATCAGCTGAAAACCCTGTAGTAGCTTGCACCTCATTGGCGGCTCGCACGCTTCAGCAGGAGTTTGGGGTGAAAGTTCTCGTTCTCGGTGGTGACGGCTTCTGCGGCTGGCCCTGCGCCGTGAATCTGGCGGATCAGGGCCACGATGTGGTGATCGTGGACAACCTGAGCCGCCGCAAGATTGACATCGACCTCGAGGTTGAATCACTCACACCGATTGCCAACATCGGTGATCGCCTGAAGGCCTGGGAGGAGACCGGAGGCAAACCCATGCGCTTTGTGCACATGGACATTGCTCATGAATACGACCGACTTGTTGATCTGCTCAACCAGGAAAAGCCTGAATCGGTGGTGCACTTCGCTGAACAGCGCGCAGCTCCCTATTCGATGAAAAGCAGCGCAACCAAGCGCTACACCGTCGACAACAACGTCAACGGCACCCACAATCTGCTGGCCGCCATCGTGGAGTCCGGCAAGGACATTCATGTCGTCCACCTTGGCACCATGGGCGTCTACGGGTATGGGTCACACAGAGGCGCCACCATCCCTGAGGGTTACCTGAAGGTGGAGGTCCCTCAGCCCGATGGAAGCCGCTTCGAAGAAGAGATTCTTCACCCAGCAAGCCCTGGCAGCGTCTACCACATGACCAAGACGCTGGATCAGCTGCTGTTCCTCTACTACAACAAGAATGACAAGGTCCGGATCACAGACCTCCATCAGGGGATTGTCTGGGGCACGAATACAGAGGCGACGGATCGAGACCCACGCCTGACCAACCGTTTTGACTACGACGGTGACTACGGAACGGTGCTCAACCGCTTCCTCATGCAGGCGGCCATCGGCTATCCACTCACTGTGCACGGCACAGGAGGCCAGACCCGCGCATTCATCCATATTCGCGACTCCGTGCGCTGCGTCCAGCTGGCCCTGGAGAATCCCCCAGCACAAGGTGAAAGGGTCAAGATCTTCAACCAGATGACCGAGAGCCATCAAGTGGGAGAACTGGCCCAGAAAGTGGCAGCCCTCACCGGAGCCAAGGTGAACCACCTGCCCAACCCACGCAATGAAGCCGTTGAAAACGACCTGATCGTGGACAACCGCTGTTTCATCGAGCTCGGGCTCAACCCCACAACCCTCGATGATGGTCTGTTGAAGGAGGTGGTGGAGATCGCCACGCGTTACGCCGATCGCTGTGATCGCAACCGCATCCTTTGCACCTCTGCCTGGACCAAAACCCAGGCACAAGCCATCGGCTCCGCCTCCTGAATCAGGCCCCTCCCTTGAAAATCGCCTTCTTCACAGAAACCTTCCTTCCCAAGGTCGACGGCATCGTCACCCGCCTCACCAAAACGGTGAAGCATCTTGTGGACGCCGGTGATGAAGTGATGGTGTTCTGCCCGGAGGGCTGTCCGGAGGACTACATGGGTGCCCGGCTGATCGGAGTGCCCGCGATGCCTCTTCCGCTCTATCCGGAGCTGAAACTGGCTTTACCGCGACCGGCTGTCTCCGAAGCGATCGACACCTTCCAGCCTGACCTCATCCATGTTGTCAATCCAGCAGTGCTGGGCCTCGGGGGCATCTGGCTGGCCAAGACCAAGTCCATCCCGCTGGTTGCCAGTTATCACACCCATCTTCCCAAGTACCTCGAGCACTACGGCATGGGCATGCTCGAGCCACTGCTTTGGGAACTGCTGAAAGCCGCCCACAACCAGGCCCTTCTGAATTTATGCACCTCCACGGCCATGGTTCAGGAACTCAGTGACAAGGGCATTCAGCACACGGATCTCTGGCAGCGAGGAGTGGACACCGAGCTGTTCAGTCCTGATCTGCGCAGCAATGCCATGCGTCAGCGCCTGTTGGGCGATCAAGACGACCGAGGTGCTCTGTTGCTCTATGTGGGCCGGCTTTCAGCCGAAAAGCAGATCGAGCGCATCAAACCTGTGCTCGAAGCCCTTCCCGATGCGCGACTGGCCCTGGTCGGAGATGGCCCCCATCGTCAGCAGCTGGAAAAGCATTTCGAAGACACGGCCACCACATTCGTGGGCTACCTGGCCGGTGAAGAGCTGGCAAGCGCCTACGCCAGCGGTGATGCATTCCTCTTCCCATCCAGCACGGAAACTCTTGGACTCGTTCTGCTGGAAGCGATGGCAGCAGGTTGCCCGGTGGTTGGAGCCAACCGTGGAGGGATTCCCGACATCATCACCGATGGTGTGAATGGTTGTCTGTATGAACCCGACGGCAGTGATGGAGGAGCCGCCAGCCTGATCACAGCTACGCGTCGCCTGCTCGGAAACGACATCGAACGCCAGTCGCTGCGCAGAGCCGCCCGGGATGAGGCGGAACGCTGGGGCTGGGCAGGTGCGACTGAACAGCTGCGCGGTTATTACCGCAACGTTCTACAGCAGGAGCAATTGAGCGCTGCCGCCTGAATCATTGTTTGGCACGGGTGCGGTTCCAGACCTCCATCACCTTTTTCGCCATAGGCAGTGCATGCACTGACCCTCCTCCAGGGGTGTTCTGGGCAAAAGCAACAATCACGATCTTTCCCTCCGGATAGGGCGCATAGGTGGCGAACCAGGCGTGGTCCGGGCCGCCGGTGCTGTCTTCAGCAGTACCGGTCTTACCTCCTGCAGGTGGAATCCCAGGACCGTTTAATCCGGCGCCGGTGCCATCGGAGACCACTTTGCGCAAACCCTCGCGGATCTTGTTCAGCGTGGAAGGCTTGATCTCAACCTTTGTGCGCCGGGCAGGGTCAGTCCAGTCCAGCCCCTGGTCAGCCAGATGAGGTGTGACCAGCCAGCCACCGTTAGCGAACACTGAGTAGGCCCTGGCCAGTTGAAGGGGTGTGATCTGCACCACCGACTGACCGATCGAGGCACTGGCCATATCTTCCGGAATCCAGGGGGTCGTGCCGGGGTCGGCCCAGCCACGGCCAGCTGCGGCCCAGTCCTCATCACCCACCAGACCCACACTTTCCTCCCAGCCGATCTCGATGCCGGTCTTCTGTTGAAAACCAAGTGCATTCGCCGCTTTCTTGAGCGCAAGGGATCCAGAGCCAACTCCCACTTGATAGAAAAAGGTGTTGCTGGAAAAACGCAGAGCATCGGCATAGCCGATGCGACCAAAACCAGCGCCATTGTGGTCCGGGAAGCAGTGACCTCCGTAAGTGATGCAGGCGGTCGTGTTGAGTTGCGTTTCAGGAGGGTATTTGCCGGATTCCATACCAGCCATGGCCGTGACGGCCTTCCAGGTGCTGCCGGGGTCGTAAGCATTCATCGACCGGCTCAGCAGTGGTTTTTTCGGATTGGAAAACAGCGCGTCGTATTCCTTCTGAGTGGTGACCAGCTTGGAGAAGAAATTGGGATCAAAGGTGGGTTTGCTGGCCAGGGCAAGAATGGCGCCGTTACTGGGATCCATGGCGACGATCGCACCACCGGGCTTGTCAGCCAAGGCCTGCTCCGCAGCCTGCTGAAGATCCAGATCCAGAGTGAGCTTGAGATCCTTGCCGGCAACAGAAGGACGATCCCCAAGATGGCGCTGCACCTCACCCATGGCATTCACCTCCAGCATCTGCCCACCCCAGGCACCGCGCAGGTGGTTTTCATAGGCAGCCTCCACACCGATGCGTCCGATGCGGTCTCGAATTTTGTACCCCTTTTCAGCGAGGGTCTTGTATTCCTCCTCAGTGATGGGCTGGGTGTAGCCCAGGGCATGGGCTGCCAGGGTTCCGTGGGGGTAGAAGCGCAGGATGTCAACATCCACCTGGGCCCCTTTCAATCCCTGCGACTGCTCCCGAAAACGCAAAACCTGTTCAGGCTTGAGATCAGTGGCCAGATTGATGCGATAACCATCCCGCGCCTGTCCACTGCCACGACGCTGATCCAGCACGGCTGCATCGAGGCTGAGCAAGCGGGCCAGACGGTCGCGCAGGTCGGGCCAACTGGCATCGTCCACCAATCGAGGCTCAACGTAGAGGGAATAGGTCAACTTGCTGGAGGCCAGCACCCGACCTTTCCGGTCCAGCAGCCTTCCACGGGTCGGTGAGCGAGGGACAAGACGAATCCGATTCTCATCGGCCAGTTCGCGGTAACGGGCCCCTTCGAGCACCTGAAGCCAGACCAGGCGGGAAGCCATCGCCGCACTCACCAGCAGCACAAGAGCGAGAAGCACCAGTGGCTGCTGACGCAAACCGCTCTGCCGCTGACCGTCCCTATGCGAGAAACCCGAACCCGCCATCCCAGTCAACTCACCTTGTTCATCAGCGCATCCAGTCGCTGCAGACGTCCATCAATTCTTGCCAGGACCTCCTGCAGCTGCTGCGAGTCATCCTGATCTGAATCCAAAACATCCTGGGGGTCCGCAGGCTCATCAACCTCCACCTGCACTGACACCACGGGATTCCCAAGTCCAGGGCTGATCTGATCCAGGCGCTCGCGCACCTCCCGTGCCGCTGCTTCACCCTGGCGTCTCAGCTCAGCCAGAGGATCATCACCCCTGGCGACAGACTCCACGGCCTTGGCAGGACCGTCGTTGCGGACGCGATCGACGAACGCCAATCCCATCGGCAGAACCTCCTGCATCAGCGCCAGGCGCAACGAGTCGAATGGTTGGCTGTCGGCCATGGAGGCAGAACGGAAGATTCAACGAATCCCAGTCTGCTCCGAAGGCAGAACAAGTGCCGGACACGCTGAACGAGATGCCCCCATTGACCAGCCGATCACACCCGACAACACGACAAGCGCCACGATCGGTGCCAAAGCATGGTGGGTGGTGTCCAGGGCAATCCACTCAGACCAGCCACGCCAGAAGCGGTCGCGAGCAAACCGACGCTTCTCCCTACTTTGGAGTCGAGCCCTTCTTCGGTAAGACTTCTCCACCCAGCGTTCGAAGGAACGCTTCTTGGTGATCGACATCTTGCGCTCGACCTCAAGCAGCTGCCCCGACGTGAGCTCAGGATGAAAGGTCCCGATCAGTTCCAGGCTTTTCAGGAACATCTCCACAGCACCATCCTTGATCTCCTGTTCAACGGGATCAAGAAGTGACCACTCCAGCTCTGGATAGAAACGACCACGATTGTGCTGGATCTGATCCTCATTCAGCTGTCCTGGCTCTCGCAGCCAGCGATCCGTATTGCTGTCGAAACGGCGCCAGTAAAGAAAAGGATTGATGTAAATGGTCTTGCCAGCAAGCTGGATGCTGTCCTGCTGAAGACGTCGCTGCAGTTGTTGGTCCTGCTGATGAGCAGCGGTCACATCCTTGAAGCCGGGGGCCAAGGTTATCGGTGCCGGCAACGACCCACCAGCCCCCTGAAAGGACCCATTGACACTTCAGTATCACCCCGACTTTGAGCAGCCTAAAAAGCGTTGGCTCACAAAAAGGAACCAACGCTGAACCGGTCACGATTGATGCAGCTGAATCAGAATTGGGACAGCGCTCTCCACTGAGTGGGGAGAAGTTTGGCCACCAGTTCAAATTGACCATTTCCCATCGGCTTCACCACATAGGAGACACCCATCGGATCTGGATAAATCCCGTCAGGAGGCACCACGCCCATCGTCACTCCCTGGAAAGGATCATCGTGACCAATCAGGAATGTGTTGGTTCCGGATGCCGGCTTGGCGGAAAGGAGAGGAGACACTCTTTCTGCGTATTCCTTGTACTCCTTAGGAGTGCAGTCAACACAGGGCAGGAAATTCAGGTTTGAATTTTTGGTGTATGTTCCGAACGCAAGCTGTGCGGTGTTGTAAGCACGGCAGTAGTCACTTGAAATCACATCGCCAACGGGAATTCGCGCAGCCTTGATCCCTCGACCAATCTCAACAGCCTCTTTTTTACCGTCCGGGCTGAGGCGACGCTGGGTATTGCAATCAGCGAGATTCAGGTTCGGACTGACCTGGTCACCCCAGTCCTTGTTGGTACGAGCGTGACGAACGTAGATCACATATCCACCCCTGCGAAGATCGTTGGCCAACTGGCTTGCACCAACGCGATTAATGAAATCGGTGTTTCGCTGATCTCCAGAGATCGTTGAAGCATTAATTTCGTAATCCTCAACAGCTGCTTTTGCGGAAGGTGTATCTGTGGAGATTGCTGTTGCCAGAAGACCCCCAGCGACGAGGACTGCAGAGGCCGAAACCAGGCGAATGTTTTTGAGATAATTCATTGCAAAAAGCAATTCAATTTGAACGTATCCACAGGACCCCTGCGCAGCAAGTAAAAAAAGTTACGCATAACTGCCGCTCGACAAGCATGTATCAACAATCCATTAATCGATATCTATTTGATACATTCACGAGGCGTTCGATCCACAAATGAGCACATAGATCAAATCAAACCAGTTGAATCCGAAAGTAAATGATTCGAAGCTGATCCTTCAGGTCTTCAATCCTAATGCAACCCTGTAATTCAATCGTTCAGAGCTGGGGATTGGCAAGTTTCATGCAATCAGAGAGCAGTTCTCTACAACTGCTGCCCTATTCCCACTCGATGGTGCCAGGCGGTTTACTGGTGATGTCGAGAACCACACGGTTCACACCGTTCACTTCATTCACAATCCGATTGGAAATCGTCTCCATCAGGTCATAGGGCAGACGCGACCAGTCAGCGGTCATGCCGTCCTCACTTGAGACACAGCGCAGAACGATTGGCCAGGCATAGGTGCGCTTGTCACCCATGACCCCCACCGACCGCACAGGCAACAGAACAGCGAACGCCTGCCAGATGTCGTGATAAAGACCAGCCTCCTTCACCTCTTCACGAACAATCAGGTCCGCATCACGCAGGCAATCGAGCTTCTCCGCTGTGACTTCACCAAGGATGCGAATGGCCAGACCGGGACCAGGGAAGGGGTGACGACGCACAATCTCCTCAGGAAGGCCGAGCGAGCGACCGACCTTGCGCACTTCGTCTTTGAACAGCTTGCGCAGCGGTTCCACCAGCTTGAACTGAAGATCTTTCGGCAAGCCACCCACGTTGTGGTGGCTCTTGATCTTCACAGCCACCCGCTCACCCGTCTTGGGATCGACGTTGGTTCCTGCACTCTCGATCACATCGGGATAAAGCGTGCCCTGGGCCAGGTAATCAAAAGGACCGAGGCGACGGCTCTCCTCTTCAAACACACGGATGAATTCGGTGCCGATGATCTTGCGCTTCTGCTCAGGATCCGTGACGTCCTTGAGCTTGGTCAGGAATCGTTGCCGGGCCTTGATGTACTCAACGTGAATATTGAACTTGCGGTCAAAAAAGTCCATCAGGAATTCAGGCTCGCCTTTGCGCATGAAGCCCTGATCAATGAACATGCAGGTGAGCTGATCACCAATGGCCTTCTTGAGCAGAAAGGCCAGGGTGGAGGAATCCACGCCACCTGAGAGAGCAAGCAACACTCTCTTCTCACCCACCTGCTCGCGAATCTGCGTGACAGCTTCCTCAATGAACGTTGCTGTCGTCCAGTCAGGCTCACATCCGCAGATGTGATAGACGAAATTGCGGATCATCGCCATGCCGCAGGTGGAATGCACCACCTCGGGATGGAACTGCACCCCGTACAACTGACGCTGATGGTGAGCGACGGCCGCCTCAGGGGTGTTGGCGGTATGGGCAAGACGCACAAAGCCCTCCGGCAGAGCTTCCACCGAATCCCCATGACTCATCCACATCGTGGAGCCGTTATCCACATTGGTGAGCAGGTCCGTGGGATCGTCCACCTCCAGCGGAGCTTTGCCGTACTCGGCTTTACCGGTTGCTGCCACCACACGACCGCCCAGCTGCTGAACCATCAGCTGCATGCCGTAACAGACACCGAGGACAGGAATCCCCATCGACCAGATCTGTGGATCGCAAAGAGGAGCGCCATCGGCGTACACCGAACTTGGGCCGCCGCTGAGAATGATCCCTTTAGGCGACAGTTTGCGCAGCTCCTCAACAGAGGTGCTGTATCCCAGCACCACGGAAAACACCTCGGTCTCTCGGACCCGGCGAGCAATCAGTTCGGAGTACTGGGAGCCGAAATCAAGAATGACGATGGCCGGCTGACGCTGACCTTCAATCGGAACCTGGGACATCTCGCACGAAAGCCGTGGAACGGTAGGCCGCGGGAATCGGCCGCCAATCAATCAGCGTAGAGAAGGGCCTTGACCTGGATCAGCTGCCACAGGATGGAGTTGAACGCCACAATCCCGAAGCATCAACAGACCTTCAGGCCCCGCCCAACGCAGCTGACGCTCACGATTGAACAGAGCGGCCCCCACACGCATGCCAGTGCAGCCATAGCGCTTCAGATAAGCCTCACTCCGCCCTTCAACCGCCTCAGCCATGGCCATCCAGAGCCCCATGGCCTGCTTCAGATCATGGGCTTGCAGCCAACCCCAGGCCTGTTCCATCGAGGCGGTTTGAAGCAGGGCGCGAATGGATTCCAGACTGAGACCCTGCTGCACGGCCAGAGCAGACAACACCTCCAGGCGTGCATCTGCGAGGTGGTGGTGAGTGTGAAAGATCCCTCCCGCCAATTTGATCAGTTTTCCGTGATAACCGAGCAGCAGCAGCTGCCGCACTCCGGATTGAGCAGCAGCCACCAACAAGGGCCCGATCCAGTTTCCAGACTTCACTAGCGGCAGCTGCTCGGACAGTCCCAGCTGCTGCGCCAGATCCAAACCATTTTCACCAATCACAAGCGTCAAACGACCGGCGAAACCGCTCTGACCGGTGAGCTCACGCAACCGCTGACGAGCCAGCTGCAGCTGATCAGGGGAAGCACTGGTCTGCACCTCCGCCTGCGTGCCAATTAACGCAAGACCCTCAACCACTCCGAACGCCGAATTGCTGGTGCGCAAGGCCAACTCCCGTCCGCGGGGCAACACCACCTCAACCTCCAGGCCTCCCACAACCGGCAACAGATCGCTGAGATTGAGCTCAAGCAACTCTCGGGCGAAACCAGAAATACACAGTGCACCGTTCTGCTCCAGCCGACCGACACCCTCACCGGCGTGGATGTGCAATCCCTCCCTGGAGGAGCTAAGGCTCACAACCACCCAGATCTCCAGGCCGCGGGTGAGATCCAATCCATCACCTGGATCGCAGATGCTGATCGCCAGTGCCTTCTGACCGCCATCCAGCAGCGACGCCGCATGCAGCTCCACACGACGCAGCCCCTGTTCAGCAGGAATTCTCAGATCGACACTGGTGGGCGCTGAGGAACCACCAAGAACAAGCGCCGCAGCGCGCGCCGCAGCAGCCACCCAGACAGGCAGGGTCAACCCTGGGCCTGAATCAGCAGACGTTGAGGAGATGGGGAACCCAGCGGATCATTTTTTAGGATGAACGATTGGCACCATCGAGCCCGTGCAGGACAAGCTCACCCTGATGATCCCGGGACCCACCCCGGTGCCCGAAACAGTGCTCAAGGCCATGGGCCGCCACCCGATTGGCCATCGCAGCGGCGAATTCCAGGCCGTGGTGGAACGCACCAATGCACAGCTGCGCTGGTTGCATCAAACCAGCAGCGATGTGCTCGTCATCACAGGTAGCGGCACCGCCGCCATGGAGGCGGGCATCATCAACACACTCAGCCGCGGAGACAAGGTGCTCTGTGGTGACAACGGCAAGTTCGGCGAACGCTGGGTGAAAGTGGCGCAGGCCTACGGGCTGGATGTGGAGGTCATCAAAGCCGAGTGGGGGCAACCGCTCAATCCGGACGCATTTCGCAGCGCACTGGAGGCCGATACGGCCAAATCAATCAAGGCAGTGATCCTCACCCACTCCGAAACCTCCACCGGAGTGATCAATGACCTTGAAACCATCAGTGGACATGTGAAAACGCATGGAACGGCTCTCACCATTGCTGACTGCGTCACCAGTCTTGGAGCCGCCAATGTGCCGATGGATGACTGGAGCCTGGACGTGGTCGCCTCCGGCTCCCAGAAGGGCTACATGATGCCCCCCGGCCTGAGCTTCGTTGCCATGAGCAATCGAGCCTGGAAGGCCTACGAACGTTCCGATCTGCCGAAGTTTTATCTGGATCTGGGCCCTTACAGGAAAACGGCTGCCAAGAACAGCAATCCCTTCACTCCGGCAGTGAATCTCTATTTCGCTCTGGAGGCAGCGCTGGAGATGATGCAGACGGAAGGCTTGGAGGCAATTTTTGCGCGTCATTCCAGGCATCGCGCAGCATCCCACGCAGCCATGAAGGCAATCGGTCTGCCACTGTTTGCCGCAGAAGGATTCGGCAGTCCGGCCATCACGGCTGTGGCACCGAATGGAATTGATGCTGAACAGCTGCGCAAAACAGTGAAAGAGCGCTACGACATCCTGCTCGCCGGCGGCCAGGATCATCTCAAGGGCAAAGTCTTCCGCATAGGCCACCTGGGATTCGTCTGTGACAGAGACGTGCTGACAGCGGTTGCAGCGATCGAATCAGTTCTGCAGTCGCTCGGTCTGCACAAAGGATCAATGGGTGCTGGACTTAGCGCAGCTTCAGAAGTCCTGGGCCGGTGAGCAACCAGAATCTCAGTTGAGTAATTTCTACTATGAGATAGAATTAGAGGGCGCGGGTGTAATTCAGCGGTAGAATGTCAGCTTCCCAAGCTGAACGTCGCCGGTTCAAATCCGGTCACCCGCTTGACTTAAATATTACTTTTTCCGATGATTTTTTAGCTGCGATTGCCCCAGCTGGATGTCGATGCTCTGGGCTTGATCAATTGCACAACCTGTGGGCCAACGCTTCCAGCTCTGCGTTCATGGTTGAGAGCTTTCAGGATCAGTTGGGCTGAACCGGTCGTATTACCTTCATCTGCCTGCACACGAGCTTGATCAAACCATTGCCTGGCGCGAATGAGAAGTTGCTCTCGGTCAGGCTCCACGGATTGCAGTGGTACGGAAGATTTCAACAACGCCGTCAAAGCGGTTAATAAAGCATTGAATTGACATTAACAAACGATCACGGAAAATATCAATCCATAGAAGGGCTCAGGACTGATTAATCGAACTCTGGCGTGCCTCTGGTGAGGGTTCCATTCAGCTGACTAACAAAGTCAGGTGCCAGGCTCTTCAATGTTGCCGCCCAGGTCGTCGATCTGTGCACGCAACTGATCAGATTTCGATTGATCGCCTCTTGTGATGGCCACGGCCAAGGCAAACTCAAGCTTTTCAAGCTGATGGCCACCCTCAAAGAAACCGCTGGTGCTCGCATCCGACGAATCAGATGAGTCAGTAGCAATGGAACAACGGCTGTTTGCGGATTTGCGAGGACCAGAAGTGGTGAAGGTGGTGAATGCCATAGCCGGCTTTCTTTTCATTTTGCCACCTCTGGCCAGCCTCATGCGGCCGCGGCCTCATGATCAGACTCATTTGCCGAAGAGTGAGACAACACGGCTGCTGATTCGGAAACCACATCCGAAGCCAGTTCGCTGCTGTTAAGCAACTCCTGGCAATCGAGCAGCAGCTGGTCCACCTCATCCAGTCGCTGCCGTTCTTCAGCTGGCATGGATTCAGCCTCACTGCGCTGCTGACGCACCTGCAGCTCCAGGCTCTCCATGCGTTGCTCAAGCTTGACCAGACGCTGCGACAGGGCATTGAGCATCTGGGCAACATCCTCCGCCGTACGAGTGATGCGGAAGGACACGGACTGAGTCATCCGAAGACTGGCGAAGCTGGCCTGATGACAACACATGGGTGACCAAGTCTCAAGGGCTTGATATCGAGGCCATCCCGCTCTGGCTTCAAACTGAGTGATCTGCTGCCTGCGGGTGCCATGTCTTCGCTGATGAACCTGCTGGTGTATGCCCTGGTCGGAACAGGCATGGGACTGCTCGCACTGAAAACCGGAATTCCAGCCGCACCGCTTGCGGGCGCACTGATCGGTGCTGCTGTTGTGAGCATGAGCGGGCGCCTGGAGATTGCCGAATGGCCACCCGGCACACGCACCGCTCTTCAAATCGGAATCGGGACTGTGATCGGCACCGGTCTGACGCGAACATCTCTTGAACAGCTGCAACATCTCTGGAAGCCTGCTTTACTCATCACTCTCACGCTGGTGATGACAGGTCTGGTGGTCGGTCTCTGGGCCAGTCGTCTGCTGGGCGTCGATCCACTGATCACCCTGCTGGGAGCAGCGCCCGGTGGAATCAGCGGCATGAGCCTGGTGGGAGAGGACTACGGCGTTGGCGCAGCTGTTGCGGCACTGCACGCTGTACGACTGATCACTGTGCTTCTGGTCCTCCCGTTGGTTGTGAAACTGCTCACCCCTCTGGGACTGGGCAATACCTGATTCCCCTCTGGACAGCCAAAAACAAGCCGATAAGTTTATTTGGATAACCCTTTCTGACCATCAATGGCCAGTCTCCGCACCCGCCTCGCCGTCCTGCTGCCTCTGGCGGGGATGCTGCTCGCAGCTGCACCTGTTGAGGCGGCCAGCGCCAACACCAAAAAGGGTGCTCAGATCTATTGCTACATGCGCACCAATGGCAATGATCACGAGGTGAGCTTCAAAGCCTCCTACGCCCTGATCAAGCGTCAGAGCAGTGGGGTGTTCAAAACATCCCCTGAGCATGCAGCAGTGATGATCACTGAAACGGTGGTGGCGGAACCGGAGACCTACCCAGATTGCGGTCGCTATCTGGGGGATCTTTTTGGCGGGAAAGCCTCCAAGAGATCGTCAAGCGCCACTAAAGCGAGTGTGACCACCGACAGCAGCACCAACGCAGAGGCTTCAACGGACTGGGATGCTGATGATCGATACAGCTACTGAAACTTTTGTCATCGCTGAGGCCTGCGCAAGCCCGTTGCTGTTCCAGATGGGGTCCAAAACTGGTTTTGATCGGTTGCTTGCTGCTGCTGATCCAAGCCTGCGGAAATGCTGAAAGTCCCCAAGCTGCTTCGCCTGATCCAAAGGTAAAACCATCCAGCTGCCTTGAAGATCTCGATCTGCAGCGACTGGACAAGGCTTTGAAACATTGCAATGCGGTTGTGGTGAGTCACCCTGACAATCCTGTTCCGCTCACCGACCGCTCACTGATCCACACCTTGATGGGCAGTGATGACGAGGCTTGCGCTGATGTGAGCAAAGCCACCTCCCTTCTCACAGGCAAAAAGACATCCAAAGATCCTCTGCTCAGGCATGAGCTGGCCGTCCGTCAGCAATCCTGCAAACAACGGGCGACCATGGCAGGCAACGGCTGACGATCCAAGCTGATACGACGTGGACCCAACAGCAACTCGATTTTTTCCGCCTTGCTGGCCACAAGGCCATCAACGAGCTGATCGGCCAGACCAAGCTGGAGCCAATGGCTGGTGAGCCCGCCATCCATACCGATTCGGTGACATCGGTCCTCCGCCTGGTCAACATCTCCCGGGGTCCAGGGCCTCTCAAGCAGCACAACATGACGAGCTCTGTGAAGCGTGAATCCCAACCCCCCACAGCCATAGGTGGCTAGAAGCAGATCGGTTCCACCAGATTGGAAGCGGTCCACAGCAGTCTGTCGCTGTTCCGGTTTTTGCCGACCGGTCAACAGCTCACCACCCAGCTGCTGCTGCAGGAGCTGTAACGGCGTCACAAAGGAACTGAACAACACGATCGCCTCGCCATCAACACGCAACTGCTCGACCAGCGCCTGAACAGACGGAAGCTTGAATTCCGACGCAATCATGCGCAGGGACGTCAGCACGGCAAGAGATTCAGCATCGGAACGCACTTCACCGAGTTGCACGCGTCGGCGGTAGTCCTCCACCACGAGACGGAGGCGATGATCGAATCCAAGCGCCTGCTCCTCAGCCAGTGAAACGGTGTGGCAGCGACGCTGCTTGGCGGGCAGACCCAGCACCTGCTGCTTACGCCGATGCAAAACCAGCGGTCGGGTGAGACGCCGCAACTCCTCAAGACGACTTGCACCATCTGCACGCCAACGGCGCCGACCACCCTGCTCACTCCAATGTCCCTGGCAGAAGATCTCCTCAAAGGAACGCTGATCGCGTGCAAGCGGATGATCCATCGCTGCAAGCAAGGGAAAAAACTGAATCGGTCGACCATTGCGGATGGGTGTACCCGTAAGCATCCAGACCGCCCGCAACCGGGGATGGCGTGCCAGACGCAACAGAGCCTGGGTTCGCTGAGCATGAAGCGACTGGGCGAAATGCGCTTCATCCACCAACAGAAGAGTTCCCGCTTCCGGAAGGTCATCAGGCAAACGAGCCCAGCTGTGCAATGTGCACTGAAGATCCAATGACTCCACTTCGCGCTGCCAGTGCGGGTGAAGTCCCACAGGAGCGATCACCATGAGCTGCAGAGGTACAGCACGCATCAGAGCGCGAGCGGCAAGGAGAGAGGTAAGCGTCTTCCCCAGACCCATCTCATCAGCAAGCAACGCTCCGCGACGTGACAACAACCAACGAGCACCGGAACGTTGATGAGGAAGCGGTATTCGACCATCAGCCAAGGGCTGATTCAGGTCGGTACACGCCATCAACTCCCGGTGACGAGGAAGCGGTGGCAGTGGATGACGGTGCCAGTCCAGCCAACGCACCAGTTCTTCTTCAACCCGAAAACGTGAGCCCAGACGGTCGAGCAGGCACTCAGCTGCGGCAAGTGGGAATTCCCAGCCATGCTGCGAGCCTTTCCAGAGTCCACGAGGCCGGATCCGGCCCATCTGCGCATGCGTTACCGCATCAAAGGGGTAAGTGACCCTCACAAGTCCTGATGGGGTCAGCCCAAGGCTGCAGCAGGACGTTGACAATGCCGGTAGGACAATTCAATGAAAGCAATTGTATTAGTTCTCCAGGGCACCACAAGGGACTTAAAGCTCAAATATCACACTTGAAAAGTACCGAAAATGCAGCAAAGAACACATTGACGAACTCTGGGAAAGCGCCAGAATTCTTTCAACCGAGCCATTCGGATGCATAACAGGGACGCGGTTTTCCTTGAAGATCTTTGCCCTAAACTGCGTGTTCGAAGATGGCGTCAATCACTACATACTTACACCGGTAAAAGCTGTATTTACTGCGGAAAAAGATCAGAATCGATTGACCACATTCTCCCTAGAGCCAAAGGCGGTTTAAGCACCACTGAAAACTGCGTTCCAGCTTGTCTTTCATGCAACGGGCACAAATCTGATTCCGATGTTTTTGATTGGTATCGACGCCAACGTTTTTACGATCCCCGCCGAGCCATGGCGATCCGAGCATGGATGGATGGTGATCTGCGCCTTGCCCTGAGACTCCTTCAATGGGCACAACCTGAGCTGAATCAAACCACCAGCGCATCGCACACGCCGGATTCCTCACTCGACAACCAGGATCATCAGAGCTGGGGGCTTGAGGCCGCCTGAAGCCACTCCACTGGAACCGTGATCACCAGACTCTGCAGGCCTCTGCGGAATGATGCTGCTGACAGATTGAGGCCTGTTGCTCAGGCTGCTCTGGTGCAAGCACAAAAGCCCCGCTCACCAACACCGAAGCGAACAGGGTTGCCGCCAGGCGACGCAGAGCGGCGCTCTCACCTGTGGACAGTGCAATGCCGCGATTGAAGGACCTGCGAGGCAGCATGGACGACTGAGAAGACACCAGGGGAAGACAGGAACTGGTCACGGCCGCATATTCACTGATACGTTTGTACTCATGCCGGAATCACTTGTCAACCGTTGCCGATCGCTGCCCGCTGAATCCAGGCTGTGCATCCTTGGAGCCGGCTTCAGTGGACGTCGGGTCGCTGCCCTGGCTGAAGCCCTGAACATCAGTGTTCTCACCACTCGCAGAAACCCAGAGTCCAACAGCAGATCCCTGCGCTTTGACACGACCAGAAACGTGATACCGACCGAGGCAGAACTGCATGGCGTGACCCATTTGCTCAGCACCATCCCCCCTGGGCGTGATCAGAACGACCCTGTGCTGCGGACACTGGGAGCTCAGCTCTGTCAGCTGCCCCTGCGTTGGGTTGGGTATCTCTCCACAACTGGTGTCTACGGCGACACAGATGGAGCCTGGGTGAGTGAATCGGATACACCAAAGCCCGGCCAGGATCGCAGCCGCAGACGCCTGATCTGCGAGCAAGAGTGGCTGCACAGCGGTCTGCCGGTGCAGATTCTCAGGTTGCCCGGTATCTATGGACCGGGTCGTTCACCTCTTGCTGCTGTGCGGGCCGGCACCCTGAAGCCCATACACAAGCCGGGCCAGGTGTTCTGCCGGGTGCACGTCGATGACATCGCCGCTGGCTGTCTGCACCTGATGCACTGCTCTGCCGCTGGCCAACACCCTGCCATCGTCAATATCTGTGACCATGAGCCGGCTCCAAGCCATGTGATGCAGCGTCACGCCGCAGACCTTTTGAACTGCAACCTTCCGGAAATTCGCGATTACGCGGACGCTGAGACAGACATGAGCGCAATGGCCCGCAGCTTCTGGGCCGAAAACCGCCGGGTCAGCAACGACCTTCTCTGCAAAACACTTGGATACTCCATGATTCATCCGAACTTCCGCAGCGGGCTCCAGCACTGCCTGGAGGAGGAGAGACTCATGGAGAGCCTGGCGCGGAGCGCTCCGGACTGAGCTGAGGAATCTGATCCAGCTTCAAGGGCTGATCAGGATCGATGAACGTCAGACCTGCATCATGCAGCAAGCGACCCCACTGAACCTCAAGCCAGCCTTCCCGAAGCGCCGTCCCCAGGCCATAGAGCAAAAGGCCGATCACCAGCCAACGCAGCATGACCTCATCCATCGAATGCCATGACGCTAATCAGCGCCTCGTGATCGCACTCGGAGATCCTGCCGGGATTGGCATGGAAGTCACGCTGAAAGCGCTCGCTGATCCCAGGCAACCAGCGAACATGCCGACTCCTCTGCTGGTCGGCTGCAGGGCCAGCCTGCAGAAAGCCGCCGCCAATCTCAGACAGCACTCACCGGATCCCATCGCAGATCCTGATGCACTGAACATTGAGGATCTCCCGGTGCCCGGAGGTCCTCTTGAACCCGGCGAGGCGGGAGCCAGAAGCGGAGAAGCCGGTTTCCGCTGGCTGACCCGGGCTGTGGAGTTGGTGCAACAACAGCAAGGGCGGGCACTGGTGACCGCACCGATCGCTAAACATGCCTGGCATGACGCCGGACATTGCTATCCAGGCCAGACCGAACGGCTGGCTGAACTGGATGGGCAAAAAGCCGCTTCCATGCTGTTCACGGCTGTCTCCCCTTTCAGCGGATGGAGACTCAATACTCTGCTTGCCACCACACACATTCCTCTAGGGCGGGTCGCGGAGGTTCTCAGCGCGGATCTGGTTGGGCGAAAACTCGATGAACTGGCGGAATTCTGCCTGCGCTTCAATCCCACGCCTCAATTGCTGGTGGCCGGCCTCAATCCGCATTCCGGCGAGCAGGGACAACTGGGAGGTGAAGAGCAGCAGTGGCTGAACCCTCTGCTGGAGCGTTGGGCCAGAGAACGTCGTGACGTGCAACTGAAAGGCCCCATTCCCCCTGACACCTGCTGGCTGAGTGCGGCCAAGGCCTGGCGAAACATTGACCGTCGGATCGGACCCGACGGAATCCTGGCGCTGTATCACGATCAGGGCCTGATTCCGGTGAAGTTGCTGGCTTTCGATCAGGCGGTCAACACAACCCTGGGCCTGTCTTTTCTGCGAACCTCTCCCGACCATGGCACCGGCTTCGACATTGCCGGACAAGGTGTCGCACGGGGAGCCAGCATGCTGGCGGCAATTCAGGCGGCCTGGGAACTCAGCCAGGCTTGACGCGCATCAGCACCTGCCCGAATTCCACAGGGGTGCCGTTGTCGACAAGGATTTCCACCACTTCGCCTGCAACCTCGGCTTCCAGCTCGTTCATGAGCTTCATCGCTTCAAGGATGCAGATCGTCTGACCGGCATTGATGCGACTGCCGATCTCCACGAAGGGTGCTTCCCCTGGAGCAGGGGCCGTGTAGAAGGTGCCGACCATCGGTGCCGTGACATCCACCAGATCAGATCGGGAGCCCGCCGCGGGCGGTGGAGCCGCTGGGGCTGTGTCCCCCTGGACAGGGACATCAACAACAGGTGCAGGTGAAACAGTCTGAGCGACAGTGACCGGGGGTGCAGCCACGGCTGTAACCGGCAGGTTGCGACGAACTTCCAGACGGAAGTCATCGCCTTCAAGGCGGAACTCCTGAATGTCGCTCTCAGCCAAGGCGTCCAAGAGCTTGTGCAGCTGATCGTGATCGAGTTGCATGACTCAGCTGCTCTCCCGACCCAGGTAGGAATCGTTGCGCGTATCCACCTTGATCTTCTCGCCGATCGAGAGGAACAAAGGAACCATCACCTGAGCGCCGGTTTCAAGGATCGCAGGCTTGGTTCCACCGGTGGCAGTATCTCCTTTGACACCAGGGTCGGTCTGGGTGATCTCCAGCACAACGGAGTTGGGCAATTCAACTTCGAGGGGCTTCTCGTTCCAGGAGACCACACTCACTTCCATCCCCTCCTTGAGGTACTTGCGGCTGTCACCGATCTGCTGAGCAGTGAGACGGGTTTCCTCATAGCTCGACATGTCCATAAAGACATAGTCCTCACCTTCCATGTAGGTGTGCTGAAGTGTGGCTTTCTCCAGCAAGGCCTGAGGAACCATTTCTCCGGCGCGGAAGGTTTTGTCAACAACGCTCCCTGTCTGGACTGACTTGAGTTTCGTGCGAACAAAAGCCGAGCCTTTGCCAGGCTTCACATGCAGGAACTCGACCACGCGCCAAACGGCACCGTCGAGCTCAATCGTGGTGCCGGTGCGAAAGTCGTTGCTGGAGATCATTCCCGCCGAACGGTTCAGGGGATCATACGGCTGTGCCAAAGTCCTTTCAGCACCTGGGGTTCTCCTTGGCGATTCGGTTGGAATTTCAACGCTTGAGCGCATGGCTGATCAGCCTGCTGATCGTGATTGGCCTGGCCTGGACCCCTCCGGCCTGGGCGGGACTCCCCCAGGGAAACGCCGTTCAGGATCCGGCAGCGATCCTGCGTGATTCTTTGCCCATGAATCAGCAGGATCTTCGCAATCTGCAGCATCTGCTTGAAGGCACCAGTGATGACTTGCGTGCCAAGCGCTGGAGTGCTCTCGGACGAGGTCTCAAGCGCACGCAATCCCTCCTGAGCGACAGGAGGAGTGCAATCATCGCCGCGATGCCCAGCGACGATCAGGCAAAGGCCGAAAAGATCCTTGATTCTGTTGCCGATGACCTGAACGTTCTCGAGGAAAGCATTGAAGGCAAAGACAAAGCGGGTTTCATCCAGTCTCGTCGCCAGACCCTCAGCCAGATCGGTGATCTGGAGGCACTGCTGATTGACGATCGGTTACCCGACATCCCTGCGGAATTCGACGAGCTGCCGCGACTGGCGGGCCGAGCCACCGTGGTGATCGAAACCACTGAAGGTGATCTCACCGCTGTGGTGGATGGTTACAACGCACCGCTGACCGCTGGTGCATTCATCGATCTCAGCCTGAAGGGCTTCTACGACGGCCTGCCCTTCAACCGTGCGGAAGATTTCTACATCCTGCAGAGCGGTGATCCCAAAGGACCTGACATCGGCTACGTGGATCCAAAAACCAAGCAGGAACGCCATGTGCCACTGGAAATCCGCGTTCCCGATGAACCCGAAACCCTTTACAACCAGACCTTCGAAGACGTTGGTCTGTTCAAAGCCACTCCGGTGCTTCCCTTCTCCACACTCGGAACACTGGGTTGGGCACACTCCGATCAGGCGCTTGACGATGGCTCATCCCAGTTTTTCCTGTTTCTCTATGAGGCGGAGCTGACACCAGCAGGGCTGAATCTGGTGGATGGTCGCAATGCAGCCTTCGGTTACGTCGTTGACGGCTTTGATGTGCTCGAGGAACTGGGGGTCAACGATGAAATCAAGCGGATCAAAGTGGTTGATGGTGCAAATCGACTCCAGCAGCACGCCTGAGTTCCTTGAAGGTCACACTGGCGGAACTGGGTGAAGGGGAGCTGCTCAGGCGGATTGCCTGCTTTGCTCCACCGGGCCAGCTGGCTGATGACACCTCCGGCCTTGCCGCCGACTCCCGGCAGCTGCTGGTGAACACTGATGTCCTGGTGGATGGCATTCACTTCAGTGATGGCACAACAAGTCCGGCCGACGTGGGCTGGCGCGCCGTAGCGACCAATATTTCTGATCTCGCAGCCAGCGGCGCTGTGGATGTGGATGGAATCACGGTGGCTCTGGTGGCACCGGGAAACACCTCTTGGCACTGGGTTGAGGACCTGTATCGCGGAATCAGTGAAGCTCTCAGCTGCTACGGCGGCATCCTGCTGGGAGGGGATTGCTCCGCAGGCAAACAAAGACTGATCTCAATCACCGCACTCGGTCGACTGGGACCCCTGCGCCTGCACCGTGCTGATGCCTGCCCGGGTGACTGGCTCGTCACCAGCGGGGACCATGGCCTGAGCCGTTTAGGTCTGGCACTGCTGCAGGGTGATCCGGTTCTGAATGAAAACAGTGGGCTGGCGGACAAGCTTCAACAACGGGCCATCAGCCAACATCAGCGCCCGAGACCGCGGTTGGATGCCCTGAAAACACTGCTCGAGAACAAACCTGAGAATCTGCCATGGAGAGCAGCCGGCACGGACAGCAGCGATGGCCTTCTTGCTGCGGTGAAGGCTCTTTGCGACAGCAGCCGATGCGGAGCGCAACTGAACCATGACTGGCTTCCACGGCCCGAAGGGTGGCCTTCAGGCGATCTGTGGGATCAATGGTGCCTCAACGGTGGTGAGGATTTTGAACTGGTGCTGAGTCTGCCTTCCGACTGGGCCCAGCACTGGCTCGAACATCAACCGGGCAGCAGGCGGATCGGCTGCATCACAGCCGAGAGCGATGAAATCGTTTGGAGTGACACCAGGCTCGCTGTAACCGCTGCGGGATTTGATCACTTCGGCGTTGCGCTGAATGACGCCTGAACAAAAAATCCCTCCCAGCGGGAGGGATTGAGACATCAGATCAAAACCTGATCATTTCCAGTTCCTGGCGACGACCTCGGCAAGGTCGACAACCCGCTGGCTGTAGCCCCACTCGTTGTCGTACCAGGCAACGATCTTGAAGAAGTTGTCACCCATGGCCAGGGTCAGATCCGCATCAAAGATGGTCGACTGATTGGTGCCTGCGTAGTCGCTGGACACCAGCGGCAAGTCTCCGTACTTGATGATCTTGTTCATGGGGCCATCAGCAGCTGCCTTGAGAATCGACTTGATCTCATCGACGGAAGAGGCACGGTTGGACTCAAACACCAGATCAACGGCTGAGACGTTCGGAGTGGGAACGCGCATCGCTATGCCGGTGAACTTTCCCTTCACAGCTGGATAGACAAGAGCCACTGCCTGGGCTGCACCGGTGGAAGTGGGAACCATGTTCACAGCAGCGGCACGGGCACGACGCAGATCGCGATGGTTGTTGTCGAGAATCCGCTGGTCGCCTGTGTAACTGTGAATCGTGGTCATCAGACCACGATTAATGCCGATCGACTGATCAATGACCTTCACCAGAGGGGCAAGGCAGTTGGTGGTGCAACTGGCGTTGCTGAGGATGTCGAAATCCTCGTGACGGTATTGATCCTCGTTCACACCGACCACGAAGGTGCCGACCTTGGGACCCTTACCGGGAGCTGTGAGAATCACCTTCTTGGCGCCAGCCTGAATGTGCATGCTGGCTTTCTCGTCTGTGTTGAAGACACCGGTCGACTCGAGGACCAGATCCACACCCCAATCCTTCCAGGGGCAGTTGAGGGGATTGCGGTCGGAGAAGAATTTCACCTGCTTGCCATTGACGATCATCGAGTCGTCAGTGGTTTCAATTTTCACGCCGGGGTCGAGCTTGCCCAGAATGGAGTCATAGGTGAGCAGGTGAGCACTGGTTTTGGGGTCCGAGGTGGCATTGACGCCCACGATCTCGATATCGGTGTCAGCGCCACGGCTGATCCATCCCCGCATCACATTGCGACCGATTCGGCCGAATCCATTGATCGCAACGCGCAGGGTCATATCAGAAGCGGATAATCCGCGGGGAATGGCCGCTGATCATACAGAAATCGCCAATTTCCATTCAACGCGCTTACTCAGCAAATCTTGGAAGGATTTAAAACGACAGTTTGCGGCGATTAGTGGTCAACAGGAAATGCTGATTTAAGGTGCGCGTCCATGGCATTGGTCATTGAGCAGATCGCTTGACAGCCCTTCCTCAGTGCACTTCATCGGTGCAGGCGGAATCGGCATGTCTGCCCTCGCAAGAATTCTGCTCAGTCGTGGTCACAAGGTGAGTGGTTCAGACCGCAGGATGTCGCCAGCAATGGAATCCCTGCAGTCGCTGGGGATGGTGACTTTCGGCTCGCAAACGGCGGACAATCTCGATCAGCTGGAGAAACTTGGTTTCGCTTCTCCCCTGGTCGTCATCAGCAGTGCCATCCCGGACAGCAATCCGGAACTGGCCGCAGCTCGACGGTTGGAACTGACTGTCTGGCACCGCTCAGATCTGCTCGCTGCCCTGATTGATCAACAGCCCTCCATCGCAGTAGCGGGCAGCCACGGCAAAACCACCACGAGCACAGTGGTCACTTCGCTCCTCCACAGTGCTGGAGAAGATCCCACCGCTGTGATCGGTGGCATCGTTCCCTGTTACGCAAGCAACGGTCATGCGGGCGCAGGACGTCTGCTTGTCGCAGAAGCCGATGAATCCGACGGCTCCCTGGTGAAATTCAACGCAACCCTGGGCGTGATTACCAATCTGGAACTGGATCACACGGATCATTACAGGGATCTGGATGATCTGATCACCACGATGCGGCGCTTCGCTTCAGGTTGCGGTCGACTGCTAGCCAACCAGGATGACCCGATCCTGAGCGAACACTTTCAAGCCGATGCCTGGTGGTCAGTGCAACGCAGTGACAACGTCGATTACGCAGCCTTGCCAATCGCGCTTGAGGGTGACCACACAGTTGCGGATCTCTACGAACAAGGTGAGTGCGTCGGCCGGATCACCTTGCCGCTGCCAGGCCTTCACAACCTGAGCAATGCTCTGGGAGCTCTTGCAGCCTGCCGATTGGAAGGAATCCCTCTCGAACGTCTGATCACCCACCTCGACAGCTTGAAAACTCCAGGTCGCCGCTTCGACTATCGCGGCGACTGGCAAGGTCGGCTGGTTGTGGATGACTACGCCCATCACCCCAGTGAGGTGGCAGCCACTCTGGCCATGGCAGCTCTGATGGTGACCAGTGGGCGAAGCCCCTTACCACGCAGCCCAAAGAGGCTGATGGCTGTGTTTCAACCCCATCGATACAGCAGGACTCAGGAGTTTCAGAACGAATTCGCGAAGGCACTCTCCGGCGTGGACATTGTTGTACTGGCTCCCCTGTTCTCAGCCGGTGAAACTCCAATTGCCGGTGTCAGCAGTGAATCCCTCGCATCCTGCATTCAGCAACACAATCTCGACCAGACCGTTCTTGTGGCAGAAACCATGGACGAGCTGACGGATCTGGTCAAGACGCACAGCCATGCTGATGACCTCGTGCTGGCGATGGGGGCCGGTGATGTGAACAGCCTCTGGTCGCGGCTGTCACTAAACTCATTGCAGGAGCAGACGTCATGTCAGTCGACACTGACTGCTTGAGTGTTCTGAAAGAAAAGGGAATCCTGCAGGCGCAGGTTTCCCTCGCTCACTACACAACCTGGAGAGTGGGCGGACCGGCTCAATGGCTGGCCGAACCGAACGCAACCCAGCAGATTCCCACTTTGTTGAACTGGGCGGCAAATGAAGGTTTACCCGTGCGTGTGATCGGTGCAGGCTCCAATCTGCTGATTGCTGATGCAGGGCTTCCAGGATTGACTCTCTGCTTGCGGCGGTTGCAGGGACTTGACCTGAATTCCCGGACAGGCAGGGTGCGGGCAAGTTCAGGTGAACCGATCCCCACCCTGGCAAGACGTGCCGCGAGAAAGGGATTGCAGGGGCTGGAGTGGGCCGTGGGCATCCCTGGCACCGTTGGAGGAGCCGCTGTCATGAACGCGGGTGCTCAGGGTGGCTGCACGGCTGAACGGTTGCTCAGCGTGGATGTCGTTCCTCTGCAAGGCGACGATTTCCAGATCAGGAGGCTTGCGCGGGAATCCCTGGATTTCGCGTACCGCCACAGTGCTCTGCAGACCAAACCAGTGCTGGTGGTGGCCGCAGAGTTTCAACTTGAAGCAGGTCATGATCCGGCTGAACTGCAGGAACGCACCACCGGAAACCTCAACCATCGCACCAGTACCCAGCCCTACAAGCAACCGAGTTGCGGCAGCGTCTTCCGCAACCCGGAACCGGCGAAGGCCGGTCGTCTGATTGAGGGTCTTGGCCTGAAAGGCCGTCGCGTCGGTGGGGCTCAGATCTCCGAAATTCACGCCAATTTCATCGTGAACACCGGAGGAGCCTGCGCTGCAGACATCCGCAATCTGATCGGCCTGGTGCAAAAGGAAGTGGCAGATGCCCACGGCATCGAGCTGCAACCTGAAGTGAAACGACTGGGATTTGAAACGGCGGCCTAACCTTCCGGTTCCTTCAGCGATGTCATGGCCGGGTTCGGACTTCCCAATTTTGGACAGCTCACCGAAGCCTTCCGTAAGGCACAGCAAATCCAACAGGATGCCCAGAAGCTGCAGGAGGAGCTCGATGCCATGGAGATCGAAGGCAGCAGTGAAGACGGACGCGCCCGCATCTGGCTCTCAGGCAACCAGCAGCCGCTGCGTGTGACATTGGATCCCAGCCTGCTGAGCGAAGGACAGGAGGCAGCTGAAGCCGCCACACTTGCCGCCCTTCAGTCCGCTTATGAAAACTCCACCGGCACCATGAAAGAACGGATGCAGGAGCTCACGGGCGGCCTCGATCTCAACCTGCCCGGAATGGGCGGTTGATCTCGAGAAGTTCCTCCACCGCTTTGCGATACATCGGATAGCGCTCCCAGTCGCGTGTCACACCACAACCTGGCTCATCCCTGTGCAAGCAATCACGGAAACGGCAGGGATGCCGGTCGAGCTGCACTCGGAGCTCCGGAAACAGCACTTCCAGATTGGAGACATCATCCGGTAGCTCCGGTCGGTTGAATCCCGGAGTGTCAGCAACCCTTGAGCCAGAGGTAATCGCATGCAATTCCACATGACGTGTGGTGTGACGCCCCCTCTGCAGGCGACCCGACACTTCACCCACCCGTAATGCCAATCCGGGCAGGAGGCCATTCAGCAGCGAACTTTTGCCCACCCCCGAGGGACCGCACAGCACCGAGATCGGAACGGTCGCCAACTGCGCTCGCAGTTCGTCGAACCCCATTCCAGAGCGAGCCGAAACAAGAATCGGGTCATAGCCCCATCCATGCAGGCGTTGCTGCAGTTGCGACAAAGCGGCGGAGTCCAGCAGATCGCACTTGGTCAACACAAGCAAAACCTGCAATCCGGTCTTCTCAGCAGTGAGCAGGAACCTGCTGACCTGATCGGCATCAAAAGCAGGTTGCTCAACCGCAACCGCGACGAGGATGCAGGAGGCATTGGCCACGGGAGGTCGAACCAGAAAACTGCTGCGAGGATCCACTTCCGCAACCACTGCCCTGGCGTGATCACGGTCAATGGCTTCGACTCCAACGCGATCACCCACGTGGACCGCGGCTCCACGATGGTTCAGTCGGGTGCGACGTGTGCAGAGAAGACGAGGAGGAACATCAACGGGCGGAGCCTCAAGTTCCACATCGAGGTAGTTGGCCTGCAGTGCAACGACCATGCCCGGATGCAGCTCATGGCTAAGCACCGGCACAGATGATCTTCAGACGCACCTGAACATCAGAAAGACGCTCCACGAAGACCTGATGACCATCACGACGCAGTCCAGGAACCACCATCTCTTCAGGCTCGCCTGGGTCAAGATCCACCTGCAGACACTGTCCGGTGGTCATGCTCTCAAGAGTGAGCCGACAGCGAATGAAATTGAGCGGACAGGGCGTCCCACAAAGATCGAGCTGGTGATCGGGGTGACGTTCCGTCATGGTCAGCGCTGTCCGAACAGACGCGCAAACAATCCACTCTTGTGGTGATGGTGCTGTTCTCCCCTGGCGGAATGATGTCCAGCGAGCTCCTCAAGCAGTTTCCTCTCCTCTTGATTGAGCCGGGTGGGAAGCTTCACGTTGACCGTGATGCGTTGATTTCCCCGAGCCACAGGATTTCCCAGCTTGGGAATGCCCTTGTTCTCCAGAGTGAGAACGGCATTGGGTTGAGTTCCTGCAGGAATCTCAAGGCTTGTAGGGCCGTCCACCGTGTCCACCTCGATGGTGTCGCCGAGAATCGCCTGCAGGTAGCTCACCTTCACTTCGGAATGAACCGTCAAACCGTCCCTCTGCAAAGAAGGGTGGGCTTTAACGGTCAGGAACACATACAAGTCGCCTGAGGGACCTCCGCGTAAGCCGGCATTACCCTCACCAGCCACTCTTAAGCGGGTACCGGTGTCAACACCGGCTGGGATGTTGATGCGCAGCTTTTTGCGGATCTGATTCACTCCCTGACCGCCACAGGCATTGCAGGGATCAGCAATCACCTGGCCACTGCCGGTGCAGGTGGGACATTCCGCCACCTGGGTGAAACTGCCGAAAGGAGTCCTGGTTGCCCGGCGCACCTGACCAACACCTCCACAGGTGGAACAGGTGGTGGGACCACTGCCGCTTTTGGCACCGCTTCCGGAGCAGGTGGTGCAGGTTTCCAGGTGAGGTACACGAATCTCACGCTCCTGTCCGAACACCCCCTGATCAAAATCGATCGTGAGGTCGTAGCGCAGGTCATCCCCCTGCTGAGGACCACGGCGACGTTGTTGACGGCCACCGCCTGCGGCTCCACCGAACCCGCTGAAGAAGGTTTCAAAAATATCGGCGAAACCACCCATGTCGCCCATGTCGGGCATTCCGGCGGCACCACCAAGCCCCGCCTCGCCGAATTGGTCGTAGCGACCACGGGTCTGGGGATCGCTGAGTACCTCGTAGGCACGGCCTATCTCCTTGAAGCGATCCTCGGCGCCAGGTTCCTTGTTGATGTCAGGGTGATATTGGCGAGCCAGTCGCCGATAGGCCCTTTTGAGGGTGTCGGCATCCGCATCCCTGCTGACACCAAGCAGCTCGTAATAATCGGCCATCAGCTTGACATCCCGGAGATCACAGTAAAAGCAGGGGGCTGATCAACCGTTGTCATCACCTGAAGCCTCCCCATCAGACGCTGCCTCGGCATCAGGGGTAGACGTCTCGCCGCTGGCATCCTGTTGCGGACCTGGCCCCATCGAAACCTTGACCATGGCGTGACGCAGGACACGGCCGTCGAGGTGATAGCCGCGCTGAAGCTCCTCAATCACCACATCCTCAGGATGCTCCTCACTGGGCTCACGCAACACAGCCTCATGCAGGGTTGGATCAAACTCCTGACCGACCACTCGCATCGGAGCCACACCCAGCTGTTTGAGGACCTCAACCAGCTGTTTGTAAAGCCCCTGATAGCTGCGGTGAAGCGCCTGGGCTTCTTCAGTCTGAGGATCGAGCTGCTGACGGGCACGCTCGAAGTTATCCACAACCGGAAGGATTTCGCTGAGGGTGCTGCAGATGAGCTGCAGTTTGAGGTCATCCTGATCGCGACTCTGGCGCTTGCGAAAGTTGTCGAAGTCGGCTGCGATACGCACGTACTGACCGCGCAAGACTTCATGCTCTTCTCTGAGCGCGGAATGCTCCTTCTCGAGCTGCTCAAGACGGGTCTCATTGTCGACGGACTGGGTACCTGACTCCGATTCGACAGCACCTGCGGCTGACGCTGCCTCCTCAACGACTGATGTCGTTTCCAGAGTTTCGTTTGTTGTCACGGCAGGTTGCTGGCCGTCGGAACCAGCCGATGACGGATCCTGCGCTGGGGTGGAAGCATCGCCACTCATGCTGACCGGTTGCGAATTCACGTCTAGACATGTTGATAGGTGAGGCAGTCCTCCCACAAGCGGGGGAAGCCCGCACCTTTCTGCGAATTGAAGCCGTGAGCGACGACCGTCGGCATCTGGAACTGGAACTTCTGCTGCAGCGAGCCATTCCAGGCGATTTCGGCATCGCTGATCAACCTGTTCTGCTCGAGGAACTGGCGACGATGGGATTTGATCCTGCTCGTCACGCTGCGCTCGCCGAAAGCCTGAGAAAGCTGCTCGACAACAACCTCCCGTTGAGCGATGAAGCACTCCCCCTCAAACCACCCATCACGGAAACACCGCCAAGACATATCGAGGTCTTGCCGGGACCCATGACCTCAGTTTCAAACGCTGCAGAGGCCGAAACCGTTGCCGAGACGGCTACCTCCTATCTGAGGGATTTCAACGTCAATGGGGTGCTGGAAGCTGATCCCGACGAGAAGGATGCCGACTCCTCAAAACCCGCGGATCTTGAATCGGGGCTCAACGATGCGGAACGCTCACCGGTGATCGATCTGGTGGATCGCATCCTGATGCAGGCCCTCGAACTGGGTGCCAGCGATATCCATGTGGAGCCTCAACAGGCCGGACTCCAGCTGCGCTTTCGTCAGGACGGGGTGCTGCAGAGCCAGATCGAACCTCTGCCCAGTCGGATGGTGCCTGCGGTGACCTCCAGATTCAAGATCATGGCGGAACTGGACATCGCCGAACGCCGGCTTCCCCAGGACGGCCGCATTCGCCGCCGCTTCCAGAACAGGACAGTGGATTTCAGGGTCAACAGTCTGCCGAGCCGCTATGGGGAAAAAATCGTTCTGCGGCTTCTGGACAGCTCGGCCACCCAGCTGGGTCTCGACAAACTCATTTCCAATGCTGACGCCCTGAATCTGGTGCGCACCTTGGGATCCAAGCCCTTCGGAATGATCCTGGTCACAGGACCGACTGGATCCGGTAAGTCGACAACGCTGTATTCCCTGCTGGCGGAGCGCAACGAACCAGGAATCAACATCTCCACCATTGAGGACCCCATCGAATACACGCTGCCAGGCATCACCCAGTGTCAGGTGAATAGGGAGAAGGGATTTGACTTCAGCCAGGCACTGAGGGCCTTCATGCGCCAGGACCCGGACGTGCTGCTGGTGGGCGAAACGCGCGATCTGGAAACCGCGAAAACAGCCATCGAAGCCGCACTCACCGGTCACCTGGTGCTGACCACCCTTCACTGCAACGATGCTCCCAGCGCCATCGCCCGTCTCGATGAGATGGGTGTGGAGCCTTTCATGGTCAGCGCCTCACTGATCGGGATCGTCTCCCAGCGTCTGCTCCGACGGGTCTGCTCGACTTGCAGGATCGCCTACCGGCCTGATCCCCAAGAACTGGGTCGTTTCGGCCTGATGGCGAGCAATGAAGCGAACGTGAGCTTTTTCAGAGCCAACCACCATGAAGGGCAGGCCAACCCATGCCCCCATTGCCAGGGCAGTGGTTACAAGGGACGCGTGGGGGTCTACGAAGTGCTGCGCATGAATGAAGCTCTCGCGGCCGCCGTAGCCAAGGGCGCCACCACAGACATGGTGCGACAGCTCGCTCTGGAGGGAGGGATGAAAACCTTGCTGGGTTACAGCCTTGACCTGGTGAGGGAGGGACACACGACCCTGGAGGAAGTGGGCAGGATGGTTCTCACAGACGCCGGGCTGGAATCGGAACGACGCGCACGCGCTCTCAGCACCCTCACCTGCCATGGCTGTGGTGGCGGACTCCAGGAAGGTTGGCTGGAATGTCCCTACTGCCTGACACCACGTCACTGAGGACGAAGCGATGGAGCTGATGATCGAGGACCTGATGCAGGAACTGGTGAAAAACGGAGGCAGTGACCTGCATATCGCCAGCGGCCAGCCCCCCTACGGACGTTTCAGCGGCAAGCTGCGGCCGATGCGTGATGCAGCTCTGCCGGAGGAGAGCTGTAACCGACTGATCTTCTCGATGCTCAACAACAGCCAACGCAAGACGCTTGAGCAGACATGGGAACTCGACTGCGCCTACGGACTCAAGGGCGTTGCCCGCTTCCGGGTGAATGTGTATCGCCAGAAAGGAAGCTATGCGGCCTGCCTGCGAGCACTGGGAAGCACAATCCCAAGCATCGAAATGCTGAATCTGCCTCCGGTGGTGGTGGAAACCAGTCAACGACCGCGGGGGCTCGTTTTGGTGACTGGACCCACAGGCTCAGGCAAGACAACCACCCTGGCCGCATTGCTGGATCACATCAACCACAGCCGGGCCGAACACATCCTCACCATCGAAGATCCGATCGAGTTTGTTTACAAAAGCGATCGCAGCCTGGTGCACCAGCGTCAGCTCAATGAGGACACTCGCAGCTTTGGAAATGCACTCAGAGCAGCCCTGCGGGAAGACCCCGACGTGATCCTGGTCGGAGAGATGCGCGACCTGGAAACCATTCAGCTGGCCATCACCGCCGCGGAGACCGGTCACCTCGTCTTCGGCACTCTGCACACCAGTTCCGCTGCCCAGACGGTGGACCGCATGGTGGATGTGTTTCCTCCCGGCCAGCAGACCCAGATCCGTGTGCAACTCTCCGGAAGCCTGTTGGCGGTGTTTTCCCAGACGCTTTGCCAACGCAACAACCCCGCTCCAGGTCAGTTCGGCCGAGTGATGGCTCAGGAAATCATGATCAACACCCCTGCCATTGCCAACCTGATCCGCGAGGGCAAGACCGCTCAGCTGTATTCACAGATTCAGACCGGCGGCGAGCTGGGGATGCAGACCCTGGAAAAAGCACTGGCGAATCTGGTGAAAAACAACACAATCACCAAAACGGAAGCCCTATCCAAAGCCTCCAAAGAAGGCGAACTGGATCGGCTGATCAGCTCTCCTTGAGTCATGGGCGACTATCGCGCGGTCTATCTCAATCGCACTGGACAGAAAGTCAGCATCACCTTGAAAGCAGATGACATCCAGATCGCGAAACGACAACTCAGGCGCCGTGGATGCAAACCGATTCAAATTGAACCCTGTGATGAGACTGCCCAGCAGGGGAAAACCAGCACACGACGATTTCAGGCTCGATGCCTGACCCTGCGTGGCAATGAACGCCATGTGACCATCGATTCCACCTCCGCAGACGACGCACGCAGGCAATTGCGGCGCAGCGGGTTGCGTGTTCAGGACATCAGCCTGTCAACAACAACTGTCGGTAAACAGGCTGAGGAAAACGATCAGAACAACGCCCGGGGTCTCTTGCAATCGCTTGAAGAGGCTTTCCAAAAACCTCCCGGAGTGAAGCAGAAGGCCGTTTGGGCCAGCAAGCTTGCGGCGCTTGTGAATGCAGGGGTCCCCATCGTGCGCAGCCTCGATCTGATGACCAGCCAGCAGAAGCTGCCGATGTTCAAAAAAGCACTCACTGCAGTGGGCAGGGAAGTGAACCAGGGCACTGCGATGGGCAGTGCGATGCGTCAGTGGCCCAAGGTTTTCGACCAGCTCACTGTGGCCATGGTGGAAGCCGGTGAAGCTGGCGGGGTGCTGGATGAATCGCTGAAAAGGCTCGCCAAGCTGCTTGAAGACAATGCCCGGCTGCAGAACCAGATCAAAGGTGCCCTGGGCTATCCAGTGGCGGTGCTGGTGATCGCCATCCTGGTGTTTCTGGGAATGACCATCTTCCTGATCCCCACATTTGCTGGAATCTTCGAGGATCTCGGCGCTGAACTGCCGCTGTTCACCCAGCTGATGGTGGACCTGAGCAAACTGCTGCGCTCATCAGCAGCTCTGGTGTTCGCCGGTGGTCTCCTGGTGGCTGTGTGGCTGTTCAGCCGCTACTACGCGACCCATAACGGCAGACGCGTGGTCGACCGGTTGATGCTGAAGCTGCCGCTGTTCGGAGAACTGATCATGAAGACCGCAACCGCTCAGTTCTGCAGGATCTTCAGCTCGCTGAGCCGAGCAGGGGTACCGATCCTGATGTCACTGGAGATCTCCAGTGAAACGGCAGGCAATTCGATCATTTCCGACGCGATCCTCGACTCGAGAGCGCTGGTTCAGGAAGGAGTGCTGCTGAGCACGGCGCTGACACGACAGAAAGTGTTGCCCGAAATGGCCCTGAGCATGCTCTCAATCGGTGAGGAAACCGGGGAGATGGACCAGATGCTCAGCAAAGTGGCTGACTTCTATGAGGATGAGGTTTCTGCGTCTGTGAAGGCGCTCACCTCAATGTTGGAACCAGCGATGATCGTTGTGGTGGGTGGCATTGTTGGCTCGATCCTTCTGGCGATGTATCTGCCGATGTTCACCGTATTTGATCAGATTCAGTGACGCAAAGCGGGGACTAGGTGGCGGCAATGGCCTGGCCGGCAAGCCAGCCTCCACTCCAGCAGGCCTGGAAGTTGAACCCTCCGGTGACACCATCCACATCGAGCAGTTCACCCGCGACATACAGCCCTGAACAGCGACGGCTTTCCATCGTGGCCAGATTCACCTCCCCCAGGGCCACGCCACCAGCAGTGACGAACTCCTCACCAAATGGGCCCCGGCCCTGAATCAGCAGACGCTGAGCGCAGAGAATATCGACGAGCTGACGCTCAGCCTTCAACGGCAGATCCGCCCAGCGGCGCTCATCCTCGACAGCAACCTCATGCAAGAAGGCCTGCCACAAGCGTCGCGGCAGATGCTCAAACGGTTTGGCTGAAACCACGGTGCGTCTGGCTTTCTCCAACCGCCACTGCCGGAGTACCTGCTCCACACCCTTGCGGCCCAGACCGCCACTCCAGTCAACCTTCAGTTCGCCCTTGTAGTGGCATTGATAAAGAGCCCGGGCAGCAAAAGCGGAGAGTCGCAGCGTTGCGGGACCACTAAGACCTCGGTGGGTGATCAGCACCCGACCGGTTTGTCTGAAGCGCTGATCACCGAGCTTCAGATCAAGGCTCACGTCATCAAGGGCAATGCCGCTGCAAGAGGCAAGTGCTTTGGTGTGCAGCGAAAGGCTGAACAGAGAAGGAACCGGCGGCACCACTTGATGACCGAGGGACTCCGCGAGTTTTCGACCACTGGGATGACCACCGGTGGCCAGCATCACCTTGCAAGCCTTCAGTGGCTGATCAAGCCCGCGCCCATCAACCAAAAAAACACCATCCGTCTGCAGCGCAACCCGTTGCACCATCACCTTGGTCCGAAGCTGCACGCCCACCTCAGTCGCGGCGTTCTGCAAGCATTGAATCACCGCCTCCGAACGGTTCTGCTGCGGAAACATGCGTCCGTCTGGTTCCTCAACAAGCGTGAGGCCATGGTCATCGAACCAGGCGATCGCATCACCACAAGCGAAACGACTGAATGGGCCCCGCAACGGTCGACTACCACGCGGGTAATGGCTGGAGAGTTCAACGGGATCCCAGCAGGCATGCGTGACATTGCAGCGACCACCACCGCTGATGCGCACCTTATGCAGCGGCTCCGGGGTGGCCTCAAGAACCGCAACCCGACGCAGACCCTGTTCTGCAGCGGTGATCGCTGCCATGTAACCGGCAGGACCACCACCGATCACAATCAGATCAAGCGGGCTGGAAGCGCAGGGCGACGCCGTTGTTGCAGTAGCGCTTGCCGGTGGGCCTGGGACCGTCATTGAACACATGACCCTGGTGGCCGCCACAGCGGCTGCAGTGGTATTCCGTGCGAGGAACAATCAACTTGAAATCTACTTTCGTGGCGATGGCACCCGGCAAGGGCTGCCAGAAGCTTGGCCAACCTGTGCCACTGTCGAACTTGGCCTGCGACGAAAACAGCGAAAGTTCGCATCCAGCGCAGCAATAGGTACCGGATCTCTTCTCGCTGTTGAGCTCACTGCTGAAAGGGGGCTCGGTGCCTTCCCTGCGAAGCACCTGATACGAATCAGGCGACAAACGTTTCCTCCATTCCTGATCGGAAAGATCCCACTTGGAATCCGACGCATCGGAAGCGGCGGAAACCTGCTTCGGAGCACGAAAAACACCGACCAGCCCCGAAACCGTGGCGACCAGCATGGAACGTCTGCTCAGCAGCCACTTTTCGAAGGTGGAGGGCATCACGGATGTCACATCTTTGCTGAAACCGTTCTAGACAACTCGGAACCAGGAACCAGGCAGCATGGAGGGATGGATTCCCTCACCAGAACCGATCGGGAACCTTGCTGGCGCTTCAGCATCGCTCCGATGCTGGACTGCACAGACCGGCATTACCGACAGCTGATGCGCCAGATCAGCTGTCAAGCACTGCTGTACAGCGAAATGGTGGTGGCCCAGGCGCTTCACTACACCAAGCGACGGGAGCGCCTGCTCGACTTCGATGTGGAGGAGCATCCGATCGCCCTGCAAATCGGCGGTGATCAGCCTCAATTACTCGCCGAGGCTGCTCGCATGGCAGCGGACTGGGGTTATGACGAGATCAACCTCAATGTGGGCTGCCCAAGCCCTCGGGTTCAGGCCGGCAATTTCGGAGCCTGCCTGATGGCGGAACCCGAACGCGTGGCCCGCTGCGTGGAAGCGATGGTGTCCGCCACTGCCCTGCCGGTGACGGTGAAACACCGTGTTGGTATTGATCATCTCGATAGCGACACCCTGCTCACTGCTTTTGTGGATCAGGTGGCCGCGGCCGGCGCCTCCCGCTTCAGCGTGCATGCGCGCAAAGCCTGGCTGGATGGCCTCGATCCAAAACAGAACCGCACGATTCCTCCGTTGCAGCACGAGCGGGTGATCGCGCTCAAACAACGAAGACCTGAGCTCAAGATCGAGCTGAACGGCGGACTCGACACTCCGGAACAATGCCTCTCTGCTCTGAATCACTGCGACGGCGCGATGGTTGGCAGAGCCGCCTATGCCCATCCTCTGCGCTGGGCAACGGTGGATGCACTGATTTATGGCGATGCACCAAAGACTGTGAAAGCTTCGGACGTGATCACAGGCCTGATGCCCCATGCCGAACGCCACCTGAAACGGGGGGGCCGACTGTGGGATCTCTGCCGCCACCTTGTGCAGCTGGTGGAAGGGGTTCCGGGTGCCCGTCACTGGCGTCGCGAGCTCAGTCAGCAAGCCCAGAGCTCAGGTGCTGACCTAAGAGTGCTGGAACATTCAACCCGGCAGCTCACAGATGCCGGGCTCTAACGGTGAACTAAACAGATCGGTTGCTCAGCCTTCGGCGCCGCCGTAACCGCCGTAATCATCTCCACCACCATCACCGCTGCCGCCATAACCGCTGCTTCCACCATCATTCTGGGAAGCACCACCCCGACGGCGACTACGGCGACCGTCTTCAAAACCACCGCCATAAGGAGATCCAGACTGGTCTCCACCGCCAGCAGCTCCGCCACCGCTGTAACCGCCACCGGACGAGCCGCCTCCATAACTGCGATCTTCCCAACCACGGGCACCGGAGCGTCGATCGCCGCCGCCGCCGCCGTAGCCACCACCACCGCCGCCGTAGCCACCGCCGCCGCCGCCGTAGCCACCACCACCGCCGCCGTAGCCACCGCCGCCACGACGAGGTGCACTGCCGCGAGGCTCAGCCTTGTTGATGCGTAGGGGACGCCCCATTAACTCAGCGCCCTGCAGAGCTTCGATCGCCGCGGCCTCCGCCGCTTCATCGACCATCTCCACGAAGGCGAAACCACGTTTGCGACCGGTGTCACGCTCAAGAGGAAGGGCACAGTTCGTGACCTCTCCGTGAGCGGCAAACAGTTCGATCACGTCTTCCTGCTCAGCGCGGAAGGGCAGATTGCCGACAAAAATGCTCACTTGACTGCTGGACCTGAAGAGAAAGGACCCAATCGGATCAGACAAGCCATCGGTTCAGGGTCCACTGAGGGATCAATAGCCTCTGGCATTCACAGGTTAGACCCGGTCTCGCGAAATGATCAGTGATTCGCTAATCCAAGCCGATCGCTCCAGAGTGCAAGCTGCTCTTCGACCCGAGCAAACCCAGTGCCACCCTCACTGAGGCGAGCGGCAACAACCTGCCGAGGTGCGAGAGCATCAAACAGGTCGGCGTCAATGGAGGGGTGAAACTGTCGCCAGCGTTCAAGGCTCAGATCACGCAGCAAAAGCCCATCGCTCAGGCACTGTTTCACCACCGATCCAACAATCTGATAAGCCTCGCGGAAAGGAACCTGTCGAGCCACCAGATAATCGGCTACATCGGTGGCATTGGAGAAATCAGAACCGACAGCGGCTTCCAGCCGATCAGGACGAAAGCTCAGACCCTCCTCGATCAGAATCGTCATCGCCTCGAGGCACTGGAAGCTGGTGTTCACCACATCAAAAAGAGCTTCCTTGTCTTCCTGAAAATCCTTGTTGTAGGCCAGCGGCAGCCCCTTGATCATGGTCAGCAATCCCTGCAGATGTCCGAACACCCGGCCGCACTTGCCGCGAACCAGTTCAGGAACATCAGGATTTTTCTTCTGCGGCATGAGGCTGCTGCCGGTGGCGCATCGATCACTCAGACGCACAAATCCGCATTCCTCGGAAGCCCAGAAGATCACCTCCTCGGCCAGACGACTGAGATGCACCATCAACAACGAAGCGGCAGCTGAAAACTCCACAGCGAAATCACGGTCACTGACAGCATCCAGGCTGTTGGCATAAATCCCTTCGAAGTCCAAGGCTGCGGCGGTGCTGTGCCGATCAATCGGCACAGGCGTTCCAGCCAGGGCTGCGGCACCCAACGGCGAGCAGTTGACGCGCTTGCGCACATCCTGAAACCGTTGACGATCGCGCTCGAGCATCTCCACATAAGCAAGCAGATGGTGCGCCAGACACACGGGCTGCGCCCTCTGTAGGTGGGTGTAACCGGGAATCAGCGTGTTGCGGTGATCAAGCGCCTGACGCAGCAAAGCGGTCTGAAACAGCCGCACCAGCGGGTCCAGCTCATCGATGCGACGGCGAAGCCACAGACGCAGATCCGTGCCCACCTGATCATTGCGGCTGCGTCCTGTATGCAACTTTTTTCCCACAGGCCCGCGCAGGGCAATCAAACGACGCTCTACTGCAAAGTGCACATCCTCATCGTCGATGCCGGGATTGAAGCTGCCGGCAGCCGCTTCCGCGCGGATCTGTTCCAGACCGCTGCAGAGCTGATCCGCTTCCGCCTGGTCGATAACGCCGCAGTCGGCCAACATGCGGGCATGGGCCACTGAACCATCAAGATCCTCCTGCAGAAGGGTGATGTCAAAGCCGATCGAGGCATTGAACCGTTCGATCGCCGGATGCAGTCCCTGTTCGAACCGATCACTCCAGGTGGCGGAGCCTCCGCCCGTCACTCCACCGGCCATCGTCCACCCTCAACACAGACCCATTCAGCTTGTCAGGCCGGAGACCGTGGAACCGATGGCAACATCACCTCTTCCCGAACCTTGAGAACCACCATCGAGGCATCATCCTCGAGTTGTCTGTCCGCCCCCACAAAACGATCGAGACGACTGAACAACTGATCAAGAATTCCCTGCGAGCCCGTGCCCGAACGACAGGCAGTCTCGAGGTTGCGGATCAGGCGCGCTTCATCAAAGCGATCTCCGGTCAGGCCCGGAGCCTCGGTCACGCCATCGGTGTAATACAGCAGCACATCGCCGGGCTCGAGCACCGTGGAACCACTTCCGTATTCAGCCTCAGGCTGCAGACCGATCAACAGACCTGGTGCATCCAGCCGACTGATGCAGCGCTGCTGTGCCCGCCAGATCAAAGGGGGATTGTGAGCTGCATTGGCAAAGCGAAGCCGTCGCGTTCGCGGATCAAAGTCCGAATAAAAGAGAGTCACAAAGCGATGGGACTGGGACAGATCCTCAAGCGCGAGCTGGTTGAGATCATGAAGAATGCGGTCCGGCGGTAATCCGCTCAGCACTTCCGCACGCAACATGCCGCGCAGCATCGTCATCAGCAGGCCGGCTGGAACGCCCTTACCCATCACATCGCCCATCACCAGCGACCAGCGACCTCGCTCTCGCCGTCGACCGATCAACTCCGGACGAGTGGGGATGAAGTCGTAGTAATCGCCACCCACCTGAAAGGCAGGACGGCAACGGGCCGCGAGTTCGACACCCTCAATCACCGGACAATGATCCGGCAACAACTGGGCCTGAATCTCGGCACCGATGCTGAGCTGGCGATCCATTCGCTCATGCAGACGGGCCTCCTGGAGCATCTGATCGTTTTCGATCGCAACACCGGTGAGATCCGCCACGAGCTGCACATTGCGACGGTGAGAATCACTCCAGACCAGCGAGCCAGACGTGTTGAACACATAGAGACGTCCACGCTGGCGACCTCTGGCCACCAGTGACGTTGCGAACACACCAGCAGATCCGAGATGACTTTGCACCAGTCGATCAAGGCCGAGCACCAGAGCATCATCGGAACCGAACCCGGTGGAACGTCCAGGCTCATGGTTGATCACCGCCTGCAACAACGTCTCCGATCGCAAGACGGAGAGCATCTGCAACTGGTCAGTCCACAGACGCCCGTCAGGGTGATAAGGGATGAGCAATGCACCATCAACCCCCACCAGACGAGCTGCCACCACTGGCACAAGCTCAAGAAACCGCTTGAGGTTGGTGAAACTGCGCAGAGCGAAGCCGATCGAAACCAGCAGCTCCTGATTGGCACGCTGTTCCTTGGAAAGACTGTCAAGCAACTGACGCAGCGACGTTGTCGCGGTCAGTGACTGAGGCCCCGAGCGAAGCGAAGAGGCCGGAAGGCGCCGGGATGGATTGCTGCTCATGGCAACCCTGGCAGTTTCCGCAAGGTAGCAACTCCGCGCTGAGAAAGCTGACTGCTTCAGATCCGCACAGCAGACAACCGTCAGCGACCCGCGAGCAGTGCTTCCACAAACTCGAAACTATTGAAGGGCCGCAGATCCCTGATTCCCTCGCCTGCACCAATAAAACGAATTGGTAAACCTGCCTCAGAAGCCACAGCCAGAGCCACTCCACCGCGTGCCGTTCCGTCGAGCTTGGTGATCACCACACCGGTGAGTCCAACGGTTTTGGCAAAGGCCATCGCCTGCTTGAGACCGTTCTGTCCCTGGCTGGCATCAAGCACGAGCAGGGATTCCACATGAGCTTCAGGAGCCAGACGATCCACAACGCGACGAATCTTCTCCAGTTCCTCCATCAGGTTGTGTTTTGTCTGAAGGCGACCGGCCGTGTCGACCAACACAAGATCCGTGCCCTTGGCTCGGGCTGCTCCAATCGCATCAAACACCACCGCCGCTGGGTCAGCATTGGAGGAAGGGTTGGCAATGACCTGCACATCACTGCGGTCTCCCCAGACCTGCACCTGCTGAACCGCAGCAGCCCTGAAGGTATCGGCTGCTGCGATCATCGCCGAATAACCACTGCGAACGGCGAGGTTGGCAAGTTTGCCAAGGGTGGTGGTCTTGCCAACACCGTTCACGCCGACCATCAGCCACACGTTGAGATGATCATGCTGCGGAGCAAGCAACTTCACGCCGCTGTCGCGCATAGGCTGGTCGAGCAGCTCACAAAGCTGTTCCTTGAGGAAGCGGATGCCTTCAGTGGGGTCCACCACCTGTTCATTCATGCGCCTTCTCAAAGCATCGAGCACCTGATCTGTGGCCTGCACTCCAGCGTCTGCGCGCAGAAGCAACGACTCGAGATCGTCAAGCACCTCCGGAGTGAGCGGGTCATCGCCGAGGTTTTCCAGCAGACCTGTGACAAAACCCTGACGGGTCTTTTCAAGGCCCTGACGGAGACGGCCAAGCCAATCGATCTCTTCAAGGGTGATCTGATCAGCCCGAACACCCTGGGCGGCAAGAACCTCCGCTGACCAGGTGAACGTTTCGTCGAACTCGCCGAGACTGGGCTCATCGGACTGATCAGCGGTCTGCTGGGGCTCAACAGGCGCAGGCTTGACCTGCTCAGCAGCGACAGGGGTCGGAGCCTGTTCCAACTGCTGCTGTCGTTGCTGCCGCTGGGCCGCTGCCTGTTCAAGCAGAGACAGTCCTGGTGCCGGAGCATTACCAGCAACATCAACAGGTGCAGTCGGCTGCTGAGATAAAGACGGCTGTTGCTCTGCAGATGGCTGTGCTGAGTCTGGCTCTGATGCTGGGACCACAGATTCAGGCGCAGATGGCTCGGGAGCCAACGCAATCGGTTCGGGAGTCAAAGGTTCAGCCGTCACGGACGCTTCCAGCGCCACTGACTGCGTGGTCTTCCCAAGCTCCTTCTGGGCTTTCAGGCGGGCATAGGCCTGCCGTGCCCACTCAAGCGGGTCATCCTCAGCAGAAGCATCGGAGGACTGATCCGTTGACTCCTGCAGGGATTGAGCAGCAGAAGGCTCGGATTCGGACTGCGCAGATTCCTGGACCGATGCGCTTTCTTCGGAACTGTCCTGAGCGGTTGCAGGATCGAGAGGCTGCTCAGACTTCGATGGCTGCTCAGGGGGTTGGGGTGCCTCGGAACTTCGATTGAACCAGTCGTAAACCATGCGGATAAAAGCAGCGCCTAGGCGGTGGCGTTCTGAAGACGCCGCAGAACCCCATTGATCATGCGACGGCCCTGTGCATCGCTGTAGCGATTGGCCAGCTCCACGGCTTCACTGCAGGCGACGGAAGCCGGCGTGTTCATCGAACGTAGATCAACCACTGCCAGTCGCAGGATGTCGCGATCAATGCGAGGCAGCCGGCTGAGCCTCCAACCCTCCATGACGCCGTCGAGTTCGTCGTCAATGTCCTGACGAGACTTCAGGACCAGCTGAATCCGACGCATGGCTTCCTGACGCACCTGTTCCTGATCAGCAAGCGCCAGAAGACGAGGCAACTCAAGACTGGCCGAAAGGCCGTTGAGCACCTGTTCCGCCCCTGTGAGCGTGTCGCGCAGATGGGTGCGTACAGAAGCCATATCAGTGGAGGCACTGCCCTCCTGCAACTCGCTGTCGAGCAGAGACTGCTGAGCTTTGTCCAGATCACCGGCGCAATGATCAAGCACCTCGCGCCAGTGCTGCATCAGGCTGTCGAGAGCTTTCTGAAGCAGTGTCTCGAGATTGTCCTGCGCCGCTGAGGAACGCTCCCGTTCAGCGCACTGACCGAGCACAAACAGCGCAAGCTCACGGGAGAGGGTTCGGGTCTGCATAAGCGGCGGGATGTATCGAACGAACGACTCAGGACGATGAGGGTGCCACAGAAGCTCTGAGCTGGGCGATCAGACTGGAAAAACTGCGATTCACTGGCGCTTCGCGTTCGTCAGGGTTAACAATCCCCGCGGAAATGATGGTTCTGAACGCATCTTCGACAGAAATATCGAGCTCTCTGACAGACGCCTCGGGAACCAGGGTGTACCAACCAGTTGTGGGATTGGGTGCCGTTGGAATGAACACGCTCAGCAGATCCTGACCGAGGTCGGACTGAAGTGAAGGTCCCACCTGCCCCGTGACGAAACCGACGCTGTAAAGACCTTCCCGCGGATATTCCACCAGCACAACCCGTCGGAATCGTCGAGAATTGTCGCGGAGAAAAGTCTCAAGAAGCTGCTTGAGAGTTTTGTAAACGGAACCGGCAAGAGGAATGCGCTGCAGCGTTCCCTCACCGAATTCCAGCAACCAGCGCCCGACAATGTTTCTTGCCATCAAACCGATCAACAGGATTCCCATCAGAGGAACCGTCAAACCGAGGGCCAGGTTGATCAGATCCTGAAGAAGAGGATTGAGATTGATGAATGGATTGAACTGTTTCGGTATCGATGTGACGAACGCCAGCACAAACCTGCTGACGATCGTGGAGAGCCAGATTGTGGTGGCGAGCGGAATGACCACAAGAAGACCTGCAATCAGGTCGTTCTTGAGGTCATTCTGAAGCCTGGCGCTAAGCGGCAGGTCAGGTCTTGGATTGGACTGAACCAAGGAACGCCCGGGGCCTGGAGCCTACGAATTAGACCAACTTAACCAGCGGTCAGAGGACAGCGCTGAGAGCGAGCAATACCAGCGCCACCGCCAACACGACCGCACTGACGGTGCCTCCGAAGAAACGCTGATTGATGGTCAGATCGCGTTGGCGTTCGGCCTGCTGAATCTGCTCGGTCATCTGTGACAACTGCTTGTCAATGAACGTCTGAGCAGCCTGAATCTTGTCCTCCTCGGTGGCATCAGCAGGAAGCTGACCTGCCTGAGCCAACTGTTCACCGAGAACCTTCACATTTTCAGGATTCGCCGACTGCTGACGGGCCATTTCCAGTTGGTTGCGCCTTTGCTCAAGGGTCTGATCAGCCTCACCCGTCAAGGATTGATTTCCTGAGATTCCAAGAGGAATCACAGCGATCATGGCCACAGCGAGAATCGCTGAGATGACACAGACGACCCAGCGAATCGGTGTGCGGCGCTGCTGCGGGTGATCCAGGCGGGACCCAATCAGCATGAGCAGCAAACCGACGAAACCCATCGGAGCCTGGCTCACAAGACGTTCAATCAGAAGCTGCTGAAAAACCCCATCGCTCCAATCGGCGGCACTGAGAACCACTCCAATCTGAATCGAGAGCAGGAGCACCAACGTGATTCCCAACCAGCGCAACAAAGGTGCTGCACGCAAAGAAGAGTCTTGGGAGGGAGATGACAAGGCACGATGCCAGAAGGGTGCCCAACTTTAAGGTCAGCTTTTTGAATGTTCCAGCCAACGTTGCAGAGCTGAGCCTGGCCCTCAAGCAACAGGCCAGGAACGAGGGTTTTGACCCCGTCGGCATCGCCTCCCTGCCAGGCAGTGAAAGATTGCAGATGCGGACCGCCGCGCTGCAGCGCTGGCTGGAGGCAGGCCATCAGGCCGACATGAACTGGATGGCGGCACCGCGTCGACTGTCAGCGGCACGCCTGCTGGAAGGTGCTGAAAGCATCCTGGCGGTGGGATTGAATTACCACGTTTCCGCAGACCGGCATCCGGGTCGTCTTGCAGTGGCCCGCTATGCGTGGGGAAGGGACTACCACAGGGTGGTGAATCAACGCTTGAGAAGGGTTGGCCGCTGGCTGCAAACGGTGCGGCCGCAATGCAACTGGCGGGTCTGCGTCGACGCAGAACCGCTGCTCGACAAAGCCTGGGCTGAGGAGGCTGGGCTGGGCTGGATCGGCAAACACAGCAACGTGATTCACAACAGGAGGGGTTCATGGATGGTGATCGGTCACCTGATCACGACCGAACCTCTTCAGGCCGATCAACCAGCCAAAGCGCGATGCGGGCAGTGTCGAGCCTGCATTGAGGCCTGTCCCACCTCTGCGATCACCGAACCCTTCGTGGTGGATGCAAGGCGCTGCATCGCTTTTCACACGATTGAAAACCGCAATCCTGAACTGCCTGAAGCGATGGCCGAAGCCATGGGACCCTGGGTCGCTGGATGTGACATCTGCCAGGACGTCTGTCCGTTCAATCACGGCTCCATTCCTTCCAGCGACGACCCGGATGTGCAGCCAAGGCCCTGGTTGCTGGATCTCAAAGCGGAGCATGTCCAGAACTGGACCGATGAAGACTGGGATGAACGGCTGCGCGGATCAGCTCTGCGCAGGATCAAACCCTGGATGTGGAGGCGCAATGCGGCAGCTGCCAGACCTGACAACCCCCCTAGTGTGGGTTGAGTGCTGGATCAGCGATGGGAGTTCGTGCTCGTAGACAACGGGGCAGGCATCGGGCTCTGGTGATATCAATGCTGACGGGAGCCCTTGCTGCCTTCGGCGCCGCACCGGTCAGGGCTCTGACCCCATACGTCTACACACCCAGCGCTCAGGAACTTGAAGGTGCCGGCGTCGGCATCGGCCGGACCGCTGCACAATTGCTGCGTCTGGGACAGCCGGAGGAAGCGGCAAGTCTCGCTGCACTGGCTGTAAGCCTTCAACCCAATGACGAACGACTGTGGTCGGTGCTGGCCGAAGCGCAACTGCGCAGCAATCAGCTCAAAGCGGCCGCTGGTTCACTGGCCAAAGCCAAGGCACTGAAACCGGGGAAAGCCGGACTCTGGTTCGCTGAGGCATCCATTGCACTGCGGGACGAGCGACCGGACGACGCCATCTCCCTTCTCGATGAAGGTCTGCGACTGGATCCCAAAAATGCCGGTGCCTACTTCGATCTCGGCAATGCCCGCGTGATGCAGTCTGACCTGAGACAAGCTCTGAAGGCATTCGAACAGGCCACAACCATCAAACCCAGCTTCTGGGAAGCGCTGAACAATCAGGCACTGGTTCTGTTCGAAATGGGCAACACACCCGAAGCCATCAAACGCTGGCGTTCCGTCCTGTCGATCAAACGCAATCCTGAACCGATGCTGGCTTTGGCGGCTGCACTCAATCAACAGTCTCCGGGTGATGCTGAATCGCTTGAACTGGCTCGCAAAGCGCTTGCTGAAGATCCCAATTACGTGCTTCCAGGGCATCAGGAGAATCAACTCTGGGGCTCGAAACTTCGCCAGGCAACTGAAGTTCTGCTGACGACGCCCAGCCTCAGAGGTGCCGTTGAACGTGCTGAAGCAAACGCCGATCCCAAATCGGCTGAGTGATTCAGAAGGAAGATCTGTAGGCTAAGCGCCTTCTGCCTTCTTGATTCCGGAGCGGATGGCCGAGGAGCGCGTTCAACCGATCGCCCTGCATCAGGAGATGCAGCGCTCCTATCTCGAGTACGCGATGAGCGTGATCGTGGGTCGAGCACTGCCGGATGTTCGCGACGGTCTCAAACCCGTTCAGCGACGCATCCTTTACGCGATGCATGAACTAGGGCTGACCCCGGACCGCCCTTACCGCAAATGCGCCCGCGTTGTCGGCGACGTTCTCGGCAAATACCACCCTCACGGTGATCAGGCTGTCTACGACGCCCTTGTCAGGCAGGTCCAGACTTTTTCAAGTCGCCATCCCCTTCTGGACGGCCACGGCAACTTCGGCTCCGTGGACGACGATCCTCCAGCCGCAATGCGATACACCGAAACGAGGCTGGCTCCCATTGCCCACGAGGCGCTGCTGGATGAAATCGGCGACGACACGGTCGATTTCGCTGCCAACTTCGATGGTTCCCAGCAGGAACCCACTGTGCTGCCGGCCCAGCTGCCGTTTCTGCTTCTGAATGGCTGTGCCGGAATCGCGGTGGGCATGGCCACGAGCATCCCCCCCCACAACCTGGGCGAAGTGGTGGATGGACTGGTGGCACTGGTGCGAAAACCGGATCTGAGCGATGAGAAGTTGCTGGCTCTGATTCCAGGGCCTGATTTCCCCACAGGCGGTGAAGTGCTGCTGGGCAGTGGAATCCGCGACACCTATCTCCGCGGTCGCGGCAGCATTCCCATGCGGGGCGTCGCCCACGTGGAGGAAGTGCAACCTGGAAAGGGCAAACACAAACGCAATGCGGTGATTGTCACTGAGCTGCCTTATCAGCTGAGCAAGGCTGGCTGGATCGAAAAGCTTGCTGAACAGGTCAACGACGGAAAGATCGGTGGCATTGCCGACATACGCGATGAAAGCGACCGCGAAGGCATGCGGATTGTGGTGGAACTGAGGCGAGACGCCGAGACGGATGTGGTTCTGAAGGACTTGCAGCGCCGCACATCTCTGCAAAGCAACTTCGGAGCCATCCTGCTGGCACTTGTGGATGGTCAACCTCGCCAACTGTCGTTGCGGCAACTGCTGCAGACCTTCCTGGAATATCGGGAGCTGACGCTGATACGCCGGACCAGCCATGCCCTGCGCAAAACGGAAGACCGGCTCGAGGTGGTGGAAGGTCTGATCACAGCGCTGGCATCCCTGCAGAAGGTGATCGCCATGATTCAGGAGGCGCGCGATGCATCAACGGCCCGGGCGAGCCTGATGGTGCAGCTGGATCTGAGCGAGCGACAGGCTGATGCTGTTCTGGCCATGCCCTTGCGTCGGCTCACGGGGCTGGAGCAAGAGAGCCTGCGCCAGGAGGCCGATGAACTGCGAGCTGAGCGGCAAAGACTGAGGTTGCTACTGGACGATCGACAACAGCTGCTGGATGCCCTGGTTCAGGAACTCCGCCACCTGAAAAAACGTTTTGCTAGCCCCCGCCGCACACGTCTGGTGGAGGGAGGTGATCACCTGCTGGCTGAACGAGCTGCAAGCCAGCGCCCCAATGCCGAACTGCAACGCCGTCAGGCCCTCGATGCTCTGCCACCTGAATCACGGATCCTGATCCAGACCGATGGGCAGGTGAAGGTGGTGAGCCCCCAGCTGCTCGGCCGATTGCATCTCAATGAACCAGTTGGTCTGGGCGATGAACCGTCGCCAGCACGACTGATCCTGCCGATCAACCCCGCACCACGACTGCTGGCACTCACCGCCAGTGGTCGCATCGCCCTGCTGCGCTGGGAGTATGCAGGTCAGCAACCCGGTGGGCTGGAGCGTTTCCTGCCAACCGCTTTGGAAGGCGAAACAGTGATCAACCTGCTTCGACTTCCCGCTGCTGATGACAAAGACACCAACAGCCGCATGTCTCTTGGTCTGCTGACCACAGACGGACGCTTCAAACGACTTCCACTGGACGACATTCAGGAGCTATCGGGCCGCGCCGCCACCATTCTCAAACTGAAGGAGGGCGTCTCACTGCTTTCAGCAGTGATTTGCGAACAGGGGGGGACCGTGGCTCTGGTCAGCGACATCGGTCGAATTCTCTGCTTGCCGATTGAAGAGCAGTGCCTGCCGTTGATGGGCAAACTGGCCCAGGGACCAATGACCATGCGCATGCTGCCCGGAGAGAATCTTGTTGGAGCTGTCAGCCAACCCGCTAACAACAGCACCTCCGAAGCCAACAATTCCGACGCAAACAGCATTGGGGAGATCCTGATTGGAACCAACAACGGTGGTTTGATTCGCCTCTCTCTGAATGAACTGCGTCGTTGCAAACGTGGAGATCTAGGGGAAATCGCTGTGAAAGTGAACAGCGATGACAAAAAAACTGATCGCCTGGTCTCAGTCTGTGAAAGCGCAGGTCTGGTGGGTGTTGTCACCAACAAAGGGCGCCATGCCCGCATCAAAAACTCAACAATCAGCATGGAAAGTAATCAACCCACGCAGCTGAAATTCAAAGCAGAAGAAACACTGGTTCAGCTCGTTCCACTCCTGAGCTGAGTTGATTCATCAATCAATTCAAAATTCTGTTCAAGAAGTGCAATTTCCCTCCAACCACTCGAAGTAGTTTTCATCAATATCTCCAGTCACATAGCGACCATCAAAACAGGACATTTCAAGGTCTTGAATATCGGTTCCCTGAACAATACTTTTTTTTAGATTATCAACGCTCTGATAAACAACATGATCCGCAGCCAGAACATCTGCGATTTGATCGGTCGATCGACCATGAGCTAGAAGCTCGCCCCTCGTAGGCATGTTGATTCCATAGACATTGGGAAAACGCACAGGGGGCGCAGCTGATGTGAACGTGACCTGATTCGCTCCAGCATCACGTGCCATCTGAACAATCTCCCTGGAAGTCGTACCACGGACAATGGAATCATCGACAATCAAAACATTTTTTCCAGAAAATTCAGTACCTAACGCGTTGAGTTTCTGGCGCACAGATTTCTTTCTTTCCGCCTGACCAGGCATGATGAACGTACGTCCGACATAACGGTTCTTATAAAATCCCTCCCGATATTCAATGCCAAGTTGCTTTGCCACTTGCATCGCAGAAGGCCTAGCCGAATCCGGTATTGGCATCACAACATCAATATCACCGGCTGGTAATGATTCAGAAATTGTTTGTGCAAGCAGATCACCCATCCGCAACCTTGTTTCGTAAACAGAAATCCCATTCATGACGGAATCGGGCCGTGCAAGATAAACGTATTCAAAAGCACAGGGAACAAGCTGGTAAGACTGCGCACACTGACGTTGATGGAGATTAAAATCAAAATCGATAAAGATTGCTTCTCCAGGTTCAACATCACGAACAATTTCATAACCACTGTTTTCAATAACGAGCGATTCACTCGCCACGATCCATTCATCTCGTCCCTTTTTTGAAGTTCTGCGGCCAAGAATCAACGGTCTGATACCAAAGGGATCACGGAAAGCCAGAAGGCCGCGACCTGAGATCAGAGCGATTGCTGCATAGGAACCCTTGACTCTGCGATGCAGCGATGACACTGCGTCAAACAATTGATCGGGAGAAAGATCTGGGCCAGTGAGGTGAGACTGGATCTCTGTTGCGAGAACATTCACCAACATCTCTGTATCACTGGAAGAGTTGGTATGGCGTCGATCAATCTTGAAAAGATCCTGTTCCAACTGACTTGTATTGGTCAGATTGCCATTGTGAACAAAAGTGATCCCATAGGGAGCATTGACATAAAAAGGTTGAACCTCATCTTCAGCTGCCGCTGCACCTCTCGTGGCATAGCGAACATGACCTATACCAACATTCCCGAGCAGTTTGCGCATATCACGCGTTCGGAATGCTTCACGCACCCTCCCACGTTGTTTGTGAACATGGAATGTGTACTTATCCATCGTGACGATTCCTGCAGAGTCCTGACCACGATGCTGAAGCAGAAGGAGGTTGTCATAAATCTGCTGATTAACAGAATCAACAGAAAAAACACCGATAATTCCACACATGACTACACCCCGCCAATGAGATTATCAAACAAATTGAACACGCCCTGAGAATTCATAAAGGAATTCCTGTTTTGTTCATCAAAGAAGACAAACAAGGGGACTAAAAAAAGTCCTTTAACTTTAGCAAAGCAGCTCATGGTCATTCAGAAACCTCCTGGATTCGATCCATTCGCCGCGGTAGTGAACTGTTAAAGACATCACGACACTGATCAATCTCCAGATTCAGACAAAGATCCTGATCAGCACGTACTTGCAAATAAGGGTGGTCGCTCACAACACCAATCCGAGTGATTGGCAATGCATCCTTCTCAACCAGCAGAGCCTCCCATTGCCCAATGCAATCCGCCTTCACCGACACCACGATCCGACTCCCACCTTCCGCAAACAGAACTCGATCCAAACGCACACCCTGAACATTGAGATCGATCTCGATTCCCAACCCCGAAGCAATCGAAGATTCCGCCAAAGTCACGCATAGACCGCCATCGCTGCAGTCATGAGCTGAGCCAAGCAGACCTCGAGTAATCGCCTCACGCACAAGGCAGCCAACCTTGGCCTCCATCAGAAGATCCGGCAGAGGTGGTCGACCAGCCAGAGACCCTGTCATCAGCTGTTGATAGGCACTGCCTGCCAAACCCAGAGAGGGAGCCTTGGCGTCTTCAGGGCCGACACCAATCAGATAGATGGAATCATGGGCCTGTCGCCATCCCAGACCGATCACAGTGGTGATGTCATCGACACCACCCACCATGCCGATCACAGGAGTGGGGTGGATCGGCTGCAGAGTGCCGTCATCGTTTTTGATCTCGTTGTAGAGCGAGACATTGCCACCGGTCACCGGGGTGTTGAGTGCTCTGCAGGCATCCGAAATACCTCGGCATGCCTTCGCAAGCTGCCAATAGCCCTTCGGGGTTTCAGGCGAAGGAAAATTGAGATTGTCGGTGACTGCGAGAGGTTCAGCGCCAACACAACTCAGATTGCGTGCCGCTTCGGCAACAGCTGCCTGAGCTCCCCGCTCAGGATCCAGTGCAACCCAACGATTGGGACAATCCACCGTGGCAGCCACTCCCTTGATTGAGCGGCCCAGTGACCCTTCACCCTGCTGCGGCCGGAGTCTGACCACAGCTGCGTCTGCGGATCCCGAAGACACCACAGTGTTGGCCAGCACCTGCTGGTCGTACTGACGATGCACCCAACGTTTGCTCGCAATCGTGGGATCATCCAACAAGCGCAGCAGACTCTGGCCCCAGTCATGGCCATGCTCTTGCAGGGGAAGGTCCGCTTCCGACCAGCGCCACAGCTCCTGAATCTCAGCAGGAGGCTCACTGAGCAGCTCATGGTGATTGATCGGCGTATCTTCCGCCAATGCCCTTGAGGGAACCTCAGCGGCCACAGCGCCTGCCTGAAGCACCCGAACCACAGGCTCCGCCAAAACACGACCCACCACTGCAGCTTGCAAACCCCAGCGCCGGAAACGCTCCATCAAAGGCTCTTCACGACCGGCACGCACCACAAACAGCATGCGCTCCTGCGATTCAGACAACAAGTATTCGTAAGCCGTCATCCCCTGCTCTCGAGCAGGAACCTTGTCGAGATCAAGCTCAATTCCAAGATCGCCTTTGGCTGCCATCTCCGAACAGCTGCAGGTGAGACCGGCAGCGCCCATGTCCTGAGCGGCCACCACATCACCGCTCTGGAATGCTTCCAGACAGGCTTCAATCAATCCCTTTTCCAGAAAAGGATCTCCCACCTGAACAGCTGGACGATCATCCAGCGAAGCGGAACTCAGCTCAGCGCTGGCAAAACTGGCTCCTCCCATGCCATCACGCCCCGTGGTGCTGCCTACGTAAATCACGGGGTTGCCAACCCCGGAGGCTCCTGATTTCACAATGTCGTCGGTCTCCATCAGACCGAGGGCCATCGCATTGACCAAGGGATTTCCGCTGTAGGAGGGATCAAAAGCCACTTCACCACCCACGGTGGGAACACCCACGCAATTGCCGTAATGGGCAATGCCAGCCACCACGCCCTGCATCAGTCCAACGTTGGCGGAATCCTCCAGAGGGCCGAAGCGCAAAGCATTCAGCAGAGCGATCGGACGAGCACCCATGGTGAAGATGTCGCGAAGGATTCCACCGACACCTGTGGCTGCTCCCTGAAAAGGTTCCACCGCCGAAGGATGGTTGTGGCTCTCAATCTTGAAGGCAAGGCGATGGCCAGCTCCAAGATCCACCACACCGGCGTTTTCTCCGGGACCCACCAGGATGCGAGGCCCCTCAGTCGGGAAGCCACTGAGCAACGGTCTGGAATTGCGATAACAACAGTGCTCGGACCACATCACTCCGAACATGCCGAGTTCAGCCCGGTTGGGGTCACGGCCCAGCCGCCGCTGAATCTCGACGTAATCCTGCTGGGTGAGCCCTTCCTGGCGGAGGGCGGCCTCGACATCAAATGTCTCAGCCGCAGAAGAAGACTGGACCACAGTCAACAGGTCATCTACTCCCAGTGTTGCCGACGGCCAGTCCGTGACCAATCAGATCCAGGGATCACCATCCCGTTCCACAGACCTGCGGTTCTGCATGACCGGCTCGCGATCAATCCAGTCGTCGTCAGTCCAATCCTCCAGTGGATCTGAATCCGTGGCCTGAGGAGAACCATCTGGCTCATTCAAATCACTGCGAGAGAGGTGTTCATCCCAGGGAGGTTCCTCCAACCAACCTTCAAGCCTTTCTCCGGCACGATCGCCGAACTGTTGCAACTGCTCTCGCCAGTGACGGGACCTGCGAACGAAATCCTGACGAACACTGGCACGAGCCTCGGGCAGGTCATCCAGATCACGAAGACCGGTGGAGACCAGTCCTGGCTGCTGATCAACAATGCGATCAGGTGTCAGTCTCCAGCGGCTGGTTCCTGGCAGACGAGGATCGCTGCGGGATACCAGGTAATGAAGGATCTCACCGGTGGAGGGGACAAACGCAAGGTCTGCAATCTGGCCAAGCCGCTCTCCTGCGAAATCGAGCAAATCGGCATCAAGCAGGGTGGGAAGCCTCTCAAGGGTGAGCTGATCAATCTCCGACGGTGTCCCCTTCACAAACACCTGTTGATCCTCAAGACCACGACACTGATTCAGTCGCCAGACGGCGCGGGTGCCACGCAAAGCGGAAGGACGGCTGACCCAGCCCAGCAGGCGATGCACCGGAGGATGCATCCAGGCCATCACTCCAATGCCGTGATCAAGTCCCTGGTCACAGCGGACGCGATGTCTCAGAAGATCGCTGAGCAGGAGTGGGTCAGGCAGCGTCAAAATCAGGAACGAATCTGAACGGGCATCACCAGATAGGTGAGACCTGAAGCATCATCTGACGGTGAAAGGATGGCCGGAGTTGTCGGGGCATTGCACTGCAGCCGAACACGCTCTGAATCCATTGCTTTCAGACCATCCAGCACGTAGCGCACATTGAATGCGATCTGAACGGGGTCGCCTTCAATCTCTGCGGACAGGGACTCCGAACCACTGCCCACATCCTGGGCATCAGCACTGATCTGAACCAGACCCTTTTCAGGATCACTGCCGATACGCACCACATTGTTGTGCTGATCAGCTAAGACGGCGATGCGTTCAAGTGAGGCGACGAAAGCCCGACGGTCTAGATCAAGCGTGCGGTTGAAGGAATCAGGAATGAGCTGGCGGTAATTGGGGTATGTGCCTTCAAGCGTGCGACTGGTCACCATCTGATCTGCAGCCAGGACCACCACCTGACCGCTCTCACAGAACAGACTCACGGCATCCGTCCCTTTCCATCCCGCCATCAGGCGTTCAACCTCACGAAGGGAGCGAGCCGGCAGGGTGACCGCGAGACCAGCCTCCTCTGAAGCTTGAAGATCGGAGAGGGCTAGGGGGGCCTGGAGTGCGTCGTTGATGCTGAGCACGGCCAGACGATGACCATCCGTGGAAGCCGCCTCGAGGCTGGTCTGATCAAAACGGAGATGCACTCCGGTGAGCAGCTGCTTGGCTTCGTCGGAACTGCTGGCGAACAGGGTGCTGCGCAGTGCTTTGACAAGGGCTGCCGGATCGAGTTTGAGCGCTGTGCCGTTCTCAACGAGAGGCAGCTCAGGAAAGTCATCAGCAGGCATGCCTCGCATCTGATAGCTCCCGCTCAGGCTGGTGAGTTCAACCTGTTCCCCGGCTTCGTCGGTGACAAGAGTGATTGGTGAATCACTGGAAAGACGCGAGACGATCTCACCGAAGAGCCGCGCCGGCAGTGTCACCGCACCGCTGGTTTCAACGGTGGCTGACAAAGACGTCTGAATGCCCAGGTTGAGGTCAAAGCCTGTGAGACTGAGTCGATCGGTGCCAGCATCAGCGGTCAGCAACACGTTGGCTAGCACCGGATGGGTCGGTCTTGGTGCAACCGCTCTGCTGACCAATTGCAGCGCAGCGTTGAGTTCCGTTTGGGAACAAACCAGTTTCATGGCGACGTTGTCCGCTGCAAGGCCTGAGGTCACCCACGGTTTCACAGGCACGCACGAAGCGCAATGGTCCAAACGAACATGCCGTTCATGCTTCTTACTGGCTGTTGAGTCTTTTAAACCAAACAACTAAAACAGCCGTAGTAGGGCCTGTGGAAATCGTGGAAAACCACCAAGCCTCATTCAGGCCAATGGTTTCCTGATCGCACAGGCCTGGGGAATCTTTTTTCGCCGATGAGGAGAAACAGCGGTTTCTCACAGAATCAACAGCCTGGGGAAAGGCGGAGGGTTCTGTTCAGGGCCATTTGGAGCAGGGTCTCCACAGATTTGAGGCGGGGTTTTCTGCAGGCTTCCGCAGGCAGTTCATCATCTGGTTGCTGTTCTTATCCAGGCTTTCGACATCAAAAAACCCCTTAAAAGGGGCCTTTTGACATTCATAACGATGTCCGGCTGTGGTGTTGATTCAGAAACCCATCACCCTGGCCACAGTGCCGAGATCCGGTTCCAGATCGGTATGGAAGGCGGCGTCGTTGTTGTTAATGGCGCAATCAGGGTCTTTCAGTCCGTTGCCTGTGAGAACACAGACCACCGTGGCTCCCGCAGGCACTTCGTCTTTGCGTTTGAGCAGACCCGCCACTGAAGCAGCGCTGGCTGGTTCACAGAACACACCTTCATGCCCTCCCAGCAGCTTGTAGGCCTGAATGATTTCCTCATCTGTCACATCCAGGAATGCGCCGTTGCTCGCTGCCCTTGCGGCAATGGCTTTTTCCCTGTTCACAGGATTGCCGATGCGGATGGCCGTGGCGATCGTTTCTGGATCGGTCACGGTGGTTTCGTTGACCAACGGAGCTGATCCACTGGCCTGGAAACCCATCATCCTGGGCAGAGTGCGGCTGCGGCCCGCCTGGTGATACTCCTGGAAGCCCATCCAGTAGGCGGTGATGTTGCCGGCGTTGCCCATGGGAATGCACAACCAGTCAGGGGCTTCTCCTAAGGCGTCGATCAGTTCGAATGCGGCTGTTTTCTGACCCTGAAGGCGATAGGGGTTCACCGAATTCACCAAGGTGACCGGGTACTGATCCGATACCTCACGCACAATGTCGAGAGCTTTGTCGAAGTTGCCCCGAATCGCGAGCACCTCGGCTCCGTAGACCAGCGCCTGAGCCAGCTTTCCCTGGGCGACATATCCATCGGGGATCAGCACGAAGGCCCTCATCCCCGCACGTCTTGCATAGGCCGCGGCTGCCGCTGATGTGTTGCCGGTACTGGCACAGATCACGGCTTCACATCCAGCTTCCTTGGCCTTGCTGATCGCCATGGTCATACCCCGGTCCTTGAACGAACCAGTCGGATTCAACCCGTCGTATTTCACATAAACCTTCACTCCCTTTCCGATCCTTTCAGCGATCGAAGGCACTGGTATCAGCGGTGTTGCTCCTTCCCTCAAGGTCACCACCGGAGTGGAGTTGCTCACGGGTAACCAGGTTCTGTAAGCCTCAATCAGCCCTGGCCAGTCCTGCATGACAGGAGCAGGGGAAAAGCGGCGACGGAAGCTGTTGAGCAGTGACACCTGCGGAGGGCAATGTTCCTCAGGAATCTATGTGGCAGGCACAGCAACCTGATTCAGTTGCTGCCGTCCTTCAGACCGTCCAAAGGGGAATCTGAGAAGAACTGAACCAGGCCTGCGATCGATTCCGCTTTTTCGATCACAGCCATCAGTGCAGGAATATTCACTTCCATCACGTCTGTTGGATAGGCCTCTAAAAATTTGATTGCTGTCAATCCGCCTTCACCGATCTGAAGTCCATTGATCACACCGGCGCGGATGGCAGGAACACTCACCGAGGGGGCGGGCACTTTCAATGGATAGATGATCCGAGCCACTCTGGTCAGAATCACATCTCCGATTCTTGTGGACATCAGCCTGCTGGTCAGCACCAGTGGCAGATTCAGTTCCTGATTGAGCAGTTTCGCCACATCCTCAGGATCCTGTCTGCTCAGTTTCAGGAGGTCGACCAACAACCCACGCGCTTCGCCTGTTTCAGCCAGGTAGGCCAGGTCCGCAACACTGATTGAACGGATGAAAGCTCCACTGACAAGAGCAACGTCCTTGGCGGCGTGAACGGGCAGGAGACCACCCAGCAGGCTCAGAGCCATCGCTGAGCCTGTTGCCAGAGCGTGCCTGCGAAGGCGTGATCGTGCAGACATGAGCAGAACGAAGTGATCGGAATCTAGGGGGAGACTCCTGCCGCCGCTTTGACCAGTCGGACAACTCCTCGTTCGGCCAGACCCTGTGCGAGTTCAACTCCCATGCGTCGGGCGTCTGGTTCACGCATCAATCTCGGCAAGCGGCTGAACAGCAGATCCGGGCTGAATCCAGGCAGCTGCTGGAGAACCTGGATGAGTTGGCGGATCGGTTCAAGGTCCATGTAGAAGTCCTGATCCAGTTCGGCTCCTGACGTCATGAGGCGGGTTGGTTGCAACTGACGGGGGAGGCGCCTGCCAATGCGTTGCAGGGTCATCCATCCGAGTGAGTCGATGCGGTCGGCTGCAGTTTCAACTATCTGATGGCGCAACATGCCCCCATGGGTTGACACCAGGAAATCAAGAACCTGATCCAGCAAGGCTTCCAGATCCAGCTGGTCCTGACTGGCTGCACTGGCTACGAGATTTTCCAGACGGGTCCAGCTGAAGATATCGCCGTCGAACAACATCTCCTTCAGGCTTTGCCTGAGCTGTGGATCCGGATCCTCCATCAGTCGGCGAGCGAAGTAGGGATAGGCGGCTCCGAGAATCTTGAAGTCAGAATCCACACTCAGAGCAATTCCCTCAAGGGTCACCAGCGATCGGATGATCAGTGCGTAGTAAGGCGGAACTCTGAACGGGAATTTGTACATGACCCCGGACAAGTCATCGGTGACCGCTTTGAAGTCCATGCGGCTGACACCCGCTTCCAGTGCCTGACTGAATACGGTTTCAAAAGCCGGAACAATCGGCTCCAGGTTCACGTCTTCCGCAAGGAATCCGAGGCTGACGAAATCTTTTGACAATTTGCCGAAATTGCGGTTCACCAGGTGAACAACGGCCTGGATCAGACCGGTCCGTGATTCACGGGAAACCTCGCTCATCATTCCGAAATCCAGATAGCAAAGCCGCCCATCAGCAAGGGCCAGCAGATTGCCTGGGTGTGGATCGGCATGAAAAAAGCCGTGTTCAAGCAGTTGCTGCAGGCTGCAGTTCACGCCCACAGAGACCATGTCGTCTGGATCAATCCCCAGATCTCTCACCGCTTCAAGATTGGTGAGTTTGACGCCGTCGATCCATTCCATCGTCAGCACTCTTCGGCTGGTCGCTTCTCGATAAATGTGTGGAACGGCGATGCGGGGATTTTGTTGATGAAGCTCGCTGAATTTCTCCGCATTTGACGCTTCATTGAGATAGTCCATCTCTTCGAACACCCGACTGCCCAGTTCATCAATCAGTGCAACCAGATCGCTGCGGATCAGGCCGATGTTGCTGTTGAGCCAGGCAGCGATGTTGCGCACGATGTAGAGGTCAAGCGTGATCTGTTCACGCAGTCCGGGCCTCTGCACTTTCACGGCAACACGTTGGCCGTCGTGCAAGGTTCCTCGATGCACCTGGCCGAGAGAGGCAGCGGAAATGGGTTCGCGTTCCAGTTCTGCATAAATGCTGTCGACGGGAGCGCCCAGATCTTCTTCGATGCAAGCCATGGCCAGAGCGCTGTCGAATCCTGGAAGCTGGTCCTGCAGCTGGGCCAGTTCCTCAAGGAGCACCGGAGGAACGATGTCTGGTCGCGTTGATAGAGCCTGACCTGCCTTGATGAAGGCCGGGCCGAGTTCCACAAGCAGCTCGGCGCATTCCTTGGCTCGGCTTCGTGCCCGTTTCGGATCCTTGAGCAGTTGGAAGATCCAGTCAAAGCCGATTCCGATCAAGAGCATTCCAATCGGCACCAGGGTCTGCCAGAGACGCCTCAGCAATCTCTGCGGATGCCCCGCGTAGATGCGGGTGATGGCAGCCGGGTCATAGGTCAGTAGACCGGCCGCTTCGATGAAATCGCCGAGTTCTTGTGGGGCCACCGGCCGCAATGCCATGTGCACCCCTTCTAATCGAGCTGAGCCGCCGCTACGGTCAGCACCAACACCGGGGTCTGCCGTGTTATCCGGTCTGCGACTCGAGAACATCGCCTTAATCGACAGCCTCGATCTTGCTTTTGATCATGGCTTCTCCGTGCTGACAGGTGAGACGGGAGCAGGTAAGTCGATCCTTCTTGATGCTCTTGATGCCGTGCTTGGAGGCCTGCAGGCGGGCGCCGGTCTGCGCCTTGTGCGTTCCGGATGTGAGCGGGCTGTAATCGAGGCCAGTTTTCGACCTGGCGCAGCTGCCAGACGCTGGTTGCTTGAGCAGGAGATCCCTGATGGAGATGAGGAGCTGGTGGTGAGTCGGGAATGGCGGCGCCAGGACGAACGTTTCAGCAGTCGCTCGAGGTTGAACGGTGTGATGGTCAATCGTCAGCAGCTGCAGCTGCTGCGTCCACTGCTGATCGATCTCACCGTGCAGGGTCAGACCCAGCAGCTGGCGCGTCCCGGTCTGCAGAAACGCTGGCTTGATCGTCTTGGGGGTGTTTCTCTTGAGGTTCAGCTTGACCAGGTTCGCAGCCACTGGAGTGACTGGGTCCGCTGTCGAAATGAGCTTGAGCGCGCTGAAACCGATCAGCTGCGTCTTCAGGAGCAGCGGGAGGAGCTTGATCTGTTGCTGGTGGAACTCGACCGGGCCGAGCTTGAAGACCCTGCGGAGATTGAGCTGCTCGAGCGGGAGCAGGATCGTCTTGTTCACGGTGTGCGCCTGCAGCAGGGCCTCGGTCTTCTGATCGGGCGTCTGATGGATGGGGCTGATCAGGCACCTTCAGCCATCGAGCATTTGCATGCCTGCAGCCATGAGTTGCAGCAGATGCAGGGCCTTGATCCATCGCTGAATTCCATCAAGGATCGATGCCTGGATCTTGAAACCGCTGCTCAGGATCTGACCCGGGAACTGGAGAGTTACGGAGCCTCACTGGATAGTGACCCCCATCGTCTCTCTCTTCTTCAGGATCGTCTGGCCGAGCTCAAGCGCCTGGAACGCAGGCATGGTCAGAATCTGAGTGATCTGATCAAGCGACGCGATGAGCTGCGTGACCGTCAGCAGTCAGGGGGTGTTGATGCACTGATTGAGCAGTTGCGCAGCAAGGAGCAGGCGGCTTGTGTGATTCGTGATCGCAGCAATGCTTCTCTGCATTCAATGCGACTGGTTGTTGCGGCGAAGCTGCAAAAACGGTTGATGGATCATCTCAGGCCCATGGGATTGGCCAATGTGCGTTTTGAGGTCGCTGTTGAACCATCCGAGCCTGGCGAGACCGGTGCGGATGCGATCTGTTTCCTGTTTTCGGCCAATCCAGGTCAGCCCATGGCACCGCTCGCTGAAGTGGCTTCCGGAGGTGAGATGTCGCGTTTTCTGCTGGCCCTGAAGACCTGCCTTGCCGAGGTTGATGGATCCAGCACCTTGCTCTTCGATGAAATCGATACAGGAGTGAGCGGTCGTGTCAGTGGTGCCATGGCTGATCTGCTTCGGCTGTTGTCAAAACATCGCCAGGTGTTCTGTGTCACCCATCAGCCCCTTGTCGCCGCAGCTGCAGATCAGCATTTCCGCGTCAGTAAAGACGTTGTCGCTGGAGTGACTTATTCACGAGTGTCCCAGCTGCGGGACACCCAGCAGCGACAGCGTGAGCTGGCCGAACTGGCAGGCGGAGACCTGCATGAAGCTGAGGCTTATGCAGCCAGCCTTCTGGATCAGAAAGCAGCATGAGCACCAGCTATCCGATCGGCAGTGACAACTTTTCAGATCCAGCCCTGCAGGTTCAACCGTTCCCCAGATCATGATCCCGTTTTTGACAGAGTCGATGTAACTCATGACTTGATGTCAGCAGGTGTGATTCAAGTTCCAGATGCTTGGCGCCAGTCTTAGGAGGTTGATCCCAGCCTCCCTCGCAGTAGGAAATGATTTATTGAAAGAAATTGATCTCGAAAGTCTTTTTAAGCCGATTTAATCAGGAGTTTTAGCACCATATTTTCAGATAGCTGATGAAAAATCGATGAACGCATGGCATTATTTCAATCCAGGATTGACAATGCTGGACTGTGCTGTTGTCTTATGATTTCAATAACTGTTGTTTGGTAAATGTATCAACCAACATTTGCTAAGGCGGCAAAAGACTATGAGAGCCACGCCTTGCCCCAGGGACGAGCTGCAAGTCGTTTGGTTAGACAAATCATGGAGACGGATGACTTAAAGTCAATCAGTTCAATCATCGACATTGGCTGTGGTACAGCCTTCGCGATAAAACAACTACTCAATAAATTTAGAGATAAAAATATTGTATTCCCGGCTGAGTGTGTATTGGTTGATCAAGAAACCTTGATGCTTGATGTTGCATCAAAAAGCATTCGAGAAATCTTTAATGTTGAACCAAAATGTGTATTGTCGGATGCATTTAACTCCAAATGGACAGGTTTTTACCAGAAGCATGGGCAGACACATGGCAGAAGAGTTGTAATCAGCAGTTATCTTCTTCAGTGGAGTAAAAATCCACTTGATGTTTTGATCAAAATCTGGATCAATTTATTAAACAAAGATGATCTTTTGGTGATTAGCTTTCCAGATTCAAGAAGTTTTGAATGGTTAAGAAGGTCGCATATGTTGGCTGGTTTAAAAGATAAATCTTTGAAATTGTTTGATTCCGAAGAATTGATTGGGGCTAATGCAATTGCAAGGTTGTCGACCTGTTATCAGGTTGTTTCCTGTGGCCAGGATAATGATTCAGTTGTGATTAAGCAGCCATCCGATTATTTAAGGCATTTTTCAAGAATTGGATCAACGCCTTCGTTTCGACGATATAGCTTCAGGGAAGTCAAGCTTATCCTCAAAGCTCTGTCTTTTTTGGAGAAGAGTGGTCACCCATGCATGTTGGATTATTATTCAACATGGCTTGTACTTAAACGTCTCTGACTGCTATTAAAGGTTGCATTACGAGAAGTATTTATATGAATTTAAAGTTATTATGTCTATCTGCTGATCAGTGAAGTTTTCCGTTTTTGCTTCTGCAAAGTCGGTTGTAATGCTTTTAACGCTGCAGAATTGGTGATTCCTTCTGCGGTTGTATGAAGGTTTTAATGCTAAAAAGCATACGCAAATTGATATACACGGCGATTTTTAGGGGGAGTTTTTGTGAAGTCAGTTAACAATGGGGCCGCCTTGAGTGGTTTTGATGTCATGGCTGTGGATCAGCGTTTCAAGGTCAGCCAAGTGTTGTCGATCTGAGCACCGTCAAGAGTGTCCCATCTGCGGGACACTCAGCAGCGACAGTGAGTGTTGTCGGGTCTGGACTTTTGTGAAGCGGGCGTCTACGTAGCCAGCCCGTCGGATCAGAAAGCGTCATGACCATCATCCGATCTCAGTAGAATCTGCGATCCCTGAGATTCAGCCGTATGGGGCGCGCAGCTCCCAAATCCAAGGCCCCGTCTCTGGCGGAGCCGGTGAAGCTGACTGCTGAATCCGACGAGAACGTGATCCGCGTTCGAGGAGCTCGGCAGCACAACCTCAAGAACGTCGATCTCACCATCCCCCGCAACAAGATGGTGGTGTTCACCGGTGTGAGCGGCAGCGGTAAAAGCTCTCTGGCTTTTGACACGATCTTCGCTGAAGGGCAACGTCGCTATGTCGAAAGCCTTTCCGCCTACGCCCGTCAGTTCTTAGGTCAGGTCGACAAGCCCGATGTTGATGCCATCGAAGGGCTTTCACCGGCGATCTCGATTGATCAGAAATCCACCAGTCACAACCCTCGTTCCACAGTCGGAACCGTCACGGAGATCCAGGATTATCTGCGCCTGTTGTTCGGGCGGGCGGGCGATCCGCACTGTCCGAGGTGTGATCGTCCGATTCGCCCGCAGACCATTGATGAAATGGTTGATCAGATCCTCACCCTGCCTGAATCAACCCGCTATCAACTGCTTGCTCCGGTTGTGCGTGGCAAGAAGGGCACCCACACCAAATTGATCAGCGGTCTGGCCGCTGAGGGTTTTGCCCGTGTGCGGATTGACGGAGAAGTGCGCGAACTGGCGGACAACATTGAACTCGACAAGAACCAGAGCCACAACATCGAAGTCGTTGTCGACAGGCTTGTTGCTCGCGAGGGAATCCAGGAAAGACTCACCGATTCTCTGCGTACGGCTCTGAAACGCGGAGATGGGTTGGCCATTGTTGAGGTCGTGCCCAAAAAGGATGAGCAACTTCCAGAGGGTGTCGACCGCGAGCGCTTGTTCTCCGAGAATTTCGCCTGCCCCGAGCATGGGGCGATCATGGAGGAGCTGTCTCCGAGATTGTTTTCGTTCAACAGTCCTTACGGGGCCTGTGAGGCGTGCCATGGAATCGGTCACCTGCGCAAGTTCACTGCAGAGCGGGTTGTTCCGGATCCCTCACTGCCCGTTTACGCCGCAGTTGCTCCCTGGGCCGAGAAAGACAATTCCTACTACTTCTCCCTGCTCTATTCCGTTGGGGAGGCCTTCGGCTTCGAAATCAAGACTCCCTGGAAGGAACTCACTGAAGAGCAGCAGGACGTGTTGCTCAACGGCAGTCGCGAACCGATCCTGATTCAGGCCGATAGCCGCTACCGCAAGGGCAGTGCTGGATATCAGCGCCCTTTCGAAGGAATCCTGCCGATTCTTGAGCGGCAGTTGCGTGATGCCAGCGGCGAGGCCCAGCGTCAAAAGCTTGAGAAATTTCTGGAGCTGGTTCCCTGCTCCAGCTGTGCCGGCAAACGACTGCGCCCCGAGGCACTGGCTGTGCGAATGGGCTGTTTTCGGATCACCGATCTGACTGCCGTGAGCGTGGGCCAGACCCTTGATCGGATTGAGCAGTTGATGGGTGTCGGCGCATTCGAGAGCAGTGCGCCACTGCTGACGAACCGTCAGATGCAGATCGGAGACCTTGTGTTGCGGGAGATCCGCATGCGCTTGCGTTTTCTGCTGGATGTGGGTTTGGACTATCTGAGCCTTGATCGGCCGGCGATGACTCTTTCAGGCGGAGAAGCGCAGCGCATCCGTCTGGCGACTCAGATCGGAGCCGGTCTTACCGGAGTGCTCTACGTGCTCGATGAACCGAGCATCGGTTTGCACCAACGGGATAATGATCGTCTGCTGGCCACTCTCGAACGTCTCCGTGATCTGGGAAACACCCTGGTGGTTGTGGAACACGATGAGGACACCATTCGCGCCGCCGATCACGTGGTGGATATCGGTCCTGGAGCCGGAGTGCACGGAGGCCACATCGTGGCGGAGGGATCTCTTGACGATCTCCTGAATGCAGCGGACTCGGTTACCGGTGCTTATCTCAGTGGTGAGCGAAGCATTCCCACCCCTGCTGAACGCCGTTCGGCGGGGACTCGCAGCCTCAAGCTGCTCAATTGCAATCGCAACAATCTCAAGGACCTGAGCGTTGAGTTTCCGCTTGGTCGTCTGGTTTCCATCACCGGGGTGAGCGGCAGCGGCAAGAGCACGCTTGTGAATGAGTTGCTTCACCCTGCGCTCGAGCATGGACTTGGTCACAAAGTGCCCTTCCCCCACGGTCTCGGGGAGATGCGTGGTCTCAAGTCGATCGACAAGGTGATCGTGATTGACCAGTCACCGATCGGCAGGACCCCCCGCTCCAATCCCGCCACCTATACCGGTGCGTTTGATCCGATTCGTCAGGTGTTTGCAGCCACCGTTGAAGCCAAGGCTCGTGGCTATCAGGTGGGTCAGTTCAGTTTCAACGTCAAGGGCGGACGCTGTGAGGCTTGCCGTGGTCAGGGGGTCAATGTGATCGAAATGAACTTCCTGCCGGATGTCTACGTGCAGTGCGATGTATGCAAGGGCGCACGATTCAATCGTGAAACCCTTCAGGTCACCTACAGGGGCCACACCATTGCTGACGTTCTGGAGATGACCGTTGAGCAGGCCGCCGAGGTGTTTTCAGCCATTCCGCAGGCGGCTGACCGACTGCGGACCCTCGTGGATGTGGGTCTTGGTTACGTGAAGCTGGGTCAGCCTGCACCCACGCTTTCCGGGGGTGAGGCGCAACGGGTGAAGCTGGCGACGGAGCTTTCTCGCAGGGCCACCGGTAAGACGCTTTATCTGATCGATGAGCCCACCACCGGCCTGAGTTTCTATGACGTGCACAAACTGATGGATGTGATGCAGCGTCTTGTCGACAAGGGCAATTCCATCATCTGTATCGAGCACAACCTTGATGTGATTCGTTGTTCCGACTGGTTGATTGATCTTGGTCCAGAAGGTGGTGATCGCGGCGGACAGTTGGTGGCCTGCGGAACGCCGGAAGAGGTGGCCCAGCATCCAACCAGTCACACCGGTCGCTATCTCGCCCGGGTTCTGGAGCAGCATCCCCCTCAGACGGTTCCTCTGGCGGCATGACGTCCTACCCGTGTTTCCGCTTTCATGGGCTGGTTGCAGCTGCGGCTTCGCTGCTGGTCGCTCAACCAGTGGCAGCGGTTGAGCGTCTCACCTTCACTTTGCCCTTGCTCGATGAGAGCATCAGCCTGGATTTGACTCAGGCCACCAACGCACGGGAGTTGATCGATTCCAATCCGGATCTTCGGGAGCTGGATTGGGCAGGGGAAGGATCGGTGCAGAAGCTGATCGAATCACTGTTGACTGCTCCTCTTCCTGAAGAGACCAGCAGCATCGTTCTCCAGTCCCTTGGGCACCCTCTGTTTGAGCAGCTGCTTCTGGCAGCCTCAGAACTGATTCAGGTCAAGGGTCTCCCTGTCGACACCAGCGGGCGCATGGTGTCGGAGGCTCTGATCGCGGCCTATCGGGATGATGAGCCCCATCTGCTGGGATTTCTGCGTCATGTCCCTGGTGATGAGATCTCGATCAATCTTCAGGTGCTCGCTGCCTATGCCAAAAGGCTCAGCGACAACCAAGACGATGCAAAGGCGCTGGTGCAGAGGGGCACTGCAGCCAAGCCTGTTGCATCAACCATCGTTGATGCCGCTGCATCAGGTTGGACGCGCCAACAACGTTCCGTTGCGATTCAGCATCGTCCGCAGCCTCTGGAGGTCACTGTTATTTCTCCCACCGCAAGGCCTAACGGTCGACTGGTGGTGATCTCCCACGGGCTCTGGGATGAACCCTCCAGTTACGAGGGCTGGGCCCATCTGCTTGCTGCCCATGGATATTTCGTCCTGCTGCCTGACCACCCAGGCAGTAATGCAAAGCAGCAAAATTCAATGCTCAAGGGCAAAAAGCCCCCACCGGCATCGGACGAACTTCGCTTGCGTCCCATGGATGTCACCGCCGTGATCGATGCGGTCGAAGCTGGCATCCTGCTCTCTGGTTCTTCTGTTCAAACCGATTCAGTGGCTGTTGTCGGTCATTCCTGGGGTGCCACTGCAGCTCTGCAGCTGGGCGGTCTGAAGACCACGAGCCGGAAGCTGAGTTCACGCTGCCGCAATCCTCGTGATCCAGACCGCAACCTGAGCTGGGTTCTTCAGTGCAGCTGGTTGAAAGGTGCTGATCAGGGATCTCTGGGTGACATGAGAGTTCGAACCGCGGTTGTGGTCAGTCCTCCACTGCGCCTGCTGTTTGATGAATCCAGTGGTCCTTCAATGCATGCCAAGGTTTTGCTTGTGAGTGGAACCCGCGATTGGGTTGTCCCCTCGGATCCTGAAGCGGTTGTTCCGTTGCGCAACGGTCAACCTCTGGCCAATGGCCATCGCATTGTTCTGGCATCAGGTGGTGATCACTTCAACCTCTGGGCTCCGGTGGATGCCAAAGAACCATCTGTGCTGGGACCTCTGATCCTTGCCTGGATCAATGATCACCTGGGCATCACCGATTCCCTCAGCTTCAGTGCCGGTGGATGGGGCAATCGACGCGTGCCGCTGATGGATGTCACCGGTCAATTATGAAAATTCTTTACGCTATGGAAATGTTCTGATCCAATTTTTTTGTTTGCATATCTATATCAAAATCAATCTCAATTTGTAGTGCCCGTCTCTTTTAAATCCTTTTAAAGCCAGGGGATTTGCACGTGCTTTCAATCTCTGCAGATTCATTTGTCAGATTGTTTTTATCTTTTTGAATCTCCACATCACCTAATCCTTAATCGGACACCAGGACCTGTTCCTGAATGTGTTGGAGGTCCAGTGGGACTGAAGCTGCTGCAACTTCATCTCCATGGCTTGTTCCGTTCGCAGGATCTGGAGCTTGGCCGTGATGCAGATACCGGAGGCCAGACCCTCTACGTTTTGGAGCTGGCACGAAGCCTTGCCAACCGTGCCGAGGTGGCCCAGGTCGAGGTTGTCACGCGTCTGATTCAGGACCGCCGGGTTTCTCTCGACTATTCAAGAGCGCACGAACCGATTGCACCTGCTGCATCGATCCGCCGTTTCAGCTTCGGGCCACGCAGGTATCTGCGCAAGGAGCAACTCTGGCCCCATCTTGATGAGCTGGCTGATCAACTGGTTCGTCATTACCGGGTGGAGCACAACAGGCCCGACTGGATCCATGCCCATTACGCAGATGCCGGCTATGTGGGGGCTCTGGTCAGTCGCCGTCTGGGAATTCCACTCGCTTTCACGGGTCACTCCCTGGGGCGTGAGAAATTGCGACGCCTGCTTGCGGCAGGAGGAGACCATGAACAGATCGAGCAGAATTATTCGATCAGTCGGCGCATTGATGCAGAGGAACTGGCTCTTGCCCATGCCGATCTAGTGATCACCAGCACGCGGCAGGAGCGCGATGAGCAATACGCCCGTTACGGATGTTTCAATCCGGATCGCGCCCAGGTTGTGCCGCCAGGAGTCGACAGCCAACGTTTTCATCCACACCCCAACTCGGAGGAGCTCAGCGAGGTGTCCGGTCTGCTGAGCTCTTTTCTGAGGGAGCCTGAGCGTCCACCTCTGCTGGCCATCTGTCGTGCAGATCGGCGCAAAAACATTCCTGCGCTCGTTGAAGCCTTCGGTCGATCCTCTGTGCTTCGTCAACGCCACAATCTGGTTCTCGTGCTCGGCAATCGCGACGATTCCCGCCAGATGGAGCGTCAGCAGCGGGAGGTGTTTCAGCAGATCTTTGATCAGGTGGACCTCTACGGCTCCGTGGCCTATCCCAAGCACCATCGTCGCGATCAGGTCCCGGCCATGTACCGCTGGGCCGCGGCCCAGCGCGGTTTGTTCGTGAATCCCGCACTCACCGAACCGTTCGGCCTCACGCTGCTGGAGGCTGCGTCGTCGGGCCTGCCAATGGTCGCCACGGATGATGGCGGCCCCCGGGAAATCCTCAGCCGTTGTGACAATGGCCTGCTCGTGGATGTGACCGACCGGGAATCGCTCCAGGATGGCTTGGAGCGAGCTGGCGCTGATGGCGAGCGCTGGCGTCGCTGGAGTGATAACGGCGTGGAAGCTGTCAGTCGCTATTACAGCTGGGATGCCCATGTCTGCGGTTACCTGGCTCAGATGCAGGAGCGCCTCAAGCGTTCGAGCACGCGGACGGTTTCTTCACAGCTGCTCGCCACGCCCTCCGGCCTCAGTCCATTTGGCTCCCGTCTGCTGCTGCTGGATCTCGACAGCAGTCTTGAGCAGCCCGAGGACAAGGCACTGCAGAGTCTGCGGCAACAGCTGATGGCACCGTCCGCTCAAGCTGCCCGTACAGGCTTCGGCATCACCACTGGACGGCCTCTCAGTGCGGCCCGGCAGCGTTTTGCAGAGCTTCATCTTCCTGATCCGCAGGTCTGGATCACCCAGGCGGGCACTCAGATTCACTACGGCCAGGAGGAGCAGACGGATCGCTTCTGGCAGGCTCAGATCAGCGTTGATTGGCAACGCGACTTAGTGGAGCGGACCCTGTCCGATCTTGGAGATCACATCAAACTGCAGAAACCCGAGCACCAGGGCCCGTTCAAGATCAGTTATCTGCTCGAGCAACCGGGCCCTTCCGTGTTGCCTCTCATCCGCCAACGTTTGCGTCAGAGCAGCCTGCCTGCAAGGCCCCAATTGCGCTGTCACTGGTTCCTTGATGTGCTTCCGATGCGGGCTTCTCTGAGCGAGGCGATTCGCTTCCTTTCACTGCGCTGGGGATTGCCTCTGGAACACATTCTGGTGGTGGCCAGTCAGCAGGGGGATGTGGAGCTGGTCCAAGGTCTGCCCGCTGCTGTGGTGACTGCCGACCATGACCCATGTCTCGATGGCTGTCGCCATCAACAACGGGTTTATTTCGCCAATCGGTCGTGTCTGATGGGCGTCTTGGAAGGTCTTCAGCACTACCGCTTCCTCAGTGCAAAGTCCCGTCTGGATTAGCCCTCGATCTGAAGCGTCACAGCACCAGCGCTGCGATCGGCCTTGGCCTGAGCATCAGCTCGGTGGTCTCCGCAAGCCAGAGCCACACCCATCCTCCGGCCTGGGCGGGCCTCCGCTTTTCCGAACAACAACACTTTGGTGTCTGATTCGCTCAGGGCTGACTCCAGGCCGCTGAAGCTGACCTGGCTGCCATGGCGGTCCGCAAGGATCACTCTGCTGGCAGCCGCTGTGGCACAACGGATCGTGGGGATCGGCAAACCAAGCACAGCCCTCAGATGCAGTTCAAACTCACTCAGGTTCTGGCTGATCAGAGTGACCAGACCCGTGTCATGGGGACGAGGGGACAGCTCTGAAAAAATCACCTCGCCCCCGCAGAGAAAGAACTCCACTCCGAAAAGACCGGCCCCTCCCAGGTTGTCCGTCACCGTGCGGGCCATCGTCTGCGCCTGTTGCAACTGCTCTTCGCTCAGTTGAGCGGGCTGCCAGCTGCATTGATAGTCACCATTGGCCTGTTCATGTCCGATCGGCGGACAGAACAGGGTGGATCCGTCTCGCTGGCGGATGGTGAGCAGTGTGATCTCCTGATCAAAACGCAGAAACTCTTCCACGATCACCTGGTTGGAGGTGCCACGCGCGTTAACCATGGCCGCCTCCCAGGCCTGATCAAGCCCTTCGGCGTCGTTCACCACGCTCTGCCCCTTCCCGGACGAGCTCATCACCGGTTTCACAACCACCGGCCACCCCAACGGTGCTGCAGCGTTGTGCAGGTCTTCGGCACTGGCCGCATAGGCGAAGCGAGCGGTGCGCAGCCCAAGCTCCGCTGCTGCCAGGTTGCGGATTCGATCACGGTTCATCGTGACGGCAGTGGCGCGGGCCGTGGGGATCACGGTGATGCCCTCTTCCTCCAGTTCGGCCAGTGCATTCACCGCTAGAGCTTCAATCTCTGGAATCACCACGCTGGGACTGTGGCGCCGCACCACCTCCAGCAGTGCCTGAGGCTCGGTCATCGGCAGCACCTCCGCCTGATCTGCCACCTGCATGGCCGGTGCCCCCGCATAGCGATCGCAGGCGATCACCCTGCAGCCCAGGCGCTGGGCTGCAATGGCCACCTCTTTACCCAGTTCACCACTGCCCAGCAGCATCACGGTGGCGGGAAACGTCGTCATGACCTTTTCAGGGCAGCATGGACTGATCCTCGCTCCACGCCTGATGCTTCCATCACTGAGCTTCACTCCCGTCGGATTCTCGACGGCGGGAGATGCCGCTGATGGGCTGATCTTCGGTTGGGAGATCGCCACAGTGCAGAAATGGGCTCTGATCTACCTGGGTGCATCGCTGCTGGCCTTTGTCATCGTCTGGTTGGTTGGAGCCTTTCGCACAAGAATCTGAGATCCATCAGCCTCAGGGTTCGAGGTCATGCATCAGGGTCAGTTGGCGCTCCGCTGGTTCCTCGTTCACAAACCCCCACGACTGGAAGATCTCAGCATCCTTGTGGGTGATGTGTTGCGCGCCATTGCGCTGTTCCAGCACGAACCCCTTGTCGGCCATGCGGCGCATCAGGCTGGCGGCTTCCTCGAAACGGGAGGCCATCGACTCAAGGCTGGCGCAGTCGGCGGTCAGACCTGCCTCTTTCCACGTGAAGTAACTCATTGTCGGCTGGCTCAGGTGGGGCGAAGCACAATACCCAGAATGACCAGTCCAGCTGTCGCAAGCCAGAACATCGGCACCACGATCTGCTCTGGCGATCCACCCAGTTCGAAATGGTGGTGGAGCGGGGCCATTCGCAACACCCGGCGCCCCACACCATCCTCTCCTTTGGTCGCTTTGAACACCCACACCTGGATGATCACCGACAGCGATTCAGCCAGAAAGACGCCCCCCATCACCAGCAGCGGCCAGAGGCTGTTGGACAGCAACGCCACGGCACTCAGTGAAGCCCCCATGGCTAGCGACCCCGTATCTCCCATAAACACCCGTGCCGGGTTGCGGTTGTGAATCAGAAAGCCGAGCCAGCAACCGGCCATTGCCATGCAGAACGCTGCCAGTGCAGGGTCACCCTCGTTGCCGCGCAACATCAACTGCAATCCCAGACCTGTGAACACGAGGGCCCCGCAGCCTGAGGCGAGGCCGTCCAGCCCGTCGGTGAGATTGGTGGCGTTGCTTTCCGCGAGGAAGACAAACAGACCCAGTGGCCAGATCAGCCAGCCCAAAGGAATCACCATCCCCAGGGGCAGACCTACCGCGTCAGGGATCCATCCCTGCCAGGCTGACCAGCCCAGAAACACCATGGCTGCTGCACTTTGCAACAGGATTTTTCCTCTGGGTTTCAGGCCGGTATTGGTGCGTTTGGTCAGGCTGCTCCAGTCATCGATGCCACCAATCACCATGTAGGCCAGTGTGACCAGACCAACAGCCAGCAACTGATCCGCGCTGCGTCCTTCCCAGCTGATCAGGCATCCCACAATCACTCCAACCGGGATCACAAGAAGGCCACCCATCGTTGGTGTTCCGGATTTGCATTGATGTGCCTGAGGCCCCTCGGTCCGGATCACCTGGCCCATTTTCAAAGCCCGCAGTTGTGGAGTTCCCCACCAGGTCACAACCGCAGAGACAAGAGTGGCTGCGAGCAGTGGCAGGCTCAGCAGGCTGTTGGGAATCCAGCGGTCTGACGCGTAGGCCGTAATCATCACCACCGTGATCAACACAGCAGCTGGAGCACGGCCGTCGTGACGGTTGGATCGGTCCGCAGAAGCGCTCAAGTCCCGAAGACGAATCGCAGGGACCTTAGATCAGTCTTCCCAGTTTTCTTCGTTCTCTTCGTCAGCCTTGTAGTCCTCTTTTTCTCCCATCAGAGCGGAGAGCTCCTCCTCTTCCACCGTGCTCACTTCGGGTGAACTGGACTCTTCGTCCTCCACCAGGCGGCCGCTGGTTTCAAGCCAGCTCAGCAGATCAGGCTCTTCGCGAAGAGGCAGCACCGGGGCAGGCTCTTTGCGTCCGTAGCGGGTCAGGGCCGGATTGACGTTGTCAAGGGCGCTCAAGTCCGTGAGATCTGAGGACAAGATCTTCAGAGCCAATCCTCCATCATAGAAGACTGCGCATCTCCAGCTATTGAAGAAAGCGTCGATCTTCGCTGCCGTCTGGGGGATCTCACTGCTGATCAGTGCTCTGCTGCGCTTCTGGGGACAGCAGCACCCACAACCTCTGCAGCCCAGTGTCCTCCCTGTTCTGGCTCTGCTGTTTGTGCCCTCAGGGCTGATGGCCGGATGGTTGCTGTGGTCGTCCCGTGGGAGTGGAGAATCGGAATAGTTCCGCTAAAGAACAGGAGTCCGCTTGATGGGACGCGCCAAGAAGGTTGTGCTCGCGTATTCCGGAGGTGTGGACACCAGTGTCTGCATTCCCTATCTCAAGCAGGAGTGGGGTGTCGACGAGGTGATCACCTTCGCTGCAGACCTCGGTCAGGGCGATGAGCTGGAGCCGATTCGCCTCAAGGCCCTGGACGCCGGTGCCAGTCAGTCCCTGGTTGGTGACCTGATTCAACCCTTCATCGAGGAGTTCGCTTTTCCAGCGATCCGAGCCAATGCTTTGTACGAGGGCCGGTATCCGCTGTCCACAGCACTGGCGCGTCCGCTGATCGCCAGACGTTTGGTGGAGGTGGCGCGGGAGGTTGGCGCCGATGCCGTGGCTCATGGGTGCACCGGCAAGGGAAACGATCAGGTGCGCTTTGATGTGGCGATTGCTGCTCTGGCTCCTGATCTGAAGGTGCTCACTCCTGCCCGTGAATGGGGGATGAGTCGTGAGCAGACCATCGCCTATGGCGAGCGTTGTGGGATCCCCGCTCCGGTGAGCAAGAAATCTCCTTATTCAATCGACCTCAACCTGTTGGGCCGCAGCGTGGAGGCGGGTCCGCTTGAGGATCCGATGGTGGCGCCTCCGGAGGAGGTGTTTGCGATGAGCGTGTCCGTGGATGCGGCGCCTTCTCAGCCTCAGGAGATTGAAATCGGCTTTGAGGCAGGTAACCCTGTGAGCATTGACGGCGTTCGGCTGCCTCCGGTTGAGCTGATCCGTGAAGCCAACCGTCTGGCCGGAATGCACGGCATCGGCAGGCTCGACATGATCGAAAACCGGGTGGTCGGCATCAAGAGCCGAGAGATCTATGAAACTCCTGGTTTGCTCCTGCTGATCCAGGGCCATCAGGAACTCGAGAGCCTCACACTGGCTGCTGATGTGCTTCGCACCAAGCGACAACTGGAGATGCAGTGGGCGGATCTGGTGTATCAGGGACTCTGGTTCGGACCGCTCAAGGAAGCTCTGGATGGATTCATGGATCGCACTCAGACCCACGTGAATGGCACGGTCCGCCTTCGGCTGCACAAGGGCAATGCCATCGTTACGGGACGCAGATCCAGCGACAGCAGCCTCTACGTTCCTGAGATGGCCTCCTATGGCAGCGAAGATCAATTCGATCACCGCGCAGCAGAGGGTTTTATCTACATCTGGGGGTTGCCGATCCGGCTCTGGTCTGCAGCTCGACGTCGCTGAGCACTCTGAAGCCGAGGATCAACTCAGGCGGCGTTCCGTTCGGATCGCCGTTCATGGCTGTTTTTTCTGTTGCGCCAACGTTCCAGGAACGGAATGGGGATGTCGCTCAGCGGTTGTGAAGGCTCTTCAATCAGGGGCAGAGCAGGTTCACCCAGCATTTGCTGTGCTCTGGCCAGCAGCCGGTAACGCTCCATCAGTGGTTCGAGGCGTTGCTGAAATTTGCGCTCGAACAGCTCTGGAAGCTCACTCAGCAAGGTCTCATAGCCCTCGATCATCTGCTCAAGTTCAGCGATGCGCGCTCGCAGAGCATCGGTTTGCTGTTCGTGTTCTCGATCAGCTTCCATCACCTCAGGTGATGGGTTCCAGAGAGGCAACGGTGCCTGATGCTCGGCATTCTGAGACTGCATGACCGAACGGTATCGCCCGGTCAGCAGTTCAACAATGCCTATGCCTCAGGCGGTCGCTTCGGCTGTTTCAGGCTGCGCTGCGGGTTCAGTGCCTGGAGCCACGCGGGGAGCCGGCAAAGGGCCGTCCTGCTTGACGGTGAGGTAGCGGATGACATCCTCGCTAAGGCGCATCGCTTTCTCAAGCACAGCAACCTGCTGCCCATCACCGTTGTGACTCAGCTGGACATAAATGCCTTCCTTGTGCTTTGCGATCGGATAGGCCAGACGACGCTTGCCGCGCATCTGGTTGTCCAGGACATCAGCACCGGTTTCAACCAGGATGTCTCGGTATTTGGTGAGATGAGACTCGACCTCTTCTTCCGGAATGTCCGGACGAAGGATGTACATGGTCTCGTAGTAAGGCTGCTGGGTCATGGAGACAGATCCGACAGGGACTGAAGGCTCACAGCGTGAGCGACGGATCCAACAGCCTATCCCCTTGGGGTTGACAGTCTCAGTAGAGCTGCATGCGGACTGCCTGGCTCAATCCGGGCAGATCAGGTTCTCTGCCGCGGATGCATTCGATCGAAGCGAAGATCACCACGGCCAGCACCGCCACCACCACCGTGCTCGAAAAAGTTCGCAGCATCAGACCGCTGCTGAGAGGTTGCAGCAGGATGGCGAATGCGTAGCCGAGCAGCACCACGATGATGTCCACCAGCAGGGCCTGGAGCGTGTTGAAGCGAAGGAAGTAAGGCACGTTGGGATTGCGCACCACAGCCAGGAACAGCAGGAAGAACACCAGCAGATTTCCGAAAGGGATGCCCCGTTCGAGCAGCACCAGAGGTAATGCAGGCAGCGTGAGCCACTGCATCCAGGGGAACTGACCCATCAGATGGCTGCCGAAGGGAATCGCATCGCTCCATGGCAGCACGTACACCAGCAGACCCAGGAACCGTTGCCAGACGGGAATGGCCATCGCAGCCTCGACATTGGCCCGAGCGTAGAGCGTGTGACTCGATTCAGTTCAGTGATCGTGAGTGCTGATCCTGATGCGCCCCCAGGCTGCGAAGAGCGCCTTCCCGCATCTGATCAACAGGCACATCCGCTCGCCCCGACCATCGACGCAGGGCCGCAGCTCCCTGCTGAACCAGCATCTCCAGGCCATCGATGGTGCGGCAGCCACGCTGTTGACCCAATGCAAGCCAAGGCGTTGGTCGGGGTGTGTAGATCAGGTCGTAGAGGGTCACGGATGCATCAACACCTGCCCAGAGATCTCGGCCGAGCGGCATGGCGTTGTCATCTCCATGGCCCTGCATTCCCACAGGAGTGGTGTTCACCACAAGTTTCGATCGCTGCAAGACCCTGCTGAGCGGTTCCGGATCGAAGCTCATGGCGATCAGCGGTGCGCTGTCGCTGCCCTGGCCTGCACGCAGGTCGCTCAGAAAGTCAGCCAGCGCATCAGGGCGTCTGCCGGAGACATGGATTGCGGTGAGGGGTAGTTGCTGCAGCCCCGCCACCACAGCTCGGGCGCTGCCACCGCAGCCCAGCACGACTGCTTCGGCACCCTGCCACTGCCCTGCTGGTTTCTGCAGTGGTGCCAGAAAACCTTCCATATCAGTGTTATGCCCATGCCAGCCGCCTTCTTTGAGGGGTGTGAGCGTGTTCACGGCACCCAGCCGTTCAGCGAGGGGGCTCAGCTCTCTGCAGAGACCCACCACCTGCTGCTTGTGCGGAATGGTCACGTTCAGGCCGCGGCACCCCAAGGCTTGCAATCCATTGAGCACCGTCTTCAGATCGTCAGCATCACAGGGAAATGCCATGTAGCGCCAATCGAGCGCCATGGCTTTCAGAGCGGCGTTGTGCATCACCGGTGACAGGGAGTGGCTCACGGGTTGTCCCAGCAAGCCGATCAGTCCTGTGGTTCCGCTGATCATTCGGAGAAGCGCAATCCTCTCCACCAGCCTGCTGCGTCATCGGTCTGTTCGGGAACCACACCTCGCCTGGAGGCATTGCCTCTGCCGAAGATGCGAAAGATCTAATCAGTCATTACGCGGAGCAAGGAGGCACGGATGGGCAAGGTTGTCGGCATCGATCTCGGAACCACCAACAGTTGTGTGTCGGTGATGGAGGGCGGCAAGCCCACCGTGATCGCCAATGCCGAGGGCTTCCGCACCACGCCGTCGGTGGTGGCTTACACCAAGAACCAGGATCAACTGGTGGGTCAGATCGCCAAGCGCCAGGCGGTCATGAATCCCGACAACACCTTCTATTCCGTGAAGCGTTTCATCGGCCGTCGGGTTGATGAAGTGAATGAAGAGTCGAAGGAAGTCAGTTACTCGGTTGAGAAGGCCGGCTCCAATGTGAAGGTGAAGTGCCCGGTTCTCGAGAAGCAGTTCGCTCCTGAGGAAGTGTCCGCTCAGGTGCTGCGCAAGCTGGCAGAGGATGCCGGCAAATACCTCGGCGAATCGGTGACCCAGGCCGTGATCACCGTTCCCGCCTACTTCAACGATTCCCAGCGTCAGGCCACCAAGGACGCGGGCAAGATTGCCGGCCTTGAAGTGCTGCGCATCATCAACGAGCCCACCGCTGCGGCTCTGGCTTACGGGCTCGATAAAAAGAGCAATGAGCGGATTCTGGTGTTCGACCTCGGTGGTGGAACCTTTGACGTGTCGGTTCTTGAGGTTGGGGATGGTGTCTTTGAAGTGTTGTCGACTTCCGGTGACACCCACCTCGGCGGTGATGACTTCGACAAGGTGATTGTTGATCACCTTGCCGACACCTTCAAGTCGAACGAAGGCATCGATCTGCGTCAGGACAAGCAGGCGCTTCAGCGCCTCACCGAAGCTGCTGAAAAAGCCAAGATTGAACTCTCCAGTGCCACTCAGAGTGAGATCAATCTGCCCTTCATCACCGCCACTCCTGAAGGGCCCAAGCATCTCGACCTCACCCTCACTCGCGGCAAGTTCGAAGAGCTGGCCTCCAAGTTGATCGATCGCTGTCGCGTTCCTGTAGAGCAGTCACTCAAGGACGCCAAGCTCTCCTCCGGTGAGCTGGACGAGATCGTGATGGTGGGCGGGTCCACCCGGATTCCGGCTGTGCTCGAGCTGGTCAAGCGGGTGACCGGCAAGGATCCCAACCAGACCGTGAACCCTGATGAGGTGGTGGCCGTGGGCGCTGCCATCCAAGGCGGTGTGCTCGCCGGTGAAGTGAAGGACATCCTGTTGCTGGACGTCACCCCTCTTTCTCTGGGTGTGGAGACCCTCGGCGGTGTGATGACCAAGATGATCACCCGTAACACCACGGTGCCCACCAAGAAGTCTGAGACCTACTCCACTGCTGTCGACGGTCAGACCAACGTTGAGATTCACGTGCTCCAGGGTGAGCGCGAGATGGCGTCCGACAACAAGAGCCTTGGAACTTTCCGTCTGGATGGCATTCCCGCTGCTCCCCGCGGTGTGCCTCAGATCGAAGTGACCTTCGACATTGATGCCAACGGCATTCTCAGCGTCACCGCCAAGGACAAGGGCAGCGGCAAGGAGCAATCCATCTCCATCACCGGAGCCTCCACCCTCAGCGACTCCGAGGTGGAAACCATGGTCAAGGATGCTGAAGCCAACGCCAGTGCTGACAAGGAGAAGCGCGAGCGCATCGATCTCAAGAACCAGGCTGAAACCCTCGTTTATCAAGCTGAAAAGCAGATGGAGGAGCTTGGCGACAAGGTCGATGCAGACGCCAAGACCAAGGTGGAGGAGAAGCGCACCAAGCTCAAGGAAGCCACTGAGAAGGAGGATTACGACGCGATGAAGCCCCTGCTTGAGGAACTGCAGCAGGAGCTTTACACCGTGGGAGCCTCTGTGTATCAGCAGGCTGGTGCTGAAGCCGGTGCTGCTCCTGGTGGCGACTCAGGCGCGACTCCCGGAGGGGGTTCTGGATCTGGTGAGTCCGGCGATGATGTGATCGACGCTGAATTCACGGAATCCAAGTGATTCTTTAAGGCCAATCACACGTGGTCTGACATCCTCGTATTTTCTTCCCCGTCTGTGATCAGACGGGGTTTTTTGCTGCGCAAAAAAGGGAGCATTCGCTCCCTTTTGATTTGCAAGTTGGTCCAGACGCAGTTGATCCAGAGGTTGCGAACGCTCAGTTGATGGAATCGGCTGCGGCTTTGGCTTGGCTCACAACTTCAGGTGGTAGCGAAACGTAGCCCAGCTCTGGAGCCTGCGACTGTGCTTCCTCGGAAAGCATGTAGTTGAAGGTCTTCTTCAATAGTGCCGTTTTGTCGTCGTTGCCAGTTTTGTAGGCCAGCACCCAGGTAAAGGTGACGATCGGATAGCCCCCTTTGGGATTGGAGTTGCTTCCGATCAGGTCGGGGCCGAGGTCAATGGAACCCAAAGCTTCGCTGGCCGTGGCATTGGTGGGCTTCACCTGTTCACCCGAAGCGTTCTGCACTGCAGCGGCCTGGAGATCACCCTTCACATAGGCCAATTCCACATAACCGATGCCTCCAGCGATTTGGTTCAGCTGGGCGGAGACACCTTCATTGCCTTTGGCGCCCACACCGGTTGGCCATTTGACCGACTTGTCTGCCCCAACATCCTTTTTCCATTCAGGGCTAATGGCTTCCAGATGTTTCGTGAAGTTGTAGGTGGTGCCGGAGCCATCGGAACGGTGAACCACATTGATCGCCTTGTCGGCACATCCGAGTTCGCTGTAGTTCGTGATCTGCCCCAGAAAAATGCCTGCCAGTTGTTTCTGGGTGAGTGACAGTTCGCAGCCGGGGTTGTTGTAAGCCACGGCGATCGCACCCGCCGTCATGGGGATTTGCGCCACACCGCGACTCACCTTGGCAATGGCTTCAGGTTTCATCGGCTTGTCGGATGCGCCGAAATCGACGGTTTCCGCCGTGAATTGACGCACACCAGCACCCGACCCCACGGACTGATAGTTGACATTCACACCTTGGGGCGACAATCCCTGAAACCATCGCTGGTAAATGGCTGCAGGGAAGGAAGCGCCTGCTGCGGAGAGCTGGCCCTGATCTGTTTCATCACTACCACCACTTGTGGAGCAAGCAGCCAGGCTGAGTCCTGCGGCCACACCCGAGATGACAGTCAGCGTTCTCGTGAGAAAAGAGCGTTGCATGAACTCTTCTAAACAATCGATGGAGAGTGAAGAACACTCGAATTGAACTTATTGCAATGCGAGGAGACAGGATTTAAGGGCTGGTTATCGTTTCTTTATCAACGTGTTGTCCAACCCATTCAGCGGTTGCGGGTGCCAGCAAGACGCCGTTGCGGTAGTGCCCTGACGCCAGCAGCAGTCCAGGTTCGAGCTCTTCCAGTAGAGGGGCAGGTCTGTCTCGTGGCCGTGCACGCAAGCCATGCCATTGGCCGAGCAGTTGGGAGTTTTCCAGCCATGCCGGGGCTAGGTCATTTAACCGTTTCATGGTCTCGATGGCTGCGGGATCCGCTTTCGTGCCAGGTTCCAGCGTGGCTCCGATCCACAGGCGATCCTGTCCCTGCGGAATCAGATTGATGCCGCCGCAGGTGAGCACTGCTGGCCACCCTGTCCATTGTTTGGCTGACTTGTTGAGCTGCAGCTCAAGCACCTGTCCGAGCACGGCATCCATGGGACGTTGATGCCCAAGGTTCTGCAGCAATTTGGCGCTGCCCAAAGCAGAACAGATCACCACCAGATCCACCTCTTCGTTCCGTCCTTCTGCGGTGATGAGGCGCCACTTGCACCGAGGTTTGCTGTCAGGGCGTTGCAGTTCCACGACATCTGTTGCTCGTCGCTCCACGTTGTGTTCAATCAGGCTCCGCTTCAGGGCCTTCAACAGCTGCAGAGGATCGACCCGCCCATCACGTTCGGAGAGCATTGCCCCGTGACCCGCCTGGGGCCAAACCGGATCAGCCTTATCAAGCATGTTGCTGGCGATGAACTGCAGACCTGAAACGGGTCTGGCATCCACAAGCTGTTGCATCCGCTGGGCTTCTTCGGCACTGCCAGCGAGCTGGATCAGCGGTGTTTCCAGCTGCAGAGGTGACTCTGGATGATTCAGTTGTTCAATCCATGCTGGCCACAGCGCCATGCTGCGTTGGCGCAGCCTCCAGGCCCTGCCGCTCGAACGTCGGAAAGCGTGGCCCATCAGCACGCCTAATGATGCGGTGCTGCCATTCAGATCACGGTCAGCTGGCCTTTCTGGAATCGGCTTCGCCAGTGATGGGTCCGCCAGCAAAACACTGTGCCCTCGCTCGGCAAGTTGCCAGGCGGTGCCAGTGCCGGTGACCCCGGCACCAATGACGGCGATGGATGCGATCAGCTCAGGGCCTGCTCTGGAATGACGGCGGCGTAACTGGCGAAGTCAGCTTCAAGATCGTCGTAGGACTTCTGAAGTTTGGCGCCGTCCTGCAGACGAGCGGCTTCATCGAGATCAGCCATGGCGTCCTTCAGGGACGTTGCCAATTTGTTGGCTTCTGCTCGGTCCTGAGGAAGCAGCCGTTGATTGATGTACAGCATTTCTCTGCCCACTTCCTGCATGGGGCCGTGGATCAGGTTGCGAGTGAAGGTCCAGTCGCGTTCGTCGACGAGCTTGGCCAGTTCAGGCAGCCGTTCCCTGGCAGCCGTGAACCCTTCCACCTGGCGGCGGATCACTGCCATATCCTCTGGGCTGATGGTGGCAGGCTTGGCATTGGCGCTGCCATCACAAGCTGCGAGGCCGAAACAGAGGGCGAGGCAGAGGCAGAAGGCAGCCACGCGGCGCAGGGCGCTCAGCATCGGAGTTCACAAGAGTGGTGGCGACTTTAACCGCCACCTAAATTCAACTGGTCTTTTGTCGTTACAAGTGTGCGCTCATGAGGGTGGACAAGGTGCCGCTGGCTTCCGTCCGCAGACCTCTGCAGCGATTCCTCGACGAAGACAAGGTGCAAGCCCTGATGGCCTCCATTCGCCAGGAGGGATTGCGTGAACCGATTGATCTGCTGGAGGTGGATGGTCAGCTCTGGGGGTTCAACGGCTGTCACAGGGTTGCAGCCCATGAACGTCTTGGACTACCAACCATCCGTGCTCGGATCCGACAGGCCACATCCAGGGATTTGAATCTGCATCTTCGCTGAGACGACGGCACGCCCCGGCGCAGAATCAACGTTGTCATCTCTCTGACATCCTTGTCTTCCGCTTCGGTCATCCTTCAGCTGATCTGTCCGGATCGTCCGGCACTCGTGAGTGAACTCGCCGGCTGGGTGGCTGCGAACGGCGGGAATATCCGTCATGCCGATCACCACACCGATTCCGGTGCCGGTCTGTTTCTCAGCAGGATTGAGTGGGATCTGGAGGGCTTCGGTCTGCCGCGTCAGGCGATTCCATCAGCAGCGGAGTCTCTGGCACAACGGCTAGGGGGTGAGGCTCAGCTGCACTTCTCCGACGATCATCCCCGTGTGGCGATTCTGGTGAGTAAACAGAGTCATTGCCTGCTTGATTTGCTCTGGCGTGCCCGCAGCGGGGAACTGCCGATGCAGGTTCCCATCGTGATTGCCAATCACCCTGATCTGGAAAGGAGCTGCAAGGAGTTCGGGGTTCCTTTTATTCATGTGCCCGTGACCCGCGAGACCAAGGCTGAAGCTGAGCAAACCATTCTTGAGCTGCTGATCGAACATCGGGTGGAGCTTGCAGTGCTCGCCAAGTACATGCAGGTACTCAGCGGGACCTTCCTCCGGCAATTTCCCAACGTGATCAATATCCATCACTCATTTCTGCCCGCCTTCAAGGGCGCACAGCCGTATCACCGTGCCTGGGAACGGGGTGTGAAACTGATCGGTGCGACGTCCCATTACGTCACTGAAGAACTGGATGACGGCCCGATCATCGAGCAGACGATCGCCCATGTGAGCCATCGCGATGAGGTGCAGGACCTGATCCGAAAGGGTCGTGACACAGAGCGACTCGCTCTGGCCAGGGCGCTGCGCCTTCATCTGTGCCGACAGGTGATGGTCTATCGAGGCCGTACGGCAGTGTTCGCGTGATGGTTTGGCTGGATCAGGGTCGACCCTCCCTTGCGTCTGCGCGTGGTTGGCGCTGCTTTCAGCTCGGCCTGTTTCTGCTGCCGTCGTCAGCTCTGCTGGGCAGTCTGCTGCTGTTCCCAGCACTGTTGTTCGGTTGCGCCGGGCGTGAACGCTCCTGTTGGCGTGACCCCTGGAATGCCCCGCTGCTGCTGGCTTCTGGCCTGATGATTCTGGGTTGCTTTGGGGCCTATGACCAGGGACTCGCCTGGGTGGGTCTGGCCAACTGGCTGCCTTTTTTCTGGGGCTTCTGGGGTTTTCAGCCCTACGTGATGAGTGGCGAGGCCCGGCGCCGCTCCGCCCTTTGGTTGGTGGCAGGCAGTGTGCCTGTGGTGGTGACCGGTCTGGGTCAGATCTGGTGGGGATGGCAGGGACCCTGGCAGCTGCTGGGTGGATTGATCGTGTGGTTCATGGCAGCCGGTGGCCGCCCTGATGGGCGTCTTTCCGGTCTGTTTGATTACGCCAACATCGCCTCCGCCTGGTTGTCCATGGTTTGGCCACTGACCCTGGCGGCTCTTGTGCAGCAGGGGTTGAATCGCTGGCGCCGTGTCGTGGTGGTGGTCCTGGCTGTGCTGCTGGTGGTTGCGCTGGTGCTCACGGAATCCCGCAATGGTTGGGGTTCACTGGTGCTGGTGGTCCCACTCGTTCTGGGTCCGCCCAGCTGGCCCTGGTTGATTCCTCTGTTGGTACTCGCGCTTCTGCCGGTGCTGTTGTCCGTGCTTCCCGGGGTGTCGCCCATGCTCCAGGATCCTGCCCGGACTCTGGTGCCTGAAAGTCTCTGGGCTCGACTCAACGACAGTCAGTACGGGGGAGAAAGGGTCCTCGCTTCCACGCGCCTCAGTCAATGGAACGTTGCGTTGCAATTGATTGGTGAAAGGCCATGGCTTGGTTGGGGAGCCGCAGCGTTTTCAGTGATCTATCCACTGCGCACCGGTCAGTGGCATGGCCATGCTCACAATCTGCCGCTGGAGCTGGCGATTGGTCATGGTCTACCTGTGGCAGTGCTCTTGGTGGGTTTTGTCTTGGCCCTCTTGGTGGTGAGCCTGCGCCGGGGACTGTCCGGTCTGTTCGACCGGGCCTGGTGGACGGCACTGTTGGTGCTGATCATTCTGCATGGCACTGATCTGCCCTTTTTTGACAGCCGTCTGAACATTGCCGGCTGGATTCTGCTGGCGGGTGTGAGAGCGTCCTTTAGTCCTGAACTGTCGGCGCGGCTCCAGCCAGAGAAAGGCTCTGGTGCTTGAGCAATGTTTCTCGTCCCAGGGGGCCGTTGAGATGGTCCCAGGGGAGCACGACGGCTTCATCCCAGTTGTCGTGCACCACCTGCTCCCATGGCGGGGGTAAAGGCAGATCCACCCCACCGCTTCTGGCCCCCGGCAATTCGCCAGCTCTGCTGCTGCGGTAGGCCTTCTTCCAGCCTCCGAGGCTTTCCTGTGATCCTCGGACTGCGGCGATGACCGGAGCCAGACGGCGGTCACTGCGAGAGAGCAGAGCCTGGATCACACTCCAGCCATAACTTTCCGGTCTCAGATCAATTCCCTTCGGTTTCAGGCGTTTGGCCAGGCGTTTGAGGCGTTTGTCGGCTTCAGGCCTCACGCCCTGCCATTGGAAGGGTGTCTGAGCTTTGGGAACAAAGGTGCTCACGCCCAGTGTGAAACGCAGGCCAGGGGTGGTCTTCTTGAGTTGGAGCAGCAGATCCGCAGTTGATTCCACATCCGCTTCCTGCTCACTGGGAAGCCCCACCATCCCGTAGAGCTTGAGGGCATGCAGCCCACCTTCTTTGGAATGGCGCGCAGCGGCACTGATCTCCTCGTTGCTCAGCTTTTTGTTCACCACCTTGCGCATGCGTTCGCTGCCGCTTTCGATGGCGATCGTGAGTGATTTGCTGCCCCGTCTGGCCAATCCGCTTGCAAGCTCAGTCGTCACGGTGGCTGCCCGCACCGAACTCACACTGACGCGAACGTCCTCAAAGCGGTCGTGACCAAGCCAGCTGAGCAGGTCTGCGAACTGTGGATGCTGAGTGACTGAGGCACCCAGGAGTCCCAACCTGCGCGTTGCCACCAGACCTTTCTCGACAGCAGGGATCAGACCGTCGTCCAGAGACGGAGTGCGGAAGGGAAGGGTGAGATAACTGGCCAGGCAGAAACGGCACAGTTCCGGGCAGCTGCGCACCACCTCCACCATGTGGATATCAGGCCAGGCCGATTCGGGTGTGATCACCGTTGAATGGCTGAGGCTGTTGCCACGCCAGGTTTGCTTGCTGATCGTTGCTGGCAGATCTGCTTCGATCGGGTCGATGCTTTGCAGACAACCGTCATTGCAGTAGCTGGGTGCGTACAGCGATGGCACGTAAATCCCAGGAACCTGAGCCAACCGCCGCAGTCGTACGGATCGTGATTCAGTTCGGACTTCCTGGAGAGTGTCGATGAAGCTGGGCAGCAGTTCTTCGCCGTCGCCCAGCAGGATCACATCGAAAAAGGGAGCCAGAGGTTCGGGGTTTGCAGTCAATACAGGACCGCCACCAAACACGATCGGATCCTGATCCGAGCGCTGCTCGCTCCAGATCGGAATCCGTTGCTGCTCCAGCAGATCCAGCAGCACCGGTCCGTCCAGTTCCCAGCTGAGGGAGAGTCCGAACAGATCGCACTGCCGATGCGGCGGATCGCTCTGATCGGTGAACAGGCGCCGTACATCCAGGTCAGACCGCATGGCCAGGGTGGCCCAAACGATCTGATAGCCAAGGCTGGTGATCCCCACCGTGTAGGTGCTGGGAAAGGCCATCACCGCACGCAGGGCTCCGGTTTCCGGCACAGCCGGATCAAACAGCAGCGTTTCCTGGTTCAGGAGAGCCTTAGCTTCAGATGTTCATCCTGAAGGATCAAGGATTCAGAGGCTCCAGCCGATGCCATCAATGGTGTCGCTCCGCCCAGTGAAGAATTGCCCACCCTCAGGCAGTGGACAATTCGCAGACATCGGTTGACCGTCGTGGCCATGGAATGAAGGGAGCTGCTAGGAATCAGGTTTTTTGGTTTTGTCCTTGGGAGGTGGTGGTGGTTTAGGAGGATCGAACTTTCTGCGCCGAATCGATCCCTCCCAGGCGTGGTGAATGCCACCCCGTCGTTCTCTGCGGGCTTCCAGGTGATCCTCCTCCAAAAGCTCCATGCCCAGCTGGCGCTCATAAATCGAGCGGTCATCAAACAGGCGTGCCACGAGGAAGCTGGCCAGGCAGGCCACCAGGATCGGCTTGAGGATCAACAGATCCTTGGTGAGTGCAAAGGCCAGGAACATGGCTGTGATCGGTGTGCGGGAACAGCTGGCCACGAAGGCACCCATGCCGGCGAAGACATAGGTGCTGGGCACGTGTCCGGTGAGCGCTTCCACCCAGATTCCGCAGGCCAGGCCGATGGCACCTCCAAGGGTGAGCATCGGATAGAAGAGCCCGCCTGGAGCTCCCGACGCAGCAGCCAGACCGGTGCTGAAGAAAAGCACGATGAAGGTGCCAAGCGCCATTGGGATATCGGCCTTGCCATCAGCGATCAGGTGCTGCAGCCCTTCAAGGTTGTGAAAATCCTCAGGCAGAAAGGCATAGACACCGCCCAGCACACCACCACTGATCACCATGCGCAGTACCAGGTGATCGCCGAACCAGGCATTGCCCTTGCGTTGCATGGCGAGCACGTAGCGGCAGTAGAGCTCCGCCAGCACTCCAACCACGACGCCGAGCCCGATCAGATAGCCAAGATCGATCGGCAGGAAGTTCACCAGTGGTGTGTATTCCCGTTCCAGCTGGAATCCCTGCGTGGCATCGAGGCCTCCTCCACTGGAATTGAGGCCTGCCAGACCCAGAACGTCTGCCCAGGCATCGGCCCAGAAGGTGGTGACAATCACCAGCAGCAACACCACCGGTCTGGCGGAGTGCAGCAATTCTTCGACGGCGTAGACGAAGCCTCCAATGGGAGCACTGAACACTGCTGCGATTCCGGCTCCGCCGCCAGCGGCCACAATCATGCGGCGAAAGGCCACAGGTGCTTTCAGCCAGCGCGCCATCTGCCATGCCACCGAGCCTCCCATCTGAACTGCGGGTCCTTCCGGACCCAGTGGGAAGCCGCTGCCGATGGCCACGATCCCAGCCACCAGCTTCACCAGGCCCACCTGAAGCCCCATGGGCACCGCCCGGTGTTTCAGAAACCCCATGATGTGTGTGATTCCTGAGCCGCCAGCGGCTGGGGCCAGATAGGCCACCATCAGACCTGAGATCAGGCCGCCCAGGGCTCCCAGTCCAGGCAGAACAGCCCAGGCCGGTAGATCCGCCAGCAGTTCCAGTCGCCAGCCACTCAAGACTTTGATGCCCGCCTTGAACAGCACACCGGTTAGGGCAGCGCCCAGGCCGGTGAGCATCAGTGCCAGCACCACAACCCACCAGCGCCGTTCCAGCAGTCGTCTGATGCTGCGGCTGGAGCCAAGCTGGTGGCGGCGTTGTTTCAGTTCACTCAGAACAACCATTGCATTGCCGGCGCGGGATCACGCCCCGGCGAGCACCTGGGCCTCCTCATCTGCACTGACCACCCTGCCCTGATCCTCGAAGCCGCTGATCTGGTCGAAATTCAGATACCTGTAGAGCTCGTCGGAGAGGGGATCGATTTTTTCGGAGGCGATGCTGCGGTATTCGTCAGCTGTGGGGATCCGACCCAGCTGTGCACAGACCGCTGCCAGTTCGGCGCTGCCGAGGTACACCTGGGCGCCTTTGCCCAGGCGATTGTTGAAGTTTCGGGTGCTGGTGGAGAACACGGTGGTGTCGTCTTCCACTCTGGCCTGGTTGCCCATGCAAAGGGAGCAGCCCGGCATCTCCATGCGAGAGCCTGCCGCTTCGAAGGTGGCGTAATAGCCCTCCGCCTTGAGGGTCTCTTCGTCCATGCGGGTGGGAGGGCAGACCCAGAGGCGGGCTTTGTTCTCACCGGCTCCCTCAAGCACCTTGGCCGCGGCCCGGTAATGGCCGATGTTGGTCATGCAGGAGCCGATGAACACCTCCTGCACCGGAGCCCCAGCGACCTCGCTGAGCAGTTTCACATTGTCGGGATCGTTCGGGCAGGCCAATACGGGTTCCGTGAGTTCGTCAAGGTTGATCTCCAGCACCTCGGCGTACTCGGCATCGGCATCAGCGCTGAGCAGCTGGGGGTTGGACAGCCAGACCTCCATCTCCTTGATGCGGCGGGCCAGGGTCCGGGCATCGCTGTATCCGCGGGCGATCATGTTCTTGAGCAGGGCCACGTTGCTGCGCAGGTATTCACCCACCGTTGCCTCGGAGAGCTTGATCGTGCAGCCGGCGCAGGAACGCTCGGCGCTGGCGTCGGTGAGTTCAAAGGCCTGTTCGAGCTTCAGATCAGGAAGACCCTCGATCTCCATGATCCGGCCATTGAACAGATTCTTCTTGTTGGCTTTCTCAACGGTCAGCAGGCCTCGCTGAATGGCAACCCAGGGGATGGCGTTCACCACATCGCGCAGGGTCACGCCCGGTTGCAGAGATCCGCTGAATCGGACCAGGACCGACTCGGGCATGTCCAGGGGCATGGCACCGATGGCCGCGGCGAAGGCCACCAGGCCTGACCCGGCCGGGAAGGAGATGCCTAGCGGAAAGCGGGTGTGACTGTCACCGCCGGTGCCAACAGTGTCGGGCAGCAGCATCCGGTTCAGCCAGCTGTGGATGATGCCATCGCCGGGTCGCAGCGCGACGCCGCCGCGCTGGGCAAAGAAATCGGGCAGGTCCTTCTGGGTCTGAAGATCCACAGGTTTGGGATAGGCAGCGGTGTGGCAGAAGCTCTGCATCACCAGATCGGAGGAGAAGCCCAGGCAGGCCAACTCCTTCATTTCATCGCGGGTCATCGGCCCGGTCGTGTCCTGAGATCCGACTGTGGTCATCAGTGGTTCGCAACTGGTGCCGGGTCTCACCCCCCTGAGGCCGCAGGCCTTGCCCACCATTTTCTGAGCCAGGGTGAATCCCTTGCCGGTGTCTTCCGGAGCACTGGGGCGGATGAACAGTTCGGAGGGCGGCAAACCAAGCTTGGCGCGCACCTTGTCGGTGAGAGCCCGACCGATCATCAGAGGGATGCGACCACCGGCGCGCACCTCATCACTGATTGTTGAGGGTTTGAGTTCGAAACGACTCACCACGTCGCCATCCCGTTCAATTGTGCCTTCGTAGGGCCGGATGGTGATCACATCCCCGGTGTTCAACCCGGTGACATCACATTCGATGGGCAGCGCGCCAGAGTCTTCCGCGGTGTTGAAAAAGATTGGGGCGATCTTTCCCCCCAGGATCACTCCTCCGGCCCGTTTGTTGGGTACATGCGGAATGTCTTCCCCCGTGTGCCAGAGCACCGAGTTGATCGCGCTTTTGCGGGAGCTTCCTGTGCCGACAACATCTCCCACATAGACAACGGGATGCTCACCTTGTTTCAGCGTTGTGATGGTCTGAAGACCATCGGGGTCTCGGGTTTCCAGCATCGCCAGGGCATGCATGGGAATGTCCGGACGGGTCGTGGCATGAGTTGCCGGAGACAGATCATCTGTGTTGGTTTCACCTTCAACCTTGAAAACGGTCACGGTGATGGATTCAGCCAGCTCAGGTTTGGTTGTGAACCACTCCGCTGCGGCCCAGCTGTCCACGACCTGTTTGGCAAAGCGGTTGTCTCCAGCCAGCTCCATCAGTTCGTTGAAGGCGTCATAAACGAGCAGGGTGCGGCTCAGGCCCTCCGCGGCACAGGCGGCAAGTTCTTCATCGCTGTGTTTGAGCAGCTCAATCAGGGCTGCCACGTTGTATCCACCCACCATCGTTCCCAGCAGGCGGATCGCTTCCAGGGGGGAGACCAGTGGGCTGCTTGCCTCGCCCTGAGCAACCGCACTCAGCCAGGTTGCCTTGACATAGGCCGCTTCATCCACCCCAGGTGGGATGCGTTCACTCAGCAGATACAGCAGTTCCTCTTCTTCTCCGGCAGGCGGGTCCTGCAGCAGTTCCGTGAGCGCTTTGGTCTGGCCGGCATCGAGTGGCAGCGCTGGGATCCCCTGGGCCAGGCGTTCTGCGGCGTTCTCGCGGTAGGTGCTCAGCATCGGAATCGGCGCAGGAACGTCAAACGCACTTCATTCTCCTGCGTCACCGTTCCCTGCCGGCGTCATGCGCCATGAAGAAGCTTGCGTAACCTGAGATCATTCATGGCACGAGGCATGACCACCACTCACGATCTGCATGTGGTGGACACCCGGCCACTGGTTCCCCCGGCCTTGCTGCACAGGGATCTCCCCACCGATGCCAGGGCCACTGACACCGTGGCCACCGCCAGAAACCGCATCCAGTCCATTCTTCGGGGCAAGGACCATCGCTTGCTGGTGATCGTCGGGCCCTGTTCGGTTCACGATGTGGATGCAGCCCTTGATTACGCCCGTCAACTCGCTCCTTTGAGATCCCGACACGCGAGGGAACTGGAGGTGGTGATGCGGGTTTACTTCGAGAAGCCTCGAACGACCGTGGGTTGGAAAGGTTTGATCAATGATCCCCACCTCGATGGTTCGTACGACATCAACACCGGATTGCGTCTGGCGCGTTCATTGCTCCTTGATCTCGCCAGGGAGGGCATGCCCACGGCAACGGAACTCCTCGATCCAGTGGTTCCGCAATACATCGCCGACCTGATCAGCTGGACAGCCATCGGTGCCCGCACCACCGAAAGTCAGACCCACCGCGAGATGGCCTCGGGCCTGTCCATGCCCGTCGGCTACAAGAACGGGACCGACGGCAGTGCCACTATCGCCATCAATGCGATGCAGTCAGCCTCCAGCCCCCATCATTTTCTGGGGATCAACTGTGAGGGGCATGCCTCCATCGTGAGCACAACTGGCAATCCCTATGGCCATCTGGTGTTGAGGGGCGGCAACAGCGGCAGCAACTACCACTTGGAGGCGATTCAGGAAGCATCCGCTGAACTGGCTAGAGCGGGCCTTCCGGACCGACTGATGGTCGATTGCAGTCATGCCAATTCCAATAAGGACTATCGCCGTCAGGGCGAGGTGCTCAGGGCGGTGGCCGCGCAAGTGCAGAAGGGATCAACCCATGTGATGGGTGTGATGTTGGAAAGCCACTTGGTCGAAGGCAATCAGAAGATCAGTGCTGATCGCTCTTCACTCACTTATGGACAGAGCGTCACAGATGCCTGCATCAGTATTGAAGCAACGGCTGAGTTGCTGGCTGAACTGGCCGAATCCGTGAAATTGGCTGGCACTCCTGCATCTGAGATTCCCGTGGCTTGAGCCTTGAGGTCGGCCGTGGTTTGTTAGACGGTCATCCACGCCCAGCACAACCCAACGGCAATCGGCACAGTGAGGTTGTCGATTCCCCAGCGGCCGAATTGCTCCAGGCCGACGGCCAGAGCACAGACCGCGATCAGACGCAGCGGATGCAAGGGACTCTGACTGAGCAGCACCAGCAAAAGCAACACCAATGCGGTGACCAAGGCCATGGTGATGGTGCCCGCTACTGATTTCCGCTGTTGCCAAATGGTCCAGCTGGGCGATGCCATACCACGGCCAACAAGCCCCGCCAACCCATCGGCGAAGGCCATCACCAGCACCCCGGCGCAGACCGCAACAGCCTGTTCAGGCCAGAACAGGAGCAGCAACAGGCTGATGGCGAGTCCATACGCCACGGTTCCGTAGCTGTTGCGATCCACATCCTCAACAGCTGGCAGAAGTTGCAAGCGGTGATTGACCGCCGTGATCACTGTCACGGCGATGGCCACCGGCACAGCAACAAATGCTGGGATTGCAAGCCACCAGGCCAGAACCACAATCGGACCGGTGCCGATGTGGACGATCTTGCGACTGAGTTCCTGTTGCTCAGGCCAACGTTTTCGACAGATCAAAGCTGCTGAGATCACCAGCAGCATCCAGGTGCCGATGATCAACAGAGATGAGAGCAAAAACTCAGGCCGCCTGCTGATGGTTGGTCATGACACGTAATTTCAGAATGGCCTTGGCTTCCAGCTGCCTCACCCGCTCCCTCGACACATTGATCTGACGACCGATTTCAGCCAGTGTCAGTGGCTCGGCCCCATCAAGTCCGAAGCGCAATTTGAGAATTTTTTGCTCACGTTCATTCAGCTGAGAGAGCCATCCGCTCAGGTGCTCCTTCTGAATGCTGCGATCCATTCCCTCCATTGGCTCAGCGCCATTGGGGTCTGGGATCAGTTCACCGAGCGTGCTGCGATCTTCTTCACCACGGGCGTGGGCATCCAGAGATGCGCATGGAGCGCTCTGGGCGATCAGGTCTTCAAGATCGCGTGGTTCGATGCCCATCGCACTGGCCAGTTCCAGTCGATTCGGCTGACGACCGAAGCGGTGGGACAGTTCACGCGTGATGCGGCGCATCTTGGAGAGCTTTTCGCTGATGTGAATCGGCAGGCGAATGGTCCGCGCGCTGTTGTCAATCGCGCGAGTCATCCCCTGGCGAATCCACCAGTAGGCATAAGTCGAAAACTTGTAGCCCATCGCCGGATCGAACTTGTCAACGGCCCGCTCCAGGCCGATGGCTCCTTCCTGCACGAGATCGAGCAATTCAAGGCCCTGGTTCTGATATTTCTTGGCAACACTCACAACCAGGCGAAGGTTGGCTGCCATCATGCGATCCCGGGCCCGTTTGCCCATGCGGATGCGGTGGCGTTGCCTGGGAGTGCGTTCCTCTTCAGCAGTCTCAAGCAACTCCTTCATGGCTTGCACGTGGTGTGCGAGCTCGATTTCTTCGGCCGCAGTAAGCAATGGAACACGTCCGATGCTGCTCAGGTAGTAACCGATTGAATCGGTCGTCAGGCGACTGTTTTGACGTGTTGAGCGACTTGAAGTTGAGCGTGAACGTGCACTGCTGTCACGACGACCTGTGGTCGGCAAGACAGGCTCTGATGAAGCAACTTTTTGAGTTACTTCTTCAGATTCCAGAGGGATCCCCATCACCCTGGCCTCCTGAAAATTAGATTTGAGAAAAATTTAGCACCTGAGCCAAAGAGTGAGCTATCTAAATCGAAAGTTTTTACGAATCAATGATGCAGTGTTAAGTCTCGTGGATCGAATGTGAAATAAAGACAAAAAGCACAATTTGACTGTATCGATGAACACGGGTCCAAGCGGTTCAGTTTTTCGTTGACAGTCCTTTTCTCCAGGTTTGAATCAGGTTCAGCTGAGAATTACGTTCCTCTCCTTCTGGATGGCGCTGAATGAAGGATCCATCGGATTGCATATCGAATAATCCACGGTTGTCATCGAGATAGATCTGCATCAACCGTTCCAGTTGCTCCCGAAGTGCAGGTTCTTCAACTGGTGTCACAGCTTCCACGCGCCTGTCCAGATTTCTGGGCATCCAATCAGCGCTGCCGATGTAAACCTCGGGTTTGTCGTGATTGGCGAACCAGAACAGGCGTGAGTGTTCGAGAAAGCGTCCGATGATGCTCACCACGCTGATGTTGTCGCTCACGCCTTCACGCCCCGGGTACAGACAGCACATGCCCCGGACGACCAGTTCGATTTGCACGCCTGCCTGTGAGGCTTCGTACAGCAGCGTGATGATGCCTGGATCCACCAGTGAGTTCATCTTGGCCCGGATATGGCCGCCACGTCCGTTCTGCGCATGCTCGATCTCACGGCGAATCAGGTGTTCCATGCCTTTACGAAGTGAAACGGGCGCCACCAGCAGCTTTCGGAATTCCTGCTGTTTGGAGAATCCTGTGAGGTAATTGAACAATTCAACGAGATCCTGGCCGAGTTCCGGTCGTGCCGAAAGCAGGCCAAGATCGGTGTAGAGACGTGATGTCTTCGAGTTGTAGTTACCAGTGCCGATATGGACATAACTGCGCAGACGTTCCTTTTCCTTGCGCACCACCAGCACGATCTTAGTGTGGGTTTTCAGGCCCAGAACCCCATAGACGACATGCACTCCTGAGCTCTCAAGGTGTTTGGCCCACTGGATGTTGTTGTCTTCATCGAAGCGTGCCTTGAGTTCCACCAGCGCCATCACCTGCTTGCCGTTTTCCGCTGCACGGATCAACGCGGCGATGATTGGTGAATCCTTGGAGGTGCGATAAAGAGTCATCTTGATCCCCATCACCAGCGGGTCATCGGCGGCCTGGTTGATGAATTCCTCCACAGACGTTGAGAAGAGGTCATAGGGGTGATGCAGAAGCACATCGCGGCGTCGGACCACCGAGAAAATGCTTTCGAATTCCTCTTCTTTGATGGAGCCGTCTTCGAGCATGTTGCGCTGGGCCCGACGCAGAACCGGAGGTGTCTGACCTGAGTGGGACTCGTTCTTGAGTCGGGGCAATGGAATTCCCATCAGCCCGAACAGATCGTCGAGGCCCAGAGGTCCATCAACTCTGTAGAGATCCGCTTCCTCAACGGACATGCCATCCATCAGCATCTCGATGACGTCCTGCGGCATTCCATCAGCAACCTCGAGTCGCACCACTTCGCCACCCATGCGTCGCTTGCGCAGCCCTTGCTCAATGGCGATCATCAGATCATCAGCTTCGAGGTCGCGCAGTTCCAGATCCGCATCCCTGGTGACGCGGAAGAAATAGTGCCCCTCGATGCTCATGCCTGGGAAGAGAAGGCCGAGGTTGAAGGCCACCACCTGCTCGAGAGGAACGGCCGTGTGCACAGTCTCTGATTCCTCGTCTGCGAGATCGACCGGGATGGCGACGAATCGGGGCAGGATTGTCTGAGGTACCTTCACCCGGGCGAGCAGACGCTGTCCGGTGTCCGGGTCATCAATAAGAGCTGCGACATTCAGGCTGAGGTTGCTCACGAAAGGGAAGGGGTGAGCGGGATCCACTGCCAGAGGTGTCAGCACTGGAAAGATTGCTGTTTGGAAGTAGTTGTCTACCCAGAGTCGTTGGCGTTCGTTGAGCTGTTTGTAGTCGAGTAGATGGGCGCCATGGTGAAGCAGTTCACGCCTGAGTTGACTGCGGTAATGCTCCTGCTGGCGTTCCAGAAGAGGTGTGAGGTGGTTTCGTATGGCCTGTAGCTGTTCCAGCGGCGTGCGGCCATCCTCGCTGCGCTTCTCAATGCCCGCTTCCACCTGAGCCTTGAGGGAGGCCACCCTCACCATGAAAAATTCATCGAGGTTGTTGCTGAAAATGGCGCTGAATTTCGCCTGCTCCAAAAGAGGGGTGCGCTCATCCAGGGCCTGAATCAGCACGCGTTCGTTGAAGGCGATCCAACTGAGTTCCCGGTTGATGTAGTGATCAGGATCCAGGGAACGCTCTGCCATCACAGAAGAGAGGTGGGTGCGAAAGCTGTTGGCCGCAAGGTAGCAATCACCTTGCAACTGCAGGACGCTCCGGATTTTCAGATCTGCTTTGCCTGAGGTCCACCACGAAGACTGCCAGCAACAAGCAAGGCAACTCCGAGCAACATCACACTGCCGAACCAGAAGGGACTGGTGACCCCAACGCGGTCGTAACTGAAGCCAGCGGCGGAGGCGCCCAGAAATGTTCCAAGGCTTTGCAGACCCTGTAGACCGCCCAGGGCTGATCCCTGGCCATCGCTGCCGAGTTGACGTGAGACCAGGGCTCGCAAGCAGGGGCTCACAAGTCCGGTGCCCAGTGCGAGCAACGACACTGCGGTGTAAACCACTGGAACTGAGTTGTTAGGAGTTGCTAAGGGCACCAACAGGCATCCGGACGTCAGAAGTCCAAGACCGACAAGGGTCAGGCGGAGCTCTCCGAAGCGTTTCACCAGTGGGCCTATCAATCCTCCCTGAACCACCATTGCGATGACTCCGACCAGGGCGAATGCGGCTCCTGCCATGCCCTCAGTCCAGTTGAAACTTTTGCGCAGATACAGCACCAGAACCGTTGTGAAACCGTTGAAGGCCATAAAGAAGCCAAAGAAAGCGATCGAGAGGCGACGCACCTCTGGCTTGGCAAAGACACGTGCAAGCAGGGTGATTGGGTTGAGCTCGCGTCTGCGGGGCAGTTGTTTGCGGGCCTGCATCGGATGGGTTTCGGGAAGGAGTCCCAGCACAACGATCAAGTTAGTGACTGCAAAGGCTGTTGCAGCCCAGGCGGGAAGGATGCGGTTGATATCTCCAAGCACTCCACCAAGACCAGGACCCAGGACAAACCCGAGACCGAAAGCCACGCCAATGAGGCCGAAGGCTTTGGCACGGTTTTCCGGTGTGGTGATGTCTGCCAAGACAGCCGTGGCTGTGGCGGCTGTGCCCCCGCTGGCTCCATCAATGATTCGCGCCAGAAACAACATCGCGAGAGGCAGGCCTGCAGCAGCGGCCCCTGGTAAGAATTCCTGCCAGGGCAGGGTCAGGGTGGTGGCGAACAGGCCCATTCCGATGACCGAGCCAAACACGCAGAGACTGATGACCGGTTTACGCCCGAAGCGGTCACTGAGGGCGCCGATCAAGGGAGCAACGGCGAACTGTGAGAGTGCGTAGGTGCCTGAGAGAAGTCCCACCGTGCTGCCATCGCTGCTGAAGTCCTCGAGCAGAAAAGGCAGTAACGGCAGAAAAATGCTTTCGCTGAGTCGGTCATTGAGCAGCGTCAGAAAGGCGCTGAGCAGGGTTGGAATGCGTGGTCGCTGCAAGGCAGCCGCTGGGCAGGTGAGACTCACATTCCCATAGGCATCGGCCATGGCCCTGCGTTTGATCCTTCCAGCGGACGAGATCCTTCTCAGGGAGATCTATGCCGATGCCATCGAGAGTCAGGCCCCACAGCTGTATTCGGATCAGCAGGTGAAGTCCTGGGCAGCACTCGCCTGGTTGCCGGGTGTGCTGGATCAAACCCTGAAGCAGGGCTCGGGCTGGATCAGTGGTGAGGATGCCGCTTTTGCGATGCGTTATCCGATGGATCGACTTGCTCTTCTCTATTGCCGGGGCCGTGCGGCACGTCAGGGCCATGGCAAAGCGCTCCTGGAGAGACTTGAAGCTGATGCGATCGTTGACGGCGTCAGATCTCTGCGCACCGAAGCCAGTCAGTTCAGTCGTCCGTTGTTTGAGCGCTATGGCTGGAGCCTCGTTGCTCCGGAAACGATCACGATTGCTGGAGTGCCCTTTGAGCGCTACAGGATGCACAAAGCACTGGGCAAGCAGCGCAGCTGATCAAGCTGATCCAGTGCTCGACCTTGCTCGAGCGCGGTGGTGGCCATCGCAATGCCCGAGTCGAGATTGTCGCTCAGGCCAGCGTTCCAGAGATAGGCACCTGCGTTCCAGCGCAGGGCTTCGCTCAGGGGACCACGGTTTCTGAGCGCTTCGAAAGCCTGGCTCTTCCAGGTGCTTTCCGACGACCATTCCAGGTCTGCGTTGTGGCATCCATGATCGCGGGGGTGAAGGATCAGACGTTCAGCCCGTCCATCGCGGACTCGGGCTGTGATGCAGGCCCGACCGATGGGAAGGTCTGTTCCTCCTTCCAGGCCTTTCACAGTGAGCAGGTCGGTTTCGCCTGCAAGCCTGAGTGCTTCCCAGGCCCGGCTTTCGGTTGGTGGGTGCACAAATCCACTCACAAGAAGGTGATTTCCCTGGTGGGCTGTCCACAGAAGCTCGAGGCTGGCCACGGGAGGCCGTTTACCCAGCTGCTCGCGGTAATCAATCAGCGTTTCGGCGATGGCGAAATGATCCGGTTGATGGATGAGTGCGAAGCCATGTGTGTTGAACCCTTCCTGAACAGCGCTCAGGGGCAGTCCACCCAGATTCAGATCCAGAAGGCGGAACAGATCGAGGGCTGTGATGCCGTATTTGATCGGCATGCGGTCACCTCCCTGCAGGACGACCGGTTGACCGCATGCCACCAGAACCAGGCTGGTGAGTGGGTAGATGGGCGCCGTTCTGGTCCGACCGTCAAATGGCATGCCAAAGCAGAGCGGTCTTCTCTGAGCCGGAGGGCTGTGAACAACGGGCCCCAACAATCGATAGGTGTCGAGCATGCCGGTGAGCTCCTGGGGCTCCGGCCGGCGAATGCGATGAGCAATCAGGAAAGCACCAATCTGTGCCGGCGTGGCCTCCTCCCTGAGCATGAGTGCCAAAGCATCTGCAGCTTCCTCTCGACTCAAGCCTTTGCTGGTGTGTTCGCCGCTCCCGACTTTGCGGAGATGCTGTTTGAAGCGTTCGCGGCCGTTGCAGACAGTGCTTGTCAAGGGCCAAACCAACGCTTCATGCAGTGTTCTGCAGAGAGGTCACTTTCAGGGGTAGCGATTGCTACCGATCGCTTCACGCAAGCATCGAGAGCCCTTCGAAGCGTCCATGTTGAGGGTGGCTGGGGTTATGGCGACCATCGGCGTAATACAGCCGCTCTAGCACCAGACTTGTTTTGACGTCTGAGTTGTGATTCTGGCGATTCAGCAGTGTGGCGAGTGTGCGAAAAAAAGTGTTCATCAATCACACGTTCAGTGAATCCAATAGAGCAGTTCTGGATCCATCGAGATGTAGTTAATGCATCCAAAATGGGTTTCTGTTTTGGTTGTCTCTGTAGCTGTTTTCTGGTGCAAGACGCGACAGTCTCGTCTGGATTTCAGTATTTTTTATGACTGTTTCGTCCATGTCCACGCCATCACTGGCGGCCCCATCGCCGAGCACATTGACCGCTTCGTTGATGGCTGCCAAAAAAGCGAAAGGGATGAGTTTCGCGGATCTTGAGGCAGCTCTTGGGCTCGATGAGGTCTGGATTGCGTCTCTGTTCTATGGACAGGCCACAGCCTCTGCTGATGAGGCGGAGAAGCTGGCGTCCCTGTTGTCGTTGGACCCTGCAATCACAGCTGCGATTCAGGAGTTTCCGACCAAAGGCAGCCTGGAGCCCGTGATCCCAACCGATCCCCTGATCTATCGCTTTTACGAGATCATGCAGGTGTATGGCATGCCGCTGAAGGATGTGATTCAGGAAAAGTTTGGAGATGGAATTATGAGTGCTATCGATTTCACCCTGGATGTTGACAAAATTGAAGATCCGAAGGGTGAACGTGTACAGATTACGATGTGCGGAAAGTTCCTTCCATACAAAAAGTGGTAATTCCACTTTCTGATTTTTATCGAAGAAGTGTCATCAACCTTTCAAGCCCGACTGGTGTCGGGCTTTTGTTTGCTCAGCTTCGAAATTGCTGTTGCAGCTGTTGGCAGGCCAATTGTTTGCGTGATTCACTACTGAGGGTTTGACTGAGCTCTTTCAGGCAACGTTGACTGATCGGAGTTGCGATGCAGCCCAGGGCCCGGAACGCAGCGGCAGCGACATGGTCGGATCCGGTTTTGCACAGATTCGATAGGCGTTCACTGATCGCTGCCCCATCCCTGCGTTGCAACACCCGAATCGCCGCGATCACCACTGGATCCCTGAAATCGTTGAGGGGTTCAGCACACAACACGAGTAATTCCTCGTCGCTCAGGCTGTGGGCGCGGAAACCAACTAACTGCAAGCCCGCCAAGCGATGATGTTGTCCGGGGTGATGCAAACACTCCTTCACCACATGTTCTGGAACATCTGCACCCCAGCAAGACAATGCCTCAAGGATGCAGAGGTTGACTTCAGCGAATTCGGAGCTGTTTTTCAGTTGATCAAGCAGCCAGTCCCTTGCTCCTTGCTGGTGGCACAGTCCGGCGGCCAGAACAAGATCAGGGAGTGCTCCATTCTGCTGAATCAATCGTTCAATGATTGGCCAGCCTTGTTCAGCCAGCATTCCAAGTTTTTCGCAGAGTGCACGGCGAAGCTCAACTGAAAAGCTGGGAGAGTAAACCTCCCCCAGCCACTCGGGCTCCAATGGAGCACGTCGTGATTTTGAAAGCCGTTCCCAGAGAACGGCTTCATTCTCGGGTAAAGACACAGATGTCAATCAACGGGCGCCAAGCTCAGCGGCCAGTTCGCGTTCCAGTTTGTCATCATGTTCACTTGGCAGCACGTTTCCGATGTTGGTGCGGTGGGTGCTGTAGAAGAGCATGCCGATGAACACCATGCCGCCAATGATGTTGCCAATGGTGACGGGCAGGAAGTTCCAGAAAATGCATTTCCAGAAGGGAACTCCAGATCCGAGGATTGGCCCGGCGGTGTGCAGAAACTGGTTGACCACAATGTGCTCCATCCCCATTGATTGGAACGCTGTAATGGGTAGCCAGCAAGCCAGAATCTTTCCAGGCACACTTTTACTGACCAGGGCCATGGTCACACCGAGGCACACCAGCCAGTTGGCGATCAGACCTCGAATAATGGCCAGGAAGAATCCCATCGACTGAAGATTCTCATATTTGGCAACAACGTTGGTTTTATTCAACGCGATGATTTTTGCTGCCACCTGTTGCCACATTCCTCCACCTTCAGCAGCTGATGCAGGATCAACAGTTCCTCCGCTGGTCAGGCTGATTGCCATCAGAACTGCCACAACTGCAGTTCCGATCCAGTTGCCGAGCCAAACCCAACCCCAGTTTCGAAAGGTTGCACTCCAGGTGCTTTTCCCTGCCCAGGTGGCCATTGGCAGAAGAGCAAAGTTGCCTGTGACCAACTCCATGCCAAACAAGACAATGCTGGCGAAACCGAATGGGAAGAGCAGCGAGCCCAACCATGGTTGTCCACTTTTGAGCCCTACTGTGAGTGCAAGGATCACGGCCAGGCCAAGGATCGCTCCCGAATAAAATCCCCTGAGCAAGAGGTTTTTGACGCTGACGGTGGATTTTTTGCCGCCGGCGCCGATCATGCCGTCGACAAGTTCATTGGGTAGGACGTAGTCCATCTGTGAAGCAGTCACACTCATGAGTTCAATGCGGTTAAGAAGAAATGAAGCAGTTGATCGAGTCCTGAGATCAACAGTTAGCCGCTGATCTTGTTCATGAATCTGGAAAACGCATCCTGCTGATGCGCAGCCCGTGAAATCGGTTGTTTGTCTTGACCAGCTTTCGAAAACCAGTTGACCAGTCTTGAGAAAAAATCGCTGTTGCTAGACATACAAATAACGATGTAAATTTGTTGAATGATTGGTTTGGCTGTGATGGCCTCAAAAAGTCAGCACCAACACGGCAAAACGACTGATCTCTGCACCTGTTTCAACTTTTGGTTCGTGGTTTGGCACCGAACCGTTCAATCAGCACGTCGCGCAGAACCTCTTTAATGTTTTCGGCGGGAATGGCCTTCTGATGCAATTCACCCACCGTTGGATTGGGTCCCTGTGATCCACCAAGGGTCATCGTGTAGCCATCATCTGTTTTGCCCTCACTGTTCTTGGCTTTGGCGCCTGTCAGGCCGATTGCACCCATGTAGGCCTGCCCGCAGCTGTTGGGGCAACCTGTCCAGTGAATTTTCAGTTCTTCTGGCAGATCAAGCTCCTGATCGAGCTCTTTGGCAGCGGCCAAGGCTTGATCTTTGGTGTTGGTCAGTGCGAATCCGCAATAGGTGCTTCCTGTGCATGACACGGTGCCAGCCGAAATCGCACCAGGCTTGAGCGGAAATCGTTCGAGCAGGGGATCGTTTTCAAACGCTTCGACCTGTGCTTGCGGTAGTCCAACAATGATCACATTCTGATCCTCAGTGAGCCGCACTTCTCCACTTCCGTAGCTGATGCTCGCCGTGGCCAGATCATGAAGATCCTGCGCTGTCAGGCGACCAACCGGAACGTGGAGCCCAGCAAAGACCAACCCTTCCTGTTTCTGCGGGTGAATGCCGTAGTGCGATCGGGGTGTGGTGTCAAAGACAGACCCGGGGTCGGGTGTTAACGGTCCGAACTGTTCTTCAACCTGCTTGCGGAAGTTGTCGTGGCCAACTTCATCGAGATACATTCTGAATCGACCTTTCGGGCGTTTGTTGCGCTCTCCGTTATCTCTCCAGAGGCGAATCACCGTATCGGTCAGTCGACAAATTTCATCTGGCTTGACCCAGGCATTCAGGGGGATGGCGTAGGCATTCATCTGCGATGAAAGAATGCCACCAATCCACACACCGAAACCCATTACGCCATCTTTTTCGACCGGATGGAAGGCAATGTCGTTGTGAAGAAGGAAATTGTCTTTTGCACCGGCAACTGCCGTATTCCACTTTCTGGGTAGATTGGAGTATTCAGGATTGCCTTTGCGGTGATTGGTTAAAAAGTTTTCCAGTTCATCTGTGTAAGGTCTGGTATCGAGGATTTCCTGTGGATCAATTCCAGCAATTGGGTTTCCGGTGACATTGCGGGGATTATCAAAACCCGACTGGATCGTACTCAGATCAGCTTCTTCAAGCCGCTTGAGGATTTCCGGCAGGTCGCCAAGAAGCACTCCTCTCAGTTGCAAGTTCTGCCTGGTGGTGATATCGCAGCTGCCGTTTTCGCCATAGCGTTCAACAATGGAGCCGATAACGCGTAACTGTTGGGCAGAGAGTACACCGTTGGGAACCCGCAGGCGCAGCATGAATTTGCCTGGCGTTTTTGGACGCCAAAACATTCCATACCATTTCAAGCGCAGTTGAAGATCGGTTTCATCAACCTGCTCCCAGCCCATTTCCGCAAACTTCTCAATTTCACTACCAACCAGCAGGCCATCTTTGGCCGACTTGTTCTGTTCAATCTTATTAAGCTTCTTGCCATCCAGATAAGGCCTGGAAGGAGAGCTAATCGTCATGATCTTGTTCAGCGAGGGGCAAATGATTGATCATGAATTGCTGTAGATCAATCAAAGGGTCAAGATGACCTGCGCTTCAAAAAGAAGGTGAGCGCTTTTGCAGCAGTTAAGAGGCTTGTCAGGGGTCTGTCGGTAGTGGATTGAACAATTTCCCCAGCTGACTGTTTATTTCAAATGGGATGGACGAATTGGTGACTGTGGCTACATCTCATCCGCCCGGCGGAGCCCTAGAAGGCTGCCTTTCGCGGACTCAGTATTGACGTCCAACTTCGCCAATCATTCGGATCGCCCCGTAGCGAAGCATCTGCCAGACGCGTTTCATGGCGGCGAAATCCCGGTCGAGCTCACTTTGGAACCGGGCGTCTCTGCTGCTGCTGCTGCGTCTGTCATCGGTATGCCAATGACGGTGAGCCCTTTCCGAGCGATAGCTTTGATCGGTGGAGTCTCGTCGGAACCGACCTTCAGAGACAGTGCGATCAATGGATCGACGGCGAGACATGGCAGCAGGAGCAATGACGATCCATCGATGACAACAGTCAGTTCGACCTTTGATCCGTGGCCATTGCTACGGAACGATGATCTTCGTTGTCAGCGAGCGATCAGGTTGGTTGTGCATGGACGCTCAGGCGGCGTCGTTCCCGAATCATTGATTGAGCTGCAGAAGGCCCTCCAGCAGCGTCGTCAGGCTCCTGTGCAGCTGGAAGTTCTGACTGCCGATACTCCACCTGTGAGTCCAGAACAGGCCAGTTGGTTGGTGCCTTTGTTGTTATGGCCGGGATCGCATGCGCGTGCGGATGTGCCTGAGATCAGACAGCGCATGCAGCGAGAAGGTGCGGATGTCGATTTGCTTCCTTTCCTTGGGTCTTGGCAATGTTGGTGGGCTCTCGTGGCTGAAGCGCTTCAGCCCTTTGCTTCCCAGGGCTCAGTGCTGGTTCATCACCCATTGAGTTCCGAAGAAGCTGACAGTTTCCTGCTCGAGTTGTCTGAGCGCATGGGGCTGCCGCTGCTGTCCTTCGACGATTGGTCTGACTATCAGAAAAGCCATCCCGAGGCTCACCCACTGATGCTTGCGCTTGCCCCCAATCGCATGACGGAGGCACTGAGCGAGGCTGGAGGTCTTCCACCGCTGCTTGATCTGGCTCTGATTCGTCAGGGCCTGATCGACTTGCTTGCCGCTCTGCCGTGACGACTGCTGAACCCATCGGGACCGTCTATCTCGTCGGTGCAGGCCCTGGAGATCCGGATTTACTCACTGTGAGGGCCCATCGCCTGCTGGGATGCTGTGATGCACTGGTTTACGACTCTCTTGTTCCTCGCGAGGTTCTTGATCTGGTGCCCGAGCACTGTGAGCGCCATTTCGTGGGCAAGCGGCGTGGGCATCACTCCGTTCCGCAGCCCAGTACGAATGCGGTGCTGGTTAAGCTTGCAGCTCGCCACCGCTGCATTGTGCGCCTCAAGGGCGGAGATCCCTTTCTGTTCGGACGCGGTGGCGAGGAAGCTGCGCATCTGGTGAAACATGGTGTTTCCGTTCAGGTTGTGCCTGGGGTGACCGCTGGAATCGCTGCACCCGCGTACGCAGGGATTCCTGTGACCCATCGTCGTGCCGGCTCATCCGTCACCTTTGTGACCGGTCATGAGGAGATCGACAAGCGACGCCCCAGTGTGAATTGGCGCTCACTGGCTACAGCCAGTGATGGTCTGGTCATTTACATGGGTCTGCACAACCTTCCGAAGATCGCCGCTGAGCTGGAGGCAGGTGGTCTCAGTGCTGAGACCCCTGTGGCTGTGATTCAGCAGGGGACTGTGGCCGGGCAACGTTGTCTCAAGGCGACTCTTTCAGACGTTGCTGCGCGCACCCGCAGTGAAGGCTTTGCCTCGCCCTCCGTGATTGTGGTTGGAGATGTGGTGAATGAGCAGGTGAAATCCTGTGCCCCGCGGCCGGCCGATGTCACCATGCCGATCCCGTTCTGATGGTCAGCTTGGTGGCTGATCTGCGGATTCCTTAAGCCTTGATTTGAGCTGCGCCAGATTGCAGGGGCGGGTTTCGCTGTTCAGCTGGGCTGAGATCAGTTTCTCCCAGGCTGTGGTGACGGCATCCTGTGATCCAGGCAGAACGAAGATGAACGTGCCGTTGGCCACTCCGGCGAGGCAGCGACTCTGCAGGCTGCTTGTGCCGATGGTCTGGAACGAGAGCATCCGGAACAGTTCGCCGAACCCATCGATGGTCTTGTCCAGCAAGGGGCCGATCGCTTCAGGGCTGCCGTCGCGCCCAGTCAGGCCTGTGCCGCCTGTGGTGATCACCACGTCAACGTCTGAATCGACGATCCATTGGCTGACGATCGCTCGAATCCGATAGCGATCGTCGGGACAGATTGCACGAGTCTGCAAGTGATGACCGGCATCGATCAGTCGTTGCTGAAGCAGATCTCCGCTCGGGTCGTTCTCCAGGGTCCGACTGTCTGAAATCGTCAGCAGGGCAATGGACAGCACGCAGCGTTGATGGAGGTGTGATCGACAAACGCTAGAACCGTGAAGGTTTCGTATGGCAGGGATGAACCAGGGGCAATCCGATGCGCCACCTTCGGTGAAGGTGTTGTTGTTTGCCTCACTGCGGGACCAGGCGGGTTGGTCTGATCGTTGTATTGCACTGAATGCGCAGGCTGTGCAGACAGCCAGAGAGATCTGGGATCAGCTTGAACTGGGTGACTTACCCCAGGTGGTGCTTGTTGCCATCAACCAGCACATCGTCAGCGCCGACCACCCAGTGCAAGCGGGAGATGAACTGGCTTTCCTGCCGCCATTCACAGGAGGTTGACCGTGCTGCAGAAGCCTGACGAGGTCCAGATTGTCATTCATGACCAACCCATCTCGGGCGTCTTGCAGTTCGACGCCTGGTTGCGGTGCCGGATGGATGCCGCCACCGCGATCTTCATGGGCCGCGTGCGTGATGTCGCCATGGATGGACAGCCGCTGGAGGCCCTGGAGCTCAGTCACTATCCGGGATTGTGCGAACGTTTGATTGAGGGCTCAGCTCACCAGCTGTTGCAGCACCATGGTTGCCGTTCCGCGCTTGTGCTGCACCGTGTTGGCCGGTTGCTGCCTGGCGAGTTGATCGTTTTGGTGGCGATCAGCGCTGATCGGCGTGGACCTGCACAACGCTGCTGTACCGCCTTGCTTGAGGCTCTCAAGCATGACGCTCCCTTTTGGAAGCGGGAATGGAGTCATGGCGTTGGGACCTGGCTGTCGGAGAACACACCGCTGTGACCCAAACGGTGTTTCAGAGCAATCGCCGACGCAGCAGTTGCGCCCAGAGTTGATCTCCGCGTCCCAGTTCGCCTGACTCCGCAGGGATCTCCAACAGCAGATCAACATTCTGGAGAGAGCCGATGCGTGAGGAGGCCTGGGATCCATCGACCCGGGCACGCAGTTCTCCGTCAGCAGAACAGACCAATGAAGCTCGAGCCAGTTCCGGCCGTCCCGGCCTGCGCCGGTAAGGCGTCTCAAGGCTTACCCGCAGTCGCGGTAACAGCTCCGGTTCCTGCTGGCCCTCCAGCAGCTGCAGCGCTGGCCAGAGCAACTGCAATGCCGTGACGGCTGCTGCAACGGGATTGCCTGGCAGCCCAAAGAACGGAACGTTATTGCCCACGCAGCCAAAGGCGAAAGGCCGACCCGGTTTGAGGAACAGTTTCCAGAAGTCCACCTCGCCAAGCTCCGTCATCAACGGTCGGATCCAGTCGCTGTCACCGGCGGAGACACCTCCGGTACTCACCAATACATCACAACTGGAGCTCAACTCAACGATCGTTTTGCGCAGGATCTGCGGTTGATCCGCCACCACACGGCAATCCCATGCTTGATAGCCCAGACGTTTCAGCAGCCCTTTCAGCAGGGTGCTGTTGCTTTCCCAGATGGCTCCCTCAGGTCGTTGTTCACCCGGAGAGACCAGTTCATCGCCGCTGATCAGCAGCCCGATGCGTGGTTGGCGATAAACATTCAGTTGCCGGATGCCACAGCTGGCAGCTTGGGCAAGATCTGCAAGTCCGAGGCGCTGTCCCGGCTTCAGCAAGGTGGATCCTTGACTGCATTCCTCGTTGGCCGGCCGGATCCATGGGTTGGCCGAGGCCTCGTGTGTCAAGCAAAGACTGTCGTTCACCCTCTGAACCAGTTCCTGAGGAAGAACCCAGTCAGCCCCTTCAGGCAAGGGTGCACCGGTGAGAATTCGAATGGCTTCACCATGGGCAAGCACAGTGGGGTAAGGGGCGGCCGGCGCGGATCGCCCCACCAACGTCCAGGTGTCATCAACGGCTGGTTGCTGACTTTGGCCCAGGGCATAGCCGTCCATGATCGATGCCCTGAAGCCGGGAACATCGGCCCTGGCCAGCACGGCCGCTGCGTTCACGCGTTCCAGAGCGTCTGCCAGTGAAACCGTCTCGATGGACGCTTCAGCACGTTGTGTCGTTCCCCCTTGGATCGCGTTCAGCACACGCGTTCGAGCCTCCGCAAGCTGCAGGCCCTCGCGGCCATAGGGGTCAGCAGCTCCAGCTGCCATGGCGACCCCCATCCTTGTGCAGCAGCTGAATTCGGTTGATCGTCATACCAGGCTCAACCGACTTCAACATGTCGTAGAGAGTCACCAGCCCGATGGAGACGCTGGTCATCGCCTCCATCTCAACGCCGGTCTGACCGGTCGTGCGACAGCTGACCTGCACCGTCAGACCAGGCAACGAAGAGTCCGGTTCAATCTCCACGTCGATGCCGCTCAGGGGCAAAGGGTGGCAAAGAGGAATGAGCTCGGATGTGCGCTTGGCGGCTTGAATGGCAGCAACGCGTGCCACGGCCATCAAGTCTCCTTTGGATGTTCCGCCGTTCAGCACCAGATCCAATGTGGATCTGCGCATCACCAGCGAACCCATCGCGGTCGCCTCGCGTTTGGTGATGGCACGATCACCGACTTCAACCATGTGCACCTCACCCTGATTGGTGAGGTGCGAAAGCTGTTCAGACATCGATGAATCGGGTGCTGACTGAGTTCGTCAGTGTTGATCAGCGCTCACCCAGCACCGACCACATTGCAGCCTGGGAGGTGATCACGGGCTCGACCTGGGTTGAAGACGGTGATGTCTCGACGGGAGTGACTGCGGCTCGTTGGCTCCGGACCATCTGTACGGCCAGAGAGGCCACAATGAATGCGCCGATGAAACCTGCTGCAACGGTGATCGGGCTGCGGCTTGCGCTGGTTGTCGAGTAGGAGCGAACCATTCGGAAATGGACAATCTCCTTTCACTATGGATAAAAACTGTAGGAATCGCTACTGAGCTCACTGAAACTTTGCAGTGACGACCCATCTTGCTGGGAGTGAATCAGCAGGAGGCCGGAAGCAAGTCCCTCGGAGGCCAACCAGCCATGGGCCGAGCCAAAAATCATTCCCAGACAGAGGGCGAAACGCATTGAAGTGATCAACGTTGTGTTGAGCATCTCTGCTTCGCGCTGCGTCGTTGGTCGTTGTTGCCACTGTTTCCAGCTAGAGATATGCAAACCGTTGTTGTTACTACCAATGCATCCGCAACTGGATCAGTCGCGGCACTGTTTTGCATTTGAACAGGACTTCATCGGCTCCTGGCGATGTATTCCTTTATGTGTTCGCCGCAAACTTGATTTGGCAGGCATCAAGCTCAAGCTCAGTCACTGGTTGGCGATGAGTCATGAGCAGCGCCAGGGCCTGGTCGACTGGGGCGATTCCCCCGAGCACTTGGCGCAGATGCGTGAACATCTGCGCGCCTGCACTGCTGCGATGGCTGATGGCATGGTCAAAGATCTGCCACCTGCAGTGGAGGAGCCATGGCAGCAACCGGCTCAGCTTCCGGCTCAGCTTCTGGATGCGGCTCGACTTCGTGGCATCGTTCTGACGTCTCAGACCTGGATGAAGCTGCGGGAGCTGGATCGCTTCGCCCTCTGCAAGCTGGCGCGTCCTGGCCATGATCATCACAATCTTGATGCCGCGTTCAGCGAAGTGCTGGGGTGAGCATCCTGCGCAGCCTCTCCAGTCGGCCGCTCTGTTGTTCGACCGGTTGCATCACCGAGACGGCAGGGGCAACCACCACTGCTGTTGCCTTGAGCTCAGGTTGTTTGGAGATCGGGCAGGCCTGATCATGCATCAGGGTGTTGGCCTCGCAGGCTTCGGAGTGCGTGAATCCCCAGTGCATCGGCAGAAAGACTGAGCCTTTGCGGATTCGATCGGTCACGCTGACGCGTGCTGTGAGAGTGCCTCGCCTGGAGGTGATCGCTGCCAGGCCCCCGTCTTCGATGGCGAATTGTTCCGCATCACTGGGATGAATCTCCAGGCGGGGTTCCGGGTGCATGCTGTTCAGGCGTTTTACTTTTCCAGTGCGTGTCATCGTGTGCCACTGACCGAGATAGCGACCAACGGTGAGCACCAGTGGATAAATCTCACAGGGTGGTTCCGCCAGGCCCAGCGGAGCATCCGACTGGAACCGGGCACGCCCGTTGGCTGTCGGGAATCGCTTGCCGACGTACAGACGCTTGGCTGCTTGCGTCGGCTCATGGCCGAGGGGGAAAGGCCATTGCTGGGGACCATGCTCGTTCAGCAGCTGGTGGCTAAGCCCTGAAACATCACAGATCCGGCTTGCGGACAGAGCGGCAAATTCGCTGTAGACCTCTGCTGCTGAGGCGTAAGTGAACTGATCGACGAATCCCAGTCGGCGTCCGAGCTCTGCGAAGACCTCCCAATCGGGTCGGCTGTCGCCATGCTGTGGTCTGAACGCCGGGCAGAGCGTCACGCGGCGCTCCGAATTGGTCATGGCTCCAGACTTTTCGCTCCACTGCGATGCAGGCAGCAGCAGGTGGGCGTAGTGAGATGTTTCCGTGTCGGCATAGGCCTCGCTCACCACCACGAGCGGGCAGCGTTCCATGGCTGCCTTGACTCGCTCCAGATCAGGCATGCTGACCAGGGGGTTTGTGGCAGCGACCCACCAGAGATCCAGTTCACCCCGCTCCATGGCTTGCACCTGTTGCCAGGCACTCAGTCCTGGTTCTGCAGCGATGGATCCTGAGGCCAATCCCCAGGCCTGCTCCACTTCGGAGCGATGGTCCGGGTTGGTGACCAGCCTGTAGCCCGGCAGCAGGTGGGCCAGTCCTCCGGCTTCACGGCCACCCATGGCATTGGGCTGGCCTGTCAGTGAAAACGGCCCTGCACCGGGCTTACCGATTTCACCGGTGAGCAGATGCAGATTGATCAGCCCACTCACCACAGCTGTGCCCTCCCTGCGTTGGTTCACGCCCATGGACCAGAGGCTGAGGATGCCTGCTCTGCGGCTCCAGAGCCTGCCAACGTCACGCAGTTCCTGTTCTGTGATCCCGCAGAGCCTGGCGGTCTCTTCCGCTGTCCAGGTATTGATGGTCTTGGCGTAGTCAGAGAACCCTTCGGTCGCGGCATCGATGAAATCGCTGTCGAAGCCGTTGTCTTCAATCACGAGTCGAGCCAGACCGTGGAGCAGGGCGAGATCAGTGCCCGGAGCGATGGCTAGATGATGGTCTGCAATCTTGGCTGTGTCTGTGCAACGAGGGTCCACGACAACGATGGTGAGGCCCTTGGGATCACGTTTTTTGCGTTTGAGCAGGCGCTGGAACAGCACGGGGTGGCATTCGGCCGTGTTTGTTCCGATCAGGAATGCCACGGAACAGTGATCGAGATCCTCGTAGCAACAGGGAGGACCGTCCGAGCCAAGGCTGCGGGTATAGCCGGCCACCGCTGAACTCATGCAAAGGCGGGAATTGGCATCAAAGTTGTTGGTGCCCAGAGCTCCTTTCAAAAGCTTCTGAGCCATGTAGTAGTCCTCGGTGTGGAACTGGCCCGAGCCATACATGGCAATGGCATCTGCACCTTTGCCGCTGAGGGTGCTGCGAATCCGCCCTGTCAGCAGGTCAAAGGCACTTTCCCAGCTGATCGGCTGGAAATCATCATTGAAAGTCGGTCGGTAGAGGGGCTGAGTGAGCCTTCCCTTGGCCAAGGTCTCTCCCACCGTGGCCCCTTTGATGCAGACCTGTCCCAGGTTGGAAGGATGCTGTTTGTTGCCACGCGCAGTCCACATCGGGTTGCCCTCGGCATCCCGTTTCACAGATTTTCCCGCTTCTCCCGGTGGCATCAGTTCCAGACCGCAGCCCACGCCGCAGTAAGGGCACTGACTCTGAATGCTCTTGCAGAGACTGGTCATCAAAGAATCTGATGGAATGCAAGATCCCCGGTGCTTACAGCACAAGGGATCAGTGATCTCAGTCGAGTGTGCTGATGGCTCAGCGAGCCAGGGCAGGAGCTGATGACGCGGGACTTTCGCCTTCATGCAACTCATCGAAGGATCCCTTGGGTTCCTTGAGGAAGAAGAAGCAGAAGAAAGCCACGATCAGGCCTGCGATTCCCAGAATCTGGAAAAACGCACTGTTGGAGGCAGCGATCACCTCAGGGGAAGGATCCTTCCCTCCACCCATCCAGAGCGGCAGCAGGCTGAAAATGGTGAGGTACGTCACGGCGCCAACGTTGCCGTAGGCCCCAACCAGACCTGCCACCTGACCGGTGACGCGTCGCTTCACCAGCGGCACGAGGGCGAATGTTGCGCCTTCCCCTGATTGAACGAAGAAGGAAGCAAGCATGGTGATCACAACAGCAATGAAGATGCCTGTGGAACCGCTGAATGTGCCCGGTTTGATCAGGCTCATCACCAGATAGCCGATGCCGAGGCCGGCTGTGAGAAAGCCCATGGTGTTTTTTCTACTGCCGAGTTTGTCGGAGATCAGACCACCGGCTGGACGAGCGATCAGGTTCACGAAGGCGAAACAGGAGGCCAGGATTCCTGCTGTTGCTTTCGGCAGGTCGAATGTGGTTTCAAAGAACGTTGGCAGCATCGAAACCACAGCCAGTTCGGAACCGAAGTTCACGATGTAGGTGAGTTCGAGGATGGCCACCTGGCGGAACTCATAACGATCTTCCTTGGGATATACCTTGATTCCCATGATCAGATCACGGTTGGTGCGGATGATTCCCCAGGTCTGGAAGATGAACCAGACGAGTACAGCCAGCAGGGCCAGTGGATAAGTTCCAGCGTTCAGGAATCCAACTTTCTGGAGTCTCCAGCAGAGAACACAGAGGATTGCTGCGAAGGGAACATTCATGCCCAGCAATCCCCAGAAATCTCTCATCGACGTGACTTCAAGACCTGCAGTCTTTTCAGGGCGTTGATAGTCCTTTCCGGGAGGGGTGTCGGTGACGTTGAAGAAGTAAATCACGCCATACACGGCCGAGATGATTCCCGTTAATGCAATCGCTCCTCTCCAGTTCAGGGTGGCGCCAGTTGGCAGATCGAATCCACCGGAGAAGGAGAGATAGCCAGCCACTGCAACCAGGCTCAGCGCCGAAAAAGCGGAGCCGAAGTTGCCCCAGCCGCCATAGATGCCCTCTGCCAGGCCGATCTCTTTGGGTGGGAACCATTCGGCCACCATGCGAATCCCGATCACGAAGCCGGCGCCCACGATGGAAAGCAGCAGACGAGCCACCACCAGTTGATTGAAATCCTGTGCGGAGGCAAACAACAGGCAGGGAATCACCGAGAACACCAGCAGGGTGGAATAGGTGAGTCGAGGGCCGAATTTATCCAGCAACATGCCAATCAGCACACGAGCTGGGATGGTGAGCGCAACATTGCAGATTGCAACCGTGCGGATCTGACCAACCGTCAGTCCGAGATCCGCCTTCACTGTTGTGGCCAGTGGCGCCAAATTGAACCAAACGACAAAAGTTAAAAAGAACGCAAACCAGGTGAGATGAAGTGTTCGGTATCTCCCCTGGAATGACCAGAGTTCGCCAAGCATGGGGTTTGTTGGTGTGGAGATTCAAACCCCGGTGTCGAAACGAAGGCACTCAGGATTTCAAAATGCGGCGCTCATGCAGACCGCCGGATAATTGCACCATTTGCCGGTTCCATGAATCGTTGCATCGGTTACAAAATTTCAGCCATGACAGGCCTGTGTCAATTATGTGTTTTCTTGATTCGGATCTTTTTGGTAGTTGTTGTAACTGCAATGTCGTTGGTCTGAGGTGTTACCAAGGCACAAGCTCTTTGGCTCTATGTCTCGTCGTCTTCTGGGCGTTGTTCTTGCCGGTGGTGCCAGTCGACGCATGGGTGCAGACAAGGCTCTGCTCACCCATCCGGACGGATCGAGTTGGCTTGAGGCTCAGGTCCAACTGTTGCGCTCAGTGGGTCTTGAGGTTTGCGTGCTGACGGGTCATGGCCGTCATCATGCGCTGCTCAGTTCCTGCGAAGGTGTGACTGTTCAAGCTGAGCCCTGGCAGCCGGCAGGTCCCCTCTGGGCCTTGAGCTGTGTGCTGCACGATCGTGATGATGAAGCGCTGCTCACGTTGCCTGTGGATATGCCGGGCTTGCGTTCTGAGGCATTGCAGCAGCTCATCCGTTGCTGGAGGCCGCAGCCATCCACGGCGCTTGTTGCCGATGACGGCTCCAGGCTCCAACACCTCTTTGGCATCTATCCATGCGGTGCGCTCTATCGCCAGGCGCTTGATGATGAGCTAACGGAGGTGAAGGCCCGTTGGCGCGGCTGGCTTGCACGCATACCCCATGAAACGGTGAACCTTCCTTCTGATCAGTTGGTCAATGTCAATCGGCCCATTGATCTGGCAGCGTTAACTGGATGATTGCCGGATCTGCCCCCACCGACCAGCGGGCTCGAGCGCTCGGGGTTCTGCGGATGTCGCTCACGGCACGCTGCAATCTGGCTTGTCCTTATTGCTGCCCCGACGCTGTGGATCCCCCAGGCCTGCTCAGCCTCGAGCAACAAGTGCGCCTGATTCGGGCTGCTTCCCGGTTGGGGGTCCACACCCTGCGGCTCACTGGAGGCGAACCGTTACTGAGCGATCGGTTGCTTCCGCTGCTTGAGCAGGTGGCTTTGGGACGTGCCACTCCCGGAGATCCTCTGCAGGGTCTGAGGCAGGTGGCTCTCACCAGCAACGGAGTCTTGCTGACGCAGGAGCGGGCCCGTGCTCTTCGCTCTGCAGGCCTCGAACGGATCACCATCAGTCTTGATGCGGTCGAGGGTGCGGTGGTGGCGCGTATGGCTGGTTTGCGCGGTGGCGAATCCGCTGGAAATCGTCTGATTCAGCAGGTGCTGGGGGGTCTTGAAGCAGCTCGTTCGGCTGGATTTGACCCCGCTGTCGGGGCTTTGAAGCTCAATGCGGTGATCCAGCGCGGCGTGAACGACGATCAGTTGATTCCATTAGCGAGGTTGGCGCGTCAGCAATTGCTGGAGCTGCGTTTGATTGAATACATGGATGTGGGTAATCGCAACGGCTGGGCCATGGAGCAGGTGCTGCCTGCAGCTGTGATGGTTGATCGCATCAGTCGCCAATGGCCGTTGTTGTCACTCGGTCGATCACCTGGTGGTACTGCCCTGCGCTGGCGTTACCGCGATGGCGTCGCTGCCATTGGTGTGATCGCCTCCATCAGTGAGCCGTTCTGCGGAGACTGCAACAGGCTGCGCATCACCGCTGACGGACAAGCCTTCACGTGTCTGTTTGCAGGGCAAGGAACGGATCTGAAACCGGCCATGACCAGTGATCATGACCTGGAGCGAGCGATCTGTACTCTCTGGCAGCGGAGGCAGGATCACTACAGCGAAGAAGGCCGAGCTGCTTCAGGGGCGGCACCTCGCGCGGAAATGGCTTACTTAGGTGGATGAACTGTGATCGGCGCCACTGTTTGAGCGGAAAAGTCTTGGTAAAAGCAGTTCAGTATTCGGGCCATGAATTGGCTCATCGGTGATGTTTAAACTGTTGTCTTATGAGCGATTTCGCGACACCCCTTCCGTGCGTTTTTTCGACGTTACGGTCGAAGCGTCGAATGATCATGACTATTAAAATTGCCACTATTTTTTCAAATATAGTTTATTTATTTTAGTCCAATAGTTGCTCTTTCCCAGAGGAGAGCCGTGTTGAGTGAAAATTATTATATTGCTCAGCACGACTGGCTTTCTTTCCCCGCTCAGGTCGCTATATTGCCCAGTTTTGAAATCATTTTTTGTTGTGTCAGTAGTACTCTATTTGCTGTATTAGTCGAAACAAACGAGCATAACTTGCTGTCGACTCCATTTGATCATTGAGTTGGAGGTTGTATCGATATATTCAGCTAGTTTGCCTTAACTTTGAAGCTGTTAATTTGCCTTTTGACTTTATGTCTTGGGTGTGGATGCTTCGACCATTGCCATAACATGTTTGCAGTGCTCCTCATAAAGAGCAGCACAGTCCCTTGCATCGATGTATCGCCATGCTGCGTGAGCGCCGTATGTGTTCCGGTACTCCGTCTCGCAACAAAAATTTTCTACAATTTCTGGAGGTGCTACAGCACGACCACTTGCGCTGATGTGTTTTGCAAAAAAGATGTCCTCTGCTTCATCTTGCGGAGATTCTTTGGAATGGTTGATACATATATCAGCCATAAGCTCTGGACTCCTAATACTTAGTCCGCCATTTCCGTTGATCAAGCCATCAGGCACGGAGCTGCAATAAATGCGAGATTCTGTGGTAGCTTCGATGCGATTGAGTGTTTCTGAGTATCTTGGAAATGAATGGGAGTCGTAGCGATTCTTCGCCCAGGGAGAACCTACGTAATCATATTTGAAGTAATCAATATCGATAGGTTTAATCAGAAGGGTATCAGTTTGAAATATAAGAGCTTTTGAGTATCCCAGGCGTTGCCAGAAGTCAGCACTTTTCAAAAGTTGGTTGTATCCGTTCCAGCCAAACTCAGAACCTGTTTGCTCCAGGCAGTTGATTTCAACTAAGTTTCCCAGATCCTTGAATAAGGTCTTCATGCCATCCAATGCCTTGGGAGTCGTGTAAAGAGAGACTTTCCATCGTCGTATTCCCATTAACAAAGTATTGAGAACTGTGGCTCTTAATTGAGGCGTCGCCCGTTCATCAATGATGATTGCGCCAATATTTTCTTTTGACCAGGATTTTGAAAGCACATTTATATCCTCGGCTGATTTATTCCGTATCGATTGAACCCATGGTTCGAGAAACTGCATCTGAATGATTTGGCAGTGCGCGTTGAAAGCATTCACGCGATATCGTTCCAGACTTCTTAAGCGTGAGGGCATGGTGAATTTTTCAGCTGATGCTGAATTTTACTTCAATTTAGCTTATGTCATATCAATCCTTCTTTCATGCTAATTCTCAGATTAAATTGATCTCAGGGCCTGGGTGCTGACCTGTTTCGTTGATATAAAAATATTGCAAACTGCAAATTGTGGACGATCTTGCATTGATCACTCATAATTACATTAAGGTTGCCAATGGGTCTTTTGTCTTTAAATCATTTAGCAATTTTTCACCCTCCAGGGAGATTGGTTGATGTCAATAATCCTTTTGGGAAGGATGTCGCCAACGCAGCACTATTTCGAGCATTGGTTCGTTGGGGAGATTTTGCCAGAGTTGATATTCTTAATCAGGCCAAAGTTTGTTCAAATGAACTTCGCAAGGATTTGTATGCTCTTGATCTCCAGGCTACTGATATTTGTTCAGTACCTACCAGTGAGATTGAATCGGTGAAATCGTCGGGGACTGTGCTCCGTGGTCAACCCTATCTCAGCGAGCTTGCCTGGTGGAGAAGATCTCAATGCTCAGATTCTAAATTTAGTCTTACCGGATTAATTCATACGGTTGCGCCAGCTCGGATACGTGAGCGTATCGGTGAGACGCTGTTTGCGCCTGTTCAGCCGTGGGATGCTTTGATCTGCACATCACCTGCAGTTCAGGACAATGTTCGGAATCTTTTTGACATGTATGAAGAATATGTTTTTGAACGTTTTGGAGGTCAATGTATTCAACGTCCTCAATTGCCACTGATTCCCTTGGCTGTTGACCTCCCTGAAGCATCTTCCGATGTGTCGGTAGAGTTTGCATCAAGACTCAGATCAAAATTACAGATTGATTCTGATGATATTGTTGTGTTATGGGTGGGAAGACTTTCCTTTTTTGAAAAGGCGTTTCCTCAGAGTATGTTTCTTGCTGTTGAACAAGCAGCATCGCAGACATCGAAGTCTGTGCATTTTTTAATGGTAGGCTGGTTTCCTCGAGGTGATAATGATTACAAGCTTTATTTAGAAGCTGCTCAAAAATTATCACCCAGCGTAAAAGTTTCGTTTCTCGATGGTAATAAGCCAGAGGTGGTTTCTGCTGCCTGGAATATCGCAGACATCTTTTTGTCTCTCGTTGACAATATTCAAGAGACTTTCGGCTTGACTCCCCTCGAGGCTATGGCTTCCGGGTTGCCAGTTGTTGCAAGCGATTGGGACGGCTACCGGTTGACAATTCGTGATGAAATCGATGGCTTTCTTATTCCCACTTTGTTTCCAGAGTTGCAGGATCTTGGTATTGTGCTGGCTAACAGTCATGCCCTCGAACTAACCACATATCAAAATTATGTTGGCTCTTTGGCTCAGCACACGTCTGTGGATGTGCGTGCTGCTTCTCAAGCGCTTCTTTCTCTAATTGATTCACCATCATTGCGCAAAAGGATGGGTGAAGCTGGCCGTGCCAGGGTCAAGTCTGCTTTTTCCTGGCCTGTGGTTGTCAGTCAGTACAAAGAGTTATTCTCTGAGCTTGAATCATGTCGTCAGCATTATCAGGCTGAACATGATGACGCAGAGCTCAAGTCTGTCAGAGTTCATCCTTCACGCGGGAATCCGTTTGTAGACTTCCTGAGATTCGCCACGGCAAGCCTTGGTGATGATGATTTTGTTCAATGTGGCGTAAAACCAGATCAGTGGGATTTCAATTGGCAACAGCTTCAGGGCGTCAAGCTAAACAGTGCTTACAGCAATTTTCGTTTAAACAAGAAAGAGTTAGATCTTTTGAGGTCACATCTGCAAAGCAAGCAATGTTGTTCTGTCCGTGAAATAAAAGATCTGTTTTTACCGTCTCGAGGGGAACACGTCTTGCTTACGCTCAGCTGGCTTTGTAAGTATGGGCTTTTGTCAATTGTCTAGTAGTGTAATTGTGAATGTAATTCATCAATCTGATACTGAAGGTGCTGGTGGGTCTTGAGACCGCTCGTTTGGGTGGATTTGAACCTGCTGCTGTGCCATGGAGCAGGTTTTGCCTGCAGCCGTAATGGTCGATCGCATCAGCCGCCAATGGCCGTTGTCGTCACTCGGTCGATCACCCGGTGGTACTGTCTTGCGCTGGCGTTATCGCTATGGCGTCGCTGCCATTGGTGTGATCGCCTCAATTACTGAGCCGTTCTGAGGAGATTGCAATCGACTGCGCATCACCGCTGATGGGCAAGCCTTTACTTGTCTTTTTGCAACTCGTGGAACAGATCTGAAACCGGCTCTGACCAGTGACGATGACCTGGAGCGAGAGATCTCTGCCCTCTGGCAGAGGAGGCTCGACCAGTACAGCGAGGAGGGCCGGGGCCAGGCTGCTTTCAGGACGTCACCTCATGCAGAGATGGCTTATCTGGGTGGCTGAACCGTTATCGACGGCACCGTTTCAGTAGAGAAAGCTCGGTAAAAACAGTACAGAGTTCTGGCCTTCATCCGGCCCATCGGTGATGTTCGAACTGTTGTCTTTCGAGCGGTTTCGCGACACGCCTTCCGTGCGTTTTTTCGACGTCACGGTTGAGACGTCTAATGCCCGTGATCTGGTGATTCACTCCGGTCCTGCCGTGAGTCCACCAGATGACCCCGAAACAGGGGCCTGGCAGTTTTATATGCATCCCAATCAGGAAGACAATCTTCTGGCTGCCAGTGGCGGACGTACGTTTTACCTGGTGAATCTTGCCTGGGAGCAGCCGTTTCACATCGTCCGGCTTGAAGGCGGTGGCGATATCCTGCGCATCCCCCCGCGGACCTTTCACCGTTCCATCTCTGATCCGGATGGCTCTGTGGTTTTGAATCAGGCTGTTCGAAAGCCTGGAGTGTCTCTTTTGCAGGAATTTCGCGTGTATAACAGTGCACGGATCCCTTCGCTGATGAACGCAACGACGACTTCGGCAGCGAAACCTCAGCTGCATGGGCTCAGACCCCTGCCTCAAGCGGCTTGAATTAAAGACTGTGCGGTTGTTTCGCTGCTTTCTTCTTCGGCGTTGATCGTCCAACTGAGTTCGCTGGCGGTGTTAGGCGGACCACTGAATGTTCCACTCACCGCTGCCGTGAGCTCAGGTTTCGACGATGTGGCCAACACCACATAGCGTTCGTTGACTTCGCGACCGGCGCTGGGGTCGAATCCCCTCCATCCTGCTCCGGGAAGGTAGACCTCCGCCCAGGCATGCAGGTCGTACTGCTCCGGTGCCGGTTGCTGAAGCTGATAACCGCTCACGAAGCGAGCCGGAAGTCCTGCAACGCGACAGCAGGCCACCATCAACATTGCCAGATCGCGGCAGGAGCCGATGCGTTCCCTCAGTGTGCGGCCTGCCGTCCAGGCAGGACCAACGTGCCGTTGTGTATACATGACGCGCTCCTGAATCAGCTCCAATAAGTGGTTGAGAAAGGCCAGCATCTGCTGGTTGCTACCCATCAGTGCCTCCTGGGTCAGGTCAATGGCAGAGGGTTCGTGCTGGCCATTGGGTAGCCAGCCCTCCAGCGCTCCCAGCAGGTCAACATTCAGTTGGCCACGTGGATAGGGCAGCGGTGGCTCGAGGTCGTTAAAACAGAGTTCCAGAGATGGAGCAGGGCGTGTCTCTACCCGACTTCGGGCTTCGAAACACAACTGATTGGTGCTGCCGACAAAGTTGAGTCGCTGGACCTCATCGCCACTGGCAGTGAGCACCTCACGTTGCAGATGGGGCTCAGGCAACACGATGAGTTCATGGTGCAGCAATGTCTGGAAACCCTGCCCCCGGGGCTTGAGGCAAAGCCTGTGATCGCCGAGATTGACCTGCGCCTCGTAGCGATAGCTCAAGCGGTGAATGATGAAAGAGCGCATGCCGATTCAGATGATGTGCGAGGAAAGTCAGTGCTCATGAAATAGCGCTTTTCGATGAGGCAATGGAGCCGATTGAGGTCCTGCTGCAGTTGATCGATCGCTTCGTGAAGACCGTTTTCGATGAGGTTGTCGATTCGGACGTAGCTCCAGCGGGCAAGCAATTGACCACGCAAACAATCCAGGTCATCCGGTTGTTTCAAGACCGGTTGGGTTTGGATCTGTTGCAACGTGTCGCTGATTCCTTGCAGGCAGAACCGGACCGATCGCGGAAAGATCGGATCGAGCAGCAGGAATTGGGCGACGGATGTTGGTGTGATTCCCTTCTGCATACTTTGTCTGTACATCTGATAAGCCCCGGCGGTGCGTAGCAGGGTGATCCATTGCAGCTCGTCGAGCACTCCTCCGATCTCTTCGGGAATCGGCAACAGCAGGAAGTACTTCACATCGAGGATCCGAGAGGTTTTATCCGCTCGTTCCATGAGTCGTCCCAGCTGGCTGAATAACCAGCTCAGATCGCGACTGAGCGTGGCATCAGTGATGCCATAAAAGATCTGGCAGCCTCGTCGGATGATCCTCAATTGTTCCTGAGGTGGTTCCTCCCAGATCGTTTCGCCTTTCTGCAGGCTCCAGTGAAGATCATTGATCTGCTCCCACATCTCCGTGGTGATGACGTCGCGGATCTGCCGTGCGTTCTCGCGAGCCATCGCGATGCAGCTCACAATGCTGTTGCGGTTGTCCTGATCCAGGAGCAGGAAGTGGATGACATCCTTGGATGATCCAGATGGATAAGCCTTGTCGAAACTGCGGCGGTCGCCGGTGGCATCCACCAAAGGCAGCCACGGCTCGGCACTGCCTGGAGGGCAGTCGAGAGCCATCGCTTCGCTGACCTCGAGAAAGCGCGAGATGTTTTCTGCTCGTTCCAGATAGCGATTGATCCAGTAGAGGGAATCGGCGACCCGGCTCAGCACAGGACGGCATCCCTTTTCTGCTCCGTTGTGACCCGCTGTTCATCCAGAATCCAGGTGTCCTTGCAGCCGCCACCCTGGGAGGAATTCACCACCAGGGATCCTCGCTTTAGGGCAACACGGGTGAGTCCACCTGGGCTGACCCAATTGCTTTTTCCACGCAGCACGTAAGGGCGAAGATCCACATGACATGGGTAAAGCTCCCCCTCGCTGAGCGATGGCACGGTTGAGAGCTGAAGCGTTGGCTGGGCGATGAAGTTGCGTGGATTATCCCTGATCTTCGAATCGAAGTCGGCCAATTCTGATCTGCTTGCCTGCGGTCCGATCAGCATCCCGTAGCCCCCTGCTTCGGCAACGGATTTCACCACTAGATGTTCAAGGTTGTCGAGGACGAACTGGCGATCCTCTGACCGTGCGCACAGATAGGTGTGAACGTTCTCGATGACTGGCTCCTCACCGAGGTAGTAGCGAATCATTGCCGGCACATGGGCATAGATGAGCTTGTCATCGGCAACTCCTGTTCCCGGTGCATTGGCGATGGAGACCCTGCCCTGACGCAGCACATCCATGAGGCCGGAGACTCCCAGCATGGAGTCTTTGCGAAAAACAGTTGGATCGAGGAAGTCGTCGTCGATGCGGCGATAGATCACATCCACTCGCGTGCGACCGTTCGTGCTGCGCATCCAAACACTATTGTCCTCGCAGATCAGATCCCGTCCTTCGACTAATGGGATGCCCATTTGCTGGGCCAGGTAGCTGTGCTCGAAGTAAGCACTGTTCAAAACCCCTGGAGTCAGGATCACAACCTGTGGTGAATCGCTCCAGGGAGCCAGGTCCTGGAGGGTTCGAAATAGGTGGGAGGGGTAATCGTCAATGGGCTTCACGGTGCGCCCCTCGAACAGGCTTGGGAAAAGGCGTTTCATGACCCGTCTGTTTTCCAGGAAGTAGGCCACGCCTGATGGACAGCGCAGATTGTCTTCCAGCACACGCCAGTGGCCGTTGCCATCGCGAATCAGGTCCAGGCCTGAGATGTGGCACCAACGATTGAACGGCAGTTCAATCCCTTGCATTTGTGGGAGCCAGCCTGATGAACTCTCTACGTCCTCGCGGTCGACGATGCAATCACGAATGATCAGCTGTGAGCCATAGACGTCGGCGAGAAAACAGTCGATTGCCTCCAGTCGCTGCAGCAGTCCCTGCTCCAGGGTCTTCCACTCGCTCAGGGCAATCAGTCGAGGCAGGGGGTCGAATGGAAGAATTCGTTCGCTTCCCTCCTGGCCAGAGTCATTGAGGCGAAATGTGGCTCCAAGCCTGCGCAGCAAGTGACTTGCAGAGGCATGGTTGCGTTTCAGTTCCGGCAGTCCGATCTGTCCCAGTGAACTGAGCAGCGGGGCCAGACTTTTGCGGGGACGTGCTGTACCACTGCAGAAATATTCGTCGTAGCCGACCGAGGGTCTGTAGTCGGTGAACATCCCTTAAAGGCGGGTTTACTTCATCCAAGAGCTCGCACCAGCCAGGTCTTGTGACTGTTGCTACGGATCCATGTCGAGGGTGGTCTGATTTAAAAAAATCAGCAATATTGTGTAGTGCTCGGTACGAAATTTCCTGGTTTGGATTCGATCAGCAGAGCAACGACAGCTGCTGAAAAGTTTTTAGTTGTTGGAGTAAAAAGAGGGCTGATTGGCAGGCAGCCGCAGCCGGAAAATCTCATTCTGTTTGTTTTTTCAGCTGGAAAATTCTCTGGAGCTTGAAAGGCATCAGTTGCAAGCCTTGTCCAGTCGCCCATTGAGCCAACACAGCTCTGTATGTGTTTGAAACAAAGCTGTGAAGCACTCGGCTTTCACTCTTTAATCGAACAAAAAGAGTCGATCAATCAGTGGGTGTATGCCACGCCCCTGTATTTCAGCTGGACCACCATGGGGCGAACTTCTGCCTGGCGAGTCTGATAAGCCTGCCGGCGATAAGTGAGCTGTGCAGCTGGTTTTGTTGCACACTCTTTGTGCTGGTCGTAGGTGTGGCCTCGATAAAGAAGCGTGCTCATAATTTCAGTTCTCCGAAGCAAGCTCAGGTCCCCGTTCCATGGCCTGAGTCATACTGCGCTTCACCCAAGGATGAAGTGAACGTTGTGTAGCAGTCACTACACAATGATTGTGATTGATTGGATTCTTGTTCTGGTGTTCAGACTGATACCACTTTCGAAAAGTTTTGGATTCAGTGGTTGCTGTTTTGTAGCTGCCTGAACACATTGGTGATCAATTGCGTTCCATTCTTTTGCAGAAGCCCGCCGAATCGGTTCCAGTCGCGGCGTAGCTGATGGGCTCCGTTTTTTCCGATTGCGCTAACGATGTAAGCGGCGTCGGCCTGAATCCACCGCTCCAGGTTCGGTCCTGAAATTTCGAGATGGCACTGAAGGCCAACGGCATGTTGATCGATTTTGAACACCTGCTCTGGGCAGTGCAATGACGATCCAAGCAAGGTGGCGTCATTGGGGAGTCGGATCCGGTCGCCATGCCAGTGCAGGACCAGTGCACTGGGATCAAGGCCATGGAGCAGCGGTTCTTCGCTGGGGTTGACCTGCCAGTGGATGGCTCCAATGCCCAGTTCCTTCAGTGGTGCAGATGGTTCTCCCACGCTGAGCGGCTCCACCGATCCTCCTGCCGCCACGGCCAGCAGCTGGGCCCCCAGGCAGATTCCCAACACTGGTTTTTTCTGTTGATGCCAGCTCGACAACCATTCCAGTTCATGCTGAAGCCAATCCATCTGCGGCTCGTTGCGCTGGTTCACCCCCATCGGTCCTCCAAGCAACACAGCAATGGTGTCTGGAGTGCTGGCCGGGTCGGGTAGTTGCTCTCCGAGATCTGGACGGATCGTCTGGATGTTCATTTCCCGTTGGATCGCCAGTTCACCGATCAGATCAGGACCCTCGTGATCAACGTGTTGAATCACCAGCAGGGAGTGATTCACAGCAGGAGGTAGCGCTGGGAGAGTGGCAGCACGTCGGCTGGCTCACAGCTGAGCAGCTTGTCATCAGCGAACACCTCGTAGGTCTGAGGGTCGACGCTCATCTTCGGCAGGGCGGAGTTGAGCTTCAGGGAGCTTTTGTTGACTTCGCGGGTGTCCGTCACCGCCATACAGGTTCGTTCAAGCCCTAACTGTCGTTGTAGATCGGCATCCATCGCAGCAGCGCTCATGAAGGTGAGGCAACTGGGTGCAAGCGCTTTACCAAAAGCGCCGAACATCGGGCGGCCGTGCACTGGCCCCGGGGTGGGAATTGAAGCGTTGGCATCACCCATCTGAGCCCAGACAATCGAACCGCCCTTGATCACCAGCTCAGGTCGGATGCCGAAGAAGCCTGGCTTCCAAAGCACCAGATCAGCAAGCTTGCCGGTTTCAATGGATCCCACTTCGCTGCTGATGCCATGGGCGAGTGCAGGATTGATGGTCACCTTGGCGATGTATCGCTTCAGTCGATGGTTGTCGTTGCGGTCGGTGTCTTCTGGCAGCGGGCCGCGCTGCACCTTCATCTTGTGAGCTGTCTGGAAGGTTCGGGTGATCACCTCGCCGACACGACCCATGGCCTGGGAATCACTGGCAATGATGGAGAAGGCACCAAGGTCGTGAAGAATGTCCTCTGCCGCAATGGTTTCGCGTCGGATCCGTGACTCGGCAAAGGCCACGTCTTCGGGAATCCTCGGGTCCAGATGGTGGCAGACCATCAGCATGTCGAGGTGTTCCTCGAGCGTGTTGGTGGTGTACGGCCGGGTGGGGTTGGTGCTACTGGGCAGCACATTGGTTTCCCCGCAGATTTTGATGATGTCAGGGGCGTGACCGCCACCTGCGCCCTCGGTATGGAAGGTATGAATCGTTCGGCCCTTGATGGCGGCAATCGTGTCTTCAACGAAACCGGCCTCGTTCAGCGTGTCGGTGTGGATGCAGACCTGCACATCCATCCGGTCGGCCACTGAAAGGCAGGCATCGATCGAGGCCGGTGTGGTGCCCCAGTCTTCATGCAGCTTGAGACCGCAGGCTCCCGCGCGCACCTGCTCTTCCAGTGCTTCGGGAGTGCTGGCATTGCCCTTGCCGAAGAATCCCAAGTTCACGGGAAGCCCTTCGGCGGCCTGAAGCATCCTGCCGATGTGGAACGCCCCTGGGGTGCATGTGGTGGCGTTGGTGCCGGTTGCCGGACCCGTACCTCCGCCCATGAGGGTGGTAACGCCGCTGGCCAGCGCCGTCTCAATCTGCTGGGGGCAGATGAAGTGGATATGGGTGTCGATGCCACCTGCCGTAAGGATGTGGCCCTCGCCTGCAATCGCTTCGGTGCCGGGACCCACCACGATTGTTACTCCCTCCTGTGTGTCGGGATTACCGGCTTTGCCGATACCAACGATGCGGCCGTCTCTGAGACCCACATCGGCCTTGATGATTCCCCACCAGTCGAGGATCACGGCGTTGGTGATCACCGTGTCAACGGCTCCTTTGGCCCGCGATGTTTGTGATTGACCCATCCCGTCTCGGATGACCTTGCCGCCGCCGAACTTCACCTCATCGCCATAGACGGTGTAATCCTTTTCCACCTCCAGGATCAGATCCGTGTCTGCAAGACGCAGGCGGTCTCCGGTTGTGGGGCCGTAGGTTTCGGCGTAGGCCTGTCGGGAAATTCGGTATGGCATGGATCAGGCGTCAAGGGGGCCATTGATGAGACCGTTGAAACCAATCACCCGACGGGCACCGGCCAACGGAATCAGGTTGACGTCGCGACTGTCTCCCGGCTCAAAACGGATTGCCGTTCCGGCAGGGATGTCGAGTCGCTGGCCACGGGCGGCGGCTCGGTCGAACTGGAGGGCTGCATTGGCTTCTGCAAAGTGGAAATGAGATCCCACCTGAACAGGCCGATCGCCACCGTTAGCCACGCTGATGGTCGTGGTGGGGCGGCCTGTGTTGAGTTCGATTTCGCCTGGTTCTGAGAGCAGTTCGCCAGGAATCAAAGGTGTCATAGGTCAGTTTTCAGCGGATCGGGTCGTGAAGCGTGACGAGCTTGGTGCCATCGGGGAACACAGCTTCGATTTGCACTTCCTGCACTAATTCGGCGACCCCTTCCATGACCTGATCGCGTCGCAACCATGTGGTGCCTGCTTGCATGAGCTCGGCCACAGTTTGTCCATCGCGTGCCCCTTCGAGGATCAGAAAACTGAGCCAGGCCACCGCTTCAGGATGATTGAGATGGAGGCCACGCTTGAGGCGTCGCTCGGCCAGCAGTGCTGCGGTCACGATCAGGAGTTTGTCTTTTTCCTGGGGACTGAGTTGCATTGGAAGCTTTGGTCCAATTCAGTGTGTCGCTGTTGGTCAGGACGCAAGGTTCGTAGTGAACAGTGATCCCTGCAACGGCTGTTCCTGTAGAGGCCAGACTCTTGGAATTCTTGGTGCTTTTAGGTTTCTCAAAAGACGGGTGTGTCTCCAAATGCGGCTGAACCAGTAACGGGCGTCTCTGCTTGATGGACCCACATAGCGGGCGACGAATCCCTGTTGGAGTGCACCACAGCGCATCTTTCCTTCGAGTCCCTTGCGATCATCATGCGCGCCATCGACTAACGCCTTGATGGTGTCGCCTTGCATCGGCATTGGTGCGGCCCAAACCAAAGATCCGAAGACTGGTTGGTGGTGCAGGCCATGCAGAGCGTCAAGGCTGGCATCTGCCAGCTCGATTCTGTCCACCAGTTCCCAGCGCTTTGGAGCTGACCTGTTTTCGCTTAGCCGTTGGATGCTCAAAGCAGAACGCCAGCGGCCTTGTTGCAGTGTTTCGCCAGCTGCCGTTCGGCCAAGACGAACAATTTCGGCCCCAAGGAATGAGGCGTTTTCTGGTAAGCGCACTGTGAGTTCTTGTTCATAGAGCGCGTCGGCATAGACCACGAGTTCCTGTGGCAGCCATTCCAAATCGCTGTTGCTGCTGAGTTGGCAGTTCACGTATTGCTCTACCCAGGAGCCTTTCGGACTAAGACGGCTGCGGCCGATGGAGCCATAGACCTTTTGGGCCGCAACGCTGGTGATCAGGCTGCGGCAGTTGGTTCCGAGATCAAGTTCGATGTTGAGTCTGTCTCCGCCCACCAGTCCGCCAGCAGTGTGCAGAAGCGGAATCTCACGGCGTCCGTTATCACCGTTTTCGGCACGCAGCAATTTGAAGGGAGCACTACAGCCGCCTTGGTGGATGGTGCGATCACCTTGCTGCAAAAACTGCAGTCTGCAGTGACCTTGCCAAGGATCGAGGCGTTTCATCACACCAAGGTCGATGGCGGCCACCGATCACTCTGTAGCAAAACACACGAAAAGAAGGCTTCGGTCTTGGGCAGGCTCTGGATCAGTTTGGGCATGGTGGTGGTTGAACATGTGATCCTTCTGGAGCACCGCAACAGCGTTGAAGGTTGTTGTGGTGTGAGACCTGCGAAGCGGATGCAATTGCCCCTAACAGCGGCGGAACGCAAGGTGTTCCGTGTTCTTCGCCGTACGCGTTGTGGACATGCGGTGTTGCTTCATCTACCTCGTGATGGAGCTTTGCAGCCTGGTGATCATCTTTTCGACCGGGAGTTCACCTTTCAAATTGATGTGATGGCGGCATTTGAACCTCTGTTGTCTGTTCGTGCTGACACCCCGCTCCAGCTGATGCAGGCCGCTTATCACTTGGGAAATCGACATGTGGCGCTTGAGCTGCATGCACGGGAGTTTTTTCTGCCTGAAGATGCTGTTCTGGCCTCAATGTTGAGGAGCCGTGGGCTTACGGTGACTTCCTGTGAAAAGCCTTTTCTCCCTGAGTGCGGTGCCTATGAGGCTGGTCATGCGCATGGTCATGGAAGCCCTTCGGCATGACATCGCTTGATTTGCTCCAACTGGTCAGTCCTGCTTTGCCAGTTGGGGCGTTTAGTTACTCAGAGGGTTTGGAGGCTTTGATTCAGAGCTGTGAGCTGACTGACGAGGAGGGAATTGAGCAGTGGTTGATTGCTGAACTCCAGCAGGGAAATTTGCGTTTTGAGGCGGCAGCACTTCCACAACTAGTTGCTGATTTGAGGCGTTGGAAGGTCAACAAAGACTCTATGGCAAGGTGTCGGTTGATCGAGCTTGATAGCTGGCTGCTGGCAAACCGTGAAGCTGCCGAGGTGCGGGAACAGCAGTGTCAGATGGGGGGTGCGCTGCTTCAGCTTCTTGTCGAAATGAATCATCCCTTGCCAGAGCAGATATCACTGAGTTGGCCAGCGGCCTGGGCTTGGGCCTCAACGTCATTGCAGGTTCCAGAGAGAGACATGGTTGTGGGGTACCTCTACGCTTGGGTTGCCAATCAACTCAGTGCAGCAGTACGCCTAGTGCCTTTGGGCCCAACTCGCGCTCAAGTTCTTCAACAGCGTATGAAACCCAGGATTATTACTGCGGCTGAATGTTTGTCAGGCATGACTGTGTCGGAGTTGTGGTCCAGTGGTGTGGGCGCTTCTATGGCACAACTTGCGCATCGAGAGCTTTATTCCCGCTTATTTCGAAGTTGATGACTAGCAAGTTACGCGTTGGTATCGCTGGTCCTGTTGGCTCTGGTAAGACGGCATTGGTTGAAGCTCTCTGCTTGCGATTGCGAGAGCAACTTGAGTTGGCTGTGGTCACCAACGACATTTTTACCCAGGAGGATGCTCAGTTTTTGACTCGGGTAGGTGCTTTGGCACCAGAGCGTATACGCGGTGTGGAGACCGGTGGTTGCCCTCACACGGCCATCCGTGAAGATTGTTCAATCAATCGGGCGGCTGTGAATGAACTGGAGAACCAGTTCAGCGGCTTGGATTTGGTTTTTGTTGAAAGTGGTGGTGACAATCTTGCCGCCAGTTTCAGTCCTGAGCTGGTTGACCTCTGCATTTATGTGATTGATGTTGCAGCTGGCGATAAGATCCCTCGCAAAGGAGGTCCGGGAATCACAAGATCGGATTTTTTGGTGATTAACAAGACTGATCTTGCTCCTCACGTGGGTGCGAGCCTTGAAGTGATGGCACGCGACACAATTACGATGCGTAATGGTCGTCCATGGTGTTTTACCAATCTGCGTTCGGGTGACGGTCTAAACACAATCGAACAGTTTTTGTTGCAACAAATACCAAATTGATGTTACAACAGCTACCTTGCTAATTTTTACTCAGTCTGTGGAAAAGAAAATGTAGCAGCAGTCACAAATACTATTTAGGCAAGCGTTCATGGTTAGAAAGCTGACATGGTCGGCGCTAATCATTTAGTAAACGTGCAATGAATTTCTCGCTTTCAAAGCGCATCTTCGCCGGCCTTGCTGCCTCTGCTGTGGGTGTATCAGTCACAGCTTGCGGTGGCGGTGGAGGCGGAAGTAATACAGCTGGTAATTTTGATGGAGACATCAAAGTAGGTATTCTCCACTCCTTGAGTGGGACTATGGCCATCTCTGAAACCACATTGAAAGAAACTGAGGAGATGGCCATCAAAGAGATTAATGAAGCTGGAGGTGTGAAAATCGATGGCAAAAGTTACCGAATTGTGAGTACCTCTGAAGATGGTGCTTCTGATTGGCCAACATTTGCCGAGAAGTCTCAGAAACTGATTGATGCAGACGGTGTAGCTGTTGTCTTTGGTGGATGGACTTCCGCAAGTCGTAAAGCCATGCTTCCTGTCTATGAAGCAAAAGATCATTTCCTCTTCTATCCAATCCAATACGAAGGTCAAGAATGCTCCAAAAATATTTTCTATACCGGAGCAGTACCAAATCAACAAGCCGAACCAGCAGTTGACTGGCTTTTTGAGACTTTTGGCGACAAATATGGCAAGAAGGTCTACTTGGTAGGCTCTGATTATGTTTATCCAAGAACAGCTAACACCATTATTAAAGAACAGGTCAAGAGTCTCGGTGGCGAAACTGTTGGTGAGGATTACATACCCCTTGGTAATACTGAGGTTGCTCCTATTATTGCCAAGATCAAAAAGGAGTTTCCGGACGGGGGAATCATCATTAATACTCTAAATGGTGATTCTAACGTTGCCTTGTTTAAGCAATTCAAGGCCGCGGGAATCACGCCTGACAAATATCCAATCATGTCTTTCTCTATTGCTGAGGAAGAAATACGCCAGATTGGACCTGAGTATGTTGGTGGAACTTATGCCGCCTGGAACTATTTTATGTCCCTTGGGACTGAGGCTGCTAACAATTTCAACGAAGCTTTCCTGGCGGAATATGGTGACGATCGAGTCACTAATGATCCCATGGAGTCTGCCTATAACATGGTTTATCTATGGAAGGCTGCAGTTGAAAAAGCAGGAACTTATGAGGATCTTGACGCTGTCAGGACTGCATTGATTGGCATCAAACTTGATGCTCCCCAAGGACCGATTGAGATGTATCCAAATCACCACATTTCCCAAACAGTCCGAATTGGTGAAGCTCAAGACGATGGTCAATTCAAGATTCTTTGGGATAGCAAGACACCAGTCGCTCCAATTACCTGGAATCAATATGTTCCGGAGACAAAGGGTTACAAGTGTGACTGGACTCTTGATCGTGCTGACGCTGGCAAGTTCAAGATGTAACTATTACGTCTGAAATGATTTCTTAGATGGGCAACAATTATTTGAGGCCCATCTTTTTTTATATATGCACTCATGGAACTAATTTTTTCACAGCTTTTGGATGGCATCAGTATTGGAGCTGTTCTGTTGCTAGCTGCTACTGGTTTGGCAATTGTGTTTGGATTGATGGGTGTCATTAACCTCGCGCATGGTGAACTGATGATGGTTGGCGCGTACGTCACCTTTGTCGTTCAGAATTTATTCAAGCCTCTTGGGGATGGCATTTTTCAGCTCTATTACATCGTTGCCTTATTTTTTGCTTTTATCATTACGGCATTAGTTGGTGTTCTTCTAGAGAGGACTTTGATTCGACAGCTATACGGACGTCCTCTGGAAACATTGTTAGCTACATGGGGCGTCAGTCTTGTTTTAATCCAATTTATTCGAAGTGTCTCCACCAGTATGGCGATAGGTATTGTACTTGCGCTGGTTCTCGGCTTTGCGGCCAAAAAATACACACCTTTTAGCCTCCGTAAAGCATCGTTTTATCCCTATCTATCTGGTGTTTCATGGGTGATATCTGCCGTTGTTGGCTTTATTGCGATTTCACTCATGTCTGAGTCAAAGGCTTTAGCAAAGCCTTGGTTTGGGCCTAGAAATATTGATGTCACTGCACCGAAGTGGTTACAAGGAAGTTGGGGATCAATTGCTGGAATTGAGCTTCCTGGGATTCGTATTTTCATCATTGTCTTAGCCGCTTTGTTGCTAGCTCTTGTTGCTTGGTTCCTAACCAAAAGTGTTTGGGGTCTTCGAATTCGAGCTGTTACTCAGAATCGCCAGATGAGTAATTGCCTCGGTATTCCAACAGATAGTGTCGACAGTATTACATTTGGAATTGGATCTGGCTTGGCTGGCGTTGCCGGTTCAGCCATCACTTTGCTTGGATCTGTTGGTCCAAATCTCGGTGCAGCATATATTGTGTCTTGTTTTATGGTTATTGTTTTGGGAGGAGTGGGAAATCTTGTTGGAACAGTGATTGCTTCATTAATGCTGGGTATTATTCAATCCATAATTGGATCCGGCTCTCTATTAATTGCTTTCCCAGATATGCCAGCAGCTGCAGCAGCAGTTGTTGAATTCTTTGCCACAACAAGTATGTCTTACGTTTTGATTTTTATATTTATTATTGCCTTTTTGCAGTTCAAGCCAACAGGGATGTTCCCTCAAAAGGGACGCTCTGTTGAGGTCTAATTTATTTTTTTCACCCCTTACTCATGAAACTCTTCCGTCAGCTAATCCCCTGGATTCTTCTTGCATTTGCTTTCTTTGTACTGCCGGCCATTCTGTCTCAGTTTCGACTGAATCTTTTCGGTCGTTATTTTTCACTTGCAATTGTAGCTCTTGGTATCGACCTTATTTGGGGATATACTGGTCTCTTAAGCCTCGGACAAGGTATCTTTTTTGCACTTGGTGGCTATGCCATCGCGATGCACTTATTGCTTGTAACTAATAATGACTTTACAACTGGCGCCAATGGACTTCCAAAGTTTTTTGAGAACTATGGTGTTGATAATCTCCCTTTTTTCTGGGAGCCATTCTGGTCTTTCCCAATTACTTTAATCGCGATATGGGTCGTGCCAGCGGTTATCGCTGGTTTGGTGGGCTATCTCATCTTTAGAAACAGAATTAAAGGTGTTTATTTTTCAATTATTACCCAAGCCACATTAATGGTTTTTTACCATTTTTTCAATGGGCAACAGAAGCTCGTTAATGGAACTAATGGTCTTAAAACCTCTACAACAGAAATTTTCGGCATGATCGTAGGCTCTGATGACGCGCAATTGTTGTTTTACCGCATTACTTTAATCCTGCTTCCTTTTGCCTTTCTTTTGTGCAGGTTTCTTACAACGGGACGTTTTGGGGATGCACTGATCGGTATTCGTGATGATGAAGCACGCGTGAGATTTTCAGGATTCAATCCTGTTCCATTTAAAGTAATTGTCTTTCTTGTGGCTGGCGGATTAGCTGGAATATCAGGTGCCTTATACACCGTTCAATCTGGCATTGTTTCGCCCCAGTATATGGCTATTTCCATGTCAATTGAAATGGTGATTTGGGTTGCTGTGGGCGGGCGAGGAACACTAATAGGCCCAGTTATTGGTGCTGTTCTGGTTAACTATCTGCGTAGTCTTGTGAGTGAGGCTTTGCCTGAGGCTTGGCTTTTTGTTCAGGGTGGCCTTTTCATCTTTGTTGTTGTGTTGATGCCTGATGGCATCTATGGGTGGATTACCAAGGGTGGCTTGTCTTCCATGTTGGCTGCTTTTGGAATCACAAAAAGGTCCAAAACTTACCCCCGTATCGATGTTGACGAGCAGATTAACTTAGAGCCTAAAACTATTACCCAGAAATAAACGTATTCATTCATTGTTTTCTCTTTTCCCTTTTTGCTATGCCAACGCCAATCCTTGAGTTGAATGACGTAAGTGTTGATTTTGATGGCTTTTTTGCTCTAACCGATCTTTCTCTTGCATTACATCCTGGAGAACTCCGGTCTATTATTGGTCCCAATGGTGCAGGAAAAACAACTTTTTTGGATGTTATCACCGGTAAGGTCAAGCCAACAAAGGGCTCCGTTTCTTTGCGTGGTCAGAGTATTCTCGGTTTGTCTGAGCAGAAAATTTCTCGACTTGGTGTTGGCCGCAAGTTTCAAACGCCTCGTGTTTTTGAGAACCTTTCTGTGATCCGAAACCTTGAGTTTGCTGCTTCTCCAAACAAATCTCCTTTCAAGTTAATGTTCGAAACCTTGACTTCAACAGTGAAGGATGAAGTTCATCGCATTATGGATTATGTGGGTCTTGCACCTTATGCAAAAGTTGAGGCTGGATCTCTTTCCCATGGTCAAAAGCAATGGCTTGCTATTTCGATGCTTGTAGCACAATCTCCGGATGTGATTCTCTTGGACGAACCTGTCGCTGGTCTTACTGATGAAGAAACATCCAGAACAGCGGAACTCATCAAATCACTGGCGGGAGACCATACGGTTGTAGTTATTGAGCATGATATGGAGTTTATTCGAGACCTCGGGGCACCAGTTACTGTGCTACATCAAGGTCAATTATTGACCCAAGGAATGATTGAAGATGTAAAGCAGGATCCTAGAGTTATCGAGGTTTATCTTGGCCAGGCTGATGACCACTAATATTACTTAGCTGGCAACTTTAGTTATATAGACTTGCTCAACCATTCCTTTTGATTCCCATGAATTCCACTACTGCGTCACCACAGTCTATTCTGAATGTCTCGGATTTAAATGTTTATTATGGTGAAAGTCATATTCTGAGAAATGTGGATCTTCATATCCCAGTTGGAGAAATGGTCTGCCTGATTGGGCGAAATGGTGTTGGGAAAACTACTTTTTTGAAGACAATTATCGGACTGCTAAATCAGTCCAGTGGAAGTATTGACTACAGTGGCACATCTCTTATGTCGCAACCGCCTTATCAACGTGCCAGGCATGGTATTGGTTATGTCTCTCAAGGTCGCGATATTATTCCTCGTATTACTGTCAAAGAAAATCTACTTTTAGGAATGGAGTCGCTTCCTGGAGGTTTAGCGAAAAATCGGCATATTGACCCAATTGTTTTTGAGCTATTTCCAATTCTCGAACAATTTCTGAACAGGCGCGGAGGAGATCTCAGTGGTGGACAACAGCAGCAACTTGCAATTGCGCGTGCTTTGCTCGGCAAGCCCAAGTTACTACTGTTAGATGAGCCTACAGAGGGTATTCAGCCATCAATTATCCTTGATATTGAAAATGCTGTCGAGAGAATTGTTCGCGAGACTGGTATTAGTGTGCTGCTTGTTGAGCAACATCTTCACTTTGTAAAAAAATCAAGTTTTTATTATGCGATGCAGCGGGGAGGCATTGTTTCCAGTGGCCCAACAGGATCATTGTCTGATGCAGTGATTGAAGAATTTCTAACTGTTTGATTTCGGATCTATTAACTGATGATAAAAATCAGACGACTCATCTGCTACCAGCGTTTATTTTTCTGAGAAGGCATGATCATTTTTTGATAGGTCTGGTGTTTTCAACTCGCACCTTTCTTTGATTCCATTCTCTCAATCCTGATACAAAAAAGCCTCAGGTTTAACCTGAGGCTTTCCAATTTAATTGCTTGTTGCCGTTATGTTTGTGCCATTACAGGTGTCTCTTCGGTTATTGAAGGGGCTTGTGAACTGTGTCCATTGCCTTTAGCTGGCAGAGGGCCTAGCTGAACTCCATCTGGATAATACTTCCAACCATCTCTTACCTTAATGTTGTCGTCCCAGGGCAGTTTGTACTCGCCATTTGCCAAGTCCTTCACCCAGGTCAAATAATTTTCTTTTTCACCGCCAGGCTTGCCTACATAAGCTCTGCAGCCTAGGTTGAAGATGTTGTTTTCAAGGGCCCAATTTTCTCTTGCCTTGTCAACAAGGCGAGGGAACAATTCAGCTGTTACGATCTCCCAAGGATTTCTTTGTCCTTGTTGAATTACGTTGCCATCGTAATTGCAGACAGTTCCTTCTCCAAAGTAGTAAAATACATTGTCATATCCAGCGAGATTTACAGAAATTGTGTACATCAGATTCTGCCAGGCATTGGTTTGGTTTGTCAGAATCCACTGATCATTTACCTGTGTTGAATAGCCTGAGATTCTGATATAAACATTGGCGCCTTTGTAGGCGGCCTCTCTCGCCAGCTCAGGGAACATTCCGTCATGGCAAATGCAAACTGCCAGTTTTGATCCCTTAGGACCATCGCAGACAGGCATTCCATAGTTGCCTGGTGACCAAGGTTCAATGGGTACCCAGGGTTGCAGCTTTCTGTAGTGGAGAGCAATTTCTCCATCTGAGTTGATGATGATTGCTGTGTTGAATGGTGGCAGACTTGGATCATCGTTTTGTTCCATCAAGGAAAAGACGCCCCAGACATCGTTTTCTTTGCAGGCCTGACGGAACCTATCGATTTCCGGAGAATCGATCCTCAACAGCATTTCGTCATATGTCCAGATCTTGGTGTTCAGACCCTGTGTTGAGTATTCCGGAAAAACAATCAGGTCAAGATCTGGATAGCCAGCCTTGGTGTTGGCTAGGCAGGTGCAAATTTTATCGACTTGTATTTGGATATCTTCCGGTCCTGTAATTACAGGAACTGGATATTGAACCATTGCAGTAAGCAATGCTTCATCCCATGCGCTGACGCTTCCGGTACTAGCCATTGAAAAAAATAGTAGCCTTTAATATTGTTTCAGCTGCAGAAGATTGGCTGAGTAGTCGATTTCACCATTTCTCGATTTGCCCAATTTCGTTTTCTCGAAGGTATCAATTTTTTTATTGGCCCAAACAATATTAACCAGTTAGTTATTAATCGACTTCATCTAGGTCTTCTGTGTCTTTAGATACGGTGTAAAGCTTTTGTTTGCTGTTATTGCTGGATAGGGTGCATTTTGTATCGCTCCTTACTACTTTTCTTTTGTTTTGTTAGGCGTTGTCTGTACTTCGATATTGCTGTCGTCAAAAGCACCTTTGCGGCATAGGTTTTGGGCTAATCTTTTAGCCCATGATGGTGCTGATTCTTCACCCTTCGATAGTTGCTCTCCGTCAAACATTAATAACAACTGCCATTGCGTATTCCCACCCTCTTTTCCAGCCTCGCTGGGATCGCTGATTACTTTTCCGTATATGTTGTCGTATTCTGGCCAGCCCTGAAGGTCGGGCATGCTGCAGATGGCATTGACCTCATAATGCGAAATGTCGCCTGTGGTTGATTGACTCTTTACGCCACCGTCATAGAGTCCATTGGGCTGTCCAGGTTTAAATGGTGCAGTTAATATCACTTGAACTTCATTTGTTTTCACAAGTACATCTCCAACTTTTGCCTCGCTGACGGGTACTTCTTTGACAGAGCTTTGTGTGTCACCCACTTGGGTTGAACTGCAACCGTGAGCGATGCCGCATGTTGTCAAAACCACCATGCTCTTAATGAGCTGATTGCTTTTGTTTTTATTGATCCGGCGGGTTTTGAGGTTATCCAAAATTGTCAATGCTACAAATTGTATCAATTTGCCCCAAGAAGCTGATTTTATATTGCTCTTCCATCCATTTTGAATTTGTAGTTTCAGCTACAAAGTCGTTCACCTTTTCCTTGAATCGGTTGAGGCGCATTCAATCAGGCCATGGAACGGGGGCCTGGGCTGATACGGAATTCCAAAATGGCAATTCTTACTTTCCGTGGTCATCGCTATGAGCCACGCGCTGGCATTGCGAGTAAGCCCTGTCAATCTCTCACCTACCGCAGAGCCACTTACCTTGCTCGCAGAGAGGAAGCCATCGTTAATCGAGACCTATGTGTTCCTGAGGGTTTCATCCGATCTAAGCGTACTGCTGAATTGATAGGACTTCCTTTGGTGCCGTGTTCTAGAAAGCTGCTTGTCTATCGGGGTATCCATTACGTTAAATGAGGCTGGTTTGAACTTTAAAACGAGGATTGCTTTGAATAACTTAGTTACCAAGCACTCCTGACTCGGTATTAGTTCTTGTCTTATCGATTAATCGTTGTTGTTTGAGTTCTGTTTACATATTATTCTCTGTCAATTCAACTGTTTTTGCCTTGAAGCGCCTGTTTAGTGTGGGAGCAGGCTTGTCGTTTGAGCTCTTTAAATTGAACTCAATCTTAACTTCAATTATTTGACTGTTGCAAGGTGAGATTTTTGGTGTTGATGCTCGAAATAAAGATTGAATTTGGGAGTGTTTGTGTCTTGCCTAGCTTGCGTAGGCTGATTCAGTAATCGGATCATTTTCGATCGAGTAGTCAGAGACGTTTGCGCGAATGTCCAGCATTTGGCCTTGCGGTGACATTTTCCAGAGTTCCAGCCGTGCCTCCCTCGGTGCTTCAAACCAGAAAAGTTCTTTTGGCATTACCACCTTTTCAAGATAAAAATGATGTTTGCCGACGCACTTCACCACCACCATTTTGTTCGTGTCATTCCGGTAAACGCATTCCATCATCTGAATTCTGAGCTGATGCTTCTAATTTCCTCAGGATGCGCCGGCATAAATGTCTAATTCGTCACCGAATTCATACAAAGCTGGTTTTGATTTTTTGGCTTGATACCGAATGATCTGATTTGGTAGTTGTTGTGACTGATCTTTTGTTCGTGGCAATACAAATCACTCCTCTTGTCTTTGTTTTTGTGGCTTTAACTTTTGTGAGCTCAGGCGACTGCTGTAGTTGAGGCTTCCTGCGTCACTGTCTGATGTGTTGGATAATGATTTGGACGACGAGGTTGCTTCAGTGCAGACTCGTATAGCTGTAGTGGTGGTTCAACGCGTCCTGCTTGGGCAAGGTCAGATGCAAAGGAAGGATTGCAGCTATTTAGTCGAGACCAACTTGGCAGCTGATGCGCAATGGGTGATGCAAGTAGTCCGTTCAAGCTTGGGCGCAGCAGGTCAGCAAAGCGGTGCAATGCCAACTCTTCGCCATGGCGGTCGTAGGGAAGACGGTTGATGGCGGAATCAAGTCCGAATTGACGGACGCGGTCTTCGCCCACACGTCTGTAAAGCACCTCCAGTGTCGGTAGTTGATCCATCGACATCACGCAGCCTTCGTGCTCCATCAGGCTGCGCAGGACAGTGCAAAAGATTTCGCTGGCCATGCGTTGCAGCCCTTCGTCGGGCTTGTTTCCCAGGCTTTTGTGTTTGTGATCAAACAACCCAAGATCCACTTGTGTGATCCTGCTGGGTGCAACGTGCCGATAGACCTCGGAGAGCAGCCCCATTTCGAGGCCCCAGTCTGATGGGATTCGCAAATTCATCGCCAGATCGCGTGTGAAAGCGAACTCACCGGCCAGTGGATAACGAAAGGTTTGGAGGTAGCGCAGGTAAGGCAGTGTCCCAAAAATTTGTTCCAGGCTTGCCAGTAACGGGCCTACAAATAGTCGTGTGGCCCGCCCTTGTAGAGCCTGGGTTTCTAATGAAAGACGGCTATAGAACGCCTTCACGTAGGCCATTCCGTGAGACGGGTTCAGTAATGGACGCAGCATCCGTTCCGGATAGCCAGAGCCAAAGGTGCGGATGTCTGCATCAAATAATCCGATGACTTCAGCTTGCTGACACGCAACTCCCAACCCTTGCCATACAGCCCAGCCTTTGCCGGGAGGGCCTGTTAAATCCAGGCCCAAGCTGCCCATGGAGGAGAGCACTTCCATCACTGCAGGGCTGTTTGTCCAGTGCACCTGCACCGGGAACGGCATATCGGCAAAGAAGGCTTTGGCTGTGTTGACGTCTTCGATGCTCTTGGCGGAAAGGGCGATCACCAGGCTGGAAAGTCCTGTGAGCTTGGACAGCGTGTCGCGGATCAGGGCTAGTGCTGGTCGATTGAATTCCTCCATCAGACAAGGAATCAGCAAGGCGGTCGGTCTTTGCTGAAGCTCTTTGTTGAAGTCGATGGCGTCGAGATTGCCAAGGCTGTAATCATGAACCGTGGTGATCAGGCTTTGCTGAAAATCCATGCGGTGTTCGATGCGACAACAGAGGAGAGAAACCTGTTCCATACCTGAACAACGTTCTGGTGGAACCTGATGCAGCCTCCGCGCGATCCAACGCTGCGAACCCTGCTGAGTGATCTCTACCCGCACAATTCTTCCGGCGATCTCCAAGCGTTGTCGTCGCAATTGCTGCAAATTCTCGGACCGGCTTCAGAGCATGCCGATTCGGCAGATGCGAATCACTGCTGGTATCGAGACGATGTGGTGTTGATCACCTACGCGGATTCTGTCGTTGATGATGCAAAACCTGGATTGCAGGCCCTGCGTAGCTTTGTCAACCGCCATCTGCAGGTGTTTGCAACTGTGATTCATGTGCTGCCGTTTCTTGAGTCCACCAGCGACGGCGGGTTTGCCGTTTCAAGTCATGAGCAGTTGGAGTCGCGGCATGGCGACTGGAGTGATCTCGCTGCGTTGGCCGAGGGGCGTCGATTGATGGCCGATCTGGTGCTCAACCATGTTTCTGCGTCTCATCCATGGGTGCGTCAGTTTCTGAGAGATGAGGATCCTGGTCGTTTGTGTGTGCTGGAAGCTGCCCCTGATCCCTGCTGGGACGATGTGGTCCGTCCGCGCAGTTCAGCGCTGTTCACCCATCTGCAGAGCTCCGTGGGTCAGCGTCAGGTGTGGACCACATTCGGACCGGATCAGGTTGATCTGGATTGGCGTTGTCCTGAAGTTCTGCTTGGCTTCACGCGTTTGTTGAAGCAGAAGCTCGCCCATGGTGTGCGTTGGATTCGACTCGATGCCGTTGGCTTCGTCTGGAAGGAGCCCAACACCTCGTGCATTCATCGCCCTCAAGTCCATCGACTGGTTGAGGTGATGCGACATCTGCTCACGTACGCCTGCGCTGGTGGTGGCGTGGTGGTGACGGAGACCAATGTTCCGGAGCAGGAGAACCTTTCCTATCTGCGCAGTGGGCATGAAGCCCATCTCGCCTACAACTTCCCGCTTCCTCCCCTGTTGATGGAAGCCACCATGAGTGGGTCTGCAGATCTGCTGAACCGTTGGCTTACGCGCTGGCCCCAGCTGCCAAACTCCACCGCATTGCTCAACTTCACGGCCTGTCATGACGGGGTGGGGTTGAGGCCACTGGAGGGTCTGATGCCCCAGCGGCGTTTATTGAATTTTTTGATTGGCTGTGAGCAGCGAGGTGGCTTGGTGAGTCACCGTCGTCTCGCTGGTGGGGATGACGTTCCTTATGAGATCAACATCAGCTGGTGGAGCGCCATGGCCGATGGCGGTCTCGATCCAGCTCATCTTCAGCGCGAGCGGTTTCTGCTCACCGAAATGCTGAAGCTGGTGCTGCCAGGCATTCCTGCCTTTTATCTACCGGCTTTGCTTGCCAGTCCGAACGATCTGGCCCGCTTTCGTCAAAGTGGTCATCGCAGGGACCTCAATCGCCCTCAATTCAACGCAGCAGCGTTGGAGCGACGCCTTGATGATCCCGATAGCGACACGACCGCTGTGTTGACGGCTCTGCGCCAGGCACTCACGCTGCGGGCCGAGCTGCCTGCACTGCATCCGGACAGCATCTTGGACGTGCTCAGCCCGGATCGCGTTGATCGTGTCGTTCTGCGTTGCTCCCATCAGGGTCACAGTTTGGTGGCTGTGCACAACTTCACGGCATCACGTCTGACGTTTGATCCCACCGTTCTGGGAGGCCGAGATGATCGGGTCTGGGTTGATCGTCTCACTGATCAGCAGTTTGCGCCGCTAAAGCGACATGCACTGGAGCCGTACGCCGTGCTCTGGCTGGTGCAGCCATGACGATGACTCCACATTTCAACTGGTGGGTTGTGACTGATCTCGACGGCACGCTGATGGATCATCACTACGACTGGTCAGTTGCGATGGACGCGATCCGCTGCCTGCAGCGTCACGGCATTCCTGTGATCCCCTGTACGAGCAAGACGGTAGAGGAGGTGCTCAGCTTCCGTGAGTCGGCCGATCTGCACGATCCCTTCATCGTCGAAAACGGTGGAGCCATCTATGGAGAATCTGCAACCGGCGAGTTATGGCGCCAAGATCTTGGCCCATCCTGGAGACAGCTCAGACCGCAGCTTGCTGATCTTGAGCGTGAGCTCGGGGAGCCGCTCCAGGCCCTCGATGATCTCAGTGAGATGGATGCTGATCGGCTCTTAGGCCTCAGCGGTGAGGCTCTGCAGATGGCACAGCGCCGTCAGTGCAGCGTTCCCTTCGTCCCACCGAAGCTCCCTGAATCTCGGCATCGTCTTCAGGTGCTGGCTGAGATGCGCCAGCTGGGCGTGGTGCAGGGCAATCGTCTCGGTCATCTGCTGGGTGCCGGTGTGAGCAAGGGCCAGGCACTGAAGACCCTCAAACAACGTCAGGGAGCTCCGGACGTGAAGGTGCTGGCTCTGGGGGATTCGCCCAATGACCTGCCGTTGCTGGATGTCAGCGACTGTGCGGTGGTGGTTCCAGGAGCAGCCGGACCGCACCCCAGGCTGCTGGCCGGTGTGGCGGAGGGTCGTTATCAACTGGCTTCAGCACCCCATGGTGAGGGTTGGTCGGCAGCAGTGTTGAAGTGGATTCCAGGGCTGCAGGACAACAACACGCTTCTCGCCTGAAAGTCTGTTCAGTCTCAGCCAAGAAGCAGCCGCTGCCACAGCTGCTTCGCTTCGGCAGAGGGATGCAGCTCCATTCCGTCGACCTGCTTGAGGGATCTGCAGCCCAGGCTGTTGATCAGCAGTGCCTGGTCGTCGGCTCGCAGCGACGGACCAATGTGCGTTTCTGTGACAACTCCCTGTTGCAGTGCTTTTGCTCGCATCACGCCTGGCACGCAACCGCTGCTCAGCGGTGGTGTGATCCAGGAGTCCTGTCGTTTCACCAGCAGGTTGGCGCTGTCGCCGCAGCAGAGATCACCGTTGGTGTTGCGCAGCAGAGCCAGTTCTGACCCCTGTGCCTTGGCTTCTCGTCTGGCCTGAATCGCCTGGCCGTAGGCGAAGGTCTTGCAGTGGCTGAGAACACTGTTGGTGTTGCGTTGTTCCTGAACACTGATCCAGGCCTGCGCGGGTTCAAAATCGGGCTGATGGGGTTGAAGGGTGAGCCAGAAGCGGTGCTGGGTTGGATCCGGTTCAGCTGATGGTAAGCCGATTCCACGGCCGGCAATGCTGCCCCTGCTCCAGTTGAGACGCATTGCTCCTGTTGTACCGACAGTGTTCAGGCCTGCTCGGGTGATGGCTTCATCAACCAGTTGCTCCAGCCAGGGGCGAGCTGGAGGTGCTGCCATCCCGAGCAGTGTTGCGCTGTGCTGCCACCGCTGCAGATGTTCACTCAGCAGCTGTGACGTTCCGTCCTGGATCAGGACCGTCTCAAACACTCCATCCGCAAGCTGCAGACCGCGATCGCTGAGAGGCATGCCGAGGGTGTCGGCACTGCCCCACTCGCCGTGATGCCAGCCAAGAGTTGTCGGTGTCATGTCAGTGCCTCCAGCAAGGGCAGCAGCTTCCAGTCGAGCTCGTCTGCTTCCGCCTCTGGATCGGAGTCAGCCACAATCCCGCAACCGGCATGGAGCCTTAGCTGTGCATCTTTTCGCAGCAGGGTGCGGATCAGGATGTTGCTGTCGAAGCGGCCGTTCCAGTCGAGGTGGATCAGCGAGCCGCAATAGGGGCCACGGCCCTGAGCTTCCAGCTCATGCAGCCGTTGGCAGGCTCTCAGCTTGGGTGCTCCAGTGATTGAACCGCCTGGCCAGCTGGCTTCCAGCAGATCCACCCAGGTGGCATCCGAACGCAGCTGACCGGTGATAACGGAGGTGAGATGGTGCACCCGGGCATAGCTCTCGAGCCGCACCAGGTCTGGCACTTGCACCGATCCAGGTCGGCAGACACGACCCAGGTCATTGCGCAGCAGATCCACGATCATCACGTTTTCGGCGCGATCCTTGGTGCTGCAGACCAGGTCCGCTGCCAGATCGTCGTCGATGCAGGGATCAGCATGGCGTGGGCGGGTTCCTTTGATCGGTCTTGTCTGGACTGCTCCGCTGGCCTCCACCTGCAGAAAGCGCTCGGGGGAGGTGGAGAGAACCGCTTCCCCTGCTGCAGCACCACTGCCAATCAGAAGACCGCTGAAGGGGGCAGGGCATTGATCGCGTAACCGTCCGTACAGCTCAAGATTGCCGACATTGCTGCTGAGAGTGCTGCTTGCGCAGCTGGTGAGGTTGGCCTGGAACAGATCGCCGCTGGCGATCAGCTCACGGATTCTGTTGACGCCTGCTTTGTAGGAGGCGCGATCGTTGTGCCGATGCCAGCTGCATCCAAGCTTCTGCGGAGTTCTTGACGGGTTCCGGGAGGTGTCAAGGCTCTCGAGAGTGCATGCCATTGCGGCATGGCGAATTGGGTCGACGCCCTCCAGATGGATCTCTCCGGCTTGAAGATCAAATCGCAGCACTGGATCATGGCGTGCGATCCAGAGGGTCGCCATCACATCGCCACGCCAGGGGTTGCCGGGTTCCGTCCAGGCGGCTGCATCGTAGCTGAGCCATCCAGTCCAGTGGCCGTCCCTGAGTTGCCGAAGAGTGGTGAAGGGGTTGGTGGCTCCCGGCTCTCCCGGCAGCCCTCGGCAGCAGTACTGCTCCAGAGGGTCAACGGCCAGGGTGATGTGCCGCCCAAGTTCGCTGCCATCTCCATCGAGCCAGATCAGTCCGCTCTCACCGTGAAGTTGAGCCAGGTTTTCAGCGACCAATGCCGGCTCGAGCCAGGGAAGACGCCTGCGCAGCAGGGTCATTGGTCTTCGCTACTGCATAGATCGGGGCGACCGGCATCGCGCAGAGCCGCATCACGGATGCGACAGCTGTCGCAGACGCTGCAGGGTCTGTTCCCTCCGCTGTAGCAGCTCCAGGTGGACTCAATCGGTACCCCCAGGCGCAGGGCTTCCTCCACGATCCGCTGCTTGCTCCATTCCACCAGGGGCGCCCAGAGCAGGGGGCCATGTCCTTCCCGTCCCACTTTGCTGCTGAGGTTCGCAAGGGTCTGGAAAGCCTCCAGATAGTCGGGCCGGCAATCGGGATACCCCGAGTAGTCCACGGCATTGACCCCAAGAACGACCCGGTCTGCGTTGCGGGCCTCAGCCAGGCTGAGGCCGATACTGATGAATACCGTGTTCCTTCCAGGCACATAGGTGTTGGGGATGACTCCCTCCTGCACCCCATGGGTCGGTAATGCCTGTTGCTGATCCGTTAGCGACGACCCCCCCCAACTGGCCAGGTTCACGCTGATGGTGTGGTGCTCGGCCAGGTTGAGAGCTGCGGCGATGGAGGTGGCTGCCTGCAGTTCACGTCGATGGCGCTGGCCGTAATCGAAGGAGAGCCCGATCACTCGCCCGCCCGCTTCCACCGCCAGAGCTGCCGCTGTGGCGGAATCCAGTCCGCCTGATAGGAGGGCAATCGCCGTGAAATCGGTCATGCTGAGCATTCTGTTGCCCTTGGGGTGATGACGAAGCCTCCGCATCAGTTGTTGTTGAAGCCGATCGCCAGCTTTGGAGCTCTTCTCTCGCTCTGCGCTGTGGCTTCGCTGCCCGGTGTTGCAATTCCTCGCCTGAATCTGACCGGTTATCCGCAGCCTTCCCCCGGCCTGAAGCGTTGGGTGATTCAGCCCTCGGGTCTGCTGCCCAAGAGTGCAGACCCCCTTATCTCTTCGCAACCGCTCGACTGGCGGATTCAGCTGATCGTGGGCCAGACGGTCACACTCGATTGCAACACTCAGCGGCTTTCAGGTTCTGGGATGACCATGCGCATGCTGCCCAAGGCATCCGGGAAGGCACTGTTCGAAGTGAAAGGTCCCGTCGCTGTGATCAGCACCAAGATGGCCTGCCCCGATGATCAGCCCACCCGAACGTCTTTCCTGTCGATGGGTAAACAGCCCTATCTGGTTCCGTACAACGCCTCCTGGCCGATTGTTGTGGATCTGCCCGAGAACATTGAATTGCGTTGGCGGGTCTGGAAAGCCGAGACACGCCAGCAGGAAGCCGTCCGGCTCTAGATCGGGCTCAGTGGGGCAGGAGCGGACCAAGGTCCAGAGCGAAGGCCTGGCGCCCCTCCAGCCGTCTGAGCTCCACGTGCAGATGGTCGGTGCTGGCCGAGCCGCTGCGACCGACGCGACCGATGCGGTCTCCGGCTCGCACCAGCTGACCTAGGTGAACGTCAGAGCTCTGAAGGTGGGCGTACACGGTCTGCCAGCCCCGGCCATGATCCAGCAACACCGTGAGCCCATAGCCGCTGATCGACTGCACCAGTTGTACCCGTCCAGAAAGCATGGCCTGAACCGGGGTTGCCGCAGGAGCGATCAGGTCATGGCCCACGTGCATGCGCCAGCGTTGGTGATCGTTGGAGTAGCGCCAGCCATAGGGCTTCATTTCCTGCGCAGGTTGCGGCAGCGGATACACCAGACGAAGCGTTTCGCCTTTGCGAAAAGGACGGTGCGACTTTGGTAGTCGTTGTGGGCGGGCATGGCTCAGCAAGGCGAGATTTGAGACACCGGTGCGTTGAGGCACCCGTTCGGGTCGGACGGGCTCAGCACAGATGTTTGGACCCAGACCGACCAAGGCCATCGCGATCAGCGTCCCTTGCGCTGTGATCGGCAGCAGATTGTTGCGCTGCATGGCAAGCGGATCTGATTCCGCTGTTGTATCGATTCAGCGCACGCCGAGCCACTTGTGGTTCTGCAGGCTCAGCCGCCAGCGTCCGTCTCTCTGTGCTTTGGCCACCGCCAGCTCCTGGCCTTCCTGGCTGTCCCACCCCGGTTGCACGAGCCAGTGAGCCTGAGGAGCCTGGGCGGCCACCACATCGGCGAACAGCAGATCGTCAGCTTCATGCACCACCACTTTCAGCTCATGGCAACTGGCTAGCAGATCCTGCCTAGGTGGTTTGTGTCGTTTCGGCGAGAGTGTGATCCAGTCGGGGCTGCCACTGAGGGGATCGACCCCGCTTGTTTCAAGGTGGATGGGTAGTGAGCAACTGCTGCGGATGGCGCTTGTCAGCGGTTCGAGCGGGTGGTGAAGAGGTTCTCCGCCAGTTATCACCACGAACGCCGCTCCAGCTCTGGCGGCCTTTAATACATCCTCTGCAAGCTCTTCGACTCTTCGTTGCGGGTGCACGTGTGCTGACCAGGAATGCTTGGTGTCACACCAGCTGCAGCCCACCTTGCAGCCACCGAGGCGGATGAAAAAAGCACTGCGACCCGCATGCAGACCTTCCCCTTGCAAGGAGTGGAAGGTTTCCACCAATGGCAGGCCGTCGATGGACTTGGCAATGCTCAAGGTTTGCGGCTGGCTTCAGGGAAATCACGGCTGCCGATGGTTGAACCTTGTTGCCGCAGAGCCTCGCTTGGACTGGAGGGCAGGCGCTGCTGGGCTGCCTCGATCAAACCGCGGAACAGTGGATGAGGCCTGCCGGGTCGCGACAGGAACTCCGGGTGGTACTGGCAGGCTGTGAAGAAGGGATGACCCGGCAGCTCGATCAGCTCCACCAGCCGGCCATCCGGTGAGCTGCCGCTGATGCGATAACCCGACTCGAGGAAGAGGCTTCGGTAGGCGTTGTTGAACTCATAGCGGTGCCGGTGCCGTTCGTAGACCACCTGATCGCCGTAGAGGCGTGCTGCCATCGAGCCTTCCGCGATTCGGCAGGGATAAACGCCAAGGCGCATGGTGCCGCCGAGATCGACGACGTCCTGCTGCTCTGGAAGAAGGTGAATCACTGCATGCTGGGTTTCCGGGTCGAGTTCGGCACTGGATGCGTCGGTGAGACCGGCCTGATTGCGGGCCCACTCGATCACTGCCGTTTGCATGCCGAGACACAGACCCAGGAAGGGCACCCGCTGTTCCCTTGCCCAGCGGATGGCGGCCACTTTGCCGTCAACACCGCGGTTGCCGAAGCCACCCGGCACCACAACGGCGTCCATTCCTTTCAGCAGGCTTTCGGCGCCTTCGTCTTCGATCTGCTCAGCGCAGACCCAGTGCAAATCCAGTGAGGCATTCTGTGCCAGACAAGCGTGACGCAGGGCTTCCACCACAGAGAGGTAAGCGTCGTTGAGCTGCACGTATTTGCCCACCAGTGCCACCTTGACGGTCGGCCCTGGGTTGCGCATCTGATGCACGAGCTGTGCCCAGCCGGCCATGTCGCTCTCATGGTCCTCGAGTTGCAGCACATCGAGCACTTCGCGGCAGAGACCCTCGTCCTCAAGGGTCAACGGCACGGCATAAATGCTGTCGGCATCGAGGGAAGGAATGACGGCCCGTTCAGGGACCCCACAGAAACCGCCGATCTTGCGTTTGAGTTCGGGATTGATGTCCCGGTCGCTTCGGCAGACCAGCACATCGGGTTGGATGCCGATCGACCGCAGCTCCTTCACTGAATGTTGAGTGGGTTTGGTTTTCAGCTCTCCGGAGGTGCCGATGAAGGGCAGCAGGGTCACGTGGATATAGGCCAGGTCATGGCGACCCACATCCCCGCGGAATTCACGGATCGCTTCGAGAAATGGCAAAGATTCGATGTCACCCACGGTGCCGCCGATTTCTGTGATCACCACATCGGCGCCACTGTTGGCGGCCACGCGATGGATCCGTTCGCGGATCTCACCGGTGATGTGCGGAATCACCTGCACCGTGCCACCGTTGTAATCACCGCGGCGCTCCTTATTGATCACCGACTGGTAAATCGAGCCGGTGGTCACGCTGTTGAGGCGTGACATCGCCGTGTCGGTGAAGCGCTCGTAATGACCCAGGTCGAGGTCTGTCTCAGCCCCGTCCTCGGTGACGAAGACCTCGCCATGTTGAAAGGGGCTCATCGTGCCTGGGTCCACGTTGAGGTAAGGATCCAGCTTCAGAATCGAAACGCTGTAGCCACGCGATTTGAGCAGACGTCCCAGGCTTGCGGCCACGATGCCTTTGCCGATGCTGGAGACGACACCACCGGTAACGAAGACGAACTTGGCCATGAACCCCTGGTCGATTCTTCAATGTACCCATCGCACCAAGAGGACAAGGACCGGAGGTCTTCAGCCCTCCAGCAGGCTCCTGAGCATCCAGGCCGTCTTTTCGTGAATCTGCAGGCGCTGGGTCAGCAGATCAGCGGTGGGTTCATCGCTCGCTGTCTCCGCCAGAGGAAAGATGCTGCGGGCAGTTCTGGCCACGGCTTCATGGCCTGCAACCAGCTCCCTCACCATGTCGAGGGCTGCAGGTTGCTGAGTGACTTCCTTGATGGAAGCCAGTCCGGCCAGAGTCGCGCCGCCATAGGGGGCAACCACACCGAGAGCTCTGATTCTTTCAGCAATCTCGTCCAGCGAGTTCCACAGCTCGGTGTACTGGTTCATGAACATCAGATGCAGTGTGTTGAACATCGGACCGGTCACATTCCAGTGAAACCCGTGGGTTTTTCCGTAAAGCACATAGGTATCGGCAAGTAATCGACTCAGCCCAGCTGCGATTTCCTCGCGCTGTTCCTGAGGGATACCGATGTCGATCTGGGGCGCGCTGGCCATGGAAGAGGGTGGGGTAACGGTCGTTCGAATCAGGAATCCAGGCCCAGGATGTAATCCTTCACCTTGGATCGCCGCTGCGGTTGACGCAGCTTGAGCAGAGCTCGCGTCTCGATCTGACGAACTCTCTCTCGCGACAGCGCCATCGCTTCTCCGATTTCCGCAAGAGTGCGAGGGTGATCATCCTCAAGTCCGAAACGGCTGCGGATCACTTCCGCTTCGCGCGGCGTGAGTTCATCCAGCAGATGTTCCAGGTCGTCGTGGAGGGAATCACGGGTGAGGGTCTGTTCAGGTGTGGCACTTCCGTCTTCCAGCAGGTCTCCCAGCTGGGTGTCCTGGTCCTTGCCGACCCTGGTCTCCAGTGAGACCGAGCGAGGAACCCGCATCAGCGTCATGCGCACTGTTTCTTCACTCAGTCCCAGTTCCCTGGCCAGGTCACTCACCGATGCGAGGCGTCCCTTTTCGGTGGCGATCTCCTGCTGGGCGCGTTTGATTCGATTCAGTTTTTCGGTGACATGCACCGGCAGACGAATCGTTCGGCTCTGAGTGGCGATGGCCCTGGTGATCCCCTGACGGATCCACCAGTAGGCGTAGGTGCTGAAGCGGAAGCCTCTGGTGGGGTCAAATTTTTCCACGGCCCGTTCTAGGCCAAGCGTGCCCTCCTGGACGAGATCCAGCAGCTCCATGCCTCGCTGCTGATACTTCTTGGCCACCGCTACCACCAGGCGCAGGTTGGCCTGGATCATCCTGTCCCTGGCCCTGCGTCCCTCCCGAAGTCGTCGCTGCAATTCCTTGGCTTCCAGACCCACTTCCTCGGCCCAGAGGCTGTACCCCTCATTCAGCTGACGATTGAGTTCCTCGAGGGGCAACTCTGCCGCGCGTGCCCATTCCTGACGCGTGGGCCAGTGGCTCACCTGATTGGCTTCGCGCAGCTGCAGCTCCTCCAGATCCAGCAGGATCCGGATTGCTGCATGGCGTGTGCTGAGGTCCCGCTCCTGAACCAGCAGTTTCTCCCGCGCCTGGACCTGACGAGAGAGGGTGACTTCTTCCTCGCTGGTGAGCAGGTCGACTCGACCGATGTCCTGCAGATACAGGCGCAGCAGGTCGTTGCCACCGCTCCAGCGGATCGGGGCTTGCCCCGTCGATCGGGCGTGTTTGGCCAAGAAACCCTGAATGGCTCACTGTTTCTCCAGGGTTGATCCTCTGAGAGTCCGGTGCTCCGAAACGCCGGTTTCTGTTCGGGTTCTAGTTCGCGGCCGCGTCGCTCTCTTCCACCCAGGTGCTGGCCACATGCAGCTCTTCAAGCTGCTTGCCGGCGACAGCGCCTGGAGCGTTGGTCATCAGACAACGCGCCTGCTGGGTCTTGGGGAAGGCGATTGTGTCACGGATCGATTCCTCGCCGGCCAGCAACATCACCATCCGGTCGACGCCGAAGGCCAGGCCTCCGTGTGGAGGAGCCCCCACATCAAGGGCGTCCATCAGGAAGCCGAACTGTTCCTGGGCTTCCTCCAGGGGCAGACCCACGGTCTGGAGCACCTGTCGCTGCAGTGCCGAGTCATGGATGCGCAGCGAGCCCCCACCGAGTTCAAGTCCGTTGAGCACGAGGTCATAAGCCTGAGCGCGGGCTTGCGGCAGTGTTTTGGCCCATTCCGATGGGTCGTTGCCCAGATCTTCTGCGTTTGGAGCGCAGAAGGGGTGATGCAGAGCCTCAAAACGATTCTCATCGCTGTTGAACTCGAACATCGGAAAGTCCACGACCCAGAGGAAGTTCCATTGGTCGTTGTCTCGGTCGGCTTGGACCATGTCCAGCTCCCTGGCCAGATACTGACGCACCCGGTCGAGGGCTTTGTTGACTGTGGCGGTGTCACCGGCACCGAACAGCAGCAGCGTGCCTGGCTGGGCTCCGGTGCGACTGAGCAGCTCCTGCTTCTGCTCATCGCTGAGGTTGTCCTTGATCGCACCGATCGTGTCGATCTCTCCCCCTTCGCGCACGCGGATGAAGGCCAGACCTCCCGCTCCAGCGGCCTGGGCCTCACCGAACACATCGCCACCGGGCTTGATCCGCACATTGGAGAGAGCGTCGTTGCCGCCCGGCACCGCAATCACCTTCACCGCGCCGCCGGACTTCACCGCACCGCTGAACACCTTGAACCCCATCTCCTTGACGATGTCCGAAACGGTCACCAGCTCCATGCCGTAACGGGTGTCGGGTCGGTCGGTGCCGTAGCGCTCCATGGCGTCATGCCAGGTCATGCGCGGGAAGGGGCGGGGCAGCTCGATTCCTTTCACCGCCTTCCAGATGGCGCAGATCAGCGATTCATTCAGCTCCAGGATCTGCTCCTGATCCATGAAGCTCATTTCGATGTCCAGCTGGGTGAACTCCGGTTGGCGGTCGGCGCGCAGGTCTTCGTCGCGGAAACAGCGGGCCACCTGGTAATAGCGCTCAATACCCCCCACCATCAGCAGTTGCTTGAACAGCTGGGGGGACTGGGGCAGGGCGAACCAGTCGCCGCCGCAGACCCGGCTGGGCAGTACATAATCGCGGGCTCCTTCCGGGGTGGAGCGGGTCAGCACCGGGGTTTCCACCTCGATGAAGCCTTCGTCCTCCAGGAAGCGACGGGCGGCCTGGATGGTCTGAGCCCGCAGCCGCAGGTTGTCGTTCATGCGCTTGCGGCGCAGATCCAGATAGCGATGGCGCAGTCGGAGCTCTTCGCGGGTGTTCTCCTCGTCGTGCACGGAAACGGGGAAGGGAAGGTTCCCTTTCACGCTGTTAAGCACGGTGATGCTGCTGGCCAGCACTTCCACAGCGCCGGTTGCCAGCTTCTCGTTGAGGGATTCAGCTGGGCGACCTCGCACTTTCCCCTCAACCTGCAGCACGGTTTCGCTGCGCAGATGTTCGGCCACAGCAAATGCCTCTGCACCGAGATCGGGGTCCACGGTGATCTGCACTGTGCCGCTGCGATCGCGCAGGTCAATGAAAATCACACCGCCGTGGTCCCGGCGTCGATCCACCCAGCCGCACAGCTGCACCTGCTTATCAATGTGCTGCTTGCGCAGGTCGCCGCAACCGTTGCTGCGCATGGGATCAATTCAGCTGGTGACAGGCGAGTTTCCCATAGCCCGTGCCCCTTTATCCACGCCTGTAGAAGGGCCGCTTCACCACCGTGGCCGGTTGCACCTGCCCGCGGATCTCCACACCAAGTTCGCTGCCGATCTTGGCCAGTTCCTTGGGCACAACGGCAAGGGCGATGGCCTCCTCCAGGGTGGGTGACCAGCTGCCACTGGTGACCACCCCCACCTTTTCACCGTTGTGCAGCACTGGATAGTCATGCCTGGCAATGGCTCGGCCCTTCAGCTTCAATCCCACCAACCGCTGTGAGGGCCCGTCGGCAGCGACCTGCTCCAGAGCCTTGCGTCCAATGAAGTCCTGCGGCATCTCGAGGTGGACCAGCCAACCCAGGCCTGTTTCGAATGGGTTGGTGCTGGCGGTCATGTCCTGGCCGTAAAGGTGCATGGCGGCCTCCAGACGCAGGGTGTCGCGTGCTCCTAGGCCGCACGGCATCACATCCAGTTCCAGCAGTCGTGACCAGAGTTTGCGTCCATCTGTCTGGTTCAGCAGGAGTTCAGCACCGTCTTCTCCCGTGTAGCCGGTCCGGGCGCAGAACACCTCTTTGCCCAGCCCTTGAAGTCGCAATTGGCGATGGCCAAAGCGAGGTAGCTCATGCAGAGGTTCTCCGCTCAGCTTCTCGAGAATGGCAATGGCCTTCGGACCCTGCAGAGCCAGCAGCACGCCATCCTTCTTTTCGTCCTCAACACGCAGACCTCGCGGTTCCAGCTGCTGTTTCAGCCAGGCCGTATCGCTGTCGGCGCAGGCGGCATTGATCACCACCAGCAGAGTGCCGTCGCCGGAAGCAGTCTCCCCCTGGTCGTAAACAATCAGGTCGTCACGGATGCCGCCGTTGTTGTTGAGCAGCACCGTGTAACAGGCCTGTCCTGGGCCGATCCGGTGCAGGTCTGTTGGGACCAGGGTCTGCAGAGCATCCTTGGGATTGCTGCCTTCGATCCGAAGGACGCCCATGTGGGAGATGTCGAACATCCCCGCGGCTTCGCGCACGGCTTTGTGTTCGGCGATCAGCCCCGAGAACTGCACTGCCATCTCCCAGCCGGCAAAGGGAACCATGCGGCCCTTGGCCTCGTGGCAAAGGTCATGGAGCGGCGTGCGTTGCAGATCCATGACGGAGACCAGGCGGTTACAGCGGATCCTATGGATGCAGTTCCGGTTTGCGTTGGAAGTGGAAGCAAAGCCGCAGATTGCAGCTCCGGCATCGACCGCAATGGAAAGCGTCCTTAGCTTGAACTCCATAGTTCAGAACGCCAACTGTCCAAGTCCTCCTGCCAGTCTTGTCAACACTGCATTCCTGCTCAGGGCGGCGGGGGTGGGCGCTGGTGCAGGCTGCGGAATCTGACGGTGCACGTTGAGCTCGCAAGGGTGATCTGGTGCCATCACTGGACAGCGCGCGCTCCTGTTCTCCCTGGCCTGGTGTCGTCTGAGCAGCCTCTCGTCGGAGGCGACCGGCAGCTGGACCTCGGATCTTCCGTTGATGGTTTAGGGCAATCTGAAGAACCAGCCCAGGTGCTGTGACCCATTCAGGGTGTGTCGTTTCAGTTACAAGAACCTCTGAATCGGTCGCAAGAATGAAGAGACTTACGATTGTTTGAGTTCCCGTTGTCGGTCTCTACATCAATATCAATGCCGACCGCTGTTCAGCTGATTGCTGAGCATCGCAATGTTGATCAGTTGCTGCTGCCTACGGGCAGCATCCTGTTTGAGCGGGGTGAATCGGCGACAGCTCTCTACGCAATTGAGCGAGGACTGGTGGAGCTCACGACCGGTGGTCGTGACCGCCTCCGCTACGGCGATGGAGAGGTCTTCTTCTATGAAGACCTTGCGGCGGATGACGCCCATCACAGCCGAACAGCGCGTGCGATCACGCCAGTTCACGTGCTCCGGCTCGATCGCAACAGTTTTCTGGAGCTGATTCACGGGCACCCCACACTCGTGCTCAGCCTGCTCAGTGGTCAGCACAGACGACTGCGGGAGCAGCGTCTGGACGCCGCACACTTTTATTGAGCCATCAGCAACAGCAGGCTGCGGGTCACCTTGGCTGCCAGAACGCTGCTGATGCCACTCGGATCCAGTTGAGGAGCGAGTTCAACAACATCAGCTCCGACCAGGTGGTGATGGCGTAATTCGTTCACCAGTTCAGCGAAGTGTTGCCAGAGAAAGCCGCCTGGTTCCGGGGTTCCTGTGCCGGGCATCACCGCTGGGTCAAACCAGTCCAGGTCAACGGTTAGATAAAGAGGTTCGCCGCGCAGACCCTGTAGCCGGGAGACCATCTGATCGAAGGGGACCAGTCTTTCGCTGCTGCGCAATTCCAAAAACTCTTCCTTGGTCCCGCTGCGAATGGCGATCTGCAGCAGCTCCCGACTCGGAAGCACCTCCAGGCAGCGCCGCATGGCGCAGGCGTGGCTGTGCCGCGATCCCAGCCATTCATCCCGGAGATCGGCATGGGCATCCAGCTGCACGAGAGCCAGATCCGGATGTCGTTCGGCCACAGCGGCGACAGCTCCGGAGCTGATGGAATGTTCGCCGCCCAGCATCAGCGGCTTGAGCTGAAGGTCAAGGACCTGGGTCGTGGCGTGATGTACAGCCTCCATCACTGGTTCGGGGGCTCCGAATGGGATCTCGACCGCTCCGAGGTCGACGTAGGCCATGGCCTCAAGGTCTTGGTCGAGCTGGGGACAGTAGGTCTCAAGGCCTGTGCTCACTTCCCGCACCGCTGACGGTCCGAACCGCGTTCCAGGTCTGAAGGATGTCGTGCCGTCGTAGGGCACGCCGAACAGACCCACTTTGCAGCCGTTCGGATCCCGGCTGGCGCCCATGTAGATCGCCCCCTCACGATCAAACAGTGAATGGTCGGGAAGGGTCATGCCGACAACTCTCGTTCCATGAAGGCAGGCATCGCTGCAAAGGCACCGGACTGCCATCGAGGGCTCCAGATCTCGCAGCCTGCGGCGATGCTGGCTGCCCGCTCCGGGAGGACGTTGCGGTAACGGGGTTCGTCCATCGCAGCGAAAGTCCAGCTCCACCAGCCGCTGGGATACATCGGCACCCAGCCGTAAAGGGGATCGGCATGACCGAACACAGCCCGCAGCACCCGAACGGTGTCAATGTGGACCTGACGAAACGCTTCGGGCGACTCGCTCTGGGTGGCAAAGACGCCGCCCGGCTTGAGAATGCGGCGGCAGTGCTCAAAGAAGCTGCGGTTGAACAGACCTTCGGCCGGCCCTGCCGGATCGGAACCGTCCACGATCACGACGTCGTAGCTGGCGTCGGTGCAGTTCGCTGTCCAGGCGATGCCATCACCCACCGTGAGGTGAAAGCGAGGGTCCTGCCAGCAGCTTCCACCAATCGTGGCCAGATGCTGCTGGCTGAGCTCCACCACCCGGCCATCGATCTCCACCATGTCGAGATGACGGACGCCTGGATGGCGCAGGCATTCGCGGGCAGTGCCGCCGTCGCCCCCGCCAATCACCAGAATGCGTTCAATGGTCGCGGCACTGCAAAGAGCGGGATGCACCAATGCTTCGTGGTAGTGCCGTTCCTGGTGTTCTGCGGTCATCCAGCACCCATCCAGCAGCAGTCCTCTGCCGTAGCGCTCGCTGTCAATCACGGTGATGCGTTGGAAGCTGCTTTGCTCATCCAGCAGCACCTGTCCGGCGAGTCCATAACGAACCCCTTCATGGTGTTCATCGATCCAGCCGCCGGTGGCCGGGGATGCCTTGGTCATGAAGGTTGAGAAAGATTCTTCCTTCCAGCTAAGAACAGCGTTGACCCATGGTTTGCCTGGGCCTGACGCAGACTGCTGGCACCACTCCCAGTCCTCTTCGGAAGCGGAGCGTGATTCAGGATCTGCCGATCAATGACCGTCTGGTGATTCCAGCCGCGGAGCTGCAGTGGCGTTTCTCCAGGTCCTCTGGTCCGGGGGGGCAGGGTGTGAATACCACTGATTCAAGGGTGGAGTTGAGATTCGACTTGGAGAATTCCAAGGTCCTTGGTCCTTTCCGCAAGGCTCGCTTGCGTGACCAGTTGGCGTCGCGCATCGAGGGGAACTGTCTGCGGATTGTTGCGGCTGAGGAGCGTTCCCAGTGGCAAAACCGTCAGAGGGCGCTGGCTCGACTGGCGGATTTGCTGAGAGAGGGTCTCAAGCCTCCTCCGCCCAGGCGAAGACCCACACGTCCGGGCCGTGCTGCCGTCAAACGGAGGCTTGAGGCCAAAGGCAGGCGCAGTGAACTCAAGCGCCGCCGACAAGGCAGGCCTTCACTGGATGACTAGGTGTTTGCCCAGGGCAATGTCCTGGTTGAGGTGCAATTAATTAAGACAACTTGGAGGGGGACTGATGAATCAGGGAAAAGCCCGCCATCCTTCAGCCGAACTTGTCACTCTGTTACGCCTTGAGGAAGGGGCACGGAGCTGCACTACGCGTGAGCAGGCCAGAGCGTTGATTCGCGAGGCTGACCAGGTCAAGCGTCATCTCTGGGGCACAACCGAAGGAACGATCGCCGCTCACGACTGAATTCAGCCCTCCGATCTGGATTCAGTTGATCGGATGGCCTGCTTGGCCTGCTGCCACTGCCTCTCAAGCGCATCGATGCTCTGGCCCCTGAGATCACCACCCAGTGCCGCTTCGACCCGAGAAAAACGGTTCAGGAAGCGTTGATTGGTGCCTGCGAGCCCTTCCTCCGGGCTGATGTCACACCAGCGGGCCACATTCACCAGGGTGAATAAGACATCTCCAAGCTCTTCCTGTGCATGGGCTCGGTCGCCTGATGCGATGGCTTCCTCGAGCTCTTCGAGTTCCTCCTTCACCTTGGCCCAGACCCCGGCCATGTCCTCCCATTCGAAGCCGGCCTGGGCAGCTTTTTTCGAGATGGTCATCGCACCGGCGAGCGCCGCCTGTCCACGTACCTTGCAGGCGAGTTGATCACTAAGGGGGGATGCCGACGCAGTGGCATTTGTGTCCTCTGCTCGTTCCTGCGCCTTGATGGCCTCCCAGCTGATGCGAACAGCTGCGCTGTCGCGGACTTCGACGTCAGCGAAGACATGGGGATGGCGCCGGATCAGTTTCTCGCTGATGCCGGATGCCACGGAATTGAGATCGAAGCGGTTGTCTTCCTGGGCGATTCGTGCATGCAGCACCACCTGCAGCAGCAGGTCACCGAGCTCCTCCTTCAAGTGTCTGTCATCGCCATGACGGATGGCGTCGGCCACTTCATGAGCTTCCTCAAGCACATAGGGAATTAGCGACTGGTGGGTCTGTTCAAGGTCCCAGGGGCAGCCTTCTGCAGGATCGCGCAACTGCGCCACCAGGTCCTCCAGCCGGCCAAGGGGGCCCTGTTGCGACGCTTCTGAGCCTGGGGCCATGGAAACTGCATACGGTTGTGGCCACCCTCTCACCGGCGTCGGTTTCTGCGCCATGGTTTCCGGCACTCTGCTGGCAGTGGATCCCCATCCAGGATCAGATGCAGCCATACGCTGCCCTCCAGACCAACCAGGATGCCGATCAAGGTCCGGGGATGATGCCTCAGTGCCGAGACCAGGTCTGGCCATGCCTGTGAAGGGGTTGGGAAGGCAGGTGCAAGCAGCGATGCAGCGGCTTTCCAGATCAGCAGCGTCGGGGCCGCCAGCCACACCAACCGCAATGCCATGCCGATCAAGGGGCCGTGGGAGAAGAGGGAGCGATGCGGTAGCAGCCGTCGATAGGGCCACCAGATCCAGCGCAGCGCCCCCCAGCGCCTGAGAGCGTTCGAGCGCACATCAAGATCAGGGGACAGCCAGAGCCCCCCAACTACAAATGCCAGGGTTGTCAGGGCAGCATTGAACCAACCCAGCCATAACGACGTCAGCAGACCCATGGGAAGGCTGCAGGCGAGTGTGGCCCGGTCATGGTCTCGGCCTGAGGCCACGGCAATTCGTGATGAGCTGCTCCAGCCTGCCTCGATCAGGCAGAATCAGCATCTCGGGCGATTAGCTCAGCGGTAGAGCACCTCCCTTACAAGGAGATTGTCACAGGTTCGATCCCCGTATCGCCCATCAGTCACCGCAACGCATCTCGGCGAAACACCACCCGCCACACGGCGGGTTTTTTTGGCGGGACCACTCCGGGACCACTTTTGTGCCAAGTCGTCCCAGCAATGAGGACGGCTAGCCCGGACCCCTGATCACTCCCGGGCAAGTCGTCGTGCTTGTTGCGGCACGACGCAGGGCTGCCCAGGCGATCAATGGCGGCCACGGTTCAGTCGAATGGGACGATGCCCAGCTGTGCCTGCTTTGGAAAAAAAGTGAACCCTACCCGGACCATCAGAATTCCCTTGCTTTGCAAGAGGCCTTGAGCTCCGGATCGTCGAGAGCCTCAACTTTTGAACAAAGTTCGATCAATCGCTTGTCAGGTGAGTTCTCTTGGATGGAGTGATTGAAAGCGAGAACACTAATGACGATGACTCCGGTCAGCAGGACACCTGGAGTAAAAAAATCAACCAGTTGAGCAAGTGAACTGCCGATGGCTTTGAGGGTGCTTTTCATCAGCCGTGCTTAAAAGGTTTGAAGTCCATCAGGGTCACTTTGGCTCGACGGGCACCAACCGGCCCCACTGAGCAACAGCAGGTCTCTCTGGGCCTGCGTTCATGTCTGTCGGTTTGTGGAAGGTGACGCGCCAATCAGCGACATGGCAGGGCACGTAATCAGCTTTATCGATCCGGATACCACCGAGCACTGACGGGGCGCCGTACCAGTCAGCACGCCAGTGAGCACCTTTATTGAGACCTCCTTTGAACCACACCCAGCGATGTGCATTGGCCTGGGTGGTGGACTGCTGAGCAGGCATTTTGTGTCGCCCCAGGGCGCGGACCCTAGGTGCGTTTCAGCGGCGGAGCAGTTGAAAGGGTGGGTCCGGCGAAGCCGCCGCAGTTTGAGCACTAGTCCTGCGACCAGTCCTCGCCTTAATCACTAGTCGTGCGACAAGTCCTGTCCTGCTGCCCTGCCCGGGCAGGGCAGGGGTTGAGCGCTGCCGAGTTTCATTCAACAACTCATGCACAATCGAAAGTGATTCTCAGCAGCAGATTTGCACTCCTGATTGTGATTCTCAACAACATATTCGCAGTTCTTGAATGTAATTCTCAAGAGCATATCTGATCCACTAATGTTCGGTTTTTACGCATATCTTTCGCTTTTTTGTGATCTAGAACTGATTCATCCCTTCCAGAGGAAGAGCAATGACAGCTTCACAAATCCAAGCCCCCATCACTGTCCCCACCGGTCCCACAGGCCGTGCCATGGCTGAGCCCATGTCAGCCGAAATGCTCGACCTGATGGAAGCCCATCTCAACCTCGAGCGTCAGTCAGCTGCTGATTACTTCGCTGCTGCTGTCTGGTTTGCTGAGCGTGAGCTGACCGGCTTTGCCGAGCATCTCCGTGATGAAGCCAAGCAAGAGGAGCAGCATGCCGCCAAATTTGCTGACTATCTGATCAGCAGAGGACAGCATCCTGTGCTCGACACTCTTGAGCCATGCAGGACGGAGTGGACGAACGTGGAGCATGTCATTGCCACTGTCTTCCGCATGGAGGCTGATGTCACCGCATCGGTGCTGCAGCTTTATAAAACTGCTGAAGAGGACGTTGACCGCCGCACCACGGTGTTCCTTGATCCCATCGTTGATGATCAACGTCTCTCCGAGCACAAGGCCGCTTACCTGCTGGGTCGCGTCAAGTTCGCTGCAGGCAACCCTGCTGCCGTGATGATCATCGACGCGGAACTGAGAGAGGGCGAGGCCGAGCCCGCCAAGCTCGAGGGCTGATCCCCGATCGGGGGAGCCTTAGGCCATCGCGTTCACCCATCCGGGCGATGTCAATCCGATTGATTCCGGAGACGGTGAATATATCGAAGGGGGAACGAATCATGTTGACCCAACTAATTAAAAACTTCTTCAATCGTGACAGCATTTTTGAGGCATTCAACGAAACAAATACTCAGAACACAGATAGATTTGAGTGCGAAATACCCAGTTACAATCACTTCGAGGTTTCTTGTGTTGATGGAGTATTCCATGTGAGTACTTCCACTGACCGTCCTTTTAATCAGACAATGGTTAAGAATAGCTATAAGTAAGGATTGTTGAAGTCGAAAGCCATTGCGAGCTAGCTGAAAGCAATAAAGATTTTTACAGGAAAAAGCAGTGGGCTTTGAGTAGTCGCTATCGATCTCCCGACTGCTGATTCACTAGCCCCGCCACAAGCGGGGTTTTTGATTGCCCGTTTGAGTTTGTGAGCAAGATCACAGAAACATTTGACGTCGGTCGTCACCTCAGCCATTGATTCCGGAGATGGTGTGTTCGTCTGGGATGCGATCTCTGGAGGCTTTTCGCGAATCTCGATGCAGCCCGCATACGTGTGCCGGATGGTCATTGGGCAGCACCGTCGCGGTATGCGTGGACCGGTCAGCGCAGGGGGCAGGTCAACGCTTCTCAGGCCTGGCTGGCCATGGATTGGGGTGGGGGTGCATCACCGACGTGGTGCGGCCTGGCCGTGCAACTCAACGGCGACATCGTCATGGATTACGGGCTGAAGCTCGAATCCGGCTCACTGCTGCTGCTCGATGAAGTCCACATCGCACGGCAGGGCCTCAGTGGTCAGATCGATGTGGAGCGGGCGAACGGTGTCGATGACACCAGCACGATCACCGCAAAGATCCGGCGGATGTGCGAGGCCTGGCATCTCAGGCCCGAGGAGATTCCACTGGGCCGGCGAATCATTGATGCTGCAGCAGGAGCTCGCACCGGATCCCGTTACGGTTCGATTGCCGCTGAACTGGCTGCAGCTGGTCTGGCTTGGACTGCCTCGAGCAAGGGCCGGCGGGCTGATGGCTGGCAGGTGCTCAGCAAGTTATTCCGTCATGCCGGCCAGGGTCAGCCGGGGCTGTTCATCTCCGAACGCTGCATTACTGGTGGCAGACGGTGCCTCTGCTCCCAGTCCACCGCAATGACCTGTCTGACCTCGAGGGGCCGGACCATGCCGCTGATGCCACCCGATACCTGGCGGTGAGGGTGTTTGGTGCCGGCATCGGCTCCATGAAATCTGGCGCGAGACAGTACTGATGCTGAGCGAAATCCAGCGCACCCTCAGGGCGCAGAAGCTTTGGAATTGGCTGATCGAAAACGATCCGGAGGTGCAGCGATCTATTGCCAGCAGCAAGGCATCCGCAGAACGAACAAACCAGCACCGGGAGGCCAACCGCAAGGCAGCCGATGCCCTGGGCCTCGCCATTGGCGACCGAGTGATGCTCCGCTCCAGGGGCCATCGCTTTGATGGTCGCTCCGGTGAGCTGACGGAATTCAAAGAACTGCCAAACGGCCAAGGCTCGGAACGGTTGTCGTGAAGTTGCCACGCAGCGGACCCGTTCAAAAGCCACCAGCTCGCATCGGCTTTCAGGTCGATGTGGAGCTGCTGCACAAGGTCTGATGGCCAGGCGACCGCGAAAGTCAGCCAAGGCAGAAGCGGAATCAGAGGTGCTGCAGCGTGGCCGCTGGTCTGGACTGCGTGAACATCAGGCCCCGCAGGCCAAACACCATTCAGCAGCTGAGAACGATGAGGCTCATCGGCGCTGCAAACAGTTTTTGAGTGGTGGTGTCGATGCAGTCGATTGGGCTACGAGGAAGCGCCATCCAGAACAGCAACAGCGCCAAGGACGCCGCCAATACCCATGAACATGACCAGCGCTAGGAACACGGGATTAAAAAAATCTACTGCGATGAGTATTAACGCTTAAGTAGATCTACTCATGTTGCCGGGAATACGCTGTTCGCTTTCTCTTAAAAAAGCGAGCACCTGCCTGGGAAGCAGATGCTCATCAGCAAAGTGGTCCCGCCGCCTAAAACGGGACCACTTTCACCCTTTTTCGGGGATACCTAGGGCGCCCTCTACATCCAATAATCCAGCCATAGCTTGAAAAGCGCAGTCGCTGACTGTGAAATTTTTTCCCTGACAAGGAGATTGTCACAGGTTCGATCCCCGTATCGCCCATCCCGAGCCACCACCCAATAACGCGGTTCTGAAGCGCTAAGACAGCTTTCATCTTGAGAGGCCTAGGCAGGAGCCAAGCCATGTTCTGGCTGCTGAATCGTGTTCATGGTGTTTTTAAGCCCGGCAACATCAAGCAGTCCTTCAGGGCTGAACCATGGAGCGTTTCCCCAACTGAATCCTTCGCCGAAGGTGTTGTCTGGAGCGGTGACATACCAGTGGCAGTCAACGTCTGGAACTTCCACAGAGCATTGCGACCAATCGGCCTCCCACTGAGGAACCTGCACCCACATGACAGCTGCAAGAACGACTGAAAACAGGCTCTGCAGCATGACCACTTCTATTGAAGAAGCCGACCTTACTGGTGGGTGCACTCAGCATGCTGCCCATCTCAAGCAAGGCCTGATCGGGTCCAACAAAAAACGCCCCTTTCTCAAGGGGGCGCGTGGTGAGGATCCGTGTCTTCGGTATTCAACTGAAGATTTCACTGCTGTCCAGCTGGCGAGTGATGACCATTCATGACTCAACCCTGGGAATGGGGTCTCGGCCAGCCATCGCAAGTCGGCATTCGCAAGCATCTGGCCAGCCATCTGATCGATCGGATCAAAGACCCAGCGCCATCAGCAGTCCCTGGTGCAGCAAGGCTTCTGTGCCGAGCAGAGCAACGAAGCCCAGCATGGCCAGACGTCCGTTCAGGCGTTCGGCTTTGGCCAGGCGTTCACGGCGCATCTGTGCGGCGGCAAGATCCTGCCAGTAACGCTCATCAGCCAGGAGGGTTGCAGTTGTCATGGGTGTCTCCGAGTGGGACCAGAACGGTCTATGCCCACTCGATGGCACCAGGAAGATGGGACGGCCGACCATCGAGGTTCGGTTTCAGGACCTTTGCAGACAGGTTCCTTGCGGGCAAGTTCACCGATCGCTGAGGCGCTTTCAGGTGCGGGGAACAGCCGCGATATCTATCCGGGCAAGTTTTCGACCGCTCGGTGCATGAAACGTTTCACCAGCGGCATTGGCCAGCCTTCGCGTTGCAGTGACTCAGCGATGTGATCAATCTGCAGGCCAATTTCCTCTGCGACGACATCCTCAAGCAGGGATTCGGAATGTTCAGTGCTGCTTGTCATAGGACGGGATGGATTCCATTCGCTCTAGCCCTGGTTCAGACAGGCCTGCAAATCCTTCAGCAATTCAGGAAACAATTGCGTCTTTGCGTTCCCAGGAGATCTGGGTTGGCCAGAACTGAATCATGCGTGGAGTCTTGATGGCAGCGAACTCTTCCCGGCGGCATCCCGACGACATCACACACCATCTGCTTCGAGCTTTTGGGGCTCTTGTGGGGGTCAGCGTGCTGGCTGTGGTGGTCTGGCTTCTGACTGATTCCCAAGCCGCCACATCCATACAGCCAATGCATACTGAGCTTCTTCGCGTTGAGTCTTCCCCTGGGCCAACGCCTCGCTAGGCCCTAAGACCTTCGGCTGTGGAAAGTCACTGGAGAGTCACGGTTTCTGTGGAGAGTCATCGTTTCGAATCTTCAGTGCACCGGCGGTGAGCAGCGCCGCCAGCCTGACCTGAGCATCATTTCCCAAGCTTCGACAGCGCTGTCCCTGAGCATTCGACGCCGTGACTGAGGCTCGGGGGGATGTGGTGGTCTCCACCCGTAGGTTCTCACTGAGACCCACTGCTCCTGAGCTGATGGCGTGTCGGGTTTGAACTGCACCAGCAAGTGTTGTGCACCGTTGACCAACCACCCTTCCCCTCCTGATTTGACCGGAGGCTCTTTGGTGATCCGATTGCGGTTTGGCATGATCGGCAGTCTGAGTCACCGCCTGATGAAGACGTTGCAGGTTGAGTGACCTTGAATTTCAGCGCTTGGTGCGGCAGATGTTGCAGAGTCCGAAAAATTCCAGCGTGTGGAAGATCAGCTTGAAGTTGTCTGTTTCCGGAGCCGTCACCTTCAATTCATCAATGGGGCAATGCTGCAAGGTCTGCGTGGTGCCGCAACTCACACAGGTGAGATGGTGCTGATCACGATCCACCGGTGCATAAAGAGCTTCACCTGACGGCAGATGTCTGCAGCGCACCTTGCCACGTTGATGAAGTTTTCGCAGATTGCGATACACCGTCGCAAGCCCCATGGCCCCAGGTTGCCCCTCAAGGCAGCGATGCAGCTGCTGGCCGGTCATTTCAGACTCGCTTTTCTTCAGCTCATCCAGCAGCAGTTGCTGCCGTTGCGTCCCTGTGATTCCCTGCTGCTCCATGGTGAAATCTGACCTCAGACTGCTGCGCGCCTGGCTTGGATCAGTTCTGAACTGATCGCCCAAAGACGGGACCTCTGTTCCTGGCTGCGAGCCGCGCGAGCCACGGGCTGTCGTTTGGGAGCACCACGCATACCTCCGAATTTACTGGGGCCGTAGTGCTCCCCGCCTTTGGCAGATGGGGAGGTCGCCGCCAGCAGCTGTGGCAGTGCTCCCTGGGCTGCGCTCTGGAACATGGGATCCATCAATCGGTAGGCAAGGGCTTCCTGCCAGGCGCCACTGGACGCCACCGAGAGTGGTTGAAGATTGGTTCGCGCCAGGCCTGGATGGGCCGCCAGCGATCGCACGGTGCTTCCTGACTGCTCGAGGCGATGATTCAACTCAAGCGCAAACATCACATTGGCCAACTTGCTCTGGCTGTAGGCCTTCCAGCGGTCGTAGCGCTTCTCACCACTGAGATCATCCCAGGCGATCGCGCCAAAATATTGCGCTCCTGAGGTGACGGTGACAATCCGAGCCTGTTCCCGGCCCTCCATCAGAGGCAGCAGGGCCTGGGTCAATGCGAAGTGGCCGAGATGATTCACCGCGAACTGCATTTCGTGTCCCTGTTGGCTCAGCAGCCGTGGAGGCGCCATCAGCCCCGCGTTGTTGATCAGCAGATCCAATCGCTCGTAGCGCGACTGAATGTCTTTGCAGCAGCTCTCGACATTGTCGAGGTCAGCCAGATCCAGCTCGAGCAGATCGACGCCTGAAGCCCCCACCTTGAGCAGTTCCGAGCGGGCCGCCTCTCCCTTGCGACGGCTGCGACATGCCATCAGCACAGTTGCTCCCGACCGGAGCAAGGCACGCGTGGTCTCGAAACCCAGGCCGCTGTTGGCTCCTGTCACGAGAGCGATCCGTCCATGCAGGTCAGGGATGTCGTCGATGGTCCAGCCCATGCGGCGATTGCAGCTCTCGATCAGTTTCGCGGGTTCGCTCAGTCTTCGGGGAAGAGCAGGCCAGCGAGTTCGTCGGCATCTACGTCATAAACGCGTGCCAACGACGTTTCAATGGCGCTTGTCACTTCTCCGGGCAGGAAGCGCATGGCATTGAGAGCGTCTTCAGCGATCTCGTCAGTGAGGAGGACGTCCTCGGACTCAAGCTTTTCGTCGTTGATGATGGCCATCACCCAGCTCTGATAGGCATAAACCAGATCCGAGAATTCGAGTTCGGGATCATTGAGATCCAGGGTCATGGTCAGGCGTAGACGCGCAACACCAGTCTGACCTCCGGGAGAGAGGATGTCTTCAAGTGAGGGTCAGCATGAGTCGTCCGGATCCAGAACAGCTCCAGGGCACGCTTGTGGACTTCGCGCTGCAAGAGCTGATTCGTCAGAACCGTGAGAGTTTTCAGCCGCTCTGGACTGTTGACAGCTGGGCGAAGCTGATGATCTGGCTTTCGCTTAATTGCGGCCTGTCCGGAGACCGGGACAGCCTTGAGCATTTCGCGGCTGCCCTGGGGGAACGATTCACCTCACGGCTGCGGCGAACATTCTTTGAACGGGAACTGGCGGATCTGGAACTTCAGGTTCTGGCGGATCCGGCAGAACAGCAGGTCCTGCTGTTGTCGCAGGCTCCTCAGGACCCCGCCGTGCTCAACCGGGATCGGGTCTCGGCAGCCCTGGACCGGGTGGGACTGAATGGTCGGGTTGTCGCCGACAGGAGTCGCTGGCAACAGCTGGAGGCTGTGGTGGCGATTCCCTGGGAGGGCTGATGCCTGAGAAGAACGACATGAGCCTGATCGGTCGCTTCGCCAATGCCGGCTATGAAGCCGTCGCTGATGGTGTGATGGCGTTCTTTGATCGTCGCACCGACCTTCACCGGCCTGGCATCGCCTTTGGACATGCCGAAGATCGGCAACCAGCGAAAGTAAGCACTGATATCAGTCTGGTGGCCATCGATCGGGAGGATCCTGAGTCCTGTGCCCTCTCGGAGGTGATTGTCCGTGGCGTGACCGCGGGTTTGGATCGCTACCTGCAGGAACGCCCTCTGTTCCGCGAGGTGTGCCCGGACCAGGCGCTCTTCGTGTTACCGATCTTCAATCTGCAGCGCTACGCGCCCGGTGAGGGGTTTCGCCGGTGGCACTGCGACTGGACCATAGGCGATGAGGCTACGGAACCTGTTCATCGCGTCCTGGCCTGGATCCTTTACTGCGACACGGTGGCTGAGGCCGGCACCGAGTTTCACTGGCAACAGCATCACGAGGAGGCGGTGCGGGGAAAACTGGTGATTTTTCCCGCTGGTCCCAGTCACATTCACCGCGGGAGGGTGACGCAGCACCACAGCAAAACCATCGCCACCGGCTGGATCAATGCAGGGACACAGGAGGGTTATCTCCGACGCCTGCGCTCCTGAGCGGCGGGATCTCACGCACGGTGTTGACCTGTTGGGGGAAAGGAATTTCGATTCCTTCGCGTTTGAATGCTGTCCAGATCGCCTGATTCACCTCGCTCACAATGCCGATGTTGCTCATTGGGTCAGAGATCCAATAGCGCACCGCGTACTCGATTGCAGAGTCTCCGTATTGCACCTGAAGCGCCTTTGGCGCCGGATTCTTCAGCACTCTTGGAACGCTCAGTGCAGTCTGCTCAAGCAGCTTCAATACGACCTGGGGATCATGGCGATAAGCAGCGCCAACCCGGACCTCACTGCGTCGCATTCTGTCTGTGGCTGTGTAACTGGTGGCCTGCGCGGTGAAAAACATCTGGTTGGGAATCAGAAGTTCCGCGTTGTCACGATCTCGCCAGAGCAGGGTGGCGCGCAGGCCCAGCTTGCGTACTTCACAAGGATCTCCATCCACCATCAGGATCTCCCCCGGACGCACTGACCCTTCAAACAGCAGCCAGATCCCGCTGATGAAGTTGGAGAACACCTCCTTGATTCCGAAGCCGAGGCCTACGGACAGTCCACCCGCGATGGCCACCAGAGCCGTGGAGTTCAAGCCGATGTGGAATCCCACGGCCGTGATGCCGATGCCAATTACTACATAACGGATGATCAGCTCTAAAGCCTTGCGGCTGCTGTCACTGCATCTCAGCAATTTCTGCAGGAACCAGGCCACTCCTGCTGCTGGAAGTTTGGTGCCCACCAGCAGCAGATAGCTCACCATCATGGCTATGAACAGATTGTTGACTGTGAGGGTTTCGCCGAAGAGGTTGCCCAGCTTGATCACACCGAGATCAGCGGGGTTATCAAACTTGCTGATCAGGTTCAGGCCCACCAGAACCAGAAACAACGGTCTCAGTAAACGACTTTCGAGTTCATGAATGACGGGGGCAGGTATGAACAGCAGCAGCAGCCGGTTCAGGAGGTTGATCAGATTCCAGCCCAGCCAGCAGAGGCCTGAATAGCTAACAAGTCCAGTCTTTCCGCCTGCCAGTTCGATCAGCCAGGCAATCAACAACATGGCGACGGGCGCCACCAGCAATCGCAGCGCTGGGTGGAGGCCGCGAATCAACTGTTGTGAGCTGATCAGAGGCCACCCCACGCTCAATCCGAGTATCAGCAGCACTTGGGCGACCACAGCGCTTCGCTGCAGATAACCCAGCCAGCCGAGGATTTCCCAGAGCAGCAGGCTCATGCTCCCCCCTCGAGGGCTTTGACCAGGGATTCCTGGCTGGAACGCGGGTTTGATGCTCCAAATACCAGTTGAACCAGAACTTGCGACCCATCGCGATCGATGTTGCGCTGATGAGCCAGCCCGGCCAGAGCTGAGTCATGCAGCATCGAATCCGCTCTGGACTGCACAAGGGTTGCCAGCGTGCGTGAACTGCGCACCGGCACGGCAACGGCGGGATTGACAGGCAGGAATGCGAGGGAGCGCAGCGAAAGATTCCTTTGGACCATCGGGTTGGTAATGAACTGGGCCAGGCTCACGGCCATCGCCCGCTGCCTCGGACTTGAATTCGCTCCGAGTGCCAACACTCTCACGGCATTCATGGGGCTTGCAGTTCCAGCAGGACCTCCGGGAAGCGGCGAAACCCCGAGGTTGTCACCCATCTTTTTTCTGAGTCTCATCAGGCTGTTGGAGTTGCAGCTCACCCAGTCGAGTTCCCCATCTTTGAGCAGGTTTTCAAGTTGCCCCTGGTCCTGGAAAAAGGTGATGTTCTGCTGGGCACTGGCCCTCTGCAACCAGGCCAGCCATGCCATCAGCGTCTCGGTCTCTTCTGCAGTCAGGTTCTGGTTCTTGCTGGCCTGGGCCAGTTCCTGCAGAGCTCCCAGGCTTCCTGCTGTCCACAGCAGTTCCGAGAATTTCACTGCCAATCCGACTCGTGTTCCGGATGCGCCCTGTTGGAGCAGTTCCTGCAATGTGTTGGGAGGGTTCTGAACGATTTCGCGGTTGAAGCATGCGATCTGCGGGTAGATGACCATCGGCTGGGCCGTGATGCGCCCATCTTTAAGCTTCACCCTTTCCCACAGGGCTCGATCAGTTTGATAACGATTAAATGACTTGACAGGAAGCTCAGCTGTGAGTCCTTCGCTGAGTAACTGATTAGCCTGAGGTGCGTCCGTGACTACCAGATCGGGCCCAAGATCAGACTCATTGCGGCGCTGGAGTTCCTGGTTGAGATTGGCGCGGTTGTAAAGCGCGACCTGCACTTCCACATTGGGTTTGATCTTGCGGAAATCGCTGATGATGAACTCAATCCGCTGGCGGAAGTCGCTATGGGTTGCGGTGTCGATCGTGCTGTCCTGGTCGATCACCATCGCCAGATAGAGCATCACCGGCAGCTCATTGCCGAGGCGACTGCACCCGCTGACGCTCAGCAGCAGGACGGGGAGCAAAACGCTGGCTGCCAGCCGAGCAAGCACGATCAAGAGAGAAATGTTGGATCCATTCTGATCTTCAAATTCGTGCCTGTCTTGCCATGATTTTTCAACTGCCATCAGGATTCCCCTTGGACCGAATGGTTGATGTCGCAGACTCAGTGTTGTTAGGGCAGCTGTTTTGCGAGCATGGATCGCTGTCGTTGAGCGCGTCCCGTGCCGGAGCTCCCCAAGACCTATGACCCCGTAGGAACCGAGGCCCGCTGGCAGCAGGCCTGGGAGGATCAGGGTGCTTTTCATCCCGACCCCAAGGCGCCTGGAGAACCGTTTTCGGTAGTGATCCCCCCTCCGAATGTGACCGGCAGCCTGCACATGGGTCACGCCTTCAACACGGCCCTGATCGACACGATCGTGCGTTACCAGCGCCTGGCGGGAAAAAACGTGCTCTGCCTCCCAGGCACTGACCATGCCTCGATTGCTGTGCAGACCATCCTGGAGAAGCAACTCAAGCAGGAGGGCAAGACCCGCCACGATCTCGGCCGTGAGGCGTTTCTGGAGCGGGCCTGGCAGTGGAAGGCTGAAAGCGGCGGGCGCATCGTTGATCAGCTGCGCAGACTCGGCTACTCGGTGGATTGGCGTCGTCAGCGCTTCACCCTGGATGAAGGCCTCAGTGAAGCAGTGAAGGAAGCCTTCGTGCGCCTGCACGAACAGGGGCTGATCTACCGGGGCGAATACCTGGTGAATTGGTGTCCTGCCTCCGGTTCGGCGGTGAGTGATCTGGAGGTGGAGATGAAGGAGGTGGATGGTCAGCTCTGGCATTTCCGCTATCCGCTCAGCAGTGGCGAGGGCTATCTGGAGGTGGCCACCACCCGCCCGGAAACGATGCTCGGCGACACGGCCGTGGCGGTGAATCCCAGCGATGACCGCTATGCCCATCTGGTGGGCCAGACGCTCAATCTGCCCTTTGTGGGGCGGGAGATTCCGATCGTGGCCGATGACCACGTGGAGAAAGACTTCGGCACCGGCTGCGTCAAGGTGACGCCGGCCCACGATCCCAATGATTTCGCCATCGGCCAGCGTCACGGTCTGCCCCAGATCACGGTGATGCGCAAGAACGGCACGATGAACAAGCAGGCCGGTGAGTTTGAGGGGCTGGATCGCTTCGAGGCGCGCAAAAAGGTGGTGGCGGGTCTTGAAGACCTCGGTCTGCTGGTGAAGGTGGAGGACTATCGCCACAGCGTTCCCTATTCGGATCGCGGCAAGGTGCCCGTGGAACCTCTGCTCTCCACCCAGTGGTTCGTGAAGACCGAGCCGTTGGCAGCTCGTTGTCGTGAAGCGCTGGAGAAGCAGGATCCACGCTTCATTCCCGAGCGCTGGGAAGTGAAGACCGAGCCGTTGGCAGCTCGTTGTCGTGAAGCGCTGGAGAAGCAGGATCCACGCTTCATTCCCGAGCGCTGGGAAAAGGTGTATCGCGACTGGCTCACGGACATCCGCGACTGGTGCATCAGCCGCCAGTTGTGGTGGGGCCATCGGATCCCCGCCTGGTTCGTGATCAGTGAAACCGGCGGCAAGTACACCGACACCACGCCTTATGTGGTGGCACGCAACGAAGCCGAAGCCCTGGAAAAGGCCAAGGCTCACTACGGCGCGGCGGTGGAGATCGAGCAGGACGAAGACGTGCTCGACACCTGGTTCTCAAGCGGCCTCTGGCCGTTCTCCACTCTGGACTGGCCCGATGCCAACAGTGCGGATCTGCAGCGCTGGTACCCCACCAGCACCCTGGTGACGGGCTTCGACATCATCTTTTTCTGGGTGGCCCGGATGACGATGATGGCCGGCGCCTTCACCGGCGAGATGCCGTTCAAGGACGTCTACATCCACGGCCTGGTGCGGGATGAGCAAAACCGCAAGATGAGCAAGAGCGCCGGCAACGGCATCGATCCGCTGCTGCTGATCGACCGTTACGGCACCGACGCCCTGCGTTTCGCCCTGGTGCGGGAGGTGGCTGGTGCGGGTCAGGACATCCGCCTGGATTACGACCGCAAGAAGGACACCTCCGCGACCGTTGAAGCTTCACGCAACTTCGCCAACAAGCTCTGGAACGCCACCCGTTTTGCGCTGATGAATCTCGATGGCGAGACTCCTGCCCAGCTGGGCGATGCCGATCCAGCGTCGTTGCAGCTGGCGGATCGCTGGATCCTCTCGCGCCTGGCCCGGGTGAACCGGGAAACCGCCGCGCGTTACGGCAGCTATGCCTTGGGTGAAGCGGCCAAAGGGTTGTATGAGTTCGCCTGGAACGACGTCTGTGACTGGTATCTGGAACTGAGCAAGCGCCGGCTGAATCCCGGTGAAAATCCCTCAGCGGAGGTCCTTGCTGATCAGCGGGTGGCCAAGCAGGTGCTGGCCAAGGTGATCAGTCAGATGCATCTGATGTTGAATCCGCTGATGCCCCATCTCACCGAGGAGCTCTGGCACAGCATTACCTCTGAGTCAGAGACAACGTTCTTGGCCCTGCAGACCTGGCCGGCCGTTGATGAGGCAGCCCTTGATGACGATCTCGAGGCTTCGTTTGCCGAGTTGATCGCTGCGATTCGTGTGGTGCGCAATCTGCGGGCGGTGGCCGGTCTGAAACCATCCCAGACCGTTCCGGTCCGTTTTGTGAGTGGCCGCGGCGATCTTGTGGATGTGCTGCAGCAGGGGATGGGCGACATCACGGCACTCATCAAAGCCGAAACGGTTCAGGTGATGACGCCGTCTGAGGCGGATGCACAACCGGTGGCCAAGGCGCTGGCGGGCGTCAGCGGTGAGCTTCAGGTGCTGCTTCCGATCGAAGGCCTGGTGGATCTCGATGCGCTCAGATCAAGGCTCGAGAAAGACATCGCCAAGGCCGAGAAGGAGATCAAGGGGCTGGCCGGTCGGTTGGCCAATCCCAATTTCGCTGACAAGGCACCGGCAGCAGTGGTGGCGGAGTGCAGAGCCAACCTGGCCGAGGCTGAGGCACAGGCTGATCTGGCACGCAGGCGTCTGGGGGATCTCAGCTGAGTCGTCTGCGCTGTTCGGATCCCTAGCCTTTCAAGAGCTCTGCTGTTGACCGCTGGACTCTCCACTGATCACGGTCGAAAGGCTGAGCAAGACGTACCGCGTTGCTGATAAGCAGCCGGGCCTTGCTGGCACCATGCGGCACTTTCTGCGCCGTAGGCAGCGTGATGTGTCTGCGGTTCGGAATGTGTCGTTCGCGATTGCTCCCGTAGAGATGGTGGGTTTTCTCGGAGCCAACGGCTCCGGAAAGACGACCACGCTTTCGTGCTTGTGTCGTCTTATTGGTTGTAAAAACTAACGATAAAAATCATATTTCAAATACGTCGATAGACAATTCAGTTTATTTTGTTCATATAGATGTTTAATGTTTGCGTGAATTTCCTATAATGAACCACATAATTTAAAATTTCAATATGTGGAATAAGTTGTTATTAGGCGCGGGGGACACCAGCTCATTCACGAGTTGTTCAGAATATTGCGTAGCAGTAATTGATTTGAATAATCTTAAATTGCTTAATAATCAATTGGGCCAAGAAAAGGGGGAAGACTTATTGGAGTAGCTGTTTATGTACTGTTTTCAGCTGCGAGGAAAACTGACAAAGTATACAAGGCTAGTGATGAATTGTTTGTTGGACTAAGTCCTGCTTGTCCTGATATATTAGAAAAATTAAAAACTCGAATTAGCGCTAAATTTTCTGCGACAGGAATAAATGCTTCGACTGTTTTTTCGTGGAAGAGTCAATCTGAACTTTTGTACGATATTTTTTGTCAAGAAGAGCTTTTACTGCTTTCAAACAAGAGCCATGCAATCAATGATCGTGTTTTTGCTGGCTCACACAACTTTTCGCGACCATTACTTACTAAAATATCTAAATTTGATGTGAAATTGACTTAGTCGCTGATTTAGATTTTGCAATTCAAAAACAAGAATTTTCTCTTGTATATCAGTCGATTTATAATTCATTGCATGAAATGATGTAAGGTTTTTGTGCGATGGCAGAGAAAGAAGGATGGAAAGTATGTTCCACCCGAGATTTTCATACCACTCGCTGAAACTAGTAATAAGATAAACGATATCTATTCTTGGAGCTTTGAAACTGCTCTTGCTCAATTGCTTGAGTGGCGTACGGATTCCTATCAATTGCCGAAGCTTTCTTTTAATTTCTCACCGTCACAGGCAGATTTTTCTAAAAATACTCAATTCTCTCATGCAGAACAAATTGCAAATTGGTGCAAAGCTTATAATTTTTCCAGTCGATACTTCCTGATTGAGCTAAATGAAACCTCCTTTTTGAAAGATTTTGCTGCGGCTATAGATTTATTTGAGCATCTAAAATCGATAGGTGTATATTATGTCTTGATGATTTTGGAGCAGGCTTTTCGTCACTCTCTATGTTGAGATTTTTTCCTGTTTCGACCATCAAAATTGATCGATCTTTTTTAGTGGGGTTGCCTGACTCAGTGCCTAATTGAGCAATAGTTAAAGCTACTATTAATCCATCTTCGGAGTTAGGAATCAATGTGATCGCGGAAGGTGTTGAGAATGAACAATAATTTAGGCTTCTAAATCAACTTGGGTGCGACTACTTCCAGGGTTATTTTTTGCAGAACCGATTGCATCTGATGTCTTAGAAAAATTACTTATCAAGAATTAAGTATTGATTTTTTATCTGATTTCTTGGCATAATCATCACATTATCTTGACATTAATCACAAAATCCGTGATTTTTCCAATAATTTTATCATGGTAGCCCTAATATGTTGCATTATCCTCATTTTTTGTTTGTATCGATTCTCGTTGTTTAAAAGCAGTACATTGTATTTTGATTGGGGTTGTAATACATCTTTTTCTCATTATAGGCTGATATTTAAGTAGATGTGTATACAGTAATTTTTATTAGGCTGGCATTAGCGGCTAATGAGCTGATGGATGCTGTGTTTATCGACTCGCTTTGTATGTGTAAAAAAAGCTACATTTGAAGTTCATATCTACCAAAAGACTCGCGGAACGTTTAGTCGGCCGGTAGAATAAAAAGCTTTTAAGCGTTATTTTCAAAATGTTGTCATTACGCGAACTAGAAGTATTAGCTGCCTTTGATGTGAGACCTTCAAAAGCCATGCATGTAATCATTAGATAAATTATTTTGGACTATTTTTCTATTATGGCTAATTTTGATTAAATGGCGGGCACTGATTTTTTTACAATTTATCTTTATGGCTTGCGTATATTTACGTTTTTGATAGCTTTCACATTGCTTTTATTGGGTATAGAAGATCTGTTTATAGACCTTATCTATTGGATTCGATGGGTTTGGCGAAGGTGTTTTATTTATACTCGACATCACTACGCTGACGAACAACTTCTCTTTTCTAAAAAAGAAAAGCCTCTGGCGATTATGGTTCCTGCATGGAAAGAAGTTGGTGTTATAGCTCAAATGGTTAATACCGCTGCCACTGAGCTCGACTATGAAAATTATCAATTTTTTATCGGAACATATCCCAACGATCCAGAGACACAGTCAGATGTAAAGGAAGTTTGTAGTCAATTCGAAAATGTTCACCAGGTAATTTGTGCATTGCCGGGGCCGACCAACAAAGCTGACTGTCTCAATAATATTCTTGCAGCTGTTTTAGCCTTTGAAAAGGCTGCTGCAGTCAAATTTTCTGGCTTTATTTTGCATGACGCAGAAGATGTGATTTCACCATTAGAGCTTCGTTTGTTTAATCTTATGATCGAACGAAATGATTTAGTGCAAATACCTGTTTATCCATACCTTCGTCGTAATTGGTGGAGTTTTACAGCCAATCATTATGCTGATGAATTTGCTGAATGGCATGGAAAAGAGGTTGTGATCCGTGAAGCACTTGCTGGCTTGGTTCCAAGTGCTGGAGTTGGAACTTGCTTTAGCCGAAGAGCTTTGACTTTGCTTCTTGATGAAGGTGATGGAATAGCTTTTTCAACACAAAGCCTGACTGAGGATTATGACATTGGAATTCGGTTGCGTCAGGCTGGTATGCGCGAAATATTTGTTCGCTACAGTCCGCGAGAACCGTCTCTTGCGCCTTTGAGGGAGCGTCGATTTGGTGTTCAGAGGCGAGCGAGTCAAGTCATATGCGTTCGTGAAAATTTTCCACACACAATATCAACTTCTGTCCGTCAAAAAGCTCGTTGGATAACAGGCATCGTTTTTCAAGGATCTTTATCTTTGCCTTGGTCTGATGATTGGCTCATAAATTATTTTCTTTGGCGTGATAGAAGGGGTGGAATTAGTAATATGATAGGCCTTTTAGCAATGATAATTACATTACAGCTTTCGATTGTTTGGATAATTAGTTATTACAACTTTGGAGATTGGGATTTTCCTTCTGTGTTGGGAAATAGTCAAATCTTATCCACCCTTCTTCTTTTGACTGGGTTTCTCCTATGCAACCGAATAATTCAGAGATTTTATTTTACTACGGTTTTCTATGGTTTCTGCTCTGGCTTGATGGCGATCCCCAGAATGTTTTGGGCAAACTTGATAAATTTTCTTGCTAATTTTCAGGCTATTCGTTTAATTCTGGCAATCGGCAGTATTCGTAAAGTTGCCTGGGATAAAACAACTCATGTTTTTCCAAGTATTGCATCTTCCACAAGACGTCGACCGTTGGGTCAAATATTATTAGAACAGGGAGTCATTACACCTCCACAATTACAGAAGTGTCTTGAAAGTAGTGGACGCCGCCGAATTGGTAGAACCCTACTTGATTTTGACATGTTGACGACAGTGCAACTCGGCGTTGCTCTTGCCGAGCAGCAAAACTTGGAATACTACAATCTTAATCCTTTTCAAAGAGATTTTTCCTTACTCAAGCTTTTGGGTGAAGGATTGGCTTTTAAATATTCAATTTTACCTCTGTGTGTTGACTCCGGTGTTTTGGTTTTCGCACGTGAGAGTGCTATGAGCAAAGTCGCTCTAGGCGCAATTAGTCGTAAACTCAAATTGCCTACTCGACAGGTCATTGCGCCACTCGGCCGTGTACAAATTGGCCTTATTAATTCATATAGATCTGATGAATCAAATTTGTTGAATTCGAATCTACCCCGTTTAAAGTCATTATTTGAACATGATATTGTTGTATTTGATAATTTTTGTAGTCACCTGATGCTTCTTGGTGATTTAGCTGTGGAAATGGGCTTGATTAGTCAGTCTGTTCTTAGTCAAGCGTTGATAAGTTTCGATCCTTTATATCAAAAATTGGGTGACCACTTAGTTGAATTAGACCTTCTGAGTGTAGAAAGTCTTCAGGGCTTGCTTGAAGAGCAAAAACGTCAGCGTTTATTAGGCTTTTCAATTATTGGAGGAGTTTCTTGATGGGTAAGGCAATTAGCAAGTCTAAGATTTGGTGGAATTCGCTTGTTTTGGTGGTTTTTCTTTTTATTTGCACTGATTCAAATAAAACTGCTCAAGCAAATGTTTTCACTAACTTGATTCGTGATTGGAAAGAGTTCAGTAGTTACCCTTCTTTGGCAAGAGCATCTAGAGCCTTATCCGAGGGTCGATATTCTGATGCAGAACGTGAAGCTCGATTTGTTCTCAACCAAATTGACACTAATTCCCATCAAGCCAGATTAATACTCGCTGAGGCACTTCTTGCGCAACGTCAGTATGGACATGCTCTCGATGCCTTACAAGTGTCCATCGAAGAGCCTCTTTATCGACAGATTCAATTGATTTGGTTGAATCAATCAACTCCTGTACCTGAAAGCAGGGTTGAGCAATGGCTTCAACAGCATACGCAGGGTCTGCATCGCGAGTCTTTGATTAAGGGGCGATCTGAGCAATTAAAGCGATTGTACGGTGCGAAAAAAGCATGGAATTGGCTTCGTAAACGTGGAGGCGATGTTGTTTATCGTAGTGGTCTTGCTGAATTAGCTGATGATTGGGTAGCTATTGTCGAAGAACTATCGCCCTTAGCACAAAACGACTCAGAATTGTCACCATTACTTCAACAACGTTTGAATTTCGCGAGAGCAACTTTAAATCAACAACGTTTAAATTCTACTAAGAGAAGAGAGTTGACAATGAATACTTTGTCTGCGCTTCCCCCTCCACCTACACTTGATGAACTGAGCTTCAATCTAGTTACCTCAGGTAAGCTTCGACAAGCATTGGACCTCTTAGAAAAACGTCTCGTTGAGGATTATTCGCCTGAGAGTTTAATTCCTGAAGGTTTAGCTAATCGTCTAATTAATCTTTATGCTCAACTTGGTGCACCAAAAGCTTCCTTTCTGAAACGCCTATCTATCCGCCTTCCTGTCTATGAACGTGGCGTATTGTTTGAACAACTTGCTTTTTCCGGCGATTGTGCCATTTTGCCTGAGATGACCATACTTTCTTCTGAATCGGCATCTGCAGGAGAATGGTTAGCGTATGGCCAGTGTGCAATTCAGCAAACACCAGGTGAAGCTTCTGTTTACTTGGATCAAGCGTTTTTATTAGGACGCGAGGACTCTCGCAGCCTGTTGGCATTTGCTCTTGCCGCTAGTGGTGAACCAGAGCGTGCTTATGAACTTTGGGAAGGCTTACCTTCTACTGAGAAGAACCAATCTTCAATACAGGCAGGAATGTCACAAGTTTCTTTGCAACTTAATCAACTGGAGAATGCAAATAAACATTGGCAAAATCTTACCGAAAAAAGTATCGACCATTGGCGATTGGGAGCTTTAATTGCTGCCAAGCGTGGCGAGTTGTTTTCTGCATATGAGCGCTATGAAATTGTTCTTGGTGAAAGCCAAAATGCCTCAGACTTTTATCAAGGAGCGTTAATTGCTAGAGATATTGGTAATTCTGATAAAGCGCTGGAATGGCTTGAGAAAGCAAATAAATTAGATCCAAATAATTTTCGTTATCTTAGTGATTATGGATTTACTTTGAGTCAAGACACTCGCCGGAAAATTCAAGATCAGGCACTCCCCGTCTTATTGAGCGCAAGCCAAATTAGCGATGAAAACCCTGAGATCGAGGCTGAGATTGCGAAGCTCTTTAAAGAACGTCGTGATTATCAATCATCATTGAAACACTATAAACGTGCTATTTGGCTTGAGCAGGACGCATTGAGTTCCACCGAAGCTTTGACATTGCCTTCGCAACATCAACGTCTGTATGGGCTCAAAAGAAATTATGAATTTCTTTCTAGAATTGATAATTTACACATCGATTTTACTGTGTCCCCTTATGGCTCTGCTCAAAGCATTGATGATTTGTTTATTGACGATGTTCTCCTTGAGTATCAGCAAGGTATTGTCGGTTCTTTGATTTACGAGCGTCGTTTGTCTGATCAAGATATCTTTAGCTACACAAGATTCATCTCATCTTCTGATTTGTCTCAGCCAGATTTCCAGACATCTGGTGGTTTTGGTTTTAGATATAAACCATTCTACGATTTGAATATTAACTTATTTGCCGAATATTTTCAGTCGCGTTTGGCTGATACGAGTTCTGATGATGCTTTGCTTCGTATTAATGGTTCTGTTTTAGATCAGGGTGATTGGAGTGCCGAATGGAAGGCAGATCGTGATGTATGGAACGAGAGATTTTTCTATTTTGATTCAGCTTATTTTGTTGAGCAATCTCAGCTAATTGGCTTGTATCGTTATTCCCAAGGCAGAACTTGGAAACTACCCGGGGACGTTGCTCAAACATTAAGTCCATACTTTTTCTCCCAGATGGCTCATCAAGACTATGAGTATGACGTTCGTATAGGAATTGGCGTGCGATGGCAGATCTGGCTAAACGAAGACGAATTTCGTGCGTATCGTCACAAACTAACGACTCGATTGGAGTATCAGCAACCATTGTCTGGTGACCTATATCAGCAGACTCCTGGCGTGAGATTGAGCTTTCAGATTAACCTATGAAAACTTACTCGTTCCAATTTCACGTTCGGCTTTTTCTGGCGATTCTCATTATTCTTTTTTTACCTTCTATATCGAAGTCAAGTACGCTTTTTTACCAGCCTCTCAATCGTGATCGTAATGTTGATCCAGGCGAATGGGCTCAGTTATGGCGTAAAGCTTATAGTAAAGATTTTAGGCAAATTGTTGTTCAGTGGACAGCCTTTGGCGATCAGCTAATTGATCCGGAGAACTGGTTATTAAATAGTCTTGAAATTGCTAGTCAAGAGGGATTGCAATTGATCATTGGATTGCATGCAGATCCAAATTTTTCTCAAACTCTTCTGCAGGCTGGTTGGGAAAGTCGATTCGAAGAATATTGGAATAGTCTTCAGCGGCAGTCGCTGGTCCAGCAAGAGCGGTTATTGCCCCTACTCTCTGCTCGTGATATTCCTGTTAAAGGCTGGTATTTCCCCTCAGAACTATCTGACATTCCTTTTACTAATTCTAACCGTCGGCAATTTGTTCGCAATCAATTAATTTTGATGGCTGAAAATCTAAACCGCCCATTGCATATTAGTGCTTATAATCTTGGATATCTTTCGCCTCAGGCCAATGCGACTTGGCTTTCTAGTCTTGAAAAGTCAGGTTTAAATGTTTGGTGGCAGTATGGTACTGGAGTTAAAGATCTTTCGCCTCCAATTCTTCAGACTTATTATAAAGCTCTTCCTTGCGCGGTAGGTGTAGTTGGCGAAGCATTTGTTAAAACCTCAGATAAGGATGGTTCTTTTGGGGCTAAGTATGCTCCACCAACGGAATACGATTCTTGTCATCCAGCTTCTACTTTTTCACTTCGCTACTTGCCCTGGGCTCAGTCAATCTTGAAGCTTCAGTCTGATTAGTTGTTTAGGTTAAACCATCTTGTTGCTTGGTTTTTGGGCGACCATTAAAGGCACATGTTTCTCACCAATCTTTTTGTCTCCATTTGTCTTGGGTTCATCTTTTTAAGTAGTGTTTAAGTTGCTCAGGGCTTCGTCATTGTTAATTCGATCTCTATTTGGGGCTCTGTGTGCTCCCTTGGAAGATGTTGTCGATTGGTATTTGAAGCTCAGCAAGCACAGGCTGAATCCAGGCGAGAATGCAACCGTTGAAGCACTCTCTGATCAATAAACTGAACGATTTGTGCTGGCCAAGGTGATCAGCCAGATGAACCTAAGGTAAAAACGCTTATCTCGCATTTTGCTGAGGAGTTTTGGCTGAGCTTGGCGGAGCCTCGCAGTTGAGCTTGGGACGACGTTTCAGGCACACTAGGTTTGGCCTGTTCGTGATCAAGCAGCCCTCGATGGCATTCTTGAATCATGTCGGCGGAGTTGATCGCTGGAATTCATTTGGTGCGTAATCCGCGGACGGTCGCTGGACTGTAACCGTCCCAGATCGCTCTTGTTCGTGTTTTGAGTAACCGTGGCAATTTGGTGCAGGTGCTGAAGCAGGGGAAGGCCGAGATCATGGTGCTCACCAAAGCTAAAACGGTTCAATTGATGACATCGTCTTAGGCGAATGCAGCATCGGTGACTATATCCTTGGCCAACGCCAGCAGTGAGCTTTGGGTGTTACCTCCAATTGATGGTTTGGTGGTCTTCGATGCCTTGAAGGCACTTTTGGAGAAGGCCATGTTCCAGTCCGAGAAGGAGATTAAGGTTCATTCTGACCAACTTTTCTGATAAGGGACCGCTCGAGGTGGTAGCCGAATGCAAGTCCAACTTGGGTGTGAACCAGGCACAAGCAGTTCTGGTTAGGCGAAAATCTACGATTCATTTGAATATGAACCAGTATTGATGAATTGTCGATCTAAAAACTTGTGATTATCAGGTTTTGCGGTTATTGCCATTTTGATCAAATAGAAAACCCTGTGCATATTCACATCCAAGAGCGTTAAGAGTGTTTTTTTGTTCAATAGTTTCTACGCCTTCGCCGATGAGTGTCATGTTGAAAGCTTTGGCCATGCTTATGATGGATTTAACCAGCTTGATTCCTGAGTCTTGATGAACATTTTGGATGTAAGATCGGTCAATTTTGATTGATGTGAACGGCAGTTTCCTCAGTAACTCAATGGATGCATATCCAGTTCCAAAATCATCAAGAGAAAAATGAATTCCTTCCATCTGCAGTAAATTCATGCGTTCTAAAGCACCTGCTGTATTATCCAGGACGGCTGTTTCTGTGATTTCAATATAGATTCTTTGTGCATCAATTTGTCTTTCACGAAGTTGATGCAAAAGTTTTTTGGGGAAGTCAAATTCTAAGAATTGAACAGGACTTATGTTGATTGATATATAGGTATTTTTGTTGTAACTGTGTTTTTTGAATTCCGCCTCTATGCCATCTAGTATTGATTCTGTGATCAAGTTGATCATTCCTGCTTCTTCTGCACAAGATATCAAGTATTGCACGCTTTTATTTAGGTTTTTGCATCGAAAAAGTGCCTCGTATCCAACGATTTTTTGAATATTACTTTTAAATTTTTGAGAGTTCTCTAGCCTGACAATTGGCTGCAGGTAGACAGAGCTTTCGCCTGCTTTAATTGATCTTTTCAGGTCTTCTGCAGTGGTTGCTTTAGAGATTACTTCGGATGCCATTCCCTTTTGATAGATAAAAAAGCAATTACGACCTATTTCTTTAGCTTTGTAGAGTGCTATATCTGCCTTGTCTAAAAGTGTTGCCGTTGATTTTAAGTCGATGCTGTCAATGCAAATTCCAATGCTGCAGGTGTTATGAGTGGTGCAATTCTTTAGATTGTATCCCTTGGATAATTCGATTAGAAGTTTTCCTGCTATTTTTTTTGCCAAAGCCTCGGTTTCGCTGTTGCTTCTAAATGGGAGTCTGTAAATGATTACAAACTCATCTCCTCCAAGGCGTGCAACAAAGTCGTTTTGGCGAGTACAGGATTGAATTCGATTGGCAGCTTGAATTAAGAATTGATCTCCTGAAGCGTGTCCGTGAGAATCATTTAGAAATTTAAAATTGTCTACATCAATCGCAAAAATAGCAAGTCTGTACTCATTTTTGTTTAAACCATTCTCAGCATTTTTGAGCTCTTCTGAAAAGGAGAACCTATTGCGTAGTCCAGTCAGCGTGTCATAAAAGGCTAGATGATTAATTCGTTCTTGTTGTTCTTTGTCATGTGTGACGTTGTTGGCGACAATTGCTACTACTGAACTCTGATTATCAATTGATTCTGTGACTACAGCTTCAATTTTTAGAGTGAGTATTTTTTTGGAGTCAATCGGAATAATGCGCAACTCAATTCCCGAAACTTTAATTGATTTAGTATTGTAATTTACTTGCTTGAAATTATCTAGAAATAATTTTAATTTCTCTTGGTCCTCTTTGATGACCCAGCGTTTCCAAACTTTCTCAAGCTTAAAGGTTCGTTTTTTCGTTTTTTTAGGGTTCGCGTGAAAACCTACCAGCTGTCGAAATTTTTGTGACGGAATGCATTCATCTGTTTGTACATTCCATTCAAGCCAGCCGTCATTGGTTCCTTCGAACGCTGCGCGTGTACGACCCTGTGCTTCTTTCAGCTGACCGATTAATGCAGAAACACGTCCTGTCTTTTCTTGTTCTAGTTCAAGCTGGCGGTTGCTGGACCAACTGAGAACTCCAAAGGCTGGTAGAAAAGCAACTCCAAAGGCCCCAAAAAGGATAAGTTCAATGGATCGAATTAGTGCTAGATCATTCTCATCATTAACAGCATGTCCTGAAATGCTTCCTAAGATTAAATTGTTATTTTTGATTTTACTGCTCGCGTAAAAATTGCCATTAGAAACAGTTTGTATTGATCTGTTGTCTGAATTGTCTCTGCAGTTTTCTGGTGGCAAACCATACTTGATTGAGGCTTTAGAGCCTGGCTTTTCTCGGCTCGCTATTGATAGAAATTTGCCATTATTGTCTGCAACTGCCAGGCAAGTTATGTGAAGGTCTTCGTCAAGAATTCTCAAGAGAAGAGTGTCAATATTGTTGTAGCTTGAAAGTAGGACATTTTCACTTAATTGCAGTGAAATTCTGCTCACTACTTGTCTAAAATTAAGGTCTCTTTGTTCTTCTAGGTTGCGAAGGATCCACCGGTCTGCGCCGAATAAAGTGATGAGGCCACAGGAAGCAACAACCGCAAGTGGAATGCTGCTATGACGAACTATTCGAAGAACCCTTTTAAAGTTAACTTTGTTTTTTGGATTTTCAATCATTGCACAAATTTTTCTAACCCAAGATCTTTGAGTTGCGCATAATCCTTGGAATAGCTTGCTTTAATTGGGATTTTAATCTGAACTTGGTCGAAAAGACTGCTCATTTCAGGCTCCTTTGCTATGTCAAGCCATATGGTTTGAACATTTTCAATTTCTTTAAGAGGAAGTTTTTTGCGTGCTGAAAAGGGATGCGCTGGGTATCCTTGTGTTTCGAATAAAATATCAAGATTTGAGCGTAGTTCGTTGTTCTCACGATTGAAGGTATTGTTTACGCCTCCACCCATTAATTCCGAGTCCCTTGCTACTCCACGATAAACATTTTGATGCGTTTTAACGTATTTTGGCTTAAAATAAATATTTTTTTTGTCAAGATACGCGCGAGTAAGTAGTGACGCCGCAAACGCGTTCGGCGCTGGAAGTAATAATGTTTTTCCGTTAAGTTGCTCTAGCGAGGAGATGTCGCTTTGCTTGTTCGTGACAATTATTCCCGTCAGCAAGCGTTTCTTATCTCTTATAATAGGCTGATAGATGTTGTTGACCATTACTTGATGATATGGATTCATGAAGGCATAGTCTATTGATCCTTCTTTTAAAGCTTTTTCAAACAACGGTATTGATTGTTGTTGATCGAGTTTGAAGCAGATATTTGCTCGCTTCCCGATTTCTGTAAGGAGAGGCCAGTAATCGCTATGGATTCTCGAAGCAGAGAATTGAGGCACGATTGATACCGTGCGTTGTTTTGCTTCTGCTGACTTGCTCCCTGCGCAGTTTGCTATGGCAGTGCTTTGATTCTTCTTAGGGTTGATTTTAGTTTCTTGTTGTGTCGTAATCTGCTGGCCGCAGCCAACTGTTAAAGTAATCAAGGAAAGAATGATTTTCTCTTTCATCACCTTTTTGAGTGAATTTTCTCCTGTGTTCAACATATCAGACGATTGATTGGTTCAATGTTTTAGTATTTTTTTTAGGTCTTAGCCTAATGCATGTCTTGTAATTTTTTTCAAGCCTGCCAGTGCCATGGGTTTTTGCAAACATCCGCTTCCTTGATTTGCTTTTCAGGCACAGCAATTCCGTGGGGATGTCAATGAGCACTATTGGGTAGCCGTTTGTTTCAGATTTCGCTTGGATGTTGCCTTGGTTAGATTTCTTATTCTGATATGAGTCTTGGACTTTTGTGCTGGCGCCTAAGTTGATCACGGTTGAAAGGCTCAGCAAGACCTACCGCGTTGCTGATAAACAGCCAGGCCTTGCTGGCACCATGCGCCACTTTCTGCGCCGTCGGCAGCGTGATGTGTCTGCGGTTCGGGATGTGTCATTCGCCATCGCACCCGGTGAGATGGTGGGCTTTCTCGGTGCCAATGGAGCCGGCAAGACCACCACGCTCAAAATGCTGTGTGGTCTCATCTATCCCAGTTCCGGTCAGGTGCTGGTGGCTGGTCATCAACCACAGCGTCGCCAGCCTGATTTCCTGCGGCGCATCACCCTGGTGATGGGGCAGAAGCAGCAGCTCATCTGGGACCTTCCGCCCATGGATTCGCTGCGCGTCAATGCAGCGGTTTACGGCATTCCGGACCGCGTTGCCAGCAGGCGAATCGCAGAGCTGTCGGATCTGCTTGAACTGGGCGAAGAACTCACCCGTCCGGTGCGCAAATTGTCGCTGGGTCAGCGCATGAAGGCTGAGCTGCTGGCTGCCTTGCTGCACGAGCCGGAGGTGCTGTTTCTGGATGAACCGACCCTGGGGCTGGATGTGAATGCCCAGTTGCGGGTTCGCCAGTTCCTGGCCGAGTACAACCGCCGCACAGGTGCCACTGTTCTGTTGACCAGTCATTACATGGCTGATATCACGGCCCTCTGCCCCAGGGTGTTGCTGATTCACCAGGGGCAGTTGTTCCACGATGGAGCCCTGGATCGCCTCGCCAGTCGTCTGGCGCCGGAGCGCCACGTGCGTCTTGAGCTGGACCAGCCAGCTCCTGCCGAAGCCTTCGCCGGGCTGGGTCATCTCGACAGCCTCGAGAACTGTGAGGTCAACCTGCGGGTGGACCCGGCATCGCTCACCAGAGTTCTTGCTCAGATTCTCGAGCGTTTCGAAGTGCGCGATCTGGAGGTGAATGATCCTCCGATTGATCAGCTGATCGGTGAGTTGTTCCGCCAGGGGAGCCTCTGATGCGCATCTTAGGGCTCAATCGCCGAATCGTGCGCGCTCTGCTGGGCAGTCAGTACGCGCACATGCTCGAGTACCGCGCTGAAATCGCGCTCTGGGCCTTGTCGGGAGTGCTTCCGTTCATCATGCTGAGCCTCTGGAGCGGCAGTGATGCGCGCTCTCAGCTCGGTCTTGACGGGGTGGCTCTGGACCGCTATTTCCTCAGCGCCTTTCTGGTGCGTCAGTTTTCGGTGGTCTGGATGGTCTACGCCTTCGAGGAGGATGCGCTGCTGGGCAGGTTGTCGCCCTATCTGCTGCAGCCTCTTCATCCTCTCTGGCGTTATGTGGCCTCACATCTGGGTGAGCAGCTCACGCGGCTGCCCTTCGCTGCAGGCATCGCCGGAGTGTTTTTTCTGATCCAGCCGCAGGCGTTCTGGATTCCATCCCTGGGTGGTTTCCTGCTGGCCTGGCTCGCCACCTGGATGGCCTTTGCCATCGCCTTTCTGCTGCAGAGCCTGATCGCTTCACTGTGTTTCTGGAGTGAGAAGGCCACCGCGTTGGAGCGGTTGCTGTTTCTTCCCTTCCTGTTTTTTTCCGGACTGCTGGCACCTTTAACGGCCTTCCCGCCCTCTGTGCAGGATTGGGTGCGCTGGACGCCATTCCCCTATCTGATTGATTTTCCGGCTCGGGTTCTGTCCGGTGATCCCGTGAATCTGGTCGCGGGTTTCGCCGCGCAGCTGGCTTGGGTCGTGCTGCTGCTGCCGCTGGTGCTCGTGCTCTGGCGAGCAGGCGTTCGGCGTTACAGCGCCATGGGGGCCTGAGGTGAGGCGTTACTGGCGAACACTGCGACGCTTCTGGGGCACCGCTCTGGCCACTCAGCTGGAATATCAGCTGAATGTGGTGGTGGAGCTGGTGGCGGTGGCTCTCAGCCTGGGCGGCAGTCTGCTGCTGCTGTCTCTTTTCTTCGGGCCCGGTCGGGAGCTGGGGGGATGGAGCTGGAACCAGGCTCTGATCGTGCAGGGTTTCTACACGGTGTTTGATGGCATGACGACTGCCTGGCTACGGCCCAACCTGGGTGCGATCGTCACCTATGTGCGTGAAGGCACGCTTGATTTCGTGCTGCTCAAGCCGATCGACAGTCAGTTCTGGGTGTCACTGCGCACGTTTGCTCCAGCAGGTCTGTCTGAAGTTGTTCTGGGCCTTGGTCTGGCCGCCTGGGGAGGGCATCAATCCGGTGTCGTATTGACCCCGGCGGTGCTTTTGATGGTGGTGCTGATGCTGATGGTTGCAGCGCTGATCCTTTATTCGTTGTGGTTTCTGATTGCTGCCACCAGCATCTGGTTTGTGAAGACCTGGAATGCAACGGAAGTGTTGAGGGCAGTGCTGGCATCGGGGCGCTACCCGCTTGAGGCCTATCCCGCCTCCTTGCGGTTGCTGTTCACCCTGGTGGTTCCTGTCGCGTTCCTGACCACAGTGCCTGCTGAAGTGTTACTGGGCAGAGCATCACTTCCTTTGTTGGCTTTGGGATTCATCCTGTCCGCTGGCTTTTTCGCGGCCGCCCGTGGCTTCTGGTTGTTCGCGCTCCGCCACTACACTTCGGCCTCCAGTTAACTGAAGACTGTTCTCATCCTTGGGTGGCCATTGCATTGGGTACACCTGGCGCTGAGGGAAGGGAATGGTGATGTTGTTCTCTTCAAAGGCGCTCCAGATCTGCTGACGAAGTTCGCTGCCTACGGTCAAGGCTTCGAGGGGATTGCGTACAGAGAATTTCAGCTTGTAGGTGATGGATGAGTCGGCAAAATCGATTGCAAACGCCTTAGCAGCGGGCTTGGTCAACACGCGTTTGTGGGACTGGGCAATCTGTTCCAGTAATGCAATGACTTGCTTGGGGGCGTGATGGTAAGCCGCCCCAACCACAACTGACTCTCTTCTGTAATTATCTCCAGCTGTAAATGATTCTGCCTGAGATGCGAACAGAACCTGATTGGGAATCAGTAGTTCAGCTTCATCACGTTGTCTTCTTAAAACAGTCGCCCTTAGGCCCAGACTTTTAACCCGACAAGGTTCTTTGTCGATCATTAGAATTTCGCCCGGCTTGATAAGGCCTTCGAGAAGCAGCCAGATCCCTGTAAAGAGGTTGCCAATTGTATCTTTGAGGCCAAGCCCCAAGCCCACGCCAATGGAGCCGGAGATCACCAAAAAGGCATTTCCATTAACACCTGCTGCGAGTGCAAGAGCTAGAAATCCAATGGCAACGATGCAATAACGGAACAGAGGTTCGAGTATTTGGCGACTCTGATCGCTAGTTTTAAGTATGATTTGCATTAAGTATGCTGTAAATGCTGAAAGAGTTTGGCTAGTGACTAAAATCAAGTAAAGACCTACAAATAGCAGGAATGCCCCTCCAACGACAAAGTCAGTATTAAAAAAATTTCCTAAACTAATTAAGCTTATAGTTGCAAGGCTGCTTAGCCTTTCGATGAAATAAATAATGGCAAATATTATGATAGCTGGCCTCACAATCCTGCCAAGCCAGAAGGCAAGTTGATTTTTAGGATTTCTGATTTTGAGTCTTAATTCAATCCAATTAATAAGACTGAGGAGTGCCCAGTACCACCCGACTTGAATGATAATTCCCGACGGAATTTTTACGAGCCCAAGCAGCATGCCTGGGCCTAACAGGGCTAGTGGGCCGAATAGAATGGAAGGAATTATATTTTTATTGGAGACTTTTGCATGTCGGCGTGCGATTACTGTGGCAATTACAACAAAAGCGATGAAAACCACCTGCCAGCTCACAGCCCATCGGTCTAGATAACCCAGCCAACCAGTGAATTCAGTCTGTAAAGCCTCCATAATGATCAGTCTGTTATTGAGGTGATTATTTTGAATGCTTCATTAACGCTCAGGTAGCCATCTAAGAGTTCGCTGAAAGTACTGATTAATTGTTTAGAACCTAGGGCAACATACCAACTATATATTCCCGGCCATTCTTTTGAATAGAATTTATTTTGTTCATTTAGAGCCGTATTGAGAGCGTTGAGTTCCTTGGAGCTTTTGGGGGAAATCGATACATTCTGGTTGGCTGCCAAGAATCCTGTATTACTCAGTTGTAATTTTCTTTGGGCGATCGTGTTCACGTTTGTTTTGATAAATTTTAATGCCATTCGTCGCTGTGATGGGCTGGAGTTTTTCCCTAGTGCAAAGCCATAAGTCTCTACAAGTGGAGCTGCTTTTGCCTTGGATCCGTTCGGTAACGCTGCGATGCTGAGAGTATTCCCCATTTTCTCTCTGAGATGTCTGATTTGGTAACTCTTGCATGTAATCCAGTCCAGCTTGTCATTCTTAAGGTCCTCAAATAGGAGATCTTCGGGTTCGAAGTAAATATTCTGATAAAGTGCTGCCCTGCGTAGCCATTCTAACCAACCCCGTATTGCTGGATATCTCTGTTCGTCGCCCCCAAATTGCCTTCCTATAGAACTTAGTTCAGTAATTGCTCCTTGAGTGCCAGCAGACCAAATTAAATTACCGGGTCTAGAATCAAGTCCAACTTTGTAACCACTGGCGCTGAGCTCTTCGAGCTCTTGAATGGTATCTGGTGATTTTTTTATTTTTGTATTATTGAAGCACGCAAGTTGTGTGCTGACAATCCATGGCGCAAAGCTGTAATCACCATTATCCTTAGCTGTGGATTGAATTTGATAATCATAAATCGCATCAAAGTATTTTTTATCCGGAAGTTTTGATATGAGATTGTCAGTCCGCAGCTTAGACGGTCTGATTCCAGAAATTCCGCTTACTATGATTAGATCCGGCCCTAGGTTGAGTTTGCTGTCTAGTGAGATTTGTTCAACAATTTTACTAAGTGGGTAGATGATGTAAATGATTCGAGTTTCTGGGTTTGAGCGTTGGAATGCTTCTGTGTATGTTTCTATAAACAATTCAACTTGCGACTTATCGGCTTTTACGTTGTTGTCGCTTACTCCGTAAGTCATGAATAGTGTATTAGGCGCTTTTAAGCTGCTGCAGCTGCTTAGTGAGATCGCCAAGGTGCCCGCGATTGCACTGCTGAAAGTCCTAAGCCAATGTGCAGGCATTAATGCGGGCAGAGCTTCAATGCCTCAATATTAGTCTGATTTACAGTTATTGCATCTCGGTTGAGTGGCAAAGGAATTTCTTCCTGGAAGCATCTGCGCTGTAGCGATTTACTGACCACTGGTTATCGAAGTATTGATTGTTTTGCTCTATTGGTGATCGTGTCTCCCATCTTGATTGGCCAGCTATTGGACTCAGGTTTTTGAATCTGTGCCTGGTGACTGATAAAGAGTCATGCAGTCAAAGGCAAAATCAGCGCCACTCCGTTGAACAATTCCTGCGATTTCAAGGAAAATGGATTGTTGAATATCAAGCCAGTCTTTCCATACAGTTGTTTTCGTGAAGCAATAAACCATCATGTTAATCGATGATGAATCCCATTCGTTGAAGTTAACCAGGATAGTCTGGCTTTGGTCGATGTCTGGATGCTGCTGAAGATGCGTGCGTACTTCTTTGGTGATGCTGTCAATTTTACCTAAATCTTCATAGCGCAGGCTGATATTGGCACGAATTCTGCGGTTATACATCTCTCCTGGGTTTTCAATCGGGTTCGTCGCGAATACGGAATTCGGGATATAAAGCGGCCTGCGGTCAAAGGTGCGAATTCGTGTGTAATACCAGCCGATGGATTCAACAGTTCCTTCGAGGCTGTCTGCGTTGATCCAATCACCTTCTCTGAATGGGCGATTGAAGAACAACATGAAGCCCGAGAGAAAGTTCTGGCTGATCTGTTGGGTTGCGAATGAGATACCGATGCCTGCGCCGCCGAGCATGGTGGCGATGGCACCCGATGGAACGCCGAAGGTCACCATCAGTGCTGCAGTGGCGACCAGCAGCACCGCAATGGTGAAGAGCCTGCTCATCACATTGATGAGCATCGACTCATCTTGTTGATCCTCGATCCGGATCCATCGCCTCATCGACGCAGACCGCAGTACGGTCTGGCCGATGTTCATCACAGCCCAGGTGACGCTGGCGATCACCAGAGTGGTTGAGATCCTGTTCACCTCAGCCTGAGCCAGCAGTCCCAGCTCAAGCCTTTCGTTGAGCTGATGGATGATCCAGCTGGCATAGAGGGATATCCCCAGCCCAAACAGCACTGGCCGCCTGAGTGCCGCGGCAAGGCGACTGCCCATGTTGCTGCCATGGCGTCCCAGGAACTGAAGCAGGAGCCAGGCGCCAATGAGCACCAATGTGCCCACCAGCAATCCCGTGTTGGTTTGCAGGAATTGCAGGTGGTAGCTCACGGGAGCCCTCGGCTCAGGCATGAGACTCGTGCGTCGCAGAAGAGAACTTAGCTCATGTCCTCGGTGGCATTCTGATCAATCATCTGTTCAGCTTGCAGTTGGGGCCTCAGGCTTTTCTGTGTTTTGGGCGGCCATTCCATCGGGTAGATCTGACGCTGAGGGAAGGGAATGCTGATGTTGTCTTGATCGAAGCGCTTCCAGATTGCGCGTCGCAGATCGCTACCAACGCTGAACGCATCCAGAGGATCGGCCACCCAGAACAGCACCTTGTAGTTGATCGATGACTCGGCGAATTCGAGGACGAATGCTGACGGAGGTGGATATTTTTTCACCTTGGGATGATCAGCTGTGATCTCAAGCAGGATGTCGATGATCTTGTCCGGATCATGGCGGTAGGCCGCTCCAACGATCACGCAGTCGCGTCGTGAGGTTTCAGTTGCTGTGTAGGAAGCCGCCTCCTGGGTGAAGAAGTTCTGATTCGGAATCAGCAGTTCGGCACCATCTCGCCCTCGTTTCAATTGAGTGGCTCGCAGTCCCAGTTTCCGCACTGTGCAGGGGTCTCCATCAATCATCAGGATCTCTCCTGGCCGTACGGATCCTTCGAACAACAGCCAGATGCTGCTGATGAAGTTGGAGATGATTTCCTTCGTTCCGAAACCAATTCCCACAGACAGACCACCGGCGATGGCCACGAATGCATTGCCGTTGATGCCGATGTAGTAAGCAACGCCGATGATGCCGATGCCGATCACGCTGTACCGGAACAGCAGCTCAAGACCGCGCTGATTGCGTTTCTGGACGCCGAAAATCGCACCGCTCAGCCAGGCCATCAGTGCTGCAGGTCTGGAGGCGATCGTCACGATCAGGTAGATCGCAACGATGGCGGTGTAAACCTTGCCGAGTGTTATTTCCACTCCAAAGAGGTTGGCCACGCCAATCCTTGCAAGGTTTTCCCGGCTGCCCAGAAGGCTCAGCATCGACAAAGTTGCCGAAAACACGTAGATCGGTTTGAAAAGGCTGGTCTCCACCTCTGCGATGGGGAATCGGGGATTGGTTTTCTCCACCAACATTTTCAAGGGCGTGAACAGATTCCATCCCAGCCAGAGCAGTCCGAAATAACGCAGTAATCCAAAAGGAACCCGAAGTAATGCGAAAACTCCGGCCATCAGCAGAACAACGCCGGGGCCAACCAGCACGCGGATGGAATCGGGAAAGCGCTGATGCAGCCCTGCTCGGTTGAGCATGCGCTGGAAACGTTGATTGCGGTTCAGCAGGATGCTGCGTGTGCGCGCGATCAGGAGAACAACGAGCACCAGGAGCAGCTGGATGAGGACTGGCCAACGCTGCACAAACGCAACCCAGCTGACCATTTCGACCAGAATTTCTCCTGGAGCCACTGTGATCAGGAGATCGGAGAGGACGGAAGCAGTCATGAAGCTGGGCGCATAGTGGTCTGCAGACGCTCAGCTCCCTTGGCAGGAGTTTTGGCCCCGAAGATCACATCATTGAGGATGTTCTGGATGGTTTTGGCAAGTTTCGGATTTGCATCAATGGCGGCGACGATTTCATCGCCAACTTTGATTTCCTGTTTGGCTTTGAATAAGTAGAGGTTTTCGATTCCAGGGATCTGGCGGTTGATGATTGTTGCTGCTGCAGGATTCACCGGGTAGTTGGTTCTATAACGCAGAGACCAGGTTTTCTGGGCCCATGGTTGGACGATGAATTGCATCAGTTCTTCAGCGGTTTGACGCTGGCGCGGACTGGAATTGCGTCCAAGACCCCAAACCTGGAGTTTGCTGATGGGCGATGCCGGCGCTGAGGGGCCGGCAGGCAACGCGGTGATGCCAAGATTGTCTTTCATCGCTTCCCTCAGTTGAGGTAGTTGCGAGGTCCAGCAGCTGATCCAGTGGAGTTGGCCACCGATCAGCTGCTTGCGCAGCGTGGCCTGATCCCTGAGGAACATCACATTTTGCTGAAAACTGGCGTCCCGCAGCCAGCTGAGCCAGCGAACCAGTTGCTGAGTTTGTTCTGCAGTGGGTTGTTCGCCACGGAGTGAGCTCACCAGAGCGTTGCCGGCCTTGAACCCGCTCATGCTCCAGTAGAGGTCTTCGAAGTTCTGGGTGATGCCAAACACCTGGCCCTTACTGCTTTGTTTCGACATGAGTGCCAGGGTTGTCGGCGTCACCTTGAGTTTGCGCTTGTCGTAACAGGCCAGCTGGATGTACTGGGAGACCGGCAGACCTGTGACTTCGCCAGTGGAGTTGGTGACGCGTTGCAGCAAGCCCGGAGCAATGGCGTTGCGTTGCTCCGATGTGATGGGGACTGGCTCCAGCAGTTTCGCTTCGAAGAGTTCCTGGATGACGCGGGCATCACCCATGACGAGATCCGGCCCCAGCCCGCTCATGGTCTGCCGGCTCAGTTCAGATTCGACGGCCGCCTCCGAATAAAGGGCGGGCTGGATGCGCAGACCTGGCACCACGTCCCAAAGATTGTTCTGAAAGCTGCGCAGTGGTGTGCGGTCTCTGGAACTGTCAACCGGGGTGACTCTTTCGTTGGTCGGCAGAACATGGGCGACCCGCAGTAGTCGGATCGGTGTTCGATTGCCGCTGCTGCAGGAGCTCAGCAGCCCTGCTGTGCAGAGAAATCCCAGCACCAGCAGGCGCCGTCGGATCTGTGGTGCCTGGAGATGTCGGTGTTGCACAGCAGCCGGCAGGTCTTCCATTCAACGATTCGACGCTAAGCCGGAAGAGGGTTTGGTCAGTGTTCGGATGCCACTGGTTACGGACGTCATTGTGGTGCGGTTGCGTTGTCGCTGCGTCCCATGGAACGGTGATGGCACCGATGGTTGAAGGATGGAAGCAATCGCTCAGCTGATCGACACCGAAGCTCTTCTGGCATGGCTGGAGTCGCCAGCTGGAGCCCTGCTGTTCATTCCTCTTTATGCCATCTGGGTGACTCTGCTGCTGCCAGGGATCTGGGCTTCGATGCTGGCCGGAGCCTTGTATGGCCCCTGGTTGGGAAGCCTGCTTGTGTTTGCCGGGGCGAGCCTGGGTGCCGAGGCTGCGTTTCTGCTGGGCAGGCACTGGCTCAGGGGCTGGGCGCAACAGCGACTGAGCCGTTTCCCGAAGCTGCTGGCGATTGAGAAGGCCGTCAGCAGGGAGGGGTTTCGTTTGGTGTTGCTGACGCGCCTGTCACCAGCGTTCCCATTCTCTTTGCTGAACCTGGCTTACGGACTCAGTGAGGTGAGTCTGCGGGATTACAACCTTGGCTTGATCGGGATCATTCCCGGCACGATTCTGTTCTGTGCTCTAGGTGCTCTGGCCGGCAGTGCCGCAAGGTTCGGCGAAGTGCTGGCCGGAGAGACTTCAGCGCAAGCCTGGGTTCTTCGGGTTGTGGGCGTGCTGGCCACGGTGGGAGTTGTGTGGCTGGTGGGACGTTCCGCTCGCAAAGCCCTTCAGGACGCAGGTGCTGATGCTCAGGGTCCTGAGATCTGATCAGGATCGGGCAGTTGCCAGTCACGCAGAGCGGCGATCCCGACAAACCAATACAGCCTGGCTTTGGCTGTGAACCCTCTGCGGCTGCTGAGCTCGGTGTATTTGGCCCGACCGCACTCCGTTTTGATCCACCTGAAGATGGGGGGACGATCTCTCTCCGCATTGGTCATGACTTGATCATTGAGTCGATGGCAGCGCTGAGCTGTCGCTGAATTTATTGATCTGATTGGGAATCACGCTGATCGTGACCTTGGTGTCATCAAGGTTGAACTCTTCCTTGGAGCTGCGCACGATGGTTTCGGAGAGTTCATTGGCCAGGCCTTCGTTCAGTACGCCCTTCGGTGCGCTCAGAACCAGGTCCACGCTGGCCTTGTTGTTGATCACCCGCACATTGCTGAACAGCAGCCGCACCCTCTGCCACAGATAGGGGTTCTTGCTGGTGATTCTCAGTTGATTGACCTGACCGGCCTTGAAGGTGTCGAATCTGCTGACAATTTCCTGCCTGACGCTGAAGTCGTGCAGGGCGGAAGAGAGAGGGATGCACAACAAACCAAGCAGAGCCAGCCACACAAGCAGATTGCGCCAGCACTGAACAACGCTGCCGTAGCGCTGCACAAGGAAGATGAACAAGCTCGCCACCGTGATTCCGATCAGGTTGACCACGAACAGCAGGAAGGAACCCTCGGAGATCTGATTGGTGAGGCCGGCCACAGTGCCGCGACCAAACACCGCCACCACCTCATTGCCCATGCTCAGGCCGATGCCGCAGACGCACAGTGGTGGAACCAGTGCCACGGCGATGGCGACTCCGGCCAGTGAATTGGACAGCCTTTCGCGGGTCATGCTGAAGGAACCAGCCACGGCGGCCGCCACGGCAACGCCCAGGTCAATCAGGTTGGGCGACGTTCGGGAGGTCATCTCCCGATTCACCTCACTCACATCCAGCAGTAACGACAACAAAGCTGCGGTGGCGATCACGGCGATCACACCGATCACCACAGTCATCAATGAGCGCTTCGCCAGCTTGTTGTTGCTGATCGAGAGGGCGAAAGCGAGGCTGAGGATCGGATCCATCAGTGGCGCCACGATCATGGCTCCGATCACCACTGCTGTGCTGTTGGAGATCAGTCCAAGCGTGGCGATCACCGCCGCGCACAGCAGCAGCACGAAGAAGCCGAGTGACGGCTTGGAGGATTCAATTCGGGCCTGGTAGAGCTCCTTGCGTGGAATGCGGTTCTCGAGGTTGATCTGCCATTCGCCGGACAGATTGTCCAGAACGCTGTGAAGGGGAGTTGACGAGTCCACAGGCCTAGATGCTGGGCATGATGACTGCTTCAGTCTCCGCCATCGCAATCATCGAGGGGATGTTTTGATCACCGACAAACGTTTTCAGCTTTCGATCGGTTCGAGCAAAGCGATCAGTCCGTCTTCATCGATCACCCTGATGCCCAGCTTGTTGGCCTTTTCCAGCTTGCTGCCAGCCTCTTCGCCCGCGAGTACGAAGGACGTCTTTTTGCTGACGGAGCCACTGACCTTGCCTCCTGCCGCTTCAATCAGCTCCTTCGCCTGAGCTCGGCTCATCGATGGAAGTGTGCCGGTGATGACCACGGTCTGACCGGACAGCGTCCCGTCCTCATCGCTGCGGCTTGCAAGGTCCTTGCGCTCCTGCTCAGTGGCGGCCAGTGAGAGCCCGACCTCCTTCAGCTGCTGAACCAGCGCCTGATTGGCTCTGGTGCTGAACCATTGCTGCAGGCTCTGGGTGATCTCCTGACCAATGCCATGCAGCTCAGTGATCGCCTCAGGCTGAGCAACGGCGGTTTGAGCCAGCGTGTCAACGTCTGGAAAGGCTGCGGCGAGCGCTTTGGCGTTGACTTCGCCCACGTGGTGGACGCCGAGTGCGTAAAGCTGGCGAGCCCATGGCTTGGAGCGGGATGCGTCGATGGCAGTCACGAGGTTTTCGGCGCTTTTCTCACCCATCCGTTCCAGGCTGCTGAGCAGTGCCACATCCAGGCGGTACAGATCGGAGACTGAGCGCACCAGACCTCGCTCCACCAGTTGCTCGATCAACTTCCCTCCCAATCCCTCCACATCGAGGGCACCTTTGCCGACCCAGTGGCGCAGAGCGCCTTGCAGGATCGCCGGGCAGCTGATGTTCACGCAGCGGGTTGCGGCTTCACCGTTTTCCCTGACCAGGTCGGAGTTGCAACTGGGGCACTGATAGGGCAGATCAAGCGGTAAAGCTCCTTCAGGTCTGAGCTCGGGAAGCACTCGCAGCACCTCAGGGATGATCTCGCCGGCCTTGCGCACAACGATGGTGTCGCCGCTGTGGAGATCCAGTTCCGCCAGTCGGTCGGCGTTGTGCAGGGTGGCGCGACTGACATTCGTGCCGGCCAGGGCAACGGGTTCGAATTCCGCCACGGGAGTAATCACCCCGGTGCGGCCCACCTGACAGGTCAGGCGCAGTAGCCGGCTCGGCGCTTCCTCGGCCGGGTATTTCAGTGCAATGGCCCACCGCGGCGCTTTCTGCGTGAAGCCCGCACTCTCCTGAAGACGCAGGTCGTCGAGTTTCACCACCACCCCGTCAGTGGCGTAATCAAGGTCGTGACGCCGGCTGTCCCAGACGTTGAAGAAGGTCTCCACCGCCGCGAGATCCGGCAGCAGTGCTGCGTTGGGATTCACCCGGAAACCTGCGTTGCGGAGCCAGCTGAGGCTTTCCCACTGGCTGGTTGGTCGCAGACCGACCCAGTCATCGGGCAGGTGCACTGTGTACGCGAAGAAATCCAGTCGACGTGATGCCACCACTTTCGGATCGAGCTGACGCAGGGTGCCTGCACAGGCGTTGCGGGGGTTTGCGAACAGCGGTTCATCCCGCGCTGCCCGGTCGGCATTGATGGCAGCAAAGGTGCGATCAGGAATCAGGGCCTCGCCACGCACTTCAACCCATGCCGGTGGGTGATCGAGGTGCAGTCGCAGAGGAATCGAAGCGATGGTGCGCACATTCGCAGTGATCTCCTCACCCTTTTCGCCGTCCCCGCGGGTGGTGCCCCTGGTCAGCAGCCCGTTCTCGTAACTGAGGGCGAGGGCATTGCCATCGATCTTGAGTTCCCCAACCATGGGCAGCGCCGGCAGGGGAGCTTCAGCACGTGGTTCTTTGTCGAGCACCTTCAGCAGGCGGGCGTACCAGCTGCGCAGCTCTTCAGGGCTGAAGGCATTGTCGAGACTGAACAGCGGGATGCGGTGAGCCACGCTGGTAAATCCTTCGGAGGGCGTTCCTCCCACCCGCTGAGTCGGGCTGTCTGCCATCACCAGCTCAGGATGAGCAGTCTCCAGATCAAGCAGTTCGCGGTAGAGCCTGTCGTAGACCGAATCCTCAAGCTCCGGGGCATCCAGCACGTAATAGGCATGGGCCGCTCGGGTGAGCAGCTGCCTCAGTTCTGCGGCGCGTTCGCTGTCCTGATTCGATGCGGTTTTCGAGGCCGGCGCAGTCACGGTCGGAACGACTCAGCTCTGGACAGTGGCGATCCGCTCGATTTTCCAGCTGTCCTCCACCTTGGTGAAGGTGAAGTCAAGAGGCATTTCCTCCTTGCTTTCAGCGATCAGCTTCACGGTGAGAATCATGTTCCCCTCCTGCAGGCGAGGTCGGCCTGATTTGAGGTTTCTGTAGCGGTTGAGCTTCAACCCCGCCAGGAAACGAATGAACTGCTGGCGGTTGACGTGCTGCCGGTACGACTTGGTGGTGAGCAGATAAGCCGCGTCCACGCGCCCCGCTGCCACCTGGGTGAAAAATTGCTTGATCAGCGGGTTGATGCCGCGGGCGCTCAGCACCAGCTTGACCGCGGTGACCGTCCAATAGAGAAGCAGGGCTCCTCCGCCGGCCAGCAGGGCCTTGCTTCCGATCTCCCGCACCAGACCCAGATCCATCAGCTGTTTCCAAGTGAGTGCAGAGTCTGACTGACGAACCGCTGGATGGAGGCAGACTGGGCCGACATCATTGCTTGAGACCTTCGCCGTTCATGCCGCTTGAGCCTCTGCTCCCTCTGTTTCATCGCCTGAATAGGGAGCATTTCGAGGGAGCCCTCTGCCAAGGACATCAGCCTCTGATGGCATTGCGATGGAGTGATGGTCGCTTGCGGCGCACGGCTGGTCTTTACAGACGAGGGCCTGCAGTGGCTCCACCGTTCGGGCGTGAAATTGTTCTTTCAAGACCGTTGCTGGATCCCCTGCCCAGAGAGGCCACTGAAAGCACGCTCTGTCACGAGATGATCCATGCCTGGGTGGACCTTGTGCTGAAGCGAGAGGAGGGGCACGGACCCTGCTTTCGGCATCGCATGCATCTGATCAATGCTGCGCAGTCGCGTTTTGAGGTCAGTGTTCGCCATCGCTTTCCCGTGCCGCAGAGTTCCCCGCGCTGGATTGCGATCTGTCCCCGTTGCGGACACCAGACCCCTTATCGCCGCAGGATGCGTCAAGCGGCCTGTCGATTGTGCTGCGATCGGCATCATGGGGGTCGCTGGAATGCCAGTTGTCTGCTTCGCTACGAACCAGCAGCGGAGGTCAGCTGAGCGGGATGGAGGTTTTTCTCTGGGTGCTGGAAGCCGGTGGCGTTTCGATCGTTCTGATTGGTCTGCAACGGGAACGCTGGTTACAGCACAGACGTCGGTAACGTCTGGTTATGGATTCACGTCGACAACGTGCGCAGCGCAGTCCTGATGCCCTGGATCGGCGGCTTGACCGATGGCTGGATACCGGACGTCAGCTGGTGGATGGTGTCTCCGGAGCCAGACCGGGCCGTCGCAACACGGACCGTCAGGACGGCTCTTCCCGGCTGGATGCAATGGGTCGTTGGGTTGGTGAGCGAATCGACTGGCTGCTGGACGAAGAGGATGACTGGGGTGAGCTGTATGAGCGGCCGCAGAGTTTTCAGTCCGCACGCCCTGCGCGTGCCGACGTCTCAACACCAGTGGAACGATCAACGCCTTCACCACGTAAACGTCCACTCCAGGCTCTCTCCCGTCGCCAGCCGGTGTTGCCTCCGCCAGTGGTCTCAACATCGTCTGTGAGGTCGTCCGATGACGATGATGTCTGGCCGGAAGACGATAGTTTCCGGGTGGAGCGCTGGAAGCGTTCCGCCAGTCGTGATGTCGAGGCGGATTCCGGCTCTTCGTCAACCTCTCGGGCGTCGTCCCGTCGACCTTTGCCGCGTTCCAGTCGCCGTCGGGATTGAGCGACAGCATTTCTACCTATGATTAGTGTCGTTGCATCAACAACATGAGCAATCTTGTGGTGATTGGTTTCCCCAAGGTTGAGGAAGCTGAGCAGGTTCGTCTTGAGCTGGTTGCGATCCAGGAAGAGCATCTGATCACCCTCGAGGACGCTGTGGTTCTCGAACACGGCAGTGACGGTCACGTGCACCTTCGCCAGGCCATCAACATGACAGCCGCAGGTGCCATGGGCGGAAGCTTCTGGGGACTGCTGATCGGACTGATCTTCGCCAACCCGCTGCTTGGCGTGGCAGCGGGTGCCAGTGCCGGTGCGGCTTCGGGAGCCCTCAGCGACATTGGCATCAACGACAAGTTCCTCAAGGAGCTGACCGAAACCCTGCCTCAGGGAAGTGCAGCACTGGCTCTTCTCGTCAAGGATTCAACGCCTGATCGTGTGATTGAGCGCTTGCGTCGTCATCTGCCCAATGCCCGCTTGATACACACCAGCCTCAGCCATACGGATGAGGAGACGCTCAAGCAACAGCTGGAGCAGGCTCGCAAGAAAGCAGAAGCCCTGCGGATGGCCTGATCTTGCGGTTTCAGTGCCGGTTGCTGAGCGGCCGGCACACCTGATAACGACAGCCGCGCTGGCTCAGCTGGCGGTTCACGTCTTCCACCAGATCGGTGGGAAGTTCTTCGGCCATCTGATCTGCCGTAGTGGTGATTGATGGTGATCCTGCAGTCATTGCTTCGAGAAGGTCTGTCCACTGGCCGATGTGCTCGGAGCGGGTCACTGGCCGGTACCCCTTTTTCTTCAGCAGATCCGCACAGACATCGGCGTTCCACAGCGCTGAGCGTCCGTGCTTCTTCGGCATGTGTTGATCAACTGCTCCCGCTTCAACCGCAGCGTCAGTGGGGTGTCCCTGCCTGTCCCGCCATCCCTGATGTTCGAGGGCTCGAGCGCAGTGGATCGAGGAAATGCCGAAACTGCGGCCGAGATCGTTGAGGGTTATCCAGGTGGAGGTCTCCATGGAGCCATTGCCGATGTGGCCATGATTGCTCGAGCACAGGAGCCGGCAAGTTGTCAAGTGAAAATCCGCATCAAACGCTGATTTTCTTCATGACGTTGCATGAAGCGGCCGTCTCGGTGCTTCACCCAGCCAGCGTTCGAGAGCGGGGCTGAACACCTCACGGATCACGGTGAGTTCCCTGCCCTGCCTGAAAAAGCGATAGTGACGGCTCCAGAAAGGTCCTCGTTCGCTGAACCCTTTTTCCAGCCAGGGATCCGTCACCAGTGCCAGTCCATCCACTTCACGGAAGAGTTCCGAACGCCCCTGGGTGAGACTGAGCCAGATCGGTTGTTCACGGTTGCTGAGATTGCGCTCAGCTTCATCCTGGTTCCACCAGCTTTCGGCCCAGGCCAACGTGATGTCACCGCAGTTCAACCAGACCTGGCGGCGCAGCAGGGGGGGTGCCAGTTCCTGAACCTCGGCTGGCCGTGGTCCACCGCTTGCATCGCTGAGGTTGGTGTCCGCGTCCATCGCGATCAGGTTCACCTGCACGCTGTGGCCTGTCAGTAAACGCAGGTGTCTGGTGGGGCTCCCGTCTCCCAGCAGCATCAATCGCCAGGGACCAGGCAGCCAGCCAGGTTCCTCTCCCGCCAGAACTGAAGAAGTGGGGGCTTCCCACAGCACGGACGGGGAGGGGATCAGGGCGCTCATCGTGGTCAGAAGGCCCCTCCGACACTGAGGAGTTGTGTCATTCCGTTGCGCTCAATCACTACACCGTTGGAGCTGACGCTTTGCAGAGTCCAGCCACTGTTACCGATCGATTCGCCGGGAACAGTGGAGAGGGAGAGTTCGCCGAGTTGAAAGATGGCCGAGCCCTCACTGTTACCGGCGTGAACCACACCGACCAACAGAGGTTGCGGTGTTGGTGCTGATGCTTGATCGGTCTTGGAGGTGGTGCCGGTGACCTCCTCTGAAGGCAGTGGAACCGTGATTGGTTCAAGTTGTGTCGCCGAAGCGTTCGGAAGTGCGGTGATCTTCAGTTCATCTGCTGTTGCGGTCTCTGCGGTCAGTGGCTGCGCGGCTGTCTTCGTTGGAGTTTGCCGATCGGGCCGGCCTTGTTCGTTCTTGCCGGCAGCTGGTGGGTTTCTGCGCAGTCGGTCGATCAACGCAAGGTTTGCTTCTCTCTGCAGCGCCTGCTGGTTGAGCCTCCAGTGGAGCAGCAGTCCGCTGCTGCCCAGAACAGCAATCAGGCCAATGGCGGCAAGGCTGACCTGCGGCCAGGACAGGCCTGGTTGAAATTGTTTGTTGGCTTCTTGTTGTTTTGTCTGTGGATTGACCTGCACCTGAACGGTTTTCAGGATGTTGTCATCGTCGTTGAACACACGGTCGAGAATCTGTTCGGCGCGGAGGCTCCAGTAGGCACTGGACGTGGGGATGCGAGGAGGCAATGCAGACCAGTGATTGCGTCAACGCTATCGAGCGTTCACGCTTGAGGCGAGCGAGGTGCGCTTCTGGTCGCGGCGTTGTTGCAGCTCCAGCCATACCAGCAGAGCGGTCAGATCAGCCTGGCTGACGCCGGGGATCTGGCTGGCCTGTCCCAGTGTGAGCGGCCGCACGTCGGTCAGTTTTTCGCGTGCTTCACGCGACAAGGTGCTGATCGTGGCGTAGTCGATACCAGCGGGCATTTTGCGTTTGCCCTGGCGTCTCACCTGGTCGATCTGCTGCTGCTGTCTCTGCAGATAGCCGCTGTATTTGATGTCGATCTCAGCTCCTTCCCGCACCGGCAGTGGCAGATCCGCATCGGCCAGGCCGTGACGCACAAGATCTGCTGCGTGCATGCCTGGCCGGCGCAGCAGATCAGCCAGGGTGATGGATCCTTTGATCGGTGCGCCGGTCTCCGCTTCCACCGCTGGTGCCACCAGGTCACTCGCCTTGAGCCGTTGGCTGCGTAGCCGCTGTTTTTCGTTTTCGATGCCATCAAGCTTCTGCTCAAACAGCTGCCACCGGCGCTCATCGATCAGGCCGAGATCCCGCCCCAGGGGGGTCAGGCGTCGGTCGGCGTTGTCACCGCGCAGCACGAGACGGTATTCACTGCGGCTGGTCAGGACCCTGTAGGGCTCACGCAGGTCCTTACTCACCAGATCATCAATCATTGTGCCGATGTAGCTGCTCTCTCGGGAGAAGTGCACTGCTTCCTGACTGCGGACGCGCCGAGCGGCATTGAGTCCGGCGACCAGGCCCTGAGCAGCGGCCTCTTCATAGCCGGTGGTGCCGTTGAGCTGGCCTGCGCTGAAAAGCCCCTCCACCCGTTTGGTTTCCAGCGATGGCAGCAGTTGAGTGGCTGGCAGGTAGTCGTAATCGACTGAATAAGCCGGTCTCAGCATCACGCAGTGTTCGAGTCCTGGGAGGCTGCGCAGCAACTGAAGCTGGATGGGCTCGGGGAGCCCGGTGGAGAACCCCTGCACGTAGATCTCCGGAGTGTCACGACCTTCGGGTTCCAGAAAGATCTGATGGCTGTCCTTGTCGGCAAAGCGAACGATCTTGTCTTCGATTGAGGGGCAGTAGCGGGGTCCCTTGCTGTCGATCACACCGCCGTAGATCGCGGTGAGGTGCAGGTTGTCCTGGATCAGCTGATGGGTTGCAGCTGTGGTGCGTGTGATATGACAGCTCATCTGCTCGCCGCTGCTCCAGGACCCAGGGTCAAAAGAAAAGAAGCGGTCTGCGGCGTCGCTGGGCTGCTCCTCCAGCTGATCGAGGGCGATGCTGCGCCGATCGACACGCGCTGGGGTGCCGGTTTTAAGCCGGTCGGTGTGGAACCCAAGCTGTTGGAGTGCCTCGGTGAGCCCCTCGGCAGCCTGCTCTCCGGCACGGCCAGCGGCCATCGACTGATGCCCGACCCAGATCCGGCCCCCGAGAAAGGTTCCGGCGGTGAGCACCACGGCTTTGGCGCCATAAATGCTGCCGAAATAGGTGCGAACGCCGGTGATCCGGGCCGCTGCTCCCTGGCTTGGATCCCAGGATTCGCCGCCGCCGCTCGGATCACCTTCAATCTCCAAGCCGGTGACCATGGCTTCGCGCAGAGCAAGGTTGGGGGTGTGCTGCAGCAGTTGCAGCATCTGGCGCGAGTACTGCCGTTTATCGGTCTGGGCACGCAGGGCCCAGACGGCAGGGCCGCGGCTGGCGTTGAGGATTCGCTTCTGAATGGCTGTGGCATCGGCCAGGCGCCCAATCACGCCGCCGAGAGCATCCACTTCATGCACCAGCTGGCTTTTGGCTGGGCCTCCCACGGCTGGATTACAAGGCTGCCAGGCGATGCGGTCGAGGTTGAGGGTGAACAACGCCGTGTTCAGCCCCAGGCGAGCAGCAGTCATGGCGGCTTCGCAGCCGGCATGACCCCCTCCCACGACAATCAGGTCGAAGACTTCGGTTGGGGGTGTGCCGGCGGTCATTGCTCCATTCTCCGATGCCGCAGTGTTGTTTGCTTGCCGGCGATCATTCAAAGAATGTTTTCCGATGAGCCCCAGTTCCCGTTTTGCCTGATCAGGCCGCCAGGTTGCGGAAGCGAGTGAACTGGGGCTCGAACAGCAGCTTGACGGTGCCCACCGGTCCGTTGCGGTGTTTGGTCACGATCACTTCGGTGATGCCACGGTCGGGAGTTTCCGGGTTGTAGTACTCATCGCGGTAGATCATCAGCACCAGATCGGCGTCCTGTTCAATCGATCCCGATTCCCGCAGGTCGCTGAGCATCGGACGTTTGTTGGTGCGCGATTCCACGCCACGGCTGAGCTGCGAGAGGGCGATCACCGGCACGTTCAGTTCCCTTGCCATGCCCTTGAGAGCTCTTGTGATCCGTGAAATTTCCTGCACGCGGTTGTCGGGACTGGAACCTTCCATCAACTGCAGGTAGTCGATCACGATCAGCCCCAGTTCCTTGCCCTGTTCAGCCATCAGTCGCCTGCAGAGGGAACGCATCTCCAGAACGCCGGAGTTGGGTTTGTCATCGATGTAGATCGGCAGCTGGCCAAGGGTGTTGATGCCCTGGCCAAGCAGCGGCCATTCCTCCTGCTGGAGGCGGCCTGTCCTCAGCCGACCTGCTTCGATGCCCACCTCCATCGAGAGCAGCCTGTAGGTGAGCTGCTCCTTGCTCATTTCCAGGGAGAACACGCACACCGGCAGGTCATGCAACTGAGCCACGTTCTTGGCCAGGTTGAGCACGATTGAGGTTTTGCCCATGGCCGGGCGTCCGGCCACGATGATCAGATCACTGCGTTGCAGCCCCTGGGTCATGGCATCCAGGTCGTAGAAGTTCACCGGGATGCCGGCCACGGATGTGCCCAGTGAACGGCTCTCGATCTCATTGAAGGTGCTGGTGAGAATCTCCGCCGTGGGAGTCAGACCCTGCGAGGGCTTTTCCTGGCTGATGGCGAAGATGGTCTGCTCGGCCTTGTCGAGCACCTGATCCATCGGCAGGCCCTGATCGAAGCCCAGCTGGATGACTTCGTTGCCCGAGCGGATCAGCTGGCGGCGCAGGTATTTATCCATCACCAGGCGAGCCACCTGCTCGATCGAGGCGGTGGAGGCCACGCGCTCCACGAGCTCCACAAGTCTGTTGCTGCCACCCACTTTCTCGAGCGAGCCGGTGTCGGCAAGCCAGGCGGTCATCGCTGTGAGATCGGTGGGTTTGCCCTGGCTGTGGAGCATCACCGCTGTGCGGAAGATCTCCCGATGGGCATTGAGATAAAAAGCTTCCGGCTGCAGCACGTCGGCCACGCGACCGATGGCGTCGGGATCGAGCAGGATGCCGCCCAACACGGCTTCCTCGGCCTCCAGGTTCTGGGGTGGGACCGAATCGGGCAGGGCTTCGAAGCTGGGTTCCTCACGCTGGCGGCCTTTGCCGAACCCGCGGCGTTGCCCTCCGGTGGCCTCACCACCCGGACCTGACACGGGAACGCTCACCATGGCGGCAGCAGCTCAGAAGGAAGACTCACTCTGACGCACCTTGTCGGTGACATCAGAGTCATTTTTGATCCGTATTCAGTAGCTGACCACTTCCAGGTTGATTTCAGCGATCACTTCACTGTGCAGCTTGACCTGAACCTTGTAGTTTCCTGTCCGATGGATGTCGGGCACGGTGATGTCACGGCGATCCACTTCTTTCTTGGTGGCCTCTTCGATCACCTCGGCCACATCACCATTGGTGACGGTGCCGAACAGCACGTCGTCCTCTCCCGTTTGCTTCTTCACCGTGAAGCGACCGATGGTGTCGAGTGCGGTGCGGAAGGCGACGGCTTCCTCCTTGAGAGCTGCCTGGCGCTCGGCTTCCTTGGCGCGACGATGCTCCACCTGCTTCATCACGGCAGGGGTCACAGGCACAGCTTTGCCGAAGGGCAGCAGGAAGTTGCGGGCATAGCCAGGGGCAACTTCCACCAGATCTCCGTCCCGGCCGAGGCTGAGGACGTCCTCATTCAGAACGACTTGTACGCGCTTGGCCATGGGAGAAGGATCCTGACGACGACGGATTAGCGATCGATAACTTTACGACTTCACGGGCAGTCGCACTTTGGTGGCCAGGCCCAGAGCACGCATCAGACGGATGTGCTCCCAGGTGAGATCGATTTGTCCGGGCTGCAGGCCATGACGCGCCGAATGCGGAAAGGCGTGGTGATTGTTGTGCCAGCCCTCGCCGAAGGTGACGGCGGCCACCCATTTGTTGTTGCGCGAATCGTCGCCGCTTTCAAAGGCCACGGTGCCCCAGCAGTGGGTGGCGGAATTCACCAGCCAGGTGACGTGGTAGACGAGCACCAGGCGCAGAGGAATCCCCCAGAGCACCAGGGCCCAGCCGCCGGCACCGGTCGCAGTGCCGATCCAGAACAGCAGGCCGGCCAGCGGAAGCTGCAGAACCAGGAACCAGTTGTTCAGCCAGCGGTAGTAGGGGTCCTTGGCCAGATCACCGGTCATGCGGGGCACCTCCTGCATCGCTGGAATCGCATTGAACATCCAGCCCATGTGGCTCCACCAGAAGCCCTTGTTGCTGTTGTGGTGATCCGCATCCGTATCGGAATACTTGTGGTGATGCCGGTGCAGTCCGGCCCAGTCGATTGGTCCGTGCTGGCAGCTCAGGGCGCCGCAGGTGGCAAAGAAATGCTCAAGCCAGAGCGGCACTCGGAACGAGCGATGTGAGAGAAGCCTGTGATAGCCGATGGTCACACCCAGGCAGGCGGTGACCCAGTACAGCACCAGCAGGCTGGTGACGGCTTCCCAGCTCCAGAAGGCAGGAGCGAGTGCCAGCAGTCCCAGGACATGGATCACGATCATGAATCCGATCGTTACCCAGCTTTTTTCGCTCTTGGGAGCGATGCGCGTCTTGCTCTTGGGGTGCCGGTAGGGCTTGATTGCCAGCCTGGGACCACGATGCGAAACTGGTTTTCGACTGGGTGGCGAAGGCGTTCTAATCGCGCTTGGTGCCATGACTTGATCCCGGTTGATCTCTGCACACTACACGCGATACGGATACGTATCAACCAATGGATAAGGCAAGTGGTTCTGATCATGTGAACAAGGGTTACCGCCAGCGCCTTGAAGAAGGGCGCCAGGCGATGGCTCACCTCATTCATGTGTGGCATGAGCGCAACGGCTGGTCCCACAAGGTGTTGCCCGCTCTGGCCGATGCTCTGGACCTCGGTCGTGTGCACAACTCCCAGATCTCCAATCTCCGCAACGGCAAGCTCTCGTCTCCGGGGCCGGAGGTTTTTCTCGCACTCGGCCAGGCGAATGCAGTGCTGCATCAGGGCCTGGATCTGATCCGAGACCAGCTGGCGGAAGTGCATCCCGATCTGCTGCGGGTGTTGAGCGACAGTGCCGTTCCATTGCTCGCCGCCCATGGAGAGCCGCTGGGAGCCGGTGAGTTGCTGGAGATCTTCGTGGGTCTTGGCCCTTTGCCACCGGGCTTTGACTGGCGGATTGATTCGGCTGAAGCCGCTGCCCTGAGTGCGGCAATCGCTGACAGTCTCTGTAGAGGACAGGCCTGGCGCCAGTGTCGTGATCAGGTGATGGAGGCTTATCCGGTCACCAAGAATCAGCGCCGTGACCGCTTCGCCGAGGTCATGGCCGGTTTAAGGGAGTACAGCGCTGAGGAACTCGACGGTGAATTTCTCGATCTTCATGCCACACACATGGCTCTAGAAGGCAGCAAGGGCCAGAGCGCCGAAGCGTTTCTGGCCGAACTGCGATCAGCTGCTCAGCCGGGGTAACGGGCCTGTCTGACCCGACGGGTCAATCCGAGCTTCTGAAGCAGGCGGATGTGCATCCAGGTGATATCAAACTCGAACCAGCGCAATCCATGGCGGGCGCTGCCTGGATGGGCATGGTGATTGTTGTGCCAACCCTCACCGAAGGACAGAACGGCCACCCACCAGCAGTTCCTTGACAGATCCGGACAGTCGAAATTGCGGTAACCGAAGGCGTGTGTTGCCGAATTCACCAGCCAGGTGACGTGATAAACGACCACCAGACGCAGGGGGATCGCCCATAACACCAGACCAACCCCGCCTCCATGGATCTGGGCTGCATTCCCGTACCAATAGAGCGCCAGGCCGATGGGGATCTGCAGCACCAGGAACCAGCGATCCAGCCAGACATAAAAGGGGTCTTTGAGCAGGTCGCCGCCGAATCGTTCCTTGTGTTCAAGTGCGGGGATCTCATGCAGCATCCATTCGCTGTGGCTCCACCACAGGCCTCGGCCAGCATCGTGATGATCGTTGGGTTGATCAGAGAATTTGTGATGGTGACGGTGCAGCGCGACCCAGTCGATGGGTCCGCTCTGGGCGGCCAGGGTGCCCATGATCACCAGCAATCGCTCGAGCCAGCGGGGCACCTCGAAACTGCGGTGAGCCACAAGCCGGTGCAGGCCGAGCGTCACGCCCAGCACCGTGGCCCAGTACAGAACTGCGAAGGCCACAATTCCCTGAGAGCTCCAGAACCTCGGCAGCAGGGCGATGGTGGCCAGCACATGCATCGCCACCATGAAGGATGTGGTTCCACCCTTCAACTTGCGTTGCTTGCGGGGCAGTCGCTGGCGGGGCGCCATCACCGCTGCGCGCATGCGCAATTCGCGGTTGGAGCGTGTGACTGCCGGTGTGGTGGTGACCAAGAAGTTTCTCCTTGAACCAGTTCTGTTGCGGTCGAAACGGCTACAGCCGAGACAAAAACAGTTGGTTGGAAACGTGAATGTAAAAGAAAACTGGAGGCTTTCCGCGGTTTTCTCATGGCTGGGGCTTCAGATCGCTATCGCGACAGCACTGGTTCACCGGCCATGAATCTCAGTGAGGCCAGAGCATTTGCCCGTCAAAAGGTTGAAGCTGTTCGACAGCGTCAGCAGTCCCTTGCTCGTGGGCGGACCGCTGCTGTGGCCGATCGGCTTCAGAAGGTTCTCGCTGCGTTTGAGGCGGAGCGGGTTGGCACTCAGCATTTCGCTTCCGTGAGTGGTTACGGACACGGCGATCAGGGCCGAGAGGTGATTGACCGGGTGTTCGCACGCGTTCTCGGCGCTGAGGCGGCGGCTGTGCGACTCCAGTTCGTCAGCGGCACCCACGCCATTGCTGCCGCTCTGTTTGGGGTGCTCCGGCCAGGCGATCGCATGCTTTCCATCACCGGACGCCCCTACGACACGCTCGAAGAGGTGATTGGCCTGCGTGGAGAGGGCCAGGGATCCCTCAAGGACTTCGGCATCGACTACGACGAGCTGCAGCTCACCGAAGCCGGAGCTGTGGACGATCAGGCCCTTGAGCTGGCTCTGGCCCAATCGTGTCGACTGATTCTGATTCAGCGCAGCTGCGGCTACAGCTGGCGTCCATCGCTCAGCGTGCAGACCATCGGACGCCTCTGCGCCCGCATTCATGAACGACAGCCCGACTGCGTCTGCTTCATCGACAACTGCTATGGGGAACTGGTTGAGGCCAGGGAGCCCCCCGAGGTGGGAGCGGATCTGGTCGCTGGTTCCTTGATCAAAAATCTGGGTGGAACGATTGCGCCTGCCGGTGGCTACGTCGCTGGTCGCGCCGATCTGGTGGAACAGGCCTGCTGTCGTCTCACGGCACCGGGGATCGGCAGCGAAGGTGGAACTGGTTTTGATCTGCACCGCCTGTTGCTGCAGGGATTGTTTCTGGCTCCGCAGATGGTGGCTGAAGCCTTGATCGGTGCTGATCTGGTGGCCGGTGTATTCGCCGATCTCGGATTTCCGGTGCAGCCAGTGGCCGGCGCATCCCGCAGCGACCTGATCCAGGCCGTGCAGCTGGGAGAGCCTGAGGCAGTCAAGCTGGTCTGCCGTGCCTTCCAGGCCTCTTCCCCCGTCGGCTCTTATCTGGACCCTGTTCCGGCAGCGATGCCGGGTTATGCCAGTGACCTGGTGATGGCCGGAGGCACCTTCGTTGACGGCAGCACCAGTGAGTTCTCCGCTGATGCGCCCTTGCGCGAGCCCTTCAATCTGTACGTTCAGGGCGGGACCCATCACGCCCATGTCGAGCTTGCCTTGATCAAGGCGCTGGAAGCCCTGGCTGCGGCAGGACACCTGAATCTGGCGCACACTGATTGAGAGACGCTGATGCGGCCTGATGGCCTTCGACTTCCCTGCCTCCTACCGCTATGCGGACAGCCATGAGTACGCCTGGCAGGACGCTGATTCGATCCGTGTCGGTCTGAGTGCCTATGCCGTGGATCAACTCGGCGACATTGTGTTTGTGGATCTCCCAGAGGTGGGTGCTGATCTCGGCCGTGGATCCAGCTTCGGGACCGTTGAGTCGGTCAAGGCTGTTGAGGAGATGTATGCCCCCCTCAGTGGCAAGGTTCTGCAGCGCAATGAAGCTTTGCTGGCCAATCCCGAAGAACTGCAGAAGGATCCCCATGGAGAGGGCTGGTTGCTCGTGATCCGTCCGAGCGATCTGACCCAGTTGGAGCAGTTGATGGACGCCGCGACCTACGCGGCCAAGGTTGCCGCGACCTAATATCACATCGTCCCCCAGGTCAAGTTGCCTAAAGTCAGCGACCTCCAACTCGTTGCACCATGACCCTGCTGGACAAGCGTGTGGTGAGAACAACGGAAGTTCCGTGTCTGCCACCGTTTGCTCAGCGTCATATCGGACCTGGACCCGCAGCCAACCAGCTGATGCTCGATCAGCTTGGCTTCAGTGATCTTGAGAGTTTTCTGCAGGCCGTCGTGCCGCAGGACATCCTTGACGCAAGTCCGCCCCAGGCACAGCTCCCGGGGGGCGTTGGAGAGGCCCAAGCTCTCTCTGAGCTGCGTCAGCTGGCCGGTCTCAACCGAGTTAACCGGTCATTGATCGGCCTCGGCTACCACGGCACCGTCACGCCGGCGTTAATCCAGCGGCAGGTGCTGGAAAACCCATCCTGGTACACGGCCTACACCCCTTATCAGGCTGAAATAGCCCAGGGTCGCCTGGAGGCACTGCTCAATTTCCAGACTTTGATCACTGAGCTGACCGGTCTGCCGATCGCCAATGCCTCGCTTCTGGATGAGGCCACAGCGGCAGCGGAGGCAATGTCGATGAGCTTCGGGGTCTGCAAGCGAGCAGAAGCCCGCCGTTTTCTGGTGGATGCCGCCGTGTTGCCACAGACCCTGGCGGTTCTGCGCACCAGGGCTCAGCCGATCGGAATTCAGCTCGAGGTGGCTGAGCCGGATCAGTTCGCCTGGGGTGACGATGTGTTCGGTGTGCTGCTGCAACTGCCTGGACGTTGCGGTCGGCTCTGGGACCCTCGTTCCTGTATCTCCAGGGCCCATGAGCATGGCGCATTGGTCACTGTGGCCATCGATCCATTGGCGCAGGTGCTGCTTGAACCTGTTGGTGCTCTCGGTGCCGACATTGCCGTGGGCAGTGCCCAGCGTTTCGGTGTTCCAATGGGTGGTGGTGGTCCCCATGCAGCCTTCTTCGCCACGCGCGATGCCTATCGCCGGCAGGTGCCCGGACGGATCGTCGGGCAGTCAAAAGATGCTGAAGGCAATGTCGCCCTGCGTCTGGCATTGCAGACCCGCGAGCAGCACATCCGCCGAGACAAAGCCACCAGCAACATCTGCACAGCCCAGGTGCTGCTGGCGGTGATGGCCTCGTTTTATGCCGTCCACCACGGGCCGGAAGGCCTGGAGCTGATCGCTCGACGCGTGCTGCATCTCCGCTGTCAGCTTGAACAGGGACTGCGTTCACTCGGTCTCTCCCTACCGCAGGGATCTCGCTTCGACAGCGTTGATGTGCTCTGCGCACAGGCGCCTCAGGTGCATCAGCTGGCAGCCCGAGCCGGTTTCAACCTCCGGGTTCTTCCCGATGGCGCGCCGATCGAACAGGCGGAAGGATTCGGTGTCAGCCTCGATGAGCTCAGCGACAACCGGGAGGTGTCACAGCTGCTTTCACTGGTGGCAGAGGCCACTGGGAGCAATTTTTCTGAACGATCTGAGACCGCGCATCACGATGAGTCTCTGGCAGGCTTGCCGTTGCGCTCAACCCCCTGGCTGCAGCAGCCGGTGTTTCACCGCTATCGCAGTGAGACCGAGCTGCTTCGCTACATCCAGCGTCTGGTCAGCAAAGACCTTTCGCTGGTGCATGGGATGATTCCTCTGGGCAGCTGCACCATGAAGCTCAATGCGGCAGCGGAGCTGGCACCGGTGAGCTGGAGGGAGTTTGGGAGCATTCATCCCTTCGCCCCCTCGGAACAGCTGAAGGGCAATCAGCACATGGCGCGGGACCTTGAGAGCTGGTTGGCTGAGCTCACCGGTTTTGCCGGGGTTTCATTGCAGCCGAATGCCGGCTCCCAGGGGGAATTCGCGGGTCTGCTGGTGATTCGCGCCTGGCATCAGGCCCGGGGCGAGGGCCATCGCGATGTGTGCCTGATTCCCACAAGTGCCCATGGCACCAACCCTGCCAGTGCGGTGATGGCTGGCATGCGTGTCGTGCCTGTGGCCTGCGATGACCAGGGCAATGTCGATGTCGATGACCTGCGCGACAAGCTTTCTGAGCATGCCGATGTCCTGGCGGCGCTGATGGTCACCTATCCCTCCACCCACGGGGTGTTTGAGACCCGAATCCGTGAGATCTGCAGCCTCGTTCATGACCATGGAGGACAGGTGTATCTCGATGGCGCCAATCTCAACGCTCAGGTCGGTGTCTGCAGACCAGGGGCCTTCGGGGCGGATGTCTGCCATCTCAACCTCCACAAGACGTTCTGTATTCCCCATGGCGGCGGTGGCCCAGGGGTTGGCCCCATCGGTGTGGGTGAGCATCTGCTGCCATTTCTCCCCGGTCATCCCTTGACGTCCTGCGGCGGTGACCGGTCCATTTCAGCGGTGTCTGCTGCTCCCCTGGGCAGTGCAGGCATCCTGCCGATCAGCTGGATGTATCTGCGTTTGATGGGCCCTGCTGGCCTGCGGCACGCCACCGCCGTGGCTCTGCTGTCAGCCAATTATCTGGCGCATCGGCTGGATTCTCACTACCCGGTGCTGTTTCGGGGAGAGGGAGGACTCGTGGCCCATGAATGCATTCTTGATCTGCGGGACCTGAAGCGCAGCGCCGGTCTGGAGGTTGATGACCTGGCCAAGCGTCTGATGGATTACGGCTTCCACGCTCCGACGGTCAGCTGGCCGGTGGCGGGCACTGTGATGGTGGAGCCCACCGAAAGCGAGAGCATGGAAGAGCTTGATCGTTTTTGTGACGCGATGATCGCGATCCGCGCAGAAGTATCAGCGATTGAAAATGGCGACAGCGACCGTGAGAACAATCCTCTGCGCCGCGCTCCCCACACGTTGAGCGCAGTGACCGCTGATCACTGGGATCGCCCCTACACCCGAGAACAGGCTGCGTTTCCGTTGTCGGATCAGCGCAACAACAAGTTCTGGCCAGCTGTGGCACGGATTGATAATGCCTACGGCGATCGCAATCTGATCTGCACCTGCCCCAGCGTTGAAGAGATGGCTGCAGCAGCGAGTTAGATAATGAGTTAAATTTTACCGAAATCGGAAATTAATCTTCGATTTTTAGTTGTGCAATGAGAACTTTGATCACACTGCACAGCATTCACCGTCGCAAATGGGGAATCAATGAGTCGCGACACCAAACAACAACTTGAATCGACGGGACAGACTCCAGACTCACTGCAGCTTCCCGACATTCCTGACTGCCTGCAGGCTGCACTCGGTCGGGGTCATACATTGCCGATCGAAGGGACCAATGTGCTGAGAGTTCCCTTTGGAATTCGTCAGGCAAGGCGTCAGCGTCCCGACCGTCCCGAGCGCTGGGCCACTCTGGTGATCCCCATCCAGTCCCAGGGATCGCCCACGCCCCCGCCTCAGGCGGCCTGAGGTTTCAGGCGACTGAGATCGGGCTTGAGTTCTGTTTCAGTCGCCGGTCCAACGCTGCTTTCACATCCGCCAGCGAGCAGGCGTGAGTGCGAAATGGCAAAAGCGTCATGGGGCATCGTTCCGGTCTGAACAGCCAACTGCTGTTTTGTTGTTCCAACAGAACAAATCCGCGGTAGCGAATCGCGTACTGAGGATCCAGGGTCATGCCCATTCGTGGAATGGAAATTGTTAATGACTTGGCTATTTCAGTGGGTTGGATGTGGTGCGCGTATGAAATTCCGATTCTCTGTTGAATAGATTGCTTTTTAATTTCAGCGACCAACCTTGATTCATCGGTTGTTTCTGATTCATTGGCCGATAAACGCAGTCACAGCTGCAGTGGTGACATCTGGATCAGGCGCTGGATGAGGTCGGCAATGCTTTCGTCTTTCGCTGCTTTGGAGTAGTTGCTCAGCAGCTGACGCCCCACGACCTGGGCGCCCAGATGGGTGAGCTGGATGCGCAGCGACACCAGCAGCTCCATGCCGCCGCCGCCTGAGAAGCTGGCCATGGCGATCGGCCGTCCGTTGAAAAGGGCCCGGAAGTCATCTCCCTGAACGGACAGCCAGGCGATGGCGTTCGTCAGGACCGGGGGGATTGAACCGTTGTATTCAGGGGCGCAGATCACCCATCGCTGTGCCGTCATCAGTTGTTTGTGTAATGCAGGCACCTCACCCGGCATGCCGTGTTCCTGCTTGCGCGGTGTGAACAGGGGAAGTTCGAGTGTTGTGAGGTCGAGCAGATCAGCGCTGTTGCCTTGTTTCTGCACCTGCTCCACGAAGCGTTGGGCCAGTTTGAGGTTCTCGCCGTTGCTGGCTGCAATCACCAGCACATCGGAACCGTTCGTCATGCTCATGATCAGCTCTGACTGCAGACGTTGCATGGAAACGACGTTTTCACGCCGCTACCTGAATCAGTTGTCGGCCCCAGATCGGGCGCGACGACTCTTCAATAATTAGCGCCGCTGCGCCTGTGGTGGACGGCCGTCGAGGCTTCCTGATCCAACACTCCGCCGTGGTCCAGTTGGGCATAGATCAGCCAGTGGTCTCCGCACTCCATCCGCTGACTGACACGACCTTCCAGCCAGGCGAGCGCTTCGGGGAGAAGCGGTTGTTCATTCGGACTCGTCTCCAGTTCCAGTCCACTGAATCGGTCGGCGCCTGGTTTGAAGGGCTGCAGAAACTGTTTCATCGGTCCGCTCTCGCGACCTTCGGCCAGCACATTCAGCGCGAAGCGATCACCCTTGTGTAGAAGAGCTTCGACTGCGCGGTCCTTGGCGACAGCAACCGTGAGTCCAGGGGGCGTGAAACTGGCCTGGCTGACCCAGCTCGCCACCATGGCTCCGCTGAGTTCGCCCTTGCGTGTGGTGAGGATGCAAAGGGAGCCAACCACACGTCCAAGGGCCAACACAGCTGGATCGCTGCGACTTTCACTCATGCTTCCGGCGTTGCGCCGCTGTGCCCGTTTTTCCGCCTGGAGAAGTTTGCGCGCGAAACGGGTTCCGATTTCCTCCAGCTCCTTCACCTTCGAGCGATCAGGGCTGAATTTGACCCGGATCGGGTCGAAGCCGAAACTGAAGCCACCGTCACGCAGTTTCGTTTCCAGCAGGTCCACGGCTTCACCGCTCCAGCCAAAACTGCCGAACACTCCCACCGGTTTGCTGCGGTCACCCTCCGCCAGCAGGGTTCCCAGCGCGGAGACCACTGGGGTGGGTGCGTGACCACCGAGGGTGGGTGAGCCGATCAGGATCCCATCCGCAGACTGGATGGCGGCAACCAGCTCCTCCGATGGAGTGAACTCGCAGTTGAGGCTGGTGACCCGAATGTCGGTACGACTGACGCCCCGCGCCAGGGCATCGGCAATCGCTGAGGTGTTGCCGTAAGCACTGGCAAACAGCAGAACCACATTCAGGCTGGATTGCTGGTGACTTTCCCCCCAGCGACGGTAGTCATTCAGCAGACTGCGCCAACTGGCATCGATGGCTGGACCATGGGCCGGAGCAATCGTGCGGATGCTCAGTTCCTCCAGACGCTCAACCAGCAGGTCCACCTTGCGGGCCATCGGTGCCATCAGGCAGTCGTAGAAATGGCGACGCTCTTCTTCGGTGCTGCTTCGGTTGGCTTCCGCCCAGGTGTTGGTGCAGAGGTGGGCGCTGAAGAACTTGTCGCTCATCAACAGCCCGAAGCGCTCTTCGAAAGCCATCAGTCCGCCTGGCCAACGGGGAGTTGGTGCGGGTATCAGCAGCAGGCTGCGCCCGTGGCTCAATTCGAGTGTCTGCTCCCGGCGGATCACTCTCAACGGGGGAAAATCTGGCAGTGCTTGTGCCTCATCTTCAACACCTGAGGGAGAGGGCTTGCGTCGGTTCCAGAGCTCTTGCAGCAGCTTGGCGCCAGGATTGGACGCGATCAGCTCGAGGCCTGGATACGTTCCGGCCAGTTCCTGCAGCAACGCCACACGGTTGGGATTCACGTGCCCAACCACAATCAGCAGGGGCTTATCAATAGCCGGTAGAGCGTCCTGCAGAGCAGGCAGGAAAACGCTGCTGTAGGCCATCCCAGGGGGATGCACCAGTACAGAGGGTTGCTGAACTCCGGTTGCATCAAGCCCGGCTTCGAACAGAAAACTGTTGGCCGTGCTGCCGCGCTCCAGTGCATATTCCAGCTCGAACCGCAGCCGCTGTGGGCTGAGTCCCCGCAGGCAGACCAGGCCCCGGTCGATCGCCAGGCTGATCACCTGCCGGTCAGCCGATGGGGAGCTCGCTGCGACGGTGGTCACCATCAGTAGTGGTTGCCTGTCTTTCGATGGTGAACCGCTGTTCGCCCATCGATGTCCGCCACGTTGCCCTGTTCCACCAGCGCGTAGATGATCCAGTGATCCGGCCCTTCCATGCGCTGTTCCACCCGGCAACTCAGGTAGGCCAGTGCATCCGTGAGCACCGGGCCGCCCTCAGCGGCTCCATGCAGCACGTTCACCCCTTCGAATCGATCGGCGCCGGGGGGGAACCGCTTGAGGAAATGCTGCATCAAGGGCTTGTAGCGGTCCTGCCTCAGCACGTTGATCACGAAGCTGTCGCCGACCTGCATCAGTGCTTCAATCGCCCGATCCTTCGCCACGGCAACACTCAGGCCGGGCGGGCGGAAACTCGCCTGGGCCACCCAGCTGGCCACCATGGCACCACTGCGACGGGCATCACCTTCGCCCTGGCTGGCCGTCACGATGTACAAACCACCGGTGAGACGACCCAGCGCCTTGTCGAGGTTGGCGTCGATGCTGCGCAGCGCCTCGATGGATTTCTTCCTGGTCAGAATCTGGCCGAGGTCAGTTCCTGATTCCTCGCAGCGTTGGTAGTCGCCGCCCTGGGGCAGCTGGCGGATCCGCAGCGGTTCAAAGGCCGGTTTCAGCCCCTGATTGCGCAGCTGCTCGGCCACGGCATCGATCGGCTCGTCGTTGCCGCCGAACGCGTCGTAGACCCCCACCAGTTGCTTGGGCTGCAGTGCCGCCAGCAGGGTGCCGATTGAGGCCTGGAGTTCACCATCCGGTTCCGTGGGCCAGGTGGGAACCACCACCGCCTTGGCTTCGCCGACCAGTGCGGTCAGTTCCTGCGGGTCGGTGGCCCGCAGATCCACCAACTGAACCTGCGCATCGGCTTTGCCGATGCCGTGGGCGATGGCCTGGCTGAGTCGGTCCGAGAAGCCGTACTGGCTGAGATAACAGACGGCGGCGTAGCTGTCGCCCTTGCTGCGTTGGCTGCTCCATTCTCTGTAGTCGTTCAACCAGTGGCTGAGGTGTTGGCGCAGCAGGGGGCCGTGTCCCACGGCGACGGTGTTGATCTCCGGCAGCGAATCCATGCGCTTCAGGGCCTGCAGCACACTCCTGGCATTGGGGCCCATCAGGCAGTCGTAGTAGAAGCGGAAGTCCGGTGCGATCGCACCGGGGTCCGTGTCGAACAACTCGTCGGAGCAGTAGTGCAGTCCGAAGGCATCACAGGTGTAGAGGATGCCGCTGCCGTGATCAAAGGAAAAGATCGTGTCAGGCCAGTGCAGGTTCGGTGCGCTGATGAATTCAAAGCGGTGCTGCACGCCGCTGTCGGCGCTCGTGCCCAGATCAAGTTCGTCGCCGGTTTTCACAGCCCGCGACTTGAAGGGGCGATGCACCTGGTCTTTGAGGAACTGGATCGCCACCTTTGAACCCACGATCTCGATCTCGGGATTGAGATCGATCAGATCGCCGATCAGTCCTGAGTGGTCCGGCTCGGTGTGACTCACGATCAGATGGTCGATCGCTTTGGGATCGATCTGCTCCTGAAGCAGCGGCACCCAGGTGTCGCGGAACTTGGCGTGGCTGGTGTCAATCAGGGCGGTACGTTCGCCCCGCACCAGAAATGCGTTGTAGGTGGTGCCGTTGCGCAGGCCGAATTCAATGTCAAAACGGCTGCGTTCCCAGTCCAGGGAGCGGATGGTGGTGCTGTCTGCTGCGATCGGCTCGCACTGGAGTGAGAGGCGTGGGGTCACAGCAGCGGAGTTCGTGCTGTTCAGGCTTGCCGTGACCATGGCTAATCGCGCGTTGTAACCAACTTTACGAAGATCTTCAGGTCATCGGACCCGGGCTGAGGGCTGCAGCCAGGCGGGGTAACCAGTCCACCATTCCCGGTACGGCAATGATCAGGGCCAGGACCGCAACCTGCAGTCCGACAAACGGCAGGGCACCGCGATAAATATCGCGAGTGCTCACTTCACCGGGAGCCACGCCGCGCAGATAGAACAGCGCGAAGCCGAAGGGTGGTGTGAGGAAGGAGGTCTGCAGATTGGCGCCGATCATCACGCCGAACCACACCAGTGCTTCGGGCCCAAGCAACTGGCGGGCAGCTGGCAGCAGCAGCGGGACTGCGATGAAGGCGATTTCGAAGAAATCAATGAAGAAGCCCAGCAGGAAGATGATCAGCATGCTGAACACCAGGAAACCCACACGTCCTCCGGGGAGGTTGAGCAACAGATCGGAAATCAGCTGATCTCCGCCCACACCTCGGAACACCAGGCTGAACGCTGTGGATCCCATCAGGATGGCCATCACCATGGCGGTGGTGCGCATGGTGCTCTCGCAGACATTCGAGAGTTGTTGACGGCTGAAACCGCCGTTGAAGGCTGCGAGAACCATGGCGCCAACCGCTCCGATCACGCCCGCTTCCGTAGGTGTTGCAATGCCGAAGAAGATGCTCCCGAGCACCGCCACGATCAAAGCGATCGGCGGCAACACCGAACGCACCAATTGCAGAGGACGTCCTGAGTCGGTGAGCTCAGGCTTGAGTTCGGGGGCCAGTTCCGGTTTGAGAGCACTGATCACCAGCACGTAGATGGCGAACACGGCCGACATCAGCAGGCCCGGCAGCAGTGCGCCGATAAAGAGATCACCGACTGAGATTCCGAGCTGATCACCCAGCACCACCAGAACAATGCTCGGGGGGATGATCTGCCCGAGCGTGCCAGACGCCACAATCACCCCAGTGGCAAGACTTTTGTCGTATCCCGCCCGCAGCATGGCCGGCAGTGAGATCAGCCCCATGGTGGTAACTGTTGCTGCCACCACTCCGGTTGTCGCCGCCAGAAGCGAACCGACAAGAACAACGGCCAGGGCCAGGCCGCCGCGCAGGCGCCCCAACAGCAGGCCCATGGTTTCCAGCAGCCGTTCGGCGATGCCGGAGCTCTCCAGCATCGAACCCATGAAGACAAAAGCGGGGATGGCCAACAGGGTGAAGTTGGCCATGATCCCCAGGATTCGCTGAGGAAGAGCGGTGACGAACTGTGGGTCGATTTCACCGCTCAGCATCCCTAAGAGGGCGAAGATCACCCCGATCCCGCCAAGACAGAACGCAACGGGAAATCCGCTCAGCAGCGCAACGATCAGCGCCAGAAACATTCCGGGAGCCAGCACCGCGGAGGGGTCGAAGCTGATCACCCAGCCCAGGGCTTCAATTTCGATCACAGCGTGGTGCCCCCCTCCTGGCGCTGCTCATCGGCAGCTTGGCTGGTTTCAGGGTTGCTGAGCGCCAGCCGCAGTCGCAGTGCTTCGGCAATCCCCTGCAGCCCCAACAGCAGAAAGCCCAGGGGGATGAGTGATTTCACCCAGGTGCGCGGCAATCCGCCTGGATCTGGAGACATTTCGGCGATGCTCCAGGAGCGCAGCGCCGGTGCGATGGAGATCGCCATCACCCCGAAGGCGAAGGGCAGCAGCAGCAGCAGGATGCTGTTCAGTTCCTGACGGTTGCGACGGCGTGGTGACCAGCGGCTCTGCAGCACATCCACACGCACATGGCCCTGTTTCTGCAGGGTCCAGCCGAGGCCGAGCAGAAAGATCAGATCGAAGAGGTACCACTGGGCCTCAATCAGACCGTTGGAGCTGAGATTGATTCCGATTGCGGAGCCCAGATAGCGGCCAACAACGTTCCAGATTCCGATAGCCAGCATCAGCAGCACGGACCAGCGCGCCAGCCAGGCGGCCGCGGCGTTGAGCCGATCGAACAGGCGTATGACACCGGAGAGAGGCTCGCTCATTGTTCACCTCCCAAGGAGGCTGTGTTGAACGTCGTCAGCGGCAGCTCGTTGATGCGGTTCCAGTTCAGCGTTTCCCTCTGGAACAGACGCCAGCGTTCCAGAAGGTCTCGGAAGCCGGCATCGTCAGCTGCCAGATCCGCAAACAACACGCCCGTGGCTTCCTCGGCGGCCTCGAGGATGTCGTTGCTGTAGGCCTCAAGTTTGATTCCCTGCCGTCTGAGTCTCAGCAGCGCCTCGCTGTTGCGTTGTTCGTACTTGCTGAGCATGCCCAGATTGGCCTGGTAGCAGGCCGTGCTGAACATGGCCTGATATTCGGCCGGCAGTTTGTCCCAGGCACCGCGGTTAACCAGCGCTGTAAGGCTTGGCCCGGGTTCCCACCAGCCTGGGTAGTAGTAGTACTTCGCTGCTTTGGGGAGGCCGAGTTTCTCGTCGTCATAGGGGCCGGTGAACTCCGCGGCGTCAATGGCTCCCCGTTCCAGTGCCAGATAGATCTCGCCGCCCGGCAAGACCTGAACGTTCACACCCAGGCTGGCCATCACCTTGCCTCCCAGCCCTGGGATGCGCATTTTCAGACCTTTTAGTGACGCCAGATTGTCGACAGGCCGCTTGAACCAGCCGCCCAGTTGACCTCCCGTATTGCCGGCAGGGAAGCTTTTGGCGCCGAAATCAGCGAATAAGGCGTCCATCGCCTCATTGCCGCCTCCCTGATAGAGCCAGGCATTCTGTTGCTGGGCCGTGAGCCCGAATGGCACGGCAGTGCCGAAGGCGAACGCGGGGTTCTTGCCCACGTAGTAGTAGCTGGCTGTGTGGCCGCATTCCACGGAGCCGGCTTGCACGGCATCCAGCACCTCAAGCCCGGGAACGATCTCACCGGCGGCAAACGGTTCGATTGTGAATCCTCCGCCACTCATCGCCTTCACCTGTTCGCAGATGGTTTCGGCACCTCCGTAAATGGTGTCAAGCGAGACCGGCCAGCTTGTTGCCATCCTCCAGCGCACCTGGGGAAGACCGCTGCTGCGACCGTTTTCAGCACGACGAATCGTGCAGGCGCTCAGTGCTCCGGTTCCGGCTGCAGCGGCGAGCGCTTGCCCACTGGTCCGGAGCAGCTGCCGACGTTGCATCACGTGCTCCTGGGTTGGTCGCCCTAGAGACGACGCTGTCTGGGCAAGATTATCGATCGCTCCAGGCTTGGCCCCGGTTTCGCAATCAAACAAAGCCCCCTGCGCTCGCAGAGGGCTGGACCGTTCCCTGAGGGCTGGGCCTCAATGCGCTGTCATCAGCTGTCCACCTTCACCGACACGGTGGTGCGGTTGTCGGTCTTGGGAGCCTCGATCGTCAGGATGCCGTCGCGGTAGGTGGCCCGCAGCGCATCGCGGTCGAGGGAATGGGCGAAGCGAAAGCTGCGGCTCCAATTGCCATAGCGAAACTCGCTGAGCAGGGTGTTGTCAGCCGATGCTCCGGCCTCAGCATCAGCAACGGCCTGAGGATTCCGACGTTCAGCGCTGACGCTGAGACTGCGGTCGCTGGCTTTCACATCGATGCTGTCGTGAGCCACGCCGGGGAGTTCCAGGCGAATCGAGTAATGATCGTCGGTTTCGTGAATTTCGGCGGCTGGTACACGCTCAACCTGTGAAAGCTGCTGGTCGAGACGCTCGAAAAGATCAAAAGGTGATTGACGAAGGGTGATCATGGATAACTCCTGAAGAGTGATGTTGATGGGGTGTTGGCATCACCCACAACGCCAATATGAACAGGTTGATTGACTCTGAGGAGGGGGACAACCGACCGGTTCTGTTCGGTCTGGACCACCGGTTTCGGTTGTCACGACAGGGCTTTCGCAACAACCGAACATCAGCACATGTGATTCAGAGCCAGCACCAGCTGGAGAACGCTGCCGCTTGCCCGCAGTTCTGGCCCTTGTCGTCCCAGAGGGTCCAGATTCTTGCGTTGTTGATCATGAATCGCTGACCGGTTCGTGACACCCGTACACCGCTGTAGCCCTCGAACGCGTCCTGGTTCTGCGCGCGTTTCAGGGCGGAAGCGCGCTGCTTACGTGCTCCTTCCTCCGCCGTGTAGCGGGAGGGCATGCCGATCATCTCGTGCCATGACCGCTCCCACAGACGCAGAGCGGTGGCATTGGCAAAGATCAGCAGCGGGTCATGGCTGTTGTCATGCGCGAGAACGGCCATTGTGCTGCTGAACAGATCCTTGGCTGGGTTTCCACAATCCAGCAGTGGTCTCTTGAAGGCCCGTTGGTGAGACAGCATCAGCCTGGAGATCAGGCACTGGGATTCCGGCGTCTGCCAGGGTGCTGATTCAGCCACCGGCCGCCATGGCTTCCAGCATGGCCCGCTGAGCCAGAGCCTGACCCTGATCACGCAGGTGTTGCAGAAAGCGAGGTCTGGATTCGGGAAAGCGTGGCTCTTCAGCCAGGGGAAGATCGCCTGCGGCATCAAGCCCCGTATCGCCTTCCATCGCGGGGGTGATCACCACCAGATCAGCGTCGAGGCTGGCCTCGTAACGCCACCAGAGCGTGGGGTCCAGCACAGCTGGATGCGGCTGCGTGATGGTGTCGTCAGGACTCGATCCTCCATCATCTGCTGCTTCTGTTGATGTGTTTTCGGTTTTTGCCAGCTCGGCCCTCGCCTGCAGGGCCTTGAGCCGATGCTCCGCGAGATTTTCCAGGAGCTTTGTTCGCGTGCGCCCCCTCAGCTGAAACAGCACGAAAGGATCTTCACTGAAGCGCTCTCCCATCAGGAAGTACACCGCGCTGATGTGCTTGCAGGGATTGGCCTTGTCCGGACAGCTGCATTCACTGCGCACTTCCTGCAGCTTGAAGGGGAAGAGCCGGCGACCACTGGCAGCAAAGGCCCGTTCGATGTCTGCCGGCATGATTCCGGCCAGCAGCTGCGCCGACCAGCGGGCCTTCTGTGTGAGGGCTTCCAGCACGAAACCCCAGTCTTCATCGCTGAGCACATCCAGCCAGAGCTTGACCTTGTAAGGGTCTTCATCGGTTCCCTGAACACGGGCATGCACCCGTCGACCTTCGAACCGAATCGATGTCACATGTCCTTCTCGGGCATAGGTCCAGGCCCGTTCGAGGCGTTTCTTGAAGCGGTAGGAGTTGATCAGCTCCATCCACTGCTCAACCCACCAGGGTTGTTGCCCAAGTCCCTCATCACTGAGGGAGGTGTTGATGCCGCTGCTGTTGGGGGTGATGGTCATCGCGTCAGGACGGGTTGTCTTCCAGGCTCACCAGCTCCTTCAGCTGTCCCATTTCGAGACCTCCGAGCCATTCCTCGCCTGAGCCCACAATGTCTTCCGCCAGTCTGGACTTCTCGCGGATCATCCGATCGATCTTTTCTTCCACCGAACCGCTGGTGATGAACTTGTGCACCATCACCCGGTTGGTCTGCCCGATGCGATAAGCCCTGTCTGTGGCCTGGTTCTCCACCGCCGGGTTCCACCAGCGGTCGATGTGGAACACGTGGCTGGCACGGGTGAGATTGAGTCCCACACCGCCGGCCTTGAGTGAGAGCAGGAACAGTTGTGGTCCGCGTGGGTCTTCCTGGAAGCGATCAACCATCGCCTGTCGCTCCGTCTTGCTGGTGCTGCCGCTCAGGAAGGGCACTTCGCTGCGCCAGCGGCGTTGCAGATATTCCCTCAGCAACGTGCCCCATTCCGCGAACTGGGTGAAGAGCAGGGCCCGGTCGCCGGCTTCGATCACTTCTTCGAGAATCTCCTCGAGCCGTTGCAGCTTCACGGAACGCTGGAGAAAGTCTTCGCTCGCATCCTGTTCCTTCAGTGCAAGGGCGGGATGGTTGCAGATCTGTTTGAGGCGGGTCAGCAGTCCCAGCACCTGTCCGTGACGTTTGCCCCTCGGAGCACGGGCAATGGCATCGAGGGTGTCTTCGACGGTTTTGGCGTAGAGCGATTTCTGTTCCTTGCTCAGCCCGACCCATTCGCTCAGCTCCACCTTCTCCGGCAGATCAGAGATGATCGCCTTATCGGTCTTCAAGCGCCTGAGGATGAAGGGTCCAACCCGCGACTTGAGATCACGCAGTGACGACATGTCGCCGTAGCGCTCGATCGGCATTCGATAGCGCTGGCGGAAAAATTCCTCCTCACCCAGAACTCTGGGGTTGAGGAAATCCATCAGGGCCCACAACTCACTCACCCTGTTCTCCACCGGCGTGCCGGTGAGTGCGATGCGAAAGCGCGTGCCCTTGCGGGTGCGGGCCAGATCGCGCGTGGCCTGGCTCTGTTTGGCCGAAGGGTTCTTGATGGCCTGAGCCTCATCGATCACCGTTCCCTGCCAGTCGAAGCTTTCCAGCAGCTCGATGTCCCGCTGCACCAGTCCGTAACTGGTGAGAACCAGGTCGACATCCTTGAGAGCTTTTTTGAGAGCAGCCAGAGTTGTGGGCCGTTTGGGGCCGTAGTGCTCATGCACGTTGAGCTCAGGTGTGAAGGCTGCGGCTTCCCGTTTCCAGTTGGTCAGCACCGATGTGGGGGCCACCAGCAGCACGGGCTTCTTCAGTTCCTGTTCCACCTTGAGGTGTTGCAGGAAGGCCAGAAGCTGGATCGTTTTGCCCAGGCCCATGTCATCGGCCAGGCAGGCGCCCTGGTCGAAACGGTGCAGGAAGGCGAGCCAGCCCAGCCCACGCTCCTGATACGGCCGAAGTTGTCCACAGAATCCTTCAGGTGCGGGCAGTGGATCCGGTGATTTCTGCTGGTGGTACTGCTCAAGGACCCCTTGCAGCCGGGGGCCTGCATCGAAGGCGTGCACGGGCAGACGCATCAGCGTGTCGCCCTCGGTGGCTGTCAGTCGCAGGGCATCGTCCAGGCTGAGCTCAGGATTGGCGCCGCAGAAGCGTTCAGCGTTCTTGAGGTCATTGGGTCGCAGTTCGATCCAGGCACCCTTGTGACGCACCAGTGGGCTGCGTTTTCCACTCAGGCGTTCCAGTTCGCGCAGGGTGAGCGTGACGCCGCCGATCATCAGTTCCCAGCTCCAGTCGAGGCTCTCGCCCAGGGTGAAGCCCCTGGACCGCTCGGGCAGTTCCGCTTTGATCGCCAGTCCCAGGCGGCTGGCCAGCCCGCCGGAAAGGCTCGGCGGCAAATCGACGCCCACACCCACATCGCGAAGCTGGCGTGCGGCCGTGCGCACCAGCACGAAGGCTTCAGCTGGGGTGAGCTGCATGGCTTCCGGTGTGGCGCTCTCGAGGCCCCTCTCGATCGGTGCGAACACCGTCAAGGCTCTGCCCATTCCTTCCAGCAGCACTTCGCTGGGATGCTCCACGGGAATCTCTCCCAGCTGAAGACCTTTGGGGCCTGCAGCCCATGCGGCACTGGCCGGCAGCTTCAGTGTTGGGTCCGATTCCGCCTGCAGGAAGAAGCGCAGGGGCCAGAGTTCCTCACCCTCAGACGGTGTGGCCAGCTCGAGGCAGGCGCGTGCTGGAGCAACATTGCCGGCCACGCCCTCTCGCCAGTGGTGGCTGGCGGTGGCTAGGCGCTCGGCATCCTCATCCTTGAGGTTGATCACGCCGCTTTCAGAGCTGAGAGCCTCTTCCCAGGCGGTGAGGAGTGGGTCCAGGCCTTCCTGATCAGGGCTGAAGCCTTTGCGCAGCTGCGCATCCAGCAGGTCTTCCAGCAGGGTGGCCACGCGCAGCCGGCCACTGCGGGGTCGACAGCAGGCCACGGGATTGGCGGCTCGCATCGCCTCCGGTCGCAGTCGGGTCATGCGGTTGCTGCGTCTGCCGGTCGGTTCGCGCCAGGGCAGGGCACAGGTGGCAACCAGGGGGAGTCCCGCCGCCAGATCCTCCAGCCTGCGGCGGTCTTCCTCCCGATTGAGCAGCGGCACCCAGCGGGCTCGGTGGGGGTAACCCTCGCCCTTGCTCAACTCCACCTGGGGCAACCAGCGGCCTCGTGCCACCAGGCTCAGGGCCCAGCGCTGCATATGGCTCCACCAGCGCAGCTCATCAGCCAGATCCGGATGACGACCTGAAAGCGGCAGCTTGGCCAGCCATTCGGTGGCTGCCATCGGTTCGATGGCCAGGCCCTGCACCTGCCAGGGCCACCATTCGGTGGTCTTTGGAATCGGCTCACCGGCCTGCAGCGGCAGACCGCACCAGGGTGGATCGTCTTCGGGGGGTGTCTCTGCTGTTGCCGAGCGTTTGCGTTTCGGTTTGACACTGCGACTGGGCAGCGTGAGGCAGGCCGTTGCGTCAATGATTCCGTCCGGCAGCAGGTCACGCTCCGTCAGCAAGGCCCGAAGCTCCTCGGTGCTGAGGGTGAAGGGATGAATTGCTGGAGTGGCCCCCGGTCCCATCGGTTCGGCCACACGCCAGGTGTCAGCCCATACGAGCAGTGCAGCTCGACCGGAGCTGCTGGGTGTACGAATGGCCGGAAGCCAGGTGGCGTGCAGCAGGCTCATGGCCGCGACGCAGACAACATGCGTTGGGTTCCGTGAAGCAGAAGTGAGCTGCCGATCAACGGCAACCACCCCATAACGAGATCCTTCACCAATGATGCCAGGGAATCAGCATCTGCCCAAGGGGATGGCAGGCACATTCCCAAAGTCCGTATTCCGCAGACGGCTCCCACCAGTCCAGCCCGCAGATGGGAGTCCTCCGGATCCACACGCTCAAGGTGGAACGCCAGTAGTCCGTAAAACAGGCCGCATCCTGTGGATCGCACCGCCTGATCAATCCCGAAGGGCAGGCTGAGCATCCCCGCCGCCAATCCGGCAACCAGGGCCCAGCTCAGGGAGCGCAGTCTCAACACTGCGCGACTCTGCTCGTCGGTGCTGTCGGCCAACGTCGGTGGCAGCTCAAAGGCGATCATGGCTGGAGGACCTGCTGTTCAAGCCCGAACCCACCATGGCTGTTGCACAATCGTCGCGAAACGAGGCAGCTGGTCCCCGCACCGGTGCGGAGATCCGGGAAGCGTTCCTCGCTTTCTACGAGCAGCGTGGTCACAGGCGGATGCCCAGTGCCTCACTCGTGCCTGAGGACCCCACGGTTCTGCTCACGATCGCTGGAATGTTGCCGTTCAAGCCGATCTTTCTCGGTCAGCAGCAACGGCCTGCCCCCTGTGCGACCAGCAGCCAGAAGTGCATTCGCACCAACGACATCGAGAACGTGGGTCGAACGGCCCGGCACCACACCTTCTTCGAGATGCTGGGCAACTTCTCCTTCGGGGATTACTTCAAGCAGCAGGCAATTGAGTGGGCCTGGGAGCTGAGCACGGTCGTCTACGGCTTGGATCCCAAGAATCTGGTGGTGAGCGTCTTCCGGGAAGACGATGAAGCTGAGCAGATCTGGCGTGATGTTGTCGGCGTCAATCCGAAGCGCATCATCCGCATGGATGAAGCCGACAACTTCTGGGCCTCAGGTCCAACAGGGCCCTGTGGTCCCTGCTCGGAGATTTATTACGACTTCAAACCTGAACTGGGTGATGAGGGGATCGATCTGGAAGACGACGACCGCTTCATCGAGTTCTACAACCTGGTGTTCATGCAGTCGAATCGGGATTCGGAGGGCACACTCACACCACTGGCGAACCGCAACATCGATACCGGCATGGGCCTTGAGCGCATGGCTCAGATCCTGCAGAAGGTTCCCAATAACTACGAAACCGATCTGATTTTTCCCTTGATTGCAGCGGCAGCTGATCTGGCTAGTGTCGACTACCACCAGCTCGACGACAAGGGCAAAACCTCGCTCAAGGTGATCGGCGACCACAGTCGCGCCGTCACGCAGTTGATCAGCGATGGCGTCACGGCAAGTAATCTGGGCCGCGGCTACATCCTGCGCCGTTTGCTCCGCCGCGTGGTGCGGCACGGACGTCTCCTGGGCATCGACCAGCCGTTTCTCAACACCATGGGCGAGGCTGCTATCGCGCTGATGCAGGCGGTGCATCCTCAGTTGGTTGAGCGCAAGGACGTCATCCTGGGGGAACTGCAACGCGAGGAATCCCGGTTCCTGGAGACCCTGGAACGAGGGGAGAAACTGTTGGCGGATGTGCTGGAGGCCCAGCCGAAGCAGATCAGCGGTGCTCAGGCTTTCGAGCTGTATGACACCTACGGATTTCCGCTCGAGCTCACGCAGGAAATTGCTGAAGAGCATGGCCTGGCCGTTGATCTGGCTGGATTTGAAGCTGCGATGGAGCGTCAACGCCAGCGCGCCAAAGCTGCTGCCGTGAGCATTGACCTCACATTGCAGGACGCCATTGACCAGGTGGCCTCAGGGATTGATGGAACCGATTTCCGTGGTTACGAGCAGCTGGAACAGAGCAGCAGTGTGCAGGCACTTGTGGTGAATGGAGACCCCGCACAACAAGCCGTTGCCGGTGATTCCGTGCAGGTGGTGCTGGATACCACTCCCTTCTATGGCGAGGGGGGCGGTCAGGTGGGTGATCGCGGCACTCTGGCCGGTGAAGGCCATGACGGAGACGGCCTCATTGTCAGTGTGGAATCCGTAAGCCGAAACCGCAGTGTGTTCGTGCACAGCGGTCGTGTGGAGCGTGGAACGCTGGCAGTCGGCGATGTTGTGCAGGGTCGTGTGGACCGCAGCTGCCGCCGCCGTGCCCAGGCGAATCACACCGCCACGCATCTGTTGCAATCAGCCCTGAAGCAGGTGGTGGATCCAGGCATTGGTCAGGCCGGATCTCTGGTGAATTTCGATCGCTTGCGGTTCGACTTCCATTGCCCGCGGGCTGTGAGCGGCGAGGAGCTGGAGCGTATTGAGACATTGATCAACAGCTGGATTGCTGACGCCTACGAGCTCCAGGTGCAGGAGATGGCGATTGACAAGGCCAAGGCCGCTGGCGCTGTAGCCATGTTCGGTGAGAAATACGCCGATGTGGTGCGTGTTGTCGACGTGCCCGGTGTGTCGATGGAACTCTGCGGTGGCACCCACGTTGCCAACACTGCCGAGATCGGTTTGTTCAAGATCGTCAGTGAAAGTGGCGTGGCGGCTGGCATCCGTCGTATTGAAGCTGTGGCAGGCCCTGCTGTGCTCGCCTACCTGAATGAACGCGATTCCGTGGTGAGGCAGCTGGGAGACCGCTTCAAAGCCCAGCCCGGTGAAATCGTGGAGAGGGTGAGCGCTCTTCAGGAAGAGCTAAAGACAACGAGTAAGGCACTGCAGGCTGTTCAGGCGGAATTGGCGGTTGCCAAATCAGCGGCACTTGCCTCCAAAGCGGTTACTGTCGGTGAGTTTCAGCTGCTGGTTGAGCGCCTTGACGGTGTGGATGGCAGCGGTCTTCAGGGTGCTGCTCAGAATCTGGGTGATCAGCTTGGCGAGGCCGGTGCGGTGGTGATTGGTGGTCTGCCTGACCCCGCCGATCAGGGCAAGGTCATTCTCGTGGCCTGTTTCGGCAAGGCGGTCATCGCCAAAGGGCAGCAGGCTGGCAAGTTCATCGGCCGGATCGCCAAACACTGCGGCGGCGGCGGCGGTGGCCGCCCGAATCTGGCTCAGGCCGGAGGTCGGGATGGAGCAGCTCTGGATGGAGCGCTGGAAACGGCACGGGTGGAACTCAGCGACTCTCTGGTCTGATCGGCTCAGCTTTGGCGCAGTTGATGCATCTTCTGCAATTGCCTGCTGGCTTTGGCAATGCAGAAGTGAACCCCGCCAAGTTCAGTCATGGATTGTTCGATTCGCTCCGGGCAATCGTCGTGTACTGCATTGATTCCGCTCAGCAGCATGGCGATGACCTGATTGCCGCGCCGGCAACGCTCACTAACGAGCGACAGCATCTCCACGACGAGATCGGTGTCAAACAACATGGCCTGGAGCAGTGCCTCTCCTTGAATGGCCAGCAGTTCTGCATGCCCTTTCACAACGCGAAAGTCGGCGTAGTGCTTGCCATTGGCGAAAAAACCAACCTCACCGAGTAATTCGACAGATTCCACTTCGGCCAGGGTGTGGAGCTCGTTGCCCTGGTGGATATCTACCGCGACTCGTCCCTCGGTCAACAACATCAATGTCTCGACGGAGTCGCCCTGGTGGAACAGGACGTCTCCTTCGGCAGCGATCACTTTCTTTGGATTCAGCTCCTGCTGGTGCGCGACCAGCAGGAGTTTCAGTCGTTCCCTGAAGGCTTGAAGCTGCGGCTCATTTCCCCACATGGCATCGCGACTTCTGTTCTATTGATACATCCAATCGTTCTGCAGTGCCCGCATGCTGTGAAGGTTCAACCAGGTATCTCGTCAGGCAGCTTCAGTTTGCTTTGCCAGTCGTGCAGGGTGCGATCCCAGCCCTCTTCCAATTTGCGTGCGATCACAAGCTCGGCATCCAGGCCCATCTGGAAGCCCTTTGCCAGTGCTTGCAGCATCGGAGCGAGTGGCTCATTGTTCTGCAGTGCCGTCAGCATGCCTCCAAAGATCAGCATCACCGCAAGTGGGGACCGGTTCTGCGCGAGATTGAACCCCTGCAGGCCCAGTTCGCTGATGCCATCAATTCCAAATCCGGTCAGAACATGTGTGATGTCATGGGTCTCCTTGAGTCGATGTGTGATGTAATCGCGCTCATCTTTGACGGGGGAAGAGTCAATCAGCGTGTCTGGAGTGATGCCCTGGCTGATTAGCTGATCGGCATAATGGCGCCCAAGGGTGCCCTCTGGAAGGGTTTGCAGTGCGGATAAATCGATCGGCTGCGGACGCCAGCCATCGTTCACCAATTGTGCGAACTGGGGATTGCTCAGCAGATGACGGATCATCTGTTCGGCGATTGAACTGTCTTTCACGCTGGCGCCGATGGCGAGAACGCTGTTCAGAGAGTCCGGATTTTTGAGGAAGGCTGCCAGGCTGGTCAGCAGCTTCAGGCTCTGTAATCGTTCTCCGAGTTTGATTTGCATGGAAGGAGTGCCGATGTTGATATCTTCAGCCGACTTCAGGTAGTTGGACAGCCTTGTAGTAGCTGAATCACTTGTTGTGGCGCTCAGTTCTGCAGATACGTGCTCTGACGCAGGCTGATCTCCAGATGATCCATCAGCCGGCGCGCTTCAGCGATTTTGAGCTGATTGCCTCGGATGGAGCGTTCGCTAGCGATACGTAGTCGTTCCAACAGGGATTCCGGGTTGTGTTCCATCGCCATCAGCACCTCGGCGTTGGTGTCGCCACGCACGACGTGATCCACTTGGTATTCCCCTCCGGGTGCCAAACGAATATGTACTGCATCGGTGGTGCCGAACAAGTTGTGCAGGTTGCCCATCACCTCTTGATAGGCCCCTCCAAGAAACATCCCGATCAGATACGGCTCTTCTGAACGCAGGGAATGCAGCTCAAGAAGTTGCTTGCTGCGCCCATCGGCAATGAAGCGGTTGAGACGACCATCAGAATCGCATGTGAGATCTGCGAAATGTCCGAGCTCGGTTGGTTTTTCTCCCAGCCTGTGTATTGGCATTAAGGGGAAGAGCTGTTGTATGGCCCAAGTGTCGGGCGCAGAGCGAAAGATTGACAGGTTGGCGTAGTAAGTGAGTGCCAGAACCGCAGGCAGGGTTTGTAATTCCTCCGGGAGAACGGAGTTCTCAGGAAGCCTCTGCACCAAAGAACGAGCACAGGCCCAAGTGAGTTGCTCTGCCTGGCTTCGTTCTTTCAGGCTCAGATAGCCCAGTCGGAAGGCTGCCAATGCATCGTCCTTGAATTTGAGGGCGTCATTCCAGGCTTCCTGAAGTCGTGAAACGTCCGCGCTCCCGTCATCAGCGAGGGCATTGATGCCTTCGAGGGTTTCATGAAGGTTGCGAACAATCAACGCCTCGTCGTCACTTGGCGAAGTCGTTGTCTGTGGAAGCCCGCCTGTGCCAAGCACGTTGAAAACCAGGACTGAGAAATGGCTGGCGATCGCTCTGCCGCTCTCGCTGACCAGAGTCGGAACTGCTACGCCATGAGGCTCACAACCTTCCTTGACAGTTGCGACGACATCATTGGCGTAATTCTGCAGTGAATAATTCGTGGACGCGGCTGTTGAGGTCCGGCTTCCGTCGTAATCAATACCGAGTCCTCCTCCAACATCCAGAAAACCCATTGGGGCTCCAAGTTTGTGCAGCTCGACATAGATGCGCGAGGCCTCCTGCAGCGCATCTTTCACCACACCAATGTCGTTGATTTGGCTGCCGACGTGGAAGTGGAGAAGGCGCAGTTCCTGTAGCAAACCTGCCCCGCGTAGCGCTTCAACAGTCGCGAGAATCTCCGGGACAGGCAGTCCGAATTTGGCTTTCTCTCCGACAGAATTTCCCCAGCGGCCTGTGCTCCTGCTGGAGAGTCTGGCGCGGATGCCGATCAGGGGTGCGGCGCCGAGTTCCTGGCTGGCATCGATGATTCTTTGCACTTCATCGGCTTGTTCGATCACGACCACTGGCCGCCGTCCCAGTCGTCTCGCCAGAATTGCTGTTTCGATGTAGCGCTGGTCCTTGTAACCATTACAGATCAGCAAGGCTTCCGGATCATCGATCAGTGAGAGAGCGATCAACAGTTCGGCTTTGCTGCCGGCTTCCAGGCCGAAGTGCCAACGCTTGCCGCAGCTCACCAGCTCCTCCACGACGTGGCATTGCTGATTGCATTTCACAGGGAAAACGCCCTGATAACGACCGTTGTAGTCGTATTGGGTGATGGCTCGCTCGAAGGCCGCATGGAGGCTCTCAAGTCGGTCTTCGAGAATGTCATCGAACCGGATCAGCAGCGGCAGGTTGAGATTGCGACCCTGCAGGCCTTTCACGAGCTCAACAAGATCAAGACTTCCCCCTCGTTCGCCGCGGGGCTGCACGCTCACATGACCTCGAAGGTTGATGGAGAAGTAGGGATCTCCCCAGCGCTCAAGCCCATACAGCTCAGAGCTGTCTTGAATGTTCCATGAGGGAGCTGGCGTTGATTGACCGTTGGTTTTCTCACGTTCGGGTTCGTTGGCGTTTGCGAGCACCATGAGTGAGAAAAGTGTTCCTGTCTGGGGAATCTAAGGAGCCTGGATCACAGGGGCAGAAACAAACTGTTCTCGATTGCTTGCCAAGAGGGTGGGGGAGCACAGAAGATGCCGTTCTCTTTATGTATGCCTTTATGTCCGCCGAACGCACGTTCATCGCCATCAAGCCGGATGGGGTTCAGCGTGGTCTCGTGGGCGAGATTCTCGGCCGCTTCGAGCGCAAAGGTTTCAAGCTTGTGGGCCTCAAGCAGCTCATCGCCAGTCGTGAACTGGCTGAGCAGCACTACGGCGTCCACAAGGAGCGGCCGTTCTTCTCCGGTCTTGTGGACTTCATCACGTCGGGACCGGTGGTGGCCATGGTGTGGGAAGGCGATGGGGTAATCGCCAGTGCCCGTAAGTTGATCGGTGCCACCAAACCACTCGAGGCTGAACCCGGCACCATCCGTGGTGATCTGGCTGTCAACATCGGCCGCAACGTGATCCATGGTTCAGACGCTGCGGAGACCGCTGCATTCGAGATCGGCCTCTGGTTTCAGCCATCCGAACTCAACGACTGGAGTCCATCTGATCAGGCCTGGCGGGTCGAAGACTGATTCTCTGGTGACCGATCGCAAACTGCAGACCCTCGGGGCGATGTCTCGGGGTCTTTTTGAATGCCAAGTCGTTGTTGCAGCTTCAGGCCCTTGAAGCAGTTGTTGATCAGGCGTTGGCCGATGTGCATATCTGCGGGCTTGCTCTTCGCGGAAAACTGTTCTCGATTGCGACTCGTCAGCGGGATTGAAAGCGATCCCAGCGAAAGCTCGAGAGCAGTGCTGCAAGATCCTGTTTTGGCTCAGTGCCGCAGGCGAGATCGGCAATCAGTTCTGATGTGGCACCAGCCATGAGAACGCCATTGCGGTGGTGGCCGCAGGCCAGCAGAAGTCCGGGAATCGGACTGTTGCCCAGCAGTGGTCCCTCATCAGGTGTGCAGGGACGGAATCCCCACCAGCGCTCCATGGGAGGCCAGCTCTCTGCCTCAGGCAGCAGGGTGGCAATGCCTTGTTTGAGGGTGGTTTGTCCTTGAGGTGTCAGACCTTCGCTGAAGCCGGCATTGCGCTCGCTGGTCGCGCCCACCACCACCAGTCCATCCTCGCGGGGCACCAGATAAATCCCTGGGCCAAAGATCACGCGCCTGAGGGCGCCGCGCGGACTCTGCAGCGACAGCATCTGACCTTTCACGGGGAACACCGGCAGCTGGGGCAGAAGTTGTCCGCTCCATGCACCGCTGCAGAGCACGGCCCGCTCACAGCCAAGCGTTGCTTCACTCCCCTCCGAATTCCTCGTGCGTACGCCGCTGAGACGTCCATCGGCGGTGAACAGCTCAAGAACTTCCACGCCTTCCTGAAACTGGGCACCGCGATCAACGCAGGCGCTCTCCAGCGCTCGCATCAGCTGACGTCTGTTGTCAATCTGCCCGTCCTGCACGAACAGCAGACCGGCTTTCCATTGTGAGTCCAGACCTGGCACCTCCTGGAGAAGCTGTTCGCGATCCAGTCGATCTCCGAAAGCCGCAGTCGCGTAGGCGTCCCGTTCATCGGCGCTGTGGAACGGCACCACGATCCCGGAGGAACGAAGCCCACAGGGAAGACCGCTGTCAGCTTCGATCTGGGCCACCCAGCTGGCAATGCGGCTCAGGCTGAGTTGGCCGAGGTGAAGCAGAGCGTTTTCGAGGCCTTCGGCATGGGGGGCCAGCATCCCTGCTGCAACGAAGCCTGCAGCCTCGCTGCGGCGCCTGCTCAGCACGGTCACGCGCTGATCACGACGAGCCAGTTGATGGGCGATGGCGAGACCCATCAAGCCACCTCCCAGGATCAGAATTCGTCCGGGCGAATTTGATCTTGCCTCGCCCCGGAGCCACCGCGTCATAGGCCCGGTCGCCAGGAGCGCAGATTGTGGTGGATCACCAGCTGCCGACCGATGAAGACCGTCAACCAGCTCAGAACCATGGCGGCGAGTACCGGCCATTGCAGGGTTTCGAACCGATCAGCGATCATCAAGCCGCCGATGAGCACAAGGGCTCCCAGCACGGCAATTTCCTCATAGGGTTCACCCTGAAAGGTGCGCGGTTCTCGACCGGTCACCACATCAAGCACCATTCCTCCGCCAGCACAGGTGAGTGCGGCACAGATGACCATCCACCACCAGTTCAAGTCCGCTTCCAGTGCAACCTGTGCACCAATGATGGTGAATGTGGCCAGACCGATGCTGTCGCACAGTCCCAGAACCCTCTGGAAGTTGGCGCTGTCGGCGGCTCCCTCGCTCAGCAGGCTCGCCAAAATAGACCCTGTAGCAACCACAATCAGCACCACCAACAGGTAGGTGCCGTCGTGAAAGACGAAAGGTGGTGATCGCATTCCACCCACAAGCAGATCGCGGAGGATGCCTCCACCCACGGCAGGCAGCAGAGTGAGAATGAAGCAACCCCAGAGGTCGTAGTGACGCTGTAGGGCCCGGATGAAGCCGGAGAGAGCAAAAGCTGTCGTTCCGATGAGATCGAGCCCATAGAACCAGGAGGATGTGACCAGGGTTGCGAAGGCCTCACGTCCAGCAGGGCCGAGGGGGCCGCGCTGGGGTCCGTCCAATTCGGCAGCACGCCAGACTTTCAGACTCCATGCACCGCGTGCAGCTCTCGAGATTCCCGCAGGATCGCCACTACCGCGACCCACGATCTCCACACTGCGACGGAAGCTGGCGGGATCCAGCAAGCCGTAGCCCTTGTTCAGGTTCATCAGCTGCAGGATCTCCTCCAGCATGGCTTTCTGGTGCACTGTGTCGCTGCTGTTCATGAAGCGCTCGGTGATCGCAACCGCTTCATCGGGATGTCGCGCCGTGTACTGCCATCCGGCAGCAAGACCTTTTAGAAATCTCGTCAGACGATCGCGTTTGGCCGGATCCTGGAGGTCCGTCGCTCGCACGTACAACCCATCTTCGAGAAATCCCGTGTTCTCCCGGGCGAAACGCACCGTGAACAGATCGGACTGAAGGGCTCCTTCCTGGAGGATCGTCTGAAATTCGTTGTAACTCATGGCAGTGGCGCAATCGACCTCGCCATCCAGCAAGTCCCGAGCTGCGGGTTTTTGTTCAATCAGCTGAACTGAATCCAGCCCGAGTCCATACCGTTGCAGCCAGTACCCGACATCGAATTCATCCCCGAGGAACCAGGTGCCAACACGTTTCCCTTTCAGGTCGCCAGCCTTACTGACACCTGATGCTGCGCTGCAGACCAACATCGTTCCAGGTCGTTGCAGAAGCTGCGCCACATTCACGAGGTCCGCCGCCTCACGGCGCATGTCCAGGGCATCCGATGTCCAGGCGATGGTGACGTCGACTTCACCATCACGAAGACGCTGCAATCCATTCACCGATGGGCCTCCCTGTTCCAGGGTGACACTGAGGCCTTCTCGACGGAAAAACTCGTGGTCTTTGGCCACATAGAACCCTGCGAACTGGGCTTGTGGCAGCCAGCGCAACTGCACGCGCAGGGGCTTCTGCTGCACATGCGTCGAGACAGAAGGGATACTGATCGCCAGCAGAGTCACCAACAGAACTGCCAGGAAGGCCCCAAGCCTTCGATGCCAGCGATGGCTATCCACGGCTGAGGGTCAGTGCATCTGCATTGTGATTCGCTTCCATAGGATCAGCGCAGGCAAGGAGAACAAAATGGCTGGAGAAGGCGCTTGGGAAGCTGTGATCGGCCTGGAGACCCATGTGCAGCTGGGCACTGAGAGCAAGATCTTCACGGCTGCTTCCACCAGCTTTGGAGACGACCCCAACACGCACATTGATCCGGTGGTTTGCGGGCTGCCAGGCACCCTGCCGGTGCTGAATCAGAAGGTGCTCGAGTATGCGGTGAAGGCTGCGATGGCTCTGAATCTCAATATTGCTGAGCACAGCAAGTTCGACCGCAAACAGTATTTCTATCCCGATCTACCGAAGAACTACCAGATCTCCCAGTACGACGAACCGATTGCGGAAGAGGGCTGGATCGAGGTTGAAGTTGCTGAAAAGGGCAAGGACACCTATCTGAAAAAGATTGGAATCGAACGTCTTCATATGGAAGAAGACGCGGGGAAACTGGTGCATGCAGGCAGTGATCGCCTCGCTGGTTCCACACATTCCCTGGTGGATTACAACCGTGCAGGTGTTGCTCTCGCTGAAATCGTCAGCAAGCCTGATCTGCGCACCGGCCGTGAGGCGGCTGAGTATGCCTCTGAGATTCGTCGGATCATGCGATATCTCGGAGTCAGTGACGGAAACATGCAGGAGGGATCGCTGCGCTGCGACGTGAACATCTCAGTCCGTCGCGGTCCGGATGCCCCCTTCGGCACGAAGGTGGAGATCAAGAACATGAATTCGTTCTCGGCCATCCAGAAAGCCTGCGAGTACGAGATCCAGCGCCAGATCAAGGCCTACGAAAGCGGTGAGTCCATCGTCCAGGAAACCCGCTTGTGGGATGAGGGCAAGCAGCTCACCAAAAGCATGCGCAGCAAGGAGGGTGCCAGTGATTACCGCTATTTCCCTGATCCTGATCTGGGTCCGATCGAGGTGAGCGAGGATCAAAGGGAAAGCTGGCGTTCAGAACTGCCCGAGCTGCCTGCGGCCAAGCGTCATCGCTACGCCGAACAGCTCGGCCTGTCGCAGTACGACGCGCGTGTGCTCACCGACGAACGTCCGATGGCCGATTACTTCGAGGCCGTGGTGGGCGCCGGAGCTGACGCCAAGCTGGCGGCCAACTGGATCACCGGGGATATCGCTGCCCATGTGAACAGCAATCGGTTGAGTTACGCGCAGTTGCCGTTTCGCCCTGAGCAGCTGTCGGAAATGGTTCAGTTAATTGATGGCGGCAAGATCAGCGGCAAGATTGCCAAGGAAATACTTCCTGAACTGCTCGAAAAGGGTGGTTCACCGAAGTCGATCGTCGATCAGCGAGGGCTGGGGATGATCAGTGATCCCGCTGCCATCACCGCCATCGTTGAGGAGTTGCTGGCCGCTCATCCAGATGAGGTGGAGGCTTTCCGAGGCGGCAAGACCAAGCTGCAGGGCTTCTTTGTTGGGCAGCTGATGAAAAAGACCGGCGGCAAGGCCGATCCCAAGCTCGCCAATCAGATTCTCAGTCAGAAACTCAAAGGCTGATGACCAATGACTGCTGAGGGCCCGTGGGGTGGTCGGTTCAGGTCGCTTTCAGCCTGCTGCCAGAAGCTGAGCCGCCTGGGTTTCCCAGGCTTTGGGCTCTCCGCTGTTATCGAGCACCCGATCAGCTAGTCCGAGTTTCTTTGCCAGCGGCCACTGAGACTGGATCCGCTGCTGAGCCTCGGCAGCATTGAGACCATTGCGATCCATCAGCCTTTCAAGTTGTTGTTCAGGTGAGCAGTGCACCACCCACACTTCCGTGCAGAGAGAGTTGAGACCGGCTTCGAACAGCAGAGGAATCATCAGCGCCACGGTTGGTTCTGATTTCAGACGTTTCAGTTCGGTTTCCAATTGCTGGTGCACCAGAGGGTGAACAAGCTCCTCCAACCATTTCCTCTGAAGGGAATCAGAGAAAACGATGGCTCCCAGAGCCGTACGGTCGAGTTCGGCAGACTCCGGGTCAGACCCAGCTCTGACGACCGCATTCCCGTAACGCTGCACCACTGCATGGCTGGCTGCCTGACCGCTTGCGAGGGCTTGATGTGCAAAAAGGTCTGCGTCCAACAGCGGAATTCCTTGATCCGTCAGCCAACGGCCAACGCTGCTCTTCCCGGAGGCGATACCACCGGTGAGGCCGATCCGGCGTTGGCGTGGCATGGCGCGGAGCAGGATGCATTCAGTCTCTCGCGTTGATCCGTGGTTTCCGCAGCCAGCTGGCTTTCCTCTGTTTGGACTCCAGTCGTTGGAGGAGTGACCGCTCCAGTCGGCTTTCAGGCCGCAGGGATTGCGGCCGGTCTGAAGGATTCCGGTAAACCGGATCTCGCTTTGGTGCTGGCGCCTGAGGCGGCAGTCTGTGCCGGCACTTTCACGACTTCGGTGGTGCGTGCGGCTTGCGTTGATCTCTGCGCCCAACGTCTCCAAGCCAGCAATGGACAGTGCAGAGGCGTGTTGATCAATTCCGGCCAGGCCAATGCCTGTACTGGTGACAGCGGCCTGATCGACAGCCAGCGCGCCACCCAGGCCCTGGCCGATCACCTTGGTCTGACGTCTGATCAGATGCTGATCTGTTCCACCGGCGTGATCGGCGTGCCCATCCCCATGAAAGTCTTGCTCGCTGGACTGGATCCGCTGGTCGAGGCTCTGGCCGAAGATGGAGGGGCTGCTGCTGCGGCCGCCATCCTCACAACAGATCTTGTGCCCAAGCAGATCGCAGTTGAGTCGGAGATTGATGGCCGCACTGTGCGTATTGGCGGGATGGCCAAAGGCTCGGGAATGATTCACCCCGATATGGCCACCATGCTCGGATTTCTCACCTGTGATGCCGGAGTGCCCTCAGAGGCCTGGCAAGTCATCGTTCAACGCGCTGTTCAGCGATCGTTCAATGCCATCACCGTGGATGGCGACACCAGCACCAACGACACCTTTCTGGCCTTTGCCGCCGGGGATCCTCTCCTCTCGGATCAGTATGAGCAGCTCGAGCAGGGGGTGACTCTTGTTGCTCAACACCTGGCTCGCTCGATCGCTCGTGATGGAGAGGGTGCGACCTGCCTGATTGAAGTGCGGGTGGAGGGAGCCGCATCAGAAGCAGACGCTCTGCGGATGGCACGCACGGTGTGTGGATCGTCGCTGGTGAAAACGGCCATCCATGGACGTGACCCCAACTGGGGCCGGATTGTGGCAGCGGCCGGGCGGTCAGGAGTGGAGTTTGATCCAGAGGAGGTTTCGCTCTGGATCGGTGATCATCACTTGATGGAGAGCGGTCAGCCACTGGACTTTGATCGACCTGCAGCGTCGATCTATCTCCAGCAGCGATCCGAGGGCCGTTATCTGGACAACGACACCGTGCTGATCAGACTCCGCATTGGTTCTGGCCCTGAAGAAGGTCGTGCCTGGGGTTGCGACCTTTCAGATCAATACGTGCGCATCAACGCCGATTACACGACCTGATGCCTCGGAGCGGTGCAACCGCATCGATGAGGCGCGAAGATGGGCTGCACCGAATTTTCGGTGTTGTCCATCTCGGCCACAGCGATGACAGCAACCAGCACTGATCAGCAGCGGCTCAGGCGACCTCGTTTCTGGATTGGTCCTCTGGTGGCCGGTGCCTGTTTCGCGCTCGGGTACGGCATCACCCAGCGAGTCGTTCTGATGCAGCAGGCGAGCGAAAAACCTCAGAAGGCCTCGTTCCGTCAGAGCAGCTTTCCTGGAGAATCTCTTGATGGATTGAGACGTCGGTATGGAGCTGATCAGCCTCTGATGGGTGACGTTGCAGCCAAAGAGGTCATTGACGCTCAGCAACGCAAGGCCAAGGAGCAGGCTGAGGCCATGGCCAAGGAGGCGGAGCGAAGGGAACAATCTCAGAGGGCGGCTGCTCCGCAGCCATGGACGCCCACCAACGAGCCGGCGTTCTCTGCTGCACCGTTTCCCGCATCAACTCGAGATTTTGTTGGTGAAGTGGCGCCGGAGCCTGCACAGCCTGCGGCTGTTCTGACTCCAGGCTCGGATTCACTGCCAGAGGCCGCGCTGCCTGAACCGGAGGCTTTCACGGAAGCCCCTGCGGCTGTTGCCATGCCTGAACCTGTGGCTCCTCAACCACAACCAGCCATCGATGAATCTCTGATTTTCCAGGCACCGCCGGACGCACCACCGGCTCCCTGATTGCGGTCGCATCCCCGTCGGTGCATCTGCCACAGTTTCAGCATCTCTCATCAGGCCATGACTCCTCCGGATGCCCTGTTCCGAGCGGCAATGAATCGCCTGATGGCCCGGGTGGGTGAAGGCGTGGCCGATGCAGCTGCAGGAATGGCTGTTGCTGTTCAGGATGCCCCCGAGCGCATACGCCAGGAATGGGATCTGTTTCAGGAGGAGGTGAAGGCGGAAGCCGAGCGATTGCAGCGGGAGAATCAGCCCGAAGCATCATCCGCTGCTGATCGTCCTGGCCCAGAGCATGAACCATTGCAGCGGCGCATCGATCGACTGCGTGCGCAGGTGGCCGATCTGAGCACGCGTCTGGAGGAACGGTCTTGAGCCGTTGGGGTTCGCCTCTTCTACCCTGGCGCAGGGGGTTGCGCGCATTGCGCATCTGGAGGAGTGTTCTGGCGCTGCTGTTTTTCCTGTGGTGGGACAGCTGCAGCTGGAGCTATCCCGGCGGTTTCACCGAGGAGCGTCGTCAGACCCGTCAGCAACGGCGAGCACGCTGGCTGACAAGGGAATTGCTCCACCTTGGTTCGGCATTCATCAAACTTGGCCAACTGCTGTCGGCTCGTCCCGACGTTCTGCCGGCGGGGTGGGTGGCTGAACTGGCCGATCTGCAGGACAAAGTTCCTGCTTTTCCATTCGATCAGGCCCAAGCGCTTCTCGAGTCGGAGCTTGGTGCACGTTGTGCCGAGATCATTGATCTTGATGAGACCCCTCTGGCTGCAGCCTCTCTGGCTCAGGTGCATCGCGCCAGCTTGCGCAGCGGTCGCCAGGTGGTTCTGAAAATTCAACGTCCAGGTCTGGAGTCGGTGTTCCGGCTTGATCTGGAGGTGATGCAGCAGGTGGCTTCTGTACTGCAGCGCCATCCCCAGTGGGGTCGTGGCCGCGACTGGGTGGCGATCGCCCAGGAATGTCGACGTGTGCTGTTGCGTGAACTCGACTTTCGCCTTGAGGCCCAGCATGCCGCCCGCTTCCGTCAGCAGTTTCTTGATGATCCCCGCATCATGGTTCCCGGTGTGATCTGGGAGCTGAGCACCCGTCAGGTGCTCTGTCTCGATTACCTGCCTGGTATCAAGATCAACAATCGGCCGGAGCTGATTGCTGCGGGTATTGATCCTGCGGATGTCGCGGAGATTGGTGCGGCCAGCTATCTGCAGCAACTGGTTCGGTACGGCTTCTTTCATGCAGACCCACACCCCGGCAATCTTGCGGTCGCAAGCGACGGGGCACTCATCTATTACGACTTTGGAATGATGGGGCAGCTTTCGGAACGTCTGCGCCGCCGGTTGGGTTCGATGGTTCGGGCGGCGGCATCCCGGGATGCCGCCGCCCTGGTGGAGGAAATGCAGGTGGCTGGAGTGATTGCTTCAGACGTGGATCTGGGTCCGGTACGGCGTCTGGTTCGTCTGATGCTGCGCGACGCACTCACTCCACCGTTCAGTGCCTCGGTGATCGACAAATTGTCCGGCGATCTCTACGACCTTGTCTACGGCCAGCCGTTCAGGCTGCCGGTTGAGCTGATCTTCGTGATGCGTGCATTGTCGACCTTTGAGGGTGTCGGTCGCAGTCTTGATCCCGGCTTTAGCCTGGTGGGGATCGCCAAGCCCTATCTGCTACCCCTCATGACTTCCAGTGGATCCGGCTCCAATGATCTGTTCAACGAACTCGGCCGTCAGGTGGGGGCGCTGAGTTCTCGGGCTGTGGGGATTCCGCGCCGCCTGGATGAGAGCCTTGAGCGCCTCGAACAAGGAGATCTGCAGCTGCAGATCCGAACGGGCGAATCGGATCGTCAGTTCCGACGCATGGTCACGGCACAGCATTCCATCGGACAGTCGGTGCTGCTTGGGGGGCTGGCTCTGGCGGCTGCGATCCTGGGCTCCAGTGCCCGACCCCTTTGGGCTCTCCTCCCCCTTGGAGCTGCAGTGCCGGTTGGGATGGGTTGGCTGAAGCTTCAGGTGAAACTTCGCAAGGATGCACGTATGGAATCCTTGTCTTCATCGAAAAGCTGATTATTTCGTTTTCAAGTTCTTTCAGCGTTTTGGAAGAGAACAATGAAACAACTTGCTTTGATGCAGCAGATTCTTTGACATTCCCGGATATTTGTTGTCAGCAATTCAGTCTCGAACAAACAGTGTTTGCCTTTTTCGAGAAATATTTATTTTGCATTGTTTGCTGCTGGTCTGAGCATTCGCTTGAAACAATCAAATGCCACTCACTTCGGGAAATCTCGTGTGAATGGCTACTTTGCTGAGTTCTGACTATTGAATCAGGCTTTTCCTCGCGGTCCCTGGCCTACGGCGCCGGCGTAAACAGCCTGGCTGCCGAGCTCGTCCTCGATGCGCAGCAATTGGTTGTATTTGGCAACGCGTTCGCTGCGGCTCAGAGAACCAGTTTTGATCTGACCGGCGCGGGTTGCGACTGAGAGATCGGCGATGGTGGTGTCTTCGGTTTCGCCGCTGCGGTGGCTGATCACGCTGGTGTAGCCCGACCGTCCAGCCAGATCGATGGCCTGAAGCGTTTCGGTGAGAGAACCGATCTGATTCACCTTGATCAGAATCGAGTTGGCTGTGCCGCTGTCGATCCCCTGTTGCAGGCGCTTGGTGTTGGTCACGAACAGGTCGTCCCCCACCAGTTGCACCTTGGCTCCGAGGCGTTCTGTGAGCAGTTTCCAGCCTTCCCAGTCGTCCTCGGCAAGGCCGTCCTCGATCGAAACGATCGGGAACTTCTCCACCAGCTGCTCAAGCTGGCCGACCATCTGAGCGCTGTCGTAGCTGCCCCCATCGAAGGCGTAGCGACCATTGTCGAAGAATTCGGTACTGGCAACATCAAGGGCGAGGGAGATCTGATCACCGGGCCTGTAGCCGGCCTTCTCAATCGCTTGGACCAGAATTTCGCCGGCCTCAACATTGCCCAGATCCGGCGCGAAGCCTCCTTCATCGCCTACAGATGTGCTCAGGCCTCTGTCCTTGAGCAGGGACTTCAGTGTGTGGAACACTTCAGTGCCCATGCGCAGCGCCTCGCGGAAGCTGGGGGCGCCGTGGGGAACCAGCATGAATTCCTGGAAATCCAGGCTGTTGGCTGCATGCGCGCCACCGTTGATCACGTTCATCAGCGGCACCGGCAACAGCGTGGCCATCGGTCCCCCCAGATAGCGATAGAGCGGGATTCCAAGGCCATTCGCGGCCGCGCGGGCACTGGCCATGCTCACCGCCAGAATTGCGTTGGCTCCCAGGCTCGACTTGTTATCGCTGCCATCGAGTTCCAGCATCGCTGCGTCCACGGCGGCCTGGTCGAGGGCAGAGAGTCCACAGAGGGCTGGGGCAATGCGCTCCTCGATGTGATTCACAGCCTGGATGACACCCTTGCCCATATAGCGATCGCCGCCGTCGCGCAACTCGTGGGCTTCGTGGGCTCCGGTGCTGGCTCCGCTGGGCACGATGGCTCGACCACTGGCTCCACCCTCCAGCAAGACCTCGGCTTCCACCGTTGGGTTTCCGCGGGAGTCGAGCACCTCACGGGCCACGATGGTGTCGATGACGAGGTCGAGGGAATCGAACACGTGATGCGGATCAAAGACCTGGCGATCCTATGGGTCCCCCTGCAACGCTGATTCCCCATCTCCGCCAACAGGCCACGACGCCTGCAACTTCTCTACCGCTGATCTTGGGGATGCACCATGCTGGTAGCAGCGATTGAACCCGATCATGCGCATGTTGCACACCATGCTTCGGGTTGGTGATCTGGAGAGATCGCTCGCTTTTTATACCGACGTTCTCGGCATGCAGCTGCTTCGTCGCAAGGACTACGCCTCCGGTCGTTTCACGCTGGCCTTTCTGGGTTATGGCGATGAAAAGGATCACACCGTGCTGGAGCTCACTCACAACTGGGACACCGAGCATTACGACCTGGGTGATGGATATGGCCACATCGCTCTTGGGGTGCAGGACATCCATGCCGCCTGTGAAGGGATTGCTGAGCGAGGAGGCAGACTCGTGCGTGCACCGGGTCCGATGAAGCACGGCAGCACGGTGATCGCTTTCCTGGAGGATCCCGATGGCTACAAGGTCGAGTTGATTGAGCTTGCTTCCCGCTCCACGGCCGCTTGAGGGGATTCGCCTGCGATGACATCTGATTTCGGTGTGACGCCTCAACCTCCTGCCAGCCTCACGGTGGAGCCGGACCGTTTCAGCGACGATGCCTGGGAGTTGTTGCTGTCCGCCCAGGATTCAGCCCGTCGTTGGCGTCACGGCGATCTGGACGTGGAGCATCTGCTTCAGGCTTTGTTCAGTGATCCGCGCTTTGAGGCGGATGTGGCCGCATTGCCCCTTGCTCAAGGACAGTTGCTTGATCAGCTCGAGGGCTTCCTGGAGGAGCAGCCCATGGCTCGAGGTGATGAGCTGTTTGTCGGTGAAGACCTTGAAACCTTGCTCGAGGCGGCCGACAGGGTGCGCGGCCTCTGGGGGTCAAGGCTGATCGACGTTTCGCACTTGCTGATCGCCATCGGTCGTGACCCACGCATCGGTGCTGATTTGCTGTCCAGATTTGGGTTGCCGGCCGATCGCCTGGAGGCCGCGCTGCGGAGGCCGAACCCATCGGCTGCGCCTTCTCCGCCCAGTCCTCCTGCACCCGTTAATCGTCCAGCACCGACGTCTTCCGGGCCATCCGTTCAGCCATTGCCCGAGCCTGTTCAGGCTGGGCTGAGGCCGTCGGAGCCTGTTGATGACCCGGAATTTGATCCTGCAAGTGATCCAGAGCCAACGGCCCTGGACCGTTATGCCCGTGACCTCACTGCGGCTGCGTCTCAGGGGCTGCTGGATCCCGTGGTCGGCCGCGATGGTGAGATCCGCAGTTTGATCAAGGTGCTCTCGCGTCGGGGCAAGAACAATCCTGTTCTGATCGGAGCACCGGGCGTGGGCAAGACGGCCATCGCCGAGCTGTTGGCCCAGCGCATCGTTGCCGGTGAAGTTCCGGAATCACTTCAGGGATTGAGGCTTGTGGCCCTGGATGTGGGTGCATTGATCGCTGGTGCCAAGTTCCGCGGGCAGTTCGAGGAGCGCCTGCGAGAGGTGCTGCAGGAGGTGAGTGATCCAGAGGCAGGCGTGGTGCTCTTCATCGACGAACTGCACACCGTGGTGAACAGCGATCGGTCCAGCGCTGACGCCGGCAGCCTGCTCAAGCCTGCTTTGGCGAGAGGGGATCTCCGTTGTATTGCCGCCACCACGCCAGAGGATTACCGACGCACAGTGGAGAAGGATCCAGCTCTGAACCGCCGCTTTCAGCAGGTGCAGATCTCGGAGCCTTCAATCGACCACAGCGTCGAGATTCTGCGTGGGGTGAAGGAGCGCTACGAGCTGCATCACGGCGTGACGATCACTGACACCGCGGTCACAGCTGCAGCACGCCTTGCTGATCGCTACATCAGTGATCGTTGCCTGCCTGACAAGGCCATCGATCTGATCGATGAAGCGGCGGCACAACTCAAGATGGATGTGACCTCCAAGCCCCAGGTGGTGGAGGACGCCGAGATGGATCTGCGTCGGGTGGAACTGGCGGTGCTCGCGGCGGAGCAGGCTCCTGAATCGGAGCGAGTGCAGCTCCAGCGCCAGCGATTGGAGGCCTCGTCCCAGCTCACTCAACTGCGTGAGCGCTGGCAGGCGGAGCGAGAACAGCTGCAGGAACTGCGCCAGCTGCTGCAGGAAGATGAGGATCTCCGTCATGCCGTCGCTGAAGCTGAGCGACAGGGTGATCTGGAAGAAGCTGCACGGCTTCAGTACGACCAGCTGCATCGCCTGCAGCAGCGCCGCAGTGACCTGGAGGAGGCGCTCAACAAGGCGCAGCGAGACGGCACGGCAATGCTGCGAGAGCAGGTGGAAGCCGAGGACATTGCCGATGTGGTGGCGCGCTGGACAGGCATTCCCATCCAGCGCCTGCTGGCGGGCGAGCGCCAGAAGCTGCTGGAGCTTGACCAGCGCCTTGCTGAGCGGGTGATCGGCCAGCCCGATGCCGTGGAGGCCGTGGCGGCGGCGATCCGCAGGGCCCGAGCAGGAATGAAGGATCCCCGGCGCCCCGTGGGTTCATTCCTGTTTCTCGGACCGACAGGCGTCGGCAAGACTGAACTGGCCAAGGCTCTCGCTGGACAGCTGTTCGATGAGGAGGAGTCGATGGTGCGTCTTGATATGAGTGAGTTCATGGAGCGCAACGCTGTGGCGCGCTTGCTTGGTGCTCCCCCTGGTTATGTCGGTTACGAGGAGGGGGGTCAGCTGACCGAAGCGGTGCGTCGACGTCCTTATGCCCTGCTGCTCCTGGATGAGGTGGAGAAGGCTCACCCTGATGTGTTCAATGTGCTGTTGCAGGTCCTGGATGACGGGCGTCTCAGCGATTCACAGGGGCGCACGGTCGATTTCCGACATACCGTGGTCGTGATGACCAGCAATCTGGCCAGCCGCGCCATTCTGGATTCAGCCCGAAAGGACAGGGAAGCGGGTGCATCGATTGATTCATCTGTCCTGGATGGGGCTGTGGATGAGGCTCTGGGCAGGCATTTCCGGCCTGAATTTCTCAATCGCATCGATGAGGTGATCCGCTTTAAGCCGCTCGGACGGGATGATCTGAGCAAGATCGTGCGCCTGCAGCTGGCTGATCTGGCTTCGCTTCTGAAAGAACAGGGGCTGGAGCTGCGCGTTGAGGAGGCTGTGATTGAAGCGATCGTGAGCCTTGGCCACGAGCCGGAGTACGGGGCGAGACCGTTGCGCAGGGTGCTGCGTCGTCGACTGGAGAATCCTCTTGCAACAGAACTGCTGGAGGACCGTTTCAACGGGGCTCAGGCAGTGCGTGTACTTGCTGGAGAGGCACCAGCAGAATCCTTCCGCTTCGAACCTGAATGAAGCCTAGGAAGGCGTCCGGTAGGATATTCAATTGCTGTCACGTGCCCTCAGAGCCGGCGTCAGCACCGGCCCAGACGACTTTTTTGATCCGTCATCCGTGACCAGCCCCACATCAGAGGACACAACCGCAGCGACGACGCCAACGTCATCAGGCCCTGAACAGCCTGAGAAAAAGGGTGGGTTTTTGCAGGCCACCTTCGAAGAGTTGAAGCTCGTGGTCTGGCCCAGCAGGCAACAGCTGTTCAGCGAATCCATCGCGGTGATCCTGATGGTGAGTCTTTCGGCTGCGGCCATTGCCGCCTTAAGTCGCTTCTACGGCTGGGCTGCGTCTCAGGTGTTCCGCTGATCCTTTTCCCGGTCTGATCCGGTGCAATTTCCTACTTCATCCTTCACTCCTGCCCTGCCTCGTGTCTGATCTCGATCCAAACCAGTCGGAGTCCACAGAGGTGCTTGACCTCCCGGCGCCGAATGACGGAGAAGAGGGCACTCTCGAAACCCCCGCAATCCGCACGGGCGTCGCCCGCTGGTATGCGGTGCAGGTGGCCTCCAGTTGCGAGAAAAAGGTGAAGGCCACGCTGGAGCAACGAGCTGTGACTCTGGGTGTGAGCAATCGCATTCTCGAGATTGAAATTCCCGAGACTCCTGCAGTGAAAATCAAGAAGGACGGCAGTCGCCAGTCCACTGAGGAGAAGGTTTTTCCTGGTTATGTGTTGGTGCGCATGGTTCTGGATGAAGACACGATGATGGCGGTGCGCAGCACTCCCAATGTCATCAACTTTGTCGGTGCGGAGGATCGTCGTGCCACGGGCAAAGCCCGGGGTCACATCAAGCCACGTCCGTTGAGCCGCCAGGAAGTGGACCGCATCTTCAAGCGGGCTGCTGAGAAGAAGACTGTTGTGAAGGTCGATCTCAGCGAGGGTGATCAGATTCTCGTCACTGCTGGTCCGTTCAAGGATTTCCAGGGTGAGGTCATCGAGGTGTCAGGTGAGCGCAGCAAGCTCAAGGCTCTCCTCTCCATCTTCGGCCGTGAGACACCGGTCGAGCTCGAGTTTTCTCAGGTGAGTAAGCAGAACTGATATCGACGGCGGCCGTCTCCCTGCGGAGGGCGGCCTCAGGGGTGGTTCCCCACCCCGCCGCACCTGCCCCGAGGGCCAGGTGATCCGCAGATGTTCAACTCCGTCCGCCGATGGCCAAGAAAGTCGTAGCTGTGATCAAGCTGGCCCTTCAGGCCGGCAAAGCCAACCCTGCACCGCCCGTGGGTCCTGCCCTCGGTCAGCACGGGGTCAACATCATGGCGTTTTGCAAGGAGTACAACGCCCGCACCCAGGACAAAGCCGGGTTCGTGATCCCTGTGGAGATCTCGGTCTTCGAAGACCGTAGTTTCACCTTCATCACCAAGACGCCTCCAGCGTCCGTGCTCATCACCAAGGCTGCGGGAATCGCCAAAGGTTCCGGAGAATCCGCCAAGGGAAGCGTTGGCTCCATCAAGCGATCCCAGCTTGAGGAGATCGCCAAGACCAAGCTGCCCGACCTCAACTGCACCAGCGTTGAGTCGGCCATGCGCATCATCGAAGGCACTGCCCGCAACATGGGTGTCGCCATCAGCGACTGACGCTTTTGCGCCGGTCATTGTTCACTTTCCATTTTTTGAGGGGGAGACCTCGCGGTCGCCTGAACCCCATCCAAGCCATGCCAAAACTTTCAAAACGCCTGGCCAGCCTCGTCACCAAGGTTGAAGAGCGCGCTTATGAGCCGCTTGAAGCCATCCAGCTGGTCAAGGACAACGCCAACGCCAAGTTCGACGAGACCATGGAGGCGCATGTTCGTCTCGGAATTGATCCCAAGTACACCGACCAGCAGCTCCGCACCACAGTTGCACTGCCTCACGGCACCGGACAGACCGTGCGCATTGCCGTGGTCACCAGTGGCGAAAAAGTTGCCGCGGCCAAAGCGGCAGGCGCTGAACTTGCCGGGGATGAAGACCTGGTCAACACCATCAGCAAAGGGGAGATGGATTTCGACCTGCTGATCGCCACACCCGACATGATGCCCAAAGTGGCCAAGCTGGGTCGTGTGCTTGGTCCCCGCGGTCTGATGCCCAACCCCAAAGCCGGCACTGTCACCACTGATCTGGCCGCTGCCATCAAGGAGTTCAAGGCCGGCAAGCTCGAATTCCGTGCTGACCGCACCGGAATTGTGCACGTGCGTTTCGGCAAGGCCAGCTTTGACGCTGCCAACCTTCTCGACAACCTGAAGATGCTTCAGGAGACCATCGACCGCAACAAGCCCAGTGGTGCAAAAGGTCGTTACTGGAAGAGTCTGTATGTGACCTCCACCATGGGGCCTTCAGTGGAAGTGGATATCTCAGCTCTTCAGGACATCAACAAAGAGGGCTGAATCAGTTCATCACAGGCAGATGCCAACCAGCCTCCACTGCGGTGGGGGCTTTGTTGTAAATTCAAATGCTGGCGAAAGCCAGACAACGGGCACGCGCCCGGCCAAAGACAGCAGGTTGCTTCTAGCGGTTGTCATCAACCGTTCCTGACGCATAAGCCCTGCCGAGGCAGACGCGACGATTTTTTTCCCTCCCATGGGATTGGATCGACACGCGGCCTCGTCTCATTCGTGAGAACTGAACGGCCGTGTGTCCAGCTTGTTCCCCCGATCCGATCCAAATCCTATGGGCCGCACTCTGGAGAGCAAGCAACAGATCGTCGAAGAGCTCAAGCAGCTCCTCGGTGAGGCCGAAATGGCACTGGTCCTGGATTATCAGGGTCTCTCCATCAAGGAAATGTCTGATCTGAGGACTCGTCTTCAGGCCAGCAACGGCGTTTGCAAGGTGACCAAAAACACCTTGATGCGTCGTGCCATTGATGGTGATAGTGCCTGGTCCAACCTCGATTCCCTTCTGAGCGGCACCAACGCTTTCGTCCTGGTCAAGGGCGACGTCGGCGGTGCAGTCAAGGCCCTTCAGGCTTTTCAGAAGGACACCAAGAAGTCCGAAACCAAGGGCGGCCTCTTCGAAGGCAAGCTTCTGTCTCAGGACGAGATCAAGGCCATCGGTGACCTTCCCACCAAGGAAGTGCTCATGGCTCAGATCGCTGGTTCGATCAATGCCGTTGCCACCAAGGTGGCTGTGGGCATCAACGAGGTTCCTTCCGGTCTTGCTCGGGCGCTCAAGCAGCACGCCGATTCAGGCGAAAGCTGAACGTCTTCGACCCGACTGTTTTTTTGATCTGTTGCTGAATCCCAACCATGTCTGCAAAAACCGACGAAATCCTCGAATCGCTGAAGACTCTTTCACTGCTTGAAGCTTCCGAGCTTGTCAAGCAGATTGAAGAAGCCTTCGGTGTCTCCGCTGCCGCATCCGCGGGTGTGGTGATGGCTGCCCCCGGCGCTGCCGCTGGCGGTGGTGGCGAGGCCGCTGAAGAAAAGACCGAGTTTGATGTTGTGCTGGAAAGCTTCGATGCTTCCGCCAAGATCAAGGTCCTCAAGGCTGTGCGCGAAGCCACAGGCCTTGGCCTGGGCGATGCCAAGGCCATGGTCGAGGCTGCGCCGAAAACCATCAAAGAAGGTGTCTCCAAGGATGACGCCGAGGCCCTCAAGAAGGCCATCGAAGAGGTGGGTGGCAAGGTCACTCTCAAGTGATCCAGTTGGATCGGCTGCCAGTGGTTGCCGATCCTTTCCCCATCTCTGATTGATTGCCGACCGCCGACCCACGGGTCGGTTTTTTCTTGTCCGCTCGATGCCGGACAGGCTGAGCCGAGTGGTCAAAAAAAAGCTCTGCCGAAGGCAGAGCAGTGAAGTGGAACGCGTTACCGGAGTCTGTCCTTGTTTCGACCCAGAAGAGGCGCTTTGCACTCCTCACACTGATCAAAAATAAAAAAATGCTGCCTGACTTGCCGATCGATTAGGGCGCTCTGTCAACTGTCCTTCAATCAGGTACCGCTTTAGGGCCTGAAGGGAATCACCGTGAGGCGGATCGGACCGCCTTGCCGATTCAGGCGACCTCTGCGCGGGGCTGAAGGAGGCTTGGGCAGGCTGGCGGTGAAGATCAGATTCTTCTTGAAAGGCTTGGCCTTACTGGCCTTTATCAGAGTATTGATCGGCGTTGTGTTAGCGAAATACACATGGCTCAAGGTGCGTCCTTTGTAGCTGCGGCGTTCGAGCGACCAACCCGGCTCAAGCGTCAATTTCACAAAGGCGTTCCTGTCCCTGCGCACATTGTTCGCACGAGCCACCGTGGTGCTGTCGCCCTGGACTGAGTCCATCGCCTGCAAGGCCAGTCCGTTTCTACTCTGTTTCAGGCCCAGGCGATAGCGCTTGTCGGCATCCTTTCCGGAGGTGCGCAGCGAGTATCCGTTGCTGTCGAGGTAGCGGCTGCAGATTCCCGTGAAATCGAAGCTGTTCAGTGAAGGGTTCATCAGGCCGTCCTGACGTTCCTCCCAGCAGAGGGGTCTGGCTTTGATCTGTTCCAGCAGCAGAAGCTTCCAGCGATCCCGGCCCACGGCCTGGGCCAGGATCGCGAAACGTTCTTCCTGAAGAGGACTGCTGTCAAAGAGTGCCCGGGTCCATCCAGGCATGCTTCCGGCGATGGCCGCCAGCCCTACTGCAGCAGCACTCAGCGCAGCTTTGCGGAAGTAGGTTCGGCCCATGGCCCAGCCCTCCTGGGTATTCAAGAACCGTGTTGTACCGAAGAAGGCGTGGGGTGACCAATGGCTGAGTCTGATCAGAGAGGCCGGGTTGTGGCGGCTGCCACCGATGGAGCCTGCAGCGGTAATCCCGGTCCAGGGGGCTGGGGAGCCCTGATCCGTTTTGAGGACGGCAGTGTGGAGGAGTTCGGAGGCGCTGACCCCGCCACCACCAACAACCGCATGGAGCTTCAGGCGGCGCTTGCGATGCTTGAAAGGCTGGCCGAGCTGCCTCGTCATCCCGATCTCACCCTGCGGACCGACAGCAAATACCTGATCGATGGTCTGGGGTCCTGGATGGCGGGATGGAAACGCAAGGGTTGGAAAACCGCTGCGGGTAAACCAGTGCTCAATCAGGACCTCTGGCAGGCCCTCGACGCTGCGCGCTTGTCCGATGTGCCGCTCACCTATGTCAAAGGACACAGCGGAGACCCGGATAACGATCGGGTGGATCAAATCGCCGTGGCTTTCTCGAAGGGGACCTCGCCACAGCTGGGTCGAGCCTCTCAATCTGCTCCTTCAAAGGCCGGGAACTTCGCAGATGGTCCTCTGGAGCAGGCAGACGATGTCGCCCCGGAATCGTTGCAGCAGCTGCTCACCCGGCTGGAGCTGGCTGATCGTCTTGCTGCTGGTGGATATGCCCTGTCGTTGGTCGAACTGGCTCAGCTGGTGGAGCAACCACTGACCCGTCTGGCTGAGCGTCAACAGGCATGGTGCTGGCGCGACTGGATGGTTGAACCGGCGGAAGGCGACTGCTGGAGGCTGCGCCGCGCCGAGGCAGGATCGAGATAGATCGAGGAACCCAGATGACCCAGCCGTCATCGTCCGGGGTGATGTCCACCGCAGGTTTCTATCGGCGCTGGCTTGGACCAGTGCTCGCCAAGGATGAAGGAGTGGATGCTGAACAGCTCAGCCGTACGGCCCTGCAGGCGCTTGGACAGCTCAGTCTTCGCCGGCAGTGGCCGGGTCTGTCCGGTGTGCTGAATGGTGTGGCCGCTGAGCTGACGCGCCGGGATCTGCGCCTGGAGCAGGTGTTGTTTGGATGTCGTTTCAGCAATCCCCTTGGCCTTGCAGCCGGTTTCGACAAAAACGGAGTTGCCGCCGGGGTCTGGGATCGTTTTGGTTTCGGGTTTGCCGAAGTCGGCACCGTCACCTGGCATGGCCAGCCCGGCAACCCACGGCCGCGGCTGTTTCGCCTGGCCCAGGAACGTGCGGCGCTCAACCGCATGGGTTTCAACAACAAAGGTGCTGAGGAGCTGCGCCGCACTCTCGAGAGACAGGCCCTGCCGCCTCGCGGTCAGCGGCCAGCCGTGCTGGGGATCAATCTTGGTAAATCGAAGGTGACGCCATTGGAGCTGGCCTCCGATGACTATGCCTCCTCGTTGGAACTGCTGGCGCCACTGGCCGACTATGCGGTGATCAATGTCAGTTCGCCGAACACGCCTGGTCTGCGCGATCTGCAGGATGCCACTCAGCTGCGTCGACTGGTGGAACGCTTGCGCAGGCTGCCGGGCTGCCCGCCCCTGCTGGTGAAGATCGCACCTGATCTTGAAGATGACGCCATCGATGGCATCGCCCGCCTGGCCTATCAGGAGGGGCTTGCCGGTGTCATCGCTGTCAACACCAGCCTCGATCGCCTTGGGCTCGGGCAGAGGGTGCTGAGTCAGACCGGCCGCAGCCTTGCTGAGGAGGCGGGCGGCCTCAGCGGTGATCCGTTGAGAAAACGGGCTTTGGAGGTGCTCCGGCGCTTGCGCGCCACCGCCGGCCCTGCTCTGCCGCTCGTGGGGGTTGGTGGCATCAGTACGCCAGAGGCCGCCTGGGAGCGAATCGCCGCTGGAGCATCTCTGGTTCAGCTCTACACCGGTTGGATTTTTGAGGGGCCTGATCTGGTGCCCCGTGTGCTGGAAGGGCTGATGAACCAGCTGGATCGTCATGGGATCCGTCACATCAGTGAAGCGGTTGGTAGCGGCGCCCCCTGGCACTAGTCGATACCCTTCTTTGAGAGTCGCAGTACCCACTGGTCTGGAGTTGCATCGTGGGGCTGGCTGAACTGCGTGACCGTTTCCCCGTCCTGGATACCTGTCTGGTGCAGGTTCAGGCTCTGCTGGATCCACGCCGGGTGTTGCTTGCGCCGGAGGATCAGGTACTCCATCTGGCCTGGCGGACGCAGGATCGTTGGGAGATGGCCACCATCGATTTGCCGCCGGATCTGTGTCGCTCCGGCCAGCCCCTCAATCACCAGGTGCTTGGAGAGACGATCGCTGACCTGCTGCTTGAGAAAGGATTCAGCCTTCCCCAGGTGGACATTGAGCTGTTGCTGCCGCTTTCCAGCTGCGAGTGGCGTTTGCTTGAGGGAGCCGCAGCGACTGCGCTGAGCTGTGGCGATGACCTGCGGGTGCTGCAGCCTGAACTCGGCTGGTCATTGAGTTTGCAGGACTGTTACCTGGATATCCTCACCCTGCCGCAAAGCGATTCGGCTCTGGTGGTGGGAACCGAACGGCAGCTTCTGCAGGGCTGGGTTGACACATTGCAAGAGGCCGATCTGCGATTGCGCCGTGCTGAATGGCTGTTGTCAGCGGCTTGGCGTGGCTTGTTCGACGGCCACGCTGGAGCGGATCAGCGACTGGTTTGGTTGGTGGAGCAGCAGGGGCGATGGCGTTTGTTATTGCTGCGCAACGGTTTCCCTGAGGTTGATCTCAGCCTGCAGGCCTTGGAGTACCCGGCACTCAGGGAAGAGGTGCTGGGGCTGGTTGAAGCCTGGGACCCTGCGGATTCTTTGGGATGGTGGGTCACCGCTTCAAGCCAGTGGCAGGGTGGCTGGGCTGCAGAGCATGATCCTCGGCTCGGGCCTCTGCGCTCCGACGCCGAAATGTCGTTGCTCGATCTGGCTCTGATCGCACCTCGGGGGACTGGCGATGCCTGATCGACTGGATGGGCAGGGGCTGCCGGATCTGCTGCGAGAGCGCCGGAGCGAGCTTGGGTTGCCGGATGATTCAGGCCCATGCAAACCCGCAGGTCCGCTGTTGTTGCGCGGGTCTTTGATCGCTGGGGCTGCGTTGCTTTTGTCGGTTGGCTCGATCGTTGTGATGGGTGGGATCGAGATGCAGCAGCAGCAGCAGTTGCAGACACTGTTGCCATTCGAGCAGCGGGTCCGATCGATTGAAGGGCGTTTGCGCACTGCCAAGCAACGGCTGGCCAAGTTGCGTAAGGACAATCTGTTGATCACTGAGCAGTTGGTGAATGGTCAGGCCGGCTCGCCCCTGCTTGAGCAGTTGAGTCGGGTCGTTCCAGCAGGCATGCAGCTCCAGGACGTGGCCGTTCAGAACGACCAGATCACAATTTCCGGGAAGGTCGGTCTTGGCGGCACGCCAGGACCGTTGGAGAGGGTTAACGCTTTTGCACTTGCATTGGAGAGGTTGTCGATCTCCCGCCGCAATGGTGTCAAGGTGCTGAAGCTCAGCCGTGATGAGGGTGATGACGGCGAGACTCCTTCGGTGAACTTCAGCCTCGACTGGTCGCTCGATCCCATGGCCAGACCCTCCATTCAGCAGTTGCAGCAGCTCGGTGCGTCAGGCCTTGTCAAGCGTTATCGCCTGCTGGAGCAACAGGGGGTTGCTCCTTGACCAATCTCAGCCCTGATCGTCCGGCCTGGCGGCAGCAAATCACCAGAGAGCGCCTGTTGGTGGCTGCCCCTGGGCTGCTGGGTCTGGCGCTTGCAGCGGGTGTGTTCGTCGCATTTGGATTGCCGGTCTTGGAACGGATTGACCGGCAGCGCCAGCGTCTGGTGGAGCTGGAAGGCAAGCGCGACACGATCCCTCTTCTGGAGGCCCAGTTCGTCAAGAGCGAACAAGCTCTGGCTGAGGTGATGCAGCAGCAGGCTCTGCTGGTGGACCTTGTGGCTGGCCGTGGACAGATTCAGACGTTTCTGGCGCAGCTGAGTCGCATCTCTTCCGCCAGCGGAGTGGTGATTAGTTCGTATGAACCTGACACAGACAGTGCACCGGAGGCCTCGGACTCCGGCAGCAACCAGGATCAGCAGACCAAGGGTGATGAGAGGCCTTCAGCAAGCGGTGATCCGCTCAAGACTCTGGGATACGAGAAAAGCTCGGTATTACTGCAGGTGGTTGGGCCTTATCAGGGATTGCTGCAGTTCCTGAGGCGGATGGAGCTGCTTGAGCTTCAGGTGCAGCCCAGTGATCTTGAGCTCACCGCTGTTGAAGCTCCTGACGAGGCTGAGGATCAGCCGGTGAACATTGGGCCGCCCCGAACACGTTTGAAGCTGAGGCTGACCTTCTTTGATCAGGCGCCGAAAGTTGACAACGCATCCGGTCGCGATGAAGGCACTGCTGGAATGAGGGATGGGGCTCAACCTCCTTCGTAAGCAGCAGTTCTCAACAGCTGTCTTCAGCAGTTGCTCAAGGGCTGGCCCATTAAGAATCTGATCGATACCATCCGCCCATGTTGATGGGGTCCAGGCCCGGGTATGCCGTTCACCCCTTCCCGACTCACAGCGCTTTTGCTTGTCGCTGGTGTTGCAGCAGCTGAGGTTGGCCTGCTTGATGTAGCTGTTCGATCAGGTTCCAGGACGGCACTGGCTCAGGGGACTATTTCCTTGGGCATGAGAAGAGGTGATGGCGTAGTGGAGGTGGTGATCAAGGGGGTTGGTGCACGACCGGTGTTGCAGCAACGCCTCAATGGCCAGGTGTGGGAAGGCAGGTTGCAGACGCAGGACACTCCCGAATTGAGCGGTGGACGCAATCAGTTGTCTGATCCTGCTTCGGGTTTGAAGCGAGTGGCCATTAGAGGGTCGGGCAATAGTTATCAACTTGAGGTGGTTCCCCAACCGGGAATGAGGTTGCAGGAGCCTGTGGTGAGTGCCGATGGCCGCAATTTGGTCCTGCAGTTTCCTGGTCTTGTGGCGGGCCCGACCCTGCAGACCGGACGATTGGATCTGAATATGCCGGGAGTGGTTCCTCAGGCTCGCTATGCCCCATCCCTGCGTCCAAGGGCTGTGGCTCCACCGCTCGGCGATATGGCCGTTGGCACGATGGTGTTACAGAACCGCAGCTTTGTGAATGTGAGTGGTCCGCCTGTAACTCTTACACTCAACAATGCCCCAGCTAAAGATGCATTAATGGCATTAGCGAGATTGGGTGGTTATGGCTTCCTGTTTGTTGAAGAAGAAGATGAAGATCAAGAATCTAACAATGATGAAAAAAACAATGATGGGAAAGCCAATGATCGCTCCGCGAAGGCAAAGAATAGTGGTCTTCCTCTCACTATTTCATTTCAGAGCGAGTCATATGCGAGAGCGATTAATGGAGCTCTGCTTGCATCTGGTCTTCAAGGAAGGCTGGATGGACGCACTCTATTAGTTGGCAGGAATGCGGCCTCTAAAACTTTTGGTCCAAAGATGTCGAAGGTGATTCGATTGAATCAGGTGAGTGCACGATCTGCTGCTGAGTATCTTGGTAATCTTGGCGCTACAGTTAATTTTACGAACACAGTTGCAGTTTCATCGGCTCAGTCTGCTTCTGAAGGTACTGCTGCTATCAGCAATGTAAAGTCACAGGAGTTTTCCCAGCTTACTTCAGCAGAGTCCTTCGGAGCCTCCGTTGGACCTCTTCGCGGTTTAGTGTTAACAACTGATTCTCGATTGCAGACTGTCACTCTTGTTGGCGAATCAAAACTTTTGGCGATTGCTGAGGGTTATTTAAAGCAGATTGATCTTCGCCAGCGCCAGGTTGCACTGTCTGTGAGGATTCTGGATGTAGCACTGGACAACGACGCTGTTATCAATAATAGCTTTGCTTTTCGTTATGGAAATAATTTCATTGTAAGTGAGCGAGGAGAGTTAGTAGGAGCGTTTGGGAGTCTTTTGCCGCCTAATAACAATAATTTTGATGTAATTGCTGGCGACGCTCAAAGCGGGAAGCGTGAGCGGATAACCTCTACTGGGGAAAATGCTCAAGTTGCGCAGGAAATTCTTGATCCTTTGGATCCAGCTAGGGTTAATCCTGGAAGTGCGTATCAAAAAGAGAATTTTTATAACTTTTTAAAAGCATTAATTACTTCGAATAGTGCAAAAACACTCGCATCTCCAACTTTAATTCTCAGTGAAAACCCTGCTGAACTTAATGGTGGCGCAGATGTGTCGGTATCAGGTGCTGACTCGGCTCTGAACTTCGCCACAATTGGACGATCTCGAGCCAATGAGTCATTTGTGACAGTCGGCACTCAAGAGATCGTGAGTTTTAAAGTCCAGGCTGGACAGAATGGCGCTCCTAATTCTTGTCAGCCTGAGTTCGGGACGGCCGGACTCACATTTGGCGCAAGAGTATCGAAAATTGATGATAATGGTTTTGTTTCATTTGCATTGTCTCCCTCGATCGCGGCTGTAACTGGTAGTCCGCAGACAATTGCAGGCTGTGGAAATGTAAGTACTTTAAGAGTTCGCAGGTTGGATACAGGAAGTTTAAGAGTTAGGGATGGGCAGACTTTGATACTAACCGGTGTAATTTCGGATAGCGATATTAAGGTAGTCAGAAAATGGCCCATTCTTGGAGATATACCTTTAATTGGTCAATTTTTTAGGGGTACTTCTGGTCAGAGACAAAAGCGAGAATTAGTCATTCTTGTTACTCCGAGAATTATCAACGATTACCGGGGAGGTACCTATGGTTATGGGTATCAGCCTTCGTTGCCGGCAGCAAGGCAGCTGACTGGTACAGGTTTTTGACCTGAAGCGGTTTAAAAGCCAATACCTAGGGGAATCAGAGTCTTCATTGCAAGAGGTGCGAGAGCCTGCACCGCCGAGGCCATGCCGCCAAGGATCTGATTCCCAAGCCCATTTCCTGTTGTTTTTGAGATGCGGGATCGTCTGTCCTGTATGGCTGAAGCTGCATCAAGAAGCTTTTTCACGTAAGTGATTTGGCCATCCTGTTTATAAAGTGAAGCTGCGTAGCGGAAATCGGCAGCTGCGATACCGTCTTTTGCCTGTTCGCTACGGCTGATCCCTCGAGCCACCCAGCTCAAGGGTTCTTCAGGTTGGCTGCGGATTGCTTCACTGAACAGCTGCTCGGCTGCTGACCACAGGCCCTTTTGGAAAGCCTCCACTCCTGCGTTGTGCAGAGCTGCATGACTACGAATTCCAACACTGATGCCACTTGCGCCCTGCCAGTGGGCTTCATCCAGAGCGTTGGGAGTTAGCTGGGCACCGGTCAGATCAGCATCGCGCAGATCTGTTCCGTACAGCCGAGTCCCCGTGAGGTTGGCCCCTCGCAGCGAGGCGCCGCGCAGGCTGGTGAAGCTGAGATCGGCACCGCTGAGGTCAGCGCCATCCAGCTGAGCCTGTCCCAGATTGGCCCGCATCAGCTTCGCGTCGCTGAGGTCAGCATCACGCAGGTCAGCGTGAACTAAATCGGCATCCGCCAGTCGGCAGCCGCTGCAGCTTCGCTCCTGCAGCACCTGAATCAGCGCATCACTGGCCCTGGCTTGGCTGCTGGCCATACCCAGCACAGCGCTCAGCATCACAACCTGAGAGAGCTTGCCGATGCTGGCCAGGGCGCATTGGGTGTTGTTCATGGGCCGCAGCTCTGCGCTGCCTGGTTGTATCGGTCTCCGCTGCCGTCGTCGAGAGCGACTGGGCAGGATGGTGTTGTGTGTCGCCTGCGTTGATCTTGAGCAGCGGCCTTCCACCGCATGGAGGCAATCTCATCCAGGAGGCCTCACGCCTAGGCCTCAGCCCGTCGCAGCTCCTGGATGCCAGCGCTTCGCTGGTGCCTTTTCGACCCCCACGGGTGCTCCGGCGTGCGTTGAAGCAGGCGATCGCGGGGAGTGCTTTGCGCGACTACCCCGACCGTGACCAGCGAGAACTGCGCCAGGTGATTGCGCGTTGGCATGGTCTCCAGCCGGAGGCGGTGCTGCCTGGCAACGGTGCGGCGGAACTGTTCACCTGGGCGGCACGGGATGCGTCTGTATGTGGTGTCAGTGGCCTGCCTGATCCGGGCTTTGCGGACTATCGCCGTGCGCTCGGTTGTTGGGATGGTGCTTTCTGCAGCCTGCCTCTCAACCTGAGCTGGAGCGCAACCTGGCCGCAGCCCTGGCCCTTTCAGCGAGAGCTGGATCCATGTTTTCAGGTGCTCTGGATCACCAATCCCCACAATCCCACCGGACAGCTCTGGAGCCGCTCCTCCCTTGCGCCGTTGCTGGATCACTACTCACTGGTGATCTGCGATGAAGCCTTCCTGCCACTCGTACCGGGTGGAGAAGCGCAGTCGCTGCTGCCGCTGGTGACGACCTGCCCCAATCTTGTGGTGATCCGCAGTCTCACCAAGCTGCTGGCGATCGCAGGACTGCGTCTGGGCTATGCCGTGGCCTCACCGGAGCGTCTGAAGCGCTGGCAGCGATGGCGTGATCCCTGGCCTGTGAATGGCCTGGCGCTGGCTGCCGGTCGATCGGTGTTCGGTGATCAGACCGCAATGAACCGTTGGTTGCAGCGGGTGCAGGCATGGGTCGATCAGGAGGGGACCTGGTTGCATCAGCAGCTGCTCTCATTGCCTGAACTGACTCCCATGCCGTCAAGCGCCAACTATCTGCTGTTACGGGGTCATGGCTCACTGCTGGATCTGCGTGAGCGTGTGGCCCGCCGTCGGGTGCTTCTGCGCGACTGTCGCTCATTTAAAGGGCTGGGGGAGACCTGGCTGCGCATCGGTCTGCAGGATCGCCGCGGCAATCGACGCATCCTCAGAGCCCTGGAGCAGGAGGTGCGCTGATGCTTCGAATCAGCGCACCAGTGATTGCAGCAGTGAGGCCAGCAGCTGGTCAGCGTCGCGAACTGCCAGCTGGTGCATGGCCTGCTTCATCGCCGGCAGTGGATTGTCTGCAGAGGCATTGCCGCCAAGCCTGGGACCAAGCAGTCGCCAGAGCGTGTCGCGGAGAGTGGGATGGTTAGGGTCATGCTGGTGCACGATCACAGCAGCACCCAGAGCTGCGGCACAGGCGGCATTGGCATCCTGGTGACGGTCTGCGGCCTGCGGAAAAGGCACCAGCACTGAAGGAGTTCCGCTTACGGCGAGTTCGCTCAGGCTTCCGGCTCCTGCCCTGCTGACCGCCAGATCGGCGTGTTGCAGCAAGCCTGGGATGTCGTCGCTGAAGGGCCGTTCCACAAGGGCGGTGTGCTCGATGCTGTTCACATCCGGGTCGTTGTTGCCGGTCAGATGCACCACCCTGCAGCCCTTGCTCAGCAGTTCCGGCAGCAGAACGCGCACCATGCGGTTGAGACCGAGAGCTCCCTGGCTGCCGCCCATCACCAGCAGCAGCGGTCCTTCGCCCTTCGGTGCCCAGTGCGGCAGAGGCTGGGGCTGAAGAAAGGCTTCTCGTACAGGAGTGCCGGTGACCACCGCCGTGCAGCCGGGTATGCGACCTGCAGCCGCATCCAGGCCCACGGCCACGCGAGTGCAGAAGCGGCCCAGCAGCCTGGTGACCCGACCGGGAATGGCGTTGGATTCGTGGAGCACAACTGGAACACCGCACCACCGGGCTCCAAGAATGGCCGGCGCGGCGATGTAACCCCCCGTGGTGAACACCGCATCGATCTTTTCTCTCCTGATCAGCCTGCGCACGTCGCGACTGGCACCCAGAAGCCGCATCAACTGAATGAGCTTGCGCAGGCCTCGGCCCTGCAGACCTCCTGCTTTAACGGTCACCAGGCCGTACTTTTCAGGCACCAAAGTCGTTTCCAGACGATCTGGAACACCCAGCCAGCGCACGCTCCAGTCGGTTGGAAGCGCTTCCGCCACCGACAGCGCTGGAAACAGATGGCCGCCGGTGCCGCTGGCGGCGATGAGAAGCCGGGGCATGGGAGCAGACCACGAAAGCGCGGCCTAACTTAGTTCGACTGTTGAGGCTGATTCATGGTTCCGCTCCTGCGAGCCTCTTTGATCTCTTTGCTCTCGGGCGCGGCGGTGATCAGCACCCTGCCGGTACCGGCGGCCAGAGGTGATGACTCAGCTCTCAGCACCAGGCTGCAACAGGCTCTCAATGCAGACGATCGTGTTCAGGCTCTGTCGGCCTTGATGGCACCGGATCAGGCCACGACCCTGATCGATCGCTTTCGTCGTTTCGGCAAGCGTTTTCCCGAGACCCGCTGGGCTGTCAGGACAGGACAACCCCTGGCTGATGGGCGTTCCACAGTGAATCTGGCCGTCAGCGGAACCCGTCAGCAGGATGGTCTCAGTTATTCCTTCAAAGCCAGGCAGCGTGTGGCCTTGTCCGTTGAAGGAGGGTTGATCACGGATCAGGAGGTGCTCAGTGATCAGTCGGTGCTCACCAGTGCTCGAAAGCCTTTGCCGATCTCGCTGATGATCCCCGACAGGGTGCTCACCGGCAGCCGTTACGACGTGGATGTGGTGTTGGATCAGCCCCTTGGTAAAGCCTTGCTGGCTGGAGGCCTCACCCCTGTGACGGCCCAGCAGGTGCTGGTTCAGGAGAGCCCGGATGTCCCGCTGGAACCGCTTGGTGGTGGCGGGTTGTTCAAGTCGGTGCAGGCTCCCTTTCAGCCCGGTGTTCAGACCTGGGCGGCCCTGCTGGTGCATCCCGATGGAGTGATCACGGTCAGCAAGCGGGTGCAGGTGGTCGACGACAAGAGCAAGCTCAATCCTTGAACTGCTGAACAGGGTTGGGGTTCGCAGGAAGACTGCGCCGCAGAGCGGAGACATCCGCATCCCCCAGTCCGGCCTCCATCAATGACTGCTCCTGGGCGTACACGGCTTCAGTGATCGGCAGCTTCAGGCCTGTCCGTGAAGCGGCGTTGAGTGCAATGCCCAGATCCTTGTGATGCAGAGCCAGCTTGAAGCCAAGCGGATAGGCGTCGTTGAGCATGGCCTCTGAGCGGTGCTCCAGTGCCCAGGAACCGGCAGCCCCCTGACGCAGTGCATCCACAACCTGCTCCATCGGCAGTTGCAGGTGCTGTCCGAGGGCAACGGCTTCTGCCACTGCGGCGTAGCTGCCGGCCACCAGCACCTGATTGATCGCTTTGACCTGCTGCCCTGTTCCCACGTCGCCGAAATGGTGGATCGAGCCGCCAATCACCTCCAGCACGGGCCGCGCCTGGTCCACTGCAGTGGGTTCTCCACCGCAGAGCACGGTGAGAGTGCCGGCCTTGGCTCCTTCCGTGCCACCGGTCACGGGAGCATCGATGTAGGAGATGTCTCGTTCAGAGAGACGTTCAGCCATCGCTCTTGCAGTGGAGGGGCTGATGGTGGAGCAGTCGATCACCAGGCTGCCCTGCTGCAGAGCGGGTCCAGCGCCCTGCTCACCCCAGAGAACAGCTTCCACGGCGGCATCGTCGCTGACGCAGAGCAGCAGTGCAGCGCAGCCACGCACCGTTGCCGAAGGACTGTCTGCGGCTGAGCTGCCTTCCAGGCCGGGATCGGATTCCGCTGATCGGCTGCGGGTGTGAACCCGAAGTCGGTAGCCCGCTGCCCGCAGGTTCACCGCCATCGGTAACCCCAGGGCTCCGAGGCCGATGAAAGCCAGTTGGCTCTCTGGCGTGAGCTCACATCTGGTCATGGTTTGAGGCCATCTGAGTCAGATCCTGGCCCGGCAATGGCAGCACTCTGAGTGCGTTCACTGTTGACGGTCTTCATGGCGCTCACCAACCGCTGGCGACGGGTACTGCTGATTCCCTGCGTCGCCTTCACAGCTGCTGCCTTGCAGCAAAGCGGCGGATTCGCTGAAGCGGCTCCGGGCCGAAGGATGCCTGAGTCGAATCTCACCGACAGCCAGAAGCAGCGCTTGTTCGAGGCTCGCCGTTCCTATGCACTACGCAGCTATGACAAGCGTTTTGCGTTGCTCAAGTCCGGCAGGAGCTGTCTTGAGCGTGCTCAGACCCCTGAAGACGGTAAGGCCTGCATGAAGCAACAGCGGCAGGCTCGCCGGCTCTTGATGAAGCAGGGGCGAGAGGTCATGAATGCCGAACGCCGCCGGTTAGGACTCACGCCTCGACGCGATTTTCGGTGGCAAGGCCAAGGGAGGAGTTGAAGCTCCTCCCTTGGATTGGGTCTTGTTGACTTCAGGCGGCGTCGAGGGCGGAAACGCCAGGTAGCACCTTGCCTTCCAGCAGCTCCAGGCTGGCGCCACCGCCTGTGGAGATGTGCGACATCTTTTCGGCCAGACCAGCCTTCTCCACGGCCGCAACCGAGTCGCCGCCGCCGATGATCGTGCAGCAGCCCTTGCCGCTCAGTTCGGCCAGGGTGGTGGCGATGGCGTTGGTGCCGGCGGCGAATTTGTCGAATTCGAACACGCCCATGGGGCCATTCCAGATCACGGTCTTGCAGTCCGCCAGTGCGTCCTGGAAAACCTTGATGGAGTCAGGACCGATGTCCAGACCCATCCAGCCATCGGGAATTGCATTGATGTCAGCGATCTGGCTGTTGGCGTCGGGAGCGAAGTTGTCGGCCAGCACCACGTCGGTGGGCAGCAGCAGCTGCACACCCTTGGCCTTGGCCTTGGCCTCCAGCTCCTTGGCCAGCTCCAGCTTGTCTTCTTCCACCAGGCTCTTGCCCACTGACAACCCGCGTGCCTTGTAGAAGGTGAAGATCATGCCGCCTCCGATCAGCACCTTGTCGCACTTGTCGATCAGGGCTTCCAGCACGCCGATCTTGGAGCTCACCTTCGAGCCTCCCACAATTGCAGCCAGAGGGCGCTTGGGATCGTCAACGGCACCCTGCAGATACTGCAGCTCCTTCTCCATCAGGAAGCCGGCCACGGAGGGTTTCAGGAACTTGGTCACGCCTTCGGTGGAAGCGTGAGCGCGGTGGGCAGCACCGAAGGCATCGTTCACGTACACCTCAGCCAGCCCGGCCAGCTTTTCGGCGAAATCTGCTTCGTTCTTCTCCTCTTCCGCAAAGAAGCGCACGTTCTCCAGCAGCACCACGTCACCATCCGCCATCGCGTTGACCTTGGTTTCAGCGTCAGGTCCGATGCAGCTGTCGGTCTTGGAGACAGGCTTGCCGAGCAGTTCGCTCAGACGGGCGGCAACGGGGGTGAGACGCATGGCTTCATTCACCTGACCCTTGGGCCGTCCGAAGTGGGCGGACAGGATCACCTTGGCGCCTTTATCGATCAGATCCTTGACCGTGGGCAGCGCCGCACGGATGCGGGTGTCGTCGGTGATCGCACCGGCATCGTTCAGGGGGACGTTGAAATCGACCCGCACGAGAACACGTTTTCCGCTGAGGTCGGCGCCGGAGAGGCTGGCCAGGGAACGCTTCGCCATGGGGGTTGTGTGGTGCGGTAATAAGACGGTGAGAGATTAACCCGAGTTCTGCAGGCCCGGCGCTAGGACTGGCTTAAGGGCAGAGATGGGAGGGCGTGAGCATGTTCGAGACCGTGCTCTTTCCGATCGATCAGAGCCGTGAGGCTCTTGAGACCGCTGGCAAGGCCCTGGAGCTCGCCCGCACTCACGGCAGCCGTGTGCTGCTGCTGTCGGTGGTGCAGCCTGAGCGGCCGGAGATGCATGACCATGACGCGGTTGCCACCTTGCTGAGCCGGACCCGTGATCGTTTTGAACAGTCGGGTGTGGCCTGCGAGCTGATCGAGCGCGAGGGCAAACCTGCGTTTGTGATCTGTGATGTGGCGGATGAGTTGAATGTGGATGTGATCGTGATGGGAACCAGGGGTGTGAATTTGGAGGCCGAAAGCGGCAGCACAGCTGCACGGGTGATCCAGCTGGCTCCCTGCCCTGTGTTGGTGGTGCCGTGAGTTCCCCGCCGATTCAGTGGTATCCAGGCCACATCGCCAAGGCGGAACAGCAACTCCGTCGCAATCTCGACAAGGTGGATCTGGTGATCGAGGTGCGTGATGCACGCATCCCCCTTGCCACCGGCCATCCCCACCTCAGCCGCTGGATCAAAGGCAAGCAGCACCTGCTGGTGATCAATCGACGCGACATGATCACAGCAGAAGCGCGATCCGCCTGGGAAGCGTGGTTCAAGGCCCAGGGCCAGCGCACGGTCTGGTGTGATGCCAAGGCCGGCACAGGTGTGAAGCAGGTGCAGCAGGCGGCAATTCGTGCCGGCGATCAGCTCAACGAGCGGCGGCGCAACAGGGGCATGCGACCCAGGCCTGTGCGGGCGCTCACCCTGGGCTTTCCCAATGTGGGGAAATCGGCGCTGATCAACCGGCTGGTGAGGCAGAAGGTGGTCGCCAGTGCCCGCCGGGCCGGTGTCACCCGCACCCTGCGCTGGGTGCGCCTTGGTCAGGACATCGACCTTTTGGATGCGCCTGGGGTGTTGCCTCCCAGGCTTGATGACCAGCAGGCGGCGTTGCACCTGGCTCTCTGTGACGACATCGGTCAGGCCGCCTACGACGGTGAACTGGTCGCCCAGGCGTTCCTGCGCTTGCTGATGGGTCTGCATCAGCAGCAGGCTTCCGGCGTGGCGCTGGCTGTGTTGGAAGGGCGCTACGGCACTGCCCTCTCGGGTGAGACCGAAGACCCGGCCCTCTGGCTGCAGGCGGTGGCCCAGCGCCATACTTCTTCAGACACGGCGCGCATGGCTCAGCGCCTGCTCGACGATTTCCGCAAGTCGGCGCTGGGAAGCATCGCCCTGGAGCTGCCGGGATGAGCCCTGCCTGGAGCCGCCCACCGCTGCCGGAGGAGACCTTCACCGATGGGTTCGGCGAGGGAGAGGGGGAGTTGCTCTCGCTCAGCTACCCCAAGCCGCTGCCGATGCGGTTGGACCGCTGGCTGGTCAGTCAGCGCACCGAGCAGAGCCGCGCCCGGATTCAGAAGTTCATCGATGCCGGCTACGTGCGGGTGAACGGCAAGACCGGCAAGGCCAAGACGCCGCTGCGGCAGGGCGATGAAGTGCAGCTGTGGATGCCACCGCCGGAGCCGCTGCCGTACCTGAAGCCCGAGCCGATGGATCTGGATGTTCTCTTTGAGGATGAGCATCTGATCGTGATCAACAAACCGGCCGGTCTCACGGTGCATCCCGCGCCAGGCAACAAAGACGGCACGCTGGTGAACGGATTGCTGCATCACTGTCCTGATCTGCCAGGTATCAGCGGCAAGCTGCGGCCTGGAATTGTGCACCGACTGGACAAGGACACCACCGGCTGCATTGTGGTCGCCAAGAGTCAGGAGGCCCTGGTGCGACTGCAGCTTCAGATCCAGAAACGTATCGCTTCACGCGAGTATCTGGCGGTGGTGCATGGGGTGCCTTCAGGAGACAGCGGCACGATTGTGGGGGCGATCGGCCGTCATCCGGTCGATCGCAAGAGATATGCGGTCGTGAGCGGAGATAACGGACGCCATGCCTGCACGCACTGGAGCCTGGAGGAGCGCCTTGGTGATTACTCGCTGCTGCGCTTCAAGCTTGATACCGGCCGCACCCATCAGATCCGGGTGCATTGCGCGCACATGAATCATCCGGTGTTGGGTGATCCCACGTACAGCCGCTGCCGCAAATTGCCGATTGAACTTCCCGGTCAGGCTCTTCATGCCTTCCAACTGGGATTGGACCATCCCATTACACGGGAACGGATGCTGTTTGAAGCTCCGATTCCGGCCGTCTTGGAGAAATTGCTGACGGTTCTTCGGCGCCGTTCCTGACGTCGAAATTGCATTTGTTGATCAACAGCTATGCCACTCAAATAATGACAATGATTGATTCGGCTCGTGGATTATTTATGCTTGAAATTAAATTTTCAGGTTGTTTTCTGTCTGGTCTCGCTGGATGCGTTGCTGGTCTTGACACTTTCTTGTTGATCCGAAAATAGGTTCAAGGATTCATCCAAATACGACTCAATTTGCATGGTTGCCGTCGTAATAGCTTCGTGCGATGCCGTCATTGATTGCGCCGTTGCTTTTCAGGATCGACGTCTGGATTTAGCCCGGGGTGGCCGCGAAGGTGTTGTTCTTCAGGAGCTCGAAGTTCAGATCCGCCATCTGGTAATCGGTGCTCAAGTTCGTCTGGCTGGTGGCGACTTTCAGAATGAAGGACGTGAAATAGTCTGTGAGCAATACTCTCGCGAACAGTGAGCCGATGGAGATCAGCCGGGTTCGTGATTGTCGCGTGTGGTCGGTGGACAGCAGCAGAGTTTTCTGAAGGATGAAGACCAGTTGGTGTCGTTTTCGCTTGTCGGCAAGATCAGGTCTTTTCCGTTCCACAAACCACACCGCCAGTGCAAAGATGCAGGCGATCAGGCCTAGTCCCAGGAAGATCAGCAGCACCTGTCTTGACAACAGAATGCGCAGCATTTTTATGGCCGTCGGCTCCTGGCTGTCCAGTTTGTAGATCTTCAGGTCGCTGCTGGCTGTTGGAAAAGTGAAATGGAATTGTTTGCTGCGGTTTTCATTGATCAGCACACCGGAAATGGCCAGGTCAGCCTGATTGTTCCGGATGGCTTGCAAGAGTGCTTCGAAGCTTTCCGCCTTGCGGATGCGATAGGGAATCTGGCGTGTTTCGGCGATCATGCGCCACAGGTCGATTTCAAACCCTGCTGGTACTCCTTTGCGGTTCACGGCGTAGGGAGGATTGGGAAACCAGATCACGTCGACAGGGTCCTGCTCATCCGTGATCTCGGCATTGGCATATGGCGGAGGAAGGATGATGCCCGCAGCGCAACCACAGAGTGTGCTGATGCACAGCAGCAGCATCAACCCGAGCCGTTTTGCTCTCACAGGTCACCCTGCAGCGACTTTCCAGTCAAAACGACAACGAGCCATCTGCCGATAACGCGCTGACCCGGGATCTGAATCATCCATCGGCATGGCCCAGGATGATTCAGATCTCAATCCTTATGCGGTCGCCAGTCCTGCTCAGATCTGAGTGATTGAGCTTCCAGGTGCCACCAGCATGGTTTCGTTCAGCTCTCCGGTTCGTTCCAGGTTCGTTCCTGCGAGGGCATTGAATCCCACCGTCAGCGACTGGCCAGCGCCAATCGATGAGCCCCAATCGGCGCCGGACAGTTCATAGCGATAGAGCTCCCCATCCAACGGCTGCGTGACCACGTCGACTCCCCAGGATTCGCCATAGAACCTGTGATTGCTGATGAAACTCAGCGACCAGTCATCCAGTTGCTCTTCGCCCTGATTCGTCAGAGTCAGGGAAGCTGTGAATCCGCCCCACCAAAGATCTCCACTGACCTCAACATCGAAGGTTTGTCCTGTTACCGGGTCAGTTTCTTCAGGTCTTGCATCAGCAGGAATCGGCTGAGGCACAGCAACAGGTTGTGGTTCCGGATTGATGGCTGCAGGACTGGGCAGTGCTTCCAGATTCTTCGCCAGTGGATCACCCAGGGACACAATTCCCTGGTAGTAGTTGATCACCGTCGGGTCGGATACATCCAGCGCCGGCCATTGCGGCCAGTCAAAGGTGTCATTCATGAAGGGCTGGTCCTGATCCCACCCCAGAACCGTGAGGTGATTGATGTCATGGGCAATCGCAACGCCTTCAATGTCTAAAAATCCATGGGTGCGGCCATGCATCCAGCCTCCGTAATGAGGTTCCATCTTCAACGTGTTGATGAAGGTTCCCTGCAGTCCGGATTGTTCGAGGAAGTCGGCGAACCCCTCGTGGCCGAACTCTCGGACCATTTGCATCACATTGTCTTCGGATTCCAGTCGCGCTGATCGCTGGATGTCGGCAAGGATCTGCGGGTTGTAGGTCTGATCGGCAATCCATCCCACCTTGGCTCCCTGCATGGCATACCAGAGGCCGACCCCTTTGGTGTCATCGCCCCAGGCCTGAGCATTGTTTGTAAGGCCATTGGCAAAAGCCCATTCGCCGACGGTCTCAATCCCCACAGCTTCAAGCCCGGCGAATGCTCGCAGGCCGTTGTAGGCCTCCAAAGCTTCAGTGGTGATGGCTGTGCGGCCTCCGACCAGTTCGTTGTGCTCGGAATTGTGGTTGGAGCCGTGGAAGCTTCCCCAGCTGTTGATGTCCGTGTAAGGCCCGGCCGCGATGGTGTGCTGATGTGTTGCGTGGTTATGGCCGGCATGACCGTTCATGTCTGCCGCATCCATGGATGTTTCGCCCATGGATGTTTCGCCCATGGATGTTTCGCCCATGGACCCAATGCCCATGGAAGGCTCACTTGTGGCAACAACACCAGTGGATGCCTCATCCATGCTCATCGTGGAGCCGGAATCAGTCTTGGAGTTGTCGCCGACGGCAAGGCCTGACTCTGAGAACAACATCTCCTCTGTCAGAGCGCCATCGCGTCCAAGCTCAATGCCCTGGGTCCCGTTGAAGCCGACCTTGATGGTGGCGCCGGCTGCGATGCGACTGCCCCAATCCGTTCCTGTGAGGGTGTAAAGCGTCGATCCATTCCCTAAATCTTCGCTTTCGAGAGCGACTCCCCAGGCATTGGGATCAAGTTGATGGGGACTGGTGAAGCTGAGTGACCAGCCTTCCAGAGCTTGATCACCTGTATTGGTGAGGGACAGCTCGGCAGTGAAGCCGCCCCACCAGATGTCCCCACCGATTGAGACCTGCAGTGACTCAGATGGCGTCATGGCATGAATGAGAAGTACAGACCAAGTGCAGCGACGGGATGTGATTCAGATGGAACTCGTTCGGGTCAGAAGTGTGTCTGAATCTGACTTTCTTCAGAGTCTTGATTGTTTGTCGCTTTCCTATTCAGGCTTGCTCGAAGTGATGTGTTCCATCCTTCAAAGGAAGGATCTTCAGTGTCTGACGATCGGTCTGTTGAGTGGTTTTCTGTTTTCACCAGACTTGAGGCAGCCTTCGCCGATCTGATGCGGCTTGATAGTGATCAGGATTTTGTCCTTTTATTGATTCTTTGACTTCAGGGAATGCGGTTTTTTGTTGTCTGCTGAAAATTTTCAATCAACAATTCATCTCCTGGCTGTCTCGCTCTCATGGCTGTCTCCCTCAAGTGATTTCAGTCGGGCAGGCGTGGGCAGGCCTCAACGAGTGTTCGCGTGATGTCGGCATGCGGTTCACGCAGCAGACGGTCACCCGGACCTTCCTCCACCACATGTCCTTGATGAAGCATGATCAAGCCATGGCAGAAGCCGCTGGCCACTGAAAGGTCATGGGTGATGAAAATCATGGCCAGCCCCAGCTCATGCTGCAGCTGCCGAAGCAGTGTCAACACCTCTGCCTGGATTTCTGCATCGAGCATGCTCACGCTTTCATCACAGATCAGCACTTTTGGCTTCAACGCCAAGGCTCGGGCGATGGCGACCCGCTGTTGTTGGCCCCCTGAAAGCTGGCGGGGGAGACGATTCTGGTAGCGCTCCGCAGGTCCAAGACCAACGCGTTCAAGCAGCTGACGACCCTGCTCACGAGCCGCCGCTGGTGAGGCCAGATCATGGATGCGCAGAGGATCCGCGATGGCGTCCACCACTGACATGGCTGGATTGAGGCAAGCCAGGGGGTCCTGGAACACCATCTGGATGGTTCGCCTCGCCTGACGCGCTGCATGTCCACGCAGCTTCAGCAGATCCTCACCGAGCAACTGCACACTGCCACCTCGAATCGGGGTGAGACCCATCAGTGCACGGCAAAGGGTGCTCTTGCCACAACCAGAACCTCCCACCACACCAAGGGTTTCGCCTGCCTTCAACTGGAAGTTGATGCCATCCACCGCTTTCAGCCAGGTGGGATTCCAGGGTGGACCACCCAGGTTGTGCCAACAGCGCAGTTCCTGCACAGCCAGCACCGTGTCGCCGTTTGGTGCTTCAGGGGTCCTGCCTCCCTCCCTTGCCCGGGCCGCCGCAAGCAGTCGTTGTCCAACTCTGGAGCTGGGGTAGGTCAACACCACGTCGCTGCGGTTGATCTCCACGACGCGGCCACCATCCAAGACCGCCATGCGCTCGCACCAGCGATGGGCCATGGCCAGATCGTGGGTGATCAGCAACAGCGCGCTGCCAAGTTGCTCGCACAGCTCTCTCAGAGCAGCCATCACCTGGCCAGCAACGGCCACATCAAGGCTGGTGGTTGGCTCGTCCGCGATCACCAGCGGAGGGCTCAGGGCGATGGCCAGGGCAATGGCCAGGCGCTGGCGCATGCCGCCGCTGAACTCATGCGGATAGGCGCGGAAGCGGTTGGCACCGATGCCCACCTGCTCCAGCAGCTCCTCGGCTCGCTTGAGGCGTTCTGCGTCGCCCATGTCCGGCCTGTGGGCGCGCAGTGTGTCCAGCAGATGAGCACCCACGGTCATCAGGGGGTTCAGGCGTGTCATCGGATCCTGAAAAACCAGTCCCACCGACCTGCCGCGCAATGACCTCAGATCGGGCAGGCTGAGATTGCGGGGATCCTGACCGTTCAGGGACAGGCCTCCTTCGCAACTGCTGCCAGGGGGCAATAGTTGCAGTGCGGCTCTGGCCACCGTGCTCTTCCCACAGCCCGAGGGGCCCACCAGGGCCAGGCGTTCGCCGGGATGCAGCCGCAGGTCAAGCCCATCAAGGGTCCATGCCTGGCTTCCCGGGTAACGAAGCCTGAACTGGTCAAGCTTCAGGACGGTCCCCGGCGCGTTTATCATGACAAGAGGAGCGCAGGTGCTCATGGCTACATACCATGAACTCACCTGCCGGGTTGGATGCTCAACGCCACCTCCGAGACGGTTGCAGTGCAGATCCGGAACGGATCCGCTGCGCCAACCTGCGGTCTGGTGGCTCTGAGAGACCGGCCGATCCGCTCAGCCGACGATTACGGCATTGATCTTCCTCCCTGGTTGCGTGAGTGCATTGATCACGTGCCTCCGGGGATTGGTCACAGCTGCCCCACCGATTCAGAGGCTTTGCTCGCGGCGGCATTTGATTTCGCATTTCAACTGCACGAGGGGCAGTTTCGTGCCAGCGGAGACCCCTACATCGTCCATCCGGTGGCGGTGGCCGATCTCCTGAGAGACATCGGTGCCAGCGCCAGTGTGATTGCCGCAGGTTTTCTCCATGACGTCGTGGAGGACACGGACGTCACTCCAGAGCAGCTGGAGAGTCATTTCGGACCGGAGGTCAGGGAGCTGGTGGAGGGGGTCACCAAACTCGGGGGGCTTCACTTCACCAATCGCACCGAGGCCCAGGCCGAAAACCTGCGCAAGATGTTTCTGGCGATGGCCAGCGACATTCGTGTCGTGCTGGTGAAGCTTGCGGATCGGCTGCACAACATGCGCACGCTGGGAGCGCTTCGGGAGGAAAAGCGTCAGCGCATCGCCCGGGAAACGCGCGAGATTTATGCGCCTCTGGCCAACCGGCTCGGAATCGGCCGTTTCAAGTGGGAGCTGGAGGATCTGTCGTTCAAATTGCTCGAGCCGGATGCCTTCAGAGAGATTCAGCAGGAGGTGGCAACCAAGCGCAGCGAACGTGAGGAACGCTTGGGTGTCACCGTTCAGCTGCTCAGTGATCGACTTGCGGCTGTCGGGCTGCAGAACTGTGAGGTGAGCGGCCGGCCGAAACATCTCTTCGGCATCTGGACCAAGATGCAGCGTCAGCAGAAAGCCTTCCACGAGATCTATGACGTGGCGGCTCTGAGGATCCTTACCCCCAGTGTTGAGGCCTGTTACCGGGCCCTTGCGGTTGTCCACGACACCTTTCGTCCCATTCCCGGCCGCTTCAAGGATTACATCGGTCTGCCCAAGCCCAATGGCTATCAGTCATTGCACACGGCGGTGATCGGGCGTCATCGGCCGATTGAAGTGCAGATCCGCACCCTCGACATGCACCGGGTAGCCGAGTTCGGAATTGCCGCGCACTGGAAATACAAGGAGGGTGGTTCGCCTGCGGCCGGTGGAGACACCGAGCGTTTCAACTGGTTGCGCCAGCTTGTGGACTGCCAGCAGGAGGGAGGCGCTGACGACCACAACGACTACCTCGCTTCGATCAAGGAAGACCTTTTCGACGAAGAGGTGTTCGTGTTCACGCCCAAAGGCGATGTTCTGGGCCTGCGCAAGGGTTCAACGGCTGTGGATTTTGCCTATCGCATCCACTCGGAAGTGGGCAATCACTGCCACGGCGTGCGCATCAACGACCGGCTCTCGCCCCTGTCGACCCCCCTGCAGAACGGTGATTTCGTGACCGTGCTCACGAGCAAGACGGCCCATCCCAGCCTGGACTGGCTCAACTTCGTGGCGACGCCAACAGCCCGCAATCGCATCCGCCAGTGGTACAAGCGCAGCCATCGGGATGAAACGATCGAGCGCGGCAAGGACCTGCTCGAACGTGAGCTGGGCCGCAGCGGCTTTGATGCGCTGCTGAGCAGTGATGCGATGACCCGTGTGGCGGAACGTTGCAACCTGATCAGCACTGAGGATCTGCTCGCTGCCCTCGGCTTCGGAGCCGTCACCCTCCATCAGGTGCTCAACCGCCTCAGAGAGGAGATTCGTCTGCAGGCCACCATCGAGGAGCCACCACTCAGCAACGAAGACGTTGCCCGCCAGCTGGTGCAGCAGGCGGAAACAGGCACTCCGCGCATCAGTGCTGATCAGCAGGATCCAATTCTTGGTGTGGAGGGGCTCGACTACCGCCTTGGTGGGTGTTGCAGTCCCCTGCCCGGTGAGCTGATTCTCGGCACCGTTGCACTCGGCAACCATGGCATCACCGTGCATCGTCAGGACTGCTCCAATGTGGAGGCGATTCCAAGTGAACGGCGACTGCCCGTTCGCTGGAATCCAGCCCTGACGACTCGGGAGCAGCGCTTCCCGGCGCAGCTGCGCATCGAAGTGATCGATCGCGTCGGCATTCTCAAAGACATCCTGATGCGGCTCTCTGATGGACGAATCAACGTCAGTGATGCCCGCGTGAAGACCAGCCACGGCAAGCCTGCGCGTATCGATCTGCGCCTGGAGCTGGCCAGTGCCGAGCAGTTGCAGCGCACGATGCACCAGATCCGTTCCATGGCGGATGTGATCGATATCGCCCGCAGCAGCGGCGCCTGAGTTCGATCGCCAGTGCCTTCAGCGTTTGCGTTCCTGCTGCAAAAGCCAGTTCAGGCTCAGCCACCAGCCAAGTGCTGCGCAAACAGCACCAGTGATGCTGGAGCCCAGCAGCAAGCGGCTCAGCACACTCCAGCCCAGCTGGCTGAAGCCCTCCTGCTGAAGAGCATCGAAGCCTGTCCACTCGCGGCCTGGACCGAGCAGCAGAGCCCCGATCCGGTAGTTGAACCAGTAAAGCGGCAGATAGGTGAAGGGATTGCTGATCCAGGTGCCGGCGGCCGCCAGCAGGTGGTTGCCGCGAACCACACTGGCCAGCGCGATCCCCACCAGTGTCTGCAAACCGAAGATTGGAAAGCAGCCGCAGAAGATGCCGGCTGCAAGCCCACGGGCGCGCTGTCGTGGAGTGCCTTCCTGTTGCCAGATCCATTGCAGGCTTCTCTGCAGGCGTCGATTTGCCTTTCTCAGCATCCGGCCCATGGGAGTGTCGGTGGATCCTGCAAACCTCTGAGGATGTGATCGTAGGGACTGGGGTCGGGACTGTTGCAGCACTGCGATGCAGGAGATCAACCGGGAGAGGCGAACAATTGCGGCAGTGGCCACGGCGGTGGCACCCGGGCAGGGCGGCATTGCGGTGATCCGACTGTCGGGCCCTGATTCCCAGAGAGCTGTGCGTGCGATCACCTCTTTCCCGGGTGAGCAGTTATGGGAGAGCCATCGTGTGCTTTACGGCCATGTGATGGCAGCCGATGGCCTGGAGCGTCTCGATGAGGTGCTGGTGCTGTTGATGCAGGCGCCGCGCAGTTATACCGCTGAAGATGTGACGGAAATCCATTGCCATGGCGGCGTGATGGCCGTGCAGCGAGTGATGGCGCGTGTGCTCGAACAGCCAGGGATTCGCCGGGCATTTCCCGGTGAATTCAGTCAGAGAGCCGTCCTGAACGGGAGACTCGACCTCACCCGGGCTGAGGCGATCGGTGATCTGGTGTCCGCTCGCAGTCAGCGTGCTGCGCAGCTGGCGATGGCAGGGGTGGATGGCGGGATCCAGCGTCGGATCAAGGCATTGCGCGAATGCCTGCTGGATCAGCTCAGTGAGCTTGAGGCCAGGGTGGATTTCGAGGATGACCTGCCGGCTCTTGATGGCCAGGCTCTGCTCAGAGCTCTGCAGTCGGTGCGTGATGAGCTGCTGCAACTGGTCGCCGATGGGGAGCGTGGAGCCGTTCTGCGTCAGGGCCTGCGAGTGGCGCTCGTCGGCAGGCCCAACGTCGGCAAAAGCTCACTGCTGAATCGGCTGAGTCGCAGGGAGCGGGCCATCGTGACTGATCTTCCAGGAACAACCAGAGACCTGCTTGAAAGCGAGATCGTGCTGGAGGGCGTTCCGATCACACTGCTCGACACCGCCGGCATCCGCAGCACCGATGATGCGGTTGAACAGCTGGGCATCGCTCGCAGTCATGACGCCCTGGCCAGTGCCGATCTGGTCGTGCTTCTCTTTGATCTTTCAGAGGGCTGGACCGCAGAGGATCAGGCTCTGCGTGAGCGGATCCCCGCTGATGTTCCCTATCTGCTGGTGGGAAACAAGGCTGATCTCAGTGATGCTGTGGCTCCGGCCGATGTGCATCTGTCTGCCGTCACAGGGGCGGGGGAAGAGCAGTTGGTGGAGGCTCTTCTTGAGCGATGCGGTGCAGTGACAGACGGCTCCCTGCTGCTGTCGCTCAACCGACGTCAGGCTGACCTGGCCAGGGTGGCGGCCGCGGCTCTTGATCGCAGTGAGCAGGTCGCTGCTGATGGGCTGCCCTGGGATTTCTGGACGATTGACCTGCGGGAGGCCATTCACAGCCTTGGCGAGATCACGGGGGAGGAGCTCACTGAATCGGTGCTGGATCGCATTTTTTCGCGGTTCTGCATTGGGAAGTGAAGGGTTCTGAGCTGAAAACCGAAGCCAGCGTTTGATCCGTTTGCCCGCATGATGGATCCAGGCCTATGAGCGGGCGGTTACGGAATGATGGATATTGAGCGGCCTCCACTGACCCCCAGGCTTCAGGCGCAACTTCAGGACTGGCTGGCAGAGGATCTTGGCCGTGGCGATCTCACCGCGCCGGCCCTTGGCGGACGGCGGGCTCAGGCGAGCTGGATCGCCAAGCAGCAGGGTGTGTTCTGCGGTGGCAGCCTTGCTCTACGGTTATTTCGGATGCTGGATCCCGAGCTGGAGGCAGAGTGTCTTGTGCCTGAAGGTGCAGCGGTGCAGTCCGGCGACAGGCTGCTCCGACTCGAAGGTCAGGCCACTGCACTGGTGGGGGCTGAACGGACGGCGCTGAATCTGGCGATGCGACTTTCCGGCATCGCGACGGCCACAGCGGCCCTGGTGAGAGAGCTGCAGGGAAGCGGTGTACGACTGGCCGACACGCGCAAGACCACACCGGGCCTGCGCGAACTGGAAAAGTACGCCGTGCGCATGGGTGGGGGCGTCAATCACCGTCTGGGCCTGGATGACGCCGCCATGCTCAAGGAGAACCACCTGGCCTGGGCGGGTGGCATTGAAGCGGCGATCACTGCTGTGCGGGCTTCAGCGCCATGGCCGGCCAGGCTGATCGTGGAGGCCGAAACCGATCAGGAAGCAGTGGAGGCGGTCACGGCCGGAGCCGATGGTGTGCTCCTGGATGAGTTCACGCCCGAGCAGCTGAGCATGCTGGTGCCACGGTTGCGGCAGCTGGCGCAGGCGCGACCGGGAGCTGGATCGGTGGTGCTGGAAGCGTCTGGCCTGCAGCCCTCACAGTTGCGGGCCTATGCGGCTACCGGCATCGATCTGATCTCCACCAGTGCTCCTGTTACGCGCAGTGCCTGGCTTGATCTGAGCATGCGCTTCAGCTGAGGCCTGTGCGGGGGGCGCTTCGGTGCTGATGCTTTGCCATCGAGTGGCGCGTTGCTTGAGCTCTATCAGTTTCTACAGACTGCAAGGGCGTTGCTCGAACTCACTGGTCTTGTGTAGCAAGCCTGAGATCGACGGCAGGCAGAAGGTTTTGAGCAGGGCCAGTTCCAGTGCCCGGTTCATGTCCCATGGGAGGAGCAATCCCACCAGATCAAGGCATCGCTCCAGGACGACTGATCCAATGGCTTTTCTCCCTGTTCCCAGGCAGTTGGTTCAGATTCGGAACGCGCCATGAATGTGTTCGTCGCTGACACGTTGTTGTGCGCTTTCAAGTGTTCGGTTCGTCAGCAGAGAGCTAGACAGCGGACGTTTGGATCGCAATCCTGAACGCTTGCATGAATCGTCTTTGATCCCGAAGAAACGCCCTCATGATCCCTTGGTCAAGGGCAGTCTGGCGGACTGACGTTGTGATGGTCTGAGTGTCCTTCAAAGCAGTTTGGCACCATCCTGGTTGAGAATGTTGTGTTCAATCCGAATGATTGATGGGGCCTGCGCTCGGAACATGACATGTGAGTTGAATCGGTGGTTCAGCCCTAGATCACTGGAATGGCAATGCAAGAGGAGACAATTATTTTCTTCGGCTCGCTAATGCGGCCTCAAACCCCATTTTGAGTCGATCCGCTTGATCATCAGCGTGGGACGCTAAGCCCTGTTCAGAGGCTTTTTGTTGCAGGGGTGTCGTGATCTCAATCCTCTTCTGTTCATATCGCGTGAGTGCAGCTGAAACCGATGCAAGGTCTGTCAGTTGTACGCCGTCAAGCATTTCGGCAAGCGTCACTGCATCTTGGAGAGCGAGAGTGGTTCCAAGCCCCAGGGATGGCCGAATCGGATGGGCGGCATCACCCAAGAGGGTGACGCGTTGACCATCTCCCCATTGAGACACCGGTTTCCGATCGAAGACACCCGTCTCAATGATGCTCAAGGGGTCAGTCGTATGAATCATCGTTTGCACAATGGAAGGCCAATCCTTGAAAACATGGAGTGCAGTCTTGAAGGCAGATTCACTTGTCTCTGAGCTGGCTTGTGGCGCTGTGCCACCCCAGGCGATCTGATCGGCACCAGCATCCATCATCCAGAAATTCTTTTGGTCTCCCACAACCAGCTGAAAACCAGCGCCATCAGTGAAAGGTTCTGTAAGGGGACCTAGATGTTCTCGGTGCACGATGCCTCGCCAGGTCATCGTGCCTGTGTAGAGAGGTGGACCATCTCCAACTGTTTTGTCTCTGACGACTGAGCGATAGCCATCGGCTCCCACCAGAATCCGAGCCCATTGGTCAGCCTGATCCCGAAACTTGAGGCAAATCGGTGTATCCGGCCGATCAGTCATGAATGCAGTGAGGCTGTGGTTCAGGTTGCATTGAACGGAGCTGGGAAGAGCGTCGTAAAGACAGGATTGCAAGTTGAACCATCCCAGCCAGGTGAAGCTCGTGCCTGCCATCGGCGATTCATCTGCGAACAAGACTTCTCCACTTGGTCGCATGAGCAGTTGTTGTCTGGGATTGATGGCTTTGGAACGAACCTGCTTGGACAGGCTCAAACTGATGTTGTTGAGTGCCTCGTATCCCTGTTCGGCAAGTCCAAGAGCCGCGCCAATCGGTCGCAGAACCTGGGCTCGGTCAAAAATACCGACAGAAAACCCACGGTTTGCCAAGACGTGTGCAGCACTGAGTCCGCCAGGCCCTGCCCCGATAATCGCGATGTCCAAGGGAGCAGAGTTGGCTGATGACTTGGTCATGATGCTGGTTTGAGGCGAAATAAAATGTTGAATCAAGGCTTGTGTGAATTAACTTTCCTCGAGGCAACAGCTGTTGGTTTTGGGTTTGAAGCGCAGATTCGAATTGGCTCGTTATTTGTTATAAACTTAACTGCCATGAAGACGAACCACTTATAAGCACTAGAGCAGCTCAATCAATCTGAAAGCCTTCTAGACATTTTTGGATTCTGTTTCGCGCCGAAGGACGAAGAAGAACGGTAAATTCATTCCTTTCCTATCCATCACGCCTAAAACGGCATCCTGATTGATTTGACGAAACACGTCGTGAATCGGTAGCTGGTCGTAAATCATGGTTGCGCTTGATAGGCCTCGATACGTTGTCATGCGCAATCGCGCTGAGGAGCGGGATGTTGCGAGGCAGGGCAACAGTGTCTGGAAGAGACGACCCACCATTGCTGACCTTGGCATGGGCACAGTTAATGCCGGTCCCAGCAAGCCGGGGTTGACACGGGCGAAGCCACCGCGAAGTGTTGAAAAGATCAATGGATAAACATCTTCAAGGCTTTCAAACTGTTTCCCATACCAGTGATAGGTCTCGAGAAGACCATCCATGGGGTGGTTGGTATGGAAGCCTTCGCCCTTCCAGGTGCCAATCATAAAATCAACATCGACGGGCTCAAGTGAATCGAACAGCTCCAAAGCCTCATTCGTTGTGGCCTGGCCTGTTTTTAACCGTTCGCGAATGTTCATCTCAAGGTGTCTTTATTGCTGATGCTGCATTCGTATTGGGCTTAAGGCCCGACACTGTGACTTGAAAATCAGGTGTAAAGTCATTTGACATTGATTGCGTAAAGAACAGAGACCTCTTGAACTATGTCTGCCGATCACTTCATTGGCCGGTATTTTTGTGTTGTATTTAGATATTTTTTGTTAGTACCGCGACGTTAAGCTTTGAAAATTGATATTCAGTTTTTGTCTTCCGCGATGATTCTCTCGGTGTTTCTTTGCTTTTTGCCTTGAGTATTGTTATCTCTCTTTCCGTGCCGGTCGTTGGAGCAAATCATTCGCTTGTTGTATTGACGCATAGGTGATGGCTACAAAAGGGGTGATCAGTGTGTGGAGCCACTCACCATGTCAACCACCACATAGCAGCCTGGGGCGTTGGCGCTTCTCGAATACAAGCCTTTCCCCTCAGAGCGGACCCCTTGCTTCTGCCTCCTGTTGGTGTGCAAGCGCGACACCCCTTGAGGCGGAGCGGACCTGTCGGCTGGATCTCACTAAGGCTGATTTCGACCACACCGCTCAGCATTTTGCGGAGCTCAAACCCATCGTTCCGAGTTCTTCCAACGGCAGCAGAACAGCGCCAGGAGTCTGTGTGTGCGGCTGGTGGTTCGCATCCACGGTTACAACGTTCCCCTGAGCAGTGTGAAGCGGGAATACCACCAGGCGGTGCGCAAGTTCAGAAATAACGCCTGCCAGCTCACGGACTCACCACCGGATAATTATGTGCTGTTCGTGCACTACGCCTGGCAGTCCGAACGGATCGGTGCCGGAGGTCCCTTGCGTTGAATTCGTGCCATGCCGATGGAGCTGTGGCAGCTGTTCGCTCTCGGCAGTTGTCTCGGTTTCTTTGTCGTTGGTTGGCTGGCAACCATCGGTCAGTTGTGTCTGGGGATTGGCATCACGCTCACCCTGCTCGCTCGGTCACCTAATTCGCGATCGTAGTCGCGCCTGATCGTTAGGTGTGTTTGATGCCGTGGAGATAGTGAGAGCGCTTCACCTACTGGTGATGGAGATCATTGCCGATAGCCTTTTCGTCAATGATGCCGACATGGTGTTGCGATTGGCCTCAGCCTTGACCAACCACCTCGTGTTTCCCTAGCGGTCGCGCATTGGCGGCGATCGGCTTGGCAATCTGAGCAGCAAGGGCCGCACGACACAGAATGGTTATGGCAAGCGTGTGGGTGACCTGAGTGACCTTGAGCTGCATGGGGCGTTGCGGACGCAAAGCCTTTGTGATCACAGAACATTCCGTTGTCAGCGCTGGATCGGCTACCCGCTCAATGTGATCGACTGCACCGATGACGACGATGGGTTGCGCTATCTCAGTGCGTTCACGGCGCGCAATGCCGCGTAGAGGTTTTTTCAATTACACCGCCACGAGCGTGGCGATGCTCGTTGGTGTATTCCAACTCAGTAGGATCGATCGCCATGGTGGTTATTTTCAAGGCAGATATTGCATGAATCCCCTTCATGAGTGGCTCTTGATGGAGATGGTCATTCAGGAAAGCCGCACATCGAAACCGAAGGCAAGTTGCGGCACCATCAGATCAGCTGGATCGCGATTCCCAGTCCTCCGTCATGCTCCGGTTAAGGGGACTGCCTCTGGACCTTGGCTCGCCGGATGGTTGGATTGAAGACTGCCTTGCTTGGCTGATCGATGCACGTCACCTGTGTTCACGTCCACGTGAAACCTGATCAGATCGAGGCGTTTCGTCAGGCCTCCATCTTGAATCACAAGGAATCCATCCAGGAACCGGGCAATCAACGCTTTGACATCCTGCAGAGCAAGGACGACCCGACTCTGTTTCTTCTCTACGAGGCGTATGAGTCCGAGGCCGCCGCTGCAGCCCATAAGAACACGTCCCACTACCTCCAGTGGAGGGAAACCGTCGCTGATTGGATGGCCGAACCACGGAAGGGTGTTCCCTACCAATCGGTTGCACCATGACGCGATGGGTTCATGACGATGTCGTTCCCTTTTGCCCGGGTCCCGCCGATTCACTGCGGCATGGGAACTCTCCAGCAGATCACCCCCTGGCTGCGCTCAAGCAACGCTGAATCGGTCCTGCTGGTGACCGGCCGAGCTTCGTTGCAGGCGATGGGCCAGCTGTGCGTGGTGGAGGGTTTGATTGATGCTGCTGGAGCCAGACATTCCCATCTGATCTGTGCTGGTGAACCCAGCGCAGAGCTGGTGGATCGCACCACCCGGCAGTGGTTTGGTCAGGGCCTGGACGCTGTGATCGGCATCGGTGGCGGCAGTGTGATCGATTGCGGCAAGGCGATTGCCGCGATGATTCCCCATGGGAACTCCGTGCTCGATCATCTCGAGGGTGTGGGCCGTGGTCTGGCCCACAGCGGAATCACCCTGCCTTTTCTGGCAATTCCCACCACTTCAGGAACGGGTGGAGAAGTGTCGAAAAACGCAGTGCTGAGTCATGTGGGCCCGGAGGGATACAAGAAGTCGTTGCGTCACGAGAACTTCGTTCCCAGTGCCGTGATTCTGGATGGTTCCCTGCTCACCGGTGCCGCTGCTGATATCACAGCAGCGTGCGGCATGGATGCCTTCACGCAGCTGCTGGAGCCGTTTCTCTCCCCGACGGCATCACCGTTGAGTGATGCGATCGTCTGGAGTGGTCTCCAGCATCTGGTGCCGAATCTGAGATCAGCCTGCGGAGAGGGATCAGCCGATCCTCAGGTGCGTCTGAACATGGCCTATGGCGCGCTCTGCTCAGGCATCGGATTGGCCAATGCCGGGCTGGGACTTGTTCACGGGCTGGCCGGGCCGATCGGAGGTTGGTTTCCGATGCCCCATGGCGTGATCTGCGGAACGTTGATGGCTGCAGTGCAACAGCAGAACTGGAGTGCCCTGAAACAGCGCGATCCCCATCACCCTGCCATCGAACGGATGGCCCGTGTTGGTCGTCTGATGCCGGGGGGCAGCAACCTCAGTGAGAACGCTGCGGCAGTGGACCATTTCACGGACTGCTTGCTCCGTTGGGTGGAGGAACTCCAGCTGCCTCGTTTGAGCGACTACGGCATCACCGCGGCAGATCTGGATCGCATCGTTGAGGCCGCCAGCAACCGCAACAATCCCATCGCACTCTCGCCCTCAGAGATCAAAGCCTTGCTGCAAACAAGGCTGTGATCAAGGCTTGAATCCAGTGGTCACCCCTGCCTTGTTGAGTGCGGTGGCGAATGGTTCGCCGCAACCTTCAATCAGACCGGCTTGATCCATGCCATCGATGATTGTGTGGGCGTGAACGTCGTCCACGATCTGCCTGAGAAGTGGATTGCCGATGAAGTTCTTCCGCTCCGATCCTGTGAACACACCGCAAACCACGCCATCCCACAGGATCACAGCCGCATGGCGATCATTGTTTACCGCATCGGGTTGTTCCGGATATGAGAGCGTCAGCAACGATGGATTGCCCAACACCTGTCACGGCGGTGTAGTTCGCCCTGCCTGTGAGCTGCACAAATCTCCGCCCGTGAAAACTGGCTCCATCCCCGGGTGCTGTGATATTGACGTCCGATCTGTTCTCATACATCTGTGTGAAATAAGCGGCATCTCCGTATTCATCAATGGGTTGCAGGGTTGAGGCCGTTTCATGCTTTGTGGTGGCGAGCATGTAATCCAGCCAGCCAATGGAGCGGATGTCCCAGTTGGCTTGAAATTCTCCTTGTGGTGGCTTGGGTGGTGCGTCCCAGAAGTCCAGGATGGCTTCCATTCCATTCACATGTTGCTGCCTGAGCACGCCGTTGAACAAATCGTCTCGAAGGCAGTCGTTGAATATCTTGCGGTCTCCATTCGCTCCTACCTCTCTTCCCTCCCTCCCTTGGATGAGGTCGGAGGGTAGTGGGCATTCTTGAGTGTCGGCACGGTGCTCCCTTGGGTCTGCAGTTGGCCTGATCCAGCCCTGAGGGGGCTTTCCCGCGCCGGGGGATGATCAGGAGCTGACTTCATTGACCGCTGCTTTCCATGCTGCGCATCGCCCAGGCCCTAGACACCCAGTTGCGTGGTGCGATGCAGCGTGCCTTTCCGGAGGTGGATGCTCTGCTGGAGCCCCAGCTGGCAGCAGCGAGCAAGCCGGAATTTGGTGATTTCCAGGCCAATGGAGCCCTCCCCCTGGCGAAGCCCCTGAAGCAGGCGCCTCGTCAGATCGCTGCGGCGATCGTGGAGCAGTTGCAGGCTGATGCCGAGTTCAAAGCCCTGTGCCTAGAGCCCCAGATCGCCGGGCCTGGGTTCATCAACCTCACGATCCGACCAGAGCGCCTGGCTGCGGAAGTGGCCTCCCGGCTGGGTGATGCGCGGTTGGGCGTTCCATCGGTGAATGATGCAGCTCCGGTGGTGGTCGACTTCTCCAGTCCCAACATCGCCAAGGAGATGCACGTGGGCCATCTGCGCTGTGGGGCACGGTGTGCGATCAATCGTGGTTCTGGCTCACCATATTCAACGATCAGCGCCTGATCGATCGTTCCGGTCAGCAACGAAGTTTCAGTCTTGGGCTCTGGTCATTTAATAAAAAACAATGCCAGAAAAGAAGCGTTGATTACATAAAAGCGAGTGGTAGCGACAAGCTTCCAGCGTGTACTTTAGGATGTTCTGTTGTCAGTTCGCCTAAGGCCTGAGCTGTGAGGCGCCCACGAAATGCGTGTAGTTTGCGTTCGAACGATCGCCTTATTAGTTGCCCTGGGTACTTTCTTGCTCAATGGTTTTTTACGCTGGCAATATGTCATTTCGCTGCTTCTTTGATTGCAATGAATTGATTATCTAAAGTATATGATTTAACTGTAATATTTTGCTGGCTCAGGGCATTCATCATTTGACTGGATGAGCAATCCTTGATTGATTACTAAAATCAATCATATGTGGCTTTAGTCGATAAAAGAAAAATTTTTAGGGCAAATAAAAAAATAGCTTACACAATAAGAATGTGTAAGCGTGCCAGGGTGTTAACGCATAGACGATCTAACCTCTAGCGCTAAGCAGATTTCCGCAATTCGATATTTTATTTTTTAAAGATCTTGATATGAGATGACATCTTCACAGATTAGGTTGATGCAGTGATACTTATCTGCAATCCATTCCTGCCTAAAGATGGCAATAGAAGGGGTGTTATTATTTCCATATTTGTAACCTGCATTCTCATGAGCATGTACTTGCTTTTTGATATACTGCCTCTGCTCATCCTTTAAATTGGTATATGGATAGTCCCAATGCTCAATATTTAAAGGCAATACAACAGCTAAGCAATCCCAGGAGTCTGCGTTTGTGGCACGTTCTTTTTGAAAAGGAATTTCATTCCAGCCCCACCACCCATAAGCTGTTTGGTCTTCACGTTTAAATCCAAGCTTGTCTCTATTCCAATAGAAGCCATTTTGGAGACTTATCATTGCGGCAATATTGTCAACCCAACCAAAAGAGTCTAATTTGTTTTGATCAGGCCAATATTGTAAGTCTTGGTGCGCTTTTGCTGCTTCATGCCAGGCTTGCAAAAATACCCACCAGTCATCAAGATTGTACCTATTATTCCATTTTGGATTGTATTCTTTATACTTGACAAGTTCATTTGCGTCTACATAGTTTTGTTTTTGTCCGTTATAGTCAATGTAGTCAACTGCGCATTTCCAATTGTTTTGTTTATTATTTGCTTCATCATAACTATATCTAGTATGGAATCCAGTTCCTCCTCCATTGCCCGTCTTATGGATTGAAGAAGGTGGGTTTATGCGGGGGTCCCCCATTGGCCAAGCGCCAGACCCGATTAAGTTGGAATCTATAGTTGTTGTTTGGTTTTCCTGGTACCAGAGGCAGGGACCTTGCCATCCATTTCCATCCTCAAGATAAACCGCCCTCGAATCACAAGAGTTTGAATCGTGGGAGTAAAGTACAAAAGTATTGCTTAGATCATGAAGGTCAATGTGTTTTTCTCCGCTAAATAAACACTTTACTTTTTCTGATTTATACGCAAGCGTTCCTACAGCCGGAACACCTTGTTCTTGAACCTTTTCGTATAGCTTTTGGTCATGATGAGATAAAGATGGATCTGTAGGATCTATAAGGTTGTAGCAAGGATTGGGCGCAATTAGATCTTGATGTAAAAAAGTTCCAGGAACGACTTTGTAATCCGTATCAATAGGTTTAAAAAAACTTAGATCTAGCTGAAACCTGAATACACATCCTGATCCAGTACTACTTGCGTAGTAACTGTCGTCACTTCCATCGCTATGTATAGCGTTCACAATGTCATCTTTTTTGATTGACATGCTTAAAATTGAATAGAACTTAATTTATGACAATAAAAAGCTGATAAATCGCTTAAGCATTGCTGAGAGGTTGCTGAGAGGTTGCTGAGAGGTTGCTGAGGTTTCGCTGATGAATTTGAAGGAAGTGGACGTAAGTCGCCAGATCACGGGGTGTATGGATAAATCGCCGCTGGCCGGTGAAGGCCTGCCCCGGCCCCGAGGACTTGCAGGGATCGAAACATTCGGCTCGGACTTCATAGCCCTGCTGAACCCGGTGCCAGTCATCCCACTTGATCATGTAGTCGTCTTGCTACTTCACCTCCAGCACGCGCTGGTCGAACCTCTGGGCACCGAAGTTGATGAAGCCTTGATCTGGTGTGATGCCCTCACTCGCACTGGCATTGCCGATGAGCATGAATTGCGAGAGGTAAGGACCTTGAACAACTCCCGGACTGGAACCTCGAAAGATCGTTTGCGGGTCGAGTTGATTGCTGCTGTTGGTGGTGCGCGGACGGCTGTTGAAGCCGCCCTGGGCATAGGCAAGACTGTTGAGTCGATCGGCCGAATCAGCCAGTGCTGCTGAGCCACCGCCTGCATCGAAGGCGTTGAAGGGCAGATCACCTAATAGCGCCAGTTCGTAAACCTCCGCCATCTCAAAGGTCAGTTCTTCACTGCAAAGATCAGGAGCGGGCGGAATGGTGACGGCTTGAGGGTCAGGACCTTGCAGTTCGTAGAACGTGCCAGCAGTCGGGGCCTCCCACTTACGGCGCGGCTCAGCGCGCGGAACCGCTATGTGCCGGGTGAAGTCCTCGGCCAAGCCGTTGTCAATGGCGTAACGGAATGCCTTGAAGTCTCCTGATTGCTCAACCAAGCCAGTGGTTGGGTTGTGATCAAGCTCCTTGGTGAAGCTCATCGGGTAGTTCGCGGATTCGTAGCGCTGCTCGTCGCCGTTAGCTTGTTGTTGCGGGTGATCACGCCGGGCAGCGAGATCGATCGCGTCCTGGCGTACCCGTTGTGCAGTCAGCTTGCGTTGGTCTGTCATTTTCAAAAGTGCAAATGAATGAATTCAGCGGAGTTCATGCTCCGACTCATTCACCATTGCCGGATTCAAATGATCACTCGATGATCTGAATCAGCGGAGATTCTGATCTCGCTCACAGGGCCGATGGCTCCCAAAACCTGTAATCCATCGGCTCTAGGGCCAGAAGCCTGATATCAATCATTGCTTGACCAGTGCCGTAAAGCCTTATTGATAGATGATGATAATTATCTTCTCTGAAAATCCATGATTCAAATCGCACTTTGGATGAATGTCTTGCTAAGCCTATTTGAACTTTTTGGCGCACCAGAAGCTAGTGCTAACAGCTTTAGGCCAAGCTTTGATTGTAATCGTGCACGTTATCAAGATGAATTCGCAATATGCAATGACCAGAAGTTATCTGAACTTGATCAAATAGCTTCGCGCGGTTATGGCCAAATTAAGGGAGAAAGGCGATCCGTCGCGCAAGACTTTCTTTTATCGTCCTTGCATGCTCGCCATGCTTGCGGGAGTAATAAGCTCTGCATTCTTGACACTCAGGCTCAGGTCATTGACGGACTGAGTGAGTTTGGAGCACACGTTTCGAATCCGCCATGGATTGGTGCGTTCAGGCTTTCTCTTATCAAAAATGGGAATACACCCATCGTGAGTGGCGTACCTGAGAGAGTTGGGACTTGCTCTCGAACCAAGATCAAAGCCATCGGTACAAGGCTTCATGACCGACAGATGATCGTTCCACCTAAGAACTATACGGAAAACGAAGGAACAACCATTCAATATGACAATGGAGGCTTTCAAGTTTCATATGAATTTAATCCCGATGTGGCGGCCTCACGAATTGGTGATCAAGTTATTTTTTGCCTGGTATCTATTCCACAAAATTGCCCGCCTGGTGATGATCGCGGCAAGATCTACTCAGCAACAAATCTCCGAAATCAAAGGTCTTGGATCATGCCAGCAACCCAGCACTCGTGTGGGGGGGCCTAATGGCCGTAATCGCTTTAGCTGAGCTTCTTCTCGTGCTTCTAACGCCAAGCTAAGCGGCGCGCTTTAGCGCGTCCTTGCTTGAGCGCCTTGTTAGTTTGCATTACACCATGCGTTGATTCCCATTGTGCATACCAAATTGAGCATGATGGCTACTGCCGGTGCTAGCAATGTTGCGGCATACCCTAGAGTTGCTCCGAGCGCAGCAGAAATTACGCTTATATAAATCGTTTTGGCGACTGGAGTTTCGGCGGATAGCTGAGAGCGGAAGCTTTCATATGCGCTATCTCCGCACATAAATTTCCTGAACTCCTCTTTGAACCTATCAAAGAATGGTTCTGGTGATTCATTGGCGCCACCAAATTGAATCGTGGTGTTTGGCCCATTGGCCGACAACCATAATTTTATGGTTTCTTCAGGATCGTTTTCACTCAGAAGTTGGTTGATACTGTTGGCTTGGTAGGTTTTTAATTCAGAAACCCACTCGTCAATAGTGGCACTTGGTAATTCCATTAAAGCATCTCCCTTAAATATTCCGAAGAGATCCCGTGCGTAGTTTGATGAAGCTCTCTGGGATTAATTCCACCCAACGAGATACCCTCTCCACCATCAGGAGTATATGCGCCAACTAAAATACCTACAATCTTATTTAAACGAGGAGAAAAGACTAATGAGCCGGATTGGCCTGGGCGAGATTGCGTATTAATAACTGCATGTTTACTTTTAATGCCATTAGAATCTAGTAGAACTTTTGCACCAACTTCTGCTTTTTGAAAAGTTAAGACTCTTCTACCTTCAACGCTATGTGGAAAGCCAAAAATGCCGACTTCTTCTGAAACGTTAACTTCATCAAACCCTCCAATCTCAGGCAAGTCTCCGGAAAGTTGGCCGTCAACTTCAAGGATTGCTAAATCTTTAATTGGATCAATATCTGCAATTCGAGCCTGAATGGGCTTGCAGCGATTATCAGAGGTATCTTGATAAGCGTTAATGTCATTAATATGCGGGGCGAGAATGACGATTCCTTCATCTTGATTGCCAACCACATGACGTGTTGTCGCCACTTTATTGCTTGAGATGAAAAAACCCGTTCCAAGCATCTGAACATGCTGAGGTGTAATTTTTCCTATTGTTACTACCTGCTGGGTAAATAATTGCACTTAATTTTCCTTTGCAAACTAACTATTTATTGGGCGGTTCCGATAACCACCTCTGAGCAGGCCTTGCTTTCCGTGAACCACGAAGCTCTATCGGTCTTGCGCTGCTCAGAACGCTTTGATGGCATAGCTTCTGCAAAAACACTCCTCTGATTGTAGCGATCGTTCATGGGTCCGTTAATCATTTCAATTCGACTGTGCTGATTTCGCTGTAGCTCATTGCTTTGCATTTGGTTTCTATGCTGTTTGATGGAGTGATATTTGAAGCGAATTCAGTGGGCTCTGCTGGCATGTTTGTGTCGATGTTTTAAAACTTTTGCTTTCAGGAAATAATTAAGAGTGGAAATGTGTTTGGTGATGCGCCGCATCTTCCAATTGGCGTTTATCGAATTGGGTGCAGTGATGATCAATAAATCCACGCAGCTTGTTTGAATGCTGCTAGTCAAGGTCGGCTGGGCTGCGTACACCGAGGGGCCCTGAATTCAGAACGTGGGTGTAGATCATGGTGGTGCTCACATCCTTGTGGCCGAGCAGTTCCTGAATCGTGCGGATGTCCTGTCCCTGTTCCAGCAGGTGTGTTGCAAATGAATGACGGAAGGTATGGCAGCTGGCTGCCTTGGTAATGCCAGCTGAAGCCATAGCGCGTTTCACCGCTTTCTGCACCACGCTGGGATCAAGGTGATGCCTCCCCTGCTCGCCGCTGCTTTTGTCAGTCCAACGCTTCTGTTGCGGGAACACCCACTGCCAGCCCCATTCGCGTTCAGCGTTGGGGTATTTGCGACCCAGGGCGTAGGGCATCAGCACCCGCCCCCAGCCGGCCTCAAGATCACGCTGGTGCAGTTGACGTACATCCGTGAGATGACGCTCAAGGTCCGGAATCAGGCTTTTTGGCAACAGTGTCAGGCGGTCTTTCCCCCCTTTGCCATCGCGAACGCTGAGTTCCCCCCGTTGGGTATCAAGGTCTTTCACTCGCATCCTAAGGGCTTCCATCAGGCGCAACCCACTGCCGTATAGGAACCCCACCACCAGAGCTGAGGGCCCTTGCAGTTGCTCCCGCACGGCGCGCACTTCAGCCGTGCTCAACACCACAGGCAGTCGATGACGCGTTCGAGCTCGGTCGACGGAATCCAGCAGCAATGGTTGCCTAAACAGAGCCCAACCCTTCCGTTTCTCCTTCGTCCACCGTGTTGGGAGCCGATTCAGGTTGGATCAGCTCTCTCCAGGTAGCTGTCAAACCCCACCAGTGTTTTCATCTCCTCAAAGCTGAGCATCTGCTCAGGAGTGTTGCCTGCTTGGAGATCAACCAGTGCCTGCCGCATCGCGAAGGCGGCCGTTGAGAGCAGGGTGAGTGGGTAGGCCGCCAAAGCAAAGCCCATTGCCCCTAGCCGTTCAGTCGACAACAACGGTGTGATGCCTCCTTCCAGCATGTTCGCCATGCGCTTGCCCGGCACCTCCTCGCAGAATCTCAGCATTTCTCGTTCGCTGCGGGGTGCCTCCAGAAACAGCACATCAGCGCCAAGCTCAGCAAATGTCTTCAGCCTCCAGAGCGCTTCCTCCAGGGCGGCCTGATCACCGTGGCTTGTTGCCAGCACCGATCGCGCATCGGTGCGCGCCACGATCACCAGATCAGCGCCCTGGTTGCGGGCATCAACGGCTGCCTGAATCCTGGCGATCGCCGAATCGCGATCGACGACAGCTTTCACGCCGGTGTGGCCGCAGCGCTTGGGAGCCACCTGATCTTCCAGCATGATTCCTGCAAAGCCTGCTTTCGCGAACTGGTGCATTGTGCGCTGCACATTGGCGGCATTGCCGTGGCCGGTGTCGCCATCACCGATCACCGGGATCGAAACGGCATCGCAGATCGAGCGACCCTGATCGAGCATCTCGGTCACCGTGAGCAGGCCCGTGTCCGGCAGGCCGGCGCGGGCTGCCGCCACGGAGAAGCCACTCATGAAGCTGAGTGCGCAGCCGGCTTGTTCCACCAACCGGGCTGATAAAGCATCAAAGCAGCAGGGCATCAGATGGCAGGTGTCCTGCTCCAGCAAGCTGCGGAGTTGCTCTGCTGGTTCTGCGCTTTGGGGCACGGTGTGTGATCAACAGTGGACCTAGTTCACCATCTTCAACGATCGGTGCCTGAGCAATCGTTTGAGCGATCGTTGATGCCAAAACGCTGCTGCTGAATTGAAAGGAAGCGGTTTGATTCCGCGGCTGATTCGTGGGAGATGGCTACCTCAGGGGGGATCAGCGTGCAGAGCCATTCACCATGACAACCACCACGCGGCATCCTGAACTCGCCCTTCTCAAATACCAACCCTTCCCCTCAGAGCAGAACCCCTGCTTCAGCCACATGCTGGTTTGCAGCACCGCACCCCTGGAGGCCGAGAGGCCCTTTCGCTTGGCTCTCACGCAACCTGATTTTCGTGCGGATTTTGACAACAACGCCCAGAACTTCGCGAAGCTGCGCACCCATCTCTCCGAGTTCTTCCAACGGCAGCAGAGCAATGGCAAGTCTCAGCGTGTGCGGGTGGTCGTTCGCATCCACGGCTACAACGTTCCCTTGCAGAGTGTGAGGGAGGAATACAAGCAGGCGGAACGCAAGTTCAGAGACGACGCCTGCCGGCTTACGGAATCACCACCTGATGATTATGTGTTGTTTGTGCACTACGCCTGGCCGTCCGAGCTGATTGGTGCCGGAGGACCTTTGTGCTGGTTCCGTGCCATGCCGATGGGCCTGTGGTTGCTCTTCGCGCTTGGCAGCTTGCTCGCTTTCTTTGCCGGCGGTTGGCTCGCTGCCATCGGTCAATTGTGTCTGGGGATTGGAATCACACTGATGCTGCTGCGCATGGTCACGTACTTCCGCGACCGTGAACGCGCCAGCACCTTTGGTGTGTTCGATGCCGTTGAGATGGTCAGAGCTCTCCACCACCTGGTCAAGGAGGTCATCCCCGATCGCAGCTATCTGGCTGATCTCCAGAGCGGTAAGCAGCCGCGGATCAGCCTCAGTTTCCTGGGTCACAGCATGGGCACGTTCGTGACAACCATGCTCATCCGTGTGCTCACCAATGTCTTCGATCCCGAAGCGGATACTCACCTCTGGTCGACTAATGCCCAGTCGGGTCCATTTGGTGGTCCAAGCTGCCCAGCGACCTTCGATGAGCAAGCGAACGAACGACAGCGAGAACAGTTGGCGCAGATCGGTGATCTGTTCACCCTTGATCGTTTAATCCTCGTTGCTGCTGACATCCCGGTCTGGACGATCACCACAGGTCGCTCCAATTACCTGGCCAGTTGCCTGCGCCGTTTTCAGCAGACTTTTTTGTTCGTCAACGATGCCGACATGGTGCTTCGGCTCGCCTCAACTCTGGCCAATTACTTCGTGTTTCCCTCGGGGACGCGCATCGGTGGCTATCGGCTCGGCAACCTGAGCATCAAAGGGCGCACGCGAGCCCAGGGTTACGGCAAGTCTGTGTCAGATCTGAGTCATCTCGAGCTCCATGGTGCGCTGCGTACGGAAACCCTTTGCGATGACAAAACCTTTTGCTGCAAGCCATGGATTGGCTACCCGCTCAATGTGATCGACTGCACCGACTACGACGATGGTGGGCGTTATCTGAGTGCGTTTACGGCTCGCAATGCCGCGCAGAGATTTTTCAATTACGCCGCCACGTTGCTCTTGATGCTTGCCAGCCCTTTAAAGATCAGCAAGATTGATTGCCACGGCGGATATTTTCAAGGCAAGTTCTGCATGAATCTTCTCTATGAACTGGCTCTTTATGGTGATGGCAATCAAGAAAAGGAGTTGAGCGCAACAGAAGCAAAGTTGCGTCAGCACCAGATCAGCTGGATCGCGGTTCCCAGTCGTCCCAGCGGACCTGGTTGAGAGGGGCAGTTCGGCATTCTTGAAACGATTTATGCCGTCGCACCAGCCTTATCAAGTGCGGAGGAGAATTTTTTGGCATAACGTTCAATCAGATCAGCTTTGTCCAGGCCGTTGATGATTTTGCGGGCGTGAAAGTAATCCACGATTTGCCCTTTGTGTGGATCTCCGATGAAGTTTTTGAGTGCCCATCCTGTAAAAATTCCACAGAACATGCCGTCAAACATGATCACTGCCGCATAGCGATCATCTTTGACGGCATCTGGGTGTTCCGTGAAATCGGGTGCATCGGGGAAGATTGATCGCACTACCCCGGTCATTTTCGTGTAGTTGGTTCGGCCTGTGAGCTGGACAAATCCCCGCCCATGAAATCTGGCTCCATCACCAGGCTCGTTGTTGCCAAGGTCAGAGCGATTTTCATACATCCGCGTGAAATAGGCGGTATCTCCGTATTCATCAATCGGTTGCATCGAGGAGGCCGTCTCATGCTTCGTGGTCGCGAGCATGTAAGCCAGCCAGCCAATGGAGCGGATGTCCCAGTTGGTTTTGAAGGCGCCTGTTGGCGGGTTGGGTGGAGAGTCCCAGAAGTTCAGGATGGCCTCCATGCCATTTACGTTCTGCTGCCTCAGTACCCCGTTGAATAAATCATCTCGAATGCAGTTGTAGAAGATCTTGCGGTTCAATAATCGTCTTCCCTTGTGCAAGACTGCACATTAGTCGGACAGTTTGTTGCTGGCATCTCCTTATTTGATTCTCTGTGGATCAATCACTGAGGCTGAGATTGAGTTTCGGGAACATCAATGCATGCGTTGGCACTGCTGAGTTGATATTGGTGCGTCGTCACTGGTGCGTTGCCACTGATAAATGCCTAGGCCATTAGCTGCGCTTGCGTTGTTTCGGAGGGTTCAGATGCCTGGGCAGGTTCGAGCTCGTGTTCAGTGGCCGCTGAATGATCGAAGCCCGAGGGGGACCCCCGCGCCGGGGGATGATCAGGAGCTGACTTCATTGACCGCTGCTTTCCATGCTGCGCATCGCCCAGGCCCTAGACACCCAGTTGCGTGGTGCGATGCAGCGTGCCTTTCCGGAGGTGGATGCTCTGCTGGAGCCCCAGCTGGCAGCAGCGAGCAAGCCGGAATTTGGTGATTTCCAGGCCAATGGAGCCCTCCCCCTGGCGAAGCCCCTGAAGCAGGCGCCGCGTCAGATCGCTGCGGCGATCGTCGAGCAGTTGCAGGCTGATGCCGAGTTCAAAGCCCTGTGCCTAGAGCCTCAGATCGCGGGCCCAGGCTTCATCAACCTCACGATCCGTCCGGAGCGCCTGGCAGCCGAGGTGGCCTCCCGGCTGGGGGATGAACGGCTCGGGGTGCCGGCCGTGGAGAACGCGGCGCCGGTCATTGTGGATTTCTCCAGTCCCAACATCGCCAAGGAGATGCACGTGGGCCATCTGCGCTCCACGATCATCGGCGACTCTCTGGCGCGGGTGCTGGAGTTCCGCGGCCATCCGGTGTTGCGGCTGAACCATGTGGGCGACTGGGGCACCCAGTTCGGGATGCTGATCACCCATCTCAAGCAGGTCGCACCCGAGGCGCTCGACACCGCCGATGCCATCGATCTCGGTGATCTTGTTGCCTTCTACCGGGAGGCCAAAAAGCGCTTTGATGATGATGAGGTTTTTCAGGCCACATCCCGCGAGGAGGTGGTGAAGCTGCAGAGCGGCGATCCTCTGTCGCTGAAGGCCTGGGGCCTTCTGTGTGACCAGTCGCGGCGAGAGTTCCAGAAGATCTACGACCGGCTCGACATCCGCCTGAGCGAACGTGGCGAATCGTTTTACAACCCCTTTCTGCCTGCGGTGATCGATGGGCTGAAGCAGGCCGAGCTGCTGGTCACCGATGAGGGCGCGGAGTGCGTCTTTCTGAAGGGGGTCAGCGGCAAGGACGGCAAACCGCTGCCGGTGATCGTTCAGAAAAGTGATGGCGGCTTCAATTACGCCACCACCGACCTGGCGGCGATTCGCTACCGCTTTGCTGAAGCTCCCGAGGGTGATGCGGCCCGCCGGGTGATCTATGTGACTGATTCCGGTCAGGCCAGTCACTTTGCGGGGGTGTTCCAGGTGGCGCAGCGGGCCGGCTGGATTCCAGGGGATGCTCGCCTGGAGCATGTCCCCTTCGGATTGGTGCAAGGGGAAGACGGCAAGAAGCTCAAGACCCGTGCCGGCGACACCGTGCGTCTGCGTGATCTGCTGGATGAGGCGGTGGAGCGCGCTGAGGTCGACCTGCGATCACGCCTCAAGGACGAAGGGCGCAGTGAACCGGAAGATTTCATCAACCATGTGGCCGGAACCGTTGGCCTGGCGGCGGTGAAATACGCCGATCTCAGCCAGAACCGGATCACCAACTACCAGTTCTCCTTCGATCGCATGCTGGCGTTGCAGGGCAACACCGCGCCCTATCTGCTGTATGCGGTGGTGCGCATTGCGGGGATCGCCCGCAAGGGTGGTGATCTGGATGTGGCGGCTGATCAGCTGCAGTTCAGCGAGCCGCAGGAGTGGGCCCTGGTGCGTGAGCTGCTCAAGTTCGATGCGGTGATCGCTGAGGTGGAGGAGGAGCTTCTGCCCAACAGGCTCTGCAGTTATCTGTTCGAGCTCAGCCAGGTGTTCAACCGCTTCTATGACCAGGTGCCGGTGCTCAAGGCTGATGCAGCCGCATTGCCATCGCGCCTGTCCCTGTGTCGTCTCACCGCCGACACACTCAAGGCCGGCCTCGGTCTGCTCGGAATCGCCACCCTGGAGCGGATGTAATGGATCAACGGCTGTATAGCCTCCAAACCCGGTACTGGCCGACCGCCATTGCCGTTCTGCTGGTGGTGATGCTCTTTGTCTCAGAGCCGGCGATCGTCGATTTTTTTCAGAAAGGCCATTTCAACTGGGTGTCGCTTCACTCCTTGGCCATCGCTCGTCACAGCAGCATTGCCAACGGAGGCGTCGGTTATTCCTGTGAATGGCTCCATCCGAATGGAGCCATTCACCTTGATTATTTCAATCGCTACCCGATCGTCTTCGCGGTTGTGAGTCGTTGGCTGCTTTCACCCTGGGCCGGTGACGGGGTGGCCTGGCTTTATGCCGCTCGGCAATGGATGAATCTGATTTTTGTCGCCACAGCTCTGGCGCTCTGGTGGTGGCTTCGCGCGCTGCATTTCTCTCGGCCGGTGGCGATGGCCTCCGTACTGTTCACGCTCTCAGCGCCGGTGGTGCTGCAGTACCGCAACATGTTTCACTTCGATCAGCCTGCGTTGCTGGCCTACGTGCTGTTGCTGCTCGTTGTCGTTCGCAAGGTTCTCTCAGCGCAGCCTGACCTGCGCTGGTACTGGTGGGCCTTGTGCCTGGCTGCTCTGAGTGGTCGTTCCGCAGTGGTGCTGATGTTTTCCTTGGTCTTGCCGCTGCAACGGGATCTTGATGTTCCTCGCGGGCGCTTGTGGCTGGGTGTGCCGATCGCTTTCGGAACCGTAGGGCTCGCAACCAGCTACAACATCGCCTGGGAAGCCCACCTCAATGCCGTCACCTGGACCAGCACCTCGGTGGTGCAGTCAGCCATGCGCCGACTTGGCCTCAGCGGAGATGGTTTTAGTGAGCGGCATCTGGAGCGCACCCGTTGGTTGGGGGGGGCGCTGCCCAAATTGATCACTTACATCACGGAGTTCATGCTGCCGCTGCTTCTGGTCGTGGCGGTGCTTGTGCTGACGCGCCTATTCATCCAACGAAGACGTTCCTCCTCAACGGATGGCTTGATCCTCGCTGCCGTGCCCGATCAGGCTCTGAAATGCCGGCGCCAGATGCTCTGGAGTACCGGCGGGACCACCGCCCTATGGGTGGTGGTGATGAAAAATCTGTTTGTGTTCCATGTGTACGCCGGCATGATGATGCTGCCGTTCCTGTTGCTCTGCATGGCGCAGACTCTCGAACGCCTCATCCCAGAGGTCTCGGCAGCTCTCACGCTCAGCGAGCGGCGCGTCACCCAGTGCACCGTGTTGATGGCCGGATCGGCATTGGCGATGGTGTTGCTGCTGGGTCCTTCGGCGCAATTCAGACCCGTGATCGCCAGACGGCTGCTGCTGGAGTCTTTTTTTTCAGATCTTGCCGCCTATCGCAGCGGTGCCGAGGACCGTGTGCCGGTGCAGAGCGACGATCAGTGGTTCCCGCGATCCCCCTACGCCCAATGCGCGTTGCTGGATGCTCCACTCCTCTACGGTGAGCCTTCCCCAGATACCCCGCTCAGCCGCCCTCCTGTGTTCCCATCTCGACCTGATTGATCAGGGCATGCATCGTCCTCGGATCCTTCTGATTGGTACCGGTGGCACCATCGCTGGGACTGCGCCTGAGTCCACTCAGTTGAGTCATTACTCAGCGGGTGCCATTGGCGCTGGGGAGTTGTTGCAGACCGTTCCCCAGCTGCAGCAGCTTGCTGAGATTGAGGCGGAACAGATCGCCAACGTTGACAGCGCTGATCTGCAGTTCGATCACTGGCGCCGATTGGTGGCGCGCATCCGCGAGGCGTTGGCCGTTGATCCCGACCTGGTGGGGGTGGTGATCACCCATGGCACAAACACCCTCGAGGAATCCGCCTGGTTGCTGCAGTTGCTGATCGATGACCCGCGGCCTGTGGTGCTGGTGGGAGCGATGCGCCCGGCCACGGCCCTCAGTGCTGATGGCCCGTTGAATCTGTACCAGGCGGTGCAGGTGGCAGTCAGCTCCGAGGCCCGCGGGCAGGGCGTGCTGGTGGTGATGGATGGCCAGATCCATGGCGCCCGCGATGTCACCAAGGTGGCCACCCAGGGGGTGGGGGCCTTCGCCAGTCCCAGCACTGGAGCACTGGGCTGGGTGGATGACGCAGGCGTGCATCTGCCAACGGCGAGCGGTACTCGGCAGGTGCCCTTCGCTGCGCTCGTTTTACCGGAGCAATGGCCCCAGGTGGCCATCCTTTACGGAGCCGTGCAGCCCGAGTCGTGGATGATCACCGCATGTCTCAAGGCCGGTGTTGCGGGTCTGGTGTTCACCGGAACCGGAGCCGGTCAGCTGTCGGTCGGGGAACGTCATGTTCTTGAGGCCTGGACTGGTCCGCGGCCGCTGATGCTGCGTGCCAATCGTTGTGGGTCAGGAGTGGTTCATGGTGGTGAGCAGGATGCTGAACTTGGCTTGCTCCCGGCTGGTGTGCTGAGTCCGCAGAAGGCGCGAGTGCTGTTGTTGCTCGCTGTGATGGCTGGGTTTGAACAGGAGCAGCTGGCGCAGCTTCTCCCCATCACCCTTGTTTAAGACGAGCAGCTGTAGTGGGAGATGCCTCCTGCACCGAAGAACTCCTGTGGTTTCAGTTGGTCGTAGCGAGCGGCGAGTTCGGGCGAAAGCGGTTCGTAGGGATTGCGGAACACCGTCTGCAGTTCGTGCACCAGGCTGTAGTCACCGCGAGCCGCCTTTTCGTAGGCAGGAGCGATCAGCCATTCGCGCCAGGTGATGGCGGCATTGGCGCGCTGCATCGAAGCGGTGATCTGTTTGGGCTCTCCACCGCCGCTGAGCTGCTGTTGCCAACGCGTTAGCCAGGCGTTCCATTGCGCGTCGAGCTGTGTATCGCTCGGCATGTAAAAGCCCCGCTTCAAAGGTGTGACTTCTTTCGGCAGTGATGTCAGTTCACGGAAAACGATGGTGTAATCCGCTTTCGACGCGACCATCAGCTGCAGCAGATCGCCGATCAGCTCCGGGGCCACGCTGCTCAGACCAAGCTTGCCTGCCCACATGGCCTCCAGTTCGCCCTTCATGGCCTCGCTGAATGTCTCGTGCAGCGAGTCAAGATCGGCCTTTTCGGCTGGATGATCCTTCAGCAGCGTACTGAGCGCTGACCAGAACATTCGGTAGTTGGTTTCAGCCGCTTTCGGTTGATTGAAAAAGGAGAAATGAATCCCGCCGCCGGTCCAGGGCTGGAAGCGGGGGTCGAACAGTTCGCAGAAGCCGAAGGGTCCGTAGTCGAGGGTGAAGCCGCCGGCGGCACAGTTGTCGCTGTTGAAGTTGCCCTGGCAGTAGCCCACCCGCATCCAGTGGCAAACGAGCCTGATCAGGCGTTCCCGGAACAACTGCGCCAGCTGCACCACCTGCGTCGGGAACGGCAGGGAGTCGTCAATCTCCTCGCGGTAGTTCCGTTCGATCAGATGCTGCACGATCATCTGCAGCTCCTGATGAGCTTCGGGATGAGCTTCGCTGCGGGCGCGCCGTGCGAACAGTTCCAGCTGACCCACCCGCAGAAATGACGGCGCCACGCGCGTGGTGATCGCAGCTGGATTGTCGACCAGGATGTCGGGGTCCATCGATGGTGAGGTGCCCGAATACCAGGGGCGACGAACGTTCTCGTCGTGGGAGACGTAGAGCGTCAAGGATCGAGACGTGGGAATGCCCAGGGCATGCATGAACTCCTGGGCCAGAAATTCACGCACGCTCGACCGCAACACGGCACGACCATCTGCTCCGCGGCAATAGGGCGTCGGACCACCGCCCTTCAACTGCATCTCCCAGCGCTGACCCTTGAACATGCCTTCAACCACGGAAATGGCGCGCCCGTCGCCGTAGCCGTTGCCATTGCCGAATGGACATTGCTGGTTGTATTCAGTGCCGTAGATCGACAGGGCATAGCCTGTGGCCCAGCCATAGGGGCGCATCGGCTCGCTCATGTTGCTGAGGTCGCCGGAGAAGACACTGCGGAACTCGCCGTCGTGGACCAGGGTTCCATCCAGGCCCAGCGCATTAAACAGTTCAGGGCTGTGGGCGACGTAGTCGGGATTGGGAAGCGGCGTGGGTGTCACCGGCACGTAGTGGCCGGAACGCACCTCCCGCGGGCGGTGATCCTGTCCATCCGGTGTGGCCTGGGGATCGGGCCGCAGTTGCTGCATCAGCGAGTAATCGACCTGCTGGGCGAAGGCGGCAAACGTGGAGGTGATGGCTGGAGTCGTTGCGCTGGAGCTGGCGGTCATCAGTCCGATTGCTGCAGTGATTGCATCATCGGTGGGGAGATGCCGACACTGCGCTTCTCCGGGAGGCTGCGAATCACTATGTCCGTTACGTTCTTCGCTTCTCCATTGGCTGAAGCGAGTCGCTGAGCACGGCAAGCTGGACCTGATCTGCCTCGGCACCACTCTCCAGGAGATTCGATTCATCGCTGATGGCCATGTCTGAACCGATTCCCTCGCCAGAAGCTCGTCCGGATGTGGAACGCCTCCGTGGTTACAGCGCGCCTCTGGAGGGTCGCCGGGGTTTGCTGCGGCTGGATTTCAACGAGAACACCATTGGCCCCAGCCCAGCGGTCACAGAGGCGATTCGCTCCTTCCCTGCTGACCAGATCGCGGTCTATCCGGAATACGACGGGTTGCGTGAGGCCGTGATCGCCAACCTGCAGTCTTCGCCGGCCGGGCTGGCCCAGCCTCTGTCGGTCGAACAGGTGGGACTCTTCAACGGTGTGGATGCCGCGATCCATGCCGTGATCCATGCCTACGGAGCATCGGGCGACACCCTGCTCACCACCAGCCCCACCTTTGGCTACTACGCGCCGTGTGCGGGCATGCAGGGAATGGCCATCGAGGCGGTGCCCCATGACATGCCGGGTTTTCGCTTTCCGCTGGAAGCGATGCGCACGTCTCTGCAGCGCGGGCCGAAGATCCTGATGCTCTGCAATCCCAACAACCCCACCGGCACTCGGCTTTCTGCTGAAAACGTGCTGCAGCTGGCAACTTCCGCTCTCGACACGCTGGTGGTGGTTGATGAGCTCTATGAAGCCTTCACCGGTGACAGTGTGCTGCCGCATGTGGACTTTGCCGTGCACACCAACCTGCTGGTGCTGCGCTCCCTCGCCAAGACCGCCGGTCTGGCCGGCCTGCGCATGGGATTTGCCATCGGTTCGGCTGGAGTGGTCGATCGGGTCAGCCGCGTCACCGGTCCCTACGACGTGAACAGCCTGGCTGTCACTGCTGCCTTCGCTGCATTGTCCGATCAGCCGTACACCGACGACTATGTGGCCGAGGTGTTACGTGCCCGTGACTATCTGGTTACGGAGCTGACGCGATCCGGTGCCGTTTTCCACTGCGATGGAGGCAACTATCTCCTGCTATGGCCCCGTTCCCCCGCCCAGCAGGTGGAGCAGCAACTGAGGGATGCCGGCATCCTGGTGCGTTCGATGGCCGGCAAGCCCCAGATCGACGGCTCCCTGCGTGTCAGCATCGGCACCCTCGCCCAGATGCAGACGTTCTGGGAGAGCTACCGCCAGCTCGACGGCTGAGTCGGACGTCAGCGCATCACCTCGATCACTGTGCTGTCTCCGAGGTTGCCCGGCAGGGAGAGTGTCGGTCCGACCTGCCGAACCTGGGAGCCACTCATGGCGTCAAGAAACGGCTGCACGCCACCCTGGTCGCAGCCGCTTGGAGCCTCTCCATTGACGTATTGAACGGGGATCACCCGGCGTGGATTCAGTTGTTTCACCACCTCAGCGGCTTCCTCACCGTTGTAGACCTTGCCTCCGCCCCCGACGCCGATGATCAGGACATCAGGGCGACCCAGCAGCACCCTGTCATCGCCGCTCAGAGGCGCTGCCGTACCCCCGAGATGGGCGAAATTCAGCCCTCCCTGCTGCCAGCGCCAGATGGTGGCGTTACCGAAGCGGCGTCCGCCCACTCGATCGTGAGGAGCGGAAAAACCCTCCAGGTCCATGCCGTCAACGCGATAAGACCCCGGCTTGGACAGGTAAGTGCCACCACCGATTCGTGCCCCTTCATCCGGCAGCTCGGAGCTGGCCAGAGTCACGCTGGCGCCGACGCGGGGTTCCGCGAGTCCCGTGGCGCAGCCCACGGCCCGGAAAGGGTTCACCAGAACCGACTGGCCGCCGCCGCGAATCAGCAGGGCACTGTGTCCGTAACTGGTGATTGAAACGCCTGCCGCCTGCACAGATGTGCTGCTGATTCCGGCCAGCAGGGTGGACGCGGCCAGGGAGGTGATGGCCCGCCCAGGACCCTGGTGTTTCAGGAAGACTGTCATCGGGGATGCCTGCTGGCTCAGGAAGCTAGCAGTGCTGAATGCGTCCTTCCGCCATCCTGAGGAAGTTGGCCAGCAGGTTGTGACCGGCTTCCGTGAGCACGCTCTCGGGATGGAACTGCACGCCCTGGAGATGGGGATGTTCGCGGTGACGCAGTCCCATCACGGTGTCGTCCTCAAGCCAAGCAGTGACTTCAAGGCAGGCAGGAAGGCTGCTGCGTTCAGCGATCAGGCTGTGATAGCGAGTGGCGGTGAGGGGCTGAGGCAGGCCAGCGAAGACCCCTTCACCTCGATGGAGCACCGGTGAGGTTTTGCCATGCATCAGTTGCGCAGCCCGCACGACCTTGCCTCCGTAGGCCTGTGCAAGCGCCTGATGGCCCAGGCAGACCCCCAGTGTGGGAATGTTCGGAGATAACTCCTTCAGCACTTCCAGGCAGACCCCTGCCTGATCAGGATCTCCCGGGCCCGGAGACAGCAGGATGGCGTCTGGGCTTAGGTCGCTGATCTCGGCAAGGCTGAGCGCGTCGTTGCGTTCCACGCGCAGGTCCTGAGCAAGGGGATGCTGGGCGGCCAACTCCCCGAAATACTGCACCAGGTTGAAGGTGAAGCTGTCGTAGTTGTCGATGACAAGCAGCATCGTCTAAAGGCCGAGACGAACGAGCAGGGGCGGGAGCACCAGCAGCAGAGCGATTACAAGCGAGCTGATGGAAGCCACCAGCACAGCGGCCGCTGCGCAGTCCTTGGCGATCTTGGCCAGAGGGTGGAAGCGTCGCCCGACGGCCAGATCGACAACTGATTCAATGGCTGTATTGAGCAGTTCAAGCACCAGCACGGCTGCCACGGTCAACACCAGAACGGCCAACTGGATCGCTGGCAACCCCAGCCAAAGGCCCAGGAAGAATGCCAAGCTGCCTCCCCCCAGCTGGATGCGGAAGTTGCGTTGGCTGATAAAGCCATACCCCAGTCCCTGAGCTGCGTAGCGGAAGCTGGATGGCAGGTCGCCGGCGATTTTCCAGGCTCCTCTGTGGGCAGCACGGTGGGCACGGCGGGTGCTGCGCTGGCTGATCTCCTCGCTCAACGGAGCTCCATCGTCAGGATTCCGGAGTGATTTCATCTGCTGATTCACAGTTGATCTCACCCTGGGATTGAACGATACCGGCCATGGCAACCAGTTGCTCCTGGCATTGCAACATGGCTTCCAGCTTCGAATCATCGGGATGGTCCCATCCCAGCAGGTGCAGCAGGCCATGGCTCACCAGCCAGCAGAGCTCCCGTTCCAGACTGTGCTCCTGCTCCAGAGCCTGACGTTCAGCCGTCGGTACCGAGACGACGATGTCCCCAAGCTCAATGCTGGTGCTGCTGTCAGGGGGCATCTCCGCTTCCAGTGCTGAAAAGGACAACACATCGGTGGCCCTCGGCTTGTCTCTCCAGCGTCCGTTCAAAGCAGTGATCTGGGCATCATCAACAAACTGCAGGCCGAGAGAAATTTCTTCGCAGTCCATCAGCTGGTTTGGAGTGGAGTCGCCACAAGCGCTGATCAGGTGATGCAGCCAGAGATGCAGGGTTGCTTCCCAGGGCTCCCACTGGCTGAGGCGCTGATGAGCATCCGTTCCTTCCGCGCACTGGATCAGCTCCTGCGCGGCAGGGGTGAAGGCCAGGTCAATGGTGAATGTCGTTGTGCGGCTCACTGGGGCAGTGTCGGTCTTCCCAGCCACGCGACCACAAGGATGAAGCCGATGAACCCTGCGGCCGTCAGTCCGAGATGGAACAGGCTCTTGCTGCCCTTGCGGACCATGTTGCGCATGGCCTGTTTAACGAAACTCGGCGGAGGCATGGTCGCCGCACTGTCCTTCTGCGTCTCGATGCCGTCGGGCTTTGAGCTCATGGTCAGCTGTCCTCGTCCTGTCCGGGGCTGTCCACACCCTGGCGCAGCAGCGCCTGAATGAAGGGATCGAGATCTCCGTTCATCACACCCTGCACATCGTTGGTTTCCTCCTGGGTGCGCAGGTCCTTGACCATCTGATAAGGGTGGAACACGTAGTTGCGGATCTGATTGCCCCAGGCCGCCTCCACAATGTCGCCTCGGATGTCGGCGATCTCGGCAGCCCGTTGTTCCTGAGCGATCACCAGCAGCTTGGCCTTGAGCAGGGCCATGGCCTTCTCCTTGTTCTGGAGCTGGGAGCGCTCCTGGGTGCAGCGCACAGCCAGCCCGGTGGGAATGTGCAGGATGCGAACGGCGGTCTCCACCTTGTTGACGTTCTGTCCGCCGGCTCCACCGGAGCGGCTGGTGGTCACCTCCAGGTCCTTCTCGGGAATGTCGATGTCGACTTCCTCCTCGAGTTTCGGCATCACCTCGATACCGGCGAAACTTGTCTGGCGCTTGTCGTTGGCGTTGAAGGGAGAAATCCGCACAAGGCGATGGGTGCCTTTCTCGTTGCGAAGGTATCCATAGGCGTAGCGACCTTCGATTTCGATCGTGGCGCTCTTGATTCCTGCCTCTTCCCCTTCGCTGAGCTCATCGACGCTGACCTTCATGTCATGGTCCTCGGCCCAGCGGGTGTACATGCGCAGCAGCATCTGAGCCCAGTCCTGGGCATCCGTGCCACCGGCTCCGGCATTGATGGAGAGCACGGCTCCTTCCTTGTCGTACTCACCGCTGAGCAGGCGCTCCAGCTCCCAACGGTCGAGGTCCCTGCGCAGTTGGTCAAGCCCTCCCTGCGCCTCGGCGAGCAGGTCGTCGTCGGGCTCCAGGTCATACAGCTCAAGTGTGGCCTGGGCATCGGAGACAGCTCCCTGCCAGGTCGCCAACTGCTGCAGCTGAGCCTTCACCTCATCGAGACGACGCATCTGCTTCTGAGCATTCTTCTGGTCATCCCAGAAGTCAGGCTGGGCGGCGAGCTGTTCGAGATCCTGTTGTCTGGCGTTCAGTGCAGGAACGTCAAAGACAGTCCTGAGCATTGCCCAGGCGATCAGTGAGCTCGGAGAGGTCGCGCTTGAAGTCGGTGAGGTCGAGCAACGGAGTGCGTTGAACGGATTTGGCGACCTTATCAGTGCGGAATCTCTTCCCTGCCCGACAACCAACTCCCATGTGCCGAGGCGCTCCCCCCGATCGACTGAGGGGAACGCTCAACAAGTGGAGACTGAGTGCATGCATAGGATCAACGTCCCGTGATGAGGGCTCCATGCCGAGCGTCGAGATCTACACCTGGCGCACCTGCCCCTTCTGCATCAGAGCCAAGCAGCTCCTGGATCGCAAGGGCGTCTCCTACTCCGAGTTTGCCGTTGATGGTGATGAACCTGCCCGCGACGCCATGGCAGCCCGAGGCGATGGCCGTCGCAGCGTTCCTCAGATCTTCATCGACGATCGACACATCGGTGGATGCGACGATCTGCATGCTCTTGAGCGGGCCGGCGAGCTTGACGCGCTGCTCTCCTGAGTTCCCTGCCCCGATCGCTGATCATGCGTCACCTGTTCGTGCTGGATCCGCTGGATCGGATCAATCCCGCCAAGGATTCCACCGCTGCACTGATGCAGGCCGCCTCGCGCTCTGCGCTGGAGGTCTGGGCTTGCACACCTGCTGATCTCATCGCGCTCGGTGACGAACCTCTGGCGATGGCCATGCCGGTTCAGCCTGACCCCTGGATCACCGCCGGCGAGCGAGAACGGCTGCCGCTGAACACCTTCCAGGTGATCTGGATGCGCAAGGACCCTCCGGTTGACGAGGCCTATCTCTACGCCACACATCTGCTTGATGTGGCAGAGCGAGCGGGTGTTCGTGTCCTGAACCGTCCGGATTCTCTGCGCACCTGGAACGAGAAGCTCGGTGCTCTGCGTTTCAGTCGTTGGATGGCACCCACTCTTGTCTCCGGGAGAGTCAGTGAGCTCAAGTCCTTCGCTCAAGCGCACTGCGACATTGTGCTCAAACCTCTGGGAGGACGTGCAGGGCTCGGAGTGATTCGTGTGTCTTCCAAGGCACCCGGCCTCAAGGCTCTGCTGGAGCTGGTCACAGAGCAGGAACGACTGCCTGTGATGGCTCAGTGCTTTCTTCCTTCCGTGAGCGAGGGTGACAAGCGCATCCTGTTGGTGGATGGAGAGCCGCTGGGGGCTATCAATCGACGGCCGGCCGCTGGAGAATTTCGCAGCAATCTGGCGGTTGGCGGTCAGGCTGAAGCAACTGATCTCAGTGAGCGGGAACGCCAGATCTGCGCGGCCCTTGCACCTGCACTGAGGGCCGAAGGCTTGTTTTTTGTCGGCATTGATGTGATCGGCGGCATGCTCAGCGAGATCAACGTCACAAGTCCAACAGGCATCCGCGAAGTGGAACGACTGATGAATCAGCCCCTGGCAGATCAGGTGATCGCGCGTCTCCATGACCTGCTCTGATCGATCACAATTGTGGTCTGAATAGCGATCCGGATTTTGTTGAGAAGGGGTTTGCGCTGGGGGGCCGCTGTTCTGGTTGGTCTGATGGGAGGTTTGACCGGCGAGGGCCGTTCGGCCGAGGTCGGTGCTTCACCTCCGCTCATTCCACGACAGGTGTTGTTCGGCAATCCGGAAATCATCGGCGTTTCACTCAGTCCCGATGGCCGTCGGATCTCCTATCTGGCTCCTGATCAGGGCGTACTCAATCTCTGGGTTCAGGATCTGGATGGAGATGCTCCAGCTCGTGTGATCACCGATCAGCGGGACCGTCCCCAGAGATCAGCCTTCTGGACGGCCGACGGTCGCTATCTGATCTCGTCCAGGGATGGCGATGGTGATGAGAACACCGTTTTGGTCAGAATTGACCCCGCCACAGGCGAGAAGCGGGATTTGACGCCTGAGAACAAGGTGAAGGCATTCCTGGTCGGTGTGGACCGAGAGGCACCTTCCGAGCTCGTGGTGGGACTCAACGACCGTGATCCTCGTTATCACGATCTCTATGTGATCAACGTGGACAGCGGAGACAGGAGCTTGCTCTACCGCTCCACCGATGACGGCAGTCAGGTCAATGTCGATTGGTTAGATGGTGCTTGGCACCCTGTTCTGCGTTCCAACATCCTTCCCGATGGTGGCAGCAGCTTCGAGCTGCGGCTGCCGGGTGACACCAGCTGGCGGCAGTTCCTTCAGCTTGGCTTTGAGGACACCATCAGCGATTCCGGGCCCAGTGGGTTCACGCGTGACGGTCGCTGGCTCTACGGACAGCTCAGTACAGGTGAAGACCTCCCCAGACTGGTGCGCTGGAGTCGTGAGCAGCTCGAGTCCTGCGGCACCGACTGCACTCCAGAGGTGTTGCATCGGTCGTCAGCCGGTGCTTTCGCTGTGGATCTCAGTGATCTCGACACCGGTGTTCCGCTGGTGCTCAAGGAGGTTGATCTCCGTTCCCGCAGAGTGGTGCTGGACGCGTCCGTTCAAGCGGACATCGACAGGCTTGAGCAACTGGCCGGCTCCAACGAGTTCAGTGTTGTCGATCGTGATCTCGACAACCGTCGTTGGTTGATCGCCATCGGCTCCGATCAACAGGGACCCCAGTACTGGCTCTGGGACCGCGAGCTGGATGAGATTCGCAAGCTGTTTTCAGTGCAGCCGCGGCTGGATGCCTACGACCTTGTGCCCATGGAAAGCCTTGATCTCAAGGCCAGGGATGGACGTCGACTGCCCGCCTATCTGACCAGAACCCCGATCAGCGCCCACACAGGACCGCAACCACTGGTGTTACTGGTTCACGGAGGTCCACAGGCCAGGGATTACTGGGGATTCAATCCGATTCATCAGCTGCTGGCGAATCGCGGTTACCACGTCCTGAGTGTCAACTACAGGGGATCGACCGGGCTCGGCAAGGACCATCTTCTCGCCGGGGAGGGCGAGTGGTACGCACGCATGCAGGACGACCTGGTCGATGCCGTGCGCTGGGCAGTGGATGAGCGCATTGCAGATCCTGATCGTCTGGTGATCATGGGCGCGTCCTATGGCGGCTATGCGGCGCTCGCCGGCCTCACCCGCGATCCTGATCTCTTCGCTGCGGCCATCGCTGAGGTTGGCCCTTCCAATCTGCGCACGCTCCTGGAGTCAATCCCGCCTTACTGGGAGTCGGGCAGAACGATTCTTGAGCGCATGATCGGTGTGGGCAAAGTTGATCTTGATGCCATTTCCCCGATCCAGCACGTTGATCGGATTGAGCGTCCGCTGCTGCTGGGCCACGGTGCCAACGATCCTCGCGTCAAGCTGACGGAAAGCGAAACCATTGCAGCGGCGATGGCGGAGCGACAGCTGCCGATTGACTTCGTTGTTTTTCCCGATGAAGGTCACGGTCTGGCGAATCCCAGCAATGCTCTTGCGATGTATGCGCTGGTCGAAGCATTCCTCAGTCAGCATGTCGGTGGTCGAGCTGAGCCCTTCGGGTCATCTCTCGAGCAGTCTTCCCTGGAGTGGCGAATGCGCTCCTCAGCGACCCCCTGACACCAGATCCAGCTGATCGGCGAGGACGGTGAGCTTGAGCCCCACTTCCTGGAGCTCACGTTCGGCCACCGAACCGCGCACCAGCCCGGCGCCTGCAGTCAGATCGAGCTGCGCGCCTCGGGCATGCCCGCAGCGGATGGCGACACGCAGTTCCGCATCTCCTGCACTGTCGATCCAGCCGATGGGTGCGGCATAGCCATCGCGATCGAATGGCTCCAGGCTGCGCAACCAGCTCATCGCTTCACGTCTGGGCAGGCCTGCCACCGCAGGAGTGGGATGAAGCACGCCAGCCAGAGCAAGAGGCGACTGGCCAGGAGCCGGCGTGGTGATAGGGGTATGAAGATGGATCAGTTGGCCGTGTCTGGCAAGCTGAGGACTGCGCGGCCGTCGTGGCTTGAGCCCCTGCGCGCTGAGATGTTCGGTGATTGCCTGCACCACCAGTTCATGCTCACGCCGGTCTTTGTCGGAGTTGAGCAGCGAGGTGGCGTGGTCGTTGCGACCAGCTGTCCCGGCGAGCGCATCGCAACGCAGCTGGCCGTTGCGCAAGCTGAGCAGGCGCTCGGGCGAGGCGCCGAAGAAGCTGTCCTGCCGGTTGCGCTGCCAGAGGAACCGGCAGCTGCCTGCCTGCTGGTGGCGCAGACGTTTCAACAGCAACAAAGGGTCCAGAGGTGAGGTGAGGCTCACCGAGTGGCGCACTGCCAGAACCAGCTTGTGCAGCTCACCACCATTCACCAGTTCCAGGCCGCGCTGAAGCGCCGAGGTGTAGCGCCGTTCCCAGTCGCCGGGTGTGATCCTGCCGCTCAGATTGCCTGAGGTCTGGCCTGGCCAGCTCCTCCAGGACTGCAGTTTCTCGGCCATCAGCCAGAGCGACTCAACGAGTGAGCGCACATCACTCGCCTCCTGGGCGATGCCGTGCAGACGCAGCCAGCCGTGCCGTCCATGACGACTGAGTTGCCAGCGAGGCAGGACGGCCTGAACCGAGGGCATGCTGCCCTGGGGCTGGAGTTCTCCGCTCTGCTCGAAGAAGGAGAAAGCCAGCAGGATGCGTGAGCGTGCCTGGGCCGGTGCTTCAGGCGTGCCCTCCAGGATGCGTCCGAGCGTGATGTCACTGAAACGCTGAGCCAGTTCGAATCGACGGGGACCTGACAGCTCCAGGTGATGGCAGCGGCCGGCGGCGGCAAGGCAAAGACCTGGTGCTCCATCCCAGAGGAAACGGAACGGGTCGGCATCCTCGAGATCAGCGAGCTGCAGCAGTGGATCAAGGCCCCGCAGTGGTATCGCCAGGCCAAAAACACCGTCGTCCGCCTTGCGCTGATCCCACACGCGCATGGCACGTTCCAGCAGGTCACTGAAGCGCAGTTCAGTTGAACTGTTTGGGGGCGCGGCCGACATCTTGACGGCAGGACGGAGAGTTACTGCTCAAATGTATGAGTCCTGAAGAGATCTCCACGAGTCCAGTCCATGCCAGATCAACAGGCTGTTGCAACCCTTCACTCCCGCGGCGATGATCGCCGGCGTCTCTGGAAGGCAGCGATCAAATGGCCGATGTATTCCGTTGCGGTCATGCCAGTCCTGCTTGCCGCTGGATGGCGCCTGGGTTCAGGCTCCCCCGTGCGCTGGCTCCAGGGCTTCGTTTTTCTGCTGGCAGCGGTGCTGCTGCTGATCTGGGAGAACCTCAGCAACGACCTCTTTGATGCCGAGACCGGCGTCGATGATCAGGGCAAGCCCCATTCGGTCGTGACGTTGGTCGGTCGGCCACGCCCTGTTCAGCAGCTGGCCACGCTTGCCTTGCTGATGGGCCTGATGCTGATCCTGTGGATTGCGCTCAGAAGCAGTCTTGCTGTGCTGCTGCTGGTGCTGGTGAGCTGTGGTCTGGGGTATCTCTACCAGGGACCTCCCTTTCGTCTGGGATACCAGGGGTTGGGTGAACCCTTGTGTTGGCTCGCATTTGGTCCTTTCGCCACTGCAGCTGCGTTGTTGGTCATCGCCCCTCCAACGGATGACGTGCCCTGGCAAGCGGCTCTTGTGCTCGGCTCCGGTCCCGCTCTTGCGACAACGCTGGTGTTGTTCTGTTCGCATTTTCATCAGGTCGAACAGGATGCGGAGCACGGCAAGCGATCTCCCGTTGTGCGCCTGGGCAGTGCGCGGGCAGCGTCCCTGGTGCCGTGGTTCGTTGCAGGCACCCTCGCTCTGGAATGGGCGCCTGTGCTGCATGGCGACTGGCCACTCAGCGCTCTTCTGGGAGCCTTGGGGCTGCCTGCGGCCTCCTCTTTGATCCGCTTGCTTCGCGCGCATCATCACGAGCCTGAACGCATCACCGGCAGCAAATTTCTCGCTCTGCGATTCCAGGCGCTGAATGGCCTCGGACTGAGTATCGGTCTGGGCCTGGGTCCGTGGTTCGGCTCACCTGTTCTGCTGCCTGGTTGAGTCGATGACGCTGCAACTGGCGATCCGCTCCTATGCCTTTTCCCTGACACGTCCGCTGCAGACTGCTTCAGGTGTCTGGCAAAGGCGTGAGGGCTGGCTGTTGCGTCTGAGCTGTTCAATCTCCGGTCGGGTGGGCTGGGGGGAGGTGGCTCCGCTTGATCCACAACACCGACCAGCCTGTGCACGGGTCATTACGCGATGGGAGAACCCTGGAGGAGTGGAGTTCCATCGAGATCAGCTTGAAGCTCTGCTGCCGACGCTGCCTGCTGAAGTCGGCTTTGGGCTCGGTGCTTCGCTGGCGGAGCTGGATGGTGATGTTCAGGCCTGGCTTCCTGCCCCGAGCTCGGCATGCTTGCTGCCAGCTGGTCCTTCCATGCTGCCGATGTTGGACCAACTGCTGGCGACTCATCCGGTGGGTGAGCCCATCACAGTGAAGTGGAAGGTGGCAGCGGCGGACTTCGATCAGGAATGGTCATTGTTGTCCTGTCTTCTGGACCGGCTGCCGCCCGAGGCTCGTCTGCGTCTGGATGCCAATGCCGGCTGGGATCGGACTGAGGCGGATCGATGGGCTGGAGTCCTTGCGGGTGATCCCCGTTTGGACTGGCTGGAGCAGCCGCTGGCAGTCGACGATCTGCAAGGTCTTGAGGATCTGGGGCAGCGTGTGCCTGTCGCCTTGGATGAGTCGCTGCTCAAGCAACCGGCTCTGCGGGAGCAGTGGAGGGGATGGCAGGTGCGGCGACCGCTGCTGGAGGGAGATCCGAGACTCCTTTTGCATCAATTGCAGGAAGGTCGGCCGCGGCTGATGTTCAGCACCGTTTTCGAAACCGGTATCGGTTTTCGCTGGTTGGCGTTGATGGCAGGGCTTCAGCAACGAGGCCCCACTCCGGCGGCTCCTGGCCTCGCTCCCGGTTGGTGCCCTCAAGGTCGCTTGTTCAGCTCTGATCCTGAGCAGGTGTGGGTTGCCGCTGAGCTTGGGGGTTGATGGGCAGCTTGAGGGTTCTCCACTGCGATCCTGCTCAGCCTGATCAGGCAGCTGCGGCTCTCGAGGCGAATCTTGCCGATGGCAGTTGGGTGCGTCTGCTCCCTTCCGGCGTTCAGCCGGAGCGGCAAGACATGGATCCAGATGGCCAGCACTGGCCTCCTGGATCCGGGCTGGTGCTGTCAACAGGTGGCAGCAGCGGCGCTCGCCAGCTCTGTCTGCATCCCTTGTCGAATCTGGACCGTTCTGCCGAGGCCTCTGCTTCATGGCTTGAGGCGATCGGCCTGAAGCCCGCCTCAACACTGGTCTGGAACCCGCTGCCTTTTCAGCATGTGAGTGGCCTGATGCCCTGGTGGCGTGCCCGTCAGTGGGGTGCAGACCATGCCTGGATCCAGCCCGCTCTGATCAAACAGCCTGCGCTGCTCCTTCAACACAGCCGTCGCCACCCACACTGGCACCAGCGTCAGATGGTGCTGTCGCTGGTGCCCACCCAGCTGCGGCGACTGCTGGCTGATCCCTGTGGTCGCTCCTGGTTGGGTGAGATGGCCGTGATCTGGGTTGGTGGTGCAGCCTTGCCAACCGATCTGGCCGATCAATCCCGTGACCTGGGCATCAGGCTTGCCCCCTGTTACGGCGCGACCGAGACAGCCGCGATGGTGACAGCCCAGGCTCCGCTTGATTTTCTGGCGGGGACGGGTGGTTGTGGTCGACCTCTTGATGGTGTGCGTCTGCGACTGAATCATCAGGGAGCTCTGGCGGTGCACTGCGACCGGCTGGCTGTGGCCAGGCTTGATGGCACTGGAGGCCTCTGTGCGCTGTCGGATGTCAATGGATGGTGGCATTCAGCTGATCTGGCGGAACTTGAGGGTTCGCCGGCTGATCCCCAGCTGCATCTTCTGGGACGCATCGATGACGCCATCCATTCAGGTGGGGTCACGGTGTTTCCTTCGCAGCTGGAGCAGAGGCTGCTCACAGAGGCCCGCAGGCAAGGGCTACCGCTAGATGCGGTGCTGTTGCTTGGTTTGCAAAATCGTGAATGGGGAGAACGACTGGTTGCACTTGTTCGTTGGACGTCCGTTGAATTGCCGTCGGACGGTCTCGACCGCTTGCGCCGGTTGGTGTCCGACTGGCCAGCACCGGAACGCCCTCTGTCTTGGATTCATTGTCAGGAACTGGAATGCACCTCTGCAGGGAAGTGGGACCGGTTGCGATGGCAGAAGTGGTTGGCAGCTCAACAATCAGCTCAGTCATCTACTCAATACTGCTGAATGCATGGCTCAGTGATGCATTTGTATGTTCAATCAATGCGTTGTGAATATCACTCTTGAGTCAGATCTGTTTCATCTCATCCACTGGAAACGGCCACATTCCTGATCTGGTTTGACGTGGCTTGCCATTCGCGTGATTTGCAGGTTGGGCTGTCAAGTGATTTGAGTCTGTGGTGGCAATGACCCAGATCTGGACTGAGACCCCGGTCTTCAAAATGCGCTGATGCCTTGGTCCCTCTCTCTGCGTATGGGACCAGCACAAAAATCGCAAAAGGGGCACGTTCTCTTTGCCACGAATGCGCGTATCAAATTAATTCCAGTGCTCTGGATCGACGCCTGAATTGTGAATTAGTTTGCGGTTTGTCTCCCTGATATAACGACAAACTCTTAGGGTAATTTCCTGAGTTTTGCTGGGTTGTTTCGTTGCCAGTTCCCCTTCGGCCCTTTCGACCGACTTCTCAAAATATTCGTGTAAGCACGATTGCTTCTCCCTCCATTGAAGGAGATGTCGTTGATAATGCTGGAGATGTTATTAATCGGTGTTATCGTCAGATTTATTTTCATGCAATGAGTAGCGACAGAGATCGCTATCTCGAGTCGCAACTTAGAAATGGTTCGATCACTGTTAGAGATTTTATCCGAGGACTTTTACTTTCAGATCGCTTTTTGCGGGGTTATGTTGCCTGCAACAGCAATTATCGCCTTGTTGAGCAGGTCATCGGTAGAGCTTTAGGACGTAAAGTCAGAGATAACACTGAAAAATTAACTTATTCCATCGTTATCGCTGAGAAGGGATTTGAGGCCTTCGTTGACCTTGTCCTCAACAGCGAGGAGTACATGCAGAGATTCGGATATGACTCTGTGCCACTTGAGATGTCCAGGGTTCTGCCTGGTCGAGCTGTTGGCGAGGCGCCTGTTTATCAAGAGTTCCCCCGTTACTCCTATGATTGGCAGGAAAAACTGACGTCAAACGACATGATGATGTCGATTGATGATCACTTGAATTTCGGTCCGACGAAGTCGTTTGCCGAGAAGGTTTTGTATGAACGGCCTTCTGACAAGGCATTCCGCTATATCATCCCATCGTTCGTCATTCTTTCAGGTTTGATTGTTGTTGGAATCGTGAAAGTTTTTACCAGTATTTTTGTAGTTGGCTGAATCGCTCAATAAGCGGTTTTCTCCATTTCTTCTTTCTTTTTTTCAATCAATTCCTCAAAGCTTATCCAGTGAATGCAGTCCACTGGGCAGGTGTCGATGGCTTCATTGATCACCATTGTCGAATCGCCGTCTTGGCGTATTGCTCTGCACTTTCCTGTGTTCTGGTCCATCAGGAAGGTGTTTGTTGCCACATGGGCGCAATATCGACATCCGACACAGACCTCTTCGTCGACCCAGATGGCCTGCATTCTCAGTTCACCACCCAGGCAGGGTTCCAGGCCGGAAGGTGACGTGACGCTATGAGAGGGCGCAGTGAATGCTGCCGAAGTGTCAAAGGTTGTTTCAGCGTCTGAAGGTGCTGAAAATGCCGCAGAGGTGTCGAACATCGTGGTTGGCTCGTATCACTTCCGAATCAAAAAGCTCAGTGTTTCTGTTAAAAATGAGACTTTCAAGTGCTGTCGGAGTAATTCAGCTTTCAATGAGGTGATGAATGGTTTGATCAAACAAGAAGGACAGGACCTGTTCAGGATGTTTGATTGGTTTTGTACTGTCTGATCGCAACCTCAAGTTGTCCAATCGCGGCTCTGCCGATATTGAAAGCAGCCCAGCCGAGAGCAAGAAGAATGGGTAATGCAACGATCAGAACCCTTAAATCCATCGGCGTAAGAAAATGACCCATAAATTAGCTTTGCAGCATATTTTTTTGGTGTTCTTTGATGGCTGGCTGCGTGGCAGATGGTTGATGTGGTGAGGATTCTTGAACTTGCTGGCGTCACAATTGTGCGTAATGATCTTTTGTTGGATTGCGCGGCTTTCGCCTCGCTGCGCACAGCGGGTTGAGTTAGTTGCCGGTTCAGAGTTCTCTGACCTGTCCGATCTGTGCGGCTTCAATCCAAAGTGAGATTGCGTCCGGTAATGGGCAGCGTTGATGCGTTTCTGTATGAATCGCCACATGTCTGATCACGCCAGCGGCAACGTTCTGGTTCTTCAGCAGAAATTGACTGCGAACCTCAAAACATCCCTGGTCAATTTGTTGTGGAGTCAGAGTCACGACCAGTCGGTCTCCCCCGTGGACCGCTTTTTTGAAGCTTGCGCTGCAATGCACCACCGGGAGAGATGTGTCCGGCCAGCGCTCCTGACCGCGACAGCCAGGAAACACCGCTTTGGCTTCAATGCCGTAAAGCTCCAGGCTCTCTTCCCAAGCTTCATGGCACCAGCGCAACAGCTGGTGGAAATGCATGACCCCCGCAGCATCCGTGTCTCCGAAACGCACGGTTCTGGTGAGGTTGAGCCATGGAAGCTTCGTCATCAGGCGATCATCGTGCCGACAGCGAAACCGGGGATAGGTTCAGCCAAAGAGTCACGCTCGTCGCTTGCCAGCTGCTCTGATCAGCGATCAACGGATCCCATGATCACGTCGATCGAGCCGAGGATCGCCATAATGTCCGCAACCTTGTGTCCCTTGAGGATGTGAGGAAGGATCTGAAGATTGTTGCTGTCTGCAGCACGAATCTTGAAGCGCCAGGGCGTCACATCGTTGTTCCCCTGAATGAACACTCCGATCTCGCCTTTTCCAGATTCCAGTCGGGTGTAAAGCTCTCCGTTGGGGATCTTGAATGTGGGTGCCACCTTCTTGGCCACGTACTGATAATCAAAGCCGGCGAAGTCGCTGTCTTTGCCCTCGGCCATGCGTTTGGCCTCCAGGTTTTCAGTAGGTCCACCAGGAATCATGTCGCAGGCCTGGCGGAGAATCTTCAGAGACTGGCGCATTTCCTCGACACGAACTCTGTAGCGAGCGAAGCAGTCGCCCTCTTTCTCCCAGATCACATCCCAGTCGAAATCGTCATAGCACTCGTAATGATCGACTTTGCGAAGGTCCCATGGCACCCCGGATGCTCTCAACATTGGGCCGGAAAGACTCCAGTTGATGGCTTCTTCCTTGCCGATCACTCCAAGACCTTCAATACGCTTGCGGAAAATTGGATTATTGGTGATTAGCTTTTCGTATTCATCAATCTTGGGACCAAACCAGTCACAGAAGTCGCGACATTTTTCAAGCCACCCCCAGGGTAGATCGGCTGCCACACCTCCTATTCGGAAATAATTGTTGTTGATCAGGCGCTGGCCGGTGGCTGCCTCCCACAGGTCATAAATCATCTCCCTTTCACGGAAGATGTAGAAAAACGGAGTCTGGGCACCGACATCAGCAAGGAAGGGGCCCAGCCAGAGCAGATGATTGGCGATGCGGTTGAGCTCAAGCATCAACACGCGGATGTAACTGGCGCGCTTGGGAACAGGAATATTCGCCAGCCTTTCAGGAGCATTGACAACAATCGCTTCGTAGAACATGCCCGCGGCGTAATCCATGCGGCTCACGTAGGGCACGAACATGACGTTCGTTCGGTTTTCGGCGATTTTCTCCATGCCGCGATGGAGGTAACCAATCACAGGTTCGCAATCGACCACATCCTCTCCATCGAGAGTCACCACCAAGCGCAGCACCCCATGCATGGATGGGTGATGGGGGCCGAAGTTCACCACCATCGGCTCCGTGCGCGTTTCCATCTGCGTCATGGGGCCGTGGCAGAGCATTGATTTCGGGATCTTAGGAAGGACCCATGCCCGATCTGCCATTAAGCCACCCCCAGAACTTCTTGCATGTGCCGGTTCTGGCCGAACCGTTGTTGCGAACTCTGGATTCGGAGCTCTGTGATCAGCTCAAATGTGGCCACTTCATTGATGCCACTCTGGGTGGCGGTGGACACAGCTCTCTGCTGCTCGATCGCTATCCGCAACTGAGTCTGACGGGTCTCGACCATGATGAAACCGCTCGTCTGGCAGCAGCCGAGCGGCTCAGGCATCAGGGGAATCGCGTCACAATCGTGGCGACCAACTTCGCCGATTACGCCCCTCCCCATCCGGTCGCTCTGGTCGTGGCCGATCTTGGGGTGAGCAGCCCTCAGCTGGATGTGGCGCAGCGGGGATTCAGCTTCCGGTTGGATGGACCTCTCGACATGCGCATGAATCGAACCGGGGGAGGGGAAACGGCAGCGGAACTGATCGCGCGGCTCGAAGAGTCGGCACTGGCGGATCTCATCTATGCCTATGGGGAGGAGCGCTTGTCACGGCGTATTGCGCGAAGGATCAAAACTGATCTGGCCGCCAACGGCGCCTATGCCGGCACAGCGGAGCTGGCCTATGCAGTGGCAGGTTGTTACCCACCCAAAGCCCGTCGTGGTCGCATTCATCCCGCCACCCGCACTTTTCAGGCGCTTCGGATTGCGGTCAATGATGAGCTTTCGGTTCTGGATCGCCTGTTGCAACAAGCCCCTGACTGGCTCCAGCCCGATGGCCTGCTGGTGATCATCAGTTTTCATTCGCTGGAGGACCGGCGTGTGAAAACCGCCTTCCTCAGCGACGAGCGCCTCCAGCGCGTTACGCGAAAGCCCTTCAAAGCTGACGATGCTGAACAGCAGAACAATCCGCGCAGTCGCAGCGCCAGGATGAGAATCGCCCGACGTCGCCCTGCTGGAGCGAGGCCTGAATCATGAGCTGGGCCGGGATTTCCGATGGGTTCTGGTGGATTGCTCTGCTGGTTCAGCTCCTGGCGGTTCCAGGCACTCTGTTGCCGCTTCTTCCAGGTCTGATCTGGTTGCCCGTGGGTGCTGTCATCTGGCTTGGAGCTGTTGGATGGGATCAGGCATGGCCTGAGCTTGTGTTGGCCCTGGTCTTGTTCGGGCTGGGTCTGCTTGCTGATCTGCTGGCTCTGGGCCTGGCGTCGGCTCGTCTGGAGGCCAGTCGCTGGTCTGCGGCGGGCGCCGGCTTGGGTTTGCTTGTTGGAGTGCTGGGCCTGCTGCCGGCACTTCCCTTTGGTGGGCCGCTGCTTGGCGCTTTGTTCGGACCTTGGCTGGGAGCGACGCTGGTTGAAGTTTGGTTTGCAACAAGGCCACCCCGCAATCTGGGGTGGCCTGCTGCGTTGCGCCAGGGGGCGGTGGTGGGATTGGCGGTTGTGGCAGGTCTGCTGATCAGCAGGCTTGCACAGTTTTTGATGGCTCTGCTCGGTATTGCCGGTTTCCTGTTCCTCAGTGTTCGCTGATCAGACCTGTCTGGTCTTCGCTCCCGAACAGCTGGCGATAGGCCGCTGTCGAGATACAGATCAGGACGGGCACCACGACAAACAATCCTCCGTACTGGAAGGCTGCGGCGATCGCATTGATGATCGCTTCAACGATGAAAAACCAGAGCACTGTCCACCATGAAGGATCAACAATGGTGCGCCCTTTCTGAATGGCTTCGAAGGAGCCATTGGTTTGAAGCAGTGCAATGAAGGGAAGAAACTTCTGATTGATGGAGAGATAAATGAAGAAAACAAGAGCAACAACCACCGGGATAATGGCCAGGGCCTGGTTGATCTGTACAAGCCCAAATCCAACAAGGGAGCAGATCAGGCTGATAACAGCCAAGAGCACAAGGAATTCAATTCCTCTGATGAACAAGCGACCTGTTGCTTCGCCATCCCAGCGAATGAAAGTCTTGAAATCGGGTTTGACTCCTTCCAGGCACTGCCAGGCACCTCGGATGATTCCCACGACACCCCAGAGCATGACAATGATGTAGCCAACGAGGCCCACGACAAGGAGCATCCCTGCCCCGACTGGATGGATTTCGGGGATGCCGGGAACAGATGCGATTCGGGCCGAGCACGCCGCTGCAAGTGCTGCGAAAGGCAGAGCGATCACAGCAACAAGTGCTTGAAACAGAAGGAAACTCAAGGGAGCCTTTGCGAAGGCATTCCATCCGTCTTCAATGGCTTGAAGCACATGCAGCCGCTGCTTGGCCGGTGTATCAGTCATGAATCACTCTGGTGCTTGCGCGGAAAGTAGCTTCTCGCACTCTTTTTTCCAGTGGTTGTGTTACTTCGTTTTCGTTTTCAGCGCTTGGTCGATGTCTGAATTGCATTTGTGATCACTTCGATGGCACCGTCAATGTCCGTGGTTGTCGTGTCGCGTCCAAGGCTCAGTCGCAATGAACTTTCGGCTTCAAAACGGTTTCGGCCAATGGATTGAAGAACGTGGGATGGTTCGCCACGACTGCAGGCAGAACCGCTGCTGCAGGCGAGTTGTGGTCGTAATGCCCGCTGCAGGCGACTGCCTGAGATGGCTGGAACAGTGATGTTGAGGTTATGGGCCAGTCGGGGTTGCAGCGCGCCATTGAGTGTGATCGTCGGATTACGGTCTTTGAGCCCTTGCCACAGTTGATCTCTCAAGGTCTGGAGGCGAACCTGACGTTCCTCCAGGTCGTTCATCGACAGCTCGGCTGCAGCAGCCATGCCCATGATCAGCGGCACCGGCAAGGTGCCCGCACGCAGTCCCTGTTCCTGTCCGCCGCCCCATTGGAGAGGTTGCAGCTGCGTTCCAGCTCTGACAACCAGTGCACCGATGCCTTTCGGACCATTGAATTTGTGAGCGCTGAGGCTGATCAGTGCACAGCCCAGCTCTTCTGCATGTAGTGGAAGGTGTCCGTAAGCCTGAGCGGCATCAGTGTGCATGGTGATACCTCGGCTGTCGCAGACGGCACTCAGTTCCGGAATCGGCTGGATCACGCCGATTTCGTTGTTGGCCACCATCACGCTCAGCAGCTGTGTGTCGGGCTGAATGGCTTCTTCAAGCTGCTCCACCTCGATCAGTCCGTTCCCTTGCGGGGGCAACAGCGTGATCCGAAACCCTTCCTCCTTCAGCTGCAGCAGAGGGTCAAGCACCGCATGATGCTCGCTGGCAACACTGATCAGATGGCCTGGTGCACCGTCGGTGAGTGCCCGAGCTCTGGCGTGGCCCAGAAGCGCCAGGTTGTTGGCTTCGGTGGCACCACTGGTGAAGATCAGTTCTTCGGCCCTGATCCCCAGGCTCCCTGCAAGGCGCTCCCTGGCTGAGCTGATTGCCGCTGCTGCCGTCAGCCCAAGCCGATGTTGCCGGCTCGACGGATTGCCCCACTGTTTCCGCCACCAGGGCTCCATCGCCTCGATCACCGAGGGATGACAGGGTGTGGTGGCCTGGTGATCGAGGTAGATCACAACTTCACTGAGTCCAAATGGGTGAGTGGGGGCAGCATGGTGTGATTCTCAGATTGTCGCGATGTATTCCATCCGTTGGATCTTCAGTGTGGGTCTGATGGCGTCAGCAGCTTTTCAGCCCGCTCTCGCTGAGGCCATCAACCGTGAGCAGCTGCTAGAGCAGATGAAGGCCATGCGTCCGGTTGACCTGGTGGTGCTGGATCAGAGCGAGGGTGCAGAGGAGTACACGCTTGGGATTTTTGCTGTCTCGGGAGACCCTTCCGACCCTGAGACGCGCAGGTTCAAGCTCTGGCAGGAATACGCCGACAATCTTGTGATTCCCAGCGAATCGGTGAACTGCAGTCGCGAGGAGCCTCTGCGTGTCACTCGGGACACCGAATCCATCTATGTGCGCAAGCTCAATCCAGGGGGAGCCATGCGCGCCTCCACGCGTGAAGACCATCTGGTGTGGTGGGCGGCCTGTCATCCCGATTTCGCGGGTCAGGATCCAGCAGGTCTCTCGGAGGAGGCCAGAGAGCTTGGTTATTCCACCGAGTTGATCGAATCCCAGGAAGTGCTGCGGTTACCAACGCCCTGACGCCCCTAGATTCCGGCCAGATGAGGTCAGGCCTTGACAACCTCCCAGCCGGAACAGCCCTCCCAGCCCGAACAGGCTTCTCAGCCTGAGCAGCCAACCCAGTCGGAACAGCCAACGACTCGCCTCTTGCTGGTGGACGATGAACCGGGTCTTCGTTCAGCCGTGCAGGCCTATCTCGAGGATGAGGGGTTCGATGTCACCACGGCCGTGGACGGTGAAGATGGTTTCGCCAAGGCTCAGCAGATGCTGCCGGATGTGGTGATCAGCGATGTCATGATGCCCAGGCTTGATGGCTACGGGCTTCTCAACAAACTCAGAGCTGACGAGCGCCTGGGCGGTACTCCGGTGATTTTTCTCACCGCCAAGGGCATGACGGCGGACCGTACCCAGGGTTATCTGGCGGGTGTGGACGATTACATCCCCAAACCATTTGACCCCGATGAGCTGGTGGCTCGGGTGAGCAACGTGGCCCAGCGTCAGCAGAGGCTGTTGCAGGAAGCAGCACGTTTCGCGGATGCCGACATGGGACAGATGGCGAAACAGATCACTGAGATTCGCTCGCTCCTTGCCCAGGCTGAGGCGCTGCCCTCCAGCGACCCTGTCCGGCACAATTTCACACCCAGGGAATCCAGCGTGCTGCAACTGGTGGCGGAAGGGTTGATGAACAAGGAAATCGCCCGCCAGCTGGAGACATCAATCCGCAACGTGGAGAAATACGTGAGCAGGCTGTTCATCAAAACCGGCACCTCCAGTCGAACGGAGCTGGTGCGTTACGCCTTGCAGCATCGCCTGGTGGAGTGAGCTCCCGACAGGCTTCACCGCTGCCCGGGGGCTGGCGTCCAGCCGCACTCAACCAGGGATGGATCTACAGGGACATCACCCGTCCCGATCACCACGGCACGCTGATCAGTGAACTGATGGCTGACCGTTACAGCCACTCCTCCAAGGACGTTTGGCTCAGTCGTATCGAAGCCGGTGAAATCAGACTCAACGGAAAGCCACAGCTCGAGGATCTGCCCCTCCCTGGGCGTTCAGAACTGCTCTGGTTTCGTCCTCCATGGATCGAGCCAGCCATCCCCGATCAATGGTCGGTGGTGCATGACGATGGGGATCTGCTGGTGATCAACAAACCATCCGGTCTGCCGGTGATGCCTGGTGGTGGTTTCCTTCAGCACACGCTCTCGGCACTTCTGGATCAGCGCTGTCGCGAGCTTGGTGAGCCGCTGGTTCCCAAACCTGTTCATCGGCTGGGTCGCTTCACTTCTGGTTTGCAGGTCTGTGCACGTCAATCCCAAACCAGGGCTGCACTCTCGCGAAAGTTTCAGCCAGCTTCAGGAACCCGCAAGCTTTATCAGGCCTGGTCTCAGCGTGTCGCCGGCCTTGATTTCGGGATGTCTATTGACGTGACAACGGATGTGGTCGAGAGGCCCCATCCCTTGCTGGGTTGGGTGTGGGGACCGGCGCCCCCATCGAACGGGTTGGTCCGGCGACGACTGAAAGCCCATAGTGAGCTGACGTTGCTGGAGCGCTGCCCCCAGGGTGATCGCCTTCAGGTGGCCATCACAACGGGACGACCTCATCAGATCCGTATTCATCTGGCGCAACTGGGGTCTCCACTGCTGGGTGATCCGCTCTATCTGAATGATCAGCGCATCAGTGACCAGGCCACTCCAGGAGAGGGGGGCTATCGCCTGCATGCCTGGCGCCTGCAGCTTGATGACCTGCATCTCAGTTGTGAGCCCCCAGCAGCTTTCTGCTCCTGTGATGACCGCTTTGCTTCGCTCTGATGGGGGTTCGTCGTGTTGCTGTTCAGACCTTGTGAAATTCGATCAGCCTGGAGAAGTAGAAAGGCGCTTTGTTCAGGCTGCGTCGCACGGTTTTGAAGCCGCTGGCTTCCGCAGCCTCCACAATTCCTTTTTCTTTGAGGGTGTAGGCGCGGGTGGTTTTGCTTGGCCCCGGGAACAACTGTCCGATGCTCTTGAGTGCTGCCAGGAGTGGCGTGTAGGGCGCGAAGCTCACGATCAAGCGCTGTTCGGTGAGTGAACAGAGGTGTCGAACCATCTCTTCCGCTGCCTCCTGGGGGTAATGAATGAACACATCCAGGCAGCAAACGGTGTGGAACGAGCCGCTGAGACTCTCCAGATCGCTTGCTGCGAAATGCAGCTTGGACATGTCCAGGCCCGCATCACGCGCCCGACGCTCAGCTTCCTCGGCCATCGCTTCAGAGATGTCGCTGGCATTGATGGAACCGGCTCCCATGGCTGCCAGAGGGATGCTGAGGCTGCCAACGCCGCAACCGGCATCGCAGAAACTCACGGCGTTGCACTCGCCGCTTTCCTCGATCCAGGCCAGCACCTCATCAACGGTTTTCTGGTGCCCGACCCTGATGTTGCGCTGCACCTTGTTGACGTCATTGCTCTCGCTGTAAATGCGGTTCCAGCGATCGAAGCCCGTGGTTTCGAAATAGCCCTTCACCTCCAGTTTCTCGGCCTGCTTGTCATTCAGCAGTTGCTCGGGGGCCATCAATTCACTTGCAGCGGCGGAATCTTAAGCAGCCTCCCGCCAGGTCAGCTGATGTTCTGATTCACTCCATTGCCAGCGCAGCAGGTCGCTCAGCACTTCTCCGATCAGAACCTGATGGTGAAGGTTCTCTCCCAGCATGTCTCTGGGCGCCATGGTCGCGGCCCAGATCGCACCATCTGCATCACCGCTCCAGCGAGCCAGACGGCAGGAGCCTTCAAGCAGTGGGAGGGTCACCCCGGCCAGGGTGCCGTCCTCCAGTCGACAGGTGCCGTTGTTCACCAGAAGCACTCGCTCGTCCCAGCGATGTTCCCCGTCAGCCAGCCCGTAAGGCGCCAGGGCATCACTGACAAGCACCAGTTGATCCCCCGCCATTCTCTGAAGCAACACAGCGGTGGTGGGATGCACATGCACTCCGTCGGCAATCAGCCCAAGGGCGATGTCGCCGCGTCGGCATGCTTCACCCAATGGCCCGGGAGCGCGGTGGTGCAGTCCAGGCATGGCATTGAAGGCGTGTGTGATCATGTCGACCCCCTGGCTGAAAGCGAGGGCTGCCTGATCGGCGTTTGCGGTGCTGTGACCCAGTGCCACATGGATGCCGAGCCCCTTCAGCTGGCTGATCAACTCCTGAGCCCCAGGTTGCTCCGGCGCCAGGGTGATCAGGCTGATATCGGTTTCAAATCCAGTGATCCTTTGATTGAGGGCTGCGACGCTGGGAGCAGCGATGTGCTCCAGCGGGTGTGCCCCACGTCGTTCTTCTGCCAGGAACGGCCCCTCCAGGTGAGCTCCCAGCAGCTGACAACGGCCGACTTGATGCAGGTCGCGGGCCTGCCGGAGCACGGCCAGGGATTGGCGTAAAGGCCCCACTGCACAGGTGACCAGGGTCGGAGCGATCGCCTCGACTCCATCTCGCCAAAGCAGTTCCAGCAACTGAAGCAGCCTTGGCAGATCCTGTTCCGACAGTTCCGTGAAGGCCAGGCCAAGCCCACCGTTGATCTGCAGATCGACCCCCCGACGACTGAGTCTGTCTCCATGCCAGCTTTCCCCGGCCATCGCTCCGCCGATCGGCATGGGGCCAGCGGCTTTGATCAGATCGTGATCATCCACGCTGAGCCAGGACAGACCCTCGGGGTCGCGGCTTCCGGGGCGCCGGGGCAGACGCACATCGGTGATCCGACGCATGCGGTTGGGCCGGCTCAGGCCGGTGCGGGACGATGGCAGTCTCGCTGTCCTTCCGGTTCTTGCCTGTGGCCGAGTTGCCATCCCCCACCGTTGATCCAGGTTCCGCGCCCAGGGTTGCCGTCATCATGGGCAGCGATTCCGACCTTCCCAGTCTCCATCCCGCTGTGGCGGTGCTGGAACAGCTGGGGGTGGCGGTGGAGGTACGGGTGCTCTCAGCTCACCGCACCCCCTTGGAGATGGTCAGCTTCGCGCAGCAGGCCCGCCAGCGTGGGCTGGCAGTGATTGTGGCCGGTGCCGGCGGTGCAGCCCATTTGCCCGGAATGGTGGCGGCGCTCACCACCTTGCCAGTGATTGGGGTGCCGGTGCAGAGCAAAGCACTCTCAGGTGTCGACTCATTGCATTCGATCGTGCAGATGCCCGGTGGTATTCCCGTGGCCACGGTGGCGATCGGTGGAGGTCTGAATGCAGGTTTGCTGGCTGCACAGATTCTCGCTGTGGAGGGTGGTGAGCTGGCGGAACGACTGGAGGCCTACCGCCAGCAGCTGCATGACGCGGTCATTGATAAGGACGCCCGCCTGAAGGCTCTGGGCAGTCGTGACTACCTCGAGCGAATGCCTTGATCTACAGCCATTGACGGCGTTCGCTGTTGCGGCCAGCCGGCATTTTTGGTGCCATGAGGTGAGTGCCGTGTGCAAGCTGAGCTCCCTTTGATCCGCATCTTCTTCAATCCATGACCCAATGGCCAGCCTGGCTTCGCTGGGGATTGGTGCTGCCGTTGCTGACCCTCAATCTTTTTGTGATCCGTCAGCTGCTTCTCCCGCTGGCTCCCTTTCCGGGCTTGTTTCTCACTGCGGCATTGATCGCGTTCCTGCTGGACATTCCCTGCCGCTGGCTCACTGCTCGAGGCCTCCGCCGCTGGGTGGCGATTGTCCTGGTCACTCTCGCCACGATCGGGGTCCTGTTTTTTGCTGCGTTGACCCTTGTGCCGCTGCTGATCGAGCAGCTAGGCCAGCTGATCAACGCACTGCCAGGACTGCTGTTGACAGCACAGGAATGGATCAATCGTGTTCAGGAATGGGCCTCAATCCGTGGTCTGCCCACTGAATTCGGAGACCTCAGCAGTGATCTGCTGTCGCGCGCAAGCACCGTGGCCAGTCAGCTCAGCCAGAGCTTGCTCAGCATTCTCGGGGCCACCCTCGGCACCACGATCAACACGGTGATTGTGCTGGTGCTGGCGGTGTTCTTCCTGATCGGAGGCGAGTCGATCACGATGGGTCTGGCCCGCTGGCTGCCGGATGAGTGGCGGCAGTTGGTAACCAGCACCCTGGTTCGTACCTTCCGTGGTTACTTCGGCGGGCAAGTGCTGCTGGCTCTGATCCTGGCGCTGGGTCAGATCGTGGTCTTCACCCTTCTGAAAATCCCCTACGGCGTGCTGTTTGCCGTGCTGATCGGTTTCACAACGCTGATCCCCTATGCCAGTGCTTTGACAATCGTGGCCGTGAGCGGGTTGCTCGCTTTTCAGGATCCCAGTACAGGGCTCGAGACTCTGTTGGCTGCGATCGTGGTCGGTCAGATCGTCGATCAGGTCATTCAGCCGCGTCTGATGGGAAGCATCGTTGGGCTTCAGCCGGCCTGGCTGCTGATTGCCCTGCCACTGGGAGCGAAGGCCGGAGACCTCTATGGACTGGGAGATCTGCTGGGTCTGCTGCTGGCGGTACCTGTCGCCAGCTGCCTCAAGACGTTCGTGGATGCCTGGGCTGAGCGTCAGGGCATCCACGCGGTTTTTAGTGAGGTCGTCAGCGAGGTCAGTGCTGGGCAGGAATGATGTTCCGGGACACCAGTTCGTTCACCACCTGATCCACGCAGTTCTCCAGGTTTGCCGAGCCGGTGTCCACGGAGAGTTCCGGAGTGTCTGGTGCTTCATAAGGGCTCGTGATTCCTGTGAATTCCTTGATTTCTCCTGCGCGTGCCTTCGCGTACAGCCCCTTGGTGTCGCGCTGTTCGCAAACGTTCAGATCCGCGGCACAGAAAATCTCGATGAAGTCACCCTCGCTCACCAGCGAGCGCGCTTTGTCGCGATCAGCACGGAACGGTGAAACGAATGCCGTCAACACGATCGTGCCGGAATCAAGAAAAAGCTTGGAGACCTCACCGATGCGGCGGATGTTTTCCTCCCGGTCAGCATCGGAAAATCCCAGGTCTTTGCAGAGACCATGGCGAACATTGTCGCCGTCGAGCACGTAGGTGGCAACTCCCCGCTTGAACAGGGCCTGATTGACCGCATTGGCAAGAGTGCTCTTGCCGGCGCCGCTCAGGCCTGTGAACCAGAGAATGGCACTGCGATGTCCCCGTCGTTCAGCCCGGGCGGCTCGGTCAACCGATGCCTGGTGCCAGGCGATGTTGGTGGAGGCACCCTGGTCGGTGAGCTTGCCGTAGCTGGACGAAGCGGACATGGGGATTCGGCTTTCTTGGGCCGCCATTGTCCCTCAGCTTCAATCGTCCTCAGCCACCAGCGCGCCTGGGTCGGTATCCCTCCTTCGTGAGCAGTTCCAGTGCGAGCTCCACCTGATCGCCCTGAAGTTCGATCAGACCGTCTTTTGCTGTGCCACCGCTGCCGATCCTTGTCTTGAGTTTCTTCAGCAGTGCTTTGAGTTCGTTTGGGTCGAGCTCCAGACCCCGGATCACCGTCACTGTCTTGCCGCCCTTCCCTCCTCGGGTCGGCTGCACGCGAACGATCTGCTGGGATTTCGCGGTCGGTTGCTTTTCGGGACCGCTCCGCCGCTGCAGACTGTCTGTGTTGCTGAATTCCTGCCAACCGCCTTTCGGCATCGCTTCCGCGCATCCGACCCCATCCTGCCGTTCCCGTGATGACCGACTCCGCGTCCACGCCTCGATGGGCTGACTCAAGCCAGGGCCTTGGTCGCTGGATCGAGCGTTTGATCGGTGTCGCTCTGCTCAGGCGCCCGCTGTTTTTTCAGGCACGTCAGCTGATTATCCGAACCGCGGAACGCAACGGCATTCCCTGGAGACTCCGTCGCCGGGAACTGCAGAAGGCTGCAGCACCGTTGTTATCGAGCACCATCACTCCCGGCCTTGTGCCGCCCGACTACTACGTGGCTCGTTTCCACGCCTACGAACAGGGCAATCTCTGCTGGCAGGCCGCTGCTGAAGCGGAGCAGGCCACCGATGCAATGGCCCTTCGCATCTGGCCGGAGGAGGCGCTCGCACCGTCTGTGGCCCAGTCCCGTCTGAGGGATGAGATCCACCGCGCTGTTGCGCCCGTGCTGAACGGATCCATTGCTCAGGTGCTCGATCTTGGCTGTTCCGTGGGAGTGAGCACGCTGCATCTCGCCCGCTGGTTATCTGAGCGGGCGGAGCAGCGCCGGGAGCCGCCACCAAGGATTCAGGGCCTGGATCTTTCTCCCGACATGCTTGCAGTGGCCCGTGTGCGTGATCGGGAGGGACTCGTGGATGGCTGGTTGCATGCAGCGGCGGAGAACACGGGTCTGGCGGATGCCTCCTTTGATCTGATCAGTCTCCAGTTCGTCTGCCATGAGCTGCCGCAGGACGCCACCCATGCCGTGCTGGGGGAGGCTGCTCGGTTGTTACGGCCAGGAGGCGCTCTGGTGATGGTGGATCAGGATCCAGCCTCCTCCGTGCTTCAGCGGCTTCCGGCGGCCGTGGCCACATTGCTCAAAAGCACCGAGCCCTACATCGAGCAGTACTTCAGCCTCGACATGGCTGCGGCCCTGCGGGAGGCAGGGTTCCGGAATCTTCAAATCAGTGCCTGTGATCCACGGCATCGCGTGATTGCCTGCTTACGCTGAGCCAACGCTTCAAAGGCCGCGCGCGCGGTCAGTTGCACCTTGACCAGCACCCTGCCACCCAAGCCCACCGCTCAGGATCTGGCCGTCAGCTCCAGGCCTGCCTCCTCGGGGCGTTTCGGCCGTTTCGGTGGTCAGTACGTGCCCGAGACTCTGATGCCTGCCCTGGCTGAGCTCGAGACTGCCGCGGCTGAGGCCTGGAACGACCCTGCTTTCACCTCAGAGCTCAACCGCCTGCTGCGCAACTATGTGGGCAGGGCCACGCCTCTTTACGAGGCTGAGCGCCTCACCGCGCACTATCGCCGCAGTGACGGCGGACCCAGGATCTGGTTGAAGCGTGAGGACCTCAACCACACCGGCGCCCACAAAATCAACAACGCGCTCGGGCAGGCGCTGCTGGCCCTGCGAATGGGCAAAAAGCGGATCATTGCCGAAACAGGAGCTGGTCAGCACGGAGTTGCGACCGCCACGGTCTGCGCCCGCTTCGGCCTGGAATGTGTGGTGTACATGGGTGCTGAAGACATGCGCCGTCAGGCTCTGAATGTGTTCCGCATGCGTCTTCTTGGTGCCAGCGTTCAGCCTGTGACCGCCGGCACTGCCACGCTCAAGGACGCCACCAGTGAGGCCATCCGTGACTGGGTCACGAATGTGGAGACCACCCACTACATCCTCGGGTCCGTGGCAGGTCCCCACCCCTATCCGATGCTGGTTCGTGATTTCCACGCAGTGATCGGAGAGGAGGCCAGGGAACAGTGCCAGCAGGCCTTTGGTCGTTTGCCGGACGTGCTCATGGCCTGCGTTGGTGGGGGGTCCAACGCCATGGGTCTGTTTCACCCCTTTGTGGAGTGCAGCGATGTGCGTCTGATCGGAGTTGAGGCCGCCGGTGATGGCGTCGCCACAGGTCGTCATGCCGCCACGATGACCGAAGGCAGGGTCGGCGTGCTTCACGGTGCCATGAGCCTGTTGCTACAGGACCAGGACGGACAGGTTCAGGAAGCTCATTCGATCAGCGCCGGGCTCGACTATCCCGGTGTCGGTCCTGAACACAGCTATCTGCGTGAGATCGGCAGGGCCGAGTACGGCGCCGTCACCGATGCTGAAGCGCTCCAGGCGCTGCAGCTTGTGAGCCGACTGGAGGGAATCATTCCCGCCCTCGAGACAGCGCATGCATTCGCCTGGCTGGAGACCCTCTGTCCAACCCTGCCGGATGGCACTGAAGTTGTGTTGAACTGCTCAGGGCGTGGCGACAAGGATGTGAACACGGTCGCCGATCAGCTCGGGGATGCACTCTGAGGGTTCAGGGTGTGTTTCAGCTGAGCAATCGCTCCAGGGTGACTGCGACTGAGTTCACGGCAGCACGGGCTGTCGCGTAGGCCATTCGCATCGGACCGATCAGGGCAACCTGGCCCATGCCCCCGTCTCCGCTGCGATAGCTGGCCTGGACGACCGAGCAGCGGCTGAGGGCTGTTTCGGGATGCTCTCGGCCGATCCACACTCGCCCGTCCGACCGGGCAGGAGCAGGAACGAAGGCTGCCGGATCACTGTCCATCAAATCGAGAAGAGGTCTCACCCTCGCGCTGTCACTGAATTCAGGTTCGGCCACGAGGCGCGACACCCCATGCACCAACGGTGCCTGCTCGATCGGGCGTTGGAAGGGATTCCCGTTCTCAAGTGCATCCTGTAGCGCCCTTCCGCAGGACTGCAGCTGCTGGGGCAGACAGCTCCACTCCAGTTTTCCTCTCTGCACCAGCTGGTCGGAGGTCCAGCGTTCCAGGGCTTCCACCTGACCGGAACTGCCGTGGGGCAAGCGCAGGTTGAGGTGATGGGCCTGGCTGGAATCGCCCACGAGCATCACCAGCAGCCGGTCCTCACTGCGCACCAGGCGAATGGTTCTGAGCTGGCTCTGGGATCGTTGCGGCGGACTGATCAGGCTCATCAGCCCCGTGAAATCCGTCAGCCGGCGTGCCAGCTGCAGTAACAGGTCATCCAGTGCCGCCCAGCGCAGGCTCAGCTGGGTCAATTCCCGCTCGAGGTGATGGGCACCCGCACCAGGCTCAGGCAGAAGGCAGTCCACATAGTGGCGGTAGCCCTGGGGGCTGGGCACCCGCCCCGCAGAGGTGTGTGGCTGGGTCAGGAGTCCACGCTGTTCAAGGGCTCCCATGGCCGAGCGCACCGTTGCCGAGCTTGCTTTGATCCCGAATCGCTGAACTAGAGCCCGGCTGCCAACCGGTTCGATGGTGTCGACGTAGTGGTGGACCGTGGCCTGTAGGACCTCCTGCTGACGGCGGGGCAGCGGCTTCACGGAGCTCAACTCGCGGGTGTGGATCCTACGGAGAATCAGTAAAGGGGAAGGTTCCTGTCATGAATCCACGCCGTTCGTTCAAGCGATGCGGCGTTCAGTAGCGCGGTACTGAGGAATCCACCTCGACGCTCCAGGCGTCAATGCCGCCCTCAAGGTTCCAGACATCCAGTGACGGTCGACTGTCGAGCAGCCAGCAACCGAAATTCCAGCTGCGCACTCCGGCATGGCACAGCACCACGATTGAGCCACCCTGCGGCAGAACCTCATCGATGCTCCCCATCCACTGTTCAGCATCACTCAGCGGCAGATGCCTGACCGGATGTGGAAACGGAGCGATCGTCAGTTCCTGCTGCTCCCGCACATCTACAACCGTCAGATCGGCATTCTGATTGAGCCAGTCGTTCAATTCGCCGGCTTTGAGGGGTTTGGGGGTGGGTCCGTTCATGGCTTCAGTCTGGCTTCGGACTGGCACAGCACAGTGGATGGATAGAAGATGAGCACCATGTGCTTCACCGCCTGTTCATGAAAGGGCGCTCGTTCCTGCTGGCTCTGGTCGTTGTGGCGATGGTGCTGCTCACCCTTGCACTCGGTTTTTGGTGGGCCATGGCCCGTCAGAGTCCGCTCCGGATCATGGACCGGTCACTTGAGCTGCCCCGGGCGGCACGTTTCATGCCCACTGATGCGGCCCTGACGCTGCACTGGCTGGTCGACCCCCGTCAGCTGCCTGCCTATGCCCAGGCTGTTGCGCCGGTTCGTCAGCGCCAACTGGTGCATGAAAGCACCCGTCAGCTCAGAGATGGTGCCTTTGCCCTGGCCGGACTTGACTTCAATACCGAGCTGGCCGGCTGGATCGGGCCTGAGATCAGTTTTGCAGTGCTTGACGCTCCTGCTCAGCAGTCCGGTGAACAGCCAAGGGAGGGCTGGGTCCTGGCACTGTCGAGCCGCGATCAAGACGGGGCCAAGCGATTTCTGCAGCGCTTCTGGCAGACCCGCAGCCTGGCAGGCACCGATCTGCAGATCTCCCGTTACAGGGGCATGGGACTGATCAGCGGTCGTGGTGCACTGCTTGGCCGGGATCCACAGCCGATTGCCACCGCCTTGATCGATGACGATCTGCTTTTGCTGGCTTCGGGACGGGGGGTGCTTGAACAGGCGCTTGATGTTTCCCAGCTGGAGAGTCAGCACCAGCTTGGAGATCCTGTCCTCGCTTCTGATCTTCAGAGCTTTGATCGTGGTGCCGCTGTTCTGACTGCCAATCCTGGAGCGATGGACCGCTGGCTGGGGGTCCCTTCAGCGATCGCGGCCCGCGAAGACCTGCAGGGCCTGGTGGCATCGCTGACTCCTCAGGGTTCTGATCTGGCTCTTGATGCCGTGGTCCACTTCCGCGATTTGAGTGTCCCGCTTGCGTCTCAGGTCACGGACAGCGATGCGCTGCTGAGAGAGGCCGGCGGTGATGCGCAGACAGTCGCTCTGCTCTCGAACCCTGCGTCCCTGTTGGCTGCCGAGTCCGAAGAGCCCCTGGCCCAGTGGATCGCTCCCCTTCTGCGGCAGTCGATGGAATCCATCTCCACTGAAGCTGCGGCTGAGGTGGTCGGACTGGATGAGGGGCCTGTCCTTTGGCAGCAGGGTCCTCAGGGCTGGGTGCTGGGCACCCGGCCCAATCGCCCCAACCCGGAGATGGTCGATGGTCGGCTTCAGGAGCTTGGGTTGACCGGCTCGACTCTCGACAGCGAAGGCGAGGCTGTTCAGGTCTGGACCCGTCTTGCTCGTCAGCGACGTCGAGGTGAAGAGTCGCTGCAGGCTGAGCTGGCTGTCGCCCTGGAGCGGCATACCGATGTGAACTGGTGGGCGGAGACCCTCGATGGTTTACGCCGTCGCGGTGAGAACGGTGACCTGATGCAGCGTCAGCAGCAGCTGCAGGCGCTGCAGTCCTCGAGTCAGTCTGCGCTGGCTCAGCAACTGGCTCTCGCCGCGGCTCCTAGTCGCTCACGCCTGGGTCAGTGGCGACCCTGGGAGCTGGTGCAGGGCGTGGCTGGTCGATCACTGCTGCCAGCTGTGCAGGGGCTTGCCATTGCCGCCGGGGGTGACCAGAACGCGGCCTCTGTGCAGGATGAACGTGTGAGCAGCCTGCGTCTGCGTGCGCGACTCCAGCTCGGTTGATCTCTTTCTTCTGCGTCATGGCCTCGCCGTAAAACGGTTGTCGGGCCGTGATCATCCCGATCGTCCCCTGACCGATCGCGGCGTGCGACGAACTCTTGGGGTCGTCCGACAACTGCGGAGGCTTGATGTCGAGGCGGACATGCTGATCAGCAGTCCCTACAGGCGATCCAGGCAAACCGCAGAGCTGGCGATCCAGGCTGGTCTGGCGCCGTCGATCCGCCTGGACTCAGCCCTGGAGCCAGGCGGTGACCCTTGGCCGCTGGTCTCCAGCGTGTCCGGCTCCTGCCTCTTGGTTGGCCATGAGCCGGATCTGAGTTCCATTGCGGCGACCCTGATCGGAGCACCCACTGGAAGCCTTCGCCTGCGCAAGGCCGGTTACTGCCATCTCCGCTGGCCTGCTGGCCTGAACGACCCTCGCGGCAAGGCTGAACTGCAGGCATTGCTCGGGCCTCGTCTTTTGCTCCCGTGCTCCGTTTAAGTTGCCCTTGCGCTGAAGCGGAGGTTGGTGAGTCAGAACGATGGTGCCGAGATCCGTCATGAGCGAACCGGTCTGGTGTTCCGCCCCGGACTTGAAGGGGTGCCTGCTACGCAGTCATCCATCTGTGACATCGATGGTTATGCAGGCTGCCTGTCCTATCGCGGCTATCCCGTCGACGATCTGGCCACCCATTGCAGCTTTCTCGAGACCACCTACCTGCTGATCTGGGGGCAATTGCCCACCCCTCAGCAGTTACGCGATTTTGAGGACGAAGTGCAGATGCACCGACGCGTGAGTTTCCGCGTCAGGGACATGATGAAGTGCTTCCCCTCCGATGGGCATCCGATGGATGCTCTGCAGTCCAGTGCAGCGTCCCTAGGTCTGTTTTATTCCCGTCGTGCCATCGACGACCCTCAGTACATCTATGACGCGGTTGTTCGGTTGATCGCCAAGATCCCGACCATGGTTGCCGCCTTTCAGCTGATCCGCAAAGGCCAGGACCCCATTCAGCCCCGGGACGATCTGGCGTATTCCGCCAACTTTCTCTACATGCTGATGGAGCGTGAGCCGGATCCCATGGCTTCACGGATCTTCGATCAGTGCCTGATCCTGCATGCGGAACACAGTCTCAATGCCAGCACCTTCAGCGCCCGTGTCACCGCCAGCACTCTCACCGACCCGTACGCGGTTGTCGCCTCCGCAGTCGGCACGCTCGCTGGCCCCCTGCATGGCGGGGCCAATGAAGACGTTCTGGCGATGCTCGAGGAGATCGGCACGCCAGATCGTGCTGCGGGTTACCTCGATGAAGCCATGGCCAGCAAGCGCAAGATCATGGGATTCGGTCATCGTGAATACCGCGTCAAGGATCCCCGTGCTGTGATCCTTCAAGCTCTTGCGGAAAAGATGTTCGACCGCTTTGGTCACGATGAGATGTACGACGTGGCCAGAGCTCTGGAGATGGCTGCGGAAACCCGTCTCGGTCCGAAGGGGATCTATCCCAATGTGGATTTCTATTCCGGACTTGTGTACCGCAAGCTGGGGATTCCCCGAGATCTGTTCACTCCGGTCTTTGCCATCGCAAGAGTGGCCGGATGGCTTGCGCACTGGCGTGAACAGCTTGGTGCCAATCGGATCTTCAGACCATCTCAGATCTACACAGGCAGTGATCTGCGCCAATGGACGCCACTGGAGGCCCGTGTTCCAACCATCACCACTTAAGTTACATTCATCACACCTTTGCTCATGGTGACTCTCCTCGCCACCAGCGCACCGGCTCTGGTCAGTCCAGGCCTTGATCTTGAACGAAGTTTCAGTCAGGCTCTCGAGAGCTTCGGTCTGTCCGAGCAGGCGGCTCGGCTGATCTGGTTGCCACTGCCAATGCTCCTGGTGCTGGTTGCGGCAGTAGTAGGGGTTCTTGTCACCGTTTGGCTTGAACGCAAGATTTCAGCGGCGGTTCAACAGCGCATCGGACCTGAGTATGCGGGTGCACTCGGTGTTCTTCAGCCCCTCGCTGACGGGCTCAAGCTTCTCGTGAAGGAAGACATCATTCCCGCGAGGGCCGACAGTCTGCTGTTCACGCTCGGCCCCGTGCTGGTCGTCGTTCCTGTGATTTTGTCCTGGCTGATCGTTCCTTTCGGTCAGAACCTGCTGATCAGCAATGTGGGCGTGGGCATTTTTCTCTGGATTTCACTCAGCAGCGTTCAGCCGATCGGCCTGTTGATGAGTGGATACGCCTCCAACAACAAATATTCCCTTCTCGGAGGTCTCAGGGCTGCTGCTCAGTCCATCAGCTATGAGATTCCTCTCGCTCTTGCTGTGCTGGCGGTGGTGATGATGAGCAACTCTCTCAGCACCGTCGACATTGTCGATCAGCAGACCGGAGCGGGAATCCTCAGCTGGAACATCTGGCGTCAGCCCGTCGGTTTTCTGATTTTCTGGATCTGTGCCCTGGCGGAGTGCGAACGTCTTCCGTTTGACCTCCCTGAAGCGGAAGAGGAGCTGGTTGCCGGGTATCAGACCGAATACGCCGGAATGAAGTTCGCTCTCTTCTATCTCGGCAGCTACATCAATCTGGTGCTGTCAGCCCTGCTGGTTTCAGTGCTCTACCTCGGGGGTTGGGGTTTCCCCTTGCCCGTGGAATGGCTGGCCGGTTGGCTGGGGCAATCGGTCGACGCCCCTCTGGTTCAGGTGATCACAGGCACAACAGGCATTGTGATGACCGTTCTCAAGGCCTATCTGCTTGTGTTCATCGCGATCCTTCTGCGCTGGTCCACTCCACGGGTGCGGATTGATCAGTTGCTCGATCTCGGCTGGAAATTCCTGTTGCCACTGGCTCTGGTCAATCTGCTTGTGACCGCAGCCCTGAAACTCGCCTTCCCGGTCGCCTTCGGGGGTTAGGTTTAATTACCTAGGCTCTTGTTCCATCGGTCTCTCCGTCCCCCCCCTTCCTCAGGCCATGTTCGGTTTTCTCAAACAGGTTGGTGACTACACCAGAGATGCCGTTGACGCGGCGCGCAACCTCACGCAGGGTCTTGCTGTCACCTTTGACCACATGAAGCGCCGTCCTGTGACGGTGCAGTACCCCTACGAGAAGCTGATCCCCTCTGAGAGATACCGGGGGCGGATTCATTACGAGTTCGACAAGTGCATTGCCTGTGAGGTGTGCGTGCGTGTCTGCCCGATCAATCTGCCCGTGGTGGATTGGGTGATGAACAAAGCCACCAAGAAAAAAGAGCTGAGGAATTACTCGATTGATTTCGGAGTGTGCATCTTCTGCGGAAACTGCGTGGAGTATTGCCCCACCAATTGCCTATCGATGACGGAGGAGTACGAGCTGGCGGCATTTGACCGTCACAGCCTCAACTACGACAACGTTGCCCTGGGGCGTCTTCCCACCAGCGTGACCACCGACCCGTCAGTTCTGCCTCTGCGGGAACTTGCTTACCTTCCTGCCGGCGAAATGGATCCCCACGTCGTGGATCCCGATCGTCCACGTGCCGGTCAGCGTCCCGATCAGGTGCTGGCTGCCATGAAGTCAGCCGCGGCTGTTTCAGCAGTAGATGCGGGAGAATCGACCACGGCGTCCACGGATCGCAAGGAGAGTTCTGAATGACGATCGCAGCATCAACACAACTGATCTGCTTTCTGGTGCTCAGCTCTGTGATTGTGCTGGGAGCGCTCGGAGTGGTGCTGCTCAGCAACATTGTTTATTCCGCGTTCCTGCTTGGGGGTGTCTTCCTTGCAGTGGCAGGTTTGTATTTGCTGCTCAATGCCAGTTTTGTGGCGGCAGCGCAGGTTCTGGTTTATGTCGGAGCTGTGAACGTTCTGATCCTGTTCGCGATCATGCTCGTCAACAAAAAGGAAGATCTTGCACCGATTCCAGGGTTGACGTTGCGTCGCCTGCTTTCCGGTGGCGTCTGTGCAGGCCTCTTTGCTCTTCTGACAAGGGTTGTTCTCACAACCCCTTGGGCTGATGGACCGGAGCCGATCGGCGAAGATGCCACGATCCGAATCGGTGAGCACCTGTTCACTGATTATCTGCTTCCTTTTGAGTTGGCTTCAGTGCTTCTGCTCATGGCCATGATCGGAGCCATTGTGCTGGCTCGACGCGATGTTCAGGCTGTCGATCCAGGGACAGGTGAAGTCGCCGATCAAGGCCTGATTGAAAAGGCCCGGACTCCACTGCTGGTTGATCAACCCCCTTCCTGACCTTCCCCTGCTTCTTGTCATGCTCTCCGAGCTGCTGTCCGGTTCCGTTCCTCTCGAGGCTTATCTGCTTGTCGCAGCAGTGCTGTTCTGCACGGGTGTCTGGGGTCTGATCAACAGTCGCAATGCCGTGAGGGTGCTCATGAGTATCGAGCTGATGCTGAATGCTGTGAACATCAACCTCATGGCTTTTTCGTCCTATGTGGATGGCCAGTTGATCCGCGGTCAGATTTTCTCAGTGTTCGTGATCACTGTTGCTGCGGCTGAAGCTGCCGTTGGTCTGGCCATTCTTTTGTCTCTCTATCGCAATCGCGTCACAGTGGACATGGAACGCTTCAACCTTCTGCGCTGGTAGGGCCGGCGCCCTCGTCATGCGCCTGAATCGGGTCTGGTTGATCTACAGGGCTGAAAGCCCACTGGCCTTGAAAGAGGCCAAGGCCTGCGCCAAGACGCTGGAGTCACTGGGTGTAACTGTGTCCGTCGCGATGAGCGGTCTCAGTGCGGATCCCTTCCCTGGCTTGCTCGCATCTGAACCGGAGCTCCCTGACCTGGCAGTGGTGCTTGGAGGAGATGGCACGGTTCTTGGTGCCGCAAGGCATCTGGCTGTGTATGACGTACCGATTCTCTGTTTCAACGTCGGCGGTCATCTCGGTTTTCTCACCCATGAACCTGGTCTGATTCGGCGTGATGGTCTGTGGCAGCGCCTGCAGGATGATCATTTTGCGATGGAACGCCGCATGATGCTCGAGGCTGTCATCAACAGGGCGGATGATCTCAACTGTTCCGTGTCTGGAGACGAGCGGCGAGCAGCTGATGACACCGAGCGTCACTGGGCTCTGAATGATCTCTATCTGCGTCCCTATCAGGAGGATCTTGCGCCCACCTGCACCCTTGAGCTGGAGATCGATGGGGAAGTCGTCGATCAGGTCCGCGGTGATGGTCTGATCCTGGCGACCCCAACCGGTTCAACCGGCTACGCCATGGCAGCGGGCGGACCCATCCTGCATCCAGGCATTGACGCCATCATTGTGAGCCCCATCTGTCCGATGAGTCTCTCCAGTCGTCCGGTGGTGCTTCCACCCAGATCAAGATTGGTGATCTGGCCTCTTGGAGACGGGTACCGGCCGGTGAAGCTCTGGAAGGATGGTGCCGGTGGGCCGGTGCTGTGTCCAGGTGAATGCTGCGTGATTCAACGGGCCCCTCACCATGCGCTGATGGTTCAGCTGGAGCAGTCGCCTTCTTACTACCGAACCCTTTCCCGCAAATTGCACTGGGCCGGCAGCCTGGTGGACACGATGCCCTCGCCCAACTGACAGCTCAGCGATGCCACTTGAGATCGAACGCCGTTTCCTGGTGACCGGGCCCGGCTGGCGTGCTCATGCAGAAGAGCCACAGCACCTCAGGCAGGGCTATCTGGCATCCACTGAAGACGGTTTCACGGTGCGGGTGCGGCTTCGGGCGGATGGGAAAGCCTGGCTCACGCTCAAGGCGCCTGCTGAGGGGATCGCGCGTCATGAATTCGAATATGAACTGCCGACCGCCGATTCCGAAGCCCTCTGGACTCTCGCGCCCCATCGACTGATCAAGACCCGTTATGCCTTGTCACTTCCAGGTGGTGATTGGGTTGTGGATTGCTTCGAAGGAGACAATGCACCCCTTGTGCTGGTGGAGGTTGAGCTCAGTGACGCTGCAGATGCCTTTGACCGACCGGATTGGTGTGGTCAGGAGGTCACGGGCGAAGGGTGCTGGAGCAATGCGGCACTGGCTCATCAGCCGATTTCAAGCTGGTCTGTGGAGATGCGACAGCGCCATGGTCTGGCGCTCACCTGAGGCAACCAAGCCATGCCCCTTGAAAGAGTCTTTGGTTTTCCTTTAGATTTGGTATGGGAATTGTGAAGTGATTCGTGCACGGCCTCTACGACCACGATGGAATCCTGAGGTTCATCGGACTGGATCGAGAAGCCTGTGTCGCGTATGCCGAGCTGTTCGATCTTTCTCTGGCCAGATGTTCCCTGATGGATCTGCCTTTACCACTGCCGCTTGCGGTCAGGACGCGTCGGCGGATGAATCCGGGAGCAGGCAGCAGTTGAAGCCATCGCGGCAGATTTTTCCGTGATCCATCGCCCAGTTGAGCAGGGCGACTCTGTTCTTGGAACCAGTCTTGGTGAAGACGTTGCTGACGTGATTGTCAACCGTCCGTTTGCTGATGGTGAGCCGTTCGGCGATCTCCTGGTTGGTCAACCCTTCTGCCACAAGCTCGATGATTTCAACCTCCCGTGTCGAGAGTGAGATGTTCGAGGACCCGGATCCATCGCCATTCACCATGCTGGACACCGACGATTCTTCCAGGCCCATCCTAGGCATTCATTCCTGACCGGCGATCTTCCATAGTGGCCATCAGAAGCATTTGAAGGGTTTGGGTTCAGCGCTGCAGCGCAGTCTTGAGGCTGGTGCGGTCACAGTCACAGCTGAGGTGATGCCGCCCAGAGGGGGAGATCCCAGTCATACCCTGGCGATGGCCAGCCTTCTGCGAGACTGGGTGCAGGCCATCAATGTCACTGACGGCAGCCGCGCAGTGATGCGCATGAGCAGCCTCGCGGTCTGTCGTCTGCTTTTGGACGCCGGCCTTGAGCCTGTGCTGCAGATGGCCGGGCGTGACCGTAATCGGATCGGGATTCAGGCCGATCTGCTCGGGGCCCATGCGCTTGGGATCCGTAATCTTCTCTGTCTCACAGGGGATTCAGTGAAGGCCGGAGATCAACCTGACGTTCGCCCGGTGCATGAACTGGAGTCGGTGCGGCTGCTTCAGCAGGTGAGCGCCTTCAACCGTGGCGAGGACCCTGTCAAGGAGAGCCTGCCCGATGGGCCTACAGCCTTGTTTGCTGGGGCTGCCGCTGATCCGCACTGTGCCAGCTGGTCGGGTCTCAGGCGCAGGCTCGAACGTAAACGTGACGCAGGTGCCCGTTTCGTTCAGACCCAGATGGTGATGGATCCCCAGGTGCTGGAGCGTTTCTGTCAGGACATGGCAACTCCCATGGAGTTGCCTGTGCTTGCAGGGGTGTTCCTGCTCAAATCAGCCAGGAATGCCAGTTTCATCAATAAGAAGGTTCCAGGAGCCAGCATTCCCGACAACCTGATCGCCCGACTTGAGGCCGCTTCAGATCCTGCGGCTGAGGGCGTCGCCATCGCCGCTGAGCAGGTTCGTCAATTCTCCGGAATTGCAAACGGCGTCCATGTCATGGCTGTGAGAGCGGAAGAGCGGATCCCTGAAGTGCTGGAGAGGGCTGGGCTCAGCTCGCAGCGGTCGTGAGATCGGTTCCGAGCAGTTCGGCCATTGCTTTCTGCTGAGGGGAGGGCTCGATCAGATCCTGGCGCCTGGCATCGGTGATCAACCAGTCGAGAGCAGCTTCCTGAAGGTCGAAATGGTCGCCATTTTTGCCGACGCAGTAGCGGCCGAACACCAGCTTTTCAACGAGCTGAACACCTGCACCGATGCGGGAGTAGTCGAAGATGATCGAGTTATCAATTGTGGCGCCCTCGCAGATGTGGCAGCTCGGCCCGATCATCGTTGGCCCGATCAGCGTTGCACCGTCTTCGATCTTGGTCATGCCGCCCACATAGACAGGGCCCTGAACCTCGATGCGGTCCCAGTTGGCGGCCACATTCAGACCGGTGTAAACGCCTGGCCGAACCTCTTTGCCAGGAATGCCCACCTGGCGAACATCCCCTTGAAGCACGCTTCGGATCGCCCTCCAGTAATCGGGAACCTTGCCGATATCGACCCATTCGAATTCCATTGGAAGGGCATAGAAGGGTGCACCGACCTCCACCAGCCTGGGAAACAGATCCGAGCCGATGTCGAAGGACTCACCCGATGGAATGTGCTCGAAAATCTCCGGCTCGAACAGATAGATGCCTGTATTGATGGTGTCGCTGAGGGCTTCGTCCACCTTCGGCTTTTCCTGGAAGGCCTGAATCCGACCCTCGTCGTCGCTGACGACGACTCCGTAGCTGCTCACCTGATCCTTGGGGACGCGCTTGGTGATCAGGCTGGCGAGAGCGCCTTTCTCTCTGTGGCGTCTAACCGCTTCACTGAGATCGAGGTCGATCAGTGCATCCCCGCACAGCACCACAAAAGTGTCGTCGAAGAACGTCTGGAAATCCTGGATTTTCTTCAGTCCGCCAGCGGAACCGAGAGCGTCACCGATGAGTTCCCCATCCTCGATTCGCCCTTCGAAGCTGTAGGCGATTTCAACACCAAAGCGCTGGCCGTCCCGGAAATAGTTTTCGATCTCTTCTGCCAGGTGCGAGACGTTGACCATCACCTCTGCGAAACCATGCTCTCTGAGCAGTTCCAGCAAAAACTCCATCACCGGCTTCTGCAGGATCGGAATCATTGGTTTAGGGATCACATGCGTGATCGGCTGAACCCTTGTTCCCTTGCCCGCGGCCAGGATCATCGCCTTCATCGGCGTTACAGGCTTACAACGGTCCTGCCAACATAAGGGGGTGATTAAGCAGCCACGGCTCCTTTGGCCGGCAATACAGCTGGCACGTCCAGGCTGGTCAGAGGCATCTGGGCCATGGTCCCGGGGGTGAGCAGGCGCTTGAGCCGGATCGGCCCGTGCAGAGAGTCCATCTGCTCCAGTTCAACCTGGCCTTGTGAAGACAGGAACAGAAGTGCCCAGAACACCCCCACGCGGTCTTTATCCAGGTCTTCATCGGCAATGTCGTTCCACTGAACCACCAGCTGTTCGAAATTGACCCATTGCAGGGCGGCTTCCCAGCCATTCAGAAAGACACCCATGGCAGCTGTGGTCTCTGGCAGTTTCTCTCGATGGGCGAGAGCTGCTACCTGAGCGATGGCTTCCTTGTTGGAGTAGCGCTTCTGACGCTGACGCCGGCGCATGTCCAGTTCGTCCGACTCGAGCTGCTCCGCAATCGATTCCAGTTGTTCGATCAGTTCCCCAAGCGTGACCGGGCGCCGCAGCGGCGGCGGAGCGACCGGTCGGCGTTGAAGGTGCCGTTCGGGGTGGCGTGGGATGTCAAAGCTGGGATCCAGCCATCCCTGATCAGCAAAATCGGCCTCGAACATCTCCTCGACCTCCGGCTGTGGTGGAAACGTGCTGGCTTCGAGGACTTCCGCCTTCAGGCCAACAAGCACCGACGCTGCCAGGAAGGCCTCACTGCTGTCGGCCAGGTCACGTTCGTAGCTTCCGCCGCGGCGCTTCAACGCTTCCTCCACCTGGCGGGGAACTTCGATCCGTTGTTTCAGCTGATCCAGAAAGCCATCGATCACGGCGATGACATCCACATCCCATGGATCAAGGTCACCTTGCTGAGCCGCGTCCTGAAGCAGGCGGATGGCGAGTCTGGCACCGGCATCAGCTCTCTGACTCAGCCGGGCATTCATCTCAGCCTGAGGCCGTCTTCAGGAAAAATACCGGTGATGGATGGACCGGGCCAGCCCCTCCCAGCGTGATTGATCAGGATCCGTTGCTGGAGATCACCTGAGGTGCCCTGAGCATTGCTGGCGTCAGGCTTCCACTGCGAATCAGCGGAGCTGTCGGTCGGCTGATCACCTCCATCGCTGACACATCTCGTTCAACAAGCGCTTCGATTGCTGTGCGGTAGCTGTCGGTCATCAGACGTGGGTAGAGACCGATACCGATGATCGGCACCAACAGGCAGCCAATGATGTAAATCTCACGGGGCTCGGCATCCACCAGATTGGTGTTGGTGGTGAGCTGAGCATTTTCCTTGCCGAAGAAAATTTCTCTCAGCATCGAGAGCAGATAGATCGGAGTCAGGATCACTCCGATCGCAGCCAGTCCGTCGATGACGATCCTGAAGCTGAGTGTGTAGGCCTCGTCAGTGGCAAAACCTGTGAACACCATCAGTTCACTCACAAATCCGCTCATGCCTGGCAGAGCGAGGGATGCCAGGGAGCAGACGGTCCAGAGTGCAAACATGACCCTCATCTTCTGCCCCACTCCTCCCATCTCGTCGAGCTGCAGGGTGTGGGTACGGTCGTAAGTGGCACCCACCAGGAAGAACAGGCTGGCTCCGATCAGGCCATGGCTGATCATCTGCAACATGGCTCCGCTCGTTCCCAGAGCGCTGAAGCTGCCAATGCCTATCAGCACAAAGCCCATATGGCTGATGGAGCTGTAAGCAATTTTGCGTTTGAGGTTGCGCTGAGCGAAAGAGGTGAGTGCTGCGTAAATGATGTTGACCACACCCAGCACAACAAGCAATGGTGCGAACTGAGCGTGCGCTTCAGGCAACATCTCGGCGTTGAAGCGCATCAGGGCATACCCCCCCATCTTCAGCAGGATTCCCGCCAGCAGCATGTGCACTGGAGCAGTCGCTTCGCCGTGAGCATCAGGCAGCCAGGTATGCAGCGGAACAATCGGCAATTTGACGCCGAAGGCGATCAGGAGTCCTGCATAACAAAGCAGCTGGAATCCTGTGCCGAATCCTTTCTGGGCCAGCACGGTGTATTCGAAGTTGGGAGTGTCGCCCCCCATGAAGCCCATGGCCAGTGCGGCAAGCAGGATGAACAGTGAGCTGCCTGCGGTATAGAGGATGAATTTCGTGGCGGCGTACTGACGCCTTTTGCCGCCCCAGATGGCCAGCAACAGATAAACGGGCAGCAGTTCCAGTTCCCAGGCCAGGAAGAACAGCAGCATGTCCTGAACTGCGAAGACTGCGATCTGGCCACCATCCATGGCCAGAATCAGAAAGAAGAACAGCTTGGGCTTGAAGGTGACAGGCCAAGCTGCCAGGACAGCCAGTGCGGTGATGAAGCTGGTGAGCAGGATGAGAGGCATGGACAATCCATCCGCTCCAACAGCCCAGGTGAGTCCAAGATTCGGCAGCCAGCTGACACGTTCGGACAGCTGCAGACCGCTGAAACCGGGGTCATAGCCGCTCAGATAGGCCCCCACCGTGATCAGAAAGGTGACCAGAGCGATTGCCAACGCGAACCAGCGAACCTGTTTCCCCTCCCCCTGATCAGGGATGAAAGGAACAATGAGCGCTCCGACAATCGGAAAGAGGATGGAAAGACTCAGCCAAGGGAACTGAGCTGGAATGATTCCCGCTGCGATATCCGCTGCAGGATCAAAGGGGGCACTGACGGCAAATTCCAGCAAGGGACACGCCTTTCACCACTCATAGGAGTGTAGAAATCCTGGCTGAACTCGCACTGAGTCGATAGGCGTTGACACACATGCCCCGGATTGGTGTGCTGATGTGCTGATCAGATTTCTTCAAAACCTTGAAATTCAAGAAAAGCTCATGATTTCTTCAGTCACAACTTGTGGGTTTGAAGAAAATAGTCTGCGGGCTCAATCTGGTTTCGGAACGGTAGGTAGGGTCCGGATGACATTTCATGATATCAGTCTGAACAGAATCTTCTTTCCAGCTTCGAAGAAGCATCGATTGAAGAAGCATGCTTGGAGAGGAAATCTAATGCCGTGCACGATTCAGGTAATCGGCCCGCCAAGGACACCGAAGAGAACCACAAGTCCGATCACACCGCCAAAAACGATCAGGGCATAGAACTGAGCGCGGCCGGTTTCAAAGTATTTAAGACCTTCTCCGCTGCCGAGAGTGAGCAGACCGGTGAGATTCACAACACCATCAACCACCTTGGCGTCCACCTCCAGCACCTCGCGCGCAATCTTGCGGCTACCCCGGACGAACAGCTTGTCGTTGATGTCATCGAGGTACCACTTGTTGGCAAGGAAGGCATTGACGGATGGGAACCGCGCTGCCACGAGTTCACCCAGATCGATCCGTCGCAGTGCGTAGGCCAGTACGGCCACGCTGATGCCCGTCAGGGAGATGGCCACTGATGCTCCGGCCAGCGGCAGGAATTCCCCCCAGCTGAAGTGTTCTGCCATCTCAAGTGCCTCTTCAGGGTCAAGCAACCCTGCAAAACGACTGTTCCAGGGAGTCCCGAGCAGGCCTATCAACACTGAGGGAACCGCGAGCACCACCAGCGGCAGAGTCATCGGCCATGGCGACTCATGCAGGCTGCCCGCGTGGTGAGCATGCTCTTCATCAGAGGACTTGCCGGCAGCGGCCATGAGCTGGGCCTGCATGGTTTCATCATTCCCCCTGAACTCTCCCTCGAAGGTGAGGAAATAGAGGCGGAACATGTAAAAAGCAGTCATGCCGGCGGTCAGAAAGCCCACCGCCCAGAGGACTGGAAAGGTTTCAAAGGCTTGGCCGAGAATCTCGTCCTTGCTCCAGAAACCTGCAAGGGGAGGAATGCCACTGATGGCAACGCATCCGATCAGGAAGGTGATGGCCGTGATAGGCATCTTTTTGCGCAGACCTCCCATGAGTCGCATGTCCTGAGCGAGCACGGGTTCATGTCCCACCACATCCTCCATGGCATGGATCACGGATCCCGATCCCAGGAAGAGCATCGCCTTGAAGAAGGCGTGGGTCACGAGATGGAACATGCCGGCCACAGGTGCTCCACAACCCATGGCCAGCATCATGTAGCCAAGTTGTGAGACGGTGCTGTAAGCCAGCCCTTTTTTGAGATCCATCTGGGTGAGCGCAATCGAGGCACCCAGAAAGCAAGTGATCGTGCCGGTGACAGCGATGAACACCCCAACGCTCGGGAACTGGCTGTAGAGCGGCTCAAGTCGTGCAACCAGAAACACGCCAGCAGCCACCATCGTTGCCGCATGAATCAGTGCGGAGATGGGTGTGGGCCCTTCCATCGCGTCAGGTAGCCAGACATGCAGTGGGAACTGGGCTGATTTCGCCATCGGGCCCATGAACACAAACAGGCAAAGAGCCAGTGCTGCCCAGCCAGGCACCATCCCACTGCTCACGCCTGCTGCAAGCCCATCAGCGATTCCCTGAAAGTCGAAACTGCCTGTTGCCCAGAACAGACCGAGAATTCCGAGCAGGAGGCCGAAGTCGCCAACCCGGTTGACAACAAAAGCTTTCTGGGCGGCATGCGCTGCGCCATCGCGGTCGTACCAGAAGCCCACAAGCAGATAGGACGACATGCCCACCAGCTCCCAGAACACATAGATCTCCAGAAGATTGGGGCTCACCACAAGCCCGAGCATCGAACTGCTGAAGATGGCCAGATAGGTGAAGAAGCGCACATAGCTTTTGTCGTGCGCCATGTAGCCGTGTGAATAGATCATCACCAGCAGAGCCACCGTGGTGACCAGAGCCAGCATCACCGATGCCAGAGGATCGATCACGTAGCCCATCGGCAGGATGAACTCTCCGGCGCTGGCCCACACGAACAGGTGTTCAACCGGTGGAGCTCCTGACAGCTGTTCCAGCAGCACCGCGTAACTGATCACGGCAGCAGCACCGATGCAGCTGATCAGCAACAGCGCCACCGGTTTTCGCAATCGGTTGATCGTGCGGTTGAAGCTGATCAGGCCGAGACCTGTGATCAGGGCCCCGAACAGGGGCAGCACTGGAATCAACCAGGCGGAGTCGGCAGCCGAGGGCATCCGGACAAAAAAGCTTTTAGCGAGTGTAATCAGCTCAGTTCAACAGCTCACCGAGTCGGGAGTGCAGGAATGCCATGCCCCCTCGGGGGATGTAGCGGTGGGCCCACCAGAACACACCCACAGCGATGGTGATCCCAAGCTGGGCTGGTCGGACCAGTTCGCTCCAGACAAGCTGCTGGCGGCCATCGATTACGGCGGCGAACGGAAACACGGATGTTTCGGCCTGCAGACTGTCGAAGGCTTGCCCGAAGCGGGCTTTCAGGCGCCGGTCGCCATGCCAGACGGCAAACAGATGGTGAGCAATCAGGCCAGCACAGGTGACCAGCATGAAGCTGCTGCCGATCCAGAGAGCGTGGCTCATGCACCAGAGGATCTGGCCAACGGCCTGGGGATGTCGGCTGATCCGGATGATTCCGGTGGCGTAGAGCCGCACCTGGGGCTTCAACACCGCAGGTATTTCCAGCAGGTTGTAGGTGGCTGGGTAGAGGAACAGAAAACTGATCGCTGTCACGATCCAGATGGAAGGCACCATCCCCGGGACTCCCTGCAGGTTCCAGATCCTGATGCCGTCGTAGCGGTGAGCCAGGAAGTAGCCGATCACCACCACTGCAGAGGGAATGCTCAGGGCTGCAAACACCAGCCGCCAGGCGCGCGCGCCGATCCTGGCTTCAGCCCGCGTTCGCAAGGCTGCACCACCGCTGTGGATCACTGCGAAAACAACGAGCAATCCCAGCATCACCAGGCTGCTGTGATGGGTGCCTGCTGTTGCGTCAGCCAACGAGATGCTGCGGGAGACGTGATTCTGGCGTTCTGCAGGAAAGAGCACCCCTACAGTTTTCTGGCTTCCGCTGTTCGCCGGGCAGCTTTTCATGGCCGATCTGCCCTTCACCCTGGATCAGCTGCGCATCCTGCGGGCCATCGTCAGTGAGGGCAGTTTCAAAAAGGCGGCCGACAGCCTCTACGTCACCCAGCCGGCAGTCAGTCTGCAGATTCAGAACCTGGAGAAGCAGCTGGAGGTCGCCCTGTTCGATCGCGGTGGTCGCAAGGCTCAGCTCACTGAAGCGGGCCACCTTCTGCTCAGCTACTGCGATCGAATTCTCAGTCAGTGCCATGAGGCGTGCAGGGCGCTTGATGATCTCCACGACCTCAAAGGGGGGTCTCTCCTGGTCGGCGCCAGCCAGACAACAGGGACCTATCTCATGCCTCGAATGATCGGGTTGTTTCGCCAGAAATTTCCTGACGTGGCCGTGCAGCTGCACGTGCACAGCACGCGGCGCACCGGCTGGAGTGTCGCCAACGGACAGATCGATCTGGCGATCATTGGAGGAGAACTTCCTTCTGAACTGAATGAACTGCTTCAGGTCGTGCCCTATGCCAGCGACGAGCTGGCTCTGGTGCTGCCTGTGAAGCATCCCCTCGCGCGTCTGGTGGAGCTCAGCAAGGATGACCTCTATCGGCTTGGCTTTGTCAGCCTGGACGCGCAGTCAACCACTCGCAAGATGGTTGATCAGCTGCTTGGACGCTCCGGCTTGGATGTGCCGCGCCTGCGTATCGAGATGGAACTGAACTCATTCGAGGCCATTAAAAATGCTGTTCAGGCTGGCCTGGGCGCTGCTTTTCTGCCGGTGGTCTCGATCGAGCGCGAGCTCACTGCCGGAACCCTGCTACGCCCGACTGTCGTCGACCTTCAGGTGCGTCGTCAGCTCAAGCTGATCACCAATCCATCCCGCTACTGCTCAAGGGCTGCCGAAGCGTTCCGAAGAGATGTGCTGCCGGTCTTCGCCAGTGCCGACAGTCCTCTGCGCCAGGGAAGAACAGGCGGCGTTCCGCCTCAGGAAAATGACTTCGAAGAAGCTGAGGGAACCGATCAGAACTGATCAGCTTCTGGTGTGATGCCAACCGTGTCATCCGCCACGCCCCTGGTCAGGAACTTGTTTTGGCTGATGTCGGTCTGGTAGACGCAGCGCACAACCGGTTTGTCTCGAACTGAGCCGATGTAAGCAAACGTGTTCATGCGTTGTTTGCACTCGCGTTCCTGCGCTGAGGTGATGGCTCCTTCCTTGCGCAGCACTGCCCAGTTCTCTCGTCGAATCACGCATCCAGGCTGCAGTGTCGGCTGTGTCACGAAACTGCTGGATGGATTCAGCGTTGTGTACATCTCGATATCCATCACGAAGGCACTGGCACCCCACTGTCTGCAGAATTCCGGGTCTGGAACCGCCATGTCCAGTTGTTGAGAGCTGGCGATGTTGCCCTGGTCTCCCTGCGTGGTGCTGGTGACCGCACTGCCGATGCCGATTCCCACAATCAGCACTCCGGCGAGAACAGCGATGGTGGCGGTGTTCAAGCTCATGCCGTTGCCACCGTTCTTCGGCGGTGGCGGTGGACCTCCATAGCCCCTGATCTCTCGGCGGTCATCTCTCCTGGACTCGTCACGGCGGCGTTCACCGTTTCTCCGGTCGTAGCCGGATCCGGAACGGTCGTAGGGGGAACGACTCACAGCAGTTCAGGGGACCTGGGAAGACCCATCGAATAGTTAAGGACCCGGCAGTCAGGGTTGTAACTCAGCTTCCCGGCCTGAAGAAGTTCGCGAATGCAGCCTTCGAGTTCGGTGCCGATGCGACGCAGGTTGTAGTCATTCAGCGCCTGACCCGCATGGCTTTCGACCAGTTCGCGGAAGCGTTCCTGAACGGTTGCGACGGTGCTGTCAGACCAGATGAATTCGTTGTCGGGATCCAGGTCAAGGGTGAGCCGGCTCGGGTCAGCGACCAGATCGCCATTTTCGACCCGAGCCGTGAACAGGCGCACGTGGCGGGTTGTGCTTTTCAGCAGGGTCTCGGCCATGAATCAGCGGAGCGATGGAAGGATCGCGCAGGCGTGTTGTCGATGACTTTAGGAAGCAGAGAGGAGACCTCTCCTTTTAAGGTTGTTTTCAACTTGTGTTCAGAAGCATGCGCGTCGCCATCGCGGGGGCCGGTCTGGCAGGTCTTTCCTGCGCCAAGTATCTGGCCGATGCTGGTCATACGCCGGTCGTGGTCGAGGCTCGCGACGTGCTGGGCGGCAAGGTTGCGGCCTGGAAAGACGAGGACGGTGACTGGTACGAAACCGGGCTTCACATCTTCTTCGGGGCCTACCCGAACATGCTGCAGATCTTCAAGGAGCTGAATATCGAAGACCGGTTGCAGTGGAAAAGCCACTCGATGATTTTCAACCAACCGGAGGAACCAGGCACGTACAGCCGTTTTGATTTTCCCGACCTACCGGCCCCAGTGAATGGTGTAGCCGCAATTCTGGGAAACAACGACATGCTCAGCTGGCCGGAGAAGATCAGCTTCGGCCTGGGTCTCGTGCCCGCCATGCTCCGCGGTCAGGGGTATGTCGAAGAGTGCGATAAATACTCCTGGACTGAGTGGCTGCGGGTCCACAACATCCCCGAGCGGGTCAATGATGAGGTGTTCATCGCCATGAGTAAGGCTCTGAATTTCATCGACCCCGACGAAATCTCAGCCACAGTTGTGCTCACTGCTCTCAACCGCTTCCTGCAGGAAAAGAGTGGCTCCAAGATGGCGTTTCTGGATGGTGCGCCGCCCGAGAGGCTCTGCCAGCCCATGGTTGAGCACATTGAATCATTGGGTGGTGAGGTTCATCTCGACAGCCCACTGCGTGAAATCAAGCTTAATGACGATGGCTCAGTCGCTGCTTTCCACATCGGCGGCATCAAGGGCAGGGAGAGCTTTGATCTCACAGCTGATGCCTATGTCAGTGCTCTGCCTGTTGATCCCTTCAAGCTGCTGCTGCCACAGCCCTGGAAGCAGATGGACATCTTCAAAAAGCTCGATGGCCTGCGAGGGGTGCCTGTGATCAATCTGCACCTCTGGTTCGATCGGAAACTCACCGACATCGATCATCTGTTGTTCAGCCGCTCACCGCTGCTCAGCGTCTATGCAGACATGAGCATCACCTGCAAAGAGTACGAAGATCCCGACAAGTCGATGCTGGAGCTTGTTTTTGCACCCGCCAAAGACTGGATCGGACGCTCGGATGAAGAGATCATCGAGGCCACGATGGGCGAACTGCACAAGTTGTTCCCCAACCACTTCGGCGGAGACAACCCCGCCACATTGCGCAAATACAAGGTGGTGAAGACACCGCTTTCCGTCTACAAGACCACGCCTGGCTGCCAGCAGCTTCGTCCGGATCAGACCACCCCAATCCGCAACTTCTTCCTGGCTGGGGACTACACAATGCAGCGCTACCTCGCATCCATGGAAGGTGCGGTTCTGAGCGGCAAGCTCTGCGCTGGCGCGGTGGACCGCAAGAGCGATCAGCTGGCATCATCGTCACCTGTCAGCGAGCCGGTCTCGGCCTGAGTCATGCCTCTCGCAGCATCGGATCTCGACGCGGCCTTCGAGGCCTGTCGTCGGGAGACCGCCGAGTGGGCCAAAACGTTCTATCTCGGAACGCTGCTGCTGCCCTATGAAAAGCGAAGGGCCATCTGGGCCATCTATGTCTGGTGCAGGCGTACCGATGAGCTCATGGATAGTCCTGAGGCTCAGGAGCGCCCTCAGGCTGAGCTGGCCGATCGTCTGAATCGCTGGGAGCTGAAGACCCGTGATCTGTTCAGGGGACATGTTGATGATGAACTCGATGCGGTCATGGTTGACACGCTGGAGAGGTTCCCTCAGAGCATTCAGCCTTATCTCGACATGATCGAGGGGCAGCGTATGGATCTCACCTGGACCCGCTACCCCCGCTTCGAAGACCTCAAGCTCTACTGCTACAGAGTCGCAGGCACCGTTGGTCTGATGACACAGGGGGTGATGGGGCTGGATCAGGCCTACAGCTCCGCACCCTGGAGTGACAGCCCTGATACATCGGATGCTGCGGTCGCTCTGGGGATTGCCAACCAACTCACCAACATTCTTCGTGATGTAGGAGAAGATCGTGGTCGTGGCCGGATCTATCTTCCTCAGGAGGATCTCGAGCATTTCGGATACTCCGAGGACGACCTGATGGCAGGACGGCTCAATCAGGCCTGGAAGGATCTGATGGCGTTTCAACTGCGTCGCGCCCGCGAGTGGTTTGATCGTTCCGAGGCAGGCGTGCGCTGGCTCTCACGTGACGCCCGGTGGCCTGTCTGGACCTCACTGCGTCTTTACAGGGGAATTCTCGACGTGATTGAGCGCCACGATTATGACGTTTTCAACAAACGTGCCTATGTCGGGAAACTCAACAAACTGCTTGATCTTCCCCGCTCCTTCGTGCTCGCACAATCTCGCTAACTCTTCGCTGTCGATCAAAAACCGGCGATTTCAGATGGCCGGTTTTTGATCTTGATGCGGTCGTCTCAGACAGCCGTTTTCTGGTTGGCCAGCAGGTCCTTCAACTTGGAGAGCTCACCGGCCCAGCGAGGATCGGGAGCTTCTTCAGCCTTGGCGTCACTGTGAACAACTTTATTCACTGCTTTGCGGGCTGAACCGGGGGCATGGCCACCTCCTGCCTGTCCGCGACGACCACCACCGCCTGCGTTGCTGTCACGTCGTTCAGAGCGTTCGACACGAAGTGCGTTTCCACCGAACTCCTTGCCGTTGAACTGCTCGATCAGGGCATCTGCGACTTTCTCGTCGTCGACATTGGCGAAGCCGAAGCCGCGGCAGGCACCTGTCTCGCGGTCGAGAACGGCTTTGAAGCGAATCCCCTCCCCCACGCTGGTGAGCTGAGCCTCAAGCTCCTTGCTCTCAAAATTCTGCGGCAGATTGCCGATGTAAAGACGCACGCTCATGAAACGGGGAAGGGAAACGGAAGACTGCGTGTCAGGCCGATCGTTGTCGTCACTGCTAGGGCAGTTAATCACAGGACCCATTCGGGTCTGCCTGAACCGCTCGATGGGACAACCAGGATCGCGCTGCATTGAGCGCCTGTTCGCCGGTCGAGATCCGACCATACGCACGCTCGAGGCACAGGTGTTGAATCAGTTCCCCCAGAGCGGGGCCCGCCGCGATGGGGAGTGCATTCAGAAGGGTCGTTCCATTCACAGGGGGGTAAGGGTGGAAAAGGGGGTCCTGGGGGTCTCTCCAGCGCTCCAGCCATGGCTGCTGCAGTGCTTTGGGCCAGGTCACGATCAGCGCAGGCAGATCCATTTCAAGATCCTTGTGAAGCTGCAAACGTTCCTGCTCCGAGAGCTGTTCAAGGCACGGATCCCCCTGCTCAGCTGTCGAACGCTCGATCCAATGACGCAGCCGTTCACAACGCTTCAGCTGACGGCGACTGAAGCGGAGCTCTTTCAGCCCTTCATCAGGCAGCAGCTGGGTGAGCCTCGTAAGGGGGAGAGCCTGCAGTCGTTCGCTGTCTGTCAGCAGATCAGCGTTCTTCACGGTCCCGGCAATCTTCTGATCACCTGATGTGTTGTTCTGCTTTGTCCAGGGCTTCAGCAGCTCCAGATCGAGAAGGGTCTCAATTGCGAGGTCTGCGGCCGGTGCGGCGGTCAGCCGCAACAGTTCCGCCTGAATGCGTTCGGGGGCGGCCTTCGGCAGCAGGTCACGGTTGCGGCGCAACATCGACAGCGTGAGCGGGGCCATGCGCATCTCGAGCTCCGCCATGAGACGCAGGCCGCGAAGCAGGCGCAGTGGGTCGTCCTGAAGATTGGCCTCCTCCACTGCAACGATCGTGCTGGACTGAAGATCCTCCAGGCCACCTGTCGGATCAATCAGTCGTGGGGCGCCATCGAAGCTCAGGGCAATGGCATTGAGCCGATAGTCACGACGGTTGAGATCGTCCTCCAGCGTTACGCCGTCCTGCCTGGCCAGATCGATCGTCCACCCCCTGAGCACCAAGCGGGCCATGTCGCGTGCTTCATCCAGCACAACGCAGGCGCCTCCATGCTTCTGCGCCAGCTGCCGGGTGCTTTCGAGGGCATTCCCAGGCACCACTAGGTCGAGATCAGGGGTGTCCGTGAGTCGGTCCAGGAGGGCGTCACGCACCGCTCCCCCCACCAGCACCGCCCCTGTCGGCAGCTGCGCCGGTGACACCGGCCATTTTGCCGGTTTCAGACGCTGCAAACTGATTTCAGCCAGCTTGTCCCGATCTCCCGCCAGAATGGGAGGAGAACCGCAGCGGGGGGGCATGTGCATCTGTGTTGACTGCCGCTGGGTAGACCGTTGTCAGGCCTATCACGCTGTGGAGCGGCAGCACGGTGCTCCACATCTCGCTGAAACGCCTGATCTCAAGCCGTCAGATCCCCGAATTCACATCAGTGTGATGGATCTGCCTGCTGGACAGGTTGGTGTCGAATGGGATGTGAGGGGCTGTGGATCGTTTCAGCTGGAGCGGGGGCGTTGGAGCAGACTCAGGCCCGGTGAGGAGGTGCCTACATGAGCGGCTGGCTGCTCGCTCTGCACAGCTCCACTGAAACTCTCGGGATCGCACTGGTTGGCGCGGAAGCGCCCCTGCAGGAAGCCCGTGTGCTGTGTCGCTCGCTTGGACGGGCTCTCACCAATGAACTGGTGATTTCGCTGCAGCAGCTTCTGCCCGCGGATCAGTGGACCGGCATCAGGAGGCTGGCGGTGGCCACCGGACCGGGCGGATTCACAGGGACGCGTCTGACCGTTGTGCTGGCGAGGACGCTGGCTCAGCAGCTGGGAGTACCCCTGCACGGTGTGAGCAGCTTCGCCCTGATGGCTCCCAGACTGCGCAATCAGCTGCCGCAGCAGCAGCAGCAGCAGCCGTTCTCGATTGTGCAGACGCTGCCCCGACGAGGAAAGGTGGCCGGTCGCTATCGGATCGCGGACACCGTGGTCGAGGAGCTGGAATCCCCTCGCCTGCTCAACGATCGTGATCAACCTGCTCCGACCGTTCCGATGGACGTTGATGTTCCTGCAGATGTGCTCGAGCTTCTGAAGTGCTGCAGGGACTTTCATGTCCGCGATCTCCCTGGTCCCTGGGATCCGGTCCTGCCGATCTACCCCACATCGCCTGTGGGGCCGGTCTGATGGGTCTTGGTTGTCGTTCGCTGCTGCTTTGTGCGGCGGTGCTGGCCGGTGCCGGCGTCGCCGGCCCCTTGCGCCCTTTCGTTGAGGCCGCCCTCACCAATCATCAGCCGCAGCGCATTCTGGTGCTCGGAGGTGATGCCGATCGTGAGCGCATGGGACTGAACCTGGCCCGTCGGATGAACCTTCCTCTGGTGGTCAGCGGTGGGACCAATCCCGAATATGCACGGTGGTTGATGCGGGATGCCGGTCTGGAGCCGGACAGGGTTCGGCTGGATTACCGGGCCAAGGACACCCTTGGAAATTTCACGTCGCTGGTGGATGAACTGCAGCGCGATGGGGTGCGCCATCTGCTGCTGGTCACCAGTGAAGATCATCTGCCGCGGGCGATGGCAGTGGGTGGCATCGTTGCCGGAAGCCGTGGAATCCGGCTCACGGGCGTTCCCGTCAGCTGCCGGTCCAGATGCCGTGATGAGGGCCTGGGCAAGCGTTTCGGAGATGGCATTCGTGCCGCTGCCTGGGTGATCACAGGTCGGGATCTCAAGCCCTGGGCCCGCAGACAATGGCCTCAGCTGTTCACTGCTCCCTGATCAAGCAGAGCATTGATGCGTTGCTGGAGTTCGCGTGTGGTTGCTTCCAGCTCCGGTTTGCGCCGGCTGCTCGGTGCGGGCACAGGAATTCCGATCCGCATTTCCAGCCTCACCAGCCGTGGTCGGCTGCGACCCACTCCGAGTGCTCTGTGGCTGTTGAGAATGGCCACGGGCAGAAGAGCTGCTCCTGATCTCGCCGCCAGGAGAGCTGCACCTGGCATGGGCTGATTCACACGACCGTTCTCCTGGCGGGTTCCATCAAGAAAGACGCCGATCGCCCAGCCCTCCTGGAGTCTTGCTGTGGCTGTGCGGATGGCTTCGCGGTCGCTGGCGCCACGCTTCACCGGATAGGCGCCACAGGCCCGGATCACTCTTCCCAGAAGAGGGATGCTGAACAGCTCGGCTTTGGCCATGAACGCCACCGGGCGGCCAAGGGCATGGCCAAGCAGCGGTGGATCGAGATGGGACCCGTGGTTGGCCACGACAACCAGAGGCCCGTCCATCGGGACGTTGCCGTTGCCGCGGGTGCGTCCTCGGAACAGAATCCTGAAAACCGGAAACACCAGAAGGCCGCTGACCAGTCTGTAGGCCAGACTCGGCCGCGGCGCCTTGAAGGTCTGCAGGTCGGTGGAGTCGGCCTCAGGGTTGCTGCTCATGGTCAAAGGCCCAGGTCGCCGGCACTCGCCAGCTGTGAGGTGGTGACACCTTTCATTGCGCGTTTGGCCAGTCCGCTGAGCACGTTCCCCGGTCCGATTTCGACCAGGGTGTCCACCCCGGCGGATGTCATCCCAGTCATCGTTTCGCGCCAGCGCACACCTGTGGTCATCTGGCGGCGCAGTCGCCGCTTCAGCTCTGCGGAATCGAGGCTGGGTGTGGGGTCGGTGTTGCTCAGCACGGGAAAGCGCGCGTCCTGGAAGCTGAGACCATCCAGATGGGTGGCGAAGGCATCCGCTGCCTTGGCCATGAAGGGGGAATGGAAGGCCCCGGAAACGGCCAGGGGAATCGCGCGCTTGCAGCTGACGGTCTCACTGACGGAGTTCACCGCAGCCGGGCTCCCAGACAGCACCACCTGGGCATCGCTGTTGTCATTGGCAATCACCACCCCCTCCGTTGCACTCACAATCTCCTCCAGTTCGCTGCGATCGAAACCGATCACCGCTGTCATCGCTCCACCGCGGGCGTTCGCCATCAGCTCCGAGCGGCGTTGCATCAGCGCCAGCCCGGTGGCTGCATCAAACACACCCGCTGCATAAAGAGCCACGAGCTCCCCAAGGCTGTGTCCGGCCACCAGGTCGGGTTCCCTGCTCTGGCGCAGCAGCTCGTCCACAATCAGCGATTCCACAACGAACAGAGCCGGCTGAGTGTTCCGGGTGTCGTTCAGATCGGAGGGGTCAGCGGAACCTGAGACCTCCCCCCTGCAGATCGCGAGCAGATCTCTGCCGAGTAGTTCCGAGGCCAGGTCAAAGCGTTCCTGTGCACCAGGCAGGGTGAGGACGGGATCGGCCATGCCGGCTTTCTGAGACCCCTGTCCGGGGAACACCCAGGCGATCGACATTCACAGTGGTGCAAAGGTCTTGGGAGCCTAAGCGGGACCCTGCCAGCGGAACAGAGCAGCACCCCAGCTCAGGCCTGCGCCGAAGCCGCTGCTGGCCAGCAGGTGCCCCGACCGGACGCGTCCATCACGCACGGCTTCATCCAGAACCAGCGGAATGGTGGCCGCCGATGTGTTGCCGTAGTGCGCCAGGTTGCTCAGCACCTTCGGCCTGGGAATCGCGAAGCGATCGGCAACCGCGTCGAGGATGCGCTGATTGGCTTGATGCAGAAGCAGCCAGTCGAGGCTCTCAGCGCCAACTGCACAGCGCTCAAGCAGGCATTGCAGAACGGCAGGCACTTCCCTGATGGCGAACTTGTACACCTCCTGACCATTCATCTCGATCGGGCGGTACCCGCCCTGACGATGCCGGGCATCCGCTGCCAGGACTTCATTGCTGTCGAGAGCAGGCAGGTTCAGCACTCCGCCGCGAGAGCCATCGCTGCGCAACAGAAATCCGAGCAGCCCGTCTTCATCGGCGGCTTCGATGGCGACGGCTCCGGCTCCATCGCCGAACAGCACACAGCTGCGGCGGTCATCCCAGTCCACAAAACGGCTCAACTGGTCGGCGCCGATCACCAGGGCCCGACGCATGCTGCCTGTGCGCAGGAATTGCGCTGCCGTCACCAGCGAAAACAGAAAGCCACTGCAGGCGGCGGTGAGATCAAAGGCCACCGCGTTGGTGGCTCCAAGAGCGGCCTGCACCGCCGGAGCGGTTCCGAACAGATCATCAGGAGTGGAGGTGGCCAGCAGCACCAGATCGAGGCTTTCGGGGGACCAGCCGGCCATGGCCAGAGCAGACCTTCCCGCGTCTGCCGCGAGGTCGCTCAGGCGTTGATCAGGACTGCTCACCCGTCGTGTGGAGATCCCTGTGCGGCTCTGGATCCACTCGTCACTGGTGTCCACCCGCAGCCCCAGCTGGTTGTTGCTGATCACCTGGGCTGCCTGAGCGCTGCCGCTGCCGATGAGAGCGACGCCCCGGGAGTGCGGTGATGCTCCAGCCAAAAGAGGGTCCAAGCGGTGGCGTCAGTCAATCACAGTCCATCAGAACCCCCTGTCAGGCCAAAGGGTTGCTCAGGCTGCCAGCCGAGATCTGATGATCTCTATGTCGGCCTGCGTTTCAGGTCTTTGAGGTGACCTTCGCTCCCAGCTGGGCAAGGTGGTCCATCACGCCATGGCTGGCGGCGGAATGGGCCAGACGCAGGGCACTGACAACCGACAGTGCCTTGCTGCTGCCATGGCCGATCACGCAGATGCCGTTGACACCCAGAAGCAGCGCTCCGCCGTGTTCGGCATGATCCAGCCTTTTCTTGATGCGCTTGAGGTTGGTGCGCAGGAAGGCGGAACCAACCTTGCCTCGTCGCCCCCGTGGCAGTTCGGCTCTGAGCACGCCGAGCAGCACACTTCCGACCGACTCCAGGAACTTCAGCAGAACGTTGCCGGTGAAGCCGTCACAGACCACAACATCGAACTCGCCGGACAACACATCGCGGCCCTCACAGTTGCCGGCGAAGTGCAGACGTGATTCCCCGATCAGCAGTTCATGGGTGCGCACGGAGAGATCGTTGCCCTTGCACTCCTCCTCCCCGATGTTGAGCAGGCCGATTCTGGGTTTGCTCACCTGAAGCACATCTCTGCTGTAAATGTCTCCGAGCAGAGCGAACTGGTGCAGGTAGGAGGGTTTGCAATCCATGTTGGCCCCCACATCGAGCACCAGAACTGGCTGACCTGGATCCTTCGTTGGAAACAGGGCGCCGATGGCGGGTCTTTCGATCCCTGCCAGTCGTCCCAGCCGGAAGATGGCGGAGGCCATCACGGCTCCGGAGTTACCCGCGGAATACACCGCCTGGGCCTCCCCCCGCTTCACCAGGTCCATGGCCACGTTGATGCTGGCATCACGCTTGCGTCGCACCACTGTTGCCTCCTCATGCATCTCCACCGACGGCCCGCTGGTGATCAGCTCCAGCAGTCCTGCATCGATCGCCGCATTCATCGACTCTCCTAGTCCGGCCGCGGCGGCGGCTTCAAGCACCCGGTCCGTTTCGCCGACGAAGCGGATTTTTACCGCCAGTCTCTCGATGGCCTGCAGACATCCCTCAAGAATCGCAGCTGGAGCGTTGTCGCCACCCATGCCATCCACGGCCATCCAGATGCGCTCGTCGTCGTTGATCTCGAGCTCTTCACCAGGGATTCCCCCCTGCAGACGTCTCAAGGGATCCATCACCGGTTGCAACACTGAACCGGCCATGTTTCCGGCGTTGTTGACCACCGTGCCTGCCATGGAGGTGACGGAACCTGCCACGTTGCCGGCTGCACTTGCTGATGTGGTTGCAGTGTCCACAAGTGTCGTCACTGCCGCATTGCGCCGATACCAGATCACAAGACGACGAACGGCCTTTGAGCGTCGGGCTTTGATCCTCGGCGCAGCGTCCGGGGTGAGATCAGGATCCTTCGGAGGCAACGGAATCGATGATGCGCTGGAACAGATAGCCGGTTCCGCGAGCGGTGAGGATCAGCTCGGGGTTGGCCGGGTCATCTTCGAGTTTGGAACGAAGACGTGAGATGTGAACATCCACCACCCGGGTGTCGACATGACGTTCAGGGGTGTAGCCCCAAACCTCCTTCAGGATCTCACCACGGCTGAACGGTTCTCCCGAGCGGCTCACCAGCAGCTCGAGCAGGCTGAATTCCATTCCGGTGAGTCGGATGCGCTCGTCATTGCGGAACACCTGCCGTTTGTTGGTGTCGATCTTCAGATCCGAAACCTGGATCACGCCCGAGTTGGGGATTCCCGCAGCATGCTCTTTTTCAACACGGCGCAGAACGCAGCGAATTCGAGCCTCCAGTTCCTTCGGGCTGAAGGGTTTGATCACGTAGTCATCCGCTCCAAGCTCCAGTCCGGTGATCCTGTCGGCGACATCACCGAGAGCTGTGAGCATCACGATCGGAACATCCGACTCCTTGCGAAGTTCCTGGCAGACCCCGTAGCCATCAAGCTTCGGCATCATCACGTCCAGGACCACCAGATCCGGATTGCACTCCTGGAAACTCTCCAGGGCTTCCGTTCCATCACAGGCAGTGACCACGTTGTACCCGATCATCGAGAGCCGGGTTTCGAGGATCCTGCGGATGCTGGCCTCGTCATCCACCACGAGGATGGTTTCCTTGGAGGGTGCTGAGGCCGTCATATCGCCGGCAAGGAGCAAAGATAGTGCTCACAAATAGGTGATCAGCGGGTTCAGTCGTTCACGTAGCGCCAACTTTCTTCATCATTCGACGTGCCCCGATCAGCCAATCTCTACGTCTGTCAGAGCTGCGGTGCCCAGACGCGGCAGTTCTTTGGGCGATGCAGCAGCTGTGGAAGCTGGAATTCTCTGGTTGAGCAATCGGTGCCCAAGGATGACGGCCGTAGGCGTCGCACCGGTGCCGACCCTGCAGCTGCGCCCAAAGCACGACGCTCCAGGTCAATGGCCTCACTGGGCGATCAACCGCTAGAGCGCATTGCCTGTGGTTACGAGGAACTCAACCGGGTTCTCGGCGGTGGGCTGGTGCCTGGATCACTCGTGCTGGTGGGCGGGGATCCAGGGATTGGCAAAAGCACCCTGCTTCTTCAGAGCGCATCGGCCATCGCCAGAGAACGTTCGGTGCTCTACGTGAGCGCTGAGGAATCGGCCCAGCAAGTCAAGCTCCGTTGGCAGCGGTTAACAGTCGACCGTGGCGATCTGCAGCTGCTGGCGGAGACAGACCTTGAACTGGTTCTTCAGGAACTGGAGGCTCTGAGGCCAGAGGTGGCGGTCATTGACAGTATCCAGGCGTTGCATGATGCCGAACTCGCCAGTGCACCTGGTTCCGTCGCTCAGGTCAGGGAATGTGCGGCTGCTCTGCAGAGACTGGCGAAGCGTCAGAACACTGCCCTGCTGCTGGTGGGCCATGTCACCAAGGAGGGCGCGCTTGCGGGTCCCAAGGTGCTTGAACATCTGGTGGATGCGGTGCTCACTTTCGAGGGAGACCGCTTCGCCAGCCATCGCCTGCTTCGGGCTGTCAAGAACCGTTTCGGGGCCACCCACGAGCTTGGGGTGTTTGAAATGCGCGGTCAGGGCCTCGAGGAGGTCGACAATCCAAGCGAACTGTTTCTCAGTGGCGAGCGTGCCAATGGGGTGGCAACGATCGTGGCCTGTGAAGGCACCAGGCCACTGGTGGTTGATCTGCAAGCGTTGGTGAGCTCAACCAGTTACGCCAGCCCGCGGCGAACAGCCACCGGCATCGCTGTGAACAGGCTGCATCAGATTCTGGCGGTGCTCGAGAAGCACATGGGTTTGCCGCTGTCCCGCTTCGATTGTTATCTGGCGGTGGCCGGTGGTCTGGATGTGGAGGAGCCCGCGGCGGACCTGGGAGTGGCAGCAGCGGTTGTGGCCAGTTTCCGTGATCTGACTCTGCCCGCTGGAACGGTTCTGCTCGGGGAACTCGGTCTGGGAGGTCAACTGCGACCGGTGGGGCAGCTGGAGCTGAGGCTGCAGGAGGCTGTTCGGCTGGGGTTCAGGCGTGCCGTCGTGCCAGGCGGAAGTGGCCTGGGTCCACTGGCATCGGGTCTCGAGCTGGAACTGCTGGAAGCGGGATCCATCACCGAAGCCCTCGTGCTTGGGCTTGGGGTGAACCCGGAGGACGACGCGACCTGATTCACTCAGCCATCAGAAGTAAACATCCACGTTGCTGCGGCCGCTGGATTTGAGCCAGTTTTCAATGTCCAGGTATCCACCTGGGTTGAGTCGCACGGCCTGTGTCCAGGCCTCAGCCGCTTTGTCAAGCCAGACGTCTGCTTCATCTCGTCGACCCTCCTCTTCGGCGATCCGTCCCCGTTTTTCGTAGATCAACCCCATGTTCTTCAGGCAGGAAGGCTGCTTGGGATTTTCATCAAGAGCCTTTTGATAGGTCTCAATCGCCCTGTCCTCCTCACCGTTGCTCATGTAGATAATCGCCATGTTCTTGAGGGTCTCCCCACGGTCGATCGGGTTCTCCTCGAGCTTCAGACTCTCCTCGTAGTTCTCGAGGGCTTCGGCGTAATCCCCGTCGTTCTGTGCGGACAATCCGTCGCGGTAGTAGACGTAGGCCTCCTTGGCCCGGGCATTGATCGGCAGCAACTTCACGATCAGGTCGGCCATGACCGTGAAGCTCTTGTCGATGAAGTTGTCGTTGCGGTTGCTGCGTGGCACGGAAAGCCGGACGGATCAAACCATCCTGAACCCAACAGGTGCTGCCTAGCGTGGAGTGGTGTGAACCGTTGAAGTGTCAGCAGCGTCTTCCCATATCCATGAAATGACCGCCCAGTCCCACGCTGTGGTTCTGGACGTGGAGGGAATGAAATGTGGCGCCTGCGTACGTGCGGTGGAACGCACGTTGCTCGCTCAGCCAGGTGTGCAGGAGGCCAGTGTCAATCTCGTGACCCGCAGCGCCTGGCTGCGACTGGACAGTGGGTCGACCTCGGCGTCGAAGCCGTTGCTGGATGAGGTGCTGGCGGCTCTCGATGGCCGTGGTTTTTCAGCGAAGCCCCGTCAGAGCGGATTGCTCTCACAAGACATGGAGTCCGACCGGACCAGGGGGTGGTGGCAGCAGTGGCGACAGCTGATGGTCGCTCTTGTTCTGCTTTTGCTGTCAGTGCTTGGTCATCTTGCCGAGGCAGGAACATTCGCATTGCCGCTGATCGGCACACTCAGCTTCCATGCGGCACTTGCCACGGTTGCGCTGCTCGGGCCTGGTCGCCCGATCTTGATCAACGGCTGGTCAGCGGTTCGCCATGGAGTGCCCAGCATGGACACCCTGGTCAGTCTGGGCGTTGGCAGTGCCTACCTGGCAAGTGTGGTGGCGCTGATCTGGCCTTCGGTGGGGTGGCCTTGCTTTTTCAATGAGCCCGTGATGCTGCTCGGCTTTGTGCTGCTGGGTCGATTCCTTGAGGAGAGAGCCCGCCGGCGTACGGGCAGAGCCCTGCAGGAGCTTGCTGCTCTGCAGCCGGACAGTGCTCGCCTGTTCATGGCCGACGGCACGGTTCGCGAGATTCCTGTTGCGATGCTTCGACCAGGTGAACGGATTCAGCTGCTTGCCGGAGACAGGATCCCTGTGGATGGGGTCGTGCGCAACGGCTGCTCTGCCGTGGATCTGTCGAGTCTCACAGGAGAGCCGCTGCCGCTTGAGGCCAAGCCCGGCACCGAGCTGAGTTCCGGTTGCCTCAACCTTGAGGCCAGTCTGGAACTGGAGATTCAACGTGTCGGCAGTGACACGGCCCTGGCCAGGATCATTACCCTTGTTGAGGAGGCTCAGGCCAGGCGTGCGCCGATTCAGGGACTGGCGGACAGGGTCGCAGGCCGTTTTTGCTATGGCGTCGTCAGCCTGGCGGTGGCCACCTTCCTGTTCTGGTGGCAGCTGGGCAGTCGTCTCTGGCCGCAGGTCCTTGAGATTCCTGTGGTGCTGATGGATCATGGTCATGACGCTGCGCTTCATGGCGCCCTCGGCGCTGGAGCTCAGACACCTTTCGGTCTTGGACTTCAGCTGGCGATTGCCGTGCTTGTGGTGGCCTGCCCCTGCGCTCTCGGCCTGGCAACCCCCACGGTGATCACCGTCTCCTCCGGACTTGCCGCCCGTCAGGGCTGGCTGTTCAGAGGTGGAGATGTGATTGAGCAGTCCGCGTCCATTCAGCGAATGGTCTTTGACAAGACGGGAACGCTCACGCTCGGACGTCCGCTTGTGGATGCGGTGATGGCGACTGAGGATCCCTCCCGCACCATCCAGCTGGCAGCGAGCCTTGAACAGACGAGCCGTCATCCTCTGGCCCATGCTCTTCTGCAGGAGGCTCAGCGTCTCAATCTCATGCTGTTGCCTGTTGTCGCCAGTCGGACCCTGCCTGGTTTCGGCATGGAGGGCACACTCGAGTCTCTGAAGGGACAACTGCGCGTGGGCTCACCGGAATGGTTGCGTCAGGAGGGCGTGGTGTGGACTGAAACGCAACGGCTGGTGGTTGAGGAAGCCATGCAGCGTGGACAGACGCTCGTTGCAGTGGGTCTTGATGCCGAACTCCTTGGGGTGGTGGCGATTGATGACCGTCTCAGGCCTGATGCACCTGTTGCACTGCAGCGCCTCAGAGATCAGGGGCTGACACTGGGGATGCTCAGCGGTGATCGCCGTCAGGCGGTTGAAAAAATCGCCCAGATGCTCGGCTTCGCTGATGAAGAACTGGCCTGGCAGCTTCTTCCTGGTCAGAAGCTTGAGCGCCTCGAGCAGTGGCGCTCAAAAGAGTCTGTGGGAATGGTTGGAGACGGCATCAATGATGCTCCTGCACTGGCCGCGGCTGATCTGGGGATCGCTGTGGGGACCGGTACGCAGATCGCCCAGGACACAGCCGATCTGGTGTTGCTCGGCGATCGGCTCGAGGCCTTGCCCGAAGCCCTGACTCTGGCAAGACGCACAATGGCCAAGATCCGACAGAACCTGTTCTGGGCCTTCGGATACAACATGATTGCTTTGCCTGTCGCTGCAGGGGCCCTGTTGCCAGGTTTCAATCTGCTCCTGTCTCCTCCTCTGGCGGCGCTGCTCATGGCGCTCAGCTCCGTTTCGGTGGTTCTGAATGCCCTCAGCCTGAGTATCCGCTGATCATGACCGGATGTTTTCTGGTGCTTGAGGGTATCGATGGCTGTGGCAAGACCACGCAGCTTCGGCAACTGGCCGACTGGCTTCCAGGGAGTGGTCTGATGCCGGCAGGCGCAACGCTGCATCTCACGCGCGAACCTGGCGGCACGCCCCTTGGCCTGGCCTTGCGTGAGCTGCTGCTTAATCCGCCGGACGAGTCATCTCCAGGCCCCACAGCTGAATTGCTGCTTTACGCGGCAGATCGCGCTCAGCATGTTGAACGCTTGATCCGCCCTGCCCTGAAGCGCGGGGACTGGGTTCTCAGCGACCGTTTCAGCGGCTCCACCATTGCCTATCAAGGTGATGGTCGTGGTCTGAACCTTCAGACCATCCTTGATCTGGAACGGATCGCCACCGCTGGTGTCCATCCAGATCTCACGTTCTGGCTCGATTTGCCCTTGCATGAGAGCCTGAAACGGCGCGGAGCCCGCAGCGAAGATCGGATTGAAGCCGAAGGGGAAGCCTTTCTGGCCCGAGTGTCTGCAGGCTTTCAGCGCCTTTCTGCCGAGCGGGACTGGACTCCGGTTGCTGCGGATCAGAGCGCTGATCAGGTGCAGCAGCTCATTCGCCGATGTTTGAGGGATTGGCTTGCAAAGGCATCGCAGTGACTGAGGGGCTGTTCAGCGAGTTGCAGGGGCAGCCCCTGGCGCAATGTTTGCTCGTTGCAGCTCTTGCGAATGACCGACTTGCGCCCGCTTACCTGTTCAGTGGTCCGGATGGTGTGGGACGACGTCTTGCAGCGCTCCGTTTTCTGGAGGGTCTGCTTGGAGGTGGTCACGCTGCCCCGCGTGAACGCCGACGCCTTGAAGAGCGCAACCATCCTGATCTGCTCTGGGTTGAGCCCACCTACAACCATCAAGGTCGGCTGATCCCACGATCGGAAGCCGAGTCCATCGGGGTCAGCAAGCGGACACCACCGCAGGTGCGATTGGAGCAGATTCGCGAGTTGAGCAGATTTCTTGCCCGTCAGCCGCTGCAGTCGCCACGAGGCTTGGTGATTCTCGAACAACCCGAGGCCATGGCCGAGGGAGCGGCCAACGCGCTGCTGAAGACTCTTGAGGAACCTGGTCATGGTCTGTTGATCCTGCTCTCCGCTGCGCCGGAAAGACTTCTGACCACCATCCGATCGAGATGTCAGCAGGTCCGTTTCACGCGTCTCAGTCAGGAGTGCATGCGCTCAGTGCTCTCGCAATTGCCGGATGAGCAGGGCGACCAGGCACTCGACCTGGCAGCCCGACATTCAGAACTTCTCGCCCTCGCTGATGGATCGCCGGGAGCCCTGATGGAGCATGTGCGGTTGTGGAACAGCGTTCCTGAAGAATTGAGGCAAAGATTGCAAACCCTCCCCACCACGCCATTGCAGGCTCTCGCTCTGGCGCGTGATGTCTCAGAGCAGCTGGAAGGGGATCAGCAGCTCTGGGTCATCAACTGGTGGCAACAGAATCTCTGGAATGCATCGACTCAGCCTCAACACCTGAAGAGACTCGATCGCCTGCGTCAGCATCTGCTCAGCTTCGTACAACCCAGACTGGCCTGGGAAGTGGCCTTACTCAATCTCATCGGAGCTTGATCAGCTTTGATTCAGGCGCTAGCTCTGCTCTGCTGATCTTTCTGTTCGCGGTCCTGGCGTGCCTGAGCCAGAACATCCTGCATTCCCTCAAGCTGAGCCCCGGTTGGAAGCTCAAGGCAATATCCAGCTCCGTAAACCGTTTTGATGAATCGGGGTTTGCGGGGATCAGGTTCAAGTTTGGTGCGCAGATGACGCACATGCACCCTGATGGTTTCGATATCGTCATCAGGCTCATATCCCCAGACCTCCTTGAGGATGAGTGAGGGTGCCACGGTCTGACCATGGCGTTGCAGCAGACAGTGCAACAACTCAAATTCCAGATGTGTGAGGCGTACAGGGCGGTCAAACCAGACCGCTTCAAATCTCTCTGGCACCAGGGTGAGCGGACCGTAACTGAGAATTTCGTGATGGTTGCTTGTCGTGCCAACCGGTGCGCGATCGCTGCGGCGCAACAGGGCCTTGACCCTCACCTGCAGCTCCTCAAGATCAAAGGGTTTGGTCAGATAGTCATCAGCTCCGGAGTTGAATCCGCTGACTTTGTCTTTGGTCCCTCCCAGGGCCGTGAGCATCAGGATCGGGATGGCTGAAGTTCGCTCATCGCGACGAAGACGCTGGCAGAGGGTTAAACCATCCACCTTCGGAAGCATCAGATCCAGCAGGATCAGATCAGGGCTGTACTGCAGTGCAAGCGCCTGACCTTTGATCCCATCGTCAGCGCTCTGAACGTCAAAGCCACTGTGCTCAAGGTGACCGCTCACCAGTTCACGCATGTCCCGGTCGTCTTCGATTAGCAGGATGCAGGGCTTCATCGACAGGACAGCGGAGGAAAAGTTGGACGAGGGTGTGCCGCGTCATTGCTTGACAGATTCTCTCAAGGTTCTTTGTTGCTTGCAGTGATGCCCTTCAATGGATTGGACAGGAACACTTGGGCAAGAACTCTTCCTGTTACTGGGGTTTTTGGCCTCTTCGGCCCGTCTTGATGTCGCGGCCTCTACAGAAAGTCTTCGGTTTCGGGGGGGCAACTGTTAAGGAAATTCCGTTTTTCAAAGCATTTTCGGTGACTGAGTCCCTTCACCGGAGCGTTCAATTCAGCCGCCTGGAAAAAGAGGAGAACATTTTTGATCAAAAAAAATCACCACAACCGTTTGGGTCATGGTGATGACAATGATCAAAACTCCCCGGGCGGGATTCGAACCTGCGACCAATCGATTAACAGTCGACCGCTCTACCGCTGAGCTACCGAGGAATGCGACGTGGAGAACCTACCCCTCAGCCCTGCCGCCCCGCAAGGGGTTCAAGTCGACGTCGCAGCGCTGGCCCGTTTTGCCAGGCGCCGACCCGTCCATGCTCCATCCGGGCGGCTCCGTCGGCATGGTCCAGCTCGCCCAGTCGGTGGGTGATCCAGATCGCCGTCAAGGGAGCCCTGGAGCGATGGCACAGCTGCTGGACCGTGCTCAGGATGGCTGACTGACTGGTTGGATCCAGCAGTGCGGTGGGTTCGTCCAGAAGCAGAAGCGTTGCTTCGCTGGCAAGAGCTCCGGCGATTGCCAGGCGTTGCTTCTGGCCACCACTGAGCGTGTGAATTGGACGGCCTGCCAACCCTGCAAGTCCGACCTGCTCCATGAGGTGATGGATTCTTTGTCGCTGTTCACTGCGGCTCAATCCGGAGGGGAGATTGAGCAGAAGCTCGCTGCCGCAGCTGGGTAGTAAGAGCTGATGATCAGGGTTCTGGAAGACAAGAGCCGGCCTCAGTGCATGACTCATCAGGCCTGATTGAGGTCTGATCAGGCCGCTGATGATTCTGAACAACGTGCTTTTGCCGCTGCCATTGCTGCCCACAAGCATCCACAGTCCCGGCCCGGGAATCTGAAAGCTGCAACGGTCCAAAGCTTTAGTGCCGCAGGGCCAGCTGTAGCTGACGCGCTCGCACCTCAGCCCTGCCTGCGCGGTCTGCGGATCCAGGCTCATGCAGTTTCAGCCATCCAGTGAAAACCCCGGACGCTTGCTCCCACTCGAAGCCGCTGTTTTTTCGTAGATCTGAACAGCCAGAAGATCGCTGGTGAGAACACTCAGGCGTTTGCCATCAACCTTTTCGCAGGTGAGCTCCAGCAGGCGGGGCTGCCCCTGCTCAAGAGCCGTCCTCACCTGCTGGTAAACCTCCTCAGCGGCGTTTTGCTCCTTGCGCTGCACCGACACGGGCATGGGGCTCATACGCAGAGCCAGCTCAATCACGTACACGGTCGGAACTTTTCACTGAGTCCATCTTCGCGAATGAGAAGACAGGCGTGGATCCGTGGGCATTTCTACTCATGTCGTTATTAAATCCTGAATCGGTGCCCACAGAATCGCTTGCTCCAACTAGGCTCTGCACGTAAAGCTTCATGAAGCTCTCTCATGACGATCGCTGTAGGACGCGCGCCACAGCGGGGATGGTTTGACGTCCTCGATGACTGGCTCAAGCGCGACCGCTTTGTTTTTGTCGGCTGGTCCGGCATTCTTCTCTTCCCAACGGCCTATCTGGCCATCGGTGGCTGGCTTACAGGCACCACCTTTGTCACCTCCTGGTACACCCACGGCATTGCCTCCTCGTACCTGGAAGGTTGCAACTTCCTGACTGCTGCTGTGTCCACCCCCGCTGATGCGATGGGTCACAGCCTCCTGTTGCTCTGGGGCCCTGAAGCCCAGGGTGACTTCGTTCGCTGGTGTCAGCTCGGTGGCCTCTGGGCCTTCGTTGCCCTGCACGGTGCCTTCGCCCTGATCGGCTTCATGCTGCGTCAGTTCGAGATCGCCCGTCTGGTCGGCATCCGCCCTTACAACGCCATCGCCTTCTCAGGTCCGATCGCGGTGTTCGTCAGTGTCTTCCTGATGTACCCCCTCGGCCAGAGCAGCTGGTTCTTCGCGCCCTCCTTCGGTGTGGCAGCGATCTTCCGCTTCCTCCTCTTCCTCCAGGGTTTCCACAACTGGACCCTGAATCCCTTCCACATGATGGGCGTCGCCGGCATCCTCGGCGGTGCACTGCTCTGCGCCATTCACGGCGCCACCGTGGAGAACACTCTGTTTGAGGATGGTGAGCAGGCCAACACCTTCAAGGCGTTCGAGCCCACCCAGGAAGAAGAGACCTATTCCATGGTCACCGCCAACCGCTTCTGGAGCCAGATCTTCGGTATCGCTTTCTCCAACAAGCGTTGGCTGCACTTCTTCATGCTGTTCGTGCCTGTGATGGGCCTGTGGACCAGTTCCATCGGCATCATCGGTCTGGCCCTCAACCTGCGTGCCTATGACTTCGTGTCACAGGAGATCCGCGCAGCAGAAGATCCCGAATTCGAGACCTTCTACACCAAGAACATCCTTCTGAATGAAGGTCTGCGTGCCTGGATGGCACCGGCTGACCAGCCGCACGAAAACTTCGTCTTCCCTGAAGAGGTTCTGCCACGCGGTAACGCTCTCTGATTCATTGCAAACCATCCATCCCAAGGGTCCTGCAAGGGGCCCTTTTTTATTGCCTGTGCAGAAAAGCTTGCTCCTAACGTCGAGGAAATGCGGTCATCAATGCGCTATCCCAGGGGCGTGCGTCTGACGCATTGGTTGACTGTCGGTCTTGGAACCGCGGCCGTTCTCGCCACGTTCATCGGTCTGGCTCAGGTTGTCCTTTTCGGTCTGGGTGGTGAAACCACAGTCGATCCAGGTTGGTTCCTGCTTGCTCTTGTGCTGGCTTGCCTCACGCTGTGGGGACGCTCATCTCAATGGCTGACACGACTGCTGGCGGATGCTGACTCCACAGCTCACCATGCCCGTGCCGTGGTCGTCTGGCTTCTGACAGCGGCTGTGATCCTGCTGGTTGCCGCGTTGAAAATCAGCTCTGCAGACATGGATGCCTACAAAAGGCTCGTCTTTGGGGAGGGGGGGCTGGTGGAGTGGAGCCAGGTGCTTGTCCTGATTGCTGCCTGTCGAGTGTCATGGCTGATTGGGGATGACCTCAGGCGTCAGCTCCCTCACCCGGCACCCTGTCTTTTGGCCAGAGGTTTCACCGTGCTCCTGGGTTTCTTGCTGTTGGAGGAACTGGCCTGGGGGCAGGTGATTTTTGGCTGGCAGACGCCGGAGTCCATCCGATCCATCAATGCCCAGCAGGAAACCACCCTCCATAACATCGGATGGTTTCAGGATCGACTCGACCTGTTCACGTTTCTGGCAACTGTGGCTTTTCTGGCAATGGTTGTTCTGGTTCCTTGGATCTGCAGAAAAGCCCTGCGTCGATCGTCTTCCCCACAACGGCGCGCACTTCTGCAGGCATTGATGCCCGCTCAATACAGCTGGCCGCTGTTTCTGCTGGTGGCTGCTCTTGCTTATTGCGTCGCCACAGAATCCTTGTCGCACTTCGTTCACAACCGGGACCAGGAGTGGGGTGAGCTCGTCCTCTATGCATCTGGACTGTTGTTGCTGCTCAGAACCCGAGTCCTTCTTGGTGGCTCAGAGCTGCAATCCACCCAACCTTGAGCCCAGGTGATCCTTAACCTGCTCGCACATCAAATCAGGTCGGCATGAGCGACCCCTCCGCAACCGGTCTTTCATCCCGCTGGCCCTTGCCCCGTTCCGTGATCGCTCTGGCCGGAGGTTTTTTTGTTCTGTGCCTGATCGTGCAGATCTGGCGGCTGGTCAGCCTGAGTGCAACCTATGACCAGGCTTTGTTTCTGCAGGAGCTCTGGTCCACTGCTCAGGGGAGGCCTTTTGAAAGCAGCCTCTCCTCTGTTTTGTCGGGTCCTGTGAAGGTGGGTGGTGAACTGCCCCGCATTGACTACCTCCACCTTGGTCAGCATGCCAATGCACTCACGCTGTCAGTCGCTCCTCTGCTGTTTCTCTTAGGCAGCTGGGCATTGCCGCTGGTGCAGGTTTCCGCGCTGACGGCAGCTGGCCTCGTGTTGTGGAGGGTGGCTTCAAGGCGTCTTCCGGAGTCGCTTGCGACAAGGATCACTGCCGCCTACTACCTGAGCGGGGCGGTGATCGGGCCTGCGCTTGAGAATTTTCACGACCTCATCTGGTTGCCGCTGCTCGGCTTCCTTGTCGTTGAGGCACTTCTCGAAAACCGTCGGCGCCAGTTGATCATTGCCGCGCTGTTGCTGTTGCTCGTGCGTGAAGACAGTGGTCTTGTCTTGTTTTCGCTTGGGCTATGGGGGCTCGCGCGGAGGCCGGATGTGCGCTGGATGTCTGCTGGCTTAATGCTCATGGCCTTTTGCTGGGTGCTGCTGATCACGGGCTGGATTCAGCCGGCGGTTGATTCCTCACTCTCTGATCGCTTCCTTCAGGAGAAGTTCGGACATCTCATCAAGGGCGCTTCTGGTGGCACCTTTGCGCTGATGCTCAGCATGCTCAGCCAACCTCTGGCGCTGCTTCAGGCGATTGTGTCGCCACCCGGCAGCACGCTGGGGTTCCTGCTCGCCCTGAGTTTGCCGTTGCTGTTCATTCCGATGCTTTCGGTTGATGCGCTGCTGCTCATGGCTGTGCCGCTGTTCATCGCCCTCGTTTCTCAAGGACGCTCAGCACTATCAGTCACCCTGCGTTATGTCCTGGCACTGGTCCCTGGCCTGTACCTGGGGGCTGTCCTCTGGTGGCAGGCCCATCCCACTGTCTGGTCCAGGCGCTGGATTCGTCGATGCTGGACAGGAGCTCTAACTCTCGGACTTCTGCTCACACTGGTGGGCAATCCCCATCGCAGTCTTTCTGCCCTGGTTCCAGACAGCTTCTCCCCATGGGTGCATGTGCCGCCTGCCGACATGCTCGATCGCAGGGCCGCTGCGCTCGAGGCCGTGGCGATGGTTCCAAATCAGGCTTCCGTTTCCGCTGATACACCGCTTCTACCGCTTCTGGCTCAACGGGATGTGGCTGTTCGTTTTCCGAAACATATCCAGTACCGCGATCGAGATGGCGAACCTCAGAGTGTTGACTGGGTGGTGGCATTCCCAGGGTTTTATTCACCTCTCGCGCCTGTGTTTGATCTTGAGCACAACAAGCAGCGATCGATTCGACGTGAATTGAAAAAGCTCAGTGAATCCGGTGACTATCAGTTGGTCCACTGTCGTCAAGGAACCGTTGTATTGCAGCGAAAAGTCGATGATTCTGCCTCAACATTGAACAGAGCCGGTTCAGCCAGGATTTGTCCATGGCTGAACTGATGACATCTGGATTGATACCTTAAAAGTTGTTTGGCAGAGCCTTGATCGGAACAAGATAAGTTTGGCTGTCTTCGTGAATCCAGGCGTCATTGCTCGATGACGCAATGTGATGAAGTTTCTTCCGGTGGACTTCAGGCATTGACTTATAAGTCTCTTCCCAGAGAAAGCTTCCTGCCAGATGACTGGCTCCCGCTTGCTTCAGTTCAGCGATTCGCGACGGTGTGATTTTTTCGCTGGAGATCAGCCAACCCTGGCGACGTGCCAGGTTGAGAAGCGTCGGGTCAGGTCCGCTCACAGTGATGATGAGGGCCTCAGCAGGGAGCTCGCTGCGGATGTTTTTTGCAAGTGGCATCCAGATTCCGCTCTGGCGTCTCTCAACAGCCCAATAATCAAGCGAAAGCACAACCAAGCTGATCATGATCCAAAGGGTCAGGAATGCCCGTATCAACTTTCGGCTTGTCTTCTTTTGCCAGGAGACCCAGCCGAGTCCAATCAACGGTGATGTGAACAACAGCAGCGGCAGCTGGTAATACTCATGAACGGTGCTGGATTGCATGGTGGCGATTGTGCACAGCAGCAACCCAATCAGTCCTCCGATCGCGATGCGTCCTCCGCCTGTGGACCAGCTGCGAATCCCACCCAAAATCAGAAATGGGATGCCAATCACACTCAACAGCCTGATGCCGGTTCGGAGGGTCAGGTTCAGCCAGCTGGAAAGATTCAGAATCAGCCCCACATTGCTGCGATCGCTGTCTTCCCCCCAGAACCCAAAGCTCAAACCACTGACTTCACCAAGCTGGTAGGCGTGGAAATACCAGACTGAAACAACTGCGATCGATGCTCCGCTGTAGATCCAAAATCCTGGAGATCGCAACAGCTTGAGCAACTGCTGAGTGATGGATTGGAGCGATTCCGCCTGCTCCCGGGGATCTGGAGTGAGATGTACCAGCAGCAAAGGAAGTCCCAGCCAAAGCAATGGGATGACTTTGATCAGTGCGGCGGTTGTGAAAAACAGCCAACTCAGAATCAGCCCCCATTTGGATCTGTGCCTGCTCCAAAAGCCATGGCATTCGAGTGCAGCAGCAGCACAGAGCAACATCAGTGCTTCTGCTTGAAAGCCTCGGCCGTAATAGACGCCCAATGGAGCAACAGCCATTGCCATTCCTCCCCACCACCCAGCGGCAGGATTGAACCATCGTCGACCAAGCCGAATGATCAGCCAGATCGTCAACCCGCTGAAGAGAATGGAGAGAAAGCGCCCCAGCCATTCGTGAACGCCGAACAATTGATAAAGCTGACTTGTTAGATAGGGGAAAACCGGGAACTCTGATTCCACATAGCCAGCGGATGCACCTCCCCAGTCGATCTGTGGAAGCCAGATTGGAGCTCTTGAGAGATAAAAATGTCGAGCCATTGCGGCTGTGTCAGCCTGTCGCCAGCTGTGAATTCCAACGATGGGCATCCACGCCTGAACACCTCGAAGAATGATCCCCAGACAGATTGGAAACAAGATTGATGTTTCGGAGCGACTTTGTTTCTGGTTATCAAAGGACTCCTTCATCATTGAAGCGCCGTCTCAAGGTGCGTTCCAGACAAATCTGGACGATGCCGCATAATTCCAGATGTAGACCACAATGATTCCTGATAGTTGTGCGACGATTGCATTAGTCTGAACAAGATTGTAAAAAACGGTTGCCAGCCCAATGTTGGCGAGTGAAGGTAGAGATGCGACAAGTAGAAATTTGAGTAGGCCTTTAAGCAGTTGCCGCCCGTGCTGACGCTTGTCTTTGAATGTGAGAGTGTTGTTAATCAGATAATTTGAGCTTGCTGCAGAGACAACAGCAAGAGGAAGGGCTTGTTGAAAACTTGGGCCAAGTGACATCACCAACGACGTAATGATGAGTTGAACAAAAACTCCAGAAAGTCCAACAAGGCCAAAGCTAATAGCTCTTCGTGGAAGCAACCTGAACAGGGCAGTGTGGATCAGTGAAATGAGAAAGTCCCACAGCACGGCATAGTCCAGCTTGGAACTCCCATGCAGTCGTGGTTGAAAATTCAATGGGATTTCAATGGTATTCAATCTGCCTTTGCTGATCGCTAGCAGCTCATACAGGAATTTAAATCCGTTGACATCCACCTTCCTGACGAGCTGATTGCAGCGTCTGAGGTCCATCGCAAAGAAGCCACTCATGTAATCAGTCAGGTGGCAATAGTTTTTGGGCAGGCTCCATCGAGCTAAACGGTTGGCCAGATTGGATCCCTCGGTACGTCGTTCACTCAGTCCGTGGATTGCAGAGTTGACAAGAAAACGACTGCCAATCACAAGATCAGCTCCGTTATCGAGCTGTTCAACAGCCGCCAGGACGGCGGGGGGTTCATGCTGTCCGTCACTGTCCATGGCGACGGCAAATGGATAAAGAGCAGCGATGAGGCCTTCCTTGATGGCGCTTGCCAGGCCTGAACGGCCCACACGTTGAATCAGTTTGATTCGTTGGTCCTGTCTTGCCATTGTGCGCACAATGTCTGATGTTCCGTCCTGAGAATCGTCGTCGACTATTAATATCTCTGTTCTCCAGTCGCTGGTGAGTTCAAGAAGTGAAGACACCATTTTTGAGATGGATCCTGCTTCATTAAATGTCGGTAAAATGATTGATAATCCCTGATGTTTGATATTTTCTTGCTCGGTTGTGTTAGGCACGTCTCTAATCTTTGTGATGGACTTTATCGCAATCGCTCAAGGTCCATTGTTGATGTCTGGCCACGACTTCACAGTGTTGCTGTTTGTCGCTAAGGCGCAGGCCCGTGGCTGATTGATTTCGAGGAATCCTCTGCTGTGCATACCAATTCAGGCTGGGTCTTTCGTCGTGCCCTTCGATGGTGATCTGATGCCCACGTCCTTCTCTTGTCAGATCAGCAATCGGTTGCACCGGCCAAGTTTCATTGAGCTCCCAGTGCCAGAGAGGTGTGCTGAAGATCAGTGCAAGAGCGCCCAGGTTTCCGCAGACAAGACTCATCGCTCCCAGCCTGCGTCGGCGGATGCTGCTGGCCGTCAGCAGGTATCCACCTGCGCTCCAGCCGAGTCCCAGGGCCAGGGCTGGGCTTTGATAGTCGCTGAGCGCTGATCCGAGTGGGGTCATGCTCACTCCCGCGACGATGAGCAGCAGCAGGCCGATCAGCATCCAGAACAGTGGAATTCTGCTCAGAACGCCCCGGAACGGCACCGCTGTTTCAGGTGTTTCGCTTCGGCTGACGACCCAGGCCAACAGTGGAGCACAAATCAGGGCCACCGGCACCCACAGAGGATGGCTGTACCAGGGAAGCTGAGTGCGCAGAGGCAGGATTGACGCACCCATGACGGCCAGAAGGCTCAGGCTCCATCGCCCCCAGCGTGTGACTCTGAGCTGCCAGGCCCAGAGCACCGCAAGTGGAAAGAGGGCGAGCCAGGGCCAGCCACCTTCAAGCACTTCGATCAACGGAACTCGCCAGCCCAGGTCGCTTCCCTCGCCTGCGTCCAGAAGAACGCGTCCGGCACCATCTCCCGCCCAGAGCCACAGAGCAGATTGTCCGCGCACCAGAGCGTGCCATCCATGCCACCCAAGGCCAGGCAGCAAGCCCAGTGCCATGCCGGAGCAGGCCTGTGGCAGCTGCCAGTGCCGCCATTCCTTCCCCCAGGCGATGGCAACAGTCCCTGCAGCGATGGCGGGTATCAGCAAAGGGGCTTTCAGCAGCAACATCGCGCTCGCGGCTAAGCCGGTCATGAGTCCGGCACGCCGTGGTTGATGCGTTGAGCTCAGCTGGGTCAGTCCCAGCCAAAGCACAGCCATGACTGTGAGCTGAGTCCCATCGAGCATGGCCATTCGTCCATGGCGAGCGACCGGCAGAAGCGTCATCAGAATGGCGCTCATGCAGAGAGTGCTTGTGCGGTCTCCTGGTCTGAGCGTCCACTGCAGCAGTCCCCCCAGCGGTACGACCAGTGTGGACAGAAGAGCCGGGGCGATTCGGATCGTCCATTCATCAGGCAATCCTGAAGATGGTGTGATTCCGATCACAGCAGCGATAATCAGATGAAGTCCAGGCGCTTTGTTGAGGTAAGGATTTCCCCAGAGTGTCGGCAGCAGTGCCGCTTCACCTTTCCCCTGGTGTAGCTCGAAGGCGACTCTCGCCACTGTGGCTTCGTCAAAATCCCTCAGCGGCACATCACCCAGGCCGATCACGGCGAGACAAGCTGCGATGCCCCAGAGAGCGAGAAGTATCCGCCAGGGAGGCCTTGATGTCACGGGGTTGGAGCCCATGGATGCTCCACAGCACGGATGAAACTGAGTATGGTCCTGAGGTACAGGATGCAGCGTCGTGAATCGGCACTTTCTCTTCGGGGGAACGTCTGATTCGGATGCGCCGCCGGCATTCACAATCCTTCAGGAGGAGGTGTCCATGAGTTCCAGTTCTTTGATTCAGGGTCTGCTGATCGCGGAGAATGCCGGCTGACGGCACCTTCCTCTGAGTGATCATCCGGTTCCGCGCCAGAGTGGACCCGGCGAGAGCCCCCGATCGGTCACCGATCGGGGGCATCGTTTTGAAGGGGCGCTGTCACTCGCGATCGTCTCCTGGATCGGCGCGTGACCAGCAATTGGTCATCGTTGCCACACCAATTTCTTGATCCGGTAACCGTTGCTACAGGTCAAGCGTCGGTCTGTCACATCGAACGTCTTGGCGATGGGCTATCACGCGCAAATTGGATGTGGCGTTTTATACGCCGGTTCTGTGTGAGGACCCTCTTCTCATGAAATTGTTCAAGCAACTGCTTGTTGCCCCCGCTGCCCTGGGCCTGCTGGCTCCTGTGGCTGCTGGCGCAACTGAAATGAATGTTGCCGGTGTTTCTGACTACGCCCCCGTTTCCCAGGACGCGGTTGCTGTGGATCAGGTCACCAGCATCACCCAGTTCTCCGATGTCTATCCGACTGACTGGGCCTATCAGGCACTCAGCAACCTGATTGAGCGCTACGGCTGTGTCGCGGGTTATCCCAACGGCACCTACCGCGGCAACCGTGCGATGACACGCTTTGAAGCGGCCGCGCTGCTCAACGCCTGTCTCGACCGTGTCACTGAAGTGACCGACGAGCTCAAGCGTCTGATGAAGGAGTTCGAGAAGGAGCTCGCCATCGTCAAGGGCCGTGTTGACGGTCTGGAGGCCCGCGTCGGCGAACTGGAAGCAACCCAGTTCTCCACCACCACCAAGCTGAAAGGTCAGACCACCTTCGTGATCGGTGCCAACAGCTACGGCGGCAGTGCTGAAATCGGCGGCGAGAAGGTTGCAGATCTGGCAGCTGCTGCATCCGGCGCAACCACGTTCAACTACGACACGCGCCTTTTCCTCGACACCAGCTTCACCGGTAAGGATCTGCTGCGCACCATGCTGCGTGCAGGCAACTTCGCCTCCTCTGCTTTCGGTGGTAACAGCCCTTATTCAGGCTTGACCACGATGGAAACCGCCTATGAGGAAGGCAGTCCTGATCAGATCAACGTCAACCGAATCTGGTATCAGTTCCCGATCGGATCAAGCTTCACCGCCACAGTGGGTGGCCGCGTCCGTCAGGACGACATGCTGGCTGTATGGCCGAGTGCTTATCCAGCAGATACCGTTCTCGACTTCTTCACCTACGCCGGTGCTCCTCAGACCTACAACCTGCAGCTCGGCGCAGGAGCTGGCATCTGGTGGTCTGACAATGACTTCAGCATCAGCGTCAACTACGTGAGTGGTAACGGCAAAAACGGCAACCCTCAGGTCACCAACGCCGACAATGCGTTCCTGAGATCGACTGAGGACTGCGGCGGAATCGCCACTGATTGCTCCTCCAGCAGCGGCACTGTTCAGATTGCCTATGCCCCCGACAACTGGGGCATCGCTGCTGCATACAACTACGCATCGGGTGACAACGGAGCTGGCATTTATGCCGGTAACGGCACTCCGCTTGCCAACTTGTTCAGCGGCCTGGGCACCACGAACTCTGTGGGTGTGAGTGCCTGGTGGACACCTGAAAATGCAGGCTGGTTCCCCAGCATCAGCACCGGCTGGGGCTACAACTCGGTTGACATCACAAATGCCAATCTCGTTGATGGTGACGGTTCCATTGATGGAGCGACCTCTCAATCCTGGTACGTAGGACTTCAGTGGGCTGATGTATTCCTGAAAGGGAATGCAGCGGGTATGGCTGTTGGTCAGCCCACGTTTGTGACCAGCTGGGACAACAATTCAGACATCAATGATGGAAGCGATTTCGTTGCTGATGGCAATTACGCCTGGGAATGGTGGTACATGTTCCAGGTGACTGACAACATTTCAGTCACTCCGGCCATCTTCTACTTAAGCCGTCCTCTGGGATACAACACCAGTGGTTTGGCTGTTTCCGACGACGACGACACCTTCAACAACTTTGGTGCTCTTGTGAAGACAACCTTCCGCTTCTGAACCTGATTTCTGAAACGGTTTCCTATTCACTTCGCCCCCTTCTTCAGGGGGCTTTTTTTTGGTTTGAAGTTTGGCTGAGTCGGACACAGCCTCAATCGCAGTGCTTTGTCTGTGCCTGTGATGATTGGATGGACCTGGTTTCAGCGACATTCATCCGACGCGCATGCCGATCGCTCCCGACATCACAGCGTTGGTGGGTCGTACACCACTTGTGCGGCTCAATCGTCTGCCGCAGGGTTTTGGTTGCCAGGCTGAAATCATTGCCAAGCTTGAGAGTTTCAACCCCACAGCTTCGGTGAAAGACCGCATCGCGGGAGCGATGGTTGAGGCTGCTGAACAGAGCGGCACCATCGTGCCCGGAAGCACCGTGCTGGTTGAACCCACCAGCGGCAACACCGGCATCGCGCTGGCAATGGTTGCTGCAGCGCGGGGGTATCGCCTCATTCTCACGATGCCCGACACCATGAGCACGGAGCGGAGATCCATGCTTCGTGCCTACGGCGCAGAATTACAGCTCACTCCCGGCAATGAAGGAATGCCTGGCGCCATTGCTCTCGCAAGGGAGCTGGTGGCAGAGATTCCAGGCGCCTATCTGCTTCAGCAGTTCGATAACCCCGCCAATCCCACCGTCCATGCGGTGTCCACAGCAGAGGAAATCTGGCAGGACACCGATGGGCAACTGGATGCTTTGGTGGCGGGGGTTGGGACAGGAGGAACGATCACGGGCTGTGCGCGTGTGCTCCGCAGTCGGCAGAAGGATCTTCAAGTGATTGCAGTGGAACCTGCCGCCAGTGCTGTGCTGTCAGGCGGAGCGGCGGGTTCGCATCGCATTCAGGGCATCGGGGCAGGTTTTGTCCCTCCGGTGTTGCAGCAGGAACTGATTGATGAGGTCATCGCTGTGACCGATGAGGAGGCCATGGAACTGGGGAGGCGTCTGGCCAGGGAGGAAGGACTGCTCTGCGGGGTGAGCAGCGGAGCAGCGGTTGCAGCAGCGTTGAAGCTGGGCCAGCGTCCAGCGATGGCCGGTCGCAGGATCGTGGTGATTCTTGCCAGCTTCGGCGAGCGTTATCTCTCCACTCCGATGTTCAGTGCTGCAGCGGTTCTGCCCGCGCGCCGGGATGGTCAGCTTTGAGCCCTGCGTTCTCCAATCGCTCGGATCACTCCAGGGATCCCTATGAAGTGCTTGAGGTGACATCCAGTGCCACGCAGTCTGAGCTGAAAGCTGCCTATCGACGCCTGGTGAAGCAGCATCATCCTGATGCTGGTGGTGATGAAGAGCACATTCTGGCGCTGAACGCGGCCTGGGAGCAGCTCGGTGATCCGGAGACAAGGCGTTGCTTTGATCGTGAGCATGGAACCTCCGAGTTCGCCCGTGAGGAAGCGCGGGCCCGCGGAGCCCGCAACGCCCGAGCCAGCCAGGCGGCGCGGCGTGCATCAGGCCGGGGAGCCAGCGAGGACCAGGCGCTGTCCTCCTGGCTTCAGAAGGTTTACGCCCCGATTGATCGAATGCTGGGTCAGGTGATCAATCCTTTCGCTGCAGAGGTGAAAGCTCTGTCGGCAGATCCATATGACGACGAACTGATGGAGGCGTTTTGCACCTATCTCGATCAGAGCCGAAAACGTCTCGACAAGATCAAGAGTGTTTTTCAGTCGCTTCCGACCCCGCCTTCGGCCAGGGGCTTTGGCTTAAGCCTCTATCACTGCCTCTCTCAGGTGGAGGATGCCGTTGCGGAGCTTGAGCGTTACACGATGGGTTACGTCGACAGCTATCTCCATGACGGTCGCGAGATGCTGCGTGAGGCCCGTCAACGGCGTCAGCGACTGCATCAGGAACGGCGTCGGCTGGAGATCAGTTGATGGGGGCTGGACCGTTCCGTGTTGGCCTGATTCTGATCTGGCTCTTCGCGACCGCTGCAGATCGTCTTTGGTGGGGGCATCATGCTGGCTTGCCGTCCTGGGATCAGGCGGATTACCTCAACAGTGCGCTTGACCATGGTCGTGCCCTGGGCGTTCTGGCTGGAGGCGGTTGGCAAGGGTGGAATGCTCTTCTCGACCTTTCCCCCAAAATTCCTCCTCTGGCGTCTTTGGTGAATGGCACGGTCATGGCCGTGGCGGGCGATGCTCCGTCTGAGGCGGCATGGACCCTGAGTCTCTGGAATGCGTTGCTGCTGATCTCCACTGCCGGTTGGGCACTCCAGCTCCTGCGCCCGAGAGCAACAGCCAGGGGTTTCGCACTGGTGGCTGCCGCGGCCGTGGCCCTGGCACCGATGCTGCTGGAACTCAGGACAGACTACGTGCTTGAGCTGCCCTTGGCCGCTCTGGTCAGCCTGGCGCTCTGGCGTCTGGGTTCCTGGTGGAGTCCTGGCAGTGGCGGCCGTTGGTGGCAGGCGTTTCTCGCGGCCCTTGCTGTGACGCTCTCACTGCTGGTGAAACAGAGCGCTCTGCTGGTGTTGCTTCCCGCTCTCGCCTGGTCACTGGTTGCGGCTCAACGCATCGGGCAAGGCCGTCGCCTACAGGCGCTGGCAGGACTGATGCTGGTTCTGATTTCAATGTTTCCCTGGTTGCGGCACAACTGGATCACGACCCTGGGCGGCACGAATCGCGCTGTGATCGAATCAGCGGCCCGAGAGGGGGATCCAGGGGTCTTCAGCCTCTCGGGCTGGTTCTGGTATCTGCGTCAGGTTCCCCTGCAGATCGGCTCGGCACTCCTGTGGATCGGTCTGTCTGGTCTTGTGTTGCTGATCGTGATGCGCGTCAGGGGAAAGATGGCAACGCTCAGCAACCAACAGGATCGAGGTGAGACCTGGACCTGGTTGCTGGGCACGCTGGTTCTCGGCTGGATTGTCACCAACCTCAGCCCCAACAAAGACGCTCGCTACATCGCTCCCTTGCTGCCTTCGTTGCTGATCGTGCTGAGCCGTGGATGGTGGCAGTGGGGTTTGTGGATTCATCAACGCTGGCCGGAACGGTCAGCCTGGCTGCCTGGATTGGCTCTGACCGCCGGGACGCTGGTCGCGATCGCACCGGCTTGGACAGCCCAGTTCGCACGTCTGCAACCCAAGGATCGCAATCCGCTGCGAGCGATCGTTGCGAGGGCGGGTGGTGCAGATCCCGCCGCTGATGAAACCACGTTGATCGTTGTTCCCAGCACGCCGGACCTTAATCAGCACAATGTGAGCTATTACGGCCGCCGCAACGGTGGCCGGCTGGTGGGTCGCCAGCTCGGTGGCAGCCGTGATCACATCCAGCCGGTGTTGGACCATGCCAGCTGGGTCCTGCTGGCCGAAGGTGACCAGGGTTCTGTGCGCAAGTCTGCGCGCTCCCTGGATCAGGCCGTGCGTGAGAGCGGAGTCTTTGAGGAGGTCGAAGTCTTTCCCCGTTCCAAGGGAGGCAGCTACTCGCTCTGGAAGCGACGGTCCGATGCCGCCTCGCCAATTGGATTTGAACAGCGCTTCCCTGCACTTGCCACAGGGCTTGCAGAGGGGCCTGCAGGTCTCGATCCCGTCTTCAGCAGCGTGGCGATCGAACACATGCTTGACGGCCATTTCGGCTACAGGACACCATTGCGGCGTGAGGCGCTCGAACAGCTGAGGCAGGACCCATCTGATGTCTCCGCGCGGTGGACTCTGGCCCTGCTGGCTGTCCTGACCAACAGGCCGGCTGAGGCCGCTCATCATTTCGAGTTGTTGGAGAACTCCCTCCCTGACAATCCCTGGCCCAGCGCTTATCGCAGCGTGGTGCTGCTCGCGGGCTGGAATCCCTGGTCTGCTGCTTCGGTGGCTTCAGCGGCACTTGGGCGCCACAAGCGGCATCCAATTCTTGTGAGCCTGGAATCGCTCTCAGCAGTGCTTGGCGGCGCCGTCTGGAGAGTTCCTGAAGCTGTTCAGTCGTTGCCTGCCGCAGTCTCGACAGTTGAGAGGTCGCTGAATTCTCAGGTGAAGGGTTCGAGCTGATCGATGCGTAACCACACATCAGGTACCGGACGTCGCCAACGCACCTGGCCATACTCGCCCTTAATAACAAGCAGTTCCCCCGGGCCATCAAAGATGTAGGCCGGTGGATAAGGATCGCTCGCTCCGGCCTCCACACTGCCGGAGTAGGCCGAACGGTTGACCCGCACCAGCGCACCTTTCTTCAATGGTGCGGGTGGCTTGGCAGCTGGTGCAGGGTTCGACTCTGTCTCTGCCATCACGGGTCGTTATTCGCCGGCCAGGCTAGAACCCTTCAGGACCACATCCATCGCTGGTTTGGACAACGGCCTTTCGCTTTATCTGGTCGCATTCGGTGGTTTGCTGCTGGTTGCAGTTCTGCTCGATGACCTGGCGGCAAGGGTGAGGGTTCCTGGAATCCTCATGGTGCTGCTGCTCGGTCTGCTGATTGAAAATCACGTGGACGTTGTCGGAAGCCGTGAAATCACCCTGCTGAGTATTGAGCATGCCAAGCAGATCACCCAGGCGGCTCTGGTGCTGGTTCTGTTTTTCGGAGGTCTCACAACCAACTGGCAACAGGTTCGAGGTGTGATACCGCCAGCAGCCCGCCTGGCCACCATCGGCGTCTTGATCACGGCTGCTCTGATCACGCTGGTGATTTTCGGTTTCGGCCTGTCGCAAGGCACGGAGTCGATCGCCGTTCTGCTCCCCCGCAGTCTTTTTGTTGGCGCCATGGTTGCGAGCACAGACGCCTCGGCTGTTCTGGCTCTGCTGCGACCTCTCCAGGGCCGTCTGCCCAAACCGCTAACGGATCTGATCGAGTGTGAGTCGGGGTTCAATGATCCGATTGCCGTTGTCCTTGCCGGACTGGCTCTGGCACTGGCCGGTGGTGAGGGTGTCGGCGCCGGGGTGCTGGTGACCGATCTGGTGCGCCAGTTCCTGCTTGGGATTCTGATTGGCTTCCTCGGCGGCAGCCTCACGGTGCAGCTGCTTGGAACACGCATGGGGCTGAACCAGACCGCAATGCTGCCGGTGGTCAGCCTCGCCTTGCTGATGGTGCTGAGCGGTGGCACGTCCCTGCTGGGCGGCAGCTCCTTGCTTGCCGCATATGTGGCAGGTCTGGTCCTCGGTAACAGTGCCGACCTGGACCAGAACGGCCTGGAGGAGGCCCATTCCAGCTACGCAAAAATGGCCGAGCTCCTGCTGTTTCTCTGCATGGGGCTCGTGGTGAACCCTCAGGATGTCGTTCATTCCGCCGTTCTCGCCTTCGTGCTGTTTCTGGTGATGCAGCTGGTGCGTCTGCTGATGGTGCAGATTCTTCTCTGGCGCACAACCTTCAGTCATGGCGAACGGATCTTTGTGTGCTGGGCGGGCCTGCGTGGTGCAGTGCCCATTGCAATGGCTATCCAGGCCTGGTCGACCCCAGGAGTGAGCTGGGGTGTGGCCATGCCTCCGCTTGCTCTGGCCGTGGTTCTCTATGGCCTCTTCATCCAGGGCTTTGCCCTGGTGCCCATGGCTCGCAAGATGAATCTCACCTTGCCTTTCGAGGACACCGATCCCTCTGTCGCTTCCTAACGTCGACGACTTGATGTCGCCATTCCCATGCGCCTTCTGTTGATCGGATGCTCTGGTCTGGTGGGCCGTGGCCTGGTTCCCGTTCTGCAGGCAGCCGGTCATCGGCTGACTCTTGTCAGTCGCCGGCCCTCGCCGGCTGCCTTTCCAGATGAGCTGGCGAAATCGCTTCAGTGGATTCAGGCAGATCCCGGTGCGGCGTCGAGCTGGGCTCCTGCAACGCCACTGCACGATGCACTCGCCGTCAGTGACGGTGTCGTCAATCTCGCCGGCGAACCAATTGCTGAACAGCGCTGGACAACTCAGCACCTTGAAACACTGGAGGCCAGCCGTCTCGGCACAACCCGACATCTGGTGAGTGCCCTGGCCACCCTCGCCAAGCCTCCGTCCGTGCTGGTGAATGCCTCGGCTGTTGGTTACTTCGGCACCAGTCTTGATGGTCGATTTGAAGAGAGCAGTCCCGCAGGCCAGGATTTTCTGGCGCGCCTTTGTCAGAAGTGGGAGCAGGCTGCAGAAGAGAAGCCTTCAGCAACTCGGCTCGTGGTGCTGCGAATCGGCATCGTGCTGTCCTCGGAGGGTGGAGCGCTCGCCAAGATGCTGCCTGTGTTCCGCGCGGGATTCGGTGGCCCGATCGGTTCAGGACAGCAGTGGATGAGCTGGATTGAACGCGGTGATCTGTGCCGCATCATTCAGAGCTCCCTGGAATCTGAATCCTGGTCAGGAGTCATCAACGCGGTGGCCCCTGACCCTGTGACCATGACCGTTTTTGCGGGAAGTCTCGGCCGTTGTCTGGGTAGACCTAGTCTGCTGGCGGTGCCGGGCCCGATGCTTCAGCTGCTGCTGGGTGATGGATCGAAGGTGGTTCTGGAGGGGCAGTTCGTGAATTCGAGTCGACTCGAAGAACTGGGCTTCAAGTTCCGTTGTCCGACCTTGCCCGTTGCACTCGACGTTGCCACCAGCTCCAGCAGCCGCTGAGCAGGGCAGCGCCCATCAGCAGGCCGATGGCAGGAGTGAACAGGGGTTCCCACAGACGCATGAAAACCCGCATCGGCGTTTCAAATCCCTGACTGCTTCCGATAACCGCTGCTGCGAACCAACCAGCTCCAGCGATAACCAGGAAGACATTCAGAACAAGGATGCGATCGAGCCAGCGCTTCCAGATGGGTTCGTTGTTCGGTTTGCTCATTCGGAAGCCCGCAGCAATCGCGAGATCGATTTCGCCATCCTGGCGCCGCCGCCGGCCTCGCCGAGGCGCTTCAGTGCGATGTCCTGACAGAGGCTCTGCAGCTGGAGATCAAGGTGGCTGCGTTCCAGAAGCTCGAGGGCTAGCGCGGCTGTGCTTTTGAGCGTTGTTGCTGCGCCCGCCTCGCCATCCACGCAGAACACCGTCGGGCCCAGCAGACGGCGCTGGGCCTCTGCAAACCCTGGTGTGAACTGAGGCCCCCGACCCGCCAGCTGCAGGACCGGCCTGGCCAGCCCGACGGCCTGTTCCGCTGCCGTTCCTGCCATGCACAACAGCAGATCGGAACTGTGCAGGACTGCTCCGAAGCCACCACGGTGGATCTGCACCCGATGAGCGTCTCGATAGAGCAGGGTTGATTGCCCGTTGTCAGCGGTTTTAAGGCTCCAGCCGATTGGTCCAAGCACCGCCGACAGTGCAGCATTGGGTAGGGCGGACACCAGTGCCAGCTCAAGCTGCAGCTCTCCACTGCTCAGCAACGGTGCCGGCAGTTGTTCAACAACTCCCAGCAGCAGGATCAGGTTCTGCTCCAGCTCAGGCCGTCGGCTCCCTGGCAGCAGTCCCAGTCGACGGCGTGCCTGAGGCAGGCGTCGATCGTCTTTCAGAATCGGATCCATGAACGGATTGCCCAGAAACGAGACCGGCTTGCGGAGCTGTGCACTCAGATCGTCCGCGCTGAGCTGGTCGCGGCTGAACACGGCCTGAAAGCGAGGGCTGCGCAAGCACTCAGCGCATGGCCAGGGCAGGCGCAGCTTTCCCTCATAGTGACTTGAGTACGCCACGAGGTAGGTGGTCACGGGCCGTCTGCAGAGCCAGGCAGCCATCACCGGAATCACATCGCCGATCACCACCACCTGGTCGTAACGCCTGGCGATGCGCAGCAATCTCATCAGGCGTCGCAGCAGATAGACGACCTGTCCCTGCAACAGCTCGGTCAAACGGCCATGCAGGCTCGTGTAACCGAGCCCCCCCGTGCTGAATTCCTGTGTGGTTCCGATCAGGGCGATGCCTGCATCCTGATAAGGCTGTCCCTTGCCGACGAGGGGAAGAGCGTCCACCGCATGGCCTTCAGACTGAAGTGCCTGACCCAGCAGGGCGCCGGAAAGATCCTCTCCGTGGCCGTTGCTGAGCAGCAGCAGTCGGCCCACGTCAGAGCTCCAGCCAGGCCTTCACCTTGAGAAGAGCCGGCCACTCCGGCCGCCGTTTGAGACCGTCCTCAATGGACTCCCTCAGCTCGTCTCCCATTTCAGGGGCGAGAGCAAGAACCTTCTGAATCACTTCAATCTGATCTCTCACGCCCTTGGCTTTGGTCTCCAGCATCGCCAGACACAGATTGATGCGTGCCTGCGGATCCTGATTGTTCAGCTTGACCGCCAGTCGTGCGGAACGCAGGGCCTCCTCGGATTGATCGCAAAGCAACTGGAGCCAGGCCAGACATGTCCAACCCGCTGACTGGCGTGGCGCCGCTGCGGTGATGGTCTCAAAATCCGCCAGCAATTCCTGGGCCGGTGCACCCTGCTGGTAACGGCTCATCGCTTGCTGGAAAAGACTTTCCTGGCTGGACTCCATGGAGCGCTGATCGGTCGGGCAAGGACTTCAGATTCCCACAGCAACCACATGGTCGCCGCTGGATCAGACGGCGAAGGAGCTGCCGCAGCCGCAGGTCTGTGTGGCGTTGGGGTTGGTGAAATTGAACCCTCCGCCGATCAGTGCAGTGCTGAAGTCCAGTTGCATCCCGTAGATGTAGAGCAGGCTCTTGGGGTCACAGATCACTTCGAACGAGGCCCCGTCCGGAGCTTCGTATTGATAACGCTCATCGTCCTGTTGAATCTCTGCTGCGGACACGAAATCCATCGTGTAGCTCATACCGCTGCAGCCACCGGAGCGCACTCCCACTCTCAGCACCTGGTTGGTCCCCTGGTCAGTGCAGAGCCTCGCCAGCTGCTGCATGGCGGGGGCTGTGATCAGAATCCCCTTACCGTCCTTGGCGGTGTGCGACGGGCCTGCTGTCGCGGTCTCTGCAGTGGTGTCGGGTTTGGACATCGGAGGCAGTAGTGCTGGTCCTTCTTTTCACTTTATGGACCTGTCCCCGCTTCTGCCTAAAGCAGTTCAGTCTGTCCAATTCATAGAGTCGCCCCAGTTGCACGACGGACGGTGCGGGTCGCGATTGTGGGTTCCGGGCTGGCTGGCCTCTCCGCCGCAGTGGATCTTGTTGATGCTGGTCATGAGGTGAATCTCTATGAGGCGCGCCCCTTCATGGGCGGCAAGGTGGGCAGCTGGGTTGATCCCGACGGCAATCACATCGAGATGGGATTGCATGTTTTCTTCTTCAATTACGCAAACCTGTTCGCGTTGATGCGCAAAGTGGGCGCGTTCGACAACCTGCTTCCCAAGGATCACACCCACTTGTTTGTGAATGAGGGAGGTGACCTGCGGGAACTGGATTTCCGATTCCCTGTCGGTGCGCCCTTCAACGGTCTCAAAGCGTTCTTCACCACTCCTCAGCTGGGCTGGATTGACAAGTTGCGCAATGCTCTAGCCCTCGGCACAAGTCCGATTGTGCGAGGGCTGGTGGATTACGAAGGCGCGATGCGCACCATCCGAGCCCTGGATTCAGTCAGCTTCAAGGACTGGTTCGTGGGCCATGGCGGAAGCCCGGAGAGCATTCGCAGGATGTGGAATCCGATCGCTTACGCACTTGGTTTCATCGATTGCGAAACAATCTCGGCCCGTTGCATGCTGACCATCTTCATGATGTTCGCTGCCAAAACCGAGGCTTCCAAGCTCAACCTGCTCAAGGGGTCACCCCATCGCTGGCTAACGGGCCCGATCCTCGATTACATCCAGAAGCGAGGTGGGAAGCTTCACCTCCGTCATCCCGTCAAGCAGGTGGAGTTCAGCGAGGGGAATCATCCTGAGGTCACAGGACTGAAGCTGGGGACTCCGGATGGGGAGAAGCATGTTGTTGCCGATGCCTATCTGGCCGCCTGCGATGTGCCGGGCATTCAGCGCCTGCTTCCGGATGAATGGCGTCGTTTCCCGCAATTTGAAGCCATCCATAATCTTGAAGCGGTACCAGTGGCCACCGTCCAGCTGCGTTACGACGGTTGGGTGACTGAACTCGGTGAGGAAAAATCCGCAAGCCGCGCAGACCTCACCCAGCCCGCTGGTCTCAACAATCTCCTCTATACAGCTGATGCCGACTTCAGCTGTTTCGCGGATCTTGCCCTGGCAAGCCCCGAGGACTACCGCAAGGAGGGTGAAGGTTCTCTGCTGCAGTGTGTGCTCACGCCTGGCGACCCCTGGATGCGCAAGTCGGTCAAAGACATTGTTGAGCACACCGATCGTCAGGTGAGAAAGCTGTTCCCCTCTGCTGCCAATCTCACACTCACCTGGAGCAACGTGGTGAAGTTGGCTCAATCGCTCTACAGGGAAGCTCCCGGCATGGAGCCTTACAGGCCTGACCAGAGCACTCCGGTCAGAAACTTTTATCTGGCAGGCAGCTATACCCGTCAGGATTACATCGATTCGATGGAAGGAGCCACCATGAGCGGGCACCTTGCCGCCGCCGCCATCCTGGGGCAACCGGCCCGGCTGGCCGTCAACAACGCAGTTGCCTGAACCCATGGGACGCTGGCTTGAACATTCCGTAACCACTGAGGTCAAGGCTCCCGTTGACCGGGTCTGGGAGGTCTGGAGCGATCTGGAAGCAATGCCCAGATGGATGCGATGGATTGAATCCGTCAAGACGCTCGAGGATCCAGACCTGACCGACTGGACGTTGGCAGCCCAGGGATTCCGCTTCCATTGGAAGGCACGCATCACACAAAGGGTCGAAGCCCAGCAACTCCACTGGGAGTCGGTGGGAGGTTTGCCCACCAAAGGAGGAGTTCGCTTCTATGCGGAACAACCTCAGCTCACTGCCGTCAAACTCAGCGTGACCTACGAACTTCCTGGTGTGTTGGCTCCCTTGATGGAACCCAGCATTCTTGGTGGAATCGTGACGAAGGAACTCCAGGCGAACCTTGATCGATTCCGCGACTTGGTGGAAAGCGGATACGCATCGCAGAGCTGAGGTGTCTGCTTCCCGCATCCCAGCCTCAGCCTCCTGTGCGGCGTTATTGATGGCTGTTGCATGGGGAGCCCTCAGCGGCTGTGGAACGCAAGAGAACATTCAAGGATCGGTCAATCCGACCTCGCCTGATGCCCCCGTTGCTGAGGTGTCTCCCCCCGCACCTTCCTCATCCGAGACTGGACTGATTCCCCTGCCCACAAGTGAACAGGTCCTCTCATCGGTTCCGGAGGGGCGAGTCGACCCGTTCGCACCCATCATTGACCCGTCGAAGGCCTTGATCGCTCAGAACGATTCTGATGGGGCAGCCACACCTGATTTCGATGTCATTGGTGTTTTGGCTGTCGGGTCTGAACTTCGGGCGCTTGTTAGTGGCCCTCAAGTCTCCGGAACAGTGTGCGTCGGGCAGCGCGGCCGTTGCCCCGGCAATCCGGCGGCTCCGCTGCCGAAGGATTGGACCGTGAACGGCATTGATCTCACGCGAGGCTGTCTGAGCTTTTCCATCTCTGGAGAGTCTCAGCCCCCCCGTTGCATCGCCTGAACGCAGGCTTTGACCAGTCCTTCCAGGTCGTGAGGGGTGGCCTCCTGATCCACTCTGCCGAGCAGTTCCCTGCAGCGTTTGCTGGTCTGTGGACCGATGGAAACCACAGCAGGCTTTCTGAACAGTTGTTCAGTCTCTGAACTCCCGAGTGCGTTCTCCAGCAGCTGCACGGTGTGGGTCACGGTTTTGCCGCTGCTGAAGCTGACCACATCGACCTCCCCATTTTCCAGCGCTTTCTGGGTGTCTGCCGGAATCGATGTTGGGCAGCGGGATTCGTAGGCCGCCACCTCCACCACCCTTGAGCCGGCTTCTCCAAAGGCTTCGGCCAGAAGCGTTCGTCCGCCGCTCTGCACCCGAGGCAGCAGGATTCTCAATCCCCAGCCAGACACAGGGAAATGGTCAATCAGGCTGTCGGCCACGAATGTGGGTGGCACGAAATCAGCCGGTGCCCCCAGTTCTTCCAAACACTGAGCCGTCTTCCGTCCCACGGCTGCAATCTTGAGACTCTCGGGGCGTTGCATCAGCCCCATTCCCCTGAGTTGAAGCCGTGACTCCACCGCTTCCACACCGTTGGCACTGGAGACAATCATCCAGTGAAAGTTCTCCAGGTCGGCGAGAGCATCGTCGAGAGGAGCCCAGCTGTCAGGCGGGCCGATTTCCAGAGCCGGTAGGTCGAGAACCCTGGCGCCAAGTGATTCCAGCAGCCTGCGGCCTTCGCTCTGCTGTTCACGGGAGCGAGTAATCACCACCGTGGTTCCCAATAAAGGCTGGGTCTGATCAGCACTCATGCGCTGGCCTCATCGTCCAGCTTCACCAGTCCATGGACCTGGGCATGCAAGGCGGTGGCTTCTCCCTGCCGCTCCTGTGCGCGCAGCAGCGCGATGGCCTGCCGGAAGCCTGTGCGCGCACCATCGATATCCCCCCCCATCAGCTTGGCCACGGCCAGGTTCTGATGGCTTTCCGCGTGGGAGGGATTCACGCTCAGGGATCGCTCGTAAGCCTTGATCGCAGCAAGCAGATCGCCACGACGGCGCTCCATCAGCCCCAGGTTGTACCAGGCGAGTGCCACTTCGGGCGCCCGTTGACAGGCAGTTGTGGTGAGCTGAATGGCTTCCTCCAGTTCGTTGCGCTGCATCAGCAAGGCCGCCAGGTTGAGACGCGCACCCAGGCTCAGACGGGTCTCCAGCGGTTGTTCCAGTGCCTCTCGGTAGCACTTCACGGCAGCCTCGCTGTCCTCGCAAGCCAGCGCGATTCCGAGATTGAGCAGCAGTTCATAGCGTTCAGCACTGTTGCCATCGCCCGTGGGCAACTGCTCCAGGCCGTGGCGAAGAAGGCTGAGACCCCTGTCTCGATTGCCGTCGCTGACCTCCAGAGCACCGAGCTTGGCGCAGGCATAGGGGTCATTGGGCTGGTCTTTCAACCAGCTCTCCATCGATTGACGCAGCCTGTCCGCCTTATCCGATCCAGCCAGCAGATCCGGTCGATAACCCTCATGCAGCAGTGCTGGTTCGGTGCAGTTGGCAATCCGCCAGCCAGGCTCCTCCTTGAGCAGCGCATCCACGCTCTCGTCGATCATCGAGTGGTAGGGCTTGCTCCATCGGAGTTGTGGATGTCGGCGAAACAGGCGGCTCACGTTGGAGTAAGGAGCCATTGCTGCTCCCAGTTCGTGTCGCAGCAGGTTGATCACCAGCACATCCGGTTGTGCCATCAAGGCTTTGAGCTGCGGGATTGCTTCTGAGCGGAGCTCTTCGTCGGCATCGAGCACCAGCACCCAGTCACCCTGCACGAGCTCTAGAGCCGCATTGCGTGCCGGCGCAAAGTCACCGGGCCAGTCCATCCGTTCCACGCGAGCGCCGCAGGCCTCTGCGAGGGCGATGGTGCCATCCACTGAGCCAGTATCGAGAAGAACCATCTCATCCGCGAAGCCCTTGACAGACTTGAGGCAGTCCTCGATCCGCGCTTCCTCATCGCGCACGATCATCGAGAGGCTGAGCATGTTGGTGATGAGCACTGCCGCAGAGGCTAAGGCGCTTCCAACGGTGCGGTTTCGAGAGGCTTCGTTTGTTTAGTCGGTGAAGTCCTGGCGTTCGTGCGCCTCCTCCTTCAAACCCCACATCCGATTCAAGAGCTGCTGTTGTGCTTCAGGCATCTGCCCCGGGCTGTACCCCGCAGGAATGTCGTCCGGGATGAGTTTGCGCAGAGAGTCCCACCGGTAGGGACATCCATAGACCGCCAAGCCCGATAGGCGCTCAACTCCCAGCAACTGCTGGATGGCTTCAACCCAGGGTTCCCGGCGTTGCTGGCCGGCGCGGAATGGATTGCCGCGGACAAACAACTGCAGGAAAACGGGCCCCTCTCCCAGTCGCTCGAGGTCAAGCGGCGCCGCGCTGTCTCTGTCGCTGCTCCAGGGCTCAATCCCCCTGTCGTGGCAGATCAGAGCTTTGTATCCATGGCATTCGGGAGTGGTGATCGCCGCAGCACCGCCGTGCAGAAATGGGCAGGGGAGAACGCCATCCACCCGGATCAAGGTCACACCATCTTGATCACGATGGTGTGAAATCAGGGGGCCCTGCACCTCCAGCGAGCTGTCGATGAGCTCCATGCAGAACGCACGGTCTGGAGCTGTTTCGAGCTCAACCTCGGTGTCGCTGTAGCAGGGCTTTTCGCAGCGATGCAAGGCTTCTGTTCGTCGTTTTAGTGACTCGTGCAGGCGGGATTCAGGGATCCTGCCGTCGGCCAGTGCTGCGGAGATGGCATCAATCGCCGCATCGGCATCAGCGGGCATCAGGATCAGATCCGCTCCCGCAGCAAAGGCCTGAACCGCGGCTTCTCCAGGTCCTGCCCTGCTGCTGATCGCCTCCATCACCAGGGCGTCGGTGACGACGAGGCCCGTGAAACCAAGCTCTGTTCGCAGCAGATCTGTCAGCACCGCTCGCGACAAAGTCGCCGGCTGCGTGTCGTCCAGGGCCGGAATCAGCAGATGTGCTGTCATCACACTGTCGATTCCTGAGTCGATCAGTCGCCGGAACGGCACCAGTTCCACCTGGTCGAGCCGGCTGTGAGCGTGGTTGATCAGAGGCAGTTCAAGATGGGAATCCTGGTCCGTGTCGCCGTGACCGGGGAAATGCTTGGCGCAGCCCAGCACGCCAGCGGCGTTGAGGCCCCGTTGAAACGCTGCCACCAGATCCGCAACGGATTCAGGCTGATCTCCCCATGCCCGCACGTTGATGACAGGGTTCTCAGGGTTGCTATTCACATCGCAGACCGGAGCCAACACCCAGTTGAGGCCGCATCGTTGTGCCTGATCCCCGGTTGTGCGGCCGTAACGCTCTGCCAGTTTCAGAGCCTGTTTCGGGTTGGTTTGATGCAGCCTTCCCAGGGCCATCGGTGGCGCCAACCAGGTGGCACCTGAGAATCTCTGGCCAATGCCTTCCTCCACGTCAGCGCAGAGCAGCAGGTCTTCGCTGTCGCTCCAGCTGCGGAGCATGCGGCATCGTTGCTGCAGTTCCGTGGCTGTGCCGCCCAGCAGGATTACCCCGCCAACCCCTGATTGCAATAGCCTCTGCAGCTCACGATTGCAGTGCTCCCAACGCGGGTACTGACGTTGCCGGTCTTCGGCATGGCCGCTGGCACGGATGACCAGAAGCCGGGCAACGGCCCTGCGACGCTCTGCTTCAGTCATTGAAGCCGGGAGTTTCGCTGTCGTCGCTGCCGGAAGGGATGCTGCCCTTCACCTCGCGTTCTCGCTCCAGCTCTCCGAGCAGATGCAGAACGGAGGTTCCCTTCTCAAGACCACGGTCGAGCTGAAACACCACCTCAGGGGCTCGTCTCATCTGCAGCCGTCGACCCAGTTCCCCTCTCAGGTAGCCACTGGCGGCCTGGAGACCATTCATGACTTCTCTGCGAGCTTCGTCGTCTGCCAGGACGCTGACAAAAATCTTGCAGTGCTGAAGGTCGCCACTGACCTCGACGTTTGTGATGCTCACCATGCCCTGATGCACGCGCTCATCGCGGATTCCGTTGATCAGTAGTTCACTGATTTCTCGCCGGATGAGGGCTGCCACGCGTTCAACCCGACGTCCCGGGGCCATGTCAGCTCTGCGGTGCTGAAGACACCATGGCACGCAGGACAAAGCTCAGACTGAGGAATCCACTGATCAGAGCCCCGATCAGGGCGACAGCAGTGACCGGATTGCTGCGGCGACGTGCGAGTGGTTCTGCGACCGAATTGATCACACCCAGGCTGAAAGCGATCAAGTAGCGCGGATAGCGCGTCACGTTGATGAAAAATTCTTTCATGGCCAGTTATCGCAGGGTGTCTTGGGAATTCCGGTGGCCCCGGAATGACTGACGCATGCTGCAGGTGAGAGGTCACTCAACGACAAGCAGCCAGTTCTCAATAAGAGCATCTTGTTGACACATTTGAGTCTATCTGGAGCAAATACAGATCAAGAACGGTCTTCTGGCCCAGGGCCTTTTCGCTCAGGTGACCTGGGGCCCAGGAACACTGCGGAAAGCAAATGAGTCGTTTGTTACAGCGGCTAGTGATTTTTGTTGATCCAATTAAGGGGAGGTTGATGGCCTCTGAATCACACCAAGATTGGGGGAGTCGGCAGCGAGTCTCCTTTTTTTGAGCATTACACGGGCTCTAAGCATCTCCGCTTGATGAGGTCCTTCGGTATTGGGTTGAACAGCTTCAGTTTCAGCAGGCGGCGTGATTGCTAAGGAGGGATTTCGATGTTGTTGAGCTTGGAAATGAAAGCTTCCTTCCTTTTCACGGCCATGCTCCTGCTCGGGTTCTGCGGTGGCGCCTATGCCGGATCAGTCACGGTTGAGGGCATGGATCGAGAGATCACCATTAATCAGGCTCAGAGCAAAGTGCCTCAAGGGAAAAAGGTGACCGACACCTCCTGCACCACCATTCAGGTCCGCCTGGATCCTAGATATCGCTGCACTGTGATCTGGGAGTGAAGCCACATCCTCTTCAGGCTTTCCATCAATGCCCCGACCTGGGTGGTGAACAACATCAGGCGCTGAATCATCAATCAGGCAGTTTTCATCGCTGTGGACAGTCAGCTCAAGTTGTTGCTGGCACTCTGCGCCTCAGTTTTTGCTCGAACCTTGGAGATCCTCGATCTTTTCCCGAGATCCATTTTCAAGGGCCAACTGCCTGAGCCGCTTTTGAATCAGCTGCTCAGCATCAGCGCCGATGTGCTGGCGCACCCTGGCGCAAGTCTTGACGCTTCAGCAAAGCTGGCTGGTCAGCTCAGCCAGCAACGTGAGCTCAGTGGGGGGCATCCCGCGATCCAGCAGTTGTGTTCCACCCATGTTCTTCCGGCCTGTAACCGTTGGATCGCTCATGTGATGGGGCGTCAACCTCCCCAGGGCCGCGGTCCGTGGGTGCCAGGTCGCTATCAGTTGCAGATGGTGGATCTTTGGCTCAACTGTCAGCGAGCTGGCGACTACAACCCCACCCATACCCACGGAGGCAGTTTTTCAGGCGTGATCTTTTTAAAAGTCCCGCCACAGATCAATGGCCAATGTTTTGACGGTCAGCTCTGCTTCCACGGCCCTGAGGATTGGCATCTGCAGTCGTTTCGTACTGGCATGGCTCACTACGTGCTGCCCGTGCCAGGGGAGTTCTATGTCTTCCCTGCCTGGCAGCCCCACTCCGTTGCTCCCTTCAGGGGTGATGGAGACCGTTGGTCGATTGCGTTCAACGTGCTGGCTGTCCCTCTGCAAGCATCCAAGTCAGTTCAATCCGCTGGTGTCTCGACCCAGCAACGCTTCGGAACCGCATCGCCTCGAAGGTCGCAATCAACGCCAACGAATGTCTCGCTGTCCAGTGGTCGAACAATGCCGAGGGGATTTTGAGGAAGGTCTGGCCCACTCGTGAAGGCTGCTCCAGTGCTGATGGCGAGGTGCAGATCTGAATGGCTACCGTTCCAGCGCCTGACCCGGCTTGGACATGCTGGAGCTACATCAGTTTCGTCACTCGGCTTTCTGTCTCAAGGTGCGGATGGCCTTGCAAGCCAAGGGACTCAGTTTTCGAGAGGTTGAAGTCACCCCTGGCATCGGACAAGTCTCCTTGTTCCGTCTTTCCGGTCAGCGGCAGGTCCCCGTTCTTGTTGATGGCGATGACGTGGTCTCTGATTCCAGTGCCATCTGTCGATACCTGGAGGAAATGAGACCTGAGCCGGCGTTGATTCCCGCTGATCCCAAACAGCGTGCCCAGATGCAGCTGATTGAAGATTGGGCCGACACCACACTTGCCGCTGCTGTCAGGTCTGCTCTTCTTCAGGCTGCGGCAGATGATGCTCAGCTGCGTGAGGTGCTGCTGCCTGATGATGTTCCTTCGCCGGTGCGCCAGCTGATGTCTGGTCTGCCGGGTGGCTGGCTCAGCAGCTTCGGCGAATTGCTTGGTCAGGAGCAGAGAGCATCGATGCTCAGCAGTCTGTGCTCCGTCGCCGATGGTCTCGATCCCAACGGCTGCCTCGTTGGACATGCCATCAGCCTTGCCGATCTTGCCCTCGCCGCCCAGTTATCGCTGTTGCGTTTCCCTGCTTCTTCAGGAGAATCACTCGCCGGGCGAGGGGTTCCAGGCATCAGTGACCATCCCCGTCTTCAGATTCTGTTTCGCTGGCGCGATCAGCTCGAAACCCGCCTTATCAATCTTGACCCTGCTCCAGCGGCCTGAGCGTCAGTCGGAAGCGGCTGCGGCGCCCCTCCAGGGTCTGATCTGTTTCCAGCCCCGGACCTGCATGACTGACCTGGCGCTGATCAGCGCAGATCCCATCCCCGCACCGCACGTAGTGCGTGAGAGTCTCAATCCTGCTCAGCCGAGGAGACCCTGGTCCGTGCAGGATCTGCAGGACCAATTCATCGCTGAAGAAATCAGAGGCCGTTTTCGGATTTGTCTCTCGGCGGCCGATCACGGTGGTCTCGAGCAGCACGTCATCCCGGAACCTTGCCAGCTGACGGTTTACCTGCCCCGGATCCTGTTCAACGGAGAGCAACTGCTCCCCAAGCAGAGCTTTTCCCACAGAAGCCGCGTTGTAAGGCCGATCCCCGATCAGTTCGCCGCGACGGTTTCGCAGAAAACGAACCTTGTGCACAAGAGGGGGATCATCGGGTCTGGCTCGGCCTGAATCATCCAGTGCCTCACTGGTGACCTGCCAAGTGCCTGAAAACCAGTCGGGATAAATCAGATCCTGCTTGGAGCGTGGACGGGGCAGAGGTGCTGGCAGTGACCATTGCGGCCAGCTCGCGAGGCGTTGCTCGAGATAGTGGGTCCCGCCATCGCTGGCCGCGGCGGCGAACGGGACTGCCACAAACTGCAGCAGCATGGTGATCAGCAGTGTCAACAACGGTTTTGCCATGTCCGACCCTCTGATTCGATCCCTTGATCACTACGTGGTGCTGGTGCCAGGCGAGCCTGAGCAGCTGCTGACAGCGGAAGACACCCTGACATGGCTTGCAGGCAGACTGAAGACTCTTGCCCCCTGGCCTTCGGATCTCAGCGGTTGCGCAAGCCCGGAGGAGGCGGCACTTCGCCTGATGGATACAGCCTGTGAACTGGAGATTTCGCCTGGAATCTCTCTGCAGTGGTACGCGGTGCGCCTTGACCCACCCGGCGCCTAACACTCATTCCGGGCGCTCTTTCGGTGGATCCTTGATCAGCTTCGGCAGCAGTTGAAGGATTCCGTCCGCAACAACGGCCGGTGACTCTGACTCAATGACCACTGTGAGATCGGCCTCGTCGTACAGGGGGCGACGCTGCTCCAGGATCTGATCAAGTGTTTCGGCGGGGTCTGCCTTCATCAGCAGCGGCCGCTGAGTGGAGTCGTTGCGAAGACGCTGCAGCAGCTGACCGCGCTCGACGTCCAGCCAGATCACAATGCCCTGGTGCATCATTCCCCAGTTTTCGGTGCGGGTGACAACCCCCCCACCGGTGGCCACGACAAGGGAATGACGTTCGCTGATGGACCTCAGCACCTGAGTTTCAAGGGTGCGGAAGTTCTCTTCACCATCACGTTCAAAGATCTCGGGGATGGTGCAGCCGGCCACCTGTTCGATGACGGCATCCGCGTCGACGAATCCGTATCCCAGCCTTTCTGCCAGAGGCCTGCCTGTGCTGGTTTTGCCGCTGCCCATCATGCCCACCAGATACAGACTGCGTCCCCCCAGACGCTGCCGCAGAGTTGGAGTGGTCTCCGCCATGACTCGGAATCGCCGGTAGCTCATTAGGATGCCTTCTGGCCGGACCGTCACATGACTGAAATGAAGTCACCTGCACGTCATGGCCGGGGACGTGGCTGCGTCATCACTCGACGCGCCTGTTTCAGCGCAAGTCACCGTTACTGGTTGCCTGAATTGTCCGCAGATGACAACGCCGCCCGTTTCGGGCCCTGTGCGCTGGCTCCTGGGCATGGTCACAACTACGAGCTGATCGTGTCAATGGCTGGTGGTCTTGATGCGCACGGCATGGTGCTCAATCTCTCTGAGGTGAAGCACGCCATTCGCAGCGAAGTGACTGGTCAGCTCGACTTTCGCTTTCTCAACGACGCCTGGCCCGAATTTGATGTGTCGAAGCCGGAGGGCTGCCTGCCCACCACGGAGGCCATCGTCCGGCAGATCTGGGCTCGGTTGAGTCCGCATCTGCCCATCACGGCATTGCGCCTTTACGAACAACCAGGCCTCTGGGCCGACTATCTCGGACATCCCATGGACGCCTTCCTCACGATTCGCACCCACTTCGCCGCTGCCCATCGTCTGGCAAGACCTGAGCTCAGCCAGGAGGAAAACGAGCGCATCTACGGCAAGTGCGCCCGTCCACATGGTCATGGTCATAATTATCTGGTGGATGTCACGGTGCGCGGTCCCATCGATCCAAGGTCTGGCATGGTCTGCGATCTCTCTGCGCTGCAACGCCTTGTCGACGATCTTGTGGTCGAGCCCTTTGACCACACATTTCTCAACAAGGATGTGCCTTTCTTCGCTGAATGTGTTCCCACAGCAGAGAACATCGCGCTGCATATCGCGGACCGACTGTCCTCCCCGATCAAGGCGATTGGTGCCAGCCTTCACAAGGTGCGCCTGCAGGAAAGTCCCAACAACGCGGCTGAGGTCTACGCAGAAGTACCTCAGCTTGAGATGACTCCTTCGGCTCTTGAGGCAGCCGTTCCTGTCTGAATTGCCTTCATTTCCTCAGCAGCCCACGGTGCGTCTGGTGCTGGCCGTTAGTCTCGATGGACGACTGGCTCCATCGGGAGGTGGAGCTGCTCAGCTGGGTGGATCAGGAGATCGTCGTGTTCTTGAGGAAGCGCTCGCCTGGAGTGATGCTGTCCTGATCGGAGCAGGAACACTCAGAGCCCATCGCTCCAGCTGTCTGATCCGTGATCGGGACCTGCTGAACCAACGCCAGGTCGAGGGTCGCTCGCCTCAGCCGGCAGCACTGGTTGTCAGTCGAGATGCTGGATTTCCTCTGGAGTGGCCTTTTTTTCAGCAACCTTTCGAACGACATGTGTTGTCAGCAGGCAACGGGGCTGTTCCTGGATTCAAGTCATCGTTTCGATTGGCATCCAGCTGGGGCGAAACGCTGAAGCAACTGGTCTCCAAAGGCTGGGTTCGTCTGGCTCTGCTGGGTGGAGCTGTCCTGACGCACTCCTTGCTCGCTCAGGATGCGGTTGATGAGCTGCAACTGACTCTCTGCCCCAGGATCCTCGGCGGATCCTTCCATTGGTTGCTGCAGTCGGACACGCCACTCCCTCCACCACTGGCGTCCTCTCAGGCATGGACTCTCATCGATGCCCGTTCCCTCGGAGACAACGAACTCCTTGTGCATTACTGCCGCAATCGCTCCATCAGTTCCTGAACGGGTATCTGCTTCAGGCTTGATTGGGGCAGGCCGGTCAGTGATGCCAGGCAACGTTGAATCACCACAGCCGCATCGTCACCGACCTTCCCCCTCAGCAGTTCCGTCAGCACTCCGAGTTCCCTGCCACTGCGGCTGGTTTCCCTGATCAGACACTCGCTCACAGGGCGGGCCAGTGTCCGGCAGGGCTGCTCAACGGCGCTGTTCAACCAGCTTTTCGGAGCGATCTCGTCAGCAACGCCATCCAGAGCCTGTTCAGCCAGCTGACGACACTGGCTCACAAGCTGACGTTCGATCCGTGGTTGCAGCAGCTGAATCAACGGCTGGAACAGCCCTGCCATGGCGGTTTGATGCATTGGGCCCACCTCCAGCAGCACCGGAGAGAGCAACAGAGCTGTGATCCATCCCAGGTTGTGCCGAGACGATCTGGGCATGACTTGGGCCCAAACGCATCTTCATTGTCTCCCCTTGAAGTTTCGCTGGTTAGTGTCATTGCCGAGGCGTTTCAATTGGCCCTGGATGGCATCGCTCACGGCTCGTTGGCATCGAAGCATCCATGAGATTCCTCAATCGCAATGGGAGGAGTTGCTCGCTGGGCAGGCCAGCCCTTTTTATCGATGGTCCTGGCTGGAAGCTCTGGAAACCTCGGGCAGCGTTGCTCCAGATCAGGGCTGGCAGCCACTGCACCTTTCGCTCTGGAGAGACGAAGAAACCCTGATTGCAGTTGCCCCTCTTTATCTCAAGGGTCACAGCTACGGCGAATTCATCTTTGATCAGTCATTCGCACGTTTGGCGGGTGATCTGGGACTTCGTTACTACCCAAAACTGATTGGAATGAGTCCTGTAAGCCCTGTTGAGGGTTATCGCTTTTATATCCATTCGAATGAAGATGAGCAGGACATCACCGTCACGATGCTTCGACTGATCGACGAGTTTGCCGATCGCAATAACATTCTCAGCTGCAATTTTCTCTATGTGGATCCTCTCTGGCAGCCCTTGGCGGAGGAGGCGGGTTGTGCGGGCTGGGTGAATCACCAGAGCCTCTGGTCTGCAGAAGGTCAGAAAGATTTCAGAGACTATCTTGCTGGCTTCAATGCCAATCAGAGGCGCAACATCAAGCGGGAACGCAAGGCCGTGGCAGAGGCCGGACTGGTGGTGACGCCACTGACAGGTTCAGAACTCACCTCAGAGCTTCTGGTTCGAATGCATCGCTTTTATGAGCAACATTGCGCTCGCTGGGGTCCGTGGGGAAGCAAATATCTCCAGGGTTCATTTTTTGATCAACTGAGTTCTCCAGGATTGGCTGAGCATGTGGTGCTGTTCAGTGCCCACCGCGGAGATCCTTTGCAACCGGTGGCGATGTCTCTTTGTGTCCAGGATGATTCCCGTCTCTGGGGGCGCTACTGGGGCAGTGAGGAAGAGATTGATTGTCTTCATTTTGAGGTCTGTTACTACGCGCCAATCGAATGGGCGCTGCATCAGGGCCTGCACAGCTTTGATCCAGGGGCTGGTGGCAGTCACAAACGAAGACGTGGCTTTGTAGCTCAACCTCGGACCAGCCTGCATCGCTGGTATGACCCTCGCATGGATGGACTGATCCGTTCCTGGCTGCCGAGAGCGAATGGTCTGATGGAGGAGGAGATTGTGGCCATCAACGCCGAACTTCCCTTCCGCACCAAGCCGCCCGAATTGATGGTCTGAGGCGATCATTTGTAAGGTGTTCTGATGACAGAAGGCACTTCTCCACTCGATGACCAGCTTTCGCAGCGTTTCATCGAGCTTGATCCGTCTGGTTATTTCCTGATCAAGTTGGATGCTGAAGCTGGCGAACTCGTGGCTGAGCATTACAGCAATGATGTGGATGAACGAGGTCGTGCCACTGATCCGGAAACTGGGGAAGTTCTGTCATGCCGTGGCGGCGGTCCACGTTCGCCCACCACATGCTTCCGCGGCAGAACTGCCAAGGAGCTTGGAATCGCTCTGACCGAAGTCAACGGGTCTGTGCCCCTCAGCCGTCTCGACCATGCTCTCTATCTAGGTAGAGAGCTCCAGAAAGCTGAAGCCTGCCTGAAAGCCGGAGTGCCTTACAGGCAGGACTGAATCAGATCAGGCTGTCAGCAGCTCTCGTGATGTGCTGGGTTCTTCTGGAGGCAGTGATTCGAGCTGTTCACGGATTTCGCGTTGCACGATCGCGCGGTATTCAAGGAAGTGCTCGTTGTGGGCCAGCACCACCAGGAACTGTTCCAGCATCGCTGGATTGCGTCGAGCCATGCTCAGCATGTAACGCCAGAAGCGACTGCGGGTGTTCCGTTTGATTCCCTGCCTCCAGACCACGATTGACAACGCTCTGATATCAGTCCAGGTGGGCAGTTTTGATGTGCCCTTCCAGCGGGGTGCGCCCATCTTCAGGTAGTAGGAATAGACCCGATCCATGTACGCGTTGGGTTCGTAGAGAGCACAGAACGCTTCAACGTATTCGTTGGCTATATCCCGAATTGGGCGTGTGGGTTTGAAATTGAGCAGGTTGGTCTGGTTCACACCCTTGGCTGCGGACTCGTCCTGAATCAGTCGGCCCTCTTTCTCAAGGCGATGCCAGAGCGCAGTATTTGGAAGCGCCTGCAACATACCCATCATGGCTGCGGGGATTCCGGTTCTGGTCACGAATTCAACGATGCGTCGACCGGCGCCATCTTTTTCACCGTCGAAACCGATGATGAAACCTGCCATCACCCGAATCCCATTGGCGGTGATCCTGTCAACTGCCGCATCGAGAGGATTGCGCGTGTTCTGAAGTTTTCGAGAGGTTTCGAGACTCGCCTCATCAGGGGTTTCGATACCTAGGAAAACACTCTCAAAACGCGCTTCGTGCATCATGCGCATCATCTCTTCGTCGTCGGCCAAGTCCACTGAAGCTTCAGTGGCAAAACTGAAGGGATACCCGCGCTCTTCCTGGAACTCTCTGATCTGGGGGAGTAGCTGCTTGGCGTTGCGCTTATTGCCGATGAAATTGTCGTCGACGAGGAAGATCGATCGCCTCCAGCCGAGGTCGTGCAGATACTGCAACTCCGCGATCAGCTGTTCCGGTTTTTTCGTGCGCGGCTTGCGTCCGTAGAGCACGATGATGTCGCAGAACTCGCAGTTGAACGGACATCCCCTCGAGAACTGAACGCTCATCGAGTCGTAGGCCTCGAGCTGCAGCAGATCGAAGCGGGGGATGGGAGTGGAGGTCACATCTGGCTTGTCACCTTCCGCGCTAAACCGACCACCACTGTCACCGCGCTGGATCGCTTCGATGAACATCGGCAGTGTGATTTCACCCTCATCGAGCACCTTGAAGTCGGCTTGGGCGATTTCCGGGGCATCCGGCGTTGAACTGGCGTAAGGACCTCCCACGGCTACAGGCAGTCCTCGACGCTTGGCTTCGGCGATCTGAACCTGCATGTCATCTTTCTGGACGATCATTCCAGAGATCACCACAAGCTCTGCCCAGTTCCATTCGTCTTCGGTGATTTCCCGGACGTTGCGGTCGACGAGCTTCATGTCCCATTCCTGGGGAAGCAGAGCCGCCACAGTCACCAGCCCCAGAGGAGGCAGGAGCACCTTGCGATTCACCAGTTCCAGAATCTTCTCGTAACTCCAGAAGGTTTTCGGGAAGAGGGGATAGATGAATAAGGTGCGCATGATCTGAAACGAGAAAGTGGTCTGTCTGTGACGTGCGGTCGACCCTGCGGACAGAACCTTCCGTTTTTATTTGATTTCGTTGTGCAGAAGCTTAAGGGGGATCTGCTGATTCCAGACCAGATCTCTGATCTAATGGGTGCTGCAATCTGTGACAGGCATGGGCGTCCTCATCTACCTGGGTCTGATCGGAGCCGGACTCACCACCGCTGTGACGATCAGTTTTGTGCTTCGCCGGATCAAACTGATCTGACTTCGTTCAGGACTGTTCCACCGCGGCGCCAGATCTCAAGCAGCGCCAGAACGACTCCAAGGGTGCCACTGATGGCAAACGTTGCCTGAAGCCCCATGGTGTCAGTCAGAACTGCGGCGATCAGACCACTGATGCCGCCGCCGCCAAGAAAGGCAATCTGTCCAAGGCCGGCCATCCGTCCACGCAGGGCCTGGCTGGAGCCAACCTGAGTGATCAGGTTGCTGCTGCTCAGCAGCCCCGCGGTTCCGGCACCGATCAGCAGCGTCATCGTGAGCAAGAAGGAAGCATCTCCTCCAATCGCCATGCCGAGCTGAGCCACGGCAGTCACCAGCGCAAAACCGGCCAGAGTCAGTGAGGGCCTTCTGCAGAAACGATGGCTGTTGCGTTGCAGAAGCAGTCCCCCAGCGATGCTTCCAAGGGCCAGAACGCTTGTGAATACTGCAAGGTCCATCGGCGCATCACCCAGCTCTCGGGCGGCGATCAAAGGGCCGAGTCCCGGGTGGAAGAAACCAACCACGCACATCAGGCCTGTGAACATCAGCACGTGTCGCAAGCTGCTGCCGCATTCCCGCCAGGCCACCCGCAGCGATGCCTTTTCGCCGGGAGCACTGCGCATTTCAAGTTCCGTTCTCGGATGCAGCAACCAGATCACACTGGCGATCGGCATCAGATAAGTCGCCGCATCCAGAGTGAGTGCCGTGGCCGGTCCTGTGAGTGTGATCAGTAAACCGCCCAGGAGTGGTCCCACCAGTTTCCCGACGTTGAAGACCACCGAGAAGCTCGTCAGAAAAGGCGCCAGTTCGGAGTTGTCATCGACCAGCAGAGCGCAGTATTTATTGCGAGCAGTGAGTTCATAGGCCCCGGCGATTCCCACCAGCAAGGTGCTGGCCAGCAGCATCAGGACCTGTGGCTGTCCATCAAGCACTGGAATGGAGAAAGCCCCCAACAGGCCGGCTCCAAGAAGTGCCCACTGTGCCTGGATCAACACCCGCTTGCAGCCAACACGATCGGTCCTTACGCCGGCTGGTCCGCTCACCAGCATGGTTGGCAGTGAAAGTGCGGCGAAATGCAGAGCCAGCACCATGGGTTCCTTGGTTTCATCCATCAGGATCCAGCCCTTGGCGGTGAGACCTGCAAAGGAACCGGCAGTGCTCAACCCTGAAGCGATCAGGAAGATGAGACGTTGGCGCTCATGCGATGACGTGTTGCTCACTGGCTGGTGCGAGCGGAAGCCACCATTTCGGTGGCACCCACGATTTCGCCTCTCAGGTCATAGATGTCTGCTCCATTGATCCGAACCGGCACCATGGTCCCCGGCCCGGCTTGCAGGCCATCCGCGCGGGGCTGCACCTGCACTTCGCCATCGACTTCAGGAGCGAATCGGGCACAGCGCCCGATCATGGCTCCGGTTCGTGGGTTGTGTTGTTCGATCAGCACATCAACGGTTCGCCCCACCCAGCGGGTGTTGGCTTCGGCAGAGATCGGTTGTTGCAGCGTCATCAGCCGATCTTTTCTGGCGGTGGCAATCTCAGCTGGCACCGGATTCGGGAGCTTGGCCGCGGCGGTTCCCTCCTCCGCTGAGTAAGTGAAAACCCCCACATGATCGAAGCGCTGACTCTCAAGGAACCCAGCCAGGTGCTCGAACTGCTCTTCCGTTTCACCGGGAAAGCCCACGATCAGCGTGGTGCGCATCACGGCATCCGGTAACTGCTCCCTTAACTGATGCATCAGTCGTTCGTTCACATCCGCCTGCCAGGGACGATTCATGGCTCTCAGCACTTTGGGATGGCTGTGCTGGAGGGGCAGGTCGAGGTATGGAAGAACATTGGGGACATCCCTGTAAGCCGAGATCACTTCAGCGGTCAGGCCTGTCGGGTAGGCGTAATGCACCCGGATCCAGGGAATCTCCACCTCACCCAGGGCCCTGAGCAGGTCTGCAAGGCGAGGGCGCCCGTAGATGTCCAGCCCGTAATTGGTGGTGATCTGGCTGATCAGAATCAGTTCCTGAACACCCTGCTCAGCCAGTTGATGGGCTTCTGCAACGATCGATTCGATCGTCCTTGATCGCTGATTGCCGCGCAGATGCGGAATGATGCAGAACGCGCAGCGATAGTCACAGCCTTCAGCCACTTTGAGATAGGCAACCGCTTCTCCAGTGGTGCGGTATCTCGGCAGTGTTTCGTCGCCGACAAACGTCGGGTTCTTGCTGACTCGATTGACGCGTTCTCCGGCTTCAACCCGTTCCAGCACCTCCACAATGTGCTGGTAATCGCCTGTCCCCACGATGGCTTTGGCTTCGGGCAGGGAATCGAGCAGCTCCTCCTGAAAATGCTGTGCCAGGCAGCCGGCGATGATCAGTTCCTTGCCTTGTTCCGCTAAGCCAACGAGTGTGCGGACCGATTCCTCACGCGCTTCCTGGATGAAGCTGCAGGTGTTGACCACCACCACGTTGGCGTCGCTTTCATCGCTGCTGACGCCATAGCCGGCTCGTGTCAGCAGGCCGAGCATGTGTTCGGTATCAACCCGGTTCTTTTCGCATCCCAGATGGGCGAAAGCAACGGTCGGCCTCGTGCTGGCCATGCCGCTGCCGGGAAGTTGGTCCGGGGACATGGGCACTGCGGATCAATCATCACCATAAATCTCGTGCTGATGCCTGCCAAAATTTCAGAAATCAGTTCAGTGCGCATGGGCACCACCCGACTCACCAGCCGACGTCGTCAGGACCAGGGTTTCAAATGGGCGCGTATCGGCATGGCGGTGCTGGCGACCGTGGGGGTGATCGACACCGGTTCGATCACCCTTGAACGCTGGGGGATGATCGGCAATCTCACCTGCCCGGTGGGCGCTGACGGGTGTGACAAGGTCCTCAATAGCCCCTGGGGCACCCTTTCTCTGACAAATGCCTTCAGCATTCCGCTCTCCTTCGTCGGTTTGCTGGCCTATCTCGCCGTTCTGGTGATGGCCCTCGTGCCGTTGCTTTCCGGCCTGGCGGACAATCGCAACGATCTCTCCCGCCGGAGCTGGTGGGGGCTCTTCACCGTGTCCCTCGGAATGGCTGTTTTCAGCATGGTGTTGCTGGGCCTGATGGTCTTCAAGATCCAGGCCTTCTGTTTCTTCTGCGTGCTGTCGGCAGTGCTGTCGGTTCTGCTGCTGATCCTTGCCGTGATCGGTGGTGGATGGGACGACTTCTCCCAGCTTGTGTTCCGTGGCGTTCTGCTGGCGCTGGCTGTGCTGCTGGGCAGTCTCATCTGGGCTTCGGTTCTTGACCCTGAACGGCCGGAAGCGGCCATGCCCGGTTCCGGTGCGCCTCCTGTGGTCACCACAGCAAGCTCACCGGCGAAAGTTGCTCTTGCAGAACATCTCACCGCAACGGGAGCTGTTATGTACAGCGCCTACTGGTGCCCTCATTGTCATGAGCAGAAGGAGGACTTCGGTCAGGAGGCTTCCAGCAAGCTCACCGTCATTGAATGTGCGGAGGATGGTCAAAACAGCCAACGCGCCCTCTGCCAGAGCAAAAAGATTGAAGGTTTTCCCACCTGGGAGATCAACGGCAAGCTTGATTCGGGTGTGAAGGATCTGAAAACACTGGCTGATCTCTCCGGCTTCAAGGGAGACAACAACTTCTGAGTGCCTTCATCCGCCGTCTGCTTCTGCACAGTTTGTCCGCACAGCGTGCTGGTTATTCAGTGACGCAGCGGGTCTTGATTCCTTCTCCTCTGAGCTGCCGACTGTGTCGACGCCATTGGGGAAGGCAACTGGGAGCATCACTGCGGAAGTGCCCTCCGCGACTTTCGGTTCTGAACAGACAGGCTTCCAGAAGCAGTGCAGTGGTGCGCTGGCGATGGGCAAGATCAAGCAAGAGGTTCAGCTCCTGGCGGCTGGGCTCCTCAAGCTCCAGAAGTTGCTGATGGGACTGTTGGTTGACCATGCACAGGAGCTCCTCCTGCTCCAGAGGGTTCATTGCTTTTGTGGTCAACTTCAGCAGTGTCTGCATCCCGACTCTGGAGCGATTGACCCCAGCCACGTCCCAGCACTGTTCTCTCAAATTCGCGATTTTGCGCGTTAATTCGCCCATACCGGTGTTGCTGCGGGCATTGGTCTGAGTGGTGCTGATGCTGTGTCCCCGAGTTTTCCAGTGCTTGTCGGCAGCTGAAACAGCTGGCAGGTCGATCGCTCCCAGTTGGCGAGCAAAAACCAGGCATTCCATCAGTGAGTTGCTGGCCAGACGATTGGCACCGTGCAGACCGGTGCAGGCCACCTCTCCCACTGCGTAAAGGCCTGGCAGTGATGTGGCGGCATTGAGATCGGTTGCCACGCCTCCCATCCAGTAATGGGCTGCAGGAGCCACTGGAATTGGTTGCTGAAGAGGATTGAGATTGTGGTTGCGGCATCGCTCCAGAATGGTTGGGAATCGGCGCTCAGCCTGGTCGCGAGGAATTCCTGAAAGGTCCAGACCGACGTGGTCGACGCCCTGGAGGCGCATGCATTTCAACAGTGCACGACTGACCTGGTCTCTGGGCGCAAGATCAGCTCCTGGAAGTTGATTGACCGGACTGTTCCCGGCTGCGTCCACAAGTCTTGCTCCTTCTCCGCGAACTGCTTCTGAGATCAGAAAACAGGGAGCTCCAGGAAGCTTCAGTGCAGTGGGATGAAACTGGACAAACTCGAGATCTTCAACCGCGGCCCCGGCAGCCCAGGCCAGGGCGATTCCCTCCCCCGCGGCTTGGGCGGGATTGGTGGTGTTGGTGTAAAGGTGACCCCCGCCTCCGGTGGCCAGGATCACTGCTCTGGCTCGGATCCATTGCAGCCTGAACCCATCCAGAACCTGCACACCGCAGCACCGTCCGTTCTCCACCCAGAGCTGGCTGACGCGAACACCCCTGCGATGCAGTAACCCAGGCCTTTGCTCGGCGCGCTGTCGCAGCACATCGACCAGCGCATGGCCGGTTCGGTCCTGGACATGCAGCACGCGATGATGGCTGTGGGCAGCCTCGAGTGTGGTGGCCAGACTCCCGTCGCTGTTCCGGTCGAAATCCATCCCCAGCTCGAGCAGCCTGTCGACGCACTGCGGTGCCTGTTCAACAAGAAAGCGAACGGAATCACCGTCGCAGAGGCCGGCACCGGCGTGGATGGTGTCTATCGCATGGCTGTCGCTGTTGTCATCCCGACGCGTCACTGAAGCGATTCCGCCTTGAGCCCATCGGCTCGATGAACGCCTGCTGGTGTTGCGATTGACCAGCAGCACTCGAAGTCCGGCGGGCAGTTCAAGACAGGTCATCAGGCCTGCGGCCCCGGCGCCTACCACCACCACGTCCCAAGGACCTGAGGGAATGGGTTCGCTGCCAGGGTCATAGGGTTTCATTTCACCACCAAAAAACCGCCGGGTTATCCGGCGGTTTCACCGCAATCCAGGCATTCCAATCAGTGGAGATCGGCGTTTTCAGAAAACTGCCTCAGCGGTACTGCCCATCGTTGATCCGGTCGAATCCTTCGTTGAGAGCTATCGACGGTTCCGTAACGGTGAAGTTCTCACGGTATTTGTCGAATAGCTCTTTCTGGCGGTCGGTCAGATCCAGGGAGAGAACGTCATCAACACTCTCGTAGGGGCCACCCAGAACAATTTTGCCGGCGAGGGTGGGATACATACCAGGGAACTGCTGAAACCGACGCACAGAGGAATTGTTCAGATCCACCTTTTCGCCACGCTCGGCGATCTTGTCGTCGGCCACGTTGCGGATGTCAGCAGCCTGAACGCTCGCGGGTAGCAACAGGCCCATCAGCAGACCTGCCATCACAAGAATGCCTGTAAGCCAGGACAGCAGACGCTTCATGGAACTCTCCGTCTTGAGGATCGGAACGGGATGATTACCGGCGATGCCGATCTCCAAACCTTACAAGTGCCATCGCCCGGAACTGTTGCGAGCAGTCGCAGTTTTTTGCAGTTCGTTTCAGACCAGTCCGCTCAGTTCCGGCGCGAACAACGACAACGACAGGAATAAGCCGTCGACTAAAAGAGTTGTGAATAACACCGCTGCAGCAATACTCCAGGCCTTGTCAGTCGAAGCAGAAAGAATGCTGCGATGTCTGCAGTACTGAACCAGCTGAAGAATGATCAAGCCTGCAGCAGAGACCGTTAAGAGAGAACTTGGCCTCAGCACACAGACGGCAGCATCTTGCAGGAGAACAGTTGCTTCTGTGGGGGAAGCAGCAATCACTGCAGGCCAGAGCCCCATGACGCCAGTGAGTGCCATGGCCAGGTCGGTGAAGGCCGTTCCCAGTAAAGATGCGAGATAAAAGGCACAGCCAAGCCGCCAGCGCGTCTGCAGACCGGTGATTGCCAGAGGCAGTGCGAAGGCCTCAACCGGAACATGCAGCAGTGGATGACTCGCCAACCATCCCCAGAAAAGGCTGCCGGCCAACCAGCTGCCACTGAATCCGACCAGCAGTGCCCCGAAGTCCTGACCTTTCCTGGGTGCGATCGCATTGGTGATCACTCCCACACCGAGGAGCACCAGGCCGAACAGGCAGGAGGTGAACGGTTGAATGCGAACCCATGGAGCCTGAATGAACACTGGCAGCACGACCAATGCCGATGCCCAGAAGGGCAGACTTATGCGCCCCAGGGAGAGCGGCTGAACCGGCTCAGCGAAGGCCTGGTTGCGTATCAGCCCACTGAACAACGGTCCACTCCCACCCGGATGTGAAGAAAGGAATGTGACCTTAGAAGATTTCCGCCTGGTTGAGGGTTTTTGTGAGGTCGCTGATGTCATTGGATGTTGGATCCGGCGATAGCGTCCTGGAGCCTTCGTTCAGGACGTCAGAGGTGTCAGATCCCGGGCTTTTCGAGGCCATCTGGAGAAATGTCGTGTTGGGTGTTGTGCAGGGGCTCACTGAGTTTCTGCCCATCAGCAGCACGGCTCATCTGAAGGTGGTGCCCGCACTCGCCGGTTGGGAGGACCCGGGCGTGTCCGCCACTGCAGTGATCCAGCTGGGCAGCATCGTCGCTGTCATTGGCTATTTTCGCGACGACCTCCTGGGGGTCTGGAGGGGAATCAGCGGTGCACTCACGAGAGGTCAGTGGCGAGAACCGGAAGCCCGCCTCGGGATTGCCATGGCCATTGGCACCCTGCCGATCCTGGTGGTGGGGCTTGGCATCAAGATGTTCTGGCCCGGCTACGAAACGTCGCCACTGCGCAGCGAACCGGTAATCGCAGTTGTGTCGATCGTGATGGCGTTGCTGCTGGCCCTGGCCGAGCAGCTGGGCCCGCGTCTCAAACGGCTTGACCAGGTTCAGGGGCGTGATGGTCTTGTGGTCGGTCTCGCTCAGGTGCTTGCACTGATTCCTGGAGTGTCCCGGTCTGGAAGCACGCTCACCGCATCATTATTTGATGGTTGGAAGCGACCGGATGCAGCCCGTTTCTCCTTTCTGCTGGGCATCCCAGCCATCACCCTGGCGGGGTTCGTGCAACTGAAGGACGCCTTCAGCCAGCCCAGCCCAGGCGGCGCGTTGCCGCTGTTGCTCGGAATCCTCTCCGCTGCAGTGGTCTCCTGGCTGGCCATCGACTGGCTGCTGAAGTACCTGCAGCGTCACAGCACCTGGATTTTTGTGATCTATCGACTCCTGTTTGGCGTGTTGCTGCTGGTGTGGTGGTCCGGCGCAGGCTCAAACTGATAACAGTCGACTGCTCGCTGTGTGGAATGAGCCCTCCGCAGGGGTTGCTGTCACAGCTCTGGATCCCGCGAGTCCTTCTCGGCAGCCAGAGCCTGCGGTGGTGGCTTCCGTCGAGGCAGGTTCAATCGGAGAGGAACTGGGATTCGAGCCCGGGGATCAACTGCTGAGCATCAATGGTGTGCGTCCTCGCGATCTCATTGATTACCGATATCTCATCGTTGATGAGGAGCTGACGCTCGAAGTTCGTGACAGCGCCGGTGAGCTGCACTGCGTGGAGCTGGAAAAAGATGCCGATGACGGGCTCGGTCTTGCTTTTACGGAAGCCCTGTTTGATGGCCTTCGCCAGTGCACCAACCGCTGCCCTTTCTGTTTCATTGATCAACAGCCACCGGGTCATCGCGACAGTCTCTATCTCAAGGACGATGACTATCGACTCAGTTTTCTCTACGGCTCCTATCTCACTCTCACCAACCTCAGTGATTCCGACTGGGACCGGATTGAGCAGCAAAGGCTGACACCGCTGTTCGTTTCGGTGCATGCCACCGATCCCGATCTGCGCTCCACTCTTCTCGAGAATCCAAGAGCCGGGAGGCTGTTGGAGCAGCTGAAGTGGTTCGCTCAGAGGGATCTGCAGATCCATGCCCAGGTTGTGGTGTGTCCAGGACTCAACGATGGCGAAGCACTGCTGAACACTCTTCGGGATCTTGCCGGGTTTGCAGGTGTTGAGTGGCCTGCCGTGCTGTCAGCTGCTGTTGTACCGGTGGGCCTGACACGTTTCCGACCTCCGGGCGATGGATTGCGAGCGGTCACTCCGGAGGATGCCGAGCGGGTGATTGATGCGGTGGAACCTCTCCAGGCTGAATTCCAGGAGCGCTTCGGCAGTCGATTTGTCTGGTTGTCGGATGAGTGGTACCTGATCGCAGGCCGTGCCTTGCCACCTCGCTGCAGCTACGAGGATCTCCCTCAACAGGAAAATGGTGTGGGAACGATTCGAGCGTTTCTCGAATCCCTGGATGAGGCCACCGAATCACTCCCTGAGCGTGTCGCTGAGCCGCTGCGCAGCAGCTGGGTTGTCGGGCGACTTGTGGACCGGGCTCTTGAGACCGTGACCAAACGTTTGAACAGGATTGAAGGCGTCAGCTTGCGAATGCATGGTCTACCCAGTCCCTACTGGGGGCAGGATCAGGTGGTCACCGGGCTGCTGACTGGCCAGGATCTGCTGGATGGCCTCAAGGATCAGGACCTGGGTGATCAGTTGCTTTTGCCATCGGTGATGTTGCGGCAGGGGCAGCCTGTGTTTCTGGATGACATGACCTTGGATCAGGTTCAGGCACAGCTTCCTGTCCCCATTCGAATCGTGCATGGAGCAGCTGACATCGTGGCTGCTGTGCTCGGAGATCCGGAGAAAACCACCTAAACTCCGCCAAGCTCGGTATTTGATGTGCGTCGGACTGCTGCAAGCCTTCTTCTGATTGCAGGCATGGTGCCCGTCGACATCGCAGCAAGTGCTCTAGCTCAGGAGCCTTCTGATGTCTCCGCAGACAATGGCTCGTCGCTGATTGATCAGAACACCCTCCCCAATGCCATTGATCTGAAAGGATCCAGGCCACAGGCGGATCCTTCCCTGCTTCCCCCAGCGGCAACAACCTTGCCCGAAACGCTCGATGGGCTCCAGGCGCCGCCGAGTCTTGCCTTGCCCAATCAGCCTGATCAGGTTCGAATTCGTGAGCTCAGACCGCTCACACTGGCTGAAGTCGAACGACTTGCTGAAGTCAATAATCCCAATCTGAAAGCTGTCGCTCTCGAAGTGCAGCAGGCCAAGTCGAGCCTGCGAGCGGCAATTTCAAGTTGGTATCCCAATCTCAATCTCAGTGCCAATGGTCTCCCCCAGTATCTGGCGGGTGAATCACAGAGGTTTAACTCCAGTCGATCTGATTCACAGAGATCGGATTCCAATCAATCAGGTTTCAATCAATCAGATTCCAATCAATCAGATTTTGTGAACCCCTTCACCGATCTTGAGGTTGAAGATGGACGCCTCACCAGAACTGAGATCACTTCCGCCAATTTTTCAGCACAACTTAATTGGAAATTGATTGATCCAGGCCGTGTGCCTGAAATAGCCGCGGCTCGCGATCTCTTTGAAAGGGCTCGTGATTCGTATTTGATTTCCTTAAGAGATCTTCGTCTTCAAACAGCCGAAGCGTATATCCGACTGCAGGAACGCGATGAAACTGTCAACGTTGGCAAGCAGTCAGTTGCTGCTTCACTGGTCAGCCTGCGAGACGCACGGGCTCGTTTTCAGGCGGGTGTTGCCACCAAGCTTGAAGTGTTGGAGGCGGAAACTCAACTTGCTCGAGACAGAGACCTGTTGACTCGAGAATTGAATTTTCAGTCCCGTGCTCGCAGAGAATTGGCAAAGATTATTGATCTCCCTCAAGATGTGACTCCCACCGCCGCCACGCCTGCAAGGGTTTTGGGTGTCTGGGAGCCTTCCCTTCAGGAGAGCATCATCGCTGCCTATGCGTTCAGGGAAGAGCTTGATCAACTCATACTTGATATCTCGATCAATAACAGCAATGCCAATCGTGCTCTTGCTGCAGTGCAGCCTGTTCTCAGCATTTACAACAATTTTCAGACCAGGCGTTTCAAGGGGGGGACATCAGAACCACCTGTAAATACCGATGCTTATGGCTGGAGTTTCGACAATGCCGTTGGGCTTTCAGCACGTTGGAATGTTTTCGATGGTGGTCGCGCTCGTGCCGAATACAGGCGCAACAAGCAGAAAGCTGAAGCCAGTACCTATGACTTTGCTACTCGCAGAGGTGAAATTCGTTTTGAAGTGGAGCAAAGCTTCTTCAATCTGCGTGACAGACAAGCTTCGATTCGTACCACTGCCAGAGAAGTGCTCTCTTCTCAAGAAGCGCTGCGCCTGGCCAGGTTGCGCTTCCAGGCGGGTGTGACTACACAGCGTGAAGTGGTTGAAACTCAAAGGGATGTCACCAACGCGCAGGTTCGCTATGTCAGCGCGATTGCTGACTACAACGTTTCTGTAGCCAAACTAAGGCGATTCACAGGCCTTGATCAGGTTGCGTCCTGCCCACCTTTGAATCTGCCTGGGGACAAGCCTCAACCATCAGCTTCCGAAGTTGTTCCGATCGTTCCTGAACCCAACTTCCCAGCTTGTGAAGCCTCCCTGCTGGGATCCTGATCATGACGGCTAGACGTTGACTTCGAGATTCCTGAACCCTCAGCAGTTGCGCGCCGTCCATCAGCTACTCGACAGGGTTGCGGAACGGCAGAGACAGGATTTCGGTCACATCGTTTCTGATATCAAGGAGGATGGGTCCTTGATCACCGCTTGTGACCGCTGGAGTGATCAGGTTCTGGTGGAAGGGCTCTCCAAGCTTGCTCCCGGTGAATTCACTCTCAGCGAGGAAGGGGAGAAGCGCTGTCCTACCTCTTCGGGCTTCTGGGTTGTCGATCCCCTTGACGGCACCACCAACTTCGCTGCCGGAATTCCTTACTGGGCGATTTCAGTGGCACGTTTTGTCGATGGCCAGCCCACTGAGGCTTTTCTCGATATTCCACCCCTGAATCAACGCATCGTGGCGATCCGTGGTCAAGGAGCATGGCGCAATGGCAAACCTCTGACTCCACAGACCCGTCTGCAGTCAGGCAGTGCCTGCGTGTCGCTCTGCAGTCGTGCGATCAGAGTGCTGCAGCGCCGTCATCAGGATCCTTTCCCAGGCAAAATCCGCCTGCTTGGTGTTGCCAGTGTGAACCTGGTCAGCGTGGCCATGGGGCAGACCGTCGCAGCGCTGGAAGCAACACCAAAGATCTGGGATCTTGCAGCTGCCTGGCTCGTTCTCACCGAACTGAACTGTTCTTTGCAGTGGCTTGACCAGGATCCGGCGATGCTGACTCCTGGAGAGGATCTTTCCGAGGTCAGCTTTCCAGTGCTCGCAGCGAGCTCGCAGGCTGAACTTGACCGTCTCAGGCCCTGGGGAGAGTCTTTGCTGCTTCCCTGACTGGCTGACCAGTTGCGTATTGGGGCAATAGTGAGCTATGTTTTTGGACTGCGCGGCAGGCGGAAGCCTGGAGCGCAGCTTCTGAACATGAAGAGCGCGAGCTTGTAATGTTTGGGGGTGCTTACGAGGCCGGGAGGGAGAGATCCCACGGTGTTGTAAGTTTCACAAGCGGTCGCGAGGCCGCACCGCCAACCGCTCCTGAGAGGGAACGCGTCGGCAGAACCTGGACAATCGAAAAGTTTAGGAACTGACGCTTTCATCGCGTCGAGTTTTGATTACTGAGCTGCAAAGTTGAGTAATTGAGCTTGATGATAATGCGATGTAAGTGTGAGGTCCCGTCAACAATTTTAGTTGCAAGGAAGCAACGTGCTTACAGAGTTGAAAGTTTTCACGAGCTTTTGAATTTGTCGGTGTGCATGTTGTGGAGCAACAACCGGATCTGAGATCCTGGAAAGTCACGAAGGAGAGATTCTTAGTGCACTCTTATGAACCCTTCTGTCAGAGGAAGGTGGTTTTTACTGCAACCAGTGCGCCAGTGCTGAGTGAGCGGGAAAAGCAAATCAGGTTGAGGAAATGAAAATTTTCGAGAGGACTTGATCTACAACGGAGAGTTTGATCCTGGCTCAGGATGAACGCTGGCGGCGTGCTTAACACATGCAAGTCGAACGAACCTTCGGGTTAGTGGCGGACGGGTGAGTAACGCGTGGGAATCTGCCCTCAGGAGGGGGATAACGGCTGGAAACGGCCGCTAATACCCCATATGCCGAGAGGTGAAACGAATTTCGCCTGAGGATGAGCCCGCGTCTGATTAGCTAGTTGGTGAGGTAAGAGCTCACCAAGGCATCGATCAGTAGCTGGTCTGAGAGGATGATCAGCCACACTGGGACTGAGACACGGCCCAGACTCCTACGGGAGGCAGCAGTGGGGAATTTTCCGCAATGGGCGAAAGCCTGACGGAGCAACGCCGCGTGAGGGATGAAGGCCTCTGGGCTGTAAACCTCTTTTCTCAAGGAAGAAGATCTGACGGTACTTGAGGAATAAGCCACGGCTAATTCCGTGCCAGCAGCCGCGGTAATACGGGAGTGGCAAGCGTTATCCGGAATTATTGGGCGTAAAGCGTCCGCAGGCGGCCTTTCAAGTCTGCTGTTAAAACGTGGAGCTTAACTCCATCATGGCAGTGGAAACTGTTGGGCTTGAGTGTGGTAGGGGCAGAGGGAATTCCCGGTGTAGCGGTGAAATGCGTAGATATCGGGAAGAACACCAGTGGCGAAGGCGCTCTGCTGGGCCATAACTGACGCTCATGGACGAAAGCCAGGGGAGCGAAAGGGATTAGATACCCCTGTAGTCCTGGCCGTAAACGATGAACACTAGGTGTCGGGGGAATCGACCCCCTCGGTGTCGTAGCCAACGCGTTAAGTGTTCCGCCTGGGGAGTACGCACGCAAGTGTGAAACTCAAAGGAATTGACGGGGGCCCGCACAAGCGGTGGAGTATGTGGTTTAATTCGATGCAACGCGAAGAACCTTACCAGGGTTTGACATCCTGCGAATCTCTTGGAAACGAGAGAGTGCCCTCGGGAACGCAGTGACAGGTGGTGCATGGCTGTCGTCAGCTCGTGTCGTGAGATGTTGGGTTAAGTCCCGCAACGAGCGCAACCCACGTCTTTAGTTGCCAGCATTTAGTTGGGCACTCTAGAGAGACCGCCGGTGATAAACCGGAGGAAGGTGTGGATGACGTCAAGTCATCATGCCCCTTACATCCTGGGCTACACACGTACTACAATGCTACGGACAAAGAGCAGCAAGTTCGCGAGGACAAGCAAATCTCATAAACCGTGGCTCAGTTCAGATCGTAGGCTGCAACTCGCCTACGTGAAGGAGGAATCGCTAGTAATCGCAGGTCAGCATACTGCGGTGAATACGTTCCCGGGCCTTGTACACACCGCCCGTCACACCATGGAAGTTGGCCACGCCCGAAGCCGTTACTCCAACCCTTGTGGAGGAGGACGTCGAAGGTGGGGCTGATGACTGGGGTGAAGTCGTAACAAGGTAGCCGTACCGGAAGGTGCGGCTGGATCACCTCCTAACAGGGAGACAAACATTGATTTTGATGTCTGAGTACTTAATTCTTAGGCCGAAATCCTGTCACCTTAGGTCGATCGGTACCTCAATTTTGAAATCAAGAATGCATAGCGATATGAATTGCTTGATGGAGATTTTCAGTTCCTAAACTTTGTCTAGGTCACATCCCACAAGGGTTGAGTCTTCCTGGGCCATTAGCTCAGGTGGTTAGAGCGCACCCCTGATAAGGGTGAGGTCCCTGGTTCAAGTCCAGGATGGCCCATTCGGTGTTGGGGGTTTAGCTCAGTTGGTAGAGCGCCTGCTTTGCAAGCAGGATGTCAGGAGTTCGAGTCTCCTAACCTCCACTGATCGAACTCAATCTCCATCGTCTGAAAGATGGAAGGTGAACTCGAGGAGATGTGATTTAGATGTGTCCGCTGGCATGACCCCAGCTTCCTGTCATTCCGAAATGACGTGATTTATCACGATGTTTTGGTTGATAAGATGCTGGGCTCGAACTGATTGATCAGTTTGATGTCTAGCAGAACCTTGACAACTGCATAGGAAAAAGTCTGTAAGAATAAAGCATCTCTCATGGATGCATCATTCTTTTTTAGGATGATGTCAATTCTTGAGCAAGAGCCGAGACTCCATGACGTTCTTCTGATTGTGTCGAGCAATCAGGAGTTTGATGAATAATTCAGTCATGAATCATTCAGAATCTGTTTCAACAACAGCAAGCGTTTTGGAGATGAATGGTCAAGCTACAAAGAGCTCACGGCGGATACCTTGGCACACAGAGGCGATGAAGGACGTGGTTACCTGCGATAAGTCTCGGGGAGCTGGAAACACGCTTTGATCCGGGAATTTCCGAATGGGGCAACCCTTAGAACGGCCAGCTGAATCCATAGGCTGGCACGAGCCAACCCAGCGAACTGAAACATCTTAGTAGCTGGAGGAAAGGAAAGTAAAAACGACTCCCTGAGTAGCGGCGAGCGAACGGGGAAGAGCCTAAACCGATGGTTTCGACCATCGGGGTTGTGGGACAGCAATGTGGAAAAGGGATGTTAGTGGAAGTGTTTGAAAGACACGCCAAAGAGGGTGAAAGCCCCGTACACGAAAACTGAACTGACCTAGCTGTATCCCGAGTAGCACGGAGCACGTGAAATTCCGTGTGAATCCGCGAGGACCACCTCGTAAGGCTAAGTACTACTGTGTGACCGATAGCGAAACAGTACCGCGAGGGAAAGGTGAAAAGAACCCCGGGAGGGGAGTGAAATAGAACATGAAACCGTGAGCTTACAAGCAATGGGAGCCCGACTTATCGGGTGACCGTGTGCCTGTTGAAGAATGAGCCGGCGACTTATAGGCACTGGCGGGTTAAACCGGAAATGGTGGAGCCACAGCGAAAGCGAGTCTGAATAGGGCGTTTGTCAGTGTTTATAGACCCGAACCCGGGTGATCTAACCATGGCCAGGATGAAGCTTGGGTGATACCAAGTGGAGGTCCCAACCAACTGACGTTGAAAAGTCACTGGATGAGCTGTGGTTAGCGGTGAAATGCCAATCGAACCCGGAGCTAGCTGGTTCTCCCCGAAATACGTTGAGGCGTAGCGTCTCGTGCTCCAGCAGGGGGGTAAAGCCACCATTTCGGTGCGGGCTGCGAGAGCGGTACCAAATCGAGATGAACTCTGAATACCCTGTGTGTAGCGAGGCAGTCAGACTGTGGGGGATAAGCTCCATGGTCGAGAGGGAAACAGCCCAGACCGCCAGCTAAGGTCCCCAAATCAACGCTAAGTGATAAAGGAGGTGGGATTGCCCAGACAACCAGGAGGTTTGCCTAGAAGCAGCCATCCTCAAAGGAGTGCGTAATAGCTCACTGGTCGAGCGATCCTGCGCCGAAAATGAACGGGGCTAAGCGTTGTACCGAAGCTGCGGATTTATGGTAGGGGAGCGTTCTATGTGGGGCGAAGCGTTAGCGTGAGCGGGCGTGGACTGCATAGAAGTGAGAATGTCGGCTTGAGTAGCGAAAACATGGGTGAGAATCCCATGCACCGAAACCCTAAGGGTTCCTCCGGCAGGCTCGTCCGCGGAGGGTTAGTCTGGTCCTAAGGTCAGGCCGAAAGGCGTAGTCGATGGATAACAGGTCAACATTCCTGTACCGGTTATGTTTTGGGAAGAGGGACGGAGAAGGCTAGCCGAGCCAGACGTTGGTTACTGGTTCAAGCGTTCGAGGCTATGAGGAGCGGCGAAAACGCTCCGAGCTGAGGCGTGAGTACGAGCTGCTACGGCAGCGAAGTCGGTGATGTCATGCTTCCAAGAAAAGCTCTATACCCGTTAAGGCATAACTGCCAGTACCCGAAACCGACACAGGTGGGGTGGTAGAGAATACCGAGGTGCGCGAGGTAACTCTCTCTAAGGAACTCGGCAAATTAGCCCCGTAACTTCGGGAGAAGGGGTGCCACCGCAAGGTGGTCGCAGTGAAAAGGCCCTGGCGACTGTTTACCAAAAACACAGGTCTCCGCTAAGTCGCAAGACGATGTATGGGGGCTGACGCCTGCCCAGTGCCGGAAGGTTAAGGAAGCCGGTCAGCGTAAGCGAAGCTGGCGACTGAAGCCCCGGTGAACGGCGGCCGTAACTATAACGGTCCTAAGGTAGCGAAATTCCTTGTCGGGTAAGTTCCGACCCGCACGAAAGGCGTAACGATCAGGGCGCTGTCTCGGAGAGAGGCTCGGCGAAATAGAATTGTCTGTGAAGATGCGGACTACATACACCCGGACAGAAAGACCCTATGAAGCTTTACTGTAGCTTGGTATTGTGCCCGGGCTCTGAATGCGCAGGATAGGTGGGAGACGTTGATCTAGTGCTTGTGGGTACTAGGGAGTCAATGGTGAGATACCACTCTTTCAGAGCTAGGGTTCTAACGTTCACCCGTTATCCGGGGAGCGGACAGTATCAGGTGGGCAGTTTGACTGGGGCGGTCGCCTCCTAAAAGGTAACGGAGGCGCACAAAGGTTTCCTCAGGCTGGTTGGAAATCAGCTGACGAGTGCAAAAGCAGAAGGAAGCTTGACTGTGAGACCTACAAGTCGAACAGGGACGAAAGTCGGTTTTAGTGATCCGACGGTTCTGAGTGGAAGGGCCGTCGCTCAACGGATAAAAGTTACTCTAGGGATAACAGGCTGATCTCCCCCAAGAGTTCACATCGACGGGGAGGTTTGGCACCTCGATGTCGGCTCATCGCAACCTGGGGCTGAAGTCGGTCCCAAGGGTTGGGCTGTTCGCCCATTAAAGCGGTACGCGAGCTGGGTTCAGAACGTCGTGAGACAGTTCGGTCCATATCCGGTGTATGCGTAGGAATATTGAGAGGATTTCTCCCTAGTACGAGAGGACCGGGAGGAACGCACCTCTGGTGTACCAGTTATCGTGCCAACGGTAAACGCTGGGTAGCCATGTGCGGAGTGGATAACCGCTGAAAGCATCTAAGTGGGAAGCCCACCTCAAGATGAGTATTCCCATGGGGTAACCCAGTAAGGTCACGGGAAGAACACCCGTTGATAGGCTCTACGTGGAAGTCCAGTAATGGATGCAGCGGAGGAGTACTAATAGACCGAGGGCTTGACCATGATTTGGTTCTTGCCTGAGGCGACGTTTTATTCAAAACAGATGCATCATTGATGATGAAAATCATTGGTGATGTCCTATGCAGTTCTCAGGGTTCAACCTTGGGAATGTTTTCTATCCTGGTGTCCATAGCGTTGTGGAACCACTCCGATCCATCTCGAACTCGGTTGTGAAACGCAGCAGCGGCGACGATATTTGGGGGGTAGCCCCCTGAGAAAATAGCTCGATGCCAGGTAAAACATTCCAATCACATCAGTGATACGAAGAAAGCCACCCAGGAGAGGGTGGCTTTTTTTGTACCCTGACGCGCTAGTTTGGATTCATAACACTGGCGGATTTCATGGCACAAGGGCTGTCGATTCGTCAAATTTGCCGCTCTCTTTGGAGGGCTTATTTGCGTTGGGTTTCTTCGGATTGCGTAGATCTCAGTGCTGCTTTTGCGTACTACACGCTTCAGTCAATCTTTCCGATTCTGGTGATCTCATTATCAGTTGCCTCCTGGTTTTTAGGCAGGCAGCAGAATCTTGACGAACAAATACTGGCCTACGCCAGTGGTGTGCTGCCATCTCCAGCCATTGAAATTATCCGTCAGACTCTCCAGCAACTTGTTTCTCAGCGATTCGGAGCTGGCCTTCTGGGCGCCGTTGTTTTGCTTGTCACTGCTGGGAATGTTTATCTGACCCTGCAGCGAGGAGCCGATCGTTTATGGCGTGATGTTTTGCAGCCTTTGCCTGATGCATTGCCGTTCGGAGTGCAGGCTTATCGTTTTGTGCGGGTGCGGGTTGAAGCTTTTTTTGTCGTGATTCTGATTGGTCTTCTCGTCGTTGTTGATCAAATCAGTGCCAATCTGCGAATGGTTCCGGCAGCTTTTCTTGATGAATTTTTCCGCTCTGTGCCATGGCTGGCTGATGTTTTTCTGGATTTACCAGTGCTTCAATTTGGACGTTTGTTGATTCCCTTTCTTGGATTTTCCGCAATGGCTTTGTTGTTGCAGTTCCTGCTTCCCAGCAGGAAAGTTCCTTTTTTGCCACTGATCCCAGGTTCCTTGTTGATCGGCTTTTTGCTAACAATTTTAAATCTTGCGGTCAGTCGAAGCATTTTTTCACTCGGATCTCGCTTTCAGGCTTATGGCGTTATCGGCGGGGTTCTTGTGCTGACATTATGGATCTGGATGGTCGGTGTAGTGATTTATTTCGGTCAGTGCTGGAGTGTGGAGTTGGCCAATATGCGTATTAAGAAGGGCGGTGATCCGTTCATTTAGCTTGCCCAAGACTGACGTTAATCAGTGATTATGGAGATCCTTCATTCACCGGGTCCCGAGTGATATGGGTCGACTGCCCCCTTTGGTCTGGCTCATGGCCCTGTTGCTGTTGTTGCCGACACCGGTAGGCAGAGCTTTGATCGATGTGCTCGGAGGAGTAGCCCTTGTTCTGCTCGCCCTTCCTCTGCTCCTGGCTGGTCTTGGTTGGATTGGTTGGAGGGTGTTGCAAAGCCGAATGCAGGTTTGTCCCAACTGCGGCTCGGCTTCCCTGCAGGCCAACCCGGTTTGTGCTGTCTGCGGATCTGCTTTCTCAAATGTGGATACATCGCAGACCTCCACTTCGCAATTTAAAGATGATTCGATTCCTGCAAGTTCCGCCACGATTGACGTCACTGCAGAGGATGTAGAAATCTGAGCTAGATCTGATTCAGCTGCTTATCCATTATCTGGATTGATCGGTTGATCCTCCTTTTCAAGCTCCACAAGTCGGCGTTCACGCAAATGCAGGAAAAAGGGGCCGCCGCAGGCAAACGACACGGTCACGCACAACACCAGGGTGATCCACCAGCCCTTGACCTGCAAACGGCGACCCTCAATGGCGATCCAGATGGTGAACGCAGTGGCGCCGATGATCAGATCGCGGCTGAGGGATCGTGATGCTGCATTCAGATTGGCATCCCTGATAAAGCCACTGAGGTCGAAGCCTGAGCCCGTTCCCGTCTGCATGAATTCCAGATTGGCTTGCCAGGGCAATACGGCACCGAGCAGGGCCAGAAGCAAGTAGCTCCAGATCAGAATGTTACGCATCATTCCGCTGCTTGAAGGTCTCTGTGGTCAATGTATCGGGGTTAAGTTGAAGAACATTCTGTTCTGTTTCACTGAGAAGTTGTTCACATCGACTCAAGTAAATCTCCGCCCGTTGATAACTGTTCTGGAGTTCGGATAACGGTAGAGCTTCGTCCTGAAGCCTGGCCAAGAGGAGGTCGAGTGCCTGAAGCGCCTCTTCATAGTTCAGTGTTTCTGCTTGCTTGCGCCAAGTCTCCTGTGACTCGGTCTTGACCGTTTGGGGTTTTTTCGGCATGAAAAAAGGATGACGTTGGCTTCAAATCAGAGGTTTTCGTCCGGAGTCAGGTGTGTCCAAGAGTGTTCTGAACGGTTTGAACAGTCACGCCGATCTGCCCGTCTCGAAGATGAATCTCAAGATTGTCGCTGGGCCTGGCTTCCTTCACTGACTCCAGCACAGTGCCGTCCACTTGCATCACTCTGGCGAAACCTCTGCTCAACCATCGATCCGGTGAGAGGGCCGTGAGTAGTTGCTGTCGTTGGCGCAACTGATGACGGGTGCGCTGCAGCACGGTTTCTGGATGAACACTTTGCAGCTGTAGCTGCTTCTGCTTCAGCCGTTCCTGTTCTCGTCTGAAACGCCACTGTTGTTGTTGAACCAGCTGCAAGCGTTGCTGACGGACTGTCTGCAACGCTGTGACTCGACTCGGAAAAAGGCTGACGATTGCCGCTGTTGGAGTGGCAGCCCTGTGATCAGCTACAAGATCGGCCACCGTGAGGTCGTCTTCGTGCCCCAGACCTGTCACGACCGGAAAGCAGATTGCGGCAATGGCTCGACAGACCTGTTCGTCGTCGAACACCATAAGATCTTCACGGCTGCCTCCCCCCCTGGCCAGCACAAGAGCATCAAGCTTCAACTGAGGTTGAGCCTTGTTGATTTGTTCCAACACTGCACTGATCTGTTGAGCTACTGCTCCCTGAACAGGGATCGGAACAACAAGTAGCTCAGCCAGTGGCCATCGCTCGCTTGCGGTTCTCAGCATGTCCGCCAGGGCTGAACTGGGCACGCTCGTCAACAGCGCAATGCGGGTAGGGATCAATGGCAGGCTTTTTCGCGCTGCTGGATCAATCAACCCTTCTGATGACAGCAGTGCTTTAACCGCTTCAAAGCGTCGATCAACGGTGGAGAGACTCGGGCGGATGTCAATGGCCTGTACGGCGAGACTGGCCCGAGCCGCCCAGAAATTCAGCTTTCCGATCACCGTGATGCCGTCCCCGTCTGCAGGGACGTAATCGAGCTGATTCAACCGTGAGGCCCAGCAGACCACCGTGATGGTTGCTTCCCCGTCGGTGAGGTTCACCCAGAGGTGTCCTTTTTTGATCTGGGGGCGGGACGCACTGCCCTGGACCAGAAAACGGGGGGCGAAACCGCGCTCGAGCAGGGAGCCGACTGCGTTGTTGAGCTCCTTGACGGAGTAGCTGGGGATGGCGTTATCGATCAAGGCGGCGATAGGCGAAACCCCAGTAGATGCAGACAGCACCAGCAATGACACTGAGGATCCGCCCCCACTGATGGTCCAGCTGGGTCAGCCCGATCGATAGAAACACCAGTGCACTGCTCAGCAACCTGGCACCATCGCGGCGGTTGCCGGCGAAGAAACGGGGCAAGGGCAGAGAACAACTTCAAGTACTCTCTCGCAGTGACGGCGGACATTGAAAAACCCCATCGGCAGGCCGATGGGGTTTGCATGGATGCAGGGCTTGCAGTGCCCTCTATCGCTGTCAGCCGAGGCCAATCTGGGACAGGATGCCCTGGCCGGTGAGCAGTTCGGTACCCAGGCCGATCACGAAGCCCATCATGGCCAGCCGGCCATTCCAGGTTTCAGCGAAGTTGACGAAGCCGAAGCGGGATGCGTTGTCAGACATGGGTCGTGTTCCTTGACTTCAACCAATGTAACAAACAATGGAGTTTTGTTGCCTGTCGTGAATGCGACATTACGGCCTTTTCTTCGACTTGCTAGTCGGAAAGGCTGTCATCGGTGATTCCGGCCAGGGGTGTTTCGGGTAGCGGCCGCGCATCTCACGACGCACATCGTGATAGCTGCCCGCCCAGAAGCCGGCAAGATCCCTGGTGCGCTGGAGGGGACGACCAGCTGGGGAGAGCAGTTCAAGGGTTACCGGCAGTGCCCCGTTGAGAAGGATCGGTCCTTGGCTGCTGCCGAACATCTCCTGCAGCTTCACCGAGAGCACTGCGTCGTCATCTCCGTAAATCACTCTGGCTTCTCTGCCGCTCGGAATCTTCAACCGCTCAGGAAGCAATCTGTCCAGCTCCCGGCGCCTTTCCCAGGGGAGATCATTCCACAACGCTTCAATCAGCTCCCGGCTGTCCAGGTCCTGCCAGCTGCTGCAGTTCAGACTGGCCTCCTTGATCCAAAGTTCGGGTCTTTTCTGCAGTTCCTGAAGTGTGCGATTGGGCCATGGGGCTCCAAGATGAATGTGGGCAATCTGAAGGCGCCGACGCAGCTGTTCGCAGCGTTCATTCCAGGGCAGAAGATTGAGGCCATGGTTCTGAAGTCGCTGCAGCAAGGCATGGCTCACCAGATCAGCTGAAGGGCGTGGCAGTTGCTGGCGTTGCAATTCGATCGCACCAAGGCTCAGCACTCGCTCGCCGCTGATCCGTTGCTGGCTGTCGTTCCAGACAACGTGATCGTTCCATTCCCCCTGTTCTTTCGCCATATCCTCGAGATGCTGCCTGCTGATGGGTACCGCCAGGCGGATGCATGCATCTCGATCTTTGAGGTCGAGCCGGGCGATGGCCAGGGCTTCGGCGCCGCTCAGCGGATCGGACTTGGGTAGAACCGCCCCGCGCCCCTGGCGCAGAAGGAACGAACCTGCACGCCCCGGTCGTGCCAGGGCCAGCCATTCGGGGAATGCCGTGGCGATTAACTTTGCGACGCAGAAGTCCTCGGTTTCGCTCGAGAACATCTGCCTCCCCTGTGGTTCGACAGTCCGCAACTGTCTTTGCCACTTTCGGCTCTGCCGCAGCAGCAGATCCTGGACATCGTGATGATCTGATCGCTCTGTATCTCTGAGACGCTGGAGGCGGAGGCCGATGTCACACCCGAGATCGCGGACCCCCGGGAGATCCCTTTCACTCAGCAACGCAGCCAGATCGCAGGCCATCTCCTCCAGTCCCCAATTCCTCGCCTGGATCAGCATCAGTCCCAGTCTTGGGTGCATGCCGAAGGCTGCCACTTGTCGGCCCATCGCTGTGATGTGCCCCTGATCGGTCAGCAGTTTCAGCTGCTTCAGCTGTTGTTGCCCTTCCTGGAACAGTGGTCGGGGGGGAGGTTCCAGCCAGTCGAGCTCTTCACCCAGGCCAGCTCCCCACTGCGCCAGGTCAAGCAAGGTGGGTTGTGGATCTGCCCGTTGCAGCTCCGGAAGGTCTTGCGCTGGTCGGCGTTGCTCTTCAGCCGCTGACCAAAGGCGTACACATCGGCCGGGTCTCTGTCGACCCGCTCGTCCCCGCCTCTGATCTGCGCTGGCCATGCTGGCTGGTACGGTCACCAACCCTTCCATCCCGGTGCCTGGATCAAAACGCGTGTGGCGATTCAGCCCTGCATCCACAACGAGACGTATGCCATCCAGCGTGAGTGAACTTTCCGCAATCGATGTGGCCAGAACGATGCGTCCGTTCCAGCGTTTGTTGCAGGCTTTGAGTGCTTCGGACTGCAGTTTGAGAGACAGCTGACCATGCAGCGCCAGCACCTGCCAGTTCTCCAGCCGCTGCTCCCTGTTCAGCCTCTGTCGGCATCGTTCAATCTCTCGCACGCCGGGTAGAAAAACGAGCACACCGGGGGGACTTCCGCCGTCATGGTGACTGCGTTCGAGCTCGATCAATTCCTGTTCGAGCACGCGCAACACATGAGCTTCGAGGGGCTCTTTGTCGCGAGCAGGGCAGTGGCAGGTTTCCACCGGGAAGGCTCTTCCCTCACTGGTGAGCGTGTCTGCTGCATCGAACTGAGCACTCAGCTCCTCCAGCTCCAGAGTTGCAGACATCAGCAGCAGCTTCAGATCAGGCCTGAGCAGGCGTCGTGCTTCCCGAAGAAGTGCAAGGGCGACGTCACTGTCCCGTCGGCGCTCGTGGAATTCATCGAAGATCACGATGTCCACTCCGGGCAGGTCGGGCTGAGACTGAAGACGCCGCAGGAACAACCCGTCAGTGATGACTTCGATGGTCGTGGCGTCTGATCGCTTTTGCTCGTTGCGAACGGAGTAGCCCACTCGCTGTCCCACGGGTTCGCAGATCGATGCAGCAAGTCGTGTCGCTGCCGCCTTCGTTGCCAGTCGTCGCGGCTCAATCAACAGGAGTCGGCCTTCGACACGCGGTGCATTGACCAGTTCCCCAATCAATGCCAGAGGAACTCGGGTGGTTTTGCCTGCCCCCGGTGGTGCCTTGAGGATCAGTGTTCCTGAGCTGTGAAGGCGAGCGCACAGCTCGTGCAGAAGTGCATCAATGGGGAAGGAACCCAAGGTCGACGATCGGCGTCAGCGGACGAAGTTGAGGATCCCAAGCAGCAGAATGCTGGTCAAAGCTCCCATTGCGGTGAGCAAACGGATGAGCGGGGAACTGCGATGTTTCAGCGTGGCCATGAAGAAATCCTTTAAGGCCTGGCCAGAGTTATTTAGCCCTTTGCCGGGCGGCTTGGCTGTATCCGCTGGCACGGCGTTACACGCAGAAAGGTGCAGAGCGCGGGGGGCTTTCGAATGCGGGGGTCAGCGCACGTGGCGAGCACCATCAACAGGGTGGTAATCCTCTCCGGTTAGTTCCTCGTAGACAATTGCGGGAAGTCCGGTTTCGAACATCGTCTGCAGGGCTTCTTTGAGGTAGGGGTTCCAGCCACCGGTACTCACCTGGCCATGCCTGACTGTCCAGTCCCAGGTTCCCTGAAGATCTCTTGGGATGCGACCTTCACGGTCGCGTCGTGCAACCAGATCGAGTGACTCCACCAGACCCACCTGGATCGGATCCTTGCCGTAAGCCGGAGTGAGGCTGAGTTCCAGACGCACCGGATCCTCCTTGAGCAAACGCAGGCGAAAGCGGGGAGGGAGTTTCACGGATTTGATCACCGCGGCAACGATCCGTGTTCTTTGATCCACCAGGAGGTTCCCCCTACGAGTCCGAGTCGAGCTGCCGCGCAGCTGTCTTACCCAACCTATTCACTGGAGCGCACCCCAGGTTCTCCAGTTTCGTCCTCGCCACTGAAGCGGACGGTGAGCAGATCTTCTTCCGTCAACCGACCATCTCCATCAAGCAGCTCCGGATGAATGGTCACCTTGCCGGTTCGGTCCACAGGGGTGTCAGTCGTCCCTGGAGAACGCACTGCTGCGCTGAACCCTCGCCCCATCACCCGGAAGGCTTGCCACAGCAGGGCAAGGAAAACCAGTCCGTAAATCAGGGGGAAAAGACTGCTGATCATGGGATGTCGGCGGTTGTCGTACTGGGACACACCCTCTCTGCACACCATCATCGCCATTTCCCGCCCAGTTGTGCTTGTTCATGGAGCACTGTTGGTTGCATCTGGTCATGGAATCAGGGGTGCTTCCCCCTGTCCACGGAGGATTGCGCTCATTAACGTCAGATTCTCGAAATTCGTCGATGCCCTCTCCATGGCTGTGGCACCATTCGTTTGTGATTTGAAGTCCGCTCCGGTGATGCATGTTCGCCGCCGGTGTCTGCCTTTGATCGTTGGGCTGTCACTGATCGGCCCTGCCGAGCTGGCCATGCCACTGCGGGAAGGGCATGCCTCAGCGGCGCTCGCAGCTTCCTCCGGTTTGACGGCACAGTCATTTGTCGCCGCGGCTGTGGCCCGAAGCGGTTCCGCTGTGGTCACTCTGGAAACGCAGCGAACCGTGAGAGCCGCCGGTGGCGCAGGGTTACCACAGGGACTGTTGATCGATCCCTTCTTTCAGCGATTCTTCGGTTTGCAGGGATCACCGTCTCCACGGGCTCGCGTCGAACGTGGACAGGGCAGCGGTGTGATCTTCGATGCCCAGGGTCTGGTCCTGACCAATGCGCACGTGGTTGAGAATATGGATCGGGTGATGGTGGGTCTGCCTGACGGCAGACGAGTGTCCGGCGAAGTTGTTGGTCAGGACACGGTGACTGACCTCGCGGTCGTGAAGCTCAAGGGGGGCGGCCTCTGGCCAACGGCCTCCCTCGGTAATTCGGATCGGTTGCGAGTAGGTGACTGGGCCATCGCTGTCGGCAATCCTTTCGGATTGGAGAACACAGTGACGCTCGGCATTGTGAGCAACCTCAACCGCAACGTGTCCCAGCTCGGAATCCAGGGCAAACGTCTTGATCTGATTCAGACCGACGCCGCCATCAATCCGGGGAACTCAGGTGGTCCGCTTCTCAATGCCGCCGGTGAGGTGGTGGGGATCAACACACTGGTGCGTTCGGGTCCCGGCGCCGGTCTGGGATTTGCGATCCCGATCAACAGGGCGAGAACCATCGCCGAGCAGCTTGTGACTCAGGGCAGGGCCAGTCATCCGATGGTCGGTATCGGTCTCTCGACAGTGCCTGCGCCAACGCCTGGAGGCACTGCCCCTCGAGGTGCGGTTGTCCGCTCGGTGATGCCTGGAGGCCCAGGTGCCCTTGCCGGCCTTCAGGTGAACGATGTCATTGTTTCAGTGGCAGGAAAGCCCGTTCGGAATCCTGCTGAAGTGGTCACTGCCATCGATCGCAGTGCTGTTGGTCAGGAACTGATCCTCAGCGTGAAACGGCAGGGACAGAAAATTCCAGTCACGGTGAGACCGGTTGAAATGAGTGCTTTGAAAACGCCCTGATCAACTGTCAAGAATCATCCGAATCCTTGAGTTGCTCCACGCAACGTGTGATGCATTCCCCATCATCCAGGGAGCAGGTGGTGATGCACTCGAAGTAGGTTTCAACGGCATCCCATGTCTGTACGTGTTCGCCTGTTTGATTGGGGCTTGATCCGTTGACTTCACTGAATCCGGCTGGCTGAGTTTCTGTGTTTCTCATCGAGTGCCGAGATCAGTGATGTCAGCTTATGCACACGTTCACAGCGGGTAAAGGGAAATAAGTCTTCCTGCCTAACGGTTTATGAAGTTTCGTCTTCCATGCCGTCAGGTTGGATTCAAGCAGCACTTTTACGTTTCGCGTCCCGCTCTTTCTGCTTCTCGCGTTTGGCCTTTCTCTTTGCGTCCTGTTGCGCCTGTCGGAGGGCGGCTTCGGCGGCTTCTTTCTCTTCGGCTTTCTTTTCAACGTAGTAGGAATAATCCCCTCGGTAGAGCACAAGTTCGCCATCGCGAAGTTCGACGATGCGGTTGGCGACACGTGAGATGAAGTAACGGTCGTGAGACACAAGCAGAGCTGCTCCCTCGTAGGCGCAAAGAGCGTCTTCCAGCATCTGTTTTGCGGGGATGTCGAGATGATTGGTGGGCTCGTCCAACACCAGGAGATTGCAAGGTGTGAGCAGCATCAGAGCCAATGCGAGCCGAGCCTTTTCGCCACCGCTGAGCTTGCCGACCTCCTTGAAGACTGTGTCATTGCTGAAGCAGAAGCTTCCCAGCAGCGAGCGCACCTGCGTCTGTGTCCAGTCAGGGACTGCTTCAAACATGGTGTCGATCACGGTTTTGCTCAGGTCGAGAGCTTCCGCCTGGTTCTGTTCGAAATAACGGGCGATCACGTTGTGTTCACCCAGGTGAGCCGAGCCTTCGTCCGGCGACTCAATGCCCATGATCAGCCGTAGAAGCGTGGACTTTCCAGCTCCATTCGGCCCGACAAAAGCAATTCGATCTCCCCGTTCCACTTCCAGTTCCGCTCCAAGAAAGAGGATCTGATCGCCGTAACTGTGAGTGAGGTTTTCCATCAGAGCAACCTGAGCACCGGAGCGGGGTGCTTCAGGGAAACGGAAACTCGGCCCGGCGACGCTTTCGATCGGAGCGTCGACCAGTTCCACCTTCTCCAGCTGCTTCTCCCGGCTCTTGGCCTGGGTGCTTCGTGTGGCACTGGCCCTGAATCGATCGATATAGGCCTGCTGACTGGCGATCTCCTTCTGCTGACGCTCGAAGGCCGCCTGCGTCGCTTCCTGCTCCAGCCTCTTTTGTTCGAGATGTGCCGTGTAGTTGCCGAGATAACTTCTGGAAATACCCCTTTCAGTGGACACGATCTGGTTGCAGACGCGATCGAGAAAGGTTCGATCGTGACTGATCACCACAAGTGCTGCCGTCTGCTCCTGCAGATAACCCTCGAGCCATTGAATGGTTTCCACATCAAGATGGTTGGTCGGCTCGTCGAGCAGCAACAGATCCGGGTCCTGCAGAAGAATCTTTCCAAGCGCGATGCGCATCTGCCATCCGCCTGAATAGTCCCCAACAAGGCACTCCGCACTGTCCGAAGTGAAGCCGATGGTGGGTAGCAGCTTGTCAATGCGCGCGTCCAGTTCATAGCCGTGCAGGGCCTCGAACCGGTTCTGCAGTTGTCCCAGCTCGTGAATCAGCTTGTCAAGGTGGTCCGGATCTTCAGCTGCGCGGTCAGAGCTCATTGCATCCTCCACTTCGCGCTGACGGTTAAGCACCGTGGCAGCTTCCCCGAAGGCCTGAAAGAGCTCCTGTCGAACTGAACGGCTAGGGTCCACATCAAATTCCTGCTGCAGGAAAGCGATGCGAGGTTCCCCCTGGCGGACAACCGAGCCGCTGGTCGGGTCTTCGTGGCCGGCGATCAGTCGCATCTGAGTGGATTTGCCGGCGCCGTTGACACCGACCAGGCCAATGCGATCCCCAGGTTTGATCTCCCAGGTAACGTCCCTGAGCACTTCCCCTGTGGGATAGATCTTGCTGACGTGCTCAAGTCGCAGCACCGGCCAAGACGCGGAGAAACTCCATCATCTCGCGTCGGGGTGTGGGCAGACTGTGTTGACAGAGAGAAGCTGCGTTGATGCGAAGGCTGGAGCAGGTCGCCGCCCTGGTGGTGGCCGCAGGGCTGGCTCTGGTGAGTTACTGGTTGTTCTTCAGCTGGGCCGGAGGAGGTGGCAGCAGGGAACGTCAGCCTGTGCCGGCTTCACCCACCAAGTCCAGCCAAATGATCAAAGACCGCCCCTCGCTTTGATCAGCCACTGTTTGCTGAGTTCGTCATCCAGACCATTGATGTATGTCTTGACCTCGCTGTCTGTCACTGGAAGGTTCATCTTCTCTCCCATCTGACAGATGGCCTGAATGGCTCCATCTGGGTTCTGTAGAGCCTGTCTGAACAGGGCACGTGTCAGATCCCGGTCCTGTTCGATCTTCGCGTACAGCTCTGCTGCATTGCTCATGACGCACCGACATCTGTGCAAACCCTATCCATGCCTTCGTCGCGTGCCCATGGGCTCTCTGCTTCTGTCTTTTAGGCGGCCTGGTCGAGATCGGCTTCCTTGAGGCCTGATGCCGAGGCGTCCTGCATGCTGCGAGCATCCATGCAGAGAACTTTGCGCAGCTGGGCATAGTTGGCTGCCTGGGACATCCTCCCCTCCTGGACTGCGCCGTATTCGGCTCGCTGCAGCACATGGTGCAGGTGAGTCAGCAGATAGGAGCTGATCACAGCCGACACGAGCACGTCGCTGTTTTCAGCGGCACGTCTGGATCGACGTGAAGCTGCAGCCCTGCGGTTACGTGGGGCTGCCGGGCGGGTGCTGGAGGCCTGGCTGGTTGTACGGGGCATGGCAGTCCTGGCGGAATCGTTGATGAGCAGTCCTGGGGTGATGAGCCGAGCGTCTGGAAATGATTCGATGAGCACATCATAGTGCTGGATACTACCCTTGCGCATCTCTGTACACTTTTAGGTATCTCTGCCTCATGGTTCGTGGCGACCCGCCAAACCTCATCCAGCGGGAAGCCGAAATCGCCGCGGATTCAGGTGGTCTTGCCTGAAGAGCTCTGTCATCGGCTTACGGCCTTGGCCGAACAGGAGTGCAGAACCGTCAGCAACATGGCCAAGGTTTTGATTCAGCAAGGCGTCCTGCGCCTGGAACAGACCGGTTCCTCAATGGCGCCAGCTCCTACTTCTACTGAGCGACTGCGCTCAGCACTGGAGGCTCAGCAGCCTCGTCGACTCCGGGGAGCTCCCAGGAGATTGAGACTGCATCGTCCAGGCTGATCCTTTCGATTGGGACTTGGCTGAGACTGTTCAAGCCGGTTCGGCACGAACTCCAAGAACACAGCTGTGTTCAGCCCCTGTGATTGAGGGTGCATTGCCGGGATGCCGGCGGTGATGCCACCAGGCCAGCAGTGCAAACACCAGAGCTTCGCGCGACTCGCAGGGAAGATTCAGGTTGTCGCTGGGGAGCACTCTCAGGCCAAGGCAACGCGACTGCAGTTCCCGCATCAGAGTTTTGTTGCGTCGGCCTCCTCCCGCCACCACCATTTCCACCGGCAGTGGAAGGTTGAAATGGCTTAGCTGCTGCAGATCCCTCGCCACCACAGCGGCTGTGAAGGCTGTGAGTGTGGCCATCTGGTCTTCGCGGCAGGCCGGTTGAAGTTCACTGAGTCTCCGTTCCAGATCCTTTCGCCCAAACAACTCCCGTCCGGTTGACTTCGGTGCTCTCTGGAGGAAATAAGGCTCACGCAGCCAGTTCGCCAGAGGCTCATCCATCACCCGCCCAAGTTCCGCCATACGTCCGTCCCTGTCGCAGCGCTCCCGCCCATCGCTGAAAGCTTCCATCGCCAGGTCGATCAGGCTGTTGGCTGGGCCGCAGTCCCAGCCGAGCACAGGTCGCTTCCGATCGGGCCCCCGCGATGGGGGAATCAACGTGATGTTGGCGATGCCTCCAAGGTTCAGCAGAGCGCGCCAGCCGTCGATCCTGCCCATGAGAGCAGCATCCGCCATTGGCACCAGAGGTGCCCCCTGACCTCCCAGTGCGAGGTCGGCGGCTCGGAAATCGTGAATGACAGGTCGCTCCAGCATCTGTGCGAGCAGAGGCCCCTGAAGCATCTGCCAGCTGCACCCACGTCGGAGCCTTCCTGTTGCGTCGCTTTCAGGAGGGCGGTGCCAGATCGTCTGACCGTGACAGCCGACGAGGCTGGCTGAACGATCAGGGTCACAGGCTTCTGCAGCGTCTGCCTGCTGTTCCGTGATCGCTTCAGCGAGTTCCAGAATGGCCGCTGCAGGCGTGGCCTCCCCCTGGGCCATCGCGAGCATTCGCCTGCGCAGGTCTGAGGGATAAGGGCATGAGACGTTGTGGATCAGGCTCCAGCGTGGGGTTGTCGATGGCCCGCTGAACTCAGCAAGAACCGCATCCACTCCATCGGCGCTTGTGCCGCTCATCAACCCGAGAACGCGCATGATTCCGCTCAGGTCCTGGGAAGGTTCTGAAGGTCATCGGTCAAGCCCATCACCACAAGAACGTGGCCTTCATTCAGAACGTGTGATGCGGGTGGATTGACCATCAGGTCTGCAGCGGGTCCCGCTGCCAGGACATTGACCCGGTAGTTCTTGCGCAGATTGAGATCGCGCAGTGATAGACCCACAAAGCGCTCCGGCACCTTGATCTCCTCGATCGAATTGAGCTCGTCAAGCTCCAGTCGTTCCATCAGATTGGGGCGAACCAGCTCAAGACCAAGTCGCTCTCCCTGCATCCGCGAGGGAAACACCACGCGGTCGGCACCAACACGTTTCAGCATCTTCTCGTGCAGATCGCTCGTCGCGCGCGCAATCACCCGACGCACGCGAGTGCCCTCGCTGTCTTTGGCAATCAGGGTGGCTGTGATGCTGGCTTCGATCGGTTCGCTGATGGCCACGACAACGGTGTCCATGTCGAGGATTCCCGCTTCCCTGAGTGATTCCTCGTCGGTGCAGTCCAGAACCCTTGCTTCGATGGAGGGCTCAAGCTGCCTGAGCTCCTCGATCGCTTTCGAGGAACGATCCACGGCAAGGACGTCAGCGCCGCTCTGCATCAGCTGGCGGCAAACAGCACTGCCAAAGCGACCCACGCCCACGATCCCGAAGCTGCGGGGGTCGCCGTCTTCAGCAGGCGACCAGTGCCACCACTCCCTCATGCCATCAGTCCCATCGAGCTTCGTTCAGACATAGAGATCCTCACGGGGATAACCGATCCGATTCTGGCGCTGCAGCTGGTTGCGGTCGAAGCTCTCCCAGATGGCACTCAGCAGCAGCAGTATTCCAAGACGGCCAACAAACATTCCCACCACCAGAATCAGTTGCCCGAACCGCCCGAGATGTTCGGTCACGCCGAGGTCCATTCCCACGGTGGCGAAGGCCGAGATGCAGGTGAACAGAAGTTCCAGGAAGGTGACCGGATCTTCGCTGTTCTGATTGATGGTGAGGGCCAGGAGCAGCGCCATCACGAGCACAAACATCAAAGAGGCCATCACGATGCTTACGGCCCTCAGCACGACCTTGTCTGAAATCTGACGGTGACGGATGACGACATCGTCCTGACCGCGAAGTGTGGATCGGGTGGCTGCCATCAGTGCTGCAACCGTGGTTGTTTTGATGCCCCCTCCAGTCCCTCCTGGGCTGGCGCCGATGAACATCAGGGCCATCAGCAGTAACAACCCTGAGTCGGAAACACTGTGCTCAGAGAGCGGAACTGTGGTGAAGCCGGCTGTTCTGGCGCTCACTGATTCGAACAAGGCGCTCATCAGTCGTTCTGGCCACCCCATTGTCGTGAGGATGTGCCCCTTGGATAAGGATTCGGTCAGCAGCAGTCCGAAGGTCCCGATCAGGATGAGGAGAATGGATGTTCTCAGCACCAGGCGTGTGTGAAGACTGAGATTGCGGCGCTTGAGACGTTGCCGATTGCTCCAGAGATCACTGGTCACACGCCAGCCGAGTCCTCCCAGAACGATCAGCAGCATGATCACAGCATTCACCACCCGATTCGTCCGGTAGCTCTCAAGGCTGTCGTTCCAGAGGCCGAATCCAGCGTTGTTGTAGGCCGAGATGCTGTGAAACAGCGCTGCCCAAAGCCTTTCTCCACCCGCAGGAAGATCTGAAAAGCCGTAGGTGTAGAGAACAACAGCTCCGATGACGATCAGTACTGCAGCAGTGAGGGCGATGCTTCTGAACGTGCCTCCGACCCCACCCACCCCGAACTGATCAAGGGCCTGGCCACGGTCCAGACGACGCTTCAGTGAGGCTCCACGCACCACGAATCCCTGAAGGAAAGTCGTGATCGCCATCAGGCCGAGACCTCCCACCAGGATCATGAATGCCAGAACGGCCTGACCAACGATGGTGAGATCCCGACCGACGTCGATCACGGTCAGGCCTGTCACGGTGACCGCTGACGTGGCTGTGAACAGCGCTTCCCAGAGCCCGACACTCTTGCTGGAGCAGAGCGGGCTGGACAGCAGCACTGTCCCGATGGTGATCACCAGCAATCCCGTCACGACCGTGAACTGGGGCACGGTGAGGCGTCTGTACCAAGCCTGAGTGCGATGAATGGCCCGAGGGAGTGCCATGTGCTCAGCCCCCTCCAGACTGGGCAAGGATCAGTCCTGGAACCAGGAAGGTCATCAACACTGTGAGACCGGCTCCGTAGCGAGCCACATCGAAAAAGCGGTAACGGCCTGGTCCGAACACCATCAGGTTGGTCTGATATCCCATGGGAGTCAGGAACGATTGACTGGCTCCGAACAGCACGGTCAGCAACAGAGCCTGGGGTGGGACGCTCAGAGAAGGCGCCAGCTGGGTGGCCACAGGGATCAGCAGAGCGACCGATGCGGCGTTGCTCATCACGCTGGTGATCAGGTTGGTCGCCAGAAAAATCACCAGGAGACCCCAGTAAGGAGGACAGTTCAGCAGGGTTCGCTCCATTGCGGATGCCATGGCGTCGGCCAGTCCGCTGGTCTGAAGAGCCACACTGAAGCTGGAAAGAGATCCGAGCAGAAGAATCACGTCCAGCCTGATCGAGCGTTGGACTTCTCCCGTTCTCAGGCATCCGGTCAGGACCAGCAGCACTACCGCCAGAAGCACCGCTGCGACCAGCGGAACGTCGGTGAGCGTGGGCACCAAGAGCATCAGCGCCGTGATCGTGACGGCTTGAGGCTTGCGCCGAACGGAGGGCAGATCGTTCTCAAGCTGGTCAAGTACAAGCAGATCATTACTGGCCTGAAGCCCCCTGATGGCATCCAGCGGAGCTTGGAGCAACAGAACATCGCCCTCACGCAGCACGGCCTGACCGAGTCGTTCCTGAACCGTCTGCTGACCTCGGCGGAGTGCAAGCACCGTTGCGTTGTGTCGTTGCCGAAAGCGCAGTTCCCGCAGGCTGGCACCGGCCAGCGTGGATCCAGCTGGCAGCAGCACTTCCACCGTTTTCTGACCGACGACCCCTTCGCCGGCGGCTTGTTCGGTGTTGACAACGGCGAGCTGATCCGTGGAAGCCTCACTGGCTGAGGCGAGCTGAATGGTGTGGTCCTGTTGCAGACGAAGCAGATCTGTGCGGGTGACCCTCAGCAGCAGGCGATCCTCGGCTTCGATGCAACGATCGGCCAGTGGAGGAAGGATTCGTTCCCCACCTCTCTGAAGTTCGAGAACGTCCACATCAAAGCGACGTTGCAGCCGGCTGTGCCGGAGTGTCTGTCCGATCAGGGAGGACGAGCTTGGGATGGTCACTTCTGTGAAGTACCCAGTCAGTGACTGATTGCTGCTGAGCTGGTCATCGGTTGTCTTCCTGTCCGGAAGCAACGCGCGAGGCGCCAACAGCATGTAGCTCGCTCCGGCCAGCCACACCGGCACTCCGATAGCGCTGAAACTGAAGAGATCCAGAGACCCGAAGCCAAGTTGCTGGCTGATGTCACTGGCCAGCAGATTCACAGAGCTGCCGAGCAGCGTGAGTGTTCCCCCGAGCAGTGTGGCGAATGAAAGAGGAAGCAGCACCCTTGATGGCGCGATCCCTCGCTTCTGGCACCAGCTTTCAAGCACCGGCAGCAGGCTGGCGACGATCGGGGTGTTGGGCACCACCCCGGAGATCGGTGCCACCACAAGGCCCAGCAACCCGACCATGCGCCTGGGACTGTTAATGCGTTCGGACGCAATCAGTTCCCGCAGTCGATCAAGTGCGCCGCTGCGGAACAGGGCTGCGGAAACGGCGAACAAACCCATCAGAGTGATCAGTGCCGGGCTTCCGAACCCGCTCAGGGCCTGCATTGGGGTCAGCACTCCTCCGATCATCAGCAGGGACACACTGAGCAGCCCCACCAGCTCGGGTGCCATTGCGCCGTTGATGAACAGCACCACCGCAAGCATCAGCACTGCAAGAGTGATCTGAGCGTCTCCGTTCTGCAGAGCGGCAACGAGCTCAACCATTGGGGGGCGCGCCTGTCGGCTCCGGAAGAGGTGGGCTGACTGCTTCTGGTGTGGACTCCCAGAACGTCTGTTCCAGCCATGATCGCAGACCCTTCAGGCCTGTCCCAAGGGTGGCGGAGACATACAGGGCTTCAGGCTCCAGTTCACGGATCCGTTCCAGGGCTCCTGCGAGGCATCGGTCGATCTGGTTCGCCACCACCTGTCTTGGCTGTTCACAGCCAAGACCATCGAGGATTGAGTGAACGGCCTTGAGCTGGCCCTGCCAGTCGGGATCTCCGAGATCCACCACCAGCAGCAGCTGGTTCGCATTGCGCGTTTCCTCCAATGTGGCCATGAAGGCCTGCATCAGAGGGGCCGGCAGTTCACGGATGAATCCCACTGTGTCGGTGATCAACAGCTCGCGGGGTGCGGCGCCGGCCCTCGGCAGGCAGAGTCGACGTGTGGTGGGATCGAGGGTCGCAAACAGAATGTTTTCTGCTTGCACAGCTCCTCCCGGCGTGCGATCACAGAGCGCATTGAGCAGTGATGACTTGCCGGCATTCGTGTAGCCGACAAGCGCGACACCGGGAATGTCCTGGCGTCGCTCCCTTAGCCGGGCTCGGTGTGCTCCCAGCTGGCCCAATTCCCTGTCCAGGTGGTCGATGCGTCTGCTGATGGCACGCCTGTCTTTCTCAAGCTGGGTTTCACCTGGTCCGCGGGTGCCAATGCCACCCCCCTGCCGAGACAGGCTCAATCCGCGCCCCGCAAGCCTCGGCAGTCTGTAGCGAAGCTGGGCCAGTTCGACCTGAAGGCGTCCAGCAGCACTGGAGGCTCTCTGGGCAAAGATGTCGAGGATCAGCTCACTCCGATCCATCACCGGGCAGTCCAGCAGTCTCTCCAGGTTTCTCGCCTGAACAGGTGTCAGTTCTCTGTCGGTGATGACCAGCGTTGCACCGTGCTTGCGGATGTCCAAGGCCGCTTCCTGCAGCTTGCCGGTGCCCCAGAGTGTCTGAGGATTGATCTGTCCCTGACGCTGTCGGCAGACGGCAACCGTTCTGGCACCGGCACTGCGCGTCAGTCCTTCAAGTTCGGCCAGTTCACGCTCGTTCCTTGCCTGGTCTGTGCCGGTGAGAGTGAGCAGCAGCACCTGCTCCACTGTTGTGGGGTGCTGCTGCATTGCCTCAAAAGGTTCGCCAACCGGATCGGCATGGCTTCCATGGCTTTGGCAGCTGCACAACATCGGCAGATCGCCAGTTTCACTGCAGGTCCAGCCGCAGTCCGCCATGGGCTCTGGAACCCAAAGTGACCCGCTGCGAGTTCCACCTCGAGAGGTCACGGCCTGGTAGCGCAGCCATGACTCGGGCTGAACATCCAGGGCGATCACCGCATCGCGGCCATCCGGCACCAGATCCGGTGAACGGCGTCCATTCAATGCGCTGATCAGGCGCCATTCCCTTGAACGGCGCCTGGAGCCGCCTGGAAGATGACGGTCCAGTCGATCGGATTCTCCGAGTGGCCCAATCCAGAGCAGGCGGCAGACACCGCGGTTGTCGATCAGCAGATGCAGCGTTTCCTCAAGTTTCAAAGCCAGTTCGGCAAGCCGTTCCAGCGTGAAAACGTCAGCACCGGAATCATCGGGGTGGCGACGGTGGCTGAGGCGCTCCAGCTGCTTGAGCTGCGATGGACGCAGTCCCCTGGTTCTCCCTGCCAGATGAGCCTGTCTCAAGGACTGATCAGCCAGGCTCCGGCTGCACGAAGACCAAGCGAGAGCCCAGGAAGTCGCGTCAGGTAGGTGAGCCTGCGCAGCTTGAAAGCCAGAGGGCCCGCCAGGGTCAGTCCCAGACCGGTGACGGTGGCATCGCCCACACCAAGGCTGAGCATTTCGCCGAGATCCTTGAAGGAAAAAGCACTGTCATCCTCGTTCCGGAGCTTCGCCTGCAGTCCTCTGGCAGCAAACTGCCCCTGCTGAATTGCTGCCTGCGCGGAATGAGGCCAGCTGTTCAGCTCATCCCGATCGGGATCAACAGCGATGTCACCAAGCACGAGAACATCCGGATAGGCCGGCAGACGCAGCCCCTCTGTCACGGGCACCCGTCCTCTGTGGAGCTCCATGCTCGGGGAGAGATCAGGAAGCGTGGGGCGGCTGCCCGCAGTCCAGACCAGTCCGTCATGGAGCAACTCACGGGTGCCCTCTTGTCCGCTCAGCGTTACGGATGTTGCTGAAACCGACTCAACTCTGGTGTTGAGCTGGATGGTGACCCCCCGTTTGTGCAGTGCTTTTTCGGCCTGCTCCCTGTTGAAGGCTTTGGATCTCGGCAGGATCTGATCGCCCAGCTCAATGAGTTGCACACTGGCAGCCCCATTGAGAATGTCCACGACCTTGCACGCCAGTTCGACCCCTGTGGCGCCGGCGCCGGCAATGATCAGTGATCCTGTGCCGGATGGTCGCCGTCGCAGCTGCTGGAGTCTTTCCTGAAGAGGTTGCAGATCGGTCAGCGTGTGGAATTGCAGTGCGTTCTCGCGCACTCCCGGAATCCCGAAATCGTCAGGTTGAGCACCTGTGGCCATCACCAGCTGGCTGTAGTGCAGCGATTGTCCAGAGGCAGTGGTGACGCTTCTGGAATCCAGGTCGATGGAACTCACTCGATCCTGCAGATGACTGATCCCACGCCCCTGGAGAAGGGACGCATAATCAGGAGCAACCTCCCATCCCTTGAGCTCTCCGCTCATCAGCTCGTAAAGCAGAGGCACGAACACGAAGCGGTCACGGGGTTCGATCAGCACGACCGCTGGTCGGGGATGCAGACGACTGAACTCGAGTGCTGTTGTTAATCCGGCGAATCCACCGCCGATCACCACAATCGGTTTCACTTGACCGGTTGCAGGAGAAGCCAAGGCATTCTGTTGAGTGTGTTGAAACCATAGGCAGACCTGTGGTCACCTCGGCATTGGAGGATGGGTGCATGAGCCAGAGCACCACAGACATGATCAGCACCGCTGATGGTGTGAATTCGGGGACGGCGTCTGACGGGCTTGAAACCATGCGAGCAGAGTTGGATCCGATGAATCCTCTGCAACGTCTGCAGTGGGCGCTTAATCGATTCGGTGGCGGTTTCGCGGTCACGACCAGTTTCGGCATCCAGTCGTCGGTGCTGCTGCACATGCTCAGCTGCCTCTCCGGAGCGGAGAACGTGCCTGTGATCTGGGTTGATACGGGATATCTGCCTGCGGAGACCTACCGCTACGCCACCACTCTCTGTGAACGACTGGGTCATGAGCTCGTGGTGGCGCAGTCCTCCATGTCTCCCGCCCGTATGGAGGCACTGCACGGCAAGCTCTGGGAGACCGGCAGAGAGCAGGACCTGGATCTGTATCTGCAGCTACGCAAGGTGGAGCCGCTCGAGATCGCGCTCACCGAACGGGGAGTGTCGTGCTGGGCCAGTGGAGTCCGGCACGGCCAGACCGAACTGCGCAAGACCATGACTGTGATTGATCCGATCCGCGATCGCCTGTCTCTGCGCCCTTTGTTGAGCTGGACCAAGCGAGATGTTTTCTATTACATGCAGGAGCATGATCTGCCGCAGCATCCTCTTTTTGATCAGGGCTACTCCACAGTCGGAGACTGGCATTCCAGTGCGCCTGACGGTCTTGAGTCCGATGGCCGCAGCACTCGCTTCGGCGGCCAGCGTCAGGAGTGCGGAATCCATGTGCCTGGAGTCATGGGCGATGGCATCTGACCATGCGGTCTGAGCAGCGCTGTCTGCTGATTGGAAACAGTCGCTGGCACTGGGCTGAGCGATCCCGGAGCGGCTCATGGAGCTACAGCCACTCCCAGCCGGAGCCTTCACTGCTGACTGATTCTGCTTCGCTGTGTTCTTGGGCGGCTGTAGGACGCGTGCCTGACGATTCGGTCCTCAGCCCAGACAGCCGTCTCTGCCTTGATGCAATTCCGCTCAGGGATATGCCGCCATGGCTTGGCATTGACAGGGCGCTGGCGGCATGGGGTGCCTGGGATCTATCTGCAGGAACTGGTCCGCTGATGGTTGTTGATGCCGGAACCGTTCTCAGCCTCACGCGCGTGACAGGCGATGGCGGATTCCATGGTGGCTGGCTTGCTGCCGGATTCAGGCTGCAGTTGCTGGCTATGGCAGAAGGAACCGAAGCGCTGTCAGTTCCTGACGAATGGAATGAGGACCTCTGCGATGGGATGTCATTCCCAAGAACTCCATGTTCGGCGATGCGCCGGGGCGTGCTCGAAAGTCTCGCCGGTCTGATCGTCAGAGCTCAGGAACTCGATCCCTCTTCACTCTGGCTGTGCGGGGGTGATGCTCCTTTATTAGTGCAGTCTTTACGAGATCAGGGGCTTGCTCTGAATCATGCCCCTGATCTTGTAATGCAGACGATGGTCAAGCTGGTCAGCCCAGTCCAAGATCGCTCAGCACTTGATCGGCCATTGAATCGGCTTTGACCTTTCTGTAGATCAGTTCAAGCTTTCCCTCCGCATCCACCACAAAGGTGTGACGCATCATTCCCATGAACTCACGACCCATGAATTTCTTCAGGCCATAGCTCTCATAGCTGCTGGCCACTGCGCAGGGCTCCGCGTCGGTCAGCAGGGTGAAGGGAAGCTCCTGTTTGGCGATGAAGCGCGCATGGGATGCGGCGTTGTCTTTGCTGATGCCCAGCACCTTGATGCCATGGGCCTTGAGGTCGCTCCAGCGGTCGCGGAAATTGCACGCTTCCTTTGTACAGCCGGGAGTCGCGTCTTTCGGATAGAAATAGATCACCACGCGTTGTCCTTTCAGAGACGAAAGTGTGATGGGCGTGCCGTTTTCATCGGGAAGTGTGAAGTCAGGGGCGGGATCGCCGATCTGCAGAGTCATGAGTAGCCGCACTGTCGGCGGAAGCGTAACCGCGTTGTGGATGCAGCAGATCAGGCCTGATGCTCCGACTGAAGTGCTTGCGGTGAGCCAGCAGGAGCGTGACTGGGCCTCAGGAATTCCAGGGACCCGTGCCCAGCTGTTCCTGGCATCGCGAAGCTGGATACGAAATTGTCTGGCCACGCTGCATGGCTCTTCACCTCTCCAGGTGCCGTTGCAGGCACCTCCATCTGCGCCACCGCGTCTTCGCGACGGGTGGGGATATGTAAGTCTCAGTCATTGCGCTGATGCTTGTCTGTTGGGTTGGTCTCAGCAACCCATCGGTGTGGATCTGGAGCGTGCGGACAGGAAACTTCAGGCTGCAAAGGCCTTGGTGCGCCGATTCTTCACTGAGTCTGAGCAGAGTGAGTTGATTGAATTGGAAGGGGATCAGCTGCGACAACAGGTTCTCGATCGATGGCTGGTCAAGGAGGCTGCAATCAAGTGGCAGCAAGGCTCCATCGCAGAAGACCTGGGTTTCTGGGAGGTGAGCTCCACACTTCGCAGTGCCATGCATCGCAATCTTGATCTGGAGGTTGCTGCTCAGTTGAGATCTCAGGGGGCATGGCGCTTTGGAGTTGTCGTCTCCAAAAAGATTTTTCTGCAGAACTGTCTTCTCTGCATTGCGTGAACAGTCGCTTTTTCGAAACCCCAACGCTTGTTTTCGCTGTCATCCACCCTCCCGGAAGTACAGGCTTGAGCACAGCCCAACTATCAGGAGTATCTGGATCGTGGTCAGTGTCAACTTCAGGTCTGACTGTTTGAGCTTCTGCTGCTGGATGCAACCTGAAACAGCATCAGTTTCCTGATAAGGCGATTGACTCGTTCAAATCAGATAACTTTGGATTCAAGTGAAACCGATGCTTCTCGGGACGGACTTCACGTAACGCGCGAATCAATCGAGACGCTTCACTCCGAGATCCATGCATCCATTGAGATTCATGAGTCTTGTTTGAGTGGTCCTTTTGAGGCGAATTTGTCCTCATTTGCGTTTTCAGCCCCCGTTTTGTTGGCAACTCATTTTCCTACGGATATGATTAAAAAGACGTCTTTTCTCGCCGTCCGTGTTCACCCGTTTTGCAGCCGGCGCTCTCGCCGCCGCTTCCATTTCCACTCTGGCTGTCGCCGCTGAAGCTGGCACCAAGCGCCCTGTGCGCTGGGTGTCCGGTGGCGCTGTCTGGACCACCAAAGCATCAGCTTTCGCCAAGTTCTTCAACGATGGCGAAATCACTGACCGTGCTCTTCAAGCAGGTATCAACAACTCCGGTTGGACTGCTGAAGAAATTCAAGAGGGCATGACCAAGACCTACGACGTGGATCTTGTTGGTGTGTCTCGCTTCCTGTACTCCGCCGATGGAGTGGCGTTTCTGGATGACCAGACCCGCAGCTACTTCCCCTACTGGCAGAAGAAGAAGACCGCAGTGGTCGCCCTTCGCTCCGCCATCATTCTCGATGCTGCTGATGGAGAAATTTCCTCCGCAGGCATCATGAGAGAGCTTCCCGTCGACTTCCGTCTGAACGACAACGGCGTTTCTGATGGCGCTCAGAACGTCTGTAAGGAAGGTCTTGACGAGCCTCAGTCCACTTCACTGCTGTCCTGGTACGTGTTCCTGCCCGCATGTGTGCAGGCCAATCAGATTCTCCCCGCTGAGGAGCCAGCACCTGCAGCTCCCGTTCGCGGCCTCTGGTGATCGCTGGAAACCCTTCCGGTTTCTTCAAATGCGTCTTACAAGCTCCGGCACTGCCGGAGCTTTTTTTGTAGGCGTTCAGTCCAGTCGGCCTTCGATACGCCAGTGACGAAGACTCTGGGGAAGAGCTCTGCCCCGTTGCCGCAAAAGCCCGCGACGCAGTTCAGACAGTGCGGCTTCACTGACTTCACCGGTTCCTTCAAGCGCTCTTCGGTATGGGCGGTTTGCTCCGAGCCAGCGTTCGATCAGGCTTGGCTCAATAGAGAGCTTGAGCGATTCCTGCCAGCTGCTTTGATTCGTCACCCAACCGCACCGCTCCAGCTGATTCAGCAGCAACCGGCGCTGTTCCGCCTGATTCAGCCAGATCGATTCCAGTGAGGCCAGGGTCTTCAGCGATGACTGAGAACTGCTTGTATCTCCAGCGCGCGCATCAAGCTCCAGCAACCCTCCCGCCGGCCCCAGTTGGGGTTCACTCAGCAACAACCTCAACTGAGCGCCGCGTGTCGAACGCGAGCTCACCTGAGTCCAAAAAATCTCAAGGTCAGGAGCTCTGAGATCCTCCTGATTCAGTCGCCCGCCCACCACTTCAAACAGGTGGTCAGGGCTCAGTTGCTCCAGTGCCGCACCATCGGCAAGGACAGCTGGTTGATGGAGAGGATCAAGCAACTGCAATTGCGCTTCCAGCCGGAGCTGTTCCGTTGAGGACGAACAGAGAATGGTGAGCCCGCCCTCGGCCACGGATCCGAGGGGATCAAGCGACCAGAGCAGTGAACGTCCTCCAATGATCAGTACGCGATCTGTGCGTTGCCAGCAAAGATCGGACCACAATCTCTGACGCAGCTCCTGCAGACGTTCGCCATCCACGGACAATTGACGTTGCAGCCAACGCTCCAGCTGGGGTTGCTCCGGTCCGCTGCTCACCAACAGCGGATATTCGTCGACCGCCTCGGCTGATGCCGCCAGCTGAGCGGCACGCCGTTCCAGCATCCGTTCGCGACGTTGTCCCTCCCATCCCTGGCGACTTGGTGACCAGAAGGCCTCACCCTGCAGAGCGCTGGGCAGGTACTGCTGTGCCACCCAGTGTTCACGAAAGGCATGGGGGTAGCGATAGCCCTTGCCGTCACCGAAGGCATCGCCATCGCGGTTGGCGTCGCGCAGGTGAGGAGGCACATCCTGTCCCTGTGCTTCACGCACCTGACGCAGCGCTTCGAACATGCCGCTGGTGCTGTTGCTTTTTTCGGTGCATGCCAGGTACAGAGCTGCCTGGGCCAGTGGATACAGTCCTTCCGGCAGGCCGATGCGCTCAAAGGCCGCGGCACAGGCTTCGACCACCACCACCGCCTGCGGGTCCGCAAGGCCCACGTCCTCGCCGGCAGAGATCAGCATGCGCCGGAAAATGAAGCGAGGGTTTTCACCGGCTTCGATCATCCGTGCCAGCCAGAACAGTGCAGCGTCGGCATCCGAGCCCCGCAGGGATTTGATGAAGGCACTGATCGTGTCGAAGTGCGCATCACCCTGCTTGTCATAGAGCACGGCGCGCTGCTGAATGGATTCCTCCGCAATGCCAAGGTCGATGGCGATCACGCCCTGCTGATTTTCAGGGGTGCTTTCCACGGCGAGCTCGAGCGCATTGAGCAGGCTGCGCGCATCACCTCCCGCCACATTGACGAGGTGGTCAGAGGCCTCAGCGCTGATCTCCACATGGCGTTCGCCGTAGCCACGCTCCTTGTCGTGGAGTGCTGTCTGCAGCAAACGATTCAGGTCTTCCGGACCCAGGCTCTGCAGACGAAACAGCCTGGAGCGACTGACGAGCGCCTTGTTGACTTCGAAGAAAGGGTTCTCAGTGGTGGCACCGATCAGGGTGAGCGTGCCGTTCTCCACCCAGGGCAGCAGAGCATCCTGCTGGGCGCTGTTGAAACGATGCACCTCATCGATGAACAGGATGGTGCGCAGCCCATGGCGTTCGAGCCGTTGACCGGCATCGTTCACTTCAGAGCGCAGGTCCTTGACGCCGGCGAGCACGGCATTGAGAGAACTGAAATGGGCTCTTGTGTGATTGGCGATGATCCGCGCCAGGGTGGTCTTTCCGACCCCTGGTGGGCCATGCAGAATCAGATTTCCGACACGGTCAGCTGAGATGGCTCGCCGCAGTAAGCGACCCTCCGCCAGGATCGCTCCCTGCCCCACGAATTCATCGAGAGTGCGGGGTCGCAGCCGATCGGCGAGGGGTGCCTGCCTCAGCCGAGCAGCTTCTCCATGATGGCTGAACAGATCCTGTTTCAAAGGTCCGCCCACGGCATTGATTCCCGATCGGATGATTCTTGCTCAATTTGAGCCTTTGACATCGAGAACGCCGTCATAATGCGGCCGATTGAGTCATGGCTGTGCGTCTCACCCGACCCTTCCTACCTTTCGCACTGACGCTGTTCATCCTCGGTGCCTGCGGAAAAGGTGGTGACCCGCAAAGACCCCTGCCAGAGGTGCAGCAGGCTGCAGTCACCGAGTCTGCATTCACCGATGACGTCGATACGGTCAGCACCCTCGAAGCCAGCGATCTGGTTCAGCTTGCTGCCCAGGCATCAGGCCGGATCATTGAACTGAAGATCACACAGGGAGATCGGGTGATCCCGGGGCAGTTGCTCATGACCCTTGATCAGGCTCAGGAGCAGGCCAAGCTGGCCGGGCTGAAAGCCAAAGAGCAAAAGGATCTGCTGGAGCTGAAACGCTATGAATTCCTGGTGCCTCTGGGTGCTGCGGAAGCGTCAGAGCGTGATCAACGGCGTGCGATCTACATCGCCTCTAGAGAAGAGGTCAAAGCTCAGGAGGCCACCCTGGCCTACAGCAATCTGCAGTCACCGATCGCTGGAACAGTCGCAGACATCTCTGTGCAGGTCGGGGATGTGGTGAGAAATGGCGACCCATTCACCAAGTTGATTCGCAACAACTCCCTCAAGGCCAGGGTGGAGGTGCCTTCAACCTATGCCGACCGCATCAGGATTGGACTGCCGGTGTTGCTCAGTCTTCCTGGCCGGAACGAGGTGATGGCCAGGAGCTCGGTAATGTCGGTTGACCCCGGAATCAACTCTGGAACACAGGCGCTTCTGGTGATGGCGCAGTTCCCCAATCCAGATGGCAAGCTGCGTAACGGTCAGAGGTTGCGCACCAGGGTTCAGCTGGACTCCCGCCAGCAGCCTTCCGTTCCATTTGCTGCCGTAACGCAGACGTCCGGCCAGAGCTTTGTGTTCCGTGTTGGAACGCTCAAGGAGCTTGAAGCACAGCCTGGCAAGGCTGACCTGGACAGGATCAAACGGGGAATTGATCGCGGCGTGATTTCTCCCGGCACTCTGTTTGCGCTGCAAACGCCGGTCAATCTTGGTGCCCTGCAGAACAATCGCTATCCCGTCATCAAAGGCTTGAAGCTGGGGCAGAACGTGATCACCAGCAATCTGCTCAGCCTGCGTCACGGTGTGCCGGTGAAGGTGAAGAACTGAGCGACTGAGTCATGTCCGCCTCGAATAATTTCATCACCAGACCCGTTCTTACAACGGTCTGCAGCATTCTGATCGTGATCGTGGGATTGATTGCGATTCCGATCCTTCCAATCGAAAACCTCCCGGACATTGCTCCTCCCACCGTCAAGGTGAGGGCCAACTACACCGGTGCCGATGCCGTTTCTGTTGAGGAGGGTGTCACCAGTGTTCTTGAGCAGCAGATCAACGGTGTCGAGAACATGGACTTCATCAGGTCCAACAGTTCCGCGGACGGGGTCAGCTCCATTGATGTGGCTTTCGCCAGCGGCACCAACGGTGACATCAACCAGGTCAATGTTCAGAATCGTGTGGCTCTGGCTGAACCGCAACTCCCTGAGGAGGTACGTCAGGCCGGCGTGAGCGTCAACAAAGCGTCCAATTCGATTCTGCTCGTTTACAACTTCGGCAGCGCGGATCCTGACCAGATCACCTACAGCGCTGAGACGATCAGTGGACTGCTGGATCTGAATCTGACCGATGCCATCAAGCGGGTGAGCGGTGTCGGGGATCTCACCTACTTCGGTAATCGAAAACTGGCGTTTCGGCTGTGGCTTGACCCCGACAAGCTCGCCAGTTTTGGCCTCACCTCCAGTGATGTGGTCAATCAGCTGTCCAGCCAGAATCGTCTTGTTCCTGCTGGTCAGGTCGGCGGTGAGCCCTCACCGAAGGGGCAGCAATTCACCTTCACTGTGCAGCTGCAGGGCCGCCTGCGCAGCGTTGAGGACTTCGAGCAGATGGTGGTGCGAGCCGCTGAGGAGGGTGGTCTGGTACGCCTCCGGGATGTGGGCAGCGTTCAGCTTGGTGGTGAGTCCTATGCCGTCAGCGCCACCGACCTTCAGGGGGTTCCGTCTGTTGGTTTGGCTGTTTATCAGCTCTCAGGCAGTAACGCTCTCGAGGTGTCGGACGGTGTGAAGCAGGTGCTCGCTGACTTTGAGATGACCATGCCTGTGGGCATGAAGATGGAGAAGATCTACGACAACACCGACTTCATCAGTGCCTCCATCCAGGGCGTGGTGAATTCCCTGCGGGATGCCGTGGTGCTTGTGGTTCTGATTCTTTTCCTGTTTCTTCAGAACTGGAAGGCCACTCTTGTTCCGGGGATCGCCATCCCTGTGGCATTGATCGGCACCTTTGGCCTGGTCCTGGGCTTCGGCTTTTCCCTGAATCAGCTGACGCTGTTCGGTCTGGTGCTGGCCACGGGTCTCGTGGTCGACGATGCGATCACCGTGATCGAGGACACTTCCACCAAAAAAGTGGAGGGGATGACGGCCCTGGAGGCAGCGAAAGCCACCATGGATGAGCTGTTCTCAGCGATCATCGCCACCTCGCTGGTGAAGTTCGCAGTGTTCCTGCCAGTTCTGTTTTTCCCTGGTGCGACAGGAACGATCTACAAACAGTTCGCGGCCACGGTGATCTTCTCGATCGCCATTTCCACTTTCAACGCTCTTACCTTCTCGCCGATGTTGTCAGCACTGCTGCTGGCGCGTGAATCAAAGGATCCCGGACGTCGGAGCTATGCCATCGCAGGCATGGTGATCGGTTTTGTGTATGGGTTGCTGGTGGTTGGTGCTGGGGCGCCTCTGGTGATGATCCCGATGGCTGTTGGTGCCTTGATTGGTCTGCTGCTTGGCCGCCTGATCGATCGACCGGTCACACTGCCCTTCACCATCGGTGGAGCCATTACCGGCTTGATTCTTGTTGGAGTCAGTCGGGTCATCCCCGTGATGCTCTATCCAGCTCTGGGACTGACTCTGGGTTGGTTCACGCCAATCATTTTCTCCCAATTCAATAGCGGGTATGCCGTGATGGAGAGCCGCTACGCCGCCGCTTTGGAGTGGGCTCTCGGTCGACGTCGACTGGTGATGAGCATCCTCGGCATCGGCATCCTGCTCACGGCCGTTGCCTTCCGGGCCATTCCCGGTGGGTTTGTGCCGATTGAAGATCAGGGTTATGCGATTGGCGTGGTGCAGGCGCCGGAGGGCGTCTCCACACAGGTCACTGAAGCGATTAACCAGCAGGTGGCTGCCGTACTGCGCACGGAAAAGAACATCACTGCGGCGTCCGTGTTCAGCGGTGCAAGCCTGGATGGCAACAGTCCCAACAAGGGCCTGTTCTTCTTCGGCACCAGCAATTGGTCTGAGCGAAAGCAGCGGGACCAGACCGTGGGGGCGATCGTCGGAAGGCTCAATCAAAAGCTGGCCCGGTCGGTGGATGGTGCCAGGGTGTTCGTCGTTGAACCTCCGGCCATTCCTGGTTATGGCACCGGAGGTGGATTCGAGTTTCAGCTTCTCGATCAGAGTGGTGGGGCCTACAGCCTGGCTGATTTTTACAGCACGGCAGGGCGCCTGATCCAGGCGGGTAACGCAGACCCTGATCTCAATCGTGTCTACACGCTGTTCGCTCCTGAATCGCCACAGATCGAGATTCAGGTGGATCGTGATCGCATGGCCGCCGTTGACGTTGACTTCGGAGCTGCGATGAAGACCTTCAGCATCAACTTCGGCGGCCTCTATGTGAACGACACCTTCCAGGAGGGCAAGGTGCGTCGGGTTTATGTGCAGGCTGATGCTGAGAGCCGTGCGACCCCTGAGCGCCTTTCAGCTCTTTACGTCAAAAGCTCCAACGGTGATCTGATTTCGCTCGCGGAGTTTTTCAGCGTGCGTGAAACACTCGGCCCCACGGTGGTACCTCACTTCAATCTCTACAGGGCCATCAAAATCGAAGGAGCGCCTGCGGCCGGAAAGAGCTCTGGTCAGGCGATCACGGCAATGAAGGGCATCTTTGAGACCTTCAGTCCGCAGGGCCTCAGTTTCGACTGGACTGGAATTTCCCGTGAGGAAGTGAAGGCCGGTGCCCTGGCAGTGGTGATCTTTGCGCTCGGCATCCTCGCGGTGTATCTGGTGCTGTCGGCGCAATACGAAAGTTATTCCGATCCGCTGATCATTCTGATGACGGTACCGACAGCCATGCTCGGCGCACTCGCCTTCCTGGCCTTGCGGGGTGAGGTGCTCAATGTCTACGCACAGGTGGGTCTGGTGATGTTGATCGGCCTGGCGGCTGGCAATGGAATCCTGATTGTGGATATGGCTAACCAGCGGATGCAGGCTGGTGCGAATGCACTGGAGGCTGCACGTTTTGCAGCAGGTTCCCGCCTCAGGCCGATCTTGATGACGGCGATTTCCTCGCTCTTTGGTTTCATGCCGCTGGTCTTCGCCAGCGGTGCAGGCGCTCGCAGTCAGACGTCTCTCGGAGCTGTTGTGTTCGGTGGTCTGTTGATTGCCACCGTTCTGTCGCTCATTGTTATCCCGGTGTTTTATGTCGTTCTCAAGTCTCTGCTTGGGCAGGCGGGTGGTGCATCTGAGGGATCCCCGTCAAGCGCTGATGACGGCTCTCCACTGATCAGCTCATGAAGTATGCACCAAGTGGATTCAACGGTTTCAAAGTTCTCTGGGCTGCTCTCATCGGTGCCTGCATCGGCATCATCCTCACGATTTTTCTTGGCACATTCGTTCGCAATACACCGGCGGAGATTCCTCGCACCAGATTGATTTATCTGCGAGGCGTCTTGATCGCCTCCGCGATGCTGTTTGGCTCATCGGTCGAGAGCATCCGTCAGCTCCAGGAGAGTGCGCCTGAGCAGGAGTATCGCTCTCAAAAGACAACTGGGCGTCAGCAGCGGCGTCGCTGACGCTCAGGTGATCACGGTGGGGCGGTCCATTCCTGTCCGCTGCTGAATCTCCGCCAGTGAGTTGATGCTGCTGATCATCTCTGCCAAAGCGATCTGGGGATCCTGATGGAGATCACCGGTGCTCGGGACATAGCTCTCCAGATAGACCCGGATGGTCGCCCCCTTGGTGCCGGTGCCAGAGAGGCGTACAACAATGCGGCTGCCGTCCTCCAAAAGGATGCGTAAGCCCTGGCCCTTGGTGACCGACTGATCCACAGGGTCGGTGTAACTGAAATTGTCGGCTCCAGTGATGTTGCGACTGGCGAAGGATTGGCCGACCAGACCAGGCAATAGGCCTTCGAGACGGTCATACAAGCCATGGGCGGCGTCGCTGGGCACTGCCTCGTAGTCATGACGTGAGTAGTAGTGCCGCCCAAAGCGCTGCCAGTGGCTGCTCATGATGTCCGCCACGCTGCAACGCCGTGCCGCGAGGATCTGCAACCAGAACAGCACGGCCCACAGGCCGTCTTTTTCACGCACGTGGTTGCTGCCGGTGCCGAAACTTTCTTCGCCGCAGAGTGTGATGCGTCCGGCATCCAGGAGATTGCCAAAGAATTTCCAGCCGGTTGGCGTCTCGAAGCATTCAATACCCAGCGCCTTCGCGACAACGTCAACGGCGGAGCTGGTCGGCATGGAGCGCGCCACGCCTGTAAGGCCTGAGGCGTAGGCCGGTACAAGCGTGGCGTTGGCGGTCAGCACGGCAAGGCTGTCGCTCGGATTCACAAAACAACGGTTGCCGAGGATCATGTTGCGGTCGCCGTCGCCGTCACAGGCTGCACCGAAGCGGTAATCGTCTCCTTTGAGGAGAAGATCGGCCAATTCGTGTGCGTACGTGAGGTTGGGATCCGGATGTCCGCCGCCGAAATCCTCTAGTGGAATTCCATTGCGTACGCTTCCTGCTGCTGCTCCCAGCAGATCTTCGAAAACACGTTTGGCATAAGGCCCCGTGACGGCGTGCATGGCGTCAAAGGCCAGTGGAAAATCGCTGCGCAGGAGAGCACTGATCTGATCGAAATCGAACAGTTGCTGCATCAATGCCACAAAGTCATCGACACCGTCGATAATTTCAACCTCCAGACCACCGATGTTGTGTGTTCCTGGAGTTACGAGAGTCAGCTCGGGGGCTTCAACCGTGGCGTACTGCTCCAGTGACTTGGTGCACTCGAAAACCGCATCGGTGAAGGAGCCTGGTGTGGGGCCTCCATTAGAGCCATTCACCTTCACTCCGAAATCACCATCGGGTCCGCCTGGATTGTGGCTGGCTGAAAGAATGATTCCGCCAATGGCGTTGCGTTTGCGGATCAGGTTGGACGCGGCCGGTGTGGAGAGAATGCCATTGGTGGTGAGGATCACCTTGTTCAGGCCATGGGCTGCACCCATGCGCAGAATCACATTGATGGCGCGCAGATTGCCGTAACGGCCATCGCCTCCGAGCACCAATGTGCCCCCCTTAACTCCTGGAAGGGTGCGAAACACTGCCTCAACAAAGCTTTCGAGGTAGTGCGGTTGCTCGAATTGCCGGCTGCTCTTGCGCAATCCGGAGGTGCCCGGCTTCTGGTCGGTGAAGGGGGCTTCGAGCCGCACAACGATTTGAGCGGGTTCGGCCGAGGGGGAGGCGGTCATCCCTGACGGGAGCAGATACTTAGAACCCTTGCATGTCAGATGCTTCTCAGGGTTGTCGGCGCGACCACTTGTCGCAGCTACCTCGACGACACCATGGTCTCTGAAGCAGTTTGGGCACTAACCATCTGATCGCTGATGCTCTCTTTGAGCCGCAAAGAACCTTGCTGGTGACTTTTCAGGCACCCTTTGCAACCATCGTGTTCAGGCAAAAAAAACTCGATCAGGGTGATTGTCAACAACGAACCTGTGAGCTTCGCTTCGATCTGCTGATTCAAGTCAGATTTGGCTCGAAGTCGGGAGTGATCTGACGCTGCTGTTTGTTGTCACGCTCGAACCTCGAATGGGATTGAACCGTTGAGGGTTCAGGTTTGTGTCGGTGAGGGTGCTTCCTGCTTGGGTTTTTCAGGCTCCGTGCAGACCAACGTGAGTCGGCGTGCAGGCCGGTCGATGCTGTCACGACGCTGAAAACTGTTGGTGGTGACCACCTGTGAGGCCTTTACAAGTTCCCAGACGGTGTCCTTGCATGCCGCCGAAAGTCTGGGGTGATCCATAAGTGGATCTGCAAGCGTGCGAGTCTTCCGGCAGCTGTCCTGATCGTTCGCACGTGAGCAGCTGTAAGCCAGCAGCTGGAGTGAACGCAGTTCATCCCTGGTCGGGAATGGAACCTTTTTGATCTTGGCCTCAACCCCTGCGGGCAGCATCAAGGCGAACCCCAAAAGGAGTGATGGAAGTCTCATGGGGTGGTTTCAGCACGTGGCGGCATTCTGGCCTGAGTTCCTCAGCCTCAACCGGATGTGATCAACACGTTGTGGATGCGTTCGGAAAGCTGCCATCGTTCAGCTCCTGCTGGTAAGTGATCAATCACCTCCTGGCAATACCCATTGAGCAATAATGCTGTTGCTTCCACTTCGGTGATTCCGCGGCTGCGGAGATAAAAGAGTTCATCTTCCTGCAGCTGGCTGACCGTGGCTCCGTGTGCGCATTTCACATCATCAGCGATGATTTCAAGCTCCGGTTTTGTATCAACGCGTGCTCGACTCGACAGCATCAGATTACGACTCAATTGAGCGGCATTGGTTTGTTGCGCTTCCTTGGGTACTTGTATTGAGCCATTGAAAATCGTGTGTGATCTCCCTGAAACCAGGCTTTTTTGCAACTGATCAAGTTCGCCCTCGGGCCCGTCAAATCGCATGGAGGAGTGCACTCCGATCTGCTGTTCATCGGTCGCAACAGCCAATCCCATCAGTGATGTGAATGCCTGGCCTCTCAGTTGCACGATTTTCGGTTCAATTCGAGCAAAAATCGAACCCTGTACAAAAGAAGACAATGCATAGTGGCTTCGCGGCTCCTGCTGTATGGCAAGTGTTGTCAGAATTGAGCTGGAGCCATCACCAATCGAGAGCAAACCATGTTGAAGATGTGATTCTTCAGCGAGCAGAACTTCGCAGAGATGGCTATGGGCAACGCCGCTCTCTGCTCGAAAGACTTCAAGCAGCTCAAGTTCGGCATTCTCATCAAGAATCAGCAGCACACGTGTCGCCATCAAGCCGGAGCCACGGGCATCAATCACGAGTTCCAGCGGAGGAACCTTGCCACTGATCTGCAGCGCCAGGATGTGTCGGCTGGAGGACTTGTTGAGCTCCACCGTCCAGTCTTCAGAGCATCCGCAGTGATCTGTTGCACGACCGAGGAGACTCTCGATCTCATCCCTGTGCAGGGCTTTGATGCCGCTGGGGAGTGTCACCCCCTCCAAGGGATTCTGTTCTTCATCACCGAGCAGCAAGCGAAGCCCGCCCTGTGGCGGCTCCGGCAGATCAGTGCGCGCATCAGCGCCAATGAGCGGCAGGTCATGAACCGCCCCAAGTCGTTTGAGATCGGTGAGTCTCCAGGCTTCCTGTTTACGGGTGGGCAAGCCCAGACGCTGGAGGGCTTCACGTCCTCGCTGCTGCACCGGTGCCAGTACGTTGCTCACCATGATCAGGCCACTCCCTCGGCAGCGAGCTGCTTATCAACCCAGTCGTAGCCGGTTTTCTCCAGCTCGATTGCCAGATCACGCCCACCGGTGCGCAGGATGCGGCCCGCAGCCATCACATGCACGTAGTCGGGAGTGATTTCATCGAGCAACCGCTGGTAATGGGTGATCAGGATCGTTGCGTTCTGCGGACCGGAAAGCTGATTCACGCCGCCGGCCACGATGCGCAGGGCGTCGATATCAAGACCGGAATCGGTTTCATCAAGAATCGCCACGACCGGTTCCAGCAAGGCCATCTGCAGGATTTCATTGCGCTTCTTCTCGCCACCGGAGAAGCCCTGGTTGACGCTGCGTTCGAGGAAGGCAGGATCCATCTGCACCACCTTGAGCTTTTCGCGCACGTGGTCTTCAAAGTCAAAGGTGTCGAGTTCTTCCTGGCCCCGCTTCTCACGCCGAGCATTGGTGGACACGCGCAGAAATTCCAGATTGCTGACGCCGGGGATCTCAACCGGATACTGGAAGCTGAGGAACACACCGAGGCGTGCACGCTCCTCCGCCTCCAGTTCAAAGAGATCTTCACCGCGATAGCGGACACTGCCACCGGTGACCTGATAAGCGGGATGGCCGGCCAGAACCTTCGAGAGGGTGCTCTTGCCACTGCCGTTGCGACCCATGATCGCGTGAATTTCACCAGCTCTGATCTGGAGATTCACGCCTTTAAGGATGGGCTGATCTTCAACGGATGCATGCAGATCGTTGATGTCGAGAAGCAGTTCGGCGTCGGAATTGATCATGGAATAAATAGGCTGATAATCGGTGATGGTCTATTTTGTGATGAGGAAGATTCAGCCCACAGCTCCCTCCAGACGAAGTGAAAGCAATTTGTCAGCTTCTGCCGCGAATTCCATCGGCAATTGGTTATAAACATCCTGGCAGAAACCGCTAACCATCATAGAGACCGCCTCCTCGAAACCGATGCCGCGGCTCTGCAGATAAAAGAGCTGGTCTTCTGAGATACGGCAGGTGCTGGCCTCATGTTCCACAGAAGAATTCATTTGTTGACAATGAATATAGGGATAGGTATTAGCACTGGCGTTATCACCAATCAGCATTGAGTCGCATTGGCTGTAATTGCGTGCACCTTTTGCTGACGGATTGACATGAACCAGGCCTCGATAACTGTTGCTCGATTTACCGGCGCTGATCCCTTTGCTGACAATGGTTGAGCGTGTGTGTGGGCCGATGTGAATCATTTTGGTCCCGGTATCTGCCTGCTGAAGATGATGTGTCAGAGCGACGGAGTAAAATTCACCAACCGAGTCTTCTCCAATTAAAACGCAGCTGGGATATTTCCAGGTGATTGCCGATCCGGTCTCCACCTGGGTCCAGCTGATGCAGCTGCGGGCGCCGCGGCACTGGCCACGCTTGGTGACGAAGTTGTAGATACCGCCAACGCCGTTCTCATCGCCTGGGTACCAGTTCTGCACAGTGGAATACTTGATCGATGCATCATCAAGCGCAATCAGTTCGACCACGGCAGCGTGCAACTGGTTGGTGTCGAACATCGGAGCCGTGCAGCCCTCGAGATAGCTCACGGAAGCACCTTCCTCCGCCACGATCAGGGTGCGCTCGAATTGTCCTGCATCTCCGGAGTTGATCCGAAAGTAGGAGGACAGCTCCATCGGACATTCAACTCCCTTGGGGATATACACGAATGTGCCGTCGCTGAAAACGGATGCATTCAATGCCGCAAAGAAATTATCGTTGCTGGGAATAACAGTCCCAAGATATTTTTTGATCAGTTCAGGATGCTCCTTGACCGCTTCCGCAAAGCCGCAGAAAATCACTCCAAATTCTGCAAGCTTTTCTTTGAAAGTTGTCGCAATCGAAACACTGTCGAAGACGGCGTCAACGGCAACGTTGCCGAGTCTTTTTTGCTCATTTAAAGGAATACCAAGTCTGCTGAACGTGTCGAGAAGCTCTGGGTCAACCTCCTCAAGACTTCGTTTCTTTTCTTTCGTTTTAGGCGCCGCATAGTAAATGATATCCTGATAGTCGATTGCTGGATAGCCAAGTTTGGCCCAGTTGGGTTCATCCTGTGTCAGCCAATTTTGATAAGCCTTCAGCCTGAATTCGAGCATGAAATCGGGCTCCTCTTTTTTGGCAGAGATCAGACGAATCACCTCCTCATTGATGCCTTTGGGAATTTTTTCTTCTTCAATCTCCGTGACGAATCCATATTTATAAGGCTGATCGACCAGCTCTTCGGCTGAGGATTCATTGGGAGTGTTTTTCATAAATCAATGCCTTGTCCGGGTATTTTTGAATGAGAGTTGAATGAGATTAAGATGAGAGGGCTTGTTCTTTTAATTAAAAAGCTAACAGCCTTGTGACCGTAAGCAGCATGCAAATTGTGATTCCCTTGTAAACTAATCAATGATGAGTCAATGGTCAGCCTGCAACTGATACGCGCTTGTGCATCATTCGGGCATGTACGGTTTGCTTGGACAGATTCTGCAGAATGAACTTTTAGAATTGATACTGCAATCCATGAAATTCTTCAGTGTCAGGAGCAGATAGTTAAAAATTATCTATCCGATGTTTAAATAAAGACCTAGTTAATAGTGATATTGTTCCTTTTTGTTGGCAAGTGCTAACGCTGTGAAATACTTGTTGACGAATTACATGAGAGCAGATTCAAGAGCTAGGCTTAGGCAAATTTAGTGACCCAATTTTGCCTTCGCACGTCTGCTCCAAAATGCGATTAGCGATTAAAGTTGGCCTCGTGTATGGTCTTTGCACCATCGTCGCAGCTTGTCAAAGCAAAGTCGCCACCCCTCAGCTTATTCCGGTTGATGCGACGAGGATTCAAATGCGTGATTTTGACAATGTCATTCAAGCAGAGGGTACTTTGACTGATCCTGGATATATTCAACTGAAACCGCAAACTAGTGGATTGATAACCCAAGTACTCGTTAAAGAAGGTGACCCTGTTCGAACTGGTCAAATATTGGTTGTTTTGGATGATGCAGAAGAACGGGCAGATCTCAAAACAGCGCAAGCGCAGCTGAAAGAAGCGCTTGTACAAGCAAATAGATATAAAAAATTAGCATTAGTTGGCGGTGTAGAAAAGGAACAAGCTGAAGAAAAACAAATAAAAGCAATTGAAGCCCAGAGTAATGTCGTTTCTAAGCAGGAAGCTCTTTCGAAAAGATCAATGCGTTCTCCTATAGATGGGATTGTAGGAGATCTTTCTGGTATTAGCCCTGGGCAATACTTGCAGACAGGCCTGGAGCAAGGCCAGAATAATTTTGTTGTTGTCAATAACGAAAATCTTTCAATTGACATTTCTATTCCCGCTCTTCAAGCAGGGCAAATTAAGTTGAACCAGAAGGTTAAAATGTATGATGTATCAAATAGCAATGTAATAGGCGAGGGCAGGATTTCATTTATACCTCCATACTTTGATTTAGACGGTGACATTAGTAATTATCAGCCATCTAACACTTTGAAGGTGAGAGCAGTTTTTGTTAACGGAACAGGCTTTCGGCCTAATCAGCTAATCCGATCAAGCATTATTATCGGTGATGAACAACTTCCTGGTTTGCCAGCTACAGCGGCATTGTTTAAAGCGCAGCAACCGTATACTTACAAACTAATTCCAATTAAGACTTTTCTAAAGGATTCTGATATCACATCTAATCAAAAAAAATTGATGTCAAAGTTGCCTGCAAGTACTTTAATTGCAATTGACACACCCCTAAAGCTCGGTACATTGCAGGATGATTATTTTCGTATTCTAGGTGGTTTAAATACCGGTGATTTGATTGCAATAAGTGGTTCAGGTATGCTTGCCAATGGCACTCCAGTTTCAATTAAATCTTCTAAATAAAGTACTAATAAGTGTCATTATCTAACCGTTTCATCAATAGACCAGTTCTTACCAGTGTTTGCAGTCTGGTGATCTTTATCCTCGGATGGCTTTCTTTCGAAAGTTTGCCGATTGAGTTTCTTCCTGATATTGCTCAGCCCACAATCACTGTCACTGCCGAATACCCAGGTGGAAATGCATCATTTGTCGAACTATCTATCACAGACCAATTAGAAGATATTTTATCAGATACGCCAGGAGTAGAGTATTTTACCTCTTCATCAAAATCTAATACAACCTCTATTACTTTGCATTTAGAGCCTGATACCTCGGCTGACACTGCTTCATTAGATGTTCAAAATCGTGTCCAACAAGCAAAGTCATCTCTTCCTCAGATTACTCAAACTAGGGGGATTAACATTTCGCAGACTACAGATACGCCAATTGCTAACTATTTAATCACTTCAACTAAAGGGCAACATGACAGTGCTTACTTAACAACCCTGGTCAAAAATCAGTTGTACAAGCAAATTCAAATGATTTCAGGAGTTGGAAGACTAGATATTTTCCCACAAAGACCTCTCTTCGAAATTTCAGTAGATTCTAATTTGTTGCGTACATACGGATTAAGTGCTGAGGATGTAAAGCAGAGTATTAATTCGCAGAATACTCCCGCATCTGGTGGATCTGTTGGTGCTCAACGGGTTGGCGAAAAAGAGACCTATTTTTATTCAGTAATGATTGAGAATAGTGGATATATTCAATCGATTTCAGATTTCAAGAACATTGTTGTAAAACGACTGGAGTCTGGAGCTGTCTTAAGAGTCAAAGACATTGGCGATGTCAAATATACATCTAGTGCTGACCATGATATTAAATCTAGCAATGGTTATCCTGGTGTATTTATTTCAGTAAATCTTAAGTCAGGCAGTAATGCTGTTGAGGTAGGTGAGAATGTCGGCCAGGTGATTGAGGAGTTCAAAACTGCTGCACCTTCCGGAATCAAAGTTGTGCGAATCAGGGATCGCAAGGCATTTATATTGGATTCCATAGCTAATGTCAAAGATGCACTTGGCTTAGCAATAGTTCTGGTTGTTCTTATTTTATTATTGTTTTTGCAAAATTGGCGTACAATTTTAATCCCTGGCTTAGCCATACCCATTTCAATTATTGGTACATTCTCATTTCTTAGGCTTTTTGACTTTACGCTAAATTTTCTCACAATGACGGCACTGGTGTTGGCGACAGGGCTGGTGGTTGACGATGCAATTCTTGTAGTTCAGCAAGTGTCATCCAATATTAAAAAGGGAATGAATCCAGTTGATGCAGCATTTGCGTCAATGAACGATTTGTCAGGGGCGATTATATCCACTTCTTTAGTGCTGATAGCCTTGTTTCTGCCTGTGACATTGGTTAGTGGTCCTATTGGCAACATCTACATTCAGTTTGCAATAACAATCATAAGCTCCATTGCGATATCAACTTTTAATGCGCTCACATTTTCACCAATGATGTCTGCTCTGCTATTAAGTTCAGAGCCGACTAAACCTACGCGACCGTGGATCACCGCATTCTTAGGAGCTGCTGTAGGTCTTTTGATGGGGTTTTTCACTAAAGCTAGTTTTGGAAATTTTGCTATTCCGATTAGCATTGCTATATTTTCCATCATTGGATTTAAGATTGAGAACGTTTATCAAACTTTCAATCGTTTTTATTTAAAAACTGAGAATACCTACGAGAATCTTTTGCGCCGTTTTTTGAAGAGAAGCAAGTTGGTTTGTGCGTCTTTATTGCCACTTGCGTTAGTAACTCTGTATTTATTTAGGATTATTCCTACTGGTTTAATCCCGAATGAAGACATGGGTAATTTAAGTAGTTTGTTATTGCTCAATCCTGGAATATCGCTAACAGCAGCTCAACCTGTTAGCAACCAGGCAAGAAAAATATTAAATGGTATAAAAGAAGACAAAGAGTCTGGCCTTCTTGATTTTGTTGCTGTCGACAGTAGGAATGACGCCCTAATATTTCTATATATGAGTTTAACTCCGCTAGATCAGCGTCGCAAAAAAGATCAGAGTATTGAGAGTATTAAAGCTAACATTGCAACAAAGCTAGCACCTTTACCAACAAGGGTTTTCCCACCGGTATTGGAAGATCCGATGATTCAAGGATTTGGTGAGGATAACTCTACAACTGTATCTTTGATCGACAAAAGTAGTGGCCGTTATTCAATTAATGAGTTCTTTGATTTAGCCCAGAAATTTTCAGACAAATCATCTCAGCAATCGTCAATCCAGAACATCTCAACCCAGTTTTCTCCTGATAACCCAACCTATGAGCTGAAAATAGACCGGTCATTGCTCGGGTCCCTTAATCTTACCTACGATGAAGTTGTAAACACGATTAGTACTTTCGCAACCAGTACACGTGTTACTCAAACATCATTAGAGGGAGGTCCAAAAGATGTCAACATCATCAGTCAACCTCAGGATAGAAGTACTATAGATGACATAATGAATTTCCCACTACAAACCTCTAAAGGAGATTTTGTAAAATTAAAAGAAGTGGCTTCATATAAATTGCTAACAAGTCCAGTACAGATAAATCATTTTAATTTTCAACGCTCAATTGAGTATAAAGTCGTTCCTGCCCCTGGATATACTACAGGCCAGGTTATCAATGACATTAAAAATGTTTTTGAAACCCTTGATTTTAATGATATAGGTTATGAGTTTACAGGTCTTTCTAGAGTCCAGAATAATTCAGGCTCTGCAATTGTTTTCTTGTTCTTGATGGCAGCATTGGCTGTTTTCTTGGTTCTTTCTGCGTTGTATGAAAGCTACATTACTTCAACTGTCATCATGATTACAGTCCCAATAGCCATACTGGGTAGTCTTGTATTCCTTAAATTGCGATCAATGGAGATTAATATTTTTGCTCAAATAGGATTTCTTATGTTAATAGGACTTGCCGCTAAAAACTCAATTCTGGTTGTCGAAGCGGCAGATCAACGAGTTTCTAAAGGAGTCGATATTGTTGTAGCTGCCGCAGAAGCTGGAAAGGAAAGGCTTCAGCCTATCTTGATGACATCCGTTGCGTCTCTTGCTGGCTTTTTCCCACTTGTGATTGCGCAAAATGCTGGCGCAAATACTCAGCAGTCAATTGGTACGGTTGTTTTTGGAGGCCTTTTGATGGGAACCACATTGTCGTTGCTGGTTGTACCTTCTGTTTATGTGTTGATTAAAAATCTGGAAAATAGAATTTTTTCGCGAAGTTCAAAGGCCAGTCTTTCTTGATAGTTGATTTGCTGCTCTCGGTTGATTGCTTGAAATTGTGAATCTTCCAGCAGTTTTCTGGCTCTTAAGCAAGCCTCTGTGGATAGTTTGATCAGAGTATTGCCATGAAGGGTTAATGCAATACCGCTAATATTATTTTCCAAAAATAATCTCAGCTGACCCCGCTCCCGCATCTGGATGGCTGCCGATTCAGCTTGTGTTGTATCCGTAGCTCGAAAGGAAACAGCGACGTAGAGCAATGAAACGGCTGGCCAGGTGTGAGCGGTCTGCCAAGTATTTCGGCATCAAGAGAGGCAGGAAGCCAGGCCCTAAGCCAGCGGCACCGCCAACGCTTGCTGAACGAATGGAACAGGCATTCCTTCGGCTGGAGCTGGACGCGTCATGACTCTGTTGGAACCAACCACGTCAGCGCAGTCTGGGAATCCCCCGAATCAGGTCGCTCCTGGTGCTGGGCTCGGCTGCGGGGCTGATGAAGCTACAGCGGTAAAGGGATCGGGGGCGTTCCCTGAACCTGCTGTGGCTTTCCCCTCCGAACTGATGGATTCCGCCTGGGATTCACTCTTGGCCACTGACGGTCGTGGTGTCCCAACTGATGTGGCTGAACTCACTGCAGCGCTGGAGTCATCACCAGAACTCCGCTCAGCGGCACTGCTGTCAGCTCTTGAGCGTGCCCGTCAGGCACTTGTGTCGACACCGTCCAGCGCGGCGATTGATCAAACGGTGACGCTGCCTGTTGTTGACCTGATCGCGATGACGCGGTCATTGATGAGTCGCCTGCGCTGATGGCCAAGAGAAGACCGAAACGGACCAAGGCACGGGCAGCGGCAGAAACCGAAATCCTGGAAAAGGGTCGGTGGAGTCAGCTCCGAGCAAACGACCGATTGCACACGCCTGCTGAAAACAAAGCGGCACGGCAACGATGCAGGCAGCTGATTGATGGCGGCGCTGATGCAGTGGATTGGGTGGTGCTGTACGGGTAGAAGTGATCAACACTTGTGCGGGCAAACCCTCTGCGCTGCAATTCACATCGGACATAGGCCATTACAGCCTTACCTTCTGCCAAGCCTTTAGTTATGTAAGTAACGAGGATGCTCATTGAAGACATATCAACGAATGATGACACTTTTATATCGTATTAAACAAGCCTACAAACACATTGAAAATTGATTCAAGTTTCACCTAGTCTTTGCGTAGGTTTTTTGGGTCATTATCTTTAATACACTTTATGCGAGTTTCTTCCCGGGTTAATAATGGAGGGCTATCATTAAAAAGGCGAGGCCGGGGCAAGTTGGGTCTTTCAGCCGCAGTGTCGGGGCAATTGTACAAGCATCTACTTAATTTCGTTTGCGCTCGAGCTACTAACTCCTTTACGATTCTTTCTTTATCCAGATCAGCTGGACTCGGGTTTTGATTTGGTTCCCCTAGATCTCCAAGTCGCCTGTAAGCATCACTAGCTTCGTATGCATATTCATCGCAACATTTGGAATAGCAAGTAGGTTCGGGGGTAATATTTTCATCGCGCTTTGTATTATCATCAACTTTTTGTGCAGGAGGAGACCATGCCAGGCAAGTCAAAGCGATAGGTGAGACAAGTAAGATCTGAATTGATTTTCTATAATTTTTAAAATTAAACATAGTTCAACAAATCCGATAGACAGCAATGTAAGTCAATCGAAGGAAATAGTCAACAAGCTGTATTGCTTACTAAATTCAGCCAAGTTGATATTGGCTCACGCATCAGCAAAGAAGACGCCGTTATCGACGACCAATGGAAGGAATTCACCGATACCTGCTTCATTTGACGTTCCAACACCCTGCCGTGCGCCTTGGAAACCGAAGGCAGGTTTAACCACATCCTTAAAGCTGATGCTCATCACATCACCGAGATCCTCAGCACTACCGTCCTGTGCCTTCAAAGGCAGTGGGGCAACGGCAACTCCAGAAGCCAGCAATCCGATCGAGATGTGACGGAGCATTGGTGAGGTAGCGAATGTCATCTGGAGCGAGGTGACAAACCATAAGTGCTCATTGACCTCTCATTGATTTTCAAGGTTCTGAAAGCCTTGCCCATATCAGATGGGTAGGTATGTACACAGCGAGATGACCAGTGCGATCAAGGGCTTCGGTCCTTCAGAAAAGAAACAGGCTTCCAATCTGATCTTTTACATCGTGATTTGTGCCTTGATCGCTCCTTGCATGGTTGGGGTTGGACTTTCTCAAAAGTTGAGCCGCTGGCCTGAGGGAGGACTCCCGTTCTTCTTTTGGTGATACACCTCGGAGGGTAGACCTAAACGCTCTATCCAAAAGTGAAACCCACTTTTCAATGCTTAACAATGCAAACAAATTGATTGGTCTTGGCTATGAAGTGAAAAACCAGTTTTCAAGGCATGATTCGTACTTTCTTGCTTGCATCGGCATTAACTTTGACTGGAGTCATGCCAATGCAAGCTAATCATCATCACCACGGAGGTGGTGGTCATCATCACCACGGAGGTGGTGGTCATCATCACGGAGGCCATTGGCATCACAATAATTGGCGTTGGTATCGAAACAGAGAAGCTGCTTGGGGACTTGCAGGATTAGCAACTGGTGCAATCATCTCATCAGCGATTGCTAATTCTCGTGCACAAGATTCTCCTACGATTGTCGTACCAGAAACCAATCGAATGCTTGATTATGACCTTGATCAGTCATCCCCTCAGCTTGAAGATGTTAATTTTACTTATACCGTTGACGGAGTAAGAGTGAATGCTCAGGCAAATTGCGTACAAGGTTTGATCAACGGCAATCCGCCTGAAAGTGCAGCAGACGCGCATACACTGAATGCTGTCTGTCACACTGCAAGCAATTAGTTAGTATTGCTTCGGTTGTGTAGAAGAGAAACAGGTTCCCATGCAGAAGCCAGCAATCCGATGGAGAGTCGGCGGAGCATGGATCAAGCGTTAGTCCGCGCATGATGCCGGTCTCTGCTTGGTTGCGCTTGCAGTCGTCACCACCTGGGCGGGCATCGCTTCCAACCGCCTGACTAACAGGAATGGTCCTTTTGGGTGATGCGCCTTCACCATCCTTTCCGCGACGGTGCTTGGGTTCGCAATCATGCATTGAAAAACGGGTCTGCAGTCGGTTCTGCTGCTGTTCAGTCTTCAGTGCAAATGTGTCTGCCGATACACTCACCTATTCGTAGCATTTGTTGGCCAAGTCCGCATCAAATGAAAATTCTCAGGCGTGTTGTTATCGGTTCTGCTGTTGTGGCGGCAAACATCACGCCAGCAATGGCATCGGACGTTTACCAACAGAACAGAATGAGGCAAATGGAACAAAATAGGTATTTTCAGCGGCAAAGGGAGACGAGAGAGCGCTTGTACAGGCAAGAAAAACAGCTGAGAGATTTCGAGCGGCGACAGAATCAAGAGTGGTGGAGATGAGAACGATGTTTGCGGCGGCCTATTAAGCGGCCCATTGAAAGTAGATCTCAGTGGTGGTGAGTTTGTAGGGCAATACGCCAACTAATAACTCTCACCACCTAGGCGGGCATCGTTTCCAGCAGCCTGACTTCTGCATGGTTTCCCATGCCTCGATGGCGTTGTGGCGAAGCATTCGTCTGATGACTGGCTGACCACCGCCGCGTAATGGCCTGGTTTCAACGACAACCCACTGCGCATGTTGGGTTGGCATGTCGTTTTTGAAGCTGCAGACCTTGCCTTCCTGGTCGTTCATCAACCAGCCGACACCGTTCTTCGGTGCATGGCGATCAACAAGCGGCCTGTCCTTATTCGGCATGGATCCACGATGGCGAAACCTCAACACCAGCTGCTGCTAGCGGGGCTTCAGAGGCTCAGCACCACTTCCCGCATGAGAACGAGATCGCTTGTCTTCATTGCTGCGATCTGATCCAGCGGTTACTGAACTAATCGGTAGCCGCTAGAAGCAGCTCCAACTCTCCAATTCCGCAGTTACAGCCGTTCCGCTCGCCATCACATGGCTCCATGTTGGGATGCCCCTTGGCACAGGACTCAGAGCAGAAATGCTGCCCACCAATCCTAATTGACCTCGATTCTTCAACGCTGCGCTTGCAAAGCGAGCAGTCGCACAAAAGTAAAACTGCAGTCATCACACAACTCTCGGTAACAACTCGTCAGGTCTATTGCATTCAGGGCATCGTTTCTTTGGCGGCTAACCGAACACTCAATATTGACTTATCGAAAGTGATTCTCAGCAGCAGAATCACACTCCTGAATGTGATTCTCAAAAACATATCTGCAGCTTTTGAATGTGATTCTTAAAAGCATATTTTGATCCGCTAATATTCGGTTTTTACGCATATCTTTCGCTGTTTTGTGATGTAGAACTGATTCATCCCTCCCAGAGGAAGAGACATGACAGCTTCACAAATCCAAGCCCCCATCGAAGTCCCCACCGGTCCCGCAGGCCGTGCCATGGCTGAACCCATGTCAGCCGAAATGCTCGACCTGATGGAAGCCCATCTCAACCTCGAGCGTCAGTCAGCTGCTGATTACTTCGCTGCTGCTGTCTGGTTTGCTGAGCGTGAGCTGACCGGCTTTGCCGAACACCTCCGTGATGAGGCCAAGCAAGAGGAGCAGCACGCTGCCAAGTTTGCTGACTATCTGATCAGCAGAGGTCAGCGCCCTGTGCTCGACACCATCGAGCCACCCCGCCAGCAGTGGACTGGCGTGGAGCAGGTGATTGCCAACGTCTTCCGCATGGAAGCTGATGTGACCGCCTCGGTGCTGCAGCTCTACAACACTGCGGAAAAAGACATTGATCGCCGCACCACCGTCTTCCTTGATCCCATCGTTGATGATCAACGTCTCTCCGAGCACAAGGCCGCTTACCTGCTGGGTCGCGTCAAGTTCGCTGCAGGCAACCCTGCTGCCGTGATGATCATCGACGCGGAACTGAGGGAAGGCGAGGCCGAGCCCGCCAAGCTTGAAGGCTGACCCTCTGTTCATTCAGCTCAAAGCTCAACCTTCCAACTCCATCCAACAGCCCCGCCAAGTGCGGGGTTTTTTATTGATTAAACCTCACATTTGTGAGGCTTTGATTTGCTGTGATCAGCCAGCTACAGCTGAAATGCTGTACAGAGCTTCAGGGGAGCTGGTGGGCATTGGGTCGAGCTTTCCTGCTGCCAATGCTTTGGCGCGGATATACATCTGACTCGATGTAGCTCCAGCTGCTTCCATCGCTTTGGCGACGACATCCCAGTTGCGGATTTCAGTTGACATTGCTGTTCGTTTGACGGTGAGGAAACCATCGCCAGCCAGCTGGTCTGCTCGTGACGGTGAAATCCGCCAAGGGACCGAACACGCGAAACGGGATATTCCCAGCTATTGACACCCCGATCAAATGGAGCGGAGATCAGTGAAAGCTGAGTTACGGAGCTTGGGGAGCCTCGATCGGTATCGGTGACTCAATGGGAACTTGCTTGATTCCGTCTTTGGCTGCTTCTGCCGTGATGAAGCCGCCAACGATCACCACCACCAAGCAACCCAGACCACCAATGACTCCAACTGCTGTGATCACAGCGGTGATTTGATCACCTGTGTTCCGTGGATCAGTGCTTGGAACCATTGAGTCAATCCAGCTGCTTCTGTTCTGGCAGGTGCTGGTCCGCGAAGCAAGAAATCATCAAATTCCCTCAAACCAACCGTTTTCGATCTCTGGCCAGAATCAAACTGAGTCACCACCTGGGCTGACAGCGTTTCCACCCGCCTGACTTCTGCATCGTTTCCCAGGCTTCGATGATGTTAGTTGCTGTTCAGAGTGCTTTAAGCTCTAAGCAGAGATTCAACCAGTGCACGTCTAGAATTAATTTTCGCTTTCTGCGTGAAGTGATCATGGAGAGTTCTTTGCGCCGATAAAAATTGATATCCCCGCATTCCTGCAGCAGGATATGATTTTCTCTTTCGTAGAATTCTATGGCTTCAAGTGCGGTTATGTTGTCGATGTAGTCAGAAAAGGTTGTCATTGATTTGTGCCCTGATGGGACTTTTTCGGTCTATTCCACCTCGATTCCGCTTGGAAGATGGGACAGCCGTCCTTAAAGGTTCGGTTTTAGGACCTTTTCGGACGGGATCCATGGGAGCGAATTCACCGGCCATGACCAGCTGCTGCTCTTGAGGCTGCGGGCTGCACTACTGCTGCAGGAGCAGCGAATTGAACTCCTGAGCAGGTCAAACATGAGGTCGTACTCCTGCAGTCCATGCCTCTCCTCGAGTCCCTGAGATCAGGTGGTGACTCGTCGTGTGAGACCCTCAGATCTGCTTGATGGAAATGCATTTCACATCTGATGCTTTGGCTGATAAACCGACCTCCTTTGTTCGGTTTTGAGTAGTGACTTAGATACTCAGCAGGTCTAGACCAAAAATGCCTCAGAAATTCACGACATGGCTTCTCGAACTGAACTAAAAGAAGACGCCCTCGATTTAGCCTTAGGCATTCTTCAGTTAGCCAGGGATCCTGAGCATGGTTTCAAACACAGCAGACACTTTTCACCAATTTTCAAATGGGATCTGCAGAAAGAATGGCTCAAAGCCTTTTTAAATCATCCCAAGATTAAGCCTCTTGTCGATGAGCAGTTTGACATTCCATGGCCATCATTTGAAGCTATGCGTGCGATGCCAGTTGGAAGCCTGGGAAACTGCGCTCAGCTAATGTTTAGTCAGCTCGAAATTGATCCGTTACCACCAGTAAATAAAAACCTTAGAAAGGTTGTAGAGACCAATGAAAAGGAAGATTATTTATCTCGCAGGCTTAGAAAATTTCATGACATTTTCCATTTAGCTCTTGGTGTTGACACTTCGGTAGCTGGGGAAGCAGCTGTGCAAAGCTATATCGCTGTTTCACAACGTCAACCGGCAGTCGTCGCGGCTATCTCCGCTTTCATGACTCACAGTTTCTTCTATCCCGATGAACATCGTATGATCTGGGAGGCTATTAACTTTGGCACTCAAGTCGGTCTCGCTGGGGTCTTCCTGGAAGGGTGCCGCTGGGAAGAGGGATGGGAGCGACCTTTAGCTGAATGGAGATCTGAGCTTGGACTTACTTCTTTACTGAAGAACTCCCCTTTTCAGGATGAAATACATCGGTGGGAAACGCTTCCCTCTTGAAAAATCAACACTAATCCTTTAAGTAATAAAGCCCCATGCACCGGACCGACAAAGGCCACATCTGTTAGCCACGCTTGCTACTTATGACTGCGACTGGAACACTTACCTTGAGGCTGGCCATTAATGAAACCAGCGCTCCAGCTAACACTACATTGGAGGAGCAACAGCGCGTCAAGCTGTCTGCTGACCCACTGAAATTGATTGGAACCACACTCAGCAACATCACATGAGCCTGAGCACTGTTCGCAGTCAGCGAACCTCTTGATCCACCTGCGGTAAAACCAAGCTGACTTTTGCTTGGGACGATGGCATAAAGAGCACAAACAGTTGAGGCAGGTCAGCATCTTCATTCAAGCGAATGAAGCTGAATAACCTGATGAATGCTGAATCAACTAGTCCAATAAACGAATCGCTCTCTGTTGGGATAAATTCTTATTTTGTATACCTGCTTGCTGTAATTATTGTGAGCTTTGCTGGGCCACTCATATTGCCCAGCGGGACGGGCTTCTCGAACTAATGATTAATTGCTATAGATGATTCAGGTGCTTTTGGCAATTGACAATAAAAATCAAGGATGTCAGAGCTATCTTGCTCTCTATTCCTTTTGAATCTGCCGGCTCAGGTGAAGGCATCATGCCAACGGCTTGGACAGAACTTGAGTTCTGTCTTGTAAGGATTGAAACTGATCAAGGCCTTATCGGCTGGGGCGAGGCTTTCAGTTATTCCTGCAGCCGATCGGTAGCAGCGTTTATTAGAGAATCTATCGCCCCATTGCTCATTGGCCAGGATTTGCCCGATCCAATCCTCTTCGGAGAAAGTACCCAGCACAAGCTGATTCTTCAGGGGCGCAGCGGTGTGTCGATGTTCGCTCTCTCAGGCATTGATATAGCGCTTTGGGATCTAAAAGCCAAGACAGAGTCGATGAATCTGGCCCAGCTGTTGGGTGGTCGCTGCAGAGAGACCATTCCCTCTTATGCCAGCCTCATTCGCTACGGAAATATTGATCTTGTTGCTGCAACTTGTGAGCATGTTTTAAATATTGGCTTCAATGATTTCAAGTTGCATGAAGTTGCTTTGCCCGTGATTCGTCGAGGAGCTGAATTATTAGGTCAAGATAATGGTCTAATGGTGGATGTGAATTGCAACTGGAACGAGGTTCAATGCCAGGAAGCAATCCCAGAGCTGCTGAATCTGAATGTGAAGTGGCTTGAGGAACCGATCTTTCCCCCCGAGAACGTGCGGGCCCTCGCGCTTCTACGAGACACCGGTATCAGGATTTCTACAGGAGAAAACGCATGCACGGCCTTTGCTTTTGAACAAATCTGTCTCGCTGGAGCATCAGATTTCTTGCAACCCAGTGTGACTAAGGTGGGTGGTGTAAGCGAAGTTCTGAAGATCCTGAAAAACCATGGCGGGTCACTAGGACTTCCTTTCACTCCTCACTCTCCATACTTCGGTCCAGGATTTCTAGCAACTCTTCAACTGGCTGGAGCCGTTGAGAGCACAAGGTTTGTGGAGTATCTATATGTTCAGCCTGAGTGCTGGATTTATGCAGACATGCCCCTCCCTGAGGACGGTATATTTTGTATTCCAGATGGCGAAGGTCTCGGGATGGACCCAGACCCTCGTGTGCTTGAGCGTTATTTCGTAAACGGTTGAAAACCTGGGGATCATGGACCTTGAATTAAAAGGGAAGGTGGCGCTCGTTACAGGTGGAAGCCGCGGTATCGGTCGTGCAACTGCATTACGTTTTGGTTCCGAGGGATGCAGAGTGGCGATCTGTGCTCGCGGTGAAGAGGGGCTTCATAAAACGCTCGGAGATCTCAAGGCTTTAGGTGTGTTGGTTTTCGGTGTAGTGGCCGACATGTCGATCGCGGGCGAGGCTGCTCGATTCGTTGCTGAGGCAGCCGAAGCGCTTGGAGGAGTGGATATGCTCGTAAATAATGTTGGTGGCTCAACTAACAGCACATTCGCTGAAGCCTCTGACGATGACTGGGTGAAAACCTTCGACCTGAATCTCTTCCACTCAGTGAGGGCGACTCGAGCATCATTGCCATACTTTCGCAAGCGAGGAGGCGGAAGTGTCGTCACGATTGCGTCGATATCTGGTTGGAGACCAGCACCAGAAAAAGTAATTTATGGGGCGACCAAAGCAGCTGAGATTTTCCTATCAAGTTCTTTAGCTTGGGAGCTATCTGCACAGAATGTTCGCGTAAACACGGTTTCTCCTGGATCGATCGACTTCCCAGGGGGCACATGGGAGCGATTTAGGAACCAAAATCCTCAAGATTATGCCGCCTTCGTAAATAGGGAGTTTCCTGCGGGGCGGCTTGGCAAGGCCGGAGAAGTCGCCGACGTCATCGTCTTCCTCTCCTCACCCAAAGCCAACTGGATTAATGGGGCCCACATTCCAGTCGACGGTGCTCAGGGGCGCCCAACAGTCTTCTGACCTAATCCACTAAGCCGAGATCGTGGTTGGATATACGCTTACGTTTAGTCATAACTAGTGAAGTCAAAGAGAACTTTGACCAGATTATCTGTAGTGAATCAATTGGAGATTTCGCTTGGCGAGGTGCAATCCCAATCTGAAAACAGTCGCCGATGTGTGGTTGGCGTCACAGTAAAAATCGCCGACTGGAACCTGAGCAATAACTGATCAAATTCCAGTTGACTAGTGGTAGCCGCATCCACGTTGGATTGAAGGCTTGCGGCAAGACATTGAGAGCAAACTTTCAGAAATCCATTGACCAATGCAGTTCAACAACTGGCCACTGGCTAAGGACAGCTCCGTTAACCATGCCTTTTCACAAAAGTGCCGATCTCCTCAATTGCTGTAGTGGCTTCTGGGAGGTACGGAGCGAATATATGCCAGACATGGGGCATGTCGGGATATACGCAAAGTGTGACGTCGATACCCGCCACACGGGCCTTCTCAACGGCTTGTATCGAGTCGTCAAGAAGAACTTCTGCGTCGCCAACTTGAAATAGCAGAGGTGGAAGGCCTGCAAAGTCGCCGTAAAGCGGCGAGACCAGCGGATCTTCAAGTTTGCTGTTGCCTTGCAAATAGATGTCAGCAGCCCTTCGCATCCCGTCGGGGCCCATTCTGAGGATCGGGTCGCGAGCGGCTCGTGTGCGATGGGAGTTGCCCGTTGCAAGAAAGTCGGTTGCGGGTGAGATCATGACCGCGGCATTTGGGAGCGGCAATCCGCGCTGCTTTATTGCCAGCAGAAGAGAGAGTGTGAGGTTACCGCCAGCTGAGTCACCCGCCACAAACATGCTCCGCGCCGAGCTTGCGCCGCCTGGTCCATTCTCGCGAAGCCAGCCGTAGCAGATGAGGCAGTCGTCGAGGCCCGCAGGGTAAGGATGCTCTGGAGCGAGGCGGTACGCAATGGAGAGAACGGCACAGCCCGTTGTGGCCGAGAGGCGCGCTGAGAGTGGACGGTGTGAGTCAAGACTGCCAGAAGTCCAGCCGCCGCCGTGGATGTATAGGAGCCGTCGCTTCGGGTCAGCGCCGGAGGCAAGCAGCCATTCGCAGGGCACGTCTTCAACACGAGTCGGGAGCACCTCGGCTTCAAACTCACGCTGTGAAGGGTGCAGTTCACCAAGGCGATTAAGCAGGTGCCGACTGTCTTCGATATCAACAACGGCACTTGCTTCAGCGGCAATGGCCTCAAGGTGCTTGATGACGCTGGCGAGTTCTGGGCTAGGCATCGGCAGATAGTCGACTTTAAAAATAAGACCTAAATAGATGGAAGGTTGAGAGAATTCAGCCTTTACGGGCAATGTTGACCATAGATGTAATTGTGAAACATCCCTGGCAGGAGCCCCTTAAGCAGCGACAGACGAGTGTCTTTTGAGTTCGGCTGCATTCGTATCATCACCAACACGAATTGGCCTGATTCCACAACAACCTACTGAGTACTCTCAAAGAGAGCCGTCCTATCTATTGCTAGTAAATTGAGTGGATGCAAATATATGTGCAACAGGTTTTTTCTTCTATAAAGGGTATTGAAAGCGCCAGTAAAGGTTCTTTGGCTAAAAACGAACCACTTCGCTCTGATATCTGTAGTGAGTACTGCACAGCTGCTATTGATCGCAATGGCTTTCGGTTCTGCTCTTTCGACTCTTTGGGCATGGAGAGTGGGCACTTCTCAAAATCAAGGAGAGGACTCGTGATTACTCCTGCTTCTTTGGTTTGGGCAAAGATTCTCAGGCTCTTATTTGGTCGCCAAGTCGACAAGAGCTGATGTTAAGCAGCTGGCAACGAGCAACTTGCTGACAAGATAGGCTGCAATTTTGATGCTGTATGTACCCACTCGGATCAGTGATGTGTTTTCGTTCTGAGCCTACGAGGATGAGTACAGGTGACTTAAAACTGTAAAAGCGATACTTCTTATGGCTGCAATATTCGCAAGCGTGGCGATTTCGGGTTGCAGTGGTGGAATACAAGCCTTGTCCGAGCCAGAACAGTCAGTCCCATCGACTGTCTCTGAAGGCGACTCGCCAGAAGCCACGAAATATGAGATGCACGAAGCATTTTTGGCAATTCCCTTATCGAAAGGGGGCATCGCACATGATGCTTTGCAACGAATACTTCCGGTAAGTAAACCCTGCAGCGGGCAACGCTTCCAGCCGCCTGACTTCTGCATGGCCTCCCAGGCTTCGATGGCGTTGTGCCTGTAGTGGCCTGGGCTACATCTACATTGCTAATGATGAAAACCACTAATAACTGGTCACTCTTTTCTCAATGGAGAAATATCTCAATCTGAAGCATCAAGACGCTTCACTTCCTCTACAAACTTTTCTCCACTGTGAGAATGCTCCCGATGTTTTTCGTTGGGATGGCTGTGTCGTTCCTCTGCACTGCCTTGCTTCAGCGGCTCTTTCTCTCGATGTATAGGATCAAGACGTTCAAGATCAGCTTTGTTTGGGCGTCTGCCGGTTTGATGATGTTCGTTGCTCATATCAGTTGCTCTCCCTGCGAAATGAGGCTGGCCCCTGGTCCTTCATAAGTTCACTTGTTTCGTTATCAATTTTCTTGAGTGCTTCATCTTTAATAGTATTTGTTGACAAGTGATTCACGCTGCGATTTCGCTCTACTTCGACGTTAAGCGAACCAGCTTTAGTGCGATGTTGCTGATCACTCTCGTGACGATTCGCATCTTGGCTCTGATTCATAGGGGTGAATTCAACTCTCCATTAAATAGCCAAACCTGAATCCACTGCCCCTTTCTTCTCAGAGACCTCTAAGAGATGCCAGTAATTTGCTCGTCCATGCCCAGAGCTTGTGGTTTACAACGCTTCCACCCGCCTGACTTCTGCATGCGGGAACATTTAGCTTTCAGCTCAGCAGCTGTAGAGCTTGGAACTGGGTCGGAAGGCAGCCGCTGCAAATCCCTGCTACATCAACACAACCAGTCGCACTTCTATGGGCCTGTCTTGGTTGAAACCCTCTGCTGCTCTGTTGCTGGGGGCAGCCCTGATGGGTGCGGGCTTCCCTGAGCCGGATCCCAAAAGAATGGTGGGCACCTGGGTGCTCACTGATAACGAGAACGTGCCATTCAATTTGATCCTGCGGCCTGATGGCAGTTCTCTCACGGTGACCGGCAAACGCCACCCCGATGTCGGTACTTCGCAGCGGATGACACGTAACCAACTTCTCGAGAACGGTAACTGGCAGACCTGGGGTAATGGCATCCGCTCTACCTATTCAGATGGCTGGACTGACACGATCCAGATCGGCCCTGCAGGAGCGGTGCAGTGGTCATGGAAGCCAGGATCTTCACTGAATGACGGCCCTAGCAATCACGGCAAAGCTGTGCAGCTGAAAAGCCCGGTAATGAACTGGGTGGGGGCCTACAAGCTAGAGCCCATGCAGCAAGAAAAGCCGCCCTATCTGGCAGTTCTCACCTCCTCAGGGATGGCCTTCAACAACATCGATCAGGTGGCTGATGGTTCCTGGTCGCTGACAGGCAACGGCAGCGTGCTGATCAAGTGGACCAGCGGCTGGCGCAGCCTGATCAAGCCAACCGCTAATGGCATCCCTGGCCCTGAGGAGAGCTTTGCAGTGCAGCATTGGCGCCCCGGGGTGCCAACCAGCAAGCCAGCCAACGCCAACCGCAGCGGTGTTCGGCTCTAATCGCCAGTGATGCAAACGCGGCAGGCCGTTACCAAGCATCTCTGCCTTCCTGGTGGTTCATCAACCAGCTGACACCGTTCTTTGGTGCGTGGCGGTCAACAAGTGGCCTGTCTTTGTTCGGCATCGGTGGAGTCTGGCGAAACCGTCTGCCCACCAAGCGAAAGACCGACTGCTCTATGAACAGCGGGTCGATCCCTATAGATACTGGGGTTCAAGGCAATTTTTATCTGTTCGTGCGCAGAAACGTTCGTAGAGTGGATGAAATTGCATACGCCTCGCGATGGATCTATCGCCCGCTAATGGTTCAGCACTGCTGTGGCGATACCACTCCGCAGATGCGGTGCGATATGCGATTACTGCGGCTAATCGCTGTTGTGAAAATCTCTCTTAAATCAGCGCACGAGATACTTGTCGTAAAAACTGATTGCAAATTTCCTGTCTTGGAAAGTTTATTGCTAGAGCAAGGCAAGTAAGCCAATGATTCCGTGCAATTTACCTCTACTTTGTTTAGGGCAGTTTTTCTTGTGGGAGTATCTTTGTCATTTTCGTCAACTCCTCTCTCGGCTAAGCCAGGCCTTTTCTGTGGGCCTAGGCCCTATCGTTGCACTGACCTAGAAGGTTGTTTTATCAACAACGTAAAACAACCTTGTGCCTATGAAAGCGGAGGGGCAGCCCTTGGAGTCCTGGCCTTTAGGCAGGGAGAATTTGAGATTAATTACAAAGACGACAAAGCTAATACTGCGTGGGTTGTTTATGGGAAGAATCGAGAGTTCAACGCTAATGCAACATTTTATGAGGATGATGGTTGTAGGGTGATGAATCTAGATGATGGTGTAGTCGTAAAGTTTCCAGTTAAGGCAGGCTCTTGCAGGGCTAATAAAGTGCATAAAAATATAGGGGATGCAATGGTGGACGACCCGCCAAGCAATATACGCGCAACCCCTAATGGAAAAATACTTTGCTCTGTAACTGTCAAAGATCAAAGCATACCCATCTTAGGAAAAGAGGGTGAGTGGTTTAAAACTAATTACTGCGGTTCAACAGGTTATATCCACCAAGATCAGGTTCTTTTTAGTTTTAGGCCTCATTGACTCTTCCGTCTCTCGGCAGGCCTTAAAGCGGCGACATACAGGTCATTGCCGCAGAGCTGATGGAAGGCCATCAGATGGTGGAGCTTCTGACGCTCGGCTTCGAGGTGGAGTCCGGAATCGGTCCCTGCGAAGCCTTCGAGTGGAATACCCATTAACTGTGGGGGATAGGCGTGGGTGCATGCCAATGCGATTGGATGCGGCTCACATCGGCGAAGCCGCGGCGGGTCAACCCGTGAGTCCAGACAGTGCTGTGGTGATCGCTTCGCGGTGATCCCGTTCCAGTTGTTGCTGGATGGCCAGGTCGCCGTCGAATAAATCCAGATACACCTGCTCCAGCCGTGATCGAGCCGTCACCGGATCAATGGCATCCATCTCGACGCAGACCTCCTGATCAGGTGTGAAACCGTGGCGGGTCAGAAAAGCGCGTGTCCGTGTGTCCTGTGGGTTCGGTGCCCTGAGAGCAACGGCATCACCCATGCGAGCCAGGTCTTCGATCCGAACCAGTTCCCGACGCCAGATCACAGCGTCCTGTTCCAGATGGCGTTCAATCTCAGCCTGTGCTGCTCGTGGCCAGTCGCAGCAAGAGGGATCGAAATCCGCCGCCACAATCACCTGAACCATCTGGCCGGAATCAATCCAGCTGCTGATCTTCTCGGCGGTGTCCTTCAGATATGTCGCGGAGCCGTAGCCCTTGCAGGCCACAACGTCAATACCATGCCGGGCAGCGTGTTGTCGATAGACAGGAACCTGTCCTGCCTTCTCCACCATCAACAGCGGTCTGATCTCCTGATCTCGCCAGTAATCAAGGCTGAAATAAAGGGGAGCGGTCTCAGCGAATCCAGCAGGGTCAACCCACCGGGGTTGGCCGTAATCAGATCGCGACCGATCAACGATGCAGCCCCATGGGATCTCTCCCGATTGCCGCAGCTCCAGAACACGGGATTGGATCATCCTGTAATTCGTTCTGGCTCCGCCCTTGTCCTTCGTGATGAATGGCAGCGCTGAGCTGATCACTGCCTGGTAGTAGAGGCCTCGGACAGTGACGGGGGCCAGCCTTCTGGCCATGGCCACCAGATGATCCCGCAGCAGATTGGAATTCTGTGGCGACAGTCTCATGACGCCACCTTCTGGAGATGCCGGATCCGCTTCGTGACCCAGGCGGGGTCGCGATCAACACGGCGGGCTAGTTCAACCTTCCAGCCTCGCGGCATGATCCCTGCTGCTTCGTCAGCAAGGCACTTCAGGATGATCTCGTCAGCCTTGGCTTGAACTCGGGGATCAAGGCATGGCTTCCGGGTTGACCCCTTCTTCTTATTAGGTGCCGCGGTGATCGGTCCTTCGATCCTGGTTCGAACCCGCTCGGGCAGAGCCAGGGATTCAATGGGCAGTGTGTCCGGATCGGACTTGAAAAAATTGACTTCTGGATCCTGCTTCTGAACGGGGTAGCCCTCAGGCAGGTGCTGTTCCATCGGCAGGACGCAGAAACCACAGACCAGCCGATTGCTGGGCTTGGAATACGCGAGATTCCCGCAGTTGGGACAGGTGAACTTCACCCGGTCGCGTCTGAGTCTGATGGTCATCGATCTGTCGCAGCGGAGCGACAGGTGCAAGGTTCGCGGATTGCTTACCTACAGCACTGTTTTGTTGTCGATCACCGCGAACTTGTGATGGAGCTTGTCGCCGTTGGCCAGTTTTGGTGTTCCAACACTTTGCAGTGGTGTTTTGAGAGGGTTATTGCCTGCTTCAAGTTTGCAAAAGCGGTCGGGCAGTTCCAATCCAAGCAGATCCAACACTTCGGAAAAGGAACGTCCTGCGAAGCCTGGATCAGCCAACAGCCGAATTCCCACACCAGCTTTCAGTCGCTCCGCAAGAATATTAGTCAGTGATTGGTCTGAAAAGACAAACAGCGCCATATCAATATTCCTCTGCGCTGCAGTCAGCTGCTCACCGATCAAGTCGAGGCCGTGTCCGGGGAGTTGATCGGAATGCGGTGAAAACAGAACTTTGATCTGTACGCCATTGGCTTCAACGGATTGCACGCCGCGGTTGTTTTTGCCGCGTCCGAACCGACTGTTCCTCTGGCCTCCAGGTCCATCTCCCCACATGCGTTGAAATTCTTCTCGGAACAGCTCAGCAAGTTCGGCGCTTTGGATGCTCAGCTGGTGATTTACATTGCCGCGACTGCGGGATACTCCCGCATCTCCATGCATTCCCGAACTGGTGAAGTTTGCACTGCCGGTGATCACCAGAGCCCGATCCACCACCAAGAACTTGTGATGCATCAGGCCGCTGCCTCGGCTCCCATCTTCGGTGTCATCGATCATCGGTATCCCACTACGTTTCAGCAGCGCAATGGCATCACCTGCCAGCCGTTCCTCAGCCGTCAGCCGGCCGTCGCGATTGCTGTCCGAGAGCAGCTGCAATTGCTGGAGTCGGCGTCTGTTGTGAACTGTCAGATCGCTGGGATGCTGTTCCGACCAGGGGCTGCTGTAGTTGTTTTCCAGCACAACCTGAACCTTCACTCCTCGCCCCTGTGCGCGAATCAATGATTCAGCGATTTTCGGCAGTGTGAGTTCCTGAATTGCCAGCAGCACTTCCTCCCTGGCTGAATCGATCTGTTGGATCAACCGTTTCTCGAGGTTGTCGCCGTTGCGCCAACCTCCGTTTAGGGGATCGCGGTAGCGGCTGGAAGCCCGATGATTGAAATGCAGCTTGAAGCTCTGCGGCAGTGGAAGTTCAGTTTCGTTTGGTCCGACAATTCGCCCCGCCTGGCTGCAACCAAACATCAGTGACGTCAGAAGGGTCAGCAGGACCTTTCGTCTGGTCTTTTGGAGCAGCCTGACCAGCATGCTCTGCGCTTCGGGTGCTGTAAGTGTTCCACCGCCTTGTGGTGAGGTCTTCAGTGGGGCATTTCAGAGGTTCGAAGCATGCCGACAAACCAGAGGCTGCTGAGAACGAGTGCCACTACAACACCCGCACCGATCCCCATCCTTGCCATCGTCAGAGGGACAAGAACAGGGAATGCCACAGCCCCTGCCACGGGGGTGACCGCCACAACCAAGCGCAGGGCTTTTCGGTTCACTCCCACAGAATCAGAACCACTCGGCTTTGGCTTCGCTGGCAGGGTTGCTGTTGTCTTCGGGGGTGACGCGCTCGAAATTGAGCGTGATGTTTCGCTTCTGTTCACCATCGGCAGCTGTTGCTTCAACGGCATACATCTGCTCGCCGTCACGGAATGGAACCTGAATGCGGAAGGTTCCATCGCTGGACAATGGCACTTCTTCTCCGCCGATGGTGAGTCGGGCGGAAGGATCAGTGGCGCCGTAAACGATCAGCTCGGCATCTGCCACCAGCCAGAAGGTGCGTTGGCGAGGGGCGACTCCTCCCAGGCCGGATTCACTGCGGCCGCTGGCCCATAAACCAGCACCGGAATCAGAAAGGCCTCGCTGATCTCCGGAGAGAGAGTCATGCTCGTGAAGAACCTCCGATCCGACTCTGCGGCTGCGGAAGTGGGTCGTCGCACTTTGGTAAAGGCGCTCATGCAAGCCACTGTCGCTGGGCTCAAAGGTGGGTGAGCTGATGGGCGCTGGAGAAGGGGCGGTGGCTTCGAGGCTGAAAGGAACGAACTGATCGAGGATCTGGTCGCTGGGGTGCAGTGCCGGCACCCTGGCCACGGACGAGAATGCGAGGGAGATCCATTGGCTGCCGGAGCGGAAGCCGAGCTCCACGCGGTAGTCACGATCACAGAGAGGCACCGGCAAATACCACTCGGTGCTGTGGCTGTCGACGGGCACCTCCTGGAGTGTGTGGGGATGGGCTGAGCCGTCCTGCAGGCCTGTCACATCGGCCAAGCGGAGATTCAGATGTGCGGCACCCTCGCTCTGAGCGCGGCGACGATCGTTATCTGAGATTTCCCAGAACACATAGGCCCACTGTGGATCTCTGGGAAGAAAAACCACGCGAGTCTCGGACTGGGGCCGTGACGGTGGATTCAACTCGGCTTCAATGGCCTTGAGATCGCCGCCACGACGTTCCTGTTTTTCGGCGATGGCGGAGACCAGGTCTTCCTTGCTCTTGCGGCTGTAGAGAGTAACGCCAAGATCACTGGCCATCTGACGCAGCTGACGCAGGGTCATGCGGGCGAGGGATGTGATGGCTTGCGTCACGGTCGGGCTACCGGGTTTCTTTGGGATCAGTTTGCTGGAAAGTCCCGCTTTTCAGGGTGCTTGTTCGCCCGTGGTCAGCATCTTCTGACTGCATCACCTGCCGGGACCGCATCCGGCTCGATCCTGAGGCTGCGCACGAAAAAGCGGAGCTCCACAGGGGGCTCCGCTCAGAAGTCTTCGGCTGGGAAAGCGATTCAGCGGCCGATGCTGCGGTATGGAACTTTCGACAGATAATCCATGTCGAGATTGCCTTCGGGTGAGGCTGAGCCTGCGGCGGCAATGCCTCGGACCCAGGGAAGATAATCTTCGCTGAATCCTCCACGTCTGCGGGTTGCGCGTGCGGGCAGGCTCTTCGCAGTGCCGGTGTAGATGATCTTGGGGAAACCGAGAATTCCCCGGTAGTACTCGTCGTAACGAGGTGTGGTGATGTTGAAAGGGGTTTCGCCGAGCTCGCGGCCGGGAAGCACCCGGTTGCGTTGATAAGGAACAGTGTCGTAACCGAAGGCTTCGAGATATTCCTCGCTGTCAAGAAGGGCATCAACAATGCCTTCGACACCTTTGGTCGCGATCACGATCGACCACGAGATTTCTTCGGATCGTCCGTGGGTCTTGCGGCCGAGGATTTTCTGGACAAGGTGTCGAACCACTTTGTAGTTCGAATTGAAGCCATAGAACGTCCGTTTAAAGGTGTCCGACAGACACAGCCCTCGGATGAAATCACGAACGGTGATCTGCCCGTCACGCAGTTGTGATTCGAGGAAGGAGTCGCGGTCACTCTTGAACGCGTGAAAGAAAATCTGGCGGTAAGCCGATTCGATCACCGTTTTGATGTTGTCAGCGTCCATCGAGATGTCCATCTGAAGGGAGCGCTGTGTCTCTTCAGAGGCAACGTTCAGGGCTGCGACGCGGTTGTTCTGCGTCGTTGGTGCGTACTGAAGAAGAGGAATGGCCACTCGAGTCGGAACACACTGGCTGGATCGTATAAGTGCGAGTCAACACACTTCAAAACTGGCTTCGGCCTACTCACAGTCCGTAACAGAGGACACTCACCAGCCGAAGGGTGATACGAGCGCTGTCATCCCCTGTGAGCCGGTCGATGAGCTGTCGTTTCTGAGCCTGGTTTCCACGCAGAAGGATGCGTTGTTGGACAGTCCTTCAACGGTGTTGGAACGAATGCGTACATCAGGACCAGAGAAGCTGAAGCGCTCCCAGACCGTCATCATTTCGTAGCTCGTACAGAGAATCAGACCATCTCTGTCGTCCATGTCGAAGGTCGACGTTGCAGGAGCTTTTTCTGCGTAGCCCTGGTCCCTGAGCAGGGTGCCAGAACGGGCGGTTTCACTGTCTCCGATCAAGGCGAAGCAGGTTTCGCCATCGTGGGCATCGCCATCGCGGTCCCAAGCCATCGAGGCGCTCCAGCGGACGTAGCTGCCGCCGATTATCAGGCCAGGATCCTTGTCGTGCTGCTTGGCCATGGCCAGCAATCGCTCGTCATTGAGTTCCAGGTCCTCGACCACGATCAGCGAACCACCAGCCTCGCTGCGGCGGTGTAAGAGGTGGTGCACGCTGCGTTGTGAACGCCAGTTTCCACAGCTCAGCCGGAAAAATGTCGGCGCGTCGGGGATGTCCAGGGTCATCGGCTGTGGACGATCTGTTATTGATGATCGCAGGGGAGAGATCAGAATGCGACATACGTCATCGTTGAAGCGATTCGTTCACTTCGATTCGGACAAGCGTTGACGGCTGTTCTCTTCTGCGTGTTTGATCAAATTGTTGAGGTTGAGCTCCAGTGGGGTGAGCTCAAGCTGTGTGGCCAGCTCCTCAAGCTGGCTTGCAATCAAGGTGAATTGCATCATCAGCTGTTCTCTGAATTCTCCATCGTTGGCGAGTTGAGGCTGGCGATCACACCAGTCTTGCCAGCGATCACGGGTCGGTAAAGGACCCTGCTGCAACGGCATGGCAATTTCTTGGAATGTCGCCAGGCAGTGGGCCTGGAGCCGTAGAAGGTGGCGGTCCACCACCGGCAGAAGGGTGGCGTCAATTTGTTCGATCTGCTTTCGGTCCAACGGGCCTGCAGCAGGCTCTGGGTCCATGCTCACGGGCTGGATCCTGGTTTGGATTCCTTGGACGTTGTGCTGAACGGACTGATCTGAAACCCGCATGAATGCCCGGATTCCAGCCGCCAGTGCACCCGTTCCACATGACAGTCGGGGAAGGTCATGCGAATCAGTTGAAGTTCCTGATCGCAAAGAGCCGGAAACTCTTCAGCGATCCTTTGCACGGAACAGTGAAATTCATTGATGCACCAGCCGACACCACTCTCGGCTGGAACCATTTCGCTGACATATCCCTCGTGACTGCGCAGATTCACCAATCTGCGAATGCGTTCTTCGAGCGGTCCATCGCCGAGCTGATGTTTGTATTGATGGGCTTTTTCCTGAGCCTGGCGGCTGAGCAGAGTGGCCAGTGTTTCCGGCGGCAGACTGGTCGTCATCGACTCAAGCAGACTCAGCGCAAAGGTGTCACTGCCATCTGGGAAGTGTTGATGCCCCCGCTGTGTGAGTCTCCATTGGTTGGAAGGTCGGCCTGGCCCTGCTGCTACGGGACTCGCTTCCACCAAACCTGCTTCCTCCAGGGTGCGCAGATGACGACGCATCGCCTGAACGGAAATTCCCAGTTCATTGGCTAGATCGGCAGCACTGATCTCACCGTGCCTAAGGAGCAAGGTGAGGGTCGCTTCACGTGTGGGTGCCTGAGCTGCCGCGCCCATGAGTTCTGGCCGATGGTTTCACCATGCCACGGGATCGGTGCAACTGACTTGGCTCGCCCCCGGCTTGGATTTGAGACGTATCGCTGAATCACTGCGCATCGATTGAAGACTGCGCTTGTCTTCCGCGATCCGGTTCTCTGGGACTGATCGGAGCCAGCCCTTGGCTTGTTTGAGTCCGTGGCAGGCATGAATTGATCCAAATCAAGTCGTTCACTGGCCTGCCGCGGGTATCAACTGCTGCCTGGCCCTGTCCCGACCTCCCGTGGCTCCTCGTCTGAAGCTGGCTCTTGATGGAAGCTCTTTCCCCAGTCATCTGTGGTGGCTCCGCGACAGCCGTCTTTTCCAGCTAGAACAACTCTCCGTCACAATGGTCACATGGTCGGGTGATGGAACCGTGCTTTAGGCTCCAAATACGAAACCATTTTGTTTCGTATCTCCCTGGCTACGACCCTTTTGCCAACGTTCATCTCCATGACTGATGCCATGACTGGCAATCGAGTGCCGACCTCGGAGAAGTTGGAAGTCATTCACGAATTTGCCGGGATTTGCGCGAAGCGAACCAACACCATTTCCTGTGGAGAAGAGGGCGCTACAGCAGCTGCTCGGGAAGGTTTCACTCTTTGCAAGCAGATGTTTTCGGCAGCCTTGCATCAACGAGCGCCCAACCTTGAGCACGAGTTGTGCCGTTCCGCGCTGTTTCTGATTGAAGAAGATTCTTTCCGCAGGTCAGACCGCAGTGTCTCCGTGGAAACGATTCAAGCCTTGGCAGGTCGATTGATATGACATCCACTTCCACGCAGGATCTAGTCAGCCAGCCGTACAAATACGGCTTCGTGACTGATATTGAGACTGAAAAAATTTCCAAAGGTCTCAGTGAAGAAATTGTTCGACTTATTTCCAGCAAAAAAGAGGAGCCCGAGTTTCTTCTCAGGTTCCGGCTCAAGGCCTACAGTCATTGGCTCACCCTGGAAGAACCTGACTGGGCTGAGCTGGGATACGACCCAATCGACTACCAGAACATCGTCTACTACGCGGCTCCAAAGCAGCAAGTCAAAAAAAGCTCACTCGACGAAGTTGATCCAAAGCTTCTCGAAACGTTTGACAAACTCGGCATTCCCCTCAGCGAACAAAAGCGCCTGAGCAATGTCGCGGTTGATGCTGTGTTTGACAGCGTTTCAATTGCCACGACCTATAAGGAAAAACTCGCAGAGCACGGTGTCGTGTTCTGCTCTTTCAGTGAGGCTGTCAAGGAGCATCCGGAACTGATTGAGCGCTACCTCGGTTCTGTTGTTCCCAGTAATGACAACTATTTCGCAGCCCTCAACTCTGCGGTTTTCAGCGATGGCTCCTTTGTTTTCATCCCAAAAGGAGTTGAATGTCCAATGGAGCTCTCCACATATTTCCGGATCAATTCCGGGGATACTGGGCAGTTCGAACGCACCCTGATCGTGGCGGAGGAAGGTGCTTCCGTGAGCTATCTCGAGGGCTGCACGGCCCCGATGTTCGACACCAATCAGCTCCATGCCGCAGTGGTTGAACTGGTGACGCTTGATGATGCTTCGATCAAATACTCCACGGTTCAGAACTGGTATGCCGGTGATGAAAACGGTGTTGGTGGTATCTATAACTTCGTCACCAAGCGTGGCCAGTGCCGCGGCGCTCGCAGTCGTATCAGCTGGACCCAGGTGGAGACCGGTTCGGCGCTGACCTGGAAATATCCCAGTTGTCTGCTTCAGGGAGCTGATTCCGTTGGTGAGTTCTATTCAGTGGCTCTCACCAACAACAAACAGCAAGCCGACACCGGTACGAAAATGGTTCACATCGGTGCCCGCACCCGCTCCACAATCGTCAGCAAAGGAATCAGTGCCGGCAAATCCAGCAACAGTTACCGCGGGCTGGTGCAGATTGGGCCCTCAGCCAAGGGAGCGCGGAACTACAGCCAGTGTGATTCGATGCTCATCGGAGACCAGGCAGCCGCCAACACCTATCCCTATATCCGCTCCCAGCAGCCGGAATCAGCGATCGAGCACGAAGCCAGCACCTGCCGTATCTCAGAAGACCAGCTCTTTTATCTGCAGAGCCGCGGCATCGGTTTCGAGGAGGCGGTCTCCATGATGGTCAGCGGTTTCTGCCGAGATGTGTTCAACCAGCTGCCGATGGAGTTCGCAGCCGAAGCCGACAAATTGCTGGCTCTAAAGCTAGAAGGCTCGGTGGGTTGAATTCTCCTTCCCTGCGCCTGCTCTAACGGTCATTTGCTCTTTTCTTCTCAACTGTGATTCGCTCCGACGCCGAGCTGCTTCTCGACATCAACGATCTGCATGCATCCGTTGAAGATCAGCCCATCCTCAAAGGCGTGAATCTCCAGATCAGAGCTGGTGAAATTCACGCGATCATGGGTCGCAACGGCAGTGGCAAGAGCACCCTCTCGAAGGTTCTGGCCGGCCATCCCGCTTATCAGGTCACCGGTGGCAGTGTCCGCTATCGCGGTGAAGATCTCTTTGAACTGGAGGCGGAGGAGCGTGCACGCCTCGGTGTGTTCCTCAGCTTCCAGTATCCGGTTGAGATCCCCGGCGTCAGCAATCTGGAATTTCTGCGCGTGTCCACCAATGCTCGGCGTGAGAAGCGGGGCCAGGAAGAACTCGACACCTTTGACTTTGAAGACCACGTGCGCGAAAAGCTCAAGGTGGTGCAGATGGATCCTGCCTTCCTCGAACGCAGCGTCAACCAGGGCTTCTCCGGTGGCGAGAAGAAGCGCAATGAAATCCTGCAGATGGCCTTGCTGGAACCGGTCGTGGCGATTCTTGATGAAACCGATTCCGGTCTTGATATCGACGCCCTGCGCATCGTGGCCGGCGGCGTGAATCAGCTTTCCGGTCCGCAGAACGCAACGATCCTGATCACCCATTACCAGCGGTTGCTCGATGAAATCACTCCCGACTACGTGCATGTGATGGCTGCGGGCCGCATCCTGCGCACCGGTGGGCGTGATCTGGCAATCGAGCTGGAGAAAACCGGCTACGACTGGGTTGATAAGCAGCTCGCTGCCGAGGGAGTGGCCTGATCATGGTGAGCAACGTACTGGCACCGGTGCAGCAGCGAGGACGTGAAGCCCTCCAGCGTCTGGGCTTGCCCACCCGTAAACAGGAAGCCTGGAGACTCACCGATCTCAAACGACTTGGGGAGATCGCCGCACTCCCGGAGGTCAGAGAAGCTCTCGACATCGTTTTGCCGGAAGTGGCTGAAGGAGTGACGAGGATCGTGCTGGGCGCGGAGTCGGATCCCCTTGATGGAGTCCGTCTTCCAGAGGGGGTGACATCACTCACAGAGGCCGAGTTGCATTATCACCTTGGACAGTCTCTCGACCATTGCGGTTGCTCTCAGGCCTGGCCTGTGCAACTGAACCATGCCCACAGCCGGCAGCTGCTGGCGCTGCGTATTCGCGGCAAAGTTGCGCCTCTGGAACTGGTGTTGCCCACGTGTGTTGGTCTGACCGCCACAAGAGTGTTGCTGCTGCTCGAGTCGGACGCCGAACTGGAACTGTTTCAGGTCTTTCCTGCCGAGGGATCTCCTCCGGACGTACATCAGGCTCACAGTCACGTTCTGGAAGTGCATCTCGGTCAAGGCGCCAGGTTGGATCATGGTGTTCTCGCCAGTGGTTCAGGAGATGCATCGTTGATGGTGCATCTGGCCATCGAGCAGGAGCCTGGCAGTCACTACGGGCTGACGAGTGTCTGCCGCGGCTGGCGATTCGGAAGGCTTGAACCGCGCGTGTTGCAACTGGACGGCCAGGCCACCACAGGGATCCATGGCCTGTCGATGACAACAGCGGAAGAACAATTTGCGACGCACAGCAGCATGCGTTTCGACGGCCCTGAAGGGGGACTTGATCAGCTTCAAAAAGCTGTTGCAGCTGATCGTTCCCACAGCATTTTCAATGGCGCCATTCAGGTGCCCAGGCCGGCGCAGCGCACTGATGCATCCCAGCTCAGCCGCAGCCTTCTGCTCTCACGCCGTGCGCGTGTGGATGCCAAGCCTGAGCTGCAGATCATCGCCGACGATGTGAAATGTGCACACGGCGCCACGGTAACTCAGCTGCAACAGGAGGAACTTTTCTACCTGCGAAGTCGTGGAGTTGACGCCGATGAAGCAGCTGCCTTGCTACTTAGGGGATTCTGCTGCGAAGTGGTGGATCGTCTGCCAGCAGCGGTCAAGGCCTGGATGGCCTCCGGAGCAATCGCTGACCCCTCTCGACCCTTATGACCACTCTTTCTCGCGATATCGGTGTCTCTTTAGCGGAACGGACCCGTGCTGATTTCCCGATTCTCGATCAGCGATCCGCCCAGGGCGACCCTCTGATCTACCTCGATCATGCCGCCACCAGCCAGAAACCCCGGGTTGTGCTGGAGGCGCTGCAGGCCTACTACTCCTGTAACAACGCCAATGTGCATCGAGGAGCACACCAGCTCAGCGCCAGAGCCACCGAGGCCTTTGAAGCGGCCCGCTCCACCACTGCCTCTTATGTCGGGGCGGCGGGAGCTCAGGAGATTGTGTTCACCCGCAACGCAACCGAGGGCATCAATCTGGTCGCCCGCTCCTGGGGCGACGCCAACCTGCGTGAAGGGGATGAGATCCTGCTCACGTTGATGGAGCACCACAGCAACCTGGTGCCTTGGCAGCTGTTGTCACAGAGAACCGGTTGTGTTCTGCGTCATGTGGGCATCACTGAAACCGGTGAGCTCGATCTCGACGACTTTCACTCCAAGCTGAGCGATCGCACACGACTGGTCAGCCTCGTGCAGATCAGCAACACGCTGGGTTGTCGCAATCCTCTTGAGCTGGTGATTCCCGCTGCCCATGCTGCAGGTGCTCTGGTGCTGGTGGATGCGTGCCAGAGCCTCGCCCATCACCCCACGTCGGTCGCGACTCTGGATGCTGATTTCCTCGTGGGTTCCTCACACAAGCTCTGTGGTCCCACAGGGATGGGGTTCCTGTGGGCCAGGGAAGCTCTTTTGGAATCGATGCCGCCTTTCCTCGGTGGTGGGGAAATGATTCAGGACGTCTATCTGGATCACAGCACCTGGGCCAGCCTTCCATACAAGTTCGAGGCCGGCACTCCCGCCATCGGTGAGGCCGTGGCAATGGGCGCTGCGCTCACTTATCTCACGCAGATCGGACTTGACAACATCGCCGCATGGGAAGCCGAACTCACGGTGCATCTGTTCAATCGCCTTCAGATGATTGACGGCCTGCGCATTCTCGGACCAACTCCTCAGCAACAGTCAGGCCGGGGTGCTCTTGCCACCTTCCTTGTGGATGGAATCCATGCCAACGACATCGCCGCCATGCTCGATCTGGCAGGAATCTGCATCCGCAGTGGTCATCACTGCTGCCAGCCTCTGCATCACCACTACCAGGTCACGGGTTCAGCCAGAGCCAGCCTCAGCTTCATCACAACGACGGCGGAGATTGATCGTTTCGCCGATGAGCTTCAGGGTGTCATCAACTTCTTCCGGGATAACGCCTGAGTCCTGTCTCAGGTTCTTTGACTGGTTTGCGTCAACAACCGCTGTAAAGCGGACAGGCAGATTGGCTCAGGTCTCTCCAATCGATCCGGATGAACATTGACGGTCAGGCCTGGCGCACCATCGGACTCGAACCGGATGGTCGCTCGGTCTGGGTGATTGATCAGACCAAGTTGCCCCATCGCTTTGGAACTCGAACCCTCTGCAGCTGTGAGCAGGCGGCTGCGGCCATCAGCACCATGGTGGTTCGTGGCGCTCCATTGATTGGGGTGACCGGCGCCTATGGCCTGATGCTGGCCCTGCTGGAAGATTCCAGTGATGCTGCTTTGGCGGCTGCTTTTGACCAGCTCAATGCCACGCGCCCCACGGCTGTGAATCTGCGCTGGGCTCTGGAGCGAGTGCGAGATCGTGTGCTGCCGCTGTCTCCGTCGGGACGGGCAGCTGCCGCTCGGGAGGAGGCCGGTTTGATCGCTGATGAGGATGTGGCCATGTGCTCCGCCATCGGTGACCACGGTCTGGAGATCATCAAGCGGCTTGCGGCGGCCAGGCCGGAGGCCCGGAGGAACAGGCCATTTCAGGTGTTGACCCACTGCAACGCTGGCTGGCTGGCCACGGTTGACTGGGGAACGGCGTTGGCTCCGATTTACAAGGCCCGACGAGCCGGCCTTGATCTTCATGTCTGGGTGGATGAGACCCGCCCCCGCAATCAGGGTGCATCGCTCACGGCCTATGAGCTCGGTCGAGAAGGAATTCCCCACACGGTGATAGTGGACAACGCCGGAGGTCACCTGATGCAGAACGGTGAAGTGGATGCGGTGATTGTGGGAACGGACCGCACCACTCGCCGCGGAGATGTGTGCAACAAGATCGGGACCTATCTGAAGGCCCTGGCGGCCCATGACAACGCGGTGCCGTTTTATGTGGCTCTTCCCGCATCAACCATCGACTGGAATCTGGATGACGGGGTGCGGGAAATCCCGATTGAAGCCCGGTCCCCCCAGGAGGTCACGGCGATTCAGGGCCGCCTGCTCGATGGATCAGAGGCAGGCACTCTTGCCCAGGTGCAGCTCACACCCGAGGGCAGCGACGGCTTCAACCCTGCTTTTGATGTGACGCCTGCCCGGCTGATCACTGCGCTGATCACCGATCGGGGTGTGGCGGATGCCAGTGAGGAGGGGCTGAAGAGTCTTTATGGCTGTGGCTGACCACCGCGAGGATCAGGCGCTGCGTCAGCAGCTGGTGAATGTGGCTCGCCGCATGAACAGCACAGGGCTCAACCAGGGCACGTCCGGCAATCTGTCAGTACGGATTGAGGGAGGGATTCTGGTCACTCCCAGCTCCCTTCCCTATGAACAGATGGAGGCCGATGATCTGGTGGCGCTGGATCTGAGCGGTCATCCCCTGCGCGAGCAGCAGCGGCGGCCCTCATCGGAGTGGCGCCTGCATGCGGATGTGCTTGCTGGTCGTTCGGAAGCGACGGCCGTGGTTCACTGCCACCCAATTCATGCCACTGCACTGGCCTGCCATGACCGTGGCATTCCTGCGTTTCACTACATGGTTGCGGTGGCCGGCGGTGATGAGATCCGCTGCGCCCCTTACGCCACCTTCGGAACGAAGGAGCTTTCCGACAATGTGGTGAAAGCTCTCGGTCCTTGCAATGCCTGTCTGCTGGCCAGACACGGGATGGTGACACTGGGGAAGGATCTGGAGTCAGCACTGCGGGTGGCGGTTGAGGTGGAAACCCTGGCGCGCATGTATCTGCAGGCTCTCCAGGTGGGTGAGCCGCCAGTTCTCTCCGACGAGCAGATGCAAGCGGTGCATGCCCAGTTCAGAGGTCTTGATTACGGGCAGGTGGATCAGAGCCCGAGGTGATGCCGGAAGAAGCGCTCCGTTTCCTCCAGCACCTGCACTTTCACCTCACTGTCGCGGAAGCCATGGCCTTCCTCCGCAAAAGTCTGCACCTCGACAGCAAGTCCGTTTTTTCTGAGAGCAGCCGCCATCCGTTCCGTTTGCTCGGGAACCACCACCTTGTCCTGCAGGCCCTGGAAAAAGATCACCGGGCAGCGAATGGATTGCGCATGCAGGAGCGGTGAGCGCTGCTCATAGCGGGCTTGATCCTCAGGCCAGTCCCCCACAAGTGAGTCGAGATAGCCGGCCTCGAAGCGGTGTGTCTCGGAGGCCAGAGACTTGAGGTCGCTGACGGCGTAGCGGCATGCCCCTGCCCTGAAGACATCGGTGAAGCAGAGGCAGGCCAGGGTGGTGAAGCCACCGGCGCTGCCCCCTTCGATCGCAATCCGTTCTGGATGGGCCTTGCTGGCCTCGACAAGAGCTGTTGCTGCTGCTGCGCAATCTGTGACATCAACCACGCCCCAGCCGCTGTTCAGTCTTTCTCGGTAGGCCCGCCCGAACCCGGTGGATCCTCCGTAGTTCACATCCACAACGCCCCAGCCCCGAGTGGTCCAGAACTGGATGCCGAGGCTGAGGCCGCGGCGGGCCATGGCGGTTGGTCCGCTATGGCTTTTCACAAGGAGGGGAGTCTCGCTGCTGGCTCCACCCAGCGGCGGGTAGTACCAGGCGTGCGTGCGCAGGCCATCGGCACCTTCGAACCACAATGGCTCGGCGCAGCTGATGGCTTCGATCGGCAGTGCGGCTTCGCTGGCTGGAGTGTGCTGCCAATCACCGGTGGCCAACTCCAGCTCCAGCAGGCCCTGGCCGACGGAGGAGCTGCTGGCGATGACCACGGCCCGTCCCCCATTGGCATGGAGATCAGCCAGATCATCGAAGGGCTGATCGACGCTGCTGATCGTGCCGTCGCCCCTCAGCTGCTTCAGCTGCCAGCGGCCTTCAGCACAGATGGCTGCCAGCAACTGTTCGCCATCCCAGGCACTGGTGCTCATGCCGAACACCCACTGAGGCATTGCGGTTTCCGCCTGCATGGGCCATGGACGCTCCCAGTTGCTTCCGCTGAGGGGGTCGGCAAGCCGCATGAGGTTCCACCAACCACTGCTGTCTTCAGCAACGACCAGGCTGCCGTCGGGTTGCCACAGGGGCTGAAACACGGAGATGGCCTGTTCGGCGCCAGGTCGGCTCCCGGCGAGTGTCTGTACCTGCGTCAGCTCTCCATCCGGTGTGAGGCAGGCGCAACGAAGTTCGCTGGCATCCCAGGGCATGGCTGGCTGTCGCCATTCCACCCAGGCCAGCTTGTTGCCATCCGCGCTGAGTGCTGGGTAGCCAACGAAATCATCGGCTGCATGAAGCAGCTGTGGTTGTTGATCGTTCTGATTCAGGGCAACGCACACCAGATGGTCACGGCTGTCGCGCTCCATCACTCCCACCCAACGCTGCCGCTCCTGGTCAATCAGGCCTCCGCCCAGGGCCCAGGTGCCTGGTGCACTGATCCGGACCGGCTGAGTTTCCGCAGTGAGGGCTGCGCAATCCTCTCTGCTCAGTCCAAGCCAGGTCTGCTGCCAGAGGCAGCGGTCGTCATCATCGATCCAGGTCAGCAGCAGTTTGTCCCCCGTCAGGGCCACGGCCATTGGGCCACCGCCGTATTCGTGAATGCGGCAGCGCAGGTTGGCTGGGGCCTGCGTCAGCTCTTTCGCCGGTTTGTTGGTATGACGCCAGGGGCGGATCATGGCCGTTGTCCGGCCTTTTTCCTGAGGGCGCTGCTCCAGCCACAGCACCCAGTTCCCCAGAACTTGAGGTGCTTTCAGCGTCGGCTGGCGTCCGAGGGCGGTCCTCGCAGACAGGGGCTGAGAGCTGCTCATCGCTGCAATCGGATGCAAATGGGAAGACTGCCTAAGATCAGCACAGTTTTGATTCAGGTTGAGACCTTGGCCAGGAGCTTCGCCCAGTTGGCACGATCCGCCGAGAAGACCAGCTCTTCAGTGGCCGTGCCGAAGAAGCCTCTGGATTCTCCTCCGCTTCACATTCACCAACTTGGTGCTGAAGCTCTCAGGGTCGAAGGCCGTCGTGTCGGCAAAGTTGATGAATCGGTGAGGGATCTTGCCAGAGACATGCTGCGCAGCATGTACACGGCCCATGGCATAGGCCTTGCCGCTCCCCAGGTGGGCGTCGACAAGCAGTTGCTGGTGATCGATCTCGATCCGGAGACCCCGAGCACACCACCCCTGGTGTTGATCAACCCCGAGGTCATTTCCGCCAGTGCAGGGCTTGACACCTACGAAGAAGGTTGCCTGAGTATCCCTGGGGTTTATCTCGATGTGGTGAGACCCACCGCAGTGCAGGTGAGTTTCCGCGATGAGATGGGGCGCCCGCGCACGATGAAAGCCGATGGCCTGATGGCCCGCTGTATTCAGCACGAGATTGATCACCTCAATGGGGTGCTTTTCGTTGATCGGGTCACGGACAAAGACGGACTTCTCAAGGAGCTCAAGGACCATGGCTTCCAGTCGTCCGACGTGCGCTCCATCCCCTGATTCCATGCCGATGAAACCCCTCGCAGGGCTGTTCCTGGCCCTGGCCTGTGTGCTCGGTATCGCTGCCACAGGGAGTGTGTTCGAGCTTGCCTATGGCGATCCTGATCTTGGTGTCACGCTCACGCGATGGATCCTCGGCCTGACTCTGCCGGCCACGGTCGGGTCGCTTCTGGTTGCGATTCGGCTCAACAAACCGGCCTGATTGATGCAGCCGAAGAGCCGCGGCACTTTTACGATCCAGGCACATTCTTCTGCTTCGATGGCCCGTTTCCGGATCGCCGCTGCCGCTTTAACGGTCTTCGGTGCCACTGTCGCCACTGGACTGATGTCTTCGGTGCGTGCGCAGGGCTCCCTGTTCACCACCACTGAGGTCGATGAAACCAAGTTTGTTCTGGTTTCAGCTCCGATCGGCTCCGGCGAACGTTCCCAGCTGAACATCTATGAACAACGCACTAGTGCTCGTCCCTGCTACTCGGTGACTGGCAGTGCGCCTGCGGTGGTTGATCCGTTGCTGGCAACCTTCGATTTCACGGGAATCTGCAACCGCTATATCGACGGCAATGGTTATTCGCTGCGCATCGGCGGTAACGATCTGGGAACCCGCTACCGCCTCTCGGTCATCAAATCAGCGAATGACGTTCAGTTGATGGCTGTGCCAACGCGTAACCCTTCTGAACCCACTTTCCTAGTGGCTCGAGCAGGCGGCTTCGGCAACAACTTTGTTGAACTGAAGCTCGAGCCCGGCTGGAAGCTGATGCGACGCCAATATGGAAAGCGCACCCTTGGACATCTCTACGTCTACCGCGATGGAGTGCAGTCCGAATCTAGGGGAGCGGCTGAGACCGCTGTACCGGGAGAAACAGAACAGACCCCCTGAGGTCACTTGCTAGGTTAGTGCGCTGGAAATCATTGCTTGTTGAATGACTCAGGTCACGGTCGGCGAAAACGAAGGCATCGAATCGGCGTTGCGTCGCTTCAAGCGTCAGGTCTCCAAGGCTGGAATCTTCGCTGATCTCAAGCGTCTGCGTCACCACGAGACACCGATCGAGAAGTACAAGCGCAAAGCTCAGCAGCGTCGTCGTCGCCGCTGATTCACTTTCTGCCGGTGAGGCGTTGAACGTCTCACCGGCTTATAAGTCCTGGACTCGTGCCGGGTCACCGGCTGAAAACCCGTATATCGGCCTGTTGGCTTCCTCTTCAGTGTTGTCAAGACTGAATGCAGAGATGAGTAATCAGTGCCATGGGTCGATCAATCAACGCATTCCGCTCCTGGATGGCGGAAACTCTTTCACATGCCGTTGGCAACCCCAGGGAGGAGAAGATGACTGTTCCTCCCGCCATCGGTCCTCAGCCCTATAGGGATGATCCCAGGTCAGGTCGGTGAAATCCTGATTACGTTCCTGCAGGGGCCATGGTCAGCATCATGGCTCAGCAGTATCGAAGCTTCTGAAGCAAAGTGCGGAAGCCAGATTCTCAAGGTTCACCTGGTCACTGGCATTTAAGTCGGCCACCGTTCTGGCGACCCGCAACAGACGCAGTCCGCTGCGCATGCTCAGACCTCTTGCGCGGATGACCTCCTCCCAGTGTTCGATGGTTTCCGCCCTGAATCCACCATGCTGTTTGAGCTGTTGGGCACTGAGTTCACGGTTGGGCAGATCGTCCGGATTGCGCTCACGCATCAGCACCCTGGCGCGATCGACTGAGGCGGCGCTGAAGGTCGGGTCCTGCTCTCGGGAGTTCCTAGCCAGGCTGCGGCGCAAACTGTCAGGCTCTGCTGGTTCGAGTTTCAGCTGAAGATCCAGCCGGTCGAGCAGCGGTCCTGACAGCCGCCCCCAGTAACGCCGACGTTTCAGCTCACTGCAGATGCAGCGGCGATCGCCCCACCAACCGCAAGGACAGGGATTGGCGGCAGCGACCAGGGTCACTCGGCTGGGAAAGCGGCAGCTGATTCTTGCTCTGCTCAGCCAGATCACGCCTTCCTCGAGGGGCTGGCGGAGTTGGTCAAGCACCGATCGGGGGAATTCGGTCAGTTCATCCAGGAACAGCACTCCACCGTGGGCGAGGCTGACTTCCCCCGGTCGGGGATGGGCACCTCCTCCAAGCAATGCGGCAGCTGTTGCACTGTGATGCGGGCTTCGAAAAGGCCGTTGCCGGATCAACTGCCCTTTACCACGAATGAGTCCGGCAATCGAATGCAGCCGGGTGATTTCCAGAGCTTCCTCTCTGTCCAGAGGAGGCAGAAGTGATGGCAACTGATGGGCCAGAACTGTTTTGCCGCATCCAGGTGGACCCACCAGCAGCAAATGGTGGCCGCCTGCAGCAGCGATGGCGAGGCCCTGACGAGCGAGACCCTGTTCTGGGAGATGGAGCAGTTTCTTGGTTGAGTCAGATTCCAGAGAGGCCTGCTGAATGGTTTCAGGGACCGACCGTCTGCAGCTTTGAAGAGCTCTTTCCCCGCCATTGCGCAGGCATTCCACCAGTTCTCGAAGCGTGGCGGCGCTGCGGACTTCCAGGCCGGTCACCAGGGAGGCCTCGGCTGCATCATCCGCGGACACGGCGATGGCGCTTGCCTTTTGTTCAGCCGCCTCGCAGGCGATGGCGAGAATCCCTCGGCAGGGTCTGATGCGGCCATCCAGCCCCAGTTCTCCGGCACACCAGAGCCCATTGAGCAGAGGCGCATCCAGCTGCCCACTCGCCACGAGCAAGGCCAGTGCGATGGGGAGGTCGAATGCGGGACCTTCCTTGCGCAGGTCTGCAGGTGCAAGGTTCACCACCACTCGCACAAGGGGGCCGCGAAATCCGCTGTTGCGCAGCGCAGCCCGAACACGTTCCCGCGACTCCTGGATCGCGGTGTCCGGTAAGCCCACCAGCTGTAGGCCTGGTAACCCAGGAGCCAGATCAACCTCGACAGTGACTGGAATGGCGTCGAAACCGAGCAGTGACGCACTCAGGCAGCGTGCCAGCATTGAGATGATGAGCGGTGCATGGATCTGATGCCCTGCCTGTCCCATCACCTCCCCCACCACGAGCCCAGGTGTCATGGCCGAGGACACGATCTTTTCCCGCATCCTCAGGGGTGAGATTCCCTGTGATGAGGTCTACAGCGATGAGCAGTGCCTCGCTTTTCGCGACATCGTTCCCCAAGCTCCCGTTCACGTGCTGGTGATTCCGCGTGAACCGATCAAGAGTCTCAGGGAGGCCGCTGAGGAGCATGCCGGTCTGTTGGGCCACCTACTGCTGGTTGCCGCCAGGGTGGCCAAGCAGGAGGGGCTCGATGACTGGCGAACCGTGATCAACACAGGTGCCGGAGCCGGTCAAACAGTGTTTCATCTGCATGTGCACTTAATAGGAGGCCGTTCGCTCGAGTGGCCTCCCGGCTAGGTCTCAGCTGGTCAGAATGGTTTCATGACCATCACTCCCTCAGCTTCCGCATCTGGCCTGGCAGGCCAGATGCGCAAACTGCGTAATCTTGCTCAGCCGTTCTTCCTTCCCCTGGATCAGGCCTCGGGTTGGCAGTTCTCAGGCCTGCTGCTTTCGCTGTTGTTCTGCGTTGGCGGTCTGGTGCTGGTGGCTTTAACCGGGCTGACCGGCTTGGCAGAACGCCTGCTTCCTGAGCTCACGGAAAAATATTTCAGTGGAGTGTCCTCCACGATTGACCTCATCTGGAGCGGCTGGTGGGGTGTTGTTTTCACGGCACTCTTCCTGATCGGTGTGTCGTCGTTCTTGCTGATGCGTCAGCAGTTGCGTAACAGGCGCTGGCTGCATTGGTTGATGCTCGGTGTGATTGTGCTGATGCTGCTCGCAGTCAATGGGATCAATGCAGGAATTGGATTTATTGCAAGAGATCTGACCAATGCGCTGGTTGCAAAGCAGGAAGATGGTTTTTATCGAATTCTCACGATTTATGCGGCTTGTTTTGTTGTTGCCCTTCCTATCCGTGTCTCTCAAATCTTTTTTACGCTGAAGCTTGGGATTATCTGGCGGGATTGGCTTTCTCGCAGTCTGATCGGCGATTATATGAGTAACAAGGCATATTATGTTCTCAATCCAAATGATGAGCAGATCACTGATGTCGACAACCCGGATCAGAGGATCACGGATGACACACGATCGTTTACTACGCAAAGTCTTCAGTTCACTCTTGGAGTGTTTGATGCGCTGCTGACCTTTTCTCTCAACATTCTGATCCTGTGGAGTATCAGTACAACGCTGACTCTCTCTCTGTTCGGCTATGCCGCATTTGCGACAGCAGTTCTCGTGATTTCAGGTCGGAAGCTGGTTCGAATTAACTTCGATCAGCTTCGTTATGAAGCTGATTTTCGATATGGCCTGGTCCATATTCGTAACAATGCTGAGTCAATTGCTTTTTATTCAGGGGAAGAGCAGGAGTCCGCTGAAACGAAGCGACGCCTGGGTGAGGTCGTACGAAATTTCAATTTGCTGATTGTCTGGCGCGTCATTATCGATGTCATGCGTCGTTCAATTGGTTATGCAGGTAATTTTTTCCCTTATCTGGTAATGGCCGTTCCGTATTTTGCGGGTGAAATTGATTATGGAGGATTCATTCAGGCCAGCTTTGCCTTCTCAATGGTGGAGGGCTCGCTTTTCTTCATTGTCAACCAGATCGAGGAGCTTGCCCAGTTCACTGCAGGAATCAGTCGACTGGAAGGTTTCCAGAGCAAAGTCGAGCAGGTGAGTCGAGAGAAAGTTGATGTCTCCAACGTCAACACCGCGGTTAATTCGATCGTGATCCGTCACGCTGATCTCACGCCTCCCGGCAGCGAATTGCCCATCCTCCGTGATCTCAGCCTGAGCGTCGGAGAGTCTGACCGCTTGCTCGTCGTCGGGCCTTCAGGTTGTGGAAAAACCTCGCTTCTGCGCATGATCAGTGGTCTCTGGTCCCCAAGTCATGGCGAGGTGGAACGCCCTGCAACCGGTGAGCTGCTTTTCATCCCCCAGAAGCCTTACATGCTGCTGGGGTCCTTGCGGGAGCAGCTTTGTTATCCGACTGATGAAAGCCGCTACAGCGATGAGCAACTGCGCCACGTTCTTGAAGAGGTCAATCTCGGGACACTGCTCAATCGATACCCCGACCTGGATGTGAAGCAGGACTGGCCCAGGATCCTGTCCCTTGGAGAGCAGCAGCGACTTGCGTTTGGTCGACTTCTACTCAACGCTCCGCGTTTTGTGGTGCTAGACGAGGCCACCAGCGCGTTGGATGTGGCCACGGAGGATCGTCTCTACAAGCTTTTGCATGAGCGTGAACTTTCGGTGGTCAGCATTGGCCATAGGCCAACGCTCAAAAACTTCCACGACAGCGTTCTTGCCCTCGATGGTCAGGGCGGATGGCAACTCCTTCCTGCCACCAGTTATGACTTTGATCGTTCCTGACTCCCCACCATGACCAGCAGCAGTGCCGACGCGAGTACGAAGGAGTCAGGCTCTGAGTCGATTCCTGTTACCAGCGCAACGACATCCGATGTTCCTGAATTCGGCTGGAGCGGTTACGCAGAGCGGATCAATGGTCGTTTCGCCATGCTCGGCTTTCTTTCGGTGCTGCTTGTGGAAGCGCTGAGTCATGACACCTTCCTGCACTGGTCTGGTCTGGTGCCCTGAGGCTCAATCGCTGATCAAGGCAGACGAATGAGATCCACATCCCATCGCCCCTTCCGGCTTACCTGAACGGCGAGAAGTCGTCCTGATCCATCCAGGCTGACCTCCCTCGGTACTCCGGCCGGCTCCACCGGTAAGCGCTGCAGAACTCCGACACCACGTCGGTAAAGCATCAGCTCCGTGCGTCCATCACGGCTGCGGATCAGAGCAATGCGTTTGCCATCGCCGCTGACGCTGACACTGATCGGCTGCGAATCCGACTGGTTGATGCCAGGCAAAGGGACTGGCTGACCGTTGCGCAGATCCACAAGCTCGATGCGTTCCCGACCGTTGCGACTGGCGATCGACGCCAACCAGCGGTTGCCTAAGGATGGCCATCGGCGGCTGTCGGAACTGCGCTGCAGGGCACTGCTGATGCTCCGCTCAGGGCGCAGTCCGGACGGACCACAGCCCATCAGGCATAGCCCAATCAGCAGTGCAGTCAATCGTGGCCAATGTGGTCTCATGGCTGAGGCTCCGCTGGAGTGGATCGGCGCAGTCCACCGCGTCGATCGGCTTCAAGCAGTTCGCTGAGATCAAGCAGCTCCACCTGCCAACGCCCACGATCGGCTGTCTGCACCGCAAGCTGACGCCCATCCGGAGAGAGGCTCAGTCGGACGGGAGAACGACCTGAGGGGAGGCGAAGGGGATGAGCGCGCCCATTGAGTCGGTCCTCGATCAGAACAAGCCGTCGGTTACCGCGCTGAATGATCACGGCCAGATAGCGACCGTTCCAGCTCAGTGAAGGAGAGCTGTGGGGCTGTTGCCTGCTCAGATGGCGCAGGGGGAGACGACCGCCACTGCGAAGATCCTTCAACTGCACGGTGGGTCTGCCGCGCTGGTCAACGATCACAGCCAACTTGCTGCCATCTCCACTGAGTGCGGGCTGCTGCTGCTGCTCAGGCAGAAATGAGCCAGGAGCCCGCTGGGTTTGGCCGCTGCATCCGACTATCCACAAGCCGATAAGCAGCAGCAGCGCAGGGATGCGGATCAGTCGTCGAAGCGGGAGCTGTTGTCCCGTGGACGCGAGCTGCGGGGAGGAGTTCGCCCTGGATCCTGGGAACGCGTGCCGGGCGTAGTCTCCTGGCCGGACTGACGTCGGCTCGGACTGTAGGCCGCATCCTCGGCAGCCTGGCGGAACGGTGTCCCCTGAGGAACTCCAGGCGGCGTTGTCGTTGTTGAGCGGTTGATAAGAGGAGAGCTGGATGCTGAACCCTGTGACTCTTCGTTTGGACGTCGGGAGGCTGCGCGAGGAGAGGTGGTTGATGGGGCTGCCGCACGGGCAGAAGCTGCACTGGGCCTGCTGCCCCGCCGCTGGTCATCCCGCTGATTGCGGCGATCCCCGAAGCTGGGACCGGTGGATGGGCGGTCGTCGTCCCGAGTCCCGAAGCGGGCCATTCGGCGCTCCTGCTCACTGTCCTGCCTCCAGCTGGAAGGTTCTTCAGGGCGACCGCGTCGTCGACTGGCGGCTTGTTCGGGAATCGCAGCTCTGGAATTTCGTCGTGGACGATAGAAATCGTCGTCCTGCCCCTCACTGCGGTCGAATTCCTGGCCTGCGAAGCGACGTCTCAGCGGCTGAGGTTCGTCAAAGCTTTCATAGGACTCGTCGTATCCACCGCGCATTCCAGGTGATTGTCCCCTGGCGGGCGGTTCGTCATCGAAGTAGGCCGAGCGGCGCGCTTGCTCCGCTGAGATTCCTCGCAGACGAACGCTTTCGTACGCAAAAAAGACTGTTGTGCCGGCCAAAAGGAATTGTCCGAACTGGAGTATCGGATCGAGTCTCCAGCCCTGGAAGAAGAGAATGCCGCCGCAGAGCAGGCCGATGGCTGCAAAAAAAACGTCGTAATCGCGGGCCAGTGCAGGTTTGAAGCTGCGCATGAAATACAGCATTGCGCCGCCAACGGCCAGCACGATGCCAACGATGCTGGCCCAATTAAGACTGGCGTTAACCACGATCAGGACCTCGAAATGCGTTCGCCGGGCTCATTGAAACCGGGAACAGTTGTTTCAAGTTTACGAAGTGCGCCAGGCCCTTCAGAGCTTTCGGTCCACCTGGTCGGTCTGGCTGAACAGGAAAAGAGCGATCGAAGCAGGCACCACCACAATCACGGCACCCGCGACCAGGCTGAGCAGGAAATTGGTGAGGGAGGGAGTCATAGTGATCGGGCCGGAACCAAACCCTGGATTCAAGGCAAGAGCGATCTTAGGGATCGTTGGCGACTTTCTACGATGCTGAACCCGTTGCTTTGAGCTTTGTGACGCCGACCCTGCTTCAGATTCTGCCAACGGTGCATCTGATCCTGGGTCTTCTCCTGGCCGCCTGGAGCCTGATGTTTCTGATGAGGATCGTGCTCACCTGGTATCCGAAGGCCGATTCCAACTCGGGGGTCTGGGCTGTGGTGATCTGGCTCACTGAGCCGGTACTGGCCCTCACGCGTCGTGTTGTCGCACCGATCGGTGGTGTCGATGTGACGCCGGTCATCTGGCTTGGATTGGTCAGCCTTGTGCGTGAGCTGTTAGTGGGTCAGCAGGGTGTGCTGTCCCAGATCCTGATGCGTTCCCAGGCCGTTGCTTGAACTGCGGCCGTTCACCTGGAGCTCAGGGAAGCATTTCCTGCTCAACGAATTTGGTATGAACGTCGCCGCTGATGAATTCCGGTCGGTCGATCATCTCAAGATGAAAGTCGACCGTTGTGGGAATTCCCGTGACGGCGCACTCGTTGAGCGCGCGCTTCATGCGTGACAGTGCGTGGGTGCGATCCGTTCCCCACACAATCAGCTTTCCAATCAGGGAGTCATAAAAGGGTGGAATGTCGTAACCGGTGTAAACGTGACTGTCGACGCGTACGCCAGGACCTCCAGGGGGCAGCCAACCGGTGATCCGTCCGGGTGCGGGGCGGAAGTTATGACGAGCATCTTCCGCATTGATCCTGCATTCGATCGCGTGACCGCGAAGCTTGATGTCCTTCTGAAGGACGCTGATCGGCTCGCCTCCCGCGATGCGCAGTTGTTCAGTGATCAGGTCAACTCCTGTGACCATCTCAGTGACAGGGTGCTCCACCTGAATACGGGTGTTCATCTCCATGAAATAGAAACCGCCGCTGCGGTCCAGCAGGAATTCGACCGTTCCTGCGCCCTCGTAGTCAATGCTGCGTGCTGCAGCCACAGCAGCTTCGCCCATGCGTCGACGCAACTCAGGGTCAAGAGCAGGGCTGGGCGCCTCTTCCAGAAGTTTCTGGTGGCGACGCTGAATCGAGCAGTCGCGTTCGCCAAGGTGAACGACGTTGCCATGGCGATCGGCCAACACCTGCACTTCAACGTGACGCGGGCGGTCGATGAATTTCTCCATGTACAGCCCGGGATTGCCGAACGCCGCTTCGGCCTCTCCCTGTGCTGCCTTGTAAAGGGTGTCGAGCTGATCAGGGCCCTGGACGAGGCGCATACCTCTGCCACCGCCACCGGCCGTGGCCTTGATCATGACGGGATAACCCATGCTGGCTGCAAGTTCAGCCGCTTCTTTGGCTCCGGACAGCAGCCCTTCACTTCCGGGAACTGTGGGAACACCCACCGATTGCATGGTGGTTTTTGCGGTGGACTTGTCGCCCATCGAGCGGATCGCATGGGGAGACGGTCCGACAAAGGTGAGGCCATGGTCGCGGCACATCTCCGCGAACTTGTCGTTTTCGGCAAGGAATCCATAGCCGGGATGAATGGCGTCAACGCCTCTTGAGGTGGCGGCAGCGAGAATGTTGGGAACGTTCAGATAACTGCGGTTGCTGGGCCCTTCTCCGACGCAAACCGCCTCATCTGCCAGTTGGACGTGGAGCGCATTTCGATCAACGGTGCTGTAAACCGCCACAGTGGCGATCCCCATCTCCCGGCAGCTTCTCAGGATTCTGAGAGCAATTTCGCCGCGGTTGGCGATCAGCACCTTGCCGATTGGCATCCCGCAGTTTCCAAGCCAGGGCGGATCGTATCAGTGTCCGTGCGTGAGGGTTGATCCATGCTCTGAAGGCAGAGCCTGGAGGGCATTAACGGGCACCCCAGCCGGTATGATCCTTTCCCGATGAGGCCCATTGGGCTCAATCGGCCACGCGGATGTGGTGGAATTGGTAGACACGCACGTTTGAGGGGCGTGTGGCTTCGGCCTTGCGAGTTCAAGTCTCGCCATCCGCATTTTCTTCCTAAAACACGGTCCGTTTCGCTTGACGTTCCGATCCACGGATTCAACGCTCTCTGTGGTGTTCGTGTCCAACGGACCAGGCGAACTGAGTACCTGGGTTCGTCCGCTGGCGGAACAGCTCCACAGGCAATTGCTGCTCAGGCCCAGAGCAAGGCATTCGCCTCTCAGTCTGCGGCTGGTGCTGGTGCCATGCCCTAATGCCACTGGCATGGAGGCTGAGGCTGCCAGCCGTTGGCAGCAGTTCGACCGCATTTTTCCTGCAGCTCAGTTCTGGTCTCTTTTGCTTCATCCGGATCGGTTCGGCCACTGGCCGGCTCGAGGAGTGGTGGTTTTTCTTGGTGGAGACCAGTTCTGGAGTGTGTTGCTCTCAGCAAGACTCGGCTACCGACACATCACCTACGCCGAGTGGGTAGCCCGCTGGCCGCGTTGGAATGACCGAATTGCGGCGATGTCTTCAGGGGTTCAGCAACAGCTGCCCAAGCGCTTTCGTTCGCGTTGCAGGATTGTTGGCGACCTGATGGCCGATTTGTCCAGCCATGCTCGGGTGAGCGATCCTCTGCCTGAGGGAGAGTGGGTGGCGCTGCTGCCCGGGTCCAAGCCAGCCAAGCTGAGCGTGGGAGTTCCTTTCCTTGTCGAAACCGCTGACCGCCTGAGCGTTCAGCGGCCGGGTTGTCGATTTCTTTTACCCGTTGCTCCCACGACCAGTGCCGAGGATCTGCTCCGTTACCTGGAACCTTCCAATCGCATCATGGATGGTTATGCGGCCGGCGTCAGGGAGGTGCTCCCCCCTGGTGAGTGCTGGCCATGGAGGCGGCTCCTGACGGAGGCCGGCACTCTCATTCACCTACAGGAGGACCCCCCTGCCCACGGAGTGCTGAGTCAGTGTTCCCTCGCACTCACCACAGTGGGGGCCAACACGGCTGAGCTTGGAGCTCTCGGAGTGCCGATGATTGTGCTGGTGCCCACCCAGCATCTTGGTGTGATGCAGGCCTGGGACGGTGGGATGGGGCTCCTGGCCCGGTTGCCAGGACTGCGGAGACTGATCGGTCTTCTGCTCAGCGCCTGGAGGATGAGAAACCAAGGTCTGCTGGCCTGGCCGAATATTTCCGCAGGCCGGATGGTGGTCCCTGAGCGGGTAGGCACCATCACACCCGAGCAGATTGCAGCCGAAGCATCGGGCTGGATGCAGCAGCCCGAGCGACTGCAGGGTCAGCGCGAGGATCTCAGGGCGTTGCGTGGCCAGCCTGGAGCAGTGGCGGCTCTGGCTGAAGAGGTGAGAAGCCTGCTGCCTAAGGCTCTTTCCGACTAGCTTTTGATACCAAACCTTCTCTCTGTCCATGACCACTCCATCAACCTCCGGCGGCGATCGTGATGAACGCTCCCCTGAGGAGTGGAAACAGCATCTAACTCCTGAACAGTTCCAGGTGGCTCGCAGAGGAGGTACTGAAAGGGCCTTCACAGGTGCTTACTGGAATCTCAAAGACCGAGGGATGTATCACTGCATTTGCTGTGACATCCCCTTATTCAGTTCCGAAACCAAATTTGACTCCGGCACCGGCTGGCCCAGTTTCTGGCAGGGAGTCAGTTCCGGGGCCATCGTCACCAAGGAGGATTTCAGCCATGGAATGGTGCGCAGAGAAATTCTCTGTGCACGCTGTGATTCCCATCTCGGACACGTGTTCAGCGATGGACCAGCTCCCACGGGTCAGCGCTACTGCGTCAACAGCGCTTCACTGCAGTTCAAGAATGGTTCTGAGTCCTGATTGGACTGACTTTGATCGATTTGACACGCTGCTCAGATTGATTCACCAGGGATCTTCAACGGGCTCGCCGGAAGACCTTTCCGGAAGTTCGTTGCTCCATGGCTCGCGCGCCTTCGGTTCCAGTGGTTGTCGCTTCATGGGTTGCACATCCATCGGTTCCACATCCAGGGGTTCTCCGGGCCGCTCGGCTGGTCGCCGAGAAGCCGGACGGGGACGATCGTCGTACCTAGGCCTTTCTTCATCGATGAATGAATCCCTTTCGCCCCGAGGGTTGATGTAGCGGGAGGGATCTGGCTCCCGGAAAGACCGTTCGTCCTGGTCCTGATTCCGGTAACGATGATCCAGAGGCTCAGGTTCGCGTCTGGAATAGCGCTCAGCCTCTCTGTAGCGCTCGGTCTCTCTGTAGGGCTCGGGTTCATCGATGGGCAATTCATCGAGGTAGCGGCGCCGGCGTAGGCCCTGCTCCCGTGGCTGTTCCAGCTCCACATATTCCAGTTCCGGCTGTTCAGCTTCAAAACGCTCGGCCTGAGAAGACTCAAGCTGTAGTGGAGCCGTTTCAGCTGGCTGACCAGAGCTGAGTTGGTTCTCAACGGGCACAACATTGAGGCGGTAGCGCTCTCTTTCCTGCTCCTCCCAGCTGGCGCCTCCCACTCCCAGCTTTTCAAGGAATCCACTGTTGAGTTGTTTGAGTTTGTCTTCGGCGCCCTCGTAAACAATGATCCGGTCAGCACCGCTGCTGACGATTTCGTCGACGGGAATCTCCCAGGTGCTGAGTACTCCTTCACCGAGCAGCGGTACACCCAAAGCCCCCATCACCAGGGTGGTCAGCTCGCCGGTTTCAATGTCGAAGGAGAAGCCCAGAACTCGGCCAAGTTGCTGCCCTGATTCCGTGATGACCTGGCAATTGATGATGCGGCCGTAACGATCAGCTGCAAAGCCTTCGCTGAGGGAGTCCGCTGAGTCGACAAGGATCACGTCCCCAACCTGGCGGATTCGGTCGAGGGGCATCCAGCGCGGCAGGCCCGGCAGAAACCTGGTGAGTGGATTGTCCCGTAATCCCAGGGCCACCACTTCGCGGCGGTCGATATCCACGACCACTTCACCCACAACGCCAAGGCGCCTTCCGCTGTCGCGGGTGATGACCTGCGTACCCATCAGTTCCGACCTCAGCCAGAGGCGGTCACTGGGCACGTTCGCCAGGGGGTCATTGGAAGTTGACGACAAGCTCAACCGCGGGCCTCAGCCGGAGGGATTCGTGACATTTTGGCGCAAGGCCCCTTCACTGGCTGTTCAGGCTGCATCAGGAAGGCCAACCACCTGGGTATGGGCCCCGCGGGCCTGGGTCACGCCGATCGTACGTGTGGAGGCTCCGATCATCGGGCGGCGGTGGCTTACCACCAGGAACTGAGCCTGTTCAGCCTGGCGGGCAATCAGGGCCGCCAGGCGTTCCACATTGACCCCGTCGAGGAAGCTGTCGACCTCATCGAGCGCATAGAACGGTGATGGGCGGAAGCGCTGCAGAGCGAACAGAAAGCTCAGCGCAGTGAGCGATTTCTCGCCCCCTGACATGGCGGCCAAACGTCTGACGGCTTTGCCCTTGGGATGGGCCACGAGTGTGAGGCCACCCTCGAGAGGGTCGTCTGGATTGTCGAGCTGAAGCTTGCCATCGCCATCGGAAAGGCTGGCGAAGATTTCGCGGAAATGGCTGTCGACCGCCTCAAAGGCTTCCATGAAGGCTTCCTGGCGCAGCGTGGCCACGGTTTCAATCCTCAGCAGCAGTTCTTCCCGCTCCTGGCTGAGCACATCCAGCCGTTCACCCAGGTCGCCCAGGCGTTGTTCCAGTTCTTCCAGCTCCTCCAGGGCCAGCATGTTCACCGGTTCCAGAGCTTCCATGCGCAGCTGCAATTGCTGCAGGCGTTCCTGAAGGCTCTCCAGACCACTTTCACGCAGCTCGTCGCTCATCTCCGGCAGTGGATCAGGCAGCGTGGCCCGCAGCTCCTCCAGGCGAAGTCCACCGTTGCGCAGTTGCTCCTCGAGTGAGCTGCGCTCTTCGCGCAGGCGCTCCAGTTCCCAGCGGGCCTGCTGCAGGGCTTGCCTCTGTTCTGCGACGGCAGCCTCAGCTTCATCTCTGGCGCGTCGCTCTTCTCCGAAACGGGTTTGCAGTTCCTGCTGCTGAGCTTCCAGTTCATTCCGGCGGGTTTTCAAAGCCTGTTGCTGTTCTCTCCAACGGCCATGAGCTTCAGTGAGAGCCTGAACCGCCTGCTGTAGGGCTGCTTCTTCCCGTTCAATCGTTTGCTGCTGATCCCCGAGTCTCTGTTGAGAGAGCTGTCGGTCGCGTTCCTGTTGGAGCAGCGCATCACGTTGCTGCCGTGCGGCCTCAAGACCGGAATCCACCCGTTCAAGCTCCTGCTGCAGAGCTTGCCAGCGCTCGGCATCACCACTGGCTTCAACACTGGCTTCCTGGGCATTCAGCTGCTCGAGTTGCGTTTGCAGTGGGTTCAGGCTTGTCTCCAGCTGATCAAGCCTCAAGCGGTGTTTCTGCTGGGCCTGCTGCAGCTCGCTGAGTTTGTGCTGACGCTGCTGCACGCGTTCAAGCAGTGGTCCATGGGCACGCTTGGCGGCCTGGCGTTCCGCCTCCAGAGCAGCCTGGCGCTGCTCTCGTTGGCGCAGTGCTGGCCGCAGCTGATCCACGGCCTCCACCAGTCGCTGCTCCTCCCTTCGACAGGCGGCCAGGGTCTCTCCCAGCTCCAGCAGTCGCTGACGCAGTGGGGCCGCTTCATCGCCTTCACTGCTGGCTCCGAAGCTGAGTCCGCCTCCGCGCTGCGAGAAGCTGCCTCCAGTCATGGCACCACTTTTTTCAAGCAGCTCACCCTCGAGGGTGACGGCCCGCGAACGGCCGAGGAATTGTCTGGCACTTCCCAGATCGTTGAACACCTGCGTGTCGCCGAAGACATAGGCGAACACGTCGGCATAGATCGCTTCGTAGCGGATCAGGTCGACAGCGCGTCCGACAAGGCCGCTCCCCTCACCGGCCTGGGGGCGGCGGCCGCGTGCCGTGGCAGCGGCAGATCCCACACCAGGGGCTCTGATCTTGTTGAGCGGCAGGAAGGTGAGTCGGCCGGCGCGGCGACTTTTCAGCAGATCAATCGCACGCGCCGCGATCCGGTCATCGTCCACCACCACCTGACCCATTCTTGCGCCGGCAGCCACTTCAAGAGCCAGGCGATGGCGTTCATCAACCTCGCCAAGTTGAGCAACAGGGCCATGAAGCCCTTCCAGGCCCGATTCGAGCAGCAGTCTCAGGGCGCCAGTGCCTCTGCTTTCCTGGAGGGTTTCCCTGCGGCTGTCGTGGCGGGCAATGTCGCGCTCCAGCCGTGTCTGTTCCTGTTCGAGCCTGGAACGGGTGCGCTGCTGGATGGCGGCCGACTCCAGCAGTTGCTGCAGTTGCTCTCTGCCGCTGCGGACCGACTCCAGCAGGGTCTGCCACTCCAGCTCGAGCTGTTCCAGCAGGGTCTGGACCTGCTGATTTTCCGCACCGTCTCGATCCCGTTCCTGTTCCAGCTCCAGCTGACGCTCTTCGTCTTGTCGAAGCCTTTCCTTCAGTTGTTGACGCTCTTCCTGAAGGGGTGTGACACGACCTTGGAGTTCCTGGCGCTGACCGGAGCGCTGTTTCTGCTCTTCGAGCCAGGTGCCTGAACGCCCTGCCACCTCTCCCAGCCGCCGCCTGGAAAGCTCCACAGCTGCTTCCGCATCTCTGCAGTCCTGTTCGGCTTTCTCCAGCAATCCATTGTCAGTATTCAGGCGCAGCTCTTCCGTTTCAACCTGCAGTTGGCCGCGGCGGGCCTGAAGCTGATGCCGCTGTCCCTGCAGACGTTCCCCCTCCTGCTGATGCTGACTGGCTTGCCGTTCCAGTTCGCGGCTCTGTGGCTCCAGACCGGCCAGTTCAGCCTGCACGCTCAGCAGCTGGTCTTCGCCAAGTGCCTTGACGTTCTCCTGAAGAGTCTGCAGCCGCTCGGCCGCTTCCTGCAGGCTCAGGTCGCGTTGCTGGATTGACCGGGCGTCGCTGTCTTCCTTCACGCTCAGCTGTTCCTGGCGCTGCTGCAGGCGGCGGCGTTCCGCCTGGGCTGCTTCGAAGGCCAACACCAGCTCCTGGCGGCGTCCCAGCTGCAGCTGCTCCTTAAGTTCCTGATAAGCCCTGGCCTTGGCGCAGTCCTTTTCAAGCCGCTGTCGTGCTGCAAGCAGTTCCTGCTCCACGATCCGGCAGCGATCCTGCCGCTCCTGCACCTCGTCAAGCTTGCGCCGGGTTTGTTCGATGCGCGTGTCGAACAGTGCAACACCAGCCAGCTCATCGATCAGGCCGCGGCGATCACGGTTGCTCATCGAGACGATGCGGGTCACATCGCCCTGCATCACCACATTGCTGCCTTCAGGGTCGATGCGTAGTCGTCGCAGCTGTGATTGCAGCTGCTGAAGATTGCATGGGACTCCATCAGCGCTGTAGCTGCTGCTGTAGGAACCGCCTGGCATCACCCGCAACTTGCGTGTGACGGTCCATTCCGTCTGGTCGGCGCGGATCCACGGACCCTCCTCTGGAGGCTCCAGTCCTTCCTCTGCGGCGTCAGGCTGCCACTCGGACAGATCGAAACGCACGCTGACCGTGGTTTCCGCTGACTTTCCGGCCTTCAACACATTGCTGTTGACCAGATCGGGCAGGCGATCAGCACGCATGCCCTTGCTGTTGGCCAGTCCGAGGCAAAACAACACTCCATCAAGGATGTTGCTCTTGCCAGATCCATTTGGTCCGGTCACCACCGTGAAACCCGGTTCCAGGGGGATGGTCATCGCCCCCCCGAAGGACTTGAACTGTGTCAGCCCGACCTGATTGATGTGTACCAACAGGGGCCACGGCTGTCAGCAATCTGAAATTAGCGGAGCTTCGAAAAAGCTCAAGTGCCTTGGGCGGCGTTCCTCTCATCCGGACTGCTCATGCTGCATCGGTCTGCTGTGATTTCCAGAACAACTGGTTCGCTAAGGCCGATCACAGCCATGCCTTCCAGTTCCACCTGGATCGGCTGATCGATATCAGCAGGCAGACGGCTGCGCATGATGCCTGCCACGACACGGCGTGCCCAACCTCGATCGCCGGAGACGACGGCTGCTTCCCGCTCCAGCCAGACCAGTCGATGAGGAGGTATCCGTGTGGCCCTCACTGCGGGACCGTTTAGGCGTGGGATCGCCTCCAGCCGCCAGCTGCGACAGCTGTCCCCGTCCTCAAGCAACAGGTCGAGGTGGCAGCCATAAGGGTCGTCCGGTGCAGCGAAATGTTCGAGCAAGGCGTAGCGCAACCGTTTACCCACCAATGCCAATGGGTTTCATCTCTGAGTTACCACCCTTACTCTGCGTTTGGCTGTCAGGAACGTCATGGATTCAGCTCCTACTCCAACCGATGCCCCTGAGGATTCCCAGGATCTCGCTTACCGCTTTCGTGATCGCTTTGAAAGTCTTTTGCCGGAGATCCAAAAGCGCTGGCCAGAGGTCACCCATCAAGCTCTGGAAGCCACCCGCGGCAGTTTCGATGAGGTGGTGCATCTGATTTCCACCCACAGCGACCGCGCTGCCAGCATCGTGTCGGTTCAGCTTGAGGAGTTGCTGCATCAGGCAGGCGATCGCTCTCGAAGCCTGGCTGACAATCTCGATCCGCTGGAAGAGCAGCTGGAGCATCTGCTCGATGAGCTCAACAGAACGCTGAGGCCGAAGCTTGAAAAGCCTGTGCGAGACAGACCTCTGATGTCACTCGCTGTGGCCGCTGGTGTGGGGGTTCTTGTGGGTGCGCTACTGACCGGTGGAAGGAGATCCTCATGAGTGAACTGCCACGTTCCGAGCAACCGCGCTCCAGAGGCCTTGGTGCCGCTGCCCGGGTCACGGCACTCGCGGGTTCGGTGATGGATCTGCACGTCCGCATCGCACTGCAGGAGGTGGATCGCGAGAAACGCCGCCTGATCAGCGGTGGTGTGTTTCTGGCCATGGGCGGCACGTTGATGCTGATGGCCCTTGTTGCTGGAGAAGCCGCCCTGCTGGTCTGGATGCTGGAGTCGTGGGGTTGGTCGTTGATCCAATCGCTGCTGGCGATGGCGATTCTCAATCTGGTGGTGGCCGGTTTCAGCCTGCGGATTGGTGGTCAGCTCGCCAAGGGACCGTATCTGCCTCAGACGCTGGAAGGTCTGCTTCGCACCACGCGGGCTGTTCTCGGTAAGTGAGCCGCCTGCGCTCAGTCTTTCCGGAGGCTTGAATCCGGCGAGCGTCTGTTCAGTTCGTAATGCAGCCAGCGGCAATCCAGGCCACCGTTACTGACAGGGATCCTGCGTTTCGCTTTGAGACGCAGAGATGCGGTCAGCTCTCTGTTGCCGCTGAGAAGCCATAGATCCCAGCCTCCATAGTTGTTTTTCAGCACCTCTCCCAGCTCTCTGTAGAGCTTCTCAAGTTCGGCACTGTTGCCCAGCCGCACTCCATAAGGGGGGTTGCAGACCACCACGCCTCGGTGGTGCTCAGGAGGAGGTGCATCCCTGAAATCGCCTTCAAACACTGTGATCACGTCCTCGAGGCCTGCTGCGCTCACGTTGTCGCGGGCCTGCTGGGCGATGTTGTGGTCCTGCTCGTAACCAATGATCTGTGGGGCTGCCTGGGCGGGTTGCTGTCTTGTTCTTGCTCGTTGCTGTTCCGAATCCCAGAGCTTCCCTTCGAAGTCCGCCCATGATTCGAGCAGGAAATTGCGATGCAGCCCTGGGAATCGCTGCAATGCCATGGCTGCTGCTTCGATCAGCAGCGTTCCCGAACCACAGCAGGGATCCGTCAGAGGGCTGGTTCCATCCCAGCCGGTGAGTCTGATCAGACCGGCTGCCAGGTTTTCCTTCAGCGGAGCAGCACCAACAGCTGCCCGGTATCCCCGGCGGTGGAGGCTGCCACCGCTGCCATCCAGGCTGAGCACTGCTTCACCACGATGCACGTGAACATGCAGACAGAGATCGGGATCATCCAGATCGATGGATGACCGTCTTCCCCAGAGTTCACGCTGAAGATCAATCAGAGCGTTTTTCACCTGCAGCGCCGTGAAGTGGCTGTGATTCAGCCCTGGAGCATTGCCAGTCACATCCACACGGAAGCTCATCGATGGGTGAAGCCAGCGTTCCCAGTCGAGAGCCTGCTGCACGCCCTTGTGAAGCGAATCTCGGCCGTCGCAGCGGAAGCGCGCCATTTCCCGCAGAAGCCTGAACGGCAGACGAGATTGCAGGTGAAGCCTGTAAAGACAGGCCATGTCGCCTTCAAAGGATGCTGCACGTCGCAGGGGCGTGACCTGCTTGGCACCGAGTGCCTGCAACTCCTGACAGCCGATCTCTTCGAAACCCTGGGGCAACACTGCGACGCCACGAATGACCTGTGGTGAGGGTCGCTGCTTTTTCCCCAAATCCGCTGCTCCGCTTCACCACTGCTGTCAGAATGACAATGTTCGATCTTGATCGGACTAGGTGATCCACACCAGTGTTTCGGACAGCGGTTCGATTCCGCTCAGCTCCATTCCCCCCTTTTCCGGGGCTGCAATGGTTTCGACGGGGCATGAGGAGGGTGACTGAAGCCTGCTCGGTAAGAGCAAACCCGTAACTGCGAACAACATCGTTCGTTTCTCCCGTCAAGCAGCCCCTGTTGCTGCCTGATCCTTAAAGGAGATGGGGTGAAGTCAGCCTTATCACCCAAGTGACTCGCGGGGGCTGGAAGGCCCCCACCACTGTTCCTTCACAACAGTTTCTGACTTTTATACGTCCACTTGAATCGGCTCTGATTGTCATTTGATGGTGCCCAGGTACCACCGCCATGCAGAGTGTGGTTATGAATCAGCCAAGTCTTCAACAACTCAGATCACTGCGGCTCGATGCACTAGCCCGTGACGACAGGGCTGTGGCTGATCTCAATGCTCGCATCTCCAACTCTCCTGATTATCTGGTGGAGGAGTTGATGAACAACCATGGGTGGCCTGCCCATGAGGCTCTTTGCGCTGTCAAGCAACTTCAGGAGAAAGTTCTTCGCAACACTTCCGAGCAAGCTGCCGCCTGAGTCTGTAGCGCTGCACGATGTGGTTCATGCGCTGACCAGCAGAAGACTCATGGATGAAGACACCAGCAAAACAACAAAAACTGTCTGGTTCTGGGCGATCGGACTGAATCTGATCGCCTGGAGCGGTTATCTCGTTTTGACAAGAGTCATGGGAATCACCTTTGATTCGGTTCATTAGGCTCTGAAGCGTTGTTGCGTGGCCACAGCTCAGAGACTGAGTAGAAGAAAAGGATGTGCCATTGACTCAGAAGTCTTGAAGACAGCCTGGTGCAAAGTGATCCAGGTTGGTTGGCCGATGTCGTTAAAAACGGATGTTCAGGATTTCCGTGGGTAAGGGGGATTTCCCGCCAGCTTGACATTGATCTCCTTGCAGATATTCATCCAGGCACCCAGCCCAAAGTTCACTCCGTTTGGGCCATCGATAAAATCTTGGAACTGTTGAGCCGTGGTCCCTTCTCGAACTTCCCAGATGCAGAAGGCAGGGCCTGCAGGACCAATCGGGCAGAAGCAGTGGTTGTAGAAACCAGCTTTTAAGTTATTTGCAACCGCATCATCCCAACCTCCTCCGGGTGCCATTGCTTTCTGCGCTGCATCCCACCATTGCTGCGCTTTGCCAGCCCGAAACTCATGGTGAACGTGGAAGAATTTGGAAGCCAATAATCAGTGCTGGACATGCTCTGATTATTGCGTATTACAGCAATTGCAATGGTAGTTGATGTTTTCAAAACAGTTCTTACTTCTCGATAGTTGGATTTGTTGTTCGGAAAGAATCCCAAAAGACGTAGAGGTGCCCTTTTCTTTTTTTTTCAACAAGCCAGCGCCAGCTGGCTCGATGAGAGCGATTGCTTGGCGCTGCGCTCAAAAGGAAGACCTCGGTGATTTTCGCCAAAATTTAAGAATCATGGTATTGAGTGACTCATCATTCTCAGTTTTTTCGAATTAGTTTGAAATTAATCCGGTTCGGTGAATAAAAATGAATGCATTCGAGCGTATCAAAAGCAAAATCAAGACTGAGATGCTTTCGGTTTTTGTGACATTGCTTGAAATTTGTTACCAGGCCTACGGAAATGTCTGAACCAGCGCAGCAAATAAACTTTCTCTTTTGAGTTGACAGTGCGATCTGTGCACCGATAGAGGTAATCCAGTTTGCACTTATCGGATGGTTTTGCCATGGCTTAGCAGTTGGCGGTTGCTTCGATTCTTCTTGGAGTGATTTTCAACACTCGCTAATGATGGCTTTCATTAATCGACTCACCCAGATACTGCCTTGTTCATGTATCTCTGCTGAATTAGTACTGTTCCCACAGTTCTGAAAATATTTCAGGAACAGTCCAGCTCTGATGACATTTTGTTTATGCCTTGTCTCGGTGGTTGGCTGAAAACCTCATTCGGAGAGCTATCAGTTTTTTTCAGCAATCGTTTTGTTGCAATAAGCATGCTGAGATTGTGCCCAGAGCTGATACCACCTGGTTGAGTTGGTGGTTGGAATGTGCCTGATGTCTTGAGCGGTGAATGCCACTGAGGGCAGATAATGACTGGCTTCTCGAATGCAGTGCAATTCTTTTTCCATTGTTCTCCTGGCTTCGTCTTCCCAATGAATAGCTGTATCGCTGATCAAGACCGCCTATGTGGGCTGATCCACACAGGCGCAAGCAATGAAGCGATGTTTTCACATTAGGATTTCTCCTGAAGTGATTGTTTTAAACGAAGAACCATTGCGGCATCATCCTTCTGCGTAGTCGGCGTTGATTGAAATCACGGTGCTCGACTTCAATCTCAGCAATACCTTTGAAGAATACAAAAATTATATGGAAGCGCCTGATCAGCAGGTAATGTTCTAAGAATTGGCATCAAAATGTTTGATTGAGTTGTTCCGTAAAATGACCCTGATAGTACAATTGTCATGTTCAAGAGCCCGAAAATGTATTGAATGACATTGCTATGAATCCATTGACTAGCCTCTTGTTGAGTCTCTGGTTATTTTGATGAGGCGACAGTGATCACAAGTTTGCTTAATAGGTTTGGGTGATGCAAAGAATTGTGGTATTGGCAGCATGTCTCTATGCGGTGCGATGATCTGATGATGTCAGTTATTCAGTACCCGGTGATCGATATTAATGTCTGGATGATCATTGGCTTTCTGCTTGCCGCCTTTTCAGTCGTTTCCAACGACTCCCTGCAAACGCTTGGTACTTATATCTCCTCCAACCGACAGCGAACACCCAAGAGTGTTCAGATGGTTTTTGTTTGTGGCGTTACGATTTTTGTCCTGTTTCTGGGTTGGTCGATCAATCATGGGGAGAGCGCTTGGGGACGTTTGCAGTTATTTCCCGTACCCGAACCTTTTACCTGGGCTTACATCATTCCTCCTGTTGCAGTCTTAGCACTGACAGCCTGGGGTGCACCTGTAAGTACATCATTTCTGGTGCTTTCTTCGTTCGTTCCTGAAAATATAGTGAAGCTTTTAGGTAGTTCAATTTCCGGCTATGTCATGGCATTTTTTCTAGGACTTGCCTTCTGGGGACTGGGAGGATGGCTTTTAGAAAGATGGATTTTTCGACGTAATCAGGAATCAAAAGATATCAATAAAATTTGGTTTGTCGTCCAGTGGTTTTCGACTGGTTTCCTATGGAGTATGTGGTTAGTTCAGGACATGGCGAATATTTTTGTTTACTTACCTCGCAATCTTGATCTCACTTCCATGCTCGTGTGCACTCTGATTCTTTGCATGGGTCTTTGTTTTTTGATCGTGGTTGGTGGTGGTCCGATTCAGGGTGTTTTGCGCTCCAAAACGAACACTACCGATTTACGATCAGCTACTGTGATTGACTTCATGTTTGGTCTTTGTCTACTCTACAGAGCATTTATAAGCAACTTTCCCTTGAGTACAACTTGGGTTTTTCTTGGTTTACTTGGAGGCAGAGAACTAGCCTTGCGGATTAAGGAACACGCACAAACCACTGTTTTCACCAACCAGACGCACGGAAGTCTAGTGAGGGTGATTGGCAGTGATCTTGGAAAAGCATCCGTCGGGCTTGTTGTGAGTTTGCTGATTGCACTTGGAATACAGCCCTTGATAGCTTGGAGCAGTCTGTAACCGCTTACTCCGGGAAAGTGAGAGTTACTGGGCTGTTTGATTGATTTTGTAGATGCTTAATACAAGACAGGCAGTCCCAAAGCTGACAAACAGAACTAGCAGATTCTCACTGGTCATGGACTTGATCTAAGTATAAATACTCTAAGAGCTCTGTCCCTCTGTCGTGGCTGACAGCGGTTTTTGAATGGTTGAGGACTGTCTGCGTATGGTGGGTGAGCAGACATCGCCATTAATTTTTGATGAGAATAATATTCCTCTGGACTCATGCCTGTAGTTAACAAGCATGATGAATCAGGATTTGATGGAAACAACAGAATATTATCCCTGGCGATATCGATTGGTTGTTGCGGTTCAATTAAACACGATTAAATGCTGAGATTGTTTTTAACCCTGGATTGAGTCGGTTCAGTCTTTAACTATAACAATCTATAGGTCAACTTCCACAAGGCCATGTGTTAAAGCAAATACAGCGGCTTGAGTTCTGTCTCTAACACCCAGTTTTTGAATTGTTGTACTGACGTGGCTCTTAATTGTTTCAGAGGATAAAAATAATGATTCTGCGATTTCAGAATTCTTCATGCCTTGGATAATGCAGCGCAGAACTTCTCGTTCTCGTTCAGAGAGTGCATCGATGAATTTAGGTGCTTGTTTGATCTTGGCTGTTGCTGCTGCACGAACTGATTTTGGGTAATAAACACCGCCATCATTTGTTGTGGTCAGTGCATTGATAAAGTCTCCATGACCCGATCCCACGGACGAAATAAACATGACGCCATCTGCTCCAGCGTCCATTGCTTCATGGACAACGTCAGTTGTTTCTCTTCCCAGAAAAATGAGCGCAATGATTTTTGGATTATGTAACTTTACCTTTTCGACAAGACGAATGCCGTATCCTTTTTCAAGATCTTCACTTGTGATTAATAGATCGGGGTTCGTTTGAAGCTGCAATTCCAGACCTTCGTCCTCAGTTGTTGCTCCACCAACCAGTGATTGTAAAATTGGCGAGCATAGACATAATGCTGTGAGAGTTAATCGATTTTTGCTACACACCAAGACTCTTTTATCTTTGAGTAGTTTATGGCATTGATCAGCTGCTTGCATAAGTGGCTGATCGTTTGGGTTGATGAGCACGCGCAGAACATCATCTGAAATCATTCTACTAGAGCGTTGTTTGAATGCAATTCTTTGCGTTTTTGTTTGCTTGATTCGGATCAAGCTCATCTTGCGCAGGACGCATCATTTCCACCAACACTGCTGAGCAAGTGACTTTTTTAATGATCACAATCATCTTTTGGTGTTTGTTTTCTTTATACGTCCATTTTGATTTGTCGACGAATTGGTGGAAGGAATGCGGATGTGGCTGTTTCGTGTTGGGCGAATATTGATCATTTGCAGGGTTGATTATCTTTCGCTCAGGCGCCAGTATTTTTACAAAGCATTATTTTGCTTGCAAGTATTGATTGATGCTCTGTTCGTGCTTCGCTCGGATTTCAGGGTTGAAATTTAAAAAATTAATTCTGTCAATTCAGCAGTAATGATTAGAATATTCGTATCAAATGATTTTGCGCTTTATCTCAATGTCTTTCCTCTCGTCTCCAGCCTATGCCGAAGCTGTGCCATACGTGTGGTCGCTTGTTTTGTCGTTCTTCATGGTGATTTTGAGTATTGCCTCTCTTTATGCGGCTCGGTTTAACTCACAGTTTGAGATGAGTGATTTGTCGTCTCTGCGTACAATGTTTGATCGTTATCCAGCTTGGGGAAAAAGGGCAAGTTGGGCACAAAAAATAGCTTTGAATCGTTTACGCTGCACGCTCCGGCAGCGTTATTGGCCATCCTTGTTGTTTTGAGTGGTCTCGATCTTCCGCCTATTGCCACCTTTGTTGCTGTTGCTCATCCAATTCTTCGAGCTATCTACGTCATTGTGTACATATCGAATCTTGCTTTCTTGAGGTCGCTTACCTGGGCTCTTGGTTTGATCTGTAGTGGTACTCTTTATGGTCTTTGCTTGTCGGTAATCACTTAACTTTGAAACTGTTTTTTTGTGATGAACCGATCGCACACTACAGCTTCCAGAAATGACAACGATATTCTTATGATGTAATTTTGGTAAACAAAGCCTATATTTTTCACCCCCAATCTCGTTGACTATCCAGATGGTCAACAAATTTCTGGATGATTTTGATGCAGAAAGCATGATCCACCCCATGAACAGACTTCCAGCTTTCATACATTACGCCTAGATCTTCCCAGGCATCTTCATACACCGAATCGGGATAGTTATTGCATTCTATGGTTGACAACAGTTGACTCCCGTTTCCAATGGTTTTAATATTCAGGCCCTTGTTTTGATCACTTTTTATTGATTCTTAACGAGTTGTCTGTTCCTGGCTTTGGATCTGCCTGATATAGGCTGATTCGTGCGGGCTTTGCTGAATTTTTTGAAGGCTAGGTTATATTTTTGAATTCTAATGACTTGAATCTTTGGCTGTGAAACTTTTGTGGCGGCTGCTATTGCGCTCATTGCTTAATCACAAAAATAATACATTTTATTCAAATTGTTCTGAGCACGGCTGATAGATTTGTCGACTAAAATTAGGCATGCTTCAAATATTTTTGCTGTGACCACTCTTGTTGCTTCATTACTAGGTATAGGAAATTGGTGAATGCATCTTCCTTTTAAAGTTTACTTATAACGAGTCGTAGGCCAGTCCTGTTGATACGAATAAAAAACCTGCAATAAAAATGCCTGCGTAAATCAGGAGTACTCGCATGCTCACAGGACGTCCTGCAGATCAAATAGACTAATATCATTGTTGATGACGGCTTCAATGTGTTGTGTAACACCAGCCTCCTTGAGTGATATGCATTATGGTCAATTGAATTTTTGATGTGATGCAAAAATTACTAGCCTTGTTCACCAATTTGTTCCAAACGTTCTTCAATGTTTTGAAGGGAGGTGACCGATGGTTCTTGGTGATTGATGAGGTTGTTGTTGCTCAAGAAACCATCGAGAGTCGGAACAAGCAGCTTGAAGAGAAGAGGATAAACTCAGCACGCCGAGATGATTTCAACCGTCGTTATGAGTTGCAGTGCCTTAATTCTTCTGACCATTTAACATTTACAGAGATTTGGTCAACTTTGAACCCGATATCTATTTTTAATTTCTTGAGGTATAGTTTGAGTGACGTTGTGTAATCTATTCTGAAACGATCATGCTTTCTATATGCTTTTAGTGGAAATTAATTTCCACTAAAAGCATAATTTTTTCGTGTTTTCCTTTATAGGCGTCAAAACAAGGTCATTATGTTTCTTTTCAGTACTAGGTTTGTCGTTCGCTTCGTGGATGTAGCCAATGTTGCCAAGGCGTCGAAGCATGCAAATTCATTCTTCATACGAATTCATGAAGTTCTATACTACGCACATCTGAGCTTTTTATCATCGGCGACCTTACTCCAAAGAGCATTCCTGTTCGAACCCTTCGACGTGGGTACATCAGTGAGTTTATTAGCATGGCCAAAACTGTGCAACCGCAGGGTTTTGCGCCTTCGAAAATTGATAATTTAGAAACTTTTGATTATATGGAAGTTGCTTCTCGCGTCAAAAAATAACTATCAATAATTGCCATCCTTTTAACTTTATATTGCTTCAAAAGTGTTGGGAGTATTCTATAAAGCGCTTATGGTCTATCTAAAAATCTAGTCCTATTTGAGTATGGTCATTATTTATTTTTTGATTAGACTGTGAGGAGTCTTTTTTATTTTAATGTATTTTTTTGTAGATTCCGATGAGAATATTGATGTGATTTGGCAAAAAATCATTGAAACGATGAGCTCTGGTTTGTCTAAAACTATATGTCCTAATGCTTCTAGTTTTATTACGACGAATGATGGGCTTGAATGCATCGTTCGTACAGCTAAAGGCGAATTGTTGGCTAATTGTTATTCAGAAGATAATCGCATGGGTGGCAGGCGATGGACAATTATGCTTGTCGGTTAATTAACCCTATAACAGCAGATTGCAATTTTAAGTGGATCGCAGTTGTTTCTGATTCTTGCTTTACCTATAATTTGTTTTTCGTCTACCGCATGATCAGCTAGTCATTTTTATTTGCATCTTGATTTTTCTTTGTTGAACAATTTTGTCGATTTGTTGACTGACTTAATCTAAAGTTTGTTTCCTGATTGTTAGCAATTCCACGATTAGTCGTATGGTTGTATCTGATTTTAGATTTTTATGACTCAGCAATCCCAATTACCTTTTTACATGGGAAGACTCAGAGACTGTCAGCGGGCCGAAAAAGATCTCTGCTTTTTCCTCGCACGTCTCAAGAACGATCATGTTCTCCAGCAGAAAATTAGGATGGCCAACAATGAAGATCATGTTGTTGCGATTGCCTTGGCAGAGGGCTTTGTTCTCGATAAGGAAAAGTTTTGGTTGTTTGAATCAAACGATTTCAAGCGACACGTTGAGCGCAGAGGTTTTTATATTAAAAAATAAATATCCTGACTTTTGCTCATTAATGTTTTTCTGTGAGAATTGGATTGGAATTTTAGACGCTTACCCTGGTAATTCTACCTGCCGTTGTTTTTTTGCCGCCGTTTCTTCGGAATGATTCGACTTTGAATAAATCTTGTTTTGTTTATACTACACTCGCTAGATTGGAGCATCATGCTTCTCCATTCTGGATAGTTTTAAACAAGGGCATTGAGACTGCGGTCTTAATGTGCATCAATTGTTCAAAAGATGATGCAATAATTGATCTGATGGTTTGGATTACGGCTGTTCCACTACTGTTTAATTGAGGTGCGTCAATCGATACATCTCTGTGCATAGTTGCATTTGCCGATTTCTTTGATTTGCAGCATTGTGATTTTGAGATTTACCTGGAATGAACTTCTTGAATAAACGATTTTTTCTAGGCTTCTTTTCCTTTCTCATTTCTATTTTTATTTCTGCTACTGCCGTCGAAGCACTTGATCTCGAATTGAGTCAGCTTGATCTAGTGAAGTGCGATACAGCTGACCCTGCATCGAAGCAGCCCAAGGGATATCGTTCTGGTTGCTACATATTAGATGGACAAATCAGAAGCGACGCCCAAAGTGTGATTAAAGATGTGGATGTTTTTGCTTTTATCTATGATGCTTCAGGCGAAGAAGTACTTCCAAATCGTCCAAGAATTGGATCTATTAATAATGTGCCTGTAGGCACTAGCCAATTTTCTGTTCGTGTACCAATACCTAATTTTGCTGTACCACCTTTCACGATCAAAAAAGCCAAAGCCAGGGTGGCAATACCAGTCCCAACAATTTCTCAGGATCCGTCCGACGAGGACATACTTCCTCTTGAACGTGATATAAATTTTAAATAGTCTCTTAGTGTCCCTTTATCCAAAAATACATTTGTTTATTCAATTACTTATATAGTGATCTGGCTATCTTCAATCCGTCTTTTTGTTTTAGCTGTTTTGGCTTGCCTGTGACAGCCTGAATTTTCGGGGAGCGTGTGTCGTTTTTATTTCGTTGATTCTGAGCTCGAATCCAATAACTCATGAGTCGCGATCAATACGTGTTTGTATTTAGAATGATTTATCTTTATTGATACGATGTTTATCGCGCTTGGTTTGTTTCTAGCTATCGGAATTGGACTTTTTGTTTTGTCATTATTTGAATGATTCGGCCTCTTCGTTGACATCGATCTGCTCTTTTCGCTTGTCGACTATAATTAATATTCCGCTTCCTTCTTGTTTCTGAGATCTGGTTGCAGATTTTTTGCTCTTTCCTTATGCTGACTCACGGTGATGCATTTCACTATTGCTTGCTAAGATAATTTTCTTCGCTAATGTATTCATTGGTTCTTTTATTTTTCGCATTTTGTGCGACTCTGCCTGAGTCAATCATTCCATTTATGACTTTTTTGATGCATTGGTCTTTTAAGATTGGATATCACGAAATTGCAGCGAAGAAATTCCTGTCCACGGGAGCACCTTTTCCCGCCTGTAAATCCTGGAAGCGCTTCCACGGCCCTGGTTCTGTAGAAGGTTGGATTCTTGTTGAAGCTGACAGTGCTGATGCCTGTTACGAGCACGCTGCTGAATGGGCAGAGTGCCTTGATTGGGAGCTGACACCAGTGCTCACCGATGATCAGGCTGGCCCGTTGATTGCCAAAGCCTATAGCTGAATATCGAGACATACAGAATGCTTCATACTATTGGTATGAAGCATTCTGAGTTGAAATTGATTAATAACCGGCTTGAGTCACGCTTGGCGCCCATGCATTGCGCTGATATTCTTAATCACAATTTTTGCTTTCAGAATACTTTTTTCCAGCGTTGATTGGTGATCATGTTGCTGTTTCTGAGTTGTCTGAAAAGTGTCTAATAGTTTTTGTGTTTAATATTTCATCATCGAATATATTTTAATTTTTCTCATTTCATTTTTATTTTTACTGTCATTAGTCGCATGTATAGGGAATGTCAGCTTAAATTTCTCGAGTACTATCTCTCCTTTTACTCTTTTCGTTAATCACAAGGCTTGTAGCATTCAAGGCTCCAGATTTGACCTGATGATCCACTGTTTTGTCGCAAATGAAGCGCACTCGGTCGACCCCTCGTTCACAATTGAAGTGCGACTTGGATAATCGCTGCTCATTCAGATTCATCTGATATGAGTAAGATGCAGGTGGGCACCGGCATCATGATTGTAGAGTTGTCGGGCTGACAGCTCTACAATCCACCACAAAAAAATTTATGTCAATTTGTCAAAAGCTGATATTGATTCCTAAAATTATTCCTTTATATTGCTCCTATCTTTTTATGGACGAGGAAGGTTTCGTGGATTAATGACAAAACATTTTATATCTCTCATAATTGATTTTGGAGACACAAATAAGTGCTCTGAAATCATTTGATAAGTCCATCCTTGTTGTCTCAAGGCCATTGCAATTCTCACACGTTTGCTACGCCAGCCTTCGCTAGGCCCTAATCGTCTTGAGATCTGATTTGAGGAACTCACTGATACGTTGAGCATCAAACAATTAATTATCCGCTTTAGCGGCGTGATTGACTGTTAGTAATGATTGCACCCTTGGTAGATTTTGAATATTTCAACATGGCCGAGTAGTAAAAGTCGATTGTTATCTTCAGTTTGATTAATAGTTGAGGTTTTAAATCGCGCTTGTGCGGTCTAAGCTGTGTTTTTTTTATTTCAGTAAAGTTGCTCCAGAACCTCTTGCGATTTTCTGCTTCTTATTCTTATTTTTGTTGATTTCAGAATAAGTTAACCGTAGTCGCTTTCACAGCACGCGAGGGCTACCTGGATGTGCTGTAGCCCATTCGATAAGGCTGATTTGTTTGGTTTGAACTGAGGTTGTTGTCGACAGTATCGTGCGGATTTCGATTCAGCTTTGATTTCGCCAGCCCTGACAATTGCTGAGCATCTGTTTTGTTTATTACATCAAGCCTCGTATCCTTCCAAGTAAAATTTACCTTTTAGAAGATTTGGCCACCCTTCATGGCGCCTCAGCAATGCCCCTGTCATCCGCTACATGCATGGGTTAAAAAAGAAAATTTTGATCGTCTCATAAAATTTCAGCTTGAAAACTATTGTTAACGGATGATTGGAGCAAATTGATTGGTACTTAGGTTGTGATTGCCTTTCATTTTCCCAATGCAATCGTATGGAAATTCATCAGTCACTTATGACTGGTGGGCGGGAAATTCTGGAGTAGCGAAGCGCTCCGGCTCTTTCATCGCTGCGCATGCTGCACATGCCGGTCTCATCATGTTCTGGGCCGGAGCATTTACTCTTTTTGAACTCGCTCGATACGACGGCTCCCTTCCGATGGGTGAGCAGGGTCTGATTTTGATTCCTCACCTTGCTGGTTTAGGTCTCGGTGTTGGGGATGGTGGAGTCATCATTGACCAACAGCCCTTGATCGTGGTCGCTGCAACTCACCTGGTTTCTTCAGCCGTACTTGGTGCTGCAGGCATCTGGCACACACTGAGAGCTCCCAAGGATCTTTCAGAGGCAACAGGACGGGCGAAAAAGTTTGATTTCAGTTGGGACGATCCCAAAAAGTTGACTTTCATCCTTGGCCATCACCTGATCTTCCTTGGCCTGGGCGTCATCGCATTCGTTGAGTGGGCTCGTGTTCACGGTATTTATGATGCTTCTATCGGGGCTGTTCGTACTGTTGAGCCTAATATCGACCTGGGAATGGTTTGGGGTTATCAAACAAACTTCCTGACAATCAGCAGTCTTGAAGATGTAATGGGTGGCCATGCTGTTTTGGCGTTCATCCTCACCTTTGGCGGTGTTTGGCATATCATCAGTTCACCTTTTGGTCCGTTCAAAAAAGTCCTTATTTACAATGGTGAGTCAATCCTTTCTTACTCACTTGCTGGCATCGCATTGATGGGTTTTGTGACCGCCATCTGGTGTGCACAAAATACAACTATTTATCCAGTTGAATTGTATGGTGCTCCTCTGAAGCTTAATTTTGCTTTCTCTCCTTATTTCACAGACACCTCAACTCTTCCTGGTGATGCACACACAGCGCGTGCATGGCTTGCAAACACCCATTTCTATCTCGCATTTTTCTTCCTCCAGGGTCATCTCTGGCATGCTTTGAGAGGCATGGGTTTCAATTTCAAGAGTGTTGTTAATGCATTCGAGTCTATGGATAAAGCAAAAATCAACTGATTTTATCTTTGTTCTTTAATCAACCAAAGCCCCTTCTCCAGGGGCTTTTTTAATGTCATTAGATCGTTGCTATGCAGTCGCAGTCCTCATACTTCGATTGCCATACCCCCACTTTTACTGCTTCCCCAAGGATCAAAGCAAACTGCTAGACCCTTTCAGTTCAATCTCGTTAAAGGCAAGATGTTCATAGATCAGCTCACTGATCAGTCATCTGTTTCTGCTGAGCTCCAGCAGCAGCGTTGTTTTGCATGGAACGCTGCAACGATGCTTTTTATACTTGGTTGTTGTGTGTGATTCGTTTATTTTTGCTTAATAATTGAGAGCTATTGTTTTGATTAGTGCTCGATCGGAATTTTTCTCTAATGAGTCAAGGATTGTAGACCTATACCTTGCGACTACCTGCTCGGGTTCCATCACTGATAGCGCCTATCAATCGTTGGTCTGTCTTGAAGAATCCGCTGATCAGGGTGATCGGAAACTCATCAAGCATTTAAAAAAAAGGATTATGCAAGGGTCAATCCTGGTGACTGATCCTTTGTGATCAGTAGATCACTCACCAAGCTCGAAGCTATTTTATACAACGCCTTGTTCGTTGTGATTTACTTCGGGTTCCGCGCTCTTTCAAAATAATTGAAATGGTGCAACATATGTCTCAAGACAAGGTCCTCTGGATCGACTTGCAGCCGACCTTGCATTGTCTCAATCAGCGAGTAGCTCAATCATTGAGTCGTACGTTTGTTGTGCAACGTTGGTCTTTTCAGCACGATCTCGATGAGTCCTGTACTGTTGGCACAATTCATGAGCTGCTGAGACAGACCCTTCAGGCGTCTTCAGAGCAATACCATCTGATAGGGCATGGGCTCAGTGGCACTATTGCTGCCCTTTTTGCAGAAAAGTACCCCACCCTGGTAAAATCTCTTACACTGATATCGGTGGATACCCTTTCTGCCAACCACTGGTCCTCCCACTATCTGGGACTGAGGAGCCAGTTGCCGTCTTCAAGGCAATCTATTTTGAGACATTTGTCCTCGTCACTTTTTAACACAGACAGCTCTCGTACTGCTGATGCGTTGTCGTGCCTACTTGCAAAGTGTTTAGACAGTGAATTTATTCAAGGTTCAATAATTAACAACCAATACGTGGATAATTTATCTCTAACTGTTGTTCCCACTTTTGTCTTAAATGGCGAGCATGATTTTGTTATCGATATCAATGCGCGCGACCGCTGGTCCAAAACGCTAAAGTCTGGTGATCGTTATGTTTGTATGAAGCTGGGGCGTCATTTTTTCCACTTTGATCAATCTCAACAAGTGGCAGATTTAATCACCGCTTTCCTGCAAATGGTTCCTGGTTCATGGATTGATAGGGAAATCAGTTCTTGTGATTTCACGTCCTTCGTTCGGAGTTAATCATGTCAGATATCTTTGAAGCCGATGTGATTATTGTCGGAGGAGGTCCTGCCGGCTGTGCGTGCGCTCTCTACACAGCTCGCTCATCACTAAAAACTTACATTTTGGATAAGAATCCAGCTGTTGGTGCGCTCGCAATTACTCATAAAATTGCGAATTATCCTGGTGTTCCTGCGGACACATCTGGCGCAGATCTTTTGAAAACAATGAGAGATCAAGCTATCAGTTATGGTGCCGAATATAAACAAGTCCAAGTGTATGGCATAGATTTATCTGATCCCCAAAAGACTGTGTATACACCTGAAGGTACTTTTAAAGGAAAAACCCTTGTTTTAGCTACTGGCGCAATGGGACGGACCTCAACATTGCCTGGAGAAGATGAGTTCTTGGGGCGAGGTGTTAGTTACTGTGCAACTTGTGATGGTGCTTTTTATAAAAATCAGCAGGTTGCTGTTTATGGATCCAATCAAGAAGCTATCGATGAAGCTCTTGTTTTGACAAAGTTTGCTTCGACCGTGCATTGGATCACCAACAGCAAGCCTAATACAAATTCTAATGGTCTTTCTCAACTTCAATCCGCACCCAATGTCCAGCATTGGAAGCGTACTCGACTGACTTCGGTTGAGGGTGATGATTCGGGTGTCACATCTGTCAAAGTCCAAGAGTCTGGAAGTCAGGAGGATTCAAGTTTGGATGTGAACGGTGTTTTTGTTTATTCCTCTGGTAGCTTACCGATCACTGATTACTTGCATGGTCAAATTCCCTTAACTGAAGAAGGTGGCGTTCAAGTCAATGACGATATGATGACTGGCTTAGACGGTGTTTGGGCCATTGGTGATATTCGGAATACTCCTTTCAAGCAAGCAGTGGTCGCCTGTTCAGATGGATGTATAGCTGCAATGTCAATTGACAAGTTCCTGAATCAACGGAAGGAAATTAGAGTCGATTGGGTTCACCGTTAACGATACTTCTGTAAGCAAAAAAAAAAGCGCCTGAGGGCGCTTTGTCTGTAAATGATGTTTTGAAAGCAGATCAGGCTTCAGAGTTGATTTGCTCAACCCAGGCTGAAAGTCTCTGATCAGTCAGTTCAGACTCATTGTCTTCATCGATTGGAAGTCCGCAGAATTTGCCATCAACGACACTTTTTGACTCGTCGAAGGTGTAACCCTCGGGAGAGACCTTGCCAATCAGTTTGGCGCCTGATTTCTGGAATGCACTGTAAAGCTCTTCCATTGCATCACAGAAGTAATCTCCATAACCTGAAGAATCTCCAAGTCCGAGAATCGCTACAGGCTTGCCTGCAAAATCCTGATCAGGAATTTCAGTGATCAGATCATCCCAGGCAGTGCCTGAGCGGGCTTCATCGGCTCCAGTGTTCCAGGTTGGAATGCAGCAGACAAGAGCTTCTGCTGAAACCAATTCGTCTACACCGCTGATGCTGTCAACGTCTTTTGCATCAGTCCCTAGGAGTTCCTTCAGACGATCGGCAATATCTTCCGTTTTGCCTGTTGATGTTGCAAAGAAAATCGTGAAAGCCATAGGAATTGGATAACCAGGACATCATCCTTGCTTTGGAGCGAGATTGTTCCTGCTTTTGACGCGCTGCTTCGTTATATCGAACACTGCGCGGCGTACTTTTGCTACATACTTATAACATTTTGTGTTGACACTGCTTTTTTTAGCACGCTTCGCGTCTCATCTGTAACGGCATCTCTTGTGGCGTTGTCATTTCGCGATATTCGGACAGTGCCTGGTCGAATCCTGCCTCTCGGACCCTTGTGAGCCACTGCTTGCGTTTGCGCGAGTCAGATTCAATGTGATCAATAAATGCCTCGAGAATCTGCTTGCCAGCAAGGGCCATGTCTGCACTTTTTTGCTTCTAAGACTCTATCCCTGGTCATGGTTGGCTTTGGCTTGAGTTTTACGGTTTAGCGTATCTATTGTTAGGACGCTATTTCTTGGGTTGTGGTGGAGCCGGCCTGTGGTTTTTCTGTCGTTTCCAGTTCCTTCAACCGTTGCAATTTTGCGATTTTTTGATTTCAGGAGCTTCCTTTATCTGGTTCTGTTGGATTGTTGCTCAGCTTGCTGGCCTCAATGCTTTTATAGAACGGAATAGCCAAGGCTGGGTTTTTAAAAGTCATTGGATGGCTTTGCTCAAGATTCCTTGTTGATTTTTTCTAAGGCCACGTTTAATGCTTCGAATCTGTCGTCGATCAGGTGAATGACTCCGAGTTGTGCAAGTCGTTGTTTGACTTTCCCACTTGCGCCAGTGACAATTACTGTTCTACGGTGACGTTTTGCCTCGTTTGACATCCGCTCGATTGCAAGGCTTGCGGTGATACCGAGATGAGGAACCTCAGTGATGTCCAGGAGCAGGATTCTGTACTGCTTTATCAGCATCATTCGTTCGCTGATTCCCTTTGCAGCTCCGAAACTCAAAGGTCCTTTCATCCTGAACAGGAGGAGATCGTCGCCGCAGCACTTCAGTAAATTTTGTTCTTTTTCTGTTAGATGACCAGTCGCGGTGTTCATGTTTCCGAGCTGATGGTTGGTCAACGATTCAATGGTTAAAAGGTTGGCCACGAACATCCCTACCAGGACCGCTCCGATCAGGTCCCAGAACACAGTCATCAGCAGAACTCCCCACATCACCAGGGCAGTTTTGAATGACAATCTGTGGGCACGAAGCAGAAAGCCCCAGTCAATGATGTCAAGCCCAACTTTGATCAGAATTCCTGCGAGCAGAGCCGTGGGAATCCCTTCAGCCAGCGGGCCGGCTCCAAGCAATAAAATCAACAACACCACGGAATGTGTCATTCCTGAGAGTGGTGTTTTTCCACCTGATCTGATATTGATCACAGTGCGCATCGTTGCGCCTGCACCTGGGAGACCGCTGAACAATCCAGAGACGCTGTTGGCTATGCCCTGACCCACCAGCTCTCTGTTGGATAGATGTCGACTCTGGCTGATGTTGTCGGCAACCAGTGAAGTCAGCAGAGAGTCAATGGACCCAAGCACCGCGAGAACCATGCCTGCTCGCAGCAGTAGCGGTAAGTCGGTTCTCCAGTTCGGACTGTTGAAACTCAGTCCTCCTGCTGGTATAGCACCGATTCGGGGCAGGTTCTCTGGAAAAATCCACAGGGCAAGTGGTGTGATCAACAGGAGGCCAAGTAACGGAGAGGGAATGATTTTTGTGACACGTTTCGGAGTTGTGAACACCACCACAAGTGTTGCGATTCCGACCATCAGCGCTCCAGGGTTCGGCGTGAAGTTGTTGCTCACCATCTGCAGTGATTGCAACACCCCTCCCTGACTGCTGATTCCCAGAAGTGGCCCAATCTGAAGGCCAATGATGATCACTCCGATCCCTGACATGAACCCAGAGATCACGGAATAGGGGACCAGGGTGATGTATCGCCCCAGGCGTAATACCCCCATCAGGATCTGCAGTAATCCACCAAGAACCACCGCCGCCATCACCAGGGAAAGCATGTCCTGCTGACTCAGCTCCCGGCTTGTTCCCGCAGCGGCGAGGCTGCTGACAACACCGGCAACTGTGACACTCATGGGGCCTGTGGGACCGGTCACCTGGGCAGGTGTTCCGCCAAACAGGGCGGCAAGAAAGCCGGTGATGATTGCTCCGTAGAGACCGTAAATCGCGCCTCCGGGGCCTAGTGCGGCATTGCCGAATGCCAGAGCCAGAGGCAGAGCCACTACAGCTGCAGTGACGCCACCTGTGAGATCTCCTCGCCAGTGGCGCCAATGAAAGCCATTGATCAGTGGCTCTCTTCTTGTGGTCATGGCCTCAGGGGTTATCTGTCATTCCCGACCAGATTTCAAGCTCTTTGAGAGATAGAACGCCTTCTCTTCGTTCACCGTTGGGCAGGATCCAGGTTGGATAAGCCTGGATTTTTGCCTGCTTGCAGGCAGCTGCCTGAATCGGCAGTTCCTTGGGTTTGCCGCATTCCACGTAGGGAAGACGTACAGCTGCTTCACCAAAAAGACGCCCCTGGTACTGACAGGCTGGACAACGCCATGAGCCGTAATACGTGACTTTGGTCCGGTTCAGGAAGTCGGCAAGAGCTCCGGGGTCAGGGTCTGCCTTGGCGGTTTCGCATCCCAGGCAGACAGCGCTGAGGCCGCTCAGTGCGCCAAGCAGAAGAACTTTGTACATGCGCGAAATGTACGTGTGTTCCGACGTACGGGCATCCGGCCCCCTTGATTGGTGCCGAATTCCGGACGGAACTGGGACACTGTGGCCAACCGGAGCTCATGGAGCTCACCGATCACTATGGCCGGAAGTGGATACCGCGATTACTTCAAAGTGCTCGGTGTCGAGAGAAGCGCTGATTCCGATGCGATCAAGCGGGCTTTTCGCAAGCTGGCTCGCCAATACCACCCTGATGTGAACCCAGGTGACGCCGGCGCTGAGGCTAAATTCAAGGAGGTCAGCGAGGCCTATGAAGTTCTTTCCGATCCTGACAAGCGACGCAGATACGAACAGTTCGGTCAATACTGGAACCAGGCTGGAGCTGCGGGTTCAGGACCTGGTGCTGGGGGATTTGATGTTGATTTCGGTCGTTACGGCAACTTCGACGATTTCATCAACGATCTCCTAGGTCGTTTCGGCGGCCCTGCCGCTGGAGGCTTTGGAGGCGGGCCGGGTGGATTCGCCGGTGGAGGTTTTCCTGGAGGAGGTTTTCCAGGTGGAGGCTTTGCCGGTGGTGGCTTTCCGCGTGGGTCGTCGAGAACCCCCGTCAATCTTGACGCGGAAGCCAGCGTGAAGGTGAGTTTTACCGAGGCCTTCCGCGGTGCGGAGCGGACTCTGTCCGTGAACGACGAAAGAGTTCAGGTCAAAATTCCCGCAGGTGTCAGAACAGGGTCCAGGCTTCGGCTCAAAGGCAAGGGAAATCTTCAGCCTGGGACCGGCCGCCGCGGAGATCTCTATCTCAACCTTGAGGTGCTGACTCACCCTGTCTGGCGCCTCGAGGGTGACCAGCTGCGAGGAGAACTTCCCGTGTCCATCGATGAACTGGCACTCGGTGGGACGGTGAAGGTCATGACGCCTGATGGTGAGGCCGAGGTCTCAATTCCTGCCGGCACGGCTCCAGGAAGAAGTCTGCGACTGAAAGGCAAGGGCTGGCCTCTCAAGTCAGGTCGTGGTGATCTGCTGCTCAATCTCAGCGTTCAGTGGCCCAGCAACTGGTCCGATGAGCAACGCAAGCTGCTGGAACAGCTTCGCAACTCCAGAACAGAAGATCCACGCCAAGACTGGTTCCAGAGCGCCCGTCTCTGAGTGGGTGTCGGCTTTCGACGCTTACGATCGCCTCCTTCGATCATGGCCTGCTGATGGACCTCACTTACCGCCCGCGCCGCCTGCGCCGATCTCCGGCTCTGCGCGCCATGGTTCGTGAAACAAGTCTTTCTCCCGCAGATTTCATCTATCCCCTGTTTGTGCATGAAGGCGCAGGGGTCGAGCCGATCGGGGCCATGCCCGGAGCAAGTCGCTGGAGCCTCGATCAGCTCACGGGGGAGGTGAAGCGTGCCTGGGATCTCGGCATCCGCTGTGTGGTGCTGTTCCCGAAGGTGTCTGAAGGTCTCAAAACAGAGGACGGTGCAGAGTGTTTCAACGAAAACGGTCTGATACCGCGTGCGATCCGCCAGCTGAAGCAGGAAATCCCTGAGATGGCGGTGATGACGGATGTCGCTCTGGATCCTTATTCCTGCGATGGCCATGACGGCATCGTGAGCGAGCAAGGTGTTGTGCTCAACGATGAAACCATTGAGCAGCTGTGCAGGCAGGCCGTGATGCAGGCCCGCGCCGGCGCTGATCTCATCGGTCCCAGCGACATGATGGATGGTCGGGTCGGCGCCATCCGCGAGGCGCTAGATGACGAAGGTTTCGAGCATGTTGGGGTGATCAGCTACACCGCCAAATATTCTTCGGCCTATTACGGGCCTTTCCGGGAAGCTCTTGATTCAGCGCCCCGCTCTGCAGGCAGCAAACCGATTCCTAAAAACAAGGACACCTATCAGATGGACCCTGCCAATGCCAGGGAGGCCATCACCGAGGCTCAGCTCGATGAACAGGAGGGCGCCGACATCATGATGGTGAAGCCAGGTCTCGCCTATCTCGACATCATCCATCGGTTGCGCCTGGAGTCGGAGCTTCCCATCGCTGCTTACAACGTCAGCGGCGAATATTCGATGGTGAAAGCCGCGGCGGAAAGGGGATGGATTGATGAACGCTCAGTGGTTCTCGAAACGCTGCTCAGCTTCAAAAGAGCAGGGGCTGATCTGATCCTCACTTATCACGCCTGTGATGCTGCTGAATGGTTGAAAAAGGGATGAGCCCGTGTTTCAGAGATTGAGATTCAGGCCTGGGTTTTGATCGAATTCATGATTCCGCCTTCGATCAGCGGCGGGCACCTTCAGAATGGACCCGCACTCTGGGAGCCCACATGTCTGCGGTGCAGCGCCTTGGTCATGTCGCCATCCGCGTGAGCGACATGGACCGGGCTGTTGGTTTTTACACTGCCCTTGGCATGCGCATGGTCTGGGAAGCCGACGACTGGTGTTATCTCGAGGCCGGTGACTCCCGCGACGGGCTGGCTTTGCTGGGGCCCAAATACAAGGCTGCAGGTCCTCATTTCGCCTTCCATTTCCGCGATCGCGGCGAGGTGGATGTGGTGCATGACCGCTTGAAGGCCTCAGGTGTCGCGGTGGGCGGAGTGCATGATCATCGTGACGGCACGGCTTCGTTCTACCTGCGCGATCCCGAGGGCAACTGGCTCGAGATGCTCTATGAGCCGCCAGGGGGAATCCCCACCAATCAGCCCGGAGCCGCTCAGTCCGATTGATGTCTGCTCTCGAGGAAACCCTGGAGCTGCTCGAGTGGCCCCGCCTCTGTCAACATCTTTCCAGCTTCGCCAGCACGCGTCAGGGCCGCCGGCACTGTCGTCTCGGTTCACTCCCCGATACCCTGCCTGAAAGCATCACCCTTCAGGCCAGAACGCTGGAGATGGCAAGCCTGGATGGTCTCCTCGACGGGGGTCTCAGTTTCCGTGGGGTGGGTGATCTCGAGATGACCTTGCTGCGATGCAGCAAGGGCGGTGTCGCTTCCGGAGAGGAACTGCTCACGGTCGCTGACACCCTTGGAGCGGCCCGTCGTCTGAGACGACAGATCGATGATCCTGAGTTGAGGCCGGTCTGCACAGCCCTGCTCGTGGATGTGGCCACCTTGCCCGAGCTGGAGCAGCAGCTCAAATTCGCCATTGAGGAGGGTGGTCGCGTCGCGGATCGGGCCAGTGCCGTGCTTGAAGGATTGCGCCGGCAATGGCAGGAGATGCGTTCACGGCGTCGCGACAAACTTCAGGATGTGATCCGGCGCTGGTCAGTGCACCTTCAGGACACGGTGATCTCTGAACGGCATGGACGACCTGTGCTGGCCGTGAAAGCGGGAGCCGGTGGCCAGTGTCCAGGCATGGTTCATGACAGTTCCGCCTCCGGGAGCACAGTCTTTATTGAGCCCAAGTCAGTGGTTGATCTGGGCAATCGGCTGGCGGATCTCGACGGCAGGATCCGTGAGGAAGAGCGGCGCGTTCTGGCCGAGCTCAGCTCTGCTGTTGCCGAGCAGATCGATGGACTGTTCGCGCTGACGCTGGTGCTTTTGCAGCTCGATCTGGCTTTGGCCAGAGGTCGTTATGGGCAGTGGCTCGGTGCCGTACCTCCACGGCTTGAAGCGTCTGGTGAGGCACCGTTCACCCTCCAGGATCTCCGTCATCCACTGCTGGTCTGGCAGGAGAGGAAAGAGCAGGGCCCATCCGTTGTTCCTGTCAGTGTCGATGTCTCGCCTGGTCTGCGGGTTGTCGCGATCACAGGGCCGAACACCGGCGGAAAAACCGTCACGCTCAAGAGTCTTGGCCTTGCAGCATTGATGGCGCGTGCAGGGCTCTGGATTCCCTGCTCCCGGCAGCCAGTTCTGCCTTGGTGCGCCCAGGTCCTTGCCGATATCGGCGATGAGCAGTCTCTGCAGCAAAGCCTTTCCACATTCAGCGGCCATGTGAAGCGCATCGGCCGCATCCTTGATGCCGTCGGCACCGGCCCCGCCCCGGCGCTGGTACTGCTGGATGAAGTTGGAGCAGGAACGGATCCCAGCGAAGGCAGTGCTCTGGCCACCGCATTGCTGCGCACTCTGGCGGACAGGGCCAGGCTCACTGTGGCAACAACCCACTTCGGTGAGCTCAAGGCCCTGAAATACAGCGACTCCCGTTTCGAGAACGCATCGGTCGCTTTTGACAGTGAGACACTGTCTCCCACCTATCACCTGCTCTGGGGAATTCCCGGGCGAAGCAATGCTCTTTCCATTGCCTCCAGGCTGGGTCTCGATGAGGGGGTGATCGCTCAGGCGCGAAGCCTTCTCTCTCCGCGCGGAGACGGTGAGGCCAACACGGTGATTCGTGGTCTTGAGGAGCAGCGTCAACGACAGCAGTCGGCTGCCGAGGATGCTGCAGCTTTGCTGGCGCGCACAGAACTTCTGCATGAGGAGCTGCTGAAGCGATGGGAAAAGCAGAAACAGCACTCCGCCGAACAGCAGGAGCGTGGTAGGCAGCGTCTCGAGACCTCCATTCGCTCAGGGCAGAAGGAAGTGCGTCAGCTGATCCGCCGTCTCCGTGATGATCAGGCCGATGGTGAAACGGCACGCAAAGCAGGTCAGCGTCTACGCAAGCTGGAGGATCGGCATCGTCCCGAGCCGGAGACAAGACAGCACGTTGGCTGGCGTCCTCAGGTGGGTGATCGCATCCGTGTTCTGGCACTCGGCAAAGCTGCCGAGGTGCTGGCTGTTTCTGACGATGGCTTGCAGTTGAACGTGCGCTGCGGGGTGATGCGCAGCACCGTTGATCTCTCAGCTGTGGAGAGTCTTGATGGACGCAAACCTGAACCTCCGGCACCGGTGGTTCAGATCAAGGCGCGCCGAGGCACTGGTGCTGCTGAGGTGCGCACCTCCCGCAACACGATTGATGTACGTGGCATGCGTGTGCATGAAGCTGAGGCTGCCGTTGATGAGGTGCTGCGGGGGGCGAATGGCCCCGTCTGGGTGATCCATGGAATCGGCACCGGTCGCCTGAAACGCGGCTTGCGCGACTGGTTGGCTTCACTGGCTTATGTGGAGCGTGTGCTGGATGCCGAGCAGGGTGATGGTGGCGCTGGATGCAGTGTCGTCTGGGTGCGCTGATCGATCTTCCCTTCAGTTCAGATCGGGAAGCATGGGTGTGTCGTCTCGATCTGGTGGGGGTGTCGGCATGGGAATGGCGTTCCCATGGTCGTCAAACAGGCGCCATCCACGGGGATCAGCATCCAGATGAATGCGATTCCCTGGCATTGCTCTGAAACCCGGATCCGCCCTGACCTGCACCAGGTGCTGTCCATCCAGCAACCTGCAGGTGATCAGCTGTTCGTTGCCCAGCACTTCGCTGTGACAGACGTCTGCCTGCAGGTTTCGGTTGGTGGCAGGTGCCACCTTGAGATCTTCCGGGCGGATGCCGCCATTGAGCTGTTTGCCCTCGAGACCTTCGAGAGCTGCGGCAAGTGGGCCCTCCACACTCACACGTCGTTCGCCAAGGTGGAGGGTGTGGCTGCGACCGACCTGAACTGGCAGAACATTCATGGGTGGGCTGCCGATGAACTGGGCCACAAAAAGGTTTGACGGCCAGCGGTAGAGCTCCATCGGGGTGCCCAGTTGTTGAAGTCGACCCTGATTAAGGACGGCGATCCTGTGCCCCATGGTCATGGCCTCCACCTGATCGTGGGTCACGTAGAGAGTGGTGGTCCCCAGCTGACGCTGGAGGTCCACGATGCGAGTGCGGGTGCTGCCGCGCAGCTTTGCATCGAGATTGCTCAGCGGTTCGTCCATGAGGAACACATCCGGCTGACGCGCCATGGCTCGCCCGAGGGCCACCCGTTGTTTCTGACCACCGGACAGCTCCTTGGGTCGTCGATCCAGCAACTGATCCAATTCGAGGGCGCGGGCAACCTCCAGCACCCGATGTTCCACCCTCTCTTCCCGTTCAGATCTGACTTGAAGCAGGCGCGGCAGCTCACGTGTGCTGCGATGCAATTGGTCATGAAGCTGCTGCGCGGCGCTGCGGCGGTGGCTGCGACGCAGTCCGAACCCAAGGTTGTCGCGAACGCTGAGATGGGGATAGAGCGCGTAGCTCTGGAACACCATTGCCACATTCCGCTTGGCTGGCCTCAGCCTGGTCACAGGCTGCTGCCCCACCAGGATTTCACCGGCACTGGGGGTCTCAAGGCCTGCCATCAGTCTAAGCAGGGTGCTTTTCCCGCAGCCGGAAGGACCGACCAGCACCAGAAACTCACCATCCTCAATCGACAGTGAGAGGTCACGAATCACCTCGATCGGCTCCTCACCACCACGACCTGGATAGCTCTTGCTGAGCGCCTCGAAGCGAACGCCGGCCAAGCTCAATCTCCCGTGCCCTGCGATCCTAGGGTTGGTGACTGGCACCGATCGAAGCTTTTCGTGCAGTTCATCGACCAGGCGCGCATCACCGTCCGTGGCGGCCGTGGCGGTGACGGCATCGTGGCCTTCCGTCGTGAGAAGTATGTGCCAGCCGGGGGCCCCTCAGGCGGCGATGGGGGGCATGGATCCCACGTGATCCTTGAGGCTGACTCGAATCTTCAAACGTTGCTGGATTTCAAGTACAAGCGATTGTTCGCCGGCACTGATGGTCGTCGGGGCGGCCCTAACCGCTGCACCGGGGCGTCCGGGCAGCCTCTGGTCATTCATGTTCCCTGCGGAACTGAGGTGCGACACCTCACCACGGGAATCCTCATGGGTGATCTGACCGCGCCTGGGGAGCAGCTCATGGTTGCTTTCGGAGGCCGCGGCGGTCTGGGGAATGCCCACTATCTGAGCAACCGCAACCGGGCGCCCGAAAAGTGCACCGAAGGACGTGACGGAGAGGAGTGGCCTTTGCAGCTTGAACTGAAGCTGCTGGCAGAGGTCGGCATCATCGGTCTGCCCAATGCCGGCAAAAGCACGCTGATCAGCGTCTTGTCTGCAGCCCGTCCCAAGATCGCCGAATACCCCTTCACCACTTTGGTGCCGAACCTCGGTGTGGTGCGCCGTCCGACCGGGGATGGAACTGTCTTCGCCGACATTCCCGGTCTGATTGCCGGTGCAGCCCAGGGCGCTGGACTTGGTCATGACTTTCTCCGCCACATCGAGCGCACCCGTCTGCTGATTCACGTGGTGGATGGAGGCGCGGATGATCCTCTGGACGATCTGAAGGTGGTGGAGCAAGAGCTGCAGGCGTATGGCCATGGCCTGGTCGATCGCCAGCGCCTGCTGGTGGTCAACAAGCTTGAGCTTCTCGATGACTCGGCTCGCGACGAACTGGTGGCCTCTTTGGAACAAGTGAGTGGTCGAAAGCCACTGCTGATTTCAGCGGTGATGGCTCAAGGTTTGCAGGAGCTTCTGAATCAGGTCTGGAAGGAGCTTGGCGTATGAGCTTGTGGGCTCAATCAAGTGAATTGACCTGTTTGCCTTGAACTGTGTACGCGGCCGCATCAGGACTTGTGCGTTCAGCTTGGGATGGCGATAACGGAAGTAATGAGAGAACGTCCGATGACCTTCTTCACCTGTTTCGACTCCCAGGGCCAGTTGATCGCCCGCTGTCAAACGCCTGAGCAAATCGAGGCTCTTCGCCGTCGCGGCCGTCCCATTGCCGGCGTGCAGGCAATGAAGCCTGAGGAAGCCGTGGTTTGCAGCCTCACCGGCAGTCCCGCTGATTTCAACGAAGATCAGTGATCGATCGATCCTGCAGGGTTCACCATGCAGAGTTCTTGACCGGAGTTTCTCAAGAAAAAAGCGGGGAGACTTCCCCGCTTTTTTCTTGAGCTGATTACGGCGCACTTAATTCAGTCGTCGTACACGCGGCATTCATCAGCTTCCGGATTGTTTTCACAGTAGAGCTCAAGGGGAGTCGGGTCGTGGCTGTCGCCGGGGTGCTCCTTCTTGTAGTCCTGAAGGGACTCAAGCTCCTCGCTGAAGTGGCGAACCTTGGCATCGTTGCCCTCTGCCTTGGCAGCTTCGAGTTCGCTCTGGTCCTTCTTGATGTGCTCGTCGATGGATTTCATGGAGTCGTTGGCGTGTCCCAACCAATGTCGACGCACACACCATACGGCTGTTGCGCTGTGCTGCCAGCCGTTGGAGGTGACAGCTCGTTTCCGTATCAACACTCATGCCCTGATTGAGTGATTTCGGCTACCAGCAAAGAAGAAAGGGTTCGTGGTCATGGTGCGAATCAGGCAACGACAGGGCCGCCACTTCATGGATGAAGAGGGTCGAATGTTCTGGATCAATGGTCCGGACAACTTCTGCTACCTCTCGGAACAGCGTCAGTGGCGCAGCGGTCTGAGCTTTCAGGAGATTCTTGACTGGAAACAATGTGCGCCTTCAGGGCTGGTGAGTCAGCGCTTCGGCTCGCTACGGGCCGCCTGCGAAGCGTTTGAACACAATCAGGTTCTCTGGTCTCATGATCTCTACCTGCGTCGCATGGGTGACCAGATGGCTCTGCATCGCTCATCGGATGATTACCGCCCCACCGTGATGAAGCTGGCCGAAGCAGCTGGTCGAGCAGTGAGACCAGCGCCATGGAATGGTCGACAGTCCAACCCATTGAGCTGTCCTGTTCCCTTGATGAATTCCAGTGCGGGTCTGGTGGGTGAACCTGGCGGCGAACTGACGCATCCTCGTCGCCGACGTCGTTCTCTCAGGGAACCAGTTCACTGAGTTCCAGCCAGCGTTCCTCACTGGTTTCGAGTGTTTCCAGCAGGCTGGCCAGATCATGACTCAGGCTGGTGAGATCCCCCTGGCCGCTGGAGATGGCTTGCTCCAGATCTGATTTGCGCTGCTCCATCTGAGGCAGTTCACGTTCAAGTGATTCCAGCTCCCGTGATTCCTTGAAACTGCGTCGACGAGGGCCCTGGTTCTTCAGAGCCTGTTCTTTTGTGGCTTGCGCTCCATTGGATCGGTTGCGATCGTCTTCAGTCGCAGCAACCTTTTCTTTGCTGCGGCGATGGTCAAGAAAGGCGCTGTAATTGCCTTCAAAACGCTCTAGCCGGCCCCCCTCAAAGCAGAACAGCCGATCGACGGTTCGATCCAGAAAGTATCGATCGTGAGAGACCACAACCACACAGCCGCGGAAGTCCTCGAGCAGGTCTTCAAGAACGCTCAGCGTTTGAACATCGAGATCATTGGTGGGTTCATCCAGCAGCAGCACATTGGGAGCCTGAATCAGCATCCGACAAAGACTCAGCCGTCGCCGTTCCCCTCCTGACAACTTGCTTAGGGGGCTGTGCTGTTGAGCTGGTGGGAACAGGAAGCGCTCCAACAGCTGCGATGCGCTCAACTGCTCCCCACCCAGGTCAATCCTGGATGCAGCCTCTTCGACGAATTCGATCACCTTGCGTTCAAGCCCTCGACCTTCGGTGAGGGCATCGGTGTGCTGATCGAGATAGCCAAGATGCACTGTTTCCCCAACTCGAAGAGTGCCAGAGGTTGCTTGCCGCCTTCCGGCGATCAGATCCAGCAGGGAGGATTTGCCGCTGCCGTTGGGGCCGATGATTCCAACCCGATCCTCTGGACTGAAGCTGTAGGTGAAATCCTTCAGCAGCAAGGCTCCGTCGACCCGGCCATCAGCTGTGACCGTCAGTTGCTGAGCTTCGATGACGAGTTTGCCGATCCGACGACTGATGCTGCTCATCTCCAGGTGGCTGCGATTGGTTTTCGCGGGAGCCGACCGCATTTCCTCAATTCGCTGGATGCGAGCTTTCTGCTTGGTGCTCCGCGCCTTGGGGCCCTGACGCAGCCAGGCCAGTTCACGTCGCATCACGCTCTTGAATCGGGCGGCTTCCGCGGCTTCTGAGATCTCCTGGTCAGCTTTGCGCTGAAGATAGGCGCTGTAATTGCCATCAATGCTGGAGGCCTGTCCCATATCCACCTCCACGATTCGGCGTGTCACACGGTCGAGCACATAACGGTCATGGGTGACGAGCACCACAGCTCCCGGGTATCGATCCAACCAGCTCTGCAGCCATTCCACAGCCGCTGCGTCCAGATGGTTCGTCGGTTCATCCAGGAGAAGCACATCAGGTCCTGCAACCAGTGCCGAGGCCAGGCCCACTCGCTTGCGATATCCCCCTGACAAATCCTCCACCGGGCGGTGAAGATCGCTGATCCCCAGGCGCTGCAGCACTTCCTGGCACTGCTGCTCGAGCCCCCAGGCGCCCTCTTCATCCATGCGCTCACTGAGAGCGCCGAGTTCACGCATCAGCATTGTGTCCTCGGGAGACTGGGCCACCGCCTCAGAGACTGCGCTGAAGCGCAGCAGCAGTTCCCGCTTCTCTCCGCACCCTGCCAGCACCTGTTCGAGCACGGTGAGTCCAGGCTCCACCGTGCTGTCCTGACCAACGAGCTCAATTCTCAGACGTGAGGAACAGCGTCGCTCTCCGCCGCCGAGAGGTTCCTTCCCTGACAAAACCCGCAGAAGAGTGGACTTACCCGCTCCATTCGGTCCGATCAGCCCAACCCTGTCCCCTTCACGGATGTGCAGCGTGAGGTTCTCGAACAGGGTTCGAATCCCGAAATCCTTGGAGGCATCAACCAGGCTGATCAGACTCACGGGCCCGCCACCTCTCTCTGGGCGTCCAGATACGCAAACACGCTCTTGTCTCCCACATCGGCTGCTGCCTCCATGCCGAATTTCCGAACGGCAAGCACCACCAGCAGCAATCCCGCGAACAGCACCAGAAACCAGCAGGGGCCATTGCCAATCAGCCCCAGCAGCCGTCCGAGAAGAGCAACAGGAAGCAGCAGGGTGAGGCCGATGGCCTCAGGTCGCCGGAAGCAGAAGAACTCTTTGAAGCCGATGCCTGTGAGAGCCGCAAACATCGGCCCGATGGCAAGAATCCACAACGGCTGACTGGCCAGCGTGTCCAGAGCTGTACCGGCTGATCCCTGAAGCATCAGCACCAGCCATCCTCCACAACCGAGCAGCCAGAACAGCTGCAGCGCCTGATGCAGCGGACGCAGGTAGATGTGAATCCACTGGAGCGCCAGTCCAAGGCTGACGCCAAGGGGAAGAAGCCACAACCATGCCCACTCACCGCCAGCCAGCCACCACTGCAGAAGGCCAGCGCTGAGCGATGCTCCGCTGATCAGCAGGCACACCCTGTAGCGCTGCACCTCCTCCCTGTCCTTCGAGGTGATGGTGAAAGGTCCATACATTCCGTCGAACTGTGGATCGGCGGTCGTCATGGCAAGGGAATGGTGCTGTTCACCAGTGTGCTCAGCTTCGGGCCGTCCGGAACGATTCCGCCCGGATTCAGGGGAAACAGGGCGCCGAAGTAGTCGTTGCGCCAGGCAGAGGCATCACAGGTGGCAGCCACTCCAGGTAGGGCCAGGAACCGTTGCCGCCATCTCCAAAGTCCAGGCAGCATCCACAGGGGACTGGCGCTGCATCCGAACAGGGGGGAATAAACCGTTTCCCAGCGGATCAGGGTCGGAAACAGACGGATGTCCGCAAGGGTCAGCGTTTCACCGCAGAGCCATGGCCCCTCACTCTGGAGGCTGCGTTCCACCTCGTTCAAGGCTTCGATCATGGCGGCACTTGCCCGGTTGTAAGCCTCCTGGTTTCTGGCGAAGCCGCAGCGGTAGACCCCGTCATTCACGGCTGGCTGCAGGAGCTGCTGCCAGCTTTCGATCTGTTCCAGCAGGTTGTCCGGTGCCAGGTCCGGAGCGCCAGCTTCCGCAGGCCAGCGATTGAGTGCCTCACTCAAAGGTGTGCTGTCGTTGCCAAGAAGTTTTGGATTGTGCTGTTCGCTGTGGCCAGGATCCACCAGCACCGGCACCGTTGCCCGCAGACTTGGTTCAGCTCCGCAACGGCGATACAGCTCAAGAAGGCTTGTGCAGCCCAGCCAGCCGGGATCCAGCCGCCATCGTCCCTCCTCATGGTCAGCCCTGGCGGTGATCACTTCGAGGGTGCTTTCAAGGTTTCGCAGCTTCACCATCAGCCAGGTGCGATGTGCCCATGGACAACTGCGTCCGATCAGCAGCCGCGGTCGACGCTTTGGGTCTCGCCGCTGGAGATCCTCCGCCTCGGGAACCAGGGTCTGCATGGGTGTGCTGTCCGGCCTTTGATAGTTGCCCTGGTCATCCGCCGGCCCCAGCCCTGTCATCAGGCGTTTCCACTGCCACTGCCAGCCATTGCGCACGCTGCGAACGATCAGCGGAGGAATCGACATCACGGTTCCGTTTCAGGGCATTGTCCTTCAGGCTGTGAATGAGTGCAGCGAGCTGATGGCAAGCCCCCGAGTGTTGGTGGTGGCTGGTACCCACGGCAATGAAGTCAATGCCCCCTGGCTACTTGAGCAATGGGCCGTTCACGAGGAGCTGATTGACGCCTGTGGATGTGTCGTCCAAACGGCGATTGGTAACCCGGAGGCCCGAGCAGTTGGTCGTCGTTATTGCGATCGCGATCTCAATCGCTCCTTCCGTCCCGATCTCCTTCAGCAGAGCGCAACCCACCCCGATCAGTGTGATCGTGAAATGCTCAGGGCCCTGGAACTTCTGCGTCAGTTCGGGCCTGACGGTCAAACACCCTGTGAACTGGTGATTGATCTGCACAGCACCACATCGGCAATGGGTAACTGCCTAGTGGTTTACGGCCGCAGGCCAGCCGATCTGGCTCTGGCAGCGCTGGTTCAGTCAATGCTGGGTCTGCGAATTTATCTGCATGAAGCAGATGCAGCGCAACAGGGTTTCATGGTGGAGCGCTGGCCATGTGGCCTTGTGATTGAGGTGGGGCCCGTGCCTCAGGGCGTTCGACGGCATGACATCGTTCAGCAGACGCGGCTGGCGCTTCAGGCGGTGTTTCGGGCCATTGCTGATGTCATGTCAGGCGAAGCCAGCTATCCCAACGGGCTTGTGCTCCACCGGCATCTCAAAAGCCTTGATCTGCCTCGACAACCCTCAGGCGAGGCTGCAGCCTTGATTCATCCTGAGCTGCAGGACCGGGATTGGATTCCCCTGCGCAGCGGCGATCCTCTGTTTGTCTCGGCGCAGGGAACAACCATTGCCTACGAAGGGCCCGATGGAGCCATTCCCGTCTTCATCAATGAAGCGGCTTACGCAGAGAAAGCCATTGCGCTCAGCCTCACAAGCCGTGAACAGTGGCCTCTGTCGGAAACATGGACAGAGGCTCTCGATCTTTTCTTGAACGGCAATCAGCGCGGTGGACCGTTGTAGATGATGCTGACGACGCTGCGGCCGTCAGGAGCGACCTCGATTTCCGTTTCCGTTGTGGCGTCGCTGCCATTTTCAGGCCATCCAGGACTTCCCCCCAGGAAGCTGAAGGTGAAGCCATCTGGGGAATCATTCACAAGACAATCCCCCCCGCCTGAGCTGGTCTGGAACATGCAGGGCTGGGGGCGATAGACACTGAGACCACCGTTCTCGGTCACTGCTGTGTTGCGTGCCAGGTTCAGCGCTCGCACCTGGGATGCCGGAACTGGCGCTTGTGCCAGCGCAGGGGCACCGGCAAAAGCACCTGTGCCGGCAATCACAGCCAGGGTGGTAAGGGAGGAGAGGTTCATGACCTTTGTAAAGACTCTCCTATCGGAGACAGAGCTTCAACGTCTGTCAACCAATCCGTTGTGGTCTGTTGAACGACTGGATCAGCGGATCGGTCCGTTGTAAGGAACAGCCAGAATTCTGTCTCCATCACGGGAGACAAGAACTTCAGTTTCCATTGTTGGATCGGGTGGAGACTGTTGTTCCCAGCCTGGTGGACCTCCGCTGAACCCGAACAGAAACCCCTGATCCGATTTGGAGATCAGGCAGGACGTCGCTCCGGTTTCGTACATGCAGGCCGCGGCACGGTATGAGGAGAGGCCGCCATTGAGAGATTCCGCTCTCATCCTCGCGAGATTCGCTGCCTTGGGTTGTGCAAGGGGCAGAGCAGGTGCAGCCTGCAAAGCGCTGATCCCTCCCAGGGAGAGAACAAAACCGGCGGCTGTGGTCAGCAGTGGCTTCATGGGTTCGAAGGATGGCATTCCAGCCTGGTGCCAGGCCCCAGGGCATCTATGTCTAGACCTTGGAAAGACATGTCCTGTTGTGACTGTCCCCTCAGCTCTCTGAGAGTCTTCATCCGCAGGCCCACGTCCCCTGCTCAAGTGTGCAGGGAAGACTGCTGACCTTGCCGTCCTCCCAGTAGATCCTCAGCCTGTCGTCGGCAGTGCCGCTGCGGAATGTGATCGATTGGATCGGCCCGGGAGGAACGCGCTCTCCACTGTCATCAGCTTCCGGCATCGATTCGCTGACCCGACGCTCAAGCTGGTCGAGACGGGTTTTCAGTTTCGTGATTTGTGCATCACGACTGATGTCTGTTGTCGGCTGAACCTCAGATCGTTGTTGACAGGCACCGATGAGCGAAGCCGCCATGACTGCGCTGCACGCAATCGCCATTGATCGAACGGCGGGGGCTGAAGACAAAACCATGACCGCGGCGGTTGTTGTTGATCCAGTGTGGGTGTTCAGCCTGCTTCGACCAGTCGTTCGCTCCAGTAGACAACAGCTCCCTGAGCTTCCAGCTCATGACGCCTGTGGCGCGCAGCCTTGGTGGGAACGGTTTCCTCCAGACGCTGTCCTGCGATCAACCAACGAATCAGGACCACAAGCGTCTCCCAAGACACAACCTGAGAATCTTAAGCGTTCCTTTAGGCCGCGGTCTTCTGTTCTGCCTGCGCCTGAGCGAGGTCTCAATGGTTCTTCATGTCGGCTTCATAAAGCAGGCGACATCTTGCGCAATGTTGCTTTACAATCGTCCTTGGCAGGGCTTCCTGCCCTTCCGTAACCGTCTCTTCGGAGACATTCTTTCCCGTTCTCATGACCACCACCATTCAGCAGCGCTCCGGCGCCAATGGCTGGCAGTCCTTCTGCGAGTGGGTCACCTCCACCAACAACCGCCTGTATGTGGGCTGGTTCGGTGTGCTGATGATCCCCACCCTGCTGGCTGCCACCACCTGCTTCATCGTTGCGTTCATCGCAGCACCCCCCGTCGACATCGACGGCATCCGTGAGCCCGTCGCCGGTTCACTGATCTACGGCAACAACATCATCTCCGGTGCTGTTGTGCCCTCCTCGAACGCCATCGGCCTTCACTTCTATCCCATCTGGGAAGCTGCCTCTCTCGACGAGTGGCTGTACAACGGCGGTCCTTACCAGCTGGTTGTCTTCCACTTCCTGATCGGCATCTTCTGCTACATGGGTCGCGAGTGGGAACTCTCCTACCGCCTCGGCATGCGCCCCTGGATCTGCGTTGCTTACAGCGCACCTGTGGCTGCTGCCTCCGCCGTGTTCCTGGTGTACCCCTTCGGTCAGGGTTCCTTCTCTGACGGCATGCCCCTGGGCATCTCCGGCACCTTCAACTTCATGCTGGTGTTCCAGGCCGAGCACAACATCCTGATGCACCCCTTCCACATGCTTGGTGTGGCTGGTGTCTTCGGTGGTTCACTGTTCTCCGCCATGCACGGTTCACTGGTGACCTCCTCCCTGGTCCGCGAGACCACCGAGAGCGAGTCCCAGAACTACGGCTACAAGTTCGGCCAAGAGGAAGAGACCTACAACATCGTGGCTGCCCACGGTTACTTCGGTCGCCTGATCTTCCAATACGCATCGTTCAACAACAGCCGCAGCCTGCACTTCTTCCTGGCTGCCTGGCCCGTTGTCGGCATCTGGTTCACCGCCCTGGGCGTGTCAACCATGGCCTTCAACCTGAACGGTTTCAACTTCAACCAGTCCATCCTTGATGGTCAGGGCCGCGTCCTGAACACCTGGGCTGATGTGCTGAACCGCGCCAACCTCGGCATGGAAGTCATGCACGAGCGCAACGCTCACAACTTCCCCCTCGACCTGGCTGCTGCTGAGTCCACTCCTGTGGCTCTGCAAGCTCCCGCCATCGGCTGAGGCTGAAGTCTCCAAGAGATTCAGCTTTAGCTGAATCGGAAAGCCCCCTCTCACGAGGGGGCTTTTTGATGGCTGGCTGGTTGATTGACGAGCTGTTCGATCAGCCAGCTGTTTGATCAATCAATTGTTGAATTATCGATTCACAACCGGTGATCCGCGTTCCCATTGCAGGCTTCGGCGGCGGGCTACTGGAAAACCAGAAACGCTCACCTGGGCAGGCAGGCCATCACTCGCCATGGGCTTCATGGTGTTGAGATCAATGGTCGTTTCGCGAATCAGTGTCGCGGGTCGTGTCCACTCAAGAAGCGTCAGAGATGGTGGTGAAGGCAAGCTGCTGCCGATGATCCGGCGTGGTCCGCTGCCCATGGCCCCCAGGCTCAGCAGCCGTAAACCCATTGATTCAGACGGGTACCAGGCGTGGTGGTGACCCGAGATCAGCAGATCAACCCCACCGTTTCGCATCAGAGCGGCGAGCCCCTGAGGGTTGGCGATGCATTCTCCAGTGCGCGCCCGTCCATCACTGAATGCAGTGAGCGGCAGATGGCCCATCACCAGGCATAGATCGTCAGGCTGGCGATGGGCGGAGTTCAGTGCTGCTTCGATCCATCGTCGTTGTGAAGAATCGACGTTTGCTGAAGAGGCATCGATCACGATCACAAACAGTCCAGGACGTCTCCACGCGTAGTGAAACGGAAATCGCTTGCTCTCAATGAACCCTGATTGCAGATTCCCACAATGCTTTCCCCAGAACAGCTCTGCCTGCCGACGCTCACGCCCGAAGACCCAGTGTCCCTGCTGTTGTTGACTCGACCCATCGTGATTGCCAATGGCGGGAAGCAAGGGGATGCCTGCCTGCTCAAGGGGTGCTCTCACCGATTGATCAAAACCGGCCCACATCGCCTGCAGCTGTGATGTGGGCAAGGATGTTTTCTGGCCAGCCACCATGTCTCCGGCACAAAGCACCAGGTCAGGTTTTGCCTGCAGCAGCAACCCCATGCCAAGCTGCACAGCATCACCGTAAAAGGTGCTTCCGTAAGAGCCGTTCAGATCGCTGATTAAGCCCAGTTTCAACCCTTTAATCGGCTGATCTGGGGAGGGTCTCAACTTTGTTGAGCCAATCCTGCGAAGCAGCCCGTCCAGAACGACACCTGAAAGTCCAGCGCCAGCGATCAGCCGCAGAAATTCTCGACGCCCGGTCTGAATCATCTGCTGAGTTTATGGCCGGTATCCATGCATGGCCTGCATCAATGGAGGGATGGCACCAGATTCAGCACGATTGTCTGACTGTTGATCTCTGAATGTCATTGAGAAGACGCGGGAGATTGCTTTATTGATCAAAGTGTTAAGGCTCGCCAGGCGCATTGCTGGCTTCCTGAGCAAGCGGAACGTCATCAGGTTCACGAAGCTCATCCTGGTCACTTTGTGGGGCTTGGTTGATCTCAGAATTTGCAGGCTGCTGCTCTGAAGGATCAACTTTGACAGGTCCAACCACATCCACTGCAGTGCGTTGGGCTACAAGTTGAAAATTGCTTTTAAGGCGTTTGTTGATCTCCTCCTGAACCAAGGTGACCTGTTTGAAGCTCGGAAGATCAGGATCAGTTACACGAACAATGATGCGTATTTGCTCTTTATCCCAGTCAATATTAATCTGTTGAATATCAACTAATTCAGGGTCGCTGAAAGTGAGAGTTTCTTTCACAAGAATCTTGCGAACAGTCTCTTCAACTTCTCCTTGTCTCAGTAATCCGATGAAGCTGCCACCAAGTGGAATCAGCAGCATGCCTGTCAGGGTGAAGCTGGCCACGCTGAGACGACTTCGGCGCAGCACGTGGCGGAATTCGGAATCCTTCCAGGCCATCAGAACAAGACCTCCTGTGAGGATCCCGAGCAGATTTGTCGTGAACAGCAATCCTGCTCCGTAAGCATCACTCCAGCGCTGATGTGACAGCAGCAGTCCCATGACGCAGACAGGTGGCACCAGGGCAACGGCGATTGCCGTTCCCGCCAGTGAACTCACGGCATCGCTACGTAGCTTTGCGTAGGTCGCCAACCCACCAGCCACAAGTGCGATGCCGAGGTCCAGCAGGTTTGGCATCGTTCTGGTGAGAACCTCTGATCCCAGCTGAGGCAGGCCTGCGAGCCATCCGAGGATGAAGGAGAGCAGCGTGCTGATCGAAACTCCCATCAGCAGTGTGCGCAGTGACCGGCCCAGCAGACGCACTTCTCCAAGCAGGATTGCGAAAGTCGCCGCCCGTAGAGGCATGATCCACGGCGCCACCACCATGGCTCCGATCACCACTGCAGGGCTGTCGGCAAGCAACCCCAACGTGGAGATCAGACTTGCTCCAATGCTGAGCACGATGAACACCTCATCCAAGGCGGCATCGCGCATGTGACTGCGATGGAGCTGTTCAATTTTGCGGCTTGAGACGCTGCCTGATGTCATGAACTCCCCAATGGTCCGAGCAGTCTGATTGTTTATGTACGTTCGATCAGGTGCTGTCGACGCAAAGCTCCCTGATCACGGGCCCCACCTGTCGTTCTTCACTGTTCAAGAGCTTCTGATGTTGTTTTGTGAATCCAAATCGATAGCTGTGCATGCAATTAATTCTCAGAGGACTGTGCGTTTTCTGAGGAGATCGTCTGATTGTGCGTTATGCATTGCTGGCGCAGGAGCTTCCTGTCAGTGTTCGATGGAAATAATCTGAGAGACCGTCAAGGCAATCGTATGCTCCGGTACCAACTTCCAAATCATTAAAGGTTTGATTGCTGTTGCAATGTCGGAAACCGGCAACCTTTCCATTATTTTGGAATGCCCTCTTTTGCACAATGCCTCCTTCCGATCTGTCTTCTTTGGAGTGGGAAGCGGATGGTGAGATGTCTGCCCAGGACACTTGGGATCTCGTAACACGACTGGCAAAAGTTGAAGAACAGGAGAAAGCATCGAGTCTTCTGCAGTTATCTTCGAAGCACAGCCATTCGAAAAGCAAAAAGCTTCGGTTTGATGCGTAATCCAATTCTATTATTTCCCGGATTCATTGTAATCAGATCAAAATTATTTTTAAAATTCGGCGCATTTATTCAACCATAAAATCAACTTCAAGCAAATAAAGTTATAGTTTGATTCGAACTTGTGATTAAGCCTGGTTGTTCTTGCGTGCATTCATGATTGCTATTGCAGATTGAGTGAGCACTAAATTTTTGTCAAATTCTTTGCCTGAATAAGTGGTTGATCACATCCAGTATTCGATCGTTTGGCTTCTCCAATCACGTGGTCCAACCTGACTAAGCTGTGATTCAGGCAGAGATGAACTGATTCTCGATGTCTCTGGTTTGGTCTGGCGAGTTTTGCTTACTTCGGAGTCGCGAAAAGCTCTTATTTAGGCCTTTTGGTCAGGTCGCCGAAATCGTCATCATTCGGTTGCATGAACTGCCAGACGACCGGCACGGTGAAAACCACCACAAGGCCAATGGTGGCCCAAATCGCAACCGTGTAATCGCCCATCTGATCGTTCCTGTTGAGCAAGACCCTAACGGGAAAACGTTTGAGAAGGCCATCATCGGCCTCTCAAGGTTTCCTGCGTATGCGGATGCGTCGGATTGAGTGGTCAGCCTCCCAGGTCTTTCCCTGGTCATCAGGTCACGAACGACCATGAAGCCTCTCTTCAGAGACGTCACCAGGCATGGAGTCGAGACTGTGAGCTGAGGAACGTGACGGGACTCTCGGTCGTTGTTGCGGTCTTCCTGCCAAAGCTGGTTCGGTATCCACATCACCAGCTCAACATCATTCGATTATGTTGAACACACGTTGGTCCCGACAGGGGCGCAGTCCGATCTCAAACAGGCAACGGGGTTTGGGACGCTGTAGGAGGTTCTCATGAACACCCTCGCAATGATCAAAGAAAAGGAGCTCAAAGCTCGTCGGCTGCATGACGCGCAGCACTCTTTTGCTGCTTCGTCTGAAGGCAGCGATTTCACGTCGGCTCACCTGTCACCCACCAAGCTGGTGGATAGCGCAATCTGAGCTCAGGTCTGGGTTCTTGCAGACATTGCCCCGCGGAAGCGGGGCTTTTTGCTGGGCCAACTTGTTTCACGCGTGGTGTTGCTCCCGCTTGCTGAACGGGTGCCAGGATCTCAATCGCTCAAAAGCCCCCAAATCGAAGGCACACTTCCAGTGCCCCAAGACCAAACAGGAACGTGCCGCCAAGAAACGCCAATTCTTTTGGACTCCTGGCCATGATTTGAGGGGGGAAAGCCCGAAAAACGTTGAGGCAAATCTAAAGGAAACCTGAAGACCTGGCATTTCGAATGGTTGCCATTTCGCTGCTTGAGCCGCCACCTGTTGCACAGCTTCATGAAAAAAGCTTCACAAATCGGTTGTTTCCTGGCGTCTCTTTACAGATCTAAATTCTTAGTGGAAAGAATATTCAGAAGGCTTCAACCTTTTGATGGGATTCCGGCAGAGGAAGCTTGCTGCACGTGGTTGGCTGGGAATGCGAGACAACTTGCTGGTCAGTGCCTCATCCCCATGCACTTTTCACCAGAACGGATGCATCGAGGTCGGAGCCGCAGGCAGGGCAGAGTCAAACCAGTGTTGGTATGTGTCTTGCTTGGACATCGAAAACCCCGCTCCAGCAAAAACGGCCGCTGAAACAGGGTTCAACATCGAAGCCGATGACCTGACTTGAACAGGCGACCCACGCTTTACGAAAGCGTTGCTCTACCGGCTGAGCTACATCGGCGACCCTAGGAAATTAACATTCAGGTTCACGCAAACAGCTTTTGAGCGCTGAACCCGAGGGAGATCAGGGATTGGATCCGGCTATGCGGGAACGGCTGCTGCGTGAATCACGCACCCCCTGGCGGGGGCTGCGAAGGTTGCTCTGGACCGCCTTGTTCGCTTCCGGTGGCCTCGGACTCTTCGTGATGAGCTTCAGCATCAGTGCCGGCAGCAGCGCTGTCGGCACTGACCTGGCCATCCAGGTCGGGGCCGTGGTGCTCTTCGGGGGATTGCTGTGGTTTGATCGCGACCGTGGCGGTGACTGAGGCTGCGTCATCGTCATCACTGTCAACCAAGACCGGGCTCAAATCGGTTTGCCTCAAAATCTCCTGAGCCGGTTTCACGGCAGCGGCTGATTCTTTCGGTTCGGGTTGGGAGTCGAGTTCGTTATCCCGAGCTGATGCCTGACCTGTTTTGGCATCATTTTCGGCGTCATTGCCGATGACAGCCGTTTCCTCACTGAACAGCAGCTTGTGTTCAGGGTTCTGGAGCTCATCCAGGGACTGCTCAGGTTGTGCTGCTTCGCGGTCTGCAGATGCCCGTGTCTGATCAGGGTCTTCGTTGTCTGTCGAAGGGATTTCTACGTTTTCTAGAACTGGTTCAGGCTCGTCGTTCTGGGCATTCGCAGTTATTTCGGGCACTGCAGTGCCCGGTTTGGAATCGGGCGCTGGCTCAGCAGCGGATCGGCTGATCTGAGCTAGGTCGTCTCCCGAGGGGTTGGTCTTCGGTTTTTGAGGGTTGTCATCGCCTGCCTCCCATTGCAGGGGCGGCAGTTGCAGCAGTCCCACACCGAGGGACAGGCGGTTGGTCTGCAGGTCGGTCGCATTGATCGGAGTGAGGTCTGCAAATGTCTCATCACTCCGTGACAACAGCCAGATGGACTGAACAATCTGTTGCCACTGCCAGAGCATCAGAGCCAGTAAAGGAGCAGCGATCAGCAACGCTGTGAGTCGGCTGCTGTTCTGCGTGGGCGAAAACTCAGCCACCAGCAGAGCTGAATGATCAATGCTCCAGAACAAGGGAAGGAGCAGCGCAATCCCGATGATCAGAGCCGCTTTCAAACTCAGCGGTTGCTGGATGGCGCTGATGCGGCGTTGATCAACATTGCGCCTGGCAGGGGCAATGCGCACAAGCAGCAGCGAGGCCCAGTCGGGCGGACGACGCCACAGCAGCACCCCCGGCGCGACAACCGCGAGACCCCAGATCAGCAGACGCTCGAGAGCTGGTGCCGGTCCGTATGCGGGTCCTGCCAAAACGAGCCTCATGAGCTCCAGCTCCAGTGGAATGACACCAATGGCCATTAACTGAAGCCAGAGCAGTGGCTCTCGGCGGCTGATCATCAGGTGGTGAGCTTGCGACGCTGTGTGACCATTTTGAAGGCTTCGATGCGATCACCTTCTTGCCAGTTGGCAAAGCGATCGGTGCCAACACCACATTCGAAACCTGTGGCCACTTCCTTGACGTCGTCTTTGTTGCGACGCAGGGAGTCGAGGTCGCCGGCGTAGACGATCTCCTTGCCGCGGTGGACCCGAACCTTGCAGTTGCGCTGAATTTTGCCTGTGGTGACATAACAGCCGGCCACAGCGCTCTTGCCGATGGTGAACACGGCGCGAACCTCTGCTTCACCCAGGGCTTCCTCGACAAGCTCCGGTTCAAGCAGTCCTTCCATCGCCAGCTGGATGTCCTCCAGCAGCTTGTAGATCACGTCGTAATCACGCACGTCCACGCTGTTGGCATCAGCAGCCTTTCTGGCGCCAGAGGCCATCGAGGTGTTGAAGCCGATGATCACAGCTCCGGATGCAGCCGCGAGATCCACGTCGGTTTCGGTGACTTCTCCAGGCGCAGACAACAGAACCCTCACCTGGACCTCGTCCTTGGGCAGCTGCTCCAGAGAACCCAGAATGGCTTCGACAGAACCCTGCACGTCGGCCTTCAGGATGAGGTTGAGCTCCTTGAGCTCTCCCTCGTTGGCCTGACCTGACATTGCGGTCAGTGAGACCCTGCGCGACGCCATCTGCTGAGCAAGGCGCGTCGCTCGAGCGTCCGAGGCGCGGTCGCCAACAACGGCTCGTGCGGATTTCTCATCGGCGTAGACCTCAAACTCATCGCCCGCAGTGGGAACTTCGCTGAATCCGAGAGCTTCAACCGCGAAGGATGGACCGGCGTCCTTCAGGCGCATTCCTGCATCGTCGACCATCGCACGCACTTTCCCCAGCACAGGTCCAGCTGCCACCACATCACCTGTCCGCAAGGTGCCGTTCTGAACCAGGAGTGTGGCGACAGGGCCCTTGGCCTTGTCGAGGTGCGCTTCGATCACCGTGCCTCGGGCCATGCGATCGGGGTTGGCCTGCAGGTCCTCCACTTCGGTGACCAGCAGCAGCATTTCCAGCAGTTTGTCGATGTTCTCGCCCTTGATGGCGCTTACCGGCACCATCACCACATCACCGCCCCATTCCTCCGCCAGCAGGTTCTGTTCGGACAGTTCCTGTTTGACGCGGTCAGGAGAAGCGCCTTCCTTGTCGATCTTGTTGATGGCCACAACGATCGGCACTTCCGCAGCGCGGGCGTGGCTGATGGCCTCCAGGGTCTGAGGGCGCACACCGTCGTCGGCCGCCACCACGAGCACAGCCACGTCAGTGACCTTGGTGCCGCGTGCACGCATGGCCGTGAACGCTTCGTGACCAGGAGTGTCGAGGAAGGTGAGCTTGCGCGCCGCGTTGTTGTGCTCGATCTCGACCTGATAGGCACCGATGTGCTGGGTGATTCCACCGGCTTCTCCGGCGGCCACTCTTGCTTTGCGGATCGCATCGAGAAGACTGGTTTTGCCGTGATCGACGTGGCCCATCACGGTTACGACAGGTGGACGTCGGATCAGGTGTTCCCGATCCGCTTCCTCGATCATCTCGACGGTCTTCTTGGCTGCCTCCTCAACGTCGTCCTGAAGGACCGGCACACCGAATTCCTCGGCCACCGTTTCGATCGTGGGCATATCCAGGGTCTGGGTGACCGTGGCGATGATCCCCTTGAAGAAGAGGGATTTGATGATTTCTGAGCTCTCCACGCTGAGCATGTCGGCGAGCTCCTGCACCGTGAGGTTGTCCTCCGGCACAACAATCATCTCCGGCCGCACCTGCTTGGCTTCGCGTGCAGCACGCAATTCCATGGCCCTGCGCCGCTGACGCTGGCGAGCGGTTTCCTTGCGCCGCTTGCGCATGGCCGCCACAGGCTTGGGTGTGGTTCTCTGCTGGGATTTGGGTTTGGCGGGACGAGCAAGGCTCGCCGACAGCACCATGTTTTCCTGCTCACCGGCAAAACCACCGGTCTGAGCTGCCAGCGAATCATCGTTTTCGCCGATGATGTGAACCTTCTGGCGTTGCTTCTGAGGAGAGCGATTGCGCAGTGCCTCGAGTTTCGCGCTGTCATCCCAGTCAGGCCTGCCAGGACGCCTCTGACCTCCTGGACCTGCTCCAGGTCGGAAGCCCGGACGGCGTGGCGCCGTTGCTGGAGAGGGAGTGGGTCGATTGACCGGTGGTGTTGCCTTGGGGCCATCACCACGGGGTGTAACAGGGGTCCCGTCGGGACGGCGTGGAGGAGGGACGGCCGGACGCCCTGTGGGCTTCTGCAGTTGCATGAGCTCACCGGGTGCCACCGGTTTGCGCATGCCAGGCGGCATTGCCGGTCGACTGGAGCCAGGAGCGCCGCTGCGAGGACCGGTTCCCGCCCGTCCTCCTTCGCCGCGGTTGCCGCTGCCGTCGCGTCGGATCGGCTTGCCGACCAATTCAAGAGGGCTGCCTGAGCGACCTGCACCGGGCCGGCCGGACGGTGAACCCGGACGGGTGGGTGCGCCTGGACGTTGTACACCGGTTGGACGCTGTGGCGATCCGGTTCGCTGTCCCCCGGCGGCTCCAGGACGAGGAGTCCCCGGTCTGGAGGGAGCCCCGGTTCCAGGCCTCTTCGGTTGGGGGCGACCCACCAGTTCCGGCTTGGCCGGTCTCTGCGGGGAAGGCACCGTTCGGTTCACCGGTGATTTGGGCTGGGGCCGTCCTGGCGGTGGGGGAGTTGGGCGTGCTCCCCCCTCGTTCGGTGCTCGACGGATTGGAGCCGTATTGCGGGGTTTGGCTGCTGTAGCGGGCGACGGCGCACTGGGTCTCGCCGGCGGCGGTGCAGGTCGGCTGGCGCTGCGAGCTGGAGCTGGTGAAGCAGTGGGTCGCGGGGCGGGCTGCTGCGGTGGCTGGGACTGGCGTTCAACCGGTTTCTGAGGAGGTTGCTTCTGAGCGGTTTCCCTGCGAATCAGTGTCTGTGGCGGAGCCACCGGTTTCTGTGGTGTTGCCTTCGGAGGGGCAGCTGCCTGAGGTGCAGAAGGTTTTGCGGGTGCGGAGGGCCGTGCAGGCGGTCGCTGGGGGGATGTGACAGCGCGGGTAGGGGCTGCCGGTGCAGCAGCCGGTTTTGGTTGAGCTGGCTTAACCGGTGCAGGGGAATCTGGGCTGACGGCCTTTTTGACCGACAGGATTGATTTCCCAGGTGCGGGTTTCGAGGGAGCTGCAGCCGGGCTGGACGCACCACCACCGCTTTTCAGCATCGTGCGGATCTTGCCTGCTTCGGCTTCGCTGATCGAGCTGCTGTGGCTTTTGGCCGCAATGGACAGCTTCTCAGCGGCATCCAGCACGTCTTTGTTGTCCAGGCCTAGGTCCTTGGACAGCTCATAAATTCTGACTTTGCCGCTGCTGGTCATTCAAGTCTCCGGTCGGTCCGGGCACTGGGTGCTCGGGGCACCACACAAGGTGGGGCCAGTGTTCATCTTGCCTCAGCGGCTGATTCCTTGTTTGGTTTCAGTCGCCTTCTCAGCTCCTCAATCGCACTGTCGGGCACCTGGCATCGCAGGGCTTTGTGCAGGCGTTTCCGGCGCTGTGCCTCCTCAAGACAGCTCTCCCTTCGACAGAGATAGGCGGAACGCCCCGTGCCCTGATCGAGGAGAACCCCGTCCCGATGGTCGCGGATGACCCGCCAGAGAATGCTGCGGTCAAACAGCTCTCGGCAGGCGACACAGCGACGCAGGACAGGGCGTGAGGCGTTCACCGGGCTCCTTCCTCGTTGGGGTCATTGACCACCTCTGCGGTCTCGCCGTCCTGGTCAGTGGCGGCTTCCTCTGACGCCGGTTCAGCTGATTCCTCGTAGGCATCAGCCTCTGTCATTGTCTCTTCCGATGCTTCGCCGTACTCCTCATCGTCTTCCGGCAGGGGATACAGCTCACGCAGGCGTGCATCCTCTTCCGCTCTTGCGGCCTGCTCAGCGGCAAGACGTTCGTCGGCTTCACGCTGCAGGGCCTCCTCCTGCTCCCGTTGGGCGATCAGTTCCGACACAACGGCATCCTCGGCAGCCTGGTCGTATTCACTTGCGTTCTTGATGTCGATCTTCCAGCCGGTCAGGCGTGCTGCCAGTCGCACGTTCTGACCTTCGCGACCAATCGCCAGGCTCAACTGATCCGGAGGCACCAGCACATGGGCATGTTGGCCGACGGGGTCGACGAGCCGAACCACATCGACCCTTGCAGGGCTGAGCGAGTTGGCGATGTACTGGCCAGGATCCTGCGACCAGCGGATGACATCGATTTTCTCTCCTCGCAGTTCATTCACCACCTGCTGAATCCTTGAGCCGCGGGCGCCGATGCAGGCCCCGACGGGGTCCACCTCACGCTCGATGCTGTCCACGGCAACTTTGGTGCGGGGACCGACAGATCGAGAAGGGGGGTTGGCCTCCCTTGCAACGGCAACAATGCGCACGGATCCTTCCTGGATTTCCGGCACTTCGTTTTCAAACAGATACACCACAAGACCGGCATTGGCTCGGCTCACGAAGAGCTGGGGACCTCGCCTTGGGACCTCGCTGACTTCTTTAAGAAAGACTTTGAAGGTGGCGTTAGCGCGGTAGTTGTCATTGGGCAGCTGATCACGACGAGGAAGCTCCGCTTCCACTTCAGGGCGGCCCAGGCCTGAACTCACAGCCATGATCACGGACTGGCGTTCGAAGCGGATCACTCGCGCCGTCAGGACTGGATCCTCAAGGTCGGCGAATTCCTCCTGAATCATCCGCCGCTGCTGATCACGCAGCTTCTGAGCCAACACCTGCTTGGTTGTGGCCGCTGCCATGCGGCCGAAATCCTCTTTCTCCGGGGTGACATCCAGCACAACCGTGTCGCCAGCCTGGGCGTCTTCGGCCACCTGCATCACCTCAGCCAGTGCGATCTGGTGGTCTTCGCTCTCAACCTCCTCCACGATGATCTTGCTGGCGAGGACCCTGTAACCCTCTTCCTCCAGATCGAGCGCGACATCGAAGTTGCTGAAGTACTCCTCGTCAAACGGGTCTTCCCCGATTCCCAGGTACAGGGTGCGGCGGTAGCGCTCATAGCCCTTGAGCAGTGCCTCCCGCAAAGCGGCTTCAACCACCTGAGGAGGAAGCTTCTTCTCCTCACTGATGTCATCAATCAGGTTGCTGAGGCCGGGAAGAAGAACGAGTGCCATGGCGGAGACGAGGAGGAGTGAAAGAGAGGAAAGTCGGGAGCGGTTGTGATCTGTTCAGCCTGTGGGGCTTGTGAGTTCAACGCTGATCACTGAATCCCTCGGGATCCGTTTGACTCGGCCGCGCATGTTGATTTGCACGTGGTGTTCGGTGCGTTCCAGCAGGGTTCCTGACAAACGCTGTTCCCGGCCTTCGTCGTCCTGATGGACGACATCAACTGGATAGCTCCGGAAGGTTTGAAAATCCCTGTCCGACTGGAGTCTGTCCCCAATCCCGGGACTGCTGATCTCCAGAACATAAGCCTCCGCGAGCAAGGCAGAGGCTTCGATGGCATCTCCCATCGGCGCGCTGAAACCCGCGCAGTCATCCAGTGAAACGTCATCTCCATTGCTGCGTCGGATCTGCAGCTGAAGGGTCATCGGCTGCAGATGCGTCAGCACCTGGGCATTGACCAGTGAAAATCCATGGCTTTCAGCCGTGGCCTTGGCCAAAGACGTGAGATCCGGAAGAAGTGGATGGGGCAAGGGCGCGGGAAGGGTGGTCTCGGGCTCAGGCCCGATGGTGGATGCGTTGATCACCCTCCCGGAGAGAGGATCTCACCAGGCCATGAAGCCAATTTAAAGGATTGTCGCCCCCCCCCCCAAATCTCCGAACGGAGTTCGGTCACCTGTTGATCTCCTGCCCTGTTCAGGGCCCGGCTGCAGTTTCGAGCTTCTCCAGCAGCACATCCACGGGGATCTGACTGGAAAAACGACATGCACAGGTCTCTGTGGCGTCCAGACTGCCGTGCTCCCAGTATTTGTTGCTGCCGGTTCCACCACCGCAGAACCCGTAGTACTCGCATTCCTGTTTGCATCGCTTCATTCCGGAAGACATGTCACGAAGCAGTTTCTGAAACGGTTCCGTCCTGGTGGCTTCCATCAGAGACACATCGCGGATGTTGCCCAGATTGAACAGGCCATAGCGTTCGGTTTCGACCGACAGCAGTTCCGGATCGAAGGTTGAGAAGTTGCCTTTGGCATCCACGCTGAGAATCGCGTAGGGCCGATTCATCTCGTTTTGCAGCAGGCGTTGTCCCCCGGCGATCATGCCCATCACCTGATCGAACTCACGAACCTGGATGGGGAAACCATCCTTTTCATTGCAGGCCCAGAAGCGTGAAAGGAAGTCGCGATACAGCTTTTCCTTCAACAGGCCCTGCATGGACGAGCTGGTGTGGACTCCCTCCTGCTCCTCCACATTGAAACCGAGCTGATGAATCCCTTCATCACGGAAGAAGGCGTACATCCGCTCCGGTTGCTCGAGAGCATCGGCGGTCAGAACAGCAATCGCATGGAAGTCGATTCCGCGCTCACGCAGGGTGCGGATACCGCGCATGGTCTGGGCGTAAGAGCCCTTGCCGTTTCTGAAGCGGCGGTGGCTGTCGTGAATGTCCTCAGGCCCGTCGACACTCACTCCAACCACAATCCGGTTGCGCACAAAGCAGTCACACCAGTCTTCGTTGATCAGCGTTGCGTTGGTTTGCAGATGTTGTTCGATCACCACCCCCTGCTCCTGCAGACCGGCTGTCTGGCGCTGGATAATCGCGCTGGCCTGGTCATAGAAGCTGGTGGGCAGGGTCAGCGGTTCACCGGCGTGCCAGAGAATCGAGAGATGGGGCCCCCAGAATGGGCTTTCATAAACCCTCTCCAGCAGCAGAGGTAACTGCTGCTGGAGGTTGAACACATTGCGCCGCTGGCGATCGGGGAGGTAGCAGTAGCTGCAGTCGAGGTTGCAGAGCGACGTCGACTGGATCACCAGCAGACCGATCGGGCCGTAGTCGGAATGCTTCACCAGTTGACGAATCCACCGCGGTAGGCGTTGGCGAAGCCGCCACGGCCACCATTTGCGAAGCCCCTGCGAGCGCCGCCATTGCCCCAGGCCCGGCCGCCGCCGTTGCCCCAGGCCCGGCCGCCGCCGTTGCCCCAGGCGCGAGCGATCTGCTCGTCAGTCAGAACGCCATTGCGTTGCATGACGGCCCAGGCTTCGGGGCTCATCCGCTCGATCCGCTGTTCAAGGGAGTTGCCCAGATCGGGTTCGTTGTGTACGGCGGCTCTGGACGATTCACAGAGCACCGCACTTGTTGCCAGAACGGCGGCGAAGGTGAGAAGGCTTGTCTTGTTCATGGTTGACAGAAAAAGTGGATCAATTACGGCTCAATATCAGGACTGCGGATTGAATTCAGCGGCAGTGGAGAGCACGATCGTGAAGAAGCGGTTGATCTGCTCGTCCTTGAGTCCCACGGTGCTGTCGGTGCCGATCCAGGTGTTGATGGCCGAGCGGACTCCGTCGTCGTCGTTGATATATCCGGAAAGCAGGCGACCAATGCCCAGATTGCTGATGTTGAGCAGATGGGGAGTGGTGTCAGCCACCACGCAACCCACTCCGGAACGGGCATAGGGCCTGTCAGGAACAAGTGCTGCCTCAGGTGCGGTCTCAGCCTGGTTGGCTCTCAACCAGAGACTGTCGCCGCCAAGAATTTCAATGTTGCCGTCCTTGAGAGCCGCCAGAGCTTGATCAGGCGTGTCAAAAAACTGGAATTTGGCGTCATCAACCGATTCCGCCAGAACGGTGGCCGCCATGCTGTCTTTCACAACTCCGACTGTTTTTCCGCTCAGGCTGTCCGGAGTGCCATCTATGCCGTCCGGGGCCAGCAGCCTGACTCCACCAACAGAGAAGGGCAGTGTGTAGGTCAGAGAGCGCTGTCTCTCCCAGGTGAAGGCCACGCCGCAGGCGATGTCAGCAGCTCCTGATCGGATCATGTCCAGACCTTCGCGGGCGGAACCTGCCGCGACGGGCTCGATGCTCACCTCCTTGTCTTTCTTCTTCGGCGACACATTGATCTGATCCCGGATTGCTTCGAGAACAACAAAGGAAAGGCCGTCGTAGTTGTCTCCCTCCTTCTTGACCATCGGCAAGGCATCACCAATGACCACCGCCCTCAACTTGCCACTGTCATAGACATTCGCTTCTGATGAACTCTTGGTGGAGTTATTCGCTTCAGTCGTTTCGTTCTGGCACCCCACAAGGGCGATTGTGGAGAGAGCGAGCAGACCGGTTGCTGCCTTGTGGATCAGGCGCATTGTGATGACACCGTCGGATCGGATTCAACACACCACTAGGCACGGTCTGCGCAAGCGGCCAGTTCGAGAATTGGGAAACCTTCCCGATCAGGATCAGCCGAAGGGCATCCCTCTGTCGTTTTGACTGATGCCGGTGGCATGACTCCTGTCGCCCGGTTCATGTCCCATTCAGAGAAGGCGAAAACAGTGGAGCTGATCAGTGCTGATCACCATTAATGAGTCATTCCGGCTCCTGAGCGAGCATCTGAGAGACCTCTCCGGCAGTCATCGGATTCTTGTTGCTACAGCGAATCGTCCCTATGCCCTGGCCTTGGCCAGTTTCTTCGCTCTGCAAAGCACGGACCAACCATGTCCTCTGATCGGAATCGCTTCGACCCGTGAAGAGGCTCTGTCCTGTCTGGATGGAATCAGCGAACCCGTGCTGGCCTTCGTCAGCGAGCAGCTTGAGGAAGGCCGGGGGCTGGATCTGGTTGTCGACCTCAAACGGCGTTCGGTATCGGAGTCTCCGATCGCCACGGTGTTCACGCTCATGGGAGCGGATCCCACCCTGATGCGGGAGGCTCTCGCCAGTCCCACGGATGTGGTTCTCACACAACGGAGTCTTGATCTGACATCGATTGCCAACGCAATGAAGTCGATCCAGGCAGGTGAGCGTTTTGTTGATCCATTCATCCCATATGCCATTTGTCATAGAGATCCACGCGACGCGCAAGCCCTTTCAGATCGAGAACGCATGGTGCTGACCTTGCTCTGCGACGGCATGACCAACAAGGAAATCGCTGAGGAGCTTTGCATCGCTGAAACCACCGCAAGGGGGCACGTGCAATCGATCATGCGCAAGCTGAACGTGAAAGACCGCACTGCAGCAGCGGTTGAAGGAATCAGACGCCACTGGGTTGACTGAAACAATCTCAACCACTGCCACAGGTGTGACGCATTGTGTGACTCAATGATTTCAAGGCTGTGAATATCAAGTGAATGCGTCGTTGATAGTTGTGTCTGGATTCAACTGAAAACCCTAAAGATGAAGGGTTCTGGATTTCATTCTCAGCGGCAATGATTCAACTACCTCGCACAATCTTGATCCATGGCAACTTTCACCGTTGGCGACTTTAGTCAGGACATTCTTGGCTTTGATCCTGCAAACGATCAGCTGGATTTTTCTGATATTTCTGTGCATAGCTTGATCATTGGACAAGATGAAGACGGTTTTGCGACGATTGTTTTCCCTTGGCAACCCGATCAATATCAGCGAATTCTCGATGTCGATGGACAGGGGATTCGTTGGGAAGAATTAAGTGAGCGTAATTTTGCTCCTGTTGGTAACGAGCATTTGCGGCAGGATGTGGGTGGAGTCATGTCTTGGGAGAGCAAGATAGGACCCGCTTTTGATCCTGGTAATGAGAGTGTTGGCAACACTGTATATATACGTTCGCATGAAAAAAATAGTGTCACAACGGTTGATGGTTTTGACCCTCGTTTGGACAAAATTAATTTCCTTTATTTTGGTACTCGTGAGCGCCTGACAGTTGAAAATGTTGGTTCGGATTTGGTTATAAGCTCTGAGCCTCTTGGGCAAAAGTTTATTTTTTCTGATGTTCAGAAGGAGGATTTGATTGGAGCAAATCTAGAATTTCATTTTGACCAGATCGAGGAAGACCTTCTTGATCGAGCTTTTGGCTTCAGTCCTGAACAGCTTGCCTTGGTAGACCGAACAAGTCTGTTCACTCCTGATGGTGGTTTGACTGATGGTTCGCAAACTCGGCCAGGAGAATTTGTCACAGCTTTCGGTGAAGCTCCCGGTCAGCCCACGACACTCGATGAGAGTAATCGTTTGATTCAGGAGCGAGCTGATCAGGATCAGTCGAGTGCATCAATCGAAAAGATGCCCATGACTGCTGAGTCTCAGCAGTCGTCCGACGGGATGGATTCAATGCCTATGGATATGGTTTCTCCGGATCTTTCCAATGTGGTGATGAATCTGCCGGGCGGTGCCAATCCTCACAACAGTTGTCTTCAGCTCGATGTGAATGGATCTCTGTGGTGGGGTGGTGGGATCAGCGGCGATCTGATCATCCGAAACCCGATGGGAGTAGCGGTGGAAGATTGGGAAGTTTCCTTCCTTACTTCGCATAGTCAGTTTGAAAGTTGGTCTGGAGATGTTCAGGTTTCGGATGCAGGAAATGGCCTCAACAGAGTTACATTCAATCCTGCTGATTGGAATGGAACGATTCCAGCGAATGGTGAGATCTCAATCAGCTTCAATGCCCAGGGTGAGGGGCTTCCTGACAGTGGAGCTCTGACCAGCTCAGACTTCTTCACTGGTGCCGCTGTTTCTGCTGCCCCTGTTGATACATCGACATCACTGCCTTCTCCAGCGCCTGCCCTCTCTTCTGATCTTGAGGCGGTGGAAGAGCAGGCGCTTGCTTCTTCTGGTCCATCACTTCAGCCAGGGGATCCCGCTGAAATCGCAGATGCATTGATGACTGGAGGCGATGCTGATCCATCGGCTGACCCATCGCTGCTGAATGACATCGCTGAGGCGGCCACTGTGCAGGCTGATTCCAGTGGCAATCCGCTCAGTCTCGAGGTGAGCGGGAACTTGTACTGGGGTGGCATGAGTGGAATTCTCACCATCACAAACACTTCAGAGCGCGCAATCGATAATTGGTCTGTCAGTTTCGAGACCCCCCACAGTGATTTTCAGAGCTGGGCTGGTGGTGCTGACATCGATGTATTGCCAGACGGCGGCAGCCAGGTGACCCTCACCCCTGCTTCCTGGAACAGCGAGATCGCCGCCGGTCAAAGCATCGATGTGAGTTTCAATGCGGTCAGCGAGGGACTTCCAAACAGCGGAGAACTCACCAGCGATCTGTTTTTCAGGGCAGAGAATGTTTCTCGTTCAGCAACCATCGTTGCCAACGAAACGTCAGGTGAAGTTCTGCCGATTGGAGGCACGGCAGAGACTCAAGAAGTTCCTGAAGCCGATGCAAATGCAACAATAACGTCAGAATTTTTGTCTGCAGACCCTGGTGAGATTTCAGCAAATCTGCAGGTTGCAGATCAACTTGATTATTCCAATTCATTAAACACCGTTGCCAAAGAAGCGTCGGCTGAACATCTGCTCAATGGGGGTTCGGCGGATGCCGCAGAACGTTCTCAAACTGATGTGGCTGTAACGTCAAGGTCAGACCTTCTCTCTGCCGGATCTGGTGAGATTTCAGCAAACCTGCAGGTTGCAGATCAAGTTGATTCTTCCAATTCACTGAGTCCGTCCAGCCAGGAGATCAACAGTCCAGAGAAGAAAGTCGTTGCTTATTTCGAGGAATGGGGGATTTACGAACGTGATTTTCTTGTGCAAGACATCAATGTCGAGCAACTCACCCATATCAATTACAGCTTCTTTGATGTGAAAGCCAACGGTGATGTGAATCTGTTCGATCCATGGGCGGCTGAGGACAAGAGATTCACAGCAGATGAGCAGGTTAATCGAACATTCTCAGCGGCTGAATGGCAGGACCTGGATTTGGAACGGCGTAATGCATATGTTGATGGCGGTGAGTTCACGTCCATCACTAATTCTGATGGATCTGTGACCGTGACGGGTGTTCCGGTGGGCTGGAGCACGCCTGTTGAATATGTGGGTAATCTGCGCCAGTTCGACCTCGTTAAACAGCTTTATCCTGATATCAATCTGGGATTTGCTCTCGGTGGCTGGACCCTGTCGGATGAATTCAGTCTGGCAGTTGATTCTGCCTCTGGCCGAGATGGCTTCACTGACAATGTTGTTGACATTTTCAAGCAATATGATTTTTTCAATACTGTTGACTTTGACTGGGAATACCCCGGTGGTGGGGGTGATTCGGGAAATGCCTCCAGTTCTGAAGATGGTGCAAACTTTGCGTTAACTCTTGAGCTTTTGAAGGGCAAGCTTGACGAACTTGAGCAGTCAACAGGTGAAAATTATGAGGTTTCGATTGCCACTGCTGGGGGGGCAGACAAGCTTGCCAATCTGAATCTTCCAGGGATTGATCCCTATGTTGATTTTTACAATGTGATGACCTACGACTTCCATGGAGGCTGGGAGTCAGTGACTGGTCATCAGGCAGCCATGGTCAATGATCCTGGTGGCTATGACATCGCTACGGCAATTGAACAGTTCGAAGTCAATGGTGTTGATCTGAATAAGGTGGTGCTTGGAGCTCCTGCCTACACACGAGCCTGGGGGAATGTGCAGGCTGGAGACACATTCGGTTTGGGAAACTCCGGTGATGCACGACAGGCTCCTGGCTCTTATGAATCGGGGAATTACGACCAGAAGGATCTGATCACTGGTGTCACCGACGGACGTTATGAATTGATCTGGGATGACGATTCCAAGGCAGCTTTCGTTTACAACGAAGACACTCAGGTCTGGAGTTCGATTGAAACTCCAGCCACCATCGCCGGCAAAACGGCTTATGTCGATGAAATGGGACTAGGGGGCATGATGTTCTGGGCTCTTTCCAACGACAGCAGTGGTGATCAGAGTCTGATCGCGTCGGCGTCTGACCTGCTTCTTGGCGGTGCCAGCTTCGATGAGGTGATTTCGAGAAGCGAACCGTTCGATTCTGTTATTGGCGGTGATGGTCATTTCGGTCTCGACGATTTCGTCGAGTCGCCGACAGTCGCTTCCAGTCAAGGCGTGATCAGTGCTGATCCCGATCTGTTCAGTGCTGGCTCGCCTGCGAGCCAACCCATCCCCCCAGGTCAGGAGTTTGACAACCCCCTCAACGCTGACGCTTTTTCGACGGTTGTTGATTCCAGCCAAATGTTCTGATTGGCCCCTCTAGCGTGAGCGCAGTTCTGACGCTCACGTCTGTGGCTCCTGGTCGGATAACCAAGCAGGTGGTCCTCGGCTGGCCGGGGACCTTTTTGCTGATTCTGTCGTTCACGGTTCTGCCGGTCAGAGCATGGGCAGCCGCGAATGGTTTCCCTGGCACGCACAGCTTCGTTGCCGACGCTGTGCGCAACGTCGCTCCGGCAGTGGTCAGAATCGACACGGAGCGGATTGTGGAGCGTCAGCCCTTTGACCCAAACCTGATCGATCCTCTGCTCAGGGACCTGCTCGGCGAGCCCGGCTACGGCCCTGAGCGTCAGCGCGGGCAGGGGTCCGGGGTAGTGATCGACCGAGAGGGCCTGGTGCTCACCAATGCCCATGTTGTTGAGCAGGTCGATGAGGTCAATGTGACCCTCGCCGACGGTGATCAAAGAGACGGTGTCGTCATCGGCCGCGACCCGGTTACGGATCTGGCACTGGTCCGGCTGGAGGGTGGTGAGCTTCCCAAGCCGGCCAGGCTCGGGGACTCCGATGCTCTGGATGTCGGGGACTGGGCCATCGCTCTGGGCACGCCCTACGGCCTTGAGCGGACCGTCACCCTCGGCATTGTCAGCAGCCTGCATCGCAACATCAGCAGTCTCGGTTTCAACGACAAGCGCCTTGATCTGATTCAGACCGATGCAGCCATCAATCCCGGAAATTCGGGCGGCCCGCTTGTGAACGCCGATGGTCGCGTGATCGGCATCAACACCCTTGTCAGATCGGGTCCCGGGGCTGGACTTGGTTTCGCTATTCCCATCAATCTCGCGAGCCGCGTCGCCCAGCAGCTGCAACAGGCCGGGGAAGTTGTTCATCCCTATCTGGGGCTTCAGTTGATTCCGCTGACGGCCAGAATCGCCAGAGAGCACAACCGGGACCCCAATGCTCTCGTCGAGCTGCCGGAACGGTCAGGCGCCCTTGTTCAGTCTGTTCTTCCAGACAGCCCTGCCCAGAGAGCTGGCCTGCGTCGCGGTGATCTGGTGGTCAAGGCGGGTGATGTTCCCGTTGATGATCCCCAGACACTTCTTCAGCAGGTCGATCAGGCAGAGATTCATCAACCTCTGGCTCTTCAGATCATCCGTGGTGAAAAAGATCTGCAGCTGTCCGTCAAACCTGAACCCTTGCCGGGTTTCGGCTGACACTCTTGCTACGGTCGCGCCGCGGATCAAACCTGAACGATGCCAGATCTTCAGAACCAGATGAAACAGGCCGTCGCTCAAGCGGCAGTCGAACAGTTCCGCGACGGAATGATTGTGGGGCTTGGATCAGGTTCCACGGCAGCTCTGATGATTCAGGGACTCGGCCAGCGTCTCGCCTCCGGTCAGCTCAAGGACATCGTCGGTGTCACCACATCGTTCCAGGGTGAAGTGCTAGCTGCTGAGCTGGGCATCCCTCTGCTCAGTCTCAACGCTGTGAGCAGGATTGACCTGGCCATTGACGGTGCTGATGAGGTGGATCCTTCTTTCCAGCTGATCAAGGGCGGCGGTGCATGCCACGTTCAGGAGAAACTTGTCGCCGCTCGCGCAGAACGCTTCGTCGTGGTGGTGGATTCCACCAAGCTGGTGGAACGGCTGAATCTTGACTTTCTTCTGCCGGTGGAGGTTCTGCCCGGAGCCTGGCGTCAGGTTCAGCAGCGGTTGTCGGCGATGAGCGGAAAAGCCGAACTGCGCATGGCGAATCGCAAGGCCGGTCCTGTGGTGACCGATCAGGGCAACCTCGTTCTGGATGTTCGTTTCGACGGGGGAATTGCTACCCCCCTGGATCTGGAGAGAACCATCAACAACATTCCCGGTGTGCTGGAGAACGGTCTGTTTGTGAATCTCGCCCACGAGGTGTTGGTGGGTGAAGTGAATGACGGTGTGGCAGGGGTTCGTCGACTGGACAAGGTCGGCTGATCTCAGTCCAGCCTGACCTTCACTGAGTTCGCATGGCTGTGCAGTCCTTCGCTGCTGGCCAGTTCCACCACTGCTCCGCCAGTGGCTTCGAGCGCTTCCCTGCTGAATTCGATCATCGAGGTATGGCGCATGAAGGTTTCCACGCTCAGTGCGCCGCTGTAACGCGCGGAACCACAGGTGGGCAGGGTGTGATTCGGACCGGCCAGGTAATCACCCACTGCTTCCGGACTCCATGGACCGATGAAAATTGCGCCTGCCTGTTGGATGCGATCCGCCAGCATCCGTGGCCGCTCCACGAGCAGCTCCAGATGTTCCGGCGCAAAACGATCGCTCAGGCGTGCACAGGTTTCAAGGTTGTCGCAGACCACGACCAGCCCCCATTGCCCCAGCGATTGCCTGCAGATGGCTTCACGGGGATGGCTGCTCAGCTGAGTTTCAAGCTCCGCCGGCAGCGAATCGGCCAGGGACTGGGATGTGGTGAGAAGAATGGCTGCAGCCAGTGGATCGTGTTCCGCCTGGGCCAGAAGATCAGAAGCGACCTGACCAACGCAGGCTGAGCCATCGGCAATCACCAGAACTTCACTGGGACCAGCCAGGGAGTCGATGCCAACCTGTCCATAGACCAGCTTTTTGGCGAGAGTGACATAGAGATTTCCCGGGCCGCTGATGACATCAACGCGAGGGATTGTTTCCGTGCCCAGAGCAAGAGCCGCAACCGCCTGGGCGCCCCCGATCCGATAGACCTCCTGCACTCCCGCCAGGTGTGCAGCTGCAAGCACGGTCCGGTTCACCTGGCCATTGGCTGCTGCAGGGGTGACCATCACCAGCCTCTCCACCCCCGCAACCCTTGCAGGAACGGCATTCATCAACACCGTGCTGGGGTATGAAGCCCGACCACCCGGAACATAAAGACCTGCAGCCTGCACCGGTCTCCATCGACGCCCGAGGCGTTCTCCGTGGATGCCTTGAACGTCGATGTCCTGTGGTTTCTGGCGCATGTGAAAGTCCTGGACCCGACGGTGGGCGAGTTCCAGGGCGTCCCGCAGGTTCGCTGGGCTGCTCTCCCAGGCTTGATGCAGCTCAGCCGCTGGAACCCTCAGCGGTTCGGGAAGGAAACCGTCGAACTGTTCGGTGAGTGCCATCACAGCGCTGTCACCTTCAGTGCGCACGCGTTCGATGATGGTTTCGACAGTGGCTGTGGCTTCTTTCTGCGTCTGTCCGGTGGTGCGTGTTGAAATTCGATCGAGTTGTTGCTCTGCCCCGGCTGCGCTGTCGAGGCACCTGGGCAGACCGCTTGTCGCCGGCTCTGTGCTCAGGGTGGTCATCAACGCTGGCCATCAGGTTCAGTCAAGCTAGGTCCACCCGCATCACCTCGATGGAAGCCGAAGGGTCCTGGGTTAACGTTGTGGGCTGTCGATGAGAATTCCGGCTCTGTGGCCAATAACAAATCTTCGAAGAAACGCGTTGAGATCGCTGAGCGCAATCGCCTTCAGAACAAGGCCTACAAGTCGGCCATGCGCACTCTCATGAAGCGCTGCATCAGTGCCTGTGATGCCTACACAGCAGCGCCCGGTGATGAGGCGAAAGCCGGTGTTCAATCCAGCATGAATGCCGCATTCAGCAAAATTGACAAGGCTGTCAAGCGAGGCGTTCTGCACCGCAACACCGGAGCTCATCAGAAAGCCCGACTCACCGTCGCTGTGAAAAAGGCGATTGATCCCGCTCCCGCTGCAAGCTGATTGCTGATCTCTGGGCCAGGATGATGGCCACAAGCCCTGCAGAATGGATCCTGAAGGCGCGTTTCAGGGTCCGATGGCTGTTCCAGCGTTAATCGACAGTCACTGTCACATCGTTTTTCAGACCTTCGAGGAGGATCTTGAGGCGGTTGCTGAGCGATGGCGGATCGCTGGGGTGAAGTCGCTGCTGCACGCCTGTGTCGAACCCAGTGAGATTCCCGCCATCCGCTCCCTGGCGGATCGCTTCCCCGAAATGCGTTATTCCGTGGGTGTTCATCCCCTTGACACCAAGCACTGGGGTGATGACACACCTGAAGTGTTGCGCATTGCTGCGCTGGATGACAGCCGGGTCGTGGCCATCGGCGAGCTCGGTCTTGATCTGTTCCGTGACAAGAATCTGGATGAGCAGCTTGCGATCCTGCGTCCCCAGCTCGACCTCGCCGTGGAGCTCAACCTTCCCGTGATCGTTCATTGCCGCGATGCGGCAGAGCCGATGTTGGTCGAACTGCGTGCGCGACAACGTGAGGGCCGGTGTCCCGCCGGTGTGATGCATTGCTGGGGGGGGACGCCTGAGGAGATGCATCAATTTCTTGAGCTGGGCTTCTACATCAGCTTCAGCGGCACCGTGACGTTCCCCAAGGCGGTGCCCACCCATGACTGTGCCAGGGAGGTTCCGCAGGATCGATTTCTTGTCGAGACCGATTGTCCTTTCCTGGCGCCGGTCCCACGCCGGGGCAAACGCAACGAGCCTGCATTCGTGGCTTCGGTTGCAACGCGTGTCGCAGAACTCCGTGACCAGTCGCTCGAGCAGGTTGCTCAGGACAGCACCGCCAATGCCAGGCGTCTGTTCAGGCTTCCCTGATCTTGCAGACCGTTGCAACATGAAAGTGTAAGATGACTTATTGGCCTGGCCAGGCACGGTTTTCTGTGCTTGGACTCCCGAAGCGTCCATTACCGTCCGGTGCATTGACGACGTCAGCTGTCCTGACCCGAGTCTTTTAAAGCCAGTGATCGCGGAGGTTGTCCCTTTCCAAGGGGTGGCCGCCGCTGTTTTGGCTGAAAGCTCATTTCATGGTTGTACCAGCTGCCTCCTTCAGGCCCCACTGTCCCCTCCGATACCTGCAGGTCTCCGCATGAGCAGCAGCGCGATTCAGGTCGCCAAGACCGCCACCTATCTGCCCGATCTGGTGGAGGTTCAGCGTGCCAGTTTCAAGTGGTTTCTTGAGAGAGGTCTGATCGAGGAGCTTGAAAGCTTTTCGCCGATTACCGACTACACCGGCAAGCTTGAACTCCATTTCGTCGGCAGCGAGTACCGGCTGAAGCGTCCTCGTCACGACGTGGAAGAGGCCAAGCGTCGTGATGCGACGTTCGCCTCGCAGATGTACGTGACATGCCGTCTGGTCAACAAGGAGACCGGTGAAATCAAGGAACAGGAGGTGTTCATCGGCGAGCTGCCGTTGATGACGGAGAGAGGAACGTTCATCATCAATGGCGCTGAGCGCGTGATCGTCAATCAGATCGTGCGCAGCCCCGGGGTCTATTTCAAGGATGAAATGGACAAGAACGGGCGTCGCACCTACAACGCCAGTGTCATTCCCAACCGTGGTGCCTGGCTGAAGTTCGAGACCGATAAGAACGATCTTCTGCACGTCCGTGTGGACAAGACCCGCAAGATCAACGCCCACGTGCTCATGCGCGCCATGGGCCTTTCGGACAATGATGTGATCGACAAGCTCCGCCATCCGGAGTACTACAAAAAGTCGATTGAAGCCGCCAACGACGAGGGCATCAGCTCTGAAGATCAGGCCTTGCTTGAGCTCTACAAAAAGCTGCGTCCGGGTGAACCGCCATCAGTCAGCGGCGGACAGCAGCTTCTGCAGACCCGCTTCTTTGATCCCAAGCGCTACGACCTCGGCCGAGTGGGTCGCTACAAGATCAACAAGAAGCTCCGTCTCACGATTCCCGACTCTGTGCGCACCCTTACCCACGAGGATGTGCTGTCAACCCTCGATTATCTGATCAACCTGGAGCTTGATGTCGGCGGAGCGAGCCTCGATGACATCGATCACCTCGGCAATCGCCGGGTGCGCTCGGTGGGTGAGCTGCTTCAGAACCAGGTTCGCGTGGGTCTCAATCGCCTTGAGCGAATCATCAAGGAACGCATGACGGTTGGTGAAACCGACTCGCTCACCCCTGCTCAGCTGGTCAATCCCAAGCCCCTGGTCGCTGCCATCAAGGAGTTCTTCGGCTCCAGTCAGCTGAGTCAGTTCATGGATCAGACCAATCCACTGGCTGAGCTCACGCACAAGCGACGCATTTCGGCGCTTGGCCCAGGCGGCCTGACCAGGGAGCGTGCCGGTTTTGCGGTGCGTGACATCCATCCTTCTCACTACGGCCGTCTCTGCCCAATCGAAACGCCTGAGGGCCCTAACGCCGGCCTCATCAATTCACTTGCCACCCACGCCCGGGTGAATGAATACGGCTTCATTGAAACCCCTTTCTGGAAAGTCGAGAACGGGCGGGTTCTCAAGCAGGGCGATCCCATCTATCTCTCAGCTGACCTCGAGGACGAATGCCGTGTCGCCCCTGGAGATGTGGCGACCGACAGCGACGGAACGATCCTCGCTGACCTGATCCCTGTCCGATACAGGCAGGATTTTGAAAAGGTCCCCCCTGAGCAGGTGGACTACGTGCAACTCTCACCCGTGCAGGTGATCTCCGTTGCAACCTCGCTGATTCCATTCCTGGAGCACGACGACGCCAACCGCGCGTTGATGGGCTCCAACATGCAGCGTCAGGCTGTGCCGCTGTTACGTCCGGAGCGTCCGCTTGTCGGAACAGGTCTGGAAACCCAGGTTGCCCGCGACTCGGGCATGGTCCCGATCTCAAGGGTGAATGGCACCGTCACCTTCGTTGACGCCACCGCGATTGTGGTACAGGACGAAGAAGGTCTCGAACACACCCATTTCCTTCAGAAGTATCAGCGGTCCAATCAGGACACCTGCCTGAACCAGCGTCCGATTGTTCGGCAGGGTGACCCGGTGATTGTGGGTCAGGTGCTGGCTGATGGTTCCGCCTGTGAAGGCGGTGAGATCGCTCTTGGCCAGAACGTCTTGATCGCTTACATGCCCTGGGAGGGTTACAACTACGAGGACGCCATCCTTGTCAGTGAGCGTCTGGTCAACGACGACCTCTACACCTCGGTGCATATCGAGAAGTACGAGATCGAGGCACGTCAGACCAAGCTGGGGCCAGAGGAGATCACCAGAGAGATTCCCAACGTTGCTGAGGAAAGTCTCGGCAACCTCGATGAGATGGGCATCATCCGCATCGGCGCCTTCGTTGAAAGCGGCGACATACTTGTCGGCAAGGTGACTCCGAAGGGTGAATCCGATCAACCCCCCGAAGAGAAACTGCTCCGAGCGATTTTCGGTGAAAAAGCCCGTGACGTGCGTGACAATTCACTCAGGGTGCCCAGCACCGAGCGCGGACGTGTTGTGGATGTGCGCATCTACACCCGAGAACAAGGCGATGAGCTGCCCCCAGGCGCCAACATGGTGGTGCGTGTCTATGTGGCCCAGCGTCGCAAGATCCAGGTCGGCGACAAGATGGCCGGCCGCCACGGGAACAAGGGCATCATCAGCCGCATCCTTCCCCGTGAGGACATGCCATATCTCCCCGATGGCACTCCGGTAGACATCGTGCTGAACCCTCTGGGCGTTCCGAGCCGCATGAATGTCGGTCAGGTGTTCGAGCTGCTCATGGGTTGGGCCGCTTCGAACCTCGACTGCCGTGTGAAGGTTGTGCCCTTCGATGAGATGTACGGTGCAGAGAAGTCTCAGCAGACGGTGGAGACCTTCCTGAAGACTGCGGCCAAACAGCCCGGCAAGGAGTGGATCTACAACCCCGATGACCCCGGCAAGCTTCAGCTGATCGACGGACGCACCGGTGAGCCCTTCGACCAACCTGTGGCCGTGGGCTACTCCCATTTCCTCAAACTGGTGCACCTCGTGGATGACAAAATCCACGCCCGCTCGACAGGCCCTTACTCCCTGGTGACTCAGCAGCCTCTCGGAGGCAAGGCTCAGCAGGGTGGACAGCGTCTTGGCGAAATGGAGGTCTGGGCACTCGAGGCTTACGGCGCCGCTTACACCCTCCAGGAGCTGCTCACTGTCAAGTCCGATGACATGCAGGGCCGCAACGAGGCTCTCAACGCCATCGTCAAGGGAAAGCCGATCCCCCGCCCCGGCACGCCGGAGTCCTTCAAGGTGCTCATGCGCGAGCTTCAGTCGCTGGGTCTGGACATTGCCGTGTTCACCGATGAGGGCAAGGAAGTCGATCTGATGCAGGACGTGAACCCCCGTCGCAGCACCCCCAGCAGGCCCACCTACGAATCCCTGGGCGTCGCTGATTACGACGAGGACTGACGGATCAACGAACGAACCGACAACCCCCCTCTTCCCTAATCGTCAATGACCAACAGCAACCTCCGGACCGAGAACCACTTTGATTACGTCAAGATCACACTCGCATCACCTGATCGGGTGATGGAGTGGGGTCAGCGCACCCTGCCCAATGGTCAGGTGGTTGGCGAGGTCACCAAGCCAGAGACCATCAACTATCGAACTCTCAAGCCCGAGATGGACGGGCTGTTCTGCGAAAAGATCTTCGGCCCGTCGAAAGACTGGGAATGCCATTGCGGCAAATACAAGAGGGTGCGTCACCGCGGCATCGTCTGTGAGCGCTGCGGCGTTGAGGTCACTGAAAGCCGGGTGCGCCGGCACCGTATGGGCTTCATCAAGCTTGCAGCTCCTGTTTCCCATGTCTGGTACCTGAAGGGCATACCCAGCTATGTGGCCATCCTTCTGGATATGCCTCTGCGCGATGTGGAGCAGATTGTTTATTTCAACTGCTATGTGGTGCTGGACCCAGGTGACCACAAGGATCTCAAGTACAAACAGCTGCTGACCGAGGACGAGTGGCTTGAAATCGAAGATGAAATCTATGCCGAGGATTCCGAGATAGAGAACGAGCCGGTGGTCGGTATCGGTGCGGAAGCGCTGAAGCAGCTGCTGGAGGACCTCACCCTCAACGAGGTGGCTGAGCAGCTGCGTGAAGAGATCGCGAGCAGCAAAGGTCAGAAGCGCGCCAAGCTGATCAAGCGTCTGCGAGTGATTGACAACTTCATCGCCACCAATGCCCGTCCGGAGTGGATGGTGCTTGATGTCATTCCGGTGATTCCTCCTGACCTGCGCCCGATGGTGCAGCTGGATGGCGGTCGTTTCGCCACCTCTGACCTCAATGACCTCTATCGCCGGGTCATCAACCGCAACAACCGACTTGCGCGTCTGCAGGAGATCCTCGCTCCAGAGATCATTGTCCGCAACGAAAAGCGGATGCTTCAGGAGGCTGTGGATGCCCTGATTGACAACGGCCGTCGTGGTCGCACCGTGGTCGGTGCCAACAACCGTCCTCTCAAGTCACTCAGCGACATCATCGAGGGCAAACAGGGTCGTTTCCGCCAGAACCTGCTGGGCAAACGAGTCGACTACTCGGGTCGTTCCGTCATCGTGGTGGGCCCCAAACTGAAGATGCATCAGTGCGGTCTGCCCAAAGAGATGGCGATCGAACTGTTCCAGCCGTTCGTGATTCATCGCCTCATCCGCCAGAACATCGTCAACAACATCAAGGCCGCCAAGAAGCTCATCCAGCGTGCTGATGATGAGGTGATGCAGGTGCTTCAGGAGGTGATCGAGGGGCATCCGATCATGCTCAACCGAGCTCCGACGCTTCACAGACTCGGTATCCAGGCTTTTGAACCCAAACTGGTTGATGGTCGCGCGATTCAGCTGCATCCTCTCGTTTGCCCTGCGTTCAACGCCGACTTCGACGGTGATCAGATGGCCGTGCATGTGCCTCTGGCGATCGAAGCCCAGACCGAGGCACGCATGCTGATGCTGGCCAGCAACAACATTCTCTCCCCCGCCACCGGTGAACCAATCATCACGCCGTCACAGGACATGGTGCTTGGTGCTTACTACCTCACTGCCCTTCAGCCGCAGATGAGCCCCATTGAATTCGGCGATCGCAGCCGGACCTTCTCCGATCTGGAGGACGTGATCCATGCCTTCGAGGACAAGCGCCTCGGACTGCACGACTGGGTCTGGGTTCGCTTCAACGGTGAAGTCGAAGACGACGACGAGCGCGACGAACCCATTCAGAGTGAAACCCTTTCCGACGGCACACGACTGGAGCAGTGGACCTACCGCCGTGATCGATTTGACGAGGAGGGAGCCCTGATCAGCCGTTACATCCTCACCACCGTGGGCCGTGTGGTGATGAATCACACCATCATTGATGCAGTGGCAGCCACCTGAACGATCAAGACCGACCCACTCCATAAACACGACCAATCAGCGCTGTCATGACCTCCACCCCTTCCAAATCCCGTAAGTCCTCCAAGTCCTCCAAGGCTTCCAAGGCGGCCAAGGCTGCTGCAGCTGCCAAGGAGGCCCGTGCCCTGGCCAAGACCCCTCCACCGTTCCGCAATCGTGTGGTGGACAAAAAGGGTTTGAAACAGCTGGTTGCCTGGGCCTACAAGCATCACGGCACGGCGGCCACTTCGGCGATGGCTGACCAGCTCAAGGATCTTGGCTTCAAATACGCCACTCAGGCCGCAGTGTCCATTTCTGTGGACGATCTGAAGGTGCCTGAAGCGAAGCAGGATTTGCTGGGAGAGGCGGAGGAGCTGATCACCGCCACAGAGGAGTCATATCGTCTGGGGGTGATCACCGAGGTTGAACGTCACACCAAGGTCATCGACACCTGGACGGAGACCAACGAGCGTCTGGTGGATGCGGTCAAAAAGAACTTCAACCAGAACGATCCACTGAATTCAGTGTGGATGATGGCCAACTCCGGGGCCCGGGGAAACATGTCCCAGGTTCGCCAGCTGGTGGGCATGCGCGGCCTGATGGCCAATCCCCAGGGGGAGATCATCGACCTGCCGATCCGCACCAACTTCCGTGAAGGTCTGACCGTCACGGAATACGTCATCTCGTCCTACGGAGCCCGCAAGGGACTGGTGGACACGGCACTGCGCACAGCTGACTCCGGCTATCTCACCCGACGTCTGGTTGATGTCGCTCAGGATGTGATCGTGCGCGAAGACGACTGCGGAACGACGCGTCTGATTGTCGTGAAGGCTGAAAATGGCAAGTTCGGCAATCGTCTCGTGGGTCGACTCACCGCCGATCAGGTGGTGTCTGCCGAGGGTGAGGTGCTCGCCGAGCGCAACACTGAAATTGACCCGCCTCTTTCCCAGCGGATCCAGAAGGCCGGGGTTCAGGCGGTGAGTGTGCGCTCACCGCTCACCTGTGAAGCCAATCGCTCGGTCTGCCGCAAGTGCTATGGCTGGGCTTTGGCCCACAACGAACTGGTGGATCTCGGTGAAGCCGTCGGCATCATCGCTGCTCAGTCGATTGGCGAGCCTGGAACGCAGCTCACCATGAGAACGTTCCATACCGGCGGTGTATCCACGGCGGAATCCGGCGTGGTCCGCTCCAAGGTCGCCGGCACCGTTGAGTTCGGTTCGAAAGCACGCGTACGCCCGTACCGCACTCCCCATGGAGTGGACGCACAGCAGGCTGAGGCTGATTTCAAACTCACGATCAATCCCTCCGGCAAGGGCAAGGCTCAGAAGGTTGAAATCACAAGCGGTTCGCTGTTGTTTGTTGACAACGGCCAGGAGGTCGCCGCGGACGTGACTGTGGCACAAATCGCTGCGGGTGCTGTCAAGAAGAGTGTTGAGAAGGCCACCAAGGATGTGATCTGTGATCTGGCCGGACAGGTCAGCTACGACCCCACCATTCAGCCCAGGGAAGTCACCGATCGCCAGGGCAACATCACGCACAAAGCACAACGTCTGGGAAGGATGTGGGTGCTGGCAGGGGATGTCTACAACCTTCCCCCCAATGCCCGGCCAGTGGTCACGGCCGGAGCTCAGGTCACTGAATCCCAGGTGCTTGCGGAAGCCAGTCAGGCGAGTGAGTACGGCGGTGCCGTCCGACTGCGTGAAGCCCTTGGTGATTCACGCGAGGTGCAGATCGTCACCACGTCGATGACCCTGCGCGATTTCAAGCTGCAGGGCGAGTCCACTCATGCCGGTGAGATCTGGAATCTTGAGGCCAAGGATGGCACCCGTTATCGCCTCAACACGATCCCCGGAAGCAAGATCGGCAGTGGCGAAGTCGTCGCTGAACTCAATGACGATCGCTTCCGCACGCAGACCGGTGGACTGGTTCGCTTCGCTCCCGGCCTCGCCATCAAGAAGGCCCGATCCGCCAAGAACGGTTACGAGGTCAACAAGGGTGGAACTCTGCTCTGGATTCCCCAGGAAACCCATGAGATCAACAAGGACATCTCTCTGCTGATGATCACTGATGGTCAGTGGATCGAAGCCGGCACCGAGGTGGTTAAAGACATCTTCAGCCAGACGGCCGGCATCGTCACCGTCACTCAGAAAAACGACATCCTGCGCGAGATCATTGTTCGCAGCGGCAGCTTCCATCTCTGCACTGAGAAAAAAGCTCTCGAGCGCTTCACCGGCGACGGTGTGATGGTCAATCCCGGCGAGTCGATTGCCAAGGGCATCAGCACCGATGCCATGGTGTATGTGCAAACCGTTGAAACCCCTGAAGGCTCAGGACTGCTGCTCCGCCCGGTTGAGGAATACACCATCCCCAACGAGGCACAGCTCCCAGATCTTGGACACGTCAAGCAGCCGAATGGTCCGCACCTCGGCCTGAAGGCAACCCAGCGTCTGTCGTTTAAAGACAACGAGCTGGTCAAGTCTGTGGAGGGCGTCGAGCTGCTGCGCACACAGCTGATGCTTGAGACGTTCGACACCACCCCGCAGATGACCGTGGATGTGGAACGCGTGCCTGACAGGCGCGCCAAGACGATCGAGCGTCTGCAGTTGGTGATCCTGGAGAGCATCCTGGTGCGCCGCGACACAATTTCCGACTCCAGTCACGGCTCCACCCACACTGAACTCCAGATTGAGGATGGTCAGTCGATCAAGGCCGGCGACGTGGTGGCCACAACGCAGATCCTCTGCAAGCAGGAGGGCGTGGCCCAGATGCCTGAAGCCACTGAAAGCGAGCCGGTGCGTCGACTGATCGTGGAGCGCGCCGAAGACACCGTGACCATCAGCACTTCCGCCAAGCCTGTGGTGACTGTGGGTCAGCGCATTGTTGACGGAGATCGTCTTGCCGAAGGCCAGCTCGCTGATTGCTGCGGCGAGGTGGAACAGGTGGATGCCAAAGCCGTCACGCTGCGACTGGGACGCCCCTACATGATTTCACCGGATTCTCTTCTGCACGTTCGCGACGGCGACCTGGTGCAGCGAGGGGATGGTCTTGCCTTGCTGGTGTTTGAACGTCAGAAGACCGGGGACATTGTTCAGGGCCTTCCCAGGATCGAAGAGTTGCTGGAAGCCCGGAGACCCCGCGAGTCAGCGATTCTCTGCAAGAAGCCTGGTACGGTCGAGATCAAGCAGGGCGAAGACGATGAAACGACTGTGGTGACAGTCATCGAGAGCGATGACGCCATTGGCGAATATCCGATTCTGCTGGGCCGCAATGTGATGGTTAACGATGGCCAGCAGGTGGCAGCCGGCGAGCTGCTGACGGACGGTCCGATCAATCCCCATGAGCTGCTGGAGTGTTTCTTCGAAGATCTGCGCAGTCGCAAGCCACTCATGGAGGCTGCCCAGGAGGCAATCGCCAACCTGCAGCATCGTCTGGTGACTGAGGTTCAGAACGTCTACAAATCCCAGGGCGTCTCAATCGATGACAAGCACATTGAGGTGATCGTGCGTCAGATGACCAGCAAAGTGCGGGTCGAGGATGCCGGTGACACCACCCTGCTGCCTGGTGAGTTGATTGAGCTTCGCCAGGTCGAGGACACCAATCAGGCGATGTCGATCACCGGGGGAGCTCCAGCCGAATTCACTCCGGTTCTGCTGGGGATCACCAAAGCCTCTCTCAACACCGACAGCTTCATTTCAGCTGCCTCCTTCCAGGAGACAACACGCGTTCTGACAGAAGCCGCAATCGAGGGCAAGAGCGACTGGCTTCGCGGTCTCAAGGAGAACGTGATCATCGGACGCCTGATCCCCGCAGGCACAGGCTTCAGCGGCTTCGAAGAGGAGCTTCGAGCGGAGGCCGGGCCCCATCCAGACATCCTGGCTGAGGATCCCGTTGGTTACCGCCGAATGCAGAACCTGCGACCGGACTACACCGTCGACATGCCTGCGGCTCCTGTCAAAGATGCCACCGCTGTTCTGGATGACCCCAGTGATGCCGATCTGGAAGCCACTCGCAGCCGTCATGGCATCGAGGGCGGTGCCAACTTCGCCGCCTTTGTTCGCCCTGACGCTGAAAACGAGCTGAAGGAAGAGCAGGTGGTCGATGCCGAGGCCGTTGAGGGGCTTCAGGAGGAGGGACTTCTCAGTGATGAGTGAAATTGGTGGTCGCCTCCGCGTCCATCACCCAGTCCCTTTCCAACTTTGCGCTGAAGCCGGCTCTGCCCATGCTTGAACCCACCACGATTCCTGTTCGTCGTTTGCCCCGGTATGGTTTTCACACTCACACCGAGCGTCTGAACGGGCGTATGGCCATGCTCGGTTTCATCGCCCTGCTTGCGGTTGAAATCAAGCTTGGACACGGTCTTCTGATCTGGTGAGCAAAGCCCTGCTCGGTTGCAGCGAGGCCGAGCTCCAGGACTGGGTGGTGTCCCAGGGGCAGAAAGCCTTTCGCGGGCGGCAGCTTCATGACTGGCTTTATTCCAAGGGTGCCCACTCCCTGGATGACATCACGGTGCTGCCCAAGTCGTGGCGGACGACGCTCATCGATCAGGGGGTGAGCATCGGCCGATTGAAAGAGGTGCATCGCTCCGTGGCTTCCGATGCCACAACCAAGTTGCTCCTGGCCACTGACGACGGTGAAACCATTGAAACCGTGGGCATTCCCACAGATCAACGCTTGACCGTCTGTGTGTCCAGTCAGGTGGGCTGTCCGATGGCCTGCCGTTTCTGCGCCACCGGCAAAGATGGGCTGCAGCGTTCCCTGCGAACCCACGAGATCGTTGATCAGGTTCTCAGTGTGCGGGAGGTGATGGATCGTCGTCCTTCTCACATCGTGTTCATGGGAATGGGCGAACCGCTCCTCAACAGCCATGCGGTGCTCGAGGCGATTCGTTGCCTCAGCGATGATCTGGGCATCGGCCAGCGCCGGATCACCGTGAGCACCGTTGGGGTTCCGAAAACATTGCCCCAGCTTGCCGAGCTGGCCATTGAAACCCTTGGCAGAGCACAGTTCACTCTGGCGGTGAGCCTGCACGCCCCCAATCAGCGATTGAGGGAGGATCTGATCCCCACAGCCAGGGCCTACCCCTATGACGCTCTGCTCGACGACTGCCGTCACTATCTGGATGTCACGGGCCGGCGGGTGAGCTTTGAATACATCCTGCTGGGAGAACTCAATGACCTCCCTGAACATGCCGAGGAACTGGCCGACCGCGTCGGCGGTTTTCAGAGTCACGTCAATCTGATCGCCTACAACCCGATCGAAGAGGAGGAGTTTCAGCGACCCTCACGCGAACGCATCGAGGAATTCCGCAGGGTGCTGGAGCGCCGCGGTGTCGCCGTGAGCCTTCGTTCCAGCCGAGGCCTGGATCAGGATGCGGCCTGTGGTCAGCTGAGGCGATCGCGGCAGAGGTAAGGGAGACTGAGCTGATCTGCGTGGTCCCATGGCTCCGATCGACTGGACCATCCTGATCGTGTACCTGGCGGCCACGCTGGCCCTGGGGCTCTGGCTGGCACGACGGAATCGCGGCGAGGACGACTATTTCGTGGCCGGTCGCCGACTCAGCGGCTGGCTCGCCGGTGCGTCGATGGCCGCTACCACGTTTTCGATCGACACCCCCCTTTACGTTGCGGGGATCGTGGGCACACGAGGCCTCGCTGCGAACTGGGAGTGGTGGGGTTTCGGGTTGGCGCATGTCGCGATGGCCGTGGTGTTCGCACCGTTGTGGCGACGCAGCGGTGTGCTGACTGACGCCGCCTTTACGGAGCTTCGATACGGCGGCCCCGCCGCTGCCTGGCTTCGGGGCATCAAGGCCTTTCTTCTGGCACTTCCGGTGAACTGCATCGGCATCGGTTACGCCTTCCTCGCCATGCGCAAGGTGGTCGAGGCGCTCGGCATCGTCTCCGATCAGCCGATGCGGGCAGCTGGTGGACTTTCCGACACCCTGGTGTTGCTGATCATCGTGGCGGCCCTCGTGCTCGCTTACACCGTCGCCGGTGGGTTGTGGGCCGTGGTGATCACCGATTTCGTACAGCTCCTGTTGGCGCTGCTCGGGGCAGGCGCCGTGGCGTGGGCTGCTGTACACGCCGCAGGAGGTATGGAATCGCTGCTCGATCAGCTGGAAGCGCTGGGTCGCCCCGAGCTGTTGTCGATCGTGCCCTGGCGCTGGGGTTCTGAAGGCCTCGACTGGATCGGTGGTGCGGGGATCAGCATTTCCACATTTCTCGCTTATCTCACTGTGCAGTGGTGGAGTTTCCGCCGTAGCGACGGTGGCGGTGAATTCATCCAAAGGATGCTGGCTACGAAAGATGAACAGCAGGCACGGCTCGCAGGCTGGGTGTTCCTGGTGGTCAACTATCTGCTGCGCAGCTGGCTCTGGGTGATCGTGGCCCTGGCGGCACTGGTGCTGCTTCCCGATCAGGCCGACTGGGAACTCAGTTACCCCACACTTGCGGTTCAGTTTCTGCCCCCGGTGGTGCTCGGCCTCGTGGTGGTCTCCCTGGTGGCTGCCTTCATGAGCACCGTGAGCACATCTGTGAACTGGGGAGCGAGCTACCTCACCCACGATCTCTATCAACGCTTCATGCGGCCGAACGCCTCTCAGCGGGAGCTTCTGCTGGTGGGTCAGCTCATGAGTGTGATGCTGCTTGTGCTGGGTGTGGTCACAGCGCTGATCAGCGACAGCATCGGAACGGTGTTCCGGCTCGTGATCGCTATCGGAACCGGACCTGGTGTTGTGCTCGTTCTGCGCTGGTTCTGGTGGCGGATCAATGCAGCAGCTGAGCTGTCCGCCATGCTCTGCGGTTTTGTGGTGGGCCTGGTGACCTCGGTGGTTCCACTGCTTCAGATCTCTGACTATGGAGAACGACTGATCGTCACCACCGGCCTAACCGCTGTGGTCTGGATCACGGTGATGCTGCTGACCCCTCCTGAATCCCCGGCTGTTCTCGAACGGTTTGTGGTTCAGGTCCGCCCTCCCGGGCCTGGCTGGAGCCGCTGGCGCCGTGGCCTCGATGCGACCGCTTCTGAATCCCTTTCAGACCTGATTGGGCGATTCCTGTTCAGTTCCGGAGTGCTGTTCGGAGCTCTGCTTGGATCAGGGGCATTCCTGTTGCATCAGCAGCTGCTGGGTTGGTTCGGACTGGTTCTGGCAGTGATCTCTCTGATGCTTCTGCGATGGACCGGTCGCTCCGCTGCTCCGGTCTGATCGGGCAGCAGTCACAATGCTCACAAATCCGACAGTGATTTGGCTTTTTTCCGCAGCACCATTCTTCCCGTCCTGATCGTGGCACTGTTCGCCCTGGCCCTGGTTGCTGTAAGCGCTCGAATCTGGCTTCCAGGCGACATGCTGGCGCCTGCTCCGATCAGCTGAGATTACGATCGATCCATGGGCGATTCATCCAGCATTCAGAACGAGGACCTCATGGCTGAACTGGCCATCGATCCTGATGTGCTGGAGCGTGAACTCGCTGCAGAGCTCATGGGTGATCCACTGGATGAGATTGCCCCGGATGATCCGGAAGGTGATGCCCTTGAGGCGGTCCGAGCCTGCGATGAAGGCCTGGAGTGGCTGAAACAAGGACACGATCAACGCCTTCAGGGACTGCGGGTGTTCTGTGAACATCGCGACCCCCGTGCCGTCCCCCTGCTTCTGCCACTGCTGGATGAAACCTGTCCTGTGGTGCGCATGAGCGCTGTCTATGCGCTGGGCAGAAATCCTTCCCTGCAGGCCGTTGAAGCCCTGTTACGTCTTCTGCAGCTGGACAGCAACGCCTATGTGCGTAAAGCCACGGCCTGGAGCCTCGGTAATTACCCGGATGCTCCCGTGCTCAATCCATTGATCAAGGCTTTGCAGGTTGATGTGGCTTCGGTTCGTCTCTGGGCTTCGGTGTCACTCGCTGAGGCCGGCAGCACATCCCCTGTGAAGGCGGATCTCGCAGCAGGTCAGCTGCTGCTGAGCCTTCGGATCGACAGTGAACCGGTTGTGCGCAGCAATTGCATCTGGGCTCTGGGGAGACTGCATGATCAGCTTGTGAAGCCCCGCCAGGACGAAATGGTTGAGGCCTTCGTGGCAGCTCTTCTGCAGGATCGCGAGACGACAGTGCGTGATGAAGCCCGCACCGCCCTTGAGCAGCTCGATAATCCCGAGCTTGTGGATCGTCTGCAGACTCTGCTGGACGAAGGACTGTTGATCTGATCCCGTTACAGGGAACTCCGGCTCCTGTCGCTTCCCTTTAACATGCAGGCAATTCTGTGATGGTGCATGCCTCAGCGCACAGTGCGATTCCGCATTCGTCCCGACGGTCGCGTTGAGGAGCGGGTGGAGGGAGTCACAGGTGACGCTTGCCTGCAACTCACGGATCGTCTTGAGGCTGCGCTGGGCACCGTCGAACGGCGCCAGCCCACTTCCGAGGCTTTCACCACAACTCAGCCAGTCACTCAGTCCCAGTCCGTAGAGCCTTCCTGATGTCCCATTTCAGTACCGTTAAAACCGAACTCCGTCAGCTGGCTCCGCTGCGGGGTGCTCTCGAAGATCTGGGCTACACCCCCGGAGACAGTCAACAGACCGTGCGTGGTTACAAAGGGCAGACCGTCGAAGCTGAGCTGGCAGTCGCCGTTGATGGTGGTGCCGATTTCGGATTCCGTTGGAATGAATCGAATCACTCCTACGAGTTCGTCACTGATCTGGATCTGTGGCGCCAGCCTGTGCCTGTTGAGCGGTTTCTCTCTCGTCTGACCCAGCGTTATGCCCTGAGGTCTGTTCTGGAAGCTACCCGTCATGAAGGATTTGATGTCACAGAACAGCGTGATTGCCAGGATGGTTCCATTGAGCTGGTGGTGACCCGCTGGGACACCTGAAGCAGTTTTCTTTGCGGAGCCTGTTGACGACGTGACCGATCCAGCGGCTGCCGCCTACTCCGCAACGTCCTATGACCGGGATGAGCGCACAGGTCTAGAGCCTGTGCTCGGAGGATCTCTTCGCTCAAAAGCCGTCTGGGTAGATGAAGCTGCCTGCATCGGCTGCCGCTACTGCGCCCATGTGGCCACGAACACTTTTGTGATTGAGCCCCATCTCGGTCGATCGAGGGCCGTTCGTCAGGACGGTGATTCTTCCGACTGCATCCAGGAAGCGATCGAAACCTGTCCCGTGGACTGCATCCACTGGGTTGCTTTCAATGACTTGACGGAGCTGAAGCAACAGCTTGATGCCCAGGAACTGCTGCCAATGGGAGTCCCCACGCCGGCCCGGCCACGTCGTCAGCTACCGCGAAACAACCATCACCGATGATGGAGTGCTTCAGTCTGCCCACACGTCGCTTCGGGCGCACCGAGATCCCCATGCCTGTGCTCTCACTGGGCGGTATGCGATTTCAGCAGAGCTGGACAGATCTTGAGGCTGATGCGATCACTGATCAATCTCAGCGGTTGTTGCAGAGCACACTCGAACGAGCGGTGCAGACCGGCTTCCATCATGTGGAAACCGCTCGCCATTACGGCAGTTCAGAGCGACAGCTGGGCTGGGCCCTGCCGGGTTGTCCCGATTCCTCCCGAATTCTGCAGACCAAAGTGCCACCCCAGGCTGATCCGGCGCTTTTTGAGGCAGACCTTGAGCTCTCCCTCTCCCGACTTGATGTGGATCGCGTGGATCTGCTGTCGATTCATGGCATCAATCTCCATTCCCATCTTGATCAGACCATCCGACCAGGCGGCTGCCTAGATGTGGTGCGTCGCTGGCAGGCCGAAGGCCGGATCGGTCATGTGGGCTTCTCCACCCATGGGGAGACGGCCTTGATCGTTGATGCGATCGAAACCGGTGCTTTCGATTACGTGAATCTGCACTGGTATTTCATCCGTCAGGACAATGAACCGGCGATCGCTGCCGCCAGTCTTCAGGACATGGGCGTGTTCATCATCAGCCCCACCGACAAGGGTGGACACCTGCATACTCCCGGTCCTCGCTTGCTGGAGCTCACCAAGCCCCTGCATCCGATTGTCTTCAATGATCTTTTCTGTCTTCGTGATCCACGCGTGCACACCCTGAGTGTCGGTGCGGCTCGTCCTCAGGATCTCGATCTGCACCTGGAGGCTGTCTCCCTGCTGGATCAGGCTGCCGAGCTGGTGGCGCCGATCGAATCGCGTCTTCGTCTGGCGGAATGCGATGCCCTCGGCACGTCATGGTTGACGAGCTGGAGACAGGGATTGCCCGAATGGCAAAACACTCCAGGAGAGATCAATCTGCCAATGCTGCTTTGGCTGCACAACCTGCTCGAGGCATGGGATCTCGAGGGCTTTGTCAAGGCGCGATACGGTCTGCTGGGCCGTGCAGGGCACTGGTTCCCGGGCGCCAATGCCGATGCCCTGGACAGCAGTGTGAGCGAGGAGCTGTTGTTGTCCGTCCTGCAGGACAGTCCCTGGAGGGATCGCATCCCAGGCCTGTTGCGCAGCTTGCGGGATCGAGCAGGTGGATCTCCTCAGGAGCGGCTGTCGTCGTCCTGAACACCCAGTGGCATTTTGGTTGGCATGCCGGTGGCGCGTGGGTAAGTATCGGGTGTTGCTGCTTCAGGCCCAATCCTGATCAGCGTGCGTGCGCCTCGCTGGGAAGGCAGTTCCATGCGTTGCAGCTTCAGCGAACGAGCTTTCAGCAGCGTCAGTGCTGATTGAAGCTCCTTGTCATCTGTGTCGTGCCAACGCCCGCGATAGAGCAAGCCCTCTCCGCTCCTTCGCAACAACGGCACGAGGTATTCCGCCACCACCGGAGCGGAGCCCACGGCACGGGCCATTGCAAGATCAAACTTGCCGCGACAGCTTGGATCCTGACCAGTGCGTTCCACCCGTTCCGTGCGCACCTGCACCCGATCGCTCAGGCCCAGCGACTGCGCCATTGCAGCCACAGCAGCTGTCTTGCGTCCCACTGAATCCACCAGGGTCAGCTCTGCGCCTGGAAGAGCAATGGCTACAGCCAGCCCGGGGAAGCCTCCGCCTGTGCCCACATCGATGCAGCGGCGGGGAGTGTCTGGGCTCATCAGCTCGGGTAACAGAGGCCAGAGACTGTCAAGAACCTGAGCAATCCAGAAATCCTCTCCCTGCACCAGACGGGTGAGATTGACGCGGCTGTTCCAGTCCTGGAGCAGCTTTTGCAGGTCAACCAACTGCTTCAGCTGTCCGGCGTCTGGGCTCCATCCAAGCAATGACCAGAGCTCAGGTCCCGGATTGGCAAACGGCGATGTATCCGGCATGGCGGCCTGACCATCACTCCTTTCTAGAATGGCGTTGACGCCGCAGGTGCTGCTAACCGCAATGGCCCCTCAGGCTCAGAACATCACCTACTACGAGCGGCTGGGTGTCACTCGCAGTGCGGATCCTGATTCCCTGCGTCAGGCTTTCCGGCGTCTCAGCAAAGCGGTGCATCCAGATACGACCCGTCTGCCGGCCAAAGATGCGGCTCGCCAGTTTCGCTTGCTTCGAGAAGCGTATGAGCAGCTCGCTGATCCACGTCGTCGTCGCTTGTACGACGCGGCACTGCAGGAGAGGGACGCGATGCAGCAGACCGTGATTCCTTCCCTGCCTGTGCCGCACGCGATCGGTCAGCGTCGCCCTCTCTCCGGTGGTGAATGGCTGTCCCTGCTGCTTCTGCTGGGGTCTTTGCTGCTGTGCCTGCTGCTTGGTGTGGGTGTTGCCTGGAGCCGTGGCCTTGAACTTCAGGTGCAGCCGAGTTGGCTGGTGGAGGAGCAGACTCAGCTGACTGATGCGCAGCCCGGTGATTCCGATGGCATCACTTCCCTCAGCGAACACGCCTCTCAATCAGCATTCCCTGCGGGCACTTGAGCAGTGGTTGCAGGCTCTGGGCGCCACTCGCAGTGATCAGGACCCCTGTGACTGGATCTGGGAGCAGCCTGACTGGAGTGCTCAGCTGAGACTTGATCAACAGGACCTCGGAGTGATCTGGACTTCGGAACGGCCACATCGCTCCTGTTCCTACCCCTATGGTCTGACCCGGGAGGATGTGGAAGCGGCACTCCGTCTTGGTCCGTGACGATGAGGGTTTGCGACAGGAGCTCATAGGCCAGGCAGAGCATCCAGTCCACTGTGCAAAGCGTCGTAGCACTGATCCAGCTGGGTGTCGCTGATGCAGAGCGGCGGCAGCAGATACACCACATCCCCGAGGGGGCGGATCAACACGCCCTGATCTCTCACGAGGCCTCGGAGCACCTTGCCCGCAGGGTTGAGATAGCCCTGCTCACCGTCGGTGACGAGATCAAAGGCTGCAATGGTGCCGCAGAGCCTGACGCGTTGCACCCTGGGATGGCAGGCCAACCGTTCCAGCCTGACCTGATGGCGTTGTTCGAACTGCTGATGACACGCTGGGTCAGCTTCGAGCAAATCCAAGCTGGCATTGGCCGCTGCGCAGCCAAGTGGGTTGGCGGTGAAGCTGTGACCATGCCACAGGGTTTTGGTCGGATCGCTGCCGAGGAATTCCTGAAAAATTGCCTCGCTGGCCATCGTGATGCCCATGGGCAGGAATCCTGCGGTCAGTCCTTTGGACAGTGCCACAAGATCCGGCTGGATCCCCGCTCGCTGGGACGCCAGCAAGCTGCCACAACGACCAAAACCGGCGAGGACCTCATCGGCGATCAGCAGGCTGCCGGCGCGTCTGACCTGTTGTTCCACGGCCTGCAGAAATTCAGGTCGAACCATGCGCATGCCGCCAGCACCCTGGATCAGCGGTTCGAGAATCACCGCCGCGGTCGGCGTTTGCAGAGCCAGCGCAAGGTCATCAAGAGCACGCTTTTCACTGGCTTCCACAGTCTCGTCATTCCAGTGGGTCTGAGGCCAGGGGACCCGTCGCACCGGAAACAGCATTGGATCGAAGGGTTCGCTGAACAGGCTGCGTGCTCCAACTGCCATCGCCCCGAAGGTGTCGCCGTGATAAGCCCCTTCAAAGGCGATCAGCTGCTGACGCAGTTCACCCCGGTTATGCCACCACTGCACGGCTGTTTTAAGAGCCACCTCCACAGCGGTGGAGCCGTTATCTGAAAAGAAGACACGATCGAGCCCGGTCCGCTGCGCCAGCCTCAATGCCAGTCGTTCCGCCTGCGGATGGGTGAACTCAGCGAAAATCACCTGCTCAAGCGTGGCGGCCTGTTCAGCGATGGCTGCAGCAACCACCGGGTTGGCATGGCCATGAAGGGTGACCCACCAGCTGCTGATCGCGTCAATCAGGGGTGGCCCTTCCGCTCTGTAGAGAAGAGCTCCCTCGCCTCGCACCACCTGCTCAAGAGGAGGAGTCGTCGTGATCGAGGTGAAGGGTGGCCAGAGGTTGGGGTGATGGTTCCGTGACACTGGGCACGCTTGTCGGCCTGTTGTCATCATGAGCACAGGTCAGCGAGGCCAGCCATGGCCATGGATCAGACATATCGAGGCCGGGGTCGGCCATCCTCCAATCGATTTGTTGAACCTGCATCACAGCAGCCCCGCTGCGGTCCAGGTGACCATGGATGTCGAAGCATCTTTTTTGAAGGTGGATGGCCCTCGATCAAGGCCCGGCTTGAAATGCGTGGCTGGTCACCGTCGCAGATCGAACAGATCCATGAGCAGCTGCGTCAGGGATGGACCCTGACCATGGCGGTGCGGCATGTGGCTCTGCTGATGGGCAGATGCCCACTGCGGTCCAGACCGATGGGCTGAGATCTCTGCGTGAAGCCTCTACCGGCAGACGTCGCTTTCTTTTTCTTCGACAGTTGCGATCGGCCCGCAGTTGAACCATCGCACCAGCTGCACTTCAACGTCGGTGAACAGAACGAGGATGCCGCCGCAGAGGAGCACAACGGCCACGGTGGCCCAGGTCTGACGGCTTGTCATCGGTTGCCAGGATGGTTCGCAAACGCCTCGAACTTAGGGCCCAGGTTCTGGTTGTGCCATTCATTTCGCAGAGCCTCGGCATCGAGAGGATGGAGATGGGGAAGTTCCGCAAGCACCGGAACATCGCCGATCTCGCTGAGAGTTCTTGGATTGTCAGCGTGGACAGGTCCATTCAGGATCAAGCCGATCACAGGGATCCCGCGGTGGCGGAGAGCCTCAAGACTGAGCAAGGTGTGATTCAGTGTTCCCAGTCCGCTGCGAGCCACCAGAACGACCGGCAGCATCCATCGCTGCAGCTGGTCTATCTGCTGCCGGGAGCGGGTGAGTGGAACATGCAGTCCGCCGGCGGTCTCCACCACAAGTGGCCTGGTTCCTATGGGAGGGAGCGTCAGCCGATTCGGATCAAGGCAGGTGTCTTCCAGTTCCGCTGCCCAATGGGGTGAAACGGCTGCCTGGAAGGCATAGGTCTCCGCAATCCACCGATCGGCGGGAAGGTCGATCAACCTGATCACCCGCTCACGGTCACCACCCTCCTCCAGACCGCTCTGAACCGGTTTCCAGTACGTGGCATTGAGCCCCTGAACCAACAGGGCACTGACCACTGTTTTGCCAACGTCCGTGTCTGTGCCGCAGACCACAAGGCGTAGTGCTGCTGAGGTCGGTGTCATCGTTGCTGTGCTTCAGCTGCATGATCGACCAGCGTTGCTGATGCGTCGATCAGGAGGCTCACCTTTCGTCATCCAGCCATTGCCGAACCCGCACGAGCAGGTCGGGAACCAGCAGTGCATGGCCGACACCGCTGAGATTCCAGTGCTCGGGTTTTTGCTCAAGATGACGTACCAGCGCCTGCAGGAGTTCCCGGCTCGCCGCCGGGGCAACGATCGCATCCTCTGCAGCCTCCACCACCAGCACACGTGCTGTTTCCGGCAGGCCCTCAGGCAGGCCCTTGGTTCCGATCAGACGATCGAGATCAGCGCGCAGACGCTCCCGGCTTCGCTGGGAAAGGTCCTGCTGTTCCAGCCCCGGTGGCAGACCTTCCAGGCCAGCCGGTTGCGCGGCCCGTTGCAGAAAGGTTCTCAGCATCGTGGACTCCCCGGCTCCGCCAATGGCTTTGCGCATGCCTTTCAGGCCGGTGCGCAAGGCTCTTCCCTCGGGTCCCTCCGGAACGAATCGCCCGAAGCTGGCGAGCAGCACCACATCCGTGGCCTGGTTCAGCACGGAGGATTCCAGCAGATGGGGGCCGAGGGAATGGCCGATCACGACCCTGCGCGTTGGCTTCGGCTGCTGCAGAAGTGTTTCGGCGCAGGCTGGTTCGGCCCAGCTGGGATTGCAGGATCGCCTGTTGCCATAGCCACGTTCACCGCTCTGCCAGAGCCAGCCGCGATGGCAGAAATGACGCTCCCATGGAGCCCAGGAAGTGCTTTCGCCGCTCCAGCCATGCATGGCGATGACCTGTCTCATCAGGCAGCGAGGGCATCCGAGAGGGCCTTCAGCAGTGATTCCAATGTTTCATCGGGAAGGCAGCGATGCAGAACCAGACGCAGTCGGGCGCTGCCTTCCGGCACCGTTGGTGGACGGATCGCAGCTGTGAGCAGACCTGCAAGCTCAAGCTGGTGTTGCAGTTTCAGACAGTGCTGATCGTCACCGACAATCAGCGGCAGGATCGGCCCACGACCCTTCGGCCTGGCCCAACCGGCTTCGGCCAGTCGGTCGCGCCAGTTGTCACCGCGCAGCACCAGTTGATGGCCCCAGTCCGGGTTGGCCCGCATCAGCTCCAGGGCGGCAAGCGCGCCTGCTGCCAGAGGTGGAGCCAGTGCGGTTGTGTACCGGAAGGCACCGCTTTCCTGCAGAAGCTTTTCCCCGCGTTCGCTGTCGCAGGCCAGGAAGGCACCGCCGCTGCCGAAGGCTTTGCCAAATGTGCCGCTGAGCATCGTCACCCTTTCTTTCCCGAATCCAAGCCCTCGGCCTCCGTTGCCGAGCACTCCCAGGGCATGGGCCTCATCAAGCAGCAGGTGTGCACCGTGGCGTTCGCAGAGGGCTGCCAGATCATGCACCGGAGGGCTGGTGCCTTCCATGCTGAACAGGCTTTCACTGATCACAAGCAGGGGTGCCTGCGGACGATCGCTGCGACTGCGCAGCAAAAGTCGCTCCAGTGATTCGAGATCGTTGTGGGCAAAACGCCTGAGTCGGGCGCCGCTGGCCTGGACACCCACCAGCAGTGAGTGATGGATCAGCCGATCCGCCACAACGGTGGTGTGGCGGTTGGCCAGGGCACTGACTGCCGCAAGGTTTGCTTGAAACCCGCTTGGAAACAGCAGCACTCTGTCCCGTCCCAGCCAGCAGGCCAGCTCTGATTCCAGCTGGGCATGCACCGGGCGACTGCCGCTCACAAGTCGGGAGCCACCGGCACCCACTCCGCTGTTGCGCAGTTGCGCCTCAGCCGCGGCGATCAGGCAAGGATGACGGCACAGACTGAGATAATCATTGCTGGCCAGATCCAGCAGCGCCGGACCGGTCGCCGAACCGTGCTTCGAACCAGCGGCCACCGCCTGCAGGTGCTCCTGCCGTTCAGCGGGAGACCAGCTGCGCAGCTGACGGCGTCGGGCCGGAGAAGTGCTCATGCAGTGCAGTCTCGGTCCATGCCGATCATGTTGCGGCGGCGTCCCTAGGATTCAGTCATGGCGGAGCAAGACAGCCAGGCTTCACATCCCGCTCAGGGGAGCTCCCCGGATCCGGCGCAGTTGTTTCCCTTCCCGCTGGATGATTTTCAGCTGGAGGCGATCGACGCTCTGAACCAAGGACATTCCGTGGTGGTGAGTGCACCCACGGGATCCGGCAAGACGTTGATCGGCGAGTACGCCATTCATCGAGCCATGGCTCATGGCCAGAAAGTCTTTTACACCACACCGCTCAAAGCTCTCTCCAATCAGAAGCTGCGCGATTTCCGCGAGCAGTTCGGTGCCGAGAACGTCGGTCTGATGACCGGCGATCTCAGTGTCAACCGGGAGGCTTCGATCGTGGTGATGACCACGGAGATCTTCCGGAACATGCTCTACGCAGAAGCCGATGAGCATGACGACCCCCTGGCCGATGTGGAGGCCGTTGTGCTCGATGAGTGCCACTACATGAACGACTCTCAGCGCGGCACGGTCTGGGAGGAATCGATCATTCATTCGCCGCCTCCGGTGCAGCTTGTCGCTCTCTCGGCAACGGTGGCCAATGCCGGGCAGCTCACCGATTGGATTGAAAAAGTGCATGGCCCCACCAGGCTTGTGCTGAGTGACTTCCGGCCCGTTCCGCTGCAGTTCGGTTTCTGCAGCGCCAAGGGTCTGCATCCCCTGCTCAATGAGCAGGGCACAGGCCTCCATCCCAACTGCAAGGTCTGGCGAGCTCCCAAGGGGCATAAACGCAAGGGCCGTTCATCCCGGCCACCTCAGCCCGAGCCACCACCGATCAGCTTTGTGGTGGCACAGATGGCCGAGCGCGACATGCTGCCAGCGATCTATTTCATCTTCAGTCGACGTGGCTGTGACAAGGCCGTGCGCGACCTAGGGGTGCAGTGCCTGGTGACCGAGGCTGAGCAGGCCCGAATCCGTGCACGCTTAAAGGCCTACACGACCGCCAATCCTGAAGCCGTTCGCGACGGCCTGCACGCCGATGCTTTGCTGCGTGGAATCGCCGCGCATCATGCCGGAGTGCTTCCTGCCTGGAAGGAGCTGATCGAGGAGCTGTTCCAGCAGGGGTTGGTGAAGGTGGTCTTCGCCACCGAGACACTGGCGGCAGGAATCAACATGCCTGCGCGCACCACAGTGATTGCTGCACTGTCGAAACGCACAGAGCGTGGTCATCGCCCCCTGATGGCCAGTGAATTTCTGCAGATGGCAGGTCGCGCAGGCCGACGCGGACTTGACTCCCAGGGGTATGTGGTCACCGTACAGAGCCGCTTCGAAGGGGTTCGTGAAGCCGGTCAGCTGGCAACGAGTCCTCCAGATCCGCTGGTGAGCCAGTTCACCCCCAGCTATGGGATGGTTCTCAACCTTCTGCAGCGCCATGATCTGGCCAAGGCGCGCGAGCTGGTGGAACGCAGTTTCGGGCGCTACCTGGCCAGCCTTGACCTGGTAGAGGAGGAGGAGATCCTCGAGCAGTTGCGTCTGCAGCTAGGGCAGTTGCAGGGGACGGCTGGCGATGTGCCGTGGGAAGACTTTGAGGACTACGAAAAACGGCGCGGGCGATTGCGCGAAGAGCGTCGGCTGATGCGCATTCTTCAGCAACAGGCTGAGGAAACCCTGGCCCATGAGCTCACGCTTGCGCTGCAGTTCGCGAGTGTCGGAACGCTTGTGAGCCTGAAAGCCCCGCAACTGCGAGGGGGGGTCACCCCGGCTGTGATCGTGGAGAAGTGCGAGGGACCGGGACAGTTCCCTCTCCTGCTCTGCCTCACCATTGACAATGTCTGGCTTCTGCTGCCCTGTCAAACGGTGGTCAGCCTGCATGCCGAGCTCAGCTGCCTGCAGGTTGATGGTGTCCGACCTCCTGAGCTTGGACGTGCCGGAGAGCTGCGCCATGGTGATCAGAACAGTGGCGGTCTGGCCCTTGCGGTGGGGCACATGGCTCGGCGCCACGACATGACAACTCCTCAGTACGACCTGGCAGGGGAAGTGCTATCGCAGGCGCAAACGGTGCAGACGCTCGAAGCTGATCTGGAAGCCCATCCCGCCCATCGCTGGGGCGACCGCAAGCAGCTCAAGAAGCACCGCCGGCGCATGGAGGAACTGGAGCTGGAGATCGGCGAGCGGCAGCAACTGCTGCATCACCGTGCCAACCGTCACTGGGAGACCTTTCTTGCGCTGATGGAGATCCTTCAGCATTTCGCAGCTCTTGATGAGCTTGAACCCACGGAGATCGGGCGCACGGTGGCGGCCCTTCGCGGCGACAACGAACTCTGGCTGGGGCTGGCCCTGATGAGCGGTCACCTTGATGATCTGCCGCCGGCGGAGCTGGCCGCGGTGTTTGAAGCGATCAGCACCGAGGTGAACCGCCCAGACCTTTGGAGTGGATTTCCAGCGCCGCCCCGTGCGGAAGAGGCGTTGCATGATCTCTCCGGTCTCCGCCGGGAGCTGTTGCGTGCGCAGGAACGTCACCAGGTCGTGGTGCCGGCCTGGTGGGAGCCTGAGCTGATGGGACTGGTGGAGGCATGGGCCAGCGGCACCGCCTGGAATGATCTGATTGCCAACACCTCCCTGGACGAAGGTGATGTGGTGCGGATCATGCGCCGCACTGTGGATCTGCTGGCACAGGTTCCCTATTGCGAAGCGATCAGTGAGCAGCTGCGCAGCCACTCCCGTCAGGCTCTCAGGGCGATCAATCGTTTTCCTGTCGCTGAAGCCGATGATCTGCAGAAGGCTGAAGCATCGGACTCAGAGGGACTCAATCCCGCGACGGAACGGGCCGCCTGATTGCTTGTTCTTCAGCCCTGCTGTCGTGCCATGTCGGCGGGATCGACGATGCGGTCGAAATCCTCGCCGCTGACATAACCCAGATCCAGAGCTGCATTTCTGAGGCTGAGGCCCTGTTCATGGGCGTATTTGGCGATCGCACTGGCTTTGTCGTAGCCGATGATCGGCGCCAGAGGCGTGACCAGCATCAGCGATTGTTCGACATCCCTCTGAATCCTGGCTCTGTTCGGTTCGATCCCTTCGACCATGGCCACCCGGAAGCAGCGACAGGCATCCGTGAGCAGGGTGATCGACTGCAGCAGATTGAAGCCGATCAGCGGTTTGTAGACGTTCATCTGCAGATGGCCACCGGAACCGGCCATCGCCACAGCCGCATCGAGACCGATCACCTGGGTGCACACCATGGCCATCGCCTCACACTGTGTCGGGTTCACTTTCCCGGGCATGATCGAGCTTCCCGGTTCATTCTCGGGCAGATGCAGCTCCGCCAGACCTGCGCGCGGGCCACAGGCCAGAAGCCTGATGTCGTTGGCAATTTTGAGCAGGCTTCCCGCAAGCAGTCGCAGCTGGGCCATGGCATGCACCAGCCCGTCATGGCTCGCCATCACCGCAAACTTGTTGTCAGCTGAGCTGAAGGCCAGTCCTGTGAGCCTGGCCAGTTCCTCCGCAGCCTGCTCGGCGAAACCGTCGGGAGCATTGAGGCCGGTTCCCACCGCCGTGCCCCCCAGTGGCAGCGGATAGACCTCCGCCAGGCTGGATGCAACACGGGTGCGGGCGACCAAAATCTGGTCCCGCCATGCCGATGCTTCCTGGCCCAGGGTCAGCGGAACCGCATCCTGCAGGTGGGTGCGACCGATTTTCACGAGGTCCTTCCAGAGCTCCGCCTTGGCTGCAAAAGCACCGATCAATCGGTCGAGTTCGGGCAGCAGGCGGCGTTCGAGACCTTCCGCGGTCGCCAGATGAATCGCTGCCGGAAAGGCGTCATTGGTGGACTGGGAGCGGTTGACATGGTCATTCGGGTGAACTGGCCTGTGGCTGCCGAGCGGTTCGCCGGCGGCCCGCGCAGCCAGATTGCTGATCACCTCATTGACGTTCATGTTCGTCTGGGTGCCGCTGCCGGTCTGCCAGACGCGCAGGGGAAACTGATCATCGTGCTGTGCATCCGCCACTGCCGCTGCGGCGGTCACGATGGCGTCACACTCTGATTCACTGATCACTCCGAGGCTGGCATTCACGCAGGCTGCCGCCTGTTTGATGCGTGCGAGCGCATGAACAAGCTCCACCGGTACACGGGTATCGGCGATGTCGAAGTTCTGCAGGGACCGCTGGGTCTGTGCTCCCCAGAGGGCATCTGCAGGGACTTCGACGGCCCCCATGCTGTCGTGTTCGGTTCTGGTTGCGTCTGGCATCGCAGGGCAGATGAGTGCGTTACGGGTCTGGACCCGCTCCGGGCCGCAGCACGAGGACAATGATCAGCAACATGCCGCTGACGCTGACGACCACGTAAATCCAGTCTGCATAGGGGGTCCAGAACATGGTTCAGGCCAGGTCTCAGAGTCCCAGGCGGTCCCAGATCACCCCCAGGTTCGCCTGGTGAAGATCGGTACTGAAGCAATCGTTCAGTTGCTGAGTGTCGAGCCTGGCCGTGACTTCCGGGTCCGCTTCAAGATTGCTGCGGAAATCCCCCCCGTCGATGTTCCAGGCGCTGTGGGCGTTGCGCTGCACCATCCGATAAGCGTCTTCCCTGCTCATTCCCGCATCCACCAGAGCGAGCAACACCCGCTGGCTGAACACCACACCGCCGTACACGTTCATGTTGCGGAGCATGTTTCCCGGGTAGACCCCAAGACCTGCCACCACAGCTGTCATCTCCCGCAGCATGAAATGCAGTGTCACCGAACAGTCGGGGAGCATCATCCGCTCGGTTGAGCTGTGGCTGATGTCTCGCTCATGCCAGAGCGCCACATTTTCCAGGGCAGCGACGACATAGCTGCGCAGAACCCTGGCCAGGCCGCTGATGCGTTCACTGCGGATCGGGTTGCGCTTGTGCGGCATGGCCGAGCTGCCTTTCTGCCCCTTGGCAAAGCTTTCTTCCACCTCGAGCACATCAGTGCGTTGCAGGTTGCGGATTTCAGTGGAGAAACGGTCCAGTGAGGCACCAACCAGCGCCAGAGTCTGCACGTAATCCGCATGCCGATCGCGAGAAATCACCTGAGTGCTTGCGGTGTCGGCTGTCAGTCCGAGTCGTTCGCAGGTGAGCCGTTCCACCTCAGGGTCGGTGTTGGCGTAGGTGCCCATGGCTCCACTGACCTGACCCACGGCCACATCCCGTTCCAACCGTTCGAGGCGCTCGTCATTGCGACGGGTTTCGGCCAGCCAGCCGGCCAGCTTGAATCCAAACGTGATCGGTTCACCATGAATGGCGTGGGAGCGACCGATCATCACGGTGGATTTGTGCTCCCCCGCCAGTTTGGCGATGGCGGCGTCAAGGGCGCTGAGTTCCTTCCTCAGCAGTACGACGGATGCTTTGAGCTGCAAGGCCAGACCTGTGTCCAGCACATCGCTGCTGGTCATTCCCACGTGGATGTAGCGACCCGAGGCTCCGACGTGCTCGTTGACGTTGGTCAGGAAAGCGATCACGTCGTGACGCACTTCCGCTTCGATCTCAAGGATCCGCTCTGGCTCAAAAGCCGCCTTGCTGCGGATGTCCTCCATGGCTTCCTTTGGAACGCGTCCCAGGCTGCAGTTGGCCTCGCAGGCCGCCACTTCAACGTCAAGCCAGCTCTGATACTTGGCCTGGTCGGTCCAGATCGTGCCCATTTCGGGCAAGGTGTAGCGCTCGATCAAGGGATCGCAGACAAACGGTCAATCCCTGACCATACGGTGACGCTGGTTCATCTCAGCGAGCTCAGGCTGAGCGCAGACGGCGATGCTCAACCTCCCATTGCACGTGCAGTCCCCAGGCCTGTTGTCTCACCGTGCAGAGACCTCCCCTGCATTCGATCACCTGGAAAGGTGGGAGATCGCTGGGGTGGTTCTCGATGGTGACGAAGGTGCCGGGGTGCAGAAGTTCCACCACATTGCGAGGCTTTGGGCGGTGGCGTGGGTGCTGCTTGGCGGACATGACCGTGGTGCGGCTCGGAACGATCCTCAAGGAGTTGTCAGCTCTCAGGGGCGAACCATGCAAGTTTGTTCGGATTTCGACTCTGCTTTTATGAAGAAATGGCTCGCAAACGCCGTCTGGATCTGCATCTGCTCACTTTGGGCCTGGCCTCTTCCCGTCAGCAGGCCCAGCGTTTGATCCGTGCCGGCAAGGTGCGCGACGCCCATGGACAGCGCCTCGAGAAGCCTGGACTGGAGGTGCCGGAAGATGCTCCCCTTGAGGTTGAGCAACCGCCGCGATTCGTTTCAAGAGGTGGAGACAAGCTCCTGGGTGCCTTGAAGACCTTCCCGGTTGAGGTGCGTGGACGGGTCTGCCTCGATGGCGGAATTTCGACCGGTGGGTTCACCGATTGCCTGCTGCAACACGGTGCCAGCAGGGTTTACGGCATTGATGTCGGGTATGGCCAGACTGCATGGAGTCTTCGCACTGATGAGCGGGTGGTCCTGCGGGAACGCACCAACCTGAGACGTCTGACGGCTGAAGACCTCTACGGTGAGCATGAACAACGTCCGACGCTGGCTGTGGCGGATGTTTCGTTCATCTCTCTGCGGCTTGTATTGCCGGCCCTGCGGGGTCTGATGAGCAACGAAGGTCCAGATGCTGATCACTGCGAAGCCATCGTGCTGGTGAAGCCCCAGTTCGAGGTGGGGCGTCAGAGAGTCGGCAAAGGTGGTGTTGTGCGTGACCCCGCTGCGCACGTGGACGCCATCATCGCCGTGATCGAAGCCGCCAACCCGATCGGATGGGAAGCCAGAGGCCTGGTGGCTTCACCACTCACCGGCCCTGCCGGAAACCATGAATATCTGCTCTGGCTGACCTCACAGGAGGATCGGGACTTCAACCACAGTGTGATCAACAGTGTTGTGTCAGACACTCTGAGCACCTGATCCAAAGCCGTTCTGGTGGACTCAGAGTGCAGAGCTGTCGCGATCGCCTGTGCGGATGCGAACCACAGTGTCAACGGGAGAAATGAAGATCTTGCCGTCACCGATCTCACCGGTTTTTGCCGCTTCGGCGATGGCATTGACCACAGTGTCAACACGCCCATCGTCGATCACCACTTCAATCTTGAGCTTCTGAAGAAATTCAACGGTGAACTCAGAACCGCGGTAACGCTCCACCTGACCTTTCTGACGACCGAAACCACGAACCTCGCTCACGGTCATGCCGACGATCCCAGCATTGACCAGAGCAAGTTTGACGTCTTCAAGCTTGAAAGGACGGATGATCGCTTCGACTTTTTTCATGGCTGTTATCCGGCTTTGGAAAAGCTAAGAGCTCAGGCGTGTTGTGTTGAAGAGAGGGAAGGCAGCGGATTTAGAAGGAGGCCTGCAAGGGAAGCGTCCGCCATGAGCGTCTCAGCATCTGTGCGGCTCACGATCACGTGACCTTCTGCGAGAAGCTCCCAGTGCTCGGATTCGAAATGGGTCTGAAGCCAGAGGATTCCATGAACGCTGGCAGGTACCAACCGGAAGGAGGTGCCTTCAGCGAGCAAGCGGAGATCCATGAAGAAGACTTAGTGGCTAACCCATTACGGCTCGTCAGTCCCTTTGCGGATGTACGCGTTGATACCGAATCAGGAGTTGACGAGATTTCTGGCCTGCGCGCAGCGGTGCTGATAGATGCTGCCTCGGTAGTGGAGTTCCACAGTCGTTTCCGCTGCAGCTGCGTGGCTCAGAGGGGCTTCGTAGTGCTGGCCGCGATAGGTGTGGTCGACCTTGGCCTGGCTCAGGCGTTCATGCTGTGCCGGGTCGTAGGGGATGCCCCGGTAGGTGCGCTGTGTTCTGGTCATGGGAGTGGCCTCGAAGGGATGGTGTGTGCTCCGATCGTTGATCGGGATCGCTTCGTGGGAGAGAGCGTTGCTTCGCCGTGCGGGTGGCTACTTCCGGCTGGAAGGGACTGCTGGAGCGGTCCCGAGCCCAACGGTTTGTCTCTCAATGCATTACTACCGCATTAATGTTGTTCGCGGTGAACAGTTTGAGCTGAATCGGTCGAGAAATTCCTGGTTTCTCGAGTGTTCCTAAGCGATGGTGGCCGTCGGGTCGGGTTTTAGTGTCTTCACAAACCGTTGTCTGGCTTCCCGCCCATGAGTGCATCACCCGCAGAGACGACCCGCACCCCTCTCTATGGCGAGCGGGCCATTGCTGATGCCGAGCTGATTTGTTTTGACAACCCTCGCGAGGGCCGCGCTTATGAGGTCTCCATTGAGCTTCCTGAATTCACCTGCCTCTGCCCGTTCTCCGGGTATCCGGATTTCGCTGTGCTGCGACTTCTTTATCAACCCGGACCGCGTGTTGTTGAGCTGAAGGCCATCAAGCTCTACGTGAACAGCTTCAGGAATAGGACCATCTCCCATGAGGAGGTTGCCAACCGCATCCTTGATGATCTAGTCGAGGCCTGTGATCCGGTCTGGATGCAGCTGGAGGCGGATTTCTATCCCCGTGGAAACGTGCACACCGTGGTGCGCGTCAGCCATGGAGAGCGTCAACCCTGTTGATCAGCTGGGGTAGCTCCGTTGCGAAGCCTGCGAGGTTTCGGTTGCACAGCCCACCAACATGCAGTTTGGCCTGTTGTGTTTCAGCTACCGCCCAGATCTGACGCGTGGCCACCATGCTCAGTCCACCTCCGAGAAGCGTGATCGCAAAGCCTGCATAAACCAGTGGAACGCCTGGATCCCGCTTGAGCAGCAATCCGCTGGCCGGCATGATCTCGACCACTCTCAATGGCAGTCCCTGAATCTCAGCACCGTCTCCTCCGGGCCTGAGGTTGGTGAGCAGATTTCCGTCTGCATCAAACACCTGCACCGGTCCCTGTTCGCTGCTGGTGCTGAGGAACACCGGTTCACTCCCGTCCGGTCGCGTTGGCAGCACCAGTCCCCAGATCTGATCTCCTAGCTCAGGGAAGGTGCTCAGCGGTAGTTGAAGCAGGGGGCTTCGGCCGATCTGCACGGTGATGGTCGCCAGTGACCAGTCCGCCTGATACACGGTGATGCCCTGGTAGCGCAAAGGATGGTTCACGCTGATGTTGCGTTGTTCCTCAGGGTTTCCCTGGGGGGTCAGCAGCAGGGTGGAACTGAACTGTTCCGGCCGACCAGCAGGATCCCTCTCAATGGCGAAATCCTGCAGGGTGAGGCTGAGTCTGTTCTCCCCTGAAGGACTGAGCAGGTCCAGCGAGCGTCCAGGTGCGAGAAATCGCTCGAGACGTTGTCCCGCCAGGGCACCCCAGGCCGCTCCGATCAGGAGCATCACCAGGCCCGTGTGAACCAGCAGAGGCCCCACACGCCCGACAACACCCCTTCGGGCCGCAAGTCGTCCGGTCTGCTCTCTGACGTTCCAGCCCTGCCCTCTGAGCTCGGAGGCCAGTCCGTTCAGCGCGGCACCACTGTCAGTGCAGGAGATGGTCTCGGCAAGAGCCAGTTTGCTCAGTTGACGGGGACGGGAGTAGTCGGTCCAGCGCAGTGCCGCCTTCAGGGTGGGCCACTGACGCCTCCAGCTGCACAGCGTGAGTGCCAGCCCCAGCAGGGCCAGCAGCGAAAGAAACCACACGCTCGAATAGACGTGATTGAGCTGCAACTGCAGCATCAGGTCTCCGTTGATCAGCCCCAGCCATGGATCTGTATTGAACCGTTCCAGATAGAGCTCAGGGTCTTCCTGCTGGGGAATGATCGTGCCCACCGCACTGGCCAGAGCGATGAGCAGCAGCAGCAGAATGGCCAGCCGCAGGCTTGAGATCAAGGCCAGCATTCGTTTCAAAAAACGCATGCTCAGACAAGCCTCGACAGCAGGGTGAGGGTGCCGATCGTGAGCAGCACGACGCCACTGATGCTCGGGATCCAGCGGCTGATCGAGCGCATCGCCATCAGTTTGGGAAGTGACGCGGCCATGCTTCCCGCAAGCAGCAATGGCAGGACCTGGCCGATTCCGAAGCAGCTCAGAAAGAGAAGGCCTGTTAGCGCATTGCCGCTGCTGGCGATCCAGCCCAGCAGAACGGCCAGCACAGGAGTGGTGCAGGGAGAGGCCGCGAGGCCGAACGCAAGACCAGCTGCGATAGGCGCAAGAGGTGCGGGCACTTTTCGGCTCCATGCGTCGGGGTCTGGGCCGCTCGGAAGTGGCAGTCGCACCACTCCAAGAAGGTTGAGTCCCATGACCACTGCAAGCAGAGCCACCAGGGTTGGGATCAGTCCTGGCACCTGACCGTAGATACCTCCGAGCAGTCCGCTCAGGCTGCCCAGCACCACCAGGGCCCCGACAATGCCCCCGCAGAAGGCAATGCTGCGCTGCCAAGGCGGTTGCTCGCTCTCGAAACCGGCGAGATAGGCCAGCGTCACCGGCAGCAGAGAGAGTGAGCAGGGGCCGAGACTGGTCAGGGCTCCAACCACCAGCACGGCTCCCAGGCTGAGTGGACCAGGCTGCTGGAGTGCATGGTTCAGCAGGTCTTCACCGCTTCGGGCCAGATCGGACAGTGCCAGGTCAAGGAAGGCGATGGTGAAGCCGATCAATGAGAAATCGGAATTCAGCCTATCGATCAGAACGTTGCCGGCGTCGATCAACCGCCGGTCGTTGCCCCTGCCCACGTCCACCGATCAAACCCGTGGATTCGAGGGAGCAGCGGATCAGGAGTCCAACGATCATCAAACTTGACAGCAATGAGTTGCCCCCGTAGCTGACCAACGGCAAGGGCAGACCTGTGGTTGGCATTGCCCCGGAGGCCACAGCCACATTCATCACGGATTGCCCCACCAGGAGCGCCGAACAACCAATCGCGACGAGCCTGGCCTGATTGTTTCGGCAGCGAAGCGCAACACGCAGCCCCAGATAGCCGATCAACATCAGAAACAGCAGCAGCAGCAGGGAGCCCACCAGTCCGAATTCCTCGGCATAGACCGCGAAGATGAAGTCGGTGCTCTGAATCGGCAGGTATTGGAGTTTCTGGGTTGAGAGGCCGAAACCCTGGCCGAACACACCACCCGAGCCGATTGCCAGCAGGCTTTGAATCAGTTGATATCCATCACCCTGAGGATCCTTCCAGGGATTCAGAAAGGAGATCACCCGCAACCGTTGATATTCATTGATCAGGATGCTTGCTGTGCCCAGCAATGCGCCTCCGATCGCCGTGCCGAACAGCTGAAAGAGGGGCAGTCCGGCGGAAAAGGCCATGAGCCAGATGAGAAGGCCGGTGAGTGCCGCGGTGCTGAGGTTGGGCTGCTTGAGAATGAGCAGCACCAGAACTCCGAAACTGCTCAGCCACAGCAGCTTCTGATCCAGGCCTGTCCGTTTCCAGTGAGCGAAGAGAGTCGCAGCTTGCAGCACCACGAATGGTTTCACGAGTTCGGAAGGCTGAATCTGAATCGGCCCGATCACCAGCCAGCGGCTGGCCCCGTTCACAGTGGTTCCCATCACCAGGGTCGCTGCAATCAACAGGCAGCCGATCCAGAGCGCTGGCCCTGCCAGCTTGAGCCAGCGGCGCAGATTGATTGAGGCAGTGAAGGACATCAGGCTCCAGCTGGCTGCCATCCAAACCAGCTGTCTCTTGACGTAATAAGCCCCTTCTCCCTGTTCACGGGCCGCCACCCACCAGCTGGCTGATGCGAGCACCAACAGACCAGCCAGGCTCCAGATGGCCGTGAGTGTCAGCAGCAGGCGCGCCTCCGCTGGCCAGAGTGACCAGTCGAGAGGCAGATAACGCTGCCACAAGGGCTTGGGCACTGAAGCGGCCTTGTGTCGTTCGCGAGCACTGCCCTGAGGTGAGGATCGACTCCTTTTGGAGATCACAGTGGGGCTGCTCAAAACGATCGGAGATGTTGCATGTATTGAGCCGTCCTCTCGACGGTTTGCCAAGGGAGCTCAATAAAAAACCCGACCAGAGGCCGGGTCTTGCTCACCATTGAATTCACTTGGGTCAGTTCAATCAGTTCAGTTGCCGACGTTGATCTGTTGATTGCCGGTGCAGAGCTCCACTTTGATGATTCGTCCTCCCTGCTTCTGGATGCGCTGTTGTTCAGCAAACCAGCTGTCGTAGGGGACCCACTTGGTGAAGAAGGTGTTCTGTAATTCTCTCTGCGTCCGAACCTTTTCAGGGCTGGGAATGCAGGCGGTGACTTTGAACAACCGCATGGGTCTCAGTTGCCGAGACCGGAACAGATGTAGTCGAAGTACACACCCATTTCCTTGCCTGCATCAGAGCCGACAAGGGAGGCGGTGACTTCCTTCATGGCCTGAATGGCCTGCACTGTTGCACCGATAGGCACGCCCAGGGAGTTGTAGGTCTCCTTGAGGCCGTTCAACACGCGCTCATCGAGGATGGAGGTGTCGCCGGCGAGCATCGCGTAGGTGGAGTAGCGCAGGTAGTAATCCAGATCGCGGATGCAGGCTGCATAGCGACGGGTGGTGTACATGTTGCCGCCGGGACGGGTGATGTCCGAATACAGCAGAGCCTTGGCGACAGCATCTCGGATGATGGCGGAAGCATTCGCACTGATCGTTGCGGCAGCCTTCACGCGCAGTTCACCACTGGCGAAGTAGCTCTCAAGGTTGGTCATGGATGCCGTATCCAGGTAGAGACCTTGGACGTCGGACTTGTTGATGACGTTGGTGATCGCGTCTTGCATGGACTCAGGAGTGACGTGAAGGGGCGTTGGTTCCGGTGATCAGGCGAGAGCGCCCACCACGTAGTCGAAGTAGAAGCCGGCTTCCTCGGCATCAGCACCACTGAGGATGCCCATGGCGACGGTTTTCATCTCACGAACGGCTTCTGCCATGGCCTCGAGGGGGGTGCCGAGGGATCTGTAGAGCTCGCGGGCTCCGATCACGCCGATCTCCTCGATCGGAGTCACATCGCCGGCGACGACGCCGTAGGTGACGAGACGAAGGTAATAATCCATGTCCCTCAGACATGTTGCCGTCATGGCTTCTCCGTAGGCATTGCCGCCAGGAGAAATGACGTCAGGACGCTTCTGAAAAAGCTGACCGCCTGCAGTCTTGACGATGCGCTCACGGCTCTCGCTGAGAACCTGAGCGACTCGCAGGCGACGCTGGCCTCCGCTGACGAACGCCTTGATCTGGTCCAGTTCCCCTGGACTCAGATAGCGGGCTTCGGCGTCCGCGTTGATGATCGAGTTGGAGACGATGCTCATGCAGTTCTACCTCGAAGCAAGCAGCCGCCCGTAGGAGGCCGATATCCGGTGAGTGGTGTGGTGATCTCGATTGAGATCGGGATGCAGCTTAAGGGCCGCGGGGCCTCGGATCGCTGAGATCCGAGTCGGAAGGCCTTCAGATGTTGTATCTGTTGATCTTCCGTTATGGAATTCGTGCTCCCCGCAGGGCCAGGAGCCGTTAAACCTCCTTAATTCTCAGGCAGCAGCAGGGAGAGGATGTGCGCTGGTAACAGATCTTCATTGCCAGTGTAAGCGGCTGAATTTGAGCTTCTTGCTGATTTTGTAGGTCTGTTTGTTTATAAAAAAATCAGCAAAAAACAGAGGCTTTGATATCTCCGTATCAAGAATTAATCAATGCCGTAAAGCCATGCAATAAGGCTTCAATTCCACCTTCTGAATGGAACGCTCAGAGGGCTTCGTCAGGTCGTGGGGTCAGGCCGGCATTGCCGCCGTAGAGGCTGGCCGTTCGAGTGATCGTGGACTGCGGCACTCCACTGCGGGAGCTCAGAGTGCTCAGCCCTGGCACATCAGAGGGTTCAGAACCGATCTCAGCGCGGAGTTCCAGCAGATTACGAACAGCGGTGGGCTGTCCTGAGGCCGCCCTCACCTGAAGGAAGCGACTTGTTTCCGAAGGAGTTGAGGCCCTGCCGAGGATTGCAATGCTTGCCGCTGTAGCAGCCCGCAGTGGTGCCATCCGTGAGAGTCGATCCTGGAATGGCTCGCTCATAGCAACCGACTCAACGAAGCCATCGAGATCAATCTGGCCATCTCTGAGCAGTGATTCCGCTGTGGTGAGGCGCTCAGTCTCCAGGGGTACGCGGTTCAACAGTTGTCGGTAGGTGGCATCAAGAATCTCCCTCAGTTCCGATTCGCTGGACACCTTTGCAAGTGACGCCTGTGTGGGGAGGCCCCCACGTTTTCTGTAGCCACTGGCATCGCCCAGAGGAAGAGCAGCCTGAAGGCCAGTTGTTGCACGCTTGGAGAACGATGCAGTTGAGAACTGATTCCTGGATGCCGCATTGCCCGATGTGCGCTGGAGCATGAAAGCTGCCAGCTGTTCCGGGGGCGTGAAGCCGCTGATGTCTGCTGTCCACTTGCCGGCGAAGCGGCTCGGCTGATTCTTGTCTGCGATATTTCTCTTGGTGACGTCGCCTGTGGAGCGGAATGCTTCCCGACGGATCGCTTCGGGCCGAGGTGTCATTGACACATCGACTCTGGACCCGATCGAGGGATCCAATGCCCTGCGTAATCCCGGAGCACGGCGCGTGGTCAGGTCCTTGGGAGTAATGAAGCGTTCATAGGGAACAGTGTCTTCACCGAAGCAGTCTTTGTAGTCCTTGCTGTCGATCAAGGCATCGACCAAACCGTAAAACCCACGGCGAGCTGCGGTGTCGAAGAGAGCATCGATCTCCCAGCGACCGAAGGTGGGTCTGCCCAGAAGTCGACGGTGCATGACTTCGATCGACTTGGCGATGTAAAGGCCTTCCCAGTAGCGACGACGGAAGGCATCCGAGCGAGCCACGCTTCGAATGAAGTCACGGAGGCTGATGTCTCCGTTTTCCAGACGGGCTTCCTGGGAGTTAAGGCGTTCACCGTCGTAGCCGGAATTGCCAAGCACCTGGATGTACACGGCTTTGATCACCGCCTGGGTGGAGGATTCGGTGTTGCGAACACTCGGCTGGCCGCCGCGGCTTGGAAGCGCCGAACCGCCAGTGGAGATCTGCTGGAGTCGAACCACCCTTGGTCCCACCTTGCGCGGGCGACTGCCCCGGAACTGAGGACTGTCCATCTGTCCCGGTTGCGCCATGCCGTTGCTCACCAGCAGGCGGCGGGTGTCATAGCTGAAGGGTGCAGGACGCGTCGTCACCGAAGCGGTGTCTGAAGGGAAGATCGCTCCGTACTGATTGCCGACCGGATCATTGCCGCCCCCGTAAACATGCTGGTCAGCAAGTGGCTGCCGGTACGAGGCATAGAGCGTGACGTACTGAGGTGCTCCCTCAAACGGAGCGCTGAAGCGGAACAGTCGCCGGTTGGACCCCCAGCCAGCGCTCTCCTGAGCCTCTTCACCCAGATCACGCAGATACGGAACAGTTTCCTCCCCGAAGGTCTGTGCGTATTCACTGCTGTTCACAATCACATCAACGAGACCGTTCAGGCCCTGATCGCTGACGATTGAGAATGCTTTGCGGAATTCCTCAAGAGAACTGATGCCTCGTCCGAGGAAATGGCGGTAGGCCAGCTCCACCACCCTGCTGTTGACAAAAGGTCCGTAAAACTGATTCCGGTATTCCTTGCTTCTGCCCAAGGCGCGGATGAATTCCCGCATCGAAATCTTGCCCTGCACCAGCTGACTGGCTTCTGAGCGGCAGGGATTCTGTGAATAGCCCTTGGCAATGTCACGTTCAAAAACCTGTCTGTAGGCCGCACGGATCACTTCGGATTTTTCCGCACCCGACAGGCCAGGGCGCATTTCAAAGCGTTGTGATGTTTCCGCAGCAAGGGAGTAGATCGCCGGAAGCTGAAGCCCTTGGCTGACAGGGCTGCCGAGCTTCTGTTTGGTGGAGGGTGTGGCTATGGCCAGCTCCTTCAGGAGCACGTTGAAGCAGTCGATGGTGAGTCGGCGTGCCTCAGGGCTCTCTCGAAGCAGCTCTGCACAGGCTCCTCGCATTTCCTGAAGCGCAACGTTGGTGGCGTTCAGAGAACAGTTTTTGAGAAGGATGTCGCGCAGCCCGCGCGTGTTCACCGCAAGGATGCTTGGATCTCCGGCCACCAAGGCATAGCCCACATAGCGGAGAAACCAGCCCAGGTCGCGCACCGATTTGCGCATGAATGCAGGGCCATACTTGGCCACGCTGATGGCGGTGAAGCCGGTGGGCAGAACGACACGTACATCGGCATCGCCGCCGGCGACATCGAAAAGCCGGGTGAAGAAATTGCCGCGCTTGGTGACACCGCTGTCACCCGTGAAGGTGCGCACGGATTGCTCGAAGGCGGCCTGGTCGGCGGCCAGCGGGGCGGCATCGACGGCCTGGGTTCTGGACACCTCGCCTGTGCTGAGCGGCGCCTCGAGGAACGAAAGCGGAGTTCCTCCGACGAAGATCCTGTTGGCCGCGCGGGCCACGATCGCTTCGGCATTGGCGGCAATGATCTTTGACGCTTCCAGGCGGTCATTGCCGCTGCGGAAGAACGTGATCAGCGTGTCGAGTTCGCCCCCATCCGGAAAACGGTCCTGCTGTTCCGCCTGACGAACGCTGGAGAGCGGCAGGGTGTCGAACAGCTGGGGGGAAACCCTTGGGCTGCCGCTGCTGGCGGTCACGGTCATGAACGGGAGCAAGCCGGATTCGGACACGTTACGGCTCGTCCTAAGGGCTCCTGATCCGGCATGAACAAATGTTTGCAGGGGTTTGTCCTTCAGCCCTTTTCTGATGGCCGCCCTGAAACGATCCAGACCTAAATAATGAGATCGGAAACCGACGCGCCGATGAACCCCCAGCCCTCGGATGCCGCCACTCCTGTTGTGAGTGATTTTTATGACCGTTTCCCATATCCCGGGGATCCACTGCAGGACGGACCGCCTCCGGGTTACAACTGGCGCTGGTGTCTGGAGAGCGTTTTGGCAGCTGTGCATGGCGCAGTGCCCTCAAGTGCCGATGAAGCCGCTTCCCCGAAAATTCTCGATGCAGGTTGTGGGACAGGCGTCAGTACTGATTACCTCTGCCATCTCAACCCGGGAGCGGAGGTTCTCGCGGTGGATATCAGTGCCGGAGCGCTCGAGCTTGCTCGCGAACGGCTGAGGAGATCAGGTGCGGCGGATCAGGTCAAGGGGTTGCGCCAGGAGCAGCGCAGCCTTCTTGATCTTCAGGGCGAGGGACCTTTCGACTACATCAATTCCGTGGGTGTGCTGCATCACCTGCGCGAGCCGCTTGAGGGCCTGAAGGCCCTGGGGTCGCTTCTGGCGGACACAGGATTGATTCACCTGTTCCTCTACGCCGACGCAGGACGCTGGGAGATTCATCGAACCCAGCGTGCGCTGTCCCGTTTGGGCGCTGGTTGCGGCGCCGAAGGTCTTCGTCTCGGCCGAGAGCTGTTCGAGGTTCTGCCGGAGGGCAACCGCTTGCGTCAGAACCATGAGCAACGCTGGCTGATTGATACCGCAGCGGACGCAAATTTTGCTGACATGTATCTCCACCCCCAGGAGACCAGTTATGACCTCAGTCGCCTGTTCGGCTTGATCGATGCCGCCGGCCTGCAGTTCGCCGGCTTCTCGAATCCCGCTGTATGGGATCTGAACCGTCTGCTTGCAGGGGAACTTCTTCAGCGAGCAGAAATGCTTCCACAGCGTGAACAGTGGCTGCTTGTCGAAGACCTCGATCCGGAGATCAGTCATTTCGAGTTCTTTGTGGCGAAACGATCCGTGCGATCCAACGTCTGGGAAGACGATGCTGTTTTGCTCCAGGCCTTCGGCAGACGACAGTCCTGTCTGTGGGGATGGCCTTCATCCAGTCTTCTGGGCCCTGATCTTGAGCCGATAGCGCTCTCCGAATCCGAACTGGCACTGCTGGAAGCGGTTGAACAACGTCCAGAAACCTGTTTGGGTGAGCTGGAATTCGGGCCGGAGACCGCCTCCGTCGCCAGAGGTCTCCTGTCGCGCCGGCTGCTGCTTCTGGAGGCCATCAGAACCTGAGCGTGAGAAAACGCGTGATAGATTCCGCGCGCTTCCTCAGGCATTGTTTGCTGGCTAACGACTCCACCGAATCAACAGCGGCTTCCGTTGCAATCGATTCTGGAATGGGTGATTACGCCAGGCTTCAACAACGTCTGATGCTGGCCACCCTGGCGGTTTCACTGGTTGCGTTCCTCATCGCGCTGGTTGGTTTCGACGTCATGGTTGCCCGCAGCCTGTTGGTGGGTTCATGCGCTGGTGTTCTTTACCTGCGTCTTCTCGCCCGCAGTGTGGCTCGGCTCGGCGGAGGTTCCCGTCAAGTTGGTCGTTTTCAGCTGGTTGTGCCTGTGCTGCTCGTTGTTGCAGCGGCCAAGTTCCCCCAGCTCGAGATCCTTCCAGCTTTCATCGGTTTCCTTCTCTATAAACCCGCCTTGATCCTTCAGACCGTCATCGACGGCTGAATTAGCGCATCCCCTTCTGCATTCAATGGCTTTGCTGCCTTACACACTGCCTTTCGCTGAACTGGAGGTTGGGAACCATCTGTATTGGCAGATCGGCAATCTCAACCTGCACGGCCAGGTTTTTCTGAGTTCCTGGATCCTGATCGGCGCACTCCTTGCTCTCGTCCTTGTTGGGACTCGCAAGCTGGATCGCGACCCAAGGGGTGTGCAGAACCTGCTCGAATTTCTCTGGGACTATCTGCGTGATCTTGCTCGTGATCAGATCGGAGAAAAATATTATCGAGAGTGGCTGCCCTTCATCGGAACCCTCTTCCTGTTCATTTTTGTGAGCAACTGGGGTGGTGCCCTGATTCCCTGGAAAGTTTTTGAACTTCCTGAAGGTGAACTGGGTGCTCCTACGGCAGACATCAACACCACCGTTGCGATGGCTCTGCTCGTCTCTCTCGCCTATTTCTATGCGGGTTTGAGCAAGAAGGGGCTGAGGTTTTTCGAGCTCTATGTAGAGCCGACTCCGATCATGCTTCCCTTCAAGATCATTGAGGAGTTCACAAAACCTCTTTCCCTGTCATTCCGTCTTTTCGGAAACATTCTCGCTGATGAACTTGCGGTTGGAGTTCTTGTTTATCTGGTCCCTTTAATCGTTCCGCTGCCTGTGATGCTGCTCGGACTTTTCACCAGCGCGATTCAAGCTCTGATCTTTGCAACGCTTGCAGCCTTCTACATCGGTGAAGGCCTTCACGAACACCATTAGGTGACAAATGCTCGCCGATAAGGCGATCTGCTAAACACTTCTGCGCGTAGGTCCGACGCTCATGACTCGGGCCCGCTCTCTTGCAACAGAGAGTGTCCCTGCGCAGGGGGAACCAATCCCCACTTCATTTGCTCAGCGCTACTGCGCACCCCCCCCCAACCCTCTCAACATGGATTCCATCACTTCCGCAGCTTCCGTCGTTGCTGCTGGCCTCGCTGTTGGCCTGGCGGCTATCGGCCCTGGCATCGGTCAGGGCAGCGCTTCCCAAGGTGCTGTTGAAGGTATTGCCCGCCAGCCTGAAGCTGAAGGCAAGATCCGCGGCACCCTGCTGCTCTCTCTGGCATTCATGGAGTCGCTGACGATCTACGGCCTGGTTGTGGCTCTGGTGCTTCTGTTCGCCAACCCCTTCGCCGGTTGATCCATTCCCAGGGAGCTCCGTCATGCCGATGGCAGCTCCCTGATGTGATTCCTTTCTTCTACAGCTTTTCCTCAGCGCTCCTCTTTCATGACCTGGCTTCTGCTTGCTGAAGCAGCGGTGCCGGAGGGAGGTCTCTTCGACCTCGATGCCACCCTGCCGTTGATGGCAGTTCAGGTGGTTCTCCTGACCTTCCTGCTCAATTCCCTCTTCTTCCGTCCGGTCGGCAAGGTCGTGGAGGACCGTGAGGGCTACATCTCCACAAGCCTTGCCGATGCCAAGCAGAAGCTTGAGCAAGTTCAGCGTCTAGAGGCTGAACTCACTGAACAACTCAAGGGAGCTCGCCAGTCCGCTCAGGCAGCGATTCTCGAGGCTGAGCAGGAGGTCGACAACCTTTACCGCGAGGCGATCGCAACGACCGAGGCGGACGCCAATCGCACGCGAGAGAAGGCTCGCCGTGAGATTGAGGCTCAGCGAGAGCAGGCTCAGTCCCAGCTGATGGGCAAAGTCGATGAGTTCAGCACAAAGATCATTCAACGTCTGCTGGCCGTTTCATGATGTCTTTTGTCAATTTCCTTGCTGCAGAGGGTGGTTTCGCGATCAACCTCAATCCTCTTGAGACAAACCTGATCAATCTGGTCATTGTCATCGGGTTACTTGTCTATTTTCTCAAGGGATTGCTTGGCGGCATTCTTGAGCGGCGGCGTGAATCGATTCTCAAGGAGTTGAATGATGCGGAAGCCCGTCTCAAAACCGCCACAACAGAACTGAGCAAGGCTCAGGCTGATCTCGACTCCGCTAAAGAAAAGGCTGAGAAGATCCGTGCTGACGGCAAAGCCAGGGCACAGGCCATCCGGGCTGATGGCGAGCAACGCACGATCGAGGCGATGGCTGCTCTGAAGCAGGATGCTCTTGCTGACCTCAATGCTGAGAGTGCTCGTCTCACCGAGCAGCTACGCCGAGAAGCTGCCCTGGCAGCCATCGACAAAGTGATGGCTGATCTTCCCGGACGTCTCGATTCTGCGGCTCAAGCCCGTCTCATCGATGCCTCCATCAACAATCTGGAGGACGCCTGATGCCCCTGCTTAATACTCTGGCCACCCCTTACGCCGAAGCATTGCTGCAGGTGACCAATGCTCGCAATGAATCGGAAGAGGTGGCTGCCCAGTGCAAAGAGCTCATCGCTCTGTGGGACAGCAGTGATTCACTGCGCGATGCCATGACGTCTCCGGTGCTTGAGCCGACGGCCAAGAAGAAAGCGCTCGAACAGCTCCTGAGCCAGCAGGTTCAGCCTTCATTGCTGAATCTGCTCAAGGTTCTGGCCGACCGCTACCGACTCACTGCCTTTGATGCCGTCCTGGGTCGGTATCTCGAGCTTTATCGCGAATCCCGCAAGATATCGCTGGCCCATGTGCGTTCGGCCCAGGCCCTGTCCGACTCTCAGAAAGCATCGCTCACCGCCAAGGTCCAGTCCATGGTGGGAAGCGGTTCCGTTGAAATCGATCTCACCATTGATCCCAGCTTGATTGGTGGCTTCGTGATCAATGTTGGCTCCCAGGTCATCGACGCTAGTCTTTCCGGCCAAGTAAGACGACTCGGTCTCTCGCTTGCCAAAGCGGGCTGACCGTTTTTTCTTCACCCTTCAGATTTTTCTCTTATCCCCCGTCAAAGGGTTTACCAGCCATGGTTTCCATCCGTCCCGACGAGATCAGCGCGATTCTCAAGCAGCAGATCGAGGACTACGACAAGTCTGTTTCTGTCAGCAACGTTGGTTCTGTCCTGCAGGTGGGTGATGGCATCGCCCGCGTCTATGGCCTTCAGGAAGTGATGGCTGGCGAACTCGTTGAATTCGAAGACGGCACCGAAGGCATCGCCCTCAATCTCGAGGATGACAATGTCGGCGCCGTGCTGATGGGTGAAGGCCTTGGAATTCAGGAGGGCAGCACCGTTCGTGCAACAGGGAAGATCGCTTCTGTTCCCGTTGGCGATGCCCTTCTCGGCCGGGTCGTCAATTCCCTTGGAGTTCCTCTGGACGGCAAGGGTGATCTCGCCACCACCGAGACCCGTCTGATCGAGTCCCCCGCTCCAGGCATCATTCAGCGCAAGTCGGTGCACGAGCCGATGCAAACCGGCATCACCGCCATCGACGCGATGATCCCCATCGGTCGCGGCCAGCGTGAGCTGATCATTGGTGACCGCCAGACCGGTAAGTCAGCCATTGCGATCGACACCATCCTGAATCAGGCCGATCAGGATGTGGTTTGCGTCTATGTCGCCATCGGTCAGAAAGCCGCTTCCGTGGCCCAGGTCACCGAGGTTCTTCGTGAGCGTGGAGCACTGGATTACACCGTGATCGTTGCGGCCAACGCCTCCGATCCCGCAGCTCTGCAGTATCTCGCTCCTTACACCGGGGCTTCGATCGCAGAAGCCTTCATGTACAAGGGCAAGGCCACCCTGGTCATCTACGACGACCTTTCCAAGCAGGCCCAGGCCTACCGCCAGATGTCTCTGCTGCTTCGTCGTCCGCCCGGACGTGAGGCCTACCCCGGTGATGTCTTCTACTGCCACAGTCGTCTGCTTGAACGTGCAGCCAAGTTGTCCGACGCCATGGGCAAAGGTTCCATGACGGCCCTGCCGATCATTGAGACCCAGGCTGGTGACGTGTCCGCGTACATCCCCACCAACGTGATTTCGATCACCGACGGTCAGGTGTTCCTCAGTTCCGACCTCTTCAACTCCGGTCTGCGTCCCGCCATCAACGTGGGTATTTCAGTGAGCCGGGTCGGCGGCGCTGCCCAGACCAAGGCCATCAAGAAAATCGCCGGCACCTTGAAGCTGGAACTGGCTCAGTTCGATGAACTGGCTGCGTTCTCTCAGTTCGCTTCCGATCTTGATGCGGCAACGCAGAAACAGCTGGGTCGCGGCAAGCGCCTGCGTGAACTGCTGAAACAACCTCAGTTCAGTCCGTTGATCCTGGCTGAACAGGTCGCCATCGTTTATGCAGGTGTCAAAGGTCTGATCGATGACGTCCCTGTGGATCAAGTGGTTCAGTTCTCCAGGGAACTGCGCGAATACCTGAAGAGCAACAAGCCTGAGTTCATCAAGAAGATTCAGGACGAGAAGGTCCTCAGCCCCGAAGCCGAAACCATGCTCAAGGAGGCCATCTCCGAAGTCACCTCCACCATGTTGGCTTCCGCCAACTGAGGCTCTGAGACATGGCAAATCTGAAGGAGATCCGAGACCGGATCAAGTCTGTCAAAAACACCCGCAAGATCACCGAGGCCATGCGCCTCGTGGCTGCGGCAAAGGTGCGGCGTGCTCAGGAACAGGTGTTGCGCAGTCGACCCTTCGCGGATCGGCTTGCTCGACTGCTTGAAAACCTCCAGGCACGCATGCGTTTCGAAGACGCCGATGCTCCTCTGCTGGAGCAGCGCAACGTCGAGACCATCACGCTTGTGGCTGTCACCGGTGACCGCGGTCTCTGTGGCGGCTACAACGCCAACATCATCAAACGCACCGAGATGCGTTTCGCTGAGCTTCAGGGCAAGGGATACAAGGTTGATCTGGTTCTGATCGGACGTAAAGCCATCAGCTATTTCACCAACCGGAGCTATCCGATTCAGGCCACCTTCACCGGTCTTGAGCAGGTTCCCACCGCCGACGAAGCTGGCTCCATCGCCAATGAGGTTTTTGCAGAGTTTCTCTCCGGGAGCACTGATCGTGTTGAGATCATCTACACGAAGTTCATCAATCTGGTGAGTTGCAATCCGGTTGTTCAGACTCTGCTTCCCCTGGATCCCCAGGGCATCGCTGAGGCTGATGACGAGATCTTCCGTCTCACCACCAAGGATGGAGAGCTCCGCGTTGAATCGGGCGAGGGTCCGGCCAACACCCAGCCTCAGCTGCCTTCGGACATTGTCTTTGAACAGAGTCCGGATCAGTTGCTCAATGCGCTCCTGCCCCTTTATCTGCAGAATCAGCTGCTGAGATCGTTGCAGGAAGCGGCGGCCTCTGAACTGGCAAGCCGAATGACGGCCATGAACAATGCCAGTGACAATGCCAAGGCTCTCGCCAAGACGCTTACCCTTGACTACAACAAGGCGCGTCAGGCGGCCATCACGCAGGAGATTCTTGAGGTTGTGGGCGGCGCCGCAGCAATGGCCTGATCGGCTTTGGCATCATTGCCAATCTGTTTGCGTCCTTCAGCCGGCCAGATGGCCGGCTTTTTTATTTGACGTTGCCTAGGCAGTGACACTGAACTGGTTTCAGGCGACCTCTACGCTGACGAAAGCCCATTGATGGGAGCAATCCAGAAACGATGAGCAACGTCACTCCAGCTGTATATGCCATCACCATTGAGTTGGATGGCCAGCAGCATCATTTCCAGTGCCGCGACAATCAGACCGTTTTGTCCGCTGCGGAAGCGGCAGGAGTGCCAGTGCCCAGCTCCTGCTGCGCAGGTGTCTGCACCACCTGCGCAGCACGCATCCAGGAGGGCGAGGTCCACCAACCCGATGCCATGGGTGTGAAGGAGGATCTTCGTCAAGAGGGCTTCGCTCTTCTCTGTGTCTCCTTTCCGCGTTCTGATCTCGCTGCAACGGCAGGGCAGGAGGATGCTCTGTATGAGGCTCAGTTCGGCCAATACCAGAGCTGAGTTGATGCTTTCGACCTGCCTTCTGCGTTGGATACAGATTGGGCAAGAGTCTTCGGAATCAGGAATGCATTGGCGAAAGTGATCTTTCCTTGCTGTTTGAAAGAAAAATTTCTGGTCAGATGCTAATCCTTTTATTGGCATTCTCCTGAGGTTGGAACACACAAATTCCTGTCGGTATATTGGTGGTCAATTGTTGTATTGACTGAAATCTTTGACCTTTCAATGCTGTTTGATATGGCTCACTTCATGCTTTGACTTCAAGCAAATATTCTTGTTCTGCTGTTCGCAAAGCCCGGGAGTCTGAAAATTGAACAAAGTTCCCCTGAAGCTCATGTTCAAGAGGATGTCGCTGATCACTCCAGAATCACTCCCTGTGAAAAGCTTGCGTTCCTGGGTCCTTGAGCAATTGCGTCTGGAGGGTGAGCCCCTGCGCTGGGCAATCACCTCGATCGATCCTTCCCCTGAAGGCTCTCCCACTGCGCTTGAGGTTGAAGCTGTGCTGATCGACGCATGACGCTATCGGTGGCGCCGATGCCCACGCTGATGATTGTGCCCACCGGCATCGGCTGTCAGGTTGGAGGGTTTGCCGGGGATGCCCTGCCGAGTGCCCGACTGCTGGCAGCGGCCAGCGGTTGCCTGATCACCCATCCCAATGTGATCAACGGAGCTTCTCTGTATTGGCGTGATTCACGCATTCATTACGTCGAGGGTTACGGGCTCGACCGTTTTGCTTCCTCTGCCTGGGGTTTGCGTCCCAGGCGCAATCAACGCATCGGCCTGTTGCTGGATGCCGGAATCGAGAGCGATCTGCGGATACGACACCGACAGGTCGCTGAGGGTTGCAGAGCCAGTCTGGGCCTTGATATCAACGCAGTAGTCACAACCGATGCCCCTCTTGGTGTGCACCTTTGCGCAGCTGGTAGCGGCACAAGCTGGGGCACTCTGGATCGCCCCGATGCGCTGCTGAGAGCGGGTGAGCGCCTCAAGGCAGCAGGGTCAACCGCCATCGCTGTGGTTGCCCGGTTCCCCGAAGAGTTCACCAGTGAGGCGTTGACGGCATACCGCCACGGCAGAGGCGTGGATGGTCTTGCGGGAGCTGAAGCGGTGATCAGTCACTTGCTGGTTCGCCATCTTCAGATTCCCTGCGCCCATGCTCCAGCACTGGCGCCTCTGCCCCTCGACGCTGACCTTGACCCTCGAGCCGCAGGCGAGGAGCTTGGCCATACCTTTCTGGCCTGTGTGCTGGTGGGACTCAGCAGGGCTCCGGATCTGCTGGATCTTTCCGCCGGGAGTGCGAGCATGCCTGGCGATCTCGTTGCCGACCAGTTGGGTGCCCTTGTGGTGCCCGATGGTGCGCTTGGCGGAGAGGCTGTGTTTGCATGCCTGGAGCGAAATGTTCCTGTGATCGCGGTTCTCAATCCGGGTGTGTTGTCGGTCAGTGCGGAGGCTCTGGGTGTGGGTCATCAGGTTCTGAAGGCTGCCTCTTATGTGGAAGCAGCCGGGTTGTTGGTTGCTCTGCGCGAGGGCATCGCCATCCCCTCTCTTGGGCGTCCCTTCCCAGCTCTGCGGGAGCTGAATTAATGGCAGTTGGCTTCGCCAAGCCGCCAGTGCGGGCATGTCCCTGTGGCAGCGGCTTGGTGCTGGACCAGTGTTGCGGTCCTCTGCATCGAGGAAGGCTGAAGGCGGTGACAGCGGAACAGTTGATGCGTTCTCGCTACGCCGCGTATGTGCTTGCGGAGGTGGAGTACCTGATCGCAACCCATCCCGACGGTGCCCGCACCCCTGTCGAGCGGCGTCGGGAGCTGCGTCTCAGCTGCCGGCAGACCCAGTGGCATGGCCTCACAGTGCTGGACTCTGAGGCCGGTTGCTCTGAGGATCTTGAGGGCACCGTACGTTTCGAGGCCGTCTTCAGCGCCGGTGGGCAACGCCATGTGCTGAAGGAACACTCGCTGTTCCGCAGACGTGATGGCGCAGCAACAGGAGAGTGGCTCTACATCCGCTCACTCGACTGAAAAATCAGCGCAGGCAGGCCATCGGGTGGCGCGGTGGAACCCCCAGAGCTTTGGCGACTCCTGGATGGCAGACCGCACCCTTCACGGTATTCAGCCCTGAAAGCAACTCGGGACGCTCGGTGACGGCCTCCTCCAGTCCACGGCCTGCGATGCCGAGGATGTAGGGCAGGGTCACGCTCACCAGAGCTTCGGTTGAGGTGAAGGGCACGGCTCCCGGCATGTTGCCAACGCCATAGTGCTGCACTCCATGGATGAACACTGTTGGATCGGTGTGCGTGGTCTCACGGCTCGTGGCCACACACCCTCCCTGGTCAACAGCAACATCGACGATCGCCGATCCAGGCGTCATCTGCTTCACCATCTCCTCATCCACCAATGTCGGTGCCCGACCACCCGGGGTAAGTACAGCGCCGATCAACAGGTCAGCTGTTGGAACCAAGCGCTCCAGAAGTCCACGACTGCTGACCATGCTGGTCAGTCGACCACGACGGTCGGCTTCAAGGCTGCGCAACCGTTCCGGGGACCGGTCCAGAAGCAGAACCTCGGCATCCATCGCCGCTGCGAGTCGCGCTGCATTCCAACCCACCGTGCCGGCTCCCAGCACCACAACGCGAGCTGGACGCACGCCTGTGCATCCACCGATCAAGACACCACGTCCGCCATTGGGGCGTTCCAGAAGCCTGGATCCCACCTGGGCAGCCAGTCGCCCTGCGATCTCGCTCATCGGGGCCAGCAGAGGCAGGCTTCCGTTCTCCAGCTGAACCGTTTCATAGGCCACTCCCGTGGTACCGGCATCCAGGAGTGCCTCTCCCACCTGGCTGTAAGCCGCCAGATGCAGGTAGGTGAACAGCACCATGTCGTCCCGCAGAAGACTGAACTCCATTGGTTGCGGCTCTTTCACTTTCACCACCAGGTGAGCCGCCCAGGCTTCCTCACGTTCCACGAGTCGGGCCCCCGCTGCAGCGAAGGCGTCGTCACTGATGCCTGCTCCTGCGCCTGCTCCGTTCTGGATGCGCACCTCAAGGCCCTGGGTCACCAGTTCGCGGACGGCATCCGGGGTGAGCGCCACGCGTTGTTCGTCGGCTTTGATCTCAGTGGGGACACCGATAGTGGCCATCGGGGCCGTCAGGACGGAATGGGCCATGGGGGACGGAGTCTTGTCTTCAATCTGGCTCAGACAGCCGCGATCGGCAGCCGCCAGCCACTGCCGAAGGCTTGGGCACTCACCTTCAGCAACGGCGCGGCCTGTCTGCGCTTGAACTCAGCTCTGCGGAACAGCCGTTCAATCCGTTGCACCTCCGCAGGGTCATGCCCAGCAGCTGTCAGCTGCTGACCGCTGAGGCGGTGTTCAATCAGGTCGATCAGCAGGGGGTCGAGCCGGTCGTAGTCCGGGAGTGAGTCGCTGTCTTTCTGGTCCGGACGCAGTTCGGCGCTGGGAGGTTTCTCGAGGATTGCGCTGCCGATCAATGCCCCCTCGGCCGGCAGGGACAGGTCCTTGCGACACTGGCTTGCCTCGCTGCTGTCCAGCCACCGGCACAGTGAAAACACTGTTGATTTATACAGGTCCCCGATCACAGCGAGGCCGCCATTCATATCGCCGTAGAGAGTGCAGTAGCCCACTGCGAGCTCCGATTTGTTGCCGGTGGTGAGCAGCAGCTGACCCTGCTGATTGGCCATGGCCATCAGCAGGGTGCCCCGGATGCGCGACTGCAGATTCTCGGCTGTCACCCCTGAGGGAGCGCTCTCCAGGGCAGGGGTCAATGTCGACTGGAAACTGTCCATCAGGTTCTCGATCGGAACGATGGTGTGGGCGATGTTCAGTCGATCCGCCAGGTTGAGCGCGTCCCTGAGTGAACCCTCCGAGCTCCATGGAGAAGGCATCAGCAGGGTTTGCACCTGATGGGGGCCCAGGGCCGCGGCAGCGATCACAGCCACCAGCGCTGAGTCGATCCCCCCGCTCAGGCCGAGCAGGGCGCTCTGGAATCCACATTTGCCCGCATAGTCCTTGACACCGGTGACCAGGGTGCGAAACAGCGTTTCCATCTCCTGCTGCTCCGTCTCCAGCTGCCCCGACTGGATCCATGGCGTCATGGCCGATGGATGACGTGCCGATGGATGGAGTGCCGCTGGTGGTCTGTCGGCGGCATCCCAGATCTCTGTGGTTTCACGGCAGTCAGGAAGTTCCAGGAGCGGCGTCTCGCAGCGCTCGCTCATCACGAAGCTGGCACCATCAAACACCAGTTCGTCATTGCCTCCCACCTGATTGACGTAGACCACGGGGCAGTCAAGGCGCTGCGCCGCACGAGCGGCCAACTGGCGTCTCAGAGTCGCCTTGCGGCGGCCATAGGGAGAGGCTGAGCAGTTGATGAGCGCATCGATCCTTGCGGGGATCAGATCGGCCACAGGATCAGGTCCCACCAGGCGATGACCATGCAGTTCCTGATCCACCCACAGGTCTTCGCAGATGGTGATTCCCAGTCGCCAGTCGCGGCGTTCGCTGCTCAGTGTGATCTGCCCGGCGCCATGGCTTGGCCTGAAGTAACGCGTCTCATCAAAAACGTCGTAACTGGGTAGCAGTTGCTTCCTGGCCACCACTTGATCTCCGCTCAGCTGCACGAGGGAGATGGCATTGAACAGGCCCGGATGCAGGCTGTCATCTGCCGCATCGGCCACACCAACCAGAAGCGCGATGTCCAAACGCCTGACGGCAAGTCCATCTCGGAGCGCGTCGAGGGCCTGCCGTTGTTGTTGCAGGTGTGTGGGGCTGAACAGCAGATCCCTGGGTGGGTAACCCCAGAGCGAGAGTTCCGGCGTCACCAGCAGCTCCGGTTCGGTTCCGGTGGTCTTGATCAGGCTGTCGAGGGCGTTCAGGATGCGGTTGGCATTGCCCAGCAAGTCGCCCACAACAGGATTCATCTGGGCCAGGGCAATACGCATCGGCACTCAGGGATTGAAGGCATTGAAGCCATAAAGATTGTGCTTCAGCAGCAGCGGCCAGAGACATTCGGGCACCTGCTGACGTTCCTGCCTCTGTTTCAGCTGAGAACTGGCCGCAGCGGGAATGCCAAGGGGCAGCACCCGCGCTGACGCTCCCATCAGACGAAGCGTCGTCAGAGTGACTTGCTGAAGGGGCCATCCATCACGGGGCACAATTCCGAGATTGCAGTGCTTCAGAAAGCGCTGGGCCTCCTTCCATGTTTTGATCTGCGGAGCGAGATCGCTCCCCACCACGAAACAGAGGCGATGGTCGGGCCAGCGTTGGCTGGCCCGTTCCAGTGTGGAGATCGCGAAGGGACTACTGAGATCCTGGGCCAGTTGCAGCCTGGGATCGGCGATCGCATCAACCAGAGTTCTCAGCAGGTCACAACGCAGCTTCAGATCCGCGTCATGGCGTTTCATCGGGTTGTCACTGGCCCAGGTGGCGACCCTGTCAAACTGGGTCAGCAGCCCTTCCAGCAGCGCTTGATGCCCCACCGTCGGAGGGTCTGCACTGGTCCCGAGCAGTGCGATCTCAGCGGTGGCTGTGTCCGCCATGGTCAGGGCAACAGCGATGGCAGCGGTTGACGAGTCTGCGGCTGGGGCCATTCCTGCATCAGCAGAATGATGCCGTGATCCGTCTGTGCCAGGCGCCGCATCAATGTGGCTGGACCTGGCTGAAGTCGGCGGCCCCGCCCCCGTTCCTCCAGCAGCCAGCGGGCTGTCATCCGTCCGGTGCGGCGTGTCGTGTGCACCGCCAGTGCCGCCTGAGCCAGGGCCACCGGTGCGGCAGGGGCCAGTGTCAGACCAGCAGTGAAGGGTGCCGCCAGCAACAACAGCTGTCGCAATGAGCCCAAGGCGACCTGGAGTCCGAGCTGTGCCCCCCCCAGCAGAGCGTTCTGTCCACTCAGCTGGCGAATCAACTTGCGGGCAGCGGGGCCTCCAAGGGGAAGCCCATACAGAGAGCACAGCTGGCGAACAAGGGCGGCATCGCAGGCGAAACCCCCAGCCAGATCGAGAAGTAGCAGCGGGTTGGCGGCCACTCCGGTGGCTTTGAGAGCGGCGTAGCGCCCGATCAAGCCCTGGGCTTCTTTTCGGCGTCGCTGCAGCCTCCCCGTCTCCAACTGCTGCTGAATCCTCGTGGCCTGCCTGAGGCTGTTGAGCAGCAGCAGGCTCTGGCCATGTTGTTCCAGCAGACGGGTCAGGCCGATCTCCAGTGCTTTCACATCGGCTGGTTGCTCGCGGCTGCGGATGCGGCCATCACTCAGCTGAACAGCCTTGCGCGGCGCCGCCGAGACCGCAAGCGGCGCCTGCAGTCCTGCAGGGAGTCGGTTGTGGATGCTGCGCAGCAGATCCGGCAGCTGATCCTCCGGCCAGCAGTCGCTGCGGTTCAGCACGGTCAGCACCGGCTTGCCCATGGTCTGGAGCGTGTCCAGGGCCTCCAGTTCCACCTGCGTGATGTCGCCGTCCAGCACAAGAAGTACCAGATCGGCATGGAGGGCAACCCTGGCAGCCAGTCGTGCCCGCGCAGGCCCGTCCACTTCATCGATGCCAGGAGTGTCAACCAGTTCGACCGTCCGCAGGCCTGGAACGGGTCTTGGCCAGGCCGCGGCCTGCTGCTGACGTGTGCAGCCGTGGGCGACATCCGTGGCCATCAGTTCCCGGCCCACCAGAGCGTTCACCAGACTGGACTTGCCGACGCCCACGCGGCCGAACACTGAGATCCGCAGCTTGCTTCGCTCAAGGCGATCGAGTTGGCGATCCAGAAGCTGCAGCCCACCTGCCAGAAGTCCCTGTTCCCGCTGGTTGAACTCCAGCCGTTCTCGCCAACCCCGCAGCAGATCTCTGCAGCGCTTCTCTGTGGCGCTCATGACGCTGCCTCGCCGGAGGTTTTCCTCCACCAGCCGGCCAGCACAGCCAGTACAGCCTCCGGGCCAATCACACCAACGAAGCCTCCGAATTCATCCACCACCACGCGTACGCCGCTGGTGTCGCGCTGGAATCCGGTGAGCAGGCGGTCGGCTCGGATCATCTCGGGAACGAACTCCGCCGGCTCACTCAGATCGGCTGGCGTGAGGTGGCCCTTGTTGCGCACCAGGGCGCTCAGCAGCCGATCACGATTGGCAACTCCCAGCACCTTGTCCACTGCATCGCCCAGCACGACCCACCACTGAGCTTCGTTGTCGAGCAGTTCAACGCGCAGCTTTTCGATGTTGCAGGAGCCATCAAGGGTTGGCGCCGCCACTCGCGGTGTCATGAGATCACGGGCGGTCAGATCATTGAGCAGAAAGACCTTCGAGATCATGTCGGCTTCATCGGCTTCGATCTGCCCTTTCTGAGATCCGAGTTTCGCCAGCAGGCGGATTTCCTCCTCATCCGTGCTGATCTCACTCTCCTCCGTGATGGCAGGCAGCAGTCGCTCCAGCAGCAGCACCAGCGGACGCATGATCACGCCGAGCCAGTGCAGAACCGGAGCACTCGCCAGGGAGACGGGCAGTGCCAGTCGGCTTCCAACCGCCTTGGGCAGGATCTCACCAAGCAGGATCACCAGCACCGTGAGGCTCACTGAAAACAGCGCCAGCGCTCCATTGCCTGCGTCCATCTTCTCGGTGAACACCCAGGAGGCGTAGCCACCGAGCATCAGGCTTCCGAAGATGTTGAAGGCATTGTTGGTGATCGCCAGAACGGAGAGGGTCCGGCCCAGGTGCAACCGCAGCTGGGCCAGCCTGCGTGCCCCGGCAACAGGCTTCGGCCGTGCCGCAAGTTCATGCACCCGTACGGGATTCACGGTGAGCAGCGCAGCTTCCACTCCTGAGCAGAGTGCGGATCCGGTCAGCACCACCACCACCAACAGGAGAAGGATCAGCAGGTCGGAGGTCATGCGCGGGCGCTTTGACTGCCATCCTGACGTTTCTCCGGTGTCCTGTCTCTGCCGTGGCTGATCTCGCCCCTGTTTTTGATGCGCAATTGTTCGCAGATCGCCGCGAGCGGTTCATGGCTGAACTGGGTGGGGCCGCGGCGGTGATCCCTGCGGCGATCCTGGTCACTCACCATGCGGATACGGAATGGCCCTTCCGCCAGAACAGTGATTTCTGGTATCTGACCGGTTTCGACGAACCCGATGCCGTGGCCCTGTTCCTGCCACATCGCCCTGAGGGTGAGAGGTTTGTGCTCTTCGTGAATCCGCGTGAGCCAGCTGCTGAGGTCTGGACAGGCAGGCGTTGGGGTTGTGAGGGCGCGGTCGAGCGCTTCGGTGCCGATCTCTCCCATCCGCGTGTGGAGCTTGATGCCCTGCTGCCGCAGTACCTGGAGGGTGCGGAGGGCATCGCCTTCCGCGTCGGTAGTCATCCATCGATCGAACCCCTGGTGTTGCGTTCATGGGGGGCGCAACTGGATCGGGCATCGCGCACCGGCAGTGCCGCACTGGCACTGATCGCGCCCTGCCCGCTGCTGCATCGGATGCGCCTGCGCAAGCAACCAGCTGAACTGGAACGCCTGCGGGAAGCCTGTCGGATTTCAGCCTCGGCCCATGAGCTGGCCAGGGCCGCTGTTCGTCCTGGAATGAACGAGCGAACGATTCAGGCCCTGATCGAGCAGCATTTTCTGGAGCAGGGAGCCCGTGGATCCGCCTACGGCTCGATCGTTGCCGGTGGAGATAACGCCTGTGTTCTGCATTACATCGACAACAGCGCGGTTCTTCAGGACGGAGATCTGCTGCTGATCGATGCCGGCTGTTCGCTTCGCGATTACTACAACGGTGACATCACCCGGACGTTCCCGGTGGGTGGTCGCTTCAGTGGGGAGCAACGCGAGCTTTATTCACTCGTGCTGGCTGCGCAGGAAGCGGCGATTCGCCAGGTCAAGCCCGGCCACACCGCTGAGGACGTTCATGACGCAGCCGTGCATGTTCTGGTCGAGGGACTTGTGGAACTGGGCCTTCTGGTGGGAGAGGTGGATGGTCTGATCGAGCAGGGCAGCTATCGGCATCTCTACATGCACCGAACCGGGCACTGGCTGGGCTTGGACGTTCACGACGTTGGTGCCTATCGGCTCGGTGAGCATCACGTCGAGCTGGAACCGGGCATCGTGCTCACGGTGGAGCCCGGTCTTTACATCAGTGATCGTCTTGCGGTTCCCGAGGGACAGCCGGCGATTGACGAGCGTTGGAAGGGCATCGGCATCCGAATCGAGGACGACGTTGCAGTCAGGGACCTTGCCGCAGTGTCATGTGGTCATGAAGTACTCACTTCAGGAGCTCTGAAAGCAGTCGCTGACATGGAGCGCTGAGAGGACCTGACGCGTCAGCGATCGGATTCTGCGAGACCCTGACGTTCAGCCCATGGGTGGTCCATTGACCATTGAATAGCCGCTTCAGTGCTGGACAGGATCCGATCCGCACCAGCGGATCTCAGCTGCAGCTCATAGGTGTTGCGTTCATCGCTGCCGGGTCGAAGATGCGGAGGTGACACAGCGAGGCTGATCCAATGCCTGTCAGGTCGTTCGGACCTGGCGTTGAGCACGGTCTGCACGTCGGCAACCGTGTCACCCAGGTAAGCGACCACACCCCCGCTGCGATCAGGCAAAAGGCTGTCGCTGAGCTGCACAAGACCGCTGGGGTCAGGCTTGTCAGGGGCATCGCCCATGGCGATCAAAGGAGGATTCACCAGTCCCAGTCGCTGCTGAAGCACGAATCGCGCCGATGGAGGTTCCGCACCACTCACGAACCCCCAACGCCAGCCGTTCCGAACCAGCGCAGTAAAGAAATCTCTGCGCACCAGCAAGGGTTCATCACGGATGTATCCCGTCCAATTCCCTGGATCACCATCGGGATCGGCCCCGAAATAAAAATCACTGAACACATCAATCAGCTCATTTCTGACAGGCAGCGAGTCGCCATGTCGGCGCAGCAGTTCCAGGCTGGCGTCCCAGTCGTTGTTCCAGCGGCCTTCGCCTTTGAGAGCGTCGATGCAGGAGGGAGCCGGCTGCCAGCCGCTGTAGTGCTCCACGGTTGCCTGGAGGGCTCTCCGATAACTTCCAGACACATCACGGATCACTCCGTCGATGTCGAACAGCAGAAGCTGGCTGGTGGTTGGCTGCCTTTCCAGGACGGTTGGATTTGACGGCTGGTAGGTTAGTTCTTTGTCATTGATTCTTGAGCGCTGACACCATGACGGTTTCCGAAGGCGCTGCCGTCGACCAAGAGGTCGCCACCGAGGCAGCAGCAGCTGATCAGGCTCCTCAGAGCACAGAGGCTGATCAGCAGCAGGAGCCGAAGGAAGGCCGTCCGGTGATGCGTGGCGGTAGTGCTGCACTGGCTTCAGCCACCATCGACGCTGATGGTGTGCCATCCGGATACACCCCGAAGGCCGATGAGGGACGCTTCCTGCTGAAGATTCTCTGGCTGCCCGACAATGTGGCTCTGGCCGTTGATCAAATTGTTGGCGGTGGCCCCAGCCCGTTGACCGCCTACTTCTTCTGGCCTCGTGAAGATGCCTGGGAAACGCTTAAGAGTGAACTTGAAGGTAAGTCCTGGATCACCGATAACGAACGCGTTGAGGTGTTGAATAAAGCCACAGAGGTCATCAATTACTGGCAGGAAGAGGGCAAGGGCAAGAGCCTGGAAGATGCCAAGCTCAAATTCCCTGATGTGACCTTCTGCGGTACCGCCTGATTCGGTCGGTCATAACTTTTTCAAGCAGGCTTCAATGGCCTGCTTTTTTAATGTTGAAGCAGCAGTTTTACAAGCGTTCCGAAAAAGTTTTGTCTGCATGAATCATGTTGTGAGAATGCCTGTTTGAATTGCATTAATGATGCGCTCAAATACTTTTAACTATGCTTTTGAACAGTTTGCGGTGGCAGATCGGCCTCTTGCGGGCAGTGCTTTGCGCGCAGGCGAATGCACGATGATTTTTATTCATTGCGGAGCGTAATATTGATCACCAGCGGCAGGCAGTACGGCTGCCTGCGCTTCGAAATAGTCTGTTACAATCTTGACAAAGATTTGTGATCGGTTGATTTCATTCGCCTCCTCTTTGACTCTCGGTCTGTCTTCTGCGGCTTTGTTGACGTCGCCAGGCGTGGAAGTTTTGAATGTTTTTGGTCAGGACAAATTCAAGAATCAGGGGAAGTCAGTCTTTTATTTGAAAACCGAAAAGAAGAGTCTTCCTGATTCTGGCCAATCATTGAACGACCGCTCGGCGATCGCGCTTTTCGAGCAATACTGTCTGCGTGCTTCTTCAGTGCTTGCTGTTGATTCCTCCGAGGCTTACTCAGGCGAGGTGTCTCTCGCTCCCTCTCATGCATCGTCTTATTCGCCTTCTCGGCTCTGTTCATTTGCTTCCTTCGCCGACTATCTGAGCGAGTTGTCGGCCAAGGCTTATTCCTTGCCTGCATCAGGCGTTTTCACTTCGGGTTTTGGACCACGCTGGTCACGGCACCATTCAGGTATTGATATCGCGAATCACATCGGAACAGCCATTCGTGCTTCACGGTCCGGCCGTGTGGTTTTCTCAGGATTTTTAGGTGCCTATGGGTTGATGATTGAAATTGAACATCCTGATGGCTACAGAACGCGTTATGCGCATTGCAACGAGAGTTTTGTTCAGGTTGGTGACATCGTCGGGAAAAGTGATCTGATTGCGAGGATGGGTAATACAGGTCGCAGCACTGGACCGCATCTTCACTTCGAGATCAGAACCCCCAAAAATGTTGCTCTTGATCCTGCTTCGTACCTGCAGGGACTTGTAATTAATGAGGAAATTGGGGTTTAGTGGTGCATTGAGCCAGTGGTCAATTGCGGTTGAGTTGGCTCAAAAAATAATGATAGCTATCTGGCCACTCCGTAAACCACTGATAAATTTGTCGAGGCATTGCCTCTAATTGTGCTGATAACTTTTTTCTCCCAGAAGTGAATTAATTCTGGTTGATGGCTGCCTGCGCACGAGCTCTTGCTCGATCAAGGCTTTGCTGGGCTTTCACTTTCTCGGGTGAGGTCGGCTGACCTTCCAGTTTGCTCAAGGCTGCGCGTGCAGCCTGCAGTTCTGTTTCAGCAGAACTGCCATCGATCGAGCTACCCATCTCAGCGGAGTTCACCAACACCGTGACGTCGTCAGCTTCCACTTCAGCGAACCCACCCATCAGTGCGATGGATTTCCAGCTTCCGTCCGCACGAACACGAAGTACGCCGACATCAAGTGCCGCCAGAAGTGAAACGTGACCTGGAAGGATGCCCAGCTGTCCGGTGGTGCTTGGGAGGATCACCTCATCAGCAGAACCATCGAACACGCTCTGGTCTGGTGCCAGCACGCGGAGGGTGAGGGACATGGAGATGGAATGTTTGGGTTAAAAGCGTTGAGTGAAGTGAAAATTCAGGGGCATGAATGCCATGCCCCGATCATGATCACTTGGCTTCTTCGGCCATCTTTGCGGCCTTGGCCTTGACCTCATCGATGTTGCCAACGAGATAGAAAGCCTGTTCTGGGAGGTGATCCAGCTCGCCGGCGAGAATCTGATTGAAACCACTGATGGTTTCCTCGAGTTTCACGTATTTGCCGGACATGCCAGTGAAGATCTCAGCTACAAAGAAAGGCTGAGAGAGGAACTTCTCAATTTTGCGGGCACGATCAACGGTGCGGCGATCATCCTCGGAGAGTTCATCGAGACCGAGGATGGCAATGATGTCCTGCAGTTCCTTGTACCGCTGCAGGGTGGACTGAACGCTGCGAGCAGTGCGGTAATGCTCGTCACCCACAACTGCGGGCTGAAGCATGGTGCTGGTGGAGTCGAGGGGGTCAACCGCTGGATAGATGCCCTTGGATGCAAGGCCACGGTTCAGCACTGTGGTGGCATCGAGGTGAGCGAATGTGGTGGCTGGCGCCGGATCAGTCAGGTCGTCAGCAGGAACATAAACCGCCTGGATCGAGGTGATGGAGCCCTCGAGGGTGGAGGTGATTCGTTCCTGAAGTTCACCGACGTCGGTTCCGAGGGTTGGCTGGTAGCCCACAGCTGATGGCATCCGTCCAAGAAGTGCGGAGACTTCAGAGCCTGCTTGCACAAAACGGAAGATGTTGTCGATGAACAGCAGCACATCCTGCTTGTTCACGTCGCGGAAATGCTCAGCCATCGTCAGAGCTGACAGGCCGACACGCATGCGTGCGCCCGGGGGCTCGTTCATCTGGCCGTAGCAGAGCGCCACTTTCGACTTGGAAAGGTCATCGGCGTTGATCACGCCGGAATCCTTGAATTCCTCGTACAGATCATTGCCTTCACGGGTGCGTTCACCCACACCACCGAATACGGAAACACCACCGTGTTCCTTGGCGATGTTGTTGATCAGTTCCTGAATCAGCACGGTCTTGCCGACACCTGCACCACCGAAGAGGCCAACTTTTCCACCCTGGCGATAAGGAGCCAGGAGATCGATCACCTTGATGCCGGTCTCAAAGACCTTCGGTTTGGTCTCAAGTTCAGTCAGCTTCGGTGCCGAGCGGTGAATCGGAGCTGTCGCATCCGACTTCACGGGACCCTGTTCGTCAACAGGCTCGCCCAGAACATTGAAGATGCGACCCAGTGTTCCTTCGCCGACAGGCACTGAAATCGGTGCGCCTGTGTCGATGGCTTCCATGCCACGGACAAGCCCGTCGGTGGCGCTCATGGCCACGGCACGGACCCTGTGATCACCAAGCAGCTGCTGGACCTCAGCAGTCAGAGCGACCGCCTGGCCGGCGGTGTTGGTGGCTTCAATGCGGAGAGCGTTGAGAATTTTGGGCAGCTTGCCGGCGGGGAATTCCACGTCCAGAACCGGGCCAATCACCTGGCGGACAACGCCCTTGGTACCGGCGGAGGCGGGAGCAGCAGCGGCCATAAGTAAGGGGGTGTGGGAGGGGAGCGTCTAGAGCAATCCCGTCCTGAGCGGGGCAACGATACCACCGTCATGTGAAAGGGGGGTGTGGTTCGGTCACCCGCACGCTTGTCCCGTGGCCGAAGTGCAGAACCCGGACATAGGTTGGCACTCGACGACCTTGAGTGCCAGCTCGAGTCGCATCGGCGCTTCGGCGCACTGTCCCTGCTCTGCAAGAACCCATGGCAGCTGTATCTCTCAGCGTCTCAACTGTTAAGCCCCTCGGCGATCGCGTTTTCGTCAAGGTTTCGGAATCGGAGGAGAAAACTTCCGGCGGCATCCTGCTTCCCGACACAGCCAAGGAAAAGCCCCAGGTGGGTGAAGTCGTTCAGGTTGGCCCCGGCAAGCGCAACGACGACGGTTCACGCCAGTCCCCCGAAGTGGGCGTCGGAGACAAGGTCCTCTACAGCAAGTACGCAGGCACCGACATCAAGCTCGGAAGCGATGAATTCGTGCTCCTGTCTGAGAAGGACATCCTTGCCATCGTCAACTGACCGGCCTCCGGCTGCCCCGCGCCTCTGACAGGCCGGCAGTCATTCACTCAACCCTTCCCATTCATTCCCGCCCCCATGGCAAAACGCATCATCTACAACGAGAACGCACGCCGCGCTCTCGAAAAGGGCATTGACATCCTCGCCGAATCCGTTGCTGTCACCCTTGGCCCCAAGGGTCGCAACGTTGTTCTTGAAAAGAAGTTCGGTGCACCTCAGATCATCAATGACGGCGTCACCATCGCCAAGGAGATCGAACTCGAGGACCACATCGAGAACACCGGCGTTGCTCTGATTCGTCAGGCCGCATCCAAGACCAATGACGCAGCAGGTGACGGCACCACCACAGCCACCGTTCTGGCACATGCCATGGTCAAGGCTGGTCTGCGCAATGTTGCCGCCGGTGCCAACGCCATCACTCTGAAAAAGGGCATTGACAAGGCGTCGGATTTTCTGGTCGACAAGATCAAGGAAAATGCCAAGCCGATTGCTGACAGCAATGCCATCGCCCAGGTGGGCACCATCTCCGCCGGCAACGACGAGGAAGTTGGTCGGATGATCGCCGATGCCATGGACAAGGTCGGCAAGGAAGGCGTGATTTCCCTGGAAGAGGGCAAGTCGATGACCACCGAACTGGAGGTCACTGAGGGTATGCGCTTCGACAAGGGGTACATCTCCCCTTATTTCGCCACTGACACGGAGCGAATGGAAGCCGTCCTCGATGAGCCCTACATCCTGCTCACCGACAAAAAAATCGGTCTCGTGCAGGATCTCGTACCCGTCCTCGAGCAGATTGCCCGCACTGGCAAGCCCCTGCTGATCATCGCTGAGGACATTGAGAAGGAAGCTCTTGCCACTCTGGTGGTGAACCGTCTGCGCGGTGTTTTGAATGTGGCTGCCGTCAAGGCCCCCGGTTTCGGTGACCGCCGCAAGGCCATGCTGGAAGACATGGCTGTGCTGACCAATGGTCAGCTGATCACCGAAGACGCCGGTCTGAAGCTTGAGAACGCCAAGATCGAGATGCTGGGCACTGCCCGTCGCGTGACCATCAACAAGGACACCACAACTATCGTGGCCGAAGGCAACGACGTGGCCGTGAAAGCCCGTTGCGAGCAGATCCGGAAGCAGATGGATGAAACCGAGTCCACCTACGACAAGGAGAAGCTTCAGGAGCGACTTGCAAAGCTGGCTGGTGGCGTTGCTGTGGTGAAGGTGGGTGCTGCCACTGAAACCGAGATGAAGGACAAGAAGCTTCGCCTTGAGGATGCCATCAATGCGACCAAGGCTGCTGTTGAAGAAGGCATCGTTCCCGGAGGTGGTACCACCCTTGCTCATCTGGCTCCCACGCTTGAGCAGTGGGCCTCATCCAGCCTGGAGGGTGAAGAGCTGATCGGAGCCAACATCGTTGCGGCTGCTCTGACTGCACCGCTGATGCGCATCGCTGAGAACGCAGGTGTCAACGGCGCGGTAGTTGCTGAAAATGTGAAGGCCAAGACCTTCAATGACGGTTACAACGCTGCCAACGGCGACTATGTCGACATGCTGGCTGCCGGCATTGTGGATCCAGCGAAAGTGACCCGTTCCGGTCTGCAGAACGCTGCCTCAATCGCAGGCATGGTGCTGACCACGGAGTGCATCGTTGCTGATCTTCCCGAGAAGAAGGAAGCTGCACCAGCAGGTGGTGGCATGGGTGGTGGCGACTTCGACTACTGAGTCGCGGCTTTCCCTGCATTGTCGCTCAGGCGACCCGTCAAACCCCGCTCTTGCGGGGTTTTTTTGTGCTCGTTGCAGGGCCACTAAGGTCTCTCAACTATTGCCAAGGGCTAACGCCTTGGGTCGAGATCCTGGGGTGTGAGTTGTGTGCTGCTCAGGGCCGGCGGCATTGTGGCTTCTGCTGTAAAAAAAGCACTGATTCAGGCTGCGGCGTCTCTTCGCGGGCATGGTCTGCCATCCTTCGAGAGGGAAGAGGCTGACACTCTGAGGAATGATGTGCCTTAACGCGATGAGGGGGCTTATCCGCGACGCGACGGCTTCCCTGAATGTCCTGAGGGCCTGAGGTCGCTGGACCTGGAAATGTCGGCTCTTTGATTCAGTTCAGCCAGCCGGCACTCAGTATCACAGCCAGTGTGAGAAAGACGGCCAGAGTGGTCCAGGTGATGCGGTTGAGAGTTGCTTCCGCGCTGCTGGCACTTGTAAACGAGGTGCTGCCACTGGCTGCAAGCCCGCCCATGCCATCACCCTTGGGGCTGTGCAGCAGAACGAAGAGAATCAGCAAAAGGCCACTGCTGATCCACATCCAGGAAAGAACGGTGGTGATCATCTGCAGATTTTATGCCCGAGCCGGTCAGACTGGCTGTGGCAGGCGAGCGCTTGAGGGCACAGGGGTCTCGATTGGTTCAATCAGAGTGCTGCCGGTCATGGCCTCGGGTTTCTGAAGGCCAAGCAGTTGCAGAAGAGTCGGTGCGATATCAGCAAGCCCGCCGTTGTCCCGCAGGCGGATAGCGTTGCCCATGCCATGCAGCTTTCTGCGTTCGCCCTCCACAAGAATCAATGGAACCGGATTGGTGGTATGGGCTGTCCAGGCCTGTCCGTCGTCGCCCTGCATCCGCTCGGCGTTGCCATGGTCTGCGGTGATGATCATCGTTCCGCCCATGCGTCCCACAGCATCTAGAAGCCTTCCGATGCAATGGTCAACGGTTTCGATCGCCTCAGTGGCAGCCTCCATCACGCCGGTATGCCCAACCATGTCGGGGTTGGCGTAGTTGATCACCACCAGGGAGTAGATCCCTTTCTCGATGGCTTCAATGCAGCTCACAGTGAGAGTGTCGGCATTCATGGCCGGGGCCTGGTCGTAAGTGGCCACGCGTGGGGAAGGCACGAGGTGTCGATCTTCCCCCTCGAGCGGCTGCTCAACGCCACCGTTCATGAAATACGTGACGTGGGGATACTTTTCGGTTTCAGCTGTTCTGTACTGGCGCAGTCCTCTTGAGGCCACCACCTGACCCAGCAGGTCATCCAGGGATTCGGGTGGGAAGGCCACTTCCACCGGCAGGCCGGCCTCATACTGCGTGAAGGTGACCACGTCCAGCTGAGGTTGATGGGGGCGTTCGAAATCGGAAAAGTCCGCTCGGGCCAGACACTGAATGATCTGGCGAGCCCGATCGGGTCTGAAGTTGAACATCAGCAAGGCATCGCCATCGTTCAGATAGGTCGGTCGCAGACGTGTCGGTTCCACGAACTCGTCGGTGATACCGCTGTCGTAACTGGCCTGTAGCGCTTCAGCTGCTGACAGAGAGCTCAACGCAACGTCAGGAGAGGTCAGCAGCTCATGGGAGCGGGCTGTGCGCTCCCAGCGCCTATCTCGGTCCATGGCCCAGTAACGACCGCACAGGCTGGCGATTTCACCCACTCCACTGACCTGAATCGCTTTCTCAATCTGTTTCAGATATGTCGGAGCACTTTGGGTCGGTGTATCACGTCCATCGGTGATCGCGTGGATCGCAACGTGTTTCAGACCTTCGTCGGCCGCCCAGTGCAGCAGACCGCACAGATGGTCCACATGGCTGTGCACGCCGCCATCCGAACAGAGCCCAAGTAAGTGAAGCGTGCCGTTGCTCGCTCGAAGCCGTTCAGCCAGTTCACGGAGCTTCGGAACGTCTCTGAGCTGGTTGGCGCGCACCGTGTCGCCGATGCGCACGAGTTCCTGCCGAATGATTCTGCCAGCACCGATGGTGAGATGCCCCACCTCGGAATTGCCCATCTGTCCATCGGGCAATCCCACATAGGAACCGCTCGCCTGAATCAATGTCTGGGGATAGGCGTGTCGAAGAGCGTCAATGACGGGGGTGCGTGCTGCTTGGATGGCGTTGTGATCTGCTTCTGTGCGCTCGCCCCAGCCATCCAGGATCGCAAGGACAACAGGAGCGATGGATCGCTCCTTGCCTGGTCGTCCCGCATGGCGATCAACAACGTTCACTCAGCCCTATCCGTTCTTAAGGTCTTCTCTAGATTCATAAGTTACCCCCGGATCCGGCCCTTGGTGAACTCTTTGGTTCACCAAGGTCAGCTTTTGCGGATCTCAAGGGTGATATCCGACATACAGTCATCAGTCGCATTAAGTCGGTCATGGTGACGCCTGGGAATGGTGAACGGATCGAGATTCTTTCCGCCGAGGATGTCGGCAGAACTCTTTCGCGGCTGGCCTCCCAGGTTCTTGAATGCGTGGGGGATGTTGAGCAGTTGCTGCTGCTGGGGATACCCACCAGGGGTGTTCAGCTTTCAGCGGTACTGGCACGCTTCCTTCAGGAGCAGAGCGGCAAGGTGATTGCTCAGGGAACACTGGATCCCACCTTTCATCGCGATGATCTCGAGCGGGTTGCCATGAGGCCCGTTCAAGCGACCGAGTTGCCTGTGAGTGTCGAAGGACGCGATGTTCTGCTGGTCGATGATGTGATTTTCACCGGCCGCACCGTGCGTGCAGCTCTCGAGGCGATCCAGGCCTGGGGGCGGCCACGCCGCGTGATGCTGCTGGTGATGGTGGACCGCGGTCATCGGGAGTTGCCGATTCAGCCGGATTTCTGTGGTCGGTCCGTTCCCACCAGGCGGACCGAAACCATCGAGCTCAGACTGCTGGATGTGGATGGTGAGGAGGGTGTTTTTCTGCGGAGTGTTCAGGGGCGGAACTGAATCACCTCCCCGTCCAAAAAGCCTTAAAAGCACACGAAAGCCACAAGTTCAGGCCGGCTTGGGCTGGTGGAACCCCCTCTACATGGCGTCAGTGACCTGATCGCATTTCCTCCGCTGCCCTTCCAGCTGAAGGCTTCACCCGGTGTTGGGCGGGCGATTGTGAACAGCCCCTATCAGCTCTCAAGAACCTCTTCGCCAGTCTGCAATTGCCATTGATTCCATTGGGATTGATCTCGTCACGGTCTCTTCGCCTTGCAGAGGCTCTCCGGTCCTTCCTCAACCAGAACACCGCCTAGATCAGCACACCCTGCGATGAAGGCGCTCCATGGGTCCATGCCGCCTGACAGACGCTCTTCCACAGCAGAATTGAGTTGTTCAGGATCGACGGTGTGGGCCGGCAACGCCCCATGGCTGTGATGTTCCTGACGATCGCGCAGATTCTTGATGGCTTCCTCAACCTGTCTGCGGAGAGGCAGGGAATGGGTCTGCCACCAGGGGTGGTCCAGTTGATTGAGAACGCTCAGTGCTTCCCACCACTGTTGTCGTTGCACTTTGTCCTGCAGTCGTTCGTGATCAACCTTGTTGCGGTTCCAGGTTTCGCGCAGGCTGTCGCTGAGCTGCGTACCGGGTCTCTGGCCTTTTTGTTCCAGTGGACTGAGGGTGACGAGGGCCTGTTCGAGATCTCCCGCCCTGAACTGATCCAGTGCCCGCTCGCGCAGGACCTGGCGCCACTTGAGCAATCTTGAACGATCGCTGCTGCGCTGTTCTTCACTGCCCACATTGGAGTTGACAAGCTGAGCCTGCAGGTTGAGGGCCTGGCTGCTGTCGCCTCGCTCCCAGGCGAGTTCAGCCTGGCGACGACGGCAGACCGCCTGCTCGATGGGCGCCTCCCGGTCCAGCCAACGGAGTGCTGCCAGCTGTTCTCCGTAACGCAGGCAGGACTGAAGATCTCCCCTGGATGCCGCTTCACGCAGTCGACCCGGTAACTGTTGTTCCCACCAGTAGGCAAAAACGCAAAGTCCTGCGACACCACCCAGTGTGGCGATCAGCCAGAACCTCGGGAGATGGCGACGCAGCGCCAAGGGTGGTCAGGAAATCAAGAGCACCCTTTCTATGGATGACATCGCCGATGCACACGGCTTTGTGGACGGCGCGATCACCGCACGGTCCCGAGTGGTCTGCTTTCAAGGCTCTCACCGGTTCGCAGATCCTCTCCCTCCAGGATCAGTTCCGCCTGATCATTGAGGTGGAAACGAAGTTTCAGGCAATCTTCTCCAGGCTGTCCCGGGGGATCCAAAGGGAGCTCACAGGCGGTGTCAGGCCTCCTGGTTACTTCTTCCCATCCATCGGACTTTTCAATGACCTGAGGCAGGCCATTGACCATCACCACCTCATGTCTTGTCTCCCCTCTCGACTCGCCGAGCACCAGCTCGAGCGACTGCTGGTCATGACCGCTGGCGCTCAGGATCAGTTCAAGCGGTTTGCTGGAGGGCCAGGGTTGTCCGGGGAGAAACAGCGGATGCCAGTGGTGGGTGTTGCTGCGCTGGTTCCAGCAGCGCAGTGAGATTCCGCGCTGCAGCAGATCCTGCATGCGAACGCCGGGAGTGAGGCTCAGGGCACCGCAGGCCACTGCCTCCATCGGAGGTGGTGTCAGCAGTGGTGTGGGTGAAAGTTTTTCGGTCAGCCAGTCGCGCAGCTGGGGCAGATGGGCCCCTCCTCCGACCACCACCACCGCGTCAAGTTCCTCGGCCGGGCAGCCGTTGAGTTCCGCATCGCGCAACGTTTTGCTGAGAAGTCCATCAAGAGCGTCAAAGAATCCTCGCTCCAGCAACAGTCGGCTGAATCTGTGTCGATTCATCGAAAGCTTGAGTGGTGCCGCGAGATCCTGACCATTCGCTGTTTCCAGGAGGTTCTCCCGTTGCGGGATCTCGGGATCGCTGAGGCGGCATTTCAGACGTTCCGCCGCATTCAGAAGAGTCATCAGCCCATCACCTTCCTCAGGCAGGCCCTCTGGACAGAGTTCGTCAAGAATCCAGCGATCGAGATCCCTTCCGCCCAGGTTGATGCCCGCTTTCCCGAGAACCTTGGCCTGACGCACCGCCTGGCGGCTGTTGGTGAGGTTCTGGCCGCGGAAGCGAAGCAGCTGGGCCACCGGAGCAGCACGACCCTCACCGCCTTCAAGGGCCACCAGGGACAGATCCAGAGTGCCTCCACCGAGGTCGACCACAAGGAGCTTGGAACCCGCTTCCAGCCCAGCTCCAAGGGCGGCTGCCGTCGGTTCATCGACCATGGCGATCTCTGCGACTTGCATTGGCTCGCAGGCTTTGAGAAGCCAGTCGCGGTAGCCGGAGCCCTGATCCACTGGGGCTGTCAGCACGAGTCGCTCGATCAAAAGACCAGGTGGCATCCGCTTCCAGATTTCAGTCAGAAGCCGCGCCCCTGCCTGCTCCGGGCTGAGCCGTCTCTCAGCACTGTGTGGATCTGATGCGATACCGATCCAGCGTTTGAAGTCACGATGCAGCTGCGGAGCATCCCTTTCGTGCAAGCCGTTCTCAAGCACTTCAAACCCCACCAGTGCTGGCCCCGAGAACGCATCCTCAACCCAGAGGAGCGAGGGAATGGCTCCTGTCTCACGGGTGATTGCATCCAGATCGAGCAGATCCACCTCTGACCGCTGAGCAGACTGGAATGCGACCACCGTGGTGGTGCTTCCCAGATCGATCGCCAGGGTGCCGACGTTGTGAGAAGCGTCGGAAAGATGAAGGTTTTGTTCGGCAGCGAGGGGCTGAACCACCGCTATGGGCAGGTTGTAGTCAGGTCGAGGCTACGGGGAGCAACGATGGATCGCTTAAGAAGGCTTGTCTTTTCCTTCTACAGGGAAGATCCGCAGATCGAGGCAGAGCTGGAACCACTGCGTGACTGCAGGATGTCGCGGAGCTGGGGAAGCATTCGCATCGAGTGTGTGGATGCGCAGCATCTCGAGGAGGTCAGTGGACTTCTGAGTCATTTGCGCAGACCGCTGGTGGCCATGGGGCTTGGGCGTCAGATCGTGCTGAGGGTTCCAGGGCGTCCTCAACGCAGCTACCCCATGCATGTTCCTTTTCACAGTGATCTGCTCACTTAGTATTGGGGATCAATGAATATTGGGCATGCTTTCTGCCGGAGTTGATCACCAGGATCTTGCCAAGCGTGGTGAAAGCCTGATTCGTCAGTCCAGCAATCGCTACCTGACCACTGTTCGGATCGCTTTCCGTGCCAAACAGCGTCGTTTCGACGATTTTGATGGTCTGCTTGAGGAATCCAGTGTCAAGCCGGTTCAGCGCGCCATCGTTGAACTGAGCGACGAGCAGGATCAGCCCGATCTTCTTCCTGGATGATTCAACGGGAGGGCCCGGGTTGGAGATTGTCCAGGGATCCTTCCCGCCCTCTGTTCTCAGTTCTGATTGGTGGTGAGCACTGGGCTCTGGAACTCAAGGAGAGTGAAGCCTGCGAGCTGGCTTCACTGATCGCCGTTCTGACGGATCAGCATCAATCCATTTGTGATCAGCTCATGGCGGAGGAATCCATCACCGTCGAGCTGGAACGTGGCAGCTGGTGGGCCTGCCTTGAAGGAGATCGATCGCGGTGGTCGCTTCGTGGCATCTGCAGCGGTGACGGTGAAAGGGCTCGAGGCCTGGAGGTCTACTGGCCAGAGCCAGCTGCGCAGGCCATCGCCGAGGCGATGAGAACGCTGTGGGACAGCAGCAATGATCAGAGCAGCTAATCAATGACTCTCCATTGATTTTCCCCCAGTGTTCCCCACGGTGACGGTGATGTTTTCCACAGGGTGCAGGGCGTTTTGTCAGGCATGGCCGGTTTCTGTGGAAAATCCCATTCCCGGGCGTGGTTTTGGTTGACGACTCGCATTTGTGACTCTTTAGTGACCTCTTGAGCAGATCCGTTTCTGGAAACGGTTCTGGTGGCTGAAGTCTCACCGGGAGAGTCATTGGGAATGGCTGTTGAAAGGCTTCTTGACTCAGGCCCGCATCTGTGGAGAACTGGTTGGCATCCGAACCGTTTGAATGCAGTTGGCCGATCAGTTACAGCAGTCACAAGCACCAGCATCAGAGCTTTTGTCCGAGGTGTCTCAGGTTGTTTCTGCGACAGAAGCTGTTCCTGATGAATCAGCAGTGAGCTTTCATTCCGAGCTCCCTCAGCCTCTGCAGCAGGCCATGGTCGCGTTCATTGAGCGCTGCCCGAACTGGGATCAGTACCGTCTTGTTCAGGCCGCGCTGGCTGGCTTCCTGATTCAACACGGAGTCGAGTCGAGAGAAATCACCCGCCTTTATGTAGGCAATATGTTTCGCCGGGAATCACTGACCCAGGGCGTCTGAGTCCGGCAACTTGCCATCAGCAGCAAGGCGCTGAATGGAATACTCAGCAGAAGGCCGAGGAATGCACCCATCAACCCAATCAGGTTGACACCAATCAGCAGGCCAAGCAGGGCTAGAACCTTTAGTCGATTGGTTTGAACCAGTCTTCGACTGTGTTCCATTGCTGCCAGTGGGCGATGCCCGTGATGCACCAGCAGAGGAATCGCCAGGGTTTGACTCAGGGTCCAGAGAATCAGTGCCAGTCCTCCAGCAATCAGGATCACAGCCGAGAAAACTCCGCTTTGCCTGGCCATCAGTGCACCGATGATCTTCAGCGTGTTGAGGCCTCCGATCAGGATCACACTTTCCAGCAATACCAGTGCAGCTGTTTGCCTGAAAATCCACCGCAGCTGCTGACGCCCCTTGGCAGGTTCAATGCTTTGAGCAGTGTGGATTGAGGGAAGATACTGATCGGCCAGATGCAGCAAGGCCACCAGTGGCACAAGAGTGCTGGGGATGGTCGCAACAAAGACCAAGTCGCTGATGGTTGACTGCCACAGGCCCTCAGCCTGCTGAAGATCCCTTGAGATCACACTCAGTCCAGACACTGTGATCAGCATCAAAGCCGTCAGCCCAACAAACCGCCAGGGAGCCTTGCTGAACCCGATCCAGGCTCTTGGAATGATCGTTGTGAGAGGGAGACGCTCCGTCAGCTGAGGTGCCCTTGATTCACTGGATTGAGCCAAGTCGATCGAGCAGGTCCTGGGCGATACGGTCATCCACAGGAAGTATGGAAAGCCGATTACCGCGTCGCACAACGGCCAGTTCATCCGGCTCGTACGACTGACGCAAGTCCTCAAGAGTCAAGATGTTCTTGAATCTGCCTCTGTAGGCCAGACGAACACAGTCCCAGCGCGGTGCCTCCGGCTTGGACGCAGGGTCGTGGTACTTCGATGAAGAATCAAACTGTGTTGGATCCACCAATCCTGTTTCGATCACTTCCATCAGGCCGATGATTCCAGGCGGCTTGCAATTGGAGTGATAGAAGAAAGCCTGATCGCCAACAGCCATCGTGCGCATGAAATTACGCGCCTGATAATTACGAATACCGTCCCACAGAGTTGTCTGCTCCTGCTCAAGATGATGAATCCCATAGACGTCGGGTTCACTTTTCATCAGCCAGTAGGCCACGAGATCTTCAAGATTTTCACCAGCCTAGGTTGATTGATTCGCCGCGATCAGCTCACGGAAGTGATCGCCACGAGCTTCGAAATCGGAATATTGATCAAAGCTGGCGCAAGCCGGTGACAGCAGCAGGCTCGCAGCGCGCTGTTGTCGGGCCAGTTCCAGAGCATTTGGAACAGCCTCATTCAGGCTTCTGTGTGAAATCACGGCACCTGGGTAGGAGGAAGCCTCGATCAGGCCGCGAAGTTCGTCAGCTCCAGCGCCGAACAACACAACAGAGCTGCTTCGTTCCTTCAGCAGCTGCAGCCAGGACTGAGCGTCTCCTTGTTTTGTCTGTCCCCCTGCAAGCAGCACCACCGGATTGGGCACGGACTTCAAACCCACCGCAGCTGCGTCGTAGTTGGTTGCCTTGCTGTCGTTGAAAACCGAAATTCCCTGAACTGTTCCCAGCGATTCGAGTCGATGCGGGACCCCTCCGAAGCAACGTAAAGCCGATTCAATCGCTTCCGGGTCCAAGCCAGCTTCGAGCGCGGCTGCAGTCACCAGAAGCATGTTCTGGCGGTTGTGCTCTCCAGGCATCGCCAGAGCACTGGCGCGGAAGAGTCTTCGCTTTCCTTCGCAGACCCAGCCGTCGTCGCTGACGGTGACGCGTGAGCTTGTGCTGGTTGAGGATTCCCTCCCTGTGCTGACCCAGTTCACCTGGTTCTGTTCCCAGCTGCAGCGAGTTCGGCTGATATCAGGGTCATCGCCATTGAGAATCGCCAGCCGGGAGCGTTCCATCAGTCCACGCTTGATCGCCCTGTAAGCGTCCAGCGATCCATGTCGTTCCAGGTGGTCAGGTGTCAGTGTTGTCCAGATACCGATGCGCGGGGCCACCTCGGTGGCCGCTTCAATCTGATAACTGCTCATCTCCATCACCACCCAGTCCGGTTGAGGGCAGGAGCCATCAAGACATCCCAGGGCCAGCTCCGCAGCGGAATACCCCATATTTCCTGCCATGGGAGCCTCCAACCCGCTGTGGCTGAGCACGTGGTGAAGAAGATGGGTGACGGTGGTCTTTCCATTAGTGCCAGTGATGCCGATCCAAGGCCGTGTCTTCAGGGATTCCCAGGCCAGAGCCATTTCTCCCTTCACGGGAACACCACGCGTTCGCAGCACTTCAAGAGTCGGATGCGTCCAGGAAATTCCAGGACTGATCACCACCTGATCCATGGCATTGAGCCAGGGCTCGAAGCTGGATATCTCCAAGGGCTGTCCGAGTCGGACGTCAATGCCCTGATCTTTCAGTTCCGCTGACTTTCGCTTGCAACTTTCGCGCTCAGACTTTTCGAGAATCACCACGTCTGAACCCTGGGTCTTGAGCAGACGAGCTGCACCGATGCCAGAGCGTCCCAGTCCGATCACGACACTCAGGGACATGCTGTTTGATCTCTGCACATGAGGGAAATGGGCGATACTGGAATCGAACCAGTGACTCCTACCGTGTCAAGGTAGTGCTCTACCTCTGAGCTAATCGCCCACATTCACCCTCAGGGGATCAGCGGTAACGGTTGAACAGCCCAACCGCTCGCGACTCAAGTTAGCAGTTCACCGACGCATCATCTCCACTCTCCAGCGATCGCGTTTCGTCAGTTCGAGGTTCAAGACTTCCACACTGCCCCTGTCCTGAAGCTGAAGGCGGTCGCCGATTTTCAGCTCGCGACTCGCCTGGCGGACCGGATGCCAGTTGAGCCGCAGCCTTCCTTCCCTGATCTGACGAATCACCCTGGAGCGAGACAGTCCGAATCCGGCTGAGGCAATAGCGTCAAGGCGGCAGGAAGCTTCCACGCTGGTCAAACGCTTCGGCAGTCTCTGAGCGGGCCACTGCAAGCCGTCGACGCTCACAGCCTCAACGGTCAACGTCACATCGCGAACTTGGCCGGTCAGGCCATTGAGATGGTTGGCCGCCTCCAGGGTGCAGACGGCCTGGGCTCCACGGTCACCACGAAGCCATAGATCGCCGAGACCATCGGCTGTCACGCCAAGATCAAGCAGTGCCCGGCGCATGTCTTCCGGTTCAGCCCGATCGAACAGGAAATTGCCCTCAAGTCTCAATCCGGAAATTGGCGCTGGCTCGGGTTGCAGCTCCTGATCGCTGTGGCTCAGCTGAAGGCGGCAGCGTTCGGTTCCAGGTCTTCCTCCGTCTCTGACCATGCGCAGTTCTGTCAGTGCCTCCAGACGACGGGAGTTCTCCAGTTCAGGGCCGCTCAGGAAGGGGCTCCAGCTCGGTTGCCTGGTGCGCAGCACCTTCTCCACTAGGTCGATCAGCCGATGCATCGACTCCGGCTCAGTGAGTCCATCCAGAAATGGAGCACGGTGAAGATTCACAGTTCGCTCAGACGAACAACCTGCTGCGGGCGCACTTTCTGAACCAGCTGCCAGGGAACTTCAAGACCCGCCTGGGTTTCCAGCAGCAGCAACCAGAACTGCTCGTTATGCCTGTTGCGCAGAATCCTGACCCCGTCCTCGTTGTCAGATGGAACGCTGGCTGCAGCGGCGAAGCTTCCCATCAAGCCTGATACGAGTCCGAGCAGGCCGCCGATCAGGGCTTCTCCGATATCACCGAAGCGCGCAAAAGTATCAAGGGTGGTGATCTGGGTGAAGGTAACTCCCGCCATGAAGCCGAAGGGCATCAGCCAGCGCGACATGGAACGTTGGCGGCGACTGCGAGCCATGTTCGGATTAAGCAGATCAACACTGTTGAACTGCTCGGCCTCGAGAGCCCCCTCAGTGGTTCCTGATTGTTCAGGGGCCACCAGCACCACGCGCATGAGCGGAGTGCCGGAATCCTGAAGGTCCTGGACCAGAGTCTCGGCGGAGGCGCGTTCTTTGAGCACCAGGACGCAGATGGGCATGGGCGGATCGGTGCGGACTGCCATTCTCCATGGAGGTCCAGGAATGCCGTGGCCCCCCTTGGTGCGGAGGAGGTCAATTTCTCTGCTCAACATTGATGTTCAGGCCGATCTCTAAACTTCCCAATGGCTTTCTATCCGCCGCTGGATGACCAAAGTTCTCGTTTCAGACCCCATTGATCAGGCGGGGATCGACATCCTCGGGCAGGTGGCCCAGGTGGATCAGCGGACCGGCCTGTCTCAGGACGAGCTCAAGTCGATCATCGGTGACTATGACGCCCTGATGATCCGCTCAGGCACTCAGGTTACTGCGGACGTGATCGAGGCCGCTGACCGTCTGCGCATCATCGGCCGGGCTGGAGTGGGTGTTGACAACGTTGATGTTCCTGCCGCAACCCAGCGAGGTGTGTTGGTCGTGAATTCACCCGAAGGCAACACGATCGCAGCTGCCGAGCATGCTCTCGCCTTGTTGTTGTCCCTGTCCCGCCACGTGCCTCAGGCGCACGCATCAATGCGGGCCGGTGCCTGGGATCGCAAGAAATACGTGGGGAACGAGCTTTACAAGAAGATGCTCGGTGTTGTGGGTCTGGGCAAGATCGGCTCACACGTGGCCAAGGTTGCCAAGGCGATGGGCATGGAGGTGATCGCATTCGATCCGTTCATCTCGGCTGACCGGGCGCAGCAGATGCAGGTGCGACTCACGACTCTGGAGGATCTCTTTCATCAGGCTGACTACATCACCCTGCACATTCCAAGGACGCCCGACACCGAGAATCTCGTCAATGCGGAGCTCCTCCGCTCCATGAAATCGACGGCGAGGATCGTGAACTGCGCCAGGGGAGGCATCGTTGATGAGGCTGCCATCGCAGAAGCCATCGACAACGGTGTGATCGCCGGAGCCGGTCTGGATGTCTTCGCTGCTGAACCTCTGGCTGAGGACTCTCCACTGCGTGCGGTCGAGCGCGGGCTGGTCCTGACGCCACACCTCGGAGCCTCCACCGAGGAAGCTCAGGAGAATGTGGCCACCGATGTGGCTGAGCAGATCCGCGATGTCCTGCTTGGACTCCCCGCGCGCAGTGCCGTGAATATTCCAGGTCTCAGCGCCGAGATCATGGAGCGTCTGAAACCGCATCTGCAACTTGCTGAAACCCTCGGCTTGCTGGTGAGTCAGCTCAGCGGTGGCCAGGTCCAGGAGCTGGAGGTGCGCCTTCAGGGAGAGTTCGCCAGTCACCCATCTCAGCCTCTGGTGGTGGCAGCGCTGAAGGGACTGCTCACAAGCGCCCTCGGAGAACGCATCAACTATGTCAATGCCTCACTCGAAGCCAAGGGGCGCGGGATTCATGTGCTGGAGGTCAAGGACGATGCCAGCCGGGACTTCGCCGGAGGATCCCTTCAGCTCACAACCCGCGGCGGTCAGGGGGGACACAGTGTGACCGGTGCGGTGTTTGCAGACGGTGAGCTGCGTGTCACCACCATTGATGAATTCCCTGTGAATGTGCCGCCGAGTCGACACATGCTGTTCACCCGTCACCGGGACATGCCTGGAATCATTGGTCATCTCGGCTCTCTGCTAGGCGAGCACAATGTGAACATCGCCTCGATGCAGGTGGGCCGCAGGATCGTGCGCGGCGATGCCGTGATGGTGCTCAGTATTGATGACCCTATTCCGCCTGCGCTTCTGGCCACCATCAACGGCATCAACGGGATTCAGGAAGCCCATCCCGTCACGTTGTGATGTGGTGGCGTTTGTCTCTTCCAGTTAAGGCTGAGCTGGAGGAGTCGCTTCTCTGGAAGCTCAATGTTCTCGGGCTTCATAGAGTCGCCTTACAGCACGCACCTGATGCGCCTGATCAATGCACGCTCCTGGTCTGGTTGCCTGCCCATGAATGGCCACAGGATCAGCGATCAGCGCTGTTCAGCAGCCTCATGCCCCTCGCGGAGACCTTCGGACTGACTCTGGCTCAGCCGGTGTGGGAGGAACTGGCCGATGAAGACTGGAGTCTCAGCTGGAAACAGCACTGGCAGCCAGACCCAGTTGGTGAAAGGCTGCTGATTCTTCCGGCTTGGCTTGATGTGCCCGAGGAGCAGGCTCACAGGCTTGTTCTCAAGATGGACCCAGGCAGTGCATTCGGAACCGGAAGTCATCCCACAACCAGGCTCTGTCTCGAGGCACTCGAACGGGATCCCCCTCTAGGTCTTCGGGTTGCGGATCTGGGTTGTGGAAGCGGTGTGCTCGGGATTGCCGCACTCGGGCTTGGAGCTCGCCAGGTGCTTTCGGTCGATACCGATTCCCTGGCGGTCACGGCAACGACTGATAATGCGGTTCTGAACGCTTGTTCAGAGAATGAGCTCAGGGTCAGCAAAGGGTCTGTGGCCATGCTGGCGAAGCTGCTTGAGGGGCAGCCCGCTGACCTGCTTCTCTGCAACATCCTGGCCCCGGTGATCGAGGCCCTCGCGCCTCATTTTGAATCGGTTCTTCGCCCTGGTGGGCGGGGGCTCCTCAGTGGCCTGCTGGTCTCACAGGCACCCAGACTCAAGGATGTGCTGGAGAGCCTGGGGTGGGCGGTCAAGCCGATTGCTGACCAGGGTCGATGGGGCCTGCTTGAGATCCGGCGCTAATCTTGATAAGCCAGCCTTATAAATCATTCTGTTTTGATTGGCCTTGCATCGAAACAGGCGCTCAGGCGTATGCCTTGACGTCTGGACCATGTAGAAATGATCGGTCCGGCAAGCTCGTTTGTTACGAGCTTCTGCAAATTCACTCCATCCATGGCTTCTTATAAGGTCACCCTGGTCGCCGAAAGCGAGGGTCTCAACAAGACCATTGAGGTTCCTGACGATCAGTACATTCTCGATGCCGCTGAAGAGCAAGGCATTGACTTGCCTTATTCCTGTCGTGCGGGTGCATGCTCCACCTGTGCCGGCAAGATCACCTCTGGAACCGTTGACCAGTCTGATCAGAGCTTCCTCGACGATGATCAGATCGAGGCCGGATTCGTGCTGACCTGCGTGGCTTACCCCACCTCCGACTGCACCATTAAGACCCATGCCGAAGAGGAGCTCTACTGAGCTCCAGGACCTTTGTTCAGAAGATCTGACAACAGCGTTCTTCGCCACCTCTCCGCAGGGGTGGCTTTTTACTGTCAGTGTGGTGCGACTTGGCTTTTCCGCCGATGACCGCCGTTCCCGCTGCACCCCTGAGACCTGAAGTGGAACGGTTGCTTGAGCATGGATCGGTGCACACCAGTCCTGGAGGCCAGTACAGCTTTCGGGTGATCGGTCCCTGCTGCCGGCTTTATGACCGTGAAGAGCTTCCCTGGCCCTGTTGCAGGCTGGCCTGGCGCAGCAAAGAACCCAGCTGGAGGCGCGTCGGCCGTCGTTTTGTCGCCGATCTTGGATCGCGTCGTTGTCCGTCCTATTCGGTTGAACTGCTCCAACCTGGATCCCGTCCGACAGTCACAGTGCTCACGCTCTTCCCGATGCGTTTCACGGCCGAAATGCAGGAGTGGTGGTACAGCCGTCGCCCCAGATCTCTGGAACCAGGCAATCTTTCACCTTGAAAGCTCTTCCACCGATGAACCAGTGAGATGGATCGATCTGGCTCTGGCCAGATCGATCAGATTGACTTCAGAAATAAATTTTGCCGCCACCCCACTCCTGGCCGAGAACCTTGGGAGCCACGAGGATGTATGCCGACATCAGCTGCAGATCCTCGTCGGTTAGATCACGCATCGCCGGATAGAGATCCCGACTGCGCATGCTGGGGTGAAGATCGGCAATGCTGTATTCCCCGTCATAAGAGGTGGGATCCTGCAGGTAGTCCACCAGAGCGGCGATGTTGTCGCGCGATGGTGTGGCGAGTGCCAGGGTCTCCGGATCCAGTCCAACGTTCTGATTGGTCTTGGTGATGCCGCCGGCATGGCATGTGCCGCAGCTGGTGTTGAAGACTTTGCGACCCGCCTTCACCTGTTGTTCGCTGAAGGTCACCGCGGTGCCTTCAGGGTCGGAAGGCACGGTCAGTGTTTCGGCATCCCACTGGGCAGCCTGAGCGGGGGCGCTGATCCACAGGACAGCCAGCACCGGCAGGACAATCAGCAGTCGACTCAGCGACTGTCGCAGGTTGGAGAGAAGAGGAACCATGAAGGACGCCAGGGACTGATGGATACAGCGCACCAAGATCTTGTATCACGCTGAGGTATCAAAGTGACGGTGTTCAGGCTCCACCGATCACGAACTGTTGCAGCATGAAGTCTTGGGCGAGGCGGTCACATCGAGACAGAGAAAGTCCTTGGCCAGGATCGTGTTCGGGAAAATCGCTCTGGCTTCTGCCAGCAGATCGTCTGCCGTCACAGCGTTTCCAGGGGCATAGCGGGGGCTGAGGTGGGTGAGCACAAGCTGGCTGACACCGGCTTCAGCCGCGGTCTGAGCCGCCATCGTGCTGGTGGAGTGCTGACGCTGAAAGGCCATGTCGGCCTCCGCATGGGAAAAGGTGGATTCGTGAATGAGCAGGTCTGCGCCCTTCGCCAGAGTCACGGCTGCTTCGCAGAACACGGTGTCCGTGCAGTAAACGATGCTTGTCCCGGCGCGTTCAGGCCCGCACAACGTTCTGCCGTCAATTCGCCGGCCATCCTCCAAGGTGACAGTCTCGCCCCGCTTGAGTGATGCATAGACAGGTCCCGGGGGGATCGCCATCTCCCGGGCTTTGTTGATGTCGAAGCGACCCGGCTTCGGTTTTTCCTCAATGCGATACGCATAGGCAGGAACGCGATGGTGCAGCGGTGTGGCTCGCACGGTGAGATCGTTGTCCTCGAAAACGATGCGATCCGCTTCAGCGGCATTGCGGACCTGGTGCACTTCGAGCGGATAGCCGATCCGGGTTGAGCTGGTCCGCAGCACCCCTTCCAGATAGCTTTCAAGCGGATCGGGTCCATAGAGATCCACACCACCACTGCTGCCGCTGAGTCCGAGACTGGCCAGCAGGCCTGGAAGGCCGAAAACGTGGTCACCGTGCATATGTGTGATGAAGATCCTGCGCAGCTGAGACAGCCTCAGATCACTGCGCAGAAACTGATGCTGGGTCCCTTCGCCACAATCAAACAGCCAAAGCTCCGATCGCTGAGCCAGTCGAACGGCCACCGCTGAGACGTTGCGGGCTCTGGTGGGAACTCCAGAACTGGTGCCGAGAAAGGTGACCTGCACGGCATGGTGGGCTCAATGGTCAATCTGCCATGAAGGCCTGGCTGCAGTCCTCCGGGCGGGGCACACTGAGCGACCGTCGGCCTTCTGAGTGTTTCTGCACATCTCCATCGGTCGGGCTGCTGTTGGAGCAGCTCTGATGTTGCCAGTGGCAGTGATTGCGCTGGCCGCTGAGCCCAGATCTGCGGTCACCGCCGAGGAGCCTCAGATGCGTGTTTTGGTGGCCGAGGGCTCTGAGCTGATTCTGCGATCCGATGGTGAACAGCCACTGCTCGTTCGTGGTCTCGCCAGCAAGGAACGTCGCCTGCAGCGCCTGCAGGTTCGCTTGCTGAACGGTCACCTGACCCTCGCGGATGGCAGTGCAGCCCGCGACGCCTCGCTTCGCATCAGCACGACTGATCCCCGCGGGCTCTGGCTTGGGAGCCGCCGCTATCGCGGTGATCTGCTTCTGCTGGTCCGCAGCGGCAGGATCCTGGCGATCAATCAGCTCGGCATCGAGACCTACCTCCCCAGCGTGGTCGGCAGTGAGATGCCAGCAAAGTGGCCGCTGGCAGCCCTCCAGGCCCAGGCCGTCGCTGCCCGCACCTATGCCCTCCGTCAACGGGGACGCAAGCCTGATTTCGATGTGAAGGCCACGGTGAGCAGCCAGGTCTACAAGGGAATGGAATCCGAAACCCCCAGTACCCGGGAAGCGGTTGCCACAACGCGCTCGCTGGTTCTGGTGCATGGCGGCCGTTTGATCAATGCTGTGTTCCACAGCAGTTCGGGGGGATCCACCGAGCCCAGTGGAGAGGTCTGGCAAAGCCAGCTGCCCTACCTCGTGAGTGTCCGGGATCATGACCAGCACAGCCCGGTGCATCGCTGGAACCAGCGCTTCGAGGCCAAAGATCTCCGCCGTCGCTTTGAGGAGACCGGTGGAGTGGAGCGGTTGAGTGTTCTCACCACCAGCTCCACAGGCAGAGTTCGCTCCGCACGGATTCAGGGACCACTTGGATCGCTGGTGCTCTCAGGTCGTCAACTGCGTCAGCGCCTGGGACTGAAAAGCACGATGGTGAGCTTCTCCCTGTTGAAGGGTGATGCTGGAACTGCAGACGAATCCGTGGATCCTGTGGATCAGGATTCGCAACCGCCTTCTCAGCTGATCGGTCTCTGGCGGGATTCCGCAAGCGGTATCAGTGCACGCGGTCCACTGTCTCCTTCCTCCCTCAGCGCACCCCTTAGCCCTTCGACCAGTCCTGGGAGATCCTCCGGAACCCGCGGCGACGCGATCGTGCTGGAAGCCAGCGGCCAGGGATACGGACACGGTGTGGGCATGAGCCAGTGGGGAGCCCATGGTCTGGCCAGCCAAGGGGCTGATTTCCGTGAAATTCTCCGTCACTACTATCGCGGGGCGACGATCAGGCCGTACCAGCCCTCTGATGACCCATCAGTGGCATTCAGCACCGGTTCGGAGCCAGCCTTGATGGGTTGATCGACGCGATTGTTGCGTGCCCGAGTTTCTGTCCAGATGCGCGGTGGTGCGCCGCCAGAAGCCGCCTCTGCTGATGGAGGCGATCGTGGATCATGTGGTCGCCCATCTCGCCACGGCCCTTGAAAGGGAGTCTTTCAAGCCGCTGGGAATGGCCACGGGAAGAACCATGGAACCGTTCTACAAGGCTTTGATTCAGCGTCTGGCGAGTTGGCCGACGCCCAGGCTTGAGCAGTTGAAGCGCCGCTGGCTGAGTTTCAACCTTGATGAATACGTGGGTCTGCCGCCCGGAGACAGCCGCAGCTTCGCCGCCTACATGCAAACCCAGCTGGGTTGTCATCTCAACCTGCCTTCCTGTCAGTTGCAGCTGCCGGACGGAACGGCCAGGGATCCTGCAGAGGAGGCCCGACGCTATGGATCCGCGCTGCACAAGGCAGGGGGAATCGGTCTTCAGCTGCTCGGTCTGGGTGGCAATGGTCATGTGGGTTTCAATGAGCCGCCGTCACCAGCCGGCAGTCGCTGCCGCGTGGTGACGTTGCAGCAAGCCACGCGGAATCAGAATGCCGGTGCTTTCGGGGGCAACCCTGACAAGGTGCCTGAGCAGGCGATCACCCTCGGTCTTGATGAAATTCTTGCCGCCGATGAGATCCACCTGATCGTGACCGGAGCCGCCAAGGCGGAGATTCTGCGACAAGCGCTGGTTGATCCCTGCCGCGACGACGTGCCCGCAAGCTGGCTGCAGTGCCACTCAAACGTTCATCTCTGGGTCGATGATGCAGCCTGCGCTCACCTTCCGCTGCTGTCTTGAATCGCTGGCAGTTCTGGATTGACCGAGGCGGCACCTTCACCGATCTGGTGGCGCGTCATCCCTCAGGCCAGCTCCTGGTGCGCAAAGTGCTTTCGGAACAGCCGGGTGTTCCCGGAGATCCGGCTGTTGCCGCCATGCGCGAGTTGATGGGACTCGCTGCCGAGCAGCGGATTGCTCCTGAATTGATCGAGGAACTGCGGCTGGGCACCACCGTTGCCACCAATGCACTGCTCGAGAGCGCAGGTGAGCCCGTGCTGCTCGTGACCAACCGCGGACTCGCCGACCTCCTGCTGATCGGTGATCAGCATCGCCAGGATCTTTTCGCTCTAGCCATTCCCGAGCCCCCTTCACTGCTGACTGCCGTCGAAGAGGTGGACTGTCGCCTGGATGCGGATGGCCGGGAACTGGAGCCACTGCAGCTCGAGGACGCTTTCATGCAGCGGCTTGTTCGTCATCACGAGGCCGGCATCCGCTGTTGTGCCATCGCTCTGATGCATGCCTGGCGTGATCCAGTGCACGAAGAGGCTCTGGCGAAGGTGGTGCGAACCGTGGGGTTCAGCACGGTGGTCTGCTCGCATGAGGCCAGTCCGCTGCCGCGTCTTGTTCCCAGAGGACAGACCACGCTCGTGGAGGCTGCCGTCAGGCCTGTGCTTTCGAGTTATCTGGCTCAGGTGCAGGCCGCTCTGGGTGATCAGACCCGATTGCGGGTGATGACCTCCAGCGGAGCTCTGCAGCAACCCAGTTCACTGCTCGCCAAAGACACCGTTCTGTCGGGTCCGGCGGGCGGCATGGTCGGAGCTGTTGCCGCTGCTCAACAGGCTGGCCTGGGGGCTTCTGCTCTGGTGGGCGTGGATATGGGGGGCACCAGCACGGATGTGTTCTGCCTGCCTCCGGGTGCTGCCGACCGGGAGTGGGAACGCAATGCCGTCACCGAGATCGCCGGATTTCAGCTCACAGCGTTCCGGCTGCCGATCCATACCGTGGCGGCAGGTGGGGGGTCGATCATCTGCGGTGACGGTGGCCGCCTGACGGTGGGGCCACGCTCGGCTGGTGCTGAACCAGGCCCCGCCTGCTATCGACGTGGCGGGCCACTGGCCATTACCGATGCCCACCTGCTACTCGGTCGACTGCAGGTGGAGGCTTTCCCTGCGGTGTTCGGCCCGAATCGCAATCAACCTCCTGATCTGCAGGCGACCAGAAAGGGGTTTCAGGCGCTGATGCAACAACTGGGTCAGGACCCAGAGCAGCTTGCTGAAGGTGCTCTGGATCTCGCCGTCGAAGCGATGGCGGGAGCGATCAGGCAGGTCTCCCTGATGCGTGGGCACGACATCCGTGGAGGGGTGTTGATCGCCTATGGCGGAGCTGCAGGGCAGCTGGCCTGTCGACTGGCCGAATCCCTTGGGCTGCTTCAGGTGCTGCTGCATCCTCTGGCTGGAGTGCTGTCGGCCTACGGGCTCGGGCAGGCCCGTCAGCGTCAGCTGCACCAGCGGTCAATCCGCCGTCCCCTGGATGCGGCATTGCTGACTCAGCTGCCAGCCATGGTCAGGGCAGATCTGAATCAGGCGATCCTTGACTTACGGAAGCTCACTGCTGTGTCCCCGGCAGCCCAGGAGCATCAGATCAGGATCGAGCTGCGAGATCCCTCGGCGGAACAGGGGCTGATGCTCTCACTGGCATCAGCTGTTGAGGAGCTGGACCAGCATCAGCTTGAAACCTGCTTTGACGAGGCCCATCGTCGACGCTTCGGCTATATGCCGCCGCGTCATGCCCCTCTGATCGCTGAACGCCTTGAGGTGGAGGTGCTGGATGCAACGGTGCAGAGCGCCCTTCAATCAACGTCCGAAAGTCACGGTGCTTCCGCCACTCCATCGACCACTCCATCAGCCACGGCTCAGCGTGCTCGTGTTCACCTGAAAGAGCAGGGCTGGTGTGAGGTGCCTGTGCTGGAGCGCTGGCAGTTGAAGCGTGATCAGCACCTGTCGGGACCTGCGCTCATCCTTGACCCCACGGCGGGCATTGTTTTGGAGCCCGGTTGGAGGGCCCGGCTGCTGGATGGTGGCACTGTGCTGCTCGAGGCCGGATGCGGGACTGCTGCTGAGAGCTCCCATACCGGGGGGGATGTCAGTGAAGCGAGTGCAGACGAAAACCCTGCCCCGGACCCGGTTGATCTCAGCCTCTTCCATCACCGTTTCATGCAAATCGCCGAGCGCATGGGAGAGCGGCTCCGTCAGACCAGTCGTTCCGTGAACATGCGGGAGCGGCTGGATTTCTCCTGTGCGCTGTTCGATTCCCAGGGGGCGCTTGTCGCCAACGCTCCTCACATTCCCGTGCACCTGGGTTCGATGGGTGATGCGGTCGAGGATCTCCTCGGGCAGATCCGTCGAGGTGAGAGGCCTTCCCTGGCGGCCGGGGACACCGTGATCAGCAACGATCCATTCCATGGCGGCACCCATCTGCCTGACATCACCGCGATCACTCCCTGTTTCGTGGAGGGAGATCCTGAGCCCTTCGCCTTTGTGGCCTGTCGTGGTCACCACGCGGATGTGGGTGGTCAGACGCCGGGTTCGATGCCTCCGTTCAGCTCCAGCATTGAGCAGGAAGGCCTGCTGGTGCGCAATCACTGGTTGACCGCCGGGGGGAAGCCTGATCGTTCGGGCTGGAATCAGCGCCTGCAGGGGCTCAGCTCAGCTCCGAGAGACCCCGAGCTGCTCTGGGCAGATCTTCAGGCACAGGCAGCCGCCAATCACCTGGGGGTTGAACTGCTTGATCGGCTGCTGGAGCTTGAAGGTCATCAGCGCGTGCAGCGTTATCTGCAGCATGTTCAGGACCATGCTGCAGACACCGTCAGGCGGCTGATCCGCCGTTTCAAGGACAGGAGCTTCGAGGTTGAGCTCGATAACGGCGCAACGCTCAAGCTGGCTCTCAAGGTCGACCGGGAGCGGCAACAGGCCGTGCTCGATTTCAGTGGCACAAGTGCTCAGGGCAGGCACAACTTCCATGCTCCTCTGGCGGTGACCAAGGCAGCAGTGCTGTATGTGATCCGTTGTCTGGTCGAGGAGCCGATTCCTCTGAATGCAGGATGTTTCCGGCCATTGACCCTGATCGTCCCGAAGGACTCCCTGCTCAACCCCAGCGAACCGGCTGCAGTGGTCGGCGGCAATGTGGAAACCTCGCAGGCTCTCTGCAATCTGTTGTTTGCGTCGCTCGGGGTGATGGCCGCGGCCCAGGGCACGATGAACAACCTCACCTTCGGAGACGGACGTCGGCAGTATTACGAAACGATCGCCGGTGGCGGAGGAGCAGGCAAGGGCTTCGCCGGATCAAGCGGTGTGCAGACGCATATGACCAACTCCAGGCTCACGGACCCTGAGATTCTCGAGCAGAGATTCCCCGTGAGGCTGGAACGGTTCGGCTTCCGCCGCGGCAGTGGTGGAGCCGGTCGCTGGTCTGGTGGGGATGGCTTGGTGAGGGAGTTCAGCTTCCTGGAACCGATGACCGCAGCACTGCTGTCTGGTTCCCGCACGGTGGCTCCTTTCGGTCTGGCCGGTGGAGAGCCGGGCGAAACAGGCAAGGCTCAGTTGATCAGGCCTGATGGAACGGTGCAGGAGCTTGATGGTTGCGTGCAGCTTCAGGTCAGTCCAGGGGATCGGCTGCTGATCGCCACTCCGGGTGGAGGTGGCTTTGATCGGTGCACTCGCACGGATCATCGCTGAGTTCGAGATTCGCGCTGACACTGCAGATATCGTCGAGATCCTCCAATGCATCAAGCAGCTTCAGGCACTGTCGGGAACTCTCTTCGTTGTCCGGTCTCACCTGGGTGAGCGGGTGCCAGCAGTGCGCCCATTCCGCGACCCCCCAGCCCTGATTGCGGAGTCCTGTCTGCAGGGATTCGAGCGCTGCGAATGGACCATGCACGAGGGCCTCTTCGGCATTCAGAAGCTCGTACCCGTCGGCCTCCAGCGTGAGCAGGGATTCCAGAAGGGACTCCTCATTGATTAACTGGTTCCGGAGGTGCACTTCACTGCGGTGCTCGAAGAGATAGCTCACACAGCCGCTTTCACCCAGGTTGCCGCCATGTTTGTTGAAGGCCAGGCGTACAGCAGCGGCAGTGCGGTTGCGGTTATCGCTCAGTGCCTCCACCAGCACAGCCACACCTCCGGGGCCATAGCCCTCGTAGCGGATTGATTCGAGCTGTTCCGCCTCGCCACTTTTGCCGGAGCCTTTGGCGATGGCTCTCTCGATGTTGCCCGCCGGCACTCCGGCTGCCTTGGCTTTGGCGATCGCCGTGCGCAGCTGGAAATTGCCATCCGGGTCACTGCCAGAGCGGGCAGCCACACTGATTTCACGGCCGATCCGTGTGAACACAGCACCTCGCTTCGCATCCACCACCGCTTTGGTTCGTTTGATCTGGGACCATTTGCTGTGGCCTGCCATCGGATGCTTGGGCGTCCCTCTGCATACAGCAAATTACCGAGGTCGGATCGTCAGCCCCGCGCTTCGAACACAACCTTCGGTTTCAACTCACCCTCCGCACCGGGCAGTCCGAGTCCGAGCATGCGCCCCCCCTCACTGAGAACAACCACAGCATCCGCTCTGCCCGCGATGCCGAGGCTGATCCTGCGGCCACAGCTCCAGTCGATCTGTTCATCGGCACTGAGCAGGCGTCTGGGCAGATGAGGCAGGGCCAGTTCGGGACGCATCAAGGTCATGTTGCCTTGACCGCCCACCTCTGGAGCCTCCGGCAGCGGGATCGCCTGGTGGACATGGAAGCCCAGGGCCTGGGTCCGCCGCAGGCTTGCCAGACAACCTCCACATCCGAGTGTTGCACCCAGATCTCGGGCCAGTGAACGGATGTAGGTGCCTGCTGAGCAGTGCACTTCCACGCTCAACCGCTCGCTTGCGGCATCCCAGCCCAGCAGATCCAGCTGATGAATGGTCACCTGCCGTGCCGGAAGGTCCATCACCTCTCCGCGTCGTGCCCTGGCATGGGCCCGCTCTCCATTCACATGCACGGCTGAGACCTGAGGGGGCTGTTGGGCAATGGAGCCGCGAAAACGACTGAGTGCCTGATCAAGTGCCTCCGTGCACAGATCATCGGGCACTGATTCTCTGGACAGTTCCTCGCCTTGCAGATCGTCGGTGCTGGTGGTGACCCCAAGCTGGATCACGCCTCGATACGTCTTTTCACCGGGCAGATAGGGCAACAGCCTTGTTGCCTGGCCGACAGCGATCGGCAACACCCCGGTCACCGCCGGATCCAGAGTGCCGCCATGCCCCACCCTGCGGATGCCCAGCACGCGGCGGATGCGAGCGACGCAGGTGTGGGAGGTGAGCCCAGCCGGCTTGTCGATCACGGCGAAGCCAATGGGCGCGTGCAAGGTGCAAGCCATATCCAGCTGTCGACTGTGGCACCCTGCCGTTGGCAGAAGTGGGCACGCACGTAGGTTTGCTCGATCACGTCCTGATGGTTGATGAAGCCACTCAATGCCTCCGCTGGTGTGGATATTCAGGAGTTTCTCGACAGCGGCTTTGCCGTGAAGGACCATCTGGCGTCCTATCTGTCGCTTTCACCGGCGGAGGTTGCCGAGCGTCTGCCCCAGAGCAAGGAGGACCTGGCGGCCATGCATCCGGGAGCCTTCGACCCCGAGCGGGCTGCTGATTTCTATGAAGACACCGTTGGCACAGGGCACCTTTTTGAGCTTGCGGCCTGGCATCTCAGCAGCGCCGACTACATCGCCGACACCCTGAGGCTTCAGCAGCAGTTCGCTCACGGCGACGTGCTTGATTTCGGCGGTGGCATCGGCACCCATGCTCTTGCGGCAGCAGGCCTGGAGAGTGTCAAGCATGTCTGGTTTGTGGACCTCAATCCTCAGAATCGTGCGTTTGTGAAGGATCGTGCCACCCGCCTCGGACTTGAGAAGCGCCTGAGCGTTCACCGCGATCTCGACAGTCTCCCCGGACGCCGTTTCGACACGGTGGTCTGTCTTGACGTGCTGGAACATCTCACTGATCCCTCAGCGCAGCTGAGGGAGTTTCACCGCCGACTCACCCCAGAAGGTCGGGCTCTTCTCAACTGGTATTTCTTCAAAGGACATGACGGCGAATATCCCTTTCATTTCGATGATCCTCAGCTTGTGGAGGACTTCTTCCGTTGCCTTCAGAGTCGCTTCCTCGAACTTTTCCATCCATTGCTGATCACGACAAGGGTCTACCGTCCGATCGAGCAGGTTTAGGCAGATCGATCGATGGCGCAGATCGCCGGGCAGGGTCGCTGGCTGCTTCGTTTGATCGTGATCAAGAAGCTGTTGCTGGCAGGCGCTCTCTTCGCCGTCAGCCTGGCCGCTGTGTTCGGGGATCTTCATTACGCCGAGCTCTCCAATTTCGCCGAAAGCTGGGGGAATGCCGATCGTCAATTCCTCGCTTCGCTGGCCTTGAAGGGAACACTGCTGGGGCCGACGCGTCTGATCTCCCTGGCCCTGGTTTCAGGTCTTTATGCCGTTCTGATCCTGGTGGCAGCCTGGGCCACATGGGTTGGTCGCCGATGGGGAGAGTGGTTGCTGGTCGGGGTCCTTTGCCTTGCGCTGCCACTGGAGATTGCCGATGCTCTGCATGAACAAAGCCCCAGAACGTGGATCGTTCTGGGGCTCACCCTGATCGGTCTTGTCCTGACGACCCGAATGGCATTGAGCCCGGGAGGTCAGCAGTGATGGCCTGGAGTTCTCTGCTCAGACGGCCGCTGTGATGTTGATCCGCTTGCGGTTACGAAGGCCGCGGCGGATCGTTTCGAACTTGACAACACCATCGGTCAGTGCGAAGAGGGTGTCGTCCTTGCCGTGACCGACATTGACGCCGGGCAGCACTGAGGTGCCGCGCTGACGAATCAGAATGGAGCCGGCCGTGACGGATTCGCCGCCATAGGCCTTGACGCCCAGACGCTTGGAGTTGGAATCGCGCCCGTTGCGTGTTGAACCTGTGCCTTTCTTATGAGCCATGGGATGAGATGGAAGGGGAGAGAGGACGTTTGCGGGGGTTGATCCGGATGATCAGCTGATGGCCTTGCCACCGATGGAAATCGCCTGAACCATGACCCTGGTCAGCTCCTGACGATGACCATTCTTGCGGCGGGTCTTCTTCTTGGGGCGCATTTTGTAAACGATCACCTTGGGACCGCGGCGGTGGGCCATCACCTTCAGCTCAACGCTGGCATCCTTCACGTAGGGCTTGCCAAGAGTTGTTCCCTTGGAATCCTTCACCAGAAGAACGTTGTCGAGAGTGACTGTTGCGTCGACCTCCGCATTCAACCGGTCGAGATCGTAATAACGATTGGCCTGCAGCCAGAACTGCTGACCGGAGGCCTCGACAATCGCGTAACTGCCGGTCTCTGGAGCGGCGGAGGTTTTGGAGCTGGTTTCGGCCATGTGCTGAAAGACGCGGTCAGGCTCGGACATGCCGATTCAGCCTGAGCCGCAATCGAAAGACAAACAAAGATCTTCGGTCTTCTCACTCCCTTTCGTCAAGATTCAGCTCAGGCCCCTGTCGCAGTGGATGGCTCGTCCGGCACTCACGATTGCTTTGCTGCTCAAGACGAGAGATCTCGTTGAGATCTGCTGCCAGTGGCTGCCTGTGAACCGCTACTCACCCGTTGATCTCGGTGCAGTGGAATCCGGTGAGGGAGTTGTGGAACTGCTCTCTCTCCAGCGGGAGGCGGTGGATGCAGTCGTGATTGAGCAGTGCCTTCTTGATGAAAAGACCCGTGAATCCCTGGGCGTTGAGGGATTGATGTTTCCCGCTGTGGTGGTGGGTGAGTTGATGGGCCGTATGGATTACCACCCTCAAGAGGTCCATCTGCCGAAAGACCAGCTCGAGCAACTGGGCTACAACGTTGATGCCTCCATCTCGCGCTTTCTGCGCCAGGGCCAGAAGGAAACCAGGCCCGAAGACGGCGCTGAACAGAACGCCATGCCAGCGATGGAAGGCAGTGCCTGGAAACTGTCCAGTCGTCTGCAGGAGCGCCTCGGCTACCTGGGTGTCTTCTACAAGCGAGACCCTTCACGCTTTCTCGCCAATCTGCCTCCAGATGAGCAGCGGGACCTTGTGCAGTCCCTGCAACGCACCTACCGAGATCTTTTGATCAGCTACTTCAGAGATCCGGCTGCCGCCAATCAGGCACTGGAAAGTTTCGTGAACACAGCCTTCTTCGGCGATCTTCCGATCACCCGAGCTGTGGAGATCCACATGAATCTCATTGACGACTTCTGGAAGCAGCTCAGACTTGAGGGACATAAAAACGATTTTCTTCAGGACTATCGCCTCGCTCTGCTCGATGTCATGGCACACCTCTGTGAGATGTATCGACGTTCGATACCTCCCGAGGTCTCTCTGACACCCGCGGCCGGGGAACGTCGCGTTCTCACCGATCCGGAGGTGGCCCCATGAGCCCACGCAAGACTTACATCCTCAAGCTCTACGTGGCCGGCAACACGCCGAACTCGATGAGGGCACTCAAGACTCTGCGCAACATTCTTGAAACGGAGTTCAAGGGCGTTTATGCCCTCAAAGTGATTGATGTTCTCAAAAATCCGCAGCTTGCGGAGGAGGACAAGATCCTCGCCACCCCAACGCTGTCCAAGATCCTCCCTCCTCCTGTCCGGCGGATCATCGGTGATCTTTCCGACCGTGAGCGGGTGCTCATCGGTCTCGACCTCCTCTACGACGAACTCACCGACAACAACCTCACCTCATCGCTGATGGATGCATTGGAAGAGGTGGAGACAGCCGAGTCAGATTCTTAAGCCTGCCCGTGCACACGCAGGTGATGACTCGTTTTTTCCTTACCTTGCAGCCATAAGAGCGTCGTTATGCAGATCTCCAGCTCCAGTGGTTCTCCACAGATGCAGGTTCAGAAGCTTCCGACAGGGATCGAAGGCTTTGATGATGTGTGCCATGGGGGCCTTCCGATCGGTCGGAGCACGCTGATCAGTGGCACATCCGGCACCGGCAAAACGGTCTTTTCTCTGCATTTTCTGCACAACGGCGTTGCCCACTTCGACGAACCGGGCATTTTTGTCACCTTTGAGGAGTCGCCACTCGACATCCTCCGCAATGCCGCCAGCTTCGGTTGGAATCTGCAGGAGATGGTCGAACAGGACAAGCTGTTCATTCTCGATGCCTCCCCCGATCCCGATGGTCAGGATGTGGCCGGCAGTTTCGATCTGTCCGGTCTGATCGAGAGGATCAACTACGCCATTCGCAAATACAAGGCGAAACGGGTGGCGATCGATTCGATCACAGCGGTGTTTCAGCAGTACGACGCTGTGTTTGTGGTTCGACGCGAAATCTTCCGTCTGATTGCTCGCCTCAAGGAAATCGGTGTCACCACCGTGATGACCACGGAGCGCATCGATGAATACGGGCCGATCGCTCGCTACGGCGTTGAAGAGTTCGTCTCCGACAATGTGGTGATTCTGCGCAACGTGCTGGAAGGTGAACGCCGGAGACGCACCGTGGAAATCCTCAAGCTCCGGGGAACCACTCACATGAAGGGAGAGTTCCCCTTCACGATGGGCGCCCATGGGATCAGCATCTTCCCCCTGGGCGCGATGCGGCTCACGCAGAGATCCTCCAATGTCCGGATCAGTTCCGGTGTGCCTCGGCTCGACGAGATGTGCGGTGGAGGATTCTTCAAAGATTCGATCATCCTGGCCACGGGCGCCACGGGCACCGGCAAGACCCTGCTGGTCTCCAAGTTCATTGAGGATGCCTGTCGCAACAAGGAACGCGCCATCCTGTTCGCCTATGAGGAGTCGCGTGCCCAGCTTCTGCGCAACGCCACCAGCTGGGGGATTGATTTCGAACAGATGGAGCAGGACGGACAGCTGAAGATCATCTGTGCCTATCCGGAATCGACGGGCCTGGAGGATCATCTCCAGATCATCAAAACGGAGATCAGTCAGTTCAAGCCCTCACGGATGGCGATTGACTCCCTGTCCGCCCTGGCCCGCGGCGTCAGCCACAACGCCTTCCGACAATTCGTGATCGGTGTGACCGGCTATGCGAAACAGGAGGAGATCGCTGGCTTCTTCACGAACACCTCCGAGGAGTTCATGGGCAGTCATTCGATCACCGATTCGCATATCTCCACCATCACCGACACGATCCTGCTGCTGCAGTACGTGGAGATCCGTGGAGAAATGGCTCGAGCCGTCAATGTGTTCAAAATGCGTGGTTCCTGGCACGACAAGGGAATCCGCGAGTTCGTGATCACCGGCAACGGTCCGCAGATCAAGGATTCCTTCTCGAACTTCGAGAGGATTATTTCCGGCGTACCGCACCGTGTCATGACGGATGAGCGCAGTGAGCTCTCGCGCATTGCCCGTGGAGTGGCAGCCGACGACTGATCAGGTCTCTGCTCTCGGAGTCAACGCCAGCCGTTCGTCCTCACTCTGACGCTCGGCTCTCCACCTCAGCTCTTCGGGATCTTCCTGTGCCAGAGGCAGTTCAAACCAGAAGGTGGTTCCCACATCCAGCTCGCTGGCCATGCAGATCATGCTGCCGTGCTTCTCGAGAATGCCTCGGACGATCGACAGCCCCAGTCCAGTGCCCACCTCAGTGTGCACAGCATTTTCAACCCGATAGAAGCGCTCAAAAATACGCTGCTGGCTTTCCTCACTGATTCCGTAGCCGGTGTCGCACACCTCCACACGGATCTTCGGAAGTGGTGAGCTCAGGATGCAGGTGGGCCCATCGTTGCTGCCGCTGTTTGGGTCCGATGGTGTCATCTGGCAGCTGTCGGGCCAGGTGTAGGCCCTGATCATCAGACGGCCACCGCTGCGGCTGAATTTCAGAGCATTGCCGACCAGATTGTCGAGCACCTGCAGAATCAGGTCCCAATTGCCCAGAACATCGGGAAGCTCGCGGTCGGCTTCGAGGCTCAGCTCAACCTGCTTGTCGCTGGCATTGAGCTGGTAGCTGCGCAGGGTTTGCTCCAGGCCGGGCCTCAGATCAACCGCAGAGAATTGAACGACTCGATTGGACTCCAGCCTGGAGAGATCGAGAACATCGTTCACCAGGCGGGTGAGGCGATCCGTTTCCGAATTGGCAACGCCCAGGAATTCCTTCCGATCCTCTTCGCTGAGCTGATCTCCCATGTCGTGGAGAGTCTCCACGTAACTCTTGATGTTGAACAACGGTGTGCGCAGTTCATGGGAGACGTTGCTGATGAAACGGCTCTGTGCCGCATTCAGCTCCACTTCACGGGTGAGGTCCTGGATGGTGACAGCAATGCCCTTGAGTGTGTCGCCGCTTGGCTCGCGGACGGCCTGGATCACGAAACGCAGAGTCCTCGGTGGGTCTCCGACACTGCTGCGCAGCTCGTTGGTGTCCGTTTCTTTGGAGAACACGGCATCGAGCGGCTCATGCAGTTCAACGGACAGCAGTTCCGGCAGCTCATTGAGAAAATCCTGCCCTTCAAGATTGCGACCTTCCCAGCGGAACAGGCGTCGCGCCGTCGGATTGACCAGAACGATGCGTCCAGCCCCATCGAGCAGAACCGCACCGTCGGCCATGGTGGCGATCAGCGATGCCTGCTTGACCTGAGCTGCCTGCAGTTCCTCGATGTTTGCGGCGTCATAGTCCTGCAGCTGTGAGGCCATGGCGTTGAAGCCGTCGAGAAGTTCCCCCAGTTCGCCACCCATCGGCAGGCCGATGCGAGCGCGGAAGTCACCATCACCGATGGATCGGACACCCCTCAGCAGTTCCTTGACCGGACGCGTGATGGTCAAGGCGTTGAAAACAGCCCCCAGAATCACCAGAACCCAGATGGAGATGAAAACCGCCACCGTCACTTCCCGGGTGAGGGCGGCGCTGGCGAGAGCGGTTTCGTTGGGGTTCACGCCCAGAGCCAGCACGCCGAGGTAGTTGTTGTTCTCCACCAGCGGGACGAACACATCCGTGACCTGGCCCTGGGGAGTCGCGTGCTGGCGGACCAGCGGATTCTGAGTGCGGTTGCGCAGTTCATCAGGCAGTTCCAGACGTCGGCTCAGGCGCAGATCCGCATTGCTTGCGTCATCACTGCCGCTGACGGGAATGCCCAGATAGACAATGCCGTCAGGATCCGCGAAAAAAATGTATCGGAGGCTTCGGCTCGAGCGCCAGAAGGTTTCCGTGACATTGGCGAGTTCGCGGTCACGCCCTTCCGCCACGAGTTCGCTGACATTGCCAGCCAGTAACAGACCCAGGTCCCTTGCATAGCGGGTGTCGTTCATCGCCGTATCGCGCTGAATGCCGTTCAGTGCGAAGAAGGTGATGCCCGTCATCATCAGGCTCACCACAAGGGTGGCCACGGCCAGCAGCTTGGTCTGAAGGCTGAATTCAGCCCACCAGGACCGAGCCTGCGGCCACAATCCCCTTCTGGTCGTCTGCTCAGCTCCGGCGACTCGCGTTGCCCATTCCGCAGTGGCCTCGTTAGTGGCCTCGTTCTGAGCAGTGGCTGGATCGCTGGCCATTCCGCCGGAGCACATACCCCGAGACTAGGACCGGCGCACTTGATGACCGATGTCGCGCCGGAACTGCATTCCCTTGAAGCGCACCAGTTCAAGGGCTGCGTAGGCCCTGGCAAAGGCCTGATCAAAGTCCTCCGCCTGGGCGACCTGCGTCAGCACCCGTCCGCCCGCGGTCAGCACCTGGCCATTTTCCTGTCGACATGTACCGGCATGAAACAGTTGGCGCCGGTTGTCGGAATCCGACCGCAGCTCGATCACATCCCCCTTGCGTGGCGACTCGGGGTAGCCCTCGGCGGCTGCGACGATGCAGGCGCTGCACGTCTGGGACACCGAGAGTTCAGGTGCCTGATCCAGACAGCCGAGGGCACAGGCCTGGAGAACCTGCGCGAGTTCCGGACCGAGCAAAGGCATCAGTGTCTGGCATTCAGGATCACCGAAACGACAGTTGAATTCGATCACCTGAGGACCTTCCTGGGTCAGCATCAGTCCGGCGTAGATCACGCCTCTGTACTGGATTCCCTGATCCTTCAGGGCCTTCAGGGTTGGTTCGAGCACCAGCTGTCGCACCTGACTGAGCCCGTTCTGATCAAGCAACGGTGCGGGGGCATAGGCGCCCATGCCTCCGGTGTTCGGTCCCCGGTCACCTTCAAGCAGCCGTTTGTGGTCCTGAGCCGGCGGCAAGAGCACCATGCGCTCTCCATCGCACAACGCAAACACCGACACCTCAGGCCCCTGAAGCCGTTCCTCAAGAACAAGTCGTTCACCGGCGGAGCCGAAGCGTCCCGCAAAGGCGTCACGGATCGCTGCTGCGGTCTGTTCGAGGGTTTCGGCCACGGTGACGCCCTTGCCGGCTGCCAAGCCATCGGCTTTCACCACCAGTGGCCGTTGCAGCTGTTCCAGCAGCTCCAGTCCTTCAATGGCGCTTGCCACTGTCCAGTGCCCTGCGGTGGGAATGCCCGCTTCCCGCATCAAAGTCTTGGCCCACGCCTTGCTCGCTTCGAGCTGAGCTCCATCGGCGCCTGGTCCAAACACCGCCAGACCTTCTTCCCGCAGACGATCGGCTACACCGGCGGCCAATGGGGCTTCCGGGCCGATCACCACCAGATCGATCGCCTGCTGCCGACAGGCCTTGATCAGCCCCTCGGCATCCTGTTCCGGGATGGTCAGCGAGCGGCAGTCGTCGAGGTCTTCGGTTCCTCCGTTTCCGGGAGTGATCCAGACCGCTTCAATGCCCGGGCAGCGGCGCAAGGCCCAGGCCAGAGCCTGTTCACGGCCACCACCGCCCACCACGAGCAGATTTCGCAGCGGTGGCAGGGCCTGAGGACGGGAGCTGGAATGGGCCATGGAGGCAAGCGTTTCGGGCAGAGGCCCTTAGGTTTGGGCGTCGCTCCGCTGTTGTTGGTGGCGGAGAGATCGTTCCATCTTTGTTGAACGCCTTCCGGCCCATGGGCTTATTCACCCTGCCTCTGTCACTTCTCCTGGCGGCGGTGCCAGGAACCGCGGCGTCTGGCACTTCAATGCCGCTGGAATCATCGGCAGTGCCAATGCCTCAGGACGCCTTCGAGACGGTTCTGATGGAGGGAGATATTCCCCAGCTGCATCTGGCCTGCGAGCAGTCCGCCAGCGTCGGAGCCAATGAACGTCTTCAGCTGCTGCGCGATCGGCTCATGCTGATCGCCCCAGCACCGCAGAGCTTTGATGTGGTGATGGCCAATGCCAGAGCTCTGATGTCGTGCAAGGCGCCGGACAGTGCTCAGGTGGTGCTCAGCCGTTACGGCCCCGGTTCGGGGAGTCGCCGCCGGGACTGGTTGCTGCTGTCCTGGCAGGCCGCCAGTGCGGCATTGGATCAGGAGCGGATTGTTCTGGCTCTGATGCGTCTGGCGCAGGGTGACCTCGCCAGACTCGACGCGGAACAACTGGTTGTGGGGGTGGATGGTGAAGGCCTGCCTTCAACGCGCTCGGCCCTTGATCTTCTGGCAGAAGCTCAGATCGCTTCCGGGCAGTCTGAGCAGGCCGTGATCACGTTGCTTGCCGGCCGTACTCCAGGGGTGATCGCAGCACGTCGTCTTGGTCGTGCAGCTGAGCTGCTGGATCTGATGGAGTTCGAACGCAGCACTGCTCTGATTGAAGCGGCCCTTGATCAGGCGGCGACTGAGCAGGCCTGGAATCATGCGGAGGATCTGCTGCGGCTGCAGCTGAGGCAGGAGATTGCCAGGGGCGGAAGTGGTGAGCGTCCCCGGGAACGATTGCGTCGGCTGGCCAGCAGGGTGGATGACCGCTTCACCCTGCTGGAGCTCGATCAGGATCTTCAGGGGGTGTCCCTTGAGACACAACAGCAGCTGCAACAGGAACTGCGCTCTCCACGCGCTCCCGGTGGCCACGCCGCGCTGGGAGAATCATCAGCATCTGAAGCCGGCGCGACCGGCGTCAACGAGCAGCCATGACCATTCCCCACGGCGACCTTCTTTATGAGGGCAAAGCCAAGCGCATCTACGCCGGTTCCAGCGACCAGCAGGTGCTGGTGGAGTTCAAGAACGATGCCACTGCATTCAACGCCCAGAAAAAGGCTCAGCTGGACAACAAGGGTCGTCTCAACTGCCGAATCTCGGCCTGTCTGTTCGAACTGCTGGAGCGGGAGGGAATCCCCACCCACTTCTGCGGAATCGCCGAAGAGACCTGGATGGTTGTTCAGCGAGTCGAGGTGATTCCAGTGGAGGTGGTTCTCCGCAACATCGCCACCGGCTCGCTCTGTCGCGAGACGCCGATTGCCCAGGGCACGGCACTCGAGCCGGCTCTGCTTGATCTTTATTACAAGGATGACGGTCTGGGGGACCCGTTGCTGACGGATGCACGCCTTGCGTTGCTGGGACTTGTCTCGTCTGAGCTGCGAGAGCGGATCGAGCTGTTGGCCAGGAAGGTGAATGACGTGCTGATCCCCTTTTTCGCGAGCATCGGTCTGCAGCTGGTGGATTTCAAGCTGGAGCTGGGGCTGAATGCAGCGGGTGAGCTCCTTGTGGCTGATGAGATCAGTCCTGACACCTGTCGCCTGTGGGACCTCTCATGCACGGATGCTGAAGAGCGCATCCTTGACAAGGATCGATTCCGCAAGGATCTGGGCGGTGTGATTGAGGCCTACGGGGAGGTCTGCAAACGGGTACAAGGGGCCTGCCCGACACCCCGCAACTGCAGTTAAGTTCAGCGACGTTTGTGGCCGGCCCGGCCGACTTCGTCCCCCCCCAATGGTCGCTTTCTCCTCCAGCCGAACCAAGAACACTGTTCGGCGAGGTGCTGTGGGATTTGCCCTCGCCCTGCCCTTGATCAGCGGCCTTCCTGCACAAGCGCAGGCTGATCCTGACGGGATCGAGTTCGAAGCGGCTCAGGCCGAGGAGATACAGGTCGAAGCCGAGTCTGAAGCTGTTGATGCTGATTTGGACGTTGTTGAAACTGAATCCGTTGAAACTGAATCCGTTGAAGCTGACTCTGTTGATGCAGAGCTAACGGAGGAGCAGGTCGAGGTCGATCAGATTGAGGTCACTCCCGCCCCTGCTGCAGGTCCCGCTGCCGAGCCCATCGACGAGGGGCCGCAACAGCCCCGGGTGTTGATCACTGAGGTGATCATTGAAGGCATTGATGGCCATCCGGAGCAGGAACGGCTTGAGATCGCCGCCTACGACGCCATGAGTGTGCGCCCCGGCAGCCGGGTGACGAGGGATGAGCTGAAACTTGATCTTGATGCGATCTACGCAACCGGATGGTTTTCGGACGTGCGTATCGAGCCGATCAACGGTCCTTTAGGGGTTCAGCTGGCGGTGCAGGTGGTGCCGAATCCAGTGATGACCAAGGTTGTTCTCGAGCCCGAGGACGACACGATTGAGCCCCAGGTGATTGAAGACACCTTCAGTTCCGATTACGGCCGCACGCTCAACCTCAATGAACTGCAGCTGCGCATGAAGGAGCTGCAGAAGTGGTACGCCGATCAGGGGTATTCACTGGCCCGAGTGAGTGGACCCACCAGAGTCAGTCCCGACGGTGTTGTGCAGCTGAAGGTGCTGATCGGCACCGTGGCCGGTGTTGAAGTCAAATTCATCAACAAGGAAGGTGAAGAGACCAACGAAAAAGGCGAGCCGATCAAGGGCAAGACCAAGCCCTGGGTCGTGAGCAGGGAAATCTCCATCAAGCCGGGTGAACCTTTCAATCGCACCCAGCTTGAGAGCGATATCAGGCGCCTGTACGGCACATCGCTGTTCAGTGACGTGAAGGTGACCTTGCAGCCGGTGACCGGTGAACCAGGGTTCATCACCATCGTGCTCGGCATCGTCGAGCAGTCCACCGGCTCACTTTCAGGCGGGCTCGGTTACAGCCAGAGTCAGGGCGTTTTTGGTCAGCTTCAGATTTCAGACAGCAACCTGTTTGGGCGTGCCTGGGACCTGGCACTGAATTTCACCTACGGCCAGTTCGGCGGTCTTGCGAACCTCACGTTCTCAGACCCCTGGATCAAGGGAGACAAACATCGCACCTCCTTCCGCACCTCGCTGTTCCTGAGCCGGGAAGTTCCGCAGGTGTTCCAAAGTCAGAACGACGGCGACATCGTCACGCTTCGCGATTATCAGGATAACGATTCCAAATACGCTTATTCCATCAGCTCCAGAAACAATCCTGCTGACAGCAAGTTTGACAATGTTGATGAGGCAAATGATGAGTTCTCCGATGTCAGCTGGTTTGATTTTCAGGGGGATTCAATTGCACTCGAACGTGTTGGCGGCAATGTGATCTTTGCGCGCCCACTCAACGGCGGAGATCCCTTCAAAAAAGTGCCCTGGCAGGTCCTGGCCGGTCTGAACCTTCAGGCTGTTCGTCCGATCAATTATTCAGGTGCAACAAGGACTTACGGCATCCCCAATCGGAGAATCAAAGATGATCGAATCAACAATGACGAGGTCATCTGCATCGCGTTCAACTGCGCAGATCAGAACACTCTTGCCAGTGTCCGATTTGCAACCACCTACAGCACGTTGAACGACGGCAGGAATCCAACGTCAGGAAATTTCTTCAGCTTCGGCACAGAACAATTTGTCTCAATCGGTGAGAACTCACCAACCTTCAATCGCATCCGCAGCAGTTACACCCACTTTGTACCCGTTAAATGGCTGAAGTTTGCCAAGGGATGTCGACCCAAGGAGGGTGAGCCGGAAAACTGCCCGCAGGCCCTGGCTTTTCAGATCAAGGCCGGAACCGTGATCGGTGACCTTCCTCCCTATGAAGCCTTCTGTCTTGGCGGTTCCAACTCAGTGCGCGGCTGGTTCGACTGTGATTTGGCTGTGGGACGCAGTTTCGGCGAGGCAACCATCGAGTATCGGTTCCCCATTTTCAGCATCTTCCAAGGCGAGGTGTTTATCGATGCAGGTACTGATTTCGGATCCCAGGCCAATGTTCCCGGCAATCCCGGAGAGCTCCTCGACAAACCAGGTTCGGGTGTCTCTCCAGGTGTTGGTGTGATCGTCACCACTCCTGTCGGTCCTCTGCGTCTTGAGGTGGCCAGTCAGAACTTCACCAGTGAGTATCGATTCAATCTGGGTGTCGGCTGGAAGTTCTGATGGTCTCCTGGCCTCACGATTACGACGGTGCCTGGACGCTTGACGGCGCGGCTCGTCGTGGCGGCATCGGGCTCCACAGCGGTCAGCAGGTGTCCGTCACCCTTCAGCCTTCGCAGCAGCCCGGCGTCTGGGTGAGCTGGCCGGCAGACGGTGCGGATCCCCTCAGGCTGATGCCCTCCCAGGTGCGTGACAGCCCGCTCTGCACCACTCTCGAGCTGGGCGAACGACGACTGGCCACAGTCGAACATCTGCTGGCGGCCATTGCCGGCTGCGGTCTCACCCATGTGCATCTCGAGGTTGAGGGCAATGAGGTACCGCTTCTGGATGGTTCCTCACAGGGATGGGTGGAGGCCATCGCCGAGGCCGGTCTCACACCAGCATCAACACCCGCTTGCGCTCGGCCGCAACTCCAGCAGCCGATCGCTCTGCACCGAGGCAGCAGTGTGATCACCGCAACGCCCGCTGATCAGTTCATGCTTGTGGGAGTGATTGATTTCCCCCAGCCTGCCATCGGTCGTCAGCAGTGCGCGCTGGCGCTGACTCCGGAGCGCTTTGTTGCCGAGATCGCACCGGCCCGCACCTTCGGCTTCCGTGAGCAGGTGGACCAGCTCCGTGCTGCGGGTCTGATTCAGGGTGGTGCCCTCGACAATGCCCTGGTCTGTGATGGTGACCACTGGTTGAATCCACCACTGCGCTATCCCGATGAACCGGTGCGCCATAAGCTTCTTGACCTGATCGGTGATCTGGCGCTCGTCGGTTTCCCTCGGGCGCAGGTTCTGGTCTACCGCGGCTCTCATGGTCTGCACACTGACCTGGCAGCAGTCCTGGCCGATCGATCCGATGCTCAGCTCTGAACCGATTTGACTTCCTCCTCAGCCACCGCCGCATCCGCAGCTCAGCCTCTGCTCACCGCAGAACAGATCATGGGGCTGCTTCCCCACCGCTATCCCTTCGCGCTTGTGGATCGCGTCCTGGAGCACGTGCCCGGGGAAAAAGCGGTCGCCATCAAAAACATCACTCTCAATGAGCCTCAGTTTCAGGGGCACTTCCCAGGGCGTCCGTTGATGCCCGGAGTGCTGATTGTTGAGGCGATGGCTCAGGTGGGTGGTCTGATCGTCACCCAGATGCCCGACCTGCCCAAGGGGCTGTTCGTGTTCGCCGGCATCGACGGCGTGCGTTTCCGTCGTCCGGTGATCCCAGGAGATCAGTTGCTGATCACCTGCGAGCTGCTGAGTCTCAAGCGCAAGCGCTTCGGAAAGGTGAAGGCTGAGGCCACGGTGGATGGCCAGCTTGTCTGCTCCGGCGAACTCATGTTCTCGCTGGTTGACTGACCATGATGAGTGAACAGCGATCCCCCGCCGTGACTGCTGAGGACTGTCCTCCCCAGATTCACCCGCTTGCGGCGGTCGATTCCCGGGCCGAGCTCGCATCCGGTGTGGTGATCGGTCCGGGGGCCGTTGTGGGACCCGATGTGCGGATTGGTGCACACACCTGGATCGGGCCCCACGCGGTGCTGGATGGTCGACTCATCATCGGAGAGCACAACAAGATCTTTCCGGGGGCCTGCCTCGGCCAGGAGCCCCAGGATCTCAAATACAAGGGTGCCCCCACGGAGGTGGTGATCGGCGATCACAACACCATCCGTGAATGCGTGACGATCAATCGGGCCACCGACGAGGGTGAGCAGACCCGCATCGGCGATCACAACCTGCTGATGGCCTATTGCCATCTGGGCCATAACTGCCTTCTAGGCAACGGCATCGTGATGTCCAACGGCATCCAGGTGGCAGGCCATGTTCTGATCGAAGACCAGGCCGTGATCGGTGGATGCCTTGGCATCCACCAGTTTGTTCACATCGGCGGGATGGCCATGGTCGGCGGCATGACCCGGGTGGACCGGGATGTACCTCCCTACTGCCTTGTTGAGGGCCATCCCGGACGTGTGCGTGGTCTCAATCGTGTTGGTCTGCGCAGGCGGGGGTTAGATCGCAAGGATCAGGGCCAGGAAATCAAGCAGCTGCAGGACATCTGGTCGCTGCTTTACCGCTCGGATCATGTGATTGCGGAAGGGTTGCGGCTGGCCCGTGAACAACCCCTGATGCCTTTGGCCGATCATCTGTGCAGCTTTCTGGAGGGGTCAATCAGTCAGGGTCGGCGTGGTCCCATGCCGGCAGTCGGTGCCCGCTGATGGTGCGCGTGCTGATCAGCACCGGTGAGGTCTCTGGTGATCTTCAGGGAAGTCTTCTGGTGCAGGCTCTGCGTCGACAGGCCTGTCTGAGGAGTCTTGATCTTGAAGTGCTGGCTCTCGGGGGACCACGCATGCATGCAGCCGGTGCCGAACTTCTCGCCGATACGGCACCACTGGGGTCGATCGGTCTTCTCGAGCATCTTCCTCAGGTCGTGCCGACACTGAAGCTGCAGTCACGGGTCAACAGGGAACTCAGTGTTCGGCCCCCTGATGCCGTGGTGCTGATTGATTACATGGGCGCCAATGTGCGTCTTGGCAAGCGGTTGCGCCGCAAGTTGCCCCAGGTCCCCATCACTTACTACATCGCCCCCCAGGAATGGGCCTGGCGGATGAATGACAACGGCACGAGCAGCCTTCTGTCCTTCACCGATCGCATCCTCGCGATTTTCCCCGAGGAAGCCTCCTTTTATGCGTCCCATGGAGCTCAGGTCACCTGGGTCGGCCATCCCTTGCTCGATCTTGCTGGTTGTAACCCCAGTCGTGCTGAGGCCTGTCGCCAGCTCGGCCTCGATCCGCAGGGACGCCTGCTGTTGCTGATGCCCGCATCCAGGCCACAGGAGTTGCGCTATCTGATGCCCGTGCTGGCGGAGGTTGCAGCACGGCTGCAGGCTCGTGATCCAACACTCATGGTGATGGTCCCTGCGGGCCTCAGCCGGTTCGAACGTGAACTTCAGGAGGGCCTGAAAGCCGCCGGTGTGCGTGGACGGGTCATTCCAGCTGCCGATGCGGATGCTCTCAAGCCGTCATTGTTCAGTGCGGCGGATCTTGCGCTGGGGAAGTCTGGAACGGTCAATCTTGAACTGGCTCTGCAGGGAGTCCCCCAGGTGGTCGGATACCGGGTGAGCAGGATGACGGCCTGGGTGGCGCGCAATCTGCTGCGCTTCCATGTGGATCACATCTCGCCGGTGAACCTGCTGCTCAATGAGCGGCTCGTGCCCGAGTTTCTACAGGAAGATTTCAATGCCGACCGGTTGGTGGAGCAGGCGATCCCTCTTCTGGAGAGCACTGAGGCACGCCAAACGATGCTGAGTGGCTATGAGCGGTTGCGTCAAACGCTGGGGGAGCCTGGGGTGACCGATCGCGCCGCCGCCGCCATTCTCGATCAGCTGTCTACCTGAGCTCGCCTGTGGTCCGCTTTCTGCTTTCGTTGCTGTTTGGAGCTCTGCTCCTGACTTCACCTGCCTCCGCTGATGCCGGGGAGCAGAAAGCCGTGCTGGCCGGCGGCTGTTTCTGGTGCATGGAGAGTGACCTGGAGAAACTTCCCGGCGTGATTTCTGTTGAAAGCGGCTACAGCGGCGGCAGCGTGTCCCAGCCGACCTACAACCAGGTGAGTTCCGAAACCACCGGTCATCAGGAGGTGGTGGAAGTGCTGTTTGACCCGGCGACGATCAGTTATCCCAAGCTTCTTCAGTCGTACTGGCGCAATGTTGACCCCCTGGACGGTGACGGTCAGTTCTGCGATCGCGGCGACTCCTACCGACCTGTGATCTTCACGAGCGGAGAACAGCAGAACAGTGATGCTCTCGCCAGTCAGTCAGCGGCGGCAGGCGAGCTGGGTGTGTCTGAATCAGCGCTCAAGGTGGAGATCAAACCGTTGGAGAAGTTCTGGCCCGCCGAGGATTATCACCAGAATTTCGCTGAGCTGAATTCGGTCAAATACAAGTACTACCGCTGGGCCTGCGGAAGGGATAAGCGCCTGGATGCGATCTGGGGGGACAAGGCGCGCAGCAGCGAGTCGTGGGCGAAGTAGGTGTTCGGGCGCCATCGACAAGGATTGATGGCTTAATGACGCGAATCTGAGGAAATTCTGTAGCGATTGATGCGCTCAGATCCAGTCACTCCGCAGTGAAGGTGCGGCTTTTACGCTATCGACGACACAGAATGGACTGCGTACCATTCGAGAACGAATTGTGAAAGGTGTGTATGTATCTGCTGACCATCAAAGACGGTCTCGTGACCCGTCATGTTGGTCCGTACCCTTCTCCGAAGCAGGCATCCGACGATCTTGAGCGGGTGATGGCCAGTTGTTCGGAGCGGGCGCGCTGGCAGATTCATGCGCTGGAAAATCCCCACACGCTCACGATGGTTGCAGCCTCCTGACTGAGTACAGGGTCTGGAAATTCAACCTTTAGATGAGTCAATCCTTGGTGTCTGAACCGGCGGCCCTGCGACCGGGATAACCACGCAGCAGTCCTGATTCGATCATCAGGCCGACCCCCGCGTTGATGACGATCAGGCTGAGAGTTCCGTACCACCACCAGGGACCACTGTCGCTTCCCGCCATCTGAAGGGTTCTGCGGCTCACCGCTTCTCCGAACAGGCAAAGACCTGCGGGTAACAGCAGAACACCCAGCTGGGCGCGTACATACCAGCGAAGCGGGCTGGAGGCCATGCAGCTTGATCCGTTAAGGCTGAATTTAGGCCTCTGCGGTTGAGGCCTGTTTCATCACCCAGTTCACCAGCGTGCGAACGCCGTAGCCGGTGGCGCCGGAGGGATTCAGGCCTCGGCCCTTGTCACTCCAGACCGTTCCGGCGATGTCGATGTGGGCCCAGGGAATGCCGGCATCCACAAACTCCTTGAGGAACAGGGCGGCTGTGATCGATCCACCGGGGCGAGGCCCGGTGTTCTTCATGTCGGCCAGCAGCGATTTGAGGCCCTTGCGGTAGGAGCTGTGCATCGGCATGCGCCAGATGCCTTCTCCGGCATCGCTTGCAGCGTTTTCCAGGTCAGTTGAGAGCGCATCATCGGGTGTCCAGAGTCCGGCGATCTCATCCCCGAGGGCGACCACGCAGGCACCGGTGAGTGTTGCCAGATCAACAATGGCGTCCGGCTTGAGCTTGGAGGCGTAGACCAGCGCATCGGCGAGGGTGAGCCGTCCCTCCGCATCGGTGTTGTTGATCTCGATCGTGGTGCCGTTGGAGGCCGTGACGATGTCACCGGGGTGAACCGCGGAACCGTTGATCATGTTCTCGCAGGCGGCCACCAGCATGTGCACCTCCACCCCTGCAGGGCGCAGCTCGGCGATGCTGCGCATCGCTCCGAACACAGATGCACTTCCGCCCATGTCGAATTTCATCATGTCGATCTGGGCGGCACCGACTTTGAGGTTGTATCCGCCGGAATCAAAGGTGAGTCCTTTGCCCACCAGAACCAGTCGCTTCTTCGCCACGCCGCCTGGGCGATAGGTGAGGTGGATGAATTTGGGATCCATGTCAGATCCCTGGCATACCGAGAGGTAGGAGCCCATGCCCCGCTCCTCGCAGTCGGCTCGCTCAAGCACGGTGAGCTCAAGGCCGTGCTCATGGGCGAGCGCCGCCGCGGTGCGGGCCAGTTCCTCCGGGGTGACGCTGTTGGGAGGTGCCGCCACCAGTTCCCTGGCCAGCTCCACCCCGGCACAGACCGGGTGCACCGTTTCCAGCGTCGGGTTTGAGCCCGCTGGCCATTGGCCCAGCAGTTCCAGTTGTTCAGGTTTCTGGCTGGGTTCGGGCTTGCTGCGAAAGCGCAGGTCGCTGTAGAGCGCCAGTCGAACGGCTTCAGCAGCGGCAGTGGCATCACCGCTGGGGTCTTCTGACCCCCAGGGCAGTAGCAGTCCGAGGCTGCCGCCCTGACCCTGCGCCGCACGGGCGGCGGCGGCGGCGGCCATGCGCAGGCTGTCCCGCTCGATGGACCCTGCTTCTCCCAGCCCCAGAAGCACCAGGGTTGTGCAGTCACTGCGCAGCAATTGAAGGCTGGCCAGATCTCCGCTCTTGCCCGTGAATGGCTTCTGCTTCAGCCATTCCGTCAGCTGAATGTTGAAACGCTGCTCCATCGCTACGACCAGGCCCTGGGGGTCGTCCTGAGCAATGCCAATCGCCAGAACCGAACCACTCCAGGCCTCAGGTGTGGCCGGAGAGAGGGAGATTTTCATGGGGTGCCGTTGCCTGAACTGATGCTAGGAGCTGTGCTCAGGCTGCCTGGAACGGTGTGGCCCAGCGGTCACGCGATTCCTTGTTGAACGGTGGCTGCCAGCGGCGGATCAGGGTCTGTTCCAGCGTCCTTCGAGCCCGAGTTGCCCTGGGCACGTCCCCCCAGAATCGAATGCTTGTGCTGCAGGTCAGACCGCAGCTCACGCAAGCCTCCTGATAGGCCGAGAGGTAGGCCTTGCAATCGTGCTCACCCTTCCAACGCCTGTCTGCTGCAAGGGTTTCGCCGATGTAGAGCAGAATTGGGTGCTCCAGGCCAGCGGGCCGATCCATCACCCAGTACAGCGCCGCCCCCTGATGGGGGCTTTGCGGCCAGCGCCAGAAACTCAGTGGCAGCGGCTTGAGCGACAGCGGCTGAATCTCGACGGCTGAAAGCCTGTTGCTGCCGAAAAGGCTGCCCTGCTCTTCAGCCGGGGGCGCTGCCTCGAAAAGAGGCTTCTGGAAGCTGTGAATGCGCTGCTGCCAGGTCTGCAGCTGCCTGAGGTTCAGCGATAATTCAGCTGGTTCGTTGTCATGACCTGCCGATTCGCACTGGTCGAAAAGATTTCCCTGGCGAGGGGGTGCGGGCATGGAGCTCAGCCCCGTGGAGGCAGGCTGGGGCCTGCGGGTCTGGCACCAAAGCGCACACGTCCGATCAGTGCTTCGACAGCTGACGGGGGCAGGCACAGGCGTTCCTGCAGATCCGCGAGATTCTGAAACGGTTCTCGGCGCCGCTCCGCAATCAGGCGTTGCATCCGCTCTTCCGGCCACAGCAGAGTGCTGGACAGCACCTTGGGGCTGTCGGCATTCAGATCCAGCGGAGCCTGCTCTGGCAACTGGGGCGCGTCCCCATGCCAGCGGAAAATCAGATGGGGTCTCCACTGTTCGCAGAGCAGTTCGGGAAGGTCGAGCAGCTGGGCCAGGTCCTCCAACTGGCTGAACTGCACTCCGCCCTGCTGCAGACGCAGCAGCTGATCCACCATCACCTCGCTGCACCCTGGCAACTGTCGCCACTGTTCTGCCGTGGCCCGGTTCACATCGATGAACCAGCTGGGAGTGACCGATTCTCCTTCTACTTCTGCGGGCCAGCGACCTTCGTTCACACGCGCTGGTTCCCTGGGCAGATCACCCATGGCCTGGAGCACCCTGCGGGCCAGTGGATCGAGCCAGTGCCGGCGAGCCATCGCCGCGTTTCTCCCTTGCAGCCTGGTCAGGACCCTAGGTCCAGCGCGGCGGCCTGGTGGGAACTTGCACCAGCCCCTCACGAAACGCTGTCACAACCGCCATGGTCCGATCCCTTGCCGGCAACTTGCGCAACAGGCTTCCGACATGGCTTTTGACCGTGTCGATCGAGACGACCAGAGCATCGGCGATCTCCTGATTGGTCATGCCCCTGCAGAGGCCACGCAGCACGTCCTCCTCCCGCATCGTCAGTTCCTGGAGAGGGACCTGTTCGCCGCTGCGTCGCAGCCGGCTGTGGTGCAGAACACCACTGATCACCGGATCGAGGTACTGCCCGTCGGTGTCGATGGCGGTGAGTGCGGCAGCCACCGTGCCTGTTCCGGTGGCCTGGGCCGAGCAGATGCCGTGACAGCGCGCATTGATCGCATCCAGAATCGTGCGCGGGATAGGGCGCTGAAGCAGCATCAGCACCTTCAGCTCAGGGTTCTCCTTCCTGGCCTGCCGCACCAGGCTGGTACCGCAGCCGCCCTCCAGGGTGTCAGTGCACAGAAGCAGGTTGGCCGCGCTGCTTCTCATTCTCTGCAGGCAGTCGGTTTCGCTGGTGCAGGCCGCCACCAGAGGGCCCTGGCCTACGAACCAGAGCGTCCAGCTGCTGAGCAACAAATGGTCGCCTGTCGCAATGGCCGTGCGACTGCGCTTGAGCAGGCTGTGGCCCTGGCGGGAGCGTTGCTGAAGAGTTGGGATCCTTTCGCTGAGATCCAAGGAAGGGAGAGGCTCGGGGCCATTGCCGCTGACCAAGATATGTTGATCGGAAACAGAGGGCGTGGATCCGCACTGTTACGGGCCGCTCAAATTGTTCAGAATCACGCCAGTTGATGGGTGGGCCATGGCGTTCTTCGACTCGGACATCGTGCAGGAAGAGGCCAAGCGTCTGTTCGGCGACTACCAGCAGTTGATGCAGCTTGGATCCGATTACGGCAAGTTCGATCGCGAGGGCAAAAAGAAGTTCATCGACACGATGGAAGAGCTGATGGAGCGCTACCGCGTGTTCATGAAGCGCTTTGAGTTGTCGGAGGACTTTCAGGCGAAGCTCACGGTGGAGCAGCTGCGCAGCCAGCTGGGCCAGTTCGGGATCACGCCGGAGCAGATGTTCGAGCAGATGCAGGGCACCCTTGAACGCATGAAAAGTCAGCTGGATCAGCCACCCAGCTGAAGCGGCCCGTACGATTCAGCCCGCAATCGCTCCGCCCGCCCATGGCCTCGACACCGTCACTGCCGGTCTGGTTGTCGCGTGGCATGGCTGATCTGTTCCCAGCCGGGGAGGGAGATGACGCCGATCAGTCTCTGGCGGCTCGCCTGAAACAGGCGGAAACCGAAGGCAGCCCCCTGCGCATCAAGCTGGGAATTGATCCCACCGGCAGCAACATCCATCTCGGCCACAGCATCCTGTTCCGCAAGCTGCGGGCTTTCCAGGATGCGGGGCACACGGCGGTGTTGATCATTGGCGACTTCACCGCCCGCATCGGTGATCCCACCGGCAAAAGCGCCACACGTGTGCAGCTCAGCGCTGAAGAGGTTGAGGCCAATGCCGCCACCTACCTGGCACAGCTGGGCCAGGGCCAGCCGAAGCAGACGGCACTGCTCGATTTTGAGACCCCTGGTCGCCTGGAGGTGCGCCGTAACAGCGAATGGCTCGCAGGTCTGGATCTGCCCCAGATCATCGGCCTGCTGGGGACGGGCACCGTGGGCCAGATGCTGGCCAAGGATGACTTCTCCAAGCGCTATAGCAGTGGCACCCCAATTGCCCTGCATGAATTCCTCTACCCCCTGCTGCAGGGATACGACTCCGTGTCGGTGAACGCCGATGTGGAGCTGGGGGGAACCGATCAGAAGTTCAACGTGGCTATGGGCCGCGACCTGCAGCGTTATTTCGACAAGCGTACCCAGTTCGGCCTGCTGCTGCCGATCCTGGTGGGGCTGGATGGTGTTCAGAAGATGAGCAAGAGCCTCGGCAACGTGGTGGGCCTGGATGAGGATCCGCTTTCGATGTACTCCAAGCTGGAGAAGGTCGGCGATGCGGCGATCAACGACTACCTGACGTTGCTGACCGATCTTGATCTGGCGGCATTGCCTGAGAATCCGCGGGAGAAGCAGAAGGCGATGGCTCTGGCTGTGACGGCCAGCCGCCATGGCCTGGAAGCAGCCCAAAAGGCGCAGAGCGATGCGGCCACCCTGGTAAGCAGCGGCGGTGACGCCAGTGCCGATGTGCCCGAGGTCTCTCTTGCGCGGGTGAACTTTCCTGCCAAGGCGTTCTATCTGCTCAGTGCCGTGGGTATCTGTGCCAGCAGCAGCGAGGCCCGGCGTCAGATCAAGGGTGGTGCCGCTCGGCTGGAGGGAGAGAAGATCACCGATCCCAATCAGGAGTTCGCCTCGGCGACGGAACTGGAAGGCAAGGTGCTGCAGCTGGGCAAGAAGACCTTCCGCAGGCTGGTGGGCTGATGGCGATCCATCCCGCCGATCGGATCATTGTGGCCCTCGACGGCATGGCACCGGATCAGGCCCTTGGCTTTGCAGTGCAGGTGGAGGGCTTGCGCTGGGTGAAAGTGGGCCTGGAGCTGTTCGTGCAGGCGGGGCCCGGGATCGTTGGCCAGCTGCGGGAGCAGGGCCTGCGGGTGTTTCTCGATCTCAAATTCCACGACATCCCCGCCACGATGGCTGGTGCCTGCCGGAGGGCAGCGGCGCTGGGGGCTGAATTAATCACCGTGCATGCCTGCGCCGGAAGCGAAGCACTGCAGGCGGCCCAGGCCGCGGCGGCGGAGGGGGCGCAAAGCACGGGATTGACGGTGCCCACCCTGCTGGCGGTGACGGTGCTTACCAGCTGGGAGGAGCAGCGTTTGCAACGTGAACTCGCCATTGTTCAAGGCATTGCCGAGCGTGTGCCGGCGTTGGCGCAGCTGTCGGCAACCGCCGGCATTGGTGGATGTGTCTGCTCACCGCTTGAGGCCGCGGCACTGCGGGAGCAACACCCCGAGCCTTTCGCCCTGGTCACGCCGGGTATTCGCCCGAGGGGCGCTGCTGTTGGGGATCAGGCCAGGGTGATGGGGCCCGCAGAGGCGATCGCAGCGGGGGCAAGCCAGCTGGTGATCGGCAGGCCGATCACTAAGGCCGCGGATCCCTGTGCGGCATTTGCAGCCTGTTGCGTCGAGCTCAGAACCTGAAGCTCAGCCGGCCTCGCAGACCAGGTGCATTCCGCATCAGGAATAGGCCTGTGTTGGCGAGTCATTAATGGAGGCCGATTTGGTTCAGGATGCTGAGGCTTCGGTTGATGACGCAGCACTGAACGCCAAAGTCCGACCGCCATGCATCCACCCATATCTCTGCGCTGGCAGCACTGCCGGATTCGTAAACGCCTCAGTAGCAGTGCGGCTGAGGGCGGTGCCCCGGCCTGGTGGGTGGAACTGGAGTTGGCAGACAACCCCCGAATCAACAACATTCAGTCAGCCATCACGATGCTTTTGAAGTTCACGAACTCGTGAATTCCAAGTTTCCCGAGTTCGCGTCCGAAGCCACTGTCTTTGCAACCCCCGAATGGAACCCTTGGATCACTTTTCACAAAATCGTTAATGGCGATCGAGCCTGCCTGGAGCTGTTGAGAAGCCAGAGCAAGGGCACGACTGCGGTTCGCTGAAAAGATGGCTGCACCGAGTCCGAAACGGCTCATGTTCGCCAGCGCGATGGCTTCCGTTTCATCTTTTGCCCGCACAAGGCTCACCACCGGACCGAACACTTCATCGTCAAAAACAACGCTGCCCGGTTGAACGTTGTCGAGAACAGTGGCCGGGTACCACCAACCGGGTTGATCGGGAATCATCCCTCCTTGGATCAGTTCACATCCCTTTCCAAGACTGGCCTGCACCTGGCGATGGACCTGATCACGGAGATCACGGCGTGCAAGGGGCCCCAGTGAGCACTGTTCATCCATTGGATCGCCGGAATGAACCGACTCCAGCCTCTGCAGCACTGCACTGCGAAAAGCGTCGTACACCGATTCGACGACGATCAACCGTTTGGCAGCAATGCAAACCTGTCCAGAGCAGAGCATCCTGCTCTGGACACATTTTTGTGAGGCGAGTGCGACGTCTGCATCCTCCAAAATGATGTAGGGGTCCTGTCCGCCAAGTTCGAGAACACATTTTTTGAGATGTCTGCCTGCCAGAGCCGCCACAGCCCGTCCTGCAGCTTCGCTGCCGGTGAGCGTCACACCCCGGACAAGGGGGTTGGCGATGACCTTTTCGGTGTCAGCTGCTCTGATGGCCAGGTTGCAGACCACGTGGTCGGGGAGACCGGCTTGACGCACCAACGTTTCAATGGCCTGACTGCAGCCGGGCACGTTGGAGGCTCCTTTGAGAACCAGGGTGTTTCCAACCATCAAGGCCGGCGCCAGTGCACGGAACACCTGCCAGAACGGAAAGTTCCAGGGCATGACCGCGAAGATCACCCCCAGGGGGCTTGCAATCACATCGGCGCGGGATTGATCAAGTTCTATGCCGTCCTCATGGAGATACTGCTGCCCCATTGCGGCGAAGTGGCGGCAGACCCAGGCACATTTATCGAGCTCAGACCTTGATTCACGCAAGGGCTTTCCCATCTCCTGGGTGATCAGGCAAGCCAGTTGCTCGCGATCCTCTTCGAGCTGCGTGGCAATGGCCAGCAGAGCACTGGCGCGATCCTGGGCTGAGGACTTCTGCCATTTCAAAAAGGCCTGATGGCAGCACAGAATTTTCTCCTGCGTTTCAGCGGGACTTAGTGCTGGATGCCTGGCCAGTTCATTGCCGCTGGCTGGATTGATCGAGACGAATTCAGACTCGCTCATCAGCGGTTTGTGACCTCTGCTCAGCATCCTTGCAATGGTCTGTTCAACTGACAGAGGTTTTTAAATCGATGGGCATCCGACGTGCTGGCCTGCTCTTCCACTGCGTTCACGTGCTGCTCGGCATCCAGTTGCGCGGCCAGTTCCTGTTGGCGGAAGTGTTGCAGCCGGTGCGTCGCCTCATGCATCAGCGTTCTAATGAGTGTCACATCGCTGCTATGGATGTTGCCGCAGAGGCCGATGCGATTGCGTGCAGGAGCGTAAAAGCCCTCCAGTCCATTCGGGCAGTCATCCAGCAGCAGCACCCGTGTTCGGCCTGCGCTCTCCACCTGGGCGATCAGGGTTAGAAGGGCGATTCAGGCCGCCGCACTCAAGGCTTCTGCCCTACCTGCGGTTCTGTGCCGTTGATCAGTCGCTGGATGTTGCTGCGGTGTCGCCAGAGCACCAGCAACATTGCCACCAGGGCTACCACCAGATTGGCGTTGCTGTCTGAACCGGCGGCCATCAGCAGTGGCAGGCTCACTGCGGCCACCACGCTTGCCAGCGACACGATCCGGCTGATGCTGAACACCGCCATGAACATGCCGAAGCAGGCCAGTCCCACCGGCCAGGCCAGGCCGAGAAACATGCCAAAGCCAGTGGCCACCGCTTTGCCTCCCTTGAACCCGAGCCACACCGGCCAGATGTGGCCGGCGAGGGCCGCAAGACCTGCCAGCACCTGAATCCAGTCGATCAGCGCCGATGTCGGGTTGAGGCTTCTGGCCAGCAGCACCGCTGCAGCTCCTTTGGCCACGTCAACAAAAAACACAGCCAGAGCAGGCCCTTTGCCCACATTGCGCAGCACATTGGTGGCGCCGGTGGAGCCGGAGCCGATCGTGCGCAGGTCAATGCCCTTGCACCATTGGCCGGCCAGGAAGCCGCTTGGAATCGAGCCGAGCAGATAGCCCAGCAGCAGCGTGAGGAGGGGCATCAGAGCAGGTCTTCGTCGTAGTCGTAGGTTTCGCCTGGGCCGGCTGCAAAAGCCAGCCAGAGCGGAAACTGAAGCACGGGGATGTCCACCACCCGTTCCGCTGCGTCGATCAGGATCAGGGGAACTTCACCGCGTTCCTCCAGTCGGTCCGCCCGCTCCACAAGGGCATCTCCACGTTCAAACAGAACGATGCCGCTGCTCGGACCGAAATCCTCCCGACCCAGGCCCAGAGCATCCTGCAGGCCTCGTCTCCAGTCGCCGAGGCGTTCGGGCTGTCCTGCCAAAACCAGGGTCTGGAACTGATCGCCGTAAAGCTCGCCGATGACTGCGATCAGGGCCGCCCCAACCAGCACATTGCGAGGTCGACTGCCGCGACTGGCCTGAGCTCCCCTGCCTCCCTGATTGAAAAACCAGTCTTCAAGCAGAGCAATGTCGCTGTCGTCCAGGCTGCGGCGCAGTTTCCAGGGCTCTGCGTAGAAGTCGGGCTGCTCCAGAAAACGTTTGAGGTTGCTGCGAATCAGCTCCTCATCGGGGCGGAAGGTGTCGGCCAGAGCGGGAGCGCCGCTGGCGTTGGCCATCGCCTGTTCAGCGGCGGCTTCAGCGGCCTGCGCATCCAGTGGTGACGGCTTCACCACCACCGGCTGGGCCACCAGCTCCAACGTTTCCACCGACTGTGCCAGCCCCTGCAGGGCCCCACCCAGATACTCCTGAAACCCTTTGACTCGTCTGGCGATCGCATCGGACTGGCCAGCAAAGCTTGCAGCCATCTCCTGATCCAGCTGCTCCTTGCGCTGTTGGAGAGCTTCGATCTCCTGTTGCAGGTTGTCGCGCCGCGACTGGAGATCGATCAAGGCCAGCCGGATCAGCGTTTCCGGCGCAGGCTCTTGGTCATCACCTGCGGCGATGGATTCCTCACTGGGCGCCGCTGGGGCCTGCGGCGCCTCTTCGAGTGGCAGATCGTTGTCGTCAGGCATGGTCGACTTGTCCTGAACTCATTTCAGCGGATCGCCGGGTTCATGGCCCGAACACAACGTTCTCGTTGCGTTCTCTTGATGATTCTGTGATCTTGCCCAGGCGCTAAGAGAGCGATGTCGCTTGTTCAGGGCTTGGGAGTCTCCAGGGAACCCACCCGCTGTTCCAGCTGCTGGCGCAGCTCAGCGGGCTTGAAGAGAATCGGCAGGAAGTGGATGCTCTTGACTTCGCGGAAATAGAACAGTCCTGGCAGCCAGGGGGCAAACAGACGCCAGCTCTGCCATTCGGCGTAGGGAAACCGGCGCAGCTCCTGTTGTCCTCGCCACACCACAAGCGTGTCAGCGGTGAATTCAAGACGCAGGCTGTAGGTCTGCACCAGTAAAAACACACCGAAGAGTCCCACAACCGCTGTGGGCCATGGGCTCAAGGGCAGGGGCAGCAGGCAGGCACTGAACAGAATGATCAGCAGCGCCAGTCGCGGGCTGGGGCTGATGCTCACAGTGTCTTGATCTGACCCGGAGGATGTTGCGGACATGGTTTCAGGAGGAGGCTTCAGCCTCCAAAGAGGATTTGAGTTAAGAGGACGTCCATCAGAGCCACGGTCACCAGGATCATCACCACCGCGCCTGTGGTGCTGGTGCCCACCTCTTTCGGGCCACCCTGGGTGGTCATGCCCCAGCCACAGGCCAGCACGGCGATCTGAACTCCAAAGACCAGAGCCTTCACCAACATGAAGGGGAGGTCATCCGGGACGAGCCAGGTGCGTGCTGAATTCCAGAACACAGCAGGTGGGATCTGATAGATCTCCGTGCTGCTGATCTGGCCTCCCAGGAGCGCCACCGCAAAAAACAACAGGCACTGCACCGGAGCCATCACCACCATGGCGATCAGGCGTGGAACGACCAGATATTCCACGGGGTCAGTGCGCAACATGGTGATGGCGTCGACCTGTTCGGTCACCTTCATGGTTCCCAGCTGGGCCGCATAGGCGGTGGCCACCTTTCCCGTGAGCAGCGTGGCCGTGAGCAGGGGTGCGATTTCACGAGCCAGGCCAATCGCCAGAACGCCGCCAACCGTGGTGCTGGCCCCCATGTTGCTCAGTTCCTTGGCGACCTGAATGTTGAACACCGTGCCGGCAGCTAGTGCCGTGATCACCACAATCAGAAAACTGCCGGGCCCGGCTTCCTGGAGCTGATCGAGCAGGTCAACGGTGTTGATCCTCCCTTTGGCCGTTGCCGTCACCGCCTGTCCGCCGATGATCAGGCTGCTGCCCAGCCTGTTCAGCCAGCGTGGCGATTTCAACTGAGTTCTGAATCGGAAGGAGGTCATGCGCGTTGCAGATGGGCTCCGCGATCGGGCCAGTTTCGGGTCACCATCAGACCGAGCAGGACCATGCTGGCTGGTATCAGGCCCATGCTCATGCGAATGGCGAGAAGAGCATTCTGGGGCTGTTCGATGAAGCTGAGAGCGCCATCGCAGATTTCGGTGGAGATGTAACCGGTGAGTGAAAGCAGTGCGCCGAACACACTCATGCTGATGCCGATGATCAGCTTCTGGCCAAACACCATCCAGGCCGTATAGAGGCCGGCCGGATGGGTTGGATCGGCATCAATCGCATCCGGTAGCAGCGACCAGGGGATCAGATAGGCGGTGGCTGCTCCCAGGCCCACCAGCATGATCAGGCAAATCAAGGGAATCAGCTCTGCCGTGGTGCCTCCGTTCTGCATGGGCGGGAAGACCATCGAGAGCAGGCAGGCCAGAATCCAGATTCCAGCTCCCCAGCGCAGCGCAACCAGCCTGCCTTTGCGATTGGAGAGCAGGCTCCAGAGTTGCAGGCCGAACAGAGCGCTCAGCTGGAAGGGCAGCAGAATCCAGGTGGACAGGTCGGGGGGGACTCTCACCACCTGGACCAGCCAGATCAGGGCGACCACCTGCATCAATTGCAGCCCGAACCACAGCAGCAGGTACAGCCCGAGAACCATCAGAAAGCGCGGATTTGAGCGGATCCTCCTGAACTGTTCCAGGGCGGGTTCAGCCTGGTTGCTTGGTCGCTGAGCACGCTTGGCGAAGGGTGCGAGGCCCCAGCAACAGCACAGTGTCGCCAGGGCGGCGATGCTGCCGGTGATCTGCCCCATCCGCAGATAGCCATCGGCGCCGTCGGTCAAAACGATGGAGGCGACAATCAGACCGCTGAGCCCGGCGAGAATCGAGCCCGTGAAACGGGCAGCATTGAGCCTGGTGCGAATCGCCGTGCTGGTGGTCAGCTCCGTGGAAAGTGCCGCATAAGGCAAATTGACGCTGGTGTAGGACGACATCAACAGGACGGCCATCACCACGTAGTAAGTGGTGCGCTGAAAGGTGTTGCCGTCTGGGACCCACCACATCGCTGCGAGCGTGATTCCCAGGGGGAGTGCTGCACCGAGCATCCAGGGAATGCGTGGTCCCCAGCGGCTCTGGGTGTGATCACTCATCCAGCCGATCAATGGATCGTTGATGGCATCCCAGACTTTGATCACCGTGAGCAATGAGCCGGCGATGATCGCCGGAAGCCCGGCGGCACAGGTGAAGAACGGGAACAGGTAAAAGCCAAGCTGCGTCGCAGCCAGTCCTGTGCCTGCATCACCCAGTCCGTAGGCGACCATCAGGCGGCGGCGGGATCCCCCGGGAAGGGTGCTGGAGCTCATCAAGCAGGGAGGGGCAGACGGACCGCCATAATGAATGCGCACAACACCTGCGATCACGCCTCTCAAGGCGTTGGTACAGATGTTTCTGTGCGGGCGTAGTTTAGTGGTAAAACCTCAGCCTTCCAAGCTGATGATGCGGGTTCGATTCCCGCCGCCCGCTTCGATTTCAAGCTTGAGAGATCTGAGGTTTCGCCGCTCAGACCCTCAGGTCGCTGGTGTACTCGCGAGCCACCATCACCACCAGGCTTCTTGCTTCGAGCGGAACTCCATCAGCACTCCAGGGTTCAGGTGTCTCGGGAAGGTCTTCACCTGCGGGACGTGCTGTGTCGATCAGGCGGTGCCAGGGAGATGCCGGCTTCGGCAGATCGAAGTGCATGCCCTTGTAGTAAGCGTTGAAGCCAGCCCAGAGCACGGCTCCCCGTTTGCCTCGGTGCACGCTCATCGCCAGGCAGTGGGACCAGCTGGCCCAGTCGGGTTTGCCCAGTTGCACACCGTGCCACTGGCGCCACAAGCCATCGGGATCACTGCTGCGGCGATGCGGCTGTTCACTGTGACCAACCGCCGGATTCAACAGTTCGGTCAGCTGTGAGCGCAGTTTCAGCAGTCGCCGCACGAAGGTGAGCAACTCTCCGTCGCAGTGTTCTTTCGACCAGATCATCCAGCTGAGTGGGGTGTCCTGGCACCAGGTGTTGTTGTTGCCTCCCTGGCTGCGACCCACCTCGTCGCCCATCAACAGCATGGGCACGCCGCGTGCAAGCAGCAGTGTGCTCAGCATGTTGCGTTGCTGGCGTTTGCGCAGGGAGTTGATGGCATGGTCACTGCTGGGACCCTCAACGCCGTGGTTCCAGCTGTTGTTGTGATTTTCTCCGTCGCGGTTGTCCTCACCGTTGGCAAGGTTGTGTTTGCTGTTGAAGCTCACCAGATCCATCAGCGTGAAACCGTCGTGGGCCGTAAGCAGATTTACGGAGCGACCCAGACTCACCGGCTTGCCGTTGTACAGATCAGGGCTGCTGCGCAGACGCTGTGCCATCGACCAGGTGCTGTCGTCGTCGCCTTTCCAGAAGCTGCGCACGGCATCACGGAAGCGGCCGTTCCAGGTCCCGATGCGCTTGGCCGGGAAATCATTCAGTCGATAAAGACCACCGCAATCCCAGGGTTCGCTGACGAGTTTGAGATCGCTGAGCTGAGGGTCGGCCTCCATCGCCTCAAACAGTGCGGGCTGATCCAACGGCTTCAGTCCTTCGCCCCGGCTCAGCGCAATGCCGAGATCGAAGCGGAAGCCGTCCACACCCAGCTCCACTGCCCAGCAGCGCAGCGATTCCAGGATCAGTTCCCGGCTGAGCGGCTGATGGGCGGCAATGGAGTTGCCGCAGCCACTCACGTCTAGGTAGTCACCTTTGTCGTTCTGGTGGTAATAAGTGAGATCGGCGAAGCCACGCCAGCTCAGTGTGGGCCCAGCCACATTGCCTTCGGTGGTGTGGTTGTAGACAACATCGAGCAACACCTCCAGGCCGGCGTCGTGACAGGCCGCCACCAGTTCACGCATCTGCGCCCTGGCCTGCAGAGGGTCGTCGCCGCTGATGTATCCCTGATGCGGCGCAAACCAACTCAGCGGGCTGTAACCCCAGACGTTGTCTCGCCCCGGCGGTGCATCCTGCGGATCAAATGCCTGTACGGGGAGCAGTTCGAGCGTGGTGATGCCCAACTGCTTGAGGTAGGGGATCTTGTCGATCACGCCCAGCAGACTCCCCTGTCGATCCTGGGCCACGTTGCTGTCCCTGCGACGGGTGAAGCCGCCCGCATGCAGCTCGTAGATCACGGTCTGTTGCCAGCTGTGCCGTGGCCTGGGGTGGGCATCGAAATCGAAGTGGTCCCGCTCGCAGACCACTCCCTTCAGACAGCAGTCGGTGTTTGGTGACGCACCGGTGGCGGCTTCGCGCTTGTAGACCGACCAGCCCGTGATGGCACGGGCACAGGGGTCCAACAGCACCTTCGCGGGCCTGAATCCATGGCCTCCAGGTGCGAGAGGTCCGAACACCCGGTAGCCATAGCAGCAACCTGCTGTCAGGCCCTCCACCTCCACATGCCAGTAATCGCCGGAACGGTGGTTCCCATCGCTCAGATCAATCAGCTGTTCCGGGCTGCTGGCCTCTGCGGCGGCGAAAATCAGCAGTTCCACGCGGTTGGCCCCTGGGGCTGCCACCGAGAAATTCACGCCATGGGCCGTGATGCTGCTGCCAAGGGGCCAGGGTCTGCCTTGCCGGATCGCGCTCAAAGATCCACTCCCAGGGAGCAGGTGAAGCCTTCAAAGTAGTGACAGCTCCGGTGATGCATCGTGTCTGTGATGACCTCCTCTCTGGAGCCAGGCCGTCCGCCTTTGCAGATCCGGCCTGATCTCTGGGTTTTTCCACCCAACCGAGACTGTCGCGGAGGCTCGTCCTGGTGGCTTGATGTTGGTCCTGAGCCCGTTCTGATCGACTGTCCGCCGCTCAGCGAAGCCACGTTTGCAGCCCTGCGGGACCTCTCGCAAGGCCGTTGTGCCCGCATCCTCCTCACCAGTCGTGAGGGGCATGGACGGCTCCGGCGCCTGCAGGAGCGCATGCCATGGCCTGTGCTCGTTCAGGAGCAGGAGGCCTATTTGCTGCCAGGCGTTCAGCAGCTTGAAACGTTCTCCGAAGAGACCGTCACGCGCTCGGGTCTGCGACTGCTCTGGACGCCAGGCCCCACTCCCGGTCATGCGGTTGTGCATGCGCCGGAGCCTGTGAATGTGCTGTTCTGCGGACGTTTGCTCGTGCCATGCGACAAGGATCAACTGGCACCTCTCCAGCATCGGCGCACCTTTCACTGGCCCCGGCAACAGCGCAGTCTGCATCGACTACGACATTGGCTTCCCCCAGAAGCCGCTCCAGAACTGGCTTCTGGAGCGGGGCTGGGTGCTTTGCGTGGTGCCCATCTGGCCCCCTTCCACAGCTGGAATCAGCAGACAGAAGCAGCATTTGACACGCCCTGATCCACACAAGATTCGGTGAAAGCATTGCGGCACGGTGTTTTTCGGTTGCCGCACAGCGATTGTCTCCATACGATTAGCGCGCTCAGGGAAGCCGTGCGGATGTCGACCTCCGCATCGTCGATCCAACCGCTTCCGCCACTTTCCCCCACTCAATGAACAAAGCCGATCTCGTCAACCTGGTTGCCGCCCGCACCGAGCTCACCAAGACCGATGTCTCCCTTGTGGTGGATGCCGCCATCGAAACCATCATTGATTCCGTTGTGGAGGGCAAGAAAGTCTCCATTCTCGGCTTCGGTTCCTTCGAGCCTCGCGAGCGCTCTGCCCGCCAGGGTCTGAACCCCAAGACCGGCGAGAAGATCAAGATTCCCGCCAAGCGCGTTCCTGCTTTCACCGCCGGCAAGATGTTCAAGGACCGCGTTCAGGGCTGATCGTCTCCGGATCTGTTGATCGGGGTGGTCCTCTGGGGCCACCCTTTCTTGTGTGAATCTTCCTGATCCTCTTCGGTCTGTTTTTGAGCGGGGGCGACAACTGCGTCTGCGCGGCTACAGGGGTCGTTTCGCTCCGACTCCCTCTGGCCCACTGCATCTGGGCAATTTGCGCACGGCCCTGATCTCCTGGCTGCAGGCTCGGCTCAATGAAGGGGAATGGTTGCTTCGGATTGATGACCTCGACACCCCGCGCATCCGGGTCGGTGCCGTTGAGTCAGCTTTAGAGGATCTTCGCTGGCTTGGGCTGCACTGGGATGGTCCAGTGACCATGCAGAGCCAGCGCCTCGCTCTTTACAACGCCTGTCTCTCCGCATTCCGGAATGAACAGCTGCTCTATCCCTGCCGGTGCACGCGTCGTCAGCTTGGTTCAGGCCAACGCTACCCAGGGACTTGCCGAGAGATGGCCAGGGGCTGGGGCCTGCAGGACGGTCGATTGCCGGCCTGGAGGCTGAGAGTGAATCCTCTGGATGAATCACGCTGCGGCGACTTGGTTCTGCGCCGCTCTGATGGATTCATCGCCTATCACCTTTCAACAGTGGTGGATGAGCTGGCACTGGGAATCACAGAGGTGGTGCGGGGCTCCGATCTGGAGGTGGTGTGCATTGCCCAGCAGGCCGTGATTGCCTCGTTGGAGGAGCAATCTCCTGGCTATCGACACACACCGCTGCTCTGTGATCCACAGGGGCAGAAGCTCTCCAAACGAGACCATGCAGCAGGGCTGGCTCCTCTTCAGGATCAGCAGTGGTCGCCGCAGAGGGTGGTGGGATGGCTCGCCGGTTCTCTGGGACTGGTTGACCAGCACTGCTCTCTGTCGGTCGACGAGCTGTTGCAGGAGATGCGAGCCAGATCAGTGCCGTTGCGCAGTTGCTTCGAAGATCAGGATTCTTAAGGAAGCCTTCGGGATCACAGACGCCCGCAGCTCCCACACTGAAGATGCTTTGACGGCGTGGACATGGCGATCTGCTCGAGCTGCGGTGGCAGTGGCATCAAACGCATCAGCGAGCAGCGCTTCCGCACTTGTCAGGATTGTCTGGGCAGAGGAGTTCTTCAGTCTGTCTCCTCATCCCGGGCAACATCTTTCACCGTCGCTCACTCTCCTGGGGAGAGCATTGAGAAGCCTTCAGAGGTGATCGATAGAGGATTAATCAAGACAGTGGAGACTTCCGCTTCTGCCAGATAAAGAATGTGGCCGCCGCCACGACAGCCAAAAGGGGTACAGCGGTGAACAGCAGAAGCGCGACCGCGGTCCAGTCGGTGTACATCCAATCATCGCTCGAGTGTTTTGATTCTTTCAGTTGATCTCGGTCCCATCTCTTGATCAGCCACTTCTCGAACGACTGGCTCAAGGCATTGATGTTCGCAATCGTTGCTGTTGGAGTCGGCAGCGTTGCAGCGCCGGTGCATGCAGCATCTCTGGATCGGGCGCGTCCGCTTCTGATCGCCTGTTTCCGCAGTGCCCATGCGCCCAGCTGTAATCAAGCTCTTGTGCTCACTGAAGCAATGCAGAGCCGTGCCGCTGATCGCGAGCTCTATCCCTGTCAGACCCTTTTGCTCGGACTGCAGGCGGAAGTGGTGATGGTGCAGCTTGCTGAACAACGTGGTCAGAGAGCCTTCGAGACGCTGCGTGACAGCGAGCGACTTTGTGCAGGCCTTTGATCAGATTTCACCATTCCGTCCAGAATGGGGGTGTTTGCATCAGGCGTTTTGCGAGTGTTTCTGGTGAATCTTGCCGCGCTGGTCTCGATCAGCTCAGCACTTTTCAGTTCTGTTCGGGCACAAGTGCGTTTCGACGATTGCCAGCCTGTTGCCGGTGGCGGGATCACCTGTAACACCGTTCCTTACGGAAACACCCGTGCCGATATGGTCGACGGTGAATTTGATTTGATGGATCAGGCCAGTCCTGGATGGGCTGAATACAACCCCTATGAGGGGTACGACGACATGCTCGGGGGCAACCAGACCTGATGGAGGGAGCATCAGGATTTCTGTTGGATTCACTCCATCTGGGTTAACCCCATACAGAGAGATCAACGAAGCAGCAACAGCTTGCTCAGGAAGTCATGCATCTGTTGCACAGCCAGATGCAGATTGGCGAGTTCACTGTGGCCTGAACGTTTTCTTGGTTTGAAGCTGTGATCACCATCGGGAATCCAGGAGGGTTGCAACCGTTCTGAGAGTGCGTACTTCACCACGTCCTCTTTTCTGCCCATCGGATCACGTTCTCCCTGAACAATCAGGGTTGGTGTTTGCAGATTCTGTAAGTGCCCAATGCGTACTTTTTCCGGTTTGCCAAGAGGGTGAAAGGGATAGCCAAGACAGATGCATCCCAGAATTCTGTTATTGCTCCACAGCTCATCCGCCAGCATGCTGGCGATTCTTCCTCCCATGGATTTTCCTCCGATGATCAGTGGTTGGTTGGTGGGTAGAGACTTCACCTGGTTGTCAAAACACTCCAGGAGGATGTCGGCTCTGTTCGGCGGTGTTTTACGGCCGCTTGTGCGTTGCTTGGTCATGTAGGGAAATTCGAACCGGATCACCTGCCATGCGTTCGCCGCAAGGCCTTCAGCCATCTGCTGCATAAAGGGGCTTCCAATGCCGGCTCCATCACCATGGGCCAACAGGATGTTGGCCAGCCCAGGGTCAGGACCACACACAAGCGTGTTGTCCATGGTGACTCGTTCTGCATTGGCCAAGTCAAAGCTCGTATGGCCTGAATGTGCAGAGCAGGAGGGATATTGATATTGACCTTCTCCTCTCGGGAAATCACCAAAATTTTCGTAGTTGTCAATTAACTAATATTTTTCTTTAAAAAATGTCGTATTTTTACTGCAGCATGCTGCAGGCCTGAATCATCTGTATCGAAGATTTGTAAAATCACGAGCCAGAAAATGTCTATATGCTGCTGATCTCAATATCAAGATTGGCGTTGCTGTTGCAAATAGTGTGACTGGCTATCAAATCAGACCACTTGCTTGCGCCAAATGAGGCTTAAGTGCATTAAAAAGTCACCTGGTTCGCATTGATTTGATCGATAAAAATGACTCGACGACTTTGAAACATTGAATTCAAAATTGTGCATCAATCAATACCTCTTGGGCAATGCTCCTTCTTAATGTGTTTAAAACAAAGTTGTTGCTGTGTTCAATTACAAAATTCTTTTGGTTACATCACCAATAGCTTTTTCTGTGATCAGCACAGCGTTCTGGCTCACCAGATGGGAAATTCTTGTCTGGGGTAAGCAATTTTTTGGAGTTCCCTCAATTCAGAATCGCAAAGAGTGGATTGACAGCCCACTAGCACCCTTTAAAAGGAAAGATGGTGGCTACCCTGTATTCACCGTTAGGACTCTGGCTGTCAATGCGCTGGGTATCCCTACGGTGTTTTTCTTAGGCGCCCTTGCTGCGATGCAGTTCATTCGTAGAGCCACCCTTTATTGACGCATGGACTCATTCGAATTTCTTGAAGAATTTGTTTTTGCTGCTGTTTATTTCTCAGCATTGATTTGGTTTTCAATGTATTTAGTTACAGGTTATATTTATTTAATTGGGTAGCGCGAAGAATTCATCAAGCAAGAAAATTATGCCAGCTCTCAATTCAGAGTGTTTGGTTTAATTAAACAAAAAAGCTCACTTGAGTCAGTTTACTGCAAGGTAGATGCAATATTTTCAATAATATTTTGCTCTTGCAGAGTGTAAATAGCCCTATAAAGGGCAGAGTCTGCGCCTGCCTCCCCGCTATGAATTCGTATCAATGCTTGTCGAATGAGTTCTGCAAGTAGAGCTTGAGTTTGGTCTTCCAATTTCGGCAGAGAACTCTGTGAAAATTCTACTTAGCAACTAGTTTTTGCTTATTCATCTCGGACTCGCTGAGACGATCAATGAGATCAAGGTCAGTTAGATTTTTCCCCTGTCGTTGAGCAATTTGTTGCGTCTCGGCGGGTCATGTTGTCAAAGTGCTGTACTTGCTTGCCTTAAGTTTTTCAATAAAGGGTTTGTGAAATGAATTCCATTGAGCGCATTGCCCGGCAATTGTTTTGCTCACTTGCAGTGATTCTATTCTGCTCGCTGCTGGTTCTCCCCTCGAAAGCTTTTGCGATTTATCCGAGTGGAGGGGGTCTTCCTGATCTTGGTCTTGATCGAAGTCTTCAGGGAAGTGACCAGGCTACAGAGGCTTTCAAGGAAAAATTTCCCTTCTACGAGCGAGATGAGGATGGAAAGCCGATCACCAAGGAATTCGTTAAATACGATCTGGCCAACTACGACTTGTCTGGTCTTGATCTGAGAGGTGCTCTCTTCAGTGTGGCAACACTCAAGCGAGCAGATCTTGAGGGAGCCAATCTTGAAGGAAGTATCGCCTACGCCACACATTTTGAAGAAGCTAATCTCACAAATGTGAATTTCAGAGATGCCGTTTTAACAAAGAGCTTTTTCATGGCAACAACGATTGATGGAGCAGACTTTTCCGGTGCAATTATTGATGCTCCTCAGCGGGAGGAGATGTGCTCAAGAGCTGCTGGCGTCAATCCAGTGACTGGTGTTGAAACGTATGACAGTCTCGATTGTCTGAGTCTGAATATGCGCTCTTCAAAGTCGTAGCTAGTTTCAGATCTCCAATCTTTTGAATAACTGAATTTGTGGATTTGGCTTCGCATAAATTCATGCGAAGTCAAATTTTATGTTGTGATGAACTGGTACTCAGGCTCCTTTCTGAATGCTTGCTGTTTACTCGGATAGTCTGCCGAGTCGAATCTGTCGTTGGATTACTTTCTGAAGATGTTCCACCTTTCTTTCTAGCTCTTCTACTCGGTCTTGAAGCTCAGCATCATTTTGCTGTTGACTAGCTCTTTTGGTCTGCCTGCCTTCGTTCATCATTTCAGTGTAAGTTAGAGATCTTTGTTGGTCGTTTCTTTTGGTTGATGACATTGTTGATTTGTTTTTTGTGGAAACATAAAACTCTGTGGGCTTATTCAAGCTAAAAGAATAGTGAGCAAGATTCCTGTTAGTACGCCTTTGGCGAAAGTGATCCACAGAATTTGATAATCAGAAAGACCCGTTTTTTGTTGTATTTTGATAATTAATTTCTTGTGAGCACGAACAATACGGTTGCTCATCAAGCGTCTTTGTAGGTAACGCCATCATGAACTTATCCAGTCCACTTGGCAAGCCTCTTTCCCTGACAGCAATTGATCTGTTTGTGACCATACAAAGCTATTGCTTCAGCAGAGATCAACAGTCAAGATTAGAAGCCCTTTTCAGGTGTCTCGAACTCTCTGAACAGAGCTCCTGCTTCTTCAGTGCAATCCTGTCTTATCAGGTCGCGAATTCGAGCTTCCCACCAAGGCCCAACTCTGGCCTCGGCATGTTGGAGAAACACGGGATCAATGAATCCCGGAGTCGCTTCTTCAGATTCTCCGAAGTGGCGTGTTGACAAGGATTCACTTGATAATGGGAAAAAATTAGTCCATTGCTTAAAGCAGGATGTATTGATCAGATCAAGCTCAAGTAGCGATTGAAATCCCATCTCCTTGCCGTGCTGACGATGGTTATGTCCTTTTCACGGCCTGAGTCCGACTCGCATCGCAGCTGTGAAGCGTCATGTCATGCTGCTGTTGTCGTTCCATGGTTTGTTGTGAAGCGTGTCCCCGGGATCGGTTTTCTGGCGCTGCTCGGAATCAGCTGCGGAAGCCCTGCGCTGGCCAATATCAAAGATGAGTTTCAACGAGCTCAGGGCTGTGACTACTTCAAAGCTGATTTTGTCAGTGATGTAGGTGTTTATAAGGATTCGGAGGTACGCTTTTGCATTAGCGATGATCAGCAGGAGCTGATTTATGTCATGGCTATGGGAACATCCTGGGTCGTCCCATTTAATCGACAATATCGCTCCAAAGGTCTTCTGAGTTTCAATACTTTGGAAGAAAATCGCCTTGTTCTCTATCAAAAAAATGGGGGTGTGGTGCAGAGAAAAGTTTTGGGCCGAAGACGATGAGTTTATTGACTCAGCTCTTTTTGTGATTCAAAGGTATCGATTTGCAATCGCGCTAGCTGCTTTCGGATGATTTCGTTCAGCTTCGGTTGTGCTGATCTGTTCGCTTTGCTTCGTCTTCTTTGAACGTTCTGTTGGTTGGCTAATTGACAGTCTTCCTTCCGTTCAGATGGAAAGCTTCTGTAAAACGATTGCCATGGCCTACCAAGCTCGAAATTCCCAGGCACCACGACGAGGCTCCATGCCTCCAAAACATCAGGATTCGGCAAATCTGAAAATCGCCTCTGCAACCTCTTTCACCGAAGAATGGCAGCCAAGCGTCTCTCAGCTTGAAAACCAGATTAATGTTGCGATTGAAGATATTCGTGTGATTTTGCAGACTCTTCAATCTGAAATCGGAGCCAGTGATCGGTATGTTTTAGGTCTTCTGGATGTAGTTGCTGACGATTATCGAGCACAGTTACCAACCGGAAAGTCCTGAGCGACCTCAGTGCAAGAATCCGCGGGTTAAACCTAGGCAATGACGCGCAAGAGTAGCAATTGATTGACCACTTTGTTCGAAATGTGCTCTTAGCCGCATGTTCCTTCAAATGACCTTTCTGTTTGATTCATGTGTCACTTGTGGTCCTTGCATTAAGCGGATGATGGTTTGTTAGTTCATGTCCACAGGGTCTTTTCAGCATGGTGATGCTCAGTGCGTTAATCGGTGTTTCGCTGATTTTCTGGTTCACTGTGGGGTTCTTCAGCCATGTCAACTGGTTCCAGAACGCCTTCAGGCGCGAGGCTGAGAAGATCGATCGCCAGCAACGTGCCAGCCAGGGGCAAAGTCAGATTTTGGCCAGTTCTGGAAGCCTGACCGCCAAGAAAGGATTCGTTCTCGCTTACTGGGATGATATCAACCAGGCATTTTCCAGAGGTGGATCAGTTCAGGCTGAGCGAAGCCCTCTGATATTCGATATTGCTGCAATTAATCTCGTGGCATTCACCTCTGTTTGTATGCTTGTATTTGTAAGCAGAGGTTTGTTTCACGCTTTGGGATTGATGTGATTTTGCCGTGAATGCATTGAATTAAACTTTGCTCCCTGCAAACAATCTATATTGCTAGTTGTCAATACGTTTCAGGAGAACATTGCAATTCGTATCTGTTTTGATTTCCCACTTTTAATTATTCCTGATTGCTTCAAACTCGTATAAATCATCATCGATATCCTTGTCGATGATATTGAATCCTTGCCCAATTAGTTTTTGCTCGCACTCTGAACTTGGTCGGGGTTGTGCGCTGGCGCATAGCCCCGCCATAGAGAACATCCCAGCTTCCAACAGCAGAATGGCTTCTGGGAGACGTTTCATTGCTACATCGTTGCTGTTAATGGATCTTTAGTAATGGTCTCTTGATTGTGCCGATGCGGTGTCTGCAGGATCGATATTGGATCGCAGCTCATTTTTTTCTGCAATAGCCAGCGCCAACATTCATCCACCCTTCTTTACAGGCTTTTCCGTTAGTGGGTTCAACCTCATAGTAAATCGGTGAAACACAAGTCGTGCCAAGTGTATTGACGTATCCGAGAGGGCACTGGTCGTGTCCCTGGGCTTTTGGGATTTTTTTCTGAGCAAGTGCTGCGGCAGGTGCCACGAGAAGAGCAAGCAGAAGCAGTAGTGATGATCGCATTTGAGCTTCGGGTAATCCCTGGAGCGTGACTGAAGACAGGCTCACCTTAACCGCCAACAATCCAGAGACATCCAGTCCTGTGACAAGTTCTCTGGTTGGGCGACATCAACTTTCAGCCAGAATGCACTGTGGATCGATTGTGCAGGTTCATTGGCTTGCTGACGAGTGTTCTTTGTCTATACAGCGAATAGGCTGAACCAGTCCTTGTATTGCCGAATTAGTCCTGTGGTTTTCTGGAACAAGGCCTCTGTTCTGTGTGTTGTTATTGCCCTGATGAGGTGGTGTGGTTACTGTTGATTCAGTGTAATGTTGCGTCATTTAATCGCGTCGAACATGATTGGAATTGTGATCGGAAATCTCGAACTGGATGTGCTTACGTCCACTGTTTTTGCAATTGCTGCAATTTTTTTTCTTGGAAGTTTTATCTTCGTTTCTAGAACAAATGATATGATCGGTGCTTTAAAATCATTATTGCCTCAAAGAAAGAGTAGAAAGCCTCTTCCAGGGCCTGACGAACCTCTTTGATTGCATGATGATCTAGCTATAAGTTGATTGCATCACATCACTGTTTTATTGCCCGGTTTTCCCTGGTTTTTGCTGATTGATTGTTTTTAGCCGTAGCCTTCTTGGGCGCTGAACTCCTCGATATCTCTATGGGTTGTTTGTCAACTTTGAGAGGAAAAATTCAGGTTTTTAAGCTGCGATCAGCTCAAGCCAAAGCAGGCCACTGAGAGAAAATGCTGCGATGGCGAGTGAAAGCCAGTGGTTTTTCAGAACGCGTTCCATTGATGTTTGACTTCAGCACTAAAACGCGTTGCTGCTCAGAAAGCAAGTTGTTCAATCCAGCTCAATCAAGCCTGGAAATGGCTGTATTGGTCAGAATGGCCTTTGATGGTCAAGTTGAATGACGCAAGAGATTCCACTCCAGGAACAGGCGAGAAAGTGGTTTCGCAGCCACCTGCTTGGGCGCGAGGTTGAACTTCAGGAGCTTTATGAGTTGCCACAGATTGAACTTGACCTGCTGATGGCTGAAACCGCTGAGATTCGTTCAGACATTGAAAACCGTGCTCGCAGCCATGGCCGCTGGTGTACGGCTGGATACATGCTTCAGCTGGCACGGATTATTGACGCCAGGAGGGCTGAAGCTTGATCAGGGTTAGTTGTTCTGGATTCACTGCGAACTGCGATCCATCACTTTGTTGAGCACAGCTGTCTTGATGCGAGCGCGGTCACGTTCCACGTAGATCGAGGCCCAGTGCTCTTGCTTGTTTTTCTCTTGTATGGCCTTGATCAGATCGCTGAGTTTGTCAACCATCTCATCCACACAGGATTCCGGGCTATCGCCAAAGCTGTCGTGCTCGCTGAGCAACCTGTCGAGCTTTTTGATGAGTCGCGTGGCTCGTGTCATGAATCCGGTCAGAAGTGCTCCTGATCATGCCTGCTGGCGATCCAGAGGAGCTCACTTGATCTCAGTTCGCTGATTGTTTGCGACGTGAGTGGCGAATCAGCAGTGTCGTTGTTGATCAGTTAAAAGGAAACTGCTTGATACCCTCGATCCATCCATGGCCAACACCTTGCCCCAGTCCTCCGGATTCGATCCACTCGCCATGGTTGATATGTGGCAAGACATGCGTGCTCTGGTTGAGCAATGGGAATTAAAATATAATTCGACTCCTTCAGATGCTGCTATTGCATTTCAGGAATTCTCATCGGCTCTTGTCGACCAAGGAACGATGTAATGAAGGCTGCATTGAAGACTTTTGGGCTTTCAACTCAAAGACTCAGTTTTGTGCAACGTATTCAGCTCCATGCGCATATTGAATATTAATCGGTTTGTCTGATTGACAGAGAGGACAGTTTTGTCCGGGCCATGCTGGCAAGTGAATTTCGTCGAGAAAAATAAAGTTCTTCACCCCAAGCTCACTTGCACCAACATTTCCACGGTTCACATAAGCGGCGATCCCGATTGGTTTTCCACCGGCTTTTGCAATCGCCTCGTATGTTAATCGCACCGAAAATCCTGTATTAATAATGTCGTCGACAATTAAAACAGATTTATTTTTTACAATTTCGTCGTAACCCCTTTTGATCTCAAAGTTCGTGGTGTGGCCTTTCTAATTCACGACTTGTTCGCTGAAAACGCAGCGACTGCCAAGTTCCAAAGCTGTGTATTGGGCGCAAATCACTCCGCCTATGGCTGGTCCACAGACCATCTCAGAGTTTAATCCATTGTTCTGGATTTCTTTTCCTAGTAATTGGCCAAGTTGATAGGCCAATTCAGGTCTGTGATTAATGAGATCTTTCGCTATCCATCCGGAGCCATGGTCTCCCGAAGCGTACACAAAATGATCGTTTTTGATCAGTGTGCCACTGGATTCAAGGATTCTTCTTGTTGCTTGTTGTGTCGGTGGGCCAGCCATCGTTAGGGCAGATGAGCATGTCTCAAGGGTGGCCATTTTTTCAGGATCCAACCATTCAGCCCTTCTGATCTTGTTCGTACGCTTATCTGGCTTCAGCGAGAGGTCAGGATCCTGGTTTGTCGATGGTCAGATTGGTTTCGGTTGATAGCAGACCAAGCCCCCCTGCGACAATGAGTATGTGATCTCAGGCACATGTTCTATGCGATACACATACTGAAGTCAGGAGAGGCGTCGAGCACTTCTCCTTTGGTGATAGGTAGACGGAGGCCGCGAAGGCCTCCTTTTTTTGTCCGGCAGCGGCGGTTCGCTCTCGACGTTGACTAATCCTCAAACCCATCCCAACCTTCCTGGCCAATCCCATCCAGTCCATGCAGTACATGGGTCACCTGGGTGGGGTGGACCCAGCGAATAGCGCCGTCGTCGACGTCAGCCACCTGAAACAGTGAGTTCATCCGGGAATGTTGTGCCCATCCCTCACAGAAGATCACCTGTCCAAGCCACCAGTTTTTTTCGATATCAACCCTTTCACTGGCCGGAGTCAACTCCTTGACGATGACGAACTGACCAGGTCGGATGGACAGGAAAGCAGAGGCTGCATCAATGACATTCGAGCTGGGTGGGCCCAGGGGAGGATAAGTCGGCATTGAAGTACGTTTGTTCTTTCTCGGGTCTAACCCCCTTTGGTCCCTCAAGAAAAGAGTAAAGACACGCACTCCCAAGGAATCGGTTTTGGTGATTCCCAGTCGATCTGAAGTCTCGTCGTCGACTGAGTGGTCTCGTCAGCCATTGTTCTCTGCCCTGGGATCGCCTAGTCCGGAGCTGCCACTGTCGGGCAGCTCCGGAGTCGCAGTTAGACGACCAATCGAACCTGTCAACGATTGGACCTCCACGCTGACTCACCTTTGCTCAGCTCCCTGCTTCACATGCTTCACGAAGACAGATGAAATGAATCCAGTTCACTGAAGTTGTGTAGCTGGGGAAACCGCCAAATCAATTCTCAGGGTCTTGCTGGTTCTTGTCGGTCAAAGCCAGGGCCAAGCCATGGGACGTTTGTGTTGCTTTTTTGGTTCCGGTTCTGCGAGGTCGTCTCAAAGTGCTGCATTGAACCAGCCTGATCCTTCGCGAAGCAGAGCAGGAACTTCCGGCTCTTTTTTCAGGCAGCTTTGTTGGGGCCTTCTGAAAGCTTGCGATGAGCCTTATCCGCTTTGCGAATGATTTTTTGAGCCTGTTCCCTCGTGAGGCACTCCTCGGCTTTGAGTTTGAGCTTGACCAGCTTGCGGTGTTGTTTGTCTGGATTCATCGATTCACCCCGTTGTCAGGACCTCTGTCCCTCTTCATTGAGAGCTCTAAGCAAGGTTAAAGCGTGGTTAAGCAGTTTCAGACTACAAGCTGTCACTGTGTCAGGGGACTCTGCCCGGCGCGGCCTGATCACTCTGTAAGCGGAGCAGCAGCTGCTCGCAAATGGATGTCATCACCGTCATTTCTGCTGGCAAAGCTCTGAACGGCCCAAGCTTGGTCGCCATCGACCATGTGTTGGGTGTTGATCTGCTGTGGTGTCTATGCGTGGACCATGCTCTGGCTTTCGTCAAAGCGACGATCGACCGATACCTAGACAGATGGTCAATGGGCTGCTGCCAAGCGACAAGACTTGGTCTCATTCAGTGATCGATTCATGTTTTGATCAAAGTTCATCAGACTATGGATCCGATCGGCAGCATCAACTGTCGAGCTGCTCGTTTGCAAAGACCTTGCAATTCATGGTCGTGCTCTGACCTTTCATCGTTATTACGTTGTGGCGTACGACCTGAGTATTGACTAAGCAATGGGAAGCTGCTAATTCCACGGCCTCCGTAGCTTTTGACTTCACCAGATGTAGCCTTCATGGGTTCTTAATCGTTCGCAGAAGTTCGCGGCAAGAGGCTTTAACATTTGCTGATTATTCCCCCATGACAGTTAATTTGTCTTGGGCAGATCACCTCTGTCTTGGTGAGTGCCATGTTCATACATTTGTGTACATGGAGCTGCGTCGTGTTGTCTCTTCGGTGGTTGCATTCGTTTGTAATTCGCAGATCGAATTATCGAGTGAGTGCTAATCTTTAAAGGCTGCAATGATGGCAATTGTAAATGCTTGCCGAAGCAATCGTCACAGCAAGAGCTTTATAAGCGGCCAACATTCATCTAGAAGTAAAAAGGATTCATGGAGCTTGCTAACCAAGATCTTTCTGCATATCTGATGATTGGATCACTGGCGGTTTTAGTCTTTGGGGCTCTCCTCTACGGGATTTACGCCGCTTTTGGGGCCGGGTCCCTGCAGTTGACAGATCAGATTGAGGAGCATTCCAGGCTACATAAGCTTGGCATTGCACATTCTCATCAAGGAAACGGCCGTGCTGTCGCTCGAGGCAGTCACTCACATTCGAGCCAAGACACAGTTCATTCCTGATTCTTGCTGCTTTTGCATGTCCTCATCAAAGACTATTCATCTTGACCAATGACGCAGGAGCTCCTCGGTTTCTCAGGCTTTCACAGGTCATTGAGATGACCGGTGTTGGAAAAACATTTATTTATACACACATGGAAAAAGGTAGTTTTCCAAAGCAGATACAAATTAGTTCGCGCACAGTGGTTTGGCTGGAAAAAGATATTATTGAGTGGATGAATACGAAGATAAGCCAAGGGTAGTCGCAACGAATTTTTTCTATTCTGAGTGCACTTGCATTTAAAAAATAAGGTTTATTTTTGTAGCTTTTATTAGCCCTAAGCTTGAATAAGCGATCTCATTTCTTGTTGACGGACCTGCATTCGTCTAATCCGGCACTGCAGAGGATGACAGTGCCGGTTGTGCCCTAGACGACCAATCGCATCCTGTCGAGACCGCGATTAGATTTTTAAATTGGCATGCAGTTTTCGATATGTCTGCATCAGTTGTGTCCGCCAGTTGGCAGAAATGAAGCGGGTCAATTCGTGATCGCTCTCTTTCGTTCGTAGTCAAGCGCCATCCATAAAATTAATGGGCAAGTTTGTCGCCTTCCTCCAGAATGCTTAAGCAGGCTTCGCTGTTTGGAGATCGGAGATGAATCATCTCCTGATATTCAGGTGCTTCATAAGCTGCTTTGGCTGCTTCAAGAGATGGAAATTCAATCAGAACAGTGAGATGGCCCGGGTCACCTTCCCTGATATCGGTATGGGCATCTCTGATGAACATTTTTGCGCCACACTTCTGAAGATAGGCTTCAGCAGCGGCTGCATAACTCATGAAGCCCTTGGGATCATTGATGTTGCCTGTTGCCAGCCAGTAGCCTTTCGCCATTGATGCATGCATCGAGTGTGTTGATTCTGGCGATGACTTCCGCTGAATGCCATTCAGGTTGATTCTGTAAGCCTGTCACCTGTCCAAACCCTCTCAGTCTGTGAATAAGCAATGTTGTTGAGTGGCTTTTCAGCACTGTGGTCTTTCCTTGGTTTTCCTCCAAGGGTCGCTTTTGGGTTATCTCTCGACGTCTGACAGGCAGAACGAGAGAAGCAGCAGCAGCGCTACAGCAATCAGCATTAGCCGTCTGAATTCATTTCATCATCTCTGAACCGGAAATACACTGTGAGTAAAAAACCCCAGAACAAGGCCAGAAACGCAATCATCGTCAGAGCGGTGGTGCATTCACCCGTGATTGAACATCATTATGTACGGCAATGAGTATTTATACTGTGTTCCGCGCGACGTTGTGCTCCGGGATTGTCCAGCAGGTTGCTTGCTGACTTCGTAGCTGTTCTGTGTTCCTTTTCAGGGAGCTGGTGCTTCATGAGAGACAATATCGATGTAACTATTGAAGTCATTGCATGCATATATGAGCCCCCATTTGTCTGGCCAAGCTCAAGGAAATTTGCGAACTGATCCAATGGAATCGATCGAGACTTTCATCGTTACTATCAGTTTATTTTTTATAATCTCAAATGTACTTTGTCTGATCTCTTGGCAGACCATTGAATTGTTAACAACATAATGTTAGTAGTCTTATTTTTGACAACCCTTTCGCTCTGAATTAAGGTTTTTTGGGCGAAATGACCAAAGGCTCCGTTGTTCTGTTTTCAATGATGATGGTGTGGTTCTGACGAGTCGCGATTTTTTCCAGAGGCTCGTGGATCACTAATCCTGCTCCGAAGATACAAAGTCCAGTGAAGGCAATAGAAACAGGAAGCACCCAAGTTGCGGGCGCTTTTGGATGAGATCGATCCATGAATTATCCCAAGATACACCCATATTCAAACCTCCGAGCTTGATGTTGAAAATGAAAAATGGTGCTTTCTCATGTAGCAGGCCCTTCAAGGCGCTGGTCCTTGTTCCTGTTGATTGATCAATGATTCTATCGAGCTGCAATGTTACTCACAATCTAGATCGAGCGAACCGACAACAAGACCAATTATTTTCTCTGCTCTTCATGAATTGATCGATCTCCTATGGTTTTGCCTCTGGGAATACGCTGCAGTTTGAATGATTTCAAGATTTTAAAACGCTGGTCAGTATATTGAAATCTTTAAAGCCAGGAGAGTTTACCCATAGGGTAAAATAACCTGATTTATTTCGTTTAAACTGTTGAAATAACTAATCAAATCCCCATTACTTTTCTGTACAAAGGCCTGTTGCTGGTTTTCTCAATCAGTGCAGTAATCTGAGGATATTCGTTGAGGTCTTCGTTGGGAAAAAACATTTTGATGTAGGCAAGATAAGCTGTCACTGCGCAATCAGCAGCACCCCAAGCATCGCCAACAAGGAAGCCATTTGACAATTGCGTGTTGAGTTGTTTTAGTAACCTGGGGAGAATTTTTGCTTTCTGGTCTGGCACAAAAATTGCAAATGCCAGAGTCGAATTGGCGAAATGAGTCCACTGGCTGATCAGTGCTTTCTCATAGGAAGTTGTCGCTTCTCCACCATGATGTTCGGCAAGGTGAAGCAGAATTGCACCCGACTCAAATAAGGTAAGAGGATCGCCTTGTGAATCAGTGATGGATGAATCACGCATTGCTGGAAGTTTTCCAAACGGGTTGATCGATAGGAAATCAGACTGCATGTTCTGACCTGTACTCAGGTCAATGTTCAAAAGTTCATAAGCAATTTTTTTCTCTTCCATGTACCAACGAGGGATTGATGCTCGTGTATGTGGGCCTCCGTAAATCGTGATTGTCATGGTTGTAGGGCTTTTAATGCCTAGAGTTTAGGATGGCAGATGAGAGCTTGAAAAATCTCAACTCAATGAGTCTGTTTGATGCACCGGCTACTCATGGGAGTTGATGATTCCTGCAGGCATGCCTGATCAGAACTTTCACATGATGGAAGCAGTTCAATTTTAAGATCAATTGATGGCTCGCTTCAAATCACATGAGTCATGCATTGAGGCTTTGTCTGTCAGTCGCTAGTTGTCGAGAGTGATACGAGCCATGCAATGAGCATTAGTCAGCAATGCCAAGTCAAAAAGTATGGAAAAGTGCTTGTGAATCTGCTCTTTGGAGCAACAAAATTAATGATCGCATTGAGTGGGAATATTATAGAAAGCAACATTCTGGTGGTGAAGTCAAAGTTGTCAAGGCAGGTGAATGTAATTTGGTTGAATTTTTCAGGAATTGGTCGCCAAGTGATATTTCAGACTTGGGACTGATCAGATTGAGTGATTTAATCATCAAGTCATTGAGTGATCAACAAATGTATGAATTCAATGTCACAGTTAACCGGGATTTATTGCACAAAGCCAAAGGCCGTATTGCCCATCGCTTTGAGCCGCGTAACTACGATGAATGACTAAAAATTAGGGTGCTGGATCCTGGGGTTCAGCCGAACCAGTGAACGTTGATTGTTTGTAGTTGCTTTATATCTGCTGTAGTCCCAGCTTGCAGTAAGAGGAACCTGTTCTTTCACCTTTGATTTCGTTAAACTAAAAGCCTTATTACTTATCTTTTGTGTTTGCTGCATCAGAGTCTATGTTGGAATGAGTCGCAATTAAGTGATGTTAATGACCAATGACAAAAATGTTATTCTATTGCCTGATAATTCTTAATAAAGGGACCTTTTGTTTGTCAATTAGATTGTATTGAATAGGATGAATTCTTTGCATCGTTTTTTATAGGCTTTTACTGGCTTTTCAGTCGCTGATGTCATTGTTGGAACATGAACCACAGCGTCCCGAGAGGTTGCAAAGTCAAGGTCAAGGGAAGCCCAGTGAAAGTCAAGGGGCGTTATGGTGATTTGTTCAGTTGTTGATTATGCCCACCGTTATTTTGATTTGACCGGAGTGTAGATTTGTTTGGAGCTGAAGATTTTTGCTTATTTAGGAGGGTGTTGATTGAATAACTTTCAGTTGAAGCCTATGGCTGTGAATCAGTATTCGTTTCTGTGATCTGATATCCAAAAATATTGAGCATCTGATTTCGTAATGTCGCTGCAGTTGTCAATGCTGATAGCAGGCGCTTCTCCTGCGCTGGTCGTTTTTGTATGACATATTCGATATCTTGCATCACCATGTGAATCATGTTCATAGCGAGTATGCATTGAGCATCTTCGCAGTGGTTTTGTTTTGTGTCTGTGTACAGAGCGACCACTTCTTTGATGTAATCAATAAAAACAACTTTCGATGAATCTTCGGCAAATACGGTTTTAGTTTTCCAGCCTAAGCTCTCAACGAGATGACAGCAGCTATTGAGTGCAGAACGTGTCTGGTCATTATCCTGTATCTGTGTCTTGATGAAAAAATAAATGTTTGAGATGCAATACTGGATTCCATAAATAAGACTGTCTTTATGTTCCAAGTCGTTTTGTATTCTGGCCCAGACAATTCGTGCGATTCGGTCGTCAGGAGTCATTATTGCTAGCTGTTTTAATTCAATTGATCGATTTGCCAGCTCTTCGTTTAAGTTATTTTCCATGAGGTCCCAGTCTTGTTGACGAGTTTTCAGTATTGTTGACTTTTGCCTGAAGCTTATCAAACGGATTGTGGTTTCGCGTATGTTTCGTCTTCGACTGCTGTTCTGTTTTTAAATTCTTTGTTGGCCTCTGTCAGATAGAAAAACCACCGAATGATTGAATCGTTAAAAGTTATCAGCGATTGAAGCTGCTCGATTGAATTTGGACTTGTATACTTAAAATCCATGAATATTTTGTCTGCAGTTTTTCGTTGCATTTTGCAGAGTGTACTGATCGAAATCACTAGCATCCAAAAAAATAGAAGTTAATGCCTTTATCAAGTATTGTAAATAAGTAGATGTACTTCCTTGCGTGCTTGGCTTTGTTGGGACCTGTTGTTCAGTTAACGATTCGCGACTCCGTCGGCGGTAAAGTTGACAGCCCAGCCAGTCATGATTAATTAATAGATAGATGCAGGCTACGTTCGATGGATTTCAGTCAGTTATCAGGTCTTGTCTTGGTGGTTGTTGGTGCGGTTCTCTTTGTGACCACAGTCCAGCTCTATAGCTTCTGGGCCAGTGAGGCTGTGCTCGCTGCAGCTGCAAGGAAGTTTGATGAGACAGTCGAAAGCTTCAAGCATTCAGTACCTTATCTCTTTCCACGGCGTCGTAAGGCTGCATAACAGATGCCGCTCTTAACGATGGCCTCGTGGCTGAACTGTTGTATGGAGGCCAATACTTTTGTTTATCAGTTCAGCAACAGAAGTCTTTCTTGAGTAACTGACACCAATAAAATCATCAACTCTTCGTTGAGCGCTCCTCCATAACTTCTGTCAGGCGCGTGATCGCAGACGCAAGTACAACCTGAGGGTCAGGTGTTTTGGATTCTGCCACTTGTTCTTTACGCTTCATTTTTTCAACGGCTCTTACAACAATAAAACAGACAAAAGCAATTACAATGAAATTTATAGTTGATACAATGATATCACCGCCTGGCAACTGAGCCACCGACTTTACATTGGCCGCTTTCAAGGACGGTTCCAGTATGTTAGTCATTATTAATTGAACTGTTGAGTTCACAACTTTCCCAAATGCACCTGCGATGATGACAGCAACTGCCAGGTCAACGACATTTCCTTTATTGATAAAAGCTTTGAAATCTGATAAAAACGTGACTGCTCTGCTCATGCTGATTTGATAATCTTCTTTTTCTTAGCTACGGATTCCATCTTCTATCATTCTTGTTGTTAAATATTTATGAGTACCAGTGAGCCCGCCTGGCTACATTAAACTTTCCATTTCAGGCATCATCAATTTGAATTGAATTATTTCAATTTCGTCGAGGCGTTGGTTCGCTTTAACGAGTTGATAATATTTTTTCAGACCACGCAGGCAGATTTCCTGTAAGGCATATTTCCAGGTCAGTTTTAATATTATCTCCTTTAGAGATAATAAACCATTTTTCTTTTGCGTTTACAGGATCATCTTCTAGATACAGGTCTGTCGGGGCGCGGCTCTTGCATCGACCAGTCATCAGTACTGTTTTATCTGCTGTTTCAGTATCTTGAACAAGTAAAATCCTTTCTGCGTTCAGGCCATAAAATTCGTCAGTGACGACATTGTATTGCTGAATAATGGCGTTGGCTGATCGTGGAGACGTTACTAACAAGATGAGCGCCATCACGAGCTTAAGGATGTCTTGGTGAATTGAATTGTTTATTTTTCTTCCCAGGTTGATTGGTCTTTTCTCAGGGGGTGTTTTTTGCATGTTTCAACGAAACCTATTGTTCATTTTTTGGCATAGATTTGTTCCAGAAATAGTGCTGTCTCTTCAATTTCCAGCATTAAATCGTCCATTGACATGATCAATGTCCATGCAGCGATTGCTGCATCCTGATCGGTTTTGTAAATTGCCATGAGTCTTCTTCTCCATCTTTCTGGTTGCGAATCGTAGTTTGTTTTAAAATCGTTGAAACTTGGTCTCATGGTAATCATCCGTATTCGTAGTGTTTAGCTGCCATTATGCCAAGGCTGTCATTATGGCAAGGCTGTCGAAGATCGGCTTAGTACTTGTTCCTGTAACATTTTGACCTTGATTGCGATTGCTGTAGGCGACCGTTTAATTTCTAGCTTATTCTCTGAAATTATCACGTTGATTTTATTGTCATTTACGCTCAATAGAGTGAGTTTTATGCTGTACATTTTTACTTGAATAGATATGCCTGAATAGTGATCACTATGCTTTAATTGCTTTGTTGAAGGTTGGTTTGTGTTGTGATATCAAATGACTGTGTAACCAGCAGGATTTCGTTGATAGGTGTCTCAGGTTTGACAAGACTGAATGATCCAGTGGATTTGATGTTCCTCAGCGCTTTCTCTGCGCGCAAGAATCAACATTGGAACTGTCGTCATGCCCTGATTAATCCGATCACGATAGAGACCTACCAGTTGTCTGTAGCGGTTTGCTGACCATCCATAGTGGTTCCTATCTCGGCTTGCCCAGTATGCATGAAGGGCTCGTTGGCAATCTTCCATGCCAAATTCCTGCCAACAACTCTGTTCAGCAAGCAGTGGATCAATTCCTTCTGCTCTGAGTTTTCTGTAGTGGAATAGCTCAGGCGCCTCATCGCGTCCATCCGGTGGTAGTTGTCGTATCAGCTGGCTGAGGCGAATCCTGTCAAGGCGTAGCCAGCAGCGATCTCTCAGAAGCACTGGCAGATCCCAGGACCAACCCCCTGCATTGCGTACATCCAACAGAACATCACGCAATCCGAGTTGTTGAGTTCTGGTGAGCCCTTCCAAAGGTTGTTGGTTAACGATCCCCATCTACTCCACCTTCATCTGGATTCTCACGATGATGTCTGCCCTGGCCTGTTCATTGTGGCCCAGGTCGCACTATCGGTCGCATCATTCGATTCGGGATTGGAGCGCCGATCGCGTGAGATTTTCATGATTGGTGTCATCCAGGTTTTGATTGGCTGGTTTATTCACTTTTGATACATGAATGTCTTGTGAATCAATCGTCTTTTCTTTGCTGATGCCACCTAGCGAGATCGGGTTGGAGATTATCTGGTTTGCCAGATTTCTGAGCCTGGGTCCCATACCGGCTTTGAATAAGAGCCCCGCAGCTCTTTTTGCGGATCAGTGATGCGAAGGCTTTGATGGCACTGCTCTGCAATTTTGATGGATTCCTGGTGATACTCTTTCCAGGCCACGAGTTTTTGACCGTCCCAGATGGGTGGTAGCCCTGTTGCATCAAACAGATGGTTGAATTCGTCATAATGCGCTTGAAGGTTTTCCGCATTTAAAGTAGTTATTGAACTAATAGATTGTTGTGAGCTTTTGAAAGGCGCTATTTCCATGCAGCTTTCAAAAGCGGCTGTTAATGTCGTTTGTTCGTTCCACTTTTGATGGCCAAGCTGGACCATCAGGCAGAACATAGCGAAAACAACTATTCCCGCTACGCTGACGATTGCACGAGCTGCATGGTCTTTTTGCATCATTTCACTTTGGTCCTTGATCAAGTGTCTGAATTTTTTCTTTATTGTTCAGATAGTTATTGGCTCATAAAATCATGTTTCCGTCGTATTCTTTTTGATCTTTGCAGGCGTTCGGTAAAGTAAACAACTTTTATTTCGTTCTTTTGCTACTCAATTGTGATTTTTATTATATTTTGCATTTGTGCGCTGTCAATTGTTGTCAGTGCTTCCACCTGTCAATTTTCCAACCTTGCAAAACTGATATCATATGCATTGTATGATTTTGCAGGTTTGAGATAAATATGGTGTTTGCTATATTTTCGTTGGTTTTATCTGATCTTCAGTGTTGTATTGACTACAGTGTCACCATCAACCATGAGACACAATGCTGACCAACGAGGAAAGAGCCGCATTGCTTGCTGTTGAAAAGGGTATTTTCCCAGATGATCCAGACCTTGGTCGTGTTGATACGAGAAAAGCCTCTATTTCTGGTCAGGCATGGGTAAAGATGCGTCGCGCGCAGATTATGCAGGAAAGTTGATCTTTGCAGATCTTGTCATCATCACTTCGCCAATGAAGATTCGTAATGGTCTTCTGGATCCGTTTTTACGATTATTTTCGTGATTGAGTAGCTAACTCCTTCACTATTCAAAGAGGAGATTTTGGTTGGACTTATCAGTCTTTTTATGCGGTTTTTCTTATTATAGATTTTATTCTGCTTTTGCAACTTGTGTGCTCTTCCCCATCTGCCTGGCATCTCAGCGTTTGGGGTATGAGCTTGTTGTGTTGAAGCTATCAGGCCCGTTTGTTTCCTTTGAGTCTGTGCGTGCATCCTGCTTCTCTTCTCATGCCGTGATTTCAGTCGATCCGAAGGCTTTTCGTAACACTCCAGCCATCGATCTGAGAAGACTTGATGGATTTGAGGACATCCTCCATTTTCGTGAGTAACTTTTGAGAAAGGACCGAGCGAAGATCATGGCATTTGAAGCGAAGGACAAGACAGAGAGGTTCATGGATGCGGCTAAAGAGCGTGCCAGGGCTGCAATGCACGAGACGTCGCCGAACTCACATCGCTAGAAAAGGGAATGCTCAAGGCACTGAAAAGTCGCCAGAGGCCCGTCAAGCATGAGCAAAAGACCACTGCCCGAGGTTGATGTGCACACAAACTTTCCTATTAGTTTGATTCACTGAGCTTTGCTCATGGTTTTCCCTGCTCAGATGGTTGTGGATCCCCATGCATTTTCGTGAGAAGACCAATTAATATGATTCCTACTGACGTGTTGCAGTGGGTAGTCTCTTTAGAGGTAGTTGGTAATGTTTTTTAATCACAAAAGCTTAAATCGAAATTTCTATAACAATATTGAGCGATCAAGTGCTTGATTATACTGCGAATTTTATTTGGAACAATTCAAGGAATCTGATCAGTCATTTCACTTCGCTTATGTGAAGCTTTTGGGTCGTATCCATGATTAATCGGTGTTTTTCTGTTTACTTCTTATTTATGAATGGTGTTGCTTTAGTGCAATGCTACCTTGCGATGAATTAAGAGCAGATCAGCAATATTCAGCTTTTCCATTTCTTCAATTAGCTGTTCATACGGTATTGAATAGTTTTTCAAGACAGGACGATGACGGTCAAGCATTGAGCATGAACACAAAAGTTAATAAATTGTAGCCCGACTGTGACGGTTTGTAAATGCTCAAATGATGCGCTGCTGGGGTGCGTCGTCTTTCTTCCTTTGTGTACCAGCAGAGCGCATGTTTGACAGTAACTAAGCGACTTATCTCCAATCACGGCCAATCAGTCGGAGTTCTGTTGTGATTGTCTTGAGGGAGTGTCTTCAAAGTTCCAAGGCTTGTCTTGTGCGATCACAGACCCCGTAAGTCAGGTGTGGACATATATCTTTTGGGTCTCTCTGTATTGCCAAAATCCAAAACACCATCATCCCCAGTCGTGCTTTGACACGACTGTTTTCAAATGATGCCTTGGAACGGTCATCATTGATTGGTTCAAGGAGAGACAGAATGAATTTTTATTGGTGGTCAATTCTTATCACAAGTGTGAAAAGCTCGATGTGTCCGATAGATGCTGCTGCAGCAGCATTTCTTTTGTACTTAGACAAAATGCTTGCATGCGTGAATCTGATGCAGGGAAAGCATCGCTCCTTGATAACTTTTAATCATTGGCACTGAGGTTGGCAAGCGTTGTGTTTTCTTTTGTGTTCCCAAATTTAAAATTGTTGGATGATTCTTGACATTCCAGCTTTTTTAACAGCATCATCATTCTCAATGTTCTACATCTATTAGCTCAGTTCCAGAGTTGAAGTGTCAATCCTCTTTATTCCAGTGGTTATCGCTCTTCACTGTCATGTGCAGGAACCAGATTTCTGATTGACGTGATCCCCCAACGCTCGGAGAGAACGGAAATGACACCATCTGCCGCTTGATTCAAGACATTCTCCAGTTGTTGATTGTGCTGTTCACTGGTTTCGCATCCAAATGCGCTGTCTTTTCTGAGATCTGCGTTGCTCACCCATTCCATACGTGCACGTTCTTCTTCGGTGCAATTTGCTCGGATCCACATCACAGCAAAAGCGATTAGCGATTCCCTCGCTGCGGCTGCACTTTTGTAAAGATCGGATTCCATCAATAATTGTCCTATCTCAATTGTTAAACCCAACTTAAGCCGTCTTTCAGCTTGGAATCTGATCAGATGATTCCAGGCTCTGTCGCATGGTCAATGCTGGGTTCAAGTGTCTTGCGGTGATTGCGTTGGTACGGGGTGCTTGATGGTATGAACTCTTGGACTGGACTGGACTGGACTGGTCTGGTCGTGTCTTGTCTGGTTAGGTGGCAGAATTACTAGTAGAGAGAAGTCGCGCAGGCAGCAGCCAGTGCAGCAGCAGCCTGATATTGACCATCAGTTGTCTATAGCCCAAATGGACGTATGCCTGAGAGACTGATAACGTCAATAATGAGCTGATTAGAATTTTTCCATGTTTTATCAATCAATTCCTTGCTTAGTTGTTTAGCCCGTGCTTTTTCCCAGAAGTTATTTGATGCGTGCCAAAAGCCGTCCATCAATGAGCCATGCATTATTCATAGCTTTGCTTTCATTGGTTGTCGAGGGTTGCAGCTATTCATCTAAGACGATGGCGATAAAAGCTTGTGGTGACTGGAAAGCTAGACAAAACAAAGTTATAATAAGCAGTTATCGTGATGAACAACCATTAACCCCTGTGGATCGGCGAAAGGAGTTAAAGCATATTTTACGTATGGCAGAAGCAGAAGATTTAAGTGCTTATAGAGATGCTGAACAATTTCGTGCCGAGACAATAGAATTTCATCAAGATTTTTATAAAGACTTGGAAAAGGAGGATACAGAGGGTCGTGAAATGATTGATCACAAGGTCACTGCTCGTTGGTGTAGTGATGACAAAGATTCCAAGCAAATTCTCGGCTTTGAAAATAAAGCAGTCATCAGCAAAGCCTGGCAGAACAAGCAAGGAGCAAAAGGAAAAGGAGATTTGGTTAAGCGTTTCAGGTATTGATTAATGCCAAACATCAATGGGTCTATGTGCCGAAATCAATACGTTGTTGATCTTTGATAAGCTGATTTATTTATCTCTCATGGTTTACTATTTTTGGCTTTGATTTGAATGGTCAAGATTGCAATTAAACAACCTACCATCAGTCCCGTCGTGTTAGCAATCAAGTCCACCCATTCTCCGTGCCGATTGACAAGAGGTTGTATGAGCTCAATCACCCCTCCATAAATTGCGAAAAATATAAGAATCTTCTGCCAACCTTTTGGTCTTCTCAGCGATGTTGGGTAAGCGAGAATGGCATAGGCAACAAGATGATGTGTTTTATCCGAACCAGGCATCTCGGGAAGTTCATTTAATGGAATTAATGAAAGAACTGTTATTCCACCAAGGGTTATTAAGCTGATGATCAGCCAGTGTTTTTCAGTGGTTCGTAGCACTAATTGCCTCCATTGTTGCTGGGATCTCAACTTATTGGTTTAAAGCCTTAGTCTCTGGCATTGCTTCAATTTGTTCAGAGGGACTTGTTTTCATTCCCTGAGCGATCGCAAGCAGTCCTGCAAGAATCCCGCCACTCAGAGCAATCATCAAAAATCTGTTGGTGGTCATGGCTGGATTCCGATCATTGAGCATAACCGGTTGTTGGTAGTCTTTACTGATCGTTCTGATCCTTATGAATCAGTTGTTCAATGAGCTTGCCCGAGTAGCAGGCCTTGCAATTTGTCTGCAGTTGTATGGCCTCGTCCACACACTTGCTGCAAACTATGGCACTGATGAAAACAAGGCCAAGAAGATTGAGAGAGATGGTTTTTTCTCAAGTCACACTTGGAAGGTTGCATTAGGCGGTGCTGTGTTCTTCTGGGTTTTGATATTCAACTGGGGCAAAACTTGTCTGAAAACCTAGCTGGTTGCTCAGGCCCTGCCTGGTGTAACCTCTTTGGAGGTATTTTTGTAAGTTTAACAGCATCAATAATTTTTCAAAAGATTATCCGATTGTCAAATGTTTTCTTAACGGCTTGTCACCGAGTGATCTAAAACGATTCGATTCTAAAAGTGCTCTTTATTTTTTTACCTGAGTTGATTGTCGTAAAAACATTAACGATTCACAATGCTATTCTTCTCTATTAACATCGGTGAAGTGCAGTCATGCCAGTTAGGTTTGTCAGTATTTTCTTTTGGTTCCTAGGAATAAGATGGTTAGCGCTTGTTCTTGGTCGGGGGATTTCCCTGAGCTGGCTCGTTGTGACTTCATAGTTCACCGATGCTGCCCCCGTTTTCCGTGGGGTTGGCCAGAATTGGTTCACTCCATTTATCCGAATGTCCTTTAACAACCCGCATCCAGATGACATTACGCAGCAGTTGCTGCGATCTGTGAGTTTCCTGCTGGTCCTCAGTGTTGCGGGAGTTATAGCTTTGCTTATGGTTAAACCGTCTTCCTACTGGCATGGAGCAACCGGGGAATCGAATCAAGCTCCATTGCCTTGTATTAAGGATCCATCGATGGAGATGTGATCACCGCCAGCTTCTCAGGTTGTTGGATCTCAAGCTCTGCAGGTTTTTCTTAGAACCCCACAGGTGAGAATTGGATTCACCGATAATTTTGTGTCTCTTATGGCCCTTTCAGTGGTGGCACCGATGGGATGAATTCAGTTCCGCTCACGGATTTGTTGTTAGGGTCCTGCACCTTCTATCACTGTCAAAGCTTTGCCACATCTGTACTCCTTTACCCATGGTGTTGATGAGGTTCTTGTCGTACAACAACCTTCTGTATTGTAATCAGAATCAACAGTAGTTGGAAACTGCCAATGAATGCTTCTCTTTGTTGGCAATGAGAGATTAAGATCATTAAGTCGTGCTTTTGCTTGAGTGACTCAATCCTTCTCTCAGTGCAAATAATGTCATGTGAAGTGTGTTTGCGAAGTCTTGATCCGCAAAATGATTCCTAGATCTTGTCCCGTAACTACCTCAGTTGTCAGGGCACCAACGTCTAGACAGTCTCTTCAAAACTGTAGCCGACTTCAGCACTCGGTTTCAATCTGGCAAATTCAATAAAGTGTCCATGCAGTTGTATCCATGAGGTAATTCACTCAGTTTGTACAGTTGCTGATTGTTTTATTCATTTTCCGTTCTCAGAGCGAAGCCGACACCACGGATGGTCTGAATGACCCGTTCTGCTTTAACCTTTTCAAGTTTTTTCCGTAGATAACGTACATAGACATCGACAACATTCTCGTCACCGAAGTAATCGTTTCCCCAGACGTTCTGAATCAGCTGAGACCGGCTGAGCGCTTGCCGTGGGTTGCGAATAAAGCACTCCAAAAGATCAAATTCTCTTACTGTCAGGTTCAGTTTCACTCCTGCATATTCGCAGGATCGTTCTGGTCCATTGAGATGCAGATCTCCAAAATTCAGCTGATCCGGACTTTTTGAGTTGCTTCGTCTCAGCAGTGCTTTGACTCTGGCCAGGACCTCTCGAATGTTGAACGGTTTGGCGATAAAGTCGTCTGCTCCGGCTTCCAAGGCAGCAATGCGATCATCCATTTCATCACGGGCCGTGATCATGATCACCGGTAGTTGATTACCTGTTTCCCTTAGCCTGCGGCACACATCCAGTCCTGTAATGATGGGCATATTCCAGTCAAGCAGTGCTATTGCCGGTGTCGATTCTCTGATTTCAGCCAATGCCTTGCCGCCATCGCTGCAGCCGATGGTTTTAAACCCCTCCGCCTGTAGTTCCATCTCGAGAAGCATCAAAATATTGGCCTCATCGTCGGCAATGAGAATTACATTGTCTTCCATTGATTTTTAAGCTTCTCTCATCGCTATTATGAATCCGTTGATGATGAAAAGTCTTTTTATTTAATAAAGAGATCGTCTTGGATCTTTTTGATGATGCTATTTTAAAATTAGCCAATAGATTGTCGGCGAATCCGTTTGGTAAAAACTTTACTTGCTTTTGTCTTTTTATGGTCTTGCTTGCTTGGTTGTAATCGCGGCAGGAATGTTGCTGGTAACAGCACTGTAGTTCCAGCGGCGTTATCGGCGGATGTTCGCATCACAGAAGAGCCTTATTATGCTCAAGACATAATGAATGAAAAAATGGATATTTTAATTGCTTACCTCGAGCAAAGTACGGGATTGAAAATAGATTATGTCCCCGCTATTAATTACGCTCACTCTCATGAACTTCTTCTGTCTGGAAAAGTTGACCTTTTATGGGCAGGTTCTTTAGGCGCATCGAAGGTATTGGATGCTAATGATAAAGCTCAGCCTATCGCCACTGAAGTGAAGTCTTTTATTAATGTTTTGCTTGTTGATCGTAAGCTCATCAAAAACGTTAAGAATACGCTTGCGAGTGAAAGGCCTCTGCAGGTTTTAAAGGGCAGGCACGTTGTTTTTGGCTCAAACTATTCAGGGTCTTCTTTCTTGACGCCACTCATAGAAATGAAAAATCAAGGTGTCGATATAAATGATTTAAAAGGTTGTATGCATGAACCAAAGCATGGTCATCGTGCGATGTTTATTGCTGATAACGATAAACAAGACTTTGCTTTTGTTCCTGGCTCAGAAGGCAATCCTCTCAAATTTGTTCCTGATCAAGCGCGATCAGAAGTTATGGTTGGCTGGGTCAGTGAAATAAAAAGAAATTACTTCATCATTGCTTCGCCTCAATCAATTTTGCATTCAAATAATATTCTGAAAATTCAAGACGCACTTCTTGCTTTAGATCAATCATCAAGTGCGCATGAGGAGATTCTCAACCAACTCGGTGTTACTGGGTTTGAGTTGCCAAATCCCGAGACGGATCTTGATAACCTTAATGAAATCACACGGTTTTCCGCTGTTTTGGGTGACGCGACACGTTGCAAAAAAAACGAAAAGGAATAGAAGGATAATTTTTGGCCATTTCCCTTTCCACTGGGTTTTCACCAGAAAATCACCAGAATCATCTTGACTTCAAAGTTTAATATGTCAATACAGCAGGGCTAGCAATGAATCCTTTTAATCGTGATCCTCGATCATCTCCACCCTCTAAACGACGCTGGTCAATTGCTCGTAGGTTTTTTATAACTTCATTTGTTTTGATCGTTGCTCAATCAGGGATTAGCCTGGCAATATCCGGGGCATTGTGGGAGAATTTTACTTCACGATTTTTAGGTTCAGTACTCTCCCGTCAGATTTTAAGTCCTCTGAATCTTGTTGATAATAAACTAGATTTGCTCTCCGCTCAAGAGGCTATGGAGTGTTGTACAAAAGACGATTATCGTAATTTCTTGGCCGGAATACACCTGGCTGATGGTAAAGCAGTGATGATTTCCGGCAGTGCAGGGCTTGTTGCTGGTAAGGGAGCTCAAGCGCTTTACGACTCCGCACGTTTACGTGAGTTTGCGCGTCTTGCTACCGAAAGCCAAAACCGTTTTGCCCTTGTTGATTTTCGCAGCGATGATGCAGTTGCAGTGAAGTCAGTGAACTTGTCTGGCGGATCAGAGACCGGTTCCCTTATTTATATCAGACCCATCTACAGCATGTCTTTGTTCAATGCACTCAGTAGAGCAAGGCTTATTTCAGAAATAGTGTTAATGCTCTCTCTGGTGGTTTTGCTCGCTGTTGCCCTTACTTATATTCTCAGGCCTCTCCGCTCAGTCCGTTCCCGGATATCCAAGGTGCAACTCAACAATCTTGATACTGCACTTATTCCCTTGGATGGACAACCTCTTGAACTTCAGCCGATTTTAATGGAGTTCAATCGTATGGTTTCACGTTTAGAGATTTCTGCTCAGAATCAAAAACAATTTGCTTCCACAATATCGCATGAATTCAGAACTCCGCTTACTGTAATTTCAGGCTTTATTCAGTCTGTTCTGAATCGAGCCGATAATCTTGATGTCAATTATCGAGAGTCTTTGTTGATTGCTGACAAGGAAGCTTTCAGACTTAACCGAATGCTGAGTGACCTTCTGGACCTGAGCCGCGCGGATAATAATCAACTCAAAGTTTTGCGTGAACCTTTTGATTGTCTTCTGAGCTGTCATGAGGCCATACGGCTCACACAATTTGCCTTTCCAGATAATCGCATCATATTCAGCGACGCTTCTCATGTGGATCCCCTCATGGCTATTGGTGACTCTGACTGTCTAGTCAAATGTTTAGAAAATTTGATTGGGAATGCAGTGAAGTATTCTGAAAAATCGAGCACCATTAATCTTCATATTAATGGTGATGATCGTTGTATTTATTTCAATGTTCAGGATCATGGGCAGGGAATTCCCCTGGATCAATGTGATCTTATTTTCGAACGTTTCCAGCGTGCTGAAGGTGTTTCTTTACGCAGAGGTGACAGCAGTTCAGGGTTGGGGCTTTCCATTGTCAAAATGTTGATGGAAAGTATGGGTGGTAGCGTGGGGGTGCAATCAGAAGTCGGTGTAGGCAGTTGTTTCACCCTCACTCTGCAGCGCTCTGATGTCTAGTCGGTTGTGCACTAATCTGTCTCCTTCCTGCAAAATAGATGAAATGATAAATGCTTAACCAGCTTAATACTGGATTCATTCCTGTTGCCACTTTTTCTTAATTCTTATTCTGGTTTGATCTTTATCCTTGCAGCTTCGCATATCCACGTCGACTGTCTTTTTGTCTGATCTGTTTTATTGAATACCTATGACTCAACGCCGTGTAACAGTTGTTTGGTGCTTTTTTATAGCAGCTACGTCTTGCCATGATCCATCACTTAGTGCGGCTCGTTGAATGCGATTGCTGATCGATCCATGCTGGATTCGTAGCGCGTTCATGGAATGTTGGCTAATCCCGGGCTAGGCGTTGTTGGTTTCCAATGATTCTGGTTATGGCGTCCACCGGTATGTTTGGCCGCCCTGTTGTGGAAGGCTTAGCCAATCGCGGCATGCCAGTCAGGGCGACAGGGCGTTCTGAGGCGGCGTTGACCTCATTGAACGCACCCGGGGCTGAATGTGTGGTCGCCGACATGGATGACCCATCCACATTGGCCAAATTGATGAGCGGTGTTGACAAGGTCTTGATCAACGCGCCCATGGATGACAGAAAAGAACAACGAGAGTGCAATGTCATCGAGGCGATGATCCGTTCGGGCTCAGAAGCAACGATTGTGCTTTTGACCGGAGGTGTACAGCATGATGACGCCCTTGGTCAGGCTGGTAAAGCGACGGAACGATTCATGCGGTCCTCGGGGATTCCTTGGACCATTGTTGGTCCCCAGACCGTAATGGAAACCAATTTCAAACCATTCCGGGAATTGATTCAATCCGAAAGCATGTTGATCTCATGTGTTGGGTCGGCGAAGGTTGGTTTTGTTGCATTGGACGACGTGACCGATGCCTTCGTCTCGGTTTTGTCATCTTCAACTGATGATCATGTTGGCTGTGAATACGTGATTACCGGACCTGAAGCGGTGTCTTTCAATGATGTTGCATGTGCCGCCTCCGATGCTCTGAACCGGTGCATTACCTACCAAGACATGCCAAGGGATGCATTTCGCGCCTTGATGATTTCAGAGGCTGGTTATTCGGAGGCTGTCGTGGATATTGAAGTGATGTGTCATCTTGATGCTTTCCGTGCAGGTAAGGCTGCCAGAGTTACTTCGGACTTCAAAAAATTGACTGGAAAGGATTCAAAATCAATCTGTCAATGGTGGATCGAGAATTCTGCTTTCTTTCTTGGTGCCCCTTGAGTGTCTCATGAATTCTGTTCGCATTCATGTCTACTTTTTTTCGGCTGAACTGCATTGTCGGATTTGATTGATCCTGTTTTTACATCTGTCGTTGTTTGCTTTCAACGGTTTACTTGCTTTCAGCTCTTCAATGACAGTTTCGCTATATCTGTTATGAGGTTGAGATTTGCCTCTGCTTCTTATTCTGATGTTGGTTGAATCGCTGATTTGATGACATTTGTTTTGGCCATGTTTAACGTTGTTTTGTTGGTTGCCGTTTCATTGCTTGATCACTAGTGTTGCAGCATTCCCATGTCACGAAATTCATTTCATAATTTAGTTAACGGTTCCTTTTCAACAGATCATGCGCATTGCTATCAGCGGATCTCATTCCCTTGGTAAAAGCACACTTGTCTGGGATTGGGTCAGGACACATTCGCACTACACCCGTGAAGAGGAGCCGTTTCGGGCACTTGATGGGCAGATGTATGACATCCGATTTCGTCAGGAAAGTAACCGCTTACACAATGGAATCCAGATGTATTACAACGCCAGTCGTATCAATCTTTATTCATCGGCCAGAGACTGTGTGATTTTCGACCGTGCTCCGGTGGACTATCTGGCTTATTCGCAATATACCGCCGATAAGAAAACAACGGATATCGATGATCCATTTGTATCTGCCATGGTTCCACGAGTCAGGGAAACTTTACAGAGGCTTGATCTTGTGGCTTTTGTGCCAATGACTGATCGTTGGCCGGTGGATATGGAGGATGACGGTATCAGACCTGTTGATCTTCCTTACCGTGCCGAAGTCGATGCGATTTTCAAACAGATTTACCGCGACAAGCGCTTTTCTGTCATGCCGGATACCAATCAACCAACATTGATTGAAGTCTGGGGCTCACGTGAGCAGCGGATCAATCAACTTGAACAGGCCATCAAGTCATGCATCCGCTGATCGCGTCTGCAATCTCGAATGGTGCTGCTGCGGATCTTTATTCCTCACTGATTCCTGACCCACCAATGAGCAGTCAATGGCTGAATGAGATCAGAACGCGCTGGGGTAATCCCAATCACCCCAGTCTCGATTGTTTCCCTGAAGTGACGATCCACTCCATTGATTTGCCATCGCTTGAAAGGCTCAATGTGGTGAATGTAAGCCTGTTGGTTCCATCCAATTCAACAGAGGATGTTGTTGTTTATCTGCACGGCGGAGGTTGGATTGCGCCTATGGCAGGAAAGCACCTCGGATGGGCGAAAGCACTGGCGTTCAACAGCAGGCGTTCGGTTTATGCTGTTCATTACAGGTTGGCACCTGAGAATCCCTTCCCAGCAGCAATATTTGACTGTCTGGGTGTGCTCGAAGAGGTGTTTAAGCGTCATTCAGGCAATGTTTGCATTGTTGGCGATTCTGCTGGTGCCAACCTTGCGGCTGCCTGTGATCAATGGAGACGCAGGCGGGAAGAGCGTCGAACCGACAAGATTCTGCTCATCTGTGGTGTTCTCGATCTAGAGCTCGAAGCACATCGGTCCATGATTGATTTAGGCATTGGGCACCCTTACAACGGGTTGGAACTGCTTGCTCTCCAGAGAGCGCTCTATGCCCCTGATCGTTCCTACTGGACCAATGCTTTGGCCAGCCCGGCGCATGGTTCATTCAATGACCTGCCACCCACACTGGTTATCGTGGGTGAACATGACCCTCTCAGGGATGACGGTCTTGATTACGCCCGCAAGGCCAGAAGTGAAGGGGCTGATATCAAGACACACGTCGGCAAGGGGATGCCACATTGGTTCGTGATGCAGCAACACTTGGTACCCGAAGCCTCTGCAGAGGCTGAGAAGCAAATACTGGCTTTCCTGGCTGGATAAACCATTCACAAACACCCGATGGCTCGATGATTCAGTTTTCGAAATTTTCATAGCGTCTGTCATTGGTCAGTCTGACCCACAGTCTCCTGTACCTCGATTCAGCGTATTTTTGATGGTTCGTGGACATGATCTGTGCATCGACCGAATTGTTTCTCTCGGGTCTATCGAAATCAACTGGTCTTGCCTAATTCCGGTCTGCATTTGCCCCTGCTTCTTATTCTCAGGACAATGGTTCTAAATGTTCGGATCACCACCAGCGAAATGATTCTGTGGAGGTTGTAGACCGAATGAGTTGTTAAGGCGAATGTGGAAATGACTGAAGCTCTGCTGTTGTGTGACTGTTCTCTCTGTAAGTGCAGTGTTGAAGAATCCCGTTCAATCAGGCTCGGCGGGCAGCATTTCTGTTTTGAGGCTTGTGCCAAGGGCCACCCCAGCTTGGAGCCTTGTCACGGTGCGCAGGATGGCTGTCACTGCGGGACTGGAGAGTTGGCACACTTATTTGCCGCCAACCATTAGCTCTGTCTCAACGCGTGGTGGCTACCGGAACAACTGAGATCTGCTTTTCGTGTTCTTTCAAAGAAATGGTCCTGAAAGCGCATTTTCCAGCATGTCTGAGCCGTTTCCAACGAATCGTGGTGCTGCAAAGACTGATCTGGTTCTACCTGAAGTCACCATGGCTTCAACAAAGCCTCAGGCACGACCAGGGATCGACTGCGCGCAGAGTCACGAGGAGTTGCGCCAATTTGAACTCGCTGATCACCTGCTGGGTCAGAGCAGGGGTGCTCACCAGAAGTAATTTCTTCCAGGTAGGCGTCATCCTGAAGGGTGTGTGATGGTGCGGAGTTGATGTCTCTGTTTGAAGAGCAGTGGCAGACCTACAGAACTGTCCTCGAACACGATTCGATGGAGCACAGAGCGATCGCAGAGGCCACCGCTGCCATGCTCGGGGCTTGGTTCGATCAACGTGGGGATCAGTCTCCAAGCGTTGCTCTGGTGGATTTGGGCTGTGGGGATCTGGCCCGCCTCTCGCCTTTGTTCCGATCATTGCCGCTGAGTTCTTTCACAGGAGTTGACCTTGCTGCCTCCGTGCTCGCTCTCGCTGAACGTCAGATGGGCCATGTCCGGTTTCCCTGCCACTGGGTTTGTGGAAATCTGCTCCAATGGGCAGAGGAGGATGTCTGCAGATCGGTGGATCTGATTCACTCGGCCTTCGCCATTCATCACCTCAGTGACTCTGAAAAAGTTCGTTTTCTGAACGGGGCCCGTCGGCGTATTGCCCACGATGGGCTGCTGGTTTGGACGGACGTGTTCCAGGAGGAGCATGAGTCGCGAGCTCGTTATCTGGAGCGCTACGTCGCGCGGGTTCTTCAGTGGCCAGGTCTCACGGGCGTGCAGCGTGATGCCGTTATTGATCATCTGCAGCGTTGTGACTGGCCGGCACGATGTGGGTGGGTTGAGTCCGTTGCATCAGACAGTGGCTGGTCGTTGACCTGGGGTTGGCGCGGGCAGCACCAGGCAGAAGCCCTTGCCCTGCTTAGGCCATGCATTTGAAAAAAGCTCTGGAGGGCTGCCACTCCGTCACGGCACAGAAGCGTCAGAAAGGGGCTTTTTGTTGTGGCGCTACTGATTGCCATCCCTCGAAGTGGTGCTGATTCACTCAGATGGGTGATGACAATGGTCCCCAGACTGTCCTATAGAGAAATGAGATACGAGGATTGTTGATGGTCAACACAACCCCTACCTGTGCATGCGAGCCCTGTGGATGCACCGTTTCACCTCAGACAGCTGTTGAAAAGGATGGCAAGTTGTTCTGTTCACAACCCTGTGCTGATGGCCATGCAGGGGGAGAACAGTGTTGCACCAGTTGTGAGTGCTGTTGATGGCTGATTTAGGCAGGACATCAAAAAGCCCTGCTTTATAGAGCAGGGCTTTTTGATGTCTTGTCTGTCTCTCATCAGCACTGGCTTCCATGGGCGTCATCACCATCCAGTAACAGGTTCATCCAGTGTGTGAATCTCCCGCTGGTCCGAACATCCACCCTTTGCTACAGATTTCTGACAGTCAACCTGCGATGGATGCCCCTCCAATCTCTGTCTGGCTGTTTCATCCTGTTCTGAGAGTTAAGACGGCCTCAATCTGTGTTCTTTGCTATGTGGTTGGTAGAACATTAGTCAATCAGCAAATGAATCGTTTTGCCATCGGACTTTTGGCGTTGGGCACCTTAAGCGGATCAACATCGTTTGCTCACAACTATGAAGGTGGTATTACCGCCGATCCAATCACGATTCAGAATCAATCCACTGATGTTCTCGGTAATCCCTTCGATTATGCTGAGGGAACACCCAGTGTCAAACCTCTGAATGTCACCCTGGGGCCAGGAGAGGAGACCAACTGGCATCAACATAATGTGCCTTTGTGGGTGTATGTGACAGAAGGATCATTTGTTGTTGATTATGGATCCAAAGGGGAAAAAACATTCAGCAAAGGGCATGAGCTATCTAGAGCCAATGAATTGGTGTCATAAGGGCATTAATGGCACTAAACAATCGAAGGCAATCATTGTTTATATGGGTCAGGTTGGCATCGAAGATCACACTGACTGCAAGCGCCAGTAGGTCAGCTTCAAATGTAATAAATTAGCTTGATTGGACTTCTGAGCCAGATCTATGCACTCATGGTCCCAGAACCGGGGCCATGGCCAATTCCAACGCCAAATGTGGATGGGGTGAAGCAATCGGGCAGTAGTTTGTGGAACACTTTTGCGCCGGGTATTTTTTGGATGGATGGCAACTCAATCGGTTATGTAGCTGCGGCTCTCACCACATCGAGCTTCTTTCCGCAGGCAATCAAAACGCTGCGTACGGATGACACACGCTCCATTTCCCTGTCGATGTACAGCCTGTTCACGAGCGGGATCGCTATCTGGGGAGTGTTTGGTCTGGTCACAGGCAATGGGCCGTTGATTCTTGCCAATGGCATCACTCTGATTCCTGCATCGTTTGTGCTGCAGAAAAAGATCCGCCATCGCCTGCTCAGAGGTGAGCATTAACACTCCACCATCTGGATTGGGTCAGCCCGCACAATCAACAGGAGGAGGGCAATCGACCGGTCAGCTGGCAATCGAAGATATACCGATTTTGATGTAGATATTGGATTGCTCGATGGGTTGAGTCGCGTCTGTCTGCGGGAGTTGGTCCATTGTTGAGAAGGCCGGTCATCCTTTCCGCGTAGTGACGATGTGCCCTTTCCGTTGCCATGCTTAATGGGTGTCAAATACTTTGAGCGATGTCGGCACTGAGCTTTCAGGACGTAGTTCGAATGCAAATTCCTGGTGTTGATGCGTTTGATACAGACGATCTCGATCAATTGATCCAAATTCTTTCCATGGAGTACTCAATCAACACACAGGATGAGTTGATGAGAAGGTTTGTTTGCGTAAAGCAATTGATCTGGACTGATGATGACAACACGCAGATTGATGGCTGCGAATCATTTGAGTTCAATGAGCTGCTGATCTACATCAAAGATATTGATATTTCCTGATCAATTATAATTCGATTCTAATTTAGTTCTTGTGGAAAGGTAGGAAGAGCCGGTCTGGCCTCATTAGCAAGTCAAGCGACGAATTACCGCTTGACTTGCTAATGAGGCCCTCAAGCAAAACTAATTTTTCTTGACTGAAGAAATGTTTGGCTTAGCTGTCTCTGGTTGTTGAGTCGTTTGACTCAACATCAACGTCTAATGTGTCTACGTCTACGTCGACATCTTTTTTGCTCAACTCGCAGTCATCAAACTCATAACCTTCGAGTTCGCCTGATGAACTCTTTGCTGCTTGATAGATTTGACATGTAGCTAAGTCTACGCCAGATGATTTGGCTTTTTCGACAATATTGGCAGGAATCGAATCAAGATCCACTTCCTCCTCGATTTTTACGATTGAACCTGAATCCTTCTCAATATCCACTTCAACTGTTTTTTCTCCATTTGAATAAACAATCTCAGCAATGGCAGGTGTGCCTGAGATGTGCACTTCGCCACTAGGCTCGTACCCTGAGAAACCATTTTCTTCTAATGCTTTTTTTGCAGAATCATAAACATTTGATGATAGCCCTGTGTTCGTTGGAGTTTTTCCAGTCGATTGCGAGCATGAAACACTCAAGCCACTTGCGGCGCAAATCACGATCGCCAGAGCAATTCGCTGAGGATTGATCATCTAAGTTGGAATGAACTATCAGAAAGGTAGGTGAAATAATGACGAAATAAGCATTGTTTGGTTTTGCTTAAGCCGTGGCTGTTAAAACTTTGCGAAAATACTTCATGTAAGTTGGTTAAATATTGTTGAATGATTTGCACGTCTTTTTTCAAGGATTGGACTTCTCTGTAGAAATGGCATGATTGTTCATCTTCTCGCGGTCTTGATGGCTGTTTGTCTTCCTGTTTGGTTGGCTGTCCTGTTGGTATGACAAACAAATGATCCCCGCTGACTTAATGCGGATCTATAAAATCACATTCTCTAAAACTGCGACAACTCCGAACGACGTTTCAATCAGCGTGTTGTTTCCATTGATTCTTGTGGAAAAAGTATCTAAATTGTTGAGGTCTAGAGAGTCGACTGCAGGATTAAAGTCTTTAATCGTCATCAACCCTTGATCAGATGGCTTGAAGACATCTGCGCCAAGATCGCCATAGAAGTTCCCATTTGCCCCAGGATTATTGATAAGTAAATCATTGTCTTTGCCTCCTCTAAGGACGCCTGATGGTGAAGCATCGTTAATGATCGTGTCATCACCTTTATTGCCATTGATGGAGGTAAATTTCCCTGAAAAGTTGGTGATCAGATCGGCATCGGCACCACCTAATATTGTTTCTGCCTCTCCGTCTTGAATGTTGATGATGTCGCTCCCAAGATTTCCGTTGATGTTCTCGAATGTTCCACCTCTTAAGTTGATGGTATCGGAGTCTTGACCACCCAGGACAATTCCCTTTCCACCCAAAAGGTTGATGAGATCATTGCCTTTGTTTCCGTTGATGTTAATAAATTCTCCTTCAATATATTGAATGGTGTCATCATCGGATCCGGCTAGCAAGTTGCCGCTGCCACCCTGAATTTCAATGAAATCTTGACCAGCATTGGTGTTCACGTCATTCAGCAGCCCGCTGTTGAGGAATAAAGTATCGTTCCCGTCAAAAAGTCTGGCGATCAATGAGCCGCCATTATCGGATCCATTGATGATATCGTTTCCGCTCAGCAGGCTTAAACCAAGAGCTCTCAAGGCGGTCTCATCATCTATCAAGGAAATAACATCTTCGATATTGACCTGAATGTCTTTGATTTCAAGGTTCCAATAACTGTCGTCTGTTTTTAGCTGCACTCGTGTAACTGTCCCGCTGATTTCGCCGTTGAGTGTTGGGATAAACAGGCCAGATGCGCTAATACTTGTGGGGATGTAAACACCATTGTCATTAATATCTAATTCAATATCAACGTTGACTTCGAAGGGTGAGATACTTGTGATCCTTGCGTTTTTGGACCTTGGCGGATCGGAAATGATTTTGCCAAGGTTGAGAATGCCATATCCAATAATGTTGACAATGGCCATGTGAAATTTTGATTTCAGTCTCATCCATTGAAACACCGTTTCGCGGGGTTTCAACAGGGGTCTGTCTGTGAATCCATGTTATTGGTGAAAGGGTTTGCATCTTGATTCCTTGATAGTTCTTTTTTCTAGTTCAACAGTCTTGGCTGCTTGAAGTGTTTAGCTGGTCATTGGCAAGATTTGCAAAGGTTTGGTGAGAATTCATTGATGTGGATGCTCCTTGGACGTGGTTTTCCGTGAAGACAGCTCTTGTCTATATGTTGACTGCGTCTGTGTTTTTTGCCCTGTCTGGTGTCGCTGTGCACGGCCTTGGGTCCGGAGGGTGGGATATTGCGCTTCTTTCGAGAGCACTCTTTGGTCTTCCGTTTGCAATATTCATATTTTTGTCAGGACCAAAAGCTGAATGCCATTGGAACAGTTTTGCCATCCTTTTGCGAAGCACGTTGGCTGTAATATTTTTGGCAATGCTTTATTTTATCCTGGAATTTTATTCGCCTGGAGAGGCTTTCACGCTCGCCAGCATGAGACCCCTATGGGTGGCTGGACTGAGTATGGCTTTTGGTCTTGGCAGCGTTCGTTTTGTTTTTTGGCCACTTTCACTCATTGGAATCGTTGGAATTGCCTTGATGGAAGGTTCTCGTATCAGTGCTGGTCTTGGATTCGTGATGCTTGCTTTGATCATTGGATTCCTGGGTGGTTTGTCGACATTGGCAATCGATTATTGCCGAGGCCAGTCGGCAAGTTTTATGACTCTTCATCTCACGATGACGATGTTGATTATTGCTGTTGTGAGTGTTGTGATTAATGGTCACGTTGAGGACATTCCGGTCTTGATGCAGAGTAAACGTGATTTATTTTTGTATTCTGTTGTCGGACTTGGCGGAACTGTTTATCAGATCTTTTCAGTTTTAACGGTGAAGCGTGTCGGCTCAATTACTGGTTCTGTTATTGCGCTGATGTCTGCGTTGTTTGCATGGATGCTGGGCCACCTGATATGAAATGTGCCATCTAATGCTCTGAGTGTTTTAGGTATTCTCCTTGCGCTCTCACCCTGTGTCTATATGGTTTTAGGTGGTTCTCTTACACGTAAAACGTCTTGATAGTGATGATTTTCAGGCATTGATGATTTCGTTACTTCTCACGTGACCCGAGTTTCAGTGTTGTTGATCCTCCGCGGTGATCTAAGCCAGCAACTGTTGACGCGTAATCAATAATCGATTTTTTTGTGAGTTAGTTTCCTGACGGTCTCATGACCAGGCGGAGCCGAACAAACCTCATATCCCTCATCAAGAGGCTCTCCCGAGCACTTCGTCTCCTTTTCTCGTTCATCTTCTTCGTGCCAGTTTTCTTCGCGCGATGGCCAGGGTGGGTGTGTCGAGCGACTGCTTCAAAGGCGACAGCTCTCTCTCAGTCCAGCATCGGACGCTAGCTCTCTCTCAGTCCAGCATCGGACGCTGCAGCCGGTAGCCGAGGCTCTTGAGTCTGTCGTTACGGATGCGCCGTCCGTTCCCGGAGACTGGCGCGAGACCGCCGCTCCAGCGCACAGGGTCGAGTTGTTGGCTCTTCAGGCTGCGCTCCACAAGATCGCGCACGCGGATTGGTTCGTCGTTCACCACATTCACAACGCCGCTCCAAGCACCACCCATGGCAGCGATCACGGCACCTGCTGCGTCATGCACGTGGATCCAGTTGCTGAATGAACGTTCGTCTCCAGTGCGCTCTTCACCGGCGAGCCCTTTGAGCCGATCATCCAGCTCACGTCCTGGCCCATACAGGGCGGTAAGTCTGAGGATGCACACTCGCCGTTTGCCGTCTTCCATGTCGGAGAGCAGACCTTCGCTCTCCAGCAAGACCGCACCATGCTCAGTTCCGGCAGCAGGAGCTGTTGATTCATCAACCCAGTCACCGTTGGCGTCGCCATACACCGAACAGCTGCCTGTGTAGATGATCTGGCGCAGGTGGGGTAGCTCAGTTAACAGGGATCTCAGGCAGCGGAAGCTATCAACGAATGTCTGGCGATAGCCATCAGCATTCACTTGACGATTACCTCTGGGGGCAAGACAGAACAACGCCGTGTGGGTTTGTTGTAATGCCGCCAGCAGTTGTGCAGGGTACGTGGCTTCACAGAGCAACAGCTGATCGGCGAGTTCGGTCAGCTCTGCATGCCGTTCGGTCACGGTGGTGGTCAAGGTCAGTGGGAGTGTCGGTCGGCGCGGTTGCAGCTGACGTGCGACGACCTCGCCGAGGTATCCGCAACCAACGCTTGTCAGCCCCATAGTCTGATCGAGGATGGTCATGAATTTAGTGAGTCTGGTCGTGTGGAAGCTGATGTAGACCCGCGGCCATGGACACAGTTTCGGCATCCAGATGATGCTTAACAATCAATATTGTTCAGCCAACATTGTTCGGCGGTCAGCCAGTTGTGCGCAGGATGCTGCGGCATAACGCCATTTAGTCAATTGTATCGGTATAAATTCAGATACTGCTGACTGCAATCTCTCAGCAGTAGATCCACTCTTTTAAACTTGATTAGACGGGTGAATTCTGCTTGAATCAATGACTTTCATCTTGCATGCTCGATTCAATCATTGAATCTGATTCGAGGTCATATTTTTGCTGGCCGTAAAGTCCCAAATCAGCACTTCATCATGTTGACTTGGTTTTATCTATACCTGACCAACCAGACTCAATCGTGCAGTGATTTGCTGTTGATGCATTGTCCATACCAGGCGTCAGGATCAACTCCATTTGATGGATAGATAGTTATCGAGAACAGTCGCTCATCCCCACGAATCTGAATTTCGTAGTCCTTCTTCAACCTGCCATTTCTGAACTTGGAAGTCAGTGTTTTCCCATAGATTTTGATATCAATTGGCTCCTTCCCAGCAGATAACTGTTCAGTATCGATATCCACCTCTGTAAGGGTTGACGCATTAAGATCCAATTTGTATTGAACACGCACTGGATGGTTCATTGGGAAGCCTGTTGCTGCACCAGAACCCTGTGTTCTTTTGCCATTGCATTCGAAGTAAAAGACATTTGATCGATGATTCTCCTCCTGTCCCTTCAGAGGTAGTGGCGCGATGGTTACAGCAGAGGCCAGTAATCCAATGGAGAATCGGCGAAGCATGGATCAGGCGTCAGTTCGTGCATGATGCCGGGTCTTGCCTGGTTGCGCCCGTTGCGGCAGCAGCCCTTTTCGTTGATGGCCAGGACTAGTGAATTGGTTTTATGCGTGTGTCGATTGGCCACGGGGGTCTCAGCTCACCTGAAACAGAGAGGCCGGTCTTCCAAGATGTTGCTTTAGAGATGACGGTGATCGTCAGACAGGACTTTCTGACTTGAAGGAAATACGGCAAGGTCTGGTGGATAGGTCAGATCATTCACTGCGATGTCCAACCCGTGAACTTGGCAATTCTTCAGTTTATTTTTTTGATAATTGAATCTTTTGCAGAACTATCATTCTTGCTGGCCTCGAGATAGACAAGCTAAATATCACCATTTGATTTAATTCTTCCAACCGTGTATCTATCCTCGTCGGAGATATAGATTGAACCCTTTTCTCCGGTCGCACCATTGATTAATTCCTTTTGCCCATCTGGAAGCCAGGAGCCCCTTTTATAGTCAGTAAAGGCATTGCCTTTTGCGTCTGTAATCTCAAATTTCATCTCCTTGGTAACAGGCTTCCCCATTTCAAATCCATTTTGTTGACCACTCCACTTACCAATCAACTTGCTGGCATCAGTGTACTCACCATGCCATTGTCCTGCACAGCCTGAAGCTAAAAGAGTGAAGGATGACACCAGTGCAATACGTTTAAAAAACCTTTTGATCATCAGCGGAAGAACCTTCGATGTCCAACTGTAGGAACAGCCAGGGTATTCAGAACCTCTCCAGATCGCTGATGTTCATTGCGGGGTGATCAGGTGGGTCAATCCTGATCTGGTGACTCATACCCTGACGAGGCAGACGGTCCTATAAAAAACCATTTCAAGCGGGGTCTGAGAACACAATTGTGTCAGTGAGTTTTCAGACTCCGTAGAACCCTTGCGTGTTGCTCATGACTTGAGAGGAAGCATCACCTGAGACCATGGCCAGTAGCTGGTCAATGTTGAGGTTAGTGCCGACGTAGACCGCTTCCAGGAAGCCATTCGCAAAGATGCCAAGACCGGATTGGCCGTGAGCTGATGCCTGATCAATGGTGATCTGGTTGGTATCTACACCCAGGATTTTGATCTGATCAAAAGCATCCAGCTCAGTGATGATGTCGGCCTTTTCGCCATTGGGATTGTTGCCGGATTTTCCATACCAATAGTTTTCAAGAAACTGATCGGACTTAATCACAAGTAAGTCCTGTTCGCCGTCGTTGTTCTCAAGATAGGTGTTCCAGCCGAAGTCACCCCATAGCTCGTCGCTGCCGGTTCCACCGGTAATCGCATCACGACCGTTGCCGCCGCGGACGCTGTCATTTCCAGCGCCTGCATTAATGACATCCCATCCTGATAGGCCGAAAATCCTGTTTGCACCATCACCCCCCGTCAGCAATGAGCTCGTGATCTCCACTTCTTGTGAAGCGGGTAATACATCCGCAATGAAATCGAGAGGAGTGCCTGTGATTTCTGGCAGGTTGCTGATGACGGTTGCATTGACTGGTAGCTCACGGCTCCAGCCAGGGACATCGACAAAGAATGTTTTGATGGCTGTTTCAATGATTTCAGCGACGGCAGCAGTTACAGCAGGTTCTGTTGAGATAACTGTTGAATAAAATTTTGATGATGCATCGGGCACAATATCTGAGTAAGCCTCAGAAATCGATTTTACTGCGCTATTGAAGCCGGATATGATCTTGAACATAGTATCTATTCTGATATTTTTAGACAAACGTCTATCAACTTTAGGGTCATGACCGCCCGTGTCAAGGGGGCTTGCCCCGTGTATTTGTTTTTTATGTTCCATTCCGCCTTTGTATCCTGGTGCATATCTCGGGTCATACCATTGATAGTTTTAAAAAACTTCTCCCGACTCCTAAGTCAACATCCGGACTTGTTCTTCTGACAGATGTAGGGGCTGAGTAGTAACTCATGTATATGAAAAAGTAGAAATCCACTATTGCTGAGACGGCCCAATCCAGCATCTCTTAAGCGGGTGATCTCATGCTCTCGCTTCCTTTTGGTTATCCGAAAATGAGGTCCCAGTGTCAGGTCATCATTTGGTCAGCTTCTCTTTCGCTGAGCAGCGTCACCGTGTTCAACGTTTGAAGGGGCATTGCTTGGATGCAAATGCTTGAAGTATTCCCCGTTGCAATCAAAAACCCCGCTCGTGGCCGGGTCTGATTGGTATGAGTTGTTTTGTGGGCAGGAGGTGATCTCTCCGATGTATCCCCCATCGCTGAACTGAACAGAATTCACCTCACCTGTTCAGTCCATTTTCTAGGCACTTGGTTCATCCGTCTGGGTCAAAGACTGAGGCCCCAGAAGCTTGATGCCTATGGAATCTGTCCATGAGTCTGAAGCTCTTCAGTAAAACCAAAGGCCAGTGTGCTGGTTAGGCGGTCAGGAAATAGGATGCCATCTAAGTGATCATTTTCATGCTGAATCACTCGTGCATGAAATCCATGCAATTCTTCCTGATGGGAAGCCCCATTTTGATTTTGATATTGCAGATGAATGCATTTGTACCGCTCCACCTCACCGCGCAATCCAGGAACGCTTAGACATCCCTCCCAGCCAGCTATCGATTCTTGACCAATCGATTTGATCACAGGGTTGATCAGTACACGCTCGGGTACTGGTGGAGCATCGGGATAACGAGGGTTATGCACCATCCCAACCACAAAAATCCTCCATGGCTCATGGATCTGCGGTGCCGCTAGCCCTGCGCCAGAACATGCCGATTTGGTATCAAATAGATCGTCGATCAGCATCTGTAAGCGTCGACTGCCAAACCAATCATCAGGGATCTCAGCCGCACGTTGACGTAATGACGGATGACCTATGCGCAGAACACTTCGAACACTCATCGACCAATCATGCCGCTAAAGATCTTGTTCTCGTTCCGGTGTCAGCTCAGAGCAACCACCAACCAAGAAGAATGCCGATGATGAGACCTTTGACCCAAACCAGTGCTGCCATCTGATAATTCGATAAGCCCAACCTTTTTTGAATCCAATTGAACGCCTGCTCATCAGCGAAGAAAACAGCACGGATGGGACGAATTAGCCAATCCATTACATAGAGATGTTTCTGCCATAGAGGTTGCTGTATTGACATCGCTTAATCAAGTCGTTTTGGCGGCGAGCAAACTGGTCAAGGGCATCCACCCAGGTCGATCCGCTGATTGGCTGGTGGTTTTCAATGAAAGGAGTTGGTGCTGTTGAACCCTGTGATTCAGCTTGATTTCGAGGCTGAGTATGGACGCAAATACCGCATCTCAATTCAACACTCCATACCAGGTCATGCAACTCTTCTTGAGATCGGTGCAGCTGCAATTGGTGATGCGGCTCCTGCAGCCAGGCGAATTCTTGTCGTAGGGCCTGGGCCGGGAGATGAGCTGCCCCAGCTGCTAGATGCCTGTCCGGAGGCTGAATTTGTTGTGCTTGAGCCAAGTGCCCAGATGTTGCAGACCATTCTTGACACCTTGAGAGGCCACAGTGGTTTTGAACGCTGTCAGTGGGTGCCAAAGACCCTGGAAGAAGCCTTTAGCTCGGGTCTGCTGCATGGGGATTTTGATGGCGTCATCAGCCATAACGTTCTGCATCTGATGGCTGCAGATCAGCAGGATCTAATGATCCAGAAACTTGTAGAGCAGTTACTCCCCGGAGGCGTGCTGCTCATCAGCAGTTACAGCGAAGCTGGGGAACCTGAGATCTGCGACACGATCTTCAGCATCGCTTCAAGACGACTCCTCGACCGTGGACTGCCCGCTGAGATGGTGGATAGATTTCTCACTGCAAGGAACACTGCTGTTTTCTCTCTGGATGCAGCACGGTTCGAAACCATTCTCCTGGGCCTGAATTGCCAGGCTCCAATCCAGCTTTATCAGGGCCTGTTTGCACGGTTGTGGATCACTAGGCGGATCTGATTTTGATGATCTTGTGGAGATCTCTAGTGCCGCTGAACATTCGCTGGTTTTCTCCGAACCAGCGGACATGAAGATCAGCTCAGAAATGCCTGCTGATGCCCAGTGGCGCAGGCTGTTGCCAAGCGATCTGAGCTAGTGGATTGAAAAGAAAATGAGGATTCTGCAGATAGGAACGATTGCAGTGCTTGCCCTAGTAACTGTTGTCGCGGTGGGGGTTAATCAAAGCAAACTGCCAAGGAGCGATCGACCAGCCGAAAGCAAGGGTCAACTGGAACGTCTGCGAGAGGAGCACCTTAAAGACGTTGTTCCATTGAGGAAATAATGGACAACGCCGTGCCTTGACGACACGAGCTGACTGCTCATGCCGATAGCGTGACGCAGATCTGCAAGAGGGACAAAAACGCTGTGCAGGATGCTGTGTCTAAGACGGTCCCAAAAAAGTGAGAGCTCTCCTACTGCTGACGTTGCTGCCGCTCTTGCCAGCAAATGCCGAACAACCAAACATCAAGTGCCCGGGGAACAACACCCCCGAAATGAGGTGGTGCGCCTCCAAAAAGCTGCAAGAGTCCAATTCAGCACTTGAGAAGAAACTTCCACGAGCGGTTCTGATGGAATGGCAAAGGGCAACCAAAGTCGTTTGCGCTGCTGCAAAAAAGCCTTACTTGCAAGGAACCATCTACCCGCAACTGGTTGTTGGTTGTGATGACCATCTCAACAGGGCTCTATTGAAAGAGTTCAAAGGTCTGGGCGACTGAGGCTTTGAGCACTGATTGAAGCCAATGCGCGTAGTCAATCTCTGGTCTTGCCCGAAGCTTTGTGGAAGTCATGGAGATCTCCGATTAAAGGCCAATGGTGTGAAGCAAGCCCTCGCCGCTGATCAGCTCCGTTGCGATCGCTGCAATGAAGCCGAGCATGGCCAGTCGACCGTTGAGCTTCTCTGCGCGCTCATGGAATCCCCAGCCGGCATCGGGTTCGGCGATTTCCATCGGTGGTTCCATGGCATAGACGTTGTCATGCCCTTCCAGATCGTGTGTGACCAGACCTGTGGGTGCTTGAAGTGTGGTTACTGTCATGGGTGTCTCCGAGTGGGACCTGCTTGGTCTATGCCCGCTGGATCACGCATGGAAGTGGGCCAACCGTCCCTGGAGGTTCGGTTTCAGGACCTTTTCTGACGGGTTCCACGGGAGCAGATTCACCGGCGGCTAACCCGGTTCTATCCAGGTGCTCAGACAGCAAAAACCCCGCATTGGGCGGGGCATGATTGGTGTGAGTTGTTTTGTCGGGAGATCGATAGCGACTCCTAAACGCCCCCTGCTTTTCCCTTTCGGGTCTTGTATGGCTCTCAGCCTCGCTTTCATGGCTTCAGGCTTCCCGACAATTAAAAGAACTCAGAATCTGAACTGGACTCCGATTCCAGGCTGCCGATAGCCATATCCATAGCGATATCCATAGGGGGCAATGACACGGGGGTAGCGGTTATAAACCCTGCGAGCACGACGCCAATCGCGGTTGTATGCCCTTTGATAATGATTAAAGTCCCGTATATCGCGACGAATCTGACGGCGGATTCTTCTCTCCTGATGATGATGATTAGCTTCTGCAGCAGGAGCTAATACACCAGTTGTGGCGCCAATCAGTCCAGCGCAGAGAACAGCTGTTGTGACTTTGTTGAACTTACGGAAGGTTGTCATGGTTTTAAGGAGTGAATGTTTGGGGGTGCTGCCCCCCTCGACTCCTTCAAGATCACAGCTCTTCTGGTGAGCCCCACTACACAGCTCTGGTGCAGAACCCACGAAGTTCTGGTGAGCTTCTGGTGAATGGCTCAGAACTGGCTGCCTGACTGGCATTAGCTCGCTCGGAAGCTATTTAGGCCAAGGCTCCAGGGCAATAAAACCCCGACCTTGGCGGGGCTGATTGGACTGAAGGGTTATCAGGAACAGAGATTCGAAGAGGTTTAAAGGTTTTATTGGTTCAAATAAGTAGAAGCATCAGCATTGCTGCAGCTTCCATTGAGTGACATTTTAATATTATATGTCTTGCTGCTTTTCAATATATTGCTCCCTCCGTTGCCTGATATTTTTCCTGGTGGATTGAACTTTAACTTCATCGTCACGAATCCACCGCTTTTGTCATTGGCGTTATACGTGATTTGTCCTTTGCTTGTTTCAACGCTGACAGCCTGGTCGCGATATGGTGCGAAAAGCTATCTTTGTTTTTAATAGGACTGTTTTTGCTATCAATCTTATAAACCTTTGTGTCACTCTCAGGGAATGAGTCAAGTGCGTCTGATGTTTCAGGGTCAATCACTTTTGTGAGCAATTTGGCATCACATTTCACATAAACAAAGTCACCAGCAACGACAGGGTTTGCGTAAAGGAAGAGGGCCCCAAGGAGTGGAAGATATTTCATGACTACAAGCTAGAAGCGTATCCGAACCACAACATATCCGTAATGCATCACAAGCGCCATCAGGTGGTTTTCCAAGTGCAGAATTCCCTAGCTTGGGGCACTCACAGAAATGCATGCAAAATCACGCGCTGTGGAGCATGGGTGGTTTGAGTTGTTTTGTCGGGAGATTGATCAGTACTACCAAACAGCCCTGCTTTTCCCTTCAAGGGTTTTGTATAGCTTTCTGCTACCTCACAATGGCTTCAGGCTTCTCCGCAGATGATCGGCGGCAAGCGACCTTGACCTTTTTCTCCCATTGATTGAGGGAAGACATCGTGCCAAGAGCTTTTTGAGCCATCTGCTGTTATGAATCGATAATTACATTATTGATAATCAGCGTCTGCTTTTAGCTGTGGACCGCCGAAAGCTTTGTCGATGAACATACGGTATGGCCAGTTGCCACCAAGTGGTTAAGCATAGTGAGTTTCATTATCTACGTCTGTTCCTTCATTAACCCAAACATTCCTGGCTTCAGCAGGAACTGGTATTAAAAATGAACGACCGATAAGAGCAGAGATAGTAGTAATATTTGAAAGTTTCATTTGTTAGTTGTGGATAGAGAAGGTCATCCCTCCGATGTATTCATAAGTGCTGAACTGACTAGAATCCACATCACCCATTCAGGTGATCTTGCAGGTCCCTAATACTCTCGTTGGGGTATCACTCAGCTTTTTCCCTTTAGCCATTGGTTACGGCGTTGTCTTGGGCTTGCCCATTGCGTCGTAGATCTGTCCTTTCCAGATTGTTCAGTAAGGCGTATTACGACGAGGAAATCGATCGTTCAGCTGCCTGTGCTGGTGTCAGGGCTTGCCCGTGATCCATCAGCAGGTCACGCAGTCTTTGGGCTTGCGAATAGATCAAGTGAAACCACTTGGACTGTGGGAGCCGGTGTGCGTCGAATTCAGGGTGCAGGATTAGCTCAATCCAAACAGGAGTAAGTCTGTTTGATTGCTCGAGGAGTGGATTTTGTTGATCTCTGCTTGGGTTGGATGAAATCCAAGCCCATCGCCTTGGCAAAGATTTGCAGCGGTTCCACCTGAGATCCAGATCGCGCCGTTGAGCATCTGAATCCAGGCTTGTGGATAGGCGAGTTCTGGAAGTTGGATGCTTTCGCCTTGGGCAAGCCGTAGGCGCCAGAGCTGAATCGGTCGCGCAATCGCCATGGCTTCGCTGTTGTTTGGATCCAGCACTGGGATCCATTCCTGATCGGTTAGGACAATCTTTCTTTGCTCATAGGCGGGATCGAGTCCTTGTTGGCTGGGTTCGATCCAGATCTGCAGCAACCGGCAGGGTTGGTCGCTTTGATTGATTTCGCTATGCATGATTCCGGTTCCGGCGCTCATGCGCTGCACATCTCCAGCCTGAATGACGCCATGGTTTCCGGCCGAATCCTGGTGTTGGAGTTCTCCCTCGATCATCACCGTGATGATCTCCATGTCGCGATGGGAATGCATGCCAAATCCACGACCGGCAGAAATCGTGTCGTCATTGATGACGCGTAGAGGCCCGAAGCTCATCCAGCTGGGATCGTGATGACCCGCGAAGGAAAAGCTATGCCATGACTCGAGCCAGTCAAGAACGCTGTGAAAGCGTTCCTGGGCTGGACGGAACACCAGTGCTGCATGTGCTGCTGTTGAGATGGCTTTCATCGCTGTGCTGGGTACAGGAGGCTGCATTGGTCGCTAGTGACATCACTCTGTGCGATGCAGTTTTTGTATTGCTGCGAGTTGTTGTGGGCCATAGCAGCAATTGCAGCGGCAGAGACCAGTGCCAACAGAGTGGCGACAGCGATGCCACCAGCCCAAGAGCCTTTGTTTTTGGCTGGTTTGTCCATAAATCAATTCCTCCGAGCACAACTTCACCCCGATTGATCGGGGACACATCACCCAAAAGAGCCAAAGTTGTCTTGTGGTGTCGGTCCAGGTGGTGAGCCCGTTTGACCTGGGTCAAAGATCGAAAACGGTTGGTTTGAGGGAATTTGATGATTTCTTGCTTCGGAGAGTGGAGCCAGCCAGAACAGAAGCAGCTGGATTGGCTCGATGGTTCCAGGCACTGATCCGCGGAACACAGGTGATCAAATCACCGTTGTGATCACAGCAGTTGGAGTCATTGGTGGTCTGGGCTGCTTGGCGGTGGTGATCGTTGGCGGCTTCATCACTGCAGATGCAGCCAGGGACGGGATCAAGCAAGTTCCCATTGAGTCACCGATACCGATCGAGGCTCCCCAATCTCCGTAACTGCTATTGCGCTGGTGTGAACGGGTTTGCTGATTTGTGGATTGCCGTTCACCAGCTGCCCGGTTTGATCCGGGTCATCGGGCTTTGGGCATGGATCGCGCTCAAAATCTCACTGCACTGGCAGCCATCGCAGTGACCAGAAATTCTGTGGGAGAGGCCCAGTGGCAAAAGATGGTCAACTCCAGGCGGGTTGCATACCTGTATCGGATCGTCGAATGCATGCTCACTGAAGAGGTCGCGAAGCTTCCAGACACCTATTCGCCGAACCCGGTTTAATCCGGGTGGTGAATCCCCATCACTGATTCCAACGGTGCCATTGGTGGGGCGCATGACTGATGACATAGTCCAATCCCTCGATTTGAGCGACCTCCTGAGGTCCCTGCTCGATCAACAGAGTTTTGGCATTCGTGACAGCACCAATGCCCAGCGTCAGGAAAAGGGCGTAGGTGAAGAGAGCCTTAACAGACATGGCTTTAAGGAGTGGCTGTTTGGGAGTGCTGTCTCCTCGACTCCTTCAAGCTCACAGCCCTTCTGGTGAACCCCACTGCACAGTCCTGGTGCAGAACCCACGAAGTTCTGGTGAGACTGTGGTGAATGGCTTAGAACTGGCTGCCTGGCATTAGCTCGCCCGGAAGCTATTGACGCCAAGGCTTCAGGACAGCAAAAACCCCGCACTGGGCGGGGCTGTTGGATGGAGTTGGCAGGTTGAGCTTTGAGCTGAATGAACAGAGGGTGGATCAGCCTTCAAGCTTGGCGGGCTCGGCCTCGCCTTCTCTCAGTTCAGCGTCGATGATCATCACTCCAGCAGGGTTGCCTGCAGCGAACCTGACGCGACCCAGCAGATAGGCGGCTTCGTGTTCGGAGATGCGCTGGCCGTCAACGACGGGATCGAGGAACACGGTGGTGCGCTTGTCGTCATCCTGTTCAGCGGTGCCGTAGAGCTGCAGCACCGAGGCGGTGACATCAGCTTCCATGCGGAAGACGTTGGCGATCACCTGCTCCACATCGGTCCACTGCTGACGCGGTGGCTCGATGGTGTCGAGCACAGGGCGTTGACCTCTGCTGATCAGATAGTCGGCGAATTTGGCGGCATGCTGCTCCTCTTGCTTGGCCTCATCACGCAGGTGCTCGGCAAAGCCGGTCAGCTCGCGTTCAGCGAACCAGATGGCAGCAGCGAAATAGTCAGCAGCTGACTGACGCTCAAGGTTGAGATGGGCTTCCATCAGATCGAGCAGTTCAGCGGACATGGGCTCGGCCATGGCGCGGCCTGCAGGACCGGTGGGGACAGTGATGGGGGCTTGGATTTGTGAAGCTGTCATGTCTCTTCCTCTGGGAGGGATGAATCAGTTCTACATCACAAAAGAGCGAAAGATAGGCGTAAAAACCGAACATTGGCGGATCAAAATACGCTCTTGAGAATCACATTCAAAAGCTGCAAATATGTTTTTGAGAATCACACTCAGCAGTGCAAATCTGCTGCTGAGAATCAGTTTCGACTGTGTGTGGGTTATTGAATGAAACCACGCAGCGCTAAGCCCCTTAGTCCGGTGACTGCGAGATCAAGCCCGGCCGCTGAAACGCATCTAGGGTCCGTGCCCATGGGGTAACACCCAATGCCTGCTCAGCAGTCCACCACCCAGGCCGATGCACGTTGCTGGGTGTGGTTCAAAGGTGGTCTCAATGAAGGTGCTCACTGGCGGGCTGGTTGGTAGGGGCACCATCGGTGCTCGGTGGTGTCCGGATCGAAAAAGCTGATTACGTGCCCTGTCGTGTCGCTGATTGGCGCGTCACCTTCCACGAACCGGCAGACATGAAGGCAGGCCCAGAGATACCTGCTGATGCGCAGTGGGGGGCTGGTGCCCGTCGATCCGAAGTAATCCCGATGGACTTCAAATCATTGAGGCACGGCTGATGAATTTTCTGAAAACCATCCTGAAAGCCATTGGGCTATTCCTGCTGATCGTCGTTCTGTGGTGCGGAAGCGTCTTGGGTGCGGTGTATTTGGTCGAACGGCATCGCATGCAGGATCAAGATTGCTGGAACGAAATGGCCTGGATGGGTGATATATCCAGGATCAATCCGAGTGAGATTGCATCATCAGCAAGGTACGTTTGATCTGACCCGGCTCGAACCGGTTGTCCGTCAAAGCTCTTCTCCATGACGACTTGAATCCTTGTTCTGATAAGCCGCCAACGCCAGCGAGCTGATGACTGTCAACAGTTCAATGACATGAGCCCAATCGCTGTCCCACCACATAGCTCTGCCTCAGAGTTGTTCTGTATCTATAAGAAGTCAGTGGCGCAGTTGTCACCAGAGGGGAGAACCGAATGAATTTTCTGAAAACGATGGGGCAATTCCTGCTCATCGTCGGTTTGTGGTGCGGCAGCGTCCTGGGTGTCCTGTACTTGATCGAACGGGATCGCATGCAGGAGTCAGGCTTGCTGGGAAGCCCTGAGCAATGTCAGAAAGCACCAAAGACTGCAGCACGTCGAGCAGTGAGACGACAGTGATCACTTCTGTTCCCAGAGCAGGCACAGCTGGGGGTTGGCGCCAACCGATCCACGGTGAGTCATTCCATTTTTTACAAGTGCATTCAGTGCCGCAACAAGCACGACGACTTGCCCGGTTCCCTTCCTCACCGGCAAGTCGTCGTGCGATCACTCGCGCTTTAAACGGTGTCGCATTGAGATGTTGGGCTTTCGGCGGATGTTCTTTGGTGTTGCTGCCGACCTGATTGCCGCACTCGTGGCCTTTGCAACCGTGGCAGTCCTCTTGCGTAAGGCGTCTTACGCCAGTTCAGCCATGGGGTTTGAAGCATCCCTCCACCGCTTTGACCCATGCCTGATATTCCTGGCTTTCCCGCTGTTCACGCTCTTCCTTGGTTTCGGGCGGTGTGATTTCTGCCTCTTCCACCCATTTCGGTTTCGCGAATCGATTCATTCGGCTATTCCTCTCAGCACAACTTCACCCCCCGGATTGATCCGGGACACATCACCCATCTGGGCTATTTCTGTCAGCCGAGCCTCAGTGAACTGCTGTCAGCAGGGTTCCATGCGAGAGGGCTTCGTGAGATTTCTAGGCTATGTATAAACGCACGCTAAGCCGTGCCTCGAGGGTCGGTCGTCCCCCTGTTGGAAGGCTTTCACGAGGCATAGAACAGAAGTGTTCCAACCCGGTATTGACCATGACAACAGATCTCATCCAGTGCAAATGCAACACCGGCTGTCAGTGCAGAGTCGAGCCTGCAAAAGCCGTGATGCGCGACGGCAAAGCCTTCTGCTGTGAGCCATGCGCCGATGGTCGTGGCTGTGGTTGCCGTTGATGGCCTGACTCCTCACAACACAAAGCCCTGCTCTTTGAGTGGGGCTCTTTTTTGCGCCGTCGATTTCTAAGCCTTCCGTTTCTTTCTGCCCCCCAGCGGAACCAGCCGCTGCTCCAGAGCCTCCAGTCGATCAGTCACGGATACCAGCGTGATAAATGAATAAAATTTCCAAAATGACATTATCTTCTTGATTTTTTGAGCCTACGCTGATCAGTCATCAGGCGCCATAAAAGCAATAAATGTTGCGGGAATAAATGTCAAAAATTCGATACCTAAAACTTGAGGCAGGAGCCACGTGACATTCGCAAATTTGAGTAGGCCGATCAGTAATCCCGCAGAGACAGCACCTCCAGGGATTGCTGCAAGTAGGGAGATTATGTATAGCCCTCCCATCAACTTGTGCAGATTAGTAACCTTGCGATCAGGCCTTTCTCTAGGGGCTTCAGTCATGCAGAGTTCCCTCAAGTCGACTGGTTTCGTAATTTGATGTTCAATGGAAAAGCAGAATCTCGCATCCCCCATTTGGGTGATCCAGGCTTGCTTATTTCTTTGACAAGCTGCTCAAAGTCAATGTCAGATTCTGCTTAAGTCTTGGCTAACGACATGGATGTCTCCGTTTAGAGGCAAATGCCAAGTACTGTCAAAAGTCCTTGATGCAGCAGTGCTTCGGTGCCCAAAAGAGCAATAAAGCCGAGCATCGCCAGCCTTCCATTCAGTAGTTCAGCTTTCGCCATGTGCTCACGGCGCATCTGAGCGGCGGCAAGGTTCTGCCAATAACGCTCATCAGCCAGAAGGGTTGCAGTTGTCATGGGTGTCTCCGATTGGGACCTGCTCGGTCTATGCCCGCTGGATCACGCATGGAAGAGGGTCAACCGTCCTTCGAGGTTCGGTTTCAGGACCTTTTCGGACGGCTTCTACGTGAGCAAATTCACCGGCGGCCAACCCGATTACTTCCTGGTGGTCCGACAGCAGAAACCCCGCATTGGGCGGGGCTAGCTGGGTATACCGAACTCAGAAAACATTGTTGTTCTGGGGCTCATTAAGTGTCATAGCTTCAAGGGGTCCAGTCCTCACCGGTTGATCCATTCCTGAAGGATCTGTGTCTGCTGCAGGTTTGATACCCCCAGCCCTGCATTGCAGTCAGTCTCGCCCGCCCTAGTGGCGATTGGCTGAAAAGCCGTGTTGTGATTGACGCCCCCTGATGGATTCGAACCATCGACCAACTGCCTATGAAGCAGTTGGTCTTTTCACGGCATCGGTTTCAACATCCAGCCGGTGAGCCTCATCGGTTTCAGCTGCTGAATGGTGTTTGGCCTGCAGGGCCTGCTGTTCACGCAGCCCAGTCCAGCGGCCACGCTGCAGCACCTCTGGTTCGACTTCGGCCCGCGCTGGTTTGCGCGGTCGCCTAGCCATCAGCCTTGTGCAGCAGTTCAACGTCGACTGAGAACTGCAGCCGTGCTGGTGGCATCGGCACCGAACTGAATCGGCGCGGTGCCATCACGACGACATGAGCCAACCGGCGACCACTCATCAGCTCTTTAAAGCCAGCGATCTCTCCTGAACGGCCATCCCATTCGTGGCCTTCAGAACGGAGCATCACCTGATCACCAACCTGGAACCCGAGTGCATCGGCTGCGCGTCTGTTGGCCTCACGGTGTTGTTCTGTTCGTTCGGCTGACGCCTTGCTGCTGGCGATCAATCGCTGCATGTCCGGATCGTTTTCGATCAGCCAATCCCGGAGCTTCTGCGCCCTGAGGGTGCGCTGCATTTCGCTCAGCATCAGTAATTCCTCAGGCCAGGTTTCATCGAGCCGATGCCGGCACCAAACACCTGCACCGCCAGGTATCGGGTGGCATCAGCGGCATGGTCCGGTCCCTCCAGGTCGGTCAGGTCATTGCGATGCACCGGGAGGATCGGCACCGTTTGCCACCAGTAATTGCAGCGCTCACTGACGAACAGCCCCGGCTGACCCTGTCCCGCATGACGGAACAACTTGCTGAGAACCTGCCAGCCATCAGCTCTGCGGCCCTTGCTCGAGGCCGTCCAGGCCAGACCAGCTGCGGCCAGTTCTGCAGCGATCGAACCGTGACGGGATCCGGTGCGGGCTCCTGCTGCTGCATCAATGATCCGCCGGCCCAGAGGGATCTGCTCAGCCCCCATATTCCAAGCCACGCACATCCGCCGGATCTTCGTCGTGACCGTGTGGGTGTCATCGACACCGGTGGCATGCTCCACATCAATCTGACCACTGAGGCCCTGGCGGGCAGTGTGAACCTCATCGAGCAGCAGCAGTGATCCGGCCTCGAGCTTCAGGCCGTAATCCATGACGATGTCTTCCTCGAGCTGAACCGCCAGGCCGCACCATGTTGGTGATGCACCACCTCCCCAGTCCATGGCCAGCCAGGCCTGAGAAGCGTTGACCTGTTCCCGAAGCTGACCGGTCCACGCATAACGGCTCGGGGCTGCCCAATGGCCGTCCGGCACACGTATGCGGGCTGCGTCGAGATTGGCGAAAAACCCGCCGCTGATCGCATCCCAGCGGCCATGAATTTCGGCCTGATCGATCGAGCGGTTGCCGTTGGCTCTGGCTTTCAGCAACTCGATGTAGTCATCACGCTGGTCGACGTTCAGCGCTGTGTTGTCGAACAGATTCGACCTCGAGACGATCCAGGGCCTGCCGCCCATCTCACGGCAGGGGAACACTGTTGGAGCACCGGCCGGAGCCTCCGAGAGAACCCTGGCCCACAGCGCTGAATGCCTGTTCCCAGGGTTGGCCGTCACGTAGGCCACCGGTGTGATGGTGGGATCAGCGCAACGCAGACCCGTCATGGTGCGCCGCACCAACTCCGGCGGAATCAAGCCGGCGTCATCCAGTCCCAACACCGTGTAATCCAGGCCCTGCGTTTTGGCCGCACTGGCCTCATCGCCCAGGTGACCAAGCCGCAGCTCACCACCAGTGGGGAACTGCCAGCAGCGTTCAGCACGTTTGTATGTGGCGGCGCTTCCATAGATGGCACCGATCAGGTCGCGGATCAGTTCTGAGATCTTCAGCAGGCCAGCCAGATCAGACCTGAGCAGCAACCCTCTGAATGCCGCACCGTGTCCTCCCTGCTGCACCGGCGCCGATGCCCTGATCAGCAGCAGGGCCAGCAGCCACGATTTGCCGGAGTAACGACCGCCGGCCAGCAGCACGCTCGAGGTAACTGGCAACCTGAGAATTTCTGACTGCCACGGAAGCGGTGCTGGCAGTTGCGGTGTTGTTTGTTTCTTGCTCAATCGGTGATCTGATGCAGGTGATTGGTGTTGCACCTACTGATCCTTGAGGACGCGGGAGAATGGGGCATAGGCAGTGATGCAATGACTGAAGGGTTTAATTCCTGGAAAGACATCCCCGTTCCAGAATCCGATGGGCTGCGGATTGATGAGATCAAAAAGCCGCAATTTGCTAAGCAATACCAGACCACTGAAGCGGATACAGAACAGCCACAACCTGCACCTGCATCAGCCCAGAAAATGCAGCGTGTGATTGATGTTGAGGAGCCACGCCAGCTGCCGGCGTTCAACACTGATCTGACCACAATCATTCGGAAGAGACCTGACCCGAAGCTGCTGGCGCCCGGGGAAGAACTCCAAACATTGCCCGCGATTAAAAAAACCAAACGCAAGAAGCGCAAGAAAACCAAAGACTGAAATGGGGTGGAAGGGTTTCCCTCCTCGGGGCGCCGCCCCTTGAAGTTCTTGCTCTTTGAATCCTTCTCCCAGCACCGCCGGTTGAAAGTTCGGGTGAAACCCTCCCCTCTATATGGTCCTTTGGCTGGCAAGGTTTAAACACGCGGGCCAACAGGAATGCCTGCCTGTCTGAGCACTTCCCGTTTGCGCAATTCCTTGTTTTCAGCGCCACCGCGAACGACTGGATTGCCATGTGCAGCGATTGATTCGCGGATCTGCTGACGTGCTTTTTCGTTGGCATCACGCTTGGCGGCTGTTGGTCCTCCTGCCACTGCCGAACTGACAGCCTGATGGTGGTGGCCCGTGATGGTGCCAGTGCCACCAGATCATCAATGGGGCCTGCTTCTAATAGCTGACGACCCAATGCCACGCTGGGCTCTGCTTCTGCATTGCTGAGCAGATCCAGCAGCACTTCAGGAAACTGAACCTCATCGTCATTGATGCCAAGTGCATCAGCGACCTTGGGCAATTCCTTCAGCAGCTGTTGCCGCATTCCGATCGATTCTTCCAACCGGCGGATCAGCTGTGATTTTGAAGTTGGCAGTTTCTGCTGACCTTTGCTGATCATCCAGCGGCGGGCCTGGAGCCATGCCGGCACATCAGCAGCGTGAGATTTTTCCTCCCGAACAGCAGCCTGCTCCTGCAGTGCCTCGATCTGCCGGGTCATTTCGTTGATCTCTTCAATCTGTTGTCGTCTGGATGAAGTCAAACCGTTTGGATGTGGTGCTTAGGTTGTTTTTACCCACTCCCTCCAAATTGCCTTCAGCAACAACCAGATCATTCGCGTTCACGATCCAGGATCGAGCTGGATGGGAGCAACAGGCCAGAGCACTCAGCCCCGAGGTGTCTGCAGAAGCCCGGCAGGCATTAGATGCCGGGCTGCTCATCGCAGTGGTGCAGCTCAGCCAACAGGGGCCGGCCACGTTGGATGCACCGGGGCAAACAATGCGGATCAACTGTGATCGGCATGAGGTCAGCGACGCAGGAGAGCTGACACTGTTCAGCGGCAGTGGTTTGGCGTTGGCGGTGTTTGCCCGGAGCCAGTGGCGATCAGTGGTGTTCGAGCGACCGGAGGGGCTGCACTGCACCGGCGGGCATTGGTGACACCGGACCCACCAGCCAGCCGAGATCCCTCAGCTCATCCTCCAGAGCGGGATCGAGCAGATGACGATGCAGTTCCAGAAACCGCTGGCACTCGTCGTTCCCGGAACAGGATCGAACCAGCCATGAGGCAATGGCCTGTCTGGGATTGGGCTGCTTCAGCCGACGACGGAAGGCCCCGGCCCGTTCAATGCAAGGCCTGGAGCAGTAGCGGGCCTGACGTTCGGGGAAGAATGGTTTCCCGCAGCAGTCGCAGCAGATTGGTTTCGTTGGGGGGCGCTCCCAGGAGAGACGGTCACGGCGGCGGCGTTGCCTCTGTGCAGCGGCAGCCCTGACGCTGGTGGCGGTCCTGATGGGCATGTGTGACGAGTTAGGTGTGTAGCCACGGCGGATTTAACGGCCGAAAGTGAGCTGTAGCAAGCGTTTTCGGCGTGACGGCTAGGTGTGTGGCGATGCCGGGAATCTGGCTCCAGGAATGGTGGTCATCAGAAACCCGACCCACCTCGTTCAGATGGGACGACCCGATTTCTGCAGGAATGGTCCCCCCGGAACGTCCGGGCCCACTTTGATCAGAGAAAGCCGCTTCAAACCAGAGCGAGACACCCCAAAAATTGTCAAGTTGCATTTCTGGCAGGAATTGCAGCAGCTGAGTTGATCAACTAGACGCAAATAACAAGGTTAATTAATCCTTACCCGCGGGCAGCTTGCAGCAAAAGGGCGGCAAATGAAATCGGATAATTTAAAAATAGAGGTTGAATCCCCTGGAAAAATATGATATAACGCAAGAGGGCAGCGGATAATTTTGAAAAGAATTTGAAGTCCCGTAACAAATATCTCTAGGAGAAAAAAAGATCGAACTTACTATCGAATGGAAGGATTTGAGGGTTTGCCTCAAAATCCCCATTCAACTAATCCTAAAATGGATTACCACTCTACCTATGATTATGGGTGTTTTTCATCATTATTATTAGGCACGGATAACTGGTCTCTACCTGTCTTTTTTTTGGGGGGGGGTTTCTACTAGTTTGTCAAGTTGAAATGTTGGCAATAGATGCGGCAAGCGCACTAATCGCCAGCTTGAATGGTAGCACCAACTTGCCCAGCTGTCAACCCCTGACTGATCAGAATTGCTTATGAATTGCATCAGCTTGGCTTATACATAAGCCCTGCTCTTTGTTGGACTAAATATAGCTCACTCTGCATCGGTTCACTATCGAAAACCGTAGAAACTCAGCCCATCCCATAAAACGCACCTAGCGTCCATACCCATGGGGTGACACCCACCTGCCTAGCAGGACACCATAAAAATCTGGAGCAAGCCATTGCCAGAAGAAAACAACGCCGAGAATCGCAATCAAGCCAGTGACAAGGATTCCTATAAATATAAGACTTTTGATGTAGCGCAAGAGATAAAAGGCTTGATGACAGGATAACTGCAGTATTGCGTGAAGGAAAGACATTAGCGGGCCGAAAAAACGAATTAGAAAATCTATCGCCAAAAGAATATCTATCGCCATTAGGAGAAATCTCAAAAACGCTTGCATCTATACGAAGATCCCCTATTCTTCTATCACGAGAACAAAAAGATTACTTAAAGCTTTCAAGCGAAGATAAGGAAGAAAAGATACGCGATCTAACCGAAAAAATAAAACAAAATCGGGATTATTTTTTAACCTTAACAGATCAATGTACTCGTCTTCATATCATAATTGATGAAAGAAAAGGTAGAAGACTTAGCATCTTGATTGCAATTTATGCAGCTTACATATCAGTGGTTGGAGTTTACACGCAGGCGTATTTCTCTAGGAGAGCTGATCAGCGCGAAGAGAGAAAAGAGCAGTTGGAGCTTCTACAGCTAGGCCAACAACAACAGTCACAACAACAACAACAGGAATCTTTAACCCCGCCTGCTCAGCAGCCAGCTAAAAAGAATTCAGAATCTTTAGCTGAGTAACACCCAATGCCTGCTCAGCAGTCCACCACTCAGGCCAATGCACGTTGCTGGGTGTGGTTCAAAGTTGGCCTCAATGAGGGCGCTCACTGGCGTGCTGGCTGGTACGGCGCACCATCGGTGCTCGGTGGGATCAGGATCGAAAAAGCTGATTAAGTGCCGTGCAGGGTTGCCGATTGGCGGGTGACGTTCCGGGAGCCAGTCGATCCAAAGGTGGGGCCTGAGATGCCTGCTGATGCCGACTGGGGCAGGTTGTCTCCAACAGATCCACGCTGACCCTGTTTGATCCGAGTGGCCGGGATCAATCAATGAGGCATGGCTTGTTTTTGCTCGGGTAGAGGTTCCACAAGGTCGAATCACATTTGACCAATGCAATGAAACCAACGAGCACCGCCAAAGCGGCTAGTGCAGAGGGGATCAGCAGAAGAGTTGCAGTGCGTTGCTTCATCAATCTCCAGCGATCAAAGTCAGACCCGAGGATTCTCTCCCGGTTGATCCGGGTGGACTTCAAATCGTTGAGGAACGGCTGATGAATTTTCTGAAAACCATGGGGCAATTCCTGCTCATCGTTGGTTTGTGGTGCGGCAGCGTCCTGGGTGTCCTGTACTTGATCGAACGCGATCGCATGCGGGAGACAAGCTTGCTGGGAAGCCCTGAGGAATGTCAGGGAGCATCTGCACGACGAGCAATGCCACGGGCCGTGAGACGACAGTGATCACCAGTGCAGGGTGTTGTTCTCATCCCAGTGATCGTCGTGCCATTTCCGCAGCTGCTTGCTATCCCTCTGCAGTCGTTCAGCCAGCATCACGATCCGAGGCTTCAGCTCGTCGCGACGGGTACGAGGCAGCGCCGTCAGCATCTCCTGCAGCAGTTCATCCCAGCGGCTGCGCACCGTGCTCTGTATGGTCTCCCAACCCTCAAGCCTGAAATAACAATCGCGTTCGTCGGCTTCAAAATCACGTTGATTGAGATCCCCAGACCGGCGTTTCTTTCGCAGTGTCTGCAGCTCCTCCTCGATGTTGTCGATCCCTTTCTGGGCTTCGGCTTCAAGCCATTGCAGACGGCCCAGCTCGACGATCGGATCCCTTGAAAGGTTTCGCCAAACTTCCGTGGCCCTGGATTCAAGAGCGGCGATGGACTTTCGAGCACGGCGGAAATCAATGCCTTGCCTGAGTGACCGGAATCGCAGCTTGACCGGCAGGTCAGCCTGCCGGGGGAGCTCGACCCACCAAGCGGCTTCCTGTTCAGTGCCATTGGGCCGCCCGGTGAAAGCAGGCAGAAAGTCCCAGCTGCTGCAGTACCAACCAACCCAGCGCTCTGTCAGCAGCGGAGCCGACAGCTCTCCGAGTGCAATCAGGGTCAGCGTCCGCATCCCCACCAGGTGCTCACCCAGCTCCACATCAACAGTCGTCCAACCGGTGTCGGTCTGCCGGTGGGTGCGCCACTGCCAGCGCTGATATTCCTTGCCGCGAGCCTTCTTTGTGACCAGCCGGAGACTGCCTGGCTGACGGTGTCTGGTGGCCGTGGATCGGGGCATTCAGCCAGTCTAGCCAGTGTTGTACCCCACGGAATTACGTTATTCAGCTCAGATGCCTTCTGAGAGGCCCCTGGCTGCCCCTTTAGCAGGCCTCAAAACAGGGGGTATCCCACTAAGCCCCAGCAAACCCAGTCCTCACAGGCGATTTCTAGGTCTTCGGTTTCTTCCTGCCCTCGAGCCGTTCCAGCCGCTGTTCTGCGCCTAGACATTTCACGCGCTTGGGGGATGTGATGCACTCCAATTCCATCGATACTTGAAAAAGAGAGAGCTTGATCTACATACATGGCAGGGCCGCTTCAAGTTGGGAGGTTGCCGGAACGCATTTGCCCCGAGTGTGAACAGCCTTTTCTCCCAAAGAGAACAGATACCATTTATTGCTCCCAAGCCTGTTATATCCAAAAAGTCCAGCGTGAAAATAGAGCGGCAACTGCAGCAAGGCTCCAAATCATTAAATGCGTGATTTGTAAAGAGCCCTTCAAACAAAAGAGGTCTAATCAAGAATGCTGCTCAAAAGAATGCAACGACAAGAAACAGAAGAAGAAAAAAAGCGATGCCAGGAGAGCAGAATTAGACGCTGAGATTCGAATATGCAAAAACAGGACCTGCAATAAGGAATTCACTCCAAGCCGAGAGAACCAGGTTTACTGTTCTTTTGAATGCGCTCAGACAGCTGGTAAACGAGACTATAAAGAGCGCAATACAGAGCTAACAAGGCAAAGAGAAAACAAGCGTCTCCAGAAAAAATATGCAACGGACGAGTCTTATAGAGAAAGCCGAAAAGCTAGAAGTAATGCATATTTTCATGCTCTTACTCCTGCGGAAAAAACCGAGAGAAGTAGGAAAAATCGAGCATCAAGAGACCCTGATGAACTCAAAAAATATCATCGCGAATATTTTCGGGATCGCTCAGAGGAGGATATAAACTTCAGGCTTATCAATAATCTTAGAAATCGTACTGCGTCTGCCATCAAGGATGGTAAAGGCATTAAACAGTAGAAGACAGAGGATTTGCTGGGATGCACTATTGGCGAAGCGCGAAATCATATTGAAAGTCAGTTTGATGATGACATGAACTGGGACAACTGGGGCATAAGCGGATGGCACTTGGATCACATACGCCCTTGCATTTCATTTGATATGGAAGATCAAAGGCAGCAATTTGTATGCTTTAACTATAGAAATCTAATGCCCCTATGGGGCGATGAAAATCTCAGCAAGAACGACACTTATGAGCCTGAGGATGAAGTTGAATGGGCTTCTCTAATGAGAGAGCTTGGATTTGAAGGAGATCTTTTCCTTCGATTTGAGGAGGGGAACGGTGGCCTTCTGTGAATCACAAGCCGGATCATGCCGCTACCTCAGCTCTGGCCAGCATGCGCCTGATGGTGCTGATCGTTTTGCCGGTGGCTTTGCTGATCGCTCCATAGCTCTTGCCCTCTGATCGCAGCTGCAGCACCAAACCCTGCTCATCATCGGACCACTTCCGCTTCGGACCAAACGGCACTCCCTTGGCCCTGGCCTCCCTGATGCCTTCCTGGGTTCGCTCCCAGATCAGCTCGCGTTCGATCTCGGCAGCAGCAGCCAAAATCCCGACCACCATCTTTGCCATCTTCCCCAGGCCCTTCGTATCCACCCGCTTGTCGAGGGTGCGGACGTGAATGCCCTGATCTAGCAACTCAGCAACACGGGAGACGCAGTCCTCCATGGACCTGCCCAGGCGGTCGAGCTTGGCGACAACCAACACATCTCCGGGTGAGCATGCGGCGATTGCAGCCTGCAGCTCCACTCGCTTGGCATAGGGAGCAGCGCCGCTGATGTGTTCGGAGAACAGCTGATCAACGCCGGCATCGGTCAACGCCTGCCGCTGAAGGGTCAGATCCTGGCCGGTGGTCGAACACCGGGCGTAACCAATCGTGCTTGCCATATCAACATTGTGGCACCCACTTACGGCACAAGCAGATCCGAGTGTTGACGGTTTGCTGAATGGCATGCCGCAAGTGTTGACTAACGGCACAGCGGATCAGCTGGCCTCGACCTTCACCTCAACAGGCTCCACCGGCAGCTGCTGCTGTTCACCACCACCGGTGAGCTGTTGGAACGCTGCCAGGTTGAACGTCGGCCCCGTCTGCACCACAGCCTCCGGCTGAGCCTCCAGGACACGGGCGCAACGACTGGCGCTGAGGCTCTGGATCGCCAGCAGTGATCGAACTTCGTCGGTGCGGCCCTGGGCGCGAGCTGCTGCTAACTCCTGCCGAACATCACCATGAGCCGTCATCAATAACTCCATGGCCAGGCCTGATCGTTCCTGAGGTGTCATCCCCGCAGCAGGTTGTTCAGCTGCTGCTCTTCTCACCATTCGAGAAGCGACTGATGCGCTAATTCCAAGTTGTTCGCCGATATCAACCAATCGAACACCTGAGCAATAAAGCTGAAATGCTTGGTTTTTTCGTTCAGCGGCTCTTCGCCTTGCTTGCAATCCAGCGGGCATGGATTTGACGATGTTTGACCCCATTCTCGGCATGGCAAACAGTGTTGAGAGGGGGTGTCAGCTGTCAGTCGAGATTCCTTAATAAAGGGTGGGGGTATGGCAGCTGTTTTTGTGCCAACCCCCCCCCCACGGATTTTTTTATGTGTTTTTGACTGACACTACTGACAGTTTGCTGAAAGCGGTTGCCCTGCAACGTGTTTAGGGGTGTCGGTGAAGGTGTCGGCGAGGTGTCAGGTGTCAGCCGGGTGACTGTTTTGAGGTGTCAGCCAAGTGTCAGCCGAAATGGTGGGATCAGGGCCTAATGGCGGATCCTTTTGTAGACCTCAGGACGGCTGTCAGGGATTCCGCGAAGGCCCCTAACGGAGATCTTTTTTTCTGAACGTTCAAAACCGAGTTGATTTAGAGCTTTAACAATGGCTGATCGATCTCGGCCATTTTTATGAAATTCAGTCCAGCCTGGGATTGAATTGCAGATTGTCGGGATATTCACCTCTGTCAAACCTTCGACGTAAGGCTCTAGAGCCTCAATGAAGGAATTTTCAGGACTGTAATTTTGAGCGGTTTGATTAAGGAGATCTAACTCGGCGTGTTCATACCAATAGCGGGTGCTGTTTTTGAACTCGTTGAGCGCACGAAGCCAGATTGAGTCACGGTTGGCTTTGACCCAGTCAATATCAACGACTTTGGTCGCAGTGAAGCAAGGGAATCGTCGATTGCCGGTGGGGTCTTTGATGAAGTCCCGCCGGTTGGTGGTTCCAACAATGCCGCACTGACGAGGGAATGAATCTGGCTTTCTGCCGTAGGGGGCCTGAAATGATCTTCCTTTCTGGAGAGAAAGCTTTTTAGTTCTTCTGCAGCGGTCCTTCCGAACACATGATCAATCTCCGACCATTCGTGGATCCATGCACGATGAAGGATCATCTGATCCTCTTTGACCTGTTTGAGCGATCCGAGGCTGTCGCTGAACCGTTCGCCACCCAGGACTGACCAAAACTCCGACTTCTTAAGTCCTTGCTCACGAGAGTGAATCTCTAGAGCAGTGTCAAACTTGCAGCCAGGGTCCATTACGCGAGCCACCAGGCCAATTAGCTGCCGCTGCAAAAACAAATTTGCGTTGACATCATTAGAGCCAAAAATCGTATGTGCGATTAATTGCCAGTCATCATCATCCAATGGCGAACATTTTGAAGAAAGGCCATTGAGATAATCACGGACGGGGTGATACTTATCCTTGATTGCAGCATATAAAAGAGCATCAAGAGCCCTTTCTTTGCTGAGTTCAACCTGATGATCCTCACCAACACGCATGTAAAAAGTCGTGCAATCGGCTGAGTCAAGGCCCTTGCCATCTATTTCGATGTCTTGGGTAAGTTCATTGAATCTTGGGCGGTAGGCCTTCTCGAAAAACTTGCGCAATCGATCGATACGGGTTTCCGCAACGTGTCGCCATTTTTCGGGCCGAGGATTTCATCAATGGTCAGCTCATCAATGGTCTTCCCCTCTGGGATTGGTGGCGTCCGCTTTCGTTTCGGCTGAGATTGATCTGAAAGGCTGAGGTCATAACCGTGCTGGCCTGCGAACCACCAGAACGAACCGGCGCTCATTTGTGAATGGTCAAAACCAGCGACCTGATCAACATCACGCCATTCAGGACTGTGATCACGAAACAGATTGATGGCTTCTGCTGGATCGCACCCGATCTCTTTCAGAGCACACTGAAGGCCCCAGAGAGCATTTCGATATTGGAAAAAGGCTCCCGTCCCGGGTACCCGTGGCGGGATGCAATCGAGTGCTTTGCGGATCTCATCAAAAGACCGAGGCTCGAAGTCGGAATTTGAACTGGGCTGGCTGCGAATCTCTTCGCTCTGATGAATTGCTGCCTTACTGGGCAACAGCTGATCCATCTGTTCAGCAGTGATCCGTGTCTCTGAGGTGTGGATGATCTGGGTCATCCGGTTGCGCTGTTTGGTCTGTTTGTCGAAGTGCCAGCAGCCGGGAAGTCTCATGCACTGTGAGGGGTTTGTCAGCGTTGGATCCGAATCGGCATGAGCGATCAGGCGTTTTTGGAGATTGCGGAAGGTGCCTGGATCGATCGGATTTTCAAAAACCCAATAGTTGTGAACCGACTTGCCGCCCGATTCGATCTGGATCGTGGGCTCAGGCAGATCGAGATGCTTCCAGGCAGTGGTCTGCCATTCGATCGGCTTGTCATCCCATTCGCAGAACAGGGCAACACATTCAGTGATCTCTTGGTCGGTGTCGCCGCCAGGATTCACGACGACGTAAACACCTTGTTTCAGATCCCTCTGCCAACGAAGGGCCTCGTCACTGTTGAGATCGTGTTTCCTCGGCGTGCCGGTCGGAGCAAATGTCCTCATCCGAACCGTCTGCCGATCACGCCCGAGGCGATTGAGAAACTCAACCACCTGCTCACCATCGAGCCGCAATTCATCTTCAGGCTGACTGAAGGGGCGTGGCTTGGGAATTGATTGAGTCACAACCAGACCTCCCACCAAGGCGCTTCGGCTTGATCTGCTCGAATCAGCAGCTGGTCAACTCTTCGGGAAGCCTGCTGATTGAACTTTGGAAACCAGTCATCGACGATTGCCGCTGCATCTGCTCTGGCGCACTTCGATGAGGTCTGTGTAAATTTGGTCCATTCCATAGCTGTTCATTGGGCAGTTGTGAATGTCACAGGGATCCAGCCGTTTGCTTGGCGGCGTGGCTGAATCCCCTTGCGATCAGATTTCGCCGTGTAGTAGCTGCAGATCAAATTCACCAGAAGCGTGAAATACGATCTGCCGCAGTGCAGCTGCGTGAGAACGCAAGCCATGAACACGGCGATAGTTCTCTAGAAAAATCTTGGTACCCGGCCGAAATTTGACCGTGATTTGTTCCCTCTCCACGCTTTGATCAGTGATCGTGGGGATAGTCATTTTTCGATAGTGATGGTGCAAAAGTGGGCTTAAAAAAATTCTATGGAGGCCAGAATTTTCCTAATTCCGCTCATCCGCGCCAGGGGCGCCCTGCGCTTCCCCATGAGTCAAACTTCATAGGGCATGGAAATAGCTAGCCAGCGGATTAATTAGCCATTCCAATGCAAATAGCCGCCCCGCGGTGATTAATCAGATGGCGACTATTGCCTGAAGAGCTAATTCCTCAATTCTCGGATCACCCAATCAGCTCCATGTTCAAGAGCGAAAGCCTGAGTAGCTGAAAGCCAAGCGTTGCGAGTTAGCTCGAGATCCCAAACCACCTGGGTGCTGGTTGGAGATTTTCGGACATAGTGAACACCGAACTTGAAGATCTTGCGATCAGGGTGAATCGACTTGTCGTTGTAGAGATCACGACGACGATGCAAGGTCTTGGGGTCAAGGACACCAAGCTGCTGCATCACATCGCGAGTGGATGCTGTGAAAGCCATTAGTCGTCAACAGGACCTAGTCCTGCTCAGGCCATCCGTATTGATTGGCGATCAGCTTCAGAACCCGGTCAATAAAGCGGTGGGTCACCCCTTCTTTCCCATCCCGGATGATCTCTTCACGCTGCTGGCGAAGGATGCCTGCAGCGATTGGATCAAGCCTCACCATTTCCTGCATCACAGCCTGGGGAGGTTTGTGAGCGTGAATGTCAGGCCCTGCTGGCAGAACACCGTCGTCTCGCCAACGCCAGGCAAGCTCCAGTGCGTAACTGAGAGAGATTCCTGAGGGAGGACAAAAATGTTCCAACCCCTGTAGAGGGGGTCTTCTTCGAGGAGGAGAAATCAGCTGAGTGGACAACCGAATTTCTACGAATAGTGTTCGCACTCAGGAAGCAGGGATCGCCTACAACTCCGTTGTGTTGGTCGGATTATAGGGGCGCCTTTACAGCCCTGGCACAAGATCTAGAGGGGTAGGACTGTTTTGGCAGCCCTCTGACCACATGTAGCGCCAGTCAACTGGGGTCAATCTTTGGCGGAGCCTTCATCGCGGCGTCCTCTCCAAACGCCCTCGTCGTCGCCTCGGCAGTCGTCACAAGTCGGTTGCATCAGCCGACCCCAGGATTCGATCGAAGATCTCTGCCGTTGTTTCCTCGGTTGCTGTCACGTAGTGCGCGGAATGGGTCTTGTCGCTGTGCCCCATGGCCAGTGCCATTGATGCCCCTGGAATGCCGCGGAGATGCCCACGGGTCGAATAGGTGTTCCGGAAGGAATAGGGCCGCAGCCATTTGCCCTGCTCTTCAAACGCCTTTGCCATTTCCTTCCAGAGCTTCAGTCGCCCCAGGTACTGCGCCACTGCCGCGCCACGTTCCTTGAGTGGTGGGAATGGCATCAGGCCAGCATCAATCTGTGCTGCCAAGTCCCCTGCGGGGTAGTCCTCACCATCAGGACCCTGCAGCGGGATGGCCTGGAGCCAGCGTGGCTTGGTTTCAGTCTTGGTGGTGCGGCCGCCAGCAGCCTTTCTGTAGCTGCACCAGAGCTGGAGCTTGCCGGTGGTGGGGTTCACCTTTGGCTGCAGGTGCATTAACTCCTCAGGCCTCAACCCATAGACGGCCATCACCAGCAGGACGTTGCGCCAGGTTTCTGTGGGAGCAGCATCCAGCAGTTCGAGGATCTGAATGTCGCTGAGGATCGCAACCTCGCGTTCATCCTTCGCTTTGCCATTACCGGCCAGCATCAACTTTTGGTGCTGGGAAATGATCCACTCACCACTCAAACCTTCATGCGCCACGGCGTAGGTCAGCATCCGGGTGACAGCCCCGACGCACTGCTGCCTGGCGCGTGGTTTGTCGCTCCAGCCGCCGGTGGTGATAGTGGCATCGATCAGTTTGTAGGGAGTTGCAGGTGACTTGGGACTGGCCAGCAGCTTCACCGCCTGGTCGCAATAGGTGCGCTCCAGAACCATGGTCTTGTCGCTGACCTGTTTGCCGTTTTGCTGCCGATCTCGGTAGTGGGCTGCGGCGATCGCCTGCCAGTTGATTCCGCTGATTGTGGAGGGGATTCCTAAGGCAGGTTCCTCGTCGGCATCTTCTGGGTGGAGCTCGGCCCAGGCCTCCGCCAGGGACTTCGGCGGGTCGCTTTGAGTCGCTTTGTAGAGGCTGGCCAAGGTGTCGGTCACGGGGCCGATGCAGCCCACCTCCCACGCGATCGGGAGTGTCTTTGTCCATGACGCAGCCGCGCCACCGGCTCCAGCGCGAACACGAAGCTTCACCTTCCCTCGGTGCTCGCTGACTGACCAGCCTCGAGGAACGCCTGAATTTTTGATTGATTCCTTGAGGACGGGGCGGAAATCGAGCGCCATGAGTTACTGCTTAGCGGGACCATTCCCAGAATCATGGCACAGAAAGTGGTCCCGTAGTGGTCCCGCCAATAAAAAGCCCGCCGTCTGGCGGGCGAGGATGGCTGAGAAGCCTTGGTGTAGCTGACGCCCCCTGATGGATTCGAACCATCGACCGACTGCTTAGAAGGCAGTTGCTCTATCCAGCTGAGCTAAGGGAGCAATGGCGCCATTGTTGCAGCCAATCCTCCTTGCAGCGCTTAAGGTTGGTGGCTGCGCAATTCCTGCGATGGCACCCAGCCGGCTTACCGACAGTCAGAAGCAGGAGCTTTTGGCTCGTTACCGCGCCGGCGAGTCTAGTTCGGCTTTGGCTGCTTTCTACGCCATCAGCCCGAACACCGTCAGCCGCACGGTTCGCACCCTTCTCAGTCAGGAGGATTACGACGCACTCAAGTCAGCGCGTGCCCGTTCCGGTTCTGTGCCGTCATCACCTGAGTCCTCTGTTGCTGGGGATGCCTCCAGCGCAAGTCGTTCGGGCACTGAAAGCGCTCCCGTCAGCACCGACGCTCAGCCGGTCGAGGACGAAGGACCTTCGAACCTGGCTCTTGAAGATGCCGATGACTTCGGTGATGACGACGCTGATGAGGTGAGCGATGACGACGGCTTTGACGGTTCAGCGGACAATGTGTTCCAGGAAATCGCTGTTCTGCCCGTTGATCTGCCGCAGGTGAGCCGTGAGCAGGTCAGCTGCCTTCCCTTCGCTTCCGGTGTCCTCCCCGACAGCGTCTACATGCTCGTCGACAAAACGGTTGAACTGGATCCAAAACCGCTCAGTGAGTTCCCTGAACTCGGTGTTCTCAATCCGGAGGAGCTCACACGTCAGGCACTGTGTCTTTACTCCAGTCCCCGTTCTGCCAAGCGCCAGTGCGGCCGCAGCCAGCGTGTGATCAAGGTTCCCGACACCCAGGTGTTTGAGCGCACATCACGGCATCTGCTCGCCAGGGGAATCACGCGCCTCGTGCTCGAAGGCGCCTTGTATTCACTCGACAGCTGATTCACCGTTGGGACTGTGGCATAAGCACCGCCGCGAGGCTGCCGCCGCTGATCACCCCCAGCACCGTGCTGACGCCAACAATGAACCCTGCAGGAAGAGGGGCTGTTCTGCCCACACCCAGGTTCAGCCTGTAGCGGTCGCTGAGGTTCTGCGCTCCAAGGCAAAGCACCACCAGCAAGGCTGAACCAGCTCCAAGGGTGATCAACAGCAACCTGAGGCGCAGCAACATGCCGCGAATTCCTTGAATCTTCCCTCAGTCTGCCTGGTTCTGCTGTGCATGCAGCAGTGCGTAGAGCTCACGTCGTGATCGGCCGGCGATCCTGGCCAGATCCTTGGCCGCATCGGCCGGTTTCATGCCCTGTTCGATTCGTGCTGACAGTTGCTCAAGGCACTGCTCATCACTCAGGCAGGTCTGCTCCTGCTCGGATGCACCGCCCAGCACCAGGGTGAACTCACCCTGAGGGGAATGCCTCTGAAAATGCTCCAGGGCCGCAATCACCGTGGGGCCTATCTGTTGTTCATGACGCTTGGTCAGTTCGCGGGTCACCTGCAGGGCTCGCTGATCACCGCAGAGTTGCTGCAGCTCTTCCAGCAGTTTCACCAGTCTGTGCGGAGCCTCATAAAGCACCGTGGTGCGTTGTTCCTCAACCACCGCTGTCAGTCGTTCGCGGCGTTCGCGCCCCTTGGTCGGCAGAAATCCTTCAAAACAAAAGCGGCCGCTGGGAAGGCCACTGCTGACCAGTGCCGTGGTGGCTGCGCAGGGCCCCGGGATGCAGATCACGGCATGGCCTGCCTGACGTGCGGCAGCCACCAGATCTTCGCCTGGATCGCTGATGCCCGGCAGCCCTGCATCACTGATCACGGCGATGCTGTGGCCATTGCCGAGTTCCTCCAGAAACTGAGGAATCCTTCCCTGGGAGTTGTGTTGATGAAAGCTGCAGCGCCGTGCTTTGGAGCCAAGGGCTGTGAGTAACTGGCCGCTGTGGCGGGTGTCTTCGCAGGCGATGGTGTCCACGGCGATCAGCAGGGCCCGTGCCCGCGGAGAAAGATCGCCCAGATGGCCGATCGGTGTGCCCACCAGATAGAGAACACCACCTTCCGGTTCGGCGCGTTGCTTCACAATGGCTCCGCCAAGACCTTCTCCATGATGCCGACTTCGATGAGCCTGCCTGCCGGCATCAGTCAGGACCGCCTTCTTGAAGCCCTGCGTCCTCTGTGCTGGGGAGCCGCAGACATTCTGCGGGCCTATGCCCGCGGCGAGCAGCCGCCCCATGGCTTTTCCCGTGCTCTCAGTGTTGACGATGGTGGAGAGGGACCGGTGTCTGCAGCGGATCTGGCCGTGAATCAATGGCTTCTGGATGGTCTGCGTTCAGCATTCCCCGATGCAGGCTGGACCTTGCTCAGTGAGGAGACAGCCAAGGAACAGCTCACCGCAGGCGAACCGTTGCCGGCCGAATGGCTGTGGATTCTTGATCCTCTCGATGGCACCAAGGACTTCCTGCAAGGCACTGGTGAATATGCGGTCCATCTGGCGCTGGTGAGGGGGCAGCGTCCGGTGCTGGGTGTGGTGTTGCTTCCCGAGGCTGATGAACTCTGGTTCGGCCTGGTGGGTGATGGCAGCTGGTGTGAAAACCGCACCGGCGCTCGCAGCCCCGTGGGTTTCAGCCACCGCTCCGCTGAGGGCGAACTGATCATGGTGGCGAGCCGCAGTCATCGCGATGATCGCCTGGAGCGGCTGATCGCCGCTCTCCCCCTCGCCGGCTCCAAGGCTGTCGGCAGTGTGGGATGCAAGGTGGCCACCATCCTTCGGGGGGAGACTGATCTCTACATCTCGCTATCAGGCAAGAGTGCCCCGAAAGACTGGGATATGGCGGCTCCAGAAGCCGTGTTGCTGGCAGCTGGTGGTGCTTTCACCCATGCGGACGGTCGTCCACTCACGTACAACACAGGCGATGTGCGTCAGGCCGGTTGTCTGATTGCCAGCCATGGAAAAGCCCATGCCGATCTCGAACGGAGAGCGGCACAGGCCATGGAGACAATCGATCCTGGTTTTCAGGTCTGAGGCGACCCCTCAGGAAAGGGGCGCAACGGGTGTGGGAGCAGGTTCGGGCTCAGCGTCTTCGCCGTTCTGAGGCACACCGCGCAGCGTCAGGTTGATGCGGCCGCGGTTGTCGATTTCGCGGACGCGAACGGTGACCTCATCGCCCACCTTCACCACGTCTTCCACCTTCTCGACACGAGCCTCTGAAAGCTGGGAGATGTGGATCATGCCCTCCTTGCCAGGCAGGATCTCCACGAAGGCGCCGATCGGAATGATCCGGGTGATGGAGCCACTGAACACCTCGCCTTCGTTCACCTTGCGGGTCAGACCTTCGATGATTTTTTGAGCTTCATCAGCCGCCGCCCCGTCATGGGAGGCAATGGTGACGATGCCGCTGTCCTCGATGTCGATCTTGGTGTTGGTGCGTTCGGTGATCCCCTTGATGGTGCGTCCACCAGGGCCGATCACCGTGCCGATCAGTTCCGGATCAATTCGGAAGCTGAGCAGGCGAGGGGCATGGGGGGACATGCCATCGCGTGGGGTGTCAATCGCCTCGAGCATCTTCTCGAGGATGTGGAGACGGGCAGGACGTGCCTGATTGATTGCTTCTGCGACCGTGTTGATCGCCAGGCCGGTGATCTTCATGTCCATCTGCAAGGCAGTGATCCCCTTGTCCGTGCCCGCCACCTTGAAGTCCATGTCGCCGAGGAAGTCCTCGATGCCCTGGATGTCGGTGAGGATGCGGACCTCCTTGCCCTCCTTGATCAGACCCATGGCGGCACCGCTGACGGGTGCTTTCAGAGGCACGCCCGCATCCATCAGGGCCAGGGTGCTGCCGCACACCGAACCCATTGAGGTGGAGCCGTTGGAACTGAGAACCTCGCTCACCACCCTCACCACATAAGGGAAGGTGTCCTTCGCAGGCAGCACGGGCAGGATGGCGCGCTCTGCCAGCGCACCGTGCCCGATTTCGCGCCGACCGGGGGAGCGCATCGGCTTGGTCTCACCCACCGAGTAGGGAGGGAAGTTGTAATGGTGAAGGTAGGTCTTCTCGGTGTTGGGGTTGAGGTCGTCCATCTCCTGGGCATCACTCGGTGTGCCAAGGGTTGCGGTCGACAGCACCTGAGTGAGACCGCGCTGGAACAGACCGGAACCATGCACCCGCTTGGGCAGAACACCGGCGGCTGCACTGATCGGACGCACCTGATCCAGGCTTCTTCCGTCGACCCTCTTGCCGTCCTTCACAATCTGCTGACGCATCAGCTTCTTGGTCAGGGCTTTGAAGCTGGTCGGCAGTGCTTTGCCGTTCCCTGAAACAAGCTGGCGCACCGGGTCGCTCTCTTTGAGGCCCTCGATGGTTTCAGCGGTTTGCTCACGGATGGCATCGAGCTTTTCGTCGCGCTCGGCCTTGCTCTGGTCGAACTGGCTGAGCACTTCACCGATCGATTTGCTGCAAGCCTTCTCCAGATACACCGGAAGCGTTGTGTCTTCGCTGGGAGCCTCCGGTTTCACCTGCTCAATTCCAGCCTCCTTGAGGATGGTTTCCTGTGCCTTGATCAGTTCACAGACCGCTTCGTATCCGAAGTCGATCGCTTCAATCACATCGCCTTCCGGCAGCTGATTGGCGCCAGCCTCAACCATCACCACACCTTCAGGTGTGCCGGCCACGACCAGATCGAGGTCTCCGCGTTCGATCTCACGGAAGCTGGGGTTGAGCACGAAGTCATCACCCAGCAGGCCAACCCGCACCGCGGCCATCGGCCCCTGGAAAGGAATGCCAGCAAGCAGGGTTGCCATGGAAGCGCCTGTCACCGACAAGACATCCGCAGGGACACGTTCGTCGAGAGACATGCAGGTGGCCACGATCTGGATGTCGTCTCTCATCCAGCTGGGAAAGAGAGGCCGCATCGGCCTGTCGATCAGGCGGCAGATCAGTGTGGCGCGCTCGGGAGGTCTCCCCTCACGGCGCATGAAACTTCCCGGAATGCGCCCTGCTGCGTAGAGACGCTCTTCGTAGTCGCAGATGAGAGGAAGGAAATCGATGCCTTCCCGTCCTTTGGACTGGGTGGCTGTGACCAGTACCGAAGTGTCACCGCATTCGATCATCACCGAGCCGCCGGCCTGTGGGGCGTACCGCCCCGTGGTCAACCGAATCTCCCGACCGTCAAAGGAGATCGACTGTGTCTGACCTTGCACTGTTGTTTATGTCTTTCTATCAAGGTTGATTCTGGCACTTCACAGGATTGGAACGTCAATCCCACTGAATCCAATTTGATTCGGCCTGTGACATCCATCAAAAAAGGAGGTGTTCAAACACCTCCTTGACTGCATCACTTTTGATTCAGGACTCGGTGAATCACCAGCTTGATTTCACGACGCCGGGAAGTTCACCCTTGTGGGCACGCTCGCGAAGCTGATTACGGCAGAGACCGAAGTCGCGATAGACCCCTCTGGGCTTGCCTGTGGCCCAGCAGCGGTTACGCATGCGGGTAGGCGCACTGTTGCGGGGCAATGCCTGGATCTTGCGGTGGATCTCGAGGCGCTTCATGGGGTCTTCCGCTGCATTGAAGGCGGCCATCAGGGCATTGCGCTTGGCTGAGAAGCGTTCAACCATCTTCTTGCGCTTCGCGTCACGGGCGATCATCGACTTCTTGGCCATGCAGCGGTTGAAAAGGAGCAGTTCAATCAGCAACCATACAGTTTCACTGGCCGATCAATTGACGCACCACGGGGAGCTGGCTGGTGTCACGCACGATCAGCAGCACACTGAGGCCCAGCACCAACAGCAGACTGGACTGCATCACAGCCAGCTGAAACCGTTCCGGCAGCGGACGTCCGCGCAGCCCCTCAAGCAGCAGAAACACCAGCTGTCCGCCATCGAGCAGGGGCAGCGGCAGGGCGTTGAGGACTGCCAGATTGATGGAGATCAAGGCCACAAAAAGGGCGAGACCCGAGCCTCCCTGACTCGAGAGTTGCGCGCCCATCTCCACAATCTTCACAGGGCCTGAAACCTGCTGGGCGGTGGCGCCGAAATTGGTGAACAATCCCGCGTAGCCGGAGACCGTTCTGCTGAACAGTCCGCTGAACTGCTGGCTCGACACACTGACTGCCTCCAGCGGCGAGCGCACAGGACGGGTGGAGCCGCTGACCACCTCCTGAAGTTGAGCGCCGATACGACCCACACCCTGTTGATCGGCAGGTGTGAGCTGAAGCGGCGTCAGCACACCATCACGAATCACCTGAAGTGTGAGTGGCTGGCCGGGGCTGTTGCGGATGGGATCAACCGCAGCCTGCACGGCGGGCTCGCCACGGCCAAGATCCACCGCATCGATCGACAGAATGCGATCGCCGGGTTTGAGCCCCGACAGAGCTGCCGGTTCCCCTCCCTGCACGCTCATCACCATCACACCAGGTCCTGGCTCCCCGGGAACTCCGGTGGTGGCTGTGTGCCCGACAAGAACCAACCAGGCCAGCAGCAGATTGGCCAGCACGCCAGCGCTGATCACGAGCATCTGCTGGGGAATCGGTCTGTTGCGCAGCAGATCCGGATCGTCTTTGGGAATGTCGCTTTCGTCGTCGTCTTCGGGGAATGAAACGAATCCACCGAGAGGCAGTGCCCGCAGCGCGTAGGTCACGCCACCCTGCTCGGTTTTGAGCAGAGCAGGCCCAAATCCCACTGAAAAACCGTTGACACGAATGCCCTGGAGTCGGGCCGCGAAGAAATGCCCGGCTTCATGAATGACGATCAGCAGCCCCAGAGCCAGCAGTGAGGCCAGAACGTTCATGGAAACCGTTTCAATCCGTTCATTCTGGCTGGATTCTGTCTCCACCGAAGTAAGGCACCAGCGCCTGGGGCAGCAACACACTGCCGTCCGACTGCTGACCGTTTTCCAGCAATGCCGCCATGGTGCGGCCGATCGCCAGACCGCTGCCGTTCAGCGTGTGAACCAACTTGGTCACTTTCCCTTCCTTGGTTCGGATTGAGGAGCGTCGCGCCTGGAAATCACCGCAGACGCTGCAGCTGGAAATCTCTCTGTACGCTCCGGCTCCTGCGAGCCAGACCTCCAGGTCGTAAGTGCGTGAAGCCGAGAATCCCAGATCACCTGTGCAGAGTTCGAGCACCCGGTAGGGGAGTTCAAGGGCCTGAAGCACCGCTTCAGCATCAGCTGTGATCTGCTCGTGAGCTTCAGCGGAGTGGTCAGGGTGCACGAACCAGTACAACTCGACTTTGTTGAACTGGTGCAACCGAATCAGGCCACGGGTGTCTCTGCCATAGCTTCCAGCTTCCCTGCGGAAGCATGGGCTGTAAGCCACATACTTCAGAGGAAGCTGATCGATCGGAATGATTTCATCGCGATGCAGCGAGGTGACAGGAACTTCCGCGGTGGGCGTCAGCCAGAGATCGTCGTCTGCGCAACGGAAGCTCTCCTCGGCAAATTTCGGGAGCTGACCTGATCCGGTGAGACTGGCACTGTTCACCAGCACCGGTGGCAGCACCTCCTGATATCCCTTGTTGCCGTGCAGATCGAGCATGAAGTTGACCAGAGCTCGCTCCAGTCGTGCGGCCTGTCCAAACAAAGTCACAAACCGGCTCTGCGCTATGCGCACTGAGCGTTCGCTGTCCAGGAGGCCGAGACGGTCTGCGATCGCCCAGTGTTCTTCGAGACCTTCCTGTTGCCGCGGGACGCCCCAGCTGCGCAATTCGATGTTCTCGGTTTCATCCCTGCCATCAGGACTGTCCGCAGAAGGCAGGTTCGGAAAGGTGAGCAGCTCTGTCTTCAACCTGGAGGACAGTTCCTTTTCCTCGTCCTCGAGGACGGACACCTTCTGCTTGATGGAATTGCCCTGTTGACGCAGTTCAGAGACCTCGGCCCCTTTCGGGTCAGCTCCGGCTTTGATCTTCTGGCCCACGTCCTTGCCGATGCGGTTGCCCTCCGCCTGAAGGGTGCTGCGCCGCTGTTCAAGATCCCTTTGATGCTGAGCGATCTGTTGAAGGGGGCTGAGATCGACATTCAGGCCTCTGCGTCCCAGCTGTGTGGCAATCAGCTCAGGGTTATCTCGCACCAGACGCTGATCGAGCACAGGGATTCGAATGATCGCGCCGGCAGCCTAGGCGTCCGCTGTCAGAGCTCTGTCCTGCCTCAGAAAACCTGGCCCACCATCACTGCAGCCACAGCTGAGAACAAAGTGATTCCCAAGGCTGTGACAGGGTTCTGACCCTGAGCGACGGCCACCGTGGTGATCACCCCGGCTCCAAGGCAGGCTGCTGCCAACTGGGTGGTGATATCGGAGGTACGGTTCAAGTCCGGTGTTTCGGCGGTTCCTGGAACCTACGGAGGCTGACTGGGGCTGTCTCGGGTTGAGGGGATGGATTGTTACGCCGCGTCAGGGTTCGTTACGGCCCGCAATGATGCTGGCCTGGCCCGCCCGGCACTGGCCCATTGCTTGAGGCTCTCCATCTGTTCCCTTGCAGTGCGTGAAAGCGGTACAAGCTGTGAAGCCGCCAGGATCATGTCGCTTTCAGTGAGTTCACGGATTTCGGCGAACGCCAGGTGCATCGCCTCAATCACCACCTGCTCCAACTCGGCGCCGGAGTAGCCGTCCGTGCGATCGACCACCGTTGACAGCGGCAGATTGAGGCCGGGGCGGCGGCGTTGCAGGTGAAGGCTGAGGATGCTCAGACGTTCATCCCTGGAAGGCAGATCCAGCAGGAAAATCTCATCGAAACGGCCCTTGCGAAGAAGTTCCGCCGGTAAACGCTCCACGCCGTTCGCCGTCGCCACCACAAACACGGCAGAGCGTTTCTCTGCCATCCAGGTGAGAACGGTGGCCAGAACCCGCTGACTGGTGCCGCCGTCACTGCGGCTGTCATTGCCGAAGCCTTTGTCGATCTCATCAATCCAGAGAACGCAGGGTGCCATCGCTTCCGCCCGCTGAATCATGTCGCGGGTTCTGGCTTCGCTGGCTCCAACCAGCCCGGAGAAGAGGCGTCCCACATCAAGTCGCAACAGAGGCATCGACCAGCTGTGGGCAATGGCTCTGGCGGTCAGTGATTTGCCGGTGCCCTGCGGACCCACGAGCAGCACTCCTCTCGGGAGAGGAAGTCCGAAACGGCGTGCATCGTCATTGAAGGCTCGGTGTCGCTGGTCAAGCCAGTGCTTGAGGGTTTCGAGCCCGCCGATGTCGCCAGGTGTCGCATCCGTCCGGCAGAACTCCAGCACTTCACTGCGGGCAAGGGACAGTCGTTTCTCCTCCAGCACATCCACCAGGTCCTCGCGGCTCAGCGATCCACGTTGTGCGAGCGCCTTAGCAGCCACATGCCTCACCCTGGCTTCACTGAGACCACAGCAGGCATGGGTGAGTTCCTCCAGCACATCAGCCTCCAGAGCTCGACCGCTTGCCCTGGCGATGTTGGCGAGCAGTGTTCTGAGCTCCTGCTCCTGGGGCAAGGGCAGGTCCATCAGCGTGAGGGCCTCGTCAAGGTCCGCCGGTGGTGTCCACTGCCCGCAGGTCACGATCAGGGTGTGTGGTGTGGTTCGCAGCTGGCTGGCAAGGTTGCGAAGCATGCGGGCAATGCCCGGGTCCTCACAGAACCGGTGCACATCCTTGAGCAGCAGAAGGGTCGGACTGGACGGGGAGCGTTCCTGCAGCCACTGCAGCACCGCCATGGGCTGACGGGCACCCAGCTGTTCCTGGCCAAGAGCACCGCTGAGGCCGCCCACGAAATCCCAGCAGGTCAGGGTGCGATCGGGCAGTCGCTCCGAGGTCTGACGCAGCAGCGTTTCAACGCGCTCCTCCTCATGGCTGCGGATCCAGATCAACGGTGTGCCTGATCGGATCAGCAGATCCAGCTGTGCGATCCAGTTGTCAGTCATGGTGTGTCCCGTTGCGTTGCATCGACGACTGCAGATCCTTCAGGGCCTGCCAGCGAGGGTCAGGGCTTTTCTCTCCGTGGGATGCAGCACCATCCGCTGGTTGTTGCGGCATCCCAGGACAATGCTCCCCACAGCGATTGACGACTGACATCTGCAGACTCAGCTGTTCGTAAATCCAGCGTTCCGGTTCGAAGTCACCACGTGGGTCCAGGCACTCCATCAGCCCCTCGGGTGAGGTCGGATCAAGACCTGTCTGGGCGAGATGATCATCGCTGGGTTCCGTGCCCAGCCAGATCAGTTCCCTGGAGACAGCGCTGAGCTGTTGGTTGAAGTGACCGAGGCAGCGGTCGCAGCGGAGGCAGATGATGGTCTGCACAGACCCTTCAACCTCCAGGAGATTGCCGAGATGTTCAGCCCTGATGGTGCCTCGCACAGGGGTGAGGCTTGGCATCTCGTCGAGTTGACCCTCCACAGACCAGACCCTGGGGCTTCCCAGAGCTTGTAGCTCCCTGAGCGGTACCGGCTCAAGGCCGGGAATCATTTGTTGCCGCCCTTTGGCTCGAAAGGCAAACGGCTTCCAGCAACTCCACCGGCTGCAGCTGGTTCGGGTTGCTGCTTGAGCTGTTCGTCCAGGATGGCCTGCAGATTGTCAGGCAGAGCCTCACGAGTCAGCAGGAAGGTCTGCACGGCCTGGAAGATGTTGGCGATCACCATGTAGAGCAGAACGCCGGCCGGCAGTGGGAAGAACAGGAACATTCCTGTGATCATCACCGGGGTGATTTTGTTGGCAGTGGACTGCTGAGGATTGGCGGGCATGCCCATGCCCGACAGCAGCTGGGAGATGAACAGGCTCAGTCCGAAGGAGCCAACAAGGATCGCGATGTCCCAGTTGACAGCCCCGTCGGTGTAGAAGCCCACCTGGCCGAGAGCCTTGATGAACAGGAAGCCACTGCGGGCTGCCAGGCCTGGGATCTTTCCTTCAACGGTGGCATCACCGGGAGCGAGCGCTGTGATCTCTCCTGTTTCCGAGACGGAAACAATCGATTCGCCTTTGGTGACCGTCCAGGCCGGCAGGAAGGAGCGTCCGTTCTCAACATCGTCGAGAACGTCCGTGAAGGGCTCCCCGCTCTTGGTCTGGAGCTGGATCTGAACGTTCTCACCGGTACCGATCTTGGTTCCACCGGGGAGGCTTGCGATCACTGGAACGTGATCGGTTTCCGTCACAAAAATCGAGTGACTCGCCGTCGTGAACGGTTTGGGCTCAACCGCCGCGATCTGTTCCGCTGGCAGCACCTTGAGATTGAGGGTGTAAGGAACGTCCGCGAACGGTGACCCACGCAGGGTGGCGAACAACGCAAACAGAATCGGCATCTGCACCAGCAGCGGCAGGCACCCGGCCAGGGGGCTGCCGAACTCCTTCATCAACTTGCCGAGTTCTTCCTGCTGCTTCTGAGGGTTGCTGGCATAGCGGGACTTGATTTCAGCCTGCCGCTTCTGCATCACGGGCTGGGCAATACGCATGCGCCGTGCACTGCGGATCGATCCTGCGCTGAGCGGGAACAGAGCCAGGCGAATCACCACCGTGAGAGCCACGATCGCGAGGCCATAGCTGGGCACCAATCCATAGAAGAAATCCAGGATCGGCAGCAGCAGATTGTCGGAGATGTAACCGATCACGATGGCGTTCCGATGGGCGGTGAAGGGTGATGCCAGTGTGCAACAGCGTCGATGCCGTTGCGCGACTGTGCAGGATCAGGCAGCAAAGCCTTTGTTAGGAATGCTCTCACTGCTGGAACCGGCGGATTCGCTCCTGCCTGAGATGCGTTCCTGGATGTAGGCCTCAACCTCCCGGAAGCGAGGCATTGAACGAAGCTCAAGTCGTGAGCCATCCGTGAGCACGAGCACCATGTCGCCCCAGGCGCCAAAGCCGCGGGGAACACAGCGCACCTCACGGATCTGGCTGTAGACCACCTGGCTGCGGTCCTTGCCCATCCAGCCACCACTCACGGACACTCGCCGGCTGGTGATGCGGAATCGCAGCCAGAGAGCCCGCACGATGGCGCCCACCGTGAATGGCAGAGCGATCAGGGTGAAACCCAGAAGGATGTTGAAGATGAGATCACCCTTCGCAGGACCTCCTTCGTAAAAAATGTCTTCCTTGATGGAGCTGGTCATGGCTTCAGGCCCGCCTGTTCGAGCAATCTGTCGCATTCTTCCAGCAAGCCGTGATCCTCTGTGGCCGCTCCGGGCTTCAAACTGATCAGAAGCCAGACAGAGGCATGTTCCGGAGCATGTCCAAATCTTGCGCGCAGATGATCATGCAGGCGTCGCCGCAATCGATTCCTGATCACGGCGCGCTTGCTGACCTTGCTGCTGATCACCACAGCCACCCTGCAGGTCGGCGATGCGAATGGGACATTCGACTGACGCGCAGCTGTCTGACGGCGGAGCAGGCCATGGCTGGCAGAAGCCCTGCGCAGCACCATCAGGGTGCCGTGAAAGCGCTTGCCTCTCCGGTGCATGTGATCAAAGCAGCGATGGCCACGCAGACGCATGGATGCCGGCAGGACCATCGCTGGAACATGCGGGAATCAAACGGACAGGCGTGAACGGCCGCGCTTGCGGCGGCTACGGATCACGCGACGACCAGTGTGTGTCCGCATGCGCACTCTGAAACCTGAAACACGTCTGCGCTTACGGCTTGTGCCTCCAAGAGTTCGCTTCGTCATGGGTTTTTTACGGCGTCCGGCCTTTCGTCAAGGAGGGACTTTATCAGTCAGGGTCAGTCGATATCCACAAGCCAGCTGCCGAGGTAGCCGGACACAGGAACGTCCCCCGGGGCCTGCGCAAGAGCATTGAACTGGAACATTCCGCCCTGGCTCGGGTTGAACACATTCATCACCACGGCATAGGTTCCGCCGGTCGGGATCGGAGTGTCGGGGAAGACCTCGATGGCTGTCTGTTTCTCGTTCACCTCGAAGACCGCAGGCAGCACTTCCTTGCACTTGCTTCTTGAGAGCATTCCTCCCATCGACATCCTGCAGAGTGTCAGTGCCTCTGGACGGATGCGAGCGTTGAAATAGCTGGGAACCGTGATGCTCAGCTTGAGGATCGCGGTTTTGCGATCTTTTTTGCGCAGCATGAAGAAGTACTCCGAACGCTCACGGCGGCGCTGACTGGACTGGACAAAGTAGAGCTTGCGATAACCAGTTCCTGAATCCCATCGGAATTCCAGCAGGGAAGGGGTGTTCTGAGCAACGGCATGGGGTGCAGAAAGGGGCAGCAGAGCCACTCCGCCGAGGACACCGCAACCGATCAGAGCTGCCAGTCCTGCGCGGCGTCTGGAGGTGGGAGAACAATGTCGTTTCATCGTGTTTCGATAGCGGTCGGCGCGAATGCCGTAGTTCGTGAATGAATTGTCCTGAGAATCTTGCGAACGCAGGTGCTTCGGGGGTCGGCCCCTGATCTGTCAGTTGTGACCAGATCGGTCCGGGCGCAATCGTGATGCTCCCCGCAGGTAGGGATGGTGAAGCGACCTGTCGGAAGGAATCCAGGCGTGAGCCAGCAGACGGATACAACGGGCAAGATCCCCTTGGACGGCCATCTGCTGAACATCCAACAGGGCCACGTCTTCCCAGCCCGATCGGCGGCGTGCCGTCGCTGCTGGAAAGCTGGCATCCAGATCGGCGGTCACGGAGAACGTCACGGAGACCAGCTGGTCTGGATCGAGTGCGTTCATGTCCATCAGAACGTCCACCAGTTCGGCGACAGCCTCATGGATGGCGTGAGCGCTGTTTTCAGCACAGGTTGTGGCTCCGCGCAGGCCCCGCAGCAGCCGAGGTGCCGTCATGGTCTGTGCATCCAGAGGGGCTGGCCGCTCAGCTCCAGTTCCGTGGTCAGCAACTGATCGAGTCTCAGTAAGAGGCTTGATCCAGGAAGACCTTGCAGCAGGCGCTTGCGAGGTTTGCCCAGGGTCACCGGTCGGCAGCGCTCTTCATCAAGCTCGGCCAGACGGGCTGCCACCAACCGAGCCTGTTCCTCGTCTCCCAGCTCATCCACGAGCCCCAGGTCCTTGGCCTGCGCTCCACTGAACACACGCCCATCTGCGAAGGTTCGCACCGTGTCCCTGTCCAGACCACGGCCTTCGGCCACCGCTCCAACAAACTGGTCGTAACTGCTGTCGATCAGGCTCTGCAGCAGCTCACGCTCCTCAGGACTGAGAGCCCGGTCAGGGGACAGAATGTCCTTGAAGGCTCCGCTCTTGACCGTCTCGAATCGGACGCCGACCTTCGCCAGCAGCTCGGACAGGTTGTTGCCTCGCAGAATCACCCCGATCGAGCCGGTGATGGTGCCGGGATTGGCCACGATCGAATCGGCTGCCACGCCCACATAAACACCTCCGGACGCGGAGATGTTGCCGAAGCTGGCCACCACCTTGCAGCCTTTTTCGCGCAGACGCAGGAGGGCTGCATGGATCTCCTGGCTGTCGCCGACCGTTCCTCCCGGACTGTCAATGCGCAGCAGGAGTGCCGGGAACTCCCGTTCCTGCACGTCGCGAAGAGCCTTCAGCACCCTGCGTCGCGTCGAGCTGCTGATCGCCCCCTCAATCACGATGCGCGCCATGCGGCGTTTGGACTTGCGGCGCCAAAGCCACCCCATGATCCTCTGTTCAACTCGCCGGATCTTAAAAAGGACCCTGTCTGCGTATTTCGATGTCGACATTGCAGCGCTGGTTGCTGATGGTGCTGCCCTTCGCCCTGTGGGGCACCGCCATGGCGGCAATGGCCCCTCTGGTGCGTTCTGGCGGTGCTCCTCTGGTGGCCTGTCTGCGGCTGCTTCCGGCGGGCATCGTGCTGCTTGTCGCTGTTCCCTACCTCGGCAGACCACTGAAGATTGATTCGGCAGATCGCACTTGGTTCCTGCTGTTCACGCTCGTGGATGCGTTTCTTTTTCAGTTTTTTCTGGCCAAGGGCCTGCAGGGCACCGGTGCCGGGCTTGGATCGGTGCTGATCGACTCGCAGCCGCTGATCGTGGCTCTGCTGGCGCGCTGGCTGTTCGCGGAATCGATCAATCCGATCGGCTGGATCGGACTTGTGGTCGGACTCGCCGGGATTGTCTGTCTTGGGGTGCCCGCACCTCTTCTTCAGCACTGGTGGCTGCAGGCTGATCTGTCCGAGCTGCAGGCGGGCTGGCAGGAGGGGACTGGCTGGATGCTTCTGGCGGCGCTGGCGATGGCTCTGGGCACCGTGCTGTGCCGTTTCGCCTGTAAGAACAGTGATCCGGTGGCAGTGACCGGGTGGCACATGGTGCTGGGGGGATTGCCTCTCCTCGCCTGGCACGGGCTGGATCCCAGCACGGCGTTGATTCCTCCCTGGACAGCTTCAGAGTGGGTTCAGATGGCCTACGCCTCGTTGCTGGGCAGCGCTCTGGCCTATTCCATTTTTTTCTGGTTCGCCAACAGGGAAGACCTCACCGGTTTCAGCACACTCGGTTTCCTCACACCGGTTTTCGCGCTGGCCTCCGGAGGAGTGTTACTCGGGGAACGCCTCGACACCCTGCAATGGCTGGCGGTCTTGCTGGTGATGATGTCGGTGGTGCTGGTGAGCCAGAGACAGCGACTCTGGGAGCCCTGGCTCTCGGCCACTGTCAGCCCTTCCGGGGATCTCAACGCATGAGCGATCGTCCTCTGACCCTGGTGCTGGTGAGCACGCCCGTGGGACAGCTCGGCAGCGGCAGGGGTGGTGGTGTGGAACTCACGCTTGCGTCGCTGGTGCAGGGCCTGGTGCAGCGTGGTCTCCACCTGCATCTCGTTGCCCCCGATGGTTCCTGTTCACCGGTGCAGAACGCACAGGTGACTCTCCATACGGTCCCAGGGGTGGATCAACCGAGTTGGCAGCATGCCGAGCGGGATTCTCCGATGCGGATTCCCCAGGATGCTGTGCTGCCCCGGCTCTGGACTTGCGCGCTGGAGCTGGCCAGCGATGCCGATGCCCTGATCAATTTCGGATACGACTGGCTGCCGATGTGGCTCACGCCTCATGTTGAGAGCAGGATCTTTCATCTGGTGAGCATGGGATCCGTCTCCGCGGTGATGGATGGTGCGGTGGCTGATCTCGCGCGCTGGGATCAGCGCCGCCTCGCCTTTCACACCCGCCGTCAGGCCAGTGACTTCGATCTGGTCGAACCTCCTGAGGTGGTGGGAAACGGTTTTGATCTCTCCCGCTACGAGCTGAAGCTCGGAACGGATGGTCCCCTGGGCTGGGCCGGTCGGGTGGCTCCCGAAAAGGGGCTGGAGGATGCGGCAGCGGTTGCCGCCCGGCTGGGCGAGACGCTGAGGGTCTGGGGCCTCGTCGAAGACAATGCCTATGCGAGGCGTATCGAGAGTGCCGTTCCCGCTGGAACGATCGAATGGTGCGGCTTCAAGCCGACCAGCGAGCTGCAGCGAGAGCTCGGCGGTTGCAGGGCATTGCTCAACACGCCGAAGTGGAATGAGGCCTACGGCAATGTTGTGGTGGAGGCGCTGGCCTGTGGGGTTCCGGTGATCGCCTACGACCGTGGAGGCCCAGGAGAGATCATCCAGAACGGCGAAACCGGCTGGCTGGTTCCCCCGGATGACCGCGATGCCCTCGAGCAGGCAACCCTGCGAGCGTCGTCGATCGACCGTCAGGCCTGTCGTGGCTGGGTGGAGCGCTGCGCCAGTCAGGAGGGACTCGCCGCACGGGTCGAGGCCTGGATCCGCAGGGGGCTGACTCCAGTGGATGGCACCATCTCCTGATGACAGCGGACTCATCAGCCCCGATTGCTTCAGTTGTTCGTCAAACCGTTCGACAGCGACGGCGAGGAATGCTGCTCATCCTGGTGCTCGCCGTTGTGATCTTCTGCTGGCAGCTCGGAAACACGGGGCTCGTCGATGAAACGCCACCTTTGTTCGCGGCTTCAGGCCGTGCCATGGCGGAGACCGGCGACTGGCTCACACCACGGGTCAACGGGTTGCCTCGGTACGACAAACCACCACTGGTGTACTGGCTGATGGGTCTGGGCTATGCCCTGCCAGCAGGAACGGTCTGGGACCCGCTCGGCACCTGGGCCGCCCGTCTGCCCTCGGCTCTGGCTTCGGTGCTGACCATGCTCGCTCTCGGCGACACGCTGCTGCGCTTCCCGCTGCGGGGCGATTCACATCCCTGCCGGACGGCGATCGCCGCAGCGCTGGCTTTCGCGCTGTCCCCCCTGGTGCTGATCTGGAGCAGAACCGCTGTCAGTGATTCGCTGCTCACAGGAACGCTCGCTCTCAGCCTGCTGTGTCAGTGGCGCTGTTACGCCAGTGGATCGGGACGACGTTGGTGGCTGGCCTGGATCGTGCTGGCCTTTGCCGTGCTGACCAAAGGTCCTGTGGCGGTTGTGCTCACAGGGATCACCCTGGTGCTGTTCGCTGTGATTCGCAGAGATCTGGCAGGCCTCTGGCGTTCTCTAAGGCCTGTTCAGGGTCTGCTGATCACGGCTCTGATCAGTCTTCCCTGGTATGCAGCCGAATTGCTGGTGGAGGGACAGCCCTTCTGGGACAGTTTCTTCGGCTATCACAACCTTCAACGCCTCACCAGCGTTGTGAACGACCACCTTCAGCCCTGGTGGTTTTTTGGACCTGTGCTGGTGGTGGCGTCATTTCCATTCACCCCGCTGCTTCTTCTTGGTCTGGGGAGGGTGATCACTGATTTCGCAGGAGATCCTTCCTCGCGGCTCATGCCATCCGGAGAGAGCCTTGGCCAATTCGCCGGCTGCTGGTTGTTGGCCGTGTTCCTGTTGTTCACCGCAGCGGCGACCAAGTTGCCCAGCTACTGGCTTCCAGCCACTCCGGCTGCCGCCTTGTTGATCGCCTTGACAGCTCATCCCCCGTCGCTTCAGCGATGCAAGGGGCCCTTGATTGCCTGGTGTTCGACCGCTCTTTGCACAGCGATCCTGGCGGCGGGGCTGCTGGCCTCGCCCCTCTGGATCCCTTTGATTCAGGATCCGGAGATGCCCACACTGCCGGCTGAGCTGATGGCCAGTGGGCTGGTGATCAGGGCGGCCGCGTGTTTCATTCTCGCCGTCGTGCTTGGGACCTGGAGTTTTTGGCGCCCTGTGTCCGGACGACTGCTGATCTGGCAGGGACCGATGGTGCTGTTTCAGATCATTGCCCTTGTGCCGATGATCCAGCTTGGAGATCGAGTCCGGCAGCTACCGGTCCGGCAGCTCGCCAAGCAGGTTGTTGAACGGCGTCGTCCAGGGGAGCCACTGGCGATGATCGGCGTGTTGAAACCTTCGCTTCACTTCTACACAAACCAGGTGGTGGTCTATGAAGGCCAGTCGAGGGCAGCTCTCGCCAATCTCGCTGATCGCCTCAGTCATGAGCAGCGACAAGGCTTCAAGGGCTTGCCTCGTACGGAGGTCGACGCATCGCCCTCCGTGCTGGTCGTGATCAACCGGGGGACGGCAGCAAGACAGCACTGGCAGGGTCTCAATCCGCAGAAACTGGGGAGCGCTGGGATCTACGAGTTGTGGCGGCTGGATCGATCCCGACTTGACCAGCGTGCATCGGATCTGCTCGATGACGGCGTCTCTCTCACCTGGAAGAAGCCACGGCCAGAGCGTTACTGAATCCGATCATCCTGCGCCGACAACTCGCTCAGCTGGATGCGACGGCAGAAGCTGCAATGCCCCCACTGCGCCATCTCTCCGAGAGGCGACGGCGTTCCGCAACGCGGGCATGCATCGATGCCGTGCACATCGATGCGACTGGGGTGTCGCTTCCAGTCTTCGAGCGGGTCTCCTGCCGGTGAGCGCCCTGCTGGATGGTGTTGCTGAATCCGCAGATCACGAACAGGGTGGTCGGCTGCACGGATGGCAGCGAGTAGCTGAGGCTTGCTGTAAAGCAGGGCCTGTCGCCACTGGGGGTGGCTGGCTCCAACGATTAGCGTCCCGCTCCTGAGCGCCAGCGGCTGACAATGGCTGGAGAGCGGATCGCCTGCCAGTTTCGGCCAGTCCTGCCAAAGAGCTGCCAGTGACCCCTCTCGTCGCCATTGGTTTTTGAGTGCTTCCAGGCAGCCGCTGATTGGCTGAACGGGTGCCGGTTCCGGTGGCATCAGCAGCTCACCGTTCCCAAAGCGGCGGCGCTGAGATTTCGGGGCCCGACCCATGCCAATTGCCGATTTGGTTTGACCTTAGGCAGGCGCCATTGATTTGCTGGCTACCCTCAAATCGCTACCGTCCCGATCCATGGGTTTCTTCGACCGGCTCAGCCGACTGCTGCGCGCCAACGTCAACGATCTCGTGAGCAAGGCCGAGGATCCCGTGAAGATTCTCGACCAGTCCGTGGCGGACATGCAGGAGGATCTGGTCAAGCTGCGCCAGGCGGTCGCCTTGGCGATCGCCAGTCAGAAGCGTCTTCGCAATCAGGCCGAGCAAGCGGAAACCCAGGCGCGCACCTGGTATGAACGCGCGGAGCTCGCTCTCAAGAAGAACGAAGAGGACCTGGCCCGTGAAGCACTCACCCGGCGAAAAACATTTCAGGAGACCTCAGCAACTCTGGCCAAGCAGGTGCAGGGTCAGGACGCTCAGGTGGAGACCCTGAAGAAGAGTCTTGTGGCACTCGAGGGCAAAATCGCCGAGGCCCGAACCAAGAAGGACATGCTCAAAGCCAGGGCCCAGGCGGCCAAGGCCCAGGAGCAGCTTCAGAGTGCCGTTGGGAACATGGGCAGCAATTCCGCCATGGCTGCCTTTGAGCGCATGGAGGACAAGGTTCAGGCGATGGAAGCCAGCAGCCAGGCCGCGGCTGAGCTGGCAGGCGCTGATCTGGAGAGCCAGTTCGCCGCTCTCGAAGGCGGCAGTGATGTGGATGATGATCTCGCTGCTCTTCGACAGCAACTGGCCGGTGGACCAGAAGCCGTTGCGCTCCCAGCAGCTGATCAAGGCAAATCCGAAGCCGTGCAGCCTGTGAATGTGTCTGAGGTGGACAACGATCTCGAGGAGCTCCGCCGATCCATCGACAAGATCTGATCACCCAGGATTGATCAGCAGTTCTCAATCGCCGATGTCAAGGATGATCACCTCTGATCGCCTCGCAAGGCTCGGCAGCGGAGTCTTTGATCGCAATGACCGGCGTAAATCGGCCTACGCCTCAAGCGAACGTCAGAACCATCAGCCTCTGATCGATCTGTCACTGGGATCCACTGATCTGTCGCCACCAGTGGCTGCCGTGGAAGCCATGGCCGAGGTGCTTCAGCATCCCTCCAGCGCGTCCTACTGCCTGCATGCAGGCACGCAACCGTTCAGGAATGCTGCTGCCGCTTGGTGTCAGCAACGATTCGGCATCCAGGTGGATGCCGAGACCGAGGTGCTTCTGCTGGTGGGATCGCAGGAAGGGACAGCCCATCTGCCTCTTGCGATTCTTGATCCCGGGGACTCCGCTCTGATCCTTGATCCCTCCTACCCCTCCCACCGGGGTGGACTTGAACTGGCCGATGCTCACATTCATACCCTTCCGTTGACTGCTGAACGGGACTGGGCTCCGGATTTTGATGTGCTCTCCTCTGATCAGTGGCAGCAGTTGCGTCTGATGGTGCTCGGGTTTCCTCATAACCCCACCGCCTGCACTGGAGAGCAGGCCTGGCTTGATGAGGCGATGGACCTTTCGGTCCAACACGATCTGGTGCTGGCCCATGACAACCCCTACGTGGATCTTGCACTGGAGGGTGATGCCCCGTCACTGTTGCGCTGCCCCCAGTGGCGTGAGCGGGGAATCGAATTCTTTTCCCTGTCCAAGGGGTGGTGTCTCGGGGGGTTCCGACTGGCGTTTGCGGTGGGTGCAGCTCCGTTGATCCATGCACTGCGCCAGCTGAAAGGTGTCGTTGATTTCAATCAGTGTCAGGCCCTTCAGAAGGGCGCGATTGTGGCGCTGGATCAACATGCCGATTGGCCTTCACGTCTCCTGCCCGTCTACCGCCAGCGTCGCGACCGCATGCGGCAGGCCCTGACTGCTCTCGGCTGGGACGTTCCCGAGCCATCCATGGCTCTCTACCTCTGGATGCCCGTTCCCGGATGGGCGGCCGACAGGGGCTGGAGCGATGAACAGCTTGCCGCTGAGTTGCTGGAGCACTGCGGTGTGGCACTGACCCCTGGTTCCGGCTTCGGCGATTCGGGCAGTGGCTGGTTGCGTCTGGCTCTTGTCCGCCCGGTCGAGGACCTTGAGAATGCCGTGACTCGCCTCCATCCCTGGTGGGATCGGCACCATTGAAGTTCGCGCATGTCGGCCGGGGGCGGTTGCTGCATGATCTCCGCCGTCATGGGCACCAGTCCTGGCGGCTGAAGAAGCTGGTTGTCTGTGCGAGCACCGAGACCGAGCTTTCTCAGTGGCTGCTGCAAAGGCCCTGGCGTGGCCACCAGTCTCGCGCTCGCGCTGTGCTGGCTGACCACCAGACTCAGGGTCATGGCCAGTACGGACGTCGTTGGATATCACCCGTCGGAGGCGTCTGGCTGAGTGCGGCCTTGCCTTGGCCCCAGCACGACTGCTCGACAGGGTTGTTCGGTCTCACCGTGGCTCTCGCCCTGGCGGAGCAGCTGGAGTCCAGCGGCCTTCAGGTGGCCATCAAATGGCCCAATGATCTGATGGTTGATTCACGCAAGCTGGCCGGCGTGCTTCCCACCCTGATCTTCCGAGGACGTCGTGTCCGCCTCGCCCGGATCGGGATTGGACTCAATGTGAACAATCCGGTGCCCCCCGGCGCGATCTCCCTGCGCCAGTGCCTTCCTTCGGGGCGATGCAGGCTGAGGGTCTGGCAAGGCGCTGTGCTTCGGGCACTGGATCGTGCCTGTGAGTTGGCGCTCATGCCCAGCACGGTGGTCGCTGAGGCCGAACAGCGCCTCTGGACTGCATCGGTACCCGATCCAGGCACAGGAGAGGCCTGGCGAGTGCAAGGCCTCGGGATCGACGGACGCCTGCTCCTGGAGCAGGGGGCCCGGAGGACCAGCTGGACGCGTTGGACGGACAGTCCTGATCAGGATCTCTAAAGTCTCGCCTGATGAGACCGTTTTGATCCGTTGGTTCTGCGTTGGCTTGCTGCATCGGTTCTGCTGTCCATTCCTGCCCCGCAGGCCCCGCTGGATCCTTCCGCGCTCGAACCGCAGCCGCCGCTGGCCCCATCTGCGCTCAAGCCGCAGGCCCCGCTGCCTCCCTCCGAGCTCAAGCCGCAGGCGCCGCTCACCTTTGACCGTTCGCTGGAGTCTCTGGAGAGAAACCGTGTCATCACTCCGCGGGAACGTCGTCAGCTTGAAACCGGCGAACAGGCCAGGCCTGTGGATGTTCCGGCGTTTCAGCAGGCCTGTCAGAGCGGTGCGCTCTCGCAGCAGGAATGCAGCAGTGGAGTGGCAGTGCGCCGGCGTGGGTCCCGTCTACGACCGCGCGTTGTCCTGAAAGGCCGTGATGAAACGCTCACGGGGTTATCCCGCCGCGGTGCTGACGGCACACCGCTACCTCCGATCTCAGTGCCGGTGAAGGCCCTGCTTGCAGGTTCCTCCTCTGCGTTTCGTCTGGAGAAGGTGTTTGCAGTGTCGCCCCGCCCCGCCTCGGTCGCCGGCAACGGAGACCGCAGGCTGCTGTTTCCAGTTATGGGTTCAGCGATCACCACGAGTGAGTTCGGCTGGCGGATTCATCCGATCATCGGCAGATGGCTGATGCATGCAGGCAAGGACTTCGCTGCCCCGGAGGGGACTCCGGTTGTTGCTGCTCTTTCAGGAACAGTCCTGAGCAGTGGTCTTGCGGGTGGTTACGGCATCGCTGTGGAGCTGGATCATGATCAGCCCAAACGCCGGACCCTCTATGGACATCTTTCAGAGATCTACGTCAAGTCCGGCCAGAAAGTCCGCCAGGGGGAGGTGATCGGTCGCGTCGGAAGCACAGGTCTCAGCACCGGACCTCATCTTCACTTTGAACTGCGCAGGCCCCAGGCCGGTGGCTGGGTGGCAGTCGATCCAGGGGATATGGATCTCAATCCACTCACTGCTTCCGGTGCAGATGCCGTATCGCTGCTGGTGGGACAGCTGATGACCAGCCTTGAGCGTTCCAAGGACTCATGATGTCTGCTCCTGACGCTCCTCCCGCAGGATGAAACCGACTCCTCTCACGGTGTGGATCAAAGCAGGTCGGTCAGTCGATTCGACCTTCTGGCGCAGATAACGGATGTAGACATCGAGAAGATTGTCATCGCCGTAGAAGTTCTCGCCCCAGACTCCGCGCATGATCTCGGCGCGCTCGAGCACTTTCCCCTGACCCCGCATCAGGAAGTTGAGCAACTCATATTCCTTCACAGACAGCTGAATCATCTGGCCTGAGCGACTCACATCCCTGGTGCTGGTGTTCATCACCAGGTCTCCAACCTGGAGCATTTCAGGATGCTGTCCTTCGCCAGTCGCAGCGGAGAAGGTGCTGGCACGTCTCTGCATGGCCCGCAGACGTGCCATCAATTCCTCGATCGAAAAGGGTTTGACCAGGTAGTCATCCACACCGGCATCAAGGGCCGTCACCCGATCAGCAACATCGTCGTGACCGGTGAGCATCAGGATTGGTGTGGTGATGGAGCTGCTGCGGATTCGCTGGCAGATATCCACACCACTGAAATCGGGAAGATTCCAGTCCAGAACGATCAGGTCCGGGGATGGCTCAGTGCGTGCCTGGATCAGGCCAGCGGCCCCATCGGCGGCCACATCCACCTCATACCCCTTGACCTCCAGTTCCATCTTCAGGAGCTCCGTTAGGCGTGCCTCGTCATCCACGAGCAGGAGCCTGGTCTTCGGAGTGGCTGAGGAGACCATGCAATCCAGTGCACCCTTCATTCAGCCTAATCGGCCAGCTCAGGTCGGTCTGGACTGCTGAGCATGTCCATCCCAGCGTTCAACACGGCCGTCACGGAAATGTGCCACTCGTTCAGCACGGGCAGCCACATCGTCTTCATGGGTCACCAGCACCAGAGTGATCCCTTGGTCGTGGAGGGCATCGAACAGATTGAGCACGTCGTCTGTCGTGCGTGAATCGAGTGCGCCGGTTGGTTCATCAGCCAGGAGAAGTGCAGGCTGGTTGATGATGGCTCTTGCGATGGCGACTCTCTGCTGCTGACCTCCTGAAAGCTGATTCGGCTTGTTGTGCATTCTTTCCCCAAGACCCACTCGATCCAGCGCTTCTCTCGCCTTGTCCCGCCTCTGCTGGGGAGAGAGGCCTGCATAGATCATCGGCAGCATCACATTTTCAAGAGCTGTCGCGTGGGGCAAAAGATGGAATTGCTGAAACACGAACCCCAGTTGCTGATTGCGCAGATCCGCCAGCGCATCGTCATCAAGATCCTCAACCGCATTCCCATTCAGGTGATAAGAGCCGTTGCTGGGTCGGTCGAGGCAGCCAAGAATGTTCATCGCGGTGCTTTTGCCCGAGCCGCTTGCACCCATCACGGCAAGGTAATCGCCTTTACGAACAGTCAAATCCAGTTGATCGAGTGCCCTGACCAGACCCGCACCGGTTCCGTAGACCTTGTCGACTCCGCGCAGCTCCGCGACGGCGGAGCGTTCACCTTTCGCACCCTCAGCCAAGGGTGGCTCCGGAGGCATCGGCGATGGCCTGCTGCAGGATCGGGGTCCCAGCCACCGCGTCGCTGGCCCATTGGAAGAGGGGGTTGGAGAGAATGCCACCAACCGCTGTAACGACCACGCAGGTCACCAGAGCCACCCGCAGTGGCGGCAGCCCCAGGGTGTTCCACTGGATCGGTGGATAGGCCTTCACCGCATCGGAGGCTTCCTGTGGCTCCTTGACCACCATCATCTTGATCACGCCGATGTAGTAATAGATCGACACCACCGAGGTGATCAGTCCGACCACAACAAGCAGGTACTGGTGATCAGCCCAGCCAGCGAAGAAGAGATAGATCTTCCCGAAGAACCCGAGCATCGGTGGGATGCCTCCGAGCGACAGCAGGCAGAGACTGAGCCCGAGTGTGATCAGGGGATCCTTCTGGTAGAGACCGGCGTAATCGGAGATGCGATCACTGCCGGTGCGAATGGAGAACAGGATGATGCAGGCAAAGGCCCCCAGATTCATGAACAGGTAGGTGGCCATGTACAGGACCATGGCTGCGAAACCGTCTTCAGTACCGCAGACCAGACCGATCATCACGAAACCGGCCTGACCGATGGAGCTGTAGGCCAGCATCCGTTTCATCGAGGTCTGGGCGAGCGCAACGACGTTGCCGAGGGTCATGCTGAGCACCGCCAGCACGGTGAACAGCAGTTTCCACTGCGTGTCGAAGCTGCCGAAACAGCCGACCAGAATTCGCAGGGCCAACGCAAAGCCGGCGGCCTTAGAACCGACTGAAAGAAAGGCGACCACCGGAGTCGGAGATCCTTCGTAGACATCCGGTGTCCACTGGTGGAAGGGAACTGCGGCGATTTTGAAGGCCACGGTTGCCAGAACGAACACCAGCGCGAGAGCGGCGAGGGGAGTGGGACTGGTCAGCAGTGACTGTCCGATCGCTTCCAGGCTGGTGGAGCCGCTGAGTCCATAAAGGAGCGAGGAGCCATAGAGAAAGACTGCAGCTGCAGCGGAGCCCACAAGCAGATATTTCAGAGCGGCTTCCGAACTGCGCGCATCCCGTTTCATGTAGCCCGAGAGCAGGTAACTCGCGACTGAAAGGGTTTCCAGAGAGACAAAGATGCTCACCAGATCGGTGGCACCGCAGAGAAGCATGCCTCCAAGCGTTGCTGCCAGAAGAATTGCGGCGTATTCACCCACAGGGGTTCCACCCTGTTCGGCGTACCTCCAGCTGATCAGCAGGGACAACAGCGTTGAACAGGCCACCACGGCTCTGAAGGCAATCGCCAGGTGATCGGAAAGAAATGCGCCGAGGAAGGAGGGCTCAAGCGGAGCGTTCCACTGCAATGCGAGCAGCAACAGGGCTGTGCCCAGGCCCGCGTAACAGATGAGAGGAACCCAGCGCACAGCGACTTTTTCGCCGGCCAGATCCACCAGAAGGGTGGCCAGCATCGCCAGCAGGACCGCGCCTTCCGGGGCGATGGCAACGGCGTTCAGGGCCAGATTGAGCAAATCACCCGGCGCTGCCAGTGGCTGGGTGTCGAGGAGCAAGGCACCCATCTCGGGCATGGCGCGCGCAGGGCGAAGCGGTTCGAGCGACTGTAGCCGCGCTTCCGTTCCTCCTTGTGGCATCCACCGTATTCGCTGCAATCGGAGCGGCGGTGCGATAAAGAAGGGAACGGTTATCTGCCCTCCTTTGGCGCACACCCTGGTCATCGTTGAGAGCCCCACCAAGGCCCGCACCATCCGTGGATTCCTTCCCAAGGACTTCCGGGTGGAGGCGTCCATGGGGCATGTGCGTGATCTCCCCAACAACGCCAGTGAGATTCCAGCGGCGCAAAAAGGCCAGAAATGGGCCAATCTCGGGGTCAACACCGAGTCGGATTTCGAGCCCCTCTATGTGGTGCCGAAGGACAAGAAAAAAACGGTGAAGGAGCTGAAGGACGCTCTCAAAGGTGCGGATCAGCTTCTGCTGGCGACTGATGAAGACCGGGAAGGCGAAAGCATCAGCTGGCACTTGCTGCAGCTGCTTGCGCCAAAGGTTCCGGTGAAGAGAATGGTGTTCCATGAGATCACCAAGGAGGCGATCGGGCGGGCTCTCGACCAGACCCGTGAGCTGGATATGGAACTGGTCCATGCCCAGGAAACACGGCGCATCCTGGATCGTCTGGTTGGGTACACCCTCTCGCCCTTGCTGTGGAAGAAGGTGGCCTGGGGGCTGTCAGCGGGTCGTGTTCAGTCCGTGGCGGTCCGGCTGCTGGTGCAACGGGAACGCGCCCGTCGGGCATTCCGCAGCGGCAGCTACTGGGATCTCAAGGCCAGTCTTGAACAAAGCGGCAGTGGTTTCGACGCCAAGCTCACCCATCTTGCGGGGCAGCGCATTGCCACCGGCAATGATTTTGATGAAAACACCGGAGAGCTCAAGGCGGGCAGCAAGGTCCGCCTTCTCAGCGAAAGTGATGCACAGGCACTCTCCGAAACGGTCAAGTCAGTGGCCTGGAGTGTCACGTCCGTGGAGGAAAAACCCACGGTGCGACGGCCTGTTCCACCATTCACAACCAGCACACTTCAGCAGGAGTCAAACCGCAAGCTTCGCCTCTCCGCGAGAGAAACAATGCGCTGCGCGCAGGGTCTCTATGAGCGCGGTTTCATCACTTACATGCGCACCGATTCGGTGCATCTCTCCGATCAGGCGATCAGCGCAGCCCGCAGCTGTGTGGAATCGCGATACGGCAAGGAGTATCTGAGCAAGGGGGCCAGGCAGTTCAGCACCAAGGCTCGAAACGCACAGGAGGCTCACGAAGCGATTCGTCCTGCCGGCGAGAGTTTTCGCGCGCCCCAGGAGACCGGTCTTGATGGCCGGGACCTCGCCCTGTACGAACTGATCTGGAAGCGCACCGTCGCGAGTCAGATGGCAGAAGCCCGGCTCACCATGCTGTCCATCGATCTGAGCGCTGCTGATGCAGTGTTCCGAGCCAATGGAAAGCGCATTGATTTTCCCGGTTTCTTCCGTGCCTATGTGGAGGGCAGTGATGATCCTGATGCGGCCCTGGAAGGCCAGGAAGTGTTGTTGCCCGGCCTCAAGCAGGGGGATTCTCCCAGCCTGAAAAATGTTGAGGCGCTCGGCCACCAGACCCAGCCTCCGGCTCGGTTTTCGGAAGCTTCACTGGTCAAGATGCTCGAGAAGGAGGGGATCGGCAGGCCCTCCACCTATGCCTCGATCATCGGAACGATCGTGGATCGCGGCTATGCCGCGCTCCAGAACAATTCACTCACGCCAAGTTTCACCGCTTTCGCGGTCACAGCGTTGCTTGAAGAGCACTTCCCTGATCTTGTGGACACCTCCTTCACCGCAAGGATGGAGAACACCCTTGATGAGATCTCTCACGGCAAGGTGCAGTGGCTTCCCTATCTCGAGAGCTTCTACAAGGGCAATGAGGGACTGGAGTCTCAGGTGCATCTGCGGGAGGGTGATATCGACCCCGGCGCATCGCGCACGATCGATCTTGAGGGACTTCCCTGTGTGGTCAGGATCGGTCGCTTCGGTGCCTATCTCGAAGCGAAACGTGTCGGAGACGACGGTGAGGAGGAGTTGATCAAGGCCACCCTGCCTCGCGAGATCACTCCTGCTGATCTCGACCATGATCAGGCAGAGCTCATCCTCAAGCAGAAGGCTGATGGGCCTGAGGCTTTGGGTGAGGATCCGGAAACCGGCGATCTCGTTTATCTGCTGTTCGGTCAATACGGGCCCTATGTGCAGCGCGGGCAGGTGAGCGATGAGAACCCCAAGCCCAAGCGCGCGTCGCTCCCCAAGGGGGTGAAGCCTGAGGATCTCAGCCTCGACGACGCTCTTGGACTGCTGCGATTGCCCAGACTGCTTGGAGAACACCCTGACGGTGGCAGGGTCCAGGCAGGCCTGGGTCGTTTCGGCCCCTATGTGGTCTGGGACAAGGGCAAGAGCGAAAAGGATTACCGCTCGCTGAAGGGTGAGGACGATGTTCTTGCCGTTGGGCTTTCCCGTGCGCTTGAGCTGCTGGCCATGCCCAAACGTGGCAGAGGTGGTCGCACGGCACTCAAGGATCTCGGCAAGCCGGAAGGCAGTGACGAGACCGTGCAGGTCTACGACGGCCCCTACGGCCTGTATGTCAAGCAGGGCAAGATCAATGCCTCTCTTCCCGAAGGCAAGGGAGCGGATGACATCACCCTTGAGCAGGCGGTGGAGCTGCTGGAGGCCAAGGCAGCCACCAAGAAGGGTGGCCGCAAGGCTTCCAGCACCAAGAAACCTGCTGCAAAAAAAGCCGCAGCCAAGAAGCCCGCAGCCAAGAAGCCTGCGGCGAAGAAACCTCCCGCCACTACGAAGTCAGGCCGTCTGCGTGCCAGTGCCGTTCGTGTGATTCGCCCGGCCGACTCCTGATGAGCACCAGGCTGTTTGTCCTGTCGCTTGTGCCTTTGATGCTGCTGCAGGCCTGTGACGGCACGACCTTCGGCCAGCGGTTGTCTGAAAGCTTTGATGCTCAGTCAGGCACTCAGACAGGGGCTCAGTCCGAGGCGGCCAGCAAAACTTTCAGCCAGCCAGATCAAGATGACGCCGGATCAGGCGGCAGGGATGTTGCTGACAAGAACACACAGCCGGCCAGTTCGATCAACAGCGATCAGGCGGGAACGAAAGACAAGGCGGGGATCAATCAAAACGAGAAGTCAACTGAGGCCTCTCGCCAAGAGCGACCGGAGCTGTCCTCCACCAAGGGCAATGGCACGGATCGCGCCACCGCCACCGATGCCAATTCCGATTCCGCTGCGACGAAGGCTGCTCCTGAGCGCACATTGCCCTATCGCATCATGATTCGCCTCTCCGCAGCTGATCCAGCTGCTCCCGCTGAGGGAGTCACGGAAGCTCTGCGGCGTGCTGGTATTGGTTTTGAAGTGGAGACCATCGAAAAGCTGCCCGTGCGCGACCTGAATCAGTCGTCCAACCCCGCGCCGAAGCCTGCCTCCTGATGCGACCTGCTCTCAGCCATCGCCAGGCGCTGCGAATGATGGAATCCTCGTATCTGGCGGCTGCGGCTGCATTGATCTGGCTTGCTCTGTATTACCTACCGGTTGGTGGAGCGCTGTTCCGCCTGGCCCTGCCCCTGCCACTTGCCCTGCTGGCGGTCCGGCGAGGTGCCCGAGCGGGGGTCGAGGGTCTGGCGGTAGCGATTCTTCTGCTCATCGCCTTGATGGGTCCCGTCCGCGGACCCCTGATGTTGTTTCCCTACGGACTGCTCTCCGTCTGGCTCGGCTGGTGCTGGGTCCACCGCTGCAGCTGGTGGCTGAGCTGGGGGATTGGCCTGCTGATCGGTGCTGCCGGTTTCCTCGTGCGGGTTGTTGCTCTTTCGCTGTTGGTGGGTGAAAACCTCTGGGTGGTCATCACCCGCGCCGGTGCGGGACTACTCGACAGGTTGCTGGAACTGCTGCAGTTGCCACTCGCCCCAGATCTGCTGCTGGTTCAGTCGATGGCTCTCGCTCTCGTGCTCATCCAGCAGCTGGTGTACGTCCTCGCTCTCCACGCCCTGGCCTACTGGATTTTCCCCCGACTTCAGGCCCCCGTTCCTGACCCTCCCCCGCTGCTGCATGGACTGGTCGCCCTCGACCCCCTCTGACCTTCCGGTTGGTGTGCGTCGTCTCACAGGGTCGGCCACTACGGCTGACGCAAGCCGGTTTACAGCCATCTGGTCTGAGTTCGCCAAGCCTTTGCCGGACCTGCTTCTGGTTCTTGCGTCGACAAGGACAGCCGAGCAACAGGGAATCTCCGCCGCTGGGTGTACGCCAGAAGCTCGCCGCACAACGGCTCTGGCCGATGCGGAACTGCTGCTGACGGGGCCATCAGTACCGCCATGCTGGTCACTGCCACCTCTTCCGGCTGGCGTCTCACCCGCCCTGATCAGCTGGGTGGTCTGCCAGCAGCTTGGTCTCGATCCGCAGGTCGCTGCTCTCGGCCTGCCCGTTCCGCCTCACTTCCCCCATCTCCGCTTTGAAGATCCATGTGCCGGCCCCTCGGAGTGCGTCTCCAGCGGCTGTGCCATGCAGCTCGAACGGGTGCAGCAACTGGTGCATCGCGGTCGTCGTCTCGGGCGAGGACTGCGACGGCCGCTGGTGCTGGCGGAATCTGTTCCCGGCGGGACCACCACAGCCCTGGCTGTCCTGACAGGGCTGGGACTGCCTGTTCAGGCACTGGTCAGTGGCAGTGCCCTGCATCCACCCATGGCGCTTAAGCAGCGGCTGGTCAGCGAGGGGCTGTCTCGGCTTCCCTGCCGCCGTCACCTCAACGCACAGGCATTGCTTGCAGCAGTGGGTGATCCCTTTCAGGCCCTCTCCACAGGCATCTTGATCGGGGTGCTCGAGGCTGATCAGCCCGTTCTGCTGGCCGGTGGCAGTCAGATGGCTGCGGTGCTTGCATTGGCTCTTCATGCTCTTACAGCGGACCGTCGTCAGCAGCTCTGCGATCGGGTTCTGATCGGCACAACTGCATGGCTTGCCGCGGAAAGGCTGCAGGCTGCAACGCCTGCCTCTTCCCTGGTGACGCTGCTCAGCAATCTGGAGCAGCATTACTCGGTCTCACTGCAGGCCTATGCCGCTGGTCTGCGCTTCTCCTCCAGTCGTCATTCCCGTCTGCGCGACTTCGAGCAGGGCCATGTGAAGGAAGGAGTAGGGGCTGGTGGACTGGCCCTGCTGGCTCAATGGCGAGGTGTTTCCGTCGACACACTGGTGCACTCCTGTGACCGGGCCTTCGATCAGTTGCTGGCGACAGACGACAAGGACACTGTCGCCCCGTAGGTTCGGATCATGAAGCCAGTTGTTCCGGCGCCATTGCTGAACCGTCGTCGGTTTCTCCGATTCGTCGCTGTGACAGCAGCGCTTGGGCTCAGCGGCTGCCGTCGGGGTGGTGCGGTTCCCACTCTGCGCTCAATGCCGGAGGTCCTGCCGGCTCTCTGGCGTCGCGATCTGCCGGCACCCTGGCGTTTCACCGCGCTCTCTGGAGCAACTCCCCTGAAGAGTCCCTGGCCACCTCCAACGGACCTGCTGGCGCTGAATGATGGCTGGCTGTCAGTGATCAGCCCCGATCGTTTGCAGGCGATCGCCGCGGACGCCCTTCTGGCGAGGATGGGTTCCTCGGGAGAACGCTTCCTCAACGAGATGCCTTCGGTTTGGAGGAGCCTGCTGTTGCCGGTGGCGTTCAGTCCCTGGGTGATGGTGTTTCGGCGTGAGGGGAAGAACGCACCCGCTCCTGATGCCGGCTGGGATGCCTTGCTCGACCCGGCAGTCAAGGGCAAGCTGCTGCTGCCATCCAGCCCGAGGCTGCTGTGTTCAATCGCCCAGAGAATGGGTGATGGCGACTCCTTGCGGCGCCTGCGTCAGGCGGCCATCAGTTTTGATGACCGCTTCGGCATGAACTGGCTTCTGCAGGGTGATGCCAGGGTGGCCGTACTGCCTCTGCAACGCTGCATGGCGAGCCTTCAGCGTGATCCCAGACTCATCGCTGTGTTGCCGGAGCAGGGTTCGCCGCTGCACTGGACGCTGCTGGTTCGGCCTTCCCAGACCGCTGAACCCATCCCGCAGGACTGGGTGCTGAAAGCGTGGAAGCAACCATTGCTGTCTCGGTTGTTGGCACAGGGTTGGATTCCGCCGCTGCCCAGGGACGAGCTCATCTCCGCAGAGACAAGGATCCCTCAACGGCTTCGCTCCCTGGTGGTCCCTCAGGAATCGCTCTGGCAGCGAAGTTGGGCGCTGCCTCCGCCTGACCCTGCCGAGGTGCAACGTCTGCAGAAGCTCTGGGAAGCATCAGCTCCATAGCCGCCGGCGTGGAGCAGCTGCCAGAAGCCGATGCGTCTCCGCCAGCAGATCAGGAATCGGTAGCTGGTGCGGGCATCGCGGCAGGCAGTCACCGCAGCGGTCGCACTGGCTTGCATCAACCGTCTCCCACCAGTGACCGGCCCGCCCGATCAGGTTGTAGCGCTCCCCTGCGAATTCCATCAGGTCATGACCATGGGCAAGATTGCGCAACCTCAGAAGCTCTGGGATGGGTACATCGTTTGGACAGGGCAGGCAGGCACGGCACTGACCGCACAGCTCATGTCCCAGCCGACTCCCGCGCTGCTGCTCAAGATGAGCGAGTGCCCTCTTCTCATCCGGATCCAGCGGACCGTCACTGGCAGCCAGCGACCGAGCCAGTTTGAGGTCGGCTGCGTTCCTGGCGCCCACAGTGAGTGTGCTGATGCCCGCCGCCAGCAGAAAGCGATAGGCCAGCTGCAGGGGCTGGAAGGGAGTGCAGTCAGTCTTCAGCTGCTCACTCGGTGCCTGGAGACGACCACCCTTGTCTGCCGGTGAAATCGCCAGCACGCCCATGGATCGATCGAGGGCCAGCTGTGCCAGCGGCATGCGTGTTGGGTCCAGGAGATGCAGATGCAGGCAACAGAACCTGAAGCGGTCACTGGCGATTGCACGCTCGATCAAGTCATACGAGCCATGGCTGCTGAAGCCAACCTGGCGGACCCTGCCGCTTGTGAGGGCCCAGTCGATCAGCCGGGCTCCCTCTCCCTGGAGCACCCAGTCGAGATGGCTGTCCAGGTTCAGGCCATGTATGGCCAGGTTATCCAGCGTGTCGATTCCGAGCCTGTCCAGGCTGGCTTCCAGAGCTCTGGTTCCCGAAAGAAAACTCTGCCCGGGAAGCAGCTTGCTGGTGATCACCCAGCCACCGCCGGAGGGAGCAGCTCCTTCCCTGTTGAGCTGTGCCAGGGCCTTGCCCAGAAAGGCTTCAGCTGGCCCATAGGCCGGGGCTGTCTCGAGATGGTTGATGCCAGCAGCCAGGGCTGCACGCAACACCTGCAGCATCTGGTCGGGAGCCTGCAGGGCGCGCATGGTGCCGAGTGTGAACAGGCTCACATCGGCTCCGTCGCCGAATGGGCGACGCAGAACAGGTCGGGGCAGTGTGCTGCTCAAGGGGCAGGAGGGTCGCCCTGGGAGTCCCTCGGATCTCCCGGTTGCCGTGATTCAAGATGTCGTCCTAGGGCTGCGGGACTGATCCCGTCGAGAAAGCGTCGGAATTCATCACGGTCCTCCGCATCCGCTTCAGCGTCCACTGCGATCGAGGCTTCCGCGACGACCTCCTCGAGCATCCAGATGCTGCTGCCGGTGCGAATGGCCAGTGCGATGGCATCACTGGGGCGTGCATCGATCTCCAGGCGGTTGTCATCCGGACAGACAGCAGGATCAGGCTCATCCGTTTCGGCCGCCGCGGTGTCGTGGTCGCTGTCGCACAGGCGCAGCACGGCTCTGAAGGTGCTGTCTTCGATCGCGTGAATGATCACACGCTCCAGCTTCAAACCACCTGCGTCGAGCAAGGAAGCCATCAGGTCATGGCTGAGGGGCCTGGGCTGAGGCGTGTCACTGAGGCCGGCCATGATGTTGTGCGCCTGTGCCTGGTCGATCCAGATCGGCACCTGACGGCTGCGGGAGGGATCACGCAGCAGCACGATCGGACTGCGGCTGCTGGCATCAAGGGCGATTCCCGCCACGCTCATCTCGATCAAGTACGGCTCCGCCGCTGTCTCGATTATGACCAGTGCAGAGGGGATGGAGATGGGCGATGTTCACGGGGTTGGTCCAGGCGGTGGGTCAGGTCGAACGACGTGGCCGCGCTCTGCTGGTCGACGGCTGCAGTGCTTTTGCTCCCCTGCAGCTTGGTGACAGCGTCGCGGTGGACGGGGTTTGTCTCACGGTGGCGTCACTTGTGGGAGACGGTTTTCTTGCCGATGTGAGTGAGGAGACGCTTCAGCGCACCACTCTCGGAGGGAAGGCCGCAGGAGGAGGATCTGTGAATCTCGAGCCAGCTCTGCGTCTCTCTGATCGTCTGGGAGGGCATCTTGTCAGCGGCCATGTGGACGGTATCGGTGAAGTGGTCGCTGTGGAGTCTCTGCCCCAGTCATGGCATCTGGAACTGCGCTGGCGGGATGCGGACTTCGGTCGCTACATCTGTGACAAAGCCAGTGTCGCGGTGAATGGCATCAGCCTCACGGTGGCGGGTTGTGCTGATGCAGGAGCACGCTTCTGGCTCGCCGTGATTCCGCACACGTGGTCGGTCACCGCCCTTCGTGATCTGCAGGTTGGCGATGAGGTGAATCTCGAAATCGATCTGCTGGCTCGCTACACCGAGAGGTTGATCAGTGCCGGGGGGGGCGAGAGCGAAGCACCGCCGATCAGCGCTGCCTGGCTCGCGGAGCACGGATGGAGCTGACCCTCAGGCACGAACCACGGCGGGATTCGTGAGGTCCCAATACCTTTCGGATGTTGTTCACTCTGAACTGTTCATGAATTCCGAGGACCGCTCCGAATCCCTGGGCACCTTCAAAGCCTTCTCGATCGCAGAGGGCATTCTTCTGATTGTTCTCGGCGTCCTGGCCCTGATCTTCCCAGTACTCGCGTCGTTCTGGACCACAGGTGTGATTGCCGTTCTGTTTCTCGTCGGTGGTGTGGTCGGCTGGGTCAGCAACCTTGCGCGTTCCGGCCGGATGGGTCGCTGGATCTGCTTCTGGCGTCTTGTGGTGTCCACGTTGTTCATCGTTGCCGGCGGCTCGATGATCAGTAACTTCCGTGATCCCGGTGACGCCGCAGAGCAAGTTGCTGCGTTTGCCTTGGCCATCGGCATCGTTTTTCTCGTGGAGGGCGTCGTGGCCTTCTTCAACGGACTGGCCAACAGCGGTCAGCCCGGGGCTGGATGGGCCATCGCCAACGGAGTCATCACCTTCATCCTCGGCCTGCTGATCGTCACCCTGAAGTTCTGGGGCCTGCTCTGGGTGCTCGGAACCCTGGTCGGCATCAGTTTCCTGTTCAGCGGAATCGAGCTGATTGCGTTCAGCTCCAGCATCGATGACGGTCAGGATCCCCCTGCTGTCGCTTGAACAACACAGGCTGAAACAAGCCTGAAGCAACAAACCCAAGGAGCAGCTGATCGCTGTCTCCTTGGGTCAAGGTCATGGCTGAACGAACTGCGTGATCGATGCCCTGACAAAAAAGTCAGAGATTTTTAGTCAGCTGGATTCGGCAAGCGGCAGAAGCGTGATCGTGCCGGAATCCCTGTTCAGTTCAATCCTGAATTCCTGGCCTGGAACAAGATCAAGGCGTTTGGTGTAGGCATGACCAATCAGCAGATTGCCGTTGCCGTGAACACGAGTGCGGAACTCTGCCTGCCGTCCTCGGCTGCCGCCGCCTGAACCGCCATTGCTGGAGGGAAGTTTGTATCCCTTGGCTTCCACAAGGGCTCTGTAGAAACTTTTGCGCATCAGACGGCCACTCGGACCGACATAACCGCAGCCCCGTGCAATTTCATCTTCCGGGCGGTTGCTGAGAGCCCGCGCCTTGTTCAGTAATTCCTCTCCAACCAGCATGTCTATCGGAAAAGACACAACAATTCTGACTCCAGACTGCAACCCGGGCAAGGATTCCATCGAAGTTCTGTCACTTGATTCGATCTCGATGCTCGTCAGATCAGGTACAGAATCACAAACAGAATGACCCAGATTCCATCCACGAAATGCCAGTAGAGCTCGGCTGCCTCGAGTGGAAAATGATTGCTGGCCGTGACACGACCTGAAGGTGAGCGGCATTGCCACCACACAATCAGGATCATCAGTGTCCCCAGGGTCACGTGCAGCCCGTGGAATCCGGTGAGGGCATAAAAAGTGCTGGCGTAGAGATTGTCGGTGAGCCCGAAGGGCAGAGTGAAGTACTCGACCATCTGACTGGCGAGAAAGCCAAGCCCGAGAAAGGCGGTCAGCATCAGCCAGAGGCGGCAGCGCTCGTTGTTCTGTCTGCGCAGGTTCACGCCGGCGCGGTGAAAGGTTGCACTGCTCACCAGCAGCAGGATGGTGTTGAGCGTTGGGAGCGGCAGTTCAAGCTCGTAGATCGCACCTGGCATCAACGGATTCACAGCCCTGAAAGTGAGATAGGCGGCGAAGAATCCGGCGAACGTCATGGCGTCAGCCACGAGGAAGGTGGCCAGACCGAACATGCGGTGGTCCGGATGTTCAGCTCCGTGATCTGCAACGTGGTCATCCAGATGGTCGAACTGAGCGTTGGGAGGAGTGAGTGATGTCATTGACCACCTCTCCAGAGATCACTGCCGCTGGCGGAGTTCAGATCAATCTCGTTGGCGGGGGTGCCATAGCCGTAGGGATGGGTCACAAGAGGGGGTTCGCCTTTCCAGTTCTCAACCGGTGGTGGTGATGAGGTCAACCATTCGGGAGTGAGTGCCCGCCACGGGTTGTCTCCTGCGATGGCGCCATAGAAAGCACTCGCTATCACATTCCAGAGGAATGGAAGGGTGCTGATGGCCATCAGCAGCGCTCCTGCGCTGCTGATCTGATTGACAAGCTGAAACTGTGGGTCGTATTCGGCAACCCGTCTTGGCATGCCGTTCAGGCCGAGCCAGTGCTGAGGAGCAAAGCAAAGGTTGAAGCCAACGAAGGTCAGCAGGAAATGCAAACGGCCGAGATGCTCATCGAGCATGCGCCCGGTGATCTTGGGGTACCAGTGATAGATCGATGCAAAAATCACAAACACCGAACCTCCGTAGACGATGTAGTGAAAGTGGGCAACAACGAAGTAGGTGTCATGAACGTGAACGTCAAAAGGCACCTGTGCGAGGGCGACGCCAGTGATTCCGCCAAGCACGAAGTTCACAATGAAGCCGCAGGAAAAGAGCACGGCACTGTTGAGACTGATACGTCCGCCCCAAAGCGTTGCCAGCCAGTTGAAGAATTTGATTCCAGTGGGCACGGCAATGAATGCCGTTGCGATGGTGAAGAAAAGACGCATCCAGGGCGGAGTGCCACTCGTGAACATGTGGTGAGCCCACACCACCAGCCCCAGGCCGACGATGGCCATAATTGAATACACCATGGTGGTGTAACCAAACAGGGGTTTGCGACAGTGAACCGGAAGGATCTCACTCACCAGGCCAAAGGCAGGCAGCACCATGATGTAAACCGCGGGATGGGAATAAAACCAGAAAAGATGCTGGTAAACGACAACATTTCCGCCCATTCCAGGATTGAAAAAACCAGTGTGAGCAACGATGTCGAAGCTCAGCATGATCAGGGTGCCCGCGAGAACCGGAGTGGAGAGCACCACAAGAATGCTGGTGCCAAGCATCGCCCAGCAGTACATGGGAAGCTGCATCAGCTTCAGTCCCGGGCGACGGAGCTTGAGAATCGTTGCGATGAAATTAATGCCACCGAAGATTGAACTTCCACCGAGAAGAAGAACACTCAGGATCCAGATGATCTGACCGGTTGCAGGTGTTGTGATGCTGAGAGGCGGATACGCTGTCCAGCCTGACTGGGCAGCACCTGTGATGAAATAACTGCTGATCAGCATCAACCCAGCTGGAGGAATGAGCCAAAAAGCAACCGCATTCAGCCTGGGATAAGCCATGTCCCTGGCGCCCACATAGAAGGGAATCAGATAATTGCCGAAAGCCCCATTGACCACGGGAACGATCCAGAGAAAGATCATCACTGTTCCGTGCAGTGTGAGGATCTGGTTGTAGACATCTCTGGCCATGAAATCTGAAACCGGACTCAACAGTTCGGTTCTGATCGCGCCTGCCATGGCTCCGCCGATCAGATAAAAGGCAAATCCGCAGACGAGATACTGGATGCCGATCACCTTGTGGTCAACGCTGAAACTCAGGTAGCGGAGCCACCCCTCCGGTTGCAGAGACGGTGAAGTCGGCGCTGTTTTCTGGGGAGCGGTGATCGTCATGCTTCGGCTACTGGGATCTTTCGGTTGGACTGGAGCCAGCTATCGAAGTCATCGGCGCTGTCAACCACGACACTCGAGCGCATGCCTCCGTGATATGGGCCGCAGAGCTCTGCGCATACGATCGAATAGTTGCCCGTTCGTGTCGGGGTGAAGTCGAGGACAGTCGGCTGCCCGGGAATGACGTCCTGCTTCAGGCGGAATTCCGGAATCCAGAATGCATGGATCACGTCTTTGGCCTCCATTTTCAGTGAAACCGGCCGGTCAACGGGGACATGCATTTCTCCGGAGATGATGTCGCCGTCGGGGTAATGAAAGAGAAAAGCGAACTGCATCGCTGTGACCTCGATGGGTAATGGCGCGATGCCCACTGTTGTTGCAGTCTGGGAGTCCTGTGTTGAACCAATGCCACCCCAGATGCGTTGATCGACCATCGTCTCCGAGCCGTGATCGCCATGGCCAAGAGGCACCATTCCTCCCATGCGTTCGTAGATGTCGTAGCTGTACAGCCCTACGAACAGAACCACGATGGCAGGGACTGCTGTCCAGAACACTTCAAGAGGAAGATTGCCCTCCAGAGCCACTCCATCGCCGAGCTGTCCTGGCCGACGACGGAAACGGACAAGACTGAACACAATCAGACCGACTATCCCCACAAAAAGGATTGTGCCGATGCTGAACAAAACACGAAACAACTCGTCGTAAATGGGGGCATTAGCGCTTGCGTCAACAGGCAGCAGGTTGATGTTCTGGCCGATCCATAACCCCCCGAGCACGAGGAGCATTCCCAGAACCAGGGTCAGAATTGCTGAGGGGATGGGCACCCCGAACCTCAACTTATGTCTCTTCAGGCTATGGAGGTTGATAACAATCACCACGTGTTGATTGTTAAGCAAGCCTGAAAATCCTTCGGGTTTTCTGAGTTCAAGGGTGCTCTTGTCAGCAAAGTCGCATCAAGTCTGAAAATTAAGATGTTGCAGTCAGCTACACATCGTGCCGTTCTGATTCAGAGAGCTACGTTCCGTGGATAACCATCTCCATTAAGGAGTTTGTGTTGACTGCATCGTCGTTAATTCCGGTTCGTCTACGCCTAGCGCAGTTGGCTGCCCATCTTGTGGTGGCACTTGTGGTTCTGGTGGTGATCGGCGGAGCGACGAGGGTCATGCAGGCGGGGCTCGCCTGTCCAGACTGGCCTCTCTGTTACGGCTCGCTGCTGCCTGGACGTCAGATGAACGTTCAGGTCTTCCTTGAGTGGTTTCACCGTCTCGATGCCTTTGTGGTCGGCGTGGCACTGCTGGTGCAGATGGTTGTCGTCTGGTGGTATCGCCGAGAGCTGCCCGGATGGTTGCTGCCGCTCAGTGTGCTGCTGGTGCTGATGGTCGCCATGCAGGGAGGTCTGGGCGCGCTCACGGTGTTGAAGCTGTTGCCCTCCGCGGTGGTCACGTCTCATCTGGCTCTGGCTCTCATGCTGGTAATCACCGTCAGTGGTCTCACCCAGGTCCTTCTGGCCCCCTCCGGGTCCGAGGCTGCCCCCCGCTGGTGGATTGTGCTCGGCTCACTGAGTGTGCTTGCTGTTTCAGCGCAGTGTCTGCTGGGTGCAGGAATGGCCACGTCCTGGGCGTCTCAGCGCTGTCTTGATGCAGGTCAGGCCTGTCAATGGCTCCACTGGCATCGTGTCTCAGCAACGCCGGCAGCTCTTTCTGTGCTGCTGTTCGTGCTGGTTGCTCTGCTGGGTGGGCGCTGGGGCCGACAACAGTGGCCGCTGCTGTTGATGGCTCCTCTGCTTGTTGTCACGCAGATCGGCCTTGGTGTGACGACGTTGCGTCTGGGTCTATCGCAGCCCGCAGTGACCGTTGCTCATCAGCTGGTGGCCTGCCTGCTGGTCGCGGTTCTGGCAGGTCTGACCTGCAGGCGTCAACCTCCTGCATCCGATCCGCTCCCCGTCGTTGTCGACTCTTCCGCCTTGGAGGCGTGTCATGGCTAGTTCCAGCACAGCTGCATCCTCGGCTCCGCTCACGCGCGAGCAGATCGTTCCTTCACGCAAGCGCATCAAGCTTCCTCCCTGGCTTGAAGTGGCGAAGCCGCGCCTGATCCCACTGCTGCTGGCGACCACACTCGGCGGTATGGCTCTGACCGAGGGCTGGCCGCTGTCCTCTCCAAGGCTGGCCTGCACGCTTGGCGGTGGAGCTCTTGCCGCAGCCGCCGCAGGAGTTCTCAACTGTCTCTGGGAGCAAGAACTCGATGGCCGCATGCAACGCACAAGTGGGCGTGCTCTGCCCTCGGGTCGGCTCTCGCCAACAGCCGCTTTCGCCGGCGCAGTCTCCTGCACCCTGGCCGCGGCAATGCTGCTTGTCAGCGGTGTGAACTGTCTCGCCGCAGGCCTGTCGCTGCTCGGACTCTGCAGCTATGTCCTGCTGTACACGGCATTGCTCAAGCCACGAACATCGCAGAACATCGTGATCGGCGGTGTCGCCGGCGCCATCCCTCCACTGGTGGGTGCAGCAGCTGCAACCGGTCATGTGGGGCTGGGGGGTTGGTGGCTTTTTGCGCTCGTAATGGTCTGGACGCCCGCGCATTTCTGGGCTCTTGCCCTGCTTCTGCGAGATGACTACCGGGAAGTAGGCATTCCCATGCTGCCTGTGGTGGAGGGGTCGGTCGTTACCGCTCGAGCCATCCGCCGTTATGGCTGGGCCACAGTTCTGGTCAGCATGTTCGGGATCTGGGCGCTGCCGGAGGGAGGGCTTTTCTATGGCCTGCTGTTGCTGCCCTTCAACGGGCGACTGCTTCAGATGGTCGGCAGACTCGCTGAAGAGCCTGACAGCATCGATCGCGCCAAAGGTCTGTTTCGATGGTCGATTCTCTATCTCTTCGGGATCTGCCTGTTGCTGATCATCAGCCGATTCTCCGCTGCTTCCCTGTTCGACCTTCAACTCAGGGAGTGGCTGATGACTGTCGCCGCAGGCTTCTCTGGGATTGCTTCCTAGATTTCAAACGATCGTTTCCGTAGGCGGGATGTCACTGCTTGAGCTGGATCAACTGGAAAAGTCCTATGGAGCCGTTTCGGCTCTGAACGGACTCAGCCTGTCTGTTCCCTCAGGCTGTCTCTACGGATTGCTCGGACCAAATGGAGCAGGCAAGACCACAGCACTGCGCATTCTGGCCACGCTGCTTGCTCCAGATCGAGGACGTGTCGTCGTTGCAGGGGTGGATGCGCTTCAGGAACCACGAACGGTTCGTCAGCTGATGGGGTATGTGGCTCAGGAGGTGGCGATCGACAAAATTCTCACGGGTCGAGAGCTTCTCGCACTTCAAGGCGATCTCTACCATCTGCAGCGACAGCACCGGAACCGTCGAATCGATCAGTTGGTGGATCGGATGTCGATGGGTGACTGGATCGATCGTCGCTGCGGCACGTATTCCGGTGGAATGCGAAGGCGTCTGGATCTTGCTTCCGGACTGCTGCACCAACCGCAGCTGCTTGTTCTGGATGAGCCAACGGTCGGGCTCGACATCGAAAGTCGCGCTGTGATCTGGGAGGTGCTTCGTGACCTTCGTGATCAGGGAACCACAATTCTGCTGAGCAGTCATTACCTCGAGGAAGTGGAGGCTCTTGCTGATCGGATGGCGATCATCGATGCTGGACAGGTGATTGCAGAGGGTGCTCCGGAAGCCCTGAAGCAGCAGCTTGGCGGCGATCGTGTGACCCTGAGAGTGCGCGAATTCAGCGACCAGCCGGAAGCGGAACGGGTACGCCAGCTTCTTGAAGTGGTGGACGGTGTGAGGCGGATTGTGATCAACCGCGCGCAGGGCTATTCACTCAATCTCGTTGTTGATGGAGAGCATGTTCTTGCAACGCTTAAGCAACGACTTGCGGTTGAGAATCTTGATGTCTTCTCCCTGTCACAAAGCCGCCCCAGTCTCGATGATGTGTACCTGCAGGCCACGGGCCGCACCCTGATGGATGCAGAGCTTGCTGTGGCAGGCCAGCGCGATCCCAAGCAGGAGCGACGACAGTCGATGCGATGAAGCCTCTCCTGATGTTCATTCAGTTTCCGTCTTGCCAATGACCAGCCCTGCCCTCAGCACAAGCTCCTCCAGCTCCGACAACGGCTCTGCCATAGCCGAGCTTCTGCAGGAAACATTCGCGCTCACGCGACGTCTCTTCCTTCAGCTGCAACGGCGTCCCTCAACTTTGGTCGCCGGTGTGCTGCAGCCATTGATCTGGCTGGTGCTGTTCGGTGCTCTTTTCTCACGTGCACCGGAGGGTCTGCTGCCTGGAGGCATGAGCTACGGACGGTTTCTGGGAGCCGGTGTCATTGTGTTCACCGCATTCAGTGCTGCTCTCAATGCAGGTCTGCCGGTGATGTTCGACCGTGAATTCGGTTTCCTGAACCGTCTGCTGGTGGCTCCGCTGCGCAGTCGCAGTTCGATTGTTCTGGCCTCGGTGATCTACATCACAACGCTGAGTCTTGTGCAGAGCCTGGCGATCATGCTCACCGCATCTCTGCTTGGTTATGGCTGGCCAGGCGCAGCTGGACTGCTGCTGGTGATGGTCACGCTGCTGCTGCTGGTGTTTGCGGTCACGGCCCTCAGCCTCGGGCTGGCGTTTGCCCTTCCAGGTCACATTGAACTCATTGCGGTGATTTTTGTGGCCAACCTTCCTCTGCTGTTTGCGAGCACGGCGCTGGCCCCTCTGAGCTTCATGCCTCCATGGCTGGGCTGGCTTGCAGCGTTAAATCCCCTTACCTTCGCGATTGAACCCATTCGTGCCGCTTATGCCGGCCCGCTTGATCTGTCATCGGTTCTGCTGGAAGCGCCCTACGGCTCTGTCACCGGTACCACATGTCTTCTGGTGTTGTCGCTGCTGACGGCCGCGTTGTTCCTGCTGATCCGCCCTCTGCTCAACCGCAAGCTTGCCTGATTCCGTGAACCATTCCCCGTACCAGCATCAGGACCCTCTCCAGATCAGCCTGCAGCACCTGATCGAACAGGCCTTGCGACAGAACGATCAAGTGTTGCTGGCCCGACTTCAGCTGCAGTGGGTGCATCGCTTCGGTGTTGACTCCCTGCCGGTGGATTCTGAAGAACCTTCGTTGATGTCCACCGCTGATTCATCGGCTGAGATGGCCCCGATCGATCGCTCTGAACCGGTTGAACACGAAGATGCCCAACCCACAGCAGCTTCATCTGTGGATTCTGAAAAGTCTGACCAGGGGTTGACCCATTTCAGCTCCATGCTGAAAAACTGTCTTGACGATGTGAGTCGTGCTGTCGATTCTGGGATCAGTTCAGAGACACCGCCCCCGAATCTTCGTCCGGTTCCTGCTGCCGGGCCGCAGCGACTGCGGCGCTGGCTTTTGCCCGTCAGCCGGCATGATCTGCCCAAGGCGTCCTGAGGCGTCATGGTTGTCGCCTCCAGCCAGCGTGTCTGCCGGGATCATCTCGAGGGCGGTCTCATCGTTTCGGTTCAGGCTCCAGAGGGGTCTCCGATGCGTCATCCCGATGTGATCGCCGCCATGGCGGAGGCGAGTCTTCGCAACGGTGCCATCGGAGTCAGGCTGGAGAGTCCTGAACACATTGGAGCCGTTCGGGAGCGTTGTCCCGATGCTCTTATCATTGGTCTGTGGAAACGCACCTTCCCAGACAGCTCCGTCTACATCACGCCTCGATGGGAGGAGATCAGGTCGGTCTGGGCAGCCGGTGCCGATGTCATTGCGCTGGATGCAACATCGCGTGATCGACCCTCCGGGCAAGAGCTTGGGCCGCTGATCAGGCAGGCGAAAACGGAGCTCGGCGCAGTGCTGATGGCGGACATTGACAGCGTTGAAAACGGTCTGAAGGCCGCGGCTCTCGGCTGCGATTTGGTGGGTACGACCCTGTTTGGATACACGGAGGAGACCGCTCAGCTCTCTCCGCCTGCCATGGATCTCCTGCATCCATTGAGGCGGCAACTGCCGCCCTCCACGCTGCTGGTGTGTGAAGGCGGCATCGCTTCGGCGATGTCTGCCGCTGATGCTCTCAACGGGGGGGCGGATGCAGTGGTTGTAGGAACTGCGATCACAGGAGTTGATCTCCAGGTGGCAGCTTATTCCAGGCACCTGAAAAGGCAGACTGGCTGAGTCCCGCGAGACTCATGCCATGCTGCGCCTGATTTACCTCCCGGCGATGGTCGGCGGAATGGTCCTGGCTCTACCGGTTGCAGGTCTGCCGATGGGTGAGCTTCAGGCTCTGAACAGGGAGCTTGGGCATCTCTGCAGCAAGCCCCCACGCGAAGCTCTGGCGGTCTGTCGGATACACGCCCGCCTGGTTCAGGCCCTCTGAGCAGGCCCAGGCGAGCAGGTACAGACCGCTGGGTTCACATCATTCCGGGCATTCCCATGCCACCCATGCCGCCCATACCACCCATGCCGCCCATGGGATCCCCGCCAGGTGCTGCAGGAGCAGGCGGTTCAGGTTTGTCGGCCACAACCACTTCGGTGGTGATCAACAGTGACGCAATTGAAACCGCGTCCTGCAATCCAAGGCGCACCACCTTGGCGGCATCAAGGATCCCTGCCTGCAGAAGGTCCTCGTAATTGCCGGTCACGGCATTGAATCCCTTGCCGGAGCGTTGCACCTGCTCCACAACAATGTCCCCGTTGGCTCCGGCATTGATGGCGATCTGCTTGAGGGGAGCACTCAGTGCGCGCTGGACAATCTCCACGCCAGTGCGCTGATCTCCCTTCAGCTGAGCGGCAACGGAGTCAAGTGTTCCTGCCAATTGGAGCAATGTGGATCCACCGCCGGCAACGATTCCTTCCTCAACGGCTGCCCGAGTCGCATTCAGGGCATCCTCGATGCGCAACTTGCGGTTTTTGAGCTCGGTTTCGGTGGGTGCTCCCACCTTGATCACCGCAACGCCACCTGCGAGTTTGGCAATGCGTTCGGAGAGCTTTTCCCGGTCGTACTCCGACTCGGTGTTGTCGAGCTCACGGCGGATCGAGGCCACACGCTCGGCAACTGCGTCCCGGCTTTCCTCCCCGGCCACAATCGTGGTGCTGTCCTTGCTGATCGTGATCCTGCGGGCACGCCCGAGATCGGCAAGTGTGACCTTTTCGAGAGTCATGGCCCGGTCCTCGCTGATCACCGTGCCGCCTGTGAGGATGGCGATGTCCGCCAGGGCGGCCTTGCGGCGTTCACCGAATGACGGGGCGCGGACCGCGGCGACCTGCAGCACTCCGCGGTTCTTGTTCACCACCAGCGTGGCCAAGGCTTCCCCATCCACTTCCTCGGCCAGCACCACCAGGGGAGAACCCGACTGCTGAACGGCTTCGAGCACCGGTACGAGATCGGCCACGGCGCTCACCTTGCGGTCAGTCAGCAGCAACAAGGCGTTGTCAAATTCGCAGATCTGGCGATCGCCATCAGTGACGAAGTAAGGGGAGCTGTAGCCACGGTCAAAGGCCATGCCTTCGGTGACATCCAGTTCAGTGGCCAGCGATTTCGATTCTTCGACGGTGATCACACCGTCGACACTGACCTTGTCCATGGCTTCTTTCACCATCTGCCCCACTTCTTCATCGCCGCCGGCGCTGACCGTGGCCACCTGACGGATGGCATCTCCACTGACGGCCTGGCTTCGCTCTGACAGGCCTTTGACCACGTGTTCAACCGCGGCTTCCATGCCCCGGCGTAATTCGATCGGGCTTGCTCCGGCTGCCGTGTTGCGAAGCCCCTCCTCAACCATGGCCTGGGCCAGAACGGTTGCTGTGGTGGTGCCGTCTCCAGCCTTGTCCTTGGTTTTGGACGCCACCTGCTGGATCAATTTGGCGCCGATGTTTTCGAAGGGATCCTCGAGCTCAATCTCCTTGGCGATCGTGTCGCCATCGTTGATGATGTCGGGTGCTCCGAATGACTTTTCAAGCACCACATTGCGACCGCGCGGGCCGATCGTGACGCGCACGGCATCGGCTAGAGCATTCATGCCCCGCTCCAACGAAGAGCGGGATTCATCCGAAAAACTGAGAAGCTTGGCCATGATCGACACTTACCCGCTGGTCAATGTCCCACAACGACAGGACGTCTGACTCGCTATCGGAAGTGGGGAAAGCCGAATCATCCGGAGTTGGTGCCTGCCGGAGGCAACCGCTCTCGTTAACTTTGATCCATGGCCAATTCAGGGGCGCTGTTCTTCGTGTTGCTGGCCGGTCTGGCCGGGATCATGGCTCTTGTCTACGTGCCGTTGCGCATTTTTCTGACGGCGACAGAACGCAGCCGCAGGTTCAGATTGCTGCAGCGCATCCGCAGACTCAGAGATGAGCTGGGGCAACCTCTGGAGCCCTGATACGGAAGTCCTGCGCGGACTCGGATCAGCCCATCACCATGCCGCCGTCAACCTGCAGAACCTGGCCGGTGATGTAGGCAGCAGCAGGGTCAGCTGCCAGAAACCGCACAGCCCCGGCGACCTGATCCGGAGTGCCGAAACAACCCAGTGGAATGGCCGCGAGGATTCCCTCCGCATCAAGATCCTTGGTCATGTCAGTGGCGATGAAGCCAGGGGCCACTGCATTCACGGTGATGCCGCGGCTGGCCATCTCCTTGGCGGCGCTTCTGGTGAATCCCACGACTCCCGCCTTGGCGGCGGCGTAATTGGACTGCCCGGCGTTGCCCATCAGCCCAACAACAGATGTGATGTTGATGATGCGTCCGCTTTTCTGCTTGAGCATCGGGCGGGCCACGGCTCTTGTGCAGAGGAAGACGCCACTCAGGTTCAGATTGATCACCGCCTGCCAGTCGTCGGTCTTCATGCGCATCAGCAGTCCATCGCGGGTGATGCCGGCGTTGTTGACCAGCACATCGATTCTTCCGCTTCGCTCGATCACTGTCTTGATCAGACCGTTCACGGCCTCCTCGTCGGCCACATTGGCCTGAAGGGCGTAGGCCTTGCCTCCGGAATCCTTGATTTCAGCCACCACGGCATCGGCCGCATCAGGAGAGCTCGAGTAGTTGACGACCACTTCAGCACCGGCGTCGGCTAGGCCGAGTGCAACGGCCCGGCCGATTCCGCGGCTGGCGCCGGTCACCAGAGCGATCTGGCCATCAAGGGTGTGAGTGGTGCTCATGCAAGGACCTGTGACCGGCTGATCGTACGGACCTGCAAGACCAGCGTTCATTCATTCGACTGCATGCCGCGCATGGTTTCCACGGCGTCAATGGCGTCGCCAAGAATCTGTCGAAGGTCCTGCAGTTGCTGCTTGCTGCCCATCACAACCAGCATCTGGCCGGGGGCCAGGGTGACCTCTCCGTTGGGATTCGCCGACAAGGTGTTGTTGTCCCGAATGGCAAGCACCATGGCTCCGGTGCGTCGCGCCAGGTCAAGGTCCTGCAGGGTCCGATGGGCGATCTGGCTCATCAGCAAAGGATCCTCACTGAGCCGGAATTCCTCGATCTCGCAGTCGGATCCCGCCAGCAGATCCGTGAAGTCGACCGCCAGCGGTCGCAGGGCCGTCGTCGCCATGAGGCGACCACCGGCCACGTAAGGGCTCACCACAGCACTTGCGCCAGCCAGTTCAAGCTTCGCCGCAGCCTCATCGCTGTCCGCACGGGCGATGAGGCGACATCGTTTCTCCAGCCCCCTGGCGCTCAGAACCACGTAAAGGTTGGCCGCATTGCTGGGCAGTGCGGTCACCAGACTGCGGCAGCGATCAAGCCCGGCCTCGATCAGCGTTTCGTCAAGAGTGGCGTCGGCCTGGAGCACCTTCAGTCCACGGTCTTCAGCGGCCTGTTTGCGCTTGGGGTCAAGTTCAACCACCAGCACCGGTGCTTTCTCGAGCAGCAGCTGTTCACCGATCTCGCGGCCGATCCTGCCGTAGCCGCAGAGAATGACATGGTCTTGCATGCGCCGCAGCATCCGGCGAAACCTCAGCTCCCGCATCTGGCGGAAGTACCCGGATTCTGACAAGCCAAGCACGCGCTGAATCAACAGCTGAACAACCAGCAGTCCTCCGGCAATGATCAGGACCGTGACCAACCGCCCCGGCTGAGACAGAGGCTCCACCTCTCCGTAGCCAATGGTGCTGATCGTGATCAGCACCATCCACAGGCAGTCCCCCCAGTCCCATCCTTCGGTGATCCGGTAACCGAGGGCACCGCCGAAGACCAGCAGCGTCAGTGCCAGTCCAGGCAGCAACCAGGGTCGTGCAAGGTGTCGGAGCTGACGTGGACGACCGCTGAGCAGAACCTGTTGCCTGCTCAGCCGGGGGCGCGTCATCAGAAGCCGAGAGCCTGCATAACATCGGAGACCGACAGAGCAGTCAGATCCTCTCTGTCGAGCCTGCGAATCATGTCTCTCTGGGGCAACTGGTCTGCTTCGGCGCCCATGGCGACCAGAGGCAGGCCGCAGTAGGTGGCGATCAACTGAGTGAGGGTGCAACTGCTGAGCACCACATCGGCACAGGCCACGGCAGCGGCACGCTCGACCACGGGCATTTCGGTCGGCAGAACCAGGCTTCGCAACTGAGGCAACTTGCCACGGATGGTTTGCGGGAGCGATGTCCAGCGTTCTTCAGGCCAGTCACCAGGAAAGGCTCCAGGTGCAAGCAGCAGCAGAGGGCCATCCCCCGCGGGCTGGGCGCTGCGCGCTTTCTCCATGGCCTCCGCAGGCAGGCTGAGGCGGAAGGCATCGGCATTCAGTGAAACCCCCATCGGGGAGAGAAAGGCCTCAAGTGTCTGCGGCGTCCAGCCCGCTCCCACCGTGGCGGAGGCCGTGCTGGCAAAGCCTTCCGTGGCCACCCGCATCGGGATATGGCTCATTGACAGCATCAAATTCACCTGCCTTCCTGTGGCGAAATTGAGGCAGGCCTGGAAGTCAGGTTCCCTCACCAAACCCAGAAGGTTGGCCCAATCCGAAAGATTGGGAGTGGCATCGAACGGGAAGGGAATCACTTTCTGCACCGCGGGAAGCATCGACCACAACCCGCGATGGGATGGATCACAGGCCACCTGGAGGCTGGCTTCGAGCTGATCAGCGGCAGCTGCGAGAGCGGGCAGACGCTCGAGCTGCTGCTGAAGGCTTCCGGGGCTTAGAGCGAGAACGCGCATGAACCAGCGGCACAATCGGTGCGAGCTGATTGTATGGAGGCCGTTTCAGACTGCTGGCAGCAGGAGTCGCTTGTGCATCTGTTGATTGCCGCAGCGGGAAGCGGGCGGCGTATGGGAGCTGATCGCAACAAACTGCTGCTCAAGCTGCGGGGCAGGCCGCTGCTTGCCTGGACCCTGGAGTCGGCTTTCGCGGCTGAAGCCATCGGTTGGATCGGCGTTGTGGGTCAGCATGTTGATCACAGTGAGATCTCTGCCCTCCTGCAGGGGGCTCCCAAGCCCGTTGCCTGGATCGAGGGCGGCAGAACACGTCAGGAATCGGTCGAGCGCGGGTTGGAGGCACTACCCAGTGATGCGGAGCATGTGCTGATTCATGACGGAGCCCGTTGCCTGGTTGAACCCAGCCTGTTCAACCGCTGCACCGAGGTGGTTCGTGGTGGTGACGCAGTGATTGCTGCGACGCCGGTCACCGACACGATCAAGCGTGTTGACGAGGGGGGCATGATCACTGAAACACCTGAAAGGGCCCAGCTCTGGGCAGCGCAGACGCCCCAGGGTTTTGCTGTTGCCGCTCTGCGCGAAGGCCATGCCCAGGCCAGGGCTCATGGCTGGTCGGTGACCGACGATGCTTCTCTGTTTGAACGTCTGGGCTGGCCGGTCAGGGTGCTGGATGCAGGCCCTGCCAACATCAAGGTCACCACGCCGTTCGATCTCACCGTGGCTGAAGCTGTGCTCGCTCAGCGATGACAAGGCAGCTCCAGACTCAACGTGCCGCTGTCGCCATTCAGCTGAGCGGGAACGCCCATCGGCAGAGCGGCATTGCCACCGTTTCCATGGCCAACGGGTAGATCCGCAACCACCGGACAACCCAGATCCCGAGTGCGTTCCCGCAGGACCTGCTCAAGGCTGAAACCGGCAGCCTGATCGTTGTTCTCAGCCTCCTCGCAACCGCTGAAGCGACCGAATCCAAGGCCCGCAAGATTCTGAAGTGCGCCCAGAAGACGCCAGTGGGTGAGCATTCGATCAAGTCGGTACGGAGCTTCACCCACGTCTTCGATCACCAGGATCGCGCCGCGCAGATCGGGTAGGTGATGGCTGCCGAGCAGGTGTGATGCCACTGTGAGATTCACCGCGATCAGTGGACCGGTCACCGTGCCGCCGGCCCAGCAGGTCCCCTCAAGGGATGCAACAGGATGTCCGAACAGCAGATCGTGAAGACGCTGCTGGCTCCATTCAGGCTCTCCAGCCAGCGTTGTGACCAGAGGACCATGGATGCCGCCTCCGAGGCCTTGTGCCATTCGGCTGCAGAGCAGGGCGGTGACATCGGAGAAGCCAAGAAGCCAGCCCTCCTTCCAGGCGATGGTCTGTTCAAGAAGACGTGCCGCTCCCCATCCACCCCGGGCACAGGCCAGCAGGGAACACGCATCGTCAGCGGACAGATCACTGACGCGTTCGCTGTCACGACCTGCCAGGTAACCCCAGCGACGTTCCATGCAGGCCGGGATGTTCACGCTCAGCCCCCAAGACTCGAGCACGGCAATTCCAGCGAGCAGGCTGGCCTGATCGCAGATCGCAGAGCTCGGTGCGGCAATGCTGACCCTGTCGCCCGACCGCAGGGGACGAGGCAGTGTCCATCGCTGGTCGGAATGCTGCATCAGCCCAGACGTGAAAGCACCAGGCCGATCAGCAGCAACATACCGATCTGGACCTGACGTGCGAAATGGTTGGCATAGACGGCTGCAGGCTGCTGTTCACCAGCTCTCAGGGTGTGCGTGGAGCGCCACAGTCCAATGGTGGCAATCACCCAGAAGGGCCAGAAAAACACTCCCACATCAGCCGCAGCCGCAGCCACGGCGAGGGATGTCGAGGTGAGCCCATATCCAGAGCGAACGGTCCTGATGGCATTGCGTCCAAGCGTCAGTGCGCTGCTCCGCAAGCCGAGCCGCGCATCATCCGGACGGTCGGCCATTGCATAGACCGTGTCAAAGCTGAAGGTCCAGCACACCGTGGCGAACCAGCATCCGATCAAAGGTGTCGACGGCGCGATGCTTCCCGTGAAGGCCGCCCAGGGGATCAACACCGCAAAACCCCAGCAGATCGCCAGAAGTGCCTGAGGGAATGGGAACCAGCGCTTTGCGGATGGGTAGATCAGGATGGGAGGAAGAGCAAGAACTGCCAGTTGCAGACACAGCAGCATCTGGGACGAGAGGCTGAGAACGACGACCAGGGCCAGAGCCAGAAGCAGCACCAGCCCGGCAGTCGCCTGGGTTCTGTTGAGTTCACCGCTGGCGAGGGGACGTTGACGCGTGCGTTCCACCTCGCTGTCGATGTTCCGGTCCCAGAGATCGTTGGCGATGCAGCCGGCTCCGCTCACAGCCAGTCCGCCGACCAGAATCTGCAGCACAAGTGCTGCAGAAGGAGGTGCATCCGGGGCGAGCCATAGACTCCACCCGGCCGGCACCAGAAGGATCAGGCGACCGGTCGGTTTGTTCCATCGCAGCAGTGCCACCCAGGGCGACATGACGCGAGAGAAGGTCGTGCCAGTCACAGTTCGCAGAACCTGAAGCTTGGATTTTCGGAACCATAATCAGCCGCGACCAGGCCCGGAGCGCCGATGGCAGAGTGGGCCCGTTTCCATCACGGTGCGCCATGTCAGGTGCCGAGCTTTCCCCAGCGAACGCGGTGGATGACAGCAATCAAGCTGCAGAGACGCCATCGAACACTGATTCGCGTGGGGCGAGAAAAGTCAGAACCGTGGCCGCGATCGATGTGGGCACCAATTCCACGCACATGCTCGTGGCTTCGGTGGATGTGGCCCTGGCGACCTTCAGCATTGATCTGGCGGAGAAGTCCAGTACCCGTCTCGGGGAGAGGGACCCTGACACGGGTGAGCTGACACCTGAAGCGATGGCCAGAGGGTTGGAAAGCCTTCGCCGTTTCCGCGAGCTTGCAATCAGCCATCAGGTTGAGCAGATCGTTGTCGCAGCGACCAGTGCAGTGCGAGAAGCCCCAAACGGCAGGGATTTTCTGCAAACAGTCAAAGACGAACTCGACCTGGATGTGGATCTGGTCAGTGGTCCGGAGGAGGCACGACTGATCTATCTGGGTGTGTTGTCAGGCATGTCCTTCGGGGATCGTCCCCATCTGGTGCTGGATATCGGCGGAGGTTCAACGGAGCTGATCCTTGCTGATGGCAGGGATGCCCGAGCCCTCACCAGCACACGCGTGGGTGCCGTGAGATTGCAGCGGGATTTCGTCAAGGATGATCCGATCCCTCCCCAGCGCCGCTCATTTCTGCAGGCTTTCATCCAGGGCTCGCTGGAACCGGCGGTTGACAAGGTGCATCGACGGATCAAGCCGGGCGAGACACCAGTGCTTGTCGCGACAAGCGGTACGGCGATGGCCATCGGTGCGCTGGCGGCTAGCGACGACGATCGCCCGCCACTGAAGCTCCATGGCTACAGGGTTTCCAGGCAGCGTCTCAACCGTGTCGTCGACCGTCTGGCTGTGATGACACCGGAGCAGCGCCGTGCCCTTGCGCCCATCAACGATCGGCGTGCGGAAATCATCGTGCCTGGCTCGCTGATCCTGCAAACCACCATGCAGATGCTTGGCGTCGATGAGTTGGTTTTAAGCGAAAGGGCCCTGCGTGAAGGGCTGATTGTGGATTGGATGCTGCGCCATGGCCTTCTGGAAGATCGCTTCAGTTTTCAGAGCAGCATCCGCCAGCGAACCGTGATCCATCAGGTGCAGCGTTTTGCGGTCAATCAGGTCCGTGCCGAGCGGGTTGCCAACCACGCACTCAATCTTTACGACAGCACTCACAAGACCTTGCACCGTGATGACGGATCCGGCCGGGATCTGCTCTGGGCCGCCGCCATGCTCCATGCCTGCGGGCAGCACATCAATCTGAGCGCTTACCACAAGCATTCCTGGTATCTCATCCGCCATGGCGAGCTGCTGGGTTATTCCGAATCCGAACATCTGATGATCGCGGCCATCGCCCGTTACCACCGTCGCAGTCTTCCCAAGAAGCGTCATGAGTCCTGGCAGGCGCTTCAGACCCGTGACAACAGAAGGACCGTGTCAGAGATGGCGTTGTTGCTGCGTCTTGCCGCAGCACTGGATCGTCGGCCCGATCCGGTTGTTCAGAAGCTGAAAGCCAGGGTCAAGGGCAGTGTTCTGATTCTTGAGCTGGTGCCGGAGCGTCTGAATCAGAACCTGAGCCTTGAACAGTGGAGTCTTGAGAGCTGCTCAGCACTGGTGAGTGATGTGACCGGACTGAATCTCAAGGTCAGAGTTCAGGACTGAGTTTGTACCAGCGCACCTGATCAATAGGTCCGAGTGCTCTGGGTGACTCGCCTCCATGACTGATCAAGATGAGATCTGGGCGTCCGGCATAGATCTCAAGATCAGATTCAGCAGGAAGGGATTTGTCGTCAGAAAGGGTTCCCTCATAAATGATCTTGCCTTCGCCGTTTCGGATTGAGAGCCAGCTGGGTTCTCTGCTGCTGATGGAAATCGACTCAGCGGTTTTCTGTTCAAACTGCACGGGCTGAGCGTCTCGCGCTGTGGACTGCTTCAACTCCGTTGCAGCCGTGATGGGAGTGGGTTCGATGGAGCGACGCTGACTGGCCACCACAATGGCTCCACCTGTGACCGAGCCGACCGCAAGGGCAGCCATGGCCAGACGCTTCCAGGGCTTCACAGAACGTTCCGTCTGTTCAGAACCGGTTGCAGCCGCTTTGCCGGAAATGGAACTCCCTGTGGTCTTGACAGTCTCCGGAGCAGGAAGAACGACCTGGAGCCTGCTGACAAGAGAGTCGCCATCGAGGCCGAGTTTTGAGGCGACCCTGCGGGTCATCGCTTTGATGAACACCGGTTCCGGAAGCTTCTCAAGATCGCCATTCTCGAGAGCCTGAAGTTGTTCACTGCCCATTTTCAGAGACTGGGCCAGTTGATCGCAGCTCAGATCCTGTCTGACGCGGGCCTCACGGAGCAGTTCACCGATCTCCTGCAGAGTTGAAACGGTTGCTTCATCCTTTACCTGCTCGGAATCCGACAACCACATCCGACCCTTTGTGAAACAGCTGGAGTGAAATTAGGCTTGATCTGTACTTCTGTCAGTGCCACGAGGCACACAGAGAGAGTTGCCACATCGGAATTCGTCATTTTCTATCCCCGGGCATGACTGACCCATGCCTTCACCTTGGCGGTCTGGTTTCCCGCGATCGTGAAGGAGTCAACGCCGAAGGATGAAACCGAGCAGGATCACGCAGCTCCTTCTGGCTGCTCTGGTTGTGACGCAGGTTCCCAACCTCGTCGGCTTCATTGAGGCCATGAGCCGCTACGAGTCGCAGGAATCAGCCTTGCAGGCCTGCACACGATGGTCCGACTCCGCAGGTCGGTACACCGTTCGCAGAACAGGTCTGTGGACCACTCATGGGCAAGCTCCGGTGAGATCCTGCAAAAAAGAGGGTGATCAATACGTTGGCTACGAGTTACCGATGACGAGTGCTTCGAAAGTCAGCGATAACCCTGCAGATCCCAAAGGTTTTGACGCAGGGGACATTCCAGAGCCCGAGGACTCAGGCAAGCGATGGCGCTACAGACGTCAACGCTGGTCACTGGTGATCCCTCTCTGAACCATGGACCCTGAAGTTCGCAATCTGGTGATTGCACAGCTGTTTGTGATTGTGATTCCCGTCGGTGCTTTGTTCGCTACCTGGCTCTGGATACTCACACTCCGCCGACGTTGAACAGAATTTCTGGTTGAAACATCAAGCAATGCCGATCATCGGTGCCAGCCATTCAGCGTGAATTGCTGAAAGTGCTGTCATGTTGAACGCATGAACCGATGGATTTGTCTTATCAGCAATCCAGAGCAGAGCAAATGGAGCATTGAGGGCAATCTGCATGCGCCATCGCCAGGTGATGATTGCCCAGATTCTCTGTAGAACCGGATTTTTCATTCGAAGCATCGAACGTCTCCAGAAACGCAGCGATCCTGGCGTATCAACTCACGGAATTGCGGATTGGTCTAAGGCGCCGTGTCAAGCAGCGTAGTTCTGTCAAAAAAAAAGGAGGGTCCCACCCCTCCTGGCTTCGACGCATCTCCGGTGATGACCCGAAGACAGACAGATAATGCACGAAACTTTGCAAAACATCCGTAGTGGTCAACACCCCGAAGATTCAGGGAACCAACTCTTCAGAGATTGAGAGTGTGAGATCAGCATGGGGAGCTCTCAGCTCAATCATCGATTGATACTCCGTTGACTCATAGGCTGATACTGCTGACTCGATTGAAGGGAACTCAATGATCACCATCACGGAGCCAGGGGAGCCTTCTCGGACATCGCACTGAACATCGCGCACCAGAAATCTCGCCCCGACTGTGGGCAGCCATTCAGTGAGTCGGCTGATGTAGGGGACCATGGCCAGTGGTGTATGAATCGTTCCGGTGCTGATCCAATAACCCTTTGCCATGACGAAAGAAGTACGGTGCACCGAATGTATTCGAACAGTCCTGCGTAGAGGCCTCGAAAGACTCTATAAACCTTTCAAGGCCTCTATCAGCTGAAACCTTTGAATGTTCAAGTCGCAAGCTCTATTCGAGCGAGATTAAAGCCTTTATTTGCCGATTAATCCTTTGATTTGATGGCCTTATGTGATGCTCATGTGAGCTTTCAGAGCTGCTTGTAAATCAACTGAAAGCCCTGCAACGCAGGGCTTTGTCATGCATGGGCGATACTGGATTCGAACCAGTGACCCCTTCCGTGTGAAGGAAGTGCGCTACCACTGTGCTAATCGCCCGATTTGGTCATCTTAAAACACCACCAGCCCGGATTTTCAGTGCCTGGGCCTGAACAAGTGGTCATGATCCGGTGAATAGAGTTTTGACCGACGACTGCTTGAACGCAAAGCAGGACTGATCACATACAGCGTGGTGCGAATCAAATTGCGATCGTGGGTGATCCTCGCCATCTGATCGAGAGGGACCAGGTCCAGTGATTCATCAGGCCAGCTGACCCGGTATCCGATCGCGACCGGCGTGTCAGCTGGGTAATGCTCAAGCAGCGTGGCCTGAACCTCGTCCACATGGCGGGCACTGAGGTAAAGACACAGCGAAGCCTGCAGACAGGCGAGTTTCCCCAGTTCCTCTCGTTCGGGAACACCGGTTCGGCCTCCGCTGCGACTCAGCACGATGGTCTGCACAAGGCCTGGGATGGTCAGTTCCGCCCTCAGAGCCGAGGCGGTTGCCTGATAGGCGCTGATGCCAGGAACCACTTCCACTTCGATTCCGGCATCGGCAAGTCCGCAGACTTGCTCGCTGAGAGCTCCATAGAGACAGGGGTCGCCATCGTGAAGGCGCACCACGTTTTTTCCACTGCTGGCGCGCTCGACCATCACCGGAAGAACCTGTTCCAGCGTGAGCGAGCTGGTCCTGATCCGTTCACACCCAGCAGGCGCAAGATCCGCGATCAGGGGTGACACCAGCGAATCAGTCCAGATCAGAACTTCAGCATTGACAATGCGGTTCTCAGCACGGCGTGTCAGCAGATCAGGTGCTCCCGGGCCGGCACCCACGATCGAGATTTTGCTCATGAGGGGTCTGTCTGTTTCAGTCCTGGATCAGGAAGAGGCGTCTTTCGTCCATACAGCCAGAACAATCCAAAGCCTGCGATGGCCATCAGGCTGAGGCTCATCAGCTGTGCAATGCGCAGGCCGCCGTCACAGAACGGAGGTTGGCCGCCAAGGCAGAGCGGATCGATTCTCAGAGCTTCGATCCAGATACGACCAAGGCTGTAGCTGAGTAGATAGATGCAGCTGAGAGCTCCAGAAGGCAGGGAGATCTTTCGTTGGCGGCCCAGCCGGAAAAGCGTCATTAACAACACAAAAATTGCGATGTTCCAGAGGGATTCATAGAGAAATGTGGGGTGGAAGAACTCAGCAGTTTTGAACACACCTGGTCTGTTTCCTTCTGGAATAAAAAGTTTCCAAGGCAGATTGGTGGGGACTCCAAATGCCTCCGAATTGAAAAAGTTCCCCCAGCGGCCAATCGCCTGACCCAGCACCACTGAGGGCACCAACACATCCAGAAGATCCCAGAATGACACCCGGCGCCAACGGCAGAACACAATCACTGCCAGCGAGCCCCCCAGGAGTGCTCCATGGATAGCAATTCCTCCCTTCCAGATCGCGAGCGCATCCCACCATGAGCGCTGGTAAGACTCCCATTCGAATGCGACGTAGTAAGTCCTCGCTCCAACCACCGCCGCCAGCACAAGGATCGGTAGCAAATCACTGATCAGATTGGCATCGAGGCCGCGTTGCCGTGCCAGCCAGCTGGAGAGATTAAGTCCAATCAGGACGGCGATCGCAATCAGCAGTCCATACCACCTCAGCACGAAAGGCCCGAGCTGAAACAGCTCGGGCCCTGGGGAGGAGAAAATTCCAGGGATCAACACTGAGCTCAGACACCCTCAGCGGCTTGTACCTTCTCAATCTGCTTCTTCTTCAGGACCAACATGATTTGGGCCAGTGAAACAGCTGCGAAGAACGCCAGCAGTCCATAAATGCGCACTGGGTTCTGCAGCACGACCTCAGCATCAACCTGTCCGAAACCACCAACATTCGGATCATCGGTCAAGGGAGCCCCCGCTTCGATCGCATCACCGACTCCGACAATCAGAGCGGGGCCTACGGGAATGGTTTCAGTGGCGGTTTCGCCGTCAGCAGCTGCGATGGTGATCACTCTGGCTCCGTTGTCGCCGTCTTCAACGGCTGAAACGGTTCCGCTGGCTGGTGATGTGAAAACGGTGTTGTTGCTCTTTTCTCCGGTCGGATAGACCTGACCTCGACCTCGATTGCCACCTACGAAGATCTGGTACTTGCCGAAATGGATGTTGCTGTCGGTGGCAGGATCCGGGGAGAGGACAGGGAAAACGATCTCCTGATGCTGATCGCCTGGAATCGGTCCAACGAGAAGAATGTTGGGTTGATCGTCGCTGTACTGCGTGAAATAAACGCCCTCGGTTTCCTCTTTGATCTCGTCGGTCCAGCGGTCCTGTGGGGCCAGGGTGAAGCCATCCGGCAGCTGGATCACGGCTCCGACCTGTAAGCCGACATCACTTCCATCGGCACCGATCTCCTGGATCCCCTGTTCGTAGGGGATTTTCACTGCTGCCTTGAAAACCGTGTCAGGAAGAACGGATTGGGGCACCTCTGCTTGGGTGATTTTCTTGGCCAGGTGGCAGTTGGCGCAGACGATCTTGCCTGTGGCTTCTCTTGGAGAGGCGTAGTTCTGCTGAGCCCAGAAGGGGTAAGCCCAGCTGCTGGAGGGAGCTGTGAAGATGGCTGTGCCCAGGATCAGGGCTGAGAAGACTGAAAAAAGAATGCGTCGCATCGGAGGCGTGTTTCTCGAGAGAGCGGTGGGAAAAAAGTTGTTGATCAGCCCCACCAGGGCTTCTCACCCGTGCGGAAGTCGGTTTCGGTCCACTGGCTCACGAAAACGTTGTCGTCTTCAACGCTCACGTTGGCCAGCGCAAGAGAGAGAGGTGCAGGCCCCCTCACCACCTTGCCGGTGGCGTCGTACTGACTTCCATGACAGGGGCACATGAACTTGTTGGCTCCACTGTTCCAGGGCACAACACAACCCAGGTGGGTGCAGATGGCGTTGATGCCGTAGCTGCCGATGGCATCTTCACCTTCAACAATCAGGTAGGTGGGGTCTCCCTTCAGTCCCTGAACAAGGCTGCGATCGCCTGTGGAATGGTCGCTGAGCCAGCCGGTGAGTGTCACAGGGTTGCCGAGTTCATCCTTGGCACTGGTGCCACCACCGCTGCCTGCGGCACGTGGTGGGATGAAGTAGTTCACCACCGGATAGAGGGCTCCGAGGGCGACGCCGGTCACTGATCCGAATGTCAACAGGTTCATGAACTGCCTGCGGCCCATTCCGGGCACATCAGCGGCTGGCATCTGAGTCATGGCTGACGTTCGTTGGGCACTGGATGGGGCCCATTATGGGCGCTAATGGCCATGTCACACTTTGCGGAGACTGGATTTTCATTGATGTTCAAGGTCTTCGTCAGTGCTTGCTGATCACTCTTCCGCGAGGGGGTCGCGCCCTCTGGGTGTCGATGAAGTCATCGACCTGCTCCGCACTCGCTGGCAAGCCAGTTATGACCTGCAGCTGGTGACCAGGCGCAGGCGAATGTATTTCCAGGTGATGTGGGCCTACCTCGAGCAACAGTCCTTCCCTCTGGATGAGCCTGACTACCGGGCTCATCTCGCGGAGGTCCTGGAAATCGTCAACAGACTGGGGGAAGCCGAGACGGTTCGGGAGTGGTTGCTCACGACCCGGGACAAGCCAAGACTTGGTAAGGCGCTCAGTCTGCAGCTGCAGGGGGAGGGGACTCTTGAGGAGTTTCTGCTCTGAATCTCTGAATGCCTGCAACAAGCAAAACACCGATCAGATAGAGCGCAGTGATCGCTCCAGCCAGGAGCAACATCGTGACCGGGTCTGTGGAGGGCGTCAGCACTGCACCAGCCAGGGCCGACACCAGCACGACCCAACGCCAAGCACTGAGCATGCGTTGCCAGCTGACCAGTCCGAAGACCCCCAGAAGAAGTTGCAGTACCGGAAGCTGAAAGGCCAGACCGGTCGACAGCATGAGCAACAGAACGAAGTCGAGGTAGCGCTCAATTGACCAGAGCGGCTCCACGACATCGGCGCCGTAACTGACCAGAAAATTCAGGGCTGCAGGAACCAGTGCCCACCAGGCAAAGCCAAGTCCGGCCAGAAACAGCACGGCTGATCCCGCCACGGATGGTGCAATCAGACGGCGTTCTCCGCGGGTCAGGCCTGGGAGAACGAAAGCGAGCCCCTCGTAAAGGACGTAAGGAAGTGCCAGCGTGAGTCCTGCGTAGCCGGCAACCTTGAAGGACACGAACAAAAATTCGCCTGGAGCGAGTTGCAGGAAGCGGATCGAACCGGCGGGCTCCTCAAGAATTCTGACCAGTGGGCGCACGGCCAGAAGACAGGCCAGGGCACAGACAACCACTGCAACAAGACTGCGCAGCACCCTCTGACGCAGTTCCTCCAGATGATCGACCAGAGGCATTTCCACGTCGTTGGGAGGACCGTCCTGAACCCCGAGCCGTATCGGCGGCGGCGGTGACAGCTTCGGTGACTCTTCAGGCGTGATCGGCGTCAGAGGTCAGTGTGCAGTTGAATCGTTTCAGGCTAGGGGGTTTCGAGCCTCAAGGTTTCTGCAGGCGCGGTCCGGTTCCGCCCAGACCAGCTCGGCCTGTCGGTGTCTCACGGTCCCTGGCGCAGTTCCAGGGATTCTCTGGAGATGTTCCACTCCGGTCATCACAACCGGCACAAGCCGATTTCCCTTCGCCCGGCTGAACCAGGCCGCAAGGTCTGCCGCAAGCTGCAGATCCTGTTCCGAAGCAGCTGCTGCCGAGGCCTTCAGCACCACATGGCTTCCCGGACACTCCTGTGCGTGAAACCACAGATCTCCTGCACGAGCCTGCCGAAGGCTGATCCACTCGTTCTGGCGATGATTGCGGCCGATCTGAATCAGCAATCCGTCCTGAGTGAGGAGCTCCAGCGGCTGTGGTTGTCCCTGGGGTGGACCACTGCGGCGGCGTCGACGGCGAGGGGTCAGCAAGTCCTCGAGTTCAACTCTCAATTCACGCAGCTGTCGGATGCGATCGTCGGAATCGTCCCAGTCAGCCTGCATCAGGTCCGTCAGAAAGTTTTCGCTGCCGTCAATCAGCGCCAGCCGTTGATCGTGATGATCCAGTCGCTCTTCGATCGAGGGAATGGAACGTCGCAGCCGTCTGGCACGCTGATAAAGCTTCTGAGCCCGTTCAATACTTTCTCTTTCAGGAGCGGCCTGACAGAGAATGGCATCAGCCTGATGTTGCAGATCATCGGCGCCAGCAGTGGCGTTCAGTCGCTCGACCTGCTCGAGGCGCTGTGCCTGTTCTTTCTGTCGGCTCTGTTCCAGAAGCTGTTGAAGTTCCAGGCTCTCTCTGAGCAGCTTTCGCTGGTTGAGATGATTGCGGTAGTACAGCCCTAAACGCAGGCTGAGTGATTCGCTTTCACTGGCTGATTCGCTGGCTGAGTCAGGAGGTTCATTCCAGACGCGGTAGCCGCCGGCTTCATCCAGATGCAGGTTGAAATCCCCACAGTTGAGCTGGTTCAGCCATCGGGTCCAGCGCGCATGCAGCAGCAGCCATTGTTTCTGGCTGATTTCTGCGATGGGAGTGCTGGCTGAAAGCGCTGGTGTCCCCTCATCGGTCGAGGGAATGTTGATGAGCTGCCTTGTCAGGGAGGGGCTGATGCCCTGATAGGTATCGCGCAGTGCCTGACCCAGGCCGAGCGGGACCAGAGTGAGCCTGCGCTGCCATTGATCGAACGGTTCCTCAAGGCTTGGTGGCAGGTTCTGAAGCGACGGCGGCGGGATGTAGGGATCCCCACTGCTCAGAGGCCTGACGCGTGACTGGTGCTGCCTGACCTGTCTGGCAATGGCGGTGATCCGCTGCTGCTCGTCAAGCAAAAGCACATTGCTGTGACGACCCATCAGCTCCAGAACCAAGGTGCGCACACTTGTCTCCCCTGGGCGTGGAGCGAAATGAAACAGCACAACCCGCTCAAAGTCCCGCTGTTCCAGTTGCACCAGAGCCAGTTGCCTCAGGCCGTGCTGAACCTGCTGAGCCAGGGTGCTGCCACTTCCTTCACGGCAGGGAGGCGGAATCCTGACCAGCCTTGCGGCGTCTGCTTGCCAGCTGAGTTCCAGCCAGATCATTCCTGTGAGGGTTCTAAATCCCAGCTGCAGGCTGTGCTGATTGGGTTGTTGCGCTTTTTCAAAGCGACTTGGAATGATCTGTGTCCGCAGATCACCCAGCACCGCCCGAAGGCTGGTGAGGTCCATCACCTGAAGCGTGCTCTTCGCCATCGCTAGCCGGTGGTCTGTCGACAGGGGATGCCTTCCTACCCTGCTGCCTGACCACACACAAGCCATGGCAACGACCGATCGCCGCGCCAGGCTCACTTTGCTGACAGGCCCAAGCGGCGTCGGCAAGGGGACGCTGGTGACACGACTGCTTGAGCATCATCCGCAGCTCTGGCTTTCTGTATCCGCCACCACGAGGCCTCCACGCCAGGGTGAACGTGACGGTGTTCATTACTTCTTCCACGCCCGGGAGTCGTTTGACCAGCTGGTCAAGCAGGGCGGATTGCTGGAGTGGGCTGAATTCGCCGGCAACTGTTATGGAACTCCCAAACAACCCGTCATGGAAAGGCTGTTGGCAGGCACTCCCGTTCTGCTTGAAATTGAACTCGAGGGTGCCCGTCAGGTGCGTCACAGTTTCCCTGAGGCTTTTCAGATCTTTCTTGCACCTCCGAGCTTCGGAGTGCTGGAACAGCGAATTCGCGGTCGCGGCACTGAAGCCGAGGCCGCGATTGTCAGTCGTCTGAAGCGAGCAAAAACTGAACTCGAAGCTCAGAAGGAATTTGATGCCGTCGTCATCAATGATGACCTCGAAACAGCACTCTGTGATCTTGAGCGGTTGATGGGGCTTGACAACGCCTGATCAATCAGAGCGGGTGGAACAGCAGGTCAGGGAAGAATCTGTTCCACTCGATCAGGATGCCTGCGGTCAGAGTGAACCAGATGGCGGCAACCACGGGTGCGGTGGATAGGAATTTTTTCATCGTTGAACGATCGGTGAGAAGAGTTTTTGGTATCAGCGTGGTGAAACTGTGATTTTCGAATCGCTTTCAGTCAGCTTGCCACTGTTGAACTCAGCGATGGCTGCCACGGGCCATGTGGCGGCTTTCACCACGGAATTCAGAGCCAGTTTCATGTCCAGCTGAATCTCGAGCATGTTCTGATCCTTCTTGCCGCGGATAGCTTTGAGGTACTCGCGTCCAGCCCAGCCGATGGTGCCGGTGATGTAGAGGAACATCAGGCCTGGAAGGACGAAATCACCAGCATGATTCCAGCGCCCGTCAACGATCAGATGAGGGAGGCCGTCTTCACCGCAGGAAGCCTTGCTGTACATCTTGAAGCGAGCGACGGCCTGTGGCGTTGAGGCTGCACTGGCACGCTGCTGGAAGCGCGCACTTTCGGAACAGGGTGTCAGTCCTGCTACATCAGCTCTGGCGACCGGTGCGAAACCGAACACCAGCAGGGCCGAAAGCGCGAGGGCGAAGAAACGACGCATCGGAACGGTGCCTGTTGAACCTGCCTCGGGAAGGCAGGATGTATCAAATGGACAGTAGTGGAAGCTGTTGACCTGCATGGCCAAGGTCCTAGCCCTCGAAACAAGTTGTGACGAGTCTGCCGCAGCGGTTGTGGAGCAGAGCGACTGTCGGCTGCGGGTGCTGGCGCACCGGATTGCTTCACAGATCGAGGAGCATGCCCAGTGGGGTGGTGTGGTGCCGGAGATCGCTTCACGCAGGCATGTGGAAGCCCTGCCTCACCTGATCGATCAGGCGCTCGATGACGCCGGCCTGTCGATCCGTGAACTCGATGCTGTGGCTGCCACCGTCACCCCTGGTCTGGTGGGAGCACTGATGGTGGGTTCGATGACGGGGCGCACTTTGGCGGCACTTCACAGCCGACCGTTCATCGCCGTTCATCATCTTGAAGCCCATCTTGCTTCGGTTCGGTTGGCACTGTCCCCTCCAGAGCCGCCCTATCTCGTTCTGCTGGTCAGCGGCGGGCACACTGAACTGATCCGTGTCGATGCAACAGGAGCGCTGGAGCGTCTTGGGCGCAGTCATGACGATGCCGCCGGTGAGGCCTTTGACAAGGTGGCCCGTCTGCTGGGACTTGAGTATCCAGGAGGTCCCGCGATCCAGGCCGCGGCTGCTGGGGGTGATGTGGCTCGTTTCACCTTGCCGAAAGGTCGTGTCTCGAAACCCGGAGGGGGGTTCTACCCATACGACTTCTCTTTCAGTGGTCTGAAAACGGCGATGCTTCGTCAGGTGGAGGCGTGCGGGAGCTGGGATGAGCCATTGCCTGTGGCTGATCTGGCCGCCAGCTTCCAGCAGATCGTTGTGGATGTGCTGGTTGATCGCAGCCTTCGATGCTGCAACGATCTAGACCTCTCGACACTGGTGATGGTGGGCGGCGTGGCTGCCAATCAACGCTTGCGTGACTGCATGCATCTAAAAGGTGTTGAACAGGGGGTAGAGGTGCACCTGGCACCACTCAGCTATTGCACCGACAACGCAGCGATGGTGGCTGCAGCCGCGCTTGGACGTCTGAAATCAGAGGCCATCTCCAGTTCCCTGGCTCTTGGCGTTTCAGCACGCTGGGCTCTCGAAAACTGCGCGCCTCTGTATCAATCGAATCCGCCTTTCTGAGCTGCAGTGCATAGGGTGTCGCGACATGCAACAGGGTGATGTCGACCAAGGCTGAGACGCGACAGCAGAGCAACGTTGAAGAGGTCGGTTCCGGTGAGCTGAACGCCTGGCGCAGGGGATTCACCCCTCAGGCTGAAATCTGGAACGGCAGGCTCGCAATGCTTGGTTTGTCTGTCTCACTCGGGATTCTATTCGTGATCAGGGTGTCCGCAGCCAGTGCCCCAGCCGCCTGAGGACCGGGGCGTCACACCCCACCCCTTCCCCGCAGGGCCTGATCGAGTTCGTTCGGCCTCGGACTCGCAGCCAGTGCATCGCTCGCTTCGATGCGATTGTTCTCCAGCAGTTTCAACAACGATTGATTGGTGGTGATCATTCCATCGAACCCGCTTCGCTCCATGATTTCTTCCACCTCATCCAGGGCTCCCCGCTGGATGTAGTCCTTGCATGCCTCACTGTTGATCAGGATGTCGTGATAGGCGGCACGCTTGCCATCAGTGGTTCGGATCAATCCCTGGGAGATCACCCCCAGCAATGATTCAGAAAGGGAGCGGCGAACGCTGTCCTGGTCTTCAGGAGCAAACAAGCCAAGCACTCGTTCGACAGTCTTCACAGCTGAATTGGTGTGCAATGTTCCGAACACCAGATGTCCTGTCTGGGAAGCCTCCAGTGCGGTACTCAGCGTTTCTCTGTCGCGAATTTCACCCACGAGGATCACGTCGGGATCCTCTCGAAGTGCCGCCTTCAGAGCATTGTGGAATTTCAGGGTGTGAATTCCCACCTCCCGATGACGGATCAGTGACTGCTGGCTGGAGTGAACAAATTCAACCGGATCCTCGATGGTGAGGATATGGCGTTTCTGATGACGATTGATCCAGTTGATCATCGCGGCGAGAGTGGTGCTCTTTCCGGAACCGGTCGGTCCAGTCACCAGTACCAGTCCCTTCGGCTTTGAGGACAGATCCTGGAGAACTTTCGGCAGCTGCAGCTGCTCGAGCGTGAGAATCGTCTGCGGGATCAGTCGCAGCACCATCGCAGGGCCCCGCAGGGAGTCGAGAAGGTTGATGCGTACACGAACGAATGGGAACGCATGGGACCCGTCAAATTCCTTGCTCCTATTGAAATCATCGATCTGCTGCGGAGAGAGGATTTCCTGGAGCCATCCCTGAAAAACTTGATGGGTGGATAGCGGCCAATCGGTTGACAGCATCTCGCCGCGGTCTCTGTATCTGGGTGCTTCTCCGACTCCGAGATGGACATCGGAATGTCCCTGCTCATGGGCGATGCGCACGATTTGTTCCAGACTCGGCGTCCGCTCAGGCAGCGAGCTGATCGGCTCCTCAACCCTTGCGGCATGGCGAACCGGAGTCAGTGTTCCCGAGGGAAAGCCTGGTGGAAAGATCGGTTGACTCACGCTGTTCGCTCTCCTCTTGCCTCAGCTTCGCCAATGCTGGGCACCGGCAGGTGAAGGCTTGCTGGGAGGTTTGTGAAAGCCGCTTAAGATTCAGCCACCAACCCAGGGTTTATGGCTGGCAGGCCCCGCGTCACCATTGTTCTTGGCACCCGTCCGGAAGCCATCAAGCTTGCCCCCGTCATCCAGGAATTCCAGGGATGTCAGGCCCTTGAGACAAGGGTTGTTCTGACCGGACAGCACCGTGAGATGGTCACCCAGGTGATGGATCTGTTTGGTCTTAAAGCCGATCATGATCTTGATCTGATGGCCCCTCGTCAGACGCTGACCCACGTCACCTGTGCAGCTCTGCAGGGGCTGAGGGATGACTTCCAGGCTTTTCCTCCAGGACTGGTGCTGGTTCAAGGAGACACCACAACGGCCTTCGCCGCTGCTCTGGCGGCGTTTTACGAGCAGATCCCCGTCGGTCATGTGGAGGCTGGTCTGCGCACGGACAATCTTCTCGATCCGTTCCCGGAAGAAGCCAACAGGCGCCTGATCTCCCAGGTCTCCCAGTTGCATTTCGCTCCCACCGAGCGCTCGGAAGCCAATCTGAACGCTTCCGGTGTGGTCGGTCGTGTGATGGTCACCGGTAACACGGTCATCGATGCTCTTCTGCGCATGGCTGAGCAGGTCCCCGCTCTTTCTGATCTGCCCATCGACTGGTTGAACCAGCGTGTGATTCTCGCCACGGTCCATCGGCGGGAGAACTGGGGGGAACGGCTGAACAGCATTGCGGCGGGCATGCTTGAGGTGCTGGACACTCATCCAGACACCGTTCTGCTGCTGCCTCTGCATCGCAATCCCACGGTTCGGGAGCCTCTCCGTGCTTTGCTCGGTGACCACCCGAGGGTCGTGCTCAGCGAACCCCTTGACTATGACCGGCTTGTTGCGGCGATGAAAGGGTGCACCCTGTTGCTCACCGACTCCGGTGGTCTTCAGGAGGAAGCTCCCGCTCTCGGGAAGCCGGTCCTGGTTCTGCGCCGTACAACGGAACGCCCCGAGGCGGTTGACTCCGGAACTGCGCGGTTGGTCGGAACAGACTCTGACGCAATCGTCAGAGAGTGTTCACACCTCCTCGATGATCCGAGGGCTTATGACCAGATGGCCAGGGCCGTCAACCCGTTCGGAGATGGTCGAGCCAGCGGCAGGATCCTTGAAGCTTCACTCACCTTGCTCAACGGCTGATGCCGTTTTCAGTCCCTGCGGCCGTTACCGCTGGCTCCTGCACCGTCCAATTCCCCTCTCTCCACTGGATGGACCATCGAGGTTGCTCCTGTTTGTAGGCCTCAATCCTTCCCTGGCCGATGGGTCTCGTGACGACCCAACACTCAAGCGATTGAGGAACTTCGCTCGGGACTGGGGCTATCACCAGCTGGTGGTTCTCAATCTGTTCGGGAGGGTCACACCGTCACCGGGTGGCTTGCGACACTGCGCAGATCCTGTCGGCCGGAAAACCGACCGTGTGCTGATCAGCTGGTTTGAAAGATGGTCCCGATCACCTGCATGGGACCTCTGGCTTGGCTGGGGTGAGGCGGGTTCTCTGCATCACAGAGACAAGCAGGTGGTGATGATGCTCACCAAAGTTCTGGCTTCTCGGTCTCAGGGGGCTCCTCCCCTGGTAATCGGCACGACCCGCAGCGGTCAGCCTCGCCACCCGCTTTATGTCGCAGGAGGGATCCCTCTTTCCCCCTGGGCCTGTACGGTTCGCAGATGACACGTACCCCTCGCCGCTACCAGATTTCGCTTCACCTTTCAGGAGGTCAGACAGAGGTGGTGCATTTCCCCACTCTTGAGACATTTCAGGATTGGTATCAAGGACTGGTCAGCGGTGGGAGCGGTCAGGCCTTTGTGAATATCCCGCTCGGTGATCTCGAAGGTGAATATCTGGTGATCCGCCCCGAAGCGGTGATCGGCGTGCGTGTGGAACCGCAATTCGCATCCATCGATGACGCCTGAGAGGCTTGGACTGCTCTGGGGCATCACGGTGTTTGCCGGTGCAGGTGCTCGATTGCTCGCAGCCCTCTCGGGACTGCCTGGAGTGGTGCTTTTGCTGTTGTCAGGACTGTTGATCGGGCGATCCGGTCTCGGCCTTGTGGAGCCTCTGGATCTGGGTGAAGGCCTTGAGACCACTGTTGGACTGCTGGTCAGTCTCGTTCTGTTTGATGGCGGTCTGAATCTGCGTCTGCCGGGCGACACCATCAAGGCGACCGTGCTGAGAATTTCCCTGCTGCGTCTGCTGCTGTCTCTGGGAGCAGGCATCCTTGCGGCTCACTGGCTCGCCGGCCTGGGATGGTCCGTGGCTGCGGTCTACAGCGCAATCGTTCTGGGAACGGGGCCCACGGTTGTGACGCCGATCGTGCAGCAGATTCGTCTGGCTCCTCCTCTTGGGGACGTACTCGAAGCGGAGGGACTGGTGCTCGAGCCCGTGGGAGCCGTTCTTGCACTCCTGCTGCTTGAGTTGCTGCTTGGCGATCTCTACGGTTGGAGGGGCCTGGCGATTGGGCTGCTGTCTCGCCTCGGTGGTGGGGTGCTGATCGGCATCGTTGTTGGATTGCTGCTTGCCGAGCTGTTGAGACGTTTGCCCTCAGAGCATGCCGTGGGCTTGCGGCTGCAGCTGACTCTGGGTGTTCTGTTCCTCATGTTCGCCATCTGCGAATGGCTGCTACCTGAATCCGGTCTGCCGGCATCGGTTGCTGCAGGCGTTGTGGTGGGTCGTCGCCCATCAACGCAGGCGGCTGAGCTCGAAGAGCTCATTCGCGAACTGGCCAGATTGGCGATCACGATGCTCTTCCCGCTGCTGGCGGCTGATGTGTCCTGGGCTGAACTCAGTCCACTCGGATGGGGTGGTGTCAGCTGTGTTTTGGTGCTGATGCTGCTGGTGCGCCCGGCCGCAGTTGGTGTCGCCACCATCGGATTGCCACTTGACTGGCGCCAACGCCTATTCATGGGATGGCTGGCTCCCAGGGGAATTGTCACGGCTGCCGTGGCCTCTCTTTTCTCGATTCGCCTTGAACAGGCAGGGATTCTCGGAGCAGGACGACTTCAGGGCCTGGTGTTTCTCACAATTCTGATGACTGTGGGCATTCAGGGACTGACGGCACAGCCACTGGCACGGGTTTTGGGGCTGATTCAATCAGAGCCGGAAGAGTCAGGGGAGGCAGCGCTTCAAACGGGGCAGATCCTGTCCGACCCTGGCCAGCAATGACCAGGTCGTGATCAGATCCGGTCCCTGCAGACGGCCCAGCAGGGCGGCACGCAATGATTTCATCAACACGCCCTTTTTCACACCTGCCTTGTTCGCTGCATCGGCCAGCAGTGCTTGTGCCGTCGCGGTTTCAATGCCAGTCCATGGATCACTCTCGAGCGATTTCACAAGCTGAGCAATCGCGTCCCTGGCTCCATCCACCTCAAGTTGCTTGAGACCATCGCTCTCAAGCTCAGGGCAAACAAAAAAGGGTTGTGCCTGGTCAATGCCGTCCTTCAGCAGAGTCAGAGAGGGCCCCAGCAGTTCGCACAAGGCAACGCCCCAGCTTTGATCCTCTGGAAGGCTCCATCCCTGCTGGCGCCAGAGCGGTGAGAGGTCGTCCAGCAATTGCTGGGGTGTGAGGCCATGCAGAACCTGTGCATTGAGCCAGTTGAGCTTGTCCCAGTCGAAACGTGCGCCGGCCTTGTTCACCCGATCGAAGCTGAACACCTCGGCTGCCTGCGTGAGGGTGAAGCGCTCCTCCATGCCTTCGGGAACCGACCAGCCCAGCAGGGTCATGTAGTTGGCGATCGCCTCCGCGGTGTACCCCATGGACTGGAAATCATTGATTGACGTGACGCCGTCCCGCTTGGAGAGTTTGCGACCTTCGGCATTGAGGATCAGAGGTGTATGGGCAAAGACCGGCACGGCCAGTTCAAGCGCCTGGTAAAGGAGAAGCTGCTTGGCCGTGTTGGCGATGTGATCCTCGCCACGGATGACATGAGTGATCGCCATGGCAGCGTCATCGACGACCACGACAAGGTTGTAGAGAGGGTCTCCGATTCGGTCCGCTGGAGCACGTCGTGCGATGACCATGTCACCGCCGAGATCGGCTCCGCGCCATTGCATCGGTCCACGAACAAGGTCACGCCACTGGATCACTGCATCGTCATCAATCCGGAAGCGGATCACCGCCTCACGGCCTTCGGCCTGGAAGGACGCTTCCTGTTCCGCTGTGAGATTTCTGTGCCGGTTGTCGTAGCGAGGTGCTTGGTTCTGTGCTTTCTGAACCTCACGCATGGACGTGAGTTCCTCTTCGCTGGCGTAACAGCGGTAAGCAAGGCCGCTGTCAAGCAGCGTCTGGATGGCTGAACGGTGCTCTTCGACCCGCTCGCTCTGAATTGTGGGTTCTTCGTCCCAGTCAATTCCAAGCCATGAGAGACCATCAAGAATGTTGGAGGTGAATTCCGACTTGGAGCGCTCCTTGTCAGTGTCCTCAATCCGCAGCAGAAACTGACCTCCCTCATGACGGGCATACAGCCAGTTGAAGACAGCTGTTCGTGCCGTCCCGATATGGAGTGTGCCCGTTGGACTTGGGGCCAGACGAACACGCACCATGGTGTGGCTCGGGATGAAGAACGGGACCGACGGGATTCGAACCCGCAACTTCCGCCGTGACAGGGCGGTGCTCTAACCGGTTGAACTACGGTCCCAGATCGGATTCAGATCGACGGTGCTCGTCCGTTGGAATCGGATCTGCGTCACTCTCGCGACTTCGAAAGTATCGACTGTTGCCCTGCCCTCCGTCAATACGCGCGATCAACGGGTTCAGAATCCTTTCGCTCCAGAAGGGGCCACAACTTGTTTTCCATGGGTCCTGGCCACGGGTGAGCGCCTGAGATCTGCGTGCATTGAATCGAATTTCACTTCTCGATCAGCAGAGGTTGAAAGCCCCTGCTGCATGTTGAATTGAGCGGAAACCGCAGACTTTTGAGTGCTTCAGAGCGTGCCAACCGTTCTGATCAGACTTGCGGCACTGAACAGAGACTAAAAACGATCCCCCGGTGGCAGCATTCGGGGAGACATAAAAAACCGGTGACCTCAGCCACCGGTCTGGATAACTCGTGAAGGGATTGAACCCAGGAATTCAGGGACGGAAACCTGCAGGTTCAATCAGACGAACCTGATTGCCACGTGCAGTGAACTCGCGACCCTGGTCGCTCTGCACGACTACACGGCCACCGGATTTGACGCGAATGACCCGGGCGCGAACCCAGCCGAGGGCGGCTGATTCGAGGACCTTGACCACATCACCAGGTTGAAGATCCAACTCCATGCTCGAAACTAGGAAACTGCAGAAGGGGGCATCGGACGCGCCGTGGAGGACTTGAACCCCCGACATCAGGTTTTGGAGACCTGCGTTCTACCAACTGAACTAACGGCGCAAGGCGATGTACCCCCGACCATCACAAAGGCGATGGCATTGGATTGAACGAGGCCTGAGCCTCAGCGATCGAAGCGCTGCTTGACGCGGGTGGCCTTGCCCACCCGTTCCCGCAGATAAAAAAGCTTCGCCCTACGTACCTTACCTCGGCGTTCCACCTTGATGGAGGCAACTTGAGGGCTATGCAGCATAAAAACTCTTTCCACGCCGATGCCCTGAAAAATTCTACGGACCGTGATGGTCTGATTGATTCCGCCGTGACGCTTGGCGATCACCACTCCTTCATAGGGCTGCACCCGTTCCTTGTTGCCTTCGCTGATGCGGACGCCGACCCGAACAGTGTCACCGACGTAGATATCAGGAAGGTTGGTTTTCTGTTGCGCCTGCTCAAACTCTCTGATCAGATCAGAAGGGTTGAGGCGTTCAGCCTTGGCAGCTGGAGCAGCAGTCTTCTTGGACTCTTTCTCAGTGTCTGTGACAACCGTATCCGCGCCGTCATTCGCAGATGTGTCTTTCTGATCCGCTGCCATCCCTGCTCCGGGTAATCACGCCAAACAACCACCTTAACCTGCCGACCCACCGTCGACTGAGCGTTTCTTCCAAGCGTTTCGCCAGGACTGCACCATCATTCCCCCGCCGGTGATCAACATCCAGAGAACGCCCATTGCGTTGAGAACCACCACCACCGGCTCAAGCTGCGGCCCCAGCCATTCGCCTTCGTGCAGGCTCATCAGCCAATGGGCGCTGTCCCGACTCACACCGAACCAGTCCCGTGCCACCCGGTAGCTCAGGCCCGTGACGACCGTGGTCATCAGCGGCAGGAGAACCAGAGGCGCCACCCTGCTGTGCCAGCGCCGCAGTCGTGCCATCCAGAGAGCCACCGGCATTAGCTCGTCACCATTGATAGCGTGACAGGAGGACGTCGGGACTGCCCGAAGGATTCACCGATGAACTTGTTCGCTGATCTGCTTGCCTCGACCAAAACCGGCAGCGTGACCGCCACCGGCCCTCGCATTCAGCAGCGTCGTGGGGTTGAGATCAAATCGGCGAGAGAGCTGAAAATCATGGCCAAGGCCAGTCGGATCGTGGCAACAGTGCTGCGGGAGATCATGGAGATGGTCGAACCCGGTCAGACCACCGCCGATCTTGATGCCCATGCCGAGCGGCGCATCAGGGAAATGGGGGCGACTCCAAGCTTCAAGGGTTACCACGGCTTTCCCGCCAGCATCTGCTCGAGCATCAATGATGAGGTGGTGCACGGCATCCCCAACAATAAAAAGGTGATACGCGCTGGGGATCTGCTCAAGGTGGACACAGGGGCGTTTTACGAGGGTTATCACGGGGACAGTTGCGTCACCATCTGTGTTGGTGAAGTGACCGATGAGGCCTCGAACCTCAGCAGAGTTGCCCAAGAGTCCCTGATGGCAGGGCTGGCTCAGATTCGCTCCGGCAACACGCTGCTGGACATTGCCGGTGCCGTCGAGGACCGCGTCCATCAAGGAGGTTTCAGCGTCGTTGAGGACTACACGGGACATGGTGTCGGCCGCAATCTTCACGAGGAGCCCTCAGTGTTCAACTTCCGAACGGATGCTCTGCCGAACGTCAAGCTGCGTCCAGGCATGACACTTGCTGTTGAGCCGATCCTCAATGCAGGCAGCAAGGCCTGCCGCACGCTCCGGGACCGATGGACAGTGGTCACCCGCGACGGCAGCCTCTCCGCTCAGTGGGAGCACACAATTGTAGTGACCTCCGACGGATGCGAGATCCTCACTGACCGTGGCGATTAGTCCACAAAACTCTGTTGTAGGTCAGCCGTCCAAGCTCAATCAGTGGCATCAGCAGCAGAGTGAGTGGATTGGGAGACACGATGACCAGTGGCAGGCCCAGCTCGGCTTGCCAGAGGATCTGTTCTGCCACGAAATCAGCTGACATCACACCGATTGGATTGAGATCCGAACGAAATGGTCCGAGCACCAGCTTGCGCAGTTTCGGAAGTCCGTTCCGCTGCTGACGCGGCGCACTCCAGCGCAGGCTCACGAGCTGGCCGATCAAGCGCTTGCTCAATTCATAAGCAGGGCTCAGTGCCGGTTGAATCTCGGCTTCCGATGTGTTCACCCACAGCTCCGGTGGACGTGACTGTTGTGGAAGGTCTCTCTCCACCTGCTCAAAGCGCTGCAGAAGCCTCCACTGGCTGAGAGCGTTGATCTCGAGGGCCATGTTCAGGCTCTCTGGACACTGATCTCCTCCAGGGTTGATGCCGTGGTTGAGCACGAGCACATCGAGATGACTCAGCGTGGAATCCAGTTTCTCCTCCTGTCCGCAGCTCCAGCAGATCCACTCCTGGGGCCCGCTCTGGCTGTTCTGTTCCGTTGGCTTTGGGCGGTGACTCAGGGCGACAACCCAGGCGCCCTTCTCTCTCAAGCGGCGCGTCAAGGCACGGCCCAGGGCTCCACCTGCACCTGTGATTCCCACTCTTCGTCCCACCCAGCTCCCTGCGACGGAGGTTGGGGCAGAAGTCCTTGGCACTGGCTGGGCCATGGCAGTGAACTGGTGCATCCTTGGAACAGCTCGACGGTATGACCTTGTCCAGTCCGTCCGGTGACGCTCAACAGGCGCTGTTCGCTGCATACTGCGGCGGGCTTCGTCGAGAGCAGGCGTTGCGAGATGCTCTTGATCAGCTTCCGCTGGGCCTGTTTGAAGGTGAGCGTTCCCGCGGTGATGCTCTTCCCCACCGGTACGTGCTGAGCTGGAGCCCGGCCAGTGCTCCGTTACAGGTGTGTCGCTGTGAGTTGCATTTTCAGGAACAGTCCAGGCAACGTTATTCGTTCGAATGCCCGGCGCATCAACTGCTGGACTGGTTGATGCAGGCTTCGGAGGAAGGTCGCAGGGACCTGCCAGACAGCTTCTGGCGGTGGTTATTGCTTGATCGGATTGGGGAGGATCGCTCCCCTTAAATTGAAGGCATCAACCTCAGACCTTCCGGATGGGCTCAACGCTGCTGATCGGATCCTGTGAACCCTTCAGCGGTAAGTCCGCCCTGGTGCTGGGGATCGCAAGACATCTGCGCTCGGAAGGCATTCGGGTCCTTTTCGGCAAACCGCTTGCCACAAGCCTGGACTGGGAGTCCGATCAAGGAGTTCTGCCTTCACCGTTGATCGATGACGATGTCCGTTTTGTTGGAGAGACTCTCGGTCTGCCCCATCAGGACCTCATCCCCTCTCTCCATCTCCTGTCTCCCGAGACTGCACAGCAACGTCTTGCCAAGGGAACCTTGGCAGCCGGGGAGGGTCTCGAGCACCTCAGGACCAGTCTTGAACAGTCAGAGAACAGTGTCACCCTGCTGGAAGCCGCCGGTAATCTCCATGAGGGTCTGCTCTACGGGCTGAGTCTGGTGCAACTGGCCCGCGATCTCGATGCACCGGTAGTGCTCGTTCACCTCTGGGAAGACAGTCGCAGCGTCGATGCGTTGCTGGCCGCCAGTCAACAGCTGGGTGATCGACTGCGTGGAGTGGTGCTGAACGCCGTCACTCCCGATGATGTGGAAAATCTGGAACGTGATGTCGTGCCGTCACTCCTTGCGCTCGGCATCAGGGTGTTCGGTGTGATGCCCCGTTCCCCGCTGCTGCGCAGCGTCACGGTGGGTGAACTCGTGCGTCGGCTCGATGCAAGGGTGATCTGCTGCAGAGAGAAGCTTGACCTGCTGGTCGAGACGCTCAGCATCGGGGCGATGAACGTGAACTCAGCAATGGAGTTCTTCCGCAGGCGCCGCAACATGGCGGTTGTCACAGGAGCCGACCGCACCGATATCCAGCTGGCTGCTCTGGAGGCATCCACTCAATGTCTGATTCTGACGGGCGCGGGAGATCCACTCCCTCAGCTGATCAGTCGAGCGGATGAACTGGAGGTGCCATTGCTCAAGGTCGAGCAGGACACACTCGGCACCGTTGAAGTGATCGAACAGGCGTTCGGTCATGTGCGTCTGCACGAAGCGGTGAAAGCGACTTATGCCTTCCGGCTTGTGGAGGAACACTGCCGGCTTGCAGACCTGCTCAGCGCCGTGGGACTTGAGCACCTCGCGATCAGCTCAAAGTGATGGTCCCGACAGGGTTCACCGCTGCTAGCGTCTGGTAAAGCCCGCAGGTAGTCATTGAGCCGATCTCTTGATCTTCCTGCAATCGACAGGGTTGACACCCTCGCTCAGGAATTGGCCTTGCTCCAGGACAAGGGAGCTCGGAGAATTGCCATTCTCGGCAGCCGCCATGTTCCTGTGGTCGCGATCCATCTGATCGAGCTGATTGCCCGGTCGCTCGCTCAGGAAGGTCACTCTCTGGTGACATCAGGAGCGCAGGGAGTCAATGCAGCCGTGATTCGAGGCGTTCTGGCTGTGGATGCCTCCAAGCTCACGGTCCTTCTGCCGCAGAGTCTCAGTCGCCAAGGGCCTGAGATCCGTGATCAGCTTGAAAGTGTTCTGCATCTGATCGAGAAGCCTGAACATGATGATCTGCCTCTGCCGATGGCCAGCAGTCTCTGCAATCAGGACATCATCAGCCGTTGTGACCAGCTGATCTGTCTGGCTTTCCATGACAGCGAGACACTGCTGTCGAGCTGCCGGAACGCCGAGGACATGGGGAAGGTCGTCAGCCTGCTGTTCTTCGACTGACGCTCAGGGCGTCGGGGGAGTCGGCAGAACCTGAAGTCTGGTGCCCTCCCGGTTGATCACGAGCACATAATCTCCTGCCTGAAGCGGGGTCTCCACATCCAGAGAGCTGGCGGCCCAGCTTTGTCCATGCCAGCGGACCCTGCCTTCTCCCCCAGGTTCAATCGTCACCAGCACCTCTGCGGTGTCCTCCTTCAACCGCCGATGCCCGGGTCTTGGGTTGCGCCTCGCAGACCAGCGGCTCAGCCAGAGTGTTCCCAGCACCGTGATGAGGCTGAAGAGGATGATCTGAATCCAGGCCGGGAGCGGCAGAAGGGCCGTCAGCACGGACAAGGCAAGACCGGCGAAGACAGCGAACATCAGGCCATCGAAACTCGGCTGCACCAGCTCCACGACCAGCAGTGCTCCCGCCACGAGCAACCAGATCAAAGGACTCCAAAGGGGTGGCATGTCTGGTGGGTTGTTCGCCTTACTTTGGGGACTAACGTCTCCGCAGACATCCATTTGTCATGGAAGCGCTGCTGAGCCTGCCTGCACTGATCCTGATCGCACTGCTCGGCAGTGGCAGTGTCAAGGTCACCAGCGGCGGCAGATCGCGACTGGTCGAGCGACTCGGTAAATATGACCGTGAGCTGCAGCCTGGGCTCTCCATTGTGATTCCCGTTGTCGAACGGGTGGTGAGTCACGAGTCCCTCAAGGAACGGGTTCTGGATATTCCCCCTCAGCTCTGCATCACGCGGGACAACGTTTCTATCGAGGTCGACGCTGTCGTGTACTGGCAGTTGCTGGAGCATTCCCAGGCTTACTACGCCGTGGACAATCTGCAGGCGGCGATGGTGAATCTGGTACTGACCCAGATTCGTGCCGAGATGGGCAAGCTTGATCTCGATCAGACCTTCACCACTCGCAGCGAGGTCAACGAGCTTCTACTCAAGGAGCTTGATGAGGCCACTGATCCATGGGGTGTGAAAGTGACCAGAGTTGAAATGCGTGACATCAATCCGTCACCTGGGGTCAAACAGGCCATGGAGGCTCAGATGACCGCCGAGCGGGAAAAGCGCGCCGCGATTCTCCGCTCCGAGGGCGAAAAGGAAGCTCAGTTGAATGAGGCACGTGGCCGTGCGGAGGCTCTCGTTCTCGACGCCCGTGCTCAGAAGGAAGCGATCCTGCTTGAAGCCGAAGCCCAGGCCCAGCAGCAGGGTGTGATGGCTGAAGCGAAGTCTGAAGCGGCCCGGGTCATGGCCAGGGCTCTTTCCGAGAGCCCCGAGGCTGAAGAGGCCGTCCGGCTGATGCTGGCTGAGAACTGGATGGCCATGGGACAGCGCATGGCTGATTCGCCCGCCGGCAGCGTGCTGATGGTGGATCCCCAGTCACCCGCCTCACTGCTGGCTGCTCTGAAGCAATTCCAGCAAGGCAAGGGCTAGGACGCCAGCAGAGCTTTCACTCCCTCGATGTAGAGGATGCCTGTACACAGCAAAGCACCTGCCCAGCACAGTCCTCTCAATGGAGGAACATTGGCCACATAGGCCGGCAGATAAATCAGTCGCAGCACCGGCTGGAGCAGCGCAGCAGGAACGGCAAGGCCCTGAAGCCCTCCGACCTGGAGCGCGGTGATCAGGGCCAGGAGTGCCGCTGGAGCATGCAATGTGAAGGCTTCAAAGCTGTTCTGATGAGCCCAGCTGGCCCGTTTCCCCCAGTCGGGAAGCCGGTCGAACATGGCTCTAGGAGCTTTCATGTCGGCCAGGGTGAAGTCCGCCTGTGAGCGGGCAGCTCCCAGGGGAATCACGCTTGCGATCACCACCGCACCCGAGAACGCAAGCGACAGGGCGAATGGTGCTGCTGGTGTACCTGTCAGCAGGTCATTGATGAACATAATCAATCAAATCGCGGTTGAAACAATACTGATCGACTGTTGTTCGCTGCGATCAATCCCGCTGCATCATCGAGTCTTTTGCAGTTCTCTTCTTCGTCCTGTCCTGAGGCTGTGTCTGACATGGATTTGCTGATTGCAGCGCAGATATTCATCGCCATTGATTGGTCGTTAGATCTCAGGTTGAGAGCAGCTCCATGAGCATTGCTACCCTTCAGCCACCGATATCTGATCAATGGCGTCGTATTCATTTGATGTGGTCTCTGATTTTGATCGTCAGGAGCTGGTGAATACGCTTGATCAGGTGCGGAGGGACGTTTCCCAGCGCTATGACCTCAAGGATTCCGGCACGGAGATTGTCCTTGAAGACTCTGCTGTTGTGATCACAACGGCCAGTGATATGACACTTCAGGCTGTCGAAGATATTCTGCGAGCCAAAGCCACAAAGAGAAATCTGTCCTTGAAGATCTTCGATTTTCAGCCGGCGGAAACAGTGGGTGGTAACCGCGTTCAACAGACGGTGCAGCTGAAGAAGGGACTCAGTCAGGAACTTGCAAAGAAAATGAGCAAAATTGTTCGAGACGAGCTCAAGAAAGTCACCGTGGCAATTCAGGGAGACAGTTTACGAGTGACAGGTAAGAGCAAGGATGATCTCCAGCAAGTGATTCAGTTGTTACGTTCAAAAGAAGATGAACTGGATATCCCTTTGCAGTTTGAGAATTATCGCTGACTCTCAGAGATTCAGATTGATCTGGATTCCACCGGCCCAGATCCCTTGCGACTGTCCTTTCCCGCCTGGATTGATAATCCATTGCATAACAGGTTGGATTTGAAGTTCGTCTGATAAATAGAAGGAGTAATTCAATTCCACCATTCCTTCGTAGTCCAGGCCTGGATTGATGGTTGGACTGAAGCTTGTTCGTCCAAATCCAAATGCAACCACATCTAAGGGTCTGCCTGGAATGATTCCCTGGCTCAACCAGCCACCTCCAACAAAGGATGGATACGGATTATTGCCAGGGTCAAAGCTGACCGTGCCAGCGGCCCAGAGACGATTATCCAGCCCAATTGCAACATCCATTGGCCATGTGAAAGATCCATAAATTCCTCGATTCGTTCCTTCTCCCAAGTCGATTCCGTTGTCAATGAGCAGACGCGTTGATGACAAATAACCCCCGATTTGAACCTCAGGCTGTGGAAGTTGTCTGGCAATATTTTTTTTGGATTTTGGAATGATGATGTCTTCTTTGAGATCAGTTCTTGACAAGAGTGGATTGCTCTTCCATTGAAGGGCTTGAACGCCTCCCTCTACATCAGGAATTCCAGGATCGACGCCAAGGCTTGACGCGATGTTTTTCTGAGGATTCAGGTAGAAATATCCGTACTCCAGGGAGCCGAGAGACTCTGAACTCGCCTGAAGCTTCACACCCGGGGCAACAAAGGGATTGATCGGTACTCCCACAATCAGCAGGTTGAAAGTGTTGTTGAGCACTGAGCTGATGTAGCTGTTCATCGCGGGTGCAGACAGAAAGCCTGGCTCCCCGGGCGAAACCGGACTCAGCGATAACAATCCAAGTTCCGCTTGCCACCAACTTTCCCCCTGGTTTCTGATCATTGAGACTTCAGTGATCCAGGTACCTACAGGGTTCGCCAGGGTTTGCAGGGCGAATTCCGCTCCCAGCTCGCTGTTCAGGTTGGGATCGCCGGCATTGTTTGTCAGCTGCAGGTTGAGCTGCCAGTGGTCCAGTTCGTTCCAGTCCTTCCGGTTCTTTGCGAAACCGCTGCTCATAGAAAGGTCGAGCACCACAGTTTGATACCAGCTCGCCGCTGAAGGATGGGCCCCACCGGTGATACCGGTCATCGGCTCTGAGGTGTAGTCAATGCTGAGGTCAAGCCACTCGGGAAGATCAAGCCACGTGTTGAGTGGTCCACTGCGGCCTGGAGCTCCCAGGAGTGATGAAGAGACCAAAGCAAGCCCTACCAAAAGCCCTCTGAGCTGCCCCCCCAGGCCGGTGGCTTGATGCGGCATGGGGTTCATTTCATGACCTTCCCTGGATCAGGCGACTGCAGCGAAACTTTCGCGGAATGCCTGAATCGTGGCCTCGATGTCTGCGTCCGAGTGAGCCAGTGAGGTGAAACCGGCCTCGAAGGCAGACGGCGCCAGATAAACGCCTCTCTCCAGCATGGCCCGGTGCAGTCTGCCGAAACGATCAGCATCCGTTGCCTTCGCCTCTTCAAAGTTGCGCACAGGCCCCTCACACAGGAAGAAACCGAACATGGCGCTGACACTTCCCGCCGTGATGGACAGACCAGCAGCCGTTGCTGCCTCCTTGATGCCAGCGACCAGTTTTTCAGTGGTTGCGGTGAGTTTGTCGTAGCTGCCAGGCTGTTTCAGGAGCTCAAGAGTCTTGATGCCCGCCGTCATGGCGAGGGGATTTCCGCTCAGAGTGCCGGCCTGGTACATGGGACCGGCAGGAGCCACCATCTCCATGATTTCCCGTCGACCTCCATAGGCCCCCACAGGCAGCCCTCCGCCGATCACCTTGCCCATGGTGGTGAGATCAGGGGTGACACCGAAATGCGCCTGGGCGCCGCCGTAACTGATGCGGAAGCCCGTCATCACTTCGTCGAAGACGAGCAAAGCTCCGTTCTCTTTGGTGAGTTCGCGCAAACCCTCGAGGAACCCAGGCTCAGGCTGGATGAATCCTGCGTTGCCAACGATGGGTTCAAGAATGACACCTGAAATGGCATCGGGGTTCTCAGCAAACAGCTGCTTGACCGCTTCGAGATCGTTGTAGGGCGCGGTGAGCGTGTTCGCGGTGGTGCTGCGTGGAACACCAGGTGAGTCAGGCAGCCCCAGAGTGGCCACACCCGACCCGGCCTTGACCAGGAACATGTCGGCATGGCCGTGGTAGCAACCTTCGAATTTGATGACCTTGTCGCGACCGGTGAAAGCGCGCATCAGTCTCAACACCGCCATGCAGGCTTCGGTGCCGCTGTTCACGAAGCGAACCATCTCCACACTGGGAACGGCGTCGATCACCATCTCCGCCAACGTGTTTTCGAGTGCGCAGGGGGCTCCGAAGCTGGTGCCCTTCTCAATCGTTTCCTGCAGCGCACTGATCACTTCGGGATGGGCATGACCACAGATCGCGGGCCCCCAGCTGCCGATGTAGTCGATGTATTTGTTGTCATCAACGTCCCAGGCGTAGGGGCCCTTGACGCGATCGAAAACGATCGGCTGGCCACCCACAGATTTGAATGCACGCACTGGGGAGCTCACGCCACCAGGCATCAGAGCCTGGGCGGCACTGAACAGCTCCTGGGAGCGACTGGTGTTGAAGCTTGGTGCTGTCACGGGGGCGGATGCCAAGGGGCCGATGCAAACCGTGCCACATCCTGACCCAAGAACGTGCCAAAACGGCCGATCTGTGTACGAAGCAGGGATTCCGGAACTTGTGATACATGTCAGAGCATCGTGTTTCCGGGCCTGATCATTTCGCGCCTGAACAGCGTCTGAGCTTGATCTGAGGCATTTCCAGGCCGCACGCGGTGTTGGCTGCCGCATTCAGGAATGGCTTGTTTAAGACTGTGACGGATCGACCTTGAACGCAACTTCATCGTCGTTTCCGGTCAGAGCAACCGCCTTGGACTGAACCATTTCCGTTTTGATTTTTTGGGCTCAATCAGCGACGAAGCTCCCGTCATCGTCACCGGATTCGTCCTCCAGCTCCCAGGAGAGATCAACGATCACAGGTGCATGGTCGCTGGGTTGTTCGCGGTCGCGCTCGCGTTTGTCGATCTTGCAGCTGAGTGCCAGCTCCTGAAGATCGGAACTCAGATAAATGTGATCAATCCTCCATCCGCTGTCTCGATTCCATGCGCCGCTTCGGTAGTCCCACCAGCTCCAGTGGCCGCTGCCCGATTCGAACAGCCGGAAAGCGTCCTTGAGATCATCCCCGAGCGCTTGAGACAAGGCGTCGCGTTCGGCATCGGAAGCCATGATCCCCCCGCTGAGCCGGTCCGGGTCATGCAGATCTCTGGCCTCCGGTCCGATGTTGAAATCCCCCACAACGCATAGAGGCTCATCCCGTAACTGAGTCGCTCTCAGATACCTCTCGAGGCAGGAAAGCCACTGGAGTTTGTATGCGTACTTCTCGGATTTGAGGCTGGAACCGTTCGGTACATAGAGGTTGATCACCCTGATCCCATCCACCAGCGCACTGATCACTCTTTTCTGTTGGCTCAGCTCTTCGGTCTGCAGATCGGCAGTCAGTTCTCCGGTGAACCCCAGGCGAACGTCTTCCAGTGAATGCCGGCTGACCAGAGCCACGCCGTTGTACGACTTCTGCCCATGGAAGCTGACGTTGTACCCCTTTGCGCGAAAAGACTCCGATGGAAAGAGCGGATCATCGACTTTGGTCTCCTGCAAGGCCAGCAGATCCACATCGCTGTTCTCCAGCCAGCGAAGGACATGATCCAGTCGAGTGCGAATCGAATTGACATTCCAGCTCGCGATCTGCACGGAAGCCCTGCTGCATCTCTTTGGAGACCCTTAGCATCCACCGGTACCGAGGATCTGATCCCATGCAATCGCTCCGCGTGACCTCCGGTCTTGTGATCGCCGTCAGCAGCGCTTTGCTTCCGGTTTCTCCCGCTGCCTATTCCCAGACCACGCTGTCGCAGCCGAGTGGGATTGAGCGCAATGCAGATCGTGACATCTACAACACACTCCCGGGGGAATCCAAAAAGAAGGGTTCCGTGCTCGATGTCACGAATCCGATGGAGCTGATGAGGAACCTGCGTCAGGCCTCATCGATGAACGATGCCACTGACCCTTCCGATGCCATTGACGAGGCGCTCAGGGAGTTGTCGCAGCCTTGAGAGCTCGGCTTGCCGGTTTGTTCCGTGCAGCTTCAAGCGCCCAGCGACGTTCAAGCGTCTTCAGTTCCGCTGCTGACGTCGCGGGATTTCTGTTCAGTTTGATGGCCTTGCGCAGCAAAGCGATGGCAGCATCCCCCTCACCCTGATCCCGTTTGAGAAGGGCGAATGCCAGAAATGGTTCTGGTCGTTGCGAATGGGTTTTGATCAGATCTCGGTAGCGATCCGAAGCGGCTTCCGAGTCACCTGACATGCGGCGCAGATCAGCCATCAGCAGTCCCAGTCCAAGCCGACGTTCAGCGGTTGCGGATTCGAATTGTCCGTTCAGATGTTTGATCAGCTCTTCCTCCCGGTCGGCTTCCAGAGCGAGCAGAGCCGATAAAGTCACCACCTCGAGTCGATCGGGATGCAGGCGCTGCAGAGGTCTCAAGGTGCGAACGGCTGCTTCGCGATCTCCGTTGTCGTGCTGTGCGCGAGCCAGCAGCAGTGACCAGCGCCAGTCGCCGGGGTGGTTCCTGACCTGGCTTCTGAGAATCTCCAGAGTGGATGGCTCGGAAGGGGACGAGTCTTCGCGGATGGTCGCCTGAGGTTCAGTTGCAGGCCAAAAGTTGATCACCATCCAACCCGCAAACACACACAGGCCAGTAACAGCGCTCAGCCTTGCCAGAGTTTCCGTCGTTTGACGCCAGTAGCCCGCCACCGTGCCGTGGGAACGCTCGCCCAGTCTGAGGCTCCTTGTCGAAGCTGGCTAGAGTTCCTGCGGGCCAGTGGATGCCCCTAAAGCTGATGCGCGACCATCCCATTCCCGCGGTCACCGAGCCGCTGCAGTACCGGGCGATCGGCGTCGTGCGCGGAATTTTCCGCCCGGAATCCGAAGAACAAAGCACCCGCGGCCATTTGCTTGATGCCGATGGACAGGAGATTGATGCCGTTGTTCTGGGCCGAATGCTCACGTTGATGCGTCGTCATCTCGACATGGGCAAACCCCACCTCTGGGTGGTTTACCCGCGATGCAGGGAGGCTGGTCAGCTGCATCTTCAGATCGCTGGAATCTGGGAGCCCAGCACCCTTTCAGCTTCCGATCCGGAGACCGATTCCGGTGATCCATCCATCGATGCGTTGCCTGAGGGTGACGATTACTTCTCGATCAGAGGCGAGCTCATCTACACAAAGCCCGAGGCTTCGGAGGTTGTCATCAAGGTGCGTCAGCAGCCGCGTGCTGATGGCTTCCGTCCCTTGCCGTTCAAGTTGCAGCTCAGTGGTGATGTCGAGCTTGCGCACCTGCGCCATTTCGTCAGCCTCGACGTGCGTCGTCAGGGACAGTTGCTTCAAGTCGAGTCCGTTGATGTGATCGCACCGATGCCCACCCGTGGCGGCAAGGGCCGCGGTGGCGCGTCCCGTCGTCCTGCAGAACGCAGTCGACCCGCTCGCAGTTCATGAACCCATCTCCCGTTTCCAGCACCACCGCCGGGCTTGCAGTCGCCGGATGCACAGGACTCGCGGTATTCGGTCCGCTTGTGGGCCTGTCGCCTGCCTGGATCGCTCTGATTGTCGGTGGTGGGCTACTGGGACTCACCCTCGATGCTTCCCAGCTGGAGGGGATGGGAGGGCATCTTCTTGCTGAAGCCCTTCCCGGAGGCAGGACACGCCTGCGTCGGGTGGCGCGCCATGAAGCTGGCCACTGGCTTGTTGCCCGCGAAGAGGAGATGAAGGTGCGGCGCGTTCTGGTTGGAACCCGTCCCTGTCTGGAGGCAGGCCTGCGCAGCAATGGAGCCACCGAATTCGAACTCCCTGATCAGGTCCGCTTACCCCTGGAGGATCTGCGTCGCTGGAGCAGGGTTCTCCAGGCCGGGATGGTGGCTGAGACACTGCTGGAGGGATCCGCTCGTGGCGGGGCTGATGACCGTGCCCTGCTCGGCAGGATCTGGGGTCTTTCAGGCCAGGATGTTGCCACTGCGCAACGGGAGCAGCGTCGTGCCCGCCGTGAGGTGGAGCAGCTTCTCAGAAAACGTCTGGATGATCTCGATGTCATCGCTGAAAGACTGCTGGAGGGTCTCGATCCGGAGGTGAAATGACCTCAGGGATCGATGCCACCTACGTGGTGGACTGTCCAACGGGGCTGGCAGGAGACATGTTGCTGGCGGCTTTCCTTGATCTGGGTGTTCCAACTGAGGTGGTTCATGCCCCTCTGAGGGAGCTTGGTTTCGAAAACGCCTATGTACTGCGAGTCGAGGAAGCGCAAAACGGCGGTTTGCGCGGACTCAGACTCGATGTTGAAGGCCGGGATCAGCAGCCACCGCATCGACGCTGGGGCGAGTTGCGTCGGATCATCGAGGCTGCCGTGCTTCCTCCATCACTGCAGGACAGGGTGTTGTCGGTGTTTTCCGCGCTCGCTGACGCCGAAGCGGCCGTTCACGGCATTCCAGCTGACCACGTGCATTTCCACGAAGTCGGAGCCATGGACAGCCTCGTTGATGTGGTTGGGGTCTGCGCCGCCGTGGAGCATCTCAATCCAAGGTCCTTCTGGTGTGTTCCTCCTCCCGCAGGACGAGGTGCGGTGGCCACGGCTCACGGACTGCTGCCGGTCCCCGCCCCAGCGGTGCTTGAGCTGGCGCGACGTCATTCTGTTGAACTTCGCTGGGGCGGGGACTGGCCGGAAGCTGAGCTGACAACCCCGACGGGGCTGGCTTTGATGGCTGTGCTTGCAGACGGGTTCGGATGGCCTGAACAGCTGGCTCCCGACGCGGTGGGAACCGGCCTCGGCCATCGTCAGCTTGACCGCCCCAATCTGCTCCGCCTCATCCGCCAGCGTCCACAGGGCCCTGATGCATCCAATCAGCCTCGTTGGCAGGACCTGATCGTTCAGGAGGCCTGGATTGATGATGTTTCAGCTGAAGCCATGGCGTGGTTGATACAGCAGCTGCGCGATGCGGGTGCTCTCGATGTGGCCTGTTCCTCGCTGCAGATGAAGAAGGGTCGTCCAGGAACCGCCTTGACGGCTCTTGTACTGCCTGAGCGAGCGGCGGACCTGCGCCGGATCTGGTGGAAGGACAGTCCAACCCTGGGACTGCGCGAGCGGCGTCAGGGGCGCTGGGTGCTGCCGCGGCGTCGAGGATCGCTCTCCACTCCGTGGGGTGAGCTTGCTGCAAAGCAGACTTTGAAGCCGGATGGAACCAGGACTGTGAAGCCCGAGAGGGATGCTCTCCATGAACTCGCACACCGAGCAGGCCTTTCTCCTGAGATGCTCTGGCAGAAGCTTTCTCAGGAAGCACTTCAGTTCGATTCCCAGCAGGAGTGGACATGTTGAAGCGTTTCCGGTCCCTGCTCTCGGCAAAGCTTCCCGCAGGCGTGAGGTTTCCCGGCGGCGTGAAGCTGTGGATCACCCTGCTCACGCTGGGATTTGTCGTCTGGGCGCTGGCCGGCCACGCAGCGGGACTGCGATCCCTTTCAATCACAGCTCAAGGCTGGTGGTGGCTTGTGCTTGCTCTCGGCCTCAGTTGGCTGAGCCTGCTTGTCAATGCAGGCGCCTGGCAGGTGCTGGTGAGCTGGCTGGGACATGGCACGGGCTCAACACCTCTGGTGCCTCTGTACCTCAGCAGCAATCTGCTCAAGTACCTGCCAGGCGGCGTGTGGCATTTCATCCAACGTGTGCGGGTCCTGGGCCCTTCCATCGGCACGGGGCCCGCACTGGTCTCCGTTTTGATGGAGCCCATGTTGATGGTGGTGGCGGCCCTGCTCTGGGTGCCCTTCGGTGGCTGGCAGAGCGGTCTGGCTTTGCTGACTCCGCTGCCTGCTCTGCTGTTACTGCCTCGCTGGAGAGAGCCCTTGCTCAGCCGGCTGGAACGCAGCCGTTTAAGGCAACTCAACCGGTCAGATCCCGATCTTGCCTCCTTGCCTCCGCTGGAACAGCTGGGAAGCGGCCGCAAGGACTACCCCTTGCTTCCTCTCCTGGCCGAGCTGGTGTTCATCACTTCCCGCTTCTCGGGGTTCTGGTGCTGCATTCAGGTGTTCGGTCTGACACCAGTGCTTCCGATCGGCAGCTGGATGGCAGCCTTCGCTCTGGCCTGGGCCACAGGGCTTGTTGTTCCTGCTGCGCCCGGTGGACTGGGTGTCTTTGAAGCGGTGCTGCTGCTGCGCCTGGGTTCATCCGTTCCGGAGCCAGCACTTCTGGCTGTGGCACTCAGTTATCGACTCGTGGTGACTCTCGCTGATCTGATGGCCGCGACAGGTGTCAAAGCGGACCGCATGATCGCTGTTCGTTTGCATCAGCTGAGCGATTCGCCGCAGTCTTCGTCGGGTTCTTCCAGTTGAACGGTGCAGTGTTCGATGCCCTTTCGTTGCATGGCCTGTCTCACCTCGCTCAGGAGCTGCGGATCCTGTTGGCTCACTTCTTTGGGCCTTTGGAGATGAACTGTGAGGGCTACGCGCGTTCCGCCGATGGACCAGATGTGCAGGTGATGGACTCCCTGAACGCCAGGCATGGTTTGCAGAGCCTCCAGAACGGCTGCGGGATCAATGCGATGGGGAGTTTCGTCCATCAGCTCGGCCAGACCATCACGCAGCAGCATGATTCCGAGCCATCCCACGCTCAGGCCGACTCCAAGCCCTGTGAGTGGATCCAGCCACGTCCAGCCGGTGATGCCGGACACAAGCGCACTCACCAGCACCGCCGCAGAAACGGCTGCATCTCCGAGCAGGTGAAGAGCGGCTGCTCGGCGGTTGAGATCACCATGATGATCTGATCCGAACAGCTGGGCGGAGAGCAGGTTCACGACAAGGCCAGCGCCTGCGGCGATGGCAACCGGCCATGCCACCACCAGCTCCGGTTGTCGGAATCGTTGCAGCGACTCCACGCAGACGACGGCGGAAGCCATCAGGATCAGAACGGCGTTGGCGACGGCTGCCAGCTGGGTGGAGCGTCCAAAGCCGTAACTGAACCGCCCCTTGGCAGGTCTTTGGCTCAGGCTCTCCGCTCCCCAGCCCATCAGGAGTCCCGCCACATCACCGACGTTGTGGAGGGCATCGCCGATCAATGCGATCGATCCGAAGGCAATCCCCACAGCGATCTGCAAACCGCTCAGAGAGGCATTGAGCAGAACCGTCCAGCGAAATGCCTGCCGACTGTGGCTGTGGTGGTGATGATGTTCCAGTTGCTCATGGCACCTAAGGACATGATGGTCATAGCTCTGTCGGCTTTGCCATCGCCAGCCCGGGCACTTCCTTGCCCTCTGGCAGCTGGCTGGGAGTTGCTTCACAACGTTGAACTCCCATCCAAAGGGTTGGATGGCGATAGTGTTGGTGGCTTCTCTGCTTTGGCCTATCAACGGAAGCAGGACCGTCTCTGGTTGCTGAGCGATGCAACCACGGGTTACCTGGTGTCGTTCACTGGCCTGAGCCATCTCCTGAAAGGGGAGCAGGCATCGCTGCAGGGTGGGCGACGTCTGCTGTTGAGGGGGCGAGAGGGCTCACCTCTGATGGCGGGCTTTGACGGAGAGGGGCTGGTGCTTGACGGCAATCAGATCTGGATCGTCAGCGAGGGGCGACGAAGCCCTGAGAGAAGGGCAAGACTGCAGCGTTACAACCTCTTGAACGGACGCCTGCAGCAGGAGATACCCCTTTTGGCCGACTGGCAGGAGAGGGAGGGTCAGGGGCTTGCCGCCAACAAGGGACCCGAAGCACTCACGCAGAGGGCATCCGGTGATCTGCTGATGGCAGCTGAGGCGCCGCTGATTCAGGACAAGGCTCAGAAGGGAAAGGACTGGGTGCGTTTCGCTCGCCTCGGTTCCGGTTCGCAGCCCGGTTCGCAGCATCGACTTGAACCGCTGGGGGGATTCGAAATCGGACCAGCAGGTGCAGCCGTCAGTCGGAAGCTGGGCTTGAGTGAACTGCTGGCGATGGAAAATGACGCAACTGTTCTCGCTCTGCTGCGCGGTTTTTCATGGCCGGCTGGGTGGACTGCCCATTTACAGATTCTGCGACTTCCAGCGAGGGAGTTGCCTAAAGCTCCGCCGATACAAGCATTGCAAAGCTGGGATCTGTTGGCGAGTGGTCTGCCATCAGCCAACTGGGAGGGAATGGCCTGGGGGCCGGTGATGAAAGACGGTCGAATTCCACTTGTGCTGGTGAGTGACGATGGTTTTCACCCTTTACAGAGCAGCTGGCTGTCCGTGCTGGCTCCTCGGCGTGGGCCGGACTGTGTGCCCAGTCGTTTCGCTTTCTGATCTCGACCTCTACTCCGTGTCCCGATCCAATCGGGGCACCAGAGCTGATGAAGCGATCAGACCCAGGACCAGGATCATCAGGGACGGCCAGACCGCAGCGGCGAGTCGCTCATCACCTGCGTACTGAAACACCCGCACGGCAAGCGTGTCGAAATCGAAAGGCCTTAGTGCGAATGTGAGCGGAAGCTCCTTCACGGTGTCCACGAACACCAGCAGGCTGCCAACAAGGATTGGGCCTCGCAGAAGCGGCAGATGAACCCGTCTGAGCACGGCCGGCCAACGCAAGCCCAGCCCTGTTGCTGCTTCGTCAAGGCTGGGGGAGAGTCGCTCCAGAGCTGCATCAATCCCTCCTTTGTTGACCGCGAGGAATCGGTCGCTGTATCCCCAGAGCAGAAGCAGTATCGGAGACAGTTGCCAGGGTCCGCCGACGACCAGCAGAGCCAGCGCCAGCACCGCGCCTGGAATGGCGTAGCCCATGCCCGCTAGAAACGTCACACCTCTGAGCCATCTGGCAGGACTCCAGCGCTTGGCAATGGCCAGCAACATGGCCGCCAGACCTGCCAGCAGTGTCGCTGCCAGCGCTAGACCCAGAGTGCGCAGGGTGAGCAGCAGCAATTCGGGTGTCAGACCTGTGGCCAGCTGCTGCCAGTTCATTCCGCCCCACAACAGAGGAATGCCAAGGGTGATCAGGGGAGGTACCGCTCCCAGCACCTGGGCTGCAAAGGCTCGTCCGCCGCTCAGCATCCACGCAGGAGATTCTCCTCCTGCCACGCCTTCTGACCAGCGGCGGCTGCGGCTGCGCAGTCTGCGTTCGCCGAACAGAAGCACCATCACGATGCCGAGTGTGATCAGCGCAAGACCCACGGCACCGGTGGGATTGCCTTCGATTCTCCAGGCCTCGATGATTCCAGCCGAAAGACTGGGAATGTTGAGCAGTTGCACAGCACCGTATTCATTCAAAACCTCCATGCCCATGAGGGCAATGCCTGCTCCGATCGCCGGCAGGGCCATGGGCAGTGCGATCCGGCGGAAACTGTTCCAGGGCCCGACTCCCAGCGAGCGGCAGGCTTCCAGTTGTCGGCGTCCGCAGATGGTGAAGCTTTCGGTGCTGAGCAGGAAGACATAGGGGTAGGTGGTCAGCGCCATCACGACGATTCCCCATCCCATCCCGCTGATGGTGATTCCCTCGAGACTGCCTATATCCACAAGGGTTGCCGCTAGCAGATACGACGGATTGGCCAGTGGCAGCAGCTGGGCGATCCGCAGCCAGCGGCGGCCTGGGAAACGGCAGTTCGCCAGCAGCCAACCGTTGGCGGTGCCGATCACACCTCCCAACAGGCTGGTGCCAAGGAGTAGCACCACCGTGCCGCGGATCTGAATCAGACCATCCGGCCTGAGGCTGGCATTGCCGTTGCTCACTCCACTGAGTCCCTCGCCCAGCAGGCCGATGACCGGAAGCAGAGCTAGGAAGGCAATGGCCACGGCTCCTGCCACCAGCCAAAAGCGGCCTGACAGCAAGCTGCGCATACGAGTGAGCACCCCTTGCCGAAGAGGATCTGCCATGGAGGAACTGTCACTATTCACGCTTGAATCACTTGCTAGGACTGGTGTTCAGGAGCAGACCAGGCTTCCGGTTCTGTTTGCTGGAGCCAGTGGGTGTGGTGCTCTCCAGGCAGAAGGAATCCATTGGATTGCTGCAGGAAGGCCGGAAAAAACACACTTGAAGCCGATCTTGAGAAGCGTATTCAATAACCTCAATGCCTGCATCAAAAAACCCTCACGCCAGGTGAGGGTTGTGAAAGTGACAGCAAATACAAGCCGCTGTTAACGATCGTTGCTCCGAACAGGGATGGGAACGAGGGCAGGCTCCATCAATCCTCCACCACCGTTGTCGTCATCGGAGTCGAGCAGCAGCCAGTAGGCGAGTGCCAGGACCATTACCAGTCCACCTGCAGCGAGAACTTCAACCATGCCCTCTCCTCATTGCTTGCCACCCTAATCAAGTTTGCTGAATACGGGGCAACTTCTCTCCCACTTAACGATCACCAGCGACGAAAACGCAGTCCTGAAGCTGCTGCCTCAGGGCGTCATGGTCGAGTCCACGGCCGATCAGCACCAATTGGTTCTTGCGGGTTCCGCTCCAGTCGCTGTCATCGATGGAGAAGCGTTTGCCAGCCAGATGAAATACATGGCGGCGCTCGCTTTCCTTGAACCAGAGAATTCCCTTGGCCCGGAAAACACTTTCAGGCAGCTGGTTGTCGAGAAAATTCTGAAACGCTCTCAGATCAAAGGGATCACTGCTTGAGAAGGACAGTGACGTGAAGCCTTCAATGGCCAGTTCATCAGCGGACCCGTGGTCGTGGTCATGGTCGTGGTGGCTGTGCCCATGGTCATGGTCGTGGTGGCTGTGCCCGTGGTCATGGCTGTGTCCGTGGTCATGGCTGTGCTCATGGTCATGGCCTTCTTTCACCACTCGGTCGGATTCGAACAGACCCACGCTCAACAGCAGCGGCAGCGGCACATCTCCCTTCACCGAGTGAAGGATTCGTGCATCCTTCTTAACGTCGCGCAGCTGTTGCTCGACATCCTTCACTCGACCCTCATCGACGAGATCGGTCTTGTTGAGCATGAGGATGTCGCCGTAGATCACCTGCGATCGACCGACTTCGCTGGCAATGGCCTCCGCCCCGAAGTTCTCGGCATCAATCAGGGTGATGATCGAGTCGAGTCTCGTCAAATCACGCAGCTCGCTGCCCAGAAATGTCATCGCGACGGGAAGCGGATCAGCCAGCCCCGTGGTTTCCACCACGAGATATTCCACAGGCTTGGGTCTTTTGAGAATGCGGTCGACGGCTTCAAGCAGCTCGCCGTTGATCGAGCAGCAGATGCACCCGTTGCTCAGTTCGACCATGTCCTCGTTGGTGCTTACCACCAACTCGTTGTCGATCCCGATCTCTCCGAATTCGTTGACCAAAACAGCTGTCTTAAGCCCTTCCTGATTGCTCAGGATGTGATTCAACAGCGTGGTTTTCCCTGCTCCGAGAAAGCCAGTGAGAATCGTCACCGGCACTGCGGCTCGCTTCACGCTGGTGGTCATAGACGGTTTTCTTCTCTAGTTCCACTCTGACAGCGGCTCACTGCAGGGCGTCAATGGAACGCGCCAGCTCAACATCCAGATTGCTGATGCCTCCCAGGTCGTGCGTCGTCAGTTCGATCGTCACCCGGTTGTAGACGTTGCTCCAGTTGGGATGGTGCTGTTTCGTTTCCGCCAACAGCGCAACCCTGGTCATGAAGGCGAATGCCTCGCTGAAGTCGCTGAATTGCCACTGGCGTTTGATCCGCTTATCTCCCACCTGCCACTGCGCCAGCGTGGCGCGAAGGTTGTCGCGTTCCTGAAGGCTGAGCAGTGCTGCCATGGACCATCTCTTCTGAACTTCAGCTTTAGCCTGGAACATGAGCAGCGGTTTCGGTCAACAGATGATCAACAGAATGGTCTGGCTTCCGCTGATTGCTGTTCCGATGCTCAGCGTTTCGCCTTCCCCGGCGATCGCGCAGCGCGTCGTCAAGAAGCTCACTGCGGAGTGCCCGATGGGCTACACGGATCTGTCAAACGGTAAGTGCAGCGCTCTTGGGCTGATGAGTTACACACTCCGCCCGGCAATGGATGCGAACTGTCCGTCCGGTTGGAATCCCATGGGCGGTGGCTATTGCCGCAAAGACTGAACCAATCGCCAGTTTTTGCGAGACAATGCGTTGATTGTGCGGTCAGCTTGCGATGGAGGTCTTGATTGATGACAGACGTCGACTATCTGGTCATTCGCTTTCATGAGCTGTTCAGGCGTCAGGAATCCCGTCGCCAGTTGAAACGGCTCACGTATGAACAACAGGAGGAACAGAAAAGCTCCTCTGAAGACGGCGAGGAACTGAAATGAGTGGGCTGTTGATTTCAACCACGCCCTCGGACCATCATTTCAATTAGAACAGCTTCTCTCCGGACCTTGGGAGATCATGAGACTCCTGTATTTCGCAGCAGTCTTCGCAACCGCCTCCTGGCTGATTGCACTGCTGTGGCGAAAACTTGTCGCTGTCAGGCAGGTCAATGTCATCGTTGAATCACCTGAACGAACAGCCCAGGTCAATGCTCTCGAGAGGGCTTTGCGCGCCGAGGGTGGGGAGCATGATTCCACTGCAAGCGATGATCAGGAACAGGCGTGAAGGCTGATTGATTTCAGTCATGTCAAGCGCTGATCAGAGCCCATGGATCTGTTTCCGGATCTTGAAGCTGGTTAAGGTCTTTTCAGATCGATGAAGCCAATGGCTGCCGGGACAACGGCTTGGGATCGTCTTGGCTCACACCTGCACGAAACCCAGGTTATGGATTCCATAACCAGGACTCTTTACTGGGATCAGAACACCCGGATGCCGAGCGGTGGAGCGGCCTGGAGGGGAGAACAACTGGCATTGCTGGCTCGCCAGCTTCATTCCCGCCAGAGTTCCGAGCACTATGCGGAGCTGATCGCGGATGCCCGCGAGGAGTGGCGAATCGGCGCCAACGATGTTGATTGCCCTGAAGCCATCAGTGGTCAGGGCCGCAATCTGGATCTTCTTGAGCAGGATCTGCAGCGGCAGCAAGCACTGGATCCTGATCTTGTCAGTGCTCTCGCCACAGCCAAATCCCAGGGTTACGACCTCTGGCAACAGGCCCGCAGCAGTTCCGATTTCCCCTTGTTCGCTCCGGCTCTGCGCCGGATGGTGGAGTTGCGACAGGAACAGGCCCGTCAGCTGGCAGAACCGCGAAGTTGCTGGGAAACCCTCGCGCAGCCATTTGAGCCTGACCTCACGCTGGAGAGGCTTCAGGATCTTTTCGCGCCGCTGCGCAGGCGTTTGCCTGAGCTACTAGAGCAACTCAAGGGCAGTTCCAGGCCGTCGTCTCTCAGCTGGGATCTGCCCGCGTCGACTCAGCAGCAGCTCTGTGATCAGCTTCTCAGTGACTGGGGCAGGGACAAGGGAATCACCTGTGTGGCGGCTTCGCCACACCCCTTCTCGATCACGTTGGGTCCTCGCGACTTCCGCATCACCACGCGTGTGGTGGCTGGCCAGCCCCTTTCATGTTTTCTGGCAACAGCCCATGAATGGGGCCACTCGCTTTATGAGCAAGGATTGCCGACCACAACGCATCAATGGTTCGCCTGGCCTCTCGGCCAGGCCACGTCGATGGCCGTGCATGAAAGTCAGTCGCTGTTCTGGGAGAACCGGGTGGCCCGCAGTGAACCCTTCTCGGAACTCTGGTGGGAGCGCTTTGCCGCTGCGGGTGCACCGCTTGAGTCGGCGGTGGATCTCTGGAAAGCGATGAATCCGGTTGCCCCTGGATGCAATCGCGTTGAGGCTGATGAACTCAGCTACGGGCTTCACATTCTTGTGCGAACGGATCTTGAGCTGGCTCTGCTGGAGCAGGGCCTGCCGGTGGAGGATCTCCCGAGCGAATGGAACCGTCGCTACCGCGATTTGCTGGGAGTCACTCCCGTCGACGATGCCCAGGGCTGCCTTCAGGATGTGCACTGGAGCGAAGGTTTGTTTGGTTATTTTCCCTCCTATCTGCTCGGGCACCTCGTCAGCGCGCAGTTGAGCGAGGCGATGGCAGCGTCCATCGGTTCTCCCGAAGAGCATGTCCGCCGTGGTGATCTCAGCGTCATGCTCGGTTGGCTGAGGTCCAACGTTCATCCAATCGGGCGTTCCCTCAATGCCGAACAGCTTGTCGAGCAGGTGTCCGGTCGACCTCTCTCCAGTGATCCGTTCCTGAACTACCTCGAGGCCAAGCTGGAGCGGTTGTTCCTTGCGAGCGCCTGAAGCTCCCTGAGACGTGCCTCGTAATATCACCGCTTCGAATGTCGTCTTCCATGGCCAACCTCGACCAGGCTCCAAGCCGCAGCATGCCCAACCTGCTGCATGTGCTGCCGGCCTTCGCTGATGAATCCGAGTTACGTCTGAACACGATCATTGAGCTCAACTCGAACACGATCAACAAGTACGAGCTGATCACCGAGACCGGTCACCTGAAGCTCGATCGGGTTGGTTATTCCTCGCTGGCCTATCCCTTCGCCTACGGCTGCATTCCCCGGACCTGGGATGAAGATGGCGATCCACTCGACATCGAGATCGTGAATGTCACTGAGCCTCTGGTTCCAGGTTCGATCGTTGAAGCACGCATCATCGGCATCATGACCTTTGATGATGGTGGTGAGGTTGATGACAAGGTCATCGCGGTGCTGGCCGATGACAAGCGCATGGATCACATCAAGAGCTTTGAGGACCTGGGTGATCACTGGAAAAAAGAAACCACCTATTACTGGGAGCACTACAAGGATCTGAAGAAGCCAGGAACCTGCAGCGTGAACGGATTCTTCGGAACAGACAAAGCCATCGAGATCATCAAGACCTGTGAGGCTCGTTATCAGGCTGAGATCGATCCCAAGCTTGTGGATTGATCCACTTGTTGATACGCGTTCAACGTGATGATGCTGCCCACCCATCCCCGCATCAGCAAGGTGCTGATGCAGGTCACCTGGCTTGTTGGTGGCATCGGCCTCTTCTTTGGATTGAATGCCCTGTCTAACGGCCAGATTGCTTCTGCGGTTCAGTGGGTAGCGCTCTGGTCAGTCGGTGGCGTGGGGCTGTTGTCATTCGTCCGCCATGCCGTGTTTCATCGCAGCGATGCGGTGCGGATGGACTGGGATCTCGGCAAGCGCAATGACTTCCAGATTGAGGTTGGATTCGCCAATCTTGCCTGGGGGGTGGTGGCGGTTGTCGCCTCCTTGCTGAACTGGGGAATCATGGTGCTGGGATGTCTCATCCTTGTCTTCGGCATTTACATGGTGCAGGCCGCGGTGTTGCATCTGCTGGAGTCAGCCCGAAACCCCAAGCGACCTTGGACTGCAAGCCAGTTCGTCAATGTTGCCTTTGCTGTTGTTCTGCTCTGGTTCGCCTTTGCGGTGTTGTCCTGAACCGGCAATTCAGGGTTTCAGGAGAATCGGTCCTTCGGATGCCGGAATGCTGTATCGGACCCTGAGGTCAGTGACCTGTTGATCGGCAACATCCCAGAAGTCAAGGTCCTGAATCAGGTTGATGTTGCAGGCCAGCCCCTTTTCATATCCAGCCATGGCCGCATCAGGTATGAACTGGCCGGTTTCCGGTGTGATCAGGCCCGTGGTGGTGCTGAAGGATTTGCCGAGATGGAAATCGAGCATCACCTCAAGCAGTGATTCAAAGCCGAATCCATCAGTGAATAAACCGGCCTGAAAGGCGGCCACATTCATTTCTCCCTGTGTATCGGTGTTGAAGCCGCCCAGGATGTGACAGCAGTCATGGTTAACCAGCAGTTCTGACGTGCTCTTGTGTTCGCCGGGAAGGGCCCACTGACGGTCGCGATACCAGTGGAAGAAGCTGTGGCCAAGGCTGTTTTCTGGGAACGATTCCAAAGACTGATAACGCCGCGCCACAGCGGGGTCGCCGATGGCCTGATGAAGAGCGCTGATCACCCCTCGAATGAATTTGGACGGCGTATCCAGCATCAGGAACTCACCCATGCTGCGTCGTCCGTAATTCAGCAGCAATCGCCTGAGGTGATTGTCCCTGACCTGGTGGAGATCGTTCAGAGTCTCTGGACTGACATGCAGGCAAGCGGCGAAGTCATCCACAACTCCCACCATGCGTGGATCGACTGACATGTCCACGTAAGGAATCAGCACCAGGATCTGAATCAGCTGGTCACGCTTGCTTCCAGGGCTGAGCCGATCGGGACAGGCCGCTGGGGCAATGATTTCCAGTTCCTTCAGGTCGATCTGAGAATGCAGAACGTGGTTCTGGATCGCCTCCATCATCTCCAAGGTGATTGGCGCCAGCGGTAACGCTCCTCCAGCTGTTCCCACGGTCTTGATGGCCTGAAGCACGAGACGTGCCTCATCCGCGTTCCACTCAAGTTGCTCTGGCATCGAAGAATCGAGGGATCTTTCCCTTTCAGCAAAGACGCGGAAACACCCAGGCGGCTGGTTGAATGCTTTTCTTCAGAAAGTCCTCCATTGGTGTGCGGTTTTTTATCCGGCAGATGGATAGCTTGAGACCAGTGAGTCTTGGCTGTCCGGGAATGCGTCTCAAGTGCGTCAATCGTTTCGCTCCTGCGGTGTTGGGCGCCGCTGCCCTTGCTTCGGCTGCATGGTGTCCAGTGGCTGCTTCGCCTCAGCTGCAGGTCCCTTCGTCTCTGATTGCCTCAGCGAGAGCGAGTTCTGAGAATACTGAGACCACTATTCATCTTGATCTCAAACAGCGACGCATCAGTGTGATCCGGGCTGGTCAGTCCATAGGACGCTGGCCGGTTGCGATTGGCGATCCCAAGACCCCAACACCGACAGGTGTCTTTCGTGTCGAGACCAAGCTCGTCAACCCTCAGTACGAAAGTACGAAGTCCGGTCGGGTCCACCCGGTCACCGGGCCTGCTAGCCCGCTTGGTCATCGCTGGATCGGCTTTTTGCAGCAGGGCCCCAACCAATTCGGCATTCATGGAACGCCCTGGCCGCACTGGGTGAAAATCCGAGCGGCCGTGTCCAACGGTTGTGTACGCATGCTCAATGCACACGTTCAGAAGCTCTATGAGCTCGTTGAGGTCGGCACTCCGGTGAGGATCACCCAGTGAGTGCTTGTGCTGTGATCAGCAATGACACAGTCAGGCCTCGGGACGAACCGCAGCGAAGATCTCCTGGAGAATTTCACCTGCACCTTGAGATTTCAAGTCGGCGGCGAGCTTCAGTCCCACATCCTCAGGATTACCGAGAGGCCCGCGGCGTTCATCACGGATCAGTCGCTTGCCATCCAAGCTGGCCACCATGCCTGTGAGAACAAGCTCATGGTCGTCGATACGGCTGTTAACGCCGATGGGCACCTGGCAGCCGCCTTCGAGCTCCCGCAGGAAGGCTCGTTCAGCCAGGCACCGTCCGGCTGTTGGGGCATGCTCGAGCACCTGAATGATGTCGAGAACATCCTGATTGTCGGTGACGCATTCGATGCCGAGAGCTCCCTGTCCAACGGCATGAAGCGAGATGTGACCAGGAATGATCTGGTGGATCCGATCTCCGAATCCAAGTCGACTGAGGCCTGCCGCTGCGAGGATCAGGCAGTCATATCCTCCTGAATCCAGTTTTTCCAGTCGGGTGATGACGTTGCCCCGAACGTCCTTGAACTGAAGGTGAGGGAAGTGGTAGCGAAGTTGAGCGAGTCTGCGCAGCGAGCTCGTGCCGACGATGGAGCCTTCCGGAAGTGTTTCCAGTGTGTAATCGGCATTTTTGCTGTTGACCACCAGGGCATCCGCAGGATCCTCCCGCTCGGTGATGCAACCCAGCATCAGGCCATCGGGCAGGTTGGTCGGCAGATCTTTCAGGGAGTGCACTGCGATCTCCGCTCGACCCACCAGCATCTGGGCCTCCAGTTCCTTTGTGAACAGCCCCTTGTCACCGATTTTGGCCAGGGCCACATCCAGAATCTTGTCCCCCTGAGTGGCCATGGCCTCCACTGAAATCGCCAGGCCCGGGTGTGCTTTTTCCAGTTCGGCTTTCACCCAGTTGGTCTGCACCATGGCCAGCTGGCTGCGGCGGGAGGCGATGCGCAGTTGCTCGAGAGCCATGGGCACGTTGAAACAGCCATTCAGCCTACGGAGTCGAAGGTCCGGTTCTGCTCAACATTTCACAGAATTCAGCCAGATAGATCAGGCTCTGCATCAGCAAGACGGCCCACTCTTCAGGACGAACAGCTTTACGATCTTTGCGTTCTCAGGAGTCGCAATGCCTGGTCCTGTGGTCAACGGGGTGAAGGTGAGTCATCCATCCGCCGGATCTTCTTTCTCTCAGGTGGACGAATCAGCTCCCTTCCTGCCTTTGTTGAGCGAAGGATCCATCCGTCTTGTTCTGCTCACCAGCGGTGTGATGCTGGTCGCCCGTCTCAGACAGACAACCGATTCCGATGGTGACCGCGCTTATCAGTTGATCAGGCCCCTGCGGCTTGAAAAGCAGGATGACTCAGGACCCTGGTCTCTGCATTCCTACCTGGAGGGATTAACTCCCCAGCGCAATGTTGTGATGCTCAAGGCTGCAGTCGCAGCTTTACTTGAGCCTGAAGCTCGCATTCTTCAGGCCTATACGCGTTCCACCAATCAGGAATGTCCGCCATCGGAAACGCCCGTTGAGCGTTTGAAGAAGGCATTTCAGGAGTTCACCGACAGCATCGAGTCACGCTGAATGGCTCAGACCCCAAAACAAGTTCCATAAAAAGAAGCTATCGGCCCGATTTTTATTGATCTGCAAGCTGAGTGATTCAATGACTTGATGTCATTATCACCCTTTTGACAGTCAGAGGTTTAATAAACACACCCTTCCATCAATCGCGGTTGATAAATAATGCCCTTAATGGGTCCCATATCCCACCGATAGGCGGCAAACTCCATGCCCACTCCACCCAACAGGGCGTTGCAAACACAACTGTATCTCTATCGAATCCCACCTCTTAGTCCTTTAGACTTGAATTTTTTAGCCATTGATGGCGATGCTCTAGTGCCTTTTCTTACCGTTACTTTTTGGTCTTCTGATAACACTAAAGACCATAAGGAAACAAGAACATGGTCTCATTTGTTCTCTTGAGGTGTATGGCGGAATGATCAAGCCATTCAGTACTAACTCGAAGCTTGCGGATTGGATTCCTTCTCCCCAGCAGATCGAAACCATCAAGGAAGCACATCGTCTGCTTGGTTTGGTGTCTGAAGAAGAGGGAGACGCCACCAATCGACTGAGAATCAACACTTTGAATGTCTATTCGCGCCTCCATCCAGAGGTGACTGACCCTCAGCAGTTGATCAACGATGCTTTCAAGTTTCTGGCGCAGCAAATTGATCGTCGACGCAATTGTCAAGAGTAAATGTCCAACAGCCTTGCTGAGCCATGGTGGCCAGCCAAGACAAAGATCCAGAGCTGATCAACAACCCTGTGATCCTTGGGCTTACTGATCAGAAAACAAGACTCTGGTGGTATGGATGCTTTGATTTCAGTTCTCGTAGCTCTTTCATCATTGCAGCTTCCTGTCTCTTCATTGCTGAAGACTTTGCCTTTTTGGTAAGGACATGACGCTGAATATCGGTCATACTCTCCCATCCTTTCAGGCGAATGTATTCGTCACGCCAGAGGGTTTTCGTGTCGCCCTTGCGCTTTCGAGGTGGATAGTTCTTTTCGATGTATTTTCCTACATTAAGTATGCATATGTATCCAAGAAAGAGGCCCTGAGGGATACCCTTATCCACGAGATAGTAACTGAAGCCCGCCCCTGCGAGGGAGACAAAGACCCAGAACTGTGCTTTCTTCGTTGGTCTCATTCGTGTTCTGCTAGGCGTTAGTCCTTTTAATCATGAACCTCCTGAAACGGCTCTGCTGAAACAGTTGATGCATCTGCAAGCTCACCACGGCTGCAAAAGCCCATCAAAATCCCATCCCCAATGCGGGCAGGGCAATGGTTGCTCTAAGCAACAGCCAAATCAATTCTCGCTGTTTCCCTCGCCACCGACAGGCTTCAGACGGATGTCCTTGAGAAGAGGGTAGTGGTTCATTCCCATTCTTCTTCAAATACTTACGGCACCCCTCTACAGACACATAGTGCTTAATGGTGGTTGTTCAAAAGTTCAGGTCACCATTCGCCGCCTGAGAACAAATCAGGTCGCCTAATTTGACTGGAAATTGTTGGAATGGACTATAACGCTGCTCCGTCAATTGATCTCATGTTGACATTGACCATCGACTACCGATCCAGTTTATTAAGTCAATGAACAGACCCACTGAAGACCCGCACGTCTATCGGATCTTCAGTGGGTGTGAGGAGTTGGAATCTCTGTGAGGAGAACCAACTTCCTCAGGTCTAGCCAGCGCTTGCGCTGTTCACTGCACTGGTCACAACTAGACAACTCTTAGATCAGTCTTTGTCGGTCAGCTACTGAGTGATTTCCAAAGCAGGTCATCAGAGCCTCTTCCCATCCAAAGCGGTTGTTGATGGGGCAGGCAGGGAAATGTTGGTTTCTGTCAGCCAGCATTTTCATCATGGTTTCTTCTGTGAACTCATGACCCTTGTCCAGGGCCAGGTTCACCGTGTGCATTGGCGGGGTTGCAGTTGTCATGGGTGTCTCCGATTGGGACCTTCTCGGTCTATCTCCAGTTGATGCGGTTGTGGAGGGGGGAAGAAGGTTCGGTTTCGGGGCCTTTTCGGACGGGTTCTACGAGAGCAAATTCACTTGGTTGCACACGAGCGCCAAGTCCTGAGAATTCAACAGTGAGGAATAACACTCGCGGAATGGCAACAAAGCAACAGTCCCAAAAGAGTCTTCGGAACCTCTGCCTCAGGCAGAGTTTTTTTGTCTGCCCTGTGCTCTTGGTGGGGCTGGCAAGCGCAGTCAGGCCAAGCCCGGCATCATGCGCGGACTGACGCCACGCCAATGCTCCGCCGTCTCTCGATTGGTTTGCTTGCGTCTGCTGTTGCCATCGCCCCGCTGCCTTTGAAGGCACAGGACGGCAAGGCTGAGGATCTCGGCGATGTGATGAGCATCAGCCTCGAGGGTCTGGTCAAACCCAACTTTGGCTTCCAGGGCGCATTGCAGGGTGCTGGAACACCGAACCAGGCAGGAATCGGCGGGTTCCTGTCACTGTCGGTTGGCGACAACAGCGTCTGGTTCGTTGATGCCCTGGTCAACGCCAACTTCGCTGACCGTGAGGGTGACAGCAGCATCATCAACACCGATGTGGCTGGCACCACCGTCAGACCTCAACGCGTATTGGCTATCGCTGGCTCAATGCTGATCGCAGTTGGATGTTCGGACTGAATGGTGGTTATGACAGCCGCCCCATGAATACAGGTGGAGCCGATACCGGAATCAATGTCAGCGGCACAGAGAAGAGTGCTTTCTTCCAGCAGGTTGCAGTCAATGCAGAAGCTGTTGCTAATGACTGGAACTTCAATGCCTATGCCTTGTTACCCGTTGGCGACACGGAACAAGATCTCAACGTCTTCTACCAAGGCGGAGCACTCAACACCTATGGACTGGATGTTGGCTACTTCATCACGCCTGAACTGAATGCCTTTGTTGGTTGCTACTACCAAAATGATGATCTTGGAACAGCTGATGGTTCAGGTGTGCTTGGACGCATGGCCTATGAAATCAGCAGGGGTTTAACCGTAAGGATAAACATCTCCTATGACGAAGCCTTTGAAACCAGAGTTTCAGCAGACCTTGAAGTTCGCTTTGGTGGTGCGAATACAACAGCGCAGCGACAAGAAGTTCAACAACTACCTGTTATCAATGCTCTGACATCAAGAGCAAGTTATCGCGACGTGAGGGTGCACAATGTAGGGATTGGAGGATTTGGGTCAGTTGAGGGCGGTGGTGGTAGCGACGGGAAAGAGAAAAAGATTGGATTCATAAGATCTATGGCAAGCAGACTACTCCGATCACTATTAATGACCAAAGAGATGAATTACTTGCGACCCGCAGTTCAGTGAGTCAAAGAGCCCGTCAATTGTGTGAAGGATATACCCCGCTGTGTCACCATCTATCCACCCGATTGCATCGTCGTTGATGTCTGCAACGTGAAAGAGTGAGTGAATGTTTGGGTTCCTGTCTCCACAAACGTGATCATAGGATCCTTTGACGCTGATCAGCTCAGCCGCCGACGTTCGTCTCGACTAATCCAGAGCAGAAGAATAACGAGCAAAGGAGTCAGGAGATCGGTGTACAGCACGGCACCGGCATTGGAAGCAGCGTTGTTCTTAAACACCACAAGGGAAACCACATGACCAACCCCGTCAGCGAAGAGCCAGCTGGCAAAAGCCACCATGCTCGCCAGAAGGTAATCACGTTTGCGATACAGGAAGCTGCTGTAACCCAGAATGCCGATCATGAGATTGGCGTAAGCCACTTCGTACTGAAAAGGACTATTGGGCCAGCCAATCTGTTCTGCTGAGAATGTTCCGAAGACAAGATGCATGATGAATCCATAGACGCCACCAAAGCCAAGAACCCAGAACGCAATCCAAAGCAAAGAGGCTTCCGACCAACGGCTGAGCGTCCATTGCTGCCGTGTCTGCAAAGCGCCCAGCAACAACGCCAAAAGTAAAGTCCAAACTCCGTAATCGGCCTCGAGAAAATGCATCAATGTCGTCATCGACTCCAACCAATCACCGATACCAAGATGACCAGTGTTGCCCCAAGTGACCAGATCATCCATTGATGGCTGGTACGGGCGCACTGCTCGGGCTGAGTGCGTTTTGAGGCTTCTTCAGGCTGATAATTGCTGAAATGTCTCAGTATCCAGGCCAATATTCAGACACTGAAAAGCCCCAGAATTCCTATGTGGCCAGGGATCCTGGGGCGATGCGAATCGAGTGGCTGATTATTTGATGTATTCCTTGAGCACTCCGTTGCGATTGGGATGCCGCAGCTTGCGTAATGCCTTGGCTTCGATCTGACGGATTCTTTCTCGGGTCACATCAAAAATCTGTCCGATTTCCTCGAGTGTCTTCATGCGTCCGTCATCAAGGCCGTAGCGAAGGCGGAGCACGTCGCGCTCCCTCGGGCTGAGGGTGGCCAGCACCCCTTCCAGATCCTCCCTCAGGAGATTCTTGGCAACGTCCTGTTCGGGATTCTCGATGTCTGCTTCGATGAAGTCGCCGAGGCGTGAATCCTCCTCTTTGCCGATGGGTGTCTCAAGGGAGATGGGAAGCTGAGCGCTCTTGGCAATGAATCGCAGCTTTTCAATGGTCATTTCCATTGATTCGGCGATCTCTTCCTCCGTTGGTTTGCGGCCGAACTCCTGGCTGAGCACTTTGGTGGTTTTCTTGATGCGCGAGATGGTTTCGTAAAGGTGCACCGGGAGGCGAATCGTTCGACTCTGATCAGCGATGGCCCGTGTGATCGCCTGGCGAATCCACCAGGTCGCGTAGGTGGAGAATTTGTAGCCCTTCTCGTGATCGAATTTCTCCGCGGCACGGATCAGGCCAAGACTGCCTTCCTGAATCAGGTCCTGGAAGCTGAGACCTCGATTCATGTATTTCTTGGCAATCGACACCACGAGACGGAGATTCGACTGAACCATTTTTTCCTTGGCTCGGCGGCCGAGCATCAGCCGGCGGCGGAAACGGATCAGAGGCATCTCGACCAGCGCCGCCCACTCCTTGTTGTCGGGTTCGCGTCCGTTGTCACTCTCGAACTGGGCAGCGAGCTCTTCGAGGTAGAGAAGATCGGCGATCTTCCTGGCCAGTTCGATCTCTTCGTCTGGACGCAGCAGCCGGATCCTGCCGATCTCCTGCAGATAAACCCGAATGGAATCCTCTGTGTAGACCCCTTTAGGCCCAACCTTGATGCTTGCCAGCACCTTGGCCTTGGCGTCTGCTTTGGCTTTCTCTTCCTTGCTTGCCGCAGAGTTTCCGGAGGCTTTGGCCAGCAACTGATCGGCGGCCGCATCGAGATCAGCGGGTTTGGCAGCGGCCGAGGTCTTGGCTCGGGTCGCCTTGGCGGGGGTTTTCGCGCTCTTGGTTGTTTTGGTGCTCTTGGTTGTGCTGCTTTTGCTGGCCGGTTTCGATTTCGCTGCGGTCTTCGTGGTTGAGGCTTTGGCTGTTGAAGACTTCGCGGCTGAGGTTGTTGACTCCGGTTTGCCCTTCTTGCTCATGCCTTTGGGAAGTCCCTTCGAATCCGCCAGCATCACGATGGATGGAGCCGCCTTCGATGCCGCCGCTTTGGGAGAGGCAGTCTTGGGCGACGCGGCCTTGGGCTGAGCTGACTTGCTCGCAGCAGGACTCATGGGGATAGGGATGGTGAGGGTGTTCGGAACTAACGCAGTCAACTGAAACGCAAACAGGCTCAACCTGCAGGCGCATCACAATGATCAGATCTCCCCTGACAAAGGGGTTGGAAACTGATGACGGTGATTGTGAATCGATTGATGGGCTGTGGTCAGGGGCAGGGCTGTCAGGGGCGTTCGCAGACCGGTCGGCCGTCGGGATAATCCCTGGCTCGAGCTTCGAGTCTTCCCACTGGACGGAACTCTGCTCTGTTCCGACAACAGCTGATGAGCTGTCCAACGTCTGTATCTTAAGAAAAACATGTGATGTCGGCAACCCCCGTCGATCAATCCACCAGTCCTTCTGCAGCGCAGTCGGTTTCAGAAGTCGATGTCTGGCTGGAGGCCGGTCGAGACGGGCGTACGTTCAGTTATTGCGACAGTCGCAGTCTCGGAGTGGGACTGGGGGATCTGGTGGTGGTCCGTCTGCGCGGCCGTCGATTGCAGGGGCTGATCACGGGCTGTCGGCCGATCGAAGCAGGGGCGAATGCTGCTGACTGCAGGGTTGCTCGGCTCAACCCCGTCGAAGAGCTGGTGCAGCGCGCCGCCGTTGATCCATCCTGGCGGTCATGGCTGGATGCCATGGCGGCCCGTTGCCATACCAGTTCCTTTCGCATGCTCAAGGCGGCGTTGCCGCCGGGATGGCTGGGGCAGCGACCTTGTGCGGGTCCGGTTTCGCGCCAGTTGTGGTGGGTGGAGCGGTGTGAACCTGCTGATCCCCACTCAACCCTGAAGGCTGCCAGGCAGCTTGAACTGCTTGCGGAGCTGGATCGCAGGGGCGGTGGCGCCTGGCAGCGCGATCTTCTCGCGCAGGGCTTTCCATCGGGAATGGTCAAGAGCCTGGAAAGCAAGGGCCTGATTCGCCGGCAACGGAAATCAGAGGCAGGCCCCGGTGGATCAGACAGGACATCAGCCTGCGTTGCAGAGCTGGAGTCACCGCGCCCGCTCACGGATGAGCAGCGATCCGTGGTGGATCGCTTTCGATCACTCCCCGAAGGTGGAGGTCTATTGCTGTGGGGCATCACCGGCTCCGGCAAGACCGAGGTCTATCTGCAGCTGGCAGCTGCAGAGCTGGTAGCCGGTCGCCACGCTCTGTTGCTCACTCCGGAGATCGGGCTCATTCCCCAGCTCGTGGATCGTTGCCGTGAGCGATTCGGAGATCAGGTTCTTGAGTATCACAGCGGCTGCACCGCCCGCGAGCGTGTTCGTGCCTGGCGGCATTGCCTCGAAAGCGACGATCCGCTTGTTGTGGTGGGCACGCGCTCCGCTGTGTTTCTGCCTCTGCGACCGCTCGGTCTGGTTGTTCTTGATGAGGAGCATGACAACTCCTACAAACAGGACTCACCCATGCCCTGCTACCACGCAAGGGTCATGGCAACCGAGCGGGTCAGGCTGCAGGGGGGCCGTCTCCTGCTGGGAAGCGCCACACCATCGCTGGAGAGCTGGAGCCTTGTGCGGCCAGAAGGACCTCTGGTTCTCGCCCGGCTGAGATCACGGATCTCGAGTCAGCCGCTGCCGCCGGTCCGGATCATCGACATGCGCCATGAGCTGGCCGAGGGCAACAAACGACTGATCAGTCGCGCACTGATGGATCGTCTTGCACAGCTGCCGGCAAAGGGTGAACAGGCGGTCGTGCTGGTGCCGAGACGCGGATACAGCACGTTTCTGAGCTGTCGCAGCTGTGGAGAGGTGGTGATGTGCCCCCATTGCGATGTTCCGCTCACCGTTCACGGCAACCGCGGCTCACAGCAGTGGCTCCGTTGTCACTGGTGTGATCATCGAGCGGCCATCACACCCTCATGCACGTCATGCGGTTCCCTGGCGTTCAAGCCTTTTGGAGCAGGGACCCAGAGAGTGCTGGAGCGGCTGGGAGAGGAACTCGGTGATCTGCGCCTGCTGCGCTTCGACCGGGACACCACCGGAGGACGGGATGGCCACCGCAGGCTTCTGGCCCAGTTCGCCGATGGCGAAGCCGACGTACTTGTCGGCACCCAGATGCTCGCCAAGGGAATGGACCTGCCGCGAGTGACACTGGCAGCTGTGCTGGCCGCCGATGGCCTGCTGCATCGGCCTGATCTGAGAGCCGGAGAGCAGTGCCTGCAGCTTCTGCTGCAACTCGCGGGTCGAGCGGGGAGGGCGGAGAAACCCGGGGAGGTGCTGGTCCAGACCTACAGCCCCGACCATCCGGTGATTCGTCATCTCGTTGATGGTCGTTACGAACGCTTCCTGGAGGAGGAATCGGCTCTGCGTCGTCAGGCAGGTCTGGTGCCTTTCGCGCGGGCCTGTCTGCTGCGTCTTTCGGGTGAGTCCGCAACTGATACGGCGACTGCCGGAACCCTGCTGGCTGAAAGGATTCGCGCCGGCTGCACCGCTGCAGGCTGGCAGTTGCTGGGTCCTGCTCCAGCACCCGTGGCGCGGGTGGCGGGTCGCAGCCGCTGGCAGTTGCTTCTGCATGGTCCCAGGGAGAGTGAAATTCCCCTGCCTTCCGGAACAGGACTCTGGGAAGGTCTCCCCAAAGATGTTTCCCTCGCCGTTGATCCGGATCCTTTGCAGCTCTGAATCAGGAGGGCAGCTCGGGGTAGCCGAAGCCGAGTCGAAGCCGCACGGACTGCAGCAGAAAACTCAGCAGCAGCAGCAGAGCGATCAGCACACTGCCAAGGCCAAGAGGACTCCACTGCCAGCGCCGGATCTGCAGCTGGTTGATGCTTCCGCTTTCTAGGCTCCAGAGCAGTCTGTTTCCCTCCAGCCGACCCGTTGTGGGTGTGCTGTTCACCTGTCGGAGATCTTGCACAGGGGTGATGGTGACCTGGAGATCACCGGCTGGAAATCGCTCAAGGGGAGAGAGGTCCAGGCTCAGGTTCAGTTGCTGCTGCACCCCGATCAGCCAGTTCCTCTCCACGACCGACAGTTCCGGAGCGGGCAGGCTCAGTCCGGCGCTGCGTCCCGCCAGCTCCACACTGCTGCGCAACAGCGTGGCGGCCCGGTCAGCTCCAACAGGCGGACTGCTCAGGTTCAGCGCACCTTCTCGGCTCTGATGCACCGACCAGCCGAGACCCGCCTGACGCAGTGACTTCGCGAAGTTCTGCTGCCATGGGAGGCTGTTGCCGCTGAGGCTGTTGATCCGCCAGCTCATCGACAGGCGATCCGGACCTGCCAGATCAATCTCGGCAGTCATGCGCACACAGCCACTGAGCAGCAGGGTCAGTCCGAGCAGAACTGCCAGCACCAGCGAGGCAAATCCAGCTGACGGTGCCGGGGTGGGACCTGTCGGGGGTGGTGGTGGCGGACTGGGACCACGTCTGCGGCGGCCGGTCACGGTTCCTTTCCCCACCCGGGGAGCCATGTCGAGAGTGGGCAGCTGCATCGACCAGCGCGCCGGACGTTCGAGGCTCGGAGCCTCAAGCACACTCAGCAGCTGACGGGCACGGTTGCGCAGGTCAGGGTCCTTGCAGCGTGTCAGCAGCCGACATGTGGCAATGGCTTTGCGCTCTTCGCCCTGTCCCATCCATGCCGTCACCATCACCATCCGGATGGCCGCCCCCTCGGGCTCCGTGATCGGGCTGGCTTCGGCGAGGGGTTCCAGAAGGCGCAGGCACAGGCCGTAATCACCACGCTCAAGTGCCCGCTCAGCTGCCGATAGCCCGGTGCTCATGCCTCAGCTGCGTCCCACCACCATGGTGCCGATTCCCGCATCGGTGAACACCTCCAGAAGAAGAGCATGGGGGACCCGCCCATCCACGATGTGGGCAGCGGAGACTCCCTGGGCAAGAGCCCTGATGCAGCATTCGGTCTTGGGTGTCATGCCACCGGCCACAACACCGTCATGAATCAGCTGTCTGGCCTCTGAAAGTTTGAGCTGACGGATGAGTGATTGTGGATCATCGCGGTTGCGAAGGATGCCGGGGGTATCGGTCAGCAGGATCAGCTTCTCAGCTTCGAGAGAGGCCGCAACCTCGCCGGCAACGGTGTCGGCGTTGATGTTGTGGGTCACGCCGTCGAGATTGGCGGCCACGCTGGAGATCACCGGCACATAACCTCGCTCCAGCAGAGGTTCGAGCACGTCGGGATTGACGCGTGCCACATCACCGACCATCCCGTGGCTGCCATCACCCCAGGCGCGGGCCTCCACCAGACTGCCGTCACTGCCACTGAGGCCGACCGCTCTAGCGCCAAGCCGGTTGAGTCCGTTGACGATCTGCTTGTTGACCCGGCCGACCAGAACCATTTCCACGACGTCCATCGTCTCGGCGTCAGTGACGCGAAGACCGTCCCGGAATTCCGGAGCGATGGCAAGTCGCTTCAACCAGTGATTGATCTCAGGACCCCCGCCATGCACCACAACGGGCTGAACCCCGACACTGCAGAGCAACGCCAGATCTCTGAACACAGCTGTTTGCAGTTCGGCATGGGCCATGGCCGCACCGCCGTACTTGACCACGATCCTGCGGCCGGCGAACCGCTGGATATAGGGAAGAGCCTCACTCAGAACGGAGACCCTGAGGGCATCATCCATTCACCGTTTCTCCGGAATCACTCTGTTCGCCAGAGGCGGGAACGCCCACCGGCAGAAGAAACAGATCCAGGCGGTCTCCCTTCAGAGGAGTGATTGTGGCTTCGAATCCCTTGGCGAAAAATCGACTGAGTCGGCCTTTCTTCTCCTGCCAGAGCTGGATGGGAACGGCCTCACAGGCGAACCTCAGTCGCAGGCCGTAGTGGCCACTGGGGCAGATCTCCTCAATCTCCAGAAGCTGTGGGGGGTTGTCCTCATCCCAAAGCTTGAGCGATTCCAGAGAACTTTCAAGATGGGCTTTCTGGCCGTAGCGCCAACGGGTGACATCGCCGAGAAGCTTTCCAAGTTCAGGGGTGGCAGCCTCACGTTCTCCCTTCAGCTTTGCTTTAGGTGTCACACGCCGAGTCGGTGGCAGTTCCGATGATTTGAGGGCCAGACCGCCCAGCAGAATCGGAATGCCGTAAAAAATTGTCGGCAGGCTCAGGTTGGCGGCGCCGGTTCCATAAGCCACAGCACCAACCACGGTGAGCACTCCGCCGGCGATGGTGACCAGGCTTCCTGGCGAGAGCAGATCGTTCATGCGGCATTGGAAGTGGCGCCATTCTGACCGTGCGGGGTTCAGGATGGATGAACCTGCGGCCGCAGTTGATGGACAGCACCCGATCGCAAGACCTTGACCAGAGTTCAATGGAGGATTCAACAGCCCTGATCCAGCAGCTTGAGCAGGACAGGGCCTGGTTGCTGGAACAGATCGACCGGGGTCGATGGCAGGAATTCCGCCTGGATCTGGCGGCACTCGAGAGGGAGCTCGGGCAGCTGCTTCAGCGTGCCTCCGAGCATTTCAGTGACGGCGACGATCGGCCCTGAGAGGATCGGCGCTGAAAGGTGTTTCCGCGGCTCAGAAGGGGATGTCGTCAGTGTCCGGTACCAGAGGCGAGGTGTTCCACTGCGCTGCAGGCTCCTTCGCAGGGGAGGGTGCCGCAGCGGCGGCAGCTGGCGCCTGCTTAGCGGGGGAGGGCATCTGAGCTGCGGCGGCATCGCTTCCCCCCACAGGGTGGAGCCGGGCAAGGGTGAATTCGGCACGCTTCTCCTTGGTGCCATCCTGACGGGGCACCGTGTTCATCCTCAGCCTGCCTTCGATCAGCAGCCGCTGACCCACCTGCACCCGATTCTGGAGGTCCTGGGCAAGATTGCCCCATCCGACCACTTTCAGCTGGCCTCTTGGGTCATCCGGGCGCAACGCATCAAAACCCACCTCCATCTCCGCGATCGGTGTCTGGTTGTCCTGGGTGTAACGCAAGGTGGGAGCCTGAAGAACATCCACCTCAAGTACGCAGTGATTCATCCTCGGCCTGGTCGGTGAGCGCCATCCTGATGCACCGCTGGCGTAATCGCCTGACTCATGTGCTGATCTTCGCCGGTACAGGTGAAGGCCCTTCCATCGCACTGGCGCTGCTGGAGGCAGGTCATCGCGTCAGCGTCAGCGTTGTCAGTTCAGCTGCATCGAGGGCCTATGAGGGTATGCCGCTGGATGCACTGCAGGTGGGTCCTTTCCCGTCCCCGGAGTCAATCAGTGATTACCTGGCGGCTCGGGCGGTATCGCATGTGGTGGATGCGACGCATCCCTTTGCGATGACAATCAGCACCGAGCTCCGTTCGGCCTGCTTCGGCAGCAATCTGCCGCTGATGCGATTCGAGCGTCCTGACCACGCGGTGTTTGAAGGTTCAGTTCTGGAAACGGTGGGTGATCTCGCCGGATGTGCACTGTCAGGCCATCGTCTGCTTCTCGCTGTTGGGGCGCGGCAGCTGGCCGCCGCCGCCGCCGCTGCCAGGCTCGCCGGAGCTCGGGTTCACGCCCGGGTGCTTCCCACTCCTGAAGCCATTCGTCTTGCCGGCCTCGCGGGCTTGTGTGGGGAGCAGCTGGCTGTGTTGAGACCAGCCAGTGGAGAACGCACCGGTGGCTTGGAGGCCGCCCTCTGTCGTCGCTGGCAGATCACCGATGTGCTCTGTCGGCAGTCGGGTGGATCTGCAGATCAAGTCTGGAGTGAGCTGTCCAGTACAGGTTCTGTCAGGCTCTGGAAGCTGAAACGCCCCAACCCGATGCCCAACGTTGAGGTGGTCCATAGCGTAAACCAGTTGTGTCGACGGCTTGATGCCCATGTCAACGGACCTGAGCCTGGTGCTCACCACGGAGGCTGATCAGTCCAAGGCAGAGGCCCTTGCTGAGCAATTGATCACGGGGCGGTTGGCGGCCTGCGTCACCTTGATGCCCGTGCAGTCCTGTTATCGCTGGCAGGGGGAGATCGAGCGTTCGCAGGAAGTGCAGCTGATCATCAAGACGAGCCCTCAGCGCCTGGAGCAGCTTCTTGCTTCTCTCGAAGCCATTCACAGCTACGACACTCCCGAAATCCTCCACCTGGCAGCTCGGGCGGGAGCTGCCTACGGGGCGTGGGCGCTGGATGCCCTCAGTTCAGATGACTCTTCATCAGATCCGGCAGAGAGACCTGGGAGCGAGCACCAAGCTGGGTGACGATCTGACCGGCGCAAAGAGCTCCCAGCTGTCCGCAGCGCTCCAGAGAATCGCCCTGGGTGAAGGCATGCAGAAATCCTCCGGCGTAAAGATCACCGGCACCGGTGGTGTCAACCAGTTCGCCGAGCCCATAGATGCCGATGTCCCAGCGCTGATCGCCGCTGAGCACGACCGATCCATCGCTTCCGCGGGTGACCGCCGTCACTGAGCAACAACCGCGTACCTTCTCGATGGCGGTGTCGAAGTCTTCTGTTTCATAGAGGGATTTGATCTCCACTTCGTTGGCGAACAGCACATCGACATGACCGTTCACCAGCTCAAGAAAGCTCTCTCTGTGGCGATCCACACAGAAGCCATCGGAGAGGGACAGAGCGACCTTTCCGCCGGCGGCACGGCAAGCCTCCGCGGCCGCGATGAAGGCCCGCTTGGCTGCCGGGCTGTCCCAGAGATACCCCTCGAGATAGAGCACTTTCGTCTCCTTCACCATCGAGAGGTCGAGATCCTCCGGTTCAAGCTGCGTTGAGGCTCCGAGGAAGGTGCACATCGTGCGCTCTGCGTCCGGCGTCACGTAGATGAGACAGCGTGCGGTGGTGGCGCCAGTGGTTGCGGAGGGTGTCTCAAACCGAGTGCCCACTGCACGAATGTCGTGACTGAAGATCGATCCAAGCTGGTCATCACGCACCCGACCGATGAACCCTGTTCGCCCACCAAGCTGAGCGATGCCGACCATGGTGTTGGCGACTGATCCACCGGAGGTTTCCAGTCCAGGACCACTGGATGTGTAAAGCGCTTCCGCCTGCTGTTCATCGATCAGGCACATCCCCCCTTTCTGCAGACCGTGCTCACTGAGAAAACCGTCCTTGGTCTGCACCAACACATCCACAATGGCGTTGCCGATTCCGACGACATCCAGGGAGGCGTTGGGCTGGAAACGGGAGGAAGCGGCCATGAACAAGGTGCATCGACTGCGGCAGTCTTACGCCCTGACGGGCTCTGCCGTTATCAGGCGCTGAGAAGTGCCCGTTTTGGACCGTGAATCGGATCCTCAACAACAATGGTCTGATCGCGACCTGCGCCCAGTGAGACGATGGCGATCGGGACCTCCATCAGATCGGCCAGGAAGCGCAGGTAGGCCATGGCTTTCTCAGGGAGGTCCTCAAGCGTGCGGCATTCAGCGGTGGAACACTGCCAGCCCGGGAGTGTCTCGAAAATCGGTTGACAGCGTGCGAAGGCCTCTGCACAGGAGGGGAAGTGTTCGATTCTTTCTCCATCAAGTTCATAGGCCACACAAACCTGAAGTTCGTCGAGTTCGTCCAGCACGTCGAGTTTGGTCACGGCCAGGCAATCAAGACCGTTGACACCGACTGCGTAACGTCCGATCACACCGTCGAACCAGCCGCAGCGGCGGCGGCGGCCGGTGGTGGTGCCGAACTCTCCACCCCGGTCGCAGAGATGATCATTGAGGCTGCCGTCGAGTTCGGTGGGAAACGGCCCTTCTCCAACTCTGGTGGTGTAGGCCTTGGCCACGCCGATCACCCGGTCGATCAGGGTCGGGCCCACGCCAGCCCCGATGCAGGCACCACCGGAGACGGGGTTGGAGGACGTGACGTAGGGATAGGTGCCATGGTCCAGGTCGAGCAGTGTGCCCTGAGCGCCCTCGAACAGGATGTTTTGACGAGCGCGTGCGGCCTGGTGAATCTCCCGGGTGCAGTCCACCACATGGGGGGCCAGCCGTTTGCCATAGGCCAGATATTCACTGATCACCGCTTCCGAGTCGAGCGGCTCCACGCCGTATATGGTCTGCAGAAGCTGATTCTTTTCGTTCAGCGGGCCTTCAAGGCGATCACGCAGTCTCGCCTCGTCGAGAAGGTCGATGACGCGGATTCCGCTGCGCTGGGATTTGTCCGCGTAGGTCGGACCAATGCCCCGGCCCGTGGTGCCGATGCGCCGATCGCCTCGCTGCTTTTCCATCGCCTGATCGAGCAGGCGGTGGTAGGGCATGGTCACGTGCGCTGTTGAGGAGAGCTTCAGCCCGGCAATGTCGATTCCGTTCTCGATCAGCATGTCGAGCTCGCCGAGCATCACCTTGGGATCAACCACCGTGCCGGAGCCGATCAGGCAAACGGTGTCGGGATAGAGAATTCCAGAGGGGATCAAGTGGAGCTTGAGAACCTGATCGTCCACAACGATGGTGTGGCCTGCGTTGACGCCGCCCTGATAGCGGACGACGACATCGGCGGAACGGCTGAGGAGATCTGTGATCTTTCCTTTCCCTTCGTCACCCCACTGCGCACCGATGACGACAACATTGGCCAAAGACACTGCGGCCCGAAGCCGCCAATCTGCACAATCCGGAACTCTCTCAGATCCACCTGCCTGAGGTCAAAGAGAGTTGCGAAATTGTGATTGGAACCTGAAAAGCCTGGCGGGATCTGATGCTCAGGTGCCACGAAGAGCGGCTTTCTCGGCTTTGCTCAGCTCTTTTTCAACGCGAGTGCGCAGTGCTTCAGGCACCGGCCGATTGGTGTAGGTGTTGTAGTGACCCTGCAGAGAATTCAAGGCTGTCTGCATGGTGGTGAAGGAGCTGAGACCATTCACCTGGGGCCTGGGCCGATACCTCGACATGTAGTCATTGATGAGGTCGTGGGCTTCCTGTTCCGAGGTCTGGAGACCTTCCGCATCTGCAGGCAGTGAAAGCGTGGTCTGAAGAGAGTGAACGACTGCCACTGTGTCTTCGACGTAGTCACCGGTCAGGGTTGAAACGGTGTCGCCGCAAGCGGTGAGCAACAGGGAGAGACCAAGGCAGAGGGCCAGGGTGAATCCCCTGAGTTGTCGGCTGAGGCGTTGCAGCGCTATTCGCATGGCAGGAAAAGTTTGAGGAACTTTAAGGCGGAGCAGACTTCGATCAGGTGCCCCCCTGGACGGCCACGAGCACGGAGTTCAGCGCGTCTTGATGCGACATGGTGCTGTTGGACCGGCTGGAACGCTCCACCACTTCGACCCGTCCGGCTTCGGCTTCGCGACCGACAACGATTCTCCAGGGGATTCCGATCAGATCGGCATCTTTGAATTTGACTCCGGCACGCTCGCTTCGGTCATCCAGGAGGGCATCAACTCCTGCGGATTGCAGTGATCCGTAAAGAGACTCTCCCAAGTCCAGCTGTGTCGAGTCCTGCACATTCGCGATAACCACGATCACCTGGAAGGGCGCAATGTTCACTGGCCAGCAGATTCCCGCTTCATCGTGATGCTGTTCCACTGCTGCCTGGGCAAGGCGAGAGATGCCGATGCCGTAGCAGCCCATCAGCAGCGACGCCTGCTTGCCGTCCTTGTCGGTGAAGCGGGCCTCCAGAGCGTCGGAGTATTTGCTGCCGAGCTGGAAGATGTGACCCACCTCGATGCCTCTCCTCTCCTCAAGGATCTGTTCCTGGTTATGGAGGGAGCGATCACCGGCCTTGGCATTGCGCAGATCAGCTTCGATCTGAGCGGGCATCGAGCTCCACGTCGCTCCCCAGCGATGCTGGTCGGCGCTGTTGGCGCCACAGACGAAGCGGTCAAGATTGAGGGCGGTTGGATCCGCCAGGCGGACAAACCGTTTTTCCCAGCTTCGGACATCCTGCAGTGAGCAGTCTTCAAGATCAGGGCCGATGGAGCCGAAGGGCAGCGGAGAGAGCCCCTGCTGGCGGAGCTGCTCTGGGTTGATTGGTGCAATCTCCAGTGCGGGGGACCCCATGCGCTGGGTCACGGCATTGGTCAATTTGACGTCGTTCAGCTCCTGGTCCCCTCGCAGGCTGACCAGCAGCGGTTGCTTTCGGCCATCGTCGAGGCGGGCCAGCAGCACCAGCACCTTGACGGTCTGAGATGGGGAGAGGCCGTTGGCAGCGCAGAGATCCTCAATCGTTGCCTGACCTGGCGTGTCAAGGTTTCGTTCCTCGCCCGGAGGCAGTGTCTCTGCAACTGATGGAAGCGACACCGCTTTCTCCTGATTGGCGGCATAGCTCCCATCCGGCGTGGAGAGAATCAGGTCTTCGCCCGCATTCGCCATCACCATGAATTCCTGGGATGCGGCTCCTCCGATGGCGCCGCTGTCGGCATCCACCGCAACGGCGTTCAGACCGCAGCGCTTGAAGATGCGGGCATAGGCCCCGGCCATCAGTGCATAGGTCTTCTCCAGATCCTTTTCATCAGCGTGAAAGGAGTAGGCGTCCTTCATGATGAATTCCCGACTGCGCATCAGACCGAAGCGGGGCCTGATCTCGTCGCGGAATTTGGTCTGTATCTGATAAAGCGTGACCGGAAGCTGTTTATAGGAGCGCAGCAGATCGCCGGCCAGCTCGGTGACGATTTCTTCGTGAGTTGGGCCAAGGCCCACCTGCCGGCCCTGGCGATCCTCCAGATGAAACATGATTCCCTCGCCGGCTGTATAGCCCTGCCAGCGACCGCTGCGTTCCCATGGTTCCGCGGGTTGAAGCTGAGGAAGCAGCGTCTCGAGTGCACCGAGGCTGTCAAGCTCGTCACGAACGATGGTGTTGATCTTGCTCAGCACGCGCCACATCAAGGGGAGGTAGGCGTAGAGGCCAGGCCCAACACGTCTGATGTAACCACCGCGAACAAGTAATTGATGAGATGGAATCTCAGCGTCTGCGGGAACGTTCCTTAACGTCACCAGCGACAGGCGGGAGACGCGCATGACGGCAATAAATAGGTGGGGTCAGGAAGCTATCACCGCCAAGAAAACGGTCGATCCGGGAACTGTCACTTTTGCTGTGATCGATGCTGGCGTCCTGAGTCTCAGCTGCTATGTTCAGCAAATTCCAAGCTGTCCCAGGGCTGTCTCATGTTTCCTCGGCCGATAGAAGTTTCAGTGCCGGCCGTAAGCGAATCCTCGGATTTTCGGAGTGATGCTGCATCTGTACTTTCGCAGTCAGAAGCGCTTGTTGGAATCGATGATGTTCAGAAGTCGTTGAATCGATCTCGTGCATCCGTATATCGCTACACCAATACTGATCCGCGCAACCTCAACCCAGTTTTCAACCCTCGTAAACTCAATCCTGAATACAGGAGCGACCAAAAGGATCCCCTTCTTTTTCATCCCAACGAGGTAGCTCGTTTCGCCAAGGACGTGCTGAGGATCAAGGAGGTCACCGTTGAGGTCCTCAATTCGCCTTCCACAGCCACCCAGCAGGTGCTTGGAGCGATCCTTGATGAGTTGCGTTTAATCCGATCCCGTCTTGACGGTCTTCCCGAAGCTCCTTCGGATCTGGCGACGCGCCGCGATCGTCAGGATCGCCCCGCTGCATAAGACTTGCATTGGTGTCACAATGAATGTGAGTCATCGAGTCCTCGATTCATGACTCAATCTCCCTTCAGAGCGCCCATGAGATGTTCTGAATCGGCCTCCGCCTCCGGGCGGAAAGCCTGGGATGTCCCCGACCACCACTGAATGGACCCTGAGCCTGCCCCCAAGCCCCCTGTGTCTGCAGCACAGTTCGTGGCTATCCCTGCTCTTGCTGTTTTCGGATTCACCCTTGCCATCACTGGGCTGGGTATTCCATTGGCCGCTGTGCTGACCGATCGTCCCACCAATCCCTCCGTCGCCGCCAAGGAGCGTCATGGATCTCAGGGCTCTTACCCCGTCTCCATCTCCAGGACTGGTCAATCTGATCGTTGAGATTCCAGCTGGCAGCAGCAACAAATATGAGTATTTCGCTGGTGCGGGGGTGATGGCTCTTGACCGCGTTCTCCATTCCGCGGTCAGATATCCGTTTGATTACGGCTTCATTCCGAACACGCTTGCGGAGGATGGCTCACCGCTCGATGCGATGGTGATCATGGCTGAACCAACCTTCGCTGGATGTCTGATTCAGGCACGACCGATTGGTGTCCTCGATATGCACGACATGGGCCACTACGACGGCAAGATCCTCTGTGTGCCTGTGGCAGATCCACGTCAGCAGACGATTCAGAGCATTCATCAGATCGCTCACAATCAGCTGGAGGACGTTGCTGAATTTTTCCGCACCTACAAAAACATGGAAGGTCGTGTGACGGAGATCGGCGGATGGCGTGACGTGGATGCGGTTCAGCCGCTGCTGGACAGGTGTGTCACGGCCGCTTCCTCCTGATCGGGCATTCGCTTGGTCGACACCGTTTTCAGCACGGCTTCCGAATGGAATCCTCACCTGAAACTTCGAAGCTTGTAAATTAGGCGACATTCACGTGTGATCGATCCGTGCCCACCATCCGTTTTGAGCAGGAAGGCCAACAGGTCAGTTGCATCGAAGGCGCCAATCTGCGCAAAGCGGCTCTGTCTGCAGGGGTCAATCCATACAAGGGTCTCAACAACCTCAACAACTGCGGCGGGGTCGGTCAGTGTGGGACCTGCGTCATTGAGGTACTCGAGGGTTCCCAGAATCTCTCCCCACTCAGTGATGTTGAGGAGGTTTACCTCTCCGATCGACCTGCGAACTACCGCCTCAGCTGCCGAACCACGGTCAATGGAGATGTGACAATCCGTACCCGTCCCGACGATGGGGTAGGTCAGGGCTCCAACAGCCTCATCGGCGCCGTCAAGGATCTTCTTGCCCGTTGACGGTGGCTGTTCTTACGGTCTTCAGTTATTCACGCTGCAACACCTGTCGAAAAGCCTTGTCATGGCTTCATGATCAGGGTTTGGATTCCGAAGTGATCGATATCACGGTTACCCCTCCATCAGCTGAACTCCTGCGCAAGGCGTACGAACAGTTCGGTCAGGTCAAACCCCTCTTCAACACCAGTGGTCAGAGCTACAGAGCCCTTGGAGCTGATGCGGTCAAAGCGATGACCATCGAACAGGCACTGCAGGCACTGGCAGCTGATGGGAAGCTCATCAAGCGTCCTTTTGTCCGTTGCCCTGACGGTCAATTTCTTGTGGGCTTCAGGCCCGAGGTCTGGTCTGAGGTTCTTCTGAATTGAAGTTCAATCCATCCAGCTCCGTGATCAACTCGTCGACATTCCTCTGCAGTCTCAGCTGATTCATGCTGCTTCTCTTGAGATCCTCGAGAAATGCAGACACGAGTATCTGGCTGCGTTCCAGCACCGGTCCTTGCTCGAGTGTTCTGGCCAATTCTTCCCAGAAACGGTCCACGGTTTGGACCCCGAGATCAACAAGCATCGGATCTTTCTGAGCCAGACGATCTCCAGCGCTGCGGGAAAGGTTCAGAAGTGAATCAACGAGTCCGGCGGAAAGTTGCTGACTGAGCTCAGCTTCAGCTTTACCGATTCCAGGTAGGGACCGGAGTGACGCCGGGACCGCCGTTTCCTCGAGATTGCGTCTCAGGGCATGGCTCACCAGTGCCACAAGCTGGGGGCGCATGCCAGGTCCAACCTGAGTTAGCACCAACGGAAGCCAGAGACGAAGCAGTTCTGAGAGTTCCTGTTCGCCATCGGATTCGATGCTCTGATGACTGCACAGACGACGGATCTTTTCCGGCCAGTGGGGTGAGCGAACTGCATCCTGGGCGGTATCGAGGATCCGCAGCGTGATCACCTCGAAAAGCTCAAGCGCGAGAACAGCGACGACACCGCGGCTGACCGCTGCCCTGAGGGGCTCAAGCTGAATCATGCGTGCGCTGGACAGCCGCTCGGTGACCGGCAGAACCCGCAGCAGTCTCCAGAACGGAATCAGCAGCGGCACATCAATCCATCGACGCAGCAGTGCGTCTCTCCAGGCAATGCCCGGATAGCGCTGCTTCAGCCTGATGGCACGCAGCATGATGTCGAGGACGAAGAGGATCTGGAAGGGGAGATCGATCCTCCATGACAGATCGACCGGCTGCCCGTTTTCATCCGTGCCGCGCCAGTAATTGGTGGCAGCCAGGGGAAGAATGCTCTTGCGCCAGAACCGTTGTTCCTCCGGCCATCGTTCATCCGAGAGATAGCTGTCTCCAAGCAGATGGGCTGCGGACTGCTTGGCTGAATCCATCCCTGCTCTCGCTCTCAGTCGACTCTTGAGTTTCTCCAGGGTTCCGGTTTTGTCTGAACTGACAAAAGGGTTTTCATCAATCAGCTGGCTGTTGCGCACCACCATTTCCAGCCGCAGCTGTTTTGCAGCAGGGCTGTTGATTCCGCTTGACGCGGCGGTGGTTTCCAGCTGCTGGAAATGTCGTACGTAGGCCTCGGTGTCCCGATGGGGCTCAATTCCCTTCACCGGGTCATAGAGGGGTGTGATGTCGGGCAGCCATGGCAGTGGAACCGCAAGGCTGATGGAGGGCAGAGGAAAGAGTGTGCGCTGCAGCCAGAAGTTGCGCAGCGGCACATAGGTCACATCGAAGACGACCCAGGCCAGATTGAGTGCGGCGATTCCCGCGATCACCCGATCCCAGCCAAGCCAGAAGCGATGGCTCGCGGAGGGTTTCACACCTAACCACCGGGGCCTGACCATGGGTGTGAGCGTTCTGTCCTGAGGCTAGGTGGCCGTCGCCAACAGGCCTATCTTGGGTGACCAAAGGCCAGCAAGGTTTCCGTTGCAAGACGCTCCACACGACGCTTCGCCATCACAAGCTGACACTCAATCGGATGCGTCTTCGTCCTCCAATAAGCCCAAGAATCAAAAAGGACATCCGTTCTGGGATTTCTGGGGACCGGTGATCTTCACTCTGGCCCTTTATCTGGGGATTCGTCATTACGTGGCGGAGGCGCGCTTCATTCCATCGGGTTCGATGCTCCCAGGTCTGCAGATTCAGGATCGCCTGCTCGTTGAGAAACTCTCCTACGCAACGCGAGGCCCCAGGCGTGGAGAGATTGTGGTGTTCAACTCTCCGCATGCTTTTGATCCGGCACTGAAAACCGCTGGTTCACCCCCAACGTTCCGCTGCGCTCTGGCCAATTTTCCGCTGCTGGGCCTGATTCCAGGTATCGGCCATCCTGCCTGTGACGCCTACATCAAACGGGTTGTCGCTGTCGGAGGAGACCAGGTCTCAGTCAACCCGCGGGGTGAGCTGCGCGTGAATGGAGATCGTGTGCAAGAGCCCTACGTGACCAAGTACTGCCCTGTTGATGAACAGGGAATGAGTCTCTGCCGAACGCTCAATGTCACGGTGCCGGAAGGTCATGTTCTGGCGCTCGGCGACAACCGCAGCAACAGCTGGGATGGACGTTACTGGCCAGGCGGTCCTTTTCTGCCTGAGGATCAGATCATCGGACGCGCTCTCTGGAGGTTCTGGCCGCTCAATCGTCTGGGTTCGCTGGGGTCCTGAGTCCGCATTGCAGCACGCGTCCATCCAGAGGACGGCCGAGGCAGGGTTGATTGGCTGCCTTTGAAGACCATGGATCCGATCGCGTGGGTGTCCAGACCTCATCCGGATCGAACAGAAGCCAGCGATTGCTGCCCGGAATCAGACGCTCCTCGGAGATCCCGAGCATTCTGGAGGGTCCGAAACTGAGCACGTCCCAGAGACGTTCAGGTGTCCAGCCGCTTGAAACAACAAGCGCTTTCCAGAGGGAGGGAAGCACGTGCTGGTGACCGGCAATCCCTCGTTGGCGTTGATCAGGAGGCAGCAGGCTCTCTTCATCGTCAAGCGGTGATGCGTGCACAGCGATCGCCTGGATCAGGCCCTCGCTCAGTCCTTCGATCAGCGCATCACGGTCTTTGCTGTTACCCAGAGACGGTGAGACGAACCATGAGGCTGCCGTTGCCGCACTTGAACTGCTGCTGGTCACAATGTGCCACCAGCTCACGGTTGCGGCAGGAGGTGACGCCGACCGCCGAAGCAGATCAATCCCTGCGGCAGTGGAAAGACCCATGAGGATCAGCTTGCGCTGTGGGTGCTCCAGCTGAAGCTGAGCGAGCTGACTGAGGGGCAGCGTTTCGCTGCTCAGAGGATCGTTGGGCCAGCCTGCTCTCAGTGCTTCGGGTCCTTCCCGAAGCAGTCCCTCACCCCGCAGAACGGCATCAAGGGGTGGGATCAGAACGGGTGATGCACCCGATTCACCCAGGGTCAGGGCGCGGTCGAGCAAAGGGACAGGCGGCAGGCTGGTGCCATCGGAGAGTCCAATAGCCCCTGCTTCGATCAGGTCGGCATGGGGAGTCAGTTGCTCCCCCTTCCCTCCCTGGCTGAATCCCCCCCAGAGATGGACAGCCACATCACAGCCGTCCGGCTGAAATCCTTGAAGCTGATCAGGCAGTTCACGGCGGTTCCCCGACGCCTCAGGCAGCAGGGCAATCTGTCCATAACCGCCTGCAGCGGCGGATCTCACAAGGCTCTGCAGAGTTTCGCCCTGGCTCTGGAAAGGCTCAGGTAAAAGGGAATGACTGTCGACCAGGCATGGAGCGAGAAGCTGATGCCCTGCTGCCCGGGGGGCGATGCCCGCTGACCGAGCCGTTTCGCGGGCCTGATCTCCCAGTGCCTCAAGACATCCGTCTTTCAGCAGGGCAGCGCCCTGTTCCTGCAGCGGCTGGTCGGGCCCGACCAGCACCCTCACCGGGTCCAGCAGGATCATCTCGGTCATCGGTCTCAGTGTCAGAGCGCTCCTGCCGCCGTGCGATCGAGCACACCGCCGAGGTGGGAGGTGAGATTCAGGCAGGCGACCACTGCAGGCTGGCCCTGTTCGGGTGGCATGTCGACCACCGTGACACCTCCGTTGCCCTGTTTCACAGCCCAGATATCAGCAGGGCTCAGGCCGAGAAGGTGACAGAGGATTGTTTTATTCACAGCGTCATGGGCCACCACGAGGGCGGTTTCCGTGGCATCGAGGCTTGATGCAATGGCATTCCAGCTGTCAACGGAGCGATTCCAGACGTCCTGGATTGTCTCCCCTTCAGGCATCTGCACCGTGTCAGGGGAGCGTTTCCACTCTTCAAGCAGATCTCCCCAATCCGCGCTGATCTCCGATTCAAGCTTGCCTTCCCAGAGTCCATGACCGATTTCCATCAGGCCGTCCGTGAGCGTGATGGAGATTCCAGGGTGGGATTTCAGAATGCCCTCAGCTGTCTGGCGGGGGCGTGACATTGAACTGCTGAAGGCCTTTTGCAACGGCACGTTCTGCAGAAAGCCCCTCGCAGCCTCAGCCTGCGCATGCCCGTTGCTGTTGAGGGGGATGTCGATCTGTCCCTGGAAGCGACCTTCCCTGTTCCAGTTTGTCTCGCCGTGTCGCACCAGGAGGAGTCGTGACCCTTCCCCTTTGGCTGGAAGTGGTGGGTCAAGGTGAGCAGTGCTGTTCAGACACTCGATCTGCACCTGGTAACCGTTGTCACGGGGGCTGAGATTGAAAACCGACAGTGAAGCGTTGTCGAGGCGGAGTCGGCGGAAGCCACGTTCCGGTTCTCCCAGCAGGGTCACGATCAGGCAACGCAGGATGGCGTTGTGCCCCACCAGCAGCACGGTGTCCTCGCTGTTGGCGGGATGCCGACTGAGCAGTTCGTTCAGGAAGCGGCGGGCCTGCTGGAGCAACTCCTCATAAGGGCGATAACGGCTCCCGTCCTTCCTGATCAGCTCAAGAGTTTCCGGTGTCTTTTTCCATGTGGCGAATTCATCCGGAAAGCGTTCCGATCGTTCGGCCGCCGTCAGTCCGCTCCAGGGCTCGAGATCAATCTCCAGGAGGCCGTCATCGAAGGTTGGTTCAAGTCCGTCGTCCCTGGTCTCGAGGATTCCCGCCGCTGTGGATGCAGCTCGCTTCAGCGGAGAGCTGTAAACCGCCTTGATGGGCACATCGGTCAAAGCCTGACCGAGCCGGCGAGCCTGAGCCTGTCCTGAGGCAGTGAGTGTGGAGAGATCGTCACGCCCCTGAATCCTCCGCTCCACATTGAAGCTGCTAAGACCGTGGCGAACGAGAAGAAGACGCAGGGGCACCGGTTCTTGCTGAGAGAGCGCCGCCATCGTATGAGTGTGACCAGAGAGGCACTTCATCGGCTGCGGCACGCGCTACCGACGAGAATCCGTCGAAGTTGCCCGATCCGTGTGACCAGCCCACCCTCCGGACGTTCAACGGCGGCCCCGTCCTGGAAGGTGCTGCTTTCCCTTCTGTCGCTGGTGCTGGCCACCACGGTCTGGGCTCTCGGCCTGGTGGACAGTTTTTCCAAACCCACTGTCGCGCCTGCGTTGTCGCTGGAGCAACAGGAGCTGACCTTGCTGGCAGAACCTCAGATTCCCGCCCCTCTGAGAACGCTTCTGATTGGCGCGGATGCCTCTGATTCCCTGTTGAGCAGCCTGCGCCAAATTCCCCTGGAACGGCTCGATGATCGACAGAAGATTCTATTCACTGCCCTGGAGACGGACGCGGAGCATCGGCGCAGCCTCCAGCAGGTGGAGCTCGAATCCAGTGATCTTCTTCAGCTTCAGAGAGCTCTTGCGGAAGTCGAGACTCGCCATGTCTCGGCGGAAGAGCGTTCCAGGCTTCTGCTCCTGACTTCTGACCCTCTGATCCGTCGACTCGCCTGTGAGGCCCTCGGTGGCGAAGAGAAGAGCTGTCTCGATCAGACCTCAGCCAGAAACGCCGCTCGCCGTCTGGTGATCAGTGAGCTTCTTCCTCTGCTGGCCCTGTTGATCGGTGGACTGTTGCTGGTGCGCCATCTCTGGCAGTTGCTGCGACGACGACTGCCGTCGTGGCTGACTTTGACGGCACCTCCTCTTGGGATTCTTGACATGGTGCTGCTTGTGGCGGGCGGTTTCGTGGTGCTCGGGGAGGTGTTGATGCCATTGCTGGTGATCCCGATGTCCTCCGTCTTGACGCGTGGTCTGTCGGAATCTCTGACTCAGGGAATCAATGTGTTTCTCGGGTATGTGGCCCTGGCGGCACCGCCACTGCTGATCCTGCGGCAACAGCTGGGGCAGCTGGACCAGGCACTCACGCCATCGCAAGGGTGGCTGCAGTGGCGCCTCAAGCCTGTTGGCAGTGCTCTGTTGCAGGGGGCCAGAGGCTGGCTGATGGTTCTGCCTCCCGTTGTTCTCTGTGGCTGGTTGATTGCGCGTCTGATCGGAGATCAGGGGGGCAGTAACCCACTGCTTGAAATCGTTCTCAACAGCCAGGATCCCGTCGCCCTGACGCTGCTGTCTCTCACAGCTGTGGTTCTGGCACCTCTGTTTGAGGAGACCATTTTCCGTGGAGTGCTGCTGCCGGTGCTTGGCCAGTCCCTCGGTCGATCAGGGGGTGTGCTGGTGAGCGCTCTGGTGTTCGCTGTGGCTCATCTCAGCATTGGAGAACTGGCTCCCTTGCTTGTGCTCGGCATCGGTTTAGGTCTGCTGCGTCTCAGCACAGGACGTCTGCTCCCCTGCGTGGTGATGCATTCACTCTGGAACGGTGTGACCTTCCTGAACCTGGTGTTGCTGGGCGGTTGATTCAATCTTCAGTCCTGGTCAAGGTTTCAGGCTTGCGATGTCCTCCCTCAGGTGGTTCACTGGCGCATTGATGAGCCTTGTCCGTGGTCGCGGTTCCGCAGTCACAACCGTCTTCCGCACAACGTCAGGCCTCCAGCGGTCCGTTCGAGGTCATTCAGGGGTCTCTCTCCGCACGTCGCGTTGCACGCAAATCCCCACTCCTGGCGGGACTGCATCGCATGGCAGACGGCAGCCTGGTTGGGGTCTTCGCGGCAGTGCTCGTGCTCAGCGGGCTCACGCTGCACTGGCAGCATCGCTGGACACTGGCCTTCCGTCAGCTTGAAATGACGCGGGAGCTGGGCCATCGTCTGACCGAATCCACGGCCATGTTCGAGCGACATCTGCTGGAGCGCTCTCAGACTCCAAAGCAGATGGTTCCCACCACGGTGGCGAATCTGGTGTATCTCGAGCGTCCTTCAACGGCTTCAACCAAGCCAGGGATCGACCACCTGGCCATGCTCGGTTCGCTGATGGAACGCACCATCCACCACGGCTACTGATTCATGGGCCGTTCCGACAAGCCCTCCCGGCCAGCCAGCCGACAGCGAAGACGGGTTGTCCCTCTTGAGCCAGTCCCGGCAGGTCGCATGCGCTCCGTGTTCGCCCTTCTGTGTCTGGGGCTTGTCAGCCTGATGGGGCGAATGGCCTGGCTGCAGTTGTTTCAGGCCAGCGAACTGGAAGCGCGTGCCCGATCTGTTCAGACCCAGCGCACCAAGCCTCTGGGAACGCGTCGACCGATTGTTGATCGCACCGGTCGTCTTGTCGCTCTCGACGAAGAGCGCTACAGGGTCTGGCTGCATCCCCGCTATTTCAATCTTCCAGGTGATGCCCCCACTCTGATTCGCCCTCCTGCCGATGTTGCGGCACGCCTGGCTCCTTTGCTGGCACTCACACAGGCGGAGATTCTTCAACGAATCGGCAATCGACCCTCCGGGATCAAACTGATCGAGGGACTGGATCCCGAGACGGCTTCGACGATCCGAGCAGCAGGCATCTCTGGTGTTGACCTTGAGTCCTACCCCCACCGCGTCTATCCCCAGGGCGACCTGTTCGCCAATGTGGTCGGATTCCTCAACCAGGATCGAGAACCTCAGGCAGGTCTTGAACAAAGCCGACATGACGACCTGCAACGCCATGAGCAGGCCCGAAGTCTGCGGCGCGGAGCTGATGGGACCCCGCTCCCCGACAATCTTGATGCCGGTGTCTTCTTCGGAGACGATCTGCGACTTCAGCTCACACTCGATGCGCGCCTCCAGGCTGTGGCAGCCAAGGCTCTCACCGCTCAGATCAAAACCTGGAAAGCTCAGAAAGGGGTTGCCATCGTCATGGATGTCACCAACGGTGAGCTCCTGGCACTGGCATCCGTGCCCACCTATGACCCCAACAGTTACTGGAGTTTTCCGGCAGGTCGTTTCAGGGAATGGTCTGTTCAGGATCTCTATGAACCAGGCTCCACGTTCAAGCCCATCAATCTCGCGCTGGCTCTTCAGGAGAATGCAATTCAGTCTGCAGGCCGCGTTCAGGACAGCGGGTCCGTCACGATCGGCGGATGGCCGATCAACAATCACGACAAGCGAGCGAACGGTCTGATTGACTTCGCCACGGTCCTGCAGGTGTCCAGCAACGTGGGCATGGTCCAGGCCATGCGCAATCTGCCCTCCTCGACCTACTGGGACTGGTTGAGCCGACTCGGTCTCGACGCACGGCCCGACACCGACCTGCCAGGAGCCGTTGCCGGTCAGCTCAAGACCAAGGAGCAGTTCACGACCCAGCCGATTGAGCCTGCTACAGCCTCCTTCGGACAGGGGTTTTCCCTGACTCCCCTGAAGCTTGTGCAGCTGCACGCCCTGCTTGCCAATGGTGGCCGTCTGGTCAGTCCCCACATCACCAGGGGGCTCAGAGCTGGTGATGCACTGGCGCCCCCCGGATCACGTCAGGGCAAGCCTCTGCTGAAGCCCGAGGTCACCCGAACCGTGATGGCCTGGATGGAATCCGTGGTTGAAAAAGGCAGCGGCAAGGGAGTGAAAACGCCGGGATATCGCATCGGCGGCAAGACGGGCACTGCTCAGAAGGCCCTCAACGGTGTTTACGTTCCCGGTGCTCTGATCTGCAGCTTTGTGGCAACGCTTCCCGTTGACGACCCGCGCTATGTCGTGCTGGTGGTGGTGGATGAGCCCAAGGGAGACAATGCCTACGGCTCAACAGTGGCTCTGCCTGTTGCCAAATCAATCATCGACGGTCTGCTGGTGATTGAAAAGATTCCTCCGAGCACGGCTCGCACACCCGCTACGGCTCAGCCTGGTTGAACCCTGACGAAGAGGAGAATCCGCAGGACTTTACGCGGGATGTCAGCTCAGGAAACGCCGCTACGTTACGAACAACAAGCCTTTAGAGACATGGCCTCCCTCCTCGAGCAGCTCTCTGCGATGACCGTCGTCGTGGCGGATACCGGCGATCTTGAAGCGATCCGCAAATTCACGCCACGGGATGCCACCACCAATCCGTCCCTGATCCTCGCTGCAGCTCAGATTCCCGCTTATCAGAGTCTGATCGACGAGGCACTCCGTTCTTCCCGTCGTCTGATCGGCGACAGCGCGCCCGTTGAGACAGTGGTGCGGGAAGCTCTTGATGAGATCAGCGTGATCTTCGGCAAGGAGATTCTCAAGATCGTTCCCCGCCGCGTCTCGACGGAGGTGGATGCACGTCTGAGTTATGACACCGATGCCACCATTGAAAAAGGGCGCAAACTGATCCGTCTCTACAACGACGCCGGCATCAGCAATGATCGTGTCCTGATCAAGATCGCTTCCACATGGGAGGGCATCAAGGCGGCGGAAGTTCTGGAGAAGGAAGGAATTCACTGCAACCTCACCCTTCTGTTCGGCTTTGGTCAGGCGGCTGCCTGTGCGGAGGCCGGCGTCACACTGGTCTCTCCGTTTGTCGGTCGAATTCTCGACTGGTACAAGGCTGACACCGGCCGCGATTCCTACCCCGGTCCTGAAGATCCCGGAGTCCTGTCGGTCACCAGGATTTTCAATTATTTCAAGGCCTATGGCTACAAAACCGAGGTGATGGGTGCCAGTTTCCGAAACATCGACGAGATCACCGAGCTTGCCGGTTGTGATCTGCTCACCATCTCACCCAAACTCCTCGATCAGCTGCGTGCCAGCGACGCCAGGCTCGATCGCAAGCTCGATGGTGCCAACCCCACGAACAGCGAGGCCAAGATTCAGGTCGACCGGACCACATTCGATTCCATGATGGCTTCTGACCGCATGGCCACCGACAAGCTCGGTGAAGGCATCAAGGGATTCAGCAAGGCGATCGAAACCCTCGAAAGCATGCTGGCTCATCGACTGGCGGAAATCGAGGGAGGACAGGCCTTCGGTCATGCCGTGCAGGAGATCTTCATGCTCAACGACATGAACGGCGACGGTTGCATCACCAGGGATGAGTGGCTTGGCAGCGATGCCGTTTTCGATGCCCTTGATCTTGATCATGACGGCCGGCTCACCCAGGAGGAGGTGCGGCGTGGTTTCGGATCAGCTCTGTCCCTTACGACGGCCTGATCCTCTGCTCCGTTCTGCCCCCAGTCGCCTGTGAATGCTCTTGACACCATGCGTGCCCTCGCTCGCAAGAGTGAGGTGCACGGCGTCAATGCCGGTGACGTCATCTTCAAGGCTGATGACCCGGGTGCGTCGATGTTCGGCGTGCTCGAGGGCACGGTCCGACTGTCCTGGACCAATGAGAACGGTCAGGAGGGCTATGAACTGATCGAGGCCGGTCACGTTTTCGGTGCCGGTGCGCTGGTGATGGAAGGCCATCGAAGGCTGGGTACGGCACAGGCCCAGAGCGATTGCCGCCTGATCGAGATGAACCGCGAGAAATTCCTGTTTGCCGTTCAGGAGTCACCCATGTTCGCCATCGAGCTGCTGGCCTCGGTTGATGCGCGTCTGCGTGATCTGAAGATCAAAACCCAACCATGATCCGGATCTGATTAGTTTCGTCAGTGTCCTGTGGGGCCGTTCCGCGTTCGATGGCGATGCAGCTGGTCTGGTTCAAGCGGGATCTGAGGCTGGAGGACCACAGGCCACTGGTCGAGGCACTGTCTCTCGGTGACGTGCTCCCTCTCTACATCGTTGAACCTGAATTCTGGCTTCAGCAGGACGCTTCAGGTCGTCAGTGGGAATTCTGTCGGGAGGCACTTCTCGATCTCCGGCAGGCGATGTCTGTTCTGGGACAGCCTCTGGTCATCCGTTGCGGGGATGCGGTGGCGGTGCTTGAGCGTGCCAGGCGACAGCTTGGTGTGACCGGCCTCTGGAGTCATGAAGAAACCGGAAATGACTGGACCTATGCCAGAGACAGGCGGGTGGCTGCGTGGGCAAGACAGCAGAGCATTCCCTGGAGAGAGATTCCGCAATTCGGTGTGATCCGACCGCTGCGGAGTCGCAAGGGTTGGGCTCAGCGATGGGAGGCGCGGATGGCGGAATCGATCACTCCCGCTCCGAGCCGTCTTGTGCCGCTCCATGGGCTCTCGGCTGGTGAACCACCGACGTCCGCTGAACTGGGACTCGATCCGGACCCCTGTCCCCATCGTCAGCAGGGAGGCCGCCAAGCCGGTCTCGATGAGCTCGAGCACTTCCTGCAGCATCGAGTGGAGCATTACTGCCGATCCATCTCCAGTCCCAACAAGGCGTTCACGGGTTGTTCCAGGCTGTCCGCTTATCTCACCTGGGGCTGCCTGTCCATGCGCGAGGTTCTGCAGCGCAGCAGGGTTATGCAGGGACGCGGTGTCCGCAGCTTTGGCTCGAGGCTTCACTGGCACTGCCATTTCATCCAGAAACTCGAGGATCAGCCATCGATTGAATGGCAGGACTTTCACCCTTTCATGCGTGACCTGCGAGATGCCGATGCCGATCGTCTGATCGCCTGGGCTGAGGGGAAGACAGGCGTTCCATTCGTCGATGCCTGCATGCGAGCCCTCAGGGCGCATGGATGGATCAACTTCAGGATGCGGGCGATGTTGATGTCGTTCGCGAGCTACAACCTCTGGCTGCCCTGGAGAGACAGCGGTCTGCATCTGGCGCGGCAGTTTGTGGATTACGAACCTGGGATTCACTGGAGTCAGTGCCAGATGCAGTCGGGCAGCACCTCCATCAACACCATCCGGATCTACAACCCGATCAAGCAGGGACGCGACCACGATCCGGACGGAGTCTTCATCCGTCGCTGGTGCCCGGAACTGGCGGATGTGCCTGCGGTGCATCTGCATGAACCCTGGGCCTTCAATGGTGTGAACCCGATCGTTGATTGTGCTGATTCGGCCAGACAGGCCAAGGAGATGATCTTTGCGATCAGACGTTCAGCGGGATTTGATCGCCATGCCGATGCCATTCAGAGGAGACACGGGTCAAGGCGTGCCGGCCTGCCCGCATCATCCCGGCGACGATCGCGTGGCCGCGTGATTGATCCATCCATGCAGCAGCTGGCCCTCGATCTCTAGCTGCGCTGCAGCAGCAACCGGCGAATCACGCGCTGGGCGATATCGCCGTAGCCCATCTCTCCGGAAAGGATCTGGGCGATTCGTCTGGGCGCGGTGGGCCGCTTGATACCCAGCTGATAGCCCACGCCCGGGAATCGGTAGAACACCTGTGCAATCCGGCGCCCCCAGGCCATCGAGTCTCCCCAGCGCTGTCGCATCTCCCTTGAGTAGCCCTGAAGGGAGCGCTCCTCGCCACTGAGCCAGCGGTCGAGGTGTTTGGCTGCTTCGCAGCCGCTCATCAGAGCCGGCCGCAAGCCCTCCGCAAGAAAGGGATCGCAGAGGGAGGCGGCATCACCGACCGCCACCACCCCGTCGGAATGCAGTGGGCTGTGACCGTTCCAGACCCTCAGGCTGGCCTGCTGCCTGAGACCTGCATCCGCTGCAAAGCCGAGGTCCGGCAGCAGTGCACTGAGGATCGTCTCTGCATCAGTGACGTCTCTGCCGATGAAGGTGCCCACACCCACATTGATGCCATCTGCCAGAGGGAAAGCCCAGGCAAAACCATGGTGCACCAGGCCGAACTCAAACCGCGCCGTTCCAGGCGTGAGTGCTCCCAGTCCCTCAAGGCGAACCGACAGGGTGCTCGCCATGTGCAGGGAGCGCGGACCGATGCCGACCTGCTGCGGCCAGGGAGACCCTGAACCATCGGCGATCACCACGGCTCTGGCCTGGATGGTTTCGCCACGATCTTCCTTCAGAATCCATCCCTCACCGCTGCGTTGCATGTCTGTGACGCGACTAGGCCGCAGAACGTCGGCGCCGGCATGCATCGCCTGCTCAAGCAGCAATGAATCCAGCTGCTCACGCCTGACAATCCAGAATGGTGCCTCCCCAGGTAGATCCGCGACAACCGGATCCTCGAGACACCAGCTGAAGTCAACCCGACGGATCACATCATCAACCGCTGGACTCAGGTCGAAAGGGAACCAGTTCTGCACGGAGGACGCCATGCCTCCCCCGCAGGGCTTGATCCTTGCCCCGGTCTCTGCCTCGAGAACGGTGACTGAATGCCCGGCGCTAGCAAGGTGAAAAGCTGCTGAAGTGCCGGCAGCTCCGGCACCGATCACGGCAACGTCAGTATCGATCACACCTTGAGGATGTCGGCCTCCTTGTCGGCCAGATGCTTCTCGAGCAGCGTGATGAATTTCTCGAGTGTTTTCTGGATGCTCTCCTGTTCGTCACGACTCTGATCTTCGGAGAACTCGCCCTCCTTCTCCTGTTTCTTAATCTTGTCGATGGCATCACGGCGGATGTTCCGAAGCGCGACCTTGCCTTCTTCGGCGTATTTGGAGGCGAGCTTGCAGAATTCCTTGCGACGCTCCTCCGTGAGTGGCGGCACATTGATGCGGATGATCTTGCCGTCGTTGTTGGGGGTGAAGCCCAGTTCACTCATGGCGATCGCCTTTTCGATTCCCGCAAGAGCGCTGATGTCGAAGGGCTGGATCTGGATGGTCTGTGAGTCGGGTGTGGTGAGGGTCGCCAGAGATTTCAGCGGAGTGTCGGCGCCGTAGTACTCAACGGAGATGCGATCGAGCAACGACGCGTTGGCCCGTCCCGTTCGGATGGTGTTGAACATGCGCTGGGTGGATTCCACCGACTTCTGCATGCTCGCTTCGAGGTCTTGCTTCGACATAACGGTTGTCAGTTGTTGATCCGGGAGCCAATCGGCTCTCCAGCGACGGCTTTGCCGATGTTGCCAGGTTCAAACAGATTGAAAACAACAATTGGGATGTTGTTGTCTTTGCATAGGGCAATGGCAGTGCTGTCCATCACGGCAAGTTCACCGCTGAGAACCTGCTGATACGTGAGGTGTTCGTGTTTCACGGCATCGGCATGTTTGGCGGGATCCTTGTCGTAGACACCATCCACCTTGGTGGCCTTGAAGACCACATCCGCGTTGATCTCGGCTGCCCTCAGGGCAGCGGTGGTGTCGGTGGTAAAGAAGGGATTGCCGCAACCGGCGCCAAAGACCACCACACGGCCTTTTTCAAGATGGCGGATCGCCTTGCGACGGATGTAGGGCTCCGCGACTTCCTGCATGGCAATGGCGGTCTGCACACGGGTCGGAACACCCGCGCGTTCAAGTCCGTCCTGGAGTGTGATCGCGTTCATCACGGTGGCCAGCATGCCCACGTAATCGGCGGTGGCGCGATCCATTCCTGCTGCTGAGCCTTTCAGGCCCCGGAAGATGTTCCCGCCGCCCACGACAATCGCCAGCTGGGTGCCGCCAGCGATCACCTTGGCAACGTCTTCAGCAATTGACTGAACGATGGCGGGATCAATTCCATAGCCCTGGTCTCCCATCAGCGCCTCTCCGCTGAGTTTCAGGAGTGCACGCGCGTAGGCCATTCATCCACCTGATCCAGCTGACAGTAGCAAGCAGGATTGGACTCTCTTGCCACTGGCGCGGCCGCGGTGGAACCGCTTGGATTGTTCAACGTCAAAGCCCCCATGTCCGAAGAGATCGGTGGACGCAGTTCGGTGATGGCACGCCTCACCCTTTCCGCCCTGGACCGTGCCAGTCAGGATCCGTCCTGCTGGCGCGATCCTGTTGTTCATCGTGCTCTGCTGGTCAGCGGTTTATCGGTTCTGACCGCTGCCTCCGGCCTGATCAGACGTGATCTGACCCAAGATTGATAGTCAGTATTCAATGCCTGCCTGAGCCTTGACACCCTGTTCCCTGAATGGGTGTTTGCTCAAGGTCATTTCCGTCACCAGATCGGCAGCTTCGATCAATGGTTTCGGTGCCCCGCGGCCGGTGACGGCCACATGACAGAGCTCAGGCCTCTCCCTTAGCCCAGCGATGACTGTCTCGGGGTCGATGTAGCCCAGTTTGATGGCCACGTTGAGCTCATCAAGCAGAACCAGCTTGATCCGGTGGTCTCGCAGATGGCCGAGGGCGGTTCGCCAGGCTTCCGTCACCAGTTGCTGATCACGCTGCCGGTCCTGGGTCTCCCAGGTGAATCCCTCCCCCAGTGCATGCCAGGAGATCTGCTCGCCGAAGGCTTTGAGCGCCCTGGCTTCACCCGGTTCCCAACCGCCTTTGATGAACTGCACAACGGCCACGCGTTCACCATGGCCGAGGGTGCGCAGCACTAGTCCCAGGCCCGCCGTGGTCTTGCCCTTGCCGTGCCCGGTGAACACCAGGATCAGTCCTTTCTCCTTGTTGCGCTCCTCGACGCGCTGACGCTGAACCTCCTGGCGTCGTTCCATCCGCTTTCGGTAGCCGGCATCGTCCTGCTCCGGAGCAAGATTGCCTCCCATGCCCAGTTCCGCCGCCGTCTGATCGAGATTGCTGTTGCTCATGAAGAAGCTGTGTCGCTGCTGGGCTTAGCGGCGGTGATCCGCTGCAGGGCCCGACCTGCCAACAACTCCTGCCTCACGGCTGTGAAACCGAGCTGATGCAGTTGAGAGGGGAGGTCGTCCTCCAGCATGGCCGTGGCCGTATCGGTTTCAAATAAAGCGCAGAACAACTGCTGGGGCAGACGCAGCCATGGGCCTGCTGGGTGCAGGTCCACAAGCACCAGCCAGCCTCCCGGCTTCAGCAGACGCAGGCTTTGGCGCAGCACCTGTGCACGCTCTTGGCGCGGAAATTCATGCAGCGCCACGCTCAGCTGAACGGCAAGAAAGCTTTCATCCTTCAGCGGCGGGTTCTCCGCCAGTCCCTCAACCCGCTTGAGGTCTGGATGCCGTCGAGCGGCCAGTGAGAGTGCCAGTGGAGACAGATCAAGCCCTGTGACACTGAATCCAGCCGCCAGCCAGGGGGCTGCGGCTTCGCCGCTCCCACAGCAGAGATCCAGCACCGGCCCGCCGGGTTCCAGCCTGGATTGAAGCGCCTCCAGTCCCAGGCCTCGCAGACGCTCCACACCTCCAACACTCAGGGATGAAATTGCCGTGACCGTGTCATAGATCCAGCGATGGCGGTAGGCGAGGGGCCGCAGAAACGACGTCATCAGGATCAGTGGAGGGAGAGATGCGGGCTTGGTTCAAGAAATGCATCCTGACGCTCGAGCGCAATCCTGCGGGACCGAATGAGCAAAAGCAGCTTGGCAGGCAGCAACGAATGCATCCGGGCGTTACGCCCTTGGTCTGCCTTTTCAGCTGGACATTTCACTGGGATCGCCTGTTAAGCACCAGCGCCGCCTGCCCCAGCCCGGTTCGGCTCATGAGGCCTGCTGACGCGCCAGGGCCGCATCGACAGCCTGTTGCTGATCGCGGCGGGTGATCCAGTGGTGATAGGTCCGGGTGTGAATGGCCACGGAATGGCCCATCATCCTTGCTGAAACCGTGTCAGGAAGGCCGATGTGGATGGTTCTCACCGCCCAGGCATGGCGAAGGTCATAAGGGGTGAGAGGAAGCTCGTAGCGGCGAAACTGCTCGGTGACCCGTCGTCCCACCTGCTGCAGGGTCGTTGTTCTCAGATCGGTATTGATCAACGGCAGTGCATGCGGCTCAAGTCCATGTTGCAGAAGATCGAAGCGTTCAACCCACTCAGGGTTGAACGGCCACACCTGGTGTTCCCCTGTTTTTGTGGTGGGCAGAACGCGGATCACACGATCTCCCTGGGAACTCAGAGAGGACAGGTCGCTGAAGAACACTTCATGGTTGCGAAGGCCATAGGTCGCCATCAGGCCATAGGCAAGTCGCCAGCGCGGGTTGGGAATGCGCAGGATGCTCTCCAGAATCTGCTGATCACTCGGCAGCTGACGGAACCTGGCTCGATGCAGGCCATAACCAGCTGCCTCCGCTCGCCAGTTTTCAGGTAGTTCCAGTTCCAGATGTCTGGCCAGGCTGCCGAGGGCTGTGCTGCATTGCTGCCGACTGCGGCTTCCATCCGGATAGCTGTGCAGGGTTTGAAGCAGCAGCTCGGTGGTGATTGGGCCCGTTTGTTCTTCGGAGAGTGTGCGCAGTCGACGCAGATAGGGGTTGTAGGCCCCAGCCCACGTGGTTCGACTGCCGGACGTGGAGCGGCGGCGCCTTGGATCGGCAAAAAAGGCTTGCTCGAAGCTTTTCAGTTGCTGGTCGAGCAGGGCGCGATCTCGACCTGCTGTGGGGGCTGTGCTCGTTGTCTCCGCTGGAGTCTTGATCCACTGCTCCCATCGGAACTGATCGCGTCTGAGCTGGGTATCGATCAACCGAGCGATCTGTTCGGCTTCACGCAATCCATCCCTGTCGTTCTGAAGGCCCAGGCTGAGCCTTTGCACCGATCGCAGATCAGGCTTTTTGCGACCAGGCAATGTTCCGCGCAGATTTAACCGGCAACCGCGGCATTCGATACGCAGGCCGATGCCGATCGACGCCAGAGAAGCATTCGCATTTCGCCTGATCTGTTCCAACTCTTCGCTGCGATTCATCCTTTCGTTCAGGACAGCGCCAAGATGCCGTTAATGCGGGTTACTCTCAACCCCTGCAATCGTTTCCAGACATGGCTCGGGTCGGTGTCGTACTGCTCAATCTGGGTGGCCCTGAGCGGATTCAGGACGTAGGTCCCTTTCTTTTTAATCTCTTCGCTGATCCGGAGATCATCCGGCTGCCGATCCCCGCGCTTCAGAAGCCACTCGCATGGCTGATCAGCACACTGCGCAGCGGCAAGTCACAGAGTGCCTATCGCTCCATCGGAGGCGGCTCTCCCCTGCGGCGAATCACTGAACAGCAGGCAAGGGAGCTGCAGAGCCTTCTGCGTCAGCGAGGCATCGACGCAACCAGCTACGTGGCGATGCGCTACTGGCATCCCTTCACCGAGTCCGCCGTCGCAGACATCAAGGCTGACGGGATGGATGAGGTGGTGGTGCTGCCCCTTTATCCACACTTCTCCATCAGCACCAGTGGCTCAAGTTTCCGGGAGCTGCAGAGGCTTCGCCAGGGAGACGGCGTCTTCGAGAAGCTGCCGATCCGCTGCATCCGCAGCTGGTTTGATCACCCCGGCTACGTCACGGCGATGGCTGAGCTGATCGCTGAAGAGGTCCGCAACAGCGACGACCCCCATCAGGCCCACGTGTTCTTCAGTGCCCACGGTGTTCCGAAGAGCTACGTGGAGGAAGCGGGCGACCCTTACCAACAGGAGATCGAGGCCTGCACGGGTCTGATCATGAAGAAGCTTGAGGAGCTCATGGGGCATGGCAATCCCCACACCCTCGCCTACCAGAGCCGTGTGGGTCCCGTGGAGTGGCTCAAGCCCTACACCGAGGAAGCTCTGGAGGAACTCGGCGAGGCCAAGATCAACGATCTGGTTGTGGTGCCGATCAGCTTCGTCAGCGAGCACATCGAAACGCTCGAGGAGATCGACATCGAGTACAGGGAGCTAGCCACCGAAGCAGGTGTTGTGAATTTCAGACGTGTGCGGGCTCTCGACACCTATCCACCCTTCATCGAGGGACTGGCTGATCTTGTGGTCACCAGTCTTGAAGGACCTGAGGTGAGCCTCGACGCCGCAGCGGAGCTCCCCAACACGGTGAAGCTCTATCCCCAGGAAAAATGGGAGTGGGGCTGGAGCAACAGTTCCGAGGTCTGGAACGGTCGGCTGGCCATGCTCGGCTTCTCAGCCTTCCTCCTGGAGATCATCAGCGGCCAGGGTCCTCTGCATGCTCTCGGACTGCTTTAAGGAGGCGGCAGCAACCCGACAGGTCGGCCCTTAATCTTGAGGGTCAGTCCCCCGTGAAAACACAGTGACGCTGATCTCCGCTCCCACGGCCGACGCAGCGTCAAGCAGTGATGGAAGCCGTCGGATGAGCGGAGCCCAGGCCCTGATGGACGCGTTGCGGCTTCATGGAGTCGACACGATTTTCGGTTATCCGGGTGGGGCCATTCTTCCGATCTACGACGCCCTGCATGTGGCGGAAAGCGAGGGCTGGTTGCGTCACTTCCTGGTGCGTCATGAACAGGGCGGAACCCATGCGGCCGATGCCTACGCCCGTGCGACCGGCAAAGTGGGTGTGTGCTTCGGCACGTCCGGTCCCGGTGCCACCAATCTGGTGACGGGAATCGCCACCGCCCAGATGGATTCGGTGCCAATGGTGGTGATCACCGGTCAGGTGCCGAGGACGGCGATCGGAACCGATGCCTTCCAGGAAACGGACATCTTCGGCATCACCCTGCCGATCGTGAAACATTCATGGGTTGTGCGAAACCCCGCAGATCTGGCTTCTGTGGTCGCTCAGGCCTTTCATATCGCCGCTTCGGGTCGACCTGGTCCCGTTTTGATCGATATCCCCAAGGATGTTGGCCAGGAGGAGTTTGATTACATCCCGGTTGAACCTGGATCGGTGATTCCTGCAGGGTTCGGTTCCACACCATTGCCTGATCTCCAGGCGATCCAGGCAGCACTCGATCTGATCGACGAAGCTGAGCGCCCGCTTCTGTATGTGGGGGGCGGTGCGATCGCATCGTCCGCTCATGACAGCATCGCCGTGCTTGCAGAGCGGTACAGGATTCCCGTCACCACAACGCTGATGGGCAAAGGCGCTTTTGATGAGAACCACCCGTTGGCGCTGGGCATGCTGGGGATGCACGGCACGGCCTACGCCAACTTTGCCGTGACCGACTGCGACCTTCTGATCGCCGTCGGGGCTCGCTTTGACGATCGGGTGACCGGAAAGCTCGACACCTTTGCCCCGCGTGCACGGGTGATCCATTTCGAGATCGATCCGGCTGAGATCGGAAAGAACCGACGTCCGGATGTTGCTGTTCTCGGAGATGTGGGGACCAGTCTTGCCGCAATGGTCGATCTGAGTCTGCGCCGTTCTTCCGAACCACAGACAAGCGCCTGGCTCGAGACGATCCGGGAATGGAAACAGCGTTATCCCCTTGCCATTCCGCCTCAGGAGGGACCCATCTATCCCCAGGAAGTTCTGATGGCTGTCCGCGATCTGGCTCCTGGGGCCATCGTCACCACCGATGTGGGTCAGCATCAGATGTGGGCTGCCCAGTATCTGCGCAATGGTCCACGCGGCTGGATCAGCAGCGCCGGACTGGGAACCATGGGTTTCGGAATGCCTGCCGCACTGGGTGCCCAGGTCGCTTGCCCTGATCGTCAGGTCGTCTGCATCGCCGGTGATGCCAGTGTGCTGATGAATATCCAGGAGCTGGGCACCCTCGCGCAATACAAGCTCCCGGTGAAGGTGGTGATTGTGAACAATCACTGGCAGGGCATGGTCCGTCAGTGGCAGGAGAGTTTCTACGAGGAGCGTTATTCCGCCTCGGACATGCTCGGTGGCATGCCGGATTTCGAAGCCCTGGCCAAGGCTTTTGGGGTTGATGGTGTCAAGATCCTCGTGCGCAACGATCTGCATACCCGACTGACCGAAGCGTTCGCTTCTCCGCATCCAACCTTGGTGGATGTGCATGTCCGCCGTGGAGAGAACTGCTACCCGATGGTTCCTCCCGGTTGCAGCAACGCTCAGATGGTTGGCCTTCCGGCCCATCCAGAGCTTGCTTTTCAGGACTCTGGCAATGCTTCCCCCAACCCTGCAGGCCAGTGAGAGTCAGCATCTTCATCTCTTTGATCCTCAGCCTGACGCTGCTGCTGGTTCTGCCGCACCAGGCTTTCGCCGCAGAGGTTCTGCAGGTGCGCTCAGCAACTCTTCTGCAGGTTGGGGATCGCAATCGCAATTACAGCGTGCAGCTGGCCTGTGTGCAGGTTGAACCTGAGGATGAACAGCGAGCGCAGGACTGGATACGCCATGCGGTTCCCCGCCGCCGACGGGTGAACCTGCGGCCTGAGGGCAGTGCCGATGGTGTTCTGCTGGCGAGGGTCACCCCGATCGGAGATGACCTTGACCTCGGCTCTGCTCTGGTGAGCGAAGGGCTTGCTCAGGTCACTTGTCCAGCAGCCTGAGATGGCACGCAACCGCATCGCCTCGGGGATTGTCATGGTGCCCTGCGTGCTGCTTGGTTCTGCGTTTCTGAGCACGGCCATCTGGGGAGAGGCGGCGTCGGACAATCGCTCTCTCGCCATCGGCATCGGCAGTCTGCTGCTGATCGCCGGTCTGCTTTCACTGGCGATTCCCTCGGGCAGCCCAGAGCCGGAGCCAGAGGCCGATGAATCCGGGGAATCACATTGAACGGTTTCTCCACGGGCCAACTGTCATTGTCCGGGTCATCGACGCGGACCCGGAATTCGGCCTCTTGGAACGCGCTTGTGGCGATGGAAGTTGAGCAATGTCGGGCCGGTAAGGTTGTAGGAAGGGCCAGGAACGGAGTGAGCTCGTGCTGCGGCTAAGCGAGCTTCGACTGGAACTCGACCATACCGAGAGTGATCTCGAACAGGCTGTTCTGCGTTGTCTGCGAGTCCCCCGGGAGCAGCTCATCTCCCAGCAGTTGGTGAAGCAGAGCATTGACGCTCGCCGTCGGGACCGAATCCGGATCATCTACAGCGTTGATGTGCAGGTGCGAGGGGAAAAAGCGCTGCTGCGTCGACGCTCGGCCGACCGGCGCATTCGTCGCAGTCCGGATGAGTCTTATCACTACGTAGGCCGCTCTCCCTCCACTCCATCGGATGCCTCGGGGGGGCGGCCCGTGGTTGTCGGTGCAGGACCCTGTGGCTACTTCGCAGCACTTCTGCTTGCACAGATGGGATTTCGCCCACTGTTGCTGGAGCGGGGACAGGCTGTGAAGCAGCGAAGCCGCGACACATTTGGTTTCTGGCGTCGTCAATCGGCTTTCAAGTCTGAATCCAATGTGCAGTTCGGCGAAGGGGGGGCCGGCACCTTCTCCGATGGGAAGCTCTACAGCCAGGTCAGCGATCCCGTTCACTACGGCCGGAAAGTGCTGGAGGAGCTGGTGAAATGCGGCGCCAATCGCGACATCCTCACCCGTCATCGTCCCCATATCGGCACCTTCAAGCTGGCGACAGTGGTCAGAGGTTTGCGCGCTCAGATTGAGAATCTCGGCGGTGAGGTCCGCTTCGATGCCCGGGTTGAACAGCTTCTGCTCGAGCCCGCGGAAGTCAGTCACGGCAAGCCGATGCGGGTCACCGGTCTGCAACTGTCTGATGGGAGTCGTCTTGACTGCAGTCAGGTGGTTCTGGCCCCTGGCCATTCGGCGAGGGACACTTTTGCGATGCTGGATCGTGCCGGTGTCGCCATGGAGCGGAAACCCTTCGCGATCGGTCTACGGATTGAGCACCCGCAGTCGCTGATCGACAACGCCCGCTGGGGAGAGGCCGCTGGCCACCCTTTGCTCGGGGCCGCCGAATACAAGCTGGTGCACCACGCAGCCAACGGCCGCTGCGTCTACAGCTTCTGCATGTGTCCTGGCGGATTTGTGGTGGGTGCGACCTCTGAGCCGGGGCGTGTTGTCACCAATGGCATGAGCCAGCATTCCCGCAACGAACGCAATGCCAACAGCGGGCTGGTGGTGCCTGTTTCGGATGCAGACCTGGAGGCTCATGAGCGCTGGCCTGGGGATCCACTCGCTGGCCTGGCGTTTCAGCGTGAGCTCGAATCTCTCGCTTTCCGCCTCGGCGGTGAGGACTACAGCGCACCGGTGCAGCGACAAGAGGACTTCATGGCCGGGAGGCCCTCCACCTGCCTTGGAACGGTCAGTCCCTCCTACCAACCTGGTGTTCGACCTTCAGACCTTGCCGACCTTCTGCCGGCTCCGATGGTGGAAGCCCTGAGGGAAGCTCTTCCCGCCTTCAGCAAGAAAATCTCCGGTTATGACCATCCCGATGCGGTGCTGACTGGGGTGGAAACACGCACCTCCTCGCCGTTGCGGATCACCAGGGATGACAGCCTGGAATCAAACAATGTGCTGGGGCTTACTCCCGCCGGAGAGGGTGCCGGTTATGCCGGAGGCATCCTTTCTGCCGCCATCGACGGCATCCGCGCGGCTGAAGCAGTGGCACTGCGTCTGCTCGCGCAGAGCTCGAGCTGAGGCGGAACCCATTCAGATCTCAGCCTGCCCCACGATTCCGCTCCACTGAACCGCCTTCACCTGATCACGTCGCCAGGAGTGAAACAGGCTGGGTTCAGCCATGGTGCAGAGAGGACATGCGCTGATCCTGGTGCCGTCAATCCCTTCCGCTTTCAGTTGCTGCACGGCGGCTTGTCGGATATCCAGTCGGCAACGCCCCTTCTCGGCATCTGGCCGGATCACGGCTTGTCTCTGCAGCTCCTTCAGTGAGCTGGGATCGGTTCCCAGTGCTTCGCCCACCTGACGGGCCACTGATTCCTCCACCTGATAGCGCTCTCCACTCACAGCTGGTCCAAGGGCAACGATCAACTGGTCCCTGATGGCCCCTCGTTGCTCAAGCCTGGCGATGGCCGCGGGCAGGATGCGGCTGGCAACGCCGCGCCAGCCCGCATGGCAAGCGGCGACGTGGCCGCTTTTGGGATCTGCCAGCAGTACGGGAGTGCAGTCTGCTCCGCAAACCCAGAGGCTCTGGCCACCCCTGTCGCTCACCAGGCCGTCGCCATCCGGCCACGGCGCTGCACAGGCGGAGGAGGCCTCAAGCACGACGCTCCCGTGGACCTGCTGCGGGCGATGCACTGAGACACCGCATGACAGGTACCCAGCCAGCTCGTCGGGACCACGACCTTGCCAGCGGCGCGTGAAGAATCCATGTTCAAAGCCTGCATCGTGCAGCTGATCGGCTGAGAGGTAATACCCTCCGTAACATCCCACCCAGGTCCATCCCGGCAGGGTGTTGAAGCGGCTGTCGGGCTCTGACAGAGGATCCTTTGCCCCAACCCCTCGGTCGGCTGCCTCGGCGGAACTCACGGTTGCGGCTGATCTCTCAGCATCCAGAAACCTTCGAACCTCTCACTGTCGGGAGCGCTCTGCACAGCAATGAACTGAAGACCATGCAGATTCATGCGCGACGCTTCCAGTGCGGCTGAAATCTGTTCGGCTTCCTGCTGGCTCAGGTCACTCACGAGCCAGCAGTCGTCCTGACCAGCATCGAGGATCAACTGACTGGAACTCACGCGCAGCCGAACGGGTTCCAGTCCTCCCAGCCAACCGGCCAGGGCCAGGGCTCTGGTGCGACTGAACAGACGCAGTCCTGGAACTTCCAGCTCCGCCTCAAGAGAGGGTGGCACAGGGATCAGGCCGTTGAATCCGAGGGGCCACTCACTCGCCTCCTTCAGGCTGCCGACCGGAAGTCCTGCCCAGGTCCAGGCGTCGCCTCGGACGGCTTCCGGCAATGGCAGAGGCGGCGTTTCAACAGGAGAGGGAGGCAAGGCAAGGGGACCAGCCATGAAACCCTCCTCTTCGGGGTACACCGTCCGCTCACGTTCATCAAGCCAGTCGAGCAGTGCGTAGGTGCGCCTGCTCGATACCACTTCCAGCAGCAGCTCTGCGGCCGCACGCTGCACCATGGTTTTCATGGCACTGCGCCAGGCGCGCAGTCTCTGCGGTGGCTTCCAACCCTGGTCTTCAGCCTCTGCCAGTGCTTCGCGCAGGGCCGCGGCCAGCCAGGTGGAATTGACTTCGCTCGCAGGGCAGATCTTCGCGAAACGGAAGCATCCGTCGGCGTTGATCTCCGGGGTACTGATGATCAGAAGCTCCCAGCGCTTCTTGCCATCCTTTTCCAGGATGGGCCTTGAATAGAAATCGAGCTCCCAGTCGGCCTGACGCTGGGTCCGCAACTGGGGGCCGGCGTCACCGGCAGACATGGAAGCTGTGATCATCCAGCTGACTGTTCCTGCTGCCTGAGGACGTTACGGGCTCTGTTGGCTCGATCGGCAGCCTCAGCCATGACGGTGTCCTTGTCCACGAGAAGTTCTCCAGGCTGCCCTTCCAGCAAGGCGGTGTTGAGTCCGATCCGGCCCCGACCCGGGTCAAGTTCGGTGATCAGGGCTTTCACGGTTTCGCCCTGTCCGAAGACTTCCCGCATTGAGCGAAGACTGCCGCCGGTGATCACCGATTGATGCAGCAGTCCGCTGACGCCTCCCAGATCGATGAACAGTCCATAGGGCTTGATGGACGCCACCTGACCCTCCACCAGCTGCCCCACCTCAAGCTCGGAGAAACGGGCTGCCGTTGCTGCACGCTTCTCGGAGAGGACCAGTTTGCGGGTCTCGGAGTTGACCTCCAGAAAGGCGACGCCAAGTGTTTTGCCAACCAGTGCTTCGTGGTTTTCGCCCTCCTGCAGCTGAGATCGGGGGATGAAACCCCTCAGACCCTCCAGGTCGCAGGTGACACCACCTCGATTGAAACCAGTGATCTTGACCTGAACCACCTTTCCCTCCTTGGCGAGCTGCTTGACCTTGTCCCAGCTTTTGCGAAGGGCCAGGGCACGGCAGCTGATGGTGACCATGCCGTCGGCATTCTGCTCACGGGTGACGAGCACCTCAACCTCGAGACCCTTGGGGAAGCGTTCCTTCAGGTTGGTGATCACCCCCAGCCCGCATTCGCTTTTGGGCATGAAGCCCGGAGCCTTGCCGCCGATGTCCACGTAGACACCATCGCTTTCCATGCCGATCACGGTGCCGGTGACCACCTCCCCCGTCGTGCCAACCGGCTCGTTGGCATCGAGAGCTGCAAGGAAGGCATCCTCATCGAAATCAAAATCGTCAACGCTGCGGCTCGCTACAGCTGACGCGTCGCTGGGCGCAGTGTTCAGCCTGCGACCAGAATCAGATGGCCCGAGCAGGTCGGCCATTGTCATCCCGGCCAGATCATCGTCATCCGTATCCCTCGATGGGGTGGACGACTGGAGTGGCGCTCTCGGAGCTGAAGGGGGATTCGGAGCGAATGACGGCCCACCCTCCGCCGCCAGTGCGGCCTGCTCGAGCTGAGCAGCGTGTTCTACCGCTGCATTGGCTGCCGCTCGCGCGTCCTCGGCTTCCTTGCGCAGCCGATCCTGCTCCTCCCGCTTGCTGATGTGCATCACCTGAAGCGGTTTCCGTGGTGGCTGCGCAGAAGTTGCAGCAGCTTTGCCACCATCAAGTCTTGAATTCTGACGTTCTGTTCCGGCCATGGGACCCATCGTCCTTGGCAGGACAGTCTGACAGCAGGAGGTTGATTCAGGATGAGCGGCGACGGTGGACAAAACCTCAGGCGTCTGGAATGCATGCGCTGGCCCGAAGCTGCTCAGGCTCTGGGACGGAAAGGTTCAACCCTTGTCTGGCCCTTCGGAGCTTTCGAGCAGCACGGCCCGCAGCTTCCCCTGCTCACCGATGCTCTTTTTGCCGAGAGGATTCTTGATCACGTTCTGGAGGGACTGCCGGAATCTCTGCCGATCTGGGCGCTGCCGATACAGAAGATCGGTCTTTCACCAGAACACCGCGGCTTTCCAGGAACCCTGAGCCTCAGCGCTGAACTCCTGATTCGCCTTGTGAAGGAAGTGGGCAAGCAGCTCGCGGATCAGGGTGTGCAGCGTCTCGTGTTGTTCAACGCCCACGGAGGACAGATCGGTCTGCTGCAGACCGCTGCCCGCGCACTTGCAGCGGAAACGCCGTCCATGGCCGTTCTTCCCTGTTTTCTCTGGAGTGGTGTCGCAGGACTCGAGTCCCTCGTTCCTGCTGATGAGCTTGCGCATGGATTGCATGCAGGACTTGCCGAAACGAGTCTGATGCTGGCGCTTGAGCCATCGCTGGTTGGCGAACAGAGGCCTCTGGATGGAGATCATGTCAGCGATGGGGCGGCCGCCACTCCCCCTGAAGGCTGGAGTCTTGAAGGTCCTGCTCCTCTCGCCTGGTTCACCGCCGACCTCAGCCGCTCCGGTGTTGTCGGGGATAGCCGAGGCGCGGACCCGAGGCTTGGAAGCCAGTTGGAGACTGCGCTTGTGGCCCATTGGGATCGACTCTTTACAAGCCTGATGGCGTCCAGTTGGCCGCCTTGTGGAGATCAGCGGCGTATCTGAACTCCATCAACCGAACATCCAATTTCGGCAACACTGGTTACACTCAACCGCGTTGAACGTTACGGAAAGATTTATGTCGACTCCCGTCAGCACCGAGGTCGCCGTCCTTGACGAGCGGGATGCATCGGCAGAGCAATTGCCTGATTTCACGACTGAGGCCTACAAGGACGCCTACAGCCGCATCAATGCGATCGTGATTGAAGGGGAGCAGGAGGCCTACGACAACTACATGGCCCTAGGAACATTGATTCCAGAAAACAAAGACGAGCTCGCCAAGCTGGCGAAGATGGAAATGAAGCACATGAAAGGCTTCACCTCTTGCGGCCGTAATCTTGGTGTGACAGCAGACATGCCGTTTGCAAAAGAGTTCTTTGGGCCCCTTCATCAGAACTTTCAGAAAGCTCTCAAGGAAGACAAGGTCGTCACCTGTTTACTGATTCAGGCACTCCTGATTGAAGCTTTTGCTATTTCCGCCTATCACATTTATATTCCAGTTGCTGATCCCTTCGCTCGCAAGATTACTGAGGGTGTTGTCAAGGATGAATATCTTCATCTCAACTACGGAGAGATCTGGTTGAAGAATAATTTTGAGGCAAGTAAGGAAGAGCTTTTTGCTGCTAACAAGCAGAATCTTCCACTCATTCGTTCCATGCTCGACCAGGTTGCCTCTGATGCAGCCACTCTCCATATGGAGAAGGAAGATTTGATCGAGGATTTTCTGATCGGCTACCAGGAAGCCCTCAGCGAGATCGGCTTCAACATGCGTGAAATTGCTCGTATGGCCGCAGCTGCTCTCTGAGCCCTGGCAGACAAGAGCCTTTTAAATCCTGTTTGTAAGATTCAGGTCCGGTTCAATCACAGGCACGTTTTCCTTAAAGACTGCCTTCATGGGAGCATGATCGACAACCCTTGCCAGGGTGAGTCCCAGTTCTATGCGTACACGTACGACCGTCGGCAGTACATGTTTGGTCTGATCGGGCATTCCACCAGCTTTGATGCAGCGAGGCGCAAAGCTTCAGATCTCGGTTTCGATCACATCGCCGGGGGAGATCTTGATGTCTGGTGCAGTGCGCCCCCACAGCTCGTGGAAAACGTCGAGGTCACCAGCGCCACCGGCAAGACCATCTCCGGTGCCTACATCGATTCCTGCTTTGTGCCTGAAATGCTGAGCCGCTTCAAGACGGCGAGGCGCAAAGTGCTCAATGCCATGGAGCTCGCCCAGAAGAAAGGCATCAACATCACAGCCCTCGGTGGTTTCACCTCCATCATTTTCGAGAATTTCAACCTGCTCCAGCATCAGCATGTGCGCAGCACAACCCTGGAGTGGGAGCGGTTCACCACGGGCAACACCCATACGGCCTGGGTCATCAGTCGCCAGGTTGAAAACAACGCTCCACTTCTGGGTATTGATCTCACCAAGGCCAAGGTCGCCGTGGTGGGTGCCACCGGCGACATCGGCAGCGCTGTGTGCCGCTGGCTTTCCAGTCGAACAGGTGTTGCTGAGCTGCTGCTGGTTGCACGTCAGCAGCAGCCACTCAAGGATCTGCAGGCCGAACTGGGAGGCGGAAGAGTGCTCACACTCGATGAAGCGCTCCCTGAGGCTGATGTCGTGGTCTGGGTTGCGAGCATGCCGCGCACGCTCGAAATCGATTCAGCTTCGCTGCGGAAACCCTGTCTGATGATCGATGGCGGCTATCCAAAGAATCTCGATGCCAAAGTCGCCAGTGAAGGTGTTCATGTTCTGAAGGGAGGAATCGTTGAGTTCGGCAGTGACATCGGCTGGACGATGATGGAGATCGCTGAGATGGAAAAACCGCAGCGACAGATGTTTGCCTGTTTCGCTGAAGCGATGTTGCTTGAATTCGAAGGGTGTCACACCAATTTCAGCTGGGGGCGTAACAACATCACCCTGGAGAAGATGGATTTCATCGGCGCCGCATCGGTTCGCCATGGATTCTCCACGCTCAATCTTCAAGGACAGCCTCAGGCTGTCGTTGTCTGAAGTCTTTTTCCCCTTCCTCCATGGCACGCCGCCCTCTGCTTGATTTCGAGAAACCGCTGGTGGAGCTCGAACAGCAGATCGAGCAGATCCGCCAGCTCGCCAGAGACTCGGAGGTGGATGTCAGTCAGCAGCTTCTTCAGCTTGAAACCCTGGCGGCGCGACGACGTGATGAGATCTTTCGCTCCTTAACCCCTGCTCAGAAAATTCAGGTCGCCCGTCACCCCCATCGGCCCAGCACCCTAGATTTCATCCAGATGTTCTGCGATGACTGGGTTGAGTTGCATGGTGATCGTCGTGGCAGTGATGACCAGGCTCTGATTGGTGGGCTTGGACGACTTGGAGATCGCTCGGTCCTTCTGGTCGGCCATCAGAAGGGGCGCGATACCAAGGAAAACGTGGCACGGAATTTCGGCATGGCGACCCCAGGGGGCTACCGCAAGGCTCTGCGCCTGATGGAGCATGCCGATCGTTTCCGTCTCCCGATTCTGGCCTTCATCGACACTCCCGGTGCCTATGCCGGTCTTCTGGCGGAGGAGCAAGGTCAGGGTGAGGCGATCGCCGTGAACCTGCGTGAGATGTTCAGCCTGCGGGTTCCCATCGTCGCAACGGTGATCGGTGAGGGTGGCTCCGGGGGCGCACTCGGTATCGGAGTCGCCGATCGATTGCTCATGTTTGAGCACAGCGTCTACACCGTGGCCAGCCCTGAAGCCTGTGCCTCGATTCTCTGGCGTGATGCGGCGAAGGCCTCCGAAGCTGCTGCCGCATTGCGAATCACCGGCAAAGATCTGCTCAGTCTCGGCGTGGTGGATGAAGTCCTGCCTGAACCGGCCGGTGGCAACAACTGGGCTCCCCTCGAAGCCGGTGAGACGCTCAAGGCCGCCTTGAATCGCCATCTCGACGACCTGCTGGCTCTGTCTGTCGGGGATCTGAAAGATCAGCGCTACTTGAAATTCAGGGCTATGGGGCGTTTCCTCGACGCCACCTCGCCGGAAGGCGGATTTGCTGCCTAGGGTGCTTCTGATTGCACGGATTTCTTGCCTTCCGTTCTGATCACCGGTGCATCACGTGGAATTGGTCATGCTGCTGCCAAGGCTTTTGCCGAGGCTGGCTGGGATCTGCTTCTCGTGTCCCGTAGCGAGGCTGCTCTGCAGTCTCTCCAGTCGGAACTGAGTGCTGGTGGTGTTCGAGTTGCTTATCAAGCGATCGATCTCACCGACTCGGCTGCCATTGTTCCCGGTATCAATGATTTGCTGAACCAGGGGCTTCGCCCCTCGGTTCTTATCAATAACGCGGGTGCTGCATGGACCGGGGATTTGCTTGGAATGCCTCTGGAGCGCTGGGACTGGTTGATTCAACTCAATCTCACCAGTGTCTTCCAGGTTTGTTCCGCCGTCGTCCCTGCCATGAGGCCAGCGGGAGGATTGGTGATCAACGTGAGCAGCCATGCGGCCAGAAACGCTTTTCCCGGCTGGGGAGCGTATTGCACCGTCAAAGCTGCTCTGGCGAGTTTCACTCGTTGCCTGGGTGAGGAAGAACGTGCTCATGGCATTCGTGCCTGCACGCTCACGCTCGGTGCGGTCGATACCTCCCTCTGGGACTCCCCGACCGTCGACAGTAACTTCGACCGACGTGCCATGCTGCCCGTCAATCAGGCCGCTGCTGCCCTTCTTCACTTGGCCCAGCAACCTGCAACTCAGGTTGTTGAGGATTTAACCCTCATGCCAGCTACAGGCGCTTTCTGAATTCTGAAAGAGATGACTTCTACACTTCCTACTTCCACTAACGGAACCAGTTCTGCAGCGCTGAGTGAGCTGAGCTCGCATGCAGCGCTCAGTCATAACCGCGGTCAGTTCGCTATTACTGACGCCAAGATTTCCGATGTGATTCGCGAGCGTCTGCGTGAGCAAGGTGCTTCATTCCTTGCGAACGACAACATCGCCGAACATATTCTCCCCGGTGAACTGGAAGAGCTCCAGATGGAAGTTGCGGATCGATTCCGCGATCTTCTGCACAGCCTTGTGATTGATATCGAGAACGACCACAACACCGAAGAGACGGCGGAACGTGTCGCCAAGATGTATATCCAGGAGGTCTTCAAGGGTCGATATCACCAACAGCCCAAGGTCGCAAGCTTTCCCAATGTGAAGCAGCTCGACGAGATCTACACCGTTGGCCCACTTACGGTGCGATCCGCCTGTTCCCATCACTTCGTGCCCATCATGGGCAACTGCTGGGTCGGGATCAAGCCAGGTGCCAGGGTGATCGGTCTCTCCAAGTTCACCCGCGTCGCGGACTGGGTGTTTTCAAGACCTCACATCCAGGAGGAGGCAGTGATGATCCTTGCCGACGAAATCGAGAAGCTCTGTGAGCCCAAGGGCCTCGGGATCATCATCAAGGCACAGCACTACTGCATGAAATGGCGTGGTGTGAAAGAGCCCCAGACCAGCATGGTCAACTCCGTTGTCCGGGGTGACTTCCGTCATGATCCCAGCCTCAAGCAGGAATTCTTCGAGCTCGTGCGCCAGCAGGAAGCGCTGCTGAGTAACTGATCTGATCCGGTCCCCACTTGGTCGAGGATTGGGGTGCCCCAACCAGCACCCCTCGCATTCAATCGCTGATCAGACCGATCACGTTGCTGCTGATCCTTCTGATGTTGCCGTCGCGGTTGCGCACCACGAGCACAGCCATGAGCTGGTTTTGTTGATCCTTAGGGCCAATCCGGTAATTACGCCCGGATCCTGATTCCACCAGGGTCCAGTTCCCCTGTTCACTGCGGCGGTACCAGTGGACGTCGAGCTCTTCAACATCAGCACTCCGGGGATTCAGTTCCGTCTTCAGTAACGCGCCTTCCCTGGCCTCACCAACCAGTGCGAAACGTTTCAGCCCTTCGATGGTCTGCTCGAGATGACCTTCCTGTTGAAGCCCCCGGTCGATCTGTCCGTCAAGCACCTGAATCTGTTGCTCAGGGCTGGCCGTCAGACCTGGCACGCATTGAAGACTGCCATTCTCCAGTCGGCATCCCGGCAGCATGCCCTGTGCTGACGCCCCGAACGGAGCTGCCGCCACGAGGGTGAGGCAAATTGACATGGCCAGGAACATGGCTGCTGATAAGGGGTGACACAACCTATCTCCGGTTGCCCGAACTGGCCCTGACCGCTCCGACGAGTTCTTCGACACGGCTGAGATCCTTCACCCCCGGACTGTGCTCCAGCCGGCTTGAGGCATCCAGACCACAGGGGCTCACCTGATCCAGCAGTGCTGGGACCCACTCAGCACTGATTCCTCCAGCAAGCCACCAGGGAAGATCGCTGCAGATCCGTGTCTCCAGCCGCTCAAGCCAGGCAAGATCGAGGCGATGCCCCGTTCCTCCCAACTGTTTCGGGCTCCAGGCATCCAGAAGCAGGGCATCCACGCTGGCGGCATAGGCGTCGATGCCGTTGAGATCCTCCTCCCCACGCAATCGCAGGGCTTTCCACCATTTGATGCCGGGATACAACCGACGTAGCTCTGCGCATCGCCGAGGCGATTCCTCCCCGTGCAGCTGCACAACCGAGGGCTGTCCCTCCCCCGACAGAGCCGCTGCCAGAAGTCCATCATCTGGGTCTGCAACAACCCAGACGCGTTTGGTCAGAGGATGCTCGTGATCCAGCCGCGAGAAGATTGCCCTGCGTTGACCGGACTCGACGAATCGTGGAGTGGCCGGCACTCCGATGACGCCGATCGCATCCACTCCCATGGCAGCAATCTCACAGGCCTGGTCGCAATCGGTCAGGCCGCAGATCTTGAGGGACAGGCCCCGATCGACCATGGTGGATCTGAATGAGGTGTCCTTTCTAGGATTGCTTCAACACTGCCGGCCAGCCCGCCGGAAAAACATTTGGGTGACGGCTGGCAACTGATGCGTATCGGCGGGATCCCTCTGAAGGTTCATCCGAGTTGGTTCATCATTCTGGTGCTGTTCACCATGGCCTTTCAGCAGCAGGTCGCCAAACTGCCTGCGGCGGCCGGTGCGGTCTGGGTCAGCTGGTCAATGGGGCTTCTCACCGCTCTGCTGCTGTTCGTGTCCGTGCTGCTGCATGAGCTCGGCCATTCCCTCGTGGCTCTGCGAGAGGGAGTGAAGGTGAGCAGCATCACCTTGTTCCTGATGGGCGGAGTCGCTCGGGTGGAACGTGAATGCTCCACGGCGATGGGCTCGCTGAGGGTGGCTGCGGCGGGGCCTGCTGTGAGTCTGATTCTTGGAGCTTTGCTGCTGTTCAGTGTTCATTCCGCTGAACATGTCAGCCCCCTCCTGGGAAATCTGGTGGCTCAGCTGGGAGGCCTCAATCTTGTTCTGGCGCTGTTCAACCTGTTGCCGGGTTTGCCGCTGGATGGTGGCTTGATTCTCAAATCCATCGTCTGGCAATGGACCGGCAGTCAACGTCGGGGCATTCAGGTGGCGACCGCCAGTGGTCGGTTCCTGTCACTCCTCGCCGTGATGATCGGTTTCTGGTTGCTGCTCAGGGGAGGAGGATTCACCGGTCTTTGGCTGGTGCTTCTCGGTTGGTTCGGCATGAGCGCGTCCCGCAGTCAGACCCAGACCCTGGCTCTGCAACAGGTGCTCAAGAGAGAAACGGTCGGACCGGCGACGGCCCGTCGATTCCGCGTGGTGGAGGCGGATCAGACTCTGCGCAGTCTCAGCAAGCTGCGTCTGGGAACGGCAGACAGTGGCGAGCCCTGTCTTCCGGACTGGGTGCTTGTCTGTCGAGGCGGTCGATGGATTGGCTTCATCACGGATCAGCCGCTCAAGGACCTTCCTGTTCAGCAATGGGATCGCCAGACCATTGGAGATCATCTTCAGCCGCTGGAGCGCCTTCCTTCGATTCAGCAGTCCGCACCTCTCTGGGAAGCGGTTCTCGCTCTGGAAGATTCTGGGCAGGGGCGTCTGCTGGTGCTAGGCCCCGCCGGTCTGCCTGACGGAACCCTCGATCGCTGTGACCTGGGTGAGGCCGTTCTCAGGGGCTTGTCCGTGAAACTGCCGGAGGCCATGCTCACGGCGGCTCGCCGCGCCAACACCTATCCGTTCGGAATGCCCCTGGCCCAGGTGGTGAAGAGCATGCGTGCTTCTGGGTTGCTTGATGATCAAAGCGCTGAAGCGCCGAGTCGATAACCCTCAGCCCTTTGCTGCATCAAGGTGCGTTCTTCGCTGCTCAGGGGCTGATCAGTCCAGTCGTGATTGGACAGCCCTTCGCCGAAACTGCGGATGAGCGCCCTTTCCACTGCCGAAACATCAGGCGTTTCCGGCGTCCATTGCGGTGGCTCGTTTCCGAACACCGCAGCCCAGAGATCCGCCGGTGGGTTCAGGGGGATTTCACCGTGCTGAAGCAGATGACCACGCTGCCAGAACTGAGCACTGCCGATGCGCTTGGTTCCTTGTGGATCCACCAGGTCGGCCTCTGTGGAACGGGCGAAGCAGTTGATTGCGCCTGGCTCCGCAGCGGAGTTGCCCGGATTGAGACTGACGCCAAGTTCGGCGAAGCCAGCCATCAGCCAGCGGTTCACCTGCAGGTAGGCCTCCCGTTTCTGCCGAGGTGCCTCTGGCCACACGAGTGCGTAGGTCAGCCCACCGGCGTGGAGTACGGCCCCGCCACCACTGGGGCGGCTCAGCAGATCCAGCTGTCCTGTTCTGGCAAGGCTCAGCCAGGTGTCTGGAATCTCCCGCTGATGTTTGCCCAGGGACAGGGAAGGCCTTTCCCAGAGGTAGAAGCGCAAGACGGGTTGTTTCCGTCCCTCGGTCCAGCACTGCTCCAGCAGCAGGGCGTCCAAGGCCATCTGTTCGGCGCCGCTGAGAGTGAGGTTGTTCAGGAGACGACCCTGGCGTGAAGGCCTGGACCGGCAGGATGCATGCAGCGTCATGGCAACGATGACTTTGTCAGATGTGCTGCTGGCCGTGCCTTTGGGGCTCCTGGCAGGAGCTCTGGCCGGTCTGCTGGGAATCGGAGGTGGTCTGATCTTCGCGCCTCTGCTGCTCTGGATGGGCCTCAGTCCTCACCAAGCTTTAGCGACAAGCACTTTTGCCATCGTGCCCACGGCGATCGGCGGCAGTTACACCCATTGGCGCGCGCGGGCACTTCAGCTCAGGCCAGGCCTGTCGATCGGCCTGACGGCCTTTGCCACCGCACTGGTGTTCAGTCGTCTGGGTCGACTCGCCGCAGGCTGGCAGCTGCTGACGCTTCAGGCGTTGCTTTACCTGCTGTTGGCGCTCACGATTCGTGGTGATCGCGATGACCATAGGCCTGAATCGGATGGGCCTCCGCCGCTGAAAGGTCTTGCTGCGGTGGGAGGCGTCGCCGGCTTGGCAGGGGGGATGCTTGGACTAGGCGGTGGTCTGCTGATGGTTCCTTTGATGGTGAACGGCCTTACGCTGCCGATTCGACAGGCGATTCGTCTCAGCACCCTTGCGGTGGCCTGCTCAGCCAGCGCCGCTTCACTGCAGTTTCTGCATGAAGGGCGCGGTCAGTGGACGCTGGGTTTCGTTCTCGGTGCCGTTGCCGCGTTGTCAGCCCGGTGGACTGCGGCCCGGCTGGATCGCGTCAACACAGGAACACTCGCCTGGCTGCTGAGGCTGCTGTCGCTGTTGCTGGCCTTCGACAGCGGCAGAAGGGCTGTTCAGCTGGCCATGCAGCTGGGTTGACCGTCTGGGATCAGTTCAAAACGCTCAGTGTCTTGAGCTCGACCTCCTGCATCCAGGCCGAGAGAGCCAGCAGCGAGGAACGATCCGGCAGACAGAGGCAGCCGCTGCCGGGATTGCAGTGGTGAATCCCCAGTCCGCTGCGGCTCGTGTCAAAAAGAGGAGAGAGCGTTATCCAGATGTCGTTGCCCCAGGGTTCCGGAGGGCCCAGCCTGTAGTCGCCCTGCGGAAGGGGCGCTCCGTTGCCGGGAGACCAGCGACGATCACGGTTCTGGCTGCTGGGGGTTCCGCTCACAGCACTCCACCTTGCCAGCACCGTTCCGCCCTCGTGAAGTTCGAGAAGCCACTGACGCTGTCCGTCCGTTCGTTGAACGTCTGTGCGGCGTGCCCTGAGTTGAACCGCCTTCCCCTGCAGGCTGGTGAGCAAGGTTCTGCTGGGCCCAGACTGGCCTGGTGGCAAGGGCTCCGGGGCCGATTGAACCCGTACTGCTTCGGGGAGATGCCCCCGTGGGCCTGACTCCACCTCGGATCCGCAGCCTCCGGAACAGAGGGTCATCGCCAGAAGAGATACTCCGGCCCAGCGGCGCATGATGCATTTCATGGCGTCTGATCGAGCAGCTCCCAGAACCCCCCATCCAGCTCGAAACCAAGGCTGGCCGCCATCAGACTGAGGTTGCCGCGCTGACCTCCGGAAACGTCCGACGAACTGCCCAGCCGGTTGAGCAGCATGAGTCGATGGGTGATCCACAACTCAAGGGCCTGAGGATCGAAGCGGATGCCTTCGCTGGGGCTGAAATCGTGGGGAACCAGCATGGCCACATGCTGGGCCAGACTCCCACCGGTTCGATCCAGCAACAGAGGAAGCCAGGGGTAGTGGGCGTCTGCTCGCAGAGCCCACAGACGAGGCTCCGGGCACTCGCTCAGTTCCCTTGGGTCATCGACCTCGCGTGGCCACTCGTAGCGCAGTTCCAGCACAGCGCCGGCATCGAGCAGAACATGAAGAGGCCGTTCGATCCAGGCTGAGAGAGCCTGCAGGTTCAGTGTCCTGATCGCTTCTGCATCGATGGTCACCAGGGAATCAGGACTCAAGGCTTCCATGCGGGTGTGACAGGCCTTTGCGAATGATGGCGCCCTGAGGCCTGCGCAGGAAAGAATGCAATGGTTTCAAGCTTCCGTCATGGTCAGCACCCTTACCCAGACCGAAATCTTCATCGCTCTCGTGGTGGCTGCCCATGCCGGCGTGCTGGCGATCCGCCTCTGTGTGAGCCTCTATCGCGCCTGAACTTCACCTGGCCTCTTGGCACGAGCGGTGTGCCGCGTTACAAGCGGACATGCAGAAAGCCGTTCCATCAGCACCCGATGCCGCTTCGCTGGCGGCTCTGCTTCAGCAGCAGAACGACAGACGGGAACTGCTGTGCAGCGCCCTGGCGCTTGCCGTGAAGTCTGGTCTGATCTTTCTCGGGGTGGTCAGTGTCGTGCGTTTGTCAATGGCTTATCAGGAGCGGCTCGACCGACATGGAGAGCTGGCGGCTGTTGTTGATGTGGAAGCCACCAAGTTGAGGGGATTGCAGAATCGTTTTGACAGCCTGTTCACCCTCGGAGGGGATGAACGCCTGATGGATGAACAGGAGCAGTGGATTGCGCCCAACCGTTTGAGGGTGATCTGGCGCTGAATCAGCTTGTGTCTGTGCTGATAGCTGCCCGCTAGAGATTCATGACCGCGGGCGGTGTTGTGTAGGCCTGAAAGGCAGACTGAGCGATCTGCACCGTTTTCCTGATGCCCGTTCCAGGCACTGTCCTGATCACCGGAACCACATCCGGGGTCGGCCTGAATGCCGCACGCGCTCTCGTTCAACAGGGCTGGACTGTGATCACCGCCAACCGTTCTCCGCAGCGTGCCGCGGCCGCCGCCGATGAGCTGGGTCTGCCCGCAGAGCGGTTGAAGCATGTGCTGATGGATCTCGGTGACCTGGACAGTGTCCGACAGGCTGTGGAGGGAATGCCGGACCGGATCGACTGCCTGGTCTGCAATGCCGCTGTTTACAAGCCCAAGCTGAAACGACCGGAGCGCTCACCTCAGGGTTATGAAATCTCGATGGCCACCAATCACTTCGGCCATTTTCTGCTGGTTCAGTTGCTGATGCGTCGTCTGAAGGCTTCAACCCACCCTTCGCGCCGTGTGGTGATCCTTGGCACGGTTACAGCGAATTCCAAGGAGCTCGGAGGCAAGATACCGATTCCAGCTCCAGCCGATCTGGGTGATCTCTCCGGTTTTGAGGCCGGTTTCATGGAGCCCGTTTCGATGGCCAGTGGCCAACCCTTCAAGCCTGGAAAGGCTTACAAGGACAGCAAGCTCTGCAACATGATCACCACGCAGGAACTGCACAGGCGCTACAGCACCGAGACCGGCATCAGTTTCACGTCGCTCTATCCAGGGTGTGTTGCCGACACGCCGCTCTTTCGCAACACCCCCAGGCTTTTCAGAAAAATCTTCCCTTGGTTTCAGAAGAACATCACCGGCGGCTATGTCTCCCAGTCGCTGGCGGGTGAGCGTGTTGCCAAGGTCGTTGCCGATCCGGATTTCGCAGAATCCGGGGTGCACTGGAGCTGGGGCAATCGTCAGAAGAGAAACGGACAGCAGTTCAGCCAGGATCTGTCCGACAAGGTGACCGATCCCCAGACCGCCAGCAGGGTCTGGGAGCTGTCGATGCAGTTGGTGGGGCTGAGCGCCAGAACCTAGGCCTCAATCAAATCCAAGCAGGTCGAAGATTTCCCGATCCTTCAACGAGACGGCCTCAAGAGGTTCGACCTTGTCGAGCATGTTCTGCGCAAGATTCAGATACTCCTGACGGACAGCCTTCACCGCCTCATCGTCGTCGTCCATTTCAAAAATGGTGCACTTCTTCAGGCGGGAGCGGCGAATGGCATCAACATCCCTGAAGTGAGCCATGGTTCGCAGACCCGTGCGCTCATTGAACTTGTCGATCTGATCGGTGTCTGCGGATCGGTTGGCGACAACGCCTCCGAGCCGCACTTTGTAGTTCTTTGCCTTCGCCTGGATCGCCTGGACGATCCTGTTCATCGCAAAGATCGAATCAAAATCGTTGGCTGTCACGATCAGGCAGTAGTTCGCATGCTGCAGGGGCGCAGCGAATCCTCCGCAGACCACATCCCCGAGCACATCGAATATCACCACATCGGTGTCCTCCAGCAGGTGATGCTCCTTGAGCAGCTTCACGGTCTGGCCTGTCACGTAACCCCCGCAGCCGGTGCCGGCTGGGGGGCCTCCGCTTTCAACGCACTGCACGCCGTTGAAGCCTGTGAACACAAAATCCTCCGGTCGCAGCTCCTCGCTGTGAAAGTCCACCTCCTCAAGGATGTCGATCACCGTGGGCACCATCTTGTGGGTGAGGGTGAAGGTGCTGTCGTGTTTCGGGTCGCAGCCGATCTGCAGAACCCGTTTACCCAGCTTCGAGAAAGCGGCTGACAGATTCGAGGATGTGGTGGATTTGCCGATCCCGCCTTTGCCGTAGACGGCGATCACCAGGGTCTCCTCCTGGATGTTCAGCGACGGGTCCTGAAGGACCTGCACACTGCCTTCTCCGTCAGCTGGGCGCGTCAGGGTCGTGGTCATGCAGGACCTTTGCAAAAGGGATCAATCTCATTCAACAGCAACACATGCACCCCAGCTGATATTCACCAAGAAATAAAAGATCCTTCGTTTCAGAAATGCTTGACCCTTGTATTTTCTTTGTATTGATTCAAAGAAATGAGTGAATTTGCTCATGCCTTGTAGTGGGCTTTTGCGTCATAGAGCGTTTCGCTGCTGATCTCCAGGCGCCCCTCCTGACGTGCGTAAGTTTCCGTGTTTCGGCGTACCTTGCCGCGCACAAAGAAAGGAATTTTCTTCAACTCAGCTTCACCATCGGCGGTCCACACCGGGCCCCTTTCCTCAGTACTCACCTCAGCGGTCGGGCTGGGTTCTTCAGCTGCATGGTCCTTGCCGCCGGGGTGACCCAGGTGGCTCTGGTGTCCATCCACAAACTCAAAGTCATGGCGGAACATGCCGATCAGATGTTCCTCCAGCCCCATCATCAGCGGATGCACCCAGGCATCGAAAATCACATTGGCGCCTTCCCATCCCATCTGAGGGCTGTTGCGAGCCGGAACGTCCTGCACATGCATCGGTGTGCTGATCACGGCGCAGGGGATTCCCAGGCGCTTGGCGCTGTGTCGTTCCATCTGCGTTCCAAGCACCAGCTCGGGGGCTGCTTCGGCCATGGCCGCCTCCACCTCCAGATAGTCATCGCTGATCAGTGCTTCAAGGCCAAGCTCCTTGGCAGCCGTTCGGACCGATCGCGCCATCTCGCGGCTGTAGGTGCCAAGGCCAACCACTTTGAATCCAAGCTCCTCACTGCAGATCCGGGCTGCCGCCAGGGCGTGACTGCCGTCGCCAAAAATGAACACCCGCTTGCCCGTGAGGTAGGTGGAATCCACCGATTCCGAATACCAGGGCAGCCTTGAGCAGCGATACCCCTCCTCGTTCGTTGGCGGGTCCATGCCCAGCAGCGTGTGCAGTTCCACCAGGAAGTGGTGGGTGGCCCCGACGCCGATCGGCACTGTGCGTGTGAAGGGCATGCCGAAATTCCGTTCCAGCCAGCTGCAGCTCGATTCAGCGATCTCCGGATAGAGGCAAACATTCAGATCTGCCTGCGGGATTCGCTGGATATCACTGACCTCCGCTCCCAGCGGGGCGACCACCCCGACATCGATTCCGTGCACGGTCAGCAGTCTCTGAATTTCGAGCACGTCATCACGGCATCGAAATCCCAGCAGGGACGGACCGATCAGATTGACCCGAGGTCGACGGCCGACGGCCATCCAGGCTTTGGGGTCATGCTGCGGCTGCTCAGGCACCTGGGGCTTCAGCAGATTGCGCACGAGCTGGTAGAGGGTTTCCGCTGCTCCCCAGTTCTCCTTTTTGCTGTATGCGGGCAGTTCCAGGGTCACCACAGGCATGCTCAGTCCCATGCCCTGAGCCAGGGCACCCGGTTGATCCTGAATCAGTTCAGCGGTGCAGCTTTCGCCAACCAAAAGGGCATCCGGACGAAAGCGTTCCGCGGCTTCACGCACAGTGCGCTTCACCAGTTCCGCGGTGTCGCCTCCCAGGTCGCGTGCCTGAAAGGTGGTGTAGGTCACCGGTGGGCGCTGCCCCCGCCGTTCGATCATCGTGAACAGCAGGTCTGCGTAGGTGTCACCTTGAGGCGCATGCAGCACATAGTGCACGCCGCGCATCGAGGCGGCGATGCGCATGGCCCCCACATGGGGTGGTCCTTCGTATGTCCAGAGCGTCAGTTGCATGGGAATCAGGCGTGGATGGAAGGATGCGAGGTCTGTGGATGCAGTGCTGGATGAATCAGCTGCCTCCTGCGCAATGGTCGTGAGAACAATTCGGCCAGATCTCCGGCTTGATCGATGCCGTGGATGGGGCTGAACACGAGTTCGATCGACCATTTGGTGGTGATGCCTTCCGCTTCCAAGGGGTTGGCCAGTCCCATCCCGCACACCACGAGATCCGGATGCTGGTCGCGAACACGGTCCAGCTGCTGCTCCACGTGCTGACCCTCCGTCACCTCGGTGCCCTCCGGCAGCAGTTCCAGTTCCAGCGCCATCTGTTCGCGGTTTAGATAGGGCGTACCAACCTCCACTAGTTCCATTCCGCATTCGCGTTGCAGAAAGCGTGCAAGGGGGATTTCCAGCTGCGATTCCGGCAGCAGCACGATGCGTTTCCCTGCCAGTTCCGCCCTGTGGGGCTCAAGCGCCATGCGTGCTCTCTCTTCCAGAGGGTTCAGCACGGCAGCAACCCGATCTCCAGGCAGGTTGAAATCCCTGCAGGCTGTCTCCATCCAGCGGCGACTTCCCTCCGCTCCGAGCGGGAACGGTGAATGCAGCACCCTGGCGCCCCGTTCCTTGAGCAAGCGTGCGGTGTTGCTGAGAAAGGGCTGGGTGAGCAGCACGGTGGTGCCCGGTCCGACACCCGGCAGTTCCGTGGACTGTCTTGGTGGAAGGCTGCACACCGTCTCGATTCCGAGACGGGCGAAGAGGTGAATCAGCCGGTCTTCGACCGCATCAGCCAGGGTTCCCGCAAGCAGAAGCTGGCGCTTGTCGGTGCTGGGCAGGAAGGGCACCAGGGCCGACAGGGCTCCGTCCTCCCCTTCGGTGAATGTGGTTTCAATTCCACTACCGGAGTAGTTCACCACACGAACCCTGCCCTGCAATTCCTCGTTGAGGCGTTCGGAGGCGCGAGCAAGATCGAGCTTGATCACCTCGCTCGGGCAGGAACCTACGAGGAAAAGTGTGCGGATCTCGGGGCGTCGAGCCAGCAACTCGCGGGCCACTCGGTCCAGTTCGTCGTGGGCATCGGCCAGGCCTGCCAGGTCCCGTTCATTGAGGATGGCCGTGCCGAATCTGGGCTCGGCAAAGATCATCACGCCCGCTGCGCTCTGGATGAGATGGGCGCAGGTGCGCGACCCCACCACCAGAAAAAAGGCATCGGGCATGCGTCGATGCAGCCAGACGATCGATGTCAGCCCACAGAACACCTCCCGGGGTCCAGATTCCTTCCGCAGATTGGCGCCCATCGGGATTCCTGAGCTGTCCTTCCCTTCACCATGACTCCAGATCGGCTCAACAGTGCAAGTGTCTGAAACTCTTCGGGATCATTGCGGCCTGCTCTGGGGCATCTCGGTACATTTCGGCTAGTTCTTTCCCGACAATGTCCTCTCTGCGTGTTCTCCCTGCCGCTCTTGCGCTGAGCCTGGCGCTTGTGGCCTGCCAGTCGGCCGAGAAGAAAGCTGACAACGATGAGGTGAAGGTCGTCAAAGGTGTCGAAGCCGTCTGTGCGGCTCAGGCTGATGTTGATGCCGCCATGGAGCAGGTCAATGGTCTCACTCCTGACTCCACCGTGGCGGATGCTCAACAGGCGGGAGACAAGCTCAAAGGTGCTCTCTCTGCTCTCAACAAAGCTGAGGGTCAGCTTGAAAAGGCCGAGGTCAAGGAGTATCGAGATCAGGTGGATCTCTTCCGTAAAGCCGTTGATGAAGTCAGCAAGAACAAGGAACTAACCCTGGCCGAAGCGGCAGATCAACTGAAGGGCAAGGCGGCTCCTCTGCTCGCGGCGCGAGCACAACTGGCATCCACAACAGTCTGCGTCGATGCTGTCGATGACAGCTCCGATGTCAAGACGGATGAGAAGCCGAAGTCCTGATCAGGGTTGTCCAGAGACGAACTCAGAGACGGCGGCGGAAGCGATCATCAGCAAAGCTGCCGCTGCCTCGTCCATCGGAGTCGTCCATGCGGCTCAGGCGCCAGACGTTGCGACTCACACGACGAGCTGTCAGGCCTCCCCTTTCAACAGATTCCGTTCCGGGGCGAGCCCCGAGCAGATAGGTGACTTCAGTCGTTGTTAAGGGAGCTCCGCTATCCACTGCAAGGGCGGTGAGCTCCAGTCTCTGACGAAGCTTCCGAACCATGCCGGCATGACTGGTGTCATCAGTGTCCAGCCAGGGCATCTCGGCCTGGCCTTCGCCGGCAAGACGCTGCATCAGGCTGTAGCTGACCAGACCCAGGGCCTGCTCGGCATTGAGTTCAGTGGAAAGCTGGCCAGGTTCCTCTGATTTTCGACGGGCGGAAGCCATGGCTCACAGGCGAATGGCCCGAAGTTATCGGCTGTGTGGGGCTGTGCAAGCACCTGCGCGCTGTTTGACGATCGGCATCCGGTAAGATCCGCGCCATGAATCGTCTCGCCGGCTTCGACGCCAGAGAGCGGCGGGTTGGCGGAAGCGCTCTCGTCACTGGCACGGAGGTGAACCCCTCTGTCGGAGGAGCGAGCTGCGTCGTTACAACTGACTCGGAGTCTTCTCGGCTCAGTCGGAAAAACAGTCTCGTGCAGTCAATCGAGCTGCGCACCCATGTGTTCATCGATTCACTGCAGCCACAGTTGGCCGCCTACATGGGAACGGTGAGTCAGGGGTTTTTGCCGATTCCAGGGGATGCCTGTCTGTGGATGGAGGTTTCGCCGGGCATGGCCGTGCATCGAGTCACAGATATCGCTCTGAAAGCGAGCAATGTGCGACTGGGTCAGATGGTGGTGGAAAGAGCCTTCGGCTCCATGGCGCTTTATCACCGCGACCAGAGCACGGTGCTCCATTCCGGTGATGTGGTTCTGGAGGCCATCGGCAGCTCTGTTGACCAGCGAACCCCCGCTGAGGTGAGCTGGACCGAGGTGATTCGTGCAATCACTCCAGATCATGCTGTCCTGATCAACCGTCAGAACCGGCGTGGCTCGATGATCGAGGCGGGAATGAGCATGTTCATTCTGGAAACAGAGCCTGCGGGCTATGTGTTGATTGCCGCCAATGAAGCGGAGAAGTCCTCCAACATCACGCTGGTCGATGTCAAGGCCGTGGGAGCCTTTGGTCGCCTCACGCTTGCGGGGCGGGAAGGCGATGTTGAGGAGGCCGCAGCTGCCGCCATGCGTGCGATTGATCTGGTGAATCGACGCGCCGCGCGGAGCTGAGCATTCAGTCCAGTGCCAGTCTTCTGCGCAGGCCTGGAGCCAGAGCCCGGGCGGCCTTGCCTCGGCTTCCAAGTTTGGCCAGCTGTGAGCTGTTCAGTTCTCCATAGCTGCAGCCGGCCTCACGCACCCAGAACAGCGATTCAATCCCGCCTCCCGGATAGGCCGGTGCAGACAGAAGCTCACCCCAGCAGATTCCCTCCGCCTGTTCATCACAGACACCATCGGGTGAACAGAGCACCATGGCGCTTCTGAAGAGGGCGCTTCGATAAGGAACACCCGCCATGGCCTCCATGAGCTTCGAGAGTTTGGCTTCGTTGCTGGAAGCAAGCCGTGCCGTGTACAGCCCGGGGGCTCCATTGAGAGCGTCCACTTCAAGCCCGGAATCGTCCGCCAGAGCCCAGCAACCGGTTCTGGCCGCGGCGGCACTGGCCTTCAACCGCGCATTCTCCAGATAGGTGCTGCCGGTCTCCTCGACATCCAGATCAGCCGGTTGACGCTGCACGGCCACAGCGATCGGCCCGAGCATCGACTCAATCTCAGCAACCTTGTGAGGGTTGCCGCTGGCGATGATCAGGGTGCGCAAAGCGCGGCTCCAGATGGGGAGCACCATTGTGTGTGATCAGGTGTAAGTCTTCTGAACTTCTGTCGTCACTGGAGACCTGAACAGGTTGAACATCCCACCCGGAAAGTCCGGATTTTCAGATAACCGCAGCCAAGGCTATGGGTCTTTTCCGGTTTGGCCACCGCATGTGTGGGCGTGCTGACCGCTGAGCGCACAGTTCTTTGGATCAGTCCCTGACAGGGTGATCAGCAGCGCTTATCAGGTTCACTACGGACAGTGATCCAGAGAAAGCGCATTAGCCCTTGACGGGTCGACCTCTGGCAGAGCAATCTCACCGGCGAACATCCCCCCCCTATTCCCGGTAGGTAATGGCTAACGAAACCATGGGCATCGCTCTCGGCATGATCGAGACACGCGGCCTCGTTCCTGCGATCGAAGCGGCTGACGCCATGACCAAGGCCGCCGAAGTGCGTCTGATCGGTCGTGAGTTCGTCGGTGGCGGTTACGTCACCGTTCTGGTGCGCGGCGAAACCGGTGCTGTGAACGCTGCTGTGCGTGCTGGCGCCGATGCCTGTGAGCGCGTTGGCGACGGCCTCGTGGCTGCTCACATCATTGCCCGCCCCCACCGCGAAGTTGAGCCTGCACTCGGCAACGGCAACTTCCTCGGTCAGAAGGACTGAGATCGTCTGAACCTCTGAAATTTTGAGGTTTCAACGACTCACCCGCCTTCAACGACCTAACGGAGTTATCTCATGAGCAAGAAGTACGACGCCGGGGTAAAGGAGTACAGAGACACTTACTGGACTCCTGATTACGTTCCCCTAGACACCGACCTGCTGGCCTGCTTCAAGTGCACCGGCCAGGAAGGTGTGCCCAAGGAAGAAGTCGCCGCTGCTGTGGCTGCCGAATCCTCCACCGGCACCTGGTCCACCGTGTGGTCCGAGCTCCTCACCGATCTCGAGTTCTACAAGGGCCGCTGCTATCGCATCGAAGATGTTCCTGGTGACAAGGAATCCTTCTATGCCTTCATCGCCTATCCCCTCGACCTGTTCGAGGAAGGCTCCATCACCAACGTTCTGACCTCTCTGGTCGGCAACGTTTTCGGTTTCAAGGCCCTTCGCCACCTGCGTCTGGAGGACATCCGCTTCCCGATCGCATTCATCAAGAGCTGCTACGGCCCCCCGAACGGTATCTGCGTCGAGCGCGACCGGATGAACAAGTACGGGCGTCCTCTGCTGGGCTGCACGATCAAGCCGAAACTCGGCCTGAGCGGCAAGAACTATGGCCGTGTGGTCTACGAATGCCTGCGCGGTGGTCTGGACTTCACCAAGGACGACGAGAACATCAACTCCCAGCCCTTCCAGCGCTGGCAGAACCGCTTCGAATTCGTTGCGGAAGCCATCAAGCTGTCCGAGCAGGAGACCGGTGAGCGCAAGGGTCACTATCTGAACGTGACCGCCAACACTCCCGAGGAGATGTACGAGCGCGCCGAGTTCGCCAAGGAACTCGGAATGCCGATCATCATGCACGACTTCATCACCGGTGGCTTCACTGCCAACACCGGTCTGTCGAAGTGGTGCCGCAAGAACGGCATGCTGCTTCACATCCACCGCGCCATGCACGCGGTGATTGACCGTCATCCCAAGCACGGCATCCACTTCCGCGTTCTCGCCAAGTGTCTGCGTCTGTCCGGTGGTGACCAGCTTCACACCGGCACCGTGGTCGGCAAGCTTGAAGGTGATCGTCAGACCACCCTCGGCTACATCGACCAGCTGCGCGAATCCTTCGTTCCTGAAGATCGCAGCCGCGGCAACTTCTTCGATCAGGACTGGGGTTCCATGCCTGGTGTGTTCGCCGTTGCTTCCGGTGGTATCCACGTCTGGCACATGCCCGCACTGGTGGCGATCTTCGGTGACGACTCCGTTCTGCAGTTCGGTGGTGGTACCCACGGTCACCCCTGGGGCTCCGCTGCAGGTGCTGCTGCCAACCGCGTGGCTCTCGAAGCCTGCGTCAAGGCACGCAATGCCGGTCGCGAGATCGAGAAGGAAAGCCGCGACATCCTCCTGGAAGCAGGCAAGCACAGCCCTGAGCTGGCCATAGCCCTCGAGACCTGGAAGGAGATCAAGTTCGAGTTCGACACCGTCGACAAGCTCGACGTTCAGAGCTGATCACAACCCCGGCCGGTTTCAGCGACCGGCCACACCTTTTACTTACACCCAGGATCCCCATGCCTTTCCAGAGCACCGTGGGTGACTACAAAACAGTCGCCACCCTGGAGACCTTCGGCTTTCTTCCGCCGATGACCCAGGACGAGATCTACGACCAGATCGCCTACATCATCGCCCAGGGCTGGAGCCCGCTCATCGAGCATGTCCATCCCAGCAACTCCATGGCCACCTACTGGTCCTATTGGAAGCTTCCCTTCTTCGGCGAGAAGGATCTCAATGTTGTCGTGAGTGAGCTCGAGGCCTGCCATCGCGCCTACCCCGACCACCACGTGCGCATCGTCGGTTACGACGCCTACACCCAGAGCCAGGGTGCCTGCTTCGTGGTTTTCGAAGGACGCTGATCCTTCGAACCCTTGGTTCCGAGCCCTGATTTCTGTTCAGGGCTCCAGTTTTTAACGGGGGCAGCGCCCCCTGCTCTTTGACGACTTCACCGGGCGGACATGGCAAGACTTTCCAGTCGAGAACTCGCACTTGAGCGCCGCAGAGCGCTGACCACCTCGGGGAAGAAAGCGTCCGCTGCCCTCGGTGGAAACAATCGGATCAGGTCGGCCAGTGATGCCCGTCCAACTCGCACCGATGCCACAAACGCGGTTCAGCCAGCGACCTCAGCTCCTGTGGCCGGCGTTGCGCAATCCCCGGTCTCGCTGACCCGAACCGCGGCTCCCTCACGCAGCCCCCAGGGGAAAGCGCAGCGTCATCCCAGCCGCGAACTGGTCCTCTCCCGTCGTGAAGCACTTTCCCGTCGAGGCAAGTCTGCGTCTTCCAGTCGGGATCGCAACCGTGCTGATGTAGCTCGAGAAGCTTCCGTCGCTGCACCGATTGCTGCTCCTGAAAAAGTCGAACGTCCCTCCGTCACTGTCGAGCTGACTCCTCGCTCCGGTGCAGGCCGATCCGGTCTCGAGCGACGCAAAACCACTCCCAAGAGGCGCTCGATCGACAATCCCAGCCGGGCCCTGGTGCTGGCGCGTCGTGAAGCCATGTCGAAACATGGCAAAACCGCAGGCAAGCAGCCCACCAGTGCTGCTGCGGTTGCGCGTCAGGCCAACCCCGATCTCTCCAGCCGTGAGATTGCTCAACAGGTGCGCGAGCTGCGGGCCAAAGCCGGTGCCATCAGCAAGCAGAACGCCGGTGTCACCCGCCCGTGCGGCCCTAATCGCCATGGCGCCAAGCAGGCCGCTGCTGCTGATGCGCACTGGAAAGTTGGCGAAAGCACCACAACCACCGGTCAAACCGTGACCGGCACGCAGGCCAACCGCTCGGTCAAGACCACGGGCAATGAAGCCAGCACCTGCCGCTCGATCACCGGCACCGAGTACCTCGGCGCCGAAGTCTTCCAGACCTTCTGTCAGCAAGCCCCCGAGCCCACCACGCCCGCCAAGGTGCGCGTCACTGCGACAAGTCACGGCAATCGTGTGACCGGCAACGAAGTCGGTCGGTCGGGCAAGGTCACCGGTGATGAGCCTGGTACCTGCAAGAGCGTGACCGGTACGGAATACATTTCCGCCAATCAGGCTGCAGCCTATTGCGGCGGATCCAACCCATCACCGCGCAAGGTCGGCCACAGCCTCACTCTTGAAGGCCGCCCGGTGAGTGGTGTCATGGTGGGCCGCTCCGCCAGTGTCACCGGCGACGAAGCAGGTGCCAATCGCAGTCTCACCGGTGATCAGTATCTCGGTTCCGACCCTCTTCCCGATGGTCGACCTGCTGCGAAGGTCGGTCTGTCAGCCACCCTTTCAGGCACGGGAGTGACCGGCACCCTGGTCGGTCGTTCCTCACAAGTCACAGGAGATGAGTTCGGATCCTGTCACCGCGTCACCGGTGACCAGTACATCAGCTCCGAACAGGTCAACAGCTTCTGCGGAGGGAAACCTGATCCCGAGGCGGCCAAGGTCGGTTTCAGCATCACCAACCGCAATCAGGTCGTCAGCGGCACCCGCACTGGACGTTCCGAGCACGTGACCGGTGATGAGCCCGGCAGCTGTCAGGCCGTGACCGGCACCCCTTATGCAGGCCTGGAGCAGGCGGGTCAGCATTGCGGAACGACTGCAGTCCAGGCGATCAGAGAACGTACTCCCGTTCGTCCCGGGACACCTTCCGCCGCCATGACCGGTATTCAGCCCGGAGTGGGCGGAGTGATGACAGGTGACAAGCGTGGTGCCTGTGAAGCGGTGACCGGAACTCCCTATGTGGGTGCGGATCAACTTGCCGCAGCTTGTGGTGCCGAGGCTCCAGCCGGTACCGACACGCACGGTCGGTCGCCGGAAGGTGCCGCCTGGACCCGTTTCAGTGTGATGTCACCAGCCCGCGCGGCTCAACAGCAGCGTGATGCACAGGGTTCCGTCACCGGAACCTCCTATGAACAGGGCAATCGCATCACCGGCCCTTTCGATATGGCCGGCGGCAAGGTCACCGGCACTGAACAGTTCCGTTTTGACAACCGCGATTTTCAGCGCCGACACTTCCAGCCCACCGTGGCCGTTGTCAGTCAGCCGGCTGATGAGCCAACCTCCCGCGTGACGGGTGAGGGTTCATCCACCAAGGTCACAGGTGACGACTGGGATCGTGGCGAGCATGTCACCGGTACAGAGGGTGCATCAGCACGCCGCCGCAACCCCACCCGACCCGGTCCAATGGGGGCCATGGCTCCCTTCGAGCGCAAGCGCAATGAGCAGGCCGAGTGGCCCGTCTGTCGTGTGACCGGCTCCCACGGCAACACCGATAAAGGTTCTCTGATCACCGTCTCCGGCGGCGCAAGGGGCTGATTCGCAGATGGTTCGCTCCATGCCTTCCCGTGGCGGGCGACCTCTTGCGCCCACGGCTCCCACGCGGCGTCAGGTCCAGGCATCACTCGCCAGGGACATCGCCGGCTCTGAATCCACAGGGGAGGCAAGCCCGTCCACCGGCAGCACAGCGCGACAGTCGGCGCTTGAGCGGCGCCAGGCTCTGACTGTCTCCGGCAAGGCCGCTCTGCTCAAGTCAGGTTCCGTATCCGGTGGCCGCATCCGTTCCCATGCTGACCGGCGCCGTCCCACTCCCCAGCAGCCCGGCCGGATGAAGCGTGGCGAATTCCGGACGTCCGTGGCCGTCAATCTCAGCAGAACTTCCCTCCCCTGGTCGGTGGACTCCCATCCTCTGACCGACCAGTCGGAGAACGAACGGCTCAAGGCCTACGAGCTGGAGGTGAAGGGCCGTTTTGACCGGATTGTGCCTCTGCTGAAGCAGGTGTCTGCCCTGCAGCACGAACCCGACTTTCTGGCTCAGGCTCAGCGCCTCGCCCGCGCGGAACTCGGCTTCGACCTTCCGGATCACATTCTTGAGAAGTCGTGGGTGAGACCTCTCGACATGCGCGCACTGTTTGCGTGGTGCGTTTTTCAGTCGCATCAGCTGTTCAGTGAACGTTTCTTCCAGGACGACCCCCTGGAAGCCGCTTCAGGCAGCCGAGCTTCGGAGGAATTCAATGCGTTCCTTCTCGACTGTGGTTTTCATCTGCTGGACGTCACACCCTGCGCAGATGGTCGTCTTGCGCACACGATCGCCTACGCGCTGAGAATTCCTTTCAGTGCTGTACGCCGCCGCTCCCATGCAGGAGCGATGTTTGATGTCGAGAACACGGTCAATCGCTGGATCAAGACCGAACATCGCCGTTTCCGGGAGCAGCTGCCCAATGAGGCTCAGGCGCCGACCAGGTATCTGAAAGTGGTGGCCTATCACTTCAGCTCGCTCGATCCATCACACCAGGGTTGTGCAGCCCATGGCAGTGATGATGCGCTGGCTGCTGCTTCAGGACTTCAGCGTCTGCATGACTTCCGTGAAGCCGTTGAAAACAGCTTCTGCTGTGGTGCGTCTGTTGATCTGCTTCTGATCGGTCTAGACACCGACACCGATGCCATACGTGTTCATGTTCCTGATCAGAACGGTGAGATCCGACTCGATCAGTGGCTCTGTGCCAGATCGCTTTACGAAAGCACCGCTCCGCTCACGGTGCAGCAGGCCAGGGATGCTGTTCAGGCGGCTGTTCAGACCCATGTGTCATCCGCTCCCGATGAAGGCATGGTGCGTTTCATTACTCGATTGCTTGTCAGCAACATCTCCCAGCAGGACTACGTTCGATCGCTTCATCACGGCGCTTATCCCGACGCCGGCCATGCTGAGCGATTCATCGGTGTCGGTATCGGTTTCAAGGAGGTGCATCTGCGCAACCTCACCTATTTCGCTCACCTCGACACCGTTGAACAAGGAGCTCCTGATCTTGATGTCGGTGTGAAAATCTTCAAGGGACTCAATGTCTCCCGCGATCTGCCGATTCCGGTTGTGGTGCGTTTCGATTATTCGGGCAAGGTGCCCGGTGCGCGTGAGCGTGCCATCGCCGATTGCCAGCGCATTCAGAAGGCCATCGATGAGCGTTATTCAGCGCTCGTCAACGAAGGTCTGCTCCACACGCTTCTCACGATCCGCGACCGTGACCAGCCGCTCCCTGCGGTGGCGGTAGGTTCCACACTCGATCCCGTCCAGCAGGAGGCTCACTGACCATGCTGATTGTCAAGGTCCTGAAGCCCCTCGTTTCAACCAACCGGATTCCGGATTTCGAGCACAAACACCTCCAGGTGGTTCTGGATGGCAGCACCAAGAAAGTGGCCGTGGATGCAGTCGGAGCAAAGCCAGGCGACTGGGTGATCTGCGTCAGCAGTTCCGCTGCCCGCGAAGCTGCCGGAAGCAAGTCCTACCCCAGTGATCTCACCATCGTGGGAATCATCGACCACTGGGAGCCGGATCCACCCAAACCCCCGTCGGCAGCCCCTTCCGCCCCTGCACCTTCCAAGCCCTCACCCTCTCTCAAGCCAGGAGAGAAAACCTGATGGAGATCATGCAGGTGATGGGGACACTGGTCTGCTCTTACCGCCTGGCCGGGCTGGATCACATGCACCTGCGCATTCTCAGGAACAACAAGGGCAAGCAGCTGGTTGCCGTTGACCCTGTCGGAGCCAGGGAGGGCAACTGGGTCTTCACCTCCAGTGGCTCCGCTGCCCGTTTTGCATGCCCCAACAGCTCAGTGCTCACGGATCTGACCATCGGTGGAATCATCGATCACTGGATGCCGGATGGATAACTGATCGCGACCCCTCCCTCCATTCCATCCACCTGAAACCTTCAACATGGCCTCTCCAGTTTCCCGTCGTCGCTCTTCCGCAGCCGCTGCTGCAGTTTCGACCACATCAACGACGGCCAAGGCCTCAGCTGGGGCAGCAACCAGTTCTGCGTCAAAAGCGGTTTCCTCGACGGCTGAGACCGAAGCCTCTTCAACCACAGTGGATGTGACTCCGGTCGCGAGCAGCCGCTCCACAACCACCCGTCGCAGCACCACCGCAAGGTCGGGCTCCAGCCGTGCCGTGTCGGCACGGAGCGGCAGCCGCCGCAGCGCCTCATCGTCTTCCGGCTCATCAGGTTCAGGTCGCGCCTCCAAGTCGATCGCAGCTGCTCCGGAGCCTTCTGTGCAGGGAATTGCTCTCGGCATGATCGAAACCCGCGGCATGGTGCCGGCCATCGAAGCCGCCGACGCCATGACGAAGGCTGCCGAAGTGCAGCTGATCAGCCGTGAATATGTGGGCGGTGGCTACGTCACAGTGATGGTGCGTGGTGAGACCGGTGCTGTGAACGCCGCCGTGCGTGCAGGTGCCGATGCCTGCGAACGCGTTGGTGACGGCCTTGTGGCTGCCCACATCATTGCCCGTCCCCATCAGGAAGTTGAGCCGGCGCTTCTGCCGACCAATGTGCGAAGGCGTAGTTGATCAATAACGTTCCTCTGCATCATTTCGGACTAGATTCGCCGGCCAACCCGCACCTCAACGGCCGTTCAGGTCTCGTTGCTTTTGACTCCAGCTCTTTCGCTGCCTCTTCAGACCGCCTGGTTGATTCCTCTCTATGGATTCGCAGGAATGTTGGTGTCCCTTCCCTGGGCCTTCGGATGGTTCCGCAGGGACGCCCATCGTCCACCGGCGTATCTGAACATCCTGCTGACGCTGCTGGCCGTGGTCCACGGCAGCCTTGTGCTGAGGGATGTGATGGCCAATGGTCCGGCCGTGATCGGCATGCCATGGCTGTCTGTGGGTGATCTCAATCTTGAGATCAGTTTCAGTCTTTCGCTCACCAACGTTTCCGCTCTCGAGCTGATCACTGGTCTGAGCCTTCTCTCCCAGATTTATTCGCTGGGGTACCTCGACAAGGAATGGGCGCTGGCCCGCTTCTTTGCTCTGCTCGGTTTCTTCGAAGGTGCCATGTCGGGAGTTGTGCTGAGCGATTCGTTGTTTCAGAGCTATTTCCTTCTGGAGATGCTCACCCTGTCCACCTATCTGCTTGTGGGTTTCTGGTATGCCCAGCCGCTGGTGGTCACCGCAGCCCGCGACGCGTTTCTGACCAAACGCGTCGGTGACGTGATGCTGCTGATGAGTGTGGTGGCCCTAACGGCCTGGTCAGGAGTCACTGGCTTTGACGATCTGTACAGCTGGTCGGCTCAGGACACCCTGACGCCACTGGCTGCAACACTCCTCGGTCTTGGACTGGTTGCCGGACCCACAGGCAAGTGCGCCCAGTTTCCGATGCACCTCTGGCTTGATGAGGCCATGGAGGGTCCCAATCCTGCCTCGATTCTGCGCAACTCCGTTGTGGTGACCTGCGGCGCCATCGTGCTGCTGAAGGTCATGCCTCTTCTGCAGCACGCGCCGGTCACCCTCGTGGTGCTTCAGGTGATCGGCACCATCAGCGCCATCGGCGGTTCCCTGGTGTCCATCGCCCAGGTCGATATCAAGCGCACGCTGTCGTATTCCACAACGGCCTATCTCGGTCTTGTGTTCATCGCCATTTCTCTGCAGGTGCCCGTGCTGGCACTGCTGTTGCTCTACGCCCACGCCGTCTCGAAGGCTCTCCTGTCGATGAGTGTTGGAGGGGTGATCGCCTCGACCAACTGTCAGGACATCACCGAGCTCGGTGGTCTCGGCAGTCGCATGCCCGCCACCACCGGATCCTTTCTGGTCGGCGGAGCCGGTCTGGTCGGATTGCTTCCACTCGGAGGATTCCTCTGCCTGGCACAGGCTGTCGAGCTGGTCGGTGCCAGGGCGGTGGTGTTCGTGCCGGTGTTCCTGATCACCAATGCCCTCACAGCGTTGAACCTCACCCGGGTGTTCCGACAGGTGTTCCTTGGTCCGTCGCTGGCCAAGACCCGACGGGCGGCGGAGATCAACTGGCAGATGGCGCTACCGATGGTGGCTCTCACTGTGATCGTGGTGCTAACTCCGTTTCTTCTGATCCGTCTGGAATCGCTCGACGGTCTCCTCGCCTTCCCCTTCTGGGCCGCTGCTCTGGTGGTGTCCAGTGGTGCTGCCGGGTTGATTGCCGGGGCTCTCGTTCCCCTCAACAAGGCCTGGTCACGATCTCTCAATCCGATTCTTCGCTGGTTCCAGGATCTGCTCGCCTACGACTTCTACACCGAGCGCTTCTACCGGGTCACCATTGTCAATGTGGTGGCCACCTTCTCGCAGCTCGCCGGCTGGTTTGACCGCAATGTCGTTGATGGAGTGCTGCATGGTCTGGCACGCTTCTCCCTGTCGAGTGCCGAAGGCCTGAAGCTCAGCATCAGCGGTCAGACCCAGTCGTACGTGCTCACGGTGATCGGCGCCATCGTGCTGCTGCTCATGTCTCTGAGCTGGGTTCTGCAGTGAGGTCATCATGCTGACGGTTCTTCTTCTGATCCCCTTCCTCGGTTCACTGTTGATCAGTGTTCTATCTGGTGCCGAAACGGCCAGCCGCAGCCGCACATTCACGCTGGTCACTCTCGCCCTGCAGTGTCTGCTCAGCTTCGGCCTGCTGATTCCCTTCTCAGCGGTCGAGCCTGGACAGCAACTGGTGGAGATTCTCCCCTGGCTGCCTCAGGTTGGTCTCGAATTCAGTCTCGGTGTTGACGGTCTCTCGCTCCCGCTTGTGCTCATGAACGGGGTGCTCTGTCTTGTGGCAGCAGCAGCATCGCGTTCGGTCGACAACCGTCCTCGCGTTTATTTCGCCCTTCTGCTGGTCATCAGCGGTGCGGTGAATGGTGCTTTCCTCGCTCAGAATCTCCTGCTCTTCTTCCTGTTCTATGAACTGGAGCTGATTCCTCTCTGGCTGCTCATCGCGATCTGGGGTGGCGCCAACAGGGCCTATGCCTCAACCAAGTTTCTGATCGTCACAGCCGTGTCAGGCGTTCTGATCCTGGCGGCCTTTCTTGGCATCGCCCTGGTCACAGGGAGCGTTGATTTCGGAATCCGGCCGATCCTCACCACACAGATGGGGCTGACCAGTCAGCTTGTGCTGATGAGCTGTCTGCTGATCGGCTTCGGAATCAAGATCCCTCTCTTCCCTTTCCATACCTGGCTTCCGGATGCTCACACCGAGGCTTCCACGCCTGTTTCGGTGCTGCTGGCCGGTGTTTTGCTGAAGCTGGGCACCTACGGCCTTCTGCGTTTCTGCCTCGGCCTTTTCCCGGAGGCATGGTCCGTGGCTGCCCCCTGGCTGGCCGGCTGGGCAGCTGTTTCAGTGCTGTACGGATCCCTGGCGGCCATCGCGCAGACCGACATGAAGCGGATGGTGGCCTACAGCTCGGTGGGTCACATGGGCTATGTGCTGCTCGCCGCCGCTGCGGCCACTCCCCTCGCGCTGATTGGTGCTCTGTTCCAGATGGTCAGTCACGGCCTGATCTCAGCTGTTCTTTTCCTTGCGGTTGGCGTCGTGTACGAGCGCACAGGCACCCGTGACCTCAACGTGCTGCGGGGGCTGTTGAATCCTCAGCGTGGTCTGCCTCTGACCGGCACCTTGATGATCATCGGTGTGATGGCCAGTGCAGGAATCCCAGGCATGGCTGGTTTCATCTCCGAGTTCCTCGTTTTCAAGGGAAGTTTCGAGATGTTCCCTGTGGCGACTCTTCTCTCGATGGTCGGCTCAGGCCTCACAGCTGTCTATTTTCTGCTGCTGGTGAACCGTGCGTTCTTCGGTCGTCTTGCGGTGGCTTCCGGCGCCAATCAGAATCCGAGAATCCTGAATCAGGTGCCCTTCGCCCAGCAGATCCCCGCTCTGTCGATGTCTCTGCTGATCCTTCTGCTTGGTGTTGTTCCCAATCTTCTCGTGGGCCTCAGCCAGCCAGCCACCGCCCAGCTCAGCGAACTCGCCACACTGGTCCAGCCTGGAGGGCTCTCATGACCACCACTGCCAGACCTCAAGCCACCGAACCCACGCTCCCGGATCAGGAAGAGCTGATCAGGCGTCTGCTGTCGGACACCCCTCTGCTGGCTGACACCCCAGACCATCTGCTGCAGGTGGTGAATGTGCTGGAAAGTTACGGCCTTGTGCTGGATGCCTACAGCTGCAACCTCGTGCATCAGGGAAAGACGCAACTTCTCAATCCGTTCCCGGTGTTCCGCTTCTTCCACGAGGGATTCACTCCAAAACGCTTCTGGGAGCACCTGATGGGTGACCGGATCAACTTCGAATATGCCGAGTACTGCCAGAAAGCGATGTTCTGGCACGGAACGGGAGGGATGGATGCCTATTTCGATTCAGAGCCTTTTGAAGACGTGTGTCGCCGCGTGATCGCCCTGCGCTCCAGGCGGGATCCTCTTCTGCGTCTGGTGAATGGTCTCTATCCGGGCTTCGCACCTGAAGCGATCAGATCGATGACGACGATCTATGCGCTGGGTCTGTTCTGGCGGGTGATGAGTGACATCTTCATTGACCTGGCACGCCGTTATCGCATCGGAGAAGTGGCCTGTGTGCTGGATGTGGTTCATCACATCCGTGATGGTCTGGTAACGGCCGCAGGAAATCCCATCACCTACGAGGTGATGGTGGGTGGTGAGTCCGTATGGGTTCTCCCCCCGGAAGCAGGTCTCACCTTTCTGGTTGATGTCGCCGTGCCTTATGTGGAGGCGGTGTTCTTTCGAGGCATGCCGTTTCTCGGAACGGTGTCTTACAACGCCCAGGCCCGTCAGATCGCAGCGGACCAGAGTCTGTTCAAGTACGGAGCTCTCTACGCGGATCCTTTGCCGAGCATGGGAGCTGGGATCCCCCCGAGCCTCTGCATGTCGGACATGTACAGGAATCTTCCCGAGGAGCTCAGCCGCTGGTATGACCGTCACGGTCGTGGACAGGCAGATGCCCATGTTCAGATCTGCATCAGCTTCCAGAAGTCGATGTTCTGTGTCACCAATGCAGCCATCGCCGGCACAATGCCCAATCCTCTCGACACCCAGGATCCCGAGCAGCAGGCGGCCAACCGTGCCTACGCGTCGGCCTGGTCGGAACGTCTGATGGGCTGTCAGAGGGGAGCCCTCCTTTAGGTTTCGGAGAGGCCCCGAGGTTGTTGATGGAAGCCTGGAATGAACGCAAGCGACCGGTCTGTCTGGAGAAGCGATTCGAGTTCGACAGTTACAGCACCACCCGTGATTTCCTGGATCGGCTTGGTGAGTTCAGTGAACTGAACAAGCGCTATCCCGATATCAGCTTTGGGAAAACCTATGTGAACATCACTTTGCGCCCTGATGAGGACGCGGAAGATGCGAGCCTGAGCGATTCAGATCACGCCTTCGCTGCGGCAATTGATGGACTCATCGATTGATCTGGAATCCAGTTTCATTGCTTCGGGAGTCGGTGAGGTCCTCGACCATCTGGACACCGAGCTGATCGGTCTGCGGCCCGTCAAAACCAGAATTCGTGAGATCGCGGCTTTGCTGCTGGTGGATCAGGCTCGACAGTCCCTGGATCTGGTGAGCAGGGCCCCGAGCCTGCACATGTCGTTCACAGGTCAGCCAGGAACCGGAAAAACAACGGTTGCGCAGAAGATGTCGCAGATCCTGCATCGGCTTGGTTATCTACGAAAAGGGCATGTGATAACGGTCACCAGGGATGACCTGGTTGGTCAGTATGTGGGGCATACGGCACCGAAAACAAAAGAGATGATCAAGCGCGCTCAGGGAGGCGTTCTGTTCATCGACGAGGCCTATTACCTCTACAAACCGGGAAATGAACGAGATTACGGCGCGGAAGCGATTGAGATTCTTCTGCAGGAGATGGAGAGTCAGCGCAATGATCTTGTGGTGATCTTTGCCGGTTACAAAGACCGGATGACAGCTTTTTATCAATCCAATCCAGGCCTGTCCTCAAGGGTTGCTCACCACATCGATTTCCCTGATTACAGCCAGGGTGAATTGATGGCGATTGCGCAACTGTTGCTGGAACAACAGCAGTATCGATTCAGCGATGCCGCGCTGGAAGCCTTTGGGAGCTACATCAGCAGGCGGCGTCAATTGCCCTTCTTCGCCAATGCCCGCTCAATCCGTAATGCCATTGATCGTCTGCGACTGCGGCATGCCAATCGCCTGTTCTCGCGGCGCGATCAGCCTGTCAGCCGTGAAGCCCTGATCACCATCGAAGCAGCCGATGTCTACTCCAGTCGTGTTTTTCAGGGTGAAGTGGAGGGAGCCGACCCTTCCAGGCCACTGACCGGCGGAGCAGACTGATCACTCCACAGCAGGGCTGAGCAAGGCAATGCTTAACCAGGACTCGGCTGTTCCAGGTCGCGTCGAATCAGCGCCATCAGGTACGAGGGCGCTTTGTAGCGCCCTGGCAGGCAGCGGTTCAGGGTCTCAAGATGGCCCCAGCACACGGTTTTTTCGATGTCCTTCACCTCGCGTCCTTCCTTGAGGAGTCGCCGTAACGCCTTGCAGTAAAGGGGATAGCCCGCTTCCAGTTCGCCGATGGTCAGCTTGGCCTGGGCCATGAAGGTCGCTCGGTGCATCTCTTAACTTATGAAACCGTCGGAACGCTTCATCCAAGCCAGGCGACGCAGTCGATCTCAACCTTGGAGCCCTTAGGCAGTGCTGCCACCTGCACACAGGCTCTGGCAGGGCTCACGCCGTTGCCGAACATCTCTGCATAGATCGTATTAACCGTCTGAAAGTCCGCGAGATCGACCAGATACACCGTTGTGCGGACCACCTTGGCGGCCTCGGTCCCCGCAGCGCTCAACACGGCGTTGAGATTGCGCAGCACCTGTCGTGTTTCCGCCTCCACATCCCCACCTCCCACCATCTCACCGGTGGCAGGGTCCAGAGGGATCTGCCCCGAGCAGTAAAGCCATCCACCGGCTTGCACGGCCTGGTTGTAGGGCCCGACCGGGGCGGGTGCGTCAGTGGTGGTGATGGCCTGATGGGTGGTGGTCGTCATAAATGTGGATCACAATGGGGCTGCATTTTCGCGCCCCGTGTCGATGGAGTCCTTACCGGTCGAGATCGATGGTCTCTGGCACAGCTATGGCTCCTCCGGGGCGGAGTGGACTCTTCAGGACATCAATCTCGGCCTGGGGGCGGGCGAACTTGTGGGGTTGCTGGGACCTTCCGGTTGTGGCAAGACCACTCTCCTGAGGCTGATCGCCGGGTTCGAGACTCCGGTTCGCGGCAGCATCCGTCTGCACGGCCGCGAGGTGGCCAGTCCCCAGCGCTCGCTGGCTGCAGAACGCCGTGGCGTGGGCATGGTGTTTCAGGACTACGCCCTGTTTCCGCATCTCAACACCTGGGACAACACCTGTTTCGGTCTTCGCCGCGGGCAGGACACAGCCCGGGCGACCTGGCTTCTTGATCTGCTTGGACTGGACCAGCTGAAAGAGCGTTATCCCCACGAGCTCTCAGGTGGTCAGCGTCAACGTCTTGCTCTGGCCAGAGCCCTGGCACCGGCGCCGTCGGTGGTCCTGCTTGATGAGCCCTTCTCGAATCTTGATGTGGAGGTTCGCCTGCGCCTTCGCAGTGAACTTCCATCTGTTCTCAGTGCCTGCAACGCCAGCGGAGTTCTGGTGACCCATGACCCCGAGGAGGCGCTGGCGATCTGCAGTCGAGTGGCTGTGCTGCGTGACGGCTGTCTGCATCAGTGCGCCAGCCCGAAAGACATGGTGAACTCTCCGGCCACTCCCTTTGTGGGCAGCTTTGTTCTTCAGCGCAATGTTCTGCCGGTATGGAATGACGCCAGCGAGGGTTGCCTGCGCTGTCCTCTGGGTGATCTCGAGAGACCTGGTGATCTCCAGGCCGATTCCCTGACTGAAGAGGCAACGGTTCTGGTTGCTCCTGAAGCCATCACGCTGCTGGAGGATTCCAGTGGTGAGGATCAGATCGTGGGACGGGAGTTTCTCGGCCACAGCTGGATGTACAGGGTGAAGAGCGGGGATCGGCAGCTGAGGCTGCTGAGACCGCTTTCCGAGGACTATCAGCGCGGCCAGAGCTGTCGTTTGCGTCTCCAGCCAGGCTCATCCGTCCTGCTGCATCCTCTGCGACGATCCCTGCTGAGCCGTGCCAGCTGAGCTGTTGGAACTGCGCCGACTCAACCAGGCTTGTCCAGCTCACCTTGCTCAGTCGCGCCAGCTGTCCTTGTGGAGTCTCAGTTCACGCAGTTCCTGGGCTGTACTCGCTCTCAGGAAGAGATTGGTGCTGCGCTCCTCGCCCATGGTGCTGGGAAGGGAAAGTTCTCCCTGGCTGCGAAGCTCTCGGACAGAGCTCAGGCGTTCGGCAATGGCCTCATCATCGGGCCTCACGGCATGGGCCCAGCGCAGGTTGCTTTCGGTGTATTCATGGGCGCAATAGACGATGGTCTCGTCCGGCAGCGCCCGCAGGCGCGTGAGGGCCAGGTGCATGTCCTCGGCTGATCCTTCCATCAGTCGTCCGCAGCCACCTCCGAACAGGGTGTCACCGCAGAACAGTGCAGGCGTCGGATCATTCGGGGTGCAACCCTCGGGGAGCACGTAGGCCAGATGCGCCCTTGTATGGGCTTTCACGTCGATCACGCTGACGGTCTGTCCCAGCAGTTCGAGCCGCATGTCCGGATCCACCGAAACCGTCTGGAAAGGAATCCGCTCGCGGTCAGCGGCGGCTGCGATCACGGCAGCTGAGGGCCATTGGTGCAAAAGCTCCGGCGTGCCGCCGATGTGGTCTGCGTGGTGGTGGGTCTGCAGAACGGCCTTGAGTTCCAGCCCGTGATCCACCAGCCATTGCCGCACTGGTTCAGCGACGGCGGGATCGACTACCACCGCCTCGTGCCCCCGTGTCCAGATCCAGACAATGTTGTCCTGCAGCACCGGCAGCGGCTTGATTCCTTCGCTCTGACATGGGTGGCCCATCGTTAAAGTTTTGGGCAATGCAGGCTTCCATGATCACCGTTGCACTGGCCAAGGGAGCTCTGCTGAGGGAGTCCGTGGAACGGTTCAGGCTTGCAGGTCTTGATTTTTCGGCGGTGCTTGATCCCGACAACCGACAGCTGATGGTGCCCTCGGTCTGTGGTCAGGCCCGAGCTCTGCTGGTCCGGAACGGTGATGTGCCGGTCTACGTGGCTTACGGGCAGGCCCAGCTCGGGGTGGTCGGTTATGACGTGCTGCGAGAACACCAGATGCCTGTGGCTCATCTGGTGGACCTCGGTTTCGGTGGCTGTCGCATGTCTGTTGCCGTGAAGTCGAGCAGCGGATACCAGAGAGCCACCGACCTGCCCCCGCACTGCCGGGTGGCCAGCAAATTCACGCGCTGCGCCCGACAGTATTTCGATTCAATCGATCTGCCTGTCGAGCTTGTGCATCTCACTGGATCGGTGGAACTCGGTCCGATCACCGGAATCGCTGAAGGGATTGTGGATCTTGTGGCCACAGGTCGAACACTCCGGGACAACGGTCTGGTCGCCATCGAAGACCTCTTTCACACCACTGCCCGACTGGTGGGGCACCCCCTCTCGCTGCGCCTGGACCAGGGAGAGCTGCAACAGGTCATTGAGGCGATGGACGCTCCCAGTCGGGAGATGGTGAGCACGACCTGATGGCCGGTTCCGATCTTCAGCGCATCAGCCGGCTGGGGCGCTACCTGGGACGCGACCGTCGTCGTCTCCTGCTCACATTGATCCTGTTGATCCCGGTAGCGCTCGCCGGGGCGATTCAGCCACTGCTGGTTGGTCAGGCCATTTCGGTTCTGCGCACCGTGTCCGGGGCCACCAACGAGGCGGTCGCACCGATTCTTCAGCCTCTGGACAGCACTCTGGCTCTGCGACTGATCATCGCTGCTCTGTTGATTTCCGTTCTGGTGCGTCTGGCGCTGCAGGGAGTGCAGAGCTACAACATCCAGTCGGTCGGCCAGCGACTCACAGCCAGGATTCGCCGTGATCTCTTCGCCCATGCGATGGATCTTTCCCTTAGGTTCCATGACCGCATGCCTGTGGGCAAGTTGCTCACCCGACTCACCAGTGATGTCGATGCGTTGGCTGAGGTGTTCGGCAGCGGTGCTGTAGGGGTTCTGGGCGATCTGGTGACGCTCACCGTGATCGCGGTGACCATGCTGCTAATTGAGTGGAGACTTGGACTTCTGCTTCTCGTTTCCCAGGTTCCCGTGACCCTGGTCGTTCTCTGGTTGCAGGGGCGATATCGCAGAGCGAACTATCGGGTGCGTGAGGAGCTGTCACAGCTGAATGCAGATTTTCAGGAAAACCTGCAGGGTCTGGACGTCGTTCAGATGTTTCGTCGTGAGGCCTTCAATGGAGCTCGTTTTCAACGAACCGGCCTGGCTTACCGAGGAGCGGTGAATGGAACGATACTTTTTGACAGCAGCATCTCCGCATTCCTGGAGTGGGTCTCACTCGGAGCGGTGGCGGTCGTACTGGCCCTGGGGGGCTGGATGGTCACCTCCGGGGCAATGGGGCTCGGCACTCTCACGACGTTCATCCTCTATTCGCAGCGTTTGTTTGACCCACTGCGACAGATGGCCGAGCGATTCACTCAGATTCAGGGTGGTCTGACCGCTGTCGAGCGAATCGGCGAACTGCTGGAAGAACCACTCGAAATTCGCGATCACACCCTCGCGGTCCCCGCATCAGCAGCAGAGTCAACGGCTGAAAACATTCCTGCTCCGCTTCAGGTCATGCCGTCGCCTCGTGGCGAAGTGGTGTTCGAAAGGGTCCATTTCTCCTATCGACCGGATGAACCGATCCTTCAGGATCTGAGCTTCCGACTTGCTCCGGGTGAACACGTGGCGCTGGTGGGTCCCACCGGCTCGGGTAAGACCACAGTAATCCGGTTGCTGTGCAGGCTCTATGAACCTCAGCAAGGCCGCATTCTTCTTGATGGACGTGACATCCGCACTCTCTCGCTGCCTGATCTGCGCCGCCAGCTTGGAGTGGTGCTGCAGGACACGTTCCTGTTCAGTGGCAGCGTTGGCGACAACCTGCGTCTTGACCGGGACATCGATGACAACCAGCTCAAGGATGTCTGCAGGGACCTGGGCCTCAGCTCATTGCTCGGCAGACTCCCTCAGGGGCTGGACACGGAGCTGCGTGAGCGTGGTGGAAACCTCAGCTCCGGAGAGCGCCAGCTGCTCGCCGTTGCACGCGTGGCGATCCGCAATCCCAATGTGCTTGTGATGGACGAGGCGACCGCATTCATGGATCCTTCCACGGAAGCAACCCTGCAGAGGGATCTTGACCATCTGCTGGAACGTCGCACCGCCATCGTGATCGCCCATCGTCTCGCCACCGTTGAAGCCGCAGATCGGATCCTCGTTCTCCGACGTGGTCGTTTGATCGAGCAGGGAACCCATCTGCAGCTGAGGGCGCAGGGTGGTCTTTACGCCGAACTCGCCGAACTTCAGGAGCGAGGGCTGGCCAGGCTCTGATCCTGAACCCAGCCGTGAACAATGTCTCTGAGAACATCGGGCCTCTCCCGCATCGGCAGATGACCACAGCCAGCGATCTGGCGGTAGTCATGACCGGGGCTGTAGGCCGCAAGATGGCGCACATAGCCAGGTTCCATCACCTGATCGTTGTCACCGCTGATCCAGAGGCTGTCGACACCCAGATCCGAAACCAATCCAGGCAGCTCCCGAACAGCACCACGACTGGTGCTGTTCACCAGCAGTCCGCGGGCGGCCCGTCGCTCTGCCTTGAACGGGCCCAGCGTTCCTATGGGAGCTGGCAGCTGACCGAGAGCATCTGGACGCAGCTCCAGAATCAGGCGTCCGAAGCTGCGCAGTCGGCGAAAGGGCCGCGGCTGATAGATCCCTCCTCCCGCCGCCAGCAGAACGACGCCCGTCAGCCCAGGTTGTTTCCGCTGACGCAGATGCGCTTCGGCATGCAGCACCACGCTGCCGCCGAGGGAGTGCCCCAGCAGCATGAATGGCCGTCCCTGCGCCTGCTGAACGGCACCCTGCGCCAGCCAGCGGCCGTAAGCCGACAGGTTGGGAAGCATGCCTGAGGGGCGCTCCGCGTCACCGAAGCCAGGAAGATCAGGGCACCAGAGCTCGATATCAGGGTGGCTCTCTCTCCAGCAGGTGGCGAAAGGCGACCAGACCTGCCTGCTCAAAAGCCAGCCGTGAACAGCAATCAGCAGTTGAGTTGCAGGCATCGACGCAGAACTTGCCCACCCACCTTGCCGCTCTTCGCGCCTTCCGTGCGCCAGGATCGTGACACTGCAGCATCGTCAGTGATCGACGACCCTTCGCTTACGCCAGAGACACTGCAAGTGATGTACGGCGATCAGGCGAAGCTGTGTGCGACCCCTGCGAGCCAGCTCACGCTGGTGTTCAGCCAGCATCGCCCGTTTGATCTGGTGGAACTGGAGCAGCTGCTTGAGGCGGTGGGCTGGAGCAGGCGACCTGTACGACGGGTTCGCAAGGCTCTCGACAACAGCCTGATCAGGGTCGGTCTCTGGCGCCACGATGCCCGGATTCCCCGTCTCGTGGGCTTCGCGCGCTGCACCGGTGATGGAGTGCTCGAGGCGACCATCTGGGATGTGGCGGTTCACCCCCTCTATCAGGGTTCCGGTCTGGGCAGTCAGCTGATGGATTACATCCTCGATGCTCTGCGTGCCCTTGGCACCGAACGGGCAACCTTGTTCGCCGATCCGGGGGTTCTGCCCTTCTACAAACGTCTTGGCTGGGACCTTGAGCCCAATGGTCACCGCTGCGGTTTCTGGTACGCGAACTGAGTTCCGTAGTAATCAGCGGCGAGCCTCTCCGGGGACTCACCCTGCTTCCAGCGTCTGCGCAGCCGAGCATTGCGCCAGCTGCGACGGAGGACTCCCTCCTCCTGCCAGCGACGGCCATCGGTGGTCAGGGGCAGACCGATCCGCCTGAGATCAGCAACGCGGCCCAGGCGCTCGACCAGATCCAGATCCTCCATCAGCGGCAGCTCGGCAAAGCCGCCGCAATGCTCGTAGAGATTGCGATGCAGGAACAGTCCCTGGTCACCGTATGGGCGTTGCAACATGCGGCTGCGCAGGCCCACAACCCCTTCAAGCAGCCTCCTCGCCGGAGTGGACGGGCTGATCTGCAGATCGAAGTACCAGGCGGATCTCTCGGTCGAGGAATGCTGCAGCAGTGTGCTCAACACCCCCGACCATTGCGCTGACAACCGGCTGTCGGCATGCAGGAACAGCAGCCAGTCAGTCTGTGCCTTCGCTGCGGCGGCGCGAAGTTGACGGCCGCGGCCAGGCTCTTGAACGTTGATCAACTGAGACCCTGTCAGGTGGGCGATCCTGACCGTGGCATCACTGCTCCCTCCATCGGCAAGCAGGATCTCCAGTCGGAGCCCGCCGTGCTGCAGGTCCGCCAGCAGCAGCGGCAGCCGAGTTGCCTCATTCAGGCAAGGAATCACCACGCTCAGCTCCGCTGGTCTGTTCATGCCAGCCATTTCTCAAGATCCTCGAGATGGTCGATGTCATTGCGCATCTCGAGCTCAGCGGGGGCCAGTCCGTGCTCGTGGGCTCTCTGGGATGTGAGGCGCAAGACCTGATCGCTTCCCCACGGGATCGAATGAAAGGGCCAGCGGGGGACTCCCGGCAGCGTTGCCGACAGGCCCAGCAGCCAGTAACCACCATCGCGTGATGGCCCGATCACCAGCGGTGAGTTGTGCAGAAACTCGACGGCTCTGATCAGGTCTCGCGGAGCCAGGTCGGGAAGATCCGTGCCGATCAGAATCACAGGAGCTCCAGGATGACTGCGACGTGCCTGAAGCACCTCCCTGCGCATCCGGTTGCCAAGGTCTCCGCGGCCCTGTGCGCTGATGCTGGCCTCGGGAACGGAGCTCAGCCAGCGGCGCCAGGCGCGCGGTCCGGCACCGCTGATGGCGACGTGAAGCTTCAGCGTTCCAGCCCTGGCGAGACCTTGAGCCACAGTCAGGGTGTGACTGATCAGTCTGGCCTGAATCGCTGCCGCGCTCGACTCACCCAGCTTGTGTGCGAGGCGACGTTTGCACCGCCCGCTGGCAGGCCAGCGGGTCATCACGATCAGGATGGGCTCGCTCATCGGATCTGCCCCGGAGGATCACTGCTGCCGCGGAAGTTCCTCGGGTTTCACCATCAGCTCGATGCTGTCGCCATCGCGTTCCACAACGATCGGCATGGCCTCGCCGACGCGGCCCCGGTCGACCGCCAGCTGCACCTGGGAAGGGTCCTGAACCTTGGTGCCGTTCACTTCACGGATCAGATCGCAGGGGCGGATTCCTCCTGAGGCGGCAGGACTGTTCTCCACCACTTCGATCACCACCACACCGTTCAATTCAGGCACCTGGCAGAGATTGCTGTTGGCTGCGGCATTGATCTCCTTGGCGAGCTGGGGCGTCAGGCTCTGGAGCCGGACCCCGATGAAGGGGTGAGACGCCTGTCCGGTGCTGATGATCTGCTGGGCGATCCGCTTGGCCAGATTGATCGGGATGGCAAAACTGAGGCCGGCTCCCGGGGCCTTCTTGATGGCGGTGTTGATGCCGATCACCTGGCCGGCTGCGTTGATCAGCGGCCCGCCGCTGTTGCCTGGATTCACGGCTGCATCAGTCTGGATGTAGGGCACTCTCTGCCCCTCTCCGATCGCATTGGTGCGATCCACGGCACTGATGATCCCCGCAGTCACCGTGTTGTTGAGGCCAAGGGGATTGCCGATCGCGATGGCCCATTCCCCTGGCTTGAGAGCATTGGAATTACCGAGGGGCGCGACCGGTAGTTTGTCGGCCACCACGCGCACCACAGCGATATCCGTGAGTGGGTCGCTCCCCAGAACGCGGCCACTGAAGCTGCGGCCGTCCGGCAGCGTCACCGAGACCTGGTCCGCACCCTCGACAACGTGTGCGTTCGTGAAGATCAGGCCATCGGAGCGGGTGATGAATCCGGATCCCTGTCCCGCCTGCTGCTGAATCGGAGCTCTGCCGCCGAACAGATTGCCCAGCGGATTGACCACACGTTTCACCGTGTCGATCCGCACCACGGAGGGCCCGACTCTGTCCACGGCCTGGACAATGATGTTTTTCCCCGGTTGAAGGGGGGCTGAGCGGGGGCCATCGCTCACTTCCGGCAGGGGGTCGCTGGCAGGTGGCTGATCCAGTCCGATGCGCTGCTTCCAGGTGGATCCGCAGCCGCTGAGGCTGGAGCCGATCAGGCCGACGCCGATGAGCGTGAGTGCTCGCTGCAGGGGACGCTGGATGGCGGAGGCCATGAAGAGGTGTGATGTCGTCAGCACCTCATTAAAGACGGACCGATCCGGCCTGGGGTGCGTAGATTCAGCCACCGTGATTCGGAGGGTGCAGTGCTGACGGGCAGTGAGCTGTGGAGCAAGGTTCAGCAGGCCCTTCAGAGCAACCTCAGCAAGCCGACTTTCGAGACCTGGATTCGCCCTGCCCAGTGCAGCGGATTCCGGGAAGGAACCCTCACATTGCTGGCTCCCAACAGTTTCGCCAGCAACTGGCTGCGCAAGAACTACGCGAGCACCATCGCGGATGTGGCGGCTGAAATCGTCGGTCAGCCTGTGTTGGTGTCTGTTCTGGCGCGTGATGGCGAAGACCCCCAGTCAGGTTCCCCAGGCGCAGGCGTCACGCCGGCAGCCACAACCGCTGCGGTGCCGGCTTCATTGGCGCCACCCACCCCAGCCACAAGGGCGCCCCGTCGTCTGCCGGGGCTGAACATGCGTTACGTGTTCAATCGCTTCGTTGTGGGGCCCAACAGCCGCATGGCCCATGCCGCTGCACTCGCTGTGGCTGAGGCCCCGGGCCGAGAATTCAATCCGCTGTTCATCTGCGGAGGGGTGGGCCTCGGCAAAACCCATCTCATGCAGGCCATCGGCCATTACCGCCTTGAGATCGATCCAGACGCCAAGGTGTTCTACGTCTCCACCGAGACCTTCACCAACGATCTGATCGGTGCCATCCGCAAGGACGGCATGCAGGCTTTCCGTGACCGCTACAGGGCCGCCGATCTCATCCTTGTGGACGACATTCAGTTCATCGAAGGTAAGGAATACACCCAGGAAGAGTTCTTCCACACCTTCAACGCGCTGCACGAGGCAGGTCGGCAGATCGTGATCGCCAGTGACAGGCCCCCCAGCCAGATTCCAAGACTGCAGGAACGCCTGATCTCGCGCTTCTCGATGGGACTGATCGCTGACATTCAGGCACCTGACCTTGAGACACGCATGGCGATTCTTCAGAAAAAGGCAGAACAGGAGCGTGTCTCCCTGCCCAGGGATCTGATCCAGTACATCTCCGGTCGTTTCACCTCCAACATCCGAGAGCTTGAGGGTGCGCTGACGAGGGCGGTCGCCTTCTCCTCGATCACCGGGATGCCGATGACCGTTGAATCGGTCGCTCCGATGCTGGATCCCAGCGGTCAGGGTGTTGAGGTCACACCTCAACAGGTGATCGAAAAGGTTTCGGAGGTCTTCGGGGTGACCGCGGATGACATGCGCAGCAGCAGCCGTCGCCGGGCGGTCAGCCAGGCCAGGCAGGTGGGGATGTTCCTGATGCGTCAGGGCACGGGGCTCAGCCTGCCGCGAATCGGTGAGACGTTCGGAGGAAAGGATCACACCACGGTGATGTATGCCATCGAGCAGGTGGAGAAGAGGCTCGGCACTGATCCACAACTGGCCAGTCAGGTGCGGAAGGTGCGTGATCTGCTGCAGATCGATTCACGCCGCAAGCGCTGAGCCTTTCCTGCTGATACGTCATGAGGATTCAGAAATTTTCGCTGAGCTTTAAGCGATCACCCGCATGAGGCCGATGCGCTCCAGCGAGCCTGCATTGCGTTCCGGAAAGGGTTGTTGCCGTGGCGTTCTGGTATTGACTGTCTGCGCAGGAGCTGGTCAACAGCCAGGTGCATGGAGCGGTGGTCGCAAACCGCTTCAACATGCACTGCCTGTCAGAGGTGGGCTTCCTCAAGATCACCCAACAGCACCGCATGTGCATCACTCATTCGGGTGAAAGATACAGGTCGAAGACAACCTGATCGGGTGATGTGGCTTCCAATCAGTTCCGCAATGGTGGATACAGGGAGGAATGACCTTTTCTATTCACATCAAACCAATGACACTCCTTTCGATAAATCAAGGCTGGCAGTCTTTTTTGAAGCGAACTGTTGCTCATTGTTGCTTTGCTGACTGTCAAGCAAGCAAACGGAAAATCAATGCTCAAAGAGCATATGAAGCTCGCGCTATGAATCGTTTGAATCAGATCCAACCTCAATATTGCACCACCAACTTGGTTGATCACTCTGCATTTACGAACTGCTTCTGATCTGATTGTCGGGAAGCCTGAAGCCATTGCGAGGTGGCTGAAAGCAATACAAAACCCTTGAAGGGAAAAGCAGGGGGCGTTGAGTGGACGCTATCGATCTCCCGACAGAACAACCATATAAACAAGATAAATCTGAATGAGTGAATCAATGTCAGGGACAACTGCAAAAGCCCATTTGCTTGAACGATTGCTCGAACCCTTGAAAGGTTGCAGCGGGCTCTACAACTACAAGCAGGACCTTATGAAAAAGATCATGGCGATGCCGGATCTGACCGTAAGGGAGCATCTCGATTATCACGAGCGCTGTAACGTTCAGAACTAATCCATAAACCCCGCCAGGTGCGGGGTATTCGTGTGATGCCGCGGTTGGATCCATTCGTTTCGGCTCAGCGATGGTGATGCATCAGAGGAACGGCCTTCGCCAAACAGATGAAGCGAATGAAACTTATAGTCTTTGCTGCTAACGCTGTTGTGATGTTGGGTGGGGAATGCTCGATTTTCAATGCAATTTATTGAATGATTTTGTCTACTAAAACATCATCAAAATAGACCCGCACCTTGTTAAACATTTTGCCGTCAAACTCCAATATCCAGGCGTATTGGTTGTTGTAAGGTTGCCCTCTCTTGGCAATAGCCTTTGAGGTCATTTCCAGCACAACGAACGAGCCATCAATGATGACATTATGTACTTTCCATTGAATGCCACCATCCAAAGAGGACTTTAGTTTTGAGATCGCTGTATCAACAAAGTGATCCCTGGATGTGTAAAGACCAGCAAGGATGCTTGATCCTGTGATTACCCATTCGACATTCTCCGCTATGAAATTGGCCAGGAATTGATCAATGGCGCCGGTCTCCAATAGATGGATGGCATTGTTAATGTAATTACGAGTGATCTGCATGGAAAGATTTCTATTGTTTAACTTGTTTTGGAATATGCCTCGTTGAAGCGATTGGGATGGATGCTGTTCGAGAGAGATTCAACAGCCATCTTGGACTGAGGCATGACCTCGGGCAATGAAAGGGCCGCATAAGAGAGAGTTCGCAGCTTGTCGTGGTGTTGCTGTGATGGCAAAAGGTTTCCAAGAAAATATTTTAGTCTGAATTTCATTCACTGGCTAGTCGCACAAAGTGCGGTGTATTTTATTGAATGATTCAAGTCGTCACCTGTTTAAAAGCAGTAATCAATTTGACTTCTGTGCATTGATCTCATGAAATTTTCCGTGTTGGATAAGTGTTGGATAAAAACGCCAAACTGGCACCATCATCCTCCAGGAAATCAGGAGTAAGTCGATCATGGTGCGGCATTCAAAGCAGTGTCAGTCGTTGTTGATGAGCTTCGCTCTGGTGGGTTTTTAATCTCCGCATTTCCGCCGTTGCGGTTGACATCAGCACAGCTGCGCTTGGTGTTGAAGTCATCAATCCATGAGCAACGCGGGGATTTCCGGATCGTCACCATTCTGAGCAGCTGCAGGGACCCGTTCTCTGATGCTTTCAGCGCCCGCCGGTCCAGCCGGCCAGATGAGCCGCAGCCTGTGACTGCGACAGTCGCCGGGATGCCGGCAGTGCAGGATCCAGCTGGGACGAACTGAACGGAGGCAGCGGGCGCGTACGCAGCCATGCTCCCCAGCGAAATTCGTGATATGGAATCAGACGCTGTGGCTTGATCAATCCCTCCTTCTTGAGTTTCCAGACGAGGCTGCGGTAGGGATCGTCTTCAAGATCAAGCAAGGACTGGGGCAGTTTGGAGGGTTCCCAGGGACCGTTACCGCGACCGTCATGAAGATAAAGCCACCCCCGTTGCTGCAGGGCCAGGAGGGCGGCATCGCGGCTTTCGCTGTCAAGCTCAGCGATGACGTAGCCGTAGGTGGTGACCTTGGGATCCATTTCCAGCAAAGCCCTCAGGCGGTGGTGTCGATCCACCATCCAGAGCCCTCCGAGGCGGTTGCGCACCATGGGAACCGGCTTGCCGCGCAGGTACTCGAGACGCTCCCTTCTGCTTTCATTGCTGAAGTCCCGCTGACGGCTCCGGACTTCAGCGAGCCCAACGCACATCTGCGTGGGCTGGAGATCACAAACCCTGACTTCGATCAGACTCTGATCATCGTCATGATCTGGAATCCGGTCATAGCGAGGCAGATGCACACCCGACTCCAGGTCTCGACGGATTCAACACTATGCGGATCTCGGTGTGTGTTTGGTTCGCTGATTGTTTGGTTCGCTGATATGGATCGCCCCTCGTGAAGAGCCTGAAACCGGACCCATCAGAATGGTGGGTAGTTGAAAAGCAGCTGCGGTGGACCAGTCGTTTGATCTTGTGGTGATCGGTGCCGGTTCCGGAGGCCTGGCGGCCGCCAAGCGGGCTGCGCGTCATGGTGCGCGCGTTGCCATCGTGGAAGGTGATCGGGTTGGAGGCACCTGCGTAATCAGAGGGTGCGTCCCCAAGAAACTGCTGGTCTACGGATCTCAGATGGCCGGGCAGATGGAGGAGGCCTCCAGTTATGGAGTCTTTCCCTCCGATGTCCGGATTGATTCAGCACAGTTGCTGAGCAACGTGCGTGCTGAGGTGGATCGCCTCAATGCCATGCACATCGAATTACTGGCGAAGGCCGGAGTGGCGTTGATCAAGGGATGGGGACGGTTCGAAGATGACCATCACATTCTTGTCTCGGCGGAACCGGGTGGTGCACCGTTGGAGCGTCTGCATGCCGAAAGAATCATGGTCGGTGTCGGCGGCCGCCCTCAGCGACCCGATATCCCGGGTGCCGAGCTCGGCTGGGTCAGCGATGACATGTTCCTGCTGGAGCGTTTTCCGGAGCGCATGGTTGTGGTGGGTGCCGGCTTCATCGCCTGCGAATTCGCAGGAATTCTCAGTGGTCTCGGTGTTGAGGTGACCCAGCTGGTGCGCCGTGATCACCTGTTGCGAGGCTTTGATGCCGAACTGGCAGGTGTCGTGCAGGAAGGTATGGCTGACAAAGGAGTGGATGTGCAGTTCTCCAACGGCCCTGAAGCCATCGAGGGAACGCCGGGTGATCTGGTTGTGCGAACCCATCGAGGGGATCGAATTGCCTGCGGCGGGGTGCTGCTGGCCACTGGACGTCGACCTTTCCTGCAGGGTCTCAACCTTGAAGCTGCCGGAGTCACTGTTCAGGGCAACCGCATTCCCGTGGATGCCGACCAATGCACCAATGTGCCTCACGTGTTTGCTGTTGGCGATGTGACCGATCGCATCTGCCTCACGCCTGTGGCCATTGACGAGGGTCGTGCTTTCGCGGACAGCGTCTATGGAGATCGTCCTCGGCAGGTCGATCATGCCCTGGTGGCCAGTGCTGTGTTCAGTCAGCCTGAGCTGGCAACGGTTGGATTGTCGGAAGAGGACGCCATCGCTCAGCACGGAGCCGATGGCGTGGTGATTCACAGAGCACGGTTCCGTTCCATGGCGCAGGCACTGCCCAAGCGCGGCACCCGCTGTCTGCTCAAGCTGGTGCTCGAGGCGGGAACCGAACGGGTGCTCGGATGCCATATGGTCGGGGAGCATGCCGCCGAGATCATTCAAATGGCTGCGATCGCTGTCGGGATGGGGGCCACCAAGGCCGATTTCGATCGCACCATGGCTCTGCACCCCACGGTGTCAGAGGAATTCGTCACGATGACCTGACAGCTGCGTCAGCGTTGTGCTCTTCCGATCAGGCCTCGAGTCTCTTGTGGAGTGTCTCCGCCATGCGCAGTGCCAGGGCGATGGTGGTCAGACCGGGTCCCACGCTCGGGCAGCTGGGGAAAACGCTGCTGTCGGCGATGTAGACGTTGTCAAGGTCATGGCACTGTCCCGTTGAATCCACCACGGATGCGGAGGGATCCTCTCCCATGCGACAGGTTCCGCAGGCAAAGCCCACCACACTCAGAGGAGCTTCGCCGCGGGGATGCACAGGCTCTGATGTCACCACCTTGATGGCGGGATCGGCCTCGACGGATTTGATGGTGTCGATCCACCTGTAAACCAGTCGGTCGTGGGCTTCACGGTTGTTGTGAAGGTAGTTGATGCGAATCTGCTCCTTGTTCAGCCACACTCTGTTGTCCTGCTCGGGAAGCACTTCTGTCATGGCCCACCAGGCCACGGTGCGGGAAGCAAGTCGCTTGATGCCGAAATTAGGGATGAGCTTGCTGACAAGGGACAGGACCGGTGGGGATTCGGCGAACAGTGCGTCCTGCAGCACTCCTCCAGCAGCCTGAATGTGACCTAAGGGAAAGGTCACGTTTTTGTCTCCCCAGTAGTAGTCGTTCACCCCATAGGAACGTGGATAGCGGCCGCTGTTGGGTGCCGCTGAACGTTGCAGGATTGAGGTGATCTGAACGTTCATCAGATTTCTGCCCACCTGGTCTGACGAGTTGCTGAGACCGCCTGGATGACGTTCATTGCCGGATCTCAGCAGAATCGCCGGAGTGTTGATCGCACCGGCTGCAAGCACAACCAGATCTGAGGAGAACAACCAGATTTCGCCTTCCACATCCGCCTCCACCCTCTTCACTTCCCGTCCGCTCGGACTGACATGCAGCCTCAGGGCTTTCGCTTTGTGGCGGATTTCCAGATTGGCGCTGTCGGCATGCGCGAGTCCGCAGAGCTCGGCATCTCCGACTGGGTCACCGTCATTGTCCGACCAGCTGAGAGGAAGGTCGTAGGGCTGACAACCGTGGCGTTCCAGTCCTTCCCGCAGTTCTTCGAGGAATGGCATCACCGCGCGGGGTGAATGGTCAAAGCCTTTGGTTCGTGAAGGCTCAGTGGGATCGACACCAGCTTTGCCATGAACTCGATACAACGTCTCAGCCTGGTCGTAGTAAGGAGCCAGATGCGTGTAATCGAATGGCCATGACGGCGACACCCCCTCCTGCAACGGCAGGTCGGTGAAATCCTTTTCGCGCATGCGCTCGAGCACCGCTCCCCAGATTTTGGTGTTTCCGCCCACGGCATAGAACGTCTGCGGTGAGAAGGGATCACCATCGGGACCGAACCACTGTTCATCCTTCACACGAGGACGGCTCTGCCAACCGGCTTCCACAGCTTCACCTCGCTCGAGCAGAAGCACACTGTGCCCCTTGCTGCTGAGGCAACCTGCCAGGGTGCCGCCTCCAGCACCACTTCCGATGATGATGATGTCGTAGTGGCGGTCGTCGATGATCATGGATGACTCATGTCGTTGAGAACTGCGTGATGCAGACGGCGATCAGCTGGTGCGCTGCCACACATAAATCAGCACGTAGAGAATGATCCAGATGACATCCACGAAGTGCCAGAACAGGCTCACGGCGGTGACACCCATCTCACCCTTGGCGTAGTTGTTCGGGCGGAACGAACGCGCCAGCATCAGTCCCATCAGCAGGATTCCCGTGATCACATGCAGGCCGTGAAAACCGGTCAGCAGATAAAACGTTCCACCGAACACTCCGCTGCTCAGGCTGAAACTCAGCTCAGACCACTCAACGTATTGTCCATACACGAAGTAGCTGCCCATGGCCATTGTGAGCAGCCACAGGCCACGGAATCCCCAGAGATTTTCTTTGTGGAGATAGAGCTCGGCGAAATAGGCGACAAAGCTTGAGCTCACCAGAATGACCGTGTTGATCAGGGGCATCCGCGTTTCCAGACCCTCGACTCCTTCAGGAAGCCATTCCGGACTGGTGATCTTCAGAAGTGCATAACCAACAAAAAATGCCAGGAAGATGATGCTTTCCGAGCAGAGGAAGATCACGAATCCGGTGAGATTGTGGCCGTCATGTTTGATATGACCGGGTTCGTGCTTCAGTTCCAGATCAACATTGGCGCTGGTCATCGTTCAGGCCTCCATGGAACGTCGGACATAGAACTCCTCGTCTTCGACAAGGGGTTTGCCCAGGCCGTAGCCATAGGGCTCACTGATCACGGTCGGTACATCATCCTCGAAGTTTTCAGCGGGAGGAGGTGAGGGAAGCAACCACTCCAGCCCGATTGCTCTCCAGGGATTGGCCGGGGCTCTGGCACCCCTCGCCCAGGAGCTGACGATGTTGAGAATGAAGGGGATCGAGGCCACTCCCAGCATGAAGGCCCCGATACTCGCGATCACATTCCAGAGCGCGAATTCAGGGTCATAGGAGGCAACCCGCCTAGGCATGCCATAAAGGCCGGCCCAGTGGAGAGGTAGCCAGTTGAGTGTGGCACCGATGAAGGTGAGAGTGAAATGAACTTTTCCCAACCCCTCGTAGTACATGCGACCGGTGAATTTCGGGAACCAGTGGTAGATGCCGGCAAAGACTCCAAGTCCGATTGTATTGAAAATGATGTAATGAAAATGAGCCACAACGAAATAAGTATTTCCCACGTGGATATCAATTGGAACTGTGCCAAGCATCACTCCTGTAATGCCTCCGAAGATGAAGTTGACCAGGCCCCCCAGCACAAACAGCATCGGAGTTGTCAGGCGTATCTTGCCTCCCCAAAGCGTCCCCAGCCAGGCAAACACTTTCACTCCCGTAGGTACCGCGATCAGCATGGTGGTGACCATGAAAAGATTGCGCATCCACTGTGGAGTTCCGGTGTAAAACATATGGTGGACCCAAACAATCAGACCGAGAAAGGTGATGATGAACGAGGCCAGCGCCACAAACTTGTAGCCGAACAGAGGTTTGCGTGAATACACCGTGATCAGTTCAGAGAAGATGCCGAACACGGGCAGCACCATCACGTACACCGCCGGGTGTGAATAGAACCAGAAGAAGTGCTGGTAAAGCACGGGATCACCTCCCCCTTCAGGCCTGAAGAAGCTGGTGCCGAAACTGAGATCAAACAGCAACATGATCGCTCCTCCGGTGAGTGCCGGAAGCCCGATCAGCTGCAGGGTCTGCGCAGCCCAAGCGGTCCAGACGAACACGGGCATCCGGAAGTAGCCCATGCCGGGAGCCCGCATGCGGATGATTGTGGTGACGAAATTGATCGCTCCCATGATCGAGGAGACCCCTGAGATCGCCACGGCGAGGATCCACAGGAATTCACCGTTGATGAAATATCCGAGTGGGTTCTGAATGCTCATCGGTGGATAGGACCACCAGCCGGATGAAGCCGGTCCGCCAGGCACGAAGAAGCTGCTCAGGAGCACGACCGCAAACACAGGGACCAGCCAGAAGGCCGCGGCATTGAGCTTGGGGAAGGCCATGTCGGGAGCCCCGATCATGGTGGGGATCAACAGGTTGTTGAAGCCATTCAGAACCGGGAAGAGGAACAGGAACAGCATCACTGTTCCGTGCATTGTGTAGAGACCGTTGTAAACGCTCGGGTCCACCAGATCCGCCGGCGGAGTGATCAATTCCCCGCGCATCACCATGGCCAGCAATCCACCCAGAAGAAGGAAGAGCAGCGAGAGACCGATGTACTGAATGCCGATCACCTTCGCATCGGTGTTGAAGCTGAAGAAGCGCTTCCAGTTGTCGGGAGCACCTGGAACGGGGTGAGGAGCCTTGAGCACCCTCGGGTCGTAATTGGTGAGCGTCATCGTTTCAGGAGTCGTGGGGCGCTTCGGGATTGCCGGGGTCGTTGACCATGGGAGGAGCAGAGGGAGCGACCGTGGCCCAGCCACGGTCACCTTCCTTGAGGCGCTTTTCGTAAAGAGGGGTGCCTGGGCTCAGTCCCTTCACCATCGGCCGCTTGGCGGTTGTTGTCAGCCATGCGTCGTAGTTCTCCTCCGACTCGACGATCACATCGGTCTGGTTCTGTGAGAAATAAGCGCCGCTGAACATGGCGTCGCGCAGCCTGAAACGACCCTCACGGGTTGGTGTGATGCTGTAGGAGATCACGCTGCCAGGAATGATGTCCTGTTTCAGGCGGAATGCCGGGATGTAGAAGCTGTGAATCACGTCCTCTGAGCTGAGCAGAAAATTGGCTCGTAAATCGATCGGGAGGTGCAGTTCAGAACTACGCACTCCATCGGGGTAGACAAACTCCCAGGACCACTGCCTGGAGATCACTTCAATGGGTCCCACCTCACGGCGGACATCCAGTGTTGCAACAGCTTCGGGGTCCTGATTGATGGCAACGTCATATTTCTGCTTTGGCCCGAGTGTGGCGAGAGTTTCATTCACATGGATTGAATAAAGAGCCAGCGCCATCACAATCAGAAAAGGAATCACCGTCCAGATGATTTCCAGCTTTGTGTTCCCCTCAATGGGGAGACCGTCGCTTTCGTCATATTTTTCGGCACGACTGAAAAGAACGGACCAGATGATGAATCCCACGCAGCCGATGAAGATGAATGCACCGATTCCGACCTCCAGGCTGAAGAGATCGTCGACATAGGGCGCTGCCGTGGAGGCCGGAACCGGCAGCCATCCGTAGGCCCACTTGGAGATCTGAAGACTTGCCAGAAGATCTATGGCAGTCGAGATCAGAACTGTCAGAAACAGCTTGAACGGGAAGCGTTTTTTCGTGGCTCCACGAGTCGATGTCATGGCAGCGACTCCTTGAGATCGGCTCCAGCAGCGAGAAGTTGATCGGCGGTGATGTGAACGCCGAATTCACTGGCAAGCCAGGCCCCAAGACTTCCGTGGACGCCCATCACCAGCAGGATCGTGGCCCCGCAGAACAGATACAGCCAGGTCACTTGTCGACCGAAGTCCTTGCGCCATACGAAGCGTTGGTATCCGCGCCAGATGGTCATCGCCACGATGATCAGCAGCAGGGCCACACCGCCGATGGCATGCCAGAGCATTGTGTTGATGGCGTTCTGCCCGATCACGGTGCGGATGTCCCCTGGAAGCGGAACGGCCAGCAGCATTTCGTAGAAGCCGGCAGCCACCGTGAAGAAGGTGATCACACTGCAGGCAAGAACGTTGTACCAGCCCACGTCATGAAAGCCCGTGCGGGTCACCGGCAGGGCCAGAAAGCGGAAAATTCGTTTTTCAAGGGGGTAGAACGCACCTGCGAAATCAAAGGCAATGCCGATTGCGAACAATCCGATCGTGAAGTGAACCAGATTCGGATGGATCGGAATCGTGTAGGGAAGATCATTCGCACCGAGCTGATCTGCAATCTCATTGATGGGAGAAGGAATCGCCATCAAGTGGAGGAATGTCTCAGGGTTCATGACACCGCTCCACTGCGGATCGCATCAACCACAGGCACTGTGTGGAGTCCGTAAATCCAAACGAGCATGTCTCCCAGATACACCTGGCAGAACACGAGCGTTGCGAGCACACCATCGAGCACAAGAAAACCAGCGGGCAGTCGGGTTGGATCCTTTTGCCTCACCACGTAGCGCCAGCCTGTGAAGAGACCAAGAACACCGGCAAGCGACCAGCCGATCGTGCTGTGGTAATTCAGGATGTCCCTTGAAGCTCCGTAGGGACTGGCCAGTCCAGCTTCAATCTGGCCGAAGATGATGGCGACGAAGATTGCAACTGTCGCCACCACCAGATTCCAAAAGCTGACTTCAAACAGATTGCGTTTGCGAGTAATGACGCCAATCAGATCAAAGACAACTGTGATCAGCGCCATCGCGATCACGAAGTGAACCACGATTGGATGAATGACATCCAGCCAGGGAAGATTTTTGTCGTTGAGAGGTGGAAGCAGCTCGAGCATCGGCAAGCCGCGCAACGCTCTCCAAGGATGGACAGCATTCAGGATGCAGTCAGCCTTTCTTTTACGAATGCTCGCGATGCTGTGACAGGACTCCTGACACGACCCGCGGCAGTCAGTTCAGGTCGTCGGCTTTTCTCAGGCGTTTGCGTTGCAGTTGTCGCCAGTAGAGCCCTGCCTGAACAACAATCACGACAATCACAGCAGGAACCACAAGGCACAGCATCACCAGACGGAATTCGTCCTGCCAGCTGGGCAGTGTGCGAGGCAGCACCTGATCCACCACATAAAAGACGTAGAGGGCCAGAAGGATTCCTCCCTCCAGGCGCGTGATCCGGCCCTTGGTCCAGAAGATCGGCATGCAGGCCAGAGCGGTCAGCAGCATCACCGGCATATCGCGCTGAATCAGCATGGGGCTCACCTGCAGCCCTCCGGTCCCCGCTGCGGCCAGTGCACTGGCCGCAAGCACGAGCAGCTGGTTGAGCAGGTTGCTGCCCACGACGTTGCCGATCGCCAGATCCGTTCGGCCCTTGATGGCGGCCACCAGCGAGGTGATCAGTTCCGGCATCGAGGTTCCTGCTGACACGATCGTGAGTCCGATCACCGCTTCACTCACCCCCAGATAAGCAGCGGCACCACTGGCACCGCTGACGAGAACCCGCGATCCAACTCCCAGAAGCAGAACGCCGAGCAGCAGTGACATCAGCGCTTTCAGCAGGCCCCGTTTGCCCTGGTCGGGATTCACATCGGGCTCGGCTTCCTCGACTCCCGCCGGTTCCTCTCTGGCTGTGCGGATCTCCCAGATCGAGTTGATCAGCAGTGCGAGCAGCAGTGCCACGCCCGACTGCCAGGTGACCCGGCCCGCCGATGCCATGCCCCACACCGCGGCGGACACAGCAATCATCACCGGCACATCCCTGCGGACGAGACGGCTTTCCACCCGCAGCGGCATCACCACCGCACTGCTGCCGAGCACCACCATCACATTGAAAATGTTGCTGCCCACGACGTTGCTCACGGCCAGGGAATCCAATCCCCGCAGCACTGAATTGACACTGACGAACAGTTCCGGGGCACTGGTTCCGAAGGACACCACGGTCAGTCCAATCACCAGTTGTGGGATTCCGAAGATCAGCGACAGCGTCACCGACCCCTGAACAAACACTTCGCCGCCCGCAAACAAAAGACCGATCCCGATGAGGACCTCCAGGGCGGATGTCAGAAAGTCGGGCATCGTGCTCATCGGCCTGATCTCATTGTGCGATGCCACCCCGTGTCCGAAGGGGAGCAAGCCTGCAGGGATTCAGTCCATTGCCCTGCTCGGGAATTAGCATTCCGCCAAATTCGAATCGGTCTGGCGTGTTTCTGAATCACATCAGCACACGCAACGTCCGCGGGGATGTTTTCGGTGGTGTGACGGCGGCGGTTGTGGCGTTGCCGATGGCTCTTGCTTTCGGGGTTGCCTCCGGTGCCGGAGCCGCTGCCGGGCTCTGGGGTGCGGTGATCATCGGCCTGGTCGCATCGCTCTTCGGTGGCACACCCACACTGATATCTGAACCGACAGGTCCAATGACGGTGGTGTTCACCGCCGTCATTCTCAGTTTCACAAGCCAGATCCCCGACAAGGGGACTGCACTGGCAATGGCTTTCACCGTGGTGGTGCTCGCCGGTGTGTTCCAGATTCTGTTCGGCTTCTTCCGTCTGGGCCGATACATCACGATGATGCCCTACACGGTGATTTCGGGCTTCATGTCCGGGATCGGTGTGATCCTGGTCATTCTGCAACTGGCGCCCTTCCTGGGACAGAGCAGTCCTCCCGGGGGTGTGATCGGAACACTGGGCGCTCTCCCCGAGCTGGCTGCCGGCGTGCAGCCTCTGGAGCTCGCACTGGCCGTGATCACCCTGCTGATCCTCTGGTTCACACCAGAGCAGCTGAAACGGTTCTGTCCTCCTCAGCTGCTGGCTCTCGTTGTGGGAACCGTGCTGTCACTCACGCTCTTCGGAGACATTGAACTGCGCAGGATTCCTGAATTCACGGCGGAATTTCCCAGTTTCAATCCTCCCACCTTCTCCGGTGAGCAGATCAGGTTGATGGTGGTGAACGGCGCTGTGCTCGGCATGCTCGGTTGCATCGACGCCCTTCTGACCTCCGTGGTGGCTGACAGCCTGACCCGCACCGAGCATGACTCCAACAAGGAACTGATCGGGCAGGGACTGGGCAATGTGATGTCAGGTCTGTTCGGGGGACTTCCGGGCGCCGGAGCCACCATGGGAACCGTGGTCAACATTCAGGCGGGTGGCCGTTCTGCCCTTTCAGGCATCGTCCGGGCCCTGATCCTGATGCTGGTGATTCTGCTGGCCGCTCCACTTGCAGCTCAGATCCCTCTGGCGGTACTGGCGGGAATCGCTCTGAAGGTGGGCTTCGACATCATTGACTGGAGTTTTCTGCAGCGTGCTCATCATCTTTCGATCAAAGCGGCCTGCATCACCTATGGCGTGATTGCACTCACCGTGCTGGTTGACCTGATCTGGGCGGTCTTCATCGGGGTGTTCGTGGCCAACGTGCTCACGATCGAACGGATGACGGCCCTGCAGGCCAGGGGTGTGAAAACCATCAGCACCACGGACGATGACGTTGAACTTCCTGAAGACCAGCAAGCACTGCTCGATCAGGCTGCGGGTCGCCTGCTGCTGTTTCAGCTCACCGGACCGATGATCTTCGGCGTGGCCAAGACCATCAGCAGGGAACACAACGCCATTGAGGATTGTGAGGCGGTTCTGTTCGATCTCACTGAGGTTTCCCATCTGGGAGTGACAGCATCACTGGCTCTCGAAAACGCCATCAAGGAAGCGGTTGAGGTAGGCCGTTCTGTCTATCTGGTCGTGATGAACGGCTCCACACGCAACCGCCTGGAGAAACTCAAGCTGCTCGAACTGTTGCCCGACAATCATGTGAGCGAAGATCGAGAGGAGATTCTCCGTCGCGCGGTTGGTGAGCTACCAGTCCTCCAGGAGGTCTGACTTGGCCGAGGCTCCAAGCTCCCTGGTGCTGCGTCGGCCGGATGACTGGCATGTGCACCTCAGGGACGGAGCCATGCTCAGGGCCGTGCTGCCGGCAACAGCGAGAACCTTTGCACGGGCCATTGTGATGCCCAACCTGCGTCCACCGGTCACATCTGTTGATGAGGCACTGGCCTATCGCAGCAGGATTCTCGAAGCACTGCCCGAAGACATCGACTTCGAGCCACTGATGACGGCCTATCTGACGGACGATCTTGATCCGGACGAGCTGGCCAGGGGCTTCGCCATGGGCGTCTTCCGTGCGGCCAAGCTCTACCCCGCCAATGCGACCACCAATTCAGCGGCAGGCGTGAGTGATCTCTCCCGGATCTCCGCTGTGCTGAGGCGGATGGAGGCCGTGGACATGCCTCTGTTGATTCACGGTGAAGTCACGGATCCGGACGTGGATGTTTTCGATCGTGAAGCCATGTTCATCGAACGGCATCTGAAGCCCCTGCGTCAGCGGCATCCACGCCTGCGCATCGTGCTGGAGCACATCACCACGGAGGAATCGGCGACTTACATCACGGAGGCTCATCTGAGCGGTGATGAACGCATTGCCGCCACAATCACCCCCCATCATCTGCATCTCAATCGCAACGCGATGTTCATCGGCGGCCTTCGCAGCGACTTCTACTGCCTCCCGGTTGTGAAGCGGGAGTGCCATCGAAGGGCCCTGGTCGCGGCCGCAACCAGTGGTCTGCCCTGCTTCTTTCTCGGCACGGATTCCGCCCCACATCCCCGTTCCGGCAAAGAGTCATCCTGCGGTTGTGCAGGTATTTTCAATGCGCTCCATGCAATGGAGAGTTATGCCGCTGTCTTTGAACAGGCGGGAGCTCTGGACCATCTCGAAGGATTTGCCAGCGAGCACGGGCCGCGCTTCTACGGCATGCCTCTCAACGCTGACACCATCACGCTGGTTCGACGGGATCAATCCGTTCCGAATCGCCTGATTCCACCTGAATCAGCCCGTGTCGGAGATGATGCCATCCCTGACAGCGAATGGCCGTTGCTGTTCCATGCCGGGGAAACCCTCTCATGGTCTGTTGAACCGACAGTTCGTTGAATGAACGCTCCTGATGGGAGCCATGGCCGGCTCATCGTGATTCCGCCTTCCGTCAGGAGCTGTTGTAAGCGCCATCAGCCCCAGCGCTGAAGTTGAGTGATCATTTTGGAGACAACAGCCGTCCAGCCTGTCTGGTGACTGGCTCCAACACCAGCCCCTGTGCACCCGTTGAAGTATTCATGGAACTGAAAGAGTTCGCTCCAGGCTGTGTCGTTCTGGAACAGCTCAATGTCTCCGTTGAAGGCTCGTCGGCCTTCCTTATTCCGCCTGAAAATCCCGACGAGTCGTTTCTCCAGTTCAAGTGAGATCTGCCATAGGTTCAGTTCACGTCCAGAACCGGTCGGAAACTCCATCCTGAATTCGTCTCCGAGGGCGTGGCCGAACTTCTGGAGGGCTTCAATCAGCAGATAGTTGATCGGAATCCACACCGGACCGCGCCAGTTGGAGTTCCCGCCGAACATGGCAACCGGACTGTCGGCGGGGCTGTAGCTGATCGTCGCGTGGTCGTCACCCTGTTGATAGGAGTAGGGGTTGTTCTGATACACCATGGAGAGGCTGCGGATGCCGTAAGGGGATAAGAACTCCTGTTCATCAAAGACCCGGGTGAGGATCCGTCGCAGTCGATCGGGAGGCACGATCGAGAACAGCACGCGATCGCGATGCCTCGAACCGAGATGACTGATCGCGTCAAACGGGGCCCCACGCTCTTCGCCCAGGTCTCTGAGATAGCTGCGAACATCCAGTGCAGGGATGGATTCGACAGTGCGTGCATCGAATGTGGCGATGGCCAGAAGCGGGATCAGTCCACTGAGAGAACGTGTCCTCAGATAGTCACTGCTTCCGTCCGGGCGTTTGAGCACATCGTAATAAAAGCCGTCCTCCTCGTCCCAGTTGACGTAGCCACGCCCGCAGGGACTGTTCAAGGCGTAGGTGAGACGACTGAAGTCAGTCACGAACCGTTCGCACAGGCTTTTGTATTCCTCTCTGTCTTCAGCGAGCAGAACGCAGGCCTCCAGCATGTTCAGGCTGAGCATGCCCATCCAGGCCGTGCCATCGGTCTGTTCAATCAGGCTTCCGTCTTTCAGGGGGTATCGCCGGTAGAAGATCGCGATGTTGTCGAGTCCGAGGAATCCACCTTCGAACAAACTGTCGCCGTTGCGGTCCGTGCGGTTGGCCCACCAGCCGTATTCCAGCAGTAGTTCCCGAAGGCTTGCACGCAGAAAGGGATAGTCCTTGCGGCCGTAGCAGCGTCCGGAGACCTGAAAAATGCGCAGCGCCGCCCAGGCCCCGATCGGTGGGTTGGCATCGGAGAGCGCCCACTCATAGGCAGGTGACTGGCCGTTGTTGGCGGTGTAGGACGCCTGGCGCAACATGCGTGACTGTCGCTTGGCCTCGCCCGGATCAAGTTCCGCGAACGCCACTGCATGGAACATCAGGTCCCACTGACAGAAATAGGGATACTCCCAGCAGTCGGGCATGGAGATGATGTTGCGGGACCGCAGGTTGCGCCAGTAGGCGTTGTCGGTGTGCCAGCGCTGCTCGGGTGGCTTGGCTGAATTGCTGTCTCCCCGCAGCCAGCGGGCCACATACCAGTTGTAGAACTTGCGGCACCAGAACAGACCAGCTGCCGCTGCAGTATGGATGGCTCTGTCCTCTTCGTTCAGGCCTGGAGCCACCCAGTGCAGATGGTCCTGCCAGTCCTGGCGGCGCTGCTCGACGAGGGCGTTGACGCTGGTCAGCTCGAGGCCAGTTGATGTCGACCTGTCGCCCATGTCGCGCCGGCACAGTCTGAGATCCACCTGCCAGATCTCTCCAGGCCTGAGCATTCGCTGCAGGTGAAGAGCTGCCTTGCTTCCGGTCTGGTCCGGATTCACCGCATCAGCCTGTTTCTCGATCAGATAACGGTGAAAGGCATCTTTCACGTAGGGCTGCTTCAGAGGCTGGTTGTAAAGCCGCTGGGTGTTGGTCTCGTTTTCGGTGAACAGCCAGGTTCCCCCTTCGCTGCAACTCAGGCCATAGGAGCCAAGACCCCCAACAGCACTGCTGACCAGCAGTCCATCCTGCAAGCAGAGCGATGGTCTGATGAAGTCATGTTCGCTGTTTTGGCCCCATCCCCAGGTGTTGCGAAACCAGAGGCTCGGCAGCAGATGGAGCTCTGCACTGTCGGGTCCATGGTTGGTGAGCGTGAGCCGGATCAGCACATCCTCCGGTGATGCCTTGGCGTATTCGACCTCCAGATCGAAGAAACGGTTCTCAGCGAAGATGCCCGTGTGCACCAGTTCGAACTCGTTCTGGTCACGGCCGCGGCGGCGGTTCTCGTCTCTCAGCTGTTCATAGGGGAAGCGTTTCTGGGGGTAGCGGTAGAGCGCTTTGGCGTAACTGCCTGTGGGTGTCCCAGCCAGGTGATACATCATGTCCTTGATGTCTTCACCGTGATTGCCCTCGGGATTGCCGAGGCCGAAGAGCCGTTCCTTCAGAACAGGGTCCTGTCCGTTCCAGAGCACCGGTGCGAAACAGAGGAGGCCCTGTTCATCGCTGAAGCCGAGCAGTCCGTCCTCGCCCCAGCGGTAGGTGCGCAGGTGGCTGTGATCAAAGGGGAATGAGTTCCAGGCATTGCCGTCCGCGGAATAGTCCTCACGAACCGTTCCCCATTGCCTGTCGCTGAGATACGTACCCCATCGATCCCAGGGTTGATCCCCGCCGTCACGTTCCCTGCAGCGAATCAGCTCGGCGGGCTCCTCGCCCAGCTGAGCGGTGGAGATCACCGAAGTCGCCATGACCCAAACACCCTCATGTTCCAGAAGCTAATGAGGGTGATCTGGAATGCCCATGATGCACTGGCTTCGATCACTTCCCGTGGTGGGGCGAGGCCGGTGGTGGGGGCGGGGGGACTTGAACCCCCACAGGATTTTCATCCCAAACGATTTTAAGTCGCGTGCGTCTACCGATTCCGCCACGCCCCCGGGTGCCACCAGCACCGTGGCGGCATTCTAGATTCCACCAAGATGGCCCATTTCGCTGACCATGGAGACTCTTCTCAACGCGGTTTCCCTGGACACCCTGCTGGTGATCGCTGCCTATGTGGCACTGGGTGGTGCCTATCTGGTGGTGGTGCCTCTCCTGCTTTACGCCTGGATGAGTCGGCGCTGGACCGTCATGGGTAAGTACGAGCGCCTTGGAATTTATTCACTGGTGTTCTTCTTCTTTCCGGGGATGATTGTGTTTGCTCCATTCCTCAATCTCCGCTTCAGCGGCCAGGGCGAGGTCTGACTGTTGACGCGTGCCGGAGTTCTGAAACTTGGTCTCGGTCTGCTGCTGACGGGAGGTTTGGGCTACTGGTTGTTCCAAGCCCTTGGGCTGGAGGGATTTTCGGCGGGTATTGCCGCCGAGGCTCTCCTCGTTGTTGTAGTGGTTGTCTGGACCAGCTCCTATCTGTTCAGAGTGGTGACCGGCCGCATGACCTACATGCAGCAACGCCGTCGCTACCGCAGCGGTTATGACCAACTCACCGCCCAGCAGCTTCAGGAGCGGTTCGACGCCATGACACCTGAGCAGCAGCAGGAGCTGATGGCCTCCATCGCGGAAGAGGAGACCAGTCAGGCTCCTGAGTGATTGCAGCCGACCTCTAGGCTCGCCTGCATCACAGTTTCAGAATCCGTGAGAGAGCAGTCTTCACGCATTGCAGAGGTCTTTGTGAAGACCGCCCGTGAGCAGCGCCTGGCACTGATGCCTTTTGTGATGGCAGGTGATCCAGAGCTCCAGAGCACGGCTGATGTTCTGCTCAGTCTTCAGAATCACGGGGCTGATGTGGTGGAGCTTGGCATCCCCTACAGCGACCCTCTGGCGGACGGACCAGTGATTCAGGCTGCTGCTCACCGAGCTCTTGAACAAAACACAACCCCGGCAAAAGTGCTGGAGATGTTGAGTGGATTGCGTGGACAACTCACCATGCCGGTTGTTCTGTTCACCTACAGCAATCCACTGCTGAATCGAGGAGCAGAACGCTTTTTTTCGGAAGCTGCCGCCGCTGGTGTCTCCGGTCTGGTTGTCCCTGATCTTCCCCTTGAGGAAGCGGAGCGTTTGTCTCCACTTGCGGCACAACATGATCTTGATCTTGTGCTGCTGGTGGCTCCCACAACTCCTGAAAAGCGGATGCAGCGCATTGCCGCTTCCAGTCGTGGTTTCACTTATCTGGTTTCAGTCAATGGTGTCACCGGAGAACGATCAAGTCTGCAAGATCGTGTCGGCCAGCTAGTCACTTCTCTGAAGCGATGTGCCGCCGGTCCTGTCGCTGTGGGATTCGGAATTTCCGGACCTGAGCAGGTTCGTCAGGTTCGCTCATGGGGTGCAGACGGAGCCATTGTCGGCAGTGCTCTTGTCAAAAGAATCGCCGCTGCGCAGGAAGGATGCGCAGCGGCTGAAGCTGGTGAATTTTGCCGTGAACTGCGAGCAGCAGCAGGCTGAAGATCACTCTTCGTCTTCGTCAGCGCCGCCTACCGGAACCAGGCGGATCTGTTTGCGACCAAGCTTGATCTCGAATTCATCGCCGGGTTTGAGATCGAGCATCGCGGTGTAAGCCTTACCGATCAACAGATTGCCGTTCCCCTGAACTGTTGCCACGTAAGAAAGCTTGCGGCCGCCTTTACCAATGCCAGCTGATCCACCACCAAGTTCAATGCCCTTCGCATTGAGAAGTGCTTCATAAAAAGCAGTGAAGTTAACGCGATCAGAACCATCCTTCTTTTTCGAGACATACCCACAGGCAGTTGCCAGGTCTGTTTTGGAGACGTCACCTAAATCCTTGACCTTCGCAAGGAGTTCAGCACCAGTGAGCATCATCATAAAAGTAATCTACCCAATTAACATAGCGCTTAATGTGCAGTACGCGCCAACCTTTTGGCGCAGATTCTTTTAACCGGAGGTGAAACTATGGCCCGCTTCGTTCTCTGGGGGACCTATTGCGACAATGCCTTGGAAAAAAGAGCTCCGTTTCGTGATGAGCATCTCGAACGGCTTAAAGCCCTCAAGGAAAGTGGGACATTGATAACTCTTGGCCCAACTGTTGGCAGTACCCACGTTTTTGCAGTCTTTGAGTCCGAGAGTGAAACAACTGTGCGCGCACTGCTGGAGGCAGATGTGTACTGGCGGGAAGGAATCTGGACCCGACTGGATGTTTATCCCTGGATCCAGGCATTCTGAGCCTGTCGCCAGACCCATTCGGCAACAACAATGTCATTGCCCTCCCCAAGAGCATCGACATAGCCGCTCATCTGACCGATTCCTTCACGGGCGATCTGTGCAATTGCAGGAGCATTATTGAGCCCTTGTTTTTCGAGCGCCTTGAGTTTCAGTGTCCGGCCTCGACGGATGATGTTGCCGCCGTTCGGGTGACATCCAGCGCAGTGCAGATCAAACAGCTGTGCTCCAGCTTCATCCATCGCCCATGAGGCTGAACTCTGCCAGAGCAGTGTGATCAACATCAGTGCTCCTGCCAGCAGAGTCCTCATCGTCATTCAGCAGGTGATTTCAGTGTGACGCGGCGCAGGTGATTGCTCTGATCTCCATCCACGGGTTGTCAGGATCACGACAGTTGCTCCGGAGCTGATGGCGGAAGAGGATCTGCAGCGTTTTCTGTTGAAGGTTCAACAGCTCAATGCACTGGTCAGCAGCCTTGATGCTGAGCCGGAACGACGTCGTCAGCTCGCGGCGTGCTCTGATCACAATGCAGTGGTCCAGCTGGCCCATTCCTGGGGGTACAACATTGGTCGACGCTGGGGGGAGCCAAGTGTTGATGCACCCCGTTCATCCAATCTGCTGATCGCTGCGCCTGCGGCTGCAGGGCATGAGATTGAAGAGGAGTTGTGTTCAGGCAGGGACTGGAGGCTGGTAAGGATCAGTTCCAATGGCGCGAACAGTCCGGATGGATTCTGGTATGAGCAGAAGGATCATGAGTGGCTCACCCTGTTGAAAGGGAGCGCGCGCTTGCGTCTCGACGATCCAGAGGAATGGGTTGAGCTCAGCGTGGGGGATCAGTTGATCTTGCCAGCCGGTCGACGTCATCGGGTTGAGAGGACGGATGTTGATCCTGGAACGGTGTGGCTTGCGCTCTACTGGAGTGGGAGTCCGGACGACCATCCTGGTCAGCTGAACGTTTGACCAGCCAGTAGGCCCCGGCCAGAGCGATGGCGCAGACTCCGAGACCGATCAGGAGCTGGGGTTTGTCTTCCGCGCCCTTCGGAAGCACGATCACTTTTCTGGCAACGGCTGTCAGGGCGGTGACAAGCACCAGTTCGATCTGGACAACGTGTCGGCGCAGGTAACTGGTGATGTTCTGAAGCACTTCAAGGGCAATCAGTACTGTCAGCAGATCGCCGAGGATGCGGATCAGGCCGTCACCGAGCCAGTAGGAGTCCTGTTCATTGGTGATCAGCGAAAGGGCGACGCGAATCGTGAGCTGCACGATCGAAGCCGCTATCACAACAGCGGTGATCGCAGTGAGAAGAATGGCGACCTGTTTTTCGCCCGCATCAACCCACTGCAGGAAGCTTCGGCGTTTGCGTCGAGACTGGATCACTGTGCTCAGTTGTTGCTGAACGGATTGAAGAATGGTTTGGCGGGTGTGTCGCCGGGGGGATTCACGATCTTGGTGTTGCAGGTGATTGACCCGTCAGCTCCTTCGACGCAATCGGTGGGCACAACTGTGCTCTGTTCACCGGTGCGGCTGTTGGGACCAAGCAGCCAGACCTCTGATTGTGCCATCGCTCTCTGAGGAAGCATCACGCTGACGGCGGTGAGAAGGCTGACACCAAGCAGTCGTTGCGAGACGGAGGCCATGGGGTGTTTGGAAGATATCCCCATGTTGCCTGTGATTCTGTTCAGCCGGTGCAGTCGTCTCTGATTTCTCTCAGCAGCAGATCCAGCTGACCGAAAGGATCAGCCTTGTTTTGACCGGAGCCGGATCCTGAATCCTCAGTGGCAGGTGTTCCGGGATCGGCAGCCCATTCGGCTTCGATGGAGCAGAGCCTGGCTGCCAGCCGAGGCATTCCCCCGAGCACATGTTCACGTTCCAGCACCTCCATCAGGGCTGGCATGCGGGTGGAGGTTGCTCTCAGGCTGCGGCGCAGGTCCGACTGGGTGCGCCCCTGCTGTTTCAGCCAGTCCTTCAGCAACGCTGCAAGGTCATCCTCCAGTTCTTGTGACCAGCGACTCATGGGCGGTGGATCGGGAACCATTGATCCAGTCTGCGTTGCGCCCTTTGCCTGATCTCCGGTGTGATGTGATTCCGGCACAGACCCAGCACAGCGGTGATCGCCACCAGGTCATCACTGAAACCGGCAACAGGCAAGAGATCCGGGATCAGGTCGGTGGGAACAAGCAGATAGGTGAGTGCTGCCAGCAGGGTGAGCCTCGCCTGGGGAGGAGTCGCAGGATCAATCAGCATCTCCAGCGCTTCAAGGGCTGGACGGGCCATTGATCTGCCGGCGCGTTTCAGCAGCTGCCGAAATGCGGATTCATCGATCACTTCACTGTCGAGAACCTCTGCATCGATGACCTCCGCATTGAACTCAGTGGTGCCGGACGTGGAACCAGAGGTCATGACGGAGAGTGCAGGGGGTCACCTTTAACAGTCTCATTGCCAGAGTTTTATGTGTCAGGGGGAGATCCGAATCTCCACGGGCGGGTTCCCGTTCAGACACTCATCTCAACCAGCCCGTGCTGGATTCCGGTCTTGCGCAGTTTGCGCAAGGCGCGTTGCACCACCTGCCGGCAATATTCACGACTGCAGTTCATGTGCCGAGCCACCTCAGCAAGTGTTCGCCATTCGTGACTGCCGTCGAGGCCGAATCGCAGCATCACCACCGTGCGCTCTTTCGGGGTGAGATTTGATTTATCAAGCAGTTTCCAGGCTGAAGCCGTTCTCTCTGCGATTTCCGCCCGTTCCATCGGCGGAATTTCATCGCTGGGGAGAACGTCAACCAGCTCTGATGGATCTGATTTTGACTTCACGACCCCCTGCAGGCTGACCGTCACACTGCGTAACTCGCAGCCGAGCAGATCCTCCACTTCGCTCAGGGAGATTTGCATCGACTCAGCAAGTTGTTCGGATGTGGGAGCCAGACCATTGCTCTGCATCAGTCGCGCTTTGGCAGCACGAAGTTTGGTGAGTTTCTCATTCACATTCACAGGAATACGAATGGTTCTGCTCTGTGTGGAAAGAGCGCGGTTCAGTCCCTGACGAATCCACCAATAGGCATAGGTGGAGAAACGGTGGCCGCGGGTGGGGTCATATTTCTCAACAGCGCGAGTGAGGCCAAGGGTTCCTTCCTGAATCAGGTCCAGAAGGTCGAGACCTTTCCCCTGGTATCGCTTTGCAAGGTTGACCACCAACCTCAGATTGGAGGTGATCATCTGATTCTTTGCTCTTTCACCACGTTTAATGATGCGCTTCTCTTCATCGTTGTAGACACAGGCAGGCCCACTTCCTCCGGCAAGCTGACAACGCTCGTTAAGAGCGACCATCGCCTGAACTTTGCGACCCATGGTTAACTCCTGTTCAGGAGTCAGTAGTTGATGTCTGCCGATTTCGCCCAGAAATGCACTCAGTGAACTCACCATCACATGTCTGCCATGTTTCTTTGAACTTAGGGCGAAAGGCTTTTTATCTGGTGCGTGTAATGAAGACTGCGGAATTCATATTTCAGACGTAATTCTGAATTTGTACCGAATTCAAGTTTTGTTCATAGTGTGATTCGTTTCGCTTCATATTTGCGTTGGATTGGTAGTTCAGATCGGTCTCATCGAGGCAGCAGAGGTTTCCTCTCAGCCGCTACTGTCGCCAGCAACAAATGATTCGCCCCCATGTTGCTGGCCGCCGTGCTGACTCCGGAGATCGCCAAGAGTGCTGGAGTGGCCTACGTCCATTACCTGAGCTTCATGCTTTGCTTCGCTGCACTGGTGGTGGAGCGCCGGCTGATTCGTCCGGACCCTGATCGCAGAACGGCCACTGCCATGGTGATCACCGACATCATCTATGGAATCGCCGCTCTGGCGCTGCTGGTCAGTGGAATCCTGCGCGTGCTCTATTTCGGTCAGGGCAGTGACTTCTACACCGAAAACCCCCTGTTCTGGTGGAAAGTCGGTCTTTATCTGAGTGTTGGCGCTCTGTCGCTTTATCCCACGGTCACTTACGTCCTGTGGGCAATTCCGTTGCGCAAGGGTGAGTTGCCCGAAGTGGGCCAGAAGCTGGCAACCCGTCTGGGCTGGATCATCAATGTGGAGCTGGTGGGATTTGCCCTGGTTCCGATGCTCGCCACACTGATGGCCAGGGGCGTTGGTCTTTCCGCTGCCTGAGAAAAGAGTCCGATGCTTGATGACCCCTGTCCACCGGTTCAGCAGGTTCGCAAACTGGAGGGCCAGCCCCTCACGGCCGCGGCTGCTCAACAAGCTCCTGGATACGGGGCGCGCCTTGCGACCACGGCTTTCGGGGTTCCGTCCCTCTCTCGCTGGTGTGTGTGGATCGAACCCGCCGCCGGTGAGGAGTCGGATCGCTGGGAGCGCCGCTGGCTGAATGCCGTCGACGCCGCTCTGAACCAGTGGATCCCCCTGTTGCCCATCACACTTGTCGATGATCCGAAACGGGCTCACATCCGGGTGGAACGTCGCCGGCCGCCGAGGCGTCAGCTGGCGGGAGGCTGGCGGGCCAGCAATGGTCGCGCCGTGCTGCAACTGCTCGAAGTTCGTCGTGAAGACATCTGGCGAATGGAGCCTGGTGTGACCGTAATGGTGTCGCCTGAACTGCGAGCACAGGCCATTCAGGCGACGGCCTTGCATGAGCTGGGCCACGCCTTTGGCCTCTGGGGGCACAGCGATGATTCCAATGATGCCCTTGCACCTGTGCAGGGAGCCTCACCGGTTCTTGTTCCATCAGTCAGTGACCGACGCACCCTGAACTGGTTGCGTGATCAGCCCACTCGGTTCGGTGTTCCCTTCAGGCCTGCCGATGCCACAGACCGGTGATGTTGTTTCTGACGCACGTTTCAAGCTTCTGACAGGCCGCTGAAAACCCGGCATGCTGCCGGCAGTGAAACTCCTTGCCTTGAGGATTGCGACCTTGCTGCTCTCGGGGAGGCTGATGCGTTCACTGCTCCTGGGGTTGATGCTCGTTTCAGTGTCCGGCTGTGGTTCGTCGGATTCTCTCTCCGGACGAGGCGGCGCCGACAAGGGCAGAATCCTGATCGAGCTTGATGGAGCCCAGCCTTCCGCAAGCAGGGGGCAGCTGAATCTGAAGGGCGACACCCTGCGATTCAAGGTGGGATATGGGCGCAATGGGATCTCCTGCGCCGGTTCAACGTTCGAGGAGGGCTGGACTCCGCTGGGCACCTTCCGAGTGAACGCAATTCTCAGCGAGGATCGCTTCGCCATGGACCCTTCTCTGGTGAATGAGTCGGGGAAAAGTGAGGCCTATCTCCGCAAGAATCTGTTCCGCAACATGAGCTCCATCGACTTCAAGGGTGATGGGGAAACGGGTGAGTACGGGCTCGGTTACATCAGCCTGGCCCCTGTACCTGCAACGCCGCAGCCCTTTCGCTTCAACACCTACGACGGCACCTTCCGCTGGTACAGCTTTGCCATCCACGGCACCAACGATCCCGGCAGAGTGGGCCAGTCGGTGACCGGTGGCTGCATCAATGTGGGTCGCAAGGTGATGACTGATCTTCTGGAAGTCGTGCAGCTCGGGGATGAAGTGGTGATCAGTTCCGAGTCTCCCTGCACCCCCTGATCAATGTCTGCGCGGTGCTCCGCGACGCGCCGCAAGAACTTCCTGCACCTGACGCCAGCTCACTTCGTGATGGGCCAGGGCGACCTGCAGATGAAACAGGATGTCGGCAGCCTCGCAGGCGATGTCATCCGCCTTGCCGTCTTTGCAGGCCATCACGAATTCCGTGCTCTCCTCTCCGATCTTCTTGAGGATGCTGTTGTCGCCGCCCTTGAGCAGTTTGTTGGTGTAGCTGCCTTCCTCGGGATGATCACGTCGCTGCTCGATCACACGCATCAGTTCGGTGCAGGCGTCAGCCGGGGGCTGCAGTGATTCCGGGCCTCCTGCGGCTCTGTGATCACTGTCTTCGTAGAAGCAGCTGCGTGCTCCGGTGTGACAGGCAACATCACCGGTCTGTTCAATGGTGATGAGGATCACATCCGCATCGCAGTCGTAGCGGATGCTCTTCACTTTCTGGGTATGCCCGCTGGTGGCTCCCTTGTGCCAGAGCTCCTTGCGGGAGCGGCTCCAGTAATGAACCTCCCCGCTGGTGAGCGTCAGTTCGATGGAGTTCCTGTTCATCCAGGCCACCATCAGCACCGCACCGTCGAGCCAGTCCTGCGCGATCGCGGGGATCAGGCCCGCCTCATTGAAACGAAGCTGATCAATGAAGGCTGAGGTGAGCGGCTGCATCGGTCTGCGCGTGTTGCAGATGTAGACAGGAGGAATCCTCCCGCAGTGACGTCCCTTTCATCCGCACGATGCCTCTGCCCCCCGCCGGTCACACCTGCAGCAAGCATTTCGAGGGTTATCCCTGTTGCCACCGGCAGTGGCAGCATCCAGGCCATTGTCGGTTCGTTCACGGTTACAGCCGCAGTTTCACCGTTTGGTTCGCCGCGACCCACCTCGATCAATGTGGGTTTGTGGTGGATTTCTCGAGTCTGAGGCCTCTGGAGGCGCAGCTCAGTCGTCAGTTCGATCACACCTTTCTCATCAATGCCGATGATCCGTTGATGGCGCAGTGGCAGGCGTTGCACGAACAGGGTGCTCTTGATCTGCGCGTGATGGACAACGTCGGAATGGAGTCCACCGCTGAGCTGGTCTGGGGCTGGGCCAACACCCTGTTGCAGGCGCGTGACGGCGGTCGCAGCTGCTGCTGGAAAGTCGAGGCCCGGGAGAACCGGGCCAACGCGGCCTGCTATGAGGCCCTGCCTGAGTGGTTCGATCCCGCGAACCGACCACCAGACCAGTGATCAGCGCAGCACCAGTTTCAGCTGCTCGTCGTTGCTGCTGGCCGCCTGCACATCCACAGTGACGTCATCGCCGTCGCCGTAACGTCCGGCCAGGATGGCCTTGGCGATTGGTGTTTCCAGTTCGCGCTGGATGGCTCGCTTGAGCGGACGGGCGCCGTAGACCGGGTCATAGCCGGCATCGGCAAGCCAGCCGGTGGCGTTGTCGCTGATGGTCAGACCGAGCTTGCGCTCCATGAGACGTTGACGCAAACGTTCCACCTGCAGGTTCACGATCTGGCGCAGTTCGTCTCTGCGCAGACTGTGGAAGATGATCTGATCATCAAGTCGATTGAGGAATTCGGGTCTGAAGTGGCCGCGCAGGGCTTCATTCACCCGCCGTTCCATCTCAACGTGCTGCCCGTCATCGCCACCGAGATCGAGGATCGACTGGCTGCCGATGTTGCTGGTGAGAATCAGCACGGCATTGGTGAAGTCAACGGTCCTGCCCTGACCGTCGGTGACCCGTCCGTCATCCAGGATCTGCAGCATCACATTGAACACGTCGGGGTGGGCTTTCTCCACCTCGTCGAACAGGATCACGGCATAGGGGCGCCGGCGCACGGCTTCAGTGAGCTGACCGCCCGCCTCGTAGCCGACATAGCCAGGAGGAGCTCCGATCAGTCGACTGACCGTGTGCTTCTCCATGTATTCACTCATGTCGATGCGCACCATCGCGTCTTCGCTGTCGAAAAGCTGAGCTGCCAGGGCTTTGGAGAGCTCGGTTTTACCGACACCGGTGGGGCCGAGAAACAGAAAGCTGGCGATCGGTCTGTGGGGATCACTCAGCCCGGCGCGTGAACGCTGAATCGCATCAGCAACGGCAGCGACAGCCTGCTGCTGGCCCACAACTCTCTGGTGCAGCTGGTTCTCGAGTCCCAGAAGCTTGGCCATTTCCGACTGCACGAGCTTGGCGACGGGAATGCCGGTCCACTTGGCAATCACTTCGGCGATGTCGTCTTCGGTGACCTCCTCACGCAGCAGGGATTTCTCCTGGCCATTGTCGTCGTGCTCAGCCAGTGCGCTCTCTTTTTCGGCCAGCTGCTTCTGGAGTGTGGCGAGGGTTCCATACTCCAGTTCCGCCGCCTTGTTCAGGTCATAACTTCGTTTGGCCTGCTCAACCTGCAGCTGCACTCGCTCGATCTCCTCCTTGAGGTTGGAGAGCTCATCAATCGCTCCCTTCTCCTGCTGCCACTGAGCGTTGAGGGTGCTTTGCTGTTCAGACAGCTCCGCAAGTTCCCGCTCGAGTCTCTCCAGTCGCTCCTGGCTGGCGGCATCCGATTCGCGACCGAGGGAGAGTTTCTCCATCTCGAGCTGCAGGATCTTGCGATCAATCTCGTCGATCTCCTCCGGTTTGGAGGTGATCTCCATCTTCAGCCGAGCTGCGGATTCATCGACAAGATCGATGGCCTTGTCAGGCAGAAAGCGGTCGGCGATATAGCGACTGCTGAGCACAGCGGCAGCCACCAGAGCGCTGTCAGCGATGCGAACGCCGTGATGCACCTCATAGCGCTCTTTGAGTCCGCGCAGGATGGAGATGGTGTCCTCCACTGTGGGCTGGTCCACGAGCACCTGCTGGAAGCGACGCTCCAGCGCCGGATCTTTTTCGATGTGCTGGCGATGTTCGTCGAGTGTTGTGGCGCCGATGCAGCGCAGTTCCCCCCGGGCCAGCATCGGTTTGAGCAGGTTGCTGGCGTCCATCGCGCCGCCGGTGGCGCCGGCTCCCACAACCGTGTGGATCTCGTCGATGAACAGAACGATCTGTCCTTCGGAGTCGGTGACTTCCTTCAGGACCGCTTTGAGTCGTTCCTCGAATTCACCACGATATTTGGCACCGGCAATCAGAGCCCCCATATCGAGGGCGATGAGCTGTCGATTCTGCAATGCCTGAGGAACGTCGCCGTTCACGATCCGCTGGGCAAGTCCTTCCACAATGGCGGTCTTGCCGACGCCCGGTTCGCCGATCAGCACAGGGTTGTTTTTGGTTCTGCGGCTGAGGATCTGAATCGTGCGGCGGATCTCCTCGTCGCGACCGATCACAGGATCAAGCTTGCCGTCCCTGGCAGCTGCCGTGAGATCACGTCCGTATTTCTCGAGTGATTCGTAGGTTGCTTCCGGGTTCTGGTCGGTCACGGTCTGACTGCCGCGCACGGCATCAATGGCGGTTTTCAGTGTTTTGGCGTCGGCGCCCACCTGACTGAGCAGACGTTGGCCGCAGCGTGAATCCTCTGCCAGAGCCAGCAGCAGGTGTTCGATCGAGATGTAGCTGTCTCCGTATTCCTGCTTGAGAGATTCGGAACGATCCAGCAGGGTATTGAGCCCTGTGCCCAGGTAAACGGATTCCGGTGGAGACTGCAGAGCAGGTTGCTGACGGAGATGGGCTTCCAGGTTGCTCTGAAGAGTCGATGGAGTGACACCGGCTTTTTCGAGCATGCGGCTGGCCAGTCCGTCCTGCTCCAGGAGAGCCAGCATCAGATGCTCGGTTTCCAGTTGCTGATGGCGTCGCTTCTGGGCCAGGTTCTGGGCCGAGAGGATCGCGGCCCAGGCCTTTTCTGTGAATTGTTCGGCCGTGGGTTGCATGATTCCGTTCGTACTGGAACAACCGTATGAGGGTCATTCTGATCAAGGCCACGGGGAACCGATCCAGGCGGTTCGGTCTGCACGCCAGCATGCGGTCAACCGATCCGGATCGGTAGGGTCCACCGAATGATGTCTGCGAGTGATGGGCGAAAACGTTGTGAATCCCGCTCTGGTCAACACACTGGTGGCCAGAGTCCGGGAGCTTTACGGGCCTGAACCCTCAGATCTGGAGAGGATGTGCTGGACGGTCGTCCACGAGCATCACCATGGAGCCATGCCCTCCGAGTACGACATCCGCGAAATTGATGAGGATCTCTATCTGGCTGTGCTGATGGCAGCTCGGCAACAGGAATGAGCCGTATGAGAGATCGACCGATCGAGTTCATATTGCTCAGCGATTGAGTATGCATTACATCTGAATATTTTTTATTGGGTTTGAATTGATTTTTGCGGAATCGTTGAATTGAAAAGAACTACCGATACAATCTCAAGGTTTCAGAGTAGTGATCTTTTGTTGTTGATCAAGCGGCATCACTTTGATTGATCCACCTGATAGAGGCATATCTGCAAAACGCATCTGCCTGATATCGGGATTCTCAAAAGTTTTGATGGAATAGGTGCCATTTTTCTGGTCGGATACGACTGACCACTCCGTGATTTCATAGGTGTCTTTCGAGCCACCACCTCCAAATCCGCCTCCAGCTGGAATGCCCTGGCTTCCAGGAGGCAGATCGAATTGGTCGAGCAGATGGAAAGCTGTACCCACCTGCTCGGCTGAACTCAGATTGGTGGGTGCATTTCTGCTGAAGATCAACGCCCTGATGAACCGTGATGTGGAGAGGAAATCGCCTGGCATTCCCACAAATCCCGCACCAGCGCTGACAGGAGGCAATGCCAGTCCATTCATGGTGATCTCTGCCGGAGGCATGGCGTTGAGGTTGCCGTAGTTACCCGCTGCAATCAGTTGATAGGGAAGTGGCGGGGAGTTGGTGTAAACATTGGTCGGGTTATCGAGCATGTTCAGCTCCCCTTTGATGTATTCCACAGAGAGGCTGTTGCCTTCGCGATCGTGCAGGATCATGTGAATTGGAACGGTTCCTCCAAAGGCCTTCAGTACGGATCCATTCACCAGAACGCCCGGGAGTGACTGTTTGACTTCGGCAAGGGACGCAAAATTGCTCAGCACATAAGCGAGCAATTGCCAGCTGGCGATCGACCGATCACTCTGATTGGCCGGAACATTCTGAAACTGTGCGTAGCCCTCGAAATACAGCAATCCTCCTGCCATTCCCTTCTCATTCATGCCATCGACGAGCGCGTCGTTGACTCCTACGGCGTTCAGGCCTATCAACGCGTACCGGCTTGTCCAGCTCAGACCGCTTCCCTCCTGGCCTGAAGGCCCGGCTCCTCTGATCAGGGTGCCGCGTTGGATCAGCACTGCCTCGCTGTTCAGTGGTTTAGCGAATTCCATGGTTCGTCCATAGACCCTTCCACCGTCATTGCCCCTCAAGGTGAAACTGGTGCAGGCCGAGGCCGCGCCGATGCCGGCACTGGCGATTCCGATCCCGACACCAAGCCCCATGGCCAAGGCACGTTGCATCGTTGAGGCCATCACGTTCTGCAGCACCTCCTGAAAGGGTGTGAATGGGGCCTATCCAGGTGCTCCTATTCCAGGTTTTCTTTGGTCTTCGCACCACGTCGGTCGTCAGACATCTCCGTGTTCGCCCAGTTGCATCGCAACCGACGCCTGGGCCATGGTTAAGCAAATCTGAAGGAGTGGGTTGTGAAGGCTGCCCCGTCCTGTCCCCTGCATCTGGGGATTCTCGATTCACCCGATTACTGGACTGACAACGCTCTGGTTGAGGCTGTATCGCCAACGTCCGCTTCCGAGTGGAGGCAGTGGGCGTTGGAACTGGAATCAGACTCTGCGCGCCAATTCAGCGGCGAGGATTGTCAGGGTGCTTCGCGTGGCTGAATCGTCCTCAGTTCGGCACCATGAAGAGATGAAAATACGCTCATGGCTGACTCGGATCAGTGCTCACCTTCTCGGGGTGGTGGATGAATACTGGGCGATGAGAGAACCTGCTCAGTACCACCAGCAGCTTCCCTGCTGCAATCTGAAAAGTGAGGTGGATGTCCCCGGGCCGAAGACGAAGCCTTGAAGCGGTCGCAACCGTGGGCTGTTGCCGTCGTCCGTGGGCTGTTGTCAACGTCATGGTATGGATCCATGTCAGCAGTGACATGGTTGCTGTCACACCGTTGAGCTCTGGCTAGGGATTGGTGAGGATCCCACTGATGGTGAGTTGCATGTCCGTGATCAATATCTCCGGCGACAAGTCCTCAAAGCTTGATCGGGTGTCAGAGCACTGGCCGCGCACGATCCAGGAGTACTGGCGCGATCAGGAGAACCGTCAGATTTCGCTGCAGGCCAAGCTCCTGTCGGAGACGATTCGCCTTCAGGGTGCTTCCAGGCCTCGCAAGCAGCTTTTCGCCAAGCGGCAGAGTTTCGTTTCTCCTGGACACACCCTGAGGATGTGACCGTTCAGCGCCAGGATTCAAGCTTGCTTTTTGCAGCTTTCAGGGCCTCTTCACAGGCTGAACGATCCTCCCTGTCGATGTCTCCCTGATGACCGTTGAGGCGGGATTCAAGAAACGCGATCTCTTCGATCCAGTGTTGGCGGTCGTTCGGTTCATCACCCATGACTGACTGACAGTCCCTGTAAGTGTCGCAACTAGCATCTCAGCATCGAGGGTGAGCCGATGTCGGTTGTGGTGCCTGAGGATTTCGATTATTCAGCCTCGATCTCGTTTCTCGAGATCAGGGACCAGCTGCCCTTGATCGATCCTGAAAGTCTTTCCAGGCAGGATGTGCTGGAGATCCTTCTGCACCTGTTTCAACAGAAGCCAGGTTTCGTAGACCGCGGACATGATGTCAACAACGCGCAAACGGCCTGGGTGAACGCCTATCTCTTCAGGCTCAGTCCAGGCAGTGATGAACAGGGAATGGAGGGTTTTGTGGTCGAGTGCATCGGATCCAGTGTTGATCGCATGGCCGCTCTGCTCTGATCCTGTCGCTGGCCTCCTGCGCTCCTGCCGGTTCAGTCATTTCTGGAGCGGTCGATCCACCAGGTCGCATTGATTCAGCCCCTGAGCATTGGGGTCGACTTCCTGGAGTCGAAGCAGGATGTTGCGCAGATCAGCTCCAGCCAGTTCTCCGTTGGTTTCCCATTTCAGGCTGGTCCCGCGACGGTTGTGAACGGTGTCGTTCATGGGCATTCTCGAGCCAGTGCACTTTCGTTGATCAGCAGGATCCGGAACAGGCCGCCCTCAAAATCCTTAAAGGAAGTTAAAAATGTGTCGATTGCTACTGTTTCAGTGTCGCGGGTTGTTCATCCGAAGCCCTTGGCCCGGGCCTGAGGTGTGAGCCTGAGTTGCTTGCGGCTGAACAGGACCTCGCGTTCAATCGCTTCTCCCACATGGGGGGCTATTTCAACGCCACTGGACTGCATGGCGTGCTGCTGCTGCTCTTCTTCGCGCGAACCTGTAACAGCCTGCAGGTAGGCATTCACGCAAGCCTGAGCTTTCTCCGTGGGTGCGTAATACAGCGTTCCAGGCCCTCTTCGGCGGCGCGTGAGCTGTCTTGCCAGGCGTCGTTGTTGCATGCCTGCCCAGAGCTGACCTTGGTTTCGCAGCATGTAGCTGTTGAGGCTGTGCGCATCGGTGTCTTCGCTGAGGGCCATGGAGGTCCCGTCAACGAAGTCGCTCAGCAGTGTCACGACCGGCATGGTGTGGGCGGCAAAGGTTCAGTCTGTGCCGCCCTGCTTTCTGATCCCAAGAGCACTGCGGCTGAACCAGCTCTCCATGTTTGATATCCGACCGTCTTCGTACAGATCGGCACGATTCAAGGCGAAGTCGCAACGTCGTGCCAGTGAAACAATTTCATCATCATCAGAGCAGCCCTTCAGTTCTCTTCTGAGCGATGCGCTGTGCTCAAGGGCATGCACAAAGGCACTCAATGCTTCCCTGCTCATCGTGACCAGCCTTTTTCAGCCTGCTTCTCAACAAAAGCGGCCACATCGTCGATTTCAGTGAGACTCAGCTTGCCTTCGTAGGACGGCATCGCATTCTTACCGTTCTCGATCTGGTGCTCGATGGCTTCAATCGGATGCTGGCTGTAGGAGTCGAGGTAGGCCTGCAGATCGGCCTGGCTGAGTGTGCGGCTGGCTCTGATCACATTGCCACCACCCATGTGGCATGCAGCGCAGTTGCTGGAAAACAGCTGGGCGCCATGGGACAGGTCCGGGTCACTGATGGCTTCAACGGGCAAAGCAACCACAAGGCTCAGGAAAAGGCTGATGATCAGCGCCAGTGCTGAAGCAGGGTTCGGCATCCCTTGGCTTTCATTTCTGAGCCAAACCTATCCATCTTCAAGAACATGAAAAGACCCCAGAATGAACATTGACATTCCGGGGCCTGGATGTGTTGAAACCTGAAAATTCAGGAGATCAGCATGTCAATCACTCGACGATCACCTGTCCGACCATGCCTGCGCCGCGGTGGGGCTCGCAGTAGAAGTCGTAGGTGCCCGCTTCACTGAAGGTTTCCTCCCAGGATTCGCCTGGAGAGAAGGCCAGGTCGGGGTGGCTGTACTCGTCATGACCGTCGAAGACGGCGTTGTGAGGGGCCATCTTGTTGTTGACGAACTTGACCGTGTCACCGGCTTTGATCGTGACGGAGCTGGGCTCGAAAGCAAGCATTCCTGAATCAGCGCCGAGCTTCACCTCAACGGTGGCTGCACTGGCGGAAGCAACGCCCAGTGTGCACGCCAGCACAAGGGCAAGGGCGGAGTAGAAAATTGATTTAAGGCTCTTCAGCATGACGACTGTTGAAGTTGATTAATTATAGGCGTATCTCAGGCGGTTCCTCGCCTTGGTAAACCCGAATCCAGCAACACCGCTTCAAGGTCTGCCGCATGACTTCGGTCACCGAAGCGCTCCGGCTGGGTCACGGGTTGGTGAATGAAATGGCGCTGACGAATGGAGAAACGATCCCAGGCATTGACCTCGATCGGCAGCACCCGGATCAGTGTTTCGATTAACCAGGGCCAAAGCGGGATCCCGGGGGTTCGACGCACTCCCCGCCAGCGGCAGAGGCTGGCTACAGCCTCGTCCACGCTGATGGCTTTCTGCCCCATCACGATCCTGCGCACAGCACCCTGGCCTGGCTCAGGGTTGGGTTGATGGGGATGGGTGGCGAGATGGCCGCAGATCGCAGCGATGTCTGCTGCATGAATGAAGTGGAAACTGGCATCGGCCCGGAGAAATCGCGCAAGCCAGAGCCATTTGCTGGCCTCCGTGAGGCCTTCGGTGAGGTAGCTGGTGGGGAAAGGGCTGCTGCCATCAACCCGGCCTCCGAACACAAGGGTGGGAAAGACGGCAACGATTTTCCCGGCGAGAGGATGCTCTTCGAGATCCTTCAGGCACTGGGCCTTGGTCTGGATGTATTCAGTGCCGTAGGCCAGTGCCTCGGTCAGTGGCTGCAGATGCCTGTCGAGAATGCTGGCTGTTGAGAAATAGGTGATCTGCTCGATCAGGGATGGGTTGAGCAGTGAGAGCATTCGCTTCACGGCCACCACATTCACCTGCTGAGCCCGCTCGGGATCTCCCCAGGCAGTGGCTGTGTGAATCACACGGTGCACGCTGGCCAGTTCGGACGCGAATCGATCAGCTTCGCGAAGGTCGCCCACCAGCAGCTGGATCCGCGGATGATTCGCGGCAACCGCAGTGAGTTTGCTGGGATCACGCAGCCAGAGCAGGAGCTCCGCCTCGCTGTTGTCCAGCAGCCATGCGGTGGTGTACTGCCCGACGCAGCCGCTGGCACCCGTGATCAGGATGCGCGACGGAGTGGTGGTCTGACTCAAGCGAGAGCCCCGACCCGGTCCATCACACTCTTGCCTGCGGTGAAGAAGGCCGCGCCGTTCTCCTCGGGGGTGCCGGGAAGGATTCCATGGCCGAGGTTGAGGATGTGGCGGCGGCCTCTGGCCTTGCGCACGCAGTCATCGATGCGGGCCTCGATGGCCTGCGGGGTTCCGAACAGCAGGCCTGGATCAACATTGCCCTGAACACCGATGTGTTCAGGCAGTCGTGCACAGGCCTCCGCCATGTCCACGGTCCAGTCGAGGGAGATGATGTCCACTCCGGTCTGGGCCATCCGCTCGATCACGCCTGCGCTGCCGGAGATGTAGAGGATGAACGGGGTGTCTGGGTGGGTCTGCTTGACCAGGTCGACCACCTTTTTCTGATAAGGAGCCGCGAAAACGTCGTAGTCGGCTGGGCTGAGCTGCCCTGCCCAGGAGTCGAACATCTGCACCACCTGTGCCCCGGAATCGATCTGATAGCGCAGATAGTTGGCGATGGACTCGGCGAAATGATCAAGCAGCTTGTGCAGCAGTTCAGGTTCGCGGAAGGCCATGGCCTTGATCACCGCATAGTTCTTGCTGCTCTTGCCTTCCACGACGTAGGCAGCCAGCGTCCAGGGAGCACCGACGAATCCGAGCACTGCCGCCTCGTTGCCGACGCTTTCACGCAGACGACCGAGCACTTCGCCAACGAAAGGCATTGATTCGCCTGGAATCAGGGGACGCAGAGCATTGACCTGGTCGATCGTGCGGATTGACTCACCGATCTGCGGCCCTTTGCTCTCGATGATGTCGAAGTCGATGCCCATGCCTGGAAGTGGCGTGAGGATGTCGGAGAACAGAATCACCCCGTCTGGCTTGAAGGCCCTGAAGGGTTGCATCGAAATCTCGTAGGAGAGATCGGGATTTTCCGAGCGCTCACGAAAACTGGGGTAGCGGTCTCTGAGGTCGCGATAGATCTTCATGTAGCGGCCGGCCTGGCGCATCATCCAGACCGGAGGACGCTCCACCGCTTCACCGCGGGCTGCACGCAGCAACAGAGGCAGAGAGTCGCTCATCAAGCCGAAATCAGATCAGTCGGAAACCTACCTGAAGAAACTGTGCAGAAGCTCTGGATTTCAGGCATGCTGATTGGTTCGTCACATCGCTGCCCGCGATTCAGTCGCTCCCCGGTTGTTCAAGAGCGCTCAAGCTGCGTTTCGGATCGTGTCTGAACACCATCAGACTCAGCGGCGGAAGACACAGATCGAGTGAGTTCTCGTAGCCGTGAATGCCCCATTCATCGGTGCGTTTCCCGCCCATGTTGCCCAGATTGCTGCCGCCGTATTTGGCTGCATCGGTGTTGAGGATCTCCTCGTAGAAGCCCGCCAGCGGAACGCCCACTCTGTAGTGGGAATGGCTCTGGGGAGTGAAATTGGCAACCACCACGAGCCAGGTTCCACTGCTGCTTTCCCTGCGCATGAAGCTGATCACGGAATGGCGATTGTCATTGCAGTCGATCCACTGGAAACCGAACTGATCAAAGTCATCTCTCCATAAAGAAGGTTCCGCTTTGTAGAGAGCATTGAGATCGCCCACCAGGAGCTGCAGCCCCTGATGCGGTTCATGGTTCAGCAGATCCCATTGCAGATCGCCCCAGACATTCCATTCGGCACGCTGACCGAATTCCATGCCCATGAAGATCGTCTTCTTTCCTGGGTGAGTCCACATGTAGGCCAGAAGCGCGCGCGTGTTCGCGTATTTCTGCCAGTCGTCTCCCGGCATCTTGTGCAGAAGATGGCTCTTGCCGTGCACCACCTCATCGTGGCTCAGAGCAAGCATGAAATTCTCGGTGTAGGTGTACCAGATCGAGAAGGTGATGTTGTTCTGATGAAACTGCCGGAACCAGGGATCAAGCTCGAAGTAATCGAGCATGTCGTGCATCCAGCCCATGTTCCATTTCAGGTTGAAACCGAGTCCGCCACTGTCGGTGGGCTGGGTCACCATCGGCCAGGTGGTGGATTCCTCCGCAATCGACAGTGCTCCAGGGAAATGCTGGAAGAGCACATGGTTGGCCTGCTGAAGAAAACGCACCGCTTCGGTGTTCTCTCGGCCGCCGTGCTCGTTCGGTAGCCACTCACCGTCCGGTCGCAGGTAGTCGCGGTAGAGCATGGAGGCCACCGCATCAACACGAATGCCATCGATGTGGAACTGGTCGAACCAGAACACCAGATTGGCCACAAGGAAGTTGCGCACTTCATTGCGGCTGTAGTTGAAGATCAGCGTGCCCCATTCCTTGTGTTCGCCGATGCGTGGATCGGCGTGCTCATACAGGTGACAGCCATCAAAAAAGGCAAGACCGTGACTGTCGCGGGGGAAGTGACCGGGCACCCAGTCGATGATCACGCCGATGCCCTCGGTGTGGCAGCGATCCACGAAAGCCCGGAATTCATCAGGGGTTCCGTAACGGCTGGTTGGGGCATACCAGCCAGTGACCTGGTAGCCCCAGGAGCCATCGAAAGGATGCTCGGTGATCGGCATCAGTTCGATGTGGGTGAAGCCCCTTTCCTTGACGTAGGGAATCAGCCGATCAGCCAGTTCGGGGTAGGTGAGCAGGCGAGCGCCTGGTTTCAGATCTGCTGCGGGAACGGGAGGTCGGGCGCTGCCATCGGCCTCGATGAAAGGCTCTTCCGCGGAAGCATGAATCCAGCTCCCAAGGTGCATTTCATAAACAGAGATCGGCTGGTCCAGCACATTGCTGCTGTCCCGTGTCTGCATCCAGCTGCTGTCACTCCAGTTGAAACCATCGAGATGGCTCACCAGGGAGCTTGTGGCTGGACGCACCTCGTGCTGGAAGCCGTAGGGATCGGCCTTCTTATAGCAGTGACCGTCCTGGGTACGGATTTCGTATTTGTAGAGCTCTCCTTCAGCCAGCTCAGGGACGAACAGCTCCCAGATCCCGCCAAGGCGCTGTTGCATGGGGTGCTGGCGCCCATCCCATGAGTTGAGGTCGCCGATCACGCTGACGCTGCGGGCGTTGGGCGCCCACAGGCAGAACATCACCCCCTGGACTCCATCCTGATCGCAGCGATGGGCACCCATCCTTCGCCAGATGTGGTGGTGATTGCCCTCCGCGAACAGATGGCGATCCATTTCACCCATCCATTCCTGACGGAAAGCCCAGGGATCATGCTGTTCGTGCGTGATCTCTCCGCGACTCACGCGAACCCGGTAGTCACTGCCTGGGTTGTGATTGACCCCGGCTTCGAAGATCCAGGGATGGTGGGGAGATGTCATGGCGATCTCCTCTGAACCGATCAGAAGAGTCACGGTTCTGGCTTCCGGCATCCAGACACGGATCACCCATGCACCGTTCTCCTGCGGTTGTGGACCGAGGATCGAGAAGGGATGGTCGTGACGACACTCCGCCAGTCGCTGGGCGTCCTCAACCATCCAGTCCTGCACAGCGATGGTCATGACGACGGAGCTTTCGTAGGCCGGGAGCTTAAGCGGAAAGTCCGCTCAAACTCTCTTCCTGCCAGGGATTTCAGACCAGATCCGCGGAGAAGTCGACGTTGATGATCCGACCCTGGCGGTTGAAGATGACGAAGAGGTTGTCAGTCATATTGCCGAATTCGATTGTGATCAGCACCAGCTGCTGTTCATCGCTGCTGGAGGCTGCAACCGCGCTCTTGATGCGCTTGACGCCTCCGAGTACCCGCTCGAGCTTCGACCACTTGCGCTTGAGGTCGGCCGGAGAGATCTCCTTCTGAAAGTCGAGGTCCAGGTAGTAACGGGCAGCCACCCAGCGACCGGCATCCAGGTCCTTCACGAAGCTGAGTGCGGTCTGTTCGATGGGGAGCATCGTGTCGACCCATTTCCAGGCCAGCAGTTTTCCGTCGTCATCAAGCACCAGCAACAGGGGCAGCTCACGCGTGCCGCTGTTGGTCACGGCCATTGTTTCGACGGTCGTGTCGTCAAGCCCTGGATTGACGGCAACCACCCGGAAGGACTCGATCAAAGGTGCGCTCTGCAGGCGTTGGCTGATGGCTTCAGTGCTGGTGGCAGATTGCAGGGGGGAAGCCAGCAGCCGGTAGACCCCCTGAGCGTTCCTGGTCTGAATTGATTTGAGAAGTTCGCTGGCTGTTGCCCTGGCTTCGTCTGGAGTGAGATTGGTTCGTGGAGTATCGAGGGCCTGTGCAAGCCGTACGTCTGCTCGGACGCTCGCCGCCGGGATCAGCTCCACAGTGCAGGTGGCCAAGGCAGCGGCCAGAAGACAGGAGGTGAACTTCACGGCAATCGTCAGAACGGTTGTGTCAGTCTGCCGGAGTTCCCATGGCTTGGGGCGACAGCAGAGGCAGCATCGACAACTGAGCCATCTCGAGGTGCAACGCGATGCTGATCACGTGGCAATCGCTGCTGGGAGCGGCGCAGGCACCGGCAGGTTCCCCGGGGTTGATGCCGATGGCGGGCCAGGCGGCACCTGCGATTGACAGCCGCAGCCGGTCACCCGGCCTGAGGGTGGCATGCAGAGACTGAAGTTCCACCTCCCTTTCGCAGAGTCTGAGGGCTTCCTGGCCGCGAACCCGCAACAGTCCCGTTGACAGCTGCTGCACGGCTTCCGTTCCCAAGGGCAATCGCGACAGTGCCACGCAAAGGTCAAAGCCTGGTTGGTCGGCACAGGCGAGTATCCGCAGCTTCGGCTTACCGCTCAGCGCGATTGCCTCCTTCAGTGATTCACCAGTGAACACCGCCACGTCACTGCGTCGATCCAGGGAGGCTCTGTCACAGGGCCCGGCGCTCGGGCTGAGATGCCCCCCGATGGAGGGCACAGGTCGCCATGGGTCATGCACGATCACCACCCTGCCGGCATGGTCAGGTGCTGAAGACAGAATCTGTCCCTCCTCTGACTCAAGACAGGCAAGTCCCTGACTGCAGAGATGCCAGGGCTGATCGACCAGGGCTCCGGTTGAGGGTGCGATTGCCGCCCGATTCGGATCCTGTTGGTGATCGTTCGGTCCGCACCAGCTTTCGCTGACCAGGTCCCACAGGCGGACATTGATGTCACCGGCAACCAGATCATCTGTGGCTGCATTGGAAGGGGAGGTCAGATGCCGCTGAAAGAAATGCAGCAGCAGCCCGCTGCTCTCTTCCCACCACTGCAGATGAGTGGCCGGCCCGATATGGAGCTCGGGTCGACCTCCAGCCGCTCTGGCCTGCTCGGCAAGATCAATCACACCGCGGAGATGGGGATCCCACCATCCACCAAGCAACAGCATCGGTTGCTGCAGCCATCGGTGCGGCATGGAATGTTGGATCCATTCGCTGTCATGCTCAGGCGTCTGCTTGAGCCAGCGCAGGGTCATCCCCTCAGGGTCATGGCGCTCAAGCAGTCGGATGCCCTCCCTCAGATAACTGCCGTCCTCAAGGCTGCGTCGCATCTCCTCCCAGGCCGCGTGATCGCCCCTTCGTCTGGCCTGCAGACAAGCAAGCTGCAATCCCCAGCCCAGTCCCAGATGCCACCAGTGAGCGTTGCCTTCGCAGCTCCAGTGCTCCCGTTCATGCAGGCCGCACATCGCCGGTGCCAGGCAGTCGGGAGGGGGACAGTCCGGAGGGCCAAGCAGCTGGGTCAGACCCTGATAGGAAAAGCCGTACATCCCGATACGACCATTGACCTCCGGCATCTCCCTCAGCCACGTCAATGTGTCAGCGGTGTCCTGGGCTTCCACGCTGAACCCGCGGAAGCTTCCGCCTGAGTCCCCCTGACCGCGAACATCCTGAACAACCACGAGAAAACCGTGGTTGCTCCACCAGTCGGGGTGAGGAAGCGTGACTGTTGAAGCGAGGGCTCTGCCATAGGGCTGTCTCATCAACAGCGCAGGCCATGGACCATTCCCCTGCGGACGCCACACCCTTGAAACGAGTTCAACGCCGTCTCGGGTGGTCAGTGACGCATCAGCGAACATCCGGGCAGTTGAGTCCGATCACATAGGTCGCCACGATTTCGGCTTCCGTTCTGTTGAGATTGCGGGTGCCTGCAATCTTCGCGATGGATTGTCCCGAAAGCGCTGACTCCCCCTGTGCATTGATCGACTTGAACTCCTGACAGAGCGCTTTGGCTTCACCGGGATTGCGCTTGACACTCTCCAGAAGTGAAGACTGAGCCTCGCTGGCAGGACTGACCGCGATCAACGTTGAAACAACGGCAACGGAGGCGATTTTGAGGTTGTTGAGGAAACGCATCGGAACCTCTGTCCGAATTTCACCTCATTTGAAACGGGTGAGACGGAGATGGCTGGTTTCGACGGTCAGTTCGTGTTCTGCCTCTCCCTGGCAAGCAGGATCCACCGCCGCGCCAGAGCCAGGTCCACAACAGGGGCACGTCCGCTTCGCAGCTGCCTTTCAAGCCGTCCGGTTCGGGTGACCAGCTCCTGAGGGGATGAACCGGCAATGGCTGTCACGGTGGCCAGTCCGGCATGCATCAGCAGAGCCGCATCCTGGGGAGCCAGGTCAAGGCTGCAGGCGAGATCCGCCATGCCTCTGAGTCGTTTGAGGTTCCGGGCCGACGATCTGCCGCTGGAGGCCAGTCGACTGATCTGCAAGTCATCGAGAGACTGCACTTCCCCCCAGGTGGTGATGCCTGATGCGAGAAGTTGCTTCTGCTCATCGCGCAGGCCCATGGGGAGCTCCCGCAATGGATCCTCGGGTCTCATCCGGCTCGAAGGTCGCGCACTGTTTCGCCCAGAACCACCGATCTGGAAGCTCCGTCACCCGCAGGCTGCAGCTGACGCAGACGCACCGTCACCTTTGGACTGCTGCGGCCACCGGGACGCACGTTCCCCGCCAGTTGTTCAAGGGTCGGTCTGATCGCTTCGTCCGGGAAATCGTCCTGGGCCTGAGCCACGATCAGATCATCACCATTGTCAAACACCACCGGTGCTCGCAGCGCTCCCTCCACGCTGACGCTGGGTGTGTAGCTCAGGCCGAAAGCCCAGCAGCTGGCTGACAACAGCAGCGTGAAACTGCTCACGCCCACCAGGCGGAAACGGATCCCCCAACGGGCGATGAAGGCGATCAGGGTCAGGCCGAACAGCGCAATTCCGCCCCTGGCCAGCCAGATGCTGGAGGTGGAGAGCAATTCCTCAAGTGGCATGGGCTGGTGTGCTCGGAATGTGGTCCTTATATTGCGTCGACCTCCAGCGTGTTGACGGGCATCGATGCGAGGTGGTCAACCCAGCATGAGGCGCAACAGGGTCGTTCTGACTGTTCTGGGCGGGTCCCTGCTCGGAGGGGCTGCACTCTGGATCGTCGCCGATCGCCTGGCTGATGCGCTGTTTCAGAGGGTGCGTCCAGGTATCGAGGCGCAGATTTCAAAGCCCCTCGGCCACCCCGTCAGCATCGGCCGCTATCGCGGCCTCGGTCTGCACGGACTGGGTGTGGGCCCCGTACAGGTTCGCCAAGGCCCACTGGACCGGTCGACCGCCGAGATCAACCGCATCACGATCGGCCTTGATCCCCTGGCCAGCCTGCAGCGACTCAGGCCAGTTGTCACTGTGCGTGTCAGAGGAGCCGATGTCGATCTGCGCCGCAATGACGATGGCGCCTACTGGGTTCCTGGCCCTCTTCCAAAGCAAGGAGATCCCCCCCGCCTGGATCTGCAGGTGCGTTTCAGCGATCCCGCCAGGATCAACATCGCTCCGGCCGGACTGAGCCTGACTGCTGATGGCTGGAGCGGCATCCGCCTCGATGAGCACAGGGCGGATGCCTTCCTCAAGATTGTTCTTCCCGACAAGGGACGCATCACCGTCAAGGGACGTGGCCGCTGGGTGCGCCCGGAGTTTCAGCTCACGACCCGACTGGAACGGCTTCAGCTGGCCCGATATCAGGGCCTGCTGCCGTCGAAGCTGCCTGTTGAGATGAAGGGGCAGCTTGGTGGCGACCTGCGTCTGGGCTGGAGTCGGGGACGAGCCAGCTGCGGCGGGGGAGTGTCTCTGCAGGGAGCCCGGTTCAGCGGCCCATCAATGGAGCACAGGCTCGAGTCTCCTCAGCTGCGCATCAGTTGTCGTGGGGACGTTCTCAGGGTCATGAACAGTCGCTGGAACTACGGGCCCTACAGAGCCTCCCTCGGAGGCAGCGTACGTCTCAACCGTTCCTTCGATCTGAAGGGAGATCTGCAGGAACTGAATCAGAACCGCAATCTGGCTTTTCAGCTCGATGGTGACTGGCGGCAACCGCAACTGCGTCTTGATGGCCTCTGGACTCTGCCCGACTCGATTCCTCTGGATGGACCACTCCGCTTGGGAGCGCAACTGAGCGCTGACTGGCGGGACCTTCAGAACTGGACGGCAAGTCTGGATGAGCTTGAGCTCAAGGGCTCTGGCCTGGATGTGAAGGCCAGAGGAGGTCTGCATCCTGAACTGAAGGTTGCGACCCAGCGTCTTGCGATGTCTGAGCCCGCCTGGCAGCGCCTTCCGCTTGCCGCGACTCTGCTCGGCACCTCAGCGCCGCTGGAGGGAATGCTGCAGTTGAGCGGTGAACCCCTCAGGCCCCGGATCGCCCTGGCCATGGCGCAGGCAAGCAATCCTTTGCTGCAGTCATGGTCGCTGCAGGCCGCCTGGTCTGCGAAATCCGGGCTGCTCAGGCTCGAGCAGTTCCTCAGCCCTGATCTCACCGCACGGGGCAGGTTGCCGCTCAGCCTGGTTGCAGGCGGGTTGAAGCCAGGTCCACTGGAGGCCGATCTGCGTCTCGACTCCTATCCCCTCAAACGCCTGGGGCCGCTACTGGGCACGGAGATGGATGGAACGATTGCAGCCTCCGGCCAGCTGAGCGGCCCGCTCGATGCACTGCGGCCTGATCTGCTGCTTGCGGTGAATCATCCGCGGGCGGGCGCTGTGAGACTGGTGGAGGACTGGACAGGAACCTTCCGAGGCGCATCCGGCGGAGGAGGAGTGCTGTCGATGGCTTCGGTTGGATCGGTCATAGCCGGATCACTGGAGGCCAGCCTCGGTGCGAACTGGCTTCCAACCGATGTGATGCTGCGCCGCCGCAACGGAGAGCTTCAGTTCAGGGGAACACCGGCTGCCTACGAGTGGAGCGCACGTGATTTCAGCGTCGATGGACTGGAACTGGTCCTTCCTCCCAGGAAACGCTGGGAAGGGGTTTACGGCCGCCTGAGCGGTGACGGAACTCTTGGGCTGCAACCTCTTGCCATGACCGGCGATCTGAGCATCAGCCGCCCTGGCGTCATGGGACTGCAGCTTCAGCAGATGCTGCTTTCCGGACGTTACTCAGATCGTCGTTACACGGTCACGGGCGAAATGCTGCCGCCCGATACCGGTCAGATCACCTTGGATGCCGAGGGACGGCTTGATGGGCCTTTCAAGGGTCAGGCCGTGGTGCGGGGGCTGAGCGCACGCTGGCTCAGCAACAGCGCCCTCAGCCTGACAAAACTCAATCAGGATGCCCCCCTGCAGCAGGGCTCTGCAACCGATCTGGGCACACTGCTGGTCAACACATTCGGCGGCAATCTGGATGGACAACTGCAGGCTTTGCGCAAGGCCCGGAAGGCCTTGCTGGATGCGCGTTCGCAGAACCGCGACCGTGAACCCTTCCGCCTCGAAGATCTGCGCGGTCAGCTGGATGCGGTGATCGATCTGACCGGTCCCCGGATCAGTCGTCTCAATCTCGATCTCAACGCCCGGGGACATCTGTGGATCGAGGGAGATGACGCTGATTACGCCCTGCAGGTGAAACCCTTCACCGCGAGAATTAACGGTCCCCTCCAGGGAGGCGAGGGCCAGTTCTCGCTTGCCCATCTGCCTTTCAGCCTCCTGGCACTGGTGGCTCCCGTGCCGAGGTCACTGATGGGAGCCCTCGGCATGAGCGGCACCTACCGCCTTGACGGTGTCAATGCGGCGGTCAGCAGCGAGCTTGTCCTGGAAGACGCTCGGGTCGGCCCCAATCCGATTGCCTTGAGACGGGGGCAGGTGCTGCTGAGTGATCAGGCCCTCACCCTTGACCTGGCTCTCGTTTCAGAAAATTCCACTGAGCCCGTGACCGTCACGGGGCGGATTCCCTTCGCGGCTGATCGCCCCCTTGATGTGCGCATCGTGAGTCTTGGAGATGGCCTCAAGTTTCTGACCGGCCTGGCCAACGACAACGTGTCATGGGACAAGGGTGATGTTGATCTGCGCCTGTTGCTCGGCGGCACGCTCACGGCTCCTGAGGCCAACGGCTACATCGTGATCAAGGATGTTGCCTTCAAGACAAGGGGGCAGAGCCTTGCCAAGGTCAATGGCTCGATGCTCTTCGACTTCGACCGGCTGGAAGTGCAGTCGCTCACGGGACGTTTCGGCAAAGGTGGCGAGCTGAAGGGAAGTGGTGCTCTGGCGCTTTTCAGCCCCTACCCCGAACCCGAACCCCTGCGCATCCAGCTTGAGAAGGCCCGTCTCAAGTTTCCCAATGCCGACGTTGAGCTCGGAGCTGACCTGATGCTCACAGGAGCGCTGGTGAAACCCGACATCGGCGGGATTCTCCAGATCAGCAATGGCGCGATCCGGCCTAACCGCTCCCTTCTCTCACGGGTGAGAAACAGGAAATCAAATAAGGATGTCTCCAAGAAGGACGTATCCGTTGATGAATTGCTTGAAGAGCAGTGGGATTTCAGGGAGCCACTGCTTCTTCGGGGTGCGGAGGTGGAAGCGGCAACCAGCCGTTCGATCAAGTCATCACTGCCAAAGCTGCCGTTCATCGGATTTCGCGACCTGCGTCTCACACTCGGCCCCAATCTGAAAGTTGAGAGGCTGCCGTTCTACAACTTCACCACGGCGGGCCTGCTCACCGTCAATGGAGCTCTTGATCCCAGTCTCGAACTGAGGGGAGTTGTGCAGTTGCTGTCAGGTCGGGTGTCTATGCCCTTCTTCACCACAACCTTCAACCTGGATCGCAACGCCGCGAATGTGGCGGTCTTCACTCCTTCCCTTGGGCTGATTCCCTACGTGGACGTTGCCATGGTCACCAGGGTCTCCGACAACGTGACTATCAATAGTGACAACGAGACTTTCAGAAGCTCTGTTTTTGATTCCAATGGTCTCGGCAATCTCGGTGCAGGAGGTCAGCTGCGGCTCATCAAAGTGATGCTTTCCGCCACTGGGCCTGCCGATCGCCTGGCCCAGAGCATCAAGTTGCGCAGCACTCCCGCCCTCCCCGAGCCACAGTTGCTTGCGCTGATTGGTGGAAACTCCCTGGCCGGTCTTTCCGGAGCAGGAGCAGGTGCTGCACTGGCAGCTGTTCTGGGGCAGTCGTTGCTGTCGCCGGTTCTGGGCACGCTGACCGATGTCTTCAATCAGAGGCTGCAGTTCGCTCTTTATCCCACCTATGTCACACCGGTTGTTCAGAATGATGAAGAGCGTGTTTCCGGCCAGGTGCCGCCTCAGCTCGCTCTGGTGACCGACATGGGCGTTTCCATCACTGATCGCTTCGATTTTTCCGTTCTGGCGGCTCCGAATCGCAACGACATTCCTTCGCAGGGAACCCTCACCTATCAGATCAATCCGAATTTCAGTCTGTCCGGTTCGGTCGATACGCAGGGCACCTGGCAGAGCCAGCTGCAGCTGTTCATGCGCTTCTGATTGATGCCTGATTCATGCGTTCTGGGGGTGGATCTCGGGGGAACCGCCATCAAGCTCGGTCTGTTCAGCCGCGACGGGGAACTGCTGGCGGACCATCAGCGCCCTACGCCTCAACCGGCCACACCGGGTTCGGTCTGCGTTGAAATCGTCGAGGCGATCGGGAGTCTCGATCCTGACGGTCTGGCATCCATGGTTGGGATTGGTTTGCCAGGCCCCATGGATGCGGATGCGCGTGTCGCGCGTGTCTGTATCAACCTGCCCGGCTGGGAAGAGGTTCCCCTGGCCGCATGGTTGGAACCACGTCTCAAGCGCAGGGTCACCCTCGCCAATGACGGCAACTGTGCCCTGGTCGGCGAAGCCTGGAAAGGTGCGGCCGTTGGCTGCAGCGATGTGGTGCTGCTCACGCTGGGAACCGGAGTTGGAGGCGGGGTGATGCTCGGAGGCACACTGTTCACAGGGCATAACGGTGCTGCCGCGGAACCGGGGCTGATCACGTTGTTCCCTGAAGGACCCGACTGCAACAGCGGCAACAGAGGCTCTCTCGAGCAATACGCCAGCATCACTGGCCTGGGTCGGCTCAGTGATGCTGAGCCCTCTTCGCTGGCGATGGCCGCATCCAGGGGAGATGAGCAGGCCAAGGCGCAGTGGGAGCGCTACGGCCAGCTTCTGGGGACGGGTATCAGTTCGCTCGTTTACATGTTCACGCCTCAGCTGGTGCTGTTGGGCGGGGGGCTTGCCGGTGCCAGTGAGCATTTCCTTCCAGCCGTGCGTCGTGAAGTCAACACCCGTGTTCAGGCGGTGAGTCGGGAGGGTCTCCAGATCAAGCCCTGTGCTCTCGGCAACGGTGCAGGTCGACTGGGTGCAGCTCGCCTGGCGATTGATCGTCTGCGCTCCAGGCCGTCGCTCCAGGCGGGATGATGGAGGCCGTTTTGTCGTGTTGCCCGTGCAGGTCGTTCCCGACCCCTCTCCGGAGCTTCTGTCTTTGGCGGCGGGCCTGCGCCGGGCTGCCACCGACCTTGGCCTGACCAGCGACAGTCAGCGCCGTGAAGCTCTGCTGGCGATGGCTGATTCGCTGCGGGCTCACTCCAGCGCAATCGTCGCCGCAAACCGGACCGATTGTGAGCAAGCCGAACGGAGCGGCCTGGCTCCCGCCCTCATGGCCCGTCTCAAGCTTGATGTGACAAAGCTTGAGGGAGCTGTCAGCGGTCTGCTTCAGCTGGCGGAGCTCCCGGATCCCCTCGGCCAGCGTCAGTTGCATCGCGAGCTCGATGACGGCCTTGTGCTCGAACGCGTCAGCGTTCCGCTCGGGGTCGTGGGTGTGATCTTCGAGGCCCGTCCGGATGCCGTGATTCAGATCGCCTCGCTCGCGATCCGATCCGGCAACGGGGCGATCCTCAAGGGAGGGCGTGAAGCTGAGTGCACCAACAAAGCGGTCATGGCAGCTCTGCAGGAGGGGCTTGTCGGCACGTCGGTCTCTCACAAGGCCCTCGCCCTGCTCACCACCCGTGAGGACAGCCTTGCACTGCTGAAACTCGAGGGTCTGGTGGATCTCATCATTCCCAGGGGCAGCAACGAACTGGTGCGCTTCATTCAGGACAACACCCGCATTCCGGTGCTCGGCCATGCCGACGGTGTCTGTCACCTGTATGTGGATGCCGAGGCGGACCCGGATCAGGCTGTGACCATTGCCCTTGACAGCAAGGTGCAGTACCCGGCTGCATGCAACGCAATGGAGACCCTGCTGGTTCATGCCGATATCGCCGGGATCTTCCTGGAGAAGGCGATCCCCGCCTTCCATGCCGAAGGTGTACGGCTGCTCGGCGATCCGTCCGCCTGTGCTCTCGGGATCAGCGAGGCCGCGGCGGCGGAGGACTGGGACACGGAATATCTGGCACTGACCCTGTCCGTTCGTGTTGTGGACGATCTCGATTCGGCTCTGGAACACATCCGCTGCCACGGCTCACGCCACACCGAGGCGATCGCAACCCGCAATGTCAGCACCGCGGAGCGATTCCTGCGTTCAGTCGACAGTGCCGGTGTTTATCACAACTGTTCCACGCGCTTTGCTGATGGTTTCCGCTACGGGTTCGGAGCGGAAGTGGGCATCAGCACCCAGACCCTTCCCCCGCGCGGGCCCGTTGGTCTGGAGGGGCTGGTGACCTATCGCTACCGGTTGCGTGGTGATGGCCACACCGCTGCCGACTATGCCTCCGGTGCGCGTCGCTTCAGCCATGTGGACCTGCTGCGATGACCAATGTCACCCATCCACTCGACATCATCAGGGTCGATAATCTTCGCCTCTGGTCCCACGTGGGAGTGCTCGATCACGAGCGTGAACACGGACAGTGGTTCCGAGTCGATCTTGAGCTGCATCTTGATCTGAGCGCATCGGCCTCTGCCGACTCATTAGCGGCAACCGCTGACTACAGCCTGGGGGTACGGGCTCTCCAGCGTCTTGCTGCAGAGATCCGCTGCCACACGCTCGAACATTTCAGTGAACGCATGTTCGAGGAGCTGGAGGCGATCTACGGGGCTTTGCCGATGCAGCTTCGGCTGAGTAAATGTCATGCTCCGATTCCAGGTTTCGCAGGTACGGTGAGCCTTGAGCGCTGGCGCCGCAAGCCGTTCTGATATGACCGCCACGGGGCCTTCTCGATCCCAGAGACCGCTGGTGCTTGTTCACGGTCTCTGGGATACGCCTCATCTTTTTCGGCGACTGGTGCGCCGTCTGGAGCAGCATGGTGTTCCGCTGCTCGTTCCCCATCTGCCGCACCGTCTCGGAGCCGTTCCTCTGAGCACCCTTGCGCAACAACTCGACGCTCACATCCGCGACGGCTGGGGCGATGCCACCGAAGTCGATCTGCTTGGGTTTTCGATGGGGGGGATCATTGGTCGTGTCTGGCTGCAGCAGCTGGGTGGAGCACGACGCACCCGCCGCTTCGTGAGTGTGGGCAGTCCGCAGCGGGGAACGTTCACCGCTCAGTGGATACCGCCGTGGTTGTTTGCAGGGCTCGCCGACATGAAACGAGGCAGCCCTCTGCTGCACTCTCTGAATAATGATGTTCAGGTCCTCAGGGAACTGGATTGCATCAGCTATTACTGCCGATGTGATCTGATGGTTGTTCCTGGCTGGCAGGCCCATCTGCCTGTGGGTCGTGTCAGCAGTCTTCCCGTGCTCACCCACCAGCAGTTGATGTCACATCCCCTTGCTCTTGATGCTCTGCTGACGGCGCTTCTGGCCGACTGATCGGTTCTCGAACACTGACATCCTTTGTACTAATGGGCACACTTTGGATGTCTTCCAAGTGGTGCCGCGCATGTGCTTTTCGGCCTCTGCAAGTTTCACGGCGTCGGCCGTGCTGGTCCCCCTCGGGCTTTATTCACATCATCTGGCGACCCGTCACGAGCGTCCTGATTACAAACCTCTGGCTCTGGTTCCCTTCTTCTTCGGGGTGCAGCAGTTCATCGAGGGACTTGAGTGGACAGCCATTGACGGTGGCAACATCGAACCTCTTGCCACCCTGGCCGGACTCGGTTTCCTGTTCTTCGCCTACTGCTTCTGGATGATCTGGATCCCATGGAGTGCCTGGTCGATCAGTCGAAGCACGGAGTCCACCGGCCTGCAACGACGGCTCAAATGGGTTGCGATCGTGGCCACGGTGCTTGGCGTTGCCTTCTACGTACCCATGCTCTTCAATCCGCCGGCGATTCAGCCAGCGGTACAAAGCAATGGACGACTGCTCTACGACATCTCCAATCTGCACAGCATCCTGCACAACTTCGTGAACACCGAGCCCGTCGGTGAACTGGTGTACTGGGGCTTCATCGTGCTTCCGCTGGTTGCACTCAGCGACAAGGCCGTGAAACTGTTCGGCGTGCTCATCTTCGTTTCGATCTTCCTCACCTGGTTGACCTACAGCGCAACCTTCAACTCGGTCTGGTGCTTCTACTGCGCTGTGCTGTCGATCATGGTGATCTGGATCGTCAATCGCCCCCATCTGCGTCAGGCCTGAAGCTGATGGCTGATCAGCTCTTGGCATCACTGGAGTCCATGGGTCAGCTGCTGCTGGCCATGGATACCGGTGTCGGTCTGATGTTCGGCGTGGGTGTATCGATGTCCGCGTCTCATCTGTTCGCCTTGCTTGCCAACCGGCTGACGCCAAGACAGATCTTTCTGCACATGATCGTGGATGCCCTCGTGCTGAGTCTGGCCTTCATGGTTGGAATCCTCTGCCACAGCCTGATGCTGATGCTGCTTGAGGGTGTCCCTCTGCAACCGATCACGTTCGCCAATCGCATGGGCGCAGCCATGTGGCCCGGTTTGTTCTACGTGCTTGTGGCAGCTCCTTATGTCAGTGATCTGATTGCGGTGACCTTGCTGTCGTGGATCCATCTCAACGTGATGCTGCTGTTGCAGGCCGTTTATGACATCCCTCTGCACACGAGCCTTGTGGTGGCGCTTCCCGGCTTTGTGCTTGCACTGTTGCTGGTGGGTCTGCTGTTCGCACAGCGCTGGCGAACCAGTTACGAGATGCTTGCCCGAGAGGTGTCAGCACTGACGTCTCCATGAACACGTCTTCCTCGTCTGAAACCTCTGCAGCAGTGCAGCATCACCGTCGGCGACTCAGGAAAGTCCGACGTTGGCTGGTTGTGGTGCTGGTCTGTGTCGCCATGCTCGGCCTTCTTGGTCTGACAGCTGTTCGCCGCGATGCGGCCTCACTTCTGCAGCCTGAGTCACTGCTGGAGTTGCTGATCTGGTTCGGGTCGGTGCTTGTGGTGTTGGTGGCTCTCGCCGGGGTGTATTCAGTGATGGTGGATTTCGTCTTCTGGGAAGGCTGGATGAACGGCCTGCCGGACCCCAGCAGACTGTTCACCGCCGATGAAGAGGCTTCCGGTCGACATCAACACTATGTCGTCTATCTCGACGGAATTCATCAGAGCGAGGAAAGCCACCCACCGCGTGTCAGCGACTTCCTCGGATGTCTGGAGGAGTCGATTGCTGAAGACACCATGCTGGTGAAAGGCATCGAGGCCTACACGATCACCAATGCCGGGCTGCGTTCAACCACGTTTGCCGGTTGGCTCTGGCAGCGACTGTTCGCTCTTCAGGAGCATCACCCCAACGGTCTTGTGCGTTTCATCTGCGCCTTCTGCGTTCAGGCGAACAACGTCATCAAGGTCGGCATCTCCTCAGATCGCCGTTACGGGCCGGTGATGAACTACGAGCTGGCCTTGAAGATCGCTCGTCGTCTTGATGCGATCGGCTTCAGGCCCCATCAGGCGTCCCGCATCATTCTTGTTGGGTACAGCGGCGGTGGTGAGATGGCGATCGGAACGGCTGAGATCCTGCAGCAGCTCTGCCGTGTGAGAGTGCAGGTGATCACGATCTGTGGTGTTTTCAGCGGCAACGGCGAACTGGAGTCCGTCAATGATGTGGCGATGGTGGTGGGCAGCCAGGATCCCGTTGCGGCTCTCGGAAGGATTGCCTACCCAGGCCGCCTGTCTTTCCTGCCGTTGTCAAACTGGAACTGCTGGCAGCGCCATCATTCCCTGCAGCGCTACATGATCGAGGGAATGAGTCATAACGGTTCGTCCGGGCCCTTCTCCACAGCGTTTCGGGGCGCCGTGGTGGAAGCCATCTGCAGAGAGCTGGAGCGTTCGTTGCTCAGCCCCCCGCAGAGAATTCCCCATTGAGTGCTCTCACCAGTGTGAAAGGGCTGTGCCGTGGCTGGCTTGTTGTCAGCCTTCGCAGAGCGCCATGACGTGACTGGCTGTTGTGGCAGAGGTCCTGGGGCAGCTGGTCCAGGGAGAGGCGGTAGCGGCTCACGCTGTCATCCGTCGCCTGCAGACCCGATTCCAGTTGTTGATGAAGCTGACGCTGCAGTCGCTGCCGCCACAGGTCTCCGAGCGTCAGGGGAAAGAGATTGGTTCGTCCGGTGATGGCCTGCTCCAGCAGGGCCGTGGAATCAATGCAGAAACCCAGTGCTCCGTATCCACCCATATGCAGGTGACTGAACCTGGCTTCACTGTTGTGAACAGCTCCCATCAGCTCGCAGAGATCGAGGGTTTCAGCCAGTTGTTCCCCTCTGAGTTCGCTGGATTGATAGGCAACCGTGCCGTTGCTTCGGTCGTTCTGCCAGGGACGATGCAGTTCGTTGAGGGCGGCCCAGCCGTTCAATCCCTCAACGCCCTGGTAGTACTGCAACAGAAGCGGGGAACTCAGGGGAGGCTGCAGTTCCAGTTCCAGGGAGGCATGGGGCATCAGCGCCTGGATCTCTTCACCTGTTTCATTGATCAGCCCGGTTCTGTAGGGCACTGCCAGCGGGATCTGCACCCACTGTTCTCCGATGCGCGTGCAGGCACCGAGGCCGAAACTGGCCACGCTCGTGCGGATGCGTGCGCAACACTGCCAACCCTGGTTGCCGAGGTGCTTCAGCAGTTCACGGCCGCTGCTGACCCCTTCGAATCGGAACGGTTCGGCTGCCGTCACTGAATGGTCCAGTCGGTTGCTCCCCAGCACGTTGAAGATCTGTGCCAGCAGACGGTTGCGCAGTCGCTCAGGTTCTGGCTGCACGTTGGGGAGTCCGCGGTTGCTCCAGGTCAGCACCCCTCCCATGGCACTGATCTTCGCCAGCGTTCCAGGCGGTTTCCGTTGAATAGCAGGCAGACTTTCGCCGGTATTCGCCGTCATTGCCCACAGTGCGTCGAGGGACTGCGGCAGTGTCAGTGTCTCTCCGGTGCTGCCGGGAATCTGTCGCTGACACCAGCGATCAAGCGCATTGAGTTCCGAGGCTTTGGAGACCGCAGGCAACATGTGCTGCAGATCATCGGCAAGGGTCGCCAACAGCAGCGGGCTGACCAGGTTGTTTTCCAGCAGGCTTCCCAGTCCGCGCAGATGCTTCGGGAGGTCTGCACTGCTCCCGCGCCATCGCCGCGGAAGCATCAACAGCAACGGCATCAGCCGTTGATGGTGCAGATCGCTCAGCAGCTCCCCGAGAAACGCTTCACGACTGATGCCTTGGCGCAAGCTGCTCTGCTCCAGAGCTTCACCAAGTTCAATCAGGGGGGCAAGTGCGGTGCCGTCTTCAGCTGACTGCCCCCATGTTGAACTGAGCCTGAGCTGATCGTCTGTCATCGCTCAGGTCTCGAGGGGGTCAGGACGTTGAGGCAGCCAGGCCGGTATGGCGGATGAGTGCCGCGCTGGTCGCATCCCTGCCGCGGAAGCGTCTGTAGATCTCTGCAGGCCGCAGACTCCCACCCAGGCTGAGGATGGTGTTGCGGAATCGTTCGCCGGTGGCAGCGACATCATCATCTTTCTCCAGGCCCACCTCTTCAAAGGCGGCGAATGCATCGGCGCTGAGCACTTCCGCCCATTTGTAGGAGTAATAGCCAGCGGCGTATCCGCCGGCAAAGATGTGGCCGAATGCGCAGAGGAAACGGTCTTCCTCCACGGGCTGGAGCACGCTTGTGGTTTCAGCGATGCGGCGACGGAACTGATCCGGGCTGATCTTCTGGTCAGGTGTCCACTGGCTGTGGAGGCGCAGGTCGGTCAGGGCGAAATGGACCTGCCGCAGCGTGCCATTGCCCTGCATGAAGGTGCGACTGCTGCACAACTTCTGATAATCGGCCTCCGGCAGAGGCTCTCCCGTCTGCCAGTGGCGGGCCATCCCCATCAGGGTGCTTCGATCCAGACACCAGTTCTCCATGAACTGACTGGGGAGTTCCACGGCGTCCCACTCCACGTTGTTGATGCCAGCGGCTTCCGGGTGCTCGACCGTGGTGAGCATGTGCTGGAGGCCATGACCGAATTCATGGAAGAGGGTCTCCACTTCCTCAAAGCTCATCAGGCTCGGCGTGTCGCCGGCGGGAGGCGTCTGATTGCAGATCAGATAAGCCACAGGCAGGGTGAGATCTCCATCGGCATTGCGCCGGCGGCTGAGGCATTCGTCCATCCAGGCACCGCCGCGCTTGCTGGCGGGACGGCTGAACGGATCCAGATAAAAGGCTGCCAGATCCTCGCCGCTGCAGTCCATCACACGGAAAAAGCGCACATCCTCATGCCAGATGGGCGCTTCGCCGTCTGCCGCCCTGATGTGAATGCTGAACAGGCGTTCGCAGAGACTGAAGAGCCCCTCGAGCACCTGGGGCAGAGGGAACCAGGGACGCAGGGCTTCCTGATCGAGGTCAAAACGTTCCCGTCTCAGCTGCTCCGCCCAGTGGCTCACATCCCAGGGAGCGAGTGAATCGGCTTCGGAAGCCCCATGGCTCAGGGCGCATTCACGCAGTTCCTGGAGTTCCTTCTGAGCCACAGGCATCGCTGAAGCCCTCAGTTCTTCCAGCAGCGATTCAACGGCTGCAACATCATCGGCCATCTTTGAGGCGAGGCTGAGTTCTGCCCAGCTGGAGTAGCCGAGCCGCGATGCCTGCTCACGCCGCAGTTGCAGGATCTCCTCGATCAGGGGTGCATTGTCGAGATCGCCGCTGCTGGCGCGGCTCACGTGCGCTTTGTAGAGCCTCTCCCGCAGTTTTCGGTCCTTGGCGTGAGTGATGACCGGGATGTAGCGCGGCATGTCCAGACCCAGACGCCAGGGGCCTTCGGCTGCGCTTGGTTCGGAACCGTCAGCTGCCTGATCACCGGCTTCCCTGGCCGCGGCAGCGAGGATCTCAAGGGCTCGCTCGGGAACGCCCCTGAGCTGAGCACGTTCATGGATCACCAGGCTCCACGTTTGCGTGGCGTCGAGCACATGGTTGCTGAAACTGGTGGAGAGGGCGGCTAATCGCTCGCTTGTTTTGTTGAAATCTGCCTGCGCATCGCCTCTCAGTCCGACGCCACGATGCTGCATCGAGAGAAGTTCAGCATCGAGGATGCGTGACTGTGTGCCGTCGAGAGTTTGCGCAGGAGCTGTTTTCAGCCTGCTCAGAGCTTCGTGCAGGACCTGGCTCTGACCGAGGCGATTGCTGAAGCGCACCACCTCTGGTTGCTGCTTCGCATGAGCTTCACGCAACTCGGGGGTGTTGCGAACTCCGCTGAGATGACTGACGACGCCCCAGCTCCAGCGGAGACGTTCCCCGAGCTGATGCAGGCTCGGCATCAGTTCGTCCCAGCTCAGGGGTGAAGGCGTGGCCAGCCGCTGCTGCAGCGATGTTTCCAGAGATTCCAGCTGTTCGTTCAGCGAGCTCAGGAGTGCGGGGATGTCCTTGTTGACCTGCTCGGGGTCAATGGCCTCGAAGCGAGGCAGGCCCTCGCCGCGAAGCAGTTCTGGAGTGCTCATGGATGATCAGCCGGTGGTGAGGAGGGCACGGGCAGCAACAACTGTGTGGCTTGCAAGATCGGAGGCCAGGGCATCGGTTGATGCCTCATAGAGATCCATGGCAATGCGTGGCCAGATCCCGATCACCAGTGTCGGAACAAGCAGCAGCAGTCCGATCACCACTTCCCTGGGTCGCATGTCCTTCACGAAGGCAAGGGCAGGAATTCGTGGTCCGAAAAACACTCTCCTGCACATGGACAGTAGATAGATGGGGGTGAGAACCAGCCCGATGGCTGCCAGAACGATGGTGGTGACCCTGAAGAAGGTGGTGAAGCTTTCCTGACTGGTGATGCCGAGGAAAACAGTGATTTCGCTGATGAAGCCGCTCATGCCCGGGAGGGCCAGTGAGGCTAGTGAGCTGGCAAGGAAAAAAGCGAATGTGATCGGCAGGGCTTTGGCCAGACCTCCCATATTCGGAATCGAGAGTGTTTTGGTGCGTTCGTAGAAACAGCCCGTGACGAAGAACATTGCTGCCGCGATCAGGCCGTGGCTGACCATCTGCAGCATGGCTCCACTCAGACCGAGAGCATCAACAGCGCCGATTCCGACCAGCACGAAGCCCATATGACTCACTGAGCTGCAGGCGATCCTGCGCTTCACGTTGTCCTGGGCGAAGGCATTCAGAGCGCCGTAAACGATGTTGACGATGCCCAGGATGATCAGGGCAGGTGCCAGCAGCAGATGGGCTTCGGGCAGCATCTGCACGTTGAAGCGCAGCAGTGCGTAACCGCCCATCTTGAGCAGCACTCCTGCCAGCAGCATCGAGACCGGAGCATTGGCTTCCCCATGGGCATCGGGCAGCCAGGTGTGCAGAGGGAAAATCGGCAGTTTCACACCGAAACCCACCAGGAAGCCCAGATAGCAGAGCAGCCCGAAGCTTCCACCCGGGGAGCGCCGGGCCATCTCCGTCATGTTGAGGCTGAAGCTGTCGCCAGAGTTGGCGATGGCCAGACCGCTGATCAGGATCAGCAGGGATGCCAGAGCTGTGTAGAGAATGAATTTGGTGGCCGCGTACTGACGGTTCTGACCACCCCAGATCGCAATCAGCAGATACACCGGAACCAGTTCCAGCTCCCAGGCCAGGAAGAACAGCAGGAAGTCCTGGGACAGGAAGACCAGGCCCTGCGCTGATGCCTGAACAAGCAGCAGCGCGAAATACAACCTGGATTTGTGGGTGATATTCCAGCTGGCGGCAACGGTCAGCAGCGTGACCAGACCACTGAGCACAACAAGCGGGGCCGACAGTCCATCCGCTCCAAGCGACCACTCCAGGCCGATTGCAGGCACCCAGCTGACGCGTTCAACCAGTTGAAGCTGACTGTCAAGCGGGTCGTAATGACGGCTGAACGCAATGATCATCAGACCCAGATCCGCAATCAGAACCGCAAGGGTGAGATTGCGTGGGATCGGTGAGGTTTTCTGATCCTCTCCGGGGAGAAGAGGCATCAAAAGCGCCGCAGCTGCGGGAAGCAGCACGATCAGCGAGAGCCAGGGGAACCCTGCGTCGGACCCAGCCGACAGCGGCAGGTTGGCGTCCATGGAACTCCCAGAATTGTGATTGAACTTATCAGCTCCAGGGCCTCTCCTGAGTACTTCTACCCAGATCAGCGCTCAGCCCGTCTCCCTTGGCTGCCAGTGACTGCCAGCGGTCTGAAGGCTCAGCAGCGGTGCACGACTGGCCACGCCCACGGACTCCCATGCCTTCACCATGGCCTGGCTCACGGCTGCACCGTGCTCCTCGCAGCAAAGGGCCAGGATGCTGGGGCCGGCACCGCTGATGGCGCATCCCCAGGCTCCGGCAGCCAGGGCGGCTTCCTTGACCTCCTGTCCACCCTTGATCAGTCGCCAGCGGTAGGGCTCATGCAATCTGTCGTGCATCCCGTCGGAGATCAGGTCTCCGTTGCCGGTGCGCAATCCCTGGAGCAACAGGGTGAGCGCGCCGAGGTTCACCACCGCATCGCCCACCGGAACGGCCTTGGGCATGGCACGCCGGGCTTCGCTCGTGCTCAGCCTGATTGCTGGAATCGCCACCACAGCCTTGACACTGTTCATCCATTCGCAGCGCACGACCCGCCAGCGCTGTGAGGCGGCCTTGGCAGTCATGCATAGTCCGCCCAGAAGCGATGGCACGACGTTGTCAGGATGACCTTCGATATCGATTGCCAGCTCCAGCAGTTTCTCCCGACTCAGAGGTTCTCCAACCAGGGCATTGGCTCCCACAAGCCCTGCCACGATGGCGGTGGCACTGCTGCCTAGCCCCCTTGCCGGAGGGACGGCCAGACGCACCCTTGCCTCCAGAGCCACGGGCTCTTCGCCGGCGGCTTTCCACACACGCTGAGCAGCTCTGTAAACGAGATTTTCAGCACCACCGCGCAGATGTGAGCCCTCCTGCCCTTCGATGATCAGCTCAAAACGCTCACCGTGGCCCTCGATGCGCCGCATCGTGAAGCGATTGTTGAGATCCAGGGCGGCGCCGAGGCAGTCAAAGCCCGGCCCGATGTTGGCGGTTGTGGCCGGTACATCCACCACAACGGTTTGACCTATGCGCGGCTGCGCCATCCCTTTTGCTCTACTCAGGCCAGTGTCCCACCCGACTCCTCGAGATCACGTGCCCGGCAGGCAGCACTAAACAATCCCGCTTCGGGATCAATGACCGCACGGATCGTCAATCCTTCGATCAGGGAACGAAACCGCCCTTTGGAACGCAACGGCTCCAGAAACTGCTCGGAGCTGAGGCCATCCAGGTTCTTGGGGGCGGTTCCCCCTCCGATCCACAGCCCTCCGATACAGAGTTCCTGCAGTGCCAGATCGCCGGCGACCGATCCATAGGCTCCGAGCCAGAGATTGAGTGCTTCACTTGCCAGAGGGTCACCGTCCGCGGCAGCTTTGCCGGTGAAGGACGGGAGATCCACGTAACCGGGTTGATCGGCTGGGATGGTGCGCCATGCATGGGCGTGATCACGCAGACCATGCGCAAGTCCCGTCTGACGGTTGAGCAACCAGTTCATGACATGTCCGAGTCCTGTGCCGCTGACAATGCGCTCGATGGACAACCGTTGCAGTCCGAGATCCTGTTTCAGCCATTGCGTCAGTTCCCATTCCGCATCGGTTCGCGGTGCGAATTCCCTGTGACCGCCTTCGCTCGGAATGGCAAGCCATCCACTGGCCACGGGCAGTCCGCGCGCCATGCCAAGGCCGGTTCCTGCACCGAGAATGGCCACCGGACCGTCCTCCACTCCAGCAGGTGCCGGTCTGGATCGGTCACGCCCTGTCTGCAGAACCACCTGCTGCTCGTCGCTGAAATGGGGAAGACCATGGATCAACACAGCGAAGTCATTGACCAGCTCAAGGTGTTGCAATCCCGTTGCTGCTGATAACGATGACTGACTCGTCCGCCAGGGCAGGTTTGTGAGCCTTGCGCTGCCCTGATGTACAGGACCTGCCACGGCGATGCAGCTGCCGGCCGGTTTCGCCAGCTCCGCAGGCGTTTGCTCAAGAAAATGGCTGAGCATCGACTCGAGGTTTGGCCAGTCCGCTGATCTGTAGCGGTGGTTGTGCTGTTTCCTCAGCTGCCCGTCGATCTCTGCGTAAACGCACAGAAGTGTTTTTGTGCCTCCAAGATCGCCTGCCAGGAAGGTCTTGGCTGCCATGGATGCTGCTCAGGGCTGCTGCTTTCAGGCTGGAGCTGGCTGCGTCACCCGGCAACCAATTGGATCTGCCGCGCGAAAGGATGACGGAAGGTCAGGCAGTGGGTTCAAACAGATCCAGTGGGAGAGGCCCCCAGGTGGCACTCGGCTCAGTGTTGTCATTGCCGTGACCACTGATCAGGATTCCTTCCCCCAAGCCGTGTTCAATGCGCAATCTGGCGCTCAAAGTCTGTTGATTGGCTTTGAGATAAACCGGACCGGAAATCTCGGTATCCGTCATCAATTGATGAGTCGGCCAGGCCAGGTGCTGCTCCAGCTGGCGCAGCGACTGAACAGCCTGATCTGCGCTGCAAGCCATGATCCCCGCGGTGAACCATCGATACAGGGTCATCTGCGCCTGAAGTTCAGAGATGATCAGATTTTTTTCGCTTGCACTGAGACATGGTGCAGTTCTCAATCGGTTCAGGTCACTCAGTCTCATGAATGCGCTGTTGCGGCGAGAGTCTCCTCAGATTTGCTGGTGTTGGCTTGATTGCAATAATCGATCAGCTCGTTGACAGGTAGTTCTCCAAGATCCCCATTCTTTCTGCTTCTGAGACTGACGGTGTTGTTTTCAACCTCTTTGGCTCCAATCACTGCCAGTACTGGGATTTTGGCTTTTTCGCCATTGCGGATCAATTTGCCGAGGCGCTCGCCTGATTCATCAACAGTGGCTGATATGCCTTGATTCAGTAGCTTTGTCTGAATGCTTTCAGAGAAGTTTCTTGCTTCATCACTCACCGGAAGGATTCTGACCTGTTCTGGAGCAAGCCAGAAGGGAAACTCACCGGCGTAATTTTCAATCAGGATCCCAATGAAGCGCTCAAAACTACCTAGAACCGCTCTGTGGAGCATCACCGGTGTATGTCTTGACCCGTCTTCCCCGATGAAACTGGCGTCGAGTCGATCTGGCATCGAAAAATCAACCTGAATGGTTCCGCACTGCCACACTCTTCCCAGGCAGTCCTCCAGAGAGAATTCAATTTTGGGACCATAGAATGCTCCTTCCCCAGGGTAGAGCTCCCACTCAAGATTTTTGTTCTCTAGAGCATCCTGAAGTGCCTTTTCAGATTTATCCCAGACTCCATCGCTGCCAACTCTTTTATCGGGACGTGTTGACAGCTTGATGGAAATTGTGTCAAAACCAAGTGTTTTGTAGACATCAAAAACAAGGTCGATGAATTTCGATACTTCTGACTGAACTTGATCTTCTGAACAGAAGATATGTCCGTCATCCTGAACAAAGTTTCTGACTCGCATCAAGCCATGAAGTGTTCCAGATGGCTCATTTCTGTGACATGAGCCAAACTCGGACAGTCTGACTGGCAAATCTTTGTAACTGCGTAGGCCCTGATTGAAGATCTGTACATGGCACGGGCAATTCATAGGCTTCACCGCGTAATCTCTGTTCTCCGATGAAGTCGTAAACATGTCCTCCTTGAATTTGTCCCAATGTCCTGATTTTTCCCAAAGTGTTCTATCAACGATCTGAGGGGTGCTGATCTCCTGGTAGCCCGATTCTCGCAGTCTTCTTCGAATATACTGTTGTAGTTTTTGATAGATAGCCCATCCCGGGGGATGCCAGAACACCATGCCAGGTGCGTTGTCCTGGATGTGAAACAGTGAGAGTTGTTTGCCGAGGCGACGGTGATCTCTTTTCTCAGCTTCTTCGAGTTGCTTCAGGTGGGATTTGAGCTCTTTCTCCGTTCCCCAGGCAGTTCCGTAGATCCTTTGAAGCATCTGGTTGTTGGAGTCGCCTCTCCAGTAGGCGCCAGACACTTTCATTAACTTGAAATGTCGTAAGTGTCTTGTGTTGGGAACGTGTGGTCCGCGACACATGTCTGTGTATTCCTCATGGTGATAAAGCTTTATGGTTTCTCCATCAGGAATCTCTTCAACGATTTCCAGCTTGTAAGGCTCTTCTCTGGATGCAAATGCTTGTTTTGCCTGATTGCGGTTTACCACCTCCACATTGACTTCATAGTCTTTGGCAATCAGCTCTTTCATTCGCTGTTCTATTGCTTCTAAGTCTTCAGGAGTGAAAGGTTTTTCATAGGCAATATCGTAATAAAACCCGTCCTTGATGACAGGACCGATTGCCATCTGGGCGTCAGGATAAAGCTGTTTCACTGCATGCCCAACCAGGTGAGCAAAAGAATGCCTGATAATGTCAATTCCTTCAGCATCTTTTGCTGTTAAAAGGCGCAGGTCAGCGTCTTTTTCGATCGGCATTGCCATGTCCAGTGATTCACCATCAACCACTCCTGCAACAGCTGCCTTGGCCAGTCCCGGGCCGATTGATGCCGCAACGTCTGCGATGGTGACAGGCCCCTCGAAACTTTTGGTGGTTCCGTTTGGAAGGGTGACGACTGGCATGGATGCGTGAGTCCTGAGATCTGATCTGATGGCCGCTGCACTAGCCGGCAAGCCTCAGTCATCTTATTAGTGGAGGTACGCTTTCAAAAGAACCAAATCCGTTCAACTTGACCTCTGATGCTGAAGCTGGTGACCTGCTGGGGTCACTCCTTGCTTCGCTGCTGACAGATTTCGACCACTGGTTCACCAGAGGACAGGTAATACTCGAGCAATGTCCTGACGATGTTCTTTCGTCGGACGATCGCGTCGCTCTGGCTGAACGTCTTGCTGATGGAAAGCGTTCGATCGCTGCAACCCGTTCTCTGTTGCAGGCATCATCCGAACCGGTTGCCATATCGATGAAGGCGATGGCTCCCTGGCATCAGCTGGTCATGGAGGTCTGGGCTCTTTCCGCCAGGGTTTCGCGCTCCACCGGATGAGCCCGCTGTTGATGGGGACTGATTGCTGTTGATGAGTCGGTTCTCAAGCCTGATCACCAGGAACGCCCTCAGGCGCCCTGGCGAAGCTCACTCAGGTTGGTGGTGTAGAAGGCCACAAGTTCGTCGTGGCTTTTCACAGGTTGTCCATAGGCGCTCCGGCCGGCATGGGTTGGGAAGGAGGCCCATTCCGGTGCAAGCCGGTTCATGGCGGCTCTGGTCAGGCCATTGCGATCAATCTCCTGCAAGGCTCCACGCTTCTTGACCAGATGCAGCGCTGCCTGGTCCTGATGCTCAGGATCGAAGCTGGGCAGCTGGAGCCTGTGGGCGACTTCCTGCCAGGTGGTTGGCAGGAACTGATAAGCCCCTGCTGCAGCGCTCGTGTAGCGCTTCACGACCACACGTTCGGGATGGCGGGAGAGGTCCTGAAACTGGCCTCCTCCATAAAGAACGCGGTAGCCGAGATCCTTGCCGTCTTTCCAGGTGCCTTCGGCGTAGCGAATGGTATTCAGAAGGGCGCGGCGTTCAGGAGTGATCGCATAATGCGCTGTTCGCTGGCCGGAGGCAGCAGCTGAGCTGATGCTTTCAGCCGTGGTGTTAGTGGAACGGTGTGGCTTCAGAGCCCGGGCAACCATCCGGTTCTGATGATTGCGTTCGCTGGAGCGTTCCGCCTGCAGGCTCTGACCCAGGGACAGCGTCAGTCCCATGCCGAGGGCGCCGAGACCAATGAGTTTTGGCGCGGCCTTCGCAATGGGGTGAATCTGTTGGGTGAATCGATGCAGCAAGCGAAAAAACTCCAAACAAAGGAGTCGCCACCCTCGTCAATGGCATGGCTTGATGGCGAGGGCCTCCGGCTCTCCCTTGACGCCTTGCAGTCGATATGCCTAAGCAGAAAAGCTCAGGCAGATCTCGGCGCTGGACTCGCGAGACCGGCCTGATGGCGCGCAACCCCTGGCCTCGGTGCTCTTTGATGCGCTGGAGGCCCTCATCGGGCTTGAAGCATTAGCGAATCTTTTCGCTTGGCCCAGGATTAATCAGCTGGCGCCGAGAAACCCCATCGCTTCCCGTGTCCGTCTCACTGTGGAATCCGCGACAGAGCTCGCGCGCTCGCGTCCCTGCTGGAGGACCATCTCCAGCTGAGCACGGTCATCCATCAGCAGGCGGTAACGCTCCTGAATCGGTTCGAGAGCGGCAATGGCGGCTTCCGCCAGCAGGGGTTTGAACTGGCCCCAGCCCATTTCGGAGCATTCGCGGGCCACAGCATCGCGACCCTTGCCGCTGAGAATGGCGTAGAGCCCGAGCAGGTTGTCGGTTTCAGGACGATCGGCATTGTCAAATTCAAGGCCGCGCTCAGGGTCTGTCTTGGCCCGTTTGATCTTCTTGGCAATCAGCTCCGGTGGATCCAGCAGGGTGATGCGGCTTCCTTCATTGGGATCGCTCTTGCTCATCTTGCTGCGGCCATCCGTGAGGCTCATCACCCTTGCACCCTCTTTGAGGATCAATGGTTTTGGAACCTTGAGCACGGAGGTTTCAGCGTTGCCGAAGCGTGCATTGATGCGCTGCTGAGCGATGTCGCGGGCCAGTTCCAGGTGTTGCTTCTGGTCTTCACCCACAGGAACCAGGTCAGCGTCATATAAAAGGATGTCGGCCGCCATCAGCACGGGGTAGTCGAGCAGGCCGACGGAAACGTTGTCTCCTTGCTTCACCGCCTTCTCCTTGAACTGGATCATGCGCTCCAGCCAGTTCAGAGGGGTGACGCAGTTCAACAGCCAGCAGAGCTCGCTGTGGGCAGCCACCTGGCTCTGAACGAAAACTGTTGAACGCTCAGGATCCAGTCCGCAGGCCAGGTACAGCGCTGCGGTGCTGAGGGTGTCCCGGGCCAGTCGATCGGGATCATGGGGAACCGTGATGGCATGCAGGTCCACGACACAGAAAAAGGTGTCGTGATCCTTCTGCAGATCAACCCAGTTCCGGATCGCTCCCAGCCAGTTGCCCAGATGAAGGGCGCCCGTTGGCTGGACACCCGAAAGAACACGAGGCAGCCCCATCAATCAGGCCTCTGCAGAGCTGTCCTGGTTTGCACTGTCGTCTCCTGCCGGTTGTTCAGGAGTTGCTTCCGCTTCCGCGGCTGCTGCTGTTTCGGCGGTCTCTTCAGGCTCGGGTTCCGGAGCGGGAGGCTGGGGCTTCGCAGGGCGAGCGAAGGGGTCCGGCCTTGATCCGCGACCAACCTCGCCACGGCCGTCTCGGCGCCCTCCACGGCCATCATCGCGCCGACCACCTCCACGGTTGTTCTGATTGCCCTGGGCGCGTTGCGCAGCCACCAGTTCCTCCAGCTTCCCCTCTTCAAGCATCTGGCCGAGCGTGCGCACGGCGAAGCCGAGCACGGCCACGGTTGAGCGGAGATTCAGGGCCTCCTGAAGAGCTCGTGCAGAGCGCATCTCGTTGTCGCTGAGTCTGATTCTGAAGCCACCGCCCTCACGGTTGCCCTGGCCGCGTCCTCCGCGGCCTCCACGACCGCCGTCGCGGCCGTTGTCACCCTGTCCGCCCTGATGGCGGGAATCGCTGTAGGAATCAGTCATGGCCTGGGGCCTGGAGTCAGGCGCAAGTGTGACGCATCACCGCCCTTCTGACAGTGACCTGAACGGTTGCAAACAGCTTTGCTCCGATCGCCTGCGTTCGATATCGGCTGCTCACTGCACCCACCTGCCTGTTGAGGCGGCCAGACAGAACTGACTTGTTGATCGATTGCAGGCTGAGGATTCTCCGGGCTGTATCAATGGAGGTGAGCTAAGAAGGCCAGATCTGAAGTTTCCCAGTGCAGTTCCCGGTCCAGTTGATCCCCTCCCTGTCGAAGGGTGATGGAACCATGACGTCGGGTTTGATCAGGCGAGCACTGCTGTCTGTCGGTGTGATCGGAACCGGTCAGTGGCTGTTGTCGGATGTGATGCATATCCCGGGAGGAGGACTGGGTGTTGCCGCAGCAGCAGGCCTTTGGTGGTTGGCCAGGCCTGTGAAGCAACCCAGCTTTCGCGAACCGGCATCCCTGAAAGGCTGGATCCAGCGCTGTGAGGAGGTGCTGAGTCAGTTCGAGCAGCTTGAGGCGGAGCTGGGACTGCAGGGTTTGCACACTCCGCGGGAAAAGGAGCTGCGGCGAATCGAAGACTTTGATGCGCCGCTCAGTCTTGGTGTTGTGGCGACCGAGGGATCAGGTTTGCCCTCCACTGTTCATCTGCAGCAAGCGTTGGCGGGGGTGAGCTCGCTTGATCTCTGTCTCGCCAACCCGCTGCCGGTGACCTCCAGGTCCTGGAGCTGGCCTGATGATCTGCAGGAGCTTGATGTGTTGATGCACGTGCTGAGCCTGCCTCTGCGTGCTGCAGATCTGCTCTGGTTGGATCAGCTGCCTGCGGATCGTCCGGTCTGGCTGCTGCTGCGGTCCTCATCAGACCTTTCGGCCGAGGACCATCTCGAGGCTTTGTGCTGTCAATTGCCGGAGCGCTGGCATCAGTTCCTGCTTCCCTGGTCCGGTGAAGCTCTGGAGCTGCGTGGTGTGCTCCAGCCGGTCCGGCAACAGCTGATGCGTTCGCAGCGGGTGCGACAGGGCACGCGTCAACGTCTGCTCAGCAGCCTTCACCGGCGTTGGCAAGCCGAGCTTGAAACGCTGCGAAGGGAGAGATTCCGCCTGTTGCTGCAGCGCAGTCAGTGGATAGTGGCTGGGGTTGTGATGGCATCACCGGTTCCCTCTGTTGATCTGTTGGCGGTTGCAGTGGGCAATGGTCTGATGGTGAAGGAGATGGCCACGATCTGGGGATGTTCCTGGAGTGCCGAGGTGCTGCAGGTGGTGGCCAGGCAACTGGGCAGTGCCGCCCTGGCTCAGGGTGTTGTGGAGTTGAGCGGCCAGGCCCTGCTTGGACTGGCCAAGCTTGATGGGGCCAGCTGGATCGCCGCAGGTGCCATGCAGGGGTTGAGTGCTGCCTATCTCACCCGCGTGGTGGGCGTTTCCATGGCCGACTGGATGGCTCTGAATGCCGGCGTCGCTGAGCCCGATCTGGAGGAGCTCAAGCGACAGGCTCCATTGCTGGTGGCGCGTGCTGCGGAGCAGGAGCGACTTAACCTCCCCGGGTTTGCTCAGCAGGCCCGTGAATGGATTCAGGACCGCAACAGTTGCACACCCGCATGATTGGGCTGAGATCAGCTGACGCACGCCCTTCCGCTTCATCTTTCTTCATGAAGTGTTCATGAAGTCGTCATGAATCAATGCTGCGAGTTGACTCGAATGATGTGAATAAGAGGTCAAAAGTCGACATTTCCATAGCCTTGAAACGAATCTTTGCCGACCGATTGGAAGGCTGATTCATCTCCGTTCTCTTTCCTTTCATGGCTACTGCAATCCGCAGCGGACGCCGCGGCAGCTGGGAAAATTTCTGTCAGTGGGTCACCGACACCAACAACCGCATTTATGTGGGTTGGTTCGGTGTGCTGATGATTCCCTGCCTGCTTGCAGCCACCGTCTGCTTCATCATCGCCTTCATCGCCGCTCCCGCGGTTGACATTGACGGCATCCGTGAGCCCGTCGCCGGCTCCCTGATCTACGGCAACAACATCATCTCCGGTGCTGTTGTGCCTTCTTCGAACGCCATCGGCCTTCACTTCTATCCCATCTGGGAAGCTGCCTCTCTCGACGAGTGGCTGTACAACGGCGGTCCCTATCAGCTGGTGGTCTTCCACTTCCTGATCGGCATCTCCGCCTACATGGGGCGTCAGTGGGAACTGTCCTACCGCCTTGGCATGCGCCCCTGGATCTGCGTTGCCTACAGCGCTCCACTGTCTGCAGCCTTCGCTGTCTTCCTGGTGTACCCCTTCGGTCAGGGTTCCTTCTCTGACGGTATGCCCCTGGGCATCTCCGGCACCTTCAACTTCATGCTGGTGTTCCAGGCCGAGCACAACATCCTGATGCACCCCTTCCACATGCTTGGTGTGGCAGGCGTCTTCGGTGGCGCACTGTTCTCCGCCATGCACGGTTCACTGGTGACCTCCTCCCTGGTTCGCGAGACCACCGAGAATGATTCACTCAACTACGGCTACAAGTTCGGTCAGGAGGAAGAGACCTACAACATCGTGGCCGCCCACGGTTACTTCGGTCGCCTGATCTTCCAATACGCATCGTTCAACAACAGCCGCAGCCTGCACTTCTTCCTGGCTGCCTGGCCCGTTGTCGGCATCTGGTTCACTTCCATGGGCATCAGCACCATGGCGTTCAACCTGAACGGTTTCAACTTCAACCAGTCCATCCTTGACAGTCAGGGCCGTGTCCTGAACACCTGGGCTGATGTGCTGAACCGCGCCAACCTCGGCATGGAAGTCATGCACGAGCGCAACGCTCACAACTTCCCCCTCGACCTGGCTGCTGTCGAGTCCACTCCTGTGGCTCTGCAGGCTCCCGCCATCGGTTGATCCGAGACAGCCTGAGGCTGAAGTCTCCAAGAGATTCAGCTTTAGCTGAATCGGAAAGCCCCCTCTCACGAGGGGGCTTTTTGATGGCTGGCTGGTTGATGACCGAGCTGTTTGATCAGGCAGCTGTTTGATCAAAGAATTGTTTGACCATTGGTCGCTCAGAAGTTGGCCATTGCTGCCACGAGAAGTCAACAACAGATGATTTTGACCTGATGAAAAGATCAGGGATTAATCCTCAGAATGGTTGCTGCTCGAAGATACATGTGTGCTGGTTGTTGTGTTGACGAATATTTAAATTAGAAAAATATTTTGATTCAACTGGATTGAAATTCGAAGTCTTTTGGATTCGGCGACGCCGACTCTGGTTTATTTAGTTGCAAGCAAATTGAGTAGTAAGCAAGCGTATTAAGCTCGAGACAGTTGCAATTTGATTGTTGTCTGGCAGCGCTCAAGCCTGCGTTTAAAGTAACTTTGGTTATCAAAATAAAGCCAAAAAAGTATCTGATCTGTTTGAATCTTTTGAATTGCTTTAGTACTTTTGCCCTGACCTGAAATCGTGCTCTTCTTCTTTGAGCTCAGAAGAGCTGCAGGTTGATTGAGCGTAATGAATCAGATTCTTGTAGCCTTCTGGAACCAGTTTGGGGCAAAGAGTTCCAACCTCAATCGCCTGGGGGCAGAAATAAACACCAGCCCATCGATTGATGAATCGGCCTTTGATCTCGTCGGAGAACATGAAACCGTTACGAGCAGCATAATCAATGATTTGTTGGGGTCCAAGATCGGCCAACTGCTCCCGAAATGCCTGATCCTCTCTAGCTCTGTCAATAAAAGCATGCAGCGCAGCCTTAGACATTGGGCTCCTGAATGTTTTATTCAATTTACTGCTTTGAGATTCTCTCAATGCCATCACGCTTGTGATTGCAATATTTGCTTGCAACATGCGTAGTCGCTATTGAGCTTTGTGAACTGTGCTGTCTTTTGTATCCATTTTTTATTAAAAGATCTAGGATGTATGTGATGAGAATCTTCTTTTTTCATACGCTTGCCAGGCAAATCGTTTCAGATGAAAAGAGTCACATTTGAGCTCAGCGATGATCTCCATAAGAAACTAAAGCTTCTTTGCTATACCGAAGGCGTTTCTATCGGGCACATTTTGCGTGAGTGTGTTTCAGACTTCTGCAACAAGCATGATGCTCATCTCATTGAATTAATTGATCACCGCTCCAAGTAGGTTTGAATGACTTGTTCGAGTATCGCTTTGATGTGTCCCGATAGATAGAAGCTTTCAGAAGTTCATGTTTCCTGCTCGGGTGAGTTTTTATTGAAAGCGCGATGGCTTTCATTGTCATTGTTTTAGGTTGCTTGATTGCCAGGAAAATGTAATTAAAAACTGTAACGCATTTCCTTGATGGCCTGGATTCCCCTTAGTTTGACGATAGTTTGATATTCTTTGTTGAAGTAAGCAGGGGTATGGCAGAGCGTTTTGATGTTTTAGTTCAGGGAATATCAAAGTCTGATGCGCTTCAATTATTGTTTGCTAGAACCGATTCTGTCGAAAGGCCTTCTGACCGCTACTTTGCAGCCACCCGATTAGGCCTTTGTGATTGTGATGAAACTCTGGATGCCTTGATCAGGGCGACGAGCGATCTCAAAATCGAAGAATTATTTGACAGAATCACGCGTCGCAAGGCTGTCGAGGCGCTGGGAAGAAGAAAAGACATTAGGGCTATTCCTGCGTTAGTTGATGTCCTGAAGTGCTCAGATACCGAGGCAGTGATTAATGCCTTGTCGGCATTGATCAGAATTGGCTGGTCGCCAAGTGAAGTAGAAGAAAGCCATCTTCTGAATCTGCTCGATGGAGAGGTCACGCAGGCACGTGCAGTTATTCAGTTGTTCACAAGGCTTCGCATAAAAAGTATTCGCTCTAAGGAACGAATTGGCAGCTTATGTGATCACGAAAGTCTCTTGATCTCCGGTGCTGCCAGGGCATGTATGGCATCGCTATACGGCGAATTCAATCAGATGAAGCCGTTGGTGGCATGTCTCACTGATCTTGTTGCTGGCAAGCGGCGCTCTGCCGTCATTGACATCGGAGACTCAGGAGATGAGGACCTTCTCCCGGATCTGATTCGAGCTCCAGTCTCGATGTCATTGAGGGCTAAAAGTTTCTTCCAGATTGTTGAAGTCAATCATTCAGCATCTGATCCGCAGAATCAGATTTTGTTGAAACAACTTTTGCGAGACAACCCTCTGTTGTTGGACATCAAAAGTGAGTGGCAATGTGGTGATGAACCGGATGAGATCGAACAAAATCTCAGTCATCGTGACGAGGCTAGGCAGTATGGTGCTGCAGCAAGCTTGATGAGAATTGAGCGTGATGAGTGTTTGAAGCTGATTGACAGCATGCAGGAAAGACTGTGGTCAGATTATGTAACGCACTATTATCTGACTTGTATTGTTGGTTTGCGCAAACTACAGGAAAAAGAAGATTTGATTAGGTCGGCTCTCGCGGAGACAACCCCGCAATACACAAAATCGCGAATTGCAGCTGCCTGGGCTTGTGCTGACTTGCAGCTTTTCGATCAGGTGGAATTACTGGAAGAACTCTCCACTACTGCTGCTTGGGCTCCACTTCGTTGGACTTGTCAACAATCCTTGGCTCATCTGTTGAATTGTCAAAAGCAATCTGCCACTGCTTAATACCCGCTCGTTATTTGACGAGTAGCTTTGTCCAAATGATTCGATGTGATTCACCTGGCTGAATGCTTGGCCATGTGCTGCATCAGGTCAATGCATTTGCAGCTGTAAGCCCATTCATTGTCGTACCAGGCCACCAGTTTCATGAATTGATCATTGAGTGCCATGCCGGCTCCGGCATCAAACACTGAGGTACAGCTTTCACCCAGAAGATCATTGGAGACGATCGGATCTTCGGTATAACCGAGGATTCCGGAAAGACCATTTTGAGAGGCTTCCTTCATGGTTGTCTTGATGTCTTCGTAACTGGCTGGTCTGGCCAGATTCACGGTCAGGTCGACGACGGAGACATCGGGAGTCGGTACACGGAAGGCCATTCCTGTGAGTTTTCCATTCAGCTCCGGAATCACACGCCCAACCGCTCTTGCTGCACCCGTTGAGCTGGGAATGATGCTCTGGCCAGCTCCCCGTCCACCCCGCCAGTCCTTCAGTGAAGGGCTGTCCACCGGCTTCTGGGTTGCCGTGGTGGCATGCACTGTGGTCATCAAGCCGCTGACGATTCCGTAGTGGTCGTTGACCACCTTGGCGAGTGGCGCCAGACAGTTGGTGGTGCAGCTGGCATTGGAAACGATGTCTTCTCCTGCATAGGAGTTGTGATTCACTCCCATGACGAACATCGGGGTGTCGTCCTTGGAGGGAGCGCTCATCACCACACGTTTGGCGCCGGCTTCAAGATGTTGGCAGGCGGTGTCGTTGGTCAGAAAGAAGCCAGTGCTTTCAAGCACGTAGTCAGCTCCAACCTCCCCCCAGCGCAGCTGACGGGGGTCACGTTCGGCCGTGACGCGGATGTGACTGTCATTCACCATCAGGTGCCCATCCACGACCTTGATTTCACCTGGAAAACGGCGATGTGTTGAGTCGTAACGCAGCAGGTAGGCCAGGTAGTCGAGGTCGATCAGGTCGTTGATGGCAACCACCTCCACATCGGGACAGGCCATGGCCTGTCGGAAGGCGAGACGACCGATGCGTCCGAAGCCATTGATGCCGATACGGATGGACATGAAGGCGAGCCCTTCTGCTTTCCTGATTTATAGAGCGCATTGCACTTGAAAACCCCCTCCTTTTCTGGGACGCAGACAGAGTGGGCTCAGGTCGTTCCCAAGAAGTCATGGTTTCACCGTCAGAGGAAGCCTCCTGCCCGATCTGTGCTCTGCATGGCGATCGGGATGAGTTGAAGGCCCATGAGGTCTGGCGCAGTGATTTCTGGTTGTTGCGACACCATCCCAGTCCTGCTCCACTGCCCGGTTGGTGTCTGCTCGACTCCCTGCGACACATCGGAGGACCGATCAGCTTTTTACCTGAGGAAGCGCAGGACTGGGGCGTGGTTGTGCAACGCGCCTCCCAGCTGGTCCTTGCGGTGACAGGCTGCGAACGGGTCTATGTCATTGCCTTTGGTGAGGGAGCCCGGCATCTGCATCTGCATCTGATCCCACGCTCGGCTGATGATCCACGCACCAGCGCATGGAAGATTGCCGATCTCTATCGCGACGTCGAAGCCGGAAAGGCCACTTCAGCTTCTTCCGTATGTGTGAAGGACTGGTTGTTGCGCGCCAGAGCTCTGGCCCCATCACTGCTCAGTTGATTCAGACCATCGCAGTTGCCGGATTCAGCCAGGCCATTCATCACCAGTGACGGTCTTGTAGCGATCAATCAACATTTTTTCAGTCTGTTTGAAGCGCTCGATGTTTTCTCTCAGCTCTTGTTCATTGTGCCTGGTGTATGCATGATGACCCACTTTCCACAATGTTCTGGCTTTCTTCCAGCGAATTCCTGCTTCTTTGGCTGCGGCAATCAATTCGCCGAATTCTTTTTTTGTGAATTCAAATTTCATCTGTTGTTGTTGCTCGACCTGATGCTTAAAACCAGGGGCATGGGGTTTGATCATTGATCATGTCTGACATTGTTCTGAAGACCCTCTTCATCAACCTTCTAATGGGGATTCTCCCCCTGGTTCCCATGGTTCTGGCAGAGCCCAGAACCCTGACCAGGCTGGGGCACACCAGTGAGGAGGTCACATTGAACAATCTCCTGTCGAAAGTGCCGCGGGGCGCAACGATCAAGGAGTCATCCTGCGTCAGAGTTGGAACAGGCAGGAGCTATCGCTACCGCTGCCGGATCACATTTGAATGATTTCTGGTCTCTGCTCAATGTGATCATGACGTTGCAATAGGGGCAGCTGACCAAGCGCCTAAGAGCGGGGTCGGCATGGCCCTTTTTGATGCTTTCTGACAGTGATCTGATCAGCCATCGCCGTATGGCCCGAAGCGTGTCGCACAGGCTGCACCGCAGCGCGCTCCCAGCCTGACGGCCTCACCGATGGTCCAACCTGCGCTCAGTCCTGCGGTGACACCAGCGGCAAAGCTGTCGCCACAGCCATAGGACTCCACCATCGCTCCCGGCAAGGGCACAGCCTCAAAGCGTCCGCCTGGAATCAGCACACCTCCGGCCGCTCCCTCCGTGGCGATGCGAATGACAGGTGCCGGATCAAGGCAGTTTTCTGGAACCTGCTCGCCTGGGTCCAGGCCGCTGCCGATCAGAGCGTCCAGCGTCACCGATGCCTGTTGCAACACCGCCAGCCCCAGCCTTGGAGTCGCTCCAAGAACCCGTGCCCGGCGCGCCTGCCGCAGGCCCTCGCGATCGGTGGCTGTCACAAAGACGCCATCGCATTCTGCAAGTCTGTCCCAGCCGAGCTTGTCTTCGGCTGTCGGCATCAACCGTTCCCCGATCACAGTGATCGCACGGTCACCGCTGGGGTCCATCAGGCTGATTCCGCGGCGACTGGCCTGGTCGCGCCAGGCCACCACAGGTTCAACCCCCAGTTCCCTGAGGCGACGTTCGCTCCGCTGGCCGATCGCATCGCGTCCCAGCGCAGTGAAAAACAGGACTTTCCGGCCTGTCAGGCGTGCCAGTTGAACTGCGATCACAGCGCCTGCCCCGGCAGGTTCCTCCAGCTCGCGGAATGCTCTGCCGATCCGGCCGGGCCTGGGCAGGGCGTCGACCTCAAGAAAGGTGACCCATTCCTGATGTCCCACCACCGCCAGATTGAGAGATTTCAGCGCATGGTCCAAAGGCTTGGTCATGGCGTCAGGGGAGCGGCAGAACGGATTTGGCGGCATTGCGCAGCTGCACGTTGATCCTGCCTCCAACGGAATCCACTTTCACTTCCCCTGCCACATTCAGCAGTTCTCCGTCGGAAGTGCCCACCATCACCGGGTCTCCGTCGGAACCATTCACGCTGACAGGAGCGGTGACTTCTCCCACCGTGACAGGCCCATCAACGGCCACACCACCCTTGACGGCGACATCACCCTCAACCTTGACCGGTTGGGTCACGGCCACACCTTTGGGAACACCCACGTCACCACTGACGGGCAATGCTTGGTCAGCTTCGATCCGAAGCGGTTCATCGCCCTTCACGCTCACAGGGGCTGAGAGTCGGTCAACGGTGATGCCTCCCACGAGCCGGACGGGGAATGGCTGATTGAGTGGCAAGCCAATCGGAATCGGTTGGCGAAGAATCTGAATGGCCGCTACAGCGACGGCCCATGCCGCGATGACCACAGCCAGCGGCCAGCGGCTGGCCATGATCAGGATGAACCAGCGGGGATCCGAGCTTTCTGGGGTGGTTTTGCCCTGATCGGCCATGGCGTGAAGGAACTCGATGCACCGGTTGTACCGGCTTCCTGCGGCTCGGCCATGGGCGCCACGAGATCCCTGAGGTTGGAATCAGAGCTCGTATTCCTCCTCAAACCGAGTCAGGAGGCCTTTGTAAAGCGCCAGCGTCCCCTCGCTCTCTTCGGTCACGCCATCGGTGACGTAAAGCGCAGCCAGATGGGTGCACGCGGCATGGACCTGTGCAAAGGCTTCTGCGTACTCGTTCTGAACGTCTTCCTCACGGATGTCTCTGATCATCGCCGAGACAAATTCAACCTTTTTCTCGGCCGCCTTGATCTCAGCCTCCATCTCCTTGCTCAGTTTGCGCCGCTTGCGAGCCATTCCTCTGGTTCGACTGACTTCAACCTAGGAGTGAGCCCTGCAGACGTACTGAGGTCCGCAGGGCTTCGATGAGGTCAGAAGCAGAAAGGAAGATATTTGGCGCTGCAGGCGACATACCCATCCACGAGCGGGCCGAGTCCGATCTGATGCACGATTCCCTGACCGGTGATGGCTTCCGTCAGCACACCGATCACGATTCCCAGCATGGCTGCACGTCCGTTGAAGCGTTCCACCTGCTCAAGCTGTTGCTCATGGATGGCACGGGCTGCGGAATCCTGGAACCACTTGTCACTGGCTTGCTGCTGATTCATGGCGCCGTTGCGAATGTTGAGCAATGTAACAGCACATTGACTTTTGTTTTCAGTGGCCTTCAAAAGTTTTTTCGTCTGATATCCAGTGGCAGATGGGCCCCTGCCCCTGTCCGATGGCCAGAGCCTGCCTCAGGCCTCGATTGACATAAGTGCGCGCTGCGGCGATCGCCGGGTCCAGCTGCTGACCGAGAGCCAGCCCTGCGGTGATGGCTGCTGAAAGAGTGCAGCCTGTGCCGTGTGTGTGAGGAGTGTTCACCCACGTTCCCTCAAGCCAGTGGGGCTGTCCGTTGAAGAGAAGATCCCTGCCGCCCAGCGATCGATCACTACCGCTTTTGATCAAAACCGCTTCAGGGCCCTGGGCATGAATCAAGGCAGCGGCTTTTTCGGTCTCATGGTCGTTGCTCAGTTCGATGCCGCTGAGCAGACGGGCTTCATGGCGATTCGGGGTCAGCAGGGTCGCAAGCGGCAGCAGGTCATCCCGCAGCGCCTCGATCGCATCATCCTCAAGCAGCACAGCACCTGTGCGGCTCACCATGACCGGGTCGATCACCTTGGGAATGGACCAGTTCCTCAGCAGTTCAGCGGTTGTCTGGATAAGCCCCCTGTTCAGAAGCATTCCGGTTTTGAGTGCATCGACAGCAAGGTCATTGCGGACGGCCCGAAGCTGAGCTTCCAGGCCTTCGGGCGGTATGGGGTCAACACGAAGGACTCCACATGTGTTCTGTGCGGTGACACAGGAGAGAGCGCTGCAGCCATGAACCCTGAAGGCCATGAAGGCCCGCAGATCAGCCTGGATTCCGGCACCTCCTCCGGAATCGCTTCCGGCGATGGTGAGTGCAATCGGTGGAGTGATGTGTTGAGGCTGCATCAGGGTTTACGCCAGATCACCGGCTTGCGGCGTTTTGGATAGAGCTCTCGGCACAGCTTGCAGATCGTGCCATCGCATCCGCGTGCGGTGCAGTGCTCGCGTCCGTAGAAAATGATCTGAAGATGCAGCCGGTTCCAGTGCTCCCTGGGGAAGAGAGCCTTGAGATCAGCCTCGGTCTGCACGACGTTGTCGCCCTTGCTCAGCCCCCAGCGCTGAGCTAACCGGTGAATGTGGGTGTCCACTGGGAAAGCGGGGACTCCGAAAGCCTGGGCCATCACAACGCTGGCGGTTTTGTGACCGACTCCCGGTAGCGCCTCAAGCTCTTCGAAACTCCTGGGCACCTCTCCGCTGTGGACATTCACAAGGATGTGGGCGAGTTTGTGCACATTGCGCGCTTTGGTTTTCGCCAGTCCCAGCTGACGGATGTGGCTGTGGATCTCTGTTTCATCGAGCGCTGCCATGGCAGCAGGTGTGGGTCCAGCGGAGAACAATGCTGGAGTCACCTCATTCACTTTTTTGTCAGTGCACTGGGCACTGAGCAGCACGGCAATCAGAAGTGTGAACGCATCACTGTGATCCAGGGGAACCGGTGTTTCGGGATAGTGCTCGTTCAGCCGGTCGAGGACCACTCTCGCCCTTTCGCTCTTCTTCATCACTGCTCATGATCGAAAGTCATGATTGCAGCGCCGTTGATGGGATGAGAGATTGGCGGGCGGTAGAACTGAGGTTTCATGGGCTCCGAAAAGCGCCGGATCAGCTCTGATTCAGGTGATGCCTATGCACGGGTGGTGCGCAGGGAAGAGCTGCAGCAGGAGCTTGAGCAGAAGGGGTGTCAGGACGACATCACTCAGCCCGATGCTGAAGACAAAGCTGAGGGTGGTGATAGTGATGAGGCCAGTGATCTTTTCCGCCAGCACAGTCATCAACAATCGATGGAGGGAGGTTGAGTCACTCTCCAGATCAAACTTCACCTCAATTACACACTTCAGGTGAGCAATACACGGCTTGATCGTCGTCGGAATCGAACGGCTGTTTGAGCCAATTGCTTCACTTGCTGGCCCTGTCGGTGTCTTTCTGAAGATGTTTTCATCTGTTTTTTCCGGGCAGGACTGTTGATCTGTTTTGCTCTTTGCCTGCTGGCCTGCTTTTTGTCACCTAATGTTGGAGTCAGAACTCGCTGCTCATGAAGTCAATCAGGCCTTTGCTCGTTGTGCCTTTCATGATGCTGATGATCTCCTGTGGGTGGGAAGATCGACAAAACAGGCGGACGTGTGTTCGGTACAGTTCAGGGGAGTTGGGTCACAGAGAAGCGATGGATCGGCTGGGAATTGCAGATACCGGCCCAGGTATGAAAGTTGAAGAGTCTGCCGAACAGATTGAGGACTTTTGTGCGAGGTATAAGAACTGAACAAAGATCATTGAGGTCTTTGTATTGCGGTTGAGGATGTTTCAGCGGCTCTCTTGTGTTGTGGTCCTGGAAGGTTGGCAATTGCTTTGCAGGAGTCATTGTGAAAAGTTGCCCCAGTATGGGAGGGAGCTCTTTCTATGAAGACGGATTGATTTGAGCTGGTTTTTATCGCCGAAGAAAAGCAATCAGTATTGAAACAGTGCTCAAGCCAATCACTCCATAAAGCCAGAATTTTCGACTGTATCTGCTGTTGATGGCGTAAACCCAGTTTGGAACGCCATCAGCGATGAAAACAACCGTCAGCCCGAGGAATAGTAAAAGTGGCACTCCCAGAGCGATAACAAGATCCATGCAACAAAAAACACGCCTTGGAAGAGTAGCCGAAGCGTTAATTCAAGGCATCGAATCAGGTGAGATGATCGATTGACGTGCTTGCGGATGATTTGCGAAATGTCTTGCCAGGTGTCTGTTTCTTTGCATTCAACCAATGTCTTGATTGTTTCTGTCGACGGCTGAGATCAAGCATTCATTCATTCATTCATCTCTCAGTCTTAGCTCAGGTTGGCTGGTGTTATCGGCGTTATTCAGGTGTCAGGTTTATGGGGGAGTTCACGTGTCACCTGCTTTCGACTTTCAAGTGCGGCATGAGTTGAGTGATTCACTGGTGCTTTCATTGCTGTCCACAGGCTTATCCTCGGTTGCGGTCGGCTTTGTCTTGATTATGTGGTTTGACCTGGTTCCTTAAGCTGAGGGCTGATTCCGCTGGTTGCATGTCAAGTCGACGTATCGCTTTACTGATTGGCACCGCTGTCGGTTTGATTGCGATTGTCGCCTGGGTTGCTGAAATCGATATCGTCTTTCAGGAGTCAGCGGAAGAGCAAAAGCCGGATCAAAAGTCACTGGTGCTTGAGGGTGATTCTTCTGAATAGAACAACCTGGATCAACGCTCTCATCTGTGCAGCTGTATCTTCTGGAAAACCTGCTTCATGGATCTCAGGATTTGCATGCTTGATGATCTCAGGCATGTCTGCCTTCAGGTTGTGACCTGCAGTTCAATGATGGTTCTGACGTTGTCTTGATTCTCTGTGGGGGTTTCTGTTTGGCTGTTCAGATACGCTCCCAGAATTGCGATGACAAACAGAAGGACTAGCAGTATTAAATACTTCATGCTTCGTTGCTGATCAGAAGTGATAATACTTTAATTATGAATGTTTGATAATGCAATATCTTCATTCAGTTTGTGCTGATGTTTTCATGATATTGCCTTGCTGTCACCGCTGAATCAATTGTCTTTTTGACGCTCTGTTCCTGTCTGATTAGTCTTGTTTCAGTGGCCTTTAGAGCATGTTGCAGACCATCGCTTTGGTATGTCTCGGTCTCGCGTGGGCGTTTTATGCAAGACGAACAAAAGCTGTGATCAAAAACTTAAGGCATCAGGTCCTGGAGCATCAGCTGCAGGAGCATGCCGCAGTCAATTGGTGCTGCTGTGCAGTTCAGCGAGCCGATAACAAGGATGAGCTGCTCACGGCATTTCGCCAGTTTGTTGAAACCGGGCGTGAAATCATCGACTTTCCGGATCGACTTGCCGAGTTCATGAGAGTGAACGGGCTCACTGAAGTTCAACATATGAGAAACATCATCGTTCTCGACAAAGTACTTAAGTCTTTTGAGTGCCGTTGACCGAGACCAGCTTCTCTTTGATCTGTTCTGAATTGATCATATTTTTGATCTTCAACTTTGATCGATTACGACTTAATTGGATTGATCTGCACAGAGAACATATCATCCCTGCATTGCCCGGTCACTTCGGAAGCTTCGCCTGCTGGGATCAGAACAACGCCGCCGCTGTTTCCATACTCTGGACCGCGAAAGTTGTCGATTTCTGAATAACCGGCTTTACGCGCAGTGCAATCCACGGTCGCAGCCACAAGTTTTTCGCTGTTCACTTCAAATGCACTGCCAAGTTCATTGTTGAGATCGGCTGAACCGGCAGTCTCAGTACTCAGAGAAGTCTGGATGCTCGCGGGGCTGCAGACACTGGTGACATGCGTTGGTTTGCTGTAGTCCGCTGCATAGTTGAAAGGCAGCTCTTGAGGGAAGACCGTCACAGAGACCTGAAGCGGATGATCTTTCCCCTCCAAGGGCTTGTACTGCATCGGGTAGGTCTCAGCGACATCGTCATAAACAGCCATTTGCAGGAGAGTTGGGCTGCACCATGTCACAACCGTCTGAAGTTTTGATCTGTCTATCCCGATCGTTCCTTGTTGGTAGGGGCCATTGCTGGTGAATGTTTTCTCTTCGAAACGATCCGAGGCAGAGCAGCCAGCGACCAGCGTTGTGATTGACAGAACGATGGCCACGAAGCTTTTCATGTGTTTTTTGATGGTTTTCAGTGAGTTTTTTTCAATGAGTTTTTTCAGTGGAGTGGTGCAGTCACGTCCAATCCTGAAGTGTTGGTCCCGCGAAGTTCAAGACCCGGGTTTGATCGCTTCCTTGACTGATTCAACGCCTTTCTGGATCGCTTCTGCGGGAACCTTCAGCTTCTGCTCCTGGGTGTTGGACCAGATATTCACGGCATAGACGATGGCTCCCCCCACGATCAACGCAGCAAGAACCAGGCCAATGCCGTTTCCCCCCTGCTGGATCACAACAGGCCTTTGCTGTTCCTGTTCACTCATTGAAGATCCTCTTTCCTGTCATCACTGACATGGTTGTAGCCATTGACGGTTGTCTTGTCTGTTGGTGCCCAGCGGTTTGATCGTCGGGATTGTTGTCGCTATGACAGGCGACAACGTCATCAGCGCGGAGTGATCGAAACATGCTCACCACCAGCACCCGTCTGAAACTGCAGTCCATCCTCAGGCGAGTGGCTGAAGGTGCAAGCGTCAGCCTGTCAGACCGCGTTTATCTCCAGAAATTCGCCGATCGCGATCGCACCGTCTACTCATGGCTGCGTCGCGCCCGCAGACAACAGCTTGCAGGGCGCCATCCCGGTGCACTTGACAGCCTTCTCAGTGATCTTGATCTGGGCAGCGTCGAGCCGGATCAGCAACATCACAGGCCTGAGACTGATGACCTGGGTGACTGGTTCGCGGGAGCTGATCCCTGGCTGAGACGCGATTGAAGTTCGCTTAGCGTTACGTGATTGCTCGTTCTCAAGTCTTGAACAACACCTCCAGGGGAGTGATCTACGTTTCTGTCTGGGTTGTGATCTGGGGCACCGCCTCTTCGATCGTGGATTGGCTGCTCCTCCATGCCGATCTCTATCAGGAAGGAAGTTTCGGTCAGGCCGCCACATTCGCCGGCTACGGAGCTGCTGCCTCCGTTCTCGCGGTGCGGTTGTCCAGTCGCTTCCTGTTCAACTCCCAGGTCGACGACGAGGGCTCCGACAGCAATCAGTTTCCCGACTGAGTGGGTGCCTGATGAATCGCCAGCGCGGTCAGCAGTCCCGCCACAAAACCGGAGGCATGTCCGATCCAGCTCACGCCTGCGGGTGAGGCCCAGGGCAGCAGGCCGGGCAGGGCACTCCCGTAGAGGACCAGGGCAACGATGCTGAGCAGAACCGGAAGCGGTCGGCGTTCCAGAAAGCCGATCAGCACCAGATAGCCCAGCAGGCCATACACCACACCTGACAATCCGTGGGCACCGATCGGCCAGAGCAGCCAGACCGGAATCTCCATCAGGATCACGGTGATCCAGACGCCCAGATAGGCCTCTCTGCTTCGGGCCAGCACGAGGTAGCTCAGGGGCAGGAAGGCCAGGCTGTTCGCCAGCAGATGTCCGAATCCCGCGTGACTGAATGGTGCTGTCAGCAATGTCCACCAGGGACTTCCGGGCCCCATTGCAAGGTTCCAGCGACCAGCGAAAACCAGTTGATCGAGCAGTTCCTGCAGCCAGGCCAGGCCCAGCAGAATCAGTGGAAAAGCGATCACTGCCGGAGACGATCTCTTGATTCACTGAAGCAGTTTGCTGCTGATCCCGTCGGCACGCGTTGATGACAGCCGATGTTCATGTGACGGAATGCAGCTCTGACCCGCTATGAACTGACCAGTCGCCAGGCAGATCACACCATGACCACCAAGTGTGAGGTGATCGTGATCGGCAGCGGCATCGGCGGGCTCTGCTGCGCGGCTCTGTGTGCGAGGGCGGGTCATGAAGTCATGGTTCTTGAGGCCCACGGCCAGGCCGGCGGAGCTGCCCATGGATTCGAGCGACAGGGCTACCAGTTCGAGTCCGGCCCCTCCCTCTGGAGCGGTCTTGGACGCTGGCCCAGCAGTAATCCGCTGGCACAGATCCTCAAGGCGCTTGACGAGCCTGTGGAGGTGATCCCCTACCGGGACTGGGATGTGCTGTTCCCTGAAGGCCATCTGCGCATCGGTGTCGGTGCCGATGGCTTTGAAAAGGTTGTTACTGAGCTGCGTGGGCCAGCGGTGGTGGAGGAGTGGCGCAGCTTTGCGGAGGTCCTGCAGCCGATCGCTGCAGCCGCAGATGCCCTGCCGCTGCTCGCGCTGCCGCCGGGGGGACTTGATGGTCTTGGACCCCTGTTACGCCGCAGTGGTCGCCTGCTGCCCCACCTGCCGGCGTTGCGCCACCTGAGCGGGGCCTTCGGGCCGATCGTTGACCGTCACCTTCAGGATCCCTTCCTTCGCCACTGGGTTGATCTGCTTTGCTTTCTGATCAGTGGAATGCCCATGGCCGATACCAATGCCGCCGCCATGGCGACGTTGTTCGGCGAATGGTTTGAACCTGATGCCTGCCTTGATTTCCCCAAGGGCGGGAGTGCCGCCGTTGTTCAGGCTCTGGTGCGCGGACTGGAGAAACACGGCGGCAGCCTGCGCCTTGGAGCACGCGTGACGCGGATCCTGCTGGATGGTGATCGGGCTGTCGGTGTCGAGCTTGCCAACGGCGAGCAGCTTGCTGCAGAGCATGTTGTGAGCAATGCCGATACCTGGAGCACCGCGAAGCTGTTGCCGGAATCGACATCTCCCTCCTGGCGCCGACAACGTCTGGATACACCGGCCTGCGGCTCCTTTCTGCATCTGCATCTGGGATTCGACGCCCGTGGCCTCGAGGATCTGCCCATTCACACGGTCTGGGTCGGAGACTGGGAACGGGGAATCGATGCGGAACGCAATGCCGTGGTGGTTTCGATTCCGTCGGTACTTGATGCTTCGATGGCTCCTGCAGGCCAGCACGTTCTGCATGCCTACACGCCGGCCAACGAACCCTGGGCCCAATGGAGTGACCTGGAACGATCAACTGAGGCCTATGAGCAGCAGCGTGAGCGACGCTGCCAGGTGTTCTGGAACGTTCTCGAGCAGCGCATCCCTGACATTCGCAGCCGCTGCCGGATCGTGATGGAGGGCACACCCCTCACCCATCGTCATTTTCTGTCGGTGCACCAGGGCAGTTACGGCCCTGCGCTGTCGGCTGCCAAGGGATTGTTTCCCGGTGTGCAGACACCCCTGAAGGGATTGCTTCAGTGCGGTGCCAGCACCTTCCCAGGCATCGGCATTCCTCCTGTTGCTGCAAGCGGTGCGATGGCCGCTCACGCGATCACCGGGCAGAGGGCTCAGAAGCAGCTGCTTGAGTGCCTGTCTCTCTGAACATCGGAGAGCTTCGTGCTGCAGTGATCGCGGAGCTCCGGATCAATCGGTGTGTGTGCGGCCACCGGCCAGGAGTGCCAGCACCGTGAGTCCCCCGAGCAGAACTCCTCCGGCGGCGGCGGCGGCCACAGCAATCAATGGCTTGTCCTTGACTGGTTGCTGAAGGCGCGGCCTGAGGGTTTCATCAAGCTCATGCAGTGTGGCGTCCAGTTGTTTCTGCAGAGGATCAATGGCCTCCACGAACTGCTTCCGGACGGTGCGCAGATTCGAATCGGTGATCTGTTCCGGTTCCGCCACGGCGGATTGACCGTTACTGGAGACCTTGTGTTCATGGTGTGGAGCCATTGCATCTGTTGGTGAACTCTTCCCTGGACTAGCCACGGCCCCCCGGTGAAGGACGCGCTTCGTTGATGGTTTCTTTAGGTTCCGGTGTCGTTGGACATCAGGTATTCGCCGTGGTCGTGAAGGTCTTGAACGACAACGAGCGCTTCAAGCTCGATGACAGTGATGATGCGCTGTTCTACAGCGATCCCCGCTTTGTTCAGCATCTTGACGCCGCGTTCCGCCGGAGGCTGACTCAGCTCTACCGCGAACGCATTCCCAGCTGTGCCGTGGTGTTGGATCTGATGAGCAGCTGGGTGAGTCACCTGCCGGACGATCAGCGCTACGAGCAGGTGATCGGTCACGGGCTCAACGAACAGGAGCTGCAGGCCAATCCGCGTCTTGACCGTCACTGGGTGCAGAATCTGAACCGTGATCAGCGGTTACCGCTGGATGATGCCAGTGTCGACTGCACGTTGATTGTTGCGGGATGGCAGTATCTGCAGCAACCGGAGGCTGTGGCCGCCGACCTGCTGCGCATCACCCGACCCAAAGGCCAGGTCATCTGTGCTTTCAGTAATCGCATGTTCTTCACCAAGGCACCTCAGATCTGGACTGATGGCGCTGATGGCGATCACCTTCGCTATGTGGCGGAGGTGATGATGGCTCAGGGGTGGCCCAAGCCTGAACTGATTGCTGAGCAGACGCAGCAATCCGGTCCGCTCGGTTGGGTCGGTGCGAAGGGGGATCCGTTTTTTGCAGTGATCGCCACCAGACCCCTTGGGTCAGATTCCGTCTGAGTCTTCAGCAGGGATCGGTTGCCAGCCGCTCTGCCACTGACTTTTGTCCTGAAGCTGCTTCCAGCTCTGCCTGAGTCGCATCTGGGGTTCCAGCAACGAAGCCAGCTCCACCCAGCGCCCATCGCCACGGCCGCCTTGCAGAACCAGGCGGAAATGACGACGTCCCGAGCGGGGAGTGCTGCTGGTCCAGGCTTCAGTCGGTTTCCAGGCCACTCATCTGTTCAAGACATTGACCGTGATCATGCTTGGCGGTCTGACATCTGCGCATCGAAAGAGGTCTCGATCGGTGACTTCAGCAGCTGGCGAGCGCTTCCTGCAGGCTCACCACGGGCTGCTGCTGTGAGCTGGTGACTTCCAGAATTCTGCCGATGGAATCAGGGGTGTTCAGTGCTTCGAGGCAGCAGCGCGCGACCAGACGGCGAGGGATGGAATCGCTCTCCTGCTTGTCAGCGCCGGTCCAGAGCACCCCTTCCCCTTCCAGGTCATCTTCTCGCTCGTTCAGGCCGCCAGGTCTGATCACTGTCCAGTCGAGCCCGCTGTTTTCCAGATTCCGTTCACCAACACGCTTCCACACCAGGATCAGGCCAAAAAGGTTGAGAGGGTGTTTCCAACGCCCTGCACAGAGGGAACTCACAAGCACCACTCGCCTCACGCCAACACGTTGGCAACTTTCGATCTGGCGCTCAACTCCCCATGCGTCGACTTTCATCGGCCCCGTCAGATCAACTGATGGCCGGGCTCCTGTCGCGATCACCAGAGCATCCACACCGCGCAAGCAATCATCCAGGGCATTCGCATCCATCAAGCTCAGTCGATGTTGTTCACAGCTTTCCAGCGATGCTGGAATCCGGGACTCAGGGCGAAGCAGCAGCCTGGCCTGATCTCCTGCAGCCAGAACTTCCTCAGCAACGCGGAAGCCCGTCTTTCCTGAGGCACCGCTAACGGCAACTGTGCGCGTCATATCTGTCTAAAGCTGAAGTGGAACCTAGCCATGGAGCCATGCCGCAGCCCTCACCTCTGATACTTCAGCTGCAAGTGGACGAGCCCAGCCCACCAACCCACTGAACGTCACGGACGAGTTATGGTTGTTTACAAAAGTTTGTGTTTGTTGCTCAGCCAGCTGACCTGACTTCCGTCCAAACAGGAGAGAGGTTGACTGATGTCGATTGATTCACGTTGCAAAGAGCAGCAATCTGTCGCCGATCAGATGTTCATGGATTTCAAATACACCAGACCAGGTTCTCAGGAACAGGTTCGTGCCTTGTCAACACTCAGTTTTCTGGTTGGCATGTGGTGTGATTTTCTGGCCAGTGAAGAGCGAAGAATGACCTCGGCTCTCTCGCTGGAAGCCGGTTCCTGACTTTCGGGAGAGTTGGTGTGCGGCATGAATCCACACTGAGTGTTTCAGAGGTGAAGTCTTCGCATTGAGCTTTTAATGTTCAGATCACTGGGTGTTCAGAGTTCTTGAAATAATTATTTTCCGTCATTGACTTTGCTGTGATGCAAATCCTTGAGATCTGATTTTGTCTATTCGACTAACTCTTCCCTGATGGCCTTGACGGCGCTGTCGGTTCTGTTTTTTGCGTGGAGCTTTCGGATGACAGCCTGCACGTGTTGTCGAGCCGTGACGTCAGCAATGTGTAATTTGTGCCCGATTTCGTGATTGGTCATGCCGTCGCAAACCAATTCGAGAACATCAAGCTCTCTCTCTGATAAAAGATCGCTCTTTTTAAAGTGGCTTGGATCAAGAATGTGGCGGATCAAGGGATCTACATAATTGATTCTTTGATTCACAGCGTGGAGAACATGATGAATCGTGGAATTTTCAAATCCGCGATGGGTCAGAATGATGTTTGCGTTCGAATTCAGTGCATCTCTGAGTGGCAAAGGGTTGACCGTGTTGAGTGTCAGTACGGTGATGTGATCTTCAACTGATGCAGTCAGGCTTTGATCATGAATGGCATTCACCAGGCTGATGCCGGATCCGTCGTCCAGACGCCCACTGATGAAAATCAGTAATGAATCAGTGGAATTTTCGATTAATTCGAGACACTTGCTCTCTGACGTGCACACTCCGAGAAGGTTGTTGGTGTTCGATTCCGGGTCAATGGCAAGAAACGTTGCCATTGAAATGGCGGTTGGTTTATGCCCGCAGCAAATCAGAATTCTGTGTTCCCATTCTGAGTGCTTGATGAGATGATCTTCCGCCATTCGTTAAAGCTCTCGTTGAGAAGGATTTTCACTGAGATCTGGGAAGACCTTTTAAAGTTATCAATCATTCCCTGATCAGGTGATTTTGAGTATCGCTTCCTAAGGCGCAAAGGCCCTGCCTGCGCGATAACAAGCGAGTTCGGGGCTCAGCTCCGGACAGTGCTTGAGGAGAGTCGAGACGGGCCGCCACCCGTCTTTTTTGTCGGCTCATTCAGAATCACAACCTCTTCATCAATCTCGATGCCTGGCAAGGATGTTGATCTTGTTTTGATCGGTGCCGGTCTTTCCGGTTGCGCGTTGGTGGCGGCTCTGAACAACAGGGGCTGGAGCGGAACCATTCAGCTTCTGGAAGCCGGCCGAGGACCCGGCGGACGATGTGCGACTCGGCGGCGGCGCGATGATTTGCTCTGGCGTCTGGATCACGGCTCTCCAGTCCTGAGCTTTCATGCCGAGCCGTGCGGGGAGCTTCGCAGGTTGATGACTTCGCTCGAACAACGCGGCGTTGTTCGAGTTGACCTCGATCCCGTTGTGGGTCTTGATCACCATGGTGAAGTCGTTGCCCCTCCTGACCACCCTCTGCTGCGGGGGCCGCGCTGGCGCGGAATCCCCACCATGGCGTCGGTGGCTGAGACGTTGCTTCGCAATGGTGGGGATGCTGTGGATACCTGTTTCGGAGAGAGGATTCAGGGGCTCTCAAGAGTGGATGAGAGCTGGGTGTTTCCAGGTGGACTTCGTTCCGCTCGACTGGTGTTGAGCGGAACGCTCCTCGCTCACCCGCGTTCACTGGCGATGCTCGGCTGGAGTGATGTGCCTTTGCGTGAGGCCGTCCCCGCGGGACATGATTCTGTTCTCGATGAAGCGCTCGACTGGATTGCCGGTCTCAATGCCAGCATCCGCTGGAATCTGATGCTGGAGTTCCCGGCGGTGGATCCTGGTCCACTGCCTCGGCAGATCTGGCTGACGCCTCGCGCTCAAGAGCAATCCGGAGTGGAGCGCCTTGTGCTTCAGCGGCAGCAGCAGGGACATCTCGGCCTGGTGATGCACGGTCTTGATGATGGTGCGTTGATCACACCTGAATCACAACCGCATCTGCTGAACGTTCAGGAGCAGCGATTGCTGACTGTGTTGCCGGATCTGCTGAAGCCCTGGCCAACCCTGCAGAGGCAGTTGTCCAGTGTTCATTCGCTTGGAGTGATGCGCTGGGGTGCCGCTCAACCACTGGAGGCGGGACTGCCGAATGCACTGCAATGGTGCAGACAGACCCAGGTGGGTTTCTGCGGAGACTGGATCGAAGGGCCTGGCTTCGGCATGGCGGAAGGTGCTCTGCAGAGTGGTCTCGATCTGGCCGAGTTGATCGCTGCCTGAACGGTGACTTCCATTGCGTGAAACGGTGTGCGCCGTTTGTTCATGCAAAACAGTCACAGGATTGTGATAACTGCTGGCCGGAATCCGCAGAGCGCGTCACAACAGAGGAAAGGTCGTTTCCCATGAACAGCAGATTCAAGCCTGTCCGGGTTCATGCCAGTGTTCACGATGACGAGCCCTGCCAGTGCGACGACTGCGTGGCCCTGCGTCGACGTCTGACCCAGATCGTCTCGCAGACCAGACCACTGGCTGTGGCTCATCGATCCGTTTACGTCTGCCAATGAGCTGAAGACGCCTGCCTGGATGGAGTTCAAGGCTGACCAAGGTCGCTCAGGAGGGGGGGTGTTGTCGTATCACCTGCGGTTGGCCATCGCGTAGACGCCATTCCACCTGCAGGCGCTGAGTCTCCAGGAGTCGGAGCATGGTGATCCACCAGTGATGGTCAGCCGAACTCCGGACACCATCCGGCCTGGTCCTGCCAGGTGGGACACCAGTGCCGGCATCGCTTGGTCAGGTGGTCCCCCTGCTGGAGCAGCTGCTGTCTGAGCTTGCAGGCCACCATCGTTCGGCAGTGAGCGTCCACTCCGTAGGTGAAGTGCTGGCACGTGAGGCAGATCCGTGCTCCTTTCCAGTTCTGAAGCTCTTCTTCGTCGACGTACTCCCATTCGTCCATACCCTGAAGCGCCAGTACGTTTGTACTAATGCATCCGGTGGTTGGTGGTCAAGTGGCTTCAGAAAAGCTTCTGATCATCTCCGGGCAAGATCCCCTGTTCGGGGGAGGGGATCAGCCCTCGGAGGCGAGACCGGGGGCTTTTTCAGAACGCTGTCGGGGTGATGCGACCAGCAGCGTCATGCGCTGAACGATCAGGGAGTGTTCAGAATTCGGCTCTTTGATTCCTTGATCCCTGCTGATGCGACTGCTGATCACGGTTCTGTTTTTTCTGGCGGCCTTTGTCGCTGTCACGGCAAGCGGCGTCAGAGCCGATTACACCATTCACGTGGGTTCGAGAATTCCACCCGCCGCTGCTCACTGTCATCGGGTTGGAACCCGCAGTACCGATGAGGGGAAAACTCTGACTGTTTATGTCTGCCGCCCATGAAAAAGAGGCGGAGTGCCAGCTCTGCCTCTCGGTTTCTCGTCGTGCCACCCATGGCAGGGGAACATGCGAACTTTCTCGTCAACGCAGAAATGCGGTCGTGTGCGTGGACACCAAATCGGCTGCTGCGTTGATTACTCGGGCGCCGCTGCTCAGTGTTTCTCTCTGAGCTCTGGCTGTTCATCGGCCAAAGCCCTTGTTTGCTGCCTGCTTCTTAACTTTCTTGGCTCCGGGTTCAGCTGTTGCATCCACAGCAACATCCTTGAAAAAAAGTCCATCCATCCAGACAGTGATGATATAAACCACAATCAGAACTGGAATCAGTACAAGCCACTGATTCTCAAACTCATAGGGCAGTTTCTGAACTCCGAAAATCGCCAGATACCCGGTGATCAGAGTGAAAATGAATCTGCGAATGCTGGATGGATTCAAGGCGGTAATTGGTTCTGTCAATGAGCGCACCGCCGCCGTCGCCTCGAAAGAAGTGACAGCGCATCTGAATCGGCACTGCTGGCAATTTTTCAGTCAACACCTCTGCGACTCGCCCGACACACAGCTGTAATCACTGTTGTTGTTTGGACAGGCATGTCCATCCGTTCAGGTGTCCAGTGTTTCGATCGTTTTGGCGAGGCTCTCCAGCCGAAGGGCATTCACCCCTAGGTCCGACTCTCCGAGGCGCGAGATTGATCGTGCCTCAAGAGTGACTTCGTCGCGTGCGTGGAGTTCAACGTCATCAACGAAACCAAAGATTCTGCTGCTGTAGGTGGCGTGAAGATAGTCGCTGCTCTGGTCGACAATCTCGGTGCGGGGAGTGGTCTCGATCACCTCGGCAAGCTGTTTCAGTGCTGAGGATGAATCTGCAACCTGCCACAGGTTGCTGGCGCAGTGCTCGGGTCCCGGGCAGGGACTCAGGTTTCCTCCATCAGCACCCAGGTCGGATGGCACAGGTCCAACGAAATGGAACAGAGCAAGGACAAAAGGGATGGTGATCTGAACCAGAATGGAGGACATGTTGATCAACAATCCGGGCATCCATCCATCCTATGAGGTCTTCCTGGTGATGATTCGCTGAGCCTAGTCATGCGAACCCAGGAAGACAAAGCCGCCAACGTTGAATCCGCCGGTTGGCATCATCGGAATTCAAAGCAGATCCTTATGTGTCATGCATTTGGCCACTGATTGATGTCGTGGCTAGTGCTTGAGAAGCGGTTCGGTCGGCAATGAAAATCCTGAGTGCATTTCTGCTGAGCTTGTTGCTGTTCGGGCTTGGGGCTGGTGCTTTTGCCACTGACTTATCTATTTCAGGCAGCGGTCGTAACAGAGAGGTGACCCTGAACAAGCTTCTTGCGAAAGTGCCGGAAGGAGCGGCAATCACGGATGCATCCTGCAAAAGGATTGGCATCGCCGGTCTGAATTACCAGTATCGCTGTTCTGTGGCCTGGGAGTTCAGTAATCAATACCTGGGTAACGCTTAACCGTTGCCTGCATGACTGGTCGGTGTTGATCAGGTCCAGCGCACAGGATCGTCCGATTTCAGATGTTGCACGTGATCTGTCGCCTGATGAAGCAGGTCTCGACTGATTGTGAGGCAGATGCTGTCCAGAGGAATGGAAAAGCTGCTGCAATCTGCGTCGAAAGGACCTTCCACATAGGCACCGATCCGTTCAGCCATCAGGAAAAGCAGCACGATCACAAGACTGCCAAAACGACTCTGTGATTCAGGCCCCAGGTCGTGGAAATACATCAGCAGCAGCAGCACGAAAAACCAGTTCAGAAGTCTGACGAACACCTCGTAAGACGCTGGAAGTGGTGTGTTGCGAATTCGCTCCAGTCCGCCGATGGCATCCGTGCAGGCGTTTCCCACCTGCATCAGCTGCAGACGTCCGAATCCATCGGTCAATCCCTGGCGGTGTAGATCTCCGATCCAGACCCCCCGCAGCTGTCCAAGCTGGCGGAGGTTGGTGGAGCTGGGCAGCCTCAGATCCTGGAGAAGCTGATCCTGCAACCGTCTCAGATCTCTTTGCCAGAAGTTGCGCAGTTGAAAGTTGAGCTGCCAGACGATCGCCACCTGAAGACGCAGCAATTTGCGTTCCTCACGTCCGGGCGGCCTGCTGCTGTCGAGATGGGCGCGAAGCGTGTCGGCCCAGGTTCGGCTCACGTTCACCACGATCCCCCAGAGTTTTCGTGCTTCCCACCAGCGTCCGATCGCGTGGGTGTTGCGAAAGGCGAGGAAAATCGATGCCGCGATTCCCAGGATCCTCACCACGCTCTCGTCGGCGGTCCAGCTGCGGGGGATCCAGTCGTTGTGAACGAACACTGTGACCAACAGCAGCAACAGCAGGTCGAAGCGCATGCGCCAGAGCAGCTGCAGCAGAACGACCACATAGTCCTGCCTCCTGGTGCTTGGTGGATAGCCGTAGTCGCCGGAGTCGATCATGGACCGCTTTCGCACAGACTCGATCACAGTTGTGATCATCGCTGGCCGATCAGGTGGTCAGTCTCCGGGCCTTGATGCGCGGGGGCGGTGCCGCGTAATCATGGTTTGCTGATGCCGCGATCGACCCCGCGATGATCTGTGTGACCGCCAACTGCCCGGAAAGTGTGATCCTGGCCCTGGGTGTTCGCGACTGGCCGGTGTGGGCCTGTGAAATCAGCTCCTTCCCCTGGCATTACGACCAGCGGGAAACCTGCCTGCTGCTGGAGGGGGATGTCACCGTGACTCCAGAAGACGGTGAGGCGGTTCGATTCGGTGCCGGCGACCTTGTTGAATTCCCGGCTGGAATGTCATGCACCTGGCAGGTTCATCAACCCGTTCGCAAGCATTACCAGTTCGGCTGAACACGACGCTGGCGTCCGGAATCGACTCCCTGTTCAGAATTCAGCATCAGCTGACCACTGGGGCCTGCAGGGACGCCAGCCAACCCGCAGGAGTTCACCCCAGAGACGTTCAGCCGTTCCCTGACTCAGATATACGCGTGTGCTCAGCAGAGGTGCCTGGTCTGGAAAAGGTCGCCCTGTATCCACGAACACCCTCGGGTCGCGGTTCCGACTTTTTTCGTCGGTATGGAACCGTTTCGTTTCCTGGGTGCTGGGGTCCTGGATCCAGCCATGGCTTGGCATCGCTTCCTGGGGGTGATCAGGGACGCACGCATCCACTCCTCAGCCTTGAACGGTGCATAGGGAGAGCTCGGAGCCATGGATCCTCTGCTGATACATCTGTTCTAGTGGTGTAGTACAAGTGTGTCAATGCTTCTCCCCGCTTCGCTCGTCGTGGGCGTTGTGGTCGTGTTCCGGTTCGCGCCTACATTGATGGCTCGGTGGATGGGCTCCAGTTCATCGGGCCTGTGCTGTTGTGACGACGATGACCTGTTTCGCTTTCCGTTACGGCAATCTTGAGATGAGCAATCTCAGCGTCGTCGTGATAACCGCCGCTGGGTTGCTGTCACTGGTGTTTTTTGTCGTGGCGTCCCTCAACACCGACACCCAGGGGTTGATTGATTCTGCGGTCCAGAAATTCGATGACGATGACGCCGGTCGCTCCGGCTGATCCTTGCAGTTCTGGGATCGGTCTTTCGAAGCTGACTTTCATCTCCGCTGTTTTGAAGCCACTCTCGGGGTGGTGCGTCTCCTGCGCTCTCACACGGGAATTTCAGCTTCGATGTCCCAGCCCTGATCCTTGAGTTCCTTGATGCGTTGCAAGGCATCGCGGCTTGAAACCTCAACAAGCAGGAACTCCTTGTTCTGATGGCAGTAAATCCTGATTTGTCCGATCACGGCGGGGGCTCCCGGGTGAGACATCGTTATCAAACATGGTTTTGTGCCTTCAGACAAGACAGATCATTCAGCTTTCAGCCTTTGCTCACTTGGCTGGATGATGCCTGCCGGCCACGTTTCAGAGGTGTGCGTGGAGAGTTGTTTGCTAGCAGCTGTTAGTGATGAGTGATCAATGCGTTGATCTTGCAGCCTGAATCGGTTGGTCAACTTGATTGTTTTCGCAGGTAGTCGAACCCTGTTCAGGCGAGCCGAATGGCCACAGGAGTTGCCTGTTGGACTCAGCTTTCGGCGACTGGTGATGAGGCTCTCGCTTGACGCGATGCTGTCTTCGTTGCTACCGCGCAGTCAGTGATGGTTCCATCGATGTCTCAGGCGCGTGAACTGATCAACGCACATCTCTATCCAGTGCTGTTGATCTTTGCCGTGATCTATGGAGCGATCCAGATTTCTCCACTGGCGAACCAGGCGCGTTATTTCAATCACTGCGTTGATGAGGTGATCAAGGAAAGCAATGTGAAAAAAATGTCGTTTGCTGAGAAACGTGCTCTCGGAGTGAGGCTCTGCAATGGAACTTCTGTTTGAAAGATTGTTCCTGATGGCTGATCTGATCTCTTCTCCTCAATAGTAAAGAGGGTTTTGATTGCAGGTTGAGTTGAAAGCTTCCAGAAGAGTTCAGATCAAAACCATTTCATGAATCAAAGTCTCGTTTGAAATAGTTGGTGGCAATCTCCTCAGGCTTGAATCCCTCCAGCACCAGCTCAGCCAGTTCGATCAGCCATGATCGCCGCATCATTTTCTGATGTGGCTGACCGTCAATCGTGCAGGGAAAGATCACGTCATAGCCACGATGCCCGGCAGCGTTCTTCGCTTCTCTGCGTGTGATCCCATAACCGGCTTCCTGGAGAATGTTGCGCGACAGCTCGTAGGGCGTGACCTGCCGCTGAGCTGCCAACCTCTGGACCCTTCCCATGGTCAGCCTTGTCTGTGCTGCCCCCAAGCTGCACCGACCAAGGCTCGTCGGCAAGCATTCTTTGTGAGGAAGTGGCGGTGGTCTCTCACCGTTCGTTGTCGAAAAAGACCATGCTGAGGTTCAGGTCAGATCCCTTATCGGCACTGTCATCAACCCAGTCATGAAAGCACCGGAAGCCCTGCTGGAACGCATTGGAGACAATCAGGCCCGCGATCAGGGTCTCAAGCGACTGATTCTGCTGCTTACACAGCTTGGTGATTTTGATTCGATGGAATATGCCCAGGCTCTTGTGCCTGTGCTGCCCAGACTTGATCAGGCAGGGATTCGTCCACTGGCCATTGCAATCGGCGATTCCGCTGGGGCTGAGCGCTTCTGCGCGTTCACCGGAATGCCACGGGAGCTCCTCCAGGTGGAGTCGGATGCCAGGTTGCATCAGGCCCTTGAGCTCTCACCAGGCCTGCAGGCACCGGGAGGGCCCTGGCCATCGCTTCTGTTGATGTGTGCCGGGATCGGCTCACCTGGAACGCTGGCGGAGGTGTTGCGGGGTTACACCGGTGACCGTTCAGCTGCTCAACGCTTTGCCGGTGATGAAATCGTGTCGACCGGTGTGCTGCCTCCGATTCCAGCTGGCTTGTTCCGCTGGGCGGGTGGTGAGGGTTTTCAACGTCCTTTCGAGCTGGCCACTCTGCGCCTGCGCAACATGAACGAGGTTCTGCGCCACTGGAGCACCTATGTACCCGATGATCGTTTCATCACTCAACGTGGAGGCACTTTTCTGCTGGACAGCGACGATTCCCTGCTTTACGTCTACCGCGACCGTGGCATCCTCGGATTCTCGGCGACGATGGAGCGCCCGCTCGCGTTTCTTGATCCCTGGCTGAATGATGTCGGCTGATCCCGAAACGGCGATGAGTCTTCCCCCCTGGCGGCCACTTCTGCGCGGTGCTCGTCAACGGGAGGGACGCTCTCCAGGCACCACCTGGCTTCAGTTGGCGACAACTGCACACGACGGAACCCCACGAGTGCGAACCCTGGTTTTTCGAGGTTGGAGTTCCGCCGGTGAACTGGATCTGCTGACCGACACCCGCAGTGACAAGCCTTCGGAGCTGCTCGGTCAGCCGAGGGTTGAATTGTGCTGGTTATTCCGCAAGGCGCGAGAACAGTTCCGGCTGCGCGGATCGTCAGTGTTGGTCAGCGCTGAGCAGGAACCTGAGGCGTTACGCGATCATTGGCAACGCCTGTCACCATCCGGTCGCATGGTCTGGGCCTGGCCCACACCTGGCGATTGTTTCTGCCCGGAAGGACCCTGGCCGCAGGAGGTGGCTGATGAGGAACCGATCCCCTCCCATCTGCTGATCCTGCGCATCGCCCTGGATCGTGTGGAGCAGCTTGATCTCAAGCCCCATCCGCATCTGCGCCGTAGCTGGGAGCTCCGAGACGGCTGGCTTGAACAGCGTCTCAATCCCTGAGGGTCCAAAGCGCAAGTCCACCGCCTTTGCCTCGTGCGGCCAGCCAACCTTCAGTGTTACGGCTGATCAGAGCAAAGAACGGCTCACCACCCGATTGAGGTGCCGGCAGGTCGCGCTTAAACAGCATCAATCCGCCCAGTGTCAGCTCCACCCTTTCAAATCGGAACTTCAGCAGGGGCTGGCGGCCATTCAGGTGTCCCGGTCCAGTGAACTGGAGGGTGAGACCCGCAAGGGAGACGGCGTTGCGCAGTTGAAGCCCATCGGATACACCCTCGCTGATTTCGAGGCAGGCGCCGATGCGCCGCAACAGCCAGCCGTTGAATGCGTCGGCTTGATTGCGTCCCTTCGGCCAGACAGCGTTCAGCTGCCAGTAACCCACCAGGTCGCCTGCAGTCAGACCGGAACCTTGGCGTCGAGCCTGCTTCTCGAGATCCAGGAGGTGGCTGTGATCCATGTCCACGGGTGATCCGCTGCGGCGAAGATCATGCAGCGGTGCTCCGAGGATGTCATGACAGAAGTCCGACCTGGCGCAGATGCGCTCAGCTGGTCTGCCCTGGATGCTCTCGCTCCACCGGCAGCCGAGCGCATTGAAGGGCCTGCCAACGCTCAGGCCACTCTGCGTCTGTTCGGTCAGCCGGAGGCATCGGTGCGGGTCACACTGTTCCGTGATCACCATGCCTGGTGCCCTTACTGTCAGAAAGTGTGGCTCTGGCTTGAGTTTCGCCGGATTCCATACCGGATCCGCAAAGTGACGATGCGCTGCTATGGCCCGAAGGAGCCCTGGTTCACTGCACTCGTACCCTCCGGGATGTTGCCGGCTCTTGATCTCGATGGGCGGCTGATCACTGAAAGCGATCGCATCCTGGAGTCTCTGGAACGAAGCTTCGGTCCTGTCGGAGCCCCGATGGCTGACCGACGAGTGCGACGGCTCCGAGATCTGGAGCGCCTGCTGTTCAGAGCCTGGTGTATCTGGTTGTGCACTCCCGGGCTGGGAGAGCGTCAGGAGGTTCAGGCCCGCGATCAGTTTCAGCGTGTGGCCCGGCAGATGGAGCAGGCGCTCGCCAGCGGTGGAGGCAGCTGGCTGGATCCGGATGCACCTGATGGGCCGCATCCCGGCACGGCCGATCTGGTGTTCATTCCCTACGTGGAACGCATGAATGCCTCACTCGCCTATTTCAAGGGTTTCGCGTTACGCCGGGAGCATCCAGGAATCGATCGCTGGCTCGCGGCACTTGAGCGGCTGGCAACTTATCGAGGCACCCAGAGCGATGTGCACACCCATGCCCATGATCTGCCACCGCAGATGGGTGGCTGCTGGTCTGACGGCAGCGATGCTCAGCTGCGGATGGCTCGGGCGGTGGACAGCGGCGCAGGACTCGATGAGCTTGAAAGTCGCTGGAGCTGTTCAGGCTCAACGGTGTCGGCCAGGGAGCGAGCTCTTGAAAGGGTGTTGAGGCATCGGTGCACTCTTGTGAACCGGAACCCACTGGGGGATCGCTTCGACCAACCGTTGAGAGCCGCGCTGACCGCGATGGTTCTGGAACAGCCAGTGACACCGGAGAGAGGCTCAGCCTCGGCGCTGCGCTATCTGCGTGACCGTATCTCCGTACCCCGCGACATGCCGCTGGAAAGCGCCCGCGTGTTGCGCAAGGTTCTGGAGTCGACGGCTGCACTGGATGGTGATCAGCAGTCGGACGCTCTGCCGTTTGAGCATCGTTTTGATCAGGACCCCAGGCCGTTCCTTGGCCCCCAGCAGCAGCCGGCCTGAGCTGCGTTCCTCCCTGATCCGATTTCGATCGCTGTCTACAAAGCACTCAGTAGCAAGCATCACTTCAATCCCTGACAGTTCCAAGCTCTTCTGGCTTCTCAGGCGTCTTTGCTCGCGCTGGGTCCTGTGAGACTTCAAGGGATCAGCCTTGCTAATGGCTTCAATCCCTGTGGGAAAAAGCGTCGCTTTTCCACAGGGATTGAAAATGTTTTCCACAGGTTTTTTCCGAAACGGCAATGCTGGAAAGCAGGCTTGTGGTTTTCGGCTCCCGTGCCATTCGCTGCTTGACAGAAAGCTCCGTGCTTTGTGAATGGGTGTGCCGGGACGCAGCACCAAGCTCAAAAGCCAGGTGGGTTGGCGAGTCTCATTTCAGATCAGGAATCGCTGGCAATTCCGAGAGGACTTTGACGCCCTTCCCCATTCATGGCTTTGTGGTGGCCGGAAGCAGGACCATCAAGGACTGAATGGATCGCAATCAACTGGAAAGCTGTATCAATCCGGAGCTGGTCGGTGTCTCTGAGGATCAGACGCCGTTTGTGAGCCTGGAATCTGAAATCCCTGAAGTGCTTTTCGCTGCAATGAAGGGTTTCATCGGTGCCAATCCCAACTGGGATCAATACCAGCTGATGAGTTCCGCTCTGGCACGATTCCTCTACCAGAACGGATGCAGTGAAAGGGCCGTGACGGAGCGCTACCTCGATGATCTGTTCATCCGAACCGTCTCTGCGCCACAAAAGAACCAGGAAGGTTCCAGGTCTGCCTGAACTGCAGGCTTTCCCTGTGCACTCGATGTGCTGAATCCCTGCAAACGAACGACTTCTGGGTGCAGTTCAAAATTTGCGCAGCTCACGCCGGCGACCGGTTCTCGAAGGGCGGGGCTGCTCAGCCTGCCGAGCAGCTGGTGTCTCTGAGGACGGCAGGTCGTTGTCACACTCGCATCGTGGTTCCTTGATGGCCAGAACAATCACGGCCACCGCCAGCAGCGCAACAGCCAGCGAGTGAATGGGAGCAGAGCTGGTGTTCATGAGGCCCTGATGCAATGTCGTGCTGACGACCGATCCATTTCACGACTGCCGGGTTTGGCCCATCAGGCGACAAGTGTTCAGGCTGCTGTGCTCAAAGGCTGGGAGACGCATTGACCAATCCCCAGAGAGCCCAGGCTGCGACGTAGGCGAAGGTCAGGGTGGCCCACGCAGCAGTACCGGAGCTGGGACGCTTGGACAGTGGGAGCTGGATTTTTCTCGCCATCACCTGAGGCCGGACATCTCCTATTGGTTGCTGGATCAAGCCTGATCGACCACCGATGTCTGCGATCTCTGACTCAGCGATCCCTCTGGCTGATCTCGCGTAGGCATTCACCTTTCAGTGCAGGTGCATCGAGGTGATCGGTCAGTTCGATCTGGTCTGCAGCCTGTTGCATGGTGGAAGGAATTCCAGGTTGTCTGATGACCACCATCACCTTGCTCGGCACCGGTCTCCTGGGCGCTGCGATCGGTCAGCGGCTGCTCGAAGTGGGTGTCACGCTCAACGTGTGGAACCGAAATCCCTCCCGCTGCGCGGGGCTGGTGCAGGCAGGAGCCCGTCAGCTGAGCCAGCCCGGCGAGGGTGTTGAGACTGCCTCGGTGCTGATCACGGTGTTGCGTGATGGTCCGGTCACGACGGAGGTGGCAGGCAGTCTCGGGTCCCTGAAGGGACGATGCCTGATGCCGATGGGAACCATGGGCATCAGTGAAAGTGTCGCGCTCGCTGAGCAGGTTCGCCTTCAGGGTGGCACCTATCTGGAAGCACCCGTGCTTGGCAGCCGTCCTGAAGCATTGAAGGGCAGGTTGCTGGTGATGGCCGGTGGCGAGCAGGATGTGTTTGACGCTCAGTTGCCCCTGCTTCGGCAGCTGGCGTCCGAGCCTCGTCTGATGGGTGCCGTGGGTACGGGCGCAGCCTCGAAGCTGGCTCTCAATCAGCTGATCGCCAGCCTCACTCATGGATATTCACTGGCTCTTCGCCTGGTTCAGGCCTCGGGTCTGGACGTTGATCGCTTCATGGACGTGCTGCGCCCCTCAGCGCTTTATGCCCCCACCGTCGACAAAAAGCTGGAGCGGATGATGTCGCATCATTACTCCGACCCCAATTTCAGCACCAGCCTGTTGCGCAAAGATCTTTTTCTGTTTCTGCGGGAGGCGCGGCTGGCGGGGGTGAACGCCTCCGCTCTTGACGGACTTGCAAGTTTGCTGGATCGCGCTGAGGGCACGGAACTCGACTGCGGCGACTACTCAGCCCTGCATGAACTGACGGCTGGATGATGGCCAGGCGGATGTCCTGAAATTCAGCTGAGGTACCAGCGGATCAGGGCCATCACCTGGCCTGCGGGCCCCTGTCCGGTGAGCCATTCGCCGATGACTGCGGCGGCAAAACCCACCATGGCGGTGCGTCCATTGATCCGCTCCACGATCTCGAGTGCCGAGGTGTTCCAGGGACGATTGGTGGTGAGGCTTTCTCCGAAGGCTTCCACGGGTTCGTACTGATATTGCTTTTCGGGCATGAGCGGAGGGATTGTGCGGCCCAGAAGCTTATGCAACCTCAGCTGAGATCTGAATAGTGTGTGGCCTCATCCGCTTGTCTTCTGTGAACGTTGATCGTCTGCGTGAACTGTTCACAAAGCCCTACGGAACGCCTGCTCCGAGCGAAGAGCAGTGGCGGGAGCTTTATGACGAAAACGTGCATTTCAAGGACCCGACGCAGGAACGTCAGGGCATCAAGGCGTATGTCGAGGCGCAGGACGGATTGATGAGGCGCTGTGATGACGTTTACCTCACTCCGGCGGCCATCGCCGTTGAGGGAGACACAGCCTTTGTGGAATGGGAAATGGGACTCAAAATCAAAGGAATCGAATTCATCTATCCCGGAGCAACCCGTCTGCGCTTCAACGCCGAAGGCAAGGTGGAGGATCACCGGGATTATTTCGATTTCGTGGGTCCGACCTTTGAGCCGGTACCCGTCGTCGGTGGATTCGTGCGCTGGCTTTACAAGCGATTCGTCGATTGATGGCGGCTCAGCCGAGTAACAAAGAGATGAGGGTTCCGTCTGCCATGTCAAGGACTCGTAATGTTGCTTCGTTTCGTAGCCTTTGACCGAGTGCAGCGTTTTGCGCTTTGTTGAGTATTTCTGCTTAATTTTCGCTTGATTCGCTCTTTGGGCACACGCAGTGAGGGGGTCTTCCCTTACGTTTCGTAAACTATCTTTTATTTCTGTGATCAGGGCAATCCTTACGCGTCCATTCCTTGCCGATGCAGGTCTTCTGGTTCTTCGGGTCTTCACCGGAGTTCTCCTGATTCATCACGGTTACGAAAAGCTCGCCAATATCGACAATTTCGCTGACGCGTTTGTTCGGCCTCTCGGGCTTCCATTCCCGATCACTCTGTCTTACATCGCTGCTTTCTCAGAGGTGGGTGGCAGCTGGTTGCTGATCACAGGTCTGCTGACTCGTTTCGGTGCCCTGGCCATCCTCGGAACCATGACTGTGGCTATCTACCACGCCATCAGCACTGCAGGATTCAACATCTATCTGCTCGAATTGCTCGGTCTCTACTTTGCTGCCGTTGCAGCAATCCTGGCGGTTGGTCCGGGTCAGCTCTCGGTCGATGAATTGATTGTTCGTCGATTCGCTCCTGACACACGTTCACAGGCCGATCGGCTTGAAGCTGCATTCAGCGCAGAAACTGAAGCAGCCAGCGATGTCAAGGCTGATGTTGTTGCCGACGGCGTGGGCTGAGTCTGCCCCTCACCTGCCTTAGTAAACCGACTGAGGCAGGGTGAATCCACTGTTCATATGCTCGAAGTCGAGTAACACCCAGGTGAGCCAAATCACCAAGGCAATCACCCCGGATACCGCAGCGAAACGAGCAAAGTTGCGGGCTATCAGCTCGAAAATGCTGATCTCCTTCATGGATCCAAGGCGGGATATCTCATTTTGCTTGATCTGACGCTTCGCGGATGCCCTTCCAGCCCGACGCCTCCACATTCAGCCTGCTTGTGGTCGGATCCGTTTTTGCTGGTCTGCAGGTCTGGTGGATCAGTGCACTGATGATTCGGAACAATCGCCGCAAGGGAGAGCGTCCACTCAGTTCCCAGCAGTTTCGTCGAGACCTGGAACGTATTTTTCGTCAGGAATCCTGATCAGATCCGTTCGAGATGTGTGGTCGTTACGCCCTTTCGTTGCCCCTGAATCAGCTGCCTGATGCACTGCTCAACAGAATGGAAGCGGAGCATCGAAGCCGTTATGCCCCCAGAGACCTGATTGTTCCCGGAGAGCCCCTGCTGGGGTTTCGGATGGATCAGTCGGGACCGGAGGCGTCGTTGATGCTCTGGGGTCTCATTCCCGGCTGGCAGAAGGATCCATCCCAGGGCCCCAGATCTTTCAATGCCCGCGCGGAAACGGTGGCGGATAAACCCAGTTTCCGCGGTGCCTGGCGTCATCGCCGCTGTCTGATTCCTGCCAGTTGCTTTTTTGAAAAGGGGCGTGCCATCAGGCGCACCAATCAACGCCCCTTCTGGCTTGCTGGCCTCTGGGAACGCTGGCTGGGAAGTGATGGCAGTGAAGTGGATACCTGCACGATTCTCACCACGGTTGCGAATGCGCTCATCAGGCCCCTGCATCACCGCATGCCTGTTCTGATTCCGGATGGACTGGAGGACGCCTGGATGAAATCGCTTGATGGCCAGCAGCTGAAAGCTCTTGAGCCACTCCTTGGTTCATGGGACCCGGACGGCTGGGAAGTGGTCTCAGGCAGTTCTGATGGTCAGCTTTCGTTGTTTTGAGCCCGTTGGCAGTTCGCTGCTCGAGTCATCATTCAGTTTTGGCTTCAAAGAAGCCATCAATATCGGCTGATGCCTGAAACACAGCAGTCGAAAAATCAGGACTCGCTCTGCATGCGAGTCTTGGCATCAATTGATTCCTGGTACCGGCCGAGGAGACCTTGCGCTCTGGAGCAATTGATACGCCACCAGTGCGCGTGAGTATCAAAATCTAATTGTCGATGATGATTATGGCTAACACGCAAGCCACAACTTTTCAGCGGCGAGTTGGAGAAGTGCTGATTGCTCAGTTCTCTTCAAAGCTGCTTCTCAATCTTGTATTTCTCTTGACATGGTTCTGGGGACTCTTCTGGATTGTGAGTGCTTCGGAATCTGATTCCAGTGTCTTCTTTGCGGGCTTGCCGGCCATGCTTCTGGTGGCTGGGGCATGGTTCACTTTTCTGAACAGGGGTTTCAACCGGAAATGAACAGTTCCAAACAAGAGGCCAATGAATTGCCGAAGAATTTCAGGGCCTATGGCTTTGCGTTCTTCATGGCCGGCGCATTTTTTCATTGCATGGATTTTCTTGGAGTTGAAAATACTTTGATGTGGGGAATGGGACTTGGTTTCCTCGGGGCATTTCTGATGTCTTTGTATTTCTGGATGCGCATTGCGGTTAATAAAAAATTCTGGAGATATCTAGCTTGAGCCGTTGTTGATGGATCGGGTTTGTTGCTGATGGTAGTTTGCGATTCACTATCGTTTTTAAAATTCGAAGGATTTGCCTGAGATTGCTTAATTGTAAATTTAGTTTTAAGCGCACAAATTTCGCTCGGAATGACTTTGTGTCATTGATTGATCCACTGATGCTCTCAGGTTGATCAGATCTGTTTTGGATTCCAGAAAGATTTTTGGCCTGTTTGCAGCCATGGTTTGCGATGTTGCTGATTTCGCTGTGAACGCCCGAGGCTAGGGTTGCGACAATGCTCAGTTATCGATTCCGAGATGGTGTTCACGTCGGTTCTGAGGAGAGCGATTGTGTCATCACAACTCCGTATGCCACACGCTTGAATTCAATCCGGCACAGCCTTCGCTTTGAAGATCCGAGTGACTCGTTCAAGGCCCTTTTGAGAGATCTGTCGACGGATGGAGTTGAGCGGGAACAGCTTTCAATCAAAAACAATCCGCTTGTCAACGATCCATGTCGGTCTGAGCTTTTGGCTGATCTGGACAATTTTTATGCGAAAGGTTTGCTTTTAATTGAAATCAGTGGCGTAAACGGTGCTGCAATTTGTCTCAAGCCTGTCAGGTCGATGCTTCATCGAAGGACAGTGCCAGAGGGCGGTTTCCGCATCAGGTTTTCAAGATATGTCAATGTTCAGCCCTTTAATGATGGGCTCCGGATCAGTTCTCCGTTGTCTGCCGGAGCTGTTCTTGTCCTGGATCAAAGATTGTTCCCGATCCTCGTGCAACTCGTTTCAGAGTGCGATGAAGAGATCATCAGAAAGGTACTTCCTGATGATCTTCAGGAGCACTGTGCCGATGTTGTCTCAATGCTGTTGAGCTCAGGTACCGCTGGGATTTGTGATGTTCAGGGAGTTCCTGATGTCGACAAGGAGGCAGTTGATGCTGGCTGGACTGCTGAAGATCTTGAGTTTCACTGTCATACGCGTGAGCAGATGATTGATCTTTGCAGCGGGCAATCAGTTCCCAGGCCAGTCGATCAGGAACGGTATCCGGCGAAGCATCAACGCATCATCCTCTGCTCGCAATCTCTGCCAAGGCCATCTCGCATCAATAACAACCTGAGTTTTTTTCAGGTCATTCACAGTCGCAAAACAATTCGTTCCTATCAGGACATGCCTGTGAATGTCTCTGTTCTGGCTGATTTCCTCTGGCATTCGATGCATATCCGCGAGGAAATCCGTTGCGACCCTGGTCTTCCGCGCGCCTATGAAGGCTTGTTGAGACCTGTCGCCAGTGCTGGTGCGCTGCATTCAATCGAGTTGTATCTGTGCATCAACAGGTGCATCGGTCTTCAGTCGGGGTTCTATCACTACGACTCGGCCAATCACTCTCTGGGAAAGCTGAACGATCTCGCCGATCCGTGTCTGCAGATGCTTGACCTCGCCGCCGCCTCGACGTGTCGAGCGCCTCAGTCGACTTCCGTTTCGCCGGGGCAGGGCCAGCGACCTGATGTTCTTGTTGTGATGGCTGCCCGTTACGGCCGAAATGCAGGTCTTCATCAGCAAACCGGTTTGTCCTACGCGCTGATCCTCAAAGATGTGGGATCGATCTACCAGCAGCTCTATCTGGTGGCGACCGCTCTGGGCCTCGCCCCTTGTGGGCTGAGTTTCGGCAGCAGTGAGTTGTTTGAGCAGGTGTCTGGACTTTCAGGCTGTCTGGAATGCTCCGTCGGCGAATTCATGATCGGTAATCCCCGTTGAAGGAATCTCCCGCTCAATGCGGGGATGACCGGCTAGAGCCTGTCCTGCCGCAGACGTCTCATCGTGTTTCTGGGCATCATCCGGTTGTCCTGCAGTGAGCGCATTCTTTGCTCCGATTGCCTGGCGCGGGGGTGGTAGCTGATCAGCACCATGCCAATCAGCAGCAGGACGATCACCGCTCCGGCCCGCAGCATCTGCAGCATCAGCTGATCCCGTAGTCCTGTCCAGGTTGCACCACACCCTGTTCAAGCGGCAGCAATTCCTCGTCATCACCGGCCCTGCTGCGCACGGGTGCACTGAAACCCCGGGCACGGGGGTTTTTCACATCGAAGGGTCCCGGTGTTCCAGCCGGCACCGCCAGACGCAAGGCAAAGGGGTGCTCCCCGGGAAGGACATCACCGATTGATCCCACCCGCGTCCGGTTCTGAAGCACCGGTTCTCCGCTGCGATCAAGAATCCGCGCGTACACATCCGTGTCGATCACAGAGTTGCGTCCGGGGTTGCTCACGTTTCCGCTCAGCACATAGCAGCTCGCTCCTTCCGGGCTGGTGATGTTGCTGCGTTGCATGGTGCTGCTGCCTGGCTGGGAACCGGGATCGGAGGCGTCGCAGGGAGCCAGGGTCACGGAGGTGAGCTTCAGGTCTGCAGCCCATGCCGGTTGCGCCATCAACAGGATGCCGACAAACAGCAGTGAGAGCAGGCTTCTCAGCATGGGACCCAGACAGGAGGAGCGGACGCTATCAGGGCTCGATCGGCCGCGTGAGCGAAGAGCGTCCGCTGTCGCTAGAAGAGAGCGAACTCGAGCGTTATTCGCAATCACTTCATGCAGAGTCCTTCGTCGATGCGATCGGCCAATCCAGGAGGACCCGAAGGCGGTCTTGTCGCGATCGTTGCCCTGGTCCTTGCCGGTCTGCTGCTCCTCGGTCAGGCCCTGTTCGTGGTCCCCGCCGGCGAGGTTGCGGTGATCACCACCCTCGGCAAGGTGAGCGGTGATCCGCGCCAGCCTGGTCTGAATATCAAGGCACCGCTGGTTCAGCAGGTCTGGCCATTCAGCATTCGAACTCAGGTGAGGCCGGAGAACTTCGCCACGCTCACCAAGGATCTTCAGGTGATCCAGGCCACTGCCACGATCAAATACGCTCTGCGCCCGGATGAAGCCGGCCGTGTTTACAGCACCATCGCCAGCAGCGATCGCGATGTGTATCCGCGCATCATCCAGCCCTCGCTGCTGAAGGCACTCAAGTCGGTGTTCTCCCAGTACGAACTGGTCACCATCGCTTCCGAGTGGAATGACATTTCCGCCCTGGTGGCATCCACCGTCGCCGAGGAACTGGACCAGTTCGACTACGTGAAGGTTGTGGGTCTGGATCTCACCGGTCTGGAGATCGCAGAGGAATACAGGGCTGCCATTGAGCAGAAACAGATCGCTGAGCAGCAGCTGCTGCGTGCTCAGACAGAGGTCAAAATCGCTGAGCAGGAAGCGCTGCGCTACGACACGCTCAACAAGAGCCTTGATGACCAGGTTCTCTACAAGCTCTTCCTTGACAAGTGGGATGGCCAGACCCAGGTCGTTCCCGGGCTTCCTGGTGGGGCCGGTGGCACTCCCCCTGTGATTGTCGGCCGCAAGTGATGTTGTTTCAGCTTCCTGCGGGTTGGAGGCTGTCGCCATCCAGGAGGGTTGTCCTCCTGGATGACCTTTCATTCAGGCGGGTCTGCGCATGAGTCAACGCGCAACCACAGGCATGCTGCTGGTGCTGCTTCTCGGGCTGATCACCCACTGCGCGGCCAATACCCGCGTACGGGTTCAGTACAGGGTTCTGCCTCAGCAGGGGCCTTTGCCTCAGCTCCCCGGTCCTTCAGAGCAGAGAAATCCGCTTCCCGGCGTGCTGATGTGATTTGGCTGTCAGGGAGTGGTCGCTGGGGAAGAAAAACCGATGGATTGTGATGCTCTCTTCAGGATTGGTTAGCGGTGAAGAATCCCTTTCGAGGTTCACCATGTCCATGAAACAGCTGGAGACTTTTATGGCCAGGGCCAACGGCAACGACAACATCCGACGTGAAGTTGAGCAGTGCGCCGGGGATACAACCTGTGTCGCCAAGGTTGGAATGCGCCATGGCCACAAGTTCTCCGCTGCCAACTTCAGCCGCTGGCAACGCGAACACAAGTGATGTTCGGGGCCGTTCGCTGATCAGCGGGCGGCCCTTATGTAACGGCACATTGACGACATCCACGCCTTTTCCTCCGCAGCTTTTAGAACCGCCCGGTCGACTTCCTGGATGTTCCATGCAGATCAGCTTCAGCAGCGAACTGGCCCATGCAATGGCTGTGATGCTGCTCGAACTGCATTCTGAACTTGAAGAGTTCGCCTATCAGCACGATCAGGCTGCTGACTCTGCTGAACAACTTGCCGCCAATCTGCTGGGAAGCTCCGTTCAAGCCTGATCAGGATCAACAGGAAGACCTTGCAGGCCCAGTGCGATCTGTCTGGCCAGGAGAAGCCCCGGATAGAGACGATTGGCACGGCCGGAATCGCTGAACAGTGTGTTCAGCAGACGCATCAACGGATCGCTGGGGGACAGCTGCTGACAGAGCATTGAGATGGCTTCACTGCCATGCCAGATGTGCTCTTCGTCCATCAGCACTGCGCCGTTGCTGAGATTGAATCCTTTGTCGCGGAGTTCCGTCCTCAGCGCTTGGTCACTGCGCCCATCCCTGATCACAAGGTCGGGCAAACCACCCACCAGTTCACTGCGCTGGGCGAAATGCCTGCAGAAAGGGCAGCCGCCGTCATAGACGAGAGTCAAAGCCATGGCGCCATCCTGACGCGTTCAGATGGCATTCAGAGGGTTTCTGGCAACGGTCTGCAGCCAATTCTCCGATCAGCTGAGAGATGCTGCACTCTGAACGGTAGGTTGATGCGATCGATTAGACGGATTGCTTCGGGCTCGAATGGCAGACAAGGAACTCCTCAGAGAGGTGGCGCTTGAGCTCTGGGGCTCAGTCAAGAAACTGCGCCCGGGCCTTCCGAGAGAGTCTCGGCTTGAACTCACTCTCAAAGCCCTGATGGTGATTGGCGATCTGCATGACCAGGTTCAGGCCGCTGTGGTGGTTGGTGTGATCGCTGAACAGGAACCTCCTGAGAACGAGCCTGAAGGCCAGGACGTGACCAAGTCGACAGACTCCGCTCCAGATGTGGAACAGACGCCTGATGGTCGCCGGGTTGTACGTCGTCGCTCCCGCTCCGCCGGCTGAACGGAGCTGTTGCGCTGATTCTCCGGTCCGTCTCAGTTGCTGAGACGATCGTCATTGGGGCTCTGATCCACAAATGATGCTTGCCGTTTTCGATCAGAGCGTGTCTGATTGGCAGCCCTGATGCAGGCGCGTCGATGTGGAGTGGTCTCTCGCGTGAATCGCTCAAAGAGCGCCAGAGGTATGCGGATTGGTATGAGCAGAAGCCTGCTGATGAACAACTCCTGATCGACGAGATTGCCGACCACACTGCTTACATTCTTGGTGAAGATCAGAACAACTCGTTTATCAGCGTGCTGAGGACAATCGGTATTGAAACTTCAGATCAGTTTGTCGACTCCTTCTGTGTTGAGTATGAGGGTGTTGTTGATTCTGATGAGTTTGTTGTTGTGATATTTAACGGTAATTCCTACTTTTTCAGAAGGTTATGCAGTCGCTCTCAATAAAAATATTTTTTGAAATTCTTGAGGTTTGATGATCATGGCGATGGCAGATGGTCTACTGCTCGCTTCAGGTGCATGTTGCCCAAAAAGTTTCAATAACAATCTTGTAGGCATTTCCCATCTTGGATAATTTCCTTATAGCGGTGCGAACATCTTCTTGGTTCGCAGCTGATTCATCAGAGATTGAGTGTCTAGAGCGGTGATCCGCAGTCAAAACAAAGTGCTTCTTGGCTTTGTAACCACTATTATCAAGTTCTTCTTGGTAGTCTTTGAGTAGTTTTGTATAACTCTTGTCTAGCTCCATATACGTTTCAATAGTTTTTTCGCCGGACGCTAAACTGTTCAAATTTTCGATTTGTAGTTTTTTGACCTTAATAACTAATTCAGCATTTATAACGGCCACTCCAAAAGCTGTATCGTTCTTCACATCATCAATACTCTGAATCAACTTATAATAAATAGAAGTCGATGTTACAGCTTCGCTTCCAAAAGTGTCTTCGTCTTTGATATTTGCTGATTTTGCATACAAGAATGAATAATTACCTGGAGACAAACGGTACATAGAGAATGTCATGCTTGCTGCCGATTTCGATGAAGGCTTAGCTGCTTCGGAAACCGAATCAACAAGACCCGTGTAAGCCTCTACCGCTTCTTTGCTCAAATTAACACCTGGAACTTCGGAATTCTTTACCTCCGCTGCTGTTTTCAATGCATCTTTTACTATAGCGGCTATTTTTTCTAGGTTGAACTCGCTAGTGTAATCTGCTTTTATATTGTGACTGTAAGCGGGCTGTCTGGCATCATGAATATTCGCATATGCTAAATCGACTCAATTTTTTCATTGAATTGCTGTTGAATATCCTCATGTTGATACGTGAGCATCTTATCTAATATTTTAATATGTTCAGCGGCTTTCGCAGTCTTGTCAGCTACTTTCTGGACTGAGCCTGAAGTGCAAGCCATAGGATTCCTGCAAAATTTTTTTAACGTGGTTTTTGAATGGAAACTTGTTTTTAGTGCTTATTTACTTGCGCTACAGAACATCTGTTATCAATGCATGAATTTATTGATGAAGTTAACTATAAAGTTTAAAACCTATCCGTATGAGACATCCTTGTATTCACCTGAGATTTGGCTTGAAGTTTGCTTAAAACGTGGGTCACGGTTCCGATAACCATTTCAATTTGACTGTGCCGATTTCGCTGAGGCTCATTGCTTTGCGTTTTGTATCTATGCCGTTTGATGGAGTGATATGCGAACCGAATTAATTTGGCTTTGCTAGTATGTTTGTGAGAATATTATCAATCTTTGGATTTCAGGAATTCATTAGGGACTTAAATGTATTTGATAATTTGTCTTATCATTCAATTGGTATTTATCGAATTGAATGCATCGATGATCAATAATTCCACGCAGCATTTTTGAATTCCGCTAGTCAAGGTCAGCGTTGCTGATGCGGTTGATTCGCTGAAGCTGTTCGCTCAGAAGTGACTTTGGCTCGTTTGGAGGATGCGCATTCACCACCCTTTCAGTGACGGTGCTTGGGTTTGCATTCATGTATTGGGAAAGGGATCTGTTGTTGGTTCTGCTGCTGTTGTGTCGTTGTTACACATGTGTCCGCCAATGCACGCACTTTTTTGTAGCTTTTATCGGTTAAGCTCGTATCAAATGAAACTCAGTCGGGTGTTCGTCAGTTCTGCCGTTGGCGGTCTTCTGGGTGCAGCGGCGTTTTTCCCTGCAGCGGTCGAGGCCAAAAGCTTTTGGGGTGGCTCAGAGACCAAGAGCTACGGCGAACGGTTCGAGCTTCAGTGCCTAGACATCCCAGCGCCTGCACGGACCGTAACGGGTGCTGGTAATGACTTCCTGAGCAAGGCAAACGGCTCTTGCAATGTCGGTGCTGAGGAGTACCAGAAGCAGCAGGACGGAAAGGGCTGGGTCGGCCTCGTTTCCGGCGGCCCTCTGGGAGCGTTCGTCGCTCCAATGGCGTTCGAATGGTTCAGGCGCAACGTGTGGGCCTGGACAATCGTCGGTGTGTTCGTCGGGCCGTTTCTTTGGCTGCTCCAGATCATCGGGTTTGATGTTCTGGTCGCGCGCCCTCAGGAGAGCAAAACCCAGACGTGACCTCCCATACGTATGCGATATGAGTGGCTACGTCCAAAATCACACTCAAGCGATGAGTGGTTATGTACATGACGCAGGGGTGTTGGGCTTGCTGAGCGTCACCACCTGAGTTGACACCGCTTCCATCCGCCTGACTTCTGCATCGTTTCCCATGCCTCGATGGCGTTATTCCTGAGCATGCGTCTGATAACTGGCTTACCGCTGCCTGTCAGTGACGAGGTTTCGACTTCGACCCATTGAACGTGCTGCGTTGGCATGTCGTTCTTGAAGCGGCAGACCATCCGTTCTTGGGTATTTTTTAGCTAGCAGTGTTCAGTGCAGAGATCAGCGACCTGCTTTCCTCCGCAATAGACCAAGAGCAGCGTCTTGGTGCCGATATGGCTCTGACCATCTAAATCCCAGCAGAAATTTCCGAGGCCCTTCTATGGGAAGGCATGGACCTTGAAGCCCCCCAAGCCCCACCTCCTTCTGTTCCTACAGAACCAGGTTTGTACTATTCGCCATCTCTTCTACTTATTCCTGCGGGCAGTTTGTCATCGATAGTTCTTCGAGACGCGTGCCTTTGAATCTCGTCGACTGAAGTCACGCCATCCAGTGGTCTATGTCGAGCCGTGCTTTGAGAAAGGAAGTCGACTGTTGCCCGTCGCGAGTGATGGAGCCTTTTGATCGATCCAAGAGGTCACACTATCGATCCAGATGCTTCATGCCCTGATCGTAGATGTCAGTTGCCCACTGGGTCCATTGACCTTGACCCCAATACCTAAAGCAGCTGGTTTCCAGCAGCAGAAGATGCATCAGTGCATCTCGATACGGCAATGACTTCGACAGGGACGGCTGCGCTGAAAGCTGCTGATCGAACTGCTGATGAAAGCGGGCGCTGAAGCACTGGATCGGTTGGAGCACATTGTCGTATCCATCGACCCAGCTGAGGTTGTTGGTCCATGAGGCTCCCTCCATGGAGAAGCCGTCATTTGCGGAACTGAGTTCACCAATGCTGGCGGCGATGCGTTCCGCGCCAGCTGATCTGCCGGTCTTCTGCCAGAGGCGATGCTGGTGCACGGCCTGGATGCAGGGAAGCTCGCTTGTCTTCAGTCCAAGGTCATCGAGTTGCTCGAGGTATTCCGAACCGTTGAGCGCCGTCGTCTGAACGTTGCTGTCTCGAATGCGGCGATTCGCCTGGCGAAAGGCCTCAGGGAATTCATTCATCATCACTCCGCCGTTTTCTCCGTCGGCGATCTGGCTCACGAGCGAGGGAATCACAGTGTTCCCCAGTCGCTGACGTCCGAGGCCAAGCGCCTCCTCGCACGGTTGCATCTGTCCGACGAGTTTGGTGTCGGATCCCTGGGTTTTGATCAGTGCCGTGATGCTCACCTCGTCGCCTGATGAGCAACGGGCCACCAGCCTGTTGGGAACAAAGCGTTGTACGCCGCTGAGCGGTGAACCATCCAGCTGTTCCACGCTGTGCTCCTGCACCAGCAGCCATCGATACCCGGCTTCAAGCAGGCCATCCACCAGGGCAAACAGTGTGTCCGGGTGGTTGGGCAGGTGCATTTCAGGCAGGGAGAAACCGCGCACACGTTTCAGAGCGGAGTCTCCGAACAGATCGGCGAACTGGTGTTGCCAACCGCTGATCTGCAGAGTCAGATCAGGAATGGGTGTGGAGGGTGCAACGGCATGACTCCAGAACGTGCCGAGCCATTCCACGTGTCGGTGCATCTCTGGGTCGCAGGCCAGGTAATGCAGCGCTTCGGTGATGTCCCTCCGTTCCATCTGCGTGACACCCCAGAGCAGATTTCCCGAATAATCGAGCATGATCCGCGGATCACAGCCCTCTCTGATCAACTCCGGAATCAGATCAGTCATGCGCCTGTAGCAATGGGCGAATGGCTCAGCGTTGTGGTTGTCGCCCTCGTCTGGATGTTCCAGCATGTACTGCAGGTGTGAGATCAGCTCACCATTCGGACCTGCGGGCACCGTCGGCTGATGCATGTGCAGTGCGCAGGCGAAGCCGGAGTTCAGATCTCGCAGTCCACGTTCGTTTGACGCTGGCCAGTTGCGGCCCGACTCCTGCATCAGAGAGCGCAGCTCCTGCTCTCTGCCGCAAATCGCAGGGTGGTGTCTTGACTGAACAACCATGAACGCTCCTCTTAGAGCCGGGTGTAGTTGATGCTGGCCGTGGTCAGGAGATGTCTCGCTCCGTATCCGTGCTGTTTGTTTCGCTGTGCATGAATGAACCCCCGGAATTCAGAGTTGGTTCTGAATCCCGGGGGTTTTTGCCAGCGATCCGCTGGTTTGGTGACCGCACCATTCCGATGAATGGAACGGCCTAAATCGCTCGTTTGTTCATTGGCTTCCTGTCTGAATCTGAACGTGAATCCTGGTTGATTGCGTTGCGGAGGACAGTGGTTGAAGCAAAGGAAAGCAGAAGCGAACAATCTGCTGTGAGTCCTGGGCTCGGGTTCCCGTGAAGCCTGGCTGATCGGCTCGGCCTTCATGACCCGGTCAGTTGCACTTCATCTTGTTGGAAAGAAACCCTGTTGCAGGAGAAACAGCCGAATGGCTTCTCAGATCTGCTCAGGTGGAGTGTCGGCCGTCATCCGGTGCCTCCGTTTGTATGACTCCAGTGTTGAGGTGCGCAGGACTGTTCGGCAATCAGTGCAATCACGCATTGCTGTTGGTTGCGTGCTGGGCGATGCTGAATACGGCATGTTTTAGCGATGGGGATGGATCGGACAACGATTCCCTCCGCTTTGGATGACGCTCTTGGATGACGCTGTATTCAGCAAGACATCACTGACTCGTTGTCGTTGCGTTGACACCTGAATCGCTCCGGAATTCAGGGCTGGGCGATGTGATCAGGAGGTCAAGAAATGGCAAGCATTGGTGTCGGCTGCGGCAATCGATCCCAGTCTTGATTGATGGGATTACTTCACTGTCCGCTGTGCATGGGCCTCGCTGTTCTGTCAGCGCTGCGTTTCTCGGCTCATGCTCTGATGGTTTTTCAGCTCGAGAGAATGGAACGCGACGGTTCACCTCCGGAGGGTCAACTCATGGTGATGAGACTGTGTGATGCAACTGTGAGTCAGTCGCTCTGATCACTGCTCCGACACCACCCATGCGGTTGCAGCGCGTTGTCGAAAATAGAGGTCGGTGAGTTCACGAGCCAGTGTCTGCAACTCATGCACGTCTGTGGTGGCGTCAATCATCCGCTTGAACGACTCGGCTTCAAACTGCTGGGAGAGGTTGACCTGCATGAAACAACCAGATGTTGGGAAGAGCTTAAAAAAATGTCATGTAGGGCGCGAGCCTGCTCTCCCTCCCGATTCGTGCCTGCGCTCGCGATGGTCAGGAGCGAGCGTCATGATGTAACAACTTCGTTACATAGTTCAGATGACCCTTGGTGAACTGTTCCTTGAAAGCCTCTCCACGGGCGTGATCACGGAAGATGAGGTTGACTGGCTTGCTTCTCATCAACACGTTTTTTCCCGAGCTGAGGAGGCAGCGGCGCTTCGCCTAGGCCGCCTGATGGACGACGGAGTGGTGAACCTCGGTTGCCGTGTTCCTCCCCAATGGCTCCAGCATCGGGAAGTGGTGGAGCACTGGATCGAGCCGCTCGGCAGGCGCCGCCATGCGACCACGCAGGTCTGAGCAGATCACGGTGTTCGATGGATGTTCATCAGCTCCCATGAGAGCGTGAGATCTGTCTGCAACTCAGTGTGAAGCTCGCTGTGCTCCTGTTTTTCGGATTGATCTCGGGATGTTTAGTCCTTGTTCAGCAGGAACTACGACCCTCGTTTTCGCTGGCGCTGGGACGATCTGTTGCTGAGGCTGCTCCTTCCGGTTCGTCAGCCACCATTGCTGAACTCCAGGTTATTGCTGGAACAAGAAAACGCTTTGAACAGGCCCAATCACTGATTCAGTCGTGGCCTGTCAACGAGGCGATGCCACGTCTTGCTGAATTCTTTCTAGGCAGTCCCTATCTGGCGATGTCGCTTGATCAGCCAGGTCTCGAACAGCTGCGACTCGACCTCGTGAGCTTCGACTGCATGCTGTTCGTTGAACAGCTGCTTGCCATGGTGTCCGCCGATTCGTTTGAAGATTTTGCTGAACGGACCAGGCAGCTTCGCTACCGAAACGGCGAGGTCGGTTACTGCACGCGTCAGCACTATTTTCACGACTGGGTCAGCTCGGCGCAGGCACAGGGATTGCTGGAACAGGCCCCGGTCTGGTCCGGGGCGGCAACGCGGGATCTGCCGTTGAATTTCATGTCGAGCCACCGTGCTCAGTACCCCGCCCTGCAATCCCAGGATCTGTTCGATTGCATTCGTGCGCGGGAGCAGGGAAGACGGATCAAGCAGCACTACGTACCGCTCAGGGATCTCGAAGCTGCACTCCCCAGTGTTCAGTCCGGCGATATTTTTGCTGTCGCAACGCGTGTCGACGGTCTTGACGTGAGCCACACAGGCTTGCTGGTGAAAGAGGGCTCCAGGGTGGATGCCATTCATGCCGCCCCCGGGAGAGGCGTGATGCGTTCCCGCTCGTTCGCTCGTTACATCCGATCAGTGCCTGATGCGATTGGTGCTGTGATCGTGAGACCTCGAAAAATCAAACAATTTCCCTTTCAGAATTAACTGAGGATCCGAATGCAGCGTTGGGAAATGATCTTTTTCCCTGAGGTTGCTGCGCAAAAGCTGTCAATGCTGTTGAAATTCACCACTGAGTCTGTCGATTGACTGGGGGACTAACTGTTTTTTGTGGAAAAGCATTGTTGTTGTTCTCTCTGGTGTTGAGAGCTTCGGAGAGCATGGGATGGTTGTTCCCGGACTGACCCTGCCAGCTGCTGTGATGAAACCAGTGTTGGATCAGCTGGCGGTTTCAGTGCTGATTGGCCTTACGGGCTGTTCACTTCTGAGTGGAGATTCCGGTGTGCCCGGGTGGTCAGATACCGCTGGTGAACAGTCGTTGCAGTCCGACAGGCCCCCTCTCATGCGTCTGGGCGACAGCCGCGTTGCCGCATCGCCGCCGGAGGTGGTTCAGGCCTGTGCACAGGCACTGGGGCTCGCGCAGGAAGACTTTCAGCTGGCGCATCCAACCAATTTCGGCGAACGCAAGACCAGGGACTCCTGGGGACGTGAGCTGCAGGTCAAGCCGATGGTGATCGTGTTGCATGAAACGGTGATCAGCGAGCCCCAGGCGCTTGCCCTGTTCAAGACCAATCACCCTGAGGATGATCAGCAGGTGAGTTATCACATGCTGATCGGCCGGGATGGTCGTCGAATCAGGATTGTTCCCGATCAGAAGCGCGCCTACGGCAGCGGCATGTCGGCCTTCGGTGACATCACCATGCGGGACCGTCCAGGCAGCGTGGGGTCGATCAACAACATCGCACTTCATATCAGCCTGGTTTCGCCACCGGATGGCCGTGGAAATGACCATGGCCATTCCGGTTACACGGATGCGCAATACAGGTCGCTCGCAGAGCAGGTGCTGCTCTGGCAGGCAACATTCGGAATCCCAATCACGCGCCTGACCACCCATGCGGCTGTTGACCGCAGCCGCAGTCGCTACGACCCGCGCAGTTTCCGCTGGGATCGTTTTGAACCCCATTACAGCCAGGCCATGAAGCTCTGCGGGCTCGAGCAGTACAACAACGAGCAGGCCGGGCCATGAACGATGGAAGCCTGCACGGAATGTTCTTGCAGACATCTTCTAAGTTCATCGCTGTTTCTGAGTTGATGCCTTGGCGCTGATTCCCCGCTGGCGTTACATGACTGACGAAAGCAAAGCGCTGGTCAAACGCGGCGCAGTGAGTCTGCTGGTTGTGTTCGTGGCTGTGGTCGTGCTGCGATCATTTCTGCCCTGGGTGTTGCTCGGGCTGATCGCCTGGTTGTTCTGGAGCTGGGTGCGTCGTCGCTGAAAGGGATTGCTTGCCGCCTTTTGCCGTGACAGCCAATCTGTGGTCAGCGGACTTTGCATCCATGGCATCTGATCGGGATCAGGCTCTGATGAGAGAAGCGATTCGTCTGATGAGAGATGCCGGAGTGGTGAACAAAACGGGTGGCCCTTTCGGTGCGGTTGTCGCCAAAGATGGAGAAATCGTGGCCTCAGCCGGTAACAGTGTGGTCAGGGACTTTGATCCCAGCGCGCATGCTGAGGTGAATGCGATTCGCGCTGCCTGCAAGAAACTGGGCACCTGGGATCTGTCTGGTTGTGTGATGTACACCAGCTGTGAATGCTGTCCGATGTGTTATGCCACGGCCTACTGGGCTGGCATTCGCGATGTGTTTTATGCAGCTTCCTGGTCGGACTACAGCGATCTGTTTTCAGATGAAGCCATTAATAATGATATGCAGAAATCGAGGGAGCAGCGAGAGATCAAACTCACGCAGATTCTCAAGTGCGAAGCCTGCAAAGTCTGGGACGAATTCCGCGAGATGCCTGATGGGGCACGTTACTGAGGATCATGGCTTCCTCGAATGATTCTGAAGTGCTTGAGCCGGGTCATTTTGTGTACACCATTCACAGTGTGATTCCAATAGAGCGAAAGCAATCCTTTGAGAGTCTCCAGCGCCGAATGAATGAGAAAGCTCTCAACTTTGATGGATATTGCGGCCAGTCCACCTCTTTTCAGGACATGGATGATGGTCAGTTGCTGTCGGCCACGACCCGAATTGTTTTCGAAGCCCTGGATCAGTGTCTGTTATGGCTGGACAGCCCGGAACGGCGAAGCCTTCTGTATCAGGCTGAAACATTGATGGATTATCGATATAGAGCGAGCCTCGAAGCTGATTCCTTTGACCAGTGGATCCAGAAAAAACGGGATCGAAAGGTTCCGGTTTGGAAGGTCAATCTGCTGGTCTGGCTGGCGCTTTATCCATCAGTTATGGCGTTGACTCTGGTCGGTAATTCCACACTTGGAACTCTGCCGTTGCCCCTCAATATGTTGATCAGCAACTACATAACGGTCCTGCTCACGGGGCATGTCCTGGTGCCCTGGTTGAGCGGTTTGTATAAAAACTGGCTGCAGACTCAATCGATCCGTTTCACTGTGCTGGGGATTGCTTCAGTCGTTCTTCTACAGCTGTTTCTGTTCAGTCTGTTTTCGCGTTTGCCTGGGATGCCCTGGGAGGCTTCAGGTCTGAGACCGTACGCAACAGTTCTGAATCTTGTCTCATGAGTGATTTGACCGAATCTCCGCGGGTCACCAGCTGCTGTGACCGTGAAGATGGTTCATTGCTCTGGGTTCCTGCGAAATTGCCGCTGGCGGGGGTTTGCTCAGCTGATGCCGAAACCGTCAACGGCACGCTTCAACCCACGCTTTCGTTCTGAATCACCGTCATGACTCTGGATCCAGGACAGCGCGGCTACGAGCAGGCCCTGTCTGCGCTGTTCAACGGTGACGCTGCGGCGTCCGACCCAGTGGGCATTCTCCAGCCTCGTCATGAGCAGGATGTGGTGGAGGCGGTGATGCGTGCTCGCCGTGACGGTCTGCCCCTGATGGTGAGAAGTGGCGGCCACAGTCGTTTCTGTGCAGCTGATGGAGCACTGGTGCTCGATCTTTCCGCCCATTTCACGTCCATCGAGCTCGATGCCGATTGTGTGCGTGTGCAGGGAGGCGTTGGCATGGGGGCTTTGCTTCAGGCACTCGCACCGCATGGGCGCATGCTGCCGGTGGGCACCCACGCCACGCCCGGTTTCGGGCTGCTGCTGATGGGTGGCATCGGCCATCTCAGCCGCAGTCTTGGTCTCACTCTCGACAGCATCACGGCGTTGCGGGGCGTGCGAGCCGACGGCACGCCGTTTGTGATGCAGGGCGACGGGCAGGATCCCAACGCCTGGAGGATGCTGCGTGGAGCAGCACCGTTTCTTGCTGTGATCACTCAGGCCACATTGCGCACGCATGAACGGCGTCCCCTGGATGTGAGGCGTTCCCTGAATGCTCTTGAGGAGTTTCAGGACCGTCTTGAAAGTGCTGAAGCCCTGCCTCATTCGCGCTCCTGTTCGTTTGTGCTGGGTGTACCGCCCGACAGCACACAGGCTGCTGTGCTCAGTTATGTCGTCAACGTTGTGGAGGACAGCGGCGATTCCACGACCGAATCCGATTGCTCCGATGTCTGGCGGCAGCGGGTGATGGGCCTGGAGGCGCTGCCGGATTTCAACATGCCGGGTCATGACGGATCTCTGCCGGCGGAGCCGATGGCCGACACCGATCGGCGGCGTCGGCTTCGCTCCTGGATTCACGCCATCAGCGTGGAGTCCGGGCAGACGCAACCCCTTGCCACCATCCTCACCACGGCCATTCAGCGGGCTCCGAATCCTCTCTGTCGAATTGATCTGCAGCACATCGGTGGTGCGGTGCGCGATCAACCCATGCAGAGCTCCGCCTACAGGGGGCGAAACGCCGAATGGTCCATTGTGATTTCCGGTCTCTGGCACCCTGACGAGAGCTCTGCAGCGGATGAGGTGAAGCAGTGGTCCGATGACCTGTTCGATGCTCTGGCTTCACTCTCATGCCACGTCTACCTGGTCGAAAGACATCCCGGAACAATCTGCTACGCACGTCAGCTGCAGCTGGCCTACGGGCCGGACCTGGAGCTGCTGCAAACTCTGAAGTGTCAGTGGGATCCGGACCGGATTCTGCCGACACTCAACACGTCAACGCATGCCTAGACGTTCCATCAGGCTTTCAGCGAGCAGGTCAGGCTCTGAAAGCATCACATCATGTCCTGCATCCAGGGTGGTGATACTGCCTCCCAACCGCTGCGCATAGATCAGATTGTTCTCCAGCCCGAGTGCCTGGTCCTGTCGGCAGGCGAAAAAGTGCTTTGGGCAGGAGATCTCAGACAGATCGAACCGGGTTGTTTCCAGGTAGACACCCAGGGGTTGGGGCGTGAGTTTGGCGTGATAACCGGAGGCCTGGGTGTCGTTCAGATCGTTGAAAAACACCCTGCGGGTGACCTCTGCACTCAATGCGAAACTCTGGTCGGATGAGGCCGCCGCGAGTTCGAAGTAGCTAGGTCGGCGGCTTTCAGGAATTCTGTCGATGGCGCGCTCGCCGGGTTTCAGCACGAGTGCTGCAATCATCACCAGCTGGCCAATGACGAGCGGCTCACGCGCCATGGCCTCAGCGATGCCGATTCCTGCGAGTGAATGACCCACCAGAACAGGCGATTCGCTGCCGCATTGCTTCAGCTGACCGCGGATCACCTCGCCGTAAGCCTTCAAGGTCACCTGGTCCCGAGGCGTTGGATCCTGGCCATGTCCGGGCAGATCAAAACTCACCACCCGGTGACCTGCACTTCGCAGCGCGCCGGCGCAAGCGTCCCAGCACCAGCTTCCGTGAGATCCACCATGCACAAGCACGAACACAGCCATGGATTCCAAGCGATGTTCCGAGTCTGATGCGATCTTTCCGCACCACACGGTTCGCTTTCGCTTCTCGTTTCGCCTTTCGTTTCGCTCTTCAGTGCTGCTTTGCGGTGCGCGGTGTCAGGTCAGCCAGATGAATGACGCCAGACAGAAAAGGCATCACCCGTCCAGTGATCAGCACCCGTTCACCCTGCAGCTGGCAGTGCAGGGTTCCGCTCCGTTGCGACAGCTGCCGTGCGTCAAGGCTGCTTCGTCCCAGCTGTTCGGCCCAGTAGGGAGTGAGGCTGCAATGGGCTGATCCGGTCACGGGATCTTCGTCGATGCCGAGTCCCGGCGCGAAAAAACGGCTGACAAAGTCAGCGTTGATGCCGGGTGCGGTCACGATCAGTCCGCGACCGGGCAGTGCCGCCACCATGGCGAGATCGGGTTGTAGGCGCCGAACCGTTTCTTCGTCGGCGACCACGGCCATCAGGTCAACCCCCTGAAGACAGGCCGTTGTCCTCAGGTTGAGAGCCCTGTTCAGTTCCGGAGGGGCTTCGCAGGGCCTGGCCTCCTGCACGGGAAAATCAAGGGTGAATCGTTCCCCCCGGCGCCGCACCAGCAGATCACCGCTCCTGGATTCGAACCTGATCTGCTCCAGATCCCGGTCCTGCTGAAACACCACATGGGCGGCGGCGAGGGTGGCATGTCCGCAGAGATCCACTTCGCAGCTTGGTGTGAACCAGCGCAGGCCGTAGCAACCATCGGCTCCAACCACGAAGGCTGTCTCCGAGAGGTTGTTTTCCGCTGCGATTGATTGCAACAGGGCATCGGGCAGCCATGCATCCAGGCTGCAGACGGCGGCGGGGTTGCCCTCAAAGGGGCCCTCGGCGAAAGCAGCGACCTGCTGGATCGGGATCGTTCCCCTCATGCCACATTCAGCGGGCGTCGTTGCCTGTTTCCGCATCACCGGAGCTGCGCAGTCTTTCGACCTGCAGGAACACAAGCCAGGCCAGAGCTGCCAGAACGCCGCCGCTCCAGTCGCTGCGAAGCAGTTCCACGATCGCAACGGTGCTTGCGGTGATCCGCAGAGCTCGCAGCAGGATGTCCTGAAGCGATGGTTTTGCAGCTGTTTGCTTGTCCATCGTCGATCTGACTGCGAAAAGATCCTGCCTGAAGCGAATCCATGCTGGATCAGGCCTGGTCGTCCCTTGTCATGGGATGACTCAAGTCAGTCCTGACCTCTGCCGGCTATTCATTTGCACGTTGATCCACACGAGGACGACACAATCTGTTACAAAGGGTGGAGACGCGATTCTTTCCGATGGACAACGCAAAATTTGGCTTCTCCGCATTCGCTGAGCAGTGGAACGGCCGTCTGGCCATGATGGGCTTTGTGATCGGTCTCGGAACCGAGCTTTTGACCGGTCAGGGAATCCTTTCCCAGGTTGGTCTCGGTTGAAATCCCTTCAGGAGCCTGATGTTTGGGCACCGGAAGATCGAATCGGCTACGTCCAGCTGATTCTGTTCGGTGCGTTCATTGCGACTCTTGGAGTCGGTGCAAACATCGTCGTCAAGTACCTCTGGTCATCGCTGGACGCTCTCAGCAATTATTTCTGATCTGATACAGCGGGCTGTCAGACCGCTGTTGGTTTGCTGAACCCCTGCCGCCGGCAGGGGTTTTTTTGCTGATGCATGGTTCACCAGGGCAGAACGGATCCGTTGGCGTGCAGGAAGCTGCCACTGTTGTTCACCGTCAGTTCGTCAATCCGTGCAATCAGACCTCTGACGGAGTCCTCAGGGCTGATGCCGTTGGGATTGAATTGGACCATCCGGGTCTTGACCAGACCGGGGTGAAGAATCGCCACGGCGATGCCTCTGCTCCGCAGATCCACCGCAAGCGATTTTCCGGCAATGTTCAGCGCCACTTTCGACATCCTGTATCCATAGGAGCCACCGGAGCTGTTGTCTTCGATCGATCCCATGCGGCTGGTCATCAGCACCAGTTTTGATCCCTCAGGCATCAACGGTGTGAGAGCCCTGGCCAGCAGCAGCGGAGCCAGAGCATTCACCTCAAACTGCCGGCGAATGGCCTCCGGATCCAGATCACTGAGCCCCATCGATTCAAGGATCCCGGCATTGAGAATCACCGTGTCCAGCTTCTGACCGGCCAGCCCATTGACCAGGGCCGCCAGCGAGTCCGGGCTGGTGAGTTCGATCCCGGACTCAACCTGCACGCCGAGATCATCCAGTTCATCGCTGGATTGACGGCAGACCGCGATCACCCGGTCACCACGCAGATGGAGCTGCTGGCAGTAGGCGAGACCGATTCCCCTGTTGGCACCGGTCACGAGAGAAGTCGCCAATGTTCGAATCGCCGCAGAGCACCATCCTGCCTTCGCCGACAGCTGATCCGCCCATCATTTAAGGACGATCATTCAGGGCCCATCACTCAACGCAGATCGCCTTGGCTCGTAGTCTCTTGGCATTCGCAGATCCGGCTCTGTCGCACGGTTTTCATGGGCTTTGATCCGCGCCGGTGGCCGTCTTCATCGTCTGCCCGTGACAATCGCGTTCGGCAGAACCAGGCTGAACGTGTCACCAGCAATGTGGAGGCTTTGCTGCGGGACAACGAAGCCCTGCGCAGGGAAGTTCGGCGTTTGCAACAGCAACTCGACCATCTGCGACGACAACAGTGGCAGCGACCTCAGCACGATGCTTCCGCTGGGTGGAGCAGACGACAGCCCTCTCCACTTGTGAGTTCAGAACAGGTTCAGCGCTGGGGTGAGTCTCTGGCGATGCAGCCGGGCTGGAGCGCGCTGCGCCGGCACGGCCTTGAACGCCTGATTGAACAGCTCAATCGCAGCAGCTTTCATGCTCAGCTCAGCCTGAGCGAGAGGCTCGATCGGGTGATCAGCGGTCTGGGTACGGACCTGATGGCTGCAGTGGGTCCAACCCCCACCAAGAAAACGGCTGCGGTGCTGGCGGCTTTCGCGCTGTATGGAGTGCGGGCCAGTGAATGGCTTGATGAGGACCCCCGACGGGTGGTGGCGGAACTGCACCAGCGTTTGCGTCAAAGTCAGGGTCATCGGCAGGGAGACGGCAGTGGGCGGCGGACGCGAAGTGATCAACGTTCCACGGATCGTGAGTCATCGGGACAGGGGCAGAGCGGCTCAACTGATGCGCGTTCCGAAGCGTTTTCGGTGCTGGGTCTGACGACGGACGCTTCCCAGGAGGCGATCAAGCAGGCCTTCAGGACGCTCGTCAAGCAGCACCATCCCGATCTGGGTGGATCAGCCGAGGCGTTCCGGCGGGTCAATGACGCCTATCAGTTGCTGATGGCCTGAAGGCGAGCCGCGACGTCATCGACGTGATTCCAGCCATTGACTCATCGCCAGAGCACCTCAAGACTTGATCCGCCTGACATGTCAAAGCGGATTCCTGCAGTGCTGTTGCTGCGCTGGTAAAGCAATCCAGACTCGCTGACAGGGAAGTCGAAGGCGCGATCGCCGAAAATGATGGTCACATTCCCCTGGCGCTGGCTGAATCGACACGGACCTGATTCGACCTGAACGGCAGGGCTTGAATCGCTCAGCAGGCAATGGGCGATCGTGCTGTCGGCATGAACTCTGCCGGTGGGGTCAGCGAACGCGAGCAGGGTGCTGAGCAGCAGAAGCCGGGATGTCAGTTTCAGAGGTTGGTGCAGAGCCATGAAAAAAACCCTGACGGGGCAGGGCGTTGTGCCGGATTGCGGCGGAACTCATCGGGCCACTTTCTGGCCCCGGTACACGAGTTCAGAACGAACACTGTTTTTGGAAACAGCGTTGTTCCGCGCGTACTTCTGGCCGCGGTAGGTCAGTGTCATGGTGGTTCCTCGTTGCAGGCTCAGGTCCCCGTTCCATGGCCTGAGTCGAACTGCGCCTCGTCATTGACAAGGTGAACGATGCCGAAATTTTCAGCAAGCTTTCTATAGCAGGACGGTCAACAGCGATGACGTTCGTGCCGTCACACGCCTGCTCAGCAGTTCATCGGCACCGGGCAGGGCATCAACGGCAGGGCATGAACAGCAGGCCGTCACCGGAAGGGTTCAGCCAGCTTCGGATTCACCGCGAACCGCTTCGGCCGCGCTGCGACGCTCACTGCTGCGCGACACCCTGCAGCACCCTCAAGCACTGCTGGTTTTTTTAGAGTGGAGTGAACACAGGTCGAGTCATGAATCCCAAGCAGGTGGGTGCTCTTCGAAGGGCTGGGATCTATTTCCTGGTGGGATATGGCGGACTGACCGTGATCAACAACAGCGGTATTGCTCCTGAACGGATGTGGCTGGCTTACACGCCTCTGTTCGTCGGTGTTTATTTCTTCGCCCGCTGGGCGGACGCCAGAATCGCCGCCTCCAGCCAGACGAAGGATGAGTGAACGCTGAGGGCTGGGTTCCCTGAACAACAAGATCCTCGAAGCGAATGCTCCGAGGATCCTGATGAATGATCGGTTGGCGGTTCAGCAATCAGCTGAGACCCAGCACCCCGAAGGTGATCTGACTGACGATGCCGTGACCTGTGAGGGCTTCCGTGAGCACGCCGACAACGAAGCCGAGCATGGCCACCCGTCCGTTCAGCAGCTCTGCACGCACCATGCGCTCACCTTTGATCTGGCTGGCGGCTGCATCCTGGTACCACTGGTCCTGGGTGGAGGTTGAGGAACTCATGAACTCTCTGCTTGTAAAGCAATATTACGACTCTTTGCAAAGGAGTGCAGCGCGGGGCTCTCCATCCGCCGATCAGAATTCTGCTGACTGAACAGTGTTGTCTGAGCTGCCTTGTCTGATCCTGGGATGAACTGCGACTTGAGATGAACCAATCCCGACATCTTTCCGTTGCTTCTCTGCATGACTGCTTCAGCTGCACATCTTGATGACAGATTCCGGTGATGCCGTGTTTCAGATTGAAGAACTGACCGACAGCGGCTGGCATCAGACCGACCTGCATAACTCGAAGGACCATGCGCTCTGGCATGCCAGAGCCAAAAGTCATGCAGATGGTCACACCTACCGGGTGATCAGCAGGGAATCCGCTCTGGTTTGTCTGATGACCCGGAACGGCAGTGAATGCTGGGAACTGGATTGAGTTCGCAGAGGATGCCTTCACTGTTGACGGCCCTGGCTTTACCCGTGCTTGCCCTCGGCTCTGCGTAGCCTGTCAGGTCTGATCAGTGGTCGAGCTGTTTGTTCAACAACCGGCCTGTTGACTGCAGGCGAACCTTTCTCTGCCCGGGTGTTCCCTGCGATGTGTTCCGGTTGGATTGGATGCTGCGCGGGTTTGCAGGGGCATTCGGCCTGCGCAATCCAGCCAATGGAAACGCAATCGTTTACGGCATGACTCTTCCCGAGTGCGAACACTCGATGCTTGATGATTTCTGCAGCAGGTAGCCCCTGACTCGTCACCCCCAGATGTCTGCTTCCGGGAGGCTCTCGAGGTAACCGTTGGCGTCATAGCGCCGAACGATCTGATTGATCTGACCTTGCGGATTGACCCAGCGCAGGCCGCAGACCGTGTTGTCGCCCATGTGCCGATCTCTTGCATCGAGCAACAGCTCCACATTCGGCTCCGGCTGCCAGATCACCCAGTCGCCGTTCGTTCGGATCGTGCACTGCAACGGCTGTGATGGTGCGCAGGGTTCGCCGCCAGCTTTGGTTTCCACTATGTAAACCACCTGGTCAAGGCCGTGGAACCCATGCCGTGCCACGACCCGACGTCGTTCATCGCCATGGACGACACTCAGTTCTCCCGCCCAGGCGAGGGGTGTGATCGCACTCGGGCCGAGTGACCAACCGCCGCTTTCATTCACCTGCATGGTGAAGGGGACAGACTCGAAATTCATCGATTTCTGCTCTCCGGTGGCCAGGTACGTGAGGCAGTTCTCAATCACGCCATCGCGTTCCTGCACCTGCAGAGAGGTCGGGAAACGGTCCTGCTCCACCCCGCTGCCGTCGAGGCGGATGAAGCATCCCTGCCAGTGTCCGCGGTTGTGCTGCAGCAGAGTGGCGCGGGGGTCGTGCATGGGGCCTCGGAAAGCTGGATCGACCGACAATCGTGGCGGCCTCACGCATCGGATGTGACCAGCTCAGTACACGAAGGGAGGCAGATGGCTGTCTCCCTGCAGCAGGCATTCACAGCGAAGGTCGGCGCCCATTGCGCGAATCTCAGCGACTGAGCCCACCCCGGTCAGACGCATCCCTCTCTCAAGTCCTTCGCGCAGGATCTCGAAGCTGCGTGTGAGGCCTGCCTCTCCGCCGGCTCCGAGACCGGCGACCATGGCCCGTCCGATGCCCACAGCCTGAATTCCATGGCTCAGAGCAATGAGGATGTCGGTGCCGCAACGGATCCCTCCATCCATCAGAAACGTGAGCCCGGAGCCGCTGAGCTTGGGCATTTCGCTCTGAACCATGTGCAGGGTTGGAGGGACCCGGTCCATCTGTCGTCCACCGTGGTTGGACCACACCACGGCATCGGCCCCCACGTCCTCGGCACGCTTGGCATCGTCGGCGCAGTGAACGCCTTTGATGATGATCGGACGATCCCTTCCCCTGGCTTCACGGATCCACTCAAAGTCGGCCCAGGTCACGGCGGATGACGCCAGCTGGGAGCCAATGTCCGTGAACGGCATCGGTTCGCCGTTCTCATCGATGATGTTCAGGAACCGCATCACCCCCTCATCGCCGAGCAGGTCGGTGAGCCAGGGCAGCCGTGTGGACATCTGAGGTGCCAGCTGCAGCCGCCGCAGGATCCATTGCAGTCGCTCATTGGCGCTGAGTCCTTCCCACGGATGCAGGGCCTGCAGTGGTTTCATCCGTTCATGCACCCGCCGCTGGCCGGAGACACCCGTATCGATGGTGAGGAACAGCGCGGTGAAACCAGCCTCTTTGGCGCGGTTGATCGCACGCAGGGCCGTGTCCCGTCCTCCGCAGAGATAAAGCTGAAACCAGCACTGTTTGGAGGATGCTGCGGCCACCTCCTCCATGCGTGTCCCGGAGAGGGTTGAAAGACCCATCACGGTGCCGAAATTGCCGGCGACGCGCGCCGCCACAGCATCACCTTTGGGATAGATGGTTCGCAGGCTGCCAACGGGAGAGATGTACCAGGGAACCGCCAGCTCATGGCCCAGAACGGTCGTGCTGGTGTCGAGGGTCTCGAAACGTGTGGCGCCGCGCACGTTGAGAACCGTCTGTTGAAAGGCCTTCACATTGCCTTTGAGCGTGATCTCCTCATCGGCGCCACCCACGAAATATTCAGAAACGATCGGTGGCACCCGTTTGCGCATCCGCCTCCAGAGATCCTCCGTGCACAGCGCGTCCTGAAATTCAGAGCTGACCGTCATGGCGTTGAAGCTTGTCCCCGGCTTTTGTTTCGTTCAGCGAAGAGTACAAGTGTTGTTGCATATGGATCGCAGCATCCGGCAAGTCGTTTGGAATCCTTATCGACAGGCTGCTGCAGCGATTTCGCTCCAGGCAGATTTCAGAGGGGCCTCCGCATGCGGAAGGCCGCCTCTTCCGGATGGAAGAGACGGCCTATCTCGCTCGTTCGCGCATGGTTTCACTCCATCACGTCGGGATGAAAGGAGGTGTGCGAAGCAACTGGCTGCGGCGTCCCTGGGGCCATGACGTCCAGAGGTGGAGCTGATGCAACTCCTGGGCACCTGTGACGATGCAATGGAGTGTCGATCGACGTGGCGCACCTGATGTCTGCCTGTCGAAGGACCAGCTTCACGGATGGGTGGAAACTGTTGGAGCAGGGGGCCGGAAAGTCAGGAGGCTCCTGCGATCTGGTTGGGTGGAGTGTCGGCTGTCATCAGCGCCTCCGATCTCGATGACCACAGTTTTGGCGTTGGCGAACGCAAAGGCAATGAGCATGAAGGCGCATTGCCTCAGCTGTGGTTGCGACCGAAAGTCAGAACGGCGTGCAAACGCACAGTCCTCAGGGGGTTGACGCCATGGGCCTGCAACTGCAATCCGCCGACTTCGTGCATGACGATGGACTCACCTACTGCATCAGGCGTGAGTCGCTGGATCAGGACTTCACGATCTATGAGAAGCGCAATGGAGACTGGGTTGATGCCGGCCTTGATCAGGCTGTGAAAGACCTCGATTTCGCCGAGTTCAAGCGCCTTGGTCTGCTGATCAAAACGATCATGGATGCCGATCGTTGGGTGGCCTAGTGCGTGGAACACCGGTGCTGTTTGCGGTTGGTGCTGTCTGGACACCCGACCCTGCTTCTACGGTTTTCCCCCTGTGAAGATGCAGAGTGCTGTACGAGTCTTGGCGCGGTTGAGAACGGCATGAGTGCATCGGTTCCCGGGGTGTCAACCTCGGGAACTTTTTCATGAGGCTTTGCTGAGTGCAGGGGCAGGTGGATGCAGGACGCTATCTCTCGAAGCCCTTGCTCTTCAACGGCGCGACGCCACTTGCACCAGCAACCCGTCACGTGGTGTCGGACTGGGAATCTGCTTCAACGACAGGTCCTGATCGGGCATCAGAGTCAGCCGCAGGTTCTGGAGCAGACCCACGGTCATCAGCCTGATCTCGAGTTCGGCCAATGCCTTGCCGAGGCAGACCCGTTCACCGCCTCCGAAGGGAAGCAGAGTCTGGGTGAAGGATCCATCGAGATGGCGCTGCGGCCTGAATGCGGAGATGTCGTCGTCGTGCTGAGCACCCGATGAACCAAGCACCACCTGGATGACCCGGTCTCTGGGAACCTCCACATCGGCCAGGCGGATCGGTTGCAGATTGCGTCGGAAGAAACCTCCCACCGGAGGCGTGAGCCGCATGACCTCCAGAACCGTGGCATCCAGGCGAGGTGATCGATGGGAGGTCTGGAAAGGCCAGGGTGATGCCAGCAGTTCCGGAAGCAGCCAGCGTTCCACCTCCGGGTTGAGCAGCAGGGCACGGAACAGGCAGCTCAGTGATGATGCAGTTGTCTCATACCCTGCGAACAACAGCAGCAACAACTGCTCCACCAGGTCGTCGTCATCCAGTGGCATGTCGACTTCATCGAGCCCACCGCTGAGCAGATCCAGTCCTCCCTGGCTGGAATCACTGTTCTGCAGCACCCTTTTCAGGCGTTCAAGCAGCCGCTTCCTTGCCGCCACCGCCCGGGCAAAGGGGGTTCCCGGCACAGCCAGTGGAATGGAAAAAAGAGCCTGAGTCCAGATCTCGAAATCAGCGAACAGGGCGTCGCGGTCAGCGGCATCCAGTCCCAGCACGGTGGTGGCGATCACGGCGAACGCGAATCGACGCATCTTTGCGGCCAGGGGCTGCGGACCATCGCTCTGCTGCAGCTCAGTGATCAGCTCCTCGATCAGAGCCTGGATCGATGGGGTGTAGCGACTGAGTGCGCCGCTGGAAAACAGCTGCCCCACCACGCGACGGCGGGCTTTGTGAGCGGGGCCGCTGCGGTTGGCCAGAGATCGACTGCCGAGCAGTTGCCGCACACTGTCCGGCCACCAGCCCTCGAGATCCGCGCCCTGCTTCAGCAGATCGGAGATCGCCCGTTCACCCTGGATGAACACGATCCGCTGGGCGAGCAGGCGGGTTTCAAAGACATCGCCATGGGCGGCAAAGCGTTTGCTGGCGAAGCCGGGGTCACTGAAGAATTCAAGCGTTTCCCTGAGACCCGTGACAGCACCGGTGCTGGGACATGTCGAGGCGGGCATGGAGACTGATCTGATGCACTGAGAACCTATCGGCCAGGGTCAGGCCTGGGGTTCAGGTTCCGGCGTGGATAGCCGCCTGAAGAGGCGTGAACTGAGCAGCAGGGCGATCAGGAATCCAAGGAACTGCACCATCACCACCGAGGGTCCCGATGGCAGATTCGTGAGTCCCGAGGCCAGCAAGCCGAGCAGGGCACAGGTGCCTCCCAGGATCGAGGAGACGAAGACGTAGACCGGAAAACGGCGACAGAGCAGACGGCCTGCGCAGGAGGGAATCACCACAAAGGCGCTGATCAGCAGCACGCCCACCGCCTTGATCGACACCGCCACCACCACGGCAAGCAGCACGATGAATGCGAGCCGGTGCCAGCGGGTCTGCACACCCACGGCACCGGCAAGATCCTGATTCAGGGTGAGCAGCACCTGCGCACGCATGCTCAGGCTCAGATAGATCAGTGCCGCTGCCAGCAACATGCCGATCACAATCAGGTCCAGACTGCTGACCCCGAGAATGTCTCCGAACAGAAGCTGGCGAATTCCGCCCCGGTAGCTCTCGACCAGGCTGAGGAAGAGAATCGCTGCCGCCAGAGAGGTTGAATAGACAATGTTCAGCAGTGCATCCGTGGGGAGGGAGCTTTTCTCCACCAGTTGATTCACCAGAAGGGCGAACAGCACTGCAAAAGGGATCAGAACCAGTGTGGGATTCACGCCGATCAGGATTCCCACCGTGATGCCCAGCAGGGCTGAATGCCCGAGGGCATCGCTGAAAAAGGACAGCTCCCTGAGCACGGCAACACTGCCCAGCAATCCTCCAAGCGCTCCGGTGAGCAGACCGCCGATCAGCGCTCGCTGCATGAAAGGCTCGGCAAGAACGAGCGTCAGCGTCTGGGTGTCAACCATGACACTGATGCCTGTAGGGAACCATGTGGGGCCCGTACAGATCGATGAGACGTTCAGGGGTGAGGGTGTGATCCGGTGAACCGCTGCAGCAGAGGCGTCGATTCAGGCCGAGAACCTGGTCGCTGCTGCGGCGAACCATGTCGAGATCATGGGAGACGTGCAGAACGGTCCATCCCTCCTGACGTCGTAACTCAAGCAGCAGCTGTTGGAAGCGCTCATTGGAGGGCACATCGAGGCCTGCCTGTGCTTCATCGAGCACCAGAAGCTGTCGGGGGCGCACAACACAGAAGGAGAGCATCACCCGTTTGAGCTGACCTCCGGACAGCTCGCTGAGAAGACGGTTTCTCAGATCAAGGCAACCGGTGCGATCCAGTGCCTTCTCAACGGCAGCCTTGCGTTTCTGGTGTTGCTGCCAGGGCCAGCGTGGGCCGGGCGGGTCAAACCCGAAGCCGACAAACTCGGCCACGCTCAGGGGAAAGCGTCCCTGCAGGGCAAGACTCTGAGGCACATAGGCGATCTGGGATCTGATGGCACCTGGGAGGTCGCCGTTGGGCGAGAGTTGTTTGCCGAGAATCCGCACCTCCCCGTGTTTTCTCGGCAGCAAACCGAGCAGGGCGGCCACCAGAGTGCTTTTACCGGCGCCGTTGGGCCCAACCACGGCGGTCTCGCTCTCACCCTGGAGTTCGAACGAGACCTGTTCCACAGCGAGGCGACCTGAACGTTCAACCGACAGGTCCCTCACCACCACCACCGGGTCGGGCATCAAACGTCAGTCCCCAATGGCTTTGACCAGATTGTTGACGTTGGAGCGCATCACCTCAAAGTAGGTTCCCGGCACTTTGGCGGATTCGGCTGAGCCGGTCTCAAGCGGGTTGAATTCAACGATATTCACCCCGAGATCTTTCGCCAAGGCATTGAAGGAACGTTTGCCTTCCTGAGGTTCGCTGAGCAGGGCTTTAAGGCCTGACTCTTTGACCTGAGCGGCGACCCGTTGCAGATCGGCCGGGCTTGGATTCATCTCGGGCAGGTCAACCAGGAATTCCGCTTTCAGGGAATAACGGTTGGCGAAGTAGGTCGCGAAGTCGTGGAAGGCGACGAATGTCTTGCCGCTGTAGGGCTTGAGCTTCTCGGTGAATTCAGTGTTCAGCTCCTTGAGCTTGGCGGTGTACTGGGCCGCGTTCTTCCTGTATCCATCGGCGCAGCCTGGGTCAGCTTTGACAAGCCCGTCTCTGATGTTCTCGACCTGCTGAGTGGCGCGAACCGGATCAAGCCAGATGTGGGGATCGTATTCACCATGGCTGTGTCCATGGCCGTGATCGTGGTCATCATCATCGTCATGGTGCTCACCCTCATGGTGGTCGCCATCGTGATGGTCATCGTCGTGATGGTCATCGTCGTGGTCGTGGTGCTCACCGTCGTGATGATCATCATCGTGATCGTCATGATCATCGTGACCGCCGCCACCGGCCGCTTTGATCGTTTCCACGCCCTTGCTGGAATCAATCACGACGAGATCCTTGTTGTCAGCGGAATCGATCAGGTCGTCGAGGAATTCCTCCATCTCCAGCCCGTTTTTGACCAGAACGTTCGCTCCGCTGAGATCGGTCAGGTCGGAGGGTGTGGCCTGAAAATCATGGGGCCCCAGATTGGGCGGAATCAACGACGTGACCTCCGCGCAGTCGCCGGCCACTGCTTCAGTGAACAGTGTGATCGGCAGGAAAGTGCTGACCACTTTCACTCCCTTTCCCTGGCTTGCATCCTTGTTGGAGGCATCGGGTGCCCCGCAGGCAACCAGGCCGACCAGGAGAGACAGTGCGCTCAGGCGCGAAAACACAGAAGCCATTCAGTTGTGAAAGCCAGGACGGGTTTGAGGTTCAGAGCTCAATGGAGCTCGCTACACGAGAATGGTAATCATTATCTCGTCAGTTGCTCAAGGTCATTAGCCTGAGGCAAACGAGTCTCCGCAGCTGATGTATCAAAAAGTACCCGTCACGATTCTGACCGGCTATCTGGGCTCGGGTAAGACAACTTTGTTGAATAAAATATTAAGTGAAGAACATGGCAAACGTATTGCTGTCATTGAGAATGAGTATGGAGAAGTTGGTATTGATCAGGGTCTTGTCATCAATGCTGATGAAGAAGTTTTTGAAATGTCCAACGGGTGTATTTGTTGCACTGTTCGTGGAGATTTGATCCGGGTTCTTGGGAACCTGATGAAGCGACGCGACAAATTCGATTACGTGCTGGTTGAAACCACCGGGCTTGCCGATCCAGGGCCGGTTGCCCAGACATTTTTCATGGATGATGAAATCCGTGATGAATTCACCCTGGATGGCATCGTCACGCTCATTGATGCCGCACACATTGACCAGCAGCTCGAGCGAAGCAATGAAAGTTCTGAACAGGTTGCTTTCGCTGATGTGCTGATCCTCAACAAGTCTGACCTTGTGCCTGAGGACTCATTGGTGAAGCTCGAATCACGCCTGCGCGACATGAACACCATGGCCCGTGTGGTGCGCAGCACCCAGGCGGACGTGCCTGTCGAGACAGTGCTCAATCTGAGTGCCTTCGATCTCGATCAGATTCTGGAGCGTCGACCCACATTCCTTGAGCCGGAATATCCATTCGAGTGGACAGGTGTCTATCAGCTTGAGCCGGGTCAGTACGCAATGACCCTTGAAGACGGCCCGGATCCGGAGATGTCGCTGGTGGCGATTCCCGGTCAGGCCACGGATGAGGATGCACTGAAGCAAAGCGCGGAGCAGTGCGTGCGGCTGTTCGCCCAGGGCGCTCAATCGCTCAGGCCCGGTGATTCAATCGCTGCCAATCAGCATCTCAGTCTTGAGCTCGATTCAAAAGGAACCAAATCCTTTCCGTTCGAAGTCAAGGATGAAAAAACGATCGGTTTCTACGCCCAGCACACGGCTGAGGAATTTGACCTGAAGATCATCCGGTCGGGGCAATCAGTCAGCCCGATCAAAGAGCGCGTCTGGGTCGCCGAGCATGAGCATGACGACGAGGTCGGCTCAATCGCCATTGAGCGTGAGGGAAATGTTGACCCTGAAAAACTCAACCAGTGGATCGGAACACTGCTGGCTGAAAAAGGCGTGGACATTTTCAGAACCAAGGGATTCATCAGCTACCAGAACGAATCCCGCAGAGTTGTGTTCCAGGGTGTCCACATGCTGTTCACCGCCCAGCCCGGGCAGGAGTGGGGAGACGAGCCGCGCTGCAATCAGCTTGTGTTCATCGGCCGTAATCTTGACGAGGCTCAGATGCGCAAGGATTTTGACCAATGCCTGATCTGAAGATGTTTGCCCCCCAGGGCATGCTTCATGAGGGTTGGACTGCCCAGGTTGATGACTACGCACTGGCCTGTGGATGGACCGGCGACGGCGAAGGGCTGCTGGTCGGCGATGTTGCCGGTGGGCTGTCTCTCTTCTCCGGCAAGACCGGTGAGCTGATCTGGACCAGAAACAACATTCATCAGGGCGGCTTGCTGGCACTGGCGATTCATCCGAAAGGGGCGCTGTTCGCCACTTCCGGTCAGGATGGATGCGTGCTGATCTGGGACAGCCGGCAGGGTGAAGTCCTGCATTCGATCAAGCCAGGGCGCGGCTGGGTTGAACATCTGGCCTGGTCAGCCAGTGGCGACATGCTCGCCGTTGCCGCATCCAAAAACGTGCACATCTTCAACTCCGATGGTGTTGAGAGATGGCGCACTGAGGAACACCCCAGCACGGTCAGTTCGATCTCCTGGTCAAAGCCTGATGAGCTCGCCACCGCCTGTTACGGAAAGGTCAGTTTCTTCGACATCACCAGGCAACAGGTTGCTCAGGAATTGAAATGGCAGGGATCGCTCGTTTCGATGGTGCTGAGTCCCGATGGAGACATCGTGGCCTGCGGCAGTCAGGACAATTCCGTGCATTTCTGGCGACGCTCCACCGGTCTGGATGCTGAGATGACCGGCTATCCCGGCAAGCCCAGCCAGCTGACGTTTGATCAGGGCGGTCAGTTCCTGGCGACCGGTGGCAGTGATCAGATCATCGTCTGGAATTTTCAGGGAGATGGACCTGAAGGGTCACTGCCCGGTCAGCTTGTGCTCCATCCCGAACCCATCTCCACGCTGGCGTTTGCCCATCAGGGACTGATCCTGGCTTCGGGTGCAAGGGATGGTTCGGTGTTTGTCTGGCTGCTTGATCAGAATGGTGACGGCAATCCACTGGGGGGCGCCTTCACGGCGGAGAGGATCAGTGCAGTGTGCTGGAAGCCGGATGACACCGCTCTGGCGGCGATTGATTCCAATGGACGAGTCTCAGTGTGGCCGTTCAAGATTCGCTGCTGAGATCTGCGGGCGATCTCCACTGAGTTGAATTCAGTGCACTGATGTTCACGCTTGAACCAGAAGCTCTGGTCAGACAGGATCAGGATGGATGAAATTCTGTTGATTGAATTCCGCTGATCTCAGAGACTGTTTTTTTGAATCGCGTTGCTCTGGGCGGTGACAATCTGGTCGAAATGACGCAATCGTTTTCGCGATTGTACGGAGAATTTCAAACCGAAATTGTGCACAGTGTTCATTGCACTCAGGTTGTTCGTCAAACCTATCTGTGGGTTGATCCCTCGTGCGATCGCAGTCAGTAGTTGATCCTGTTTTTCCACGCCGATGGATCACCGTTGTGGCCTGCGCAGATGACGAAGACTTCGACGCCCTTCACTCTTGGGACAGGTGTCCTGGATCCATCGCGGCATGACAAGCATCGATCTCAGCGGAGGCCTGGTGCTGGTGACCGGTGGAGCAGGCTCCATCGGCAGTGCCATCGCCATTCAGGCGGCTCAGGCCGGTGCCAGTGTCGCCGTCTGTGACATCAACAGCGATGCCGCTGAGCGCGTTGCCGCCGGGATTCGCTCAAACGGCGCAGTGGCGATGGGGTTCAGACTCGATGTCACCGATCCGGACGCAGTGAAACAACTCATGCCGAGGGCGGTGGAGCAGCTGGGGCCACTGCGCGGACTTGTCACCGCTGCCGGTCTTCTGCGCACAGGACCTCTGGCGAGCCAGTCCCACAAGGACTGGCAGTGCATGATGGCCGTGAATGTGGATGGAACCTTTCACGCGGTGCAGGCCGCCGTTCCACATCTGCAGGCGACAGGTGGCTCAATCGTGACCCTGGGCAGTGTGTCGGCTTTCATCGGCTCAGTCGATGGCGGGGGCTACACCACATCCAAGGGAGCCGTGCTCAGTCTCAGCTATGCCGCAGCCGGGGAGCTGGCGCCGCGAGGCATCCGCGTGAACAATGTCGCACCAGGCTGGGTTGATGGAGGGTTCACCCACCAGGCCCTTGAAGCCAGCGATGATCCCGACGCTCTCAGAAGGCGGGCACGTGAGCTGCATCCACTTGGACGCATGGCCACCCCCGGTGATGTCGCCAATGCAGTGGTGTGGCTTCTGTCGGATCAGGCAGCGTTCATCACCGGCTCCATGCTGTTGGTGGATGGTGGATTCATGATTCAGCACGAAGGCCAGTCCAGACGCGAAGCGTAAGTCGTCCTCCCGCTGAATCCCTGTGCTTGATCCACATCCGCGCCGGGGAGTTCTTGATGGAGGGAACCGTTGCCAAGGTGTGAACAGTCAGTCAGTCGCCTGAGGCCATGACCGCACAACTGGTGGTGATCACAGGAGCCGGAGCCGGGATCGGCAAGGCTCTGGCTCAACGCTTCTCCGGTGCCGGTCATCCCTGTCTGCTGATTTCAAGGCACCAGGATCCGGATCCCGCGCTGGACGGCGGATCCGTGATCTACCGACAGCTTGATGTCTCCGATGCAGGAGCACTGGGGGAGGCCATCGCCTCAGCGGAACGTGAGCATGGACCCACAGGCTGCCTGATCAACAATGCTGGGATGCTGCACATCGGTGGGCTGGACAGCCTCAGCCTTCAGCAGATCAATGAGGAGGTGGACACCATGATCAAAGGGGTGATGAATGGCATTCACCATGTTCTGCCCGGAATGCGGGAACGTCGCTGCGGAACGATCGTCAACATCAGTTCGATCGGCGATCGCAAGCCGGCTCCGGGAGCTCCCGTTTATCACGCCTGCAAACACGCCGTGCGCTCCCTGGGCGAAAGCCTGAACATGTCGGAGGCGGAGCACAACGTGCGTGTGATCAATCTCGCGCCCGGACTGATCCGAACAGCGATTCACCAGAAGATGGGGATCAGCTTCGAGGACTACTGCACCATGCTTGGCAATCCGACCTTCATCCAACCGATGGAGCTCGCGGACATCGTCTTCTTCTGCTGGCAGCAGCCCCAACACATCTGCATCCGCGACATAGCGGTGATGCCCACCGACTGCGGCTTCTGACGGTCGACATCAGCGGCTGAACTGAATCATTGGATCCGCCGGCCTGTGGACTCGCGTCGTCTGCACAGCCGCCCTGAATGATTTCCTGGAGTGAACGATCCGGATGTTTGCTTGGACCCTCTGCTGATCGCAGCCCTGCTGCTGGTGGCCACGGCCTTTGCTGCCTGCTCCGGTCTGCTGATTGCCCAGCTCGGGTTGCAGCGCGTGTTTTCGATCGCCCCCTGTCTCGAGGCCGCGCCGGCGACCGATCCACCGGACACCTCTCTATGTGTGGTGATCCCTGCTTACAACGAAGCCGCCAACATCGGCGCCTGCCTGAGCAGCGTGCTCGCCAGTGATCCGCCCTGCCGCGACTGGCGGGTGCTGGTCGTGGATGACGACTCCACGGACGCCACGGCCGAAAGGGCAAGGCTCACGGCGGCTGAATGCGAGGCGGCCGAGCCGTTGTTCGAACTGCTCGTTGCCGGTCCCCGGCCCTCCGGCGAGCGATGGGTGGGCAAGAACTGGGCCTGCACCAGGGCGATGGAGCAGGTGCGCAGCCACTGGGTGCTGTTCATCGATGCCGATGTGCGCCTGCAGCCTCAGGCTCTGCGCCGAGCTCTCGCCCAGGCGATGCGGGAGCAGGCGGATCTGTTCAGTCTGGCGCCGCGGCTCGGCTGCGGTTGCCTGGCGGAGTGGATGGTGCAGCCGATCATGGCCAGCCTGCTGGGGCTGGGGTTTCCGATCGAGGCCACCAATGACCCCGCTTCCGAGGTGGCCTTCGCGGCAGGGCCGTTCATGCTGTTCCGCCGCTGTGCCTACGAGGCCATCGGCGGGCATCGCGCTCTCGCGTCTGAAGTGGTGGAGGATCTGGCCCTGGCCAGGGGCATCAAGGCTGGTGGCTTCCGTCTGCGTTATCTGCTCGGACTTGATGCCGTGGATCTGCGCATGTACGCCGATCTGCCATCGCTCTGGGAGGGGTGGACCAAGAACTGGTTGATCGGGCTCGATCGCAATGTGGGCAAGGCTCTCGGTGCCGCCGCCGTGGTGGTGCTGATGTTCAGCAGCCCCTGGCTGTTGCTGCCCTCGGCCGTTGTGCTGCTGCGGGTGCTGCCACAGCTGTCGTTCTGGTGGCTGTTGTTGCTCGGGCTGTCGCTGCTGGGGATCGGGCAGCAGCTGGCCCTGCGGTTCTGGCAACAACGGCGCTTTGATGTGCCGCTCACCAACTGGTGGCTGATGGGCGCAGGCGGCCTGCTGCTCGGGGCGATCGGTCCGGTGTCGGTGTGGCGCACACTCACCGGCCGCGGCTGGACCTGGAAAGGCCGTCAGCTCGGCTGATCAGAGCCCATCGCTGATCACCTGCGCCGATGTGTGGCTGTTGTCGCCCGACTTCCTGCTCTCCGCCTGCCAGGCCTCCAGCACTTCCGGGAAGTGCTCTTCGATGCAGCTGTCGCAGATGCCGTGGGAGAAGTTCAGGGTGCTGCGTTTGGCCAGGTACTGATCGAGATGCACCCAGTCACCACGCTCATCCTTGGCTTTGCGGCAGTAGCTGCAGGTTGAGATGATTCCTGAAGGCTTGCTCTCGGAGCAGAACGACTCGAGCAGATTGATCGAGCGTTTTCTCAGATCCAGGAACGCCACCACCTGACGGGAGAGGGCCTGCATGATCTGAAGCTGGGTGTCAGCAAGCCGGTTGGGCTTGCGGTCGATCACACACAGGGTGCCGATCCGGTGTTCCGCTTCGTTGTTGAGCGGGAAGCCGGCATAGAACCTGATCTTGGGATCTCCGCAGACCAGGGGGTTGTCGACGAAACGCTCGTCCTCAAGCGCGTCGGTCACGATCAGGGGCTGGTCGGTGTGGATGGCATGGGCGCAGAACGACCAGTCTCTCGGGGTCTCCTCGGCCTCGATTCCCACCTTGGATTTGAACCACTGTCGGTCGCTGTCCACGAGGCTCAGCAGGGCGATCGGTGTCTCGCACACCAGTGAGGCCATGTGGGTGATGTCGTCGTAGGACTGCTCAGGCCGAGTGCCGAGAATCCTGTATTCACTCAGGGCCTTGAGGCGTTCCTGTTCGAATTCAGGGATGAGAGCGGTTTTCATCGCCTGATGCATTTCCTCAACAAGGTATGCGTGATGAAGAGATTGACAGCGTCCGGCAATGGAAATTCACGGCGGAGATGTTGCTCTGTGAAGTTTCAATAGGAATGAATGAGATCGCAGTTCTCCGCTGTGATTACCCCTTAAAAGAGCCGCATTTTCTGGTTGTCGCCAGGTTCAGCTGATCAGACGCGGCTGTAGCCCAGACGGCTTTCGTAGATCTTCAGCGGCAGCCCGAACGACTCCATCAGGGCGCGGCACTCGGCGCCGACGGTGCCGTAGACCTCCACACTGAAGCCATCACCCAGTTCGGCATGTTTCTGCAGGTACTCCTGCACCGGCGGGTTGCTCACATGGTCGGAGAAGGCCGCATCGTTGGCGTAGACCTCCGACCAGACGAAGGCCTGGGGGTCATCAGGGTCCTGGTCGAAGGTGTGATGCAGCATCCCGGGCTCGCTGGCCTGTACCGCCGCGTCGGTGGCTGCGGCGAGCTGGAGATAGGCGTCCACGCAGCCCGGCTTCACATGGATGCGGGCCAACAGCATGAACGGCGTTGAGCAATCGAATCCGGCCATTGCTTCACTGAAAGGGCTCTGATCCTCGCGGCAACGGGCTCTGTGGATCTGTTTCGGGACACACTGTCGAAGCTGTCTGATCCGAGTCTTGATCCATGCGCAAAACCGTTCTCCCTGCTCTGGCTGTGGCATCCGTTCTGATGGCAGCCGTCGCGGGGTGCACGAACCGCGGCAGTGAGTCTGCGGAGTCCGCAGCCGCCAGTGCGGACGCGGCGTCCACCGAGGTGACGGTGAAGGAGGTGTTCAGCGGTACGCAGACGCTCAACGGAACGCCCTTGCGTTATCCGGAGGGCAATCCGGAGCTGCGCCTGTATCGGGTGGAGATTCCCGTGGGCGGCAGGATCCCCCTGCACACCCATCCCGCTCCGATGCTGGTGCACGTGCAGGGTGTTGACTCCGGCGATCTGCTCAACACCCGTGTTCAGCCGGACGGCAGCGAGGTGAGCAGCGTGTTCAAGTCCGGTGAAAGTTTCATCGAGGGTTCCTCTGAACCCCATTTCGTGGAAAACAAGAGCGACAAACCCACCGTGGTGTGGGTGATGGTGGCTTCGGTGGAGGGGCTGCCCACCACCGAATGGATCAAATGATGCGCTGATGCGGAAGGGGCATCAGGTCCGGGTGGCTTCGATCAGGCAGAACGGCGGTGTGGCCATGATCGCCGTCCAGTAGTCGGCCCCCCTGGCCTCCACCCCTTCCTCAGCCAGCACCGGCTGGGGCCAGCGCACCTGTCGCAGACCGCAGTCTTCCATCAGGGTCTGCATCACCTCGCGGCTGATGTAGTAATCGGTGAGCTCGAACACGCCGCCGTCTTCGATCTCGAATCGGTAGTGGATTGCAGCACCCTCCACCAGAGGGCCATCGATGCTCTTGCTGTAGCCGTAGGGGCGGCCGGCCTCGAAGTTCGAGGGAGGGTCGTCGGGGTTGTTGTTGAGTGCCACCAGCCGGCCTCCAGGCCGCAGCAGGTCGCAGATGGTGCTGAACTGGGCCCGCAGCTCTTCGCGGTTGCGGGCATGGTTGAACAGGTAGCCGGCGAACACCAGGTCAAACGTGGTCTGCAGCTTCAGCTCAGCGGCGTCGCAGACCCGGTAGTCGATGCCGAGCGGATGGCTCTTCTCCTGGGCCCGGGCCAGCTCAACCATGTCGGAGGAGAGGTCGACCCCCAGCACCTGATCGGCGCCGAGCTGCCTGAGCAGGCGCGTGTAGTGCCCCTCGCCGCAGCCCAGATCCAGCACCGAGATGCCGCTGAGATCCCCAAGCAGCGCCAACGCTGAAGGCTGTTCGAGATAGGTGCGCCAGGGCTGGCGCTTGGCCATCTGATAGCAGGTGGCATGTCCCTGGTAGTCGCTCATGCGCACCGATCCGCCTGCGCTCAGCCTATGAATCCGGCCTGAGGCTGTCAGGACTGCAACCGTCAGGGCTGAGTCTGCGGCACCAGGTCGATCACCACCGCTGTGGCCGGTCGGCCGGAGTCGTTTCTCCAGCCATGGAGCACACCGGTGGATTCGAAGACCGCATCTCCGGCACTGCGCTGGATCGAGCGTGGTCCCGATCCGTCATCGCGGATCTCGATCAGGGATCCGCTGATCAGATAGGCCACACCTGGGCGTTGCTGATGCTGATGCCAGGCCACCGATCCCCCGGGGGCGATCGTGATGCGTCGGCTGCGCAACACCCGACCTTGCAGTGCCGTGAATTCCCTGGAGAGATCCAGGCTGCCCAGCGATTCCACGCTCACTCTGCTGGTGATCGACGGTGCGTCCGGCGGAGCTGTGCGCTGTTCGCGGGCGGGTGTCACGGTCTGCGCCGCGTGATTCCCGTGTGCCAGCGCCGCTGGGCCCGGCAGCAGCAGGCCGGCACAACTGATCAGCGACAGAACAGGAGCTCGCATGGCCGCACCGGAATTGGTCACTATTGTTCCAACCACTACCAAAACGGCGCCTGACACCGCTTGATCGTTATGAGTACCCCCATCACGCCCAACAGGATTGTTGACTTCCTGGGCCGTGTTTTTCTCGCTGCCGTGTTCGTGAATGCGGCCCCCGGCAAGATCACCGATTTCGCAGGCAACGCCGCGCGCATCGCCTCCAAGGGAATCCCTGAACCGTTGGCGAATCTGCTTCTGCTCGCAGCGATCCTGGTGCTGATCGTGGGCTCGGTTCTGCTGGTGTTCGGCGGTGACACGATTCTGGGGGCGTCGCTGCTGCTCGTCTTCCTGGTTCCCACCACCCTGATCTTCCACGCCTTCCCGTTTGAGACGATCCCCTTTCTGATGAATCTGGCGCTGATCGGCGCTCTGATGCTGGCGATCAGCCGCTCCACGGCCAATGCCGCTCCCAACTTCCGTCAGGTGCGTGCCAAGGCTTTCGATCGCGACAGCTGAGGACGGCCGCAGGAGTTCCGCGCATCAAAAAACCCCCACGCGCCGGTGGGGGTTGAGCAGCATGTTCAGTTGACGCTCAGGACTTCACTCGTCGAAGACCTTGCACATCGGTGAGCCGGGGTGGGTGTCGCAGATTTCGTCGAGCACCTTGTCGCGGTGGCGACTGTCGGGGTTGTTCACACCCGCATCCTTTTTCGGATCGAACTCATCGGATGCGTGCTTTTCGTTGGTGCCGTAAGGGAGCTCATACTCCTCGAACTTGTGCTTGCCATCAGACATCGCGCAATTCCTCCTGAAGAACGAATTCCTGATGATCAGACCTTAGAGAGGCTGGAGAAGGAATTGAGCAACTTCGGGAATTCTTCGGGTGCGCTCAGTTGTTGGAGGAGCGCTCCGGTCTGCGCTGGATCCGCAGGCGCTGGGGGATATCGCTAGTGCTCGGCAGCTGCAGCTGGGCCTCAGCCCAGTCCTGCATCAGCGCCTCAAGCAGGGATTGACGATCGCCGAACAGCCGAAGCATTGGCTTTGCATCTGAGATTCACTCTCAACAAAGCATGGGGCTTCTGCTTGGAGCAAGTGATTCTCATTAGCGTTCACATTGCTTTGCCAAAGCCGGCGGATGGCTGCATGACGCCGACGGGTTCTCCCTGCACAATCGGCTCTGTAGTGCAACCGGGTGCTGATGGAGCCACTCCGCCTCGAGCTGATCAGGAGGCACTGCATCGCTGATCCCGGCCTTGGCCTCAATGAACCCTCGGGACTCAGCCTCAATGCCGACGGCACGGCGCTTTACACGGTCAGCGACGACACCAAGGCGGTCTTCCGTCTGAGCCTGAAGGGAAAGGTGTCGATCGAGGAGTCGTTCTTCATGAGCGTCACGGACATGGAGGGACTGGCCCTAAGCGTTGACGGTCAGCGGCTGCTGGCGGTGCAGGAAGAGACCAACACGGTGATCAGCGTTGATCTCGCCAGTCGCCGGGAACTGTGGCATCGACCACTGGCCGGCATGGTCAACTACGCCAGCGTTGCGATGCACTTCCCGCCCAAGCCGGACAACAAGGGTCTGGAGGGGATCACGGTCAACAGCAGCAACCGGCATGTCTATGTGGTCAAGGAAGGTCGTCCGGGGCTGCTGATCGAACTCGATGCCGACTGCACAACGATCCTGTCGTCGCGATTGCTCACCTCGATCAACGGCTTTTCCCATCCGCAGGTTGGTCCGCGTCGGCTGGACTTTTCAGGGCTCAGTTACGACAGCCGCCGCAACACCCTCTGGATCGCCAGCGACAAGGGTCAGTGCCTGTTCCATTACGACTGGGAGCGTGATCAGGTGCTGCAGCGCATCGATCTGCTGCTCAACGACGGCGGCTCACCAAGGCGGGTGCGCAAGGCCGAGGGCATTGCCGTGGATCCGGAACGTGGCAGGGTCTATGTGGTGAGCGATCGTGACGCCGAGCTCTACGTGTTCAAGCTCCATGGCTGATCCTGCATCCAGTTGCGTGCTGCTCACCGGCGCCAGCTCCGGCGTTGGCTTTGAGGCGGCGAAGGTTCTCAGCGCCCAGGGCCATCAGCTCCTGCTTCTCTGTCGCAGTCATGCCGCGGCTGATCAGACCCTCAGCCAGCTCTCCGGAACCGCTCGCGCTCTGATCTGCGACCTGGCCGATCTCGCTGCGGTCGCCGAGGTGTGCAGCCAGCTGCTGGACAGCGGCACGGTTCTGGATGCGCTGGTGCTCAATGCCGGTCTGCAGTACGCCGGTGCATCAGCCGCTCAGTTCTCTGCGCAGGGCATCGAGCTCACCTTTGCGGTGAACCAGCTGGCCCACCAGCTGATGGCGTCCCTGCTGCTGCCGCAGCTACTGAAATCAGCCCGCCCGCGGCTGGTGATCACCGCCTCCGAGGTGCACAACCCCGTCAGCGGTGCCGGCAAGGTGGGCAAGCCCGCCGACTTGGGCGATCTCGCGGGTCTGCGGGCCGGAGCCGGTTTCGCGATGGTCAACGGCAGTGATCGTTTCGATGGCAACAAGGCTTACAAGGACAGCAAGCTCTGCAACGTGCTGATGGCGCGTGAGCTCGACCGGCAGCTGGCCGCGGCGATGCCTGTGATCGCCTGGAGCCCCGGCCTGGTGATCACCCGCAACAACGGCGGTTTCTTCCGGTACAACAAACGCAGCAATCCGCTGGGCATGGGAGCGTTCGCCTTTGTGGCCCGCGATCTGCTGCGGATCACCGAATCCCCCGCGAATGCCGGCCGGCTGCTGGCGCAGCTGGTGACTGATCCGCAGATACCACCGGGCTTCAGCTACTACACCAACAAGGTTGTGAGCTTCGGTGGACATCGGCTGGAGTCGACCGACACCAGTGCCGAGGGCGCCGATCTGACCAAGGCCGAGGAGCTGTGGCGGCTGTCGGAGCAGTTGATCGCCAGCAGCACCTGCCGCTGATGGCCTGCCTGAACACCCGGCCGATCTCCCTAGCTTGTGTTCACGCACAGCAGCGCCATGGTCGAGACGGGTTCTTCAGCGAAGCAGCAGCAATCGCATGTGGTGGTGGTGGGCGCCGGCTGGGGAGGCTGGGGTGCGGCCAAGGCCCTCTGCGAAGCCGGGGTGCGCGTCACCCTGATCGACGGGATGGCCGATCCCAGCGGCAGTGAGCCGATCACCACCGAGAGCGGCAAACCGTTTGAAGCCGGCACCCGAGGCTTCTGGAAGGACTACCCCAACATCAATGCGCTCACCGACGAGCTCGGTGTGGGTTCGATCTACACCGACTTCACCACCAGTGCCTTCTGGTCGCCGGATGGGCTGGAGGCCACAGCGCCGGTGTTCGGCGATGCGCCGCAGCTTCCCAGTCCGGTGGGTCAGGTGCTGGCCACGGTGAAGAACTTCAGGCGTCTGCCGGTGCCGGATCGGCTCAGCATCGCCGGTCTGCTCTACGCCATGCTCGATCTCAACCGCAGTGATGCGGTGTACCGGAACTACGACGCCATCAATGCGCTGACGCTGTTCAAACAGCTGCGGATCAGTGACCGCATGATCGACGACTTCCTGCGGCCCACCCTGCTGGTGGGACTGTTCAAGCCGCCGGAGGAGCTGTCGGCGGCGGTGACCATGGAGCTGCTCTACTACTACGCCCTGGCCCATCAGGATTCCTTCGATGTGCGCTGGATCCGCAGCAGGAGCATCGCTGAACAGCTGATCGCACCGCTCAGTGAGCGCCTGCGCGAGCGCCACCAGCTCACGGTGCTGGGCGGCACCCTGGCCACCAGGCTGAATGTGTCAGTCGACGGCAGCAGCATCCGCTCGCTGGAGACCCGCAACGTGATGACGGGCGGCAGTGCCGTGCTTGATGACGTGGATGCGGTGGTGCTTGCGGTGGGTGCAAAGGGCATGGCGGCTCTGATGGCGCAGTCGCGTGAGTGCGGCGTGCTGGCACCGGAGCTGGTGCAGGCCGGCACGCTTGGAACGATTGATGTGGTGTCGGTGCGGTTATGGCTTGATCGCTACGTGTCGGTTGCCGATCCCGCCAATGTGTTCTCGCGTTTCAGTGCCTTGCAGGGGTCCGGCGCCACCTTCTTCATGCTCGATCAGCTGCAGAAGGAGTCCGAATCGGAGCTCTGGGGTGGGCAGCCGGTGCAGGGTTCGGTGGTGGCCAGCGACTTCTATAACGCCACGGCGATCGCCGAGCTCAGTGATCAGGGCATCGTCAACTGCCTGATGCAGGATCTGCTGCCGATGGCTCAACCAGCCTTTGCTGAAGCTCGGGTGGTGGATCAGGAGGTGCGCCGTTATCCGGGATCGGTGTCGCTGTTCTCGCCGGGGAGCTTCAGCAAGCGCCCGCCGCTGGAAACCTCCCTGGCGCCGGTGGTCTGTGCCGGCGACTGGGTTCGGATGGGCGCGAGGGAACATGGCGCCAAGGGGTTGTGCCAGGAACGCGCCTACGTGTGCGGCCTGGAGGCGGGCAACTCGCTGCTGCGGCGAGGCATCGTGCGCGGCGATGGTGTGCCGCGCAGCCGTCAGCATCCCGTGCTTCCCATCCGGGCCGATGAACCGCAGGTGCTGCTGGGGCGTGCGCTCAACAGGCTGGTGATGAATCCGCTGGACACGCTTGGCATCGACTGGCCCTGGCTGATGAACTAGCCGTCTGCTCCGGGCTCAGGGAAGAGCCACAGCCGTTCCCTCCCGGCGCGGGTCGGCGGCGCCCCGCCAGCGGCCGTTGATCCTCTGCACCAGAGCGGTGCCGCTGCCGATGCGTTGCAGGCGCACACTCTCAGCTCCCTGCCTGAGCTGATCGAGTGGCAGCGGCCAGGCAAGCGGTGGGTCCTGCTCCAGCGCCAGCCTGCGGCCGCGGCTGGAGAGGTGGGGCAAGCCCACCGCCCGCTCCGGCGGTTCCCTCCAGATCAGTGAGGCGAGCAGCACCCGGCTGAGCAGATGAGGAATGCTGCGGCCGCCGGGGCTGCCGAGTGCCAGCACCGGCTGGCCGTTGCGGAACACCAGCGTGGGCGCCATCGACGACATCGGCCGGCGCCCTGGCAGACGGCGGTTGGCCACAGCCTTGCCTCCGGCTGATGGCGCAAAGGCGAAGTCGGTGAGCTGATTGTTCAGCACCATGCCGGCCACCAGGTGCCGACTGCCGAACACCGTCTCCACCGAGGAGGTGTAGCTGGCGAGGTTGCCGAATCCGTCCACGATCGTCACCTGGGTGGTGCCCTGTTCGCGTCCCTTCTCCGGCCGTCCGTGCGGGTAGCGATCGATTCCCGCAGGCAGCCCGGGCGTGGGTTCTTCTGCCGGCGCGGCCAGCATCTGTGCAGCACGGCCCCGGATGTAGGCCGGATCCAGCAGGGCCGCGGCGGGCACGGCCCCATCGAGCGGGTCATGCACCCAGTAGAGGCGATCGGCATCGGCCCAGGCCTGGGCAGCGGCCAGCCGCCGCCAGGTCTGCGGTTCCGCGGCGCCGCTGCCGGCGAGAGCGGTGCTCCGGTTGAGCAAGGCCAGGGTCTGCAGCAGGGCCAGTCCGCCGCTGCTCGGCGGCGGCATCGTGCAGATCAGGTGCTGCAGCTGTTCGCTGCAGAGCGGCCGGCGGCGCATCACCGCATAGGAGGAGAGGTCTGAGGCACTCCAGCCCCGGAAGTCAGGTTCACCGGCCTGAAGGGCGGACAGCTCGCTCAGGATCTGCCGCGACAGAGCACCTCGGTAAAAGTCGGGTCCGCCGTTGCTGGCGAGTGTGTTCAGCGTGCGGGCCAGGGCCGGATTGCGGAAGCGCTGATCGGCGGGGGGCGGCTGGCCGCCCGGCAGGTAGAGCTGCTGAAACGCACGGTTGTGACCGGCTCCGATCCGCTGGGCCAGGCTGATCGAGCGCAGCAGCCGCGGGCTGGGCAGGAAGCCCTGATCGGCCAGCCGGATTGCAGGTTGCAGTGTGTCGGCCCAGCTCAGGCGGCCGAACTGTTGATGGGCCTCCCAGAGCAAGGCCACGGTTCCGGGGATGCCGATCGCATCAAGCCGGGCGGTGGCCTCCCTCCAGGGCAGGGGCTCTCCGCTGGGGCTGATCAGATCGCCGGGCCTGCTGCTGCGGGGTGCGACCTCACGGCCATCCAGCACCTCCAGTGCCTGTCGCCGCGCATCCCAGTAGAGAAGGAAGCCGCCGCCGGCGAGCCCGGAACTCTGCGGTTCCACCACCGCCAGCACGGCCTGCGCGCTGACCAGGGCATCGGCTGCCGTGCCGCCTTCGGCGAGAACATCCAGGGCCGCGGCACTGGCCAGGGGATTGGCGGTGACGACCACGGCAGAGCCGGTGGCGGTGGAGATGCTTCTGCGGCCTGGGTCGGAGGATTCAGGGTCATCGCGGCTGACCGGCGCTGCAGCGGCAGCACCGGTTAAGGCCAGGCTGCACAGACCCAGCACCAGAAACAGGGATCGCTGCATCCGCTGGAGGCCACGGCGTTGCTCATTCTGATGCCCTCAGCACGGGGCCGTTGGCCAAAACAAGTGGATGACGGATTCTTGATTGACTCTCGAAGGTGTTGTTGAGTGAGGCAATCTGACTGATCTGAATCTCGACAATCAAGGATGATTTTGAGCTTTCAGGCTCATCGAGCTGATTGGATTGTCGATTGCCAGTGTTCTGATTTCAGAGCTTTGCCTGATGACTGATTCTGTTGCAGGGTGAACGTCACTGCCTGGAAGTCAGCTTAGGATCGGTAAAGTGTTTTGCGGGTTCACGGAGTGAGACAGGGCAGGCGGATTGTCGCTTTTCTGATCGGTCTTGTCTGCGTCTTTCTGGTCTCAGGTTTGCCCTTGATCGCCGGTCCGCAGCCTCAGGGATATCAACCGCTCGATACTCGTTACGCGAGTGCGCTTCCTGTGATTCCACTGGAGGATCAACCATTTTATCCGGACCTGGTGAAACGCGCTGATCTCTGGCGTCACACACCGCTGGGGCAGGTGGTTGGTGATTCACCGCGGGAGACCCTGCTGAATTTCTATGCGGTGATGGCCGATGTCGGCCAGTTGATCGAGGATGTGGAGGCCTCCCATCTGAACGACCGGGGTCTGTTCTGGAACCGCCAGGCCCTGGCCGAAATGGAGGAGGTGCAGGGTCTGTTCGATGCGGCGGTGGCATCGCTGGATGGATCCTCATTCCCTCTGGGCGTGCGCTCCTATCTCAAGGACGAAGCTGCGATTCAGCTGAAGCATGTTCTCGATTTCATCTTCAGCAGCAGCCGGCAGATCATCACCATTCCCGACGCCGGCGCCATGAAGTCGCTGAATGACGACCGCTCCAAGGACACCCAGTCATGGACGCTGCCCGGGTCTTCGATCGTGCTCAGCAGTCAGCAGAAGGATGATCCGGTCAACAGCGACTTCTATTTCTCCGCCGACACGGTGGCAGCCGTGTCGGGCATGTATGCCCAGATCAGCCCGCAGGTTGCCGACCTGGACGGCCAGACCTTCATCACCGGCGCGTTTTATCAGGATTTCGTCCACACGCCCGGGCGCCTGTTTCCGCCCAAGTGGTATCTGAATCTTCCGGCTGGCTTCCGCAGCGCGATTGAAGCCGAGGTGCTGTTCGGGCAGACGCTGTTCCGGCTGGTGCTGTCGATCATTGCGATCGGATTGCTGCTGTTGCTGTTTGCGTTGCTGATCCGCAAGCTGATCACTTCATTTCGCTCAAGCTCGCGCGATCCGGAGCGGATCTGGACGCTCGATTCACTGGCCTGGAAGCGGGTTGTGCTGGTGCTGCCGATGGTGATCGCCACCAAGCTGGTGGAGCTGTTCGTTGACGACTACCTCAACTTCACCGGCATGCCCCTGGTGGTGCTGACTGTGATGTTTGAGGTCGGTTTCTTCAGCCTTGTGGTTCTGCTGGTGTTTCTGTTTATGGAAGCGCTGGGTCGCTCCACCTCGGAACTGCTGGTGCGCATGGCAGGGGGCCATGACGTGTGGCGGTTGCAGAGAACGAGCAACCGGGTGATGCCCACCTGCCGCATTCTCTCGGGGGTGATCGCCATTGCCGTGATCTACAAGCTGCTGCTGCAGCTCGGTCTGTCTCCCTCGCTGGTGCTGGCGCTGTCCACCGTGCCCGGTCTGGCGATCGGTCTTGGCGCGTCCAAGTTGCTGAGCAATCTCTTCGCCGGCCTGTCCCTGCAGACCGACCGACCTCTGCGGGTGGGTGAATTCTGCGAGATCGGCGACAAGCAGGGTTTTCTCACCAAGATCGGTCTGCGTTCGGTTGAGATCGAAACGGTCACCGGCAAGGTCACGATCCCCAATGCCGTCGCTGAAGACTGCATCGTCAACAATCTCTCGCGCAATCAACCAGCCCCGGGATCAGCGCAGATGCAGGGCCTGGAGCTGAACCTTGAGCTCGATGATGACGGCCCGTTCAACCCCGATCAGATCAATGATCTGCTCACCCTGGCGCGGCGCTATGCCGAGAGCCGGGCTGACCTGATCAATCCATGCCTCACCGTTGAGCTGGAGCCCGATGCACCGCAGAGGCTGCGCTGCATCGGGCTGATTGATGTGGCGAACTGGCGCGATTACATCGAGCTGCAGGAGTCACTCACGCTGGCGTTCAATGAACTGATTCAGCGGGTTGATCTCTGCCATTTCGTGCTGGGCGTCTCCTACGACACCACCGATCAACAGCTCACTCAGATTCCCGTGATTCTGCGCGGGATCATTGAGCGCACAGCGGGATTTGAAGTCAAGGCCTGCCGGCTGCTGGAGATCGCTGAGTTCAGCTACAACTTCAAGTGCCATCTGTTTTCCGAGGGGCTGACCTACACGCAGTTCAAGGATTCGATCGATGAGATCAACCGCGCTCTGCTGCATGAACTGGCTGCTGCCGAGATCGTGATTCCCTTCCCCACCGCCGTGGAGATCCAGCGCGATGGTGACTGAAGCGCCGGCCTCTTCACCTTCAGTCAGTGGGTTGGACCAGCTTCTGCAGAAACGGTCTCAGTTCAAACACCTCTCCGTCGAGGTAGGTGATGTTGTTGATGCGCCAGCTGCCTTCGCCGTTGTCGTTGAGCTCATAAAGCAGGCGTTGTGGGCTGCCGCTGGACCGGCCCCTGAGGCCGACATCCACCGCCACTTCAGCCTTGATGCTGTTGGCTTTCTCCGCCGTGCAGCCTGTCACCCTGGCGCCGTAGGTCGCCACCTGGGTGTTGCTGAACACGTCGAAATCCAGGTAGCGACCGTCGCGCATGGGAGTGAGTTGCCTGGCCTGCAGCAACAGCTCGAACAGTGATGGTGTGAAGCGTTGGCGCTGGCTGGAAAGTGCCTTCACCGGGTCTTCGTTGGAGTCCATGCGCTGCACCTGCCAGCGGTAAAGACCATCGAGCTGATCGATTACGCCCTGCGGGCAGGCAGCCTCGGCAGCCGGCACGGCCATGGCGATCAGGCTGGCTGTCAGCAGAGGAAGCATGGAGGCGCTGCAGATCTGATCAGTCTGGCTGCGACCATCACCGACAACCGGTGTCCCGGCTGATGATCAGGGCCATGGAGTTGATGCAGGAACGGTTGATGATCCTGCTCTGCGGGTCAATCTTTCAGCTCAATCGGCCCAGCTGCTTGAGATCCATTGCTCAAAAATGATCGTCATTCTGTTTCATTTGTCTCCGATCACACCGCATTGCTGATTTAAAGGCGGCATGATTTCCGCACGTGGATGGTCAAGCCGACCAGGACGCGGAATCCAAATAAACGGACAAGACCAATGAGCCGAAGAGGACTGCACCCATTGTTGATGGGATTGGACAAGCCCAAGCGTGAACCGATCGAGAAGAAACAGGTTGAACTGAGTGGTTACGAGTCCGCTCAGCGCAAGCGTTTCTTGCGTTCTGAAGCCGAAGCTGAAGAGTCGGAGCAGAGCAAGGCCGCCTGAGGCCGGATCTCACCAATTGATGGCATCAAGAGGGGGGCGGCAGGGCCGCCTCCGTCCTCATGACGTGGGCGCCCCACCAAGAGCGCTTCCCACTATCCATTGATGGCAATGGAATGGAGAACGGGCAACTGCGCAGGGTCTTGTTGATGGATGTTGCAACCGCCTCGTTCATTGTTTGGGGTTGCTGTTGCAGATATCTCTGGCTCAAAAAGCCTGAAGTTAGGTAGATGCATGATCAGCAGTGGCGTCACTCACAGGCCTGGACAGACTGCTGATTCTCTCGGGCGAATTGCTGCGTTTGCTGCCTGAAAAATCGTTCATAGGCAGCCGGTTTGATCGTTTCACCATCGCCATTCTTCAGGAACTGCTGATAGCTGCGCCAGCCGGCCTCGGTGATGAAATTGTTGATTCCCTGAACACAGATGTCCTCGAAGGAAAAGTCATCACGGCCTGCTTTCAGTTCAGGTGAAGGCCTTGCAGGAAGACCGGATGCATAGGCCTGCGCAAGACCGATCAGATCCCCTTCTGCGTATTGAAAACCAATCAACTCAAAGCCGATCGGCATGGTTGGTGAAGCTGGTGTCCAGCCACCGATCAAAGCAATGGCCGGCAATCCGGAATTTGATGCAACCGGCGATTCCGTTGTGGCTGTGCGATACATGTCATCGTAATAACTGGGTGGCTGCCAGGAACTGAGGGGCATCAGCAGGACATCAAGGCCATCGTTTCGCATCAATCCTTCCAGATAGTTTTTGTTCTTTTTGAAGGTTTTTAACGCGGATTTGTATTGCTTACTGTTCTTGGGAGCAAGGCTTTCAATGTGCTCAAAGCAGGTTGTCTTGCTTAGCCGTGTGCGGCCTGATGCGCAGATGTCCTGATAGCTCTTTCTGGTTGAGGCAAAGGAGCTCAGGTATTGATCAACCTCTTCCGCCTCCCCCGCCATGTTGTTGGCTCTGTTGGAGTCGAACAGGGGCAGATCGATCTCAACAAGAGATGCACCCTTTCCCTCAAGTCTGGCCCTGACCTGATTGAACACGGCCACGGATGGTTGGTCGTTGGTATCAAAGACGTCGTTGCCTGCAACACTGCGAATGATGCCGATTCGCTTCCCGTTCAGAGAAGCGTTGTTCAGCTGATTGGCATAGGTTTCTGTGCGCGGCACTGACGCGGTTAAAGCATCATCGGGATCAGAACTGTCTGCGATTGCAGCAAGGCCCACGGCCAGATCTGCAATCGACCGTGCCATCACGCCGGCCACTCCATCGAGGTTGCCTCTAGGCAGAATTCCTGAGTGACTGATCAGGCCAGTGCTCGGGCGAATCGCGTAAACCCCGTTGAAGGCAGCCGGCACCCTGACCGAGCCGCTGTTGTCGGTGCCGATTCCCAGCACTGCAAAGTTCGCGCTCACCGCAACGGCCGAACCGCCGCTTGATCCGCCGGAATTCTGATTGGGGTCATAGGCATTGCCGATTCTGCCGCTGCGGCCACTGAGGCCTTCCCCACCCGAAGCGAATTCATCCATGGCGGCTTTGCCGATGATGATGCCGCCGGCGGCTCTCAGTTGATTCACCAGAAAAGCATTGCTCACCGGCTGAGAGCCAAGTAATGACAGCGATCCGGATGTGGAGGGAGTGTCAACGGTGTCAATGTTGTCTTTGACGGCGATCGGGATGCAGTGAAGAGGACCGGTCAGTGCATCGCTTTGCTGGAAGCGCCTGTCAAGAGCCTTGGCCTGTCTGACTGCATTCGGATTCAGGGCGACAAATGCATTCAGAGGTGCTCCTCTTGTGAGGCTGAAATTATATTTTTTGATCCGGTTGAAATAGCTCTCGATGAGTTGTTCGCAATTGATTGTTCCTTCCTGAATCGCAGCATGGATGGATTCAATGGAAGAGTCTTCGATTTGAAAGTTCCTGCTTCCAGTCGGGTGGGCCATTGCCTTCGCAGTGAGCAGGCAGGCCGTGCTGAGAGCCAGTGCAAGCCTTGCTGCCTGATGGACGATCTTCGCCCTCCTGGAATGGCCAATCGCTGAAGATTAAAGCGTGATTAGTGTTCTTACGACTCTAATCACGCTGTTATTCGTGGCAGTATTTCGTTAACGAATTGATCATCTGAACTTGTGAAGTTGTCTGATCGGCGTTGGATCAGTTTGATGCTTTGTTGATCACTTGATGAGGGGCGTTGCGTTCGGCGGCCGTTTGTTGGATGAGCAGTTCACGGCCTGCTGCGCCGGATCCGCCTGAAGGCGCAGGGGCCGTTCAGGCCGGAAGGTATCCCTGAAGACATGAGTAAATGTACTTAAGCGTTAATACTTATCGGCGTGGATTGCTTTTCGGTCCTGTGTTCCTGGCTCTGGTTTTTTTCGTGGCGATCGGCGGGGTCTTTGCCGCTGTTGCCGTTCTCGACGGCGCTGGCTCGTAGGCCTCTCGCCTGAAACGACGTTCCTGCGCCTCAGCCCCTGCTTCAGGTTTCGGGTGTCAGGGCAAAGTCCGGTTTGCGGCGATGAGTCGATCGGCGCCGATCCCGCAGCCAACGCCGATCAGGATGGCGACAGCTGGGTCGAGATCACTCAGGAAGCTGACGATCAGCCCGCTGATCGCTCCGGCGATCACCGCTCGTTTCACCGATCTCCTCGTGGTGCCCATGGAGCGAATTCAGCAGCAGGCTTTCAGTGCGATCAGTTCTTCGGCACAGCCTGTTCTGTCATCGGCTCGACAGCCGGCACCGAGACGCCTTTCTTCAGATCGCGCACGGTCCAGTAGGTCACAGCGGCAGCGGTCACGATGAAAAAGAGCACTGCTGCTCGAATCATGTGGTGCGTGATGTCCTCGGGATGGCGGCCTTTTTTCTGATCCATCAGAGCCCTCGGTCCCAACAACCGTGCAGCGATCTCGCTGTGGATGCTGCTAATTGCAGGAATTCCTCCTGAATCGCCATGGCCACACCGCCAATGGCTTCCATTGATTTGCAGGGTTGTTCAGATCTGCAGAACTGTTCACAGGGTGCCCAGCGCCACCTCCAGGCCGTTGATCACGGAGGCCAGAAAGGGCAGATCCAGCGTGTCGATCGTGTCGCTCATCTGGTGGTAGTGCGGGTTTCGCATGAACGAGGTGTCCGTCACCATCAGGGCGTTGTATCCCCGATCCCAGAAGGGGCTGTGGTCGCTGCGGCGCACGGCGGGCACATCAATGCCGGCGCGCGGCACCGGCAGCGCCCTGGTTTTCACGTGCTGTCCCATGGCAAGGGTGAGCCGGCTGAGCATCAGGCCGGCGCGGGCATTGGCCACCAGCGCGATGAAGTCGCCGCGGTTGCCGTAGACCCGGCCCATGGCGGGGTGCGGGTAGCTCTGGTTGTCACTGGTGTAGGCGAGCATCTCCAGACTCACCATCAGCTTCAGTCGTTGCTGCTCAGCCCTGAGCTGTTCAGCCAGTGCTGCGCTGCCGAGCAGTCCCCATTCCTCCAGGTCAAAGGCCACCAGCCACACAGGGCGTCTGGGGGGTGCAGTGCTCCAGCGCCTGCCCAGCTCCAGCAGGGCTGAGACCGCACTGGCGTTGTCATCGGCTCCGGTTGAATTGAGCGGCCCGTCGTAGTGCGCGCCGATCAGCAGCGGCCGTCGCCTCGGGTTGCGGCCGGCAAGTTTCAGGATCAGATTCACGCCCTCATGGCTGCCGTCTCTGAACCTCTGCTCTTCCACCTGCCCAAGTGCCGCGAGCTGTTGCCGCACATGGCTGCGCACGGCCATCAGACCCAGCGGATCCCAGCTGGAATGTCTGGGAACGGCGATGGCTTCCAGGTCGTTGCGGCAGGCGGGTGAGAGCTGGGCCATTCCCCCAGTCTGGTTCTCCTGTCGGGTCGTCATCCAGGCAGGAAAAGCCTCCGTTCTCAGGGGAGGCTCTCGACCAACGGCGGGGATCCGTGCCGTGGCGTAACGCGTCACCCGACGCCCTTTCAATCTCGGGGAACGATCCCGGATCCTCCAGGGGGACAACCGCCAGTGCAGGGTGCGGAGATCTCCACCTCTTCAGCCACTGTTGCAGCCACTGCTGCAGTGATATCGGCAGCCACATCGGCTGACGCAGCACGGACGTTGATCGCGGAGATACCCGGCATCCATGCAAATACGACCTGCGGGGCCTCAGCTGATCACCTGCTGAGAGGGTTGAACCTTTTAGTTTCACGGAACCAAAGCCCCGGCTTCCTGATGTCAGATCCCACTCCTCCCATGGTCTGGCCGGCCTTGCTGCCCACGTTCCTGTTTTTCGGAGGACTGGCCTCCGCCGCACTGCTGACTCAGCTGATCACCTAACGGCGGCTGACTCTCTGCTGCAGTGAGGTTCTGTGAACTCCTGTCCCTGTCTGCAGCGATCACGGCGAAACTCCTTCCCATGCTTGAGCGGGATCACATCAGCCACGAACCACCACTGCATGCCGGCAGGGATGGCTGGCTGGTGAATGGTGATGAGCAGCTGCTGGTGAGATTCAGCACTGGCCGTTCAACCGCCCATGGGCAGTGGGTGATCCTCAGCACCTATCGCTGGGTGAGGCCCTATCCCCCTGAGCCGCAGAGCCAGAGACGCATGCTCCAGCACAACGCCATCGAGGCATGGCAGAACATGCAGAAGGTGGGCTGGCGGCGCTGTCGTCCACCGGTGCGCTGATCACCGTTGGATCCGTGCTGATTGTTGAATCAGCCGGAACCAGTCATCTGGCAGGAAATGCAGGCCAGAAAGACAGCTGGCGAAACTGATAATCATTCTCTTCGTTGACATCTGAAACCGATAATCATTCTCTTTTTTTGATGCCAATCTGTAACTCTCAGTGTTTTTTCAGCTGCTGAGTATCCATCGGCTGATAGAACAATTGAAGACGTGATCCTGTGATGTCAGCAACAGTTTTGAAGTGCGCCTGCCCCACCTGCAACTGCGATGCAAGCGGTGAGTCTGCGGTGTCCAGAAACGGTCAGAGCTTCTGCTCGGAGGCCTGTGCCAGCGGTCATCCCAACAATGAGCCCTGCCACGACGCTGCCGGTGCCTGCGGCTGCACTTGCGGTTCCTGATCCTCGATGCCAGGCCATGGAACCCCTCACCACCGCCGTCATCGTCGTTGCCATCTGGATTCCAATCCACATGAAACTCAGCCGCTGGATTGAGCAGCGTTGATCCAAGGCACGCCGGTGCAGGCCCATGACGACCTGCCCGGCGGTGCTGAAGGAGGTCACCGGGCTTGTCGCCGTGCGATCGCCCACCTCTGTGCAACCGCAGCATGATGCTGGCCCGCTGGTCTGCATCGCTGTGGTGCTGCAGCCGACCTGATGCCTGAACTGGTGTCGTTTGATCCCGGCCACTCTGATCCCGCTCAGCCACGCAGCAAAGATCTTGAAACCGAACCTTTCCTGACGGCTGTCACCGCTTCCGGGGGTGGTCAGGCCGGCATAGACAGAAAGTCTCAATTCCGGTGATCGCCATGACGTCTGATCTGATCAAGTGCCAGTGCAGTGCAGACTGCCGCTGTGAATTCGAGGCTGCCAGGGCGGTGATGCGCCACGGCAAAGCCTTCTGCTCCGAAGCCTGCGCCAATGGTCATTCCTGTGGTTGCAACAGGGGGCTTTGCCCGGCAGCGCCGATTCTCTGAACCGGGTTGATCCAGGGGTGCAGTGGTCATGCCCATCTATCCAACCGCCGGAAGCAGCTGCCACGACCACCGGATCAACCAGCCAATCGCCAGCGCATGAAGGGCGTAGCGGAACTGTTCGCTCAGCCCGGGGAACTGACGTCTGGATGAATCGTCGGCGGATTCCCCGCCCTCCTGCCGGCTCAGAGCGAGATGCGCACCCCAGTTCAGCACCAACCAGGCGGAGATCCACTCGAGCAGCAGGGATTGATCAAGCCCGAACATCTGCGCTGCTGCCTCGCTGATCAAGGCCAACTCTGGCAAAGCTGCGATCAGCGCAATTCAGCGGCAACAACCAGGTTGTGCAGGCCTGGGTTCAGCTGGCCTAGCCCGGTGCTGAGTCCCTCAGCACCGGTCCCACCTAGGCGACCAATCGACCATCAGATTGGACTCACAACCTGGCAACAGCTTCCCTAAAAGCCATGCATCAGCTGAATCGTCAGCGCAGCTGAAATGCATCAATGCCACTGAATCATTTGCAGGAGCCATAACGTCCTGGCGCTGTCCCACCAGCGCCCGAACGACCAATCAGCCACCTCTGACTCATTGGACCTCAAAACTGCCATCTCAGCAGGACCAGTCAATGTGTCGCCGACTTCATTCGGCCGATGAATAATCGCGGCCTTCAGGAGCGGCGACTGGCCTCCTGTGCTGTGAATCTCGTTGTTATGGCGCTGTCTTTGTTGATCCGTTTGATCCTTGCTGCCTGCACGTCGTCGATGATTGCTTCAGGCGGATGGCGATGGCTGGCGCCCGCTGAATTGACTAGACATGACTATGACTCAACTTCAAAAAAGCGCTAAGCAGCGCGTGCTTTTTTTTGATCAGATCAAGGCAGTGATGATTGCTTTGGTGGTCTTATGCCATGTCACGTTGACCTTCTTTCCTGAAGGATCCTTCATGGGTATCGGTTTTGTTGGACGCAGTCAACCGAACTGGTTAACGGGGTTTGATCTGGCCCTCGTGGAGTTTTTCAATACCTTTTATATGTGCATGTTGTTTTTGATATCCGGTTATTTTGTGCCGCGCTCTGTGGCCAAAAAAGGTGTCTCCACCTATCTCAGAGAACGCCTGATCAGGCTGGGAGTTCCATTTCTGGTGGGATTGCTGTTGATCAACAATCTTGCCTATTGGCTGAGCGGATTCTTTCCGGGAGGTGTGTTGCGATCCGTTCCTCTTGCCAGTTATCCCTTCAACCATCTTGGAGTTCTGTGGTTCCTCGTTGTTCTGTTCAGCTTTGATCTTCTCTATTGCGGTTGGATCAGGCTCAGTGGTCATCAGTTCACGGTTGATGCAACCGTGCCGACACCTCGGTTGCGGTCCTGGCTGATCAGTGCTGTGGTGCTCGCTGTCATCGAAGTGTTAGTGACCATGCCGAGCGATTTCTGGTCGATATTGCTCAACTCACCTCTCGATGGTCTCGGAGCTCAGGGATCCCATGTCTTCACCTATGCCTTTCTTTTCTTTCTGGGTTGCAAGGCGGCGGCCCATCAATGGCTTGAGCGTCTGGATGCCCATCTGGTTGTGAGGTGGTTCCGCCTTTCAGTGTTTCTGTCTCTGCTGATGCTGGGGATTTGCGTTGCCGTTGCAGTCACAGGAAATTTCAAGCAGCAGCAGCCTGGCATTTCTGTTCTCTTCGACTTCATGAACACCTTCATTGGCTGGGGTGTGATGGGGTATCTGCTGCTCTGGTTCCAGCGACATGAGCAGGCCTGTGGTCAGTGGCTGGCCACAGCAGGGGTCGACAGTTTTCTCGTTTACATCATTCACCCGGTGATCATTGTTCTTGTCATCGGCTCGATCAATTTCTTCGCGGGGCCCAATCTGTTGTCGTGGATTGTGGGTGGTGCTGCATCCGTGCTGGTCAGTTTTGGTCTGAGTCATCAGCTCAGGCGCATCCCTGCCATTTCCAGGCTTGTCTGATCCTGAGATCCACCGTGTGTGGATCCATCGCTCTGTGATGTCCGGCTCAGCCCAGTTCCAGGCAGGCAAGTCCGTAGACCTGATTCAGTTGCCGGGATGGCATCACACCGCGGTACATCCGCAGCGTGCGTCCAGCTGGTGTGAAGCCAAGTGTGTTCAGCAATGGTGAGGCCAGTGCATTGCCGCCCGGGGAATCGATGATCACCAGTCCCTGCCTTGCCTTGAGCAGATCCAGGATCAACAGCTCAGCCAGTTCAGCTGAATCCGCCAGCAGGGGGCCGATCCGCCAGCCAGCCTGCGTCTGGAGCAGGCAGGGCCGGATCCGGGCAAAACCATGGCAGCGTTGCGTTCCGTCGAGCAGCGCCGTCACCTCACCGGCGGGGTGGTGCAGCCAGTCCGACAGAAAGTGAGGTCTGGGGCTGAGTTCCCGGTCAGCGTCATAGAGCTGAATCGTTGCCTCCGGGATGTCATCTCCATGAATCAATCTCAGCCCCTCAGGCGGAGTCGATGCAGGGAGCCGCTCGGCCAGCGAATCGATCTCGAGCTGCCAGCGCGTCGTTGTTGAGGCCGGTTGAAAACCCCAGTTGGCGTAGTCATCAACCCTGTTTTCTGCGGCTTCAAGCCCGATGCAGCTCACGTCCTGGAGGTGAGCGAGCGCTTCTCTCCAGAGCCTGACGCCGTAGCCCCGGCCCCTGTGGTCAGGGCGCACGATGTAGAGCCCGATGAAACCGTAGGCATGGTTGTAGCGAATGCCTGCGATGCACCCGATCGGCGTGTCGTCAAGACAGCCCGCCCAGATGCCCTGGCGATCCGTCTGCCGGTAGATGTTGATGTCTCCGGTGCCCGGCGCGAACCCTTCACGACGCGCCCAGTCATTGATCAGCGGAATGTCGGCCGGTCTGACAGGGCGAATCGAGAAGACGGATTGCATGGGGTCAGGCTGAGCCAGACATTCCGGCGCTGCAAGCAGATTTCATGGCTGCTTCAGATTGTTGATGTGACCCGGCGATGCTGCCGCTGATCACCATTTCAGCTTGATCTCGCCCCCATTCGGTCCTTCAAAGGTCACGCTGCCTTGTTTGTTGCGTGGCTCGTAATAGGGACCCCAGTTCACAGGTCTGCGGCCCTCCCACCAGGGACCGTTGCGAACGCACCGCCCTTGTCCTGCGTAGTGGTAGCCGATGGCGCAGACGAAGTGGTCTTTGCGGTGCTTCGGCTTGCAATACCCGGCACCCAGCATGGGTCCGGTCTGAACCCAGTGAGCCCCAGGCCCGCAGTTCTGAGCAGCCTGGCCAGGCAACACGCCAACACTGAATGACTGTGCGAGCGCCACAAGGGCGATGGCAGGTGATCGAAGCGAAAGCATGAGCATGGCCCGGTTACTCCCACGTTGAACAGGGTGAGAGCTTTTGTCAGGTCCGCCATTGCATTGGAAACAGGCAATGGAATAATCAGGCCAAATTAAAAACAATAGATAGATGGGAGCTGAGTATCAATCGATGAGCTGATTCTCAAATTCTGATTACTCTTGAGAAAAGCGTGTTTTTAATGCTCAGTATTCTTCCGTCCTACTACCTTGTGTTTCTTGGCCTGGGTCTTGTCTCGGTCGTTGTTGTTTTGTTCACTGCATTCAGTGAAACGTCAAAGCATGAAATGAGCCGCAGGCGCCGCTAGAAAGCTGGGGTTTTGCCTGTTCCCTGTGCCTTCGTTTCGTGGATTGAAGGCCGGGAACGTTTGCTCAGGACGCTGCTGATTACTTTTTGGTGAATAAAAATAGTGTTTTGTTGTTGCTTGTAAAGCGCTTGACAGGAAACAACTCCGGGGCTTGTCGAAAGCTACCCAGCTGGACTGGAATTGTGGCTGAACGCCGCATTAAAAGTATCCTCAGTATCGCGCACGACTTGAATTCTGAGGTCAGCAATAAGATGGCTTGAGTTGTTAATCGTCCTGTGGAGAATCAAATTGACAGCAGCACCATGGAAGAGCTCCCTGTTGAGTCCGAGGGTGCGGTTAATCCTGCTGCCCTGATCCTTCTTGGTTTTGTTGCCGTTGCCGGTTTGTGGAGTTTTTCACTGCTTCTGGAATACCTGATGCCTGACTGATCTCAGGGCTGATTCAGTTTCCACCTTCGCCGAAATTGTATGAAGGTGTTGTGTCCTGGCTCTTGATTCGCACTCCTTCAACGGTCTGATTGGGAATTGATTTCAGTTCAGCAGCTGTGAATTCAAACCCCATCGTGCTGGCGATGGATGCGATCTCGCTTGCCGTTGCAACACTTGCAACCTTGTCGTACAAGGGCTTGTTGTCTCGAATGGTCAGTAAAAATCTCCTCACTTCCTCCATCGACATGCGTTGCTGGCGGTTGGGGCGAATGTACGTGTCTTTTTGAGTGCAAGCGATCAGATGATTGCCAGGCAAACCTTCAATGGCACATTGGCTCGATCGCCGTGCCGACCAGCAATGGTCGTTCCGGATGGCGTGAGTGGAGCAGTTGATGATCAACAACATGTCCTCGGACTCTCCGGCCGGGTTTCATGACTCTGGCGCTGCCAGCCTGCAGGCCAGGCGCTGGCGGATCTGCAGTCAGGACGCTTCCGCCATGCCGGGTGTGACCGCCAGGCAGGTTCATATCTTCAAGGTTGAGCAGAGGCTGGACCGTGATCGACCTCTGTCTGATGACGGCAGGCGGGCGCTGCTTGAGCTGATTGACAATCACCGACGGCAGGTTCAGGGAGAAGCGGCTGTCCTGGCCGAACACATTCAGAGACTCAAACGTCGTGCCACACCGCATCGACTCGGGGCCATCGATGGAGCTGTCGAATCGGCTCCATCAATCACGACTTCCGATTCAGCAGTCTGCTTCCTGCTCGATGCTCTTGAAACGGTGGGGCTTCAGCGTCGCGACAGAATCGATCAGGCTCTCTGGTCTGATCTTGAAGAGCTGATCCCCTCCGGCAAGGTGTTCGATTTCACCTCCGGTGGCCCTGAAGAAGACAACCTCATCCGCCGCTGTCTGTTCTGGGGTGTCGTTCTGCGTCTGCCGACCCTTGAAGGAGACCCACCTCAGGACACCGCCGACTGTCTTGCCTGGTGCGGTTACGCCTGCCACGACCGCGGGCGGGCCCGAAGTGCCTCCCAGTGGTGGTCTGATCACGCGGACAGGATGGCCGGCAGGCCAGGTCGTGAGCTGGATCGACGCTTGCTGGGTCTTCCGGCAGAGGGCAGGATCACCGTTGAGGCGGTCAAGGCTGCCTACAAAGCCGCTGCCAGAGAGGCTCATCCGGATCTGGGGGGCTCTGCCGAGCAGATGACTGCGATCATTCAGGCCAAGGAGCGTTTGATCCAGGGGCTTGGGCTGTGATCTCCACAGTCGCCTGAAGCCTTCGTGATCAGATCACGTCTGGAACCGGGAAGCTTTTGCCGATGGCCCTGGCGCCAAGATCCATCTTTCCGCGAACGATCCATTGCGCGAATGTGTTGCTGTTGGGGCCAGGCCAGTATCGGTAGGTTTCGGTGTAGGGATAGCTGGCTGGCGAGGATTCAATCCTCTCAACGATGGACAGGGCATCATCACCAAGCCATTGCTGGATCACACGTGATGGACCACTGCCGACACCCTGGCAGGGGGCCAGAAGATTCTTGTGGAGATGGCCCCAGCAGGAATGATTCCGGCGCGGGGATTGCCACACTTCCCAGCGATCGCACTCGCGTTGACTGTCGTTATCACCCTCGCGAATCACAAGCAACCAGTAGTGATCTGCAATCAGACCCGGTAAGCCTGGAATTCTGGCGGCTCGAAGTTCAACCTTCAGCATGAGTTGATTGAACAGGTGATCAGGTCTCAGAGATCGTTGAGCTGCTGCCGTTGTTTCCTGAGCTGCGCTTTCTTCAGCTTCTCCTGCACTTCATAGTTGGTGGTGCGAGTGAACGAATAAAACAGAACCACAACAATCGCAGCCAGTCCCAGGCCGAGTGCCGCCAGATAGTAAGGAGGAATCAGGCTCAGCACGATCCGATCAACAATTCAGCAGACCTTAACCGGCTTCAGTTGCTTCAACGGCTTCAGTCTTGGGCAACTCCAGAGAAAACTGAACCGCAGACTCGTCGTTGAGCAGATTCAGTCGACCATTGTCTCTGATGTAGGCATATTCCTCGGGCTCACCTGTGACCTCTTCCGATTTGAGCACCAGCTCGAGCTCTTCGAGAGACAGGTCCTTCCACTGCAGTGTTTCCGTGCTCACTGATCACCCACTGGGAGCTGCACTTTAGTGGATTGTCGTGCTTTCCCTCCCCTGATTCAGCCACAAAAAAAGCAGGGTTGACGCGCAACCCTGCCAGTAATCGATCAGGTGGTGACCGGTCTTTTCAGACAATCACTCTTCCCCTTCTTCCTCGCCACCGACGGGAATGAGTCGGATCGCTTTCTTGCCGAGCTTGATTTCGAATTCATCGCCAGGAGCAAGATCCAGCATGGCGGTGTAAGCCTTGCCGACCAGAAGGTTGCCATTGCCCTGCACTTTGGCGGTGTAGCTGAGCTTGCGACCACCCTTGCCCATTCCGGCGGAACCGCCACCAAGTTCGATGCCCTTGGCATTCAGCAATGCTTCATAGAAGGCGGTGAAGTTAACCCTGTCAGAGCCGTCTTTCTTCTTGGAGACATACCCACAGGCAGTAGCCAGATCAGTTTTTGAGACGTCTCCCAGTTCCTTGACCTTGGTCAGCAGATCGGCACCAGTGAGCATTTCAGGCAGATGAATTCGTCATTCCTATTTAAACCTTGTTGCCAAGGAATAACAAGTCTTTCGTTTGTCTGGTTCTGAACCTTTTGTGCGGCTGATCTGATCCGCACGCAGCGGATGAACTCGCAGAAGCTTTCCCACGCTTGTAAGAAATTGGTTGTGACGATCCAGGCGAGCTTCAACTCAGCGTCTGGATGACTGTTGATCCATCATCCGATCGACGACTGGAGCGGAGTCAGTCTGCCCAGAGACAGTGATCGTTCAGTGAGCGTCTCCCCAGCTCTCTGCAATATTGCATTCCGCTTCCAGCGGAATATCACCGAGGTACAGGCTCTGAAGCTTCTCTGAGGTCATCGAGGCGAGGGCGACGGCTTTCACCTCCTCCACAAGATCTCGTGGAACTTCGAGAAGAATCTCATCGTGAATCAGCCCCACGATGTGAACACCTGCGAAGCCATCCAGCGCTGGCCAGAGATCACCAAGGGCAGAGGCGAGCAGATCACGACCGGATCCCTGTACAGGAAAATTGATGCCGTTGGTTCTTCCCAGTGGCTGCATCGGTCTGACGCCATCAGATCCCACCTGGTTGCTCCGGAATGTCATCCGTCGTCCGGCAATGCTGCGCACTTCTGTCACGGTTCCGCTGGAGAATTTCTCCATCTCCAGGCTCATCTGTGGGTGCAGATCATGCCAGGCGTCGTAAACCTTACGGGCTTCCTTCTCCGAGACCTGCTCACCGCGGGCCCTCGAGAGCAATTTGCGAACCCCCGAGAGCCCGCAGCCGTAGGCCAGGGCGAAATTGGCTCGTTTGCCGATCGTTGAGCGTTCCGGATCCGCCTTCGTGATCTCGCGTCCGCAGGCCTGACTGGCGATGTAGGCATGTGGGTCGATGCCGTCCAGCAGGATGCTGCGCTGGCCATCGTCGTTGTAAAGCTCAGGGCTTGCCTGCAGCCGGATCTCAATCGATGACCAGTCGAGGTCCATCAACACAGTGTCGGGATCACCGGTTCCCAGCGCTTTTTTGCGATCGCCGGTGATGCCCTGGAAGTTGAATCCGCACTGACCGAGTTTCACGGGCTTGGGTTCGCCCTGTCTCGGGCCTGTTTTGAATCGCTCGGTGTTGGATGGAACGTGACTGCTGCTGTCGCGGATCAGGGCACTCGTGCTCATTCGGCCTGTGCTGGCACCAATGATCCGGTAGTGAGGACGAACCCTGCCATCGGTGAGCCGGGCTTCATCCAGCAGCCAGTTCACCTCCTTCAGTTCCTGATCCAACGCCTTCAGCTGCTGCAGCGTCTCAATGACTGGATCGGGAAGAAACGTGTTCAGGGTTCTGTCCCTGGTGTTTTCAACCGGCTCGCCCAGGTGAACACTCAGGGCACTCTGCAGCTTGTCGGGGCTTCTGTAGTTCTCGATTCCGAGTGTCTTCTGCACCTGGGCCGCCAGTCGTTCCCGTTCTCTGAGGGCCCGTGCTCTGGAGTCAAGTGCTGTTTCGACATCAACCGCCAGCCCTCGCACCTGACCATCAGCGCAGGCACTGATGGTTGAGCAATCAAGCCGGTGCACCGTGGTCTGTCGCGTGGCGACAAGCTGTTGATGCAGCTCCCGTCCCAGAGGCAGCACGATTTCGGCATCCAGAGCTGCGTAGCGCAGCTGGCTGGCGGTGAGGGCATTTCCCCAGTCGCCGGTCTGTTCGCTTTTGTCGAGCGCACGCTTCAGGTAGTGCGCAGCCGCGGCGGCCAGACTGTTGCTCGGCAGGTCGCCGATGATCTGGCAGGCCAGCATTGTGTCCCACCACTGGCACAACGGTCTGATGCCTGCGCCGATCAGGAAGGTCGCCTCAAACAGAAGGTTGTGGCCCACCAGCCTGCGTTCGGGGTTGCGCACAAGCCTGCGGAGCCAGTCAGTGGCCGGCTGACCGATCACCGCCACATCGATCACCAGTGTGGTGTCACTGCCCGTTGCGTGCAGCTGTGCCAACCGGATCTCGCCGCCGAGCGAGGGGCTGAGGCTGGCCTTGTGACGCCAGAGATCCGTGCGACGGTTGAAGGTCTCCAGATCAAATCCGATCGAGAGTGCCATCGCATCGGGATCGGGAAGGTCGGTTGCCTTGCCGATGTAGTCGATGCCGGAGGGTGGTTCCCCTCTGAAAGGCACCGGACAAGCCGGTTGGATGGATTCACTGCCGGGGAACAGCAGTTGCTGATCGAACAATGAATTGTTGGATGCCGGGGCAGCTCTGATCCTCTTTGATCAGGTTCAGTCCCTGATCGGGCAGGCGCAGGCATCCATCTGCAGCTCGCGGGTGACGGCCGCAACGCCTTCCATGTCGCGGAAGGCGCGGTACATGGCCAGCTGCTTGTTCAGGTCCTGGCAACGGTTGCTGTTGGCTTTCATGGTTCCAACTCCAACGGTGTGGATACATTCATGCTGGCCGGCCGTTATCGGGCTGTCGGTGCCATTGGCTACGGATAACCGATTGATGTGCGGAGCTGGCCTGATCCGCATGATTCAGCTGAAAAAAAGCTGTGAATCTGCTCCCGAGCCGTTCACCTGGAAAGATCCTGAAACCGTACCTCCGAGGTCGGCTGTCCCCTCTGCACCGTGGGGAGCGGCAGCCATAGACCGAAAAGGTCCCCAGCGGAGACATTCATGACAGCAGTTCTCCATCAGTGCGCATGCCCCGACTGCGCCTGTGCCGTCGAGCCGGCCACATCCTTTCACCGGGGCACTCTTCTCTTCTGTTCGCAGGCCTGCGCCAACGGACACATCAACAGGGAGCCGTGCCATGGCCGTGAGCCCTGTGGTTGCAACTGCGCCGGCTGATCTGCTTCTCCATTCACTTCCGCATCCGAAACCATCGCACCTGAAACCATGACTGACACCACTCAACGCCGCTTCGGCTTCGTCAACTTCGCTGAAACCTGGAATGGCCGCCTGGCCATGCTCGGTTTCGTGATCGGCCTGGGCACTGAACTGCTCACCGGTCAGGGCATCCTCAATCAGCTCGGTTTCTGATCGTTGCCCTCATTCAAACTGGTTGGCTTATCAAGCTCCGGGTCTGACCGCGTGTTCGGCCCGGGGCGGATTTCACCGTCACGATTGACTCTGGCCGTGGCGAACGTAGGTGTACTGCCACTCAATGCCTCGCTATGTGAGGCTTTTGCCGTCCCTGCACCATGACCAATCATCGTCTGTCGGTTGAGCAGAAATTCAACCTTGAATCAGCGTTTCGTGAGATCGATGCCTGCCAGGACATCGAACAGTTGCGTCAGCTCACGAAGCAGATCATCACTGCGCAGGAAAACGAAAAGGCCTTCGCCCGCGAGGCGATTGTGCAGATCAGGCGCGAGTTCGAGGCCAGCGCTGCCCGCCGTTTCGGATTCGCCTAGGCAGGGATTCAGATGTTCTCACCACTTCAAACCGTCAACCGGTACCTGGTGCGCTACCGGGATCGCACCGGAGCATTCCGAGAAGGTTGTGTCTACGCCTCCGATGTCATGGAAGCCAGAGATCTGGCTCAGGAATTCACTGCTGAACTCCAGCAGCGCCCGAATCTGATCCGGGCAATCCTCAGGGTCTCCTGAGATCCTGTGGCGCCGAATATTGATCAGCCTGCCTGCTGCTGCTGAAGCGCCTTCAGGTCCAGGTTCAGCTGTGCATTTAGTTTCTCGAGGTGGCAGATCTCATGCTCGAGCACCTGCATGTACCTGGCGATGGATGGGTCGGTGCCACGCAGGTTTCTGCGCGCCTGCTTCTGCAGTTCCTTGTCAACGTTCATCCAACCTGCAGCCGCTGAGTGAAACCCTACGGAGCTCGCCCCTGGCGTTGTGGGCTGTGGATTCCGGGCCGGTTTGGCTTAGATGGAGACCCTCGTCAGCTTGGTGTGACTCTCGGGAGATTTCTGGCCCTGTTCGCTGCGGGCCTCATCGTTGCTGTCTGGCTGCAGTGGTCTTGGGTTTACTGGTTGCTCGCTGCGGCTGCCCTCTGGGCGTTGTTCAAGCTGTTCAGATCCTGAGTGGCTGTCTCGTTGGCTTGCAGGAGTTCGCCCCAGCAAAAACCCCGCTCGTGGCGGGGCTGTTGGGTTCAGCTAGCAGATTGTGCTTTGAGCTGAATGAACGGAGGGCTGATCAGCCTTCGAGCTTGGCGGGCTCGGCTTCGTCTTCCCTGAGTTCAGCGTCGATGATCATCACGGCAGCAGGGTTGCCTGCAGCGAACTTGACTCGACCCAGCAGATAAGCGGCCTCGTGCTCAGAGAGACGCTGGCCGTCAACGATGGGATCAAGGAAGACGGTTGTGCGGCGATCAATGTCCTTTTCTGCAGTGTCATAAAGCTGCAGCACGGAGGCGGTGACATCAGCTTCCATGCGGAAGACGTTGGCGATCACCTGCTCCACGCCAGTCCACTGCTGACGCGGTGGCTCGATGGTGTCGAGCACAGGGCGTTGACCTCTGCTGATCAGATAGTCGGCGAATTTGGCGGCATGCTCCTGTTCCTGTTTGGCCTCATCACGCAGGTGCTCGGCAAAGCCGGTCAGCTCGCGTTCAGCGAACCAGATGGCAGCAGCGAAATAGTCAGCAGCTGACTGACGCTCAAGGTTGAGATGGGCTTCCATCAGATCGAGCAGTTCAGCGGACATGGGCTCGGCCATGGCGCGGCCTGCGGGACCGGTGGGGACAGTGATGGGGGCTTGGATTTGTGAAGCTGTCATTGCTCTTCCTCTGGGAGGGATGAATCAGTTCTACATCACAAAAGAGCGAAAGATATGCGTAAAAACCGAACATTAGCGGATCAAAATATGCTTTTGAGAATCACATTCAAAAGCTGCGAATATGTTGTTGAGAATCACAATCAGGAGTGCAAATCTGCTGCTGAGAATCAGTTTCATTGCTCTGCTCGGATGCCCCTGAAGCGTCCGTCCGGACGTGTCTGCGGTTAATGTTGCGCAATGTAAAGAGCGTGGGTCCGGTGGGTCCACGCAACACGACCAACCTCATGACCTACCCCTTCGGCGCTGCAAAAACCGAGCTGGAAAAAGCCTTCGCACTGCCTTCTCTCGCACTGCCTTCTCTCGCACTGCCTTCTCTGCAACGGCCGTCCGCGACTGATCCCGCCTCTGATCCACGCGAGATCACGGAGACCGACAGGGCTGTGGCTTTGTTCGAGCATCCCGATCACTGATTCCGCCAGCCAATGAACTGCGACCTGCCGGACCGCCTCACCTCCCAGGAGATTGACCGCGTGATCGAGATGGCCTGGGAGGATCGCACCACATTCGAGGCGATCGAATTCCAGTTCGGGCTCTCGGAGGCCGAGGTGATCGCTCTGATGCGCTCCGAGCTCAGATCAGGTTCCTTTCGTGCCTGGAGGAAGCGGGTCAGTGGCCGGCGCACCAAACATGGCAGCACCAGCCGGTCCGACCGCTTCCGGGCGGCCTGCCACAAGTGAGATGACGGCCTCGCAATCCCGTTCCAGGCGCAGTGTGCTGATCACCGGGGCCTCCAGTGGTATCGGCCTGGCGACAGCTCACCGGTTGCTTGACAACGGCTGGCATGTGTTCGCTGCGGCCCGCCGGCTGGAAGCGATGGAGCCCCTGCGTCGTCGCGGAGCTGAGGTTCTGTCTCTTGATCTCGCTGACCAGGCATCCTGCCGGCAGCTGTCTGACACCGTCAGCGGCGCAATCGGTGCCTTGGATGCTCTGGTGAATAACGCCGGTTACGGGGAAACGGGACCGGTGGAGACCATGCCCATCGAGCGGGCCAGGGCGATGTTCGAAGTGAATCTGTTCGGGCTGATCGGCCTCACGCAGATGCTGATGCCGCCCATGCGTGAACGTCGACGCGGCCGCATCGTGAATCTCTCATCGATTGCCGGCCGTTTTGTCACGCCCGGGGCCGGCTGGTATGGAGCCAGTAAGCATGCGCTCGAGGGCATCAGTGATGCTCTGCGTCTCGAGCTGCACGGTTTCGGCGTGCAGGTGGTGTTGGTGGAGCCAGGCCTGATCCGCACTGGTTTTGAAACCGTGAGTGCGGTCTCCCTGCAGAGGCATGCGGCTGATCCGGTCTGGGGGCGGATGATGCATCGGGTTGCAGCAAGCTGGGCCGAGGGCTTTCGTCATGCTTCCTCTCCTGATCTGGTCGCCCGCACCATCGTCTCGGCGCTGGAGACGTCCCGTCCCAGGCCGCGCTACCGATGCGGCAGTCAGTCTGAAGTGCAGCTGTTGCAGCCCTTGATCCCGACCCGTCTCTGGGATTCGCTGGTGCGCCGGCGCATGCTCAGGCAGTGACTGGCTCCAGCATCGACGGTGACAACAGCCTGAAGCCGGCATCCTTGATCTTCCGGTTGGAGACGCGGGCATTCATGCTGCGCCCCGTCGCTGAGCTGGTGTGGCTCCAGAGCACGGGAGGGAGACCTTCCTGATCGCAGATCAGGGTCGACAGCTCCCGCCGGCTGAGCTGCATGTCGTCAACCAGGTTGTAGATGCCTGAGAGTTTGTTGTCGAAGGCGAACTGCACGCCCCTGGCGATGTCGACAAGACTGCTCCAGGCATTGATGGCGTTGCCATCCTTGGGCACCTGCTGGCCTGCGGCTTCACGGATCATCCCCACCATGTCGCGTCCTGGCCCATAGATTCCGCCGAGTCTGAGCACACAGATTGAGGTGTCGGGGCGATCAATGTCGAGCATCAGCTCCTCAGCTGCAGCGAGCATGCTGTTGACCGGAGAGTCGCAGTCCAGCGCTGAGTGCTCCCACACTTCGTCTCCTTGCTGGTCTCCGTACACGCTGACGCTGCTGATGTAGGTGATGTGCAGTGGTTGTGTGCTCGTCCTGCGTCGCAGTGCACCGGCCAGATTGCGCATGCCGCGCACGAAAACATCGCTGTAACCATCGTTCTGCCTGGTTGGCGCCACGCTGATCAGCAGGCCCTGCAGATCGGCGAGAAAGGAAAGATCCGGATCTGGGTCGGTGATGTCCAGCTGGCGTACGTCATCCATCAGCTGCTGCAGTTCGCGCACGTTTTCCACTGAGCGCGTCGTGGCGGTGACGGGTTGACCGGACCTTTTCATGCGCATGGCCACACCGGTGCCGACGTAGCCACTGCCGATTACTCCGTATCCGAGAGCCATGTTTGCTGTTCGTGTCAATCCCTTTTAACGGATCTTGACCTGTCACCGTTGCAGCGACCCCGACCGTCGTCCCGTCTTTTCTCTGCGGGGTTGCTGATGGTGCGGTATCCATGATTGGCTGCCCTGATTGTGATCTGCCATCAATGGATGAGGAGAACCTGATGCAGCTGGAGCGCCTGCGAACCGTTCTGGAGGTGGCCAGGCGCAATGGCAATCAGCTGTTCATCGACAACATCGAGCGTGAAATCGCAGCCCTGGAACGGGGTGATTGCTCACCGATCGTTGAGGAATACCTCACCGAAGAGGAACGTTCTTGAGCTGCAGCACTGCTCCATCACCTCCGTGGTTCCCGTGGTTCGCAAGCGCGGCACTGCTGCTGTTGTTCATGTCCCCATGCCGCGCCGGTCTCAACCGCTACACCGAGCTCGACCGGGTCAGCGGCTGGCGTATCGAGCGGAAGCAGGGAGCTGACGGGGCGTTGAGCTGCAGGGCGTTCCTGCCTTCAGGCGCGTCATGGTTCAGCGGCAACATTCATCTTGATCTGAATGGAGAGCTTGTGGTGCCTTCGGGCCGCAGCTTCAAGGGGGGGCAACAGGAGCTTGAGGCGGTTCGTGACGCACTCCAACGCTGCAGCCGTGATGTTCTCTATCTGCCCCTCTGAAACAGGCTGACAGGAACGGTCAGACCCTTTGCACCGGCACAACGGTCATCCCCACAGGAGCCAGTGCGATCAGGGCCAGCTTGATGTGCTGGATGCCGAAGGGGATGCCGATGATGGTCACGAAGCAGGCCAGGGCGGAGCCCAGATGGCCGATCGCCAGCCACCATCCGGCCACCAGGAACCAGAGCACGTTGCCGATCAAGCCCAGGGATCCTGTTCCCAGGTCATCACGACCCTTCAGATCCCTGCGGTTCACGGCTTCTCTTCCGAAGGGCCACAGCGAAAATCGCCCGATCACGAAGCAGGAACGAGCCCAGGGCAGACCCACGACTGTGATCGCGCAGATCAGTCCGGCCAGCCACCAGCCCAGGGCCATCATCAGACCGCCGAGCACCACCCAGAGAACGTTGAGCAGAGAACTCAGCATGGGACACGCCTCGAGCATCGCGATCTCCGTAAAGCATGGCCTGTTTTCACGCATGCGCCCGGGATCGTGTTCAATTGCACCAGCGCATCAGCAGCGATGACCGCACAACCGGTGCAGCAGTTCCTCGAGCATCTGGGCCGTGATCCGATCCTGCAGGTGAAGGTTCAGGCGGCGGTCACGGCGGACGAGGTGGCCCAGCTTGCCCAGGATCTGGGTTATGCCGTTTCAGGCAGCGATCTGCTGATGTTGTCCGGCCGGAGCACGGCAGGCGTGCGTGTCACACGGGTGGATCACCCCGGCGAATATCCAGGTCGCTACTACTGAATGCAGCTGTTCTCACTCCTGTGCATTTGGTCACAGTCGCTTGTGCAGGCCACTGGCACTCTCAGCTGAGTCTGAGATTTCAAGTGGCCGGAACGGTGATCACCCACAAGCCTTGAAGCCGACGAAAGAGCAAAGGTGGAATCCGCTGATTGGTCTGTTCGTCAGCGGCGTCATCGCCTGCCTGCTGATGGCGACCATCGGCCCCAACCCTCTGCTGGTGGCTTATCTGTTGTTTGCACTGCTGATCTGGGTGCTGTTGTCGACCGGCGTGCTTGATCAGTGATCGACTCAGCAGGCGGTGAGCGCCATTACCTCGGCCGGGTCATTGAGGTGATTCGTTAAGTCATTCGGGTGTTTCGCAAAACCAGATGGATCTGCGTCAACGTGGACTTACCCGACGCTGCATTCCGCAATACGCCGCCGGGCTCGTCACGTGCGATCGCCCACCTCTGAACGGTCGCCCGGAGATCATGGCGACCAGCCAGCAAGTGTCGCTGCATCACTTGAACCCTATCGCCTTACAAATGCACTGCAGCACCTCAAGCGGTGGTCACCTGATGACGTAATTCATCGGATCGTCTCCCTTGAAGCTGCTGCATGGCGTCTGTGCGCGCCCGCCGGGAAGCATGGCCTCCGGAATCAGCCCATCCCTGAACCCCTGGCAGAGCTCAGCCGGTGGTCTGCTGTCCACCCAGTCCTGGAAGTCGAAATCACTCCACGCCAGCAGTTGTGCGATCAACAGAACTTCCTGCATGACAACTCCCTTTGTCTTCAGTGCTAGCCAGTCGCTCCGATCGCGTCTCAGGCCTGTCGCAGGGTTGCGTGTTTTCTGCCAGGCCAGAACAGCAGTTTGAAGTTTGGATAAATCGACAGGATCCCAAGGGTGATGATCAGTGATTGAACGCCAACGAAGGGGAACACCTCGTAACCTGGCATGAGGCTGCTCAGCACTGCGATGTAGAGCCAGTGTTTCTTCAGACGTGGTCCCAGATCCCTCCAGCGTCTCCAGATGATCGGCAGGAACAGAAAAACGTTGAGAAGTTCACCAAGCAGCCACACTCTGACCGCGTGATCCGTTGCCCACTGTGTGATTGCTTCTGATAAATCGTCGTAAGAGCTGCTGAAATAACTTCGAAAAATCAAGGCAATGATCACAAAGAAAATCAGGCCTGCGATCAACGTTCTGAAGATGAGGCTTCCCCAGTAATCCAGTCGGCCCATCTCTCCTTCGAAAGAGAAGAACGAGGGCTTGTCCTTGGCCATATCCATCGGGCTCCAGATGTTTGAACGCTACCTCGATTGATGATCAACAGTTGATGGTGCCCTTGCATGTTTCTGCGCTCGAGGCTTCTTTCAGCCCTGATTCAATACAGGGTCCACTGGTCAGCAGAGGACTGTTTGAAGCGAAAGCCCCACTCAGAAGAGCAGGGCTTTGTGGTGTGAGGGTCAGGTTTCCAGCGGCAACAACACTTACCGGCAACCACAGCCGAGACCATCGGCACAGGGTTCACAGCAGAAGGCTTTGCCGTTGCGCATCACAGCTTTTGCAGGCTCGACTCTGCACTGACAAGCGGTGTTGCACTGGCACTTGATGAGATCTGTCGTCATGGTGACTACCGGATTGGGGCAGTTCCTTTCTATGCCTGATGAACGGGTCTCAACAGGGGGAGGACCGACCAGCGAGGTACGGTTTAACGTGCACTTATACGTAGCCGAAATGCCTGGTTTCCATGCGATGGCGAGCTGTCCTTGCTGGTCTTCGGAGTTTTGAGTGGCAGACCTGCCTGAGAAAGAGATGCGTTGAGGAGTGAACTCTTTTCAGTTGGTTTTGCCGGGGGCTTTGCAGGGAGCCCAGTAGTTGCCAACTCTGTGGATTGTTGTACAGCCCATCATCTTGGCCGACGTTCGGGCCATGTCCTCGTCGTCGTAAATGACATAGGAGTTTTTATGAGCTGCTTCATGCATGATTTCGTGCCCATGATGCATATGCGGCATTTTCATTTTGGGTCCCCAGATGTTGATGCGACTCATGCTGAGAGGACCCGCCGTTACAACCCCCATGGTGTTGTAACCAACAGAAAAAAGCCCCATTCCGATTACCGAAGCAGTTATGGCGCCCATTGATACAATTCCCAGTCCAATGATTCCCATGGGGATGATCCCGATGCAGAGCACCCCCATCGGCGCAATGCCAATGGAGATGACTCCCATGGGAGCAATTCCGACAGCAACAAGTTTGTCTTTTGAACCTCGCTTTTTTGGGGAACCTTGAGCGACCGACTCTTTTTCTGTCTCCATTGCCCTGATAAATAATCTTCAATCAGTCTGGTCATCGCATCAAATTTTTCCATCGAAGTTGATGGAATGTGATCCGAGAGAATGAGATTGTGAGTAAAAATTGCTACTTGAAAATATGGGGCCTTCTCAAAATGGTTTTTTCTTACCTCGCTTTGCACAAGCGGGGCCCATGTTTTTGAGTCTGTGTGATTCAGGTTGCCCTGTTTTCAAAAACAGCAGTTCAACAGGTGCTGTTGTTGATCAATCTGTCGATCAGCATGTACCTTAAGACACACGTGCCTCCTGAATGGCTGAATTCAAAAAGGCTTGCTATGAGGCAAATGTGTAAGTTTTTAAAAGAATGGCTCGTTGCCTGAAAGCTGTCTTGTTGTTTGCAGCTGCAACTGTATGTTCTTCCAATCTGTCAGTTTCAGCTCAGACTAAAACAATTGCAGAGTGCTCTGACGTCTTGAGTAAAAGAGGATTTGAAGTGACTCAGCAGGACACTATCAAAGACAAGCTTTTTGAGGGTGTCTATGAGTTCACTGCAATGCAGAAAAATGAAAAATGGAAGTTTAAAACGGATAAAAGTTGCAAGATTTTGTACGAACATAGGGTCTACTGACCAACATTGGCCTGCCTCAAGGAAAAGCCCCACTCAGAAGAGCAGGGCTTTGTGGTGTGAGGGTCAGGTTTCCAGCGGCAACAACACTTACCGGCAACCACAGCCGAGACCATCGGCGCAGGGTTCGCAGCAGAAGGCTTTGCCGTTACGCATCACAGCTTTTGCAGGCTCGACTCTGCACTGACAAGCGGTGTTGCACTGGCACTTGATGAGATCTGTCGTCATGGTGACTACCGGATTGGGACAGTTCCTTTCTATGCCTGATGAACAGGTCTCAACAGGGGGAGGACCGACCAGCGAGGTACGGTTTAACGTGCACTTATGCGTAGCCGGTAAAAGCCATGAAGCCCCCGCGCCTGGAACCCTTTAAAGCAGGCCGCGAGGACTGCCCGCGCCCCGTCGCAACACACCACCGGGAACTGACCAGAACACCCTGATAGAACGCCGATGCTCTGCAAATCTGTTCAATGCATTGCTGCGATTTCAGGCTGCTTGATTCGGCCGTGTCATGACGTGGTTTGTCTCACTGATAACTCTTAAGAGGTATTCAGTGCGGTGAACAGTGATGCGACGATCTGGTTTGGAAACAAAGGATCGGCTGGTGTCTGGAATGGAATTTGCTTGCAGGCTGAGTTTCTGATCCTCATCGTGCTCCAACGATGACCTACCCGGCATTTGACGCTGACATCAATTTTCTGGACTGATCAGACTGAATTGCTTGTTTTGCTTACTTGTGTCGCCGAAATCTGAAGACTATCCTTGAGTCTTCACTGCCTTGAAGTGTGATGAGTGTCGAGCTTCAACTGGCAAAACAATTTGATTATCTCTGTGAAAATTTAGGTGAGTGGAATGGGCTCTTCAGCCGCTATGACTCCAGGATGGCCGTGATTTCACAATCCTGGTCAAAGCTGGAACTCAGTCAAGCTGAAAACAAAGACTCTCTTGATTTCCGCCTGAGGCTCTGGAATGTTGAAAAGACCACCACCACTGATGACCCTGATAGAGATATCCGGCGTCAGTGGGATTCTTTTGATAGAGATTTGATTTATTTTCCGGGGGGTGCTTTCTGCGCTTCCACTGTTGAAATCAAAAAAGAGGAGACCTCTCAAGTCGAGGTTTCATTTATCAAGAATGATAAAAGACACCGTCATGTGTTTTGGTTTGATCAGGATCAGGGATTTTATCGAAGGACCCTGATCAGAGAAGTTAAAGGGAATGAGTTGACCCTGAACAATGAAGTGCTCAATACCACCCCAATGCTTGGACGTTGGAGAGGCTCTCAGGCAGTGGTTACTGATCAAAGCTGGCCCCACTCAACAATGGGTGAGATTGAGATGGAGATTGATCTTCATCTGTTGAAATCACTTATTCTGTTTCCTGATGGAGGTGCTGCGAAATTACCATCAACGGTTGATTTAGATAGAGCATTCGAAATTCAATCTTTCTGGATGTGTAACCCTCAATCGCTGCAGCGATGTCTCGTCACGTATTCTGCAGGTGGTCTGTGGCAATCAACAAGTTTCACTGCAATGGAGAAGCTGTCATCAGCACGTCATTGAGTGATTAGAGCATTATTTTGGTATAGAAATTGTTTCGATGCTTTATAAAAAGCTCTATAAGTATCCCTATTTACAACACCTTGTCTTTTAGCTCAGCAGGAATAGTTTGATGATGCATAATCCAATGAACACACCGGTCAATGGACCAATAATCGGCACCCATGAATAATTCCATTGAGAAGTGCCTTTGCCGGCAACCGGTAAGACCGTATGCGCTAGGCGTGGACCCAGGTCTCTGGCAGGATTAATGGCGTAACCAGTCGGCCCTCCCAGCGATAATCCAATCCCCCAGACAACAAAACCAAAGATATAAGGTAGTGAGCCATCTGAAAAGTTATAGGTATTTCCATATTCAGCGAGTGCGCCAGCGATCACAACAAGGGCAGTTGTTGCCAAAGCTTCCGCCAGAAAATTTGCGAATCCGTTTGCAATGGCTGGTGCTGTTGCAAAAACCGATAATTTGGCTGCTCTGTCTTCGGTTTTTTTCCAATGGGGTAAATAAATAAGCCATACAACGATTGCACCCAGAAAAGCCCCGATTAATTGAGCAATGATGATTGCTGTCACCATCCAACCAGATTCATACTTGCCAAGACCGTATTTCATTAATGTAATGACTGGATTAATATCACCACCTTTTGAACCTGAGGCCATGGAAATAAAGATTCCAATCATCACTGCAAATCCCCAACCTGCTGAAATGGCTATCCATCCAGCGTTATAGGATTTTGAGTCTTTTAATGAAGCTCCACCACATACACCACAACCAAACAAGACTAAAAAAAGCGTACCCAGCAATTCGCCTATGAAGTAGTTTTGATACATTGATCCTGCTCTCAACTAGATAATTCTATTTCAGTATTTATGGAATTGCCACTCCAATGCTATTTGCAAGCGTTGTTTGGATTGATTTTTGCAATTTTATTGATTGGGATTTGATGTTTCCGAAATCTGTTTAACTATTCATGTATACGGTTGTGTTGAGCATAGTGCTGCTGCATCAATTCTGATTTGTGATTCTTTCAAGTCATCCCATACCTGAGTTGTTCATTCATCATTTGAATCAAGTTTGCTGAATCTGATTGATCTCAGTTCACTTTTTACTGTATTAACGATCAGTGGTTTTGTTTAATAAAGGCTCTTTAGGTTTCCTGGCACGGAGCATAATAATCCACAGGGTTATCAAACTGATCGATCCTGCAGGACCGATGAACACATGCCAGATCTGATCTCCAGTGGAGCTGAGCAACCCTCCAAAAATGGTTGTCAGCACCACTCCGGAGACTGGGTAGATCCAGAGAAGTGGGTCATGAAAATGTTTCCACCATTGAGTCAGAAACAAAAGTGTAATGATTGACTGAAGCACAATGGTGATTTCTTTCCCGAAACATAAATATCCTGCAATTCCAGCCACAACAATGATGACCAACAATGTGTGGAGTCTTTTGTTATCGGTCACTGCAGCCGTCAGAAAGGCAAGGCCTCCTGCAAGCCCTGCATAGAACAGACCATTCCAGAGGCTTAAGCGATTGATGTAGATCCATCCTGTTTCCGTGTGATCCAGCATTTCTGCCAGAGCTGCAATGCTGAAACAGGTGAAACCAAGCTGCAGTAATGAGATGCCACCACTCGGTAAGATGGGGCTCAGATTAGTTTGTTTTTGTTTTATGCGATAAGCGAACCAGGCAGGTACAAGAACTGCTTGAAGATGTGCAGAGAGCAGAATGATAAAAAACGACATCTCATTGAAATGAATTAATGGCTTTTAACAGTGATTGTGGAAGTCTCTAAGAATAAATCAGGCAATAGCTAAATTCGAAGTGCTGAGTGGTTTATGGATTCAATGTCGATTGTGCCAAAAGCAGCAGCGGCTCCAGTTTCAGTATTGATTCTGTGGTGGGTGAAGTTGATCAATGATGTCTCCGTGTCTGCCTGAGTTGATTTGTTTGAATCTGTATGAATACATTGAAGCCAGGCTGATGATCAGTGTTTTGTCAGCATGAACAGATAGTGTTTTGTTCCATTCGCCCGTCAGAAACGTGTTTGCTCTCAGTGGAATCAAATCGCATGTATTAGTCTAAAATGTAGAACGGTCATTCGGTTAAGGACTGACATCCAATTGTTTTCAAGTAACAGTAGCAACAATATACAGATTGGGCTTTGGTCGGCGTTTGTTTCTTGTGTTTATCTGATTATTGCGGATTACTTGCTGAATTATTTTTCCTCGTCTTGGTTGTTGCTCACGGCGCTGATGGTACTTCCGCTGTCTATCCCGGCGCTATGGGCCAATAGGAAAAAGTATGTCCATTGGAAAAAAACGTCTTGGCTTTCGTTTGCTTTAGTTGGCATCCTCAGTGGTGCTTACAATCTTTCATTTCTCATCAGTGCTGATCAGCTTCCCATCTCTGTCGCCTCGATGTTTCTGTCAGTGGCTTCAGTTTTGGTTTTACCATTAACTTGCTTGATGGCAAACAGGTTGCCTCAAAAACTTGAAATTTTTTCAATACTTTTTGTCTTTATTGGAGTGGCATTGGTGCTTCAGTTGCAGCTCGGCAGCTATTCCTGGGTTGGTTTGATTTTTGGTTTTGCGACCACCTTTTTGTCTGCTAATGCCACCATTTACTCAAGCAAGTCTAGAAAGATTCTTCTGGCCAGTGAGGCAATGATTTCAAAACAGCTTGGAAAACTTGTATTTGCATTAATTGGTTTCACAATTTTTGTGGAACAAGACAGTAATGCAGCTGATTTGAAATTATCTCTATGGTTCTTGCTGGGATTGTATGGCGTAATTAAAATATACGACACATTTATCGCTTCACGTGCTCAATTTATGTTGCCTCCATTGGTTTTTCAAAGTCTTAGCCTTTTAAGTTTGCCAATGGTTTGTGTCGGTGAGGTGATCATTTTTAAAGGTAGTTTTACACTGCTTCAGTGGACTGGGGTGATTGCAATTATTGTTGCCGGTTTTATGGCATCGTTGTCAAAACAAACTCAGCTAGAAGCAATTCAGTAAAACCTCGAAACTGAATTCAAGATCATGACGCCCAGTTGCCTGCCCTGGATTGTTTCCGAACTAACGCCCCGAAGCCAGTTAAATGATATTCGGATGATTTTTAGTTAGTTATTTTGTTTGTTTTGTTTGTGGCAACAGGCTTGATTCCAGCAAACCTTTTAATCACTTCAAGTTGCAGGCCACTTCAGCGGTCGTTCTTGAAGCTGATCCCTTTTTTGTTGGCATCCAATCACTCTTTGTTTGATTATCTCTGATGAATCGATACGTATAATCTTTGCAATTATATTCGGCTTTGCCAACGCCGCGATTGTTGCTCAAGTCAACAGAAACGATTTCATTGTTTTTTGAGATGAGTTTCACGCGCATGCATCGTTTCTCATCACAACCTCCTTTGCACCAACCATCTTTGCAGTCATCTGCAAGAACAGTTGGAACAAAAAGAATCGAGGCTGCGAGGATCGACGGGACAAACAGAGTTCGCATATGTTGAAGGCTTCTCATGGATCGTAATCACCACTCTTGCTTTCGTCATGTTCCGTCTTTTACAACCCAGCAACAATGACCAGGCTTTCTGCAGGACGTGGCCTGTTTTTGCATGCTGAGATGACTACTGAGCTTGATCAGCGGCATCATGACAACTTGAGTCAATAGTCTGGTCTTCGCTCAGTGATGACATAACAGCCCATCTCGTAGTGGAGAGACTGCTTTTGGGTCTGGTTCACCAGAGCTGTATTTTTAAAGACGACTTTGTCTAACCAGGGATACTGACGGCAATCGTTGCCAGTCTCTTGCTAAGGCTTTTCCTTTCTTGTTTTTGTCCGAACAGCCATGATGATTTTGAATGCCACAAAGCCAACGGCAATGGCAATAATCACTTGACCAACAGGATTGCTGATGCTGAAGGTTGTGTTGATGAAGTTGCAAATGAAAGCCCATGCCACAACTGTTGCAGTCGCAGACAGAGTATAAAGAGCAAATTTCAATTCCAGTGATTGACCTGTTTTAGGCATGAAATTAGTTTTTTGTTATCTCAACATAGCCTTCCAGTCGGTTCTGCATCACTACAAATATCACGATGTATGCCAACAGGAAGTCATCATTTCAATTTTACAGTCTTCAGGCTGATCTTGATCTGTTGATTCAGGTTTTGCACGGTCCGTCGTTGCCTTGTTGATGACTGTTCCTTCGCAGTCGTGCAGTGTCAGCCTTGATGATCTGTCATAGCAGGCTGCTTATGTAATTTTCCAGTTGCCATCCATCTGAGGGCTGTCTTGTTTTCGAATCCTGCCTGTGCAGCCAGACTGTGCAGATCAACACTTTTTCCATGAAGCGACTGATCGTTCCCCTTGCTCTTTTGCTGACAATCCCATTTGGAGTTCAGTTTTCAAGTGCCCATGATGGTCATGGCGCCGGAAAACTTGGTGTCAGAATTGAAGAATTAGCGAACTCATCGAGGCAGTGGGATGGTAACAAGTTGCCCAACTATCCAGATGGGCAGCCACAAATCAAGGTTTTAAGAATAACAATTCCAGCCGGTGTCACCCTCCCCTGGCATTATCATCCTGTTATCAATGCGGCAGTGATTCTTGATGGCACGCTTGAACTTCGCTTGAAAAATGGCATCACAAAAAGATATAAGGCAGGGGAAACCTTGATCGAAGTTGTTAACACCCTTCATTCCGGCAAAGCTCTTGGCTCTGAGGATGTTCGTTTGATTGTTTTTTATGCTGGAGAAAATGGCCAACCAACAACAGTGTTGAAGAAGTGACTGAACTGATTTGATTGACTAGCTTCTCGTGAAATTGTTTAAATATTCTGTCTTCAAGAGCAAGTGAGAATTTCAGCCACTCCATTGCGCCCCGCATGGCATGCCGTCAATTGGGTTGATTCTGCAAGCTATTGAATCAATATCGCTTTTTTAGCTTTTGTTGATAGCCATTGAGCTTAATTGGCGCTCAGCCAATCAAAATAGTTTCTAATGCAAAAAAGTCTCCTATTTGTTGGTCATTGATCATTTTGGCTAATTTTTGCTGCCCGCGTCAGGTTGACAGCTTTAAAAAAGCGATCACTGCTTTTAGCAGCCTCTTTGTGCTGCCCTGAGCCAATGGTCAGTCGCTTTCAGCTGAAGTCGCTCACTGGGCAGGACGTGCCGCCTTGTACAGGCTGAGCGTGAAGCAAGCCGCTCCAAAGCTGACGATCAGAACGAGGAGATCAGAGGTGCCGAACATGATGCTTCCGCTAATGAACTTATGTTAAGCAGCAGGTTGCGGTTTGTAAAGGTACTTCCCGTACCCAGCTGCCGAAGTCAGATCGGCTTGCTCGTATCAGCGATCTGCCCCGGGCAGCGCTTTTCTCGTCTCCACTCCGCTTCAGCTGTCTTCAGGGACGCTTGCTTTTGAGTGATTTCCGGTACTCCTGACCCTCCTGTCTCAGGAGATCCCTGCAACCTGTTCCAGGCTGATTGTCAGCTCACGCTCGCTGGCCAATCGCGAAATAATGCACAGGTTTCATTCGGCAGAGATGGACAGCACCCTCACCAATGTGCAGCTCGTGATCGCTCTTGTGATTGCGATCAATGTTGCGGTCCTCGCGCTGCGCCTCTGTGTGGCTCTGTACCGCGCCTGAGCTTCAAAGAGCAGAGCGCTGCGTTCAGCTCGTCTCCATCTCTGATTCAGCTTGCAGATCACTGCCTGCGCTGTTTCGGATCGATGGTTTCCGAGTCACAGCATCAAGCGATGCCCGGTCATCTGCTGGTTGGTTCCCTGGAGTACTGCGGAAAAGGCTTAAAGGGTCTCGTTCACCCTTCGGCGGTTCTGTTCATTTTGTAGATGCTCAGGGCCAGGCAGGCGCAGGAAAAGCTGACAAACAGCACTAGCAGACTTTCGCTGGTCATGTTCGGTGAGTAAGTACAAATACTTTCCCGAACAACCCAACAGTCTGCAAGGTGATCATTGCGTCTTCCCAATCGATTGTTGTGCTCTCTGCGTGGGTCAACAAAAAAGCCCCCGGTTGGGAGCTGTTGTTTGGTGTTGGGGTTCCCCCTCCCATTCACGTTGAAGTATCCAGTCCGTGTTGTCCGTTTCACGACCAATTGGGAAAGAGTTCGATCACTCCTCATCCCCTGTGTGAGATGCTCGGAGCCATTAACTGGAGGCTCACCGGAATTGCTCTGGGTCTGCACCACAGCAGTGCTTTGCGCTGGGTTGATCGGAGCCACAACATGCGCAATGGCTCCTGCCGCTGAAGCGCGGAATTACGAGCAGCAAAGGCGGCATGAGCTGAGGCAGCTGCGCCGTGAGATTCGCCGCGACACGCGTGACTACCGGCGTGCCCGACGCGCGTATCACCGAGAGGTCAATCGCTATCCACGCGTGATTCCTGCCTATGGACTGAGGTATGGGAACGTCTATGGAGCGCCTGCAGGATTTGGAGTGCAGCCGCGCTTCTGAAGGGCGATCAACAATCAAGCAAAGCCCTGTTTCTCCAGGAGCTGGGTTTTTTCGCTTCACATAGATAGTCAGTCAGCTGTCGGGTGAGCTGATTCAGCATTCATCCAAGCGGCAGCACCGGCCTGGGCTGCTGTTGCACGCAAGGCCATGGCAGAGAATGGGCAACGGACAATCACCCTGAATCAACTGCCTCTGCTGCAGGAGTGAAACCGATGCACTTTCTGGAACATGTCTATTACTGGGCTTCAGAAGGCTGTCCCGATGCTGTTCCTGCCGGAATCATCGCTGTAGACCTTGGCCTGAATGAGGCCGATCACAATGACTCTGAAATCAAGGAGATCAGGAATGATCTCTGCGATCTGGGCATCTTTGATGACATGGGCTGGTGCCTTGGCTTTGGCGAGGACACCATCGACCTGATTCGCAAGCTCGATGGTGATGCCGCGTACCTCACAGCAGGTCAGATCGTTGCTGACTGGCAGTGGGCTGTCATCAAGCAGCAGCCCGGCCTGCGGTTTTATGAGGTGGATCTGGACGTGCTAGTCGCCGAACTTGAGCAGTGCATTGACGAGGAAGACTGAACGCCATCGGTTGACAGCACTTGAGAGCTACTGGAAAGGGGTCACTGCCGTTCAAGGCAGAAAACTACGCAAGGACTTTCAGAAACCTGGAGGTAAAGAAGCCGGCTGTTGCACAAAACACGGCTAAGCGAGGACCTGCGCCCTGGCTAGCAATGGAGTAGTTCATCCAATCGCCATGTATGAAGTTCTGATGGTCGCTCAGCTTCTGGCTCAGGATTCCTCGTTTCAGCAGTGGGTTGACAGTCGTCCTCCTGCAGAGCTTTGCCAGCTTTACTCAGCCGGAACGATCCCCGGCACCATGCTTCCCGGCGGGCGTGACTCAAGCCCCTGTGGCACCTAAACCTTCGCCAATCCCATGAATTACGTCGTCAAATAGCGGAATCGTTCCATCCGCCTGTCAGACCAGAGCCAGCAACTTCTCAGCTGGCCTGCGCAGCAGCTCTTCCCGCACTGCGTCACTGGGAACGTTGCTTCCCTTCGTTTCTCTGATGTCCAGTGCGTTCTGAATGTTGCTCATCGCGAAAGAGCAATAAGACAGCAATTCCTGCGTGGAATGCTCAAAAACCAGTTGGCAGTTTGTGTTTCAAGCCAACACCAGGTTTCGGTTGTTCTCATTGGCAACGCTGGTTTCCACCACGGGTGGAAACAGCATGAACACCAGACAGGTCATGATTTCGTCGAGACCGTCGTCATCAAGAGCCTGTCTTGAGGTCTGTCCTGAGATCGAGAGCCATGCCAGCAGGGCTGAGCCATCGCTGTGGTCGACTCTGGTCATTTCACCTTGCTCGGTGTCGATGGTTTCGATGTCATGCCGGTCTTCCAGAATCGCCACCACCTTTTCAAGCAGATGCTGGCGGTTGAGGCCTGCTTCAGCATTCATTTCGACAAAAAGGTCTGCCCCTTCAGTTTCAAAGCGCACGTTGTAGACCTTTGTTGCCATGCGTCGCTCCTGACGGATCCCTGAGAAGGATGTTTCTGCAGTATCGGCATGGCTACCGCACCCGGCAACGCAGCCGGATGTTCAGCTCACAGTCAATTGCAGAAAGGCGTTGTCCACCTCAACCATTTCGTTCTCATCTTCATGGCTGCTGCAGCGGTAGAGGAGGTTGATGATTCGCCCCATGTCCAGATTCCGATCACTGACCTCCTGCCAGAGCCTGCGTGTCAGTTCGTGATCAGCGAGAACGAACTGTGCAGTCACCAGTTCCCTGGCCAGGCTGAAGTAGGTCTGACGGTCATTGCGTGCACGACATTCATCACCTGCCAACACCTTTTCATTCAACAGATGCCTTGTGATGTTTTGTTCAATCAGGCCTGAAGGTGCGCCTTCCATCCGTTTGTCCATCGCGAGAGCGCCCCAGGGCATTCAGATTTCAGTCTGAATTGGTTCCTGTGCGCTTGAATCAGTGTTCCTACTCAGATCCACTGCGGTGAGAGGCGATTCAAACCAGCTTGTTCGCGTCATTCGCGACGATGGAGGCGAAGACTCCTTGACTCGCACGTCTTACAGAACTTATGCGGAGGCTTATGACGACCTTGAACGGTTTTATGCCGGTCTTTGTTGTTCCGATGATCGAGTTGAATACTCAATTCAGGTGATTGACAAGAACGGCAGCCAAGAGTAATTATGTTTTCAGTATAATAATAAGAATGATTTGATTTGAGTCTCTTCGGTGAAGATATTTTGTTGCCCCGATGTGATTACAGGGTTCTCCTGTCCTGGTTGCTGCTTATTGGGATATTCGAGTCGATGCAGGAATTTTTAGCTTGTTCAATATTTTTTTGATTGTTGATCTGTTCAACCACGCAATTGCATGTCTGGTTGAGTTGGCTCAGGAGAAGTTGCTTGTCAGCTTGCTTATATTCCTTCCGCATAGCCGCAGCGCAACTGCTGAAAATGATGTTGTCCTTGAGATTCGCCTGGGCGGCATAAGGCGCAGTAACCAAAGCTGCAGCAAACATGGTTACACCTAAAAATCGCAGCATGAAGGGTCTTTGTCTTTCGTTCAGCGATAGCTTAAACCGTGAGCAACGACCATTTGCGATTCATATCTGGTCATATTCGTATTCTCCAAATACTCATTTTTTTCACATTGACATTTGCTCTGTCACCACTTGATGCTGGATTGTTTTCGTACACGCATTCTCTTTCTTATGTTTGACAGGCGTCTTGCTTGATGCTGGTTCCACGCAAACGTCTTTCGAAATGGTCTTTGAAGCCCCGTCGTGATCTCTCTGACGATGCGAGCCTGTTCACCAGAAGTGCCGTGTCATGTGCCGAAAGCTCCCCGTCGATCCTCCACTTCAGGCAAGACAGTGGTTCCGGCGACGGAGCTCTCATCTTCATCCTGGCGAATGCCTGTCACCCTAAAGTCAGCGGACGCAGACAAATGCGCAAACATGTTGAAGAAGTTCTGTGCACGCTGAGTAATTATCACTACATGAGCGATGTCTGGACCTGCATTTGTCTGCAAACAGTCGCAAAAAAGTATGTCCATTCCGGTCTCCTGGGCTTTTGTGCCTCCAGTTTTTTGTAACCGATTTCCAGCCAATTCTTCAGTGAAACTGATCCCACTGTTCTTGGATGTTTGCGAATTTTTTAGTTGTTTATTGCTAGATCAAAGGTGACAGCAGGTAGCGCATCAGGAGATAAAAACTGATGCCAATCAGAACGGCAGGAAGCGTGAAGCTCATTGAAATGCTCCGGCTGATCGAGTTTTATAGGCATGATTTCCTGGATTAATGTTGCTGCCACATAAAACTTTGATGAGTCAATAATACTTAGGTTTTAATGCTCATTGTTTTTCGACGTGATGTTCCTGTTCACTGGAATTCCCATTTCAAGTCGTGATGGCAGTGAAGGAGTGGTTCATGCTTCTCTGAAACCCATCAACGCCCTGGCCTTGTCAGGTGGATCTCAACATCAGAACGCAGTGCGTTGTCACCTGGAGGTTTGCCGATGTCGACATCAAGGAGCGTTGCCCCTGCAATCACAGCGACACCAGTAACGGTGCAGATCAGTCGGTGGCTGTGAATTCTGATTGACGCAACGATCTTTCCGTCGCCGACTTTGGCCGCAATGATCGAGACCAGGATCAGTACAACTGGAAGAGACTCCACGGATCACCTGCTGACACCTCCACCTTCAGATGGTTCTGAACTGGTGGCATTGGGGGATTGCACCACCTTCAGATGAAGGAAGAATTTTGGTCCTGCATGGAATTCTGGGTGGGGCGGCTCTGCCCCCCCCCCACCGGGACAATTCCGGCAGGCATCCAACCCACTTTGCCTGAGTCAGCGGTTGAGTTTGAAGCCCAAGGTTGTTCCTGTCCTGTTTTGCCCAATCCCCCCTGGTGAAACTGTTCAAAGCAGGGTCTGTTGGGTGGATCTTCTCCCGGTGTTACCTGAAACACCTTATCGACAGAACATCCAATTAGGCTAAGTACAAACACTCAAGGCAGTTCCCCATTTTCAGATGATGTCTTTCATCGTTCTCGGCGCCGTCGTGGGGCTCACGATTGCCTTACGCGCGACCAGCGAACTGGAGCTCGAAGACTGACCGATCATGTGGTTAATCACGGTTTCATTGCTGACGGGTTTCACCGTTGTTGCCCTTTCCATCTGACAGCAAGCAGATCACCGGACACTGTCGTTCGAGGATCATTGAAGGGAACTCCATTCGCTGTTCCTGCTTGAGTCTCAGTCCAGGCCTAGCCTTCAGCTTTGTATCAGTGTTCTCATGGGGTTGATCGGCTGGTTGTTGCAATGGCCCGTTCGCGCCGTTGTTCTGCTGCTCGTTGCGGCAATGCCTCTTGGTGTTGAACTGGCCGGATTTCAGGCAGCTCTCCTGTCTGCCGTGACCATTGGTCTGCTCGGCACGCTTTTGATCTTTCCTTTGAAGTTTGTTCTGGCGCTTCCCTGGGCGGTGACCAGTCTTGGTGGATTGATTGCACCTGTCAGCTGGCTGTTCGACTGGCTGATCACTGTGATTCTTTTTGGTCTCGCTGCGTCGTTGATCGAAGGGTTTCGCCTCAAGCATGGGGTGCGGAGCGCCGTGCTAGGTGCTGTTGCCTACAGCGTCATCAGCGCTGTGTTCATCCGTGTTCTTGGTCTGGCTGATGTCGGAGTCATTCGTGCCGCTGCAGGAGGTTGACGGTCTTTGAGTGGAGAAGGGTTCATCAGCGTTCCAGATAAGTAGATACACCTGGTTACACAGCTTTACAAAGCGGCTATGCTGCTTTACAGAAGTTCATAGGGGTCTGATGTCTGACTATTCCGCCGCCATTTACGGCTTGATTGCTTTTGCGTCTGTCGTAACGGCTGGTGTCGTTTATGTGCTTGCTCAGCCCACCGACCTCCCTTCAGTCAAGAAGTCAAAGGGTTGAGCATGACGTCATCAGTTCTTCCATTTGCCTACCTGGCCGCATGTACGTTTCTTGTGCTGTCTGCTTTCCGTTGCCTGGCCATCGCTCTGAGGTCGCGGTTGAGAAGCGGTGACAGAACCGGTCTTCGTACGACTCATCCTGAACTTCTTGATGACAAAGGCTTCATCACCAAAGAAGAGTTACTTGTTGTTCGCTTCGGTGATATCGACAGTGGTTCTCTTTCCTGTAATTCCTGATTGTGAATGGTGATTTCATGGAAGTATTAACAGCGATTGCCATCCTCCCTTTTGTTGCAGCTCTTGCGATCGGAGCGCGCCAGGCTGAACAAGATGAAGAGTGATACTTCGAATCATTTTTGAAAGGTTCATTCATAATGCATTCTTGATGAGGTCTCTAAAATGCTGACTCTCGCCTTTTGTGGCGTTCTTGCATTGTTAAATGTTGGATTTATTATTTTTGTTTTGTTTGTTGATAAATTATTTGTGTGATTCTTTTGCATTATAAGTATATATTGTTCGAACGTATTAAACCTGGGTATTTTAAGTTGATGATTTTTCTCATTGAATTATTTGCCCCTATGATCAGCACTTTGCAGATATTAAATTTTTTTATTGATGGTAATCAACTAAATTGATTAGTGAAAGTTATTGGCTCGTTTCTGAACAAACAGTTGTCAATAAAGTGGGCAAGACATGCTTGTTCCGCGTGCCACAGACATTCCATTCAATTTTGACAGACCGATGGCCTGAAAGCTTTTGAACCAACGCTCAACTGCTTCTCTCTCCTCTTCGTTGCAACGCTCAAGGATTTCACGTTGTAGGACTTCTTGAACTTCGGAATCCATCACAAAACTTTATGCCAATAGATTCTGGCGAGTTCTCCTCGTTTGATTCGTCTTGTTGATTACTGATCGATGTTTAAAATGCTGCTGCAGACTGGGGTTTGAGCATTATTACTCAGTCGCGAATCATGGTTCGATTTTCATCTCCATAACGGTTTACGTCACAGTTTCGCTTTGAGTTGATCCATTGTGAGGCCCTTCAGGTGACTCAGGTAAGCCTGCTGCATCATCTCTGCCGGCGTGATGCCAATCTCCTTGCAGTAAGAACGATATTTTGCGAAGACTTGCTCCACCAGGCTTTCCTTGTCTGTCATTGAGCCATCCATCGAGCACTGAAAATTTGAACTGAAACAGATTCTGATCAAAGAACAAAAAGAAACCCCCGCCAAAGGCAGGGGTTCTGAAAGGTCAACGTGAGTGTGTCCTTGTTTCCACCACGTGAGCTTTTCTCCTCACGAGATCATATTAGTCACTCCACTGTCACAGTGACACTTGTTGGCGGGCCGGTCTCTTGAATGGCACAGAGAAGCTGCTAGAACTCGGTCAGTTGGTTCTCCTCACAGGGATTCCAACTCCTCACACCCACTGAAGGCCCGTTGGGCCTTTTTTTTTTTGCGGATTGTGAACCTTGTCGCCATGTTGAATTTCGATCCCGCTCAATCAGGCTTCCGCGACCACACCACAGATGGTGCTTGCCAATAAAAAAGCCTGCCTCTGGGGCAGGCCGGGTGATGGGGTTACCAAAGTTAGGTCGTGGGAGCGCTAGATGCAGGGTTTTTCTCGGTAGTGTTTCAAAACTGTTAAAAGTTCATTGAAAGCTGAAGTACAGCTTTAGAAACTCCATATGTGAGGTGCAAGCATTACCATCTTCTTCAAGTACCACAAGATGTGGTGCAAACGGCCGGGTGATGGGGATCACTTGGCTCGAGAGAAACCGCACCAGATCTGGTGCGGTTTTTTGTTTGCACCGGCTGAGTTATACCGATCCGATGTCCTGTGGCAATGGGGTGGATGATGCGGAAGACCAGCTGTGCAGCTGTCGCTCTGAGTCTTGCTGTCGCAGCTTCAGTCATGTTGCTGACCTGAGCCTGATCAAGGCCTGGTCAGGCAGCACGTTTGTCGTCTTTCAGCCAGATGTTTCGCCTGCTGTCAGGCAGTCGCACAACTGATCGCTCGTAACGACTGCGGCAGCTTTGCCTGAGCAGATGCTCTTCCGCTTCCTGCAGAAGAATGGCCAGTCTTTGATCGGTCACCGCTGAGTCACAAAGTGCCTCATCATTGAGAAGCAGGCCAATTGATTGTCAAGACAATCAATTGTGAGATTATTATTAACTCTTTTGTAGGTTGATTCAAGGCTTTGCCGGAACTCCTTGCCGCTGCTGTCTGTAAACCAATCTTTACATCGTGAAGCGAAGGTTACATGATGGTGAGTTGCGAACCTTTGCACCTTTGCGTTGCTCTTTCTTTCCTTCTGAGGTCAGAATGGACGTAACCAGGAGTTGGTATGGCCAGGCGTCGTGTCTTTCCAAGTTCTGAGACGAAGGCAGAACAAAAACTCTATGACTCCCTGATCGCCACAGGGGTTGCCATTGCTTTTATTGGCACTGCTACCACGTGCTATCTGGCTTTATCTGAAGCTGCCACCGCCCCGTTTAACGCCTGGATAGCTGGTCAGACATTTTTCTAGAAAACAAGCAGTGGCTCCTTTTTCCTCAACACTTGAGCCCTGTCTTGAAATGGTCTTTATAATTTGATTTTTTTCAAAGAGAACAATTTAGATGATTTACAGTTGATTGATAGACGCAAATTTGCAGAGGTAGACCAAAAGACGCGAAGCTGCATCTCAATGGCTCATTCCAGCCGCATCTGTCTGACATCCAAGGGATCCACCATCGATGCTCTTGGTGGTGGTCAGTACCGGGTTTGCGATCAAGCCCAGTGTTGCACTGTCACGGAAGGCCTCTGGGCTGCATACGAATCACTGCGAGAGCTCGAGCAAAAGCGTATTCGCTGATTCACTGATCGTCTTCGCGTTGTCTGAACTGCTCAGAAATCGGTGCAATCAGAGCTTTTGATTCCTCTTCACTGAGGTTCAGAGTCTGCGCTGCCCGCTCGATCAGAGCTTCCAGTGCTCGCCGTTTGTTGTTGTCCGCCATGTCTGCTGTCTAGCGAGTCTTTCCTGTTCATGCATGAAGGATTTCATTAAGTCTTCACACAATTGTTTCTGAGGGTGCGTCAATCGCTTCAGGTTTTGCTTTGAAGCGGCTCATAACTGAGATTGAGGTCATCACCCAACATCATCAGAAATGAAATTTCTGATTGGAATGAAAGGAGGTGGCAAGTTTGTTCCTGCCCATCTTTTTCATAACAAAAAGTATCGAAATCAGAAGGATCCCTCTCCGATTCAAATACTTCGCCGCTTCTTAGTACAAACCTGGTCATTATTTTTCTAAGGTTTCATCATTTAATAGCCAGAAATATTGGAAGAGTCAGTTTTTTATTCGATTAGGTTTTGGTTCTCTGACAAGAAACAGATTTTTTTGTTGTATGAATGCCTCTGTTTTGGGTTTGACTCTGGCTGAATCAATGTTCATTGTGCGGAGGGTGTCTGGCCTGCACAGGCAAGACACCCTCCATTGATGCGATACGGGGCCAGGTGTCCTCGCAGACAACATGTTCCACGAAAAAACAAAACCTGTCCCAGTTCGCGAGCATGGGCATCGGTCAGAGGAAGTTTCAGCCAGGTTTCTGGTACTTTTCCCATCAAGTTGGCGCGTTGACGTTTGGCCTGTTCTCTTCTCTGACGTTCTTCTCGATCATTTTTGGCGCAAACTCCTTCGATCTGAAGTTCTCTTGAACAAACAAGGCAAGCTGTCACGACAGGCTTTTTGCGCATTGTGTTTGTCGAGAGCTTGTCTCCAGCCACTTCTCTTTTCCGGCCACAACTGCAAAGGCACCACCAATAGGCATTACCGCTTTTTGTTCTGCGCTCGGATGCTCGAATCACTGTTAATCGACCGTAGTTCTCGCCGATTCGATTACGCGGTTTGGATGGCATCTAAACATTTAAGCAATTGATACAGCCTTAAATCCCTATTTTTCGTCTTTTGTCAGGTCAACACCAATCTCCTTCATCGCGCTCACGGTGTCATTGACTGACGGTACCACTGCAACGCGTCTTTTGAGAGTGTCCAGTGGTTTACTCAACCAGGCCCATAACGACGACTTGCGATTGTGCTTTTGATGTTCCAAGTCTTATTGATGAATCACTATTAACAATAACGCTTTGAACCTCAATGTCGTCAAGACAAGCTTGTTGCGTCATCCTCGAATTTGATCAACGACATTGGTTTTGGCATTGAGCAGTCGTCCAACAATTCTTGTGGTTTCGCCTTCGCCAATGTTCAGGTCTGATAATTCCTGAAACTTCTTGAAAAAGAGTTGATCTATTTCTTCGCAGAAATGGTCATAAAAATTGGAGAGAGCTTTTTTTTTGTCATCTCCGTAGAGTCTTTCCACTGTCACCAAACAAGTAACTCTCAATGAGTGTATCAAAAGTTTTAATGACCAGAAGCATTGCTGTGCCGATCCAATTGAAATTCATCAAACAACGCTGATGCGGCCAGAGGTTGCTTCGCATCAATCAGGTGTTGTATGCGTTCTGACAACCAATCTTCCAATCGATTGATGTCATGACCTGTCCACACGAATGTAGGTAGCATTTCTTACACTTTGGCTTGGGCTTGCCTCGACTTGTTGAATGTTAAGGCTCAATCTTTGTGATGATTCGTTCTTCGTGAATGATTTCCCATCTGCCATCGGGATGGGTCAATAGAAAATATTCCTCGGAAAGCCGTTGCAACTTGTATTTTTCCATAGTTTTAACTTACGTTTACTCAGTCTTTAGGTAGTGTGCTGGTTGATACTAGTTGCAAGTCCATTTGTTGTTTCTCTGCTTTCGTAAAGAGTCTTGTTTTCGTTTTGATGTTTTGCTACGAGCTGTCGGCAACGCCTGTCACCTCGGGATGTCTCATACTTGCTGAAACGCGGATTTGTTTGATCGACAGTTGTTTTGCCGATTGCTGATTTGCAATTGGTTTGATTTGAACGATTGAGATTCTCTCTTTTCATTCAAATCAGGCAGGTTGAGCTGGTGAGAACTAGGGATGGTTTCACCAGCGCAACTCACCGGCAGTTCTCATCTATCACCGCACCAGGTGGCCAGGCCTTGAAAAGGTGTAGAATTGTCAAGTTTTTGCCGAATCAAAAGTCATGAGTGAAGAAACATCGACATCACTTTCCTCTGACTTGTGTTTGCTCATTCTGCGTGTTTCAGCAGGAGTGCTCATGATTCACCACGGGCTTGAGAAATTGCAGGATCCAGCTGGATTCACCTCTTTCATCGTTGATCAGTATTTCCCATTCCTGCCTTTTGATCACATCCTCTGGACCTATCTGGCTGCCTACACACAAATCATCGGATCGGTGTTTCTGGTCTTGGGCATTGCGACTCGTCCTGCCGTGATTGGGTTGTTGTCCACCATGTTGTTTGCGATGGTCTTTCACTTTCTTGACACCGGTCTTCAAGGTGCTCCATTCGCAATTGTTGAAGCGCACAATTATGAATTTGAGACATCAGCGCTGTACTTTTTCATATTCCTCGTTCTTGCAATTGCAGGATCGGGCTCTTTGAGTCTGTCCAGCATTTACCGGAATCGATTTCCGCAGATCATCCAAGGCTGGGTTTAAGTCCGCTCTTGCTTGAGTGTTGAAAGTCTGCGTGGTAGCCACGGTTGATCACTGAGTATTTCTACCATATTCTTGCCCACCTGCGTAGACAGCCCTCCGGCATGGGGGGCTTTTTACTTTGTTTCTGCAAGCATCTGGTCGATAGCGCGTCGAGCAGCAGCATCAGCAGCTTTCAGTGATGGATATTCTCTGCCCAGCTGTTTCAAGTGACCTTTCGGTGAGCCAAGCACGAGATATCCAGGTCCACCGGTCATTTCCTTGATGACATAAGCCATGCCTTTGTGCTCATATCGGCCTTGGAGCATTTAACGAGAGGTGATGGCTAATCATCGTTTAGCAGAATTACCATCATTTGGCTGTCTTTTTTAAAGTTTCAATTCATTGATCATTTCCAACACGAGCCTCAACAATTCGCAAAGATATACATTTAATCAATGGTATTCATTGGCAATTGGGAAATAGTTTTGTCAATCGTATGGCAAATTAATTTGATTTGTTCATATTTTGGTTTTAAGGAGAATGATCATTGCTTTGGCTATTGCCGGTTGAAACTGATATTGTCAGTACTGTTGTGTGAGGAAGTTCGGGAATTAATGGCAGCATCATTTGCTGCTGATTCGATCAAGAATATTGGCTTCAATCCATTGTCTTGTTTTAGCTCTTTCTTTTTTCAAGGGTGTGGGGTTGTCCAGTGCTCTGAGGTCTATCTTGCTTTTGTACACGGATGGAATATAGGAATCCTCCATCAGGCGTCTAATCAGTGTGTTTTTGATGTAGCGGTCTCTGGCGAATGTGATCACAATTGAAATGATGAATGCGGGTGGGACCGTGGCAATCAGGATGCTTGAAGGGTCGGATGTCCCATTGAATTTTGGAAGGATATAGGCCACATTGAAAATCAGCAACGTCGCGATGTATGTTTTGTCGCTTATAAGTTTTTCTTCCAGGCTCATCCTCAATGTCTTGATCGAGGGAAGGTTAATCTTCATTGAGCTAATGAATTTACATTAATCTAATTTGATTTTTTGGTTGTTGTTGCAAAAAACAGCACATTGATCCTGAACATTGAGTTCAACTGGTTTTACTTTCATCCAACTGCTGGGCAAGCGGTGACCAGCTCTGTTGCCTGCGTCAATGGCTCTCGTTCAGTTGTGGGCATTCCTCGTTCTGATGCTCAACAATGTCGACCTTGAAGACGCTGTTCCTGCTGCCTCTTCCGCTGTTGCAATTCAGTGGAGAATCCAGCACATGTGTCGGTGAGGTTGTCGCTCCTCCTCATCCTGTGTTCTGCTTGGCACGTCAAGTCGCTCTGTTCCGCATGAAGCAACTGCCTGGACGTCGTCGACCGATGTGGCTTCAGCAGTTGATCAGTCTTGCCGCCATTGTCATCGTCACAGTCTGGTTGGTCACTCTTCTGCCTCTGCTGCTTGTTGTCGGATTGATTGCAGCGCTTCTGCTGATTCCTGCACTGAAGCAGATCCGTCTGGAAATTGACCAGTTGGAACGAACGCAACGCGGCGAATCTGCACCTCCCAGGGACATCACTCCCTGGCATCGTCGAGTCTGGAACCGCTTCCATCACCGCTGATTCTGCAGTCCCCTGGCCCTTGGGCGACCTCAGCTGGCATCATCGGCTTAGAAGCAACTGTTTTGAACTGTGGGCTCCAGCGACCTCCTCATTCAGGCCAGTTCCATTGCTGTATCGATTGAGCAGCTGGCTGACCAGCTCACACCATCTGTCATCCGTGCTGCTCGCGCCGACCAGCAGGGCTGCGCTGATCTCGATCGCATCGAGTACGCCCTCGGAACCATCGGCAAGGCTCTGATACTCACTGATTATGCAATCGATCAGGGAAAGGACATCGACAAACTCCAGGCCTTCAGAGAGTCTCAGAACCGTTGAAGACGATCAGAATGGGATATGTCTGAACTGGTTTCGTGCCACTGATCAATCTGCGCACTTCTCTCGCTGCTGTCGAAAGTCGCGATGAGTTGCTGCTTGAACTTTCGGCAATGCTCGCTGAGCAGACAGGAAAGCCCGAGGATTATGTGATGACTCTCCTTGAAACCGATGTTCCGATGACGTTCGCAGGCAGCAGTGCTCCTGCTGCGTTTGTTGAGATCAAGTCGATCGGAGCTCTTCGTCCTCCTGCCATGACAGCTGCGTTCTGTGAGCTGATCACGGCCCGTACCGGGATTCCTGCTGACAGGATCTATATCACCTTTGATGATGTTCCCGCCAGTGCTCTTGGTTGGAACGGTCGGACTTTCGGCTGATGCGCGTTCTGTCTGGACCACTGGCTTCAAGCCACAGTTGTCCATAACCTGAATGGCCAGTCAACTTGTTCATGGCCGTTCTCGGGCGTCGCGCCATTCTGCGTGCAATCGACCATGGGTTGATCACCATCACTCCGTTCATTCCGGAGCACGTGGGTCCTGCTTCAGTGGATCTCACCCTTGCCAGCAGTTTTCGTGTGTTTCGCAAGGTTCACGAAATAGTCGATGTGAATGAAACCATCGACTATCGCTCGTTCACCGACAAGGTCGATGTTGCGGAGGGCGAGCACATCCTGATCATGCCCGGCGAAACCATCCTCGGAATTACCGAAGAGCGTTTGAGGCTCGGTCCGGGTCTTTGTGGATGGCTTGAGGGACGAAGTCGTTTCGCACGCCTTGGTTTGATGGTGCATATCAGCGCTCCCTTCATGGGGCCGGGCATCGACAGCCAGCAGGTGCTTGAAATGAGTAATTTCGGTCCTGCTCCACTGGCTGTTCATCCTGGTACGGCGATTTGTCAGTTCATCTTCCAGACCCTTGATGGTGAAGAGAACTATCAAGGACGTTTCGCCGGTCAGAGTCAGAGCAGTTTCTGAGCCAACGCCGCCCGCTCATCCTGCAACCCCGCAGGCGATGCGCGCTCCTCCACCTCCAAGGGGGGGGATGTCGCTGTAGGTGTCTCCTCCTGAATGCACGATCAGCGCGCGTCCGAGCAAATCAGCAGTGCGCAGACGCGGAGCAACAACCTCAGTGGTGGTGCTGCCATCGGCGTTCACGATCAGACGGCTTAGATCACCACGATGGCCGTCTCCGAACGGTCCGCTGTGGGTGTTGGTGTTGTCGGGATCCCAGTGACCCTTTGCGGCGAGGCCGGCAACACTGACATTGTCATCATTCAGGTCAGCCTGGCAGGACGTGCCGGCATGCAGATGGAAGCCGTGCTCACCCTCGCTCAGACCGGTGAGGGATGGTGTGATCACCAGTCCGTTTCCGCTGTCGCTTGCCAGAACAGTGCCAATCGATTCACCGATTCCGTCTTTGGAGATGGAATGAATGTCAATCTCCAGTGAGCCTGCATTGACCCTGGACGGAAACAGCAGGGTGATGCACAAGGCGAGCAGCGATGCAAGAAGGCGCATAAGAAACATCGATCCAGCTCATTCTGCTGTCGTCAGTGAATCGCCGCGTTCAACCGCAGAGGTCTGTGTTGCTTCCGGCTGGTGGAACGCGGTGTGTCTCCGGGTTGATGGCAGCTGACCGGTCTCTGTCTTCACTGCAAACGATTCACCTGCTTGATTCCTCACTGTGGCTGCAGACCAGGCCGGGATACGTCGCTGTTGATCAGCATGCATCGAAGATCGGAGAGGGGTGAGGAACGAACAGGACTGCAAAGTCCATTTGTGCATTAGTGAGAAGACAGAACTGATTAACGAAAAATTGTCAAAAATTAAGCACGTAGCCACGATGGGAAAAGCTCATGTCAAACAATCTCCAATGAATGTTTTTGCTGCCATGGCTACCGCTACAGTCACAGGATTTTTTTTTGCCGGTTGCCACATCAAACCTCTATCCAGCTGAAGCAGCGCCGCTCAGTCCTGCTTTGTCCAGCCTGGATGGACCATTGAAGAACTACGTGGTCTCACGCAAGACTCCCAAAAGCGTCGAAGAAGTAGTAGGAGCTTTGAAAAGAGATTTCAAAAAAATAATTTTATTGTTAAGGGTGTGATTGATCATCAATCCATCGCTAAATCGCAAGGTTTGGAAATTCCTGAAAATACTGCTCTGCTCGTCGGTTTGCCCTCCTTTGAAGCTCCAATTATCAAAGCTAATCCTGTTGGCAGCCTGTTTGTTCCTTTGACAGTTGCCGTATGAAGAGAAAATCAAATTACTTATATTGCTTATTGGAATCCAAGTACGGACTTCAAGGATAATCTTAGATCATTAAGCAAGGATGCTGATGAAGTCATACGTGCAATGACTATGGATTTACAAAAAATAGTTCAAAATGCTTTCTGAAAAGTGGAAATAATAGATTGCAGGATTTAAGCTTGAACTACGCCTCCTCTCATCAGCCCTTGCTTTCACATGCTTGATTTCAGGTCCATTGCAAAACATGCTTTAGAGATACACGCTGACAAGACTGCTCTTGTTGTTAATGCTGAGGCAATCAGTTATGAAAATTTTGACCAATTGATCGACCGGCACGCGGCTTGTCTGAAAGCTCATCAGCTTTCCAAAGGTGATCGCGTTGCTTTGATGTCTTGCAACAACCAAGATCTGGCTGCATTGTTTTTTGCCGTATGGAGAATAGGTTGCATTGCAGTTCCTCTGAATCATCTCTATAAAGCGCCTGAGGTTGAATATGCTCTCAAGCGCTGCAATGTTCGCTTGGCTATTATTCAAGATCAGATTGCGGCAGGTCTTGCTGGCCGGTTCAAGTGTCCAGAATGCACTGAGTATTGTTATACATTCGATAATGCAATCGAAGAAGTGGGCTCACCGTGGAGGGAGAGGGTATTTGAAACAAATGAAATTGCTTTCAATGCTGATCCGCCGAAAGGTGGCGAGCCAGCAGCAATATTCTTTACTTCCGGTTCAACATCAAAGCCAAAAGGTGTCATTCACACGGCGCAGTCAATCATAGACACTGGTGAGAGTCGGGCAGCGACGATGAATTTAAAAGATGATGATATATGGATTCTGTCCACTCAACTGGTGCATGTCTCTGCAAGTTTGGGTTCTCTGATACCAGCCATTATTGTTGGCGGCACAGCAGTTCTTTTAGAGCGATTCAGTTCCTCTGATTGGCTGGATTCCTGTAACAAGTACATCCCAACTCGATCTGTCATCCTGCCATCTCTCCTTCATGACATTCTCATGGATACAGCTTCCGAAAGTATTGATTTCAGCGGCTTCAGATCAATGGAATGCGTCGGAGATTATGTGACTCCTCATCTTTACAGTGCCTGGAAACAGGTCTCTGATCAGCCGCTGAATCAAGTCATAGGAATGACCGAATGCGAAGGGTATGCATTCCGGCATCCCGGTGAGCAGGTGAAGCAGGGATCTGCAGGCAGGCCGAGGTTGGGAGTTGAAGTGAGTATCAGAGATTCTGAAGGCAGCGAATTACCAGCCGGTCAAGTTGGCGAGCTGTGTATTCGCTCATCAAGCATGACGATCGGCTATTGGGAGGATCCAGAACATACTCAGGAAACCATCAGAAACGGATGGTTGCATTCAGGCGACCAGGGTCGAATCGATGAGGATGGCTATATCTGGTTTGTTGGCAGGTTCAAGGAAATCATCGTCAAAAGGGGGGCAAATATTGCTCCCGGAGAAGTTGAAAGTGTTCTGGATAATCATCCTCTGATCTCTGAAACAGCTGTTGTTGGAACACCACCAGGACTACATGGCCAGCAGGTTGTTGCTTTTGTGGAATGTGAAGAAGGAAAAACGATTGATCTTGATTCGTTAAAGCAATGGACAACGTCTCACATTGCCGATTTTAAAGTGCCAGATGAATGGATTGTTGTGGATGTCTTGCCAAGAAATGCAGTGGGAAAACTAGACAGGGCTGAGCTACATCAACGAGTCAAAAAATTATTTCCTGGTCGGGTTTGATTTGGATACAAGGAGACTGAATGATTCTGTTTTACTCTGCCTTGTCGTTGGACGATCAGATTATGACCTTGGTGCTGACTTATCGGAAATACTCGTTGCAGAGAAGTTGATGTGATGCTCCCCTTTCCACGAAGGGATGGCCGTAACATGCTTTCTGCATTTCATCTTGCTCTGTATCCCGCATCTTTCCATCAGAGATAATCTGCGAGGTCGACTTTTCCCGCTCATAAGTTGCTTGTGTTCTGCCATCGCAACCTGTAATTGCCATAATTCCTGACAGTATTGCCATGGCAGTTAATGCTTTCATCATGGTGTTTTCATCGATATTGACTCTGGCAGTGATCGATTGCATGCTGTTGCCATTTCTATTTTCACTATCGCTCAAACGGCCTGAGAAATCTTTGAATCCCTGGTGAATTCGAGGTGAAAATCCTCACGGCTTGGTTCAAGCAACCCCTGTTCTTACAGCTTCCACCAATTCACCGCACCGGCGCCGTCATCGTTCATCTGCTGGAGCTTCAGCTGGTGCAACTCAACCCCCTCCACTGCAGCACTGTTCAGTCCGTTCTCGAAAGCAGCTGAATCATGATCTGTCTGCGATCGTGTTTTGATACTTGGTTTTTCCTTGGTCTGGTTGTTGACTGCAGTTGTGTTCCCCGTGGCTGATCAAGTGATGACTCTGGATTGGACATTGATCGGGCTTGGTCTTGTTCTTGGCGCTGTCTGTGGCTTCTTCAATGCTGTTGCATCTGGTGGTTCCACCCTGATACTCCCAGCCCTGCTTTCAATCGGTATGCCCGCGGATATTGCCAATGCAACGATCCGATTACCAATTCTTTTGGGAAGCACGACTGCTTTGTGGTCTTTTGAGCGTGAACAACTCATTCCCTGGAAATCGGTTTTCCAACTGTCAATTCTGTTTATTCCTTTCAGCTTGTTCGGAGCCGAGATTGCCACGTTGATGACGACTCAGACGAGTTTGCTGTTCGTGCGCATCGCTGTATTTTTCGCATTGCTGTTTCTATTCATTCGACCGCAGCGTTTGATGAAGGAATACACCGACGATTCCATGAAAGCTGATCCTCAATCGTCGATGAAGCTGTGGTTATTGACTTCGTTCTGCGGTTTCTGGGCTGGTTTGATTGTCGTTGATTCTGCTGTTTTTCTGTTACTTAGTTTAGTTTTAGTTGGAGGAGTCAGCTTAAGGCAAGCTGTACCGATCAAAACAGGTTTGATCTTTTTGTTCAGCCTTGCCACGTTTCTGATCTTCGCAAGAAGTGGAAAAGTGGAGTGGCAAGTGGGAGTCCCCATGGTTTTTGGCAGCATTGGTGGCTCGCTTGCCGGTGCCCAGCTGGCGATGAGTGACCATGCCAACCAGTGGGTTTACCGCGCTTTGCAGCTGATCGTTGTTGTTGAAGCGATTCGCCTGTTCATTTGAGTGAGTGGCAAAAAGCCAGCATGCTGACCGACCGACAGCTCTTCTTAGAGCTTTCGTCAGTCTGAGCTTGATGCCTGTGCTTCATTGATTGGCATTACCTGTCGATGGTCAGTGAAAATGTGCTGACTTTGTAGGCCTGTGTGTCGGACTTCTCTGGATACTGTGACACCCAATACTGTGATTCCTCCGACACAACTTTCTTATCGGATAAAACATGACGGGATGGTTGATTCGGCACATCGTCCATCCTGGCGCAGCTGTCCCCCCTCATCTGAAACGCCAGTCTTTGTTCCGGATCACTTCCTTGGATTCAAGTGTGACTCTCTTTCTCCTTTGAATGTTGCTCTGACCAAGCAAATTTTATAGAGGTTTTGTAGTACTTAGAACCTTTTTCTTCCCTGGGGAGATTTGCAGATCTCGATTCAGCTGATGCATCAGAGGCTCAAACCTCTGAACATCTCATTTCTTGCGTATGTCGACAACTATGCCAACCAAAGGCCTGATGCTTGGTTTTGTTTGTAGATGTAGTCTTTAAAAATATTATTGGAGCTCCAAAGGGAACAGGTGGTAGTATTAAAAATACATTTTTAATGTGTTGATGGAGTGGCGAATTCTTGATTACGATCCAGGCAAATACCGATTTCAGGAATGGGCCTGTGAGGTGCTTGGGGTCTCAAGCCTGGAAAACGTGCATTCGTCAGATAACGTGAGGAGGCTCAATCGAAGTCCAACATTAAACCAGCTGACAAGCTCTTTCGAAGATATTGTTGAGAATTATCGCTTGTTTATATCTGATATTATTGTAGGAAAAATTGGGACCATCGATTCATACCAATGCCCGCCTTCTTTTCGTTTTCATTACTGCGGCAGGGGTAGCAGCGTATTTCATAAGGATCGTGATTTTGGAGTCGAAGATGGAAGGCTGAATGTGTGGGTCCCCCTCACAATGGTTTCAGGTGATAATAGTCTTTGGGTTGAAAATCAAATTGGTGCAAAAGATTTTAAGCCGTTGACCATGCACCCCGGACAGGCTCTGGTTTTTGATGGTGTCAATCTTGAGCATGGATCGAAATTAAACAGCACGAGCACCAGTCGGATCAGTTTTGATTTTCGCTTTATGCCTGGACCTGGGCCTGCTATCCCAGCCTCTTATTGAGTTCTTCATGTTCAATCCAGATGGTCCATAGGGTCGAGGATTGTTTGCTCTGTGTTCAACCATTCAGTCCTTGGTTGAATTTAATCTGATTGTCGTGCCGGGCTTGGATGAAAGGTTTCCATGAGTTTGTAGCACTGATCGTCATCGAGATCACTTTGATTCGTGTGAGTGTCGTTTCTCTTGTTCAGATCAGTGGCTGTGCTAGATCCGGTTTGCAGTATTCCGCCTGGTCTGTTGCACGAACACGTTTCTGCAACGGTTGCTTAACAACGCTGACCAACCCGCCGGGTATCCCTAACCGCCGGATTGGCAAACGCCCGAAAGCTCGAGGCAAATCGGACTTCGACTATGACTGCTCCAACACTCTTCCCGTGGATTTCCAGTCAGACAGCTGACCCATACTTAAGTTGATCAGTGGTTTTTCGTCGGCTTTGTGGTCCGTTTGCCCATGCTTCCCATGTCTTGAATTGAGTTGATGAGAAGGTCTGCACGATCTTCTGTTGTGAGCTGATTGTCTTCACCATCGATCAATGAGTTTTGGTGATTGGGATTGTTCGACTTTCAAGGTCTCTCCACCGCTGTTGCAGCCGTTATTGATTGGAACCGATAGATCAGCCCACAACAAAAAGAGGTTGGATTGCTCCAACCTCTGACCCATCTCGAACTCCGCAGATGATGCCAGCTCAGTGAGGTGATGCAAGTCTGCACAGATTCTGTTCGAAGACAAGGGTTCTGAACTGTGACTTCATCGCTTTCTGTTTCGTCGATTCGCCTTGCGCGTTCCTCCGTATCGGTAGCCCGGCTGTGCAGCGACCCCTGTCCAGCAATCGGCGCAGACAAGAGTCCACTGTGTTGTCGCTTCACTGCGCACTCGGAAATGAACGGATCCGAATCGTCCACAGAGCTCACAGCAGAACCCAGATTCAGCCACTGATCATCGGCCCAGAGCTCCATCTCTCCATGGATAACGCCCATGTTTGATGAGCATGTCGCGGTTTCGGCGCGCCACATCAGCGGTTTCAACGTCAACCCATTTCTCAAGAAGAGGGATTGCCCTGCTCACCGTTTCCAAGTGCTCTGCGTGCAACAGCGGCATCAGCCAGAACTGTCGATGGGCTTTGTGCGGATCCCTCTGTAGCCAGTGTTGATCGAGTGCCAGCTGGCTCAGTCGCTGAGCCATGGGGTCGCCCCGATAGGCGCGACCCTTGTCACGCCAGACCTGCCTGGAGAACTGATCGAGCAGCAGAACAAGCGCCAAAGCGGAGGTCTGATTGACTTCCCAGTGGATCAGACCATTCTCCTGAGCTGTAGCCGCCAGTGCGCCGAAGCGTTCACTGACGGATTGATCGAACTTCTCGTTGCGATGAAACCATTGCCAGGGTTTGCAGTCTTCGAACCAGAAGTCAAGGATCTCTTCTGCGAGAGGGATTCCCTCAGGGGGCATGACGCACCCGTTTCACCGCCAGCCCCGCTTCGGCTGAGGTGACTGCGGCCAGCAACAGGAGTCCGATCAGACCCACCAGCTGGTCCTGACGTTCCAGCTCTGTTGTGGGGTTCTGACCCAGAACCGCTCCTGCCGTGAACCAGGCTGTTGCAAGAGCTGATGTGATCCAGTACGCCTTCCAGCGGCGCTGGTAGAGATAACCCGCCCCAAGACCCGGCACCACATTCAGCAGCACGGCCACCCAGCCTGCTGACGCGGCCAGAACCTGATTACGGTCGGGAAGGGTCATGGCTTTCGATGACTGTGAGCTCATGCCTTGTTCTGATTCGCCGCATAGGCCACAGCACCTCCTGCCACCAGAGTGAGCAGCCCGGTGCTCAGCAGAAATCCTGTGAGCATGATCAGTCCGAGCACGGAGCCGAGCAATGACATCTTCACTCGCAGCAGCTTGGATTTGATCAACAGAATCAACAAAAGCGTCACGGTGGCCTTGAGTCCTGCGATCTTTGCGGCGCTGATCGGGCAGAAGGGAATGAAAGGAGGAAGCATTGGAGTGGAGCTGCACAAGGGTGCGACAGTGCCACTCTGTCGTTTTCCAGACTCTGTTGTGGATCAACCTCGGCGATCGCTCAAGTTTCCAGGTTGCCGACTGCTCCAGCTTCTGCTTGTTGTGTTCATCGTGTTCAGATTTGATCTGCCGGTGTCAGCGGCCTGGATCTGTGATGGTGACCGGCTGACAGCGGAGCCGATTCAGTTGGGTCGGGAGGCCTTCGGTCCCATGGATCAGCCCATCCCCAACAGCGCTGAAGGCACCGTGCCTGGGGATGTGATTCTGATCAGCTGGCGTGGAGTCACACTGCAATTACCGAGAACCAACAACTCCGGGGCTCCCAGTTACACCGATGGTCGCTGGTGGTGGCAGGTCGAGGATGCCGAGCACCCTGATTTCCGTCAGCGCAAGGGTGGGATCGTGAGTTATGCCTGCAGCCTTGAGCCATGAACCTGTCGGCTTCACGGCGTCGGTGCCAGTCCCTGCACGAGTGAGTATTCATAAACTGCGGCCGCAAGCAGAAACACTCCGATCACACCAATCAGCACTCGTCCGTCAATACGTTCCATGGTGGGATTGTCTGATGTGGAGAATCTTGCAATTCAAGCTAGGGATATTGACCTTGCAGGGCTACAAATCGCAGGCTCTCCGTCGTTGTTCTTCCTCTTCGAAACGATCAGTCTCCACCAGGTTCCAGCCGTCATCACGAAGCAACGCGTTGATCACCTGATCGCGGTAGTCGACTTCCAGAGCGCCATTAATTCCGAATGCGGCCATGATCTTGTCGCGATCCATGATCAAGTCCTCTCGGTAGATCTCGTAGAGGTCAGGATTTTCGATCAGACTGGGATCCGGTTTGCCGTCAAGTCGCCACAGCCATCGATACAGGAACGGTTTGTATTTCGACTTGTTCTGCACGATGGGCATCAGCTGATCAAGTGTGAGCAGATCGCAGCGAGTCTGCGCCTCCCAGATCTGTTCATCGCTCAGAGCTTCCGCTGACTGTTTGCAGTGATCGAAGAGAGCTTTGATGCACTGTTGTGCTGTGCATTCAAACGACAGCTCCTGGGGAGCGATGCCCTCCTGAGCCAGATAAACCATTCGGTTGAGGTCGTTCTTGCTGAAACTTCCCTGCAGTGCATAGGTGGCCGCAGCTTTTCGGATGTCCCAGAACAGGCCTGTGTTGCTCTCACAGGCTTGGGCGATGAAGGAATCAAAAATTCTCTGATCACCGGGAGTGATGTGAATCGAGAGGGCATTCACGGCTGATGCGAACTCCTTGTTCAGTCGTTGGTCGAAATTCCGCTGATGAGATCTGTAAAGATCGCTGCGTCGCCAGTCACTGAGGTTTCCCTCCCATCGCGTCGGTGGAGAGGGGTTCCTGAAGAACTGAAATCGCTCCTTGGCTTCCAGGCTCCAGTTGTAAGCCGATACATCCTCGGCTTTCACGCCTTCCACAAGGTGGATGTCGTCTCCCTGATGATTGGAAACCAGACGCACCACCGCCAAGGTGCTTTGCGGCAGATCGATCGTCTCAATCGCGATCACTCCTGTTCCTTCACTGGACAACTCGATCAGCGTGCCGTCTGCGCTATGGCTGAAGCTCTGCAGGCAGCTTCCAGGGATGCGTTCACTGCGAATCTTCCTGGTGATTGGATCAACTCCGATCGAATACGACTCGATGGGAGCCCCCTGGATGCCGTTCGGTCGCCACGAGCTTTCGTCTGAACGGCAGATCACGACCACCCGATTGTCCACCTGACGCGTCAACGTCCCCTCCCCGAGGGATGGCACCTTAGTCGTTCCGCGCGGAGCTCCTTACAGGTGCAGCGACAGGTGTGCTTCTTTCTCGGGTTGGCTTTCAGCTCCTGTCTGTGGATGCCTGTTTCGTTTTCACGACTGAGGCCTGAAGTTTGACTCCCGGTGAGTGATCCACAGCAATGCCTGAATGGTTTTCCGCTGCCACAACAGCCAGAATCAAACCATGAAGCGCAACTGGAGTGACATCGAGCCGCACTGGATGCGACTGAGCGAAAGAACAGCGTTTGATCTCAGCGCTGAGTGCGTGGTGATCGATCAGCAGAACGAAGTCATGGAGACAACCCTTTCAGGACTCCCGACTTTTCTCAAGGCCTCTGCAGCGATGTCGAACCCGCTGGTGAAACAGTTCATCGCTCTTGCGAAAAAGAGTGGAGCAGAGATTGCCATGCACAGGATGCTGATGCAGGCCGGTGAGGAATTTGCGCAGTTATGGAAGGAAGCTCAATCGGATCTGCAGGGAGGAGCTTTCACAACGATGGACGATCTGGTTGAGGCAGTCGCCACGGCCAGGAAAGGCTATGACGAATTACCCAGACGAATCCTGGTCATTCAGGTGAATCAGCGCGATTGCGATGTGCTCCTGGTGGGACCACCGGATAACGAAGAATCAGATTCCTTTGCGTTGTAGATAACGCTGAGATCACAATGGCTTTTCGTTATGGAACCAGGGTGACTAGTGATTGACCATCCAACATGGCTCATGAATAGTCCAGATGACTGGCCACAGATCAGCTGTATCACTGAATCAGACGATGTGTTTCCGGGATGGCGATCGTTCAAGTCAGCCTGTTCTATTTGGCTGTCAAGGCTGGATTCGATCCGCTGTGCTGCCCGATGCTGGAATCGTTGTTCCCAAGTGACGTATCGAACCATCGGCGCTTGTCTCCGATCACTATGGAATCGTTTTCGCTGTTCTGATGCTTGTAAGGCATAGACATAATTTTGATGTGTTGATGGTTGCGAACCTGCGCTCGATTGCCAGTGCTGTGTACCAATGTTCAAATTTTTGACAGTTGATATCAGTCTGTTCAGCGGCTCGCATCTGTTGCAAGTTTTACTGATCAGATCAGTGTCAACCAACTCGATCAGGTTTGTGAGCAAAAAAGAACAGCTCTGTCCTGTTTCGCTCAAGTTCAGGAAATCCTTGGCTCGAGTTGATCAACGCGATGTCTTGATCATCTGTAAGTCAGCATGCTTTAGAAGCATCTGCTGTAGCCTGTTTGATTGATTGATTCACCACCTGAATTTTTCAGCTGGCTTGGCATCTCCTCTCAACTGCATCAACTCATCGGCAAAAATAGGTTTTTCGTTCTCTGGCAGATCAAATACATAGCCAATGTATTGAATCTCTTTCTTTTCGCAGAATCGATTGGTTGCTGCACCTTTGTATTCAATGCTCTCAAGATATCCGCTTGGTTCAAGGATGAATTCAGTGCCTTTGCTTGCCCACTCTTCACATGCTTTCTCTGCCTGCAGAACTGACTGGTAATTGTTGTCGCATGCAGCCAGTGAACCAATCATGAGTGCCATGAACAACGAGAGTGTTTTCATCTCAAGGTTAAAAACAGGTGAGTCGTGTCAGAAAAAGTTTACAGCCTTTCATTCTCATTGAGAATCTAGTGATGATCTGCTATTGATTGACTCATTTGAATTTGCAGGAGTCATGATTGTATTCCTTCCATATTTGCCATCGCACCGCACTGTGTTGCCTTTTGTCTCTCAAGCAATCAGTGGCTCTCGCCTGTGGTATTTCTCTGACCGTGAAGACAAACAGACCTGTGTTCAGTCAATTTCATCATTCATTCTTTCTGAAACAGTAGTACCATGAGAGCAACGAGGGATGCCTCAGCGTTTTTAAAGCCTGATCTGAATATCGATTCCAGGCCTTGTGCGGTATCGGTAACCGTATCCATAGCCTGGGAGGCCATAGGTGTAACCAAATAAATTGCGTTCATAACCCCTGCGAACTTTTCGCCAGTTACGTCTTTAACTCCGTCGGCAACGAGGCAGGTATCGGCCTCCATGCCGGTAATCATGGTGAGTTCTTCGAAATTCGTGTCTGTTGTAATGATGATGGGCTTCTGCGGCGGGGGAGAGAATCAGGGTTGCACCTGTAACGATGCCTGCAGCGACAAAACGGGTCGTTACCAGTTTTTTGAAGTTTTTTGGTACGACATCAGAGATGCTGTTATGGCATTCCAGGAGCCTGAATCGTAATCGGAAAATAATTTCCGGTGGTTGAAACCAAGCCGCAATGATTGTGTGTTGTCGCAGGATTGATTGATTATTTCAACTTCAAATTTATTTTGCCATATACTTCAAGGGATTGACGACTCCTTCGCATGGGTCTTGAGCTCTCCCACCGGGAAGCAGAGTGTCATCAATCATTCCGGTGACATAAATTCTGCAAAGCTCTTCGGGATTGCGACTATCCACCCAGCCTGTAAAAGAACCGTCATTGTCAGCCAGGAGTTGAGCGATCAGAAGAAATTCGTGCACAGTGCTGATGCGGGTCTGCTATGCAATAAACTTTAAATGCTTTGCAAGAATTTGCTCGCAGTTGTAACTGACTTGAAGGTTCAGTTAGCAATTCTTTGGAATATCAACCTGATTTCAAAATTCAATTGATCCTGGTTCAGTGTCGCCCGATCCAGGTTTCGCTGTTTGCTCGCTTCGTTGTCGGTTATTTTTGACATACCTTTTCAGATAGTTGTTAACGAAAGGTGTCTGCGGGAACTCTGCTTGACAGTCACTTTCTGTCGTTAATCGATAGAGCACTTGTGGAATATTGGGGGGCGAATTCGAAACGCTTGATTATGCTGTGATGAGAATCAGGACAGTATTGTAGATTCTTGATTATCATTTTCATCCTGAGCTTGAACATCTTGAGAGTGACATTCTGAAATGGCAGGTGGTTGCCCCGTTGTTGTATGAAAACAGGTTAGACAGTCTTCTTAAGCGTCACGATATTCAGCAGGCTTTCGACGATGCGGCATTGGCTTATGACTCTCTGGAAAGGTGGAAATGCCTCGAATCCAGTGATTTTTCCAGATACCCTCATTGGACATTGAATCTTCGCGATGGTCACCAGCATTATCTGCCGGTGGATGCGGAGCGATCTGACTGGCGATGTCGGATTCCAAGAGAAAGGATGTCACCATTGTTTCTGTCTAACGTCTGTGCGGGAGCCAGTTATTGCATGGCATTTCCCAATCTCCTGCTCGCTCGTGGTTTGATTCCTGAACTTCAATGGATGGTGCTCAAATCTGAGCTGCACACGACCGTGGTCTGTCCAGGGGAGCGACTGATATTTGACCTCAACCATGCGCCCTTTGCCATGAACGTGAGTAGCCCTGAAACTGTTGAGTTGATGCTGAAAGGAAATAAACCTCGTGAGATTGATGATCAGGATCTCAGCTATCTGTTCATCAACACTGGGTTGATTCAGAGCATTGTCGCTTTTTTTGAAATGGCTGATCACTGTATGGTTCCTTTCGAGCAGCTTCTCAGGGATTTCCTGGCGAAGCAGTTCTGTATCGATGAGGCAAAAGTGATGGCCGGACTGGCTTCTGATCAAAAGCTGCTTGCCTGTTGATCGGTGCTGGGTCGGCAACAGTGCGACCACTTGTAAGCGAAAATTCCGGGAGCATTTTCAGACTGCTGTGAATATGAAGTTGGGTCTCCTCAGCGAGTAATCCAACTGCTTACACGGACCAATAAAGACCAGGTGGTTGCTATGCACCTGGTCTTTTTTCAAGCTGCAGACGATAAACTCTAAAACATTAACTCGCCGATCAACGATTAAGCGGCTCATTCTTTAATTTTATGGAAATAATTGCCACCTTCGGCAATGGTAAAATTCATGGCTTCTTTTGAAAAGTCGCAGTCGTTGACAGCGGCAATCATGTTTCTGACAAAATCTTTTCCTGGTGCATTTTCTGCTAAATCCGTGTTGTTTATCAGCATTTCATTGTGTCGATAGAAGAAAGAGTCTTTTGCTTCTGATTCACGGTCAGCACTCCATGACCATGTTCAGCGATGTGTGCTTTTGCCAGCACCAAGGCTTTTGCAGGGCTGTCGGGATACTTACCTGGAATCATCTGGAGGCTCTGTTTCATGCACCTTCGTCATCCTTTGCTGGATGTATACGTCGCGATAACAAGGTTTGATTATTGATTTCTTCCAATGATTGTTTCTGAGCACACACCCAGCTTCAGCAGTCCTGCGCAGGTCAAGATTCCTTTTCTGACCTCAGGGCAGGTCGCGGCAAGATAGTGCTTCACAGTTTGTGCTTCACAGCAGATTGGCCTTGCGAAGACTGATGACTGGTTGATGAGCCAGCTCCTTTGATGGAAAGTTGGAGCAGGAGCCCTTAACATCAACTCACCGGACGAGTTTTTTGATTGAGCTGAGGGCCAAACCTCGCTAATAAAGAAGTAATAGTGAGTCAGACATGTCCTCTGAGGTTCTCCCTGATCCGCCCCTACATCCTTTCAGGGCTACGCTTGCCGGAGTCTGTGCAATTGGCATTGCACTTGGTACATCGCGATATGCCTATACACCTCTGATTCCTGCATTGATTCGTGATGGTTGGGTCAGTGTTCCTGAGGCTGGATTTCTGGGCGGCTCTAATTGCATGGGCTATCTCGCTAGTTGCCTTCTTGCCATTGCTTTGCCTCGATATCTTTCGATCCGTTTTGTGATTCGTTTGTCATTGGTGATTGCTTTGGTTGGTGGACTGATGTCTGCTTTTGATTTTGGTTTTCGCTGGTTGGTGGTAGCGCGTTTTGTTGCAGGTTTGTCTGCCGCACCGTTGCTTGTTCTTACTCCATCAGTGCTGAATTCTCAAATTGGTGATCGTTGGAAAAAATTATGCAGTGGTCTTTCTTTCGCTGGTAATGGACTGTTTATTGTATTGATTTCATTGACTCTGCCATTCTTTCTCGAGTTTGATGTGCAGGTTTCATGGTTTTATGAGTCAGCAGTCACAGCCGTTGCCTGTGTCCTGGTGTGGCCTTTGTCTTCTCATGCTTCGGGCAAGCCTCTTGTGCGATCTGAAGTGCTAAATCACCATAATCGTGGCCAGAGAAAGGTTCTGCTTGGCCTGATACTTGCCTACGGTCTGGGTGCTGTGGCTGTCCAGCCCCCCACGCTCTTTTTAACTGACTATCTCCATCGCGATATTGGTTTGCGAGTTTCTGAGGCAAGTCAGGTTTTCAGTATTCTCGGTCTTGGCACTGCGCTGGGAGCTGGTTGCAGTGGTTTGCTTGCTGGGCTTACAGGCAGTCGATTCACACTCGTTCTTATCTATGTGTCCGGTGTCATCAGTTTGTTGTTGGTACTGTTGACTTCAAAAGTCTGGGTGTTGGCTCTTGCCGCAGGACTGGCAGGGGTGTTCCTCATGGGCCTGGTGGCAATGACCTCTCAACGGACAATGGAAGCTGTTGGTCATGCTAAGCACCCAAAAGTCTGGGGCAATATGACTTTTGCATTTGCGCTGGGCCTCACGGTCGGCAGCAATGGGATGTCAGCGTTACTTCAATACGGTCAAACCTATCTCGACTTATTCAGAATTGGCTTCCTCGTCGCATGCTCCGGTCTCGCTCTGACATTGTTTTTGAGCTGCCGTACTTTGCCTTCAGATCAGCAAACAACATGAATACTTCACCCATCCACCTGGTGATTGTTCAAACCCAATGCCTTTAGCATGCATGCATTGATCCGCTGAATGATTTCAGGTGGGAGTTTGAAGTCTGTATTCAGTGTTGGATGTGCTCCGTTTCGCTTTTCTGCATTAATTGTTTTGATGCTGCAGGCGTGCTTGGTCCCGCTTCAAGTTCCGCTGCGTTCAGCAAAGCATCAAGTTCTGAGCGATCCGCCATACTGCCTTTCAGTACAGTTGTATTGAAGTAGTTGGTGACTGACGTTCTCCATGCCCTCCATGCCGCCCTCCTCTTTCCTAGAAGGGAGGCATTCTTTCGGGTATTGGCCTGGAGTCAGTGAGCTTCACCGTTGTATCTAGCTTGTTGTCTGGGATCAGTTCATTGTTTCCAGGCACCGGCTTTCCTCAAGACATGAACAAGACAATGGTCAGGTCACGAGCCAAGTTGTCTCAACCGCTTTCAGTCATGCCAAGAGGTCTCGATGAATCTGCATGATCCGCGCTGGATTCTCCTGGCCTGGGCCGTTGTGGCTGTTGCTTCAGCAGTGCGCTTCTGGCGACTCACAGGCCCATTTCGCTCCAAAGCGAAGGAGCGTCAGCGTCTTGAATCGCTCAACCCTGACCAGATGCGAGCCTCATTGGAAAGGTCCTGGCTGAAAAGCGACGCACGAAACCATCGCTGAATAGGATTGTTGTATGGCTAATTCGATGGCGTCACAACAGTTGGAGCGGGAACTGTCCACGGCCCAGGAAATGGGGCGTTGGCTCAGTGATGACGAACTCAGGCAAATCGACCACGAGAAACGGTTGATTCGCAAGGATCAGGAGCAGAACTCTCAACGTCGTCAAAAGCTGGCGCTGTTCACCGTGATCTGCGTAGTATTGCCACCCCTTTGGCCTGTGGCTGCTGGGATTTCTCTGCATCTCCTGTTCCCACAGACATTTCGACGTTTCGTCTGGTTTGCAGGAGGCAGTTTGCTGCTGCTTGCTTCCCTTGGGGTTGGTGTGGGTGTCTTGGTTCTCTCGCTGCTCTGGATGTTGATCAGCTGATCTTTCATTCTGAACAACATTCAGTTTGCAACACAACAAACGCTTCAATCATGCAGTAATGATTGAAGCGTTTGTTGTGTTGATTATTAATGGAGACATGATTCTTGAGACAACAGTTCAGGTCAGCCTGATCGATCCGTTGTCAACCTGTCTGAGTAGATCACTGCGCAGCTTCAAATCCTGATCATCGAGATTTTTCAGCGTCAGCACTGATCGGTAAGCATCTTCGCTGATTCGGTTATGCAATTTAGCGTTCAGGTAGAGCTCGACCATGGGGAAATTAATCCAGAGAAAAGTCTAAACGCGCTGGTCAGGTAATTGTGAGAATTGGAAGGTTCATCGATCACCATCGGCAGGTGATTTTTAAGCAATGAGTGTCTGGGGTTGCTGTCTGAGCAGCAGGCCATCGACGCTTGCTGTGTCTGCCAAGATTTCATTGCCGTCTTGCAACTTGAGAGGTTGGCCGAACTCATGGTTTCGACTGAGCTCATGAGCAGGTGTATGGATCAGCGTGTCATTTTTTCATCGCTGAATTCCTCTGAAATTTTTTCAGTTTGTGGATGTGGCATGTCGCCACTAGTGTCTGAAAACAAAGGTTGAGTTGCAGGCCGCAATCATCCGCTGATGACTCATCGTGACCGCAACGGGGTCTGATCAGGCTCCTGAACAGAGCCATCGTTTCAGACTTTCAGTTGTCGGGGGGGCTCATCACTGTTCTGCGGATTTTCATTGCTTGTGACTCAAGTTTGACTGAAAGCTTAAACTCAGATGAAAAAGCTGTGATTAGGCCTCATTCATATCCAGTTCTCGTTAGGTTCTGATAGTTAAAAGTCTGATCCCGGGGTATCTGGGAAAAGGGGGTCCGATGGACAGAAAAGAGAATACTGATCCCAAGGATTTTATTGTCGTCGGAGGGAGACGCCGTTGGTTTTCCATTCCTGGAAAGGATGAGCGTTTCAGTGATCTTCAGCATCGGGTCAGCCAAGAGCGCGATCTTGCAATCCCTGATCGACCTCCGGAAAATGGATAATCAGGACCATGTTGTTTCATGGATTTGCCATCATGGTCCTGATCAATCCAGTTAAATAATGAACTATACGGTATTCAATGGTTAATCTTTTTAAATCCTAATTTCTGAAACCCGTTTTAAATTCAAAATATTCAACAGAAAAATCCTTTAACACTGGTTTAAGTTTCTCCAGCTCGTCTGATTCGCCATGCACTTCAAGTTTGAAGAGCTCGCACAGTTCCATGATTTCCTGCAGTAAATCGCCCACATTGTCCAGGTGTGCAATGACGCCAGCTGCACCGCGGTACCCTTCCCGGCAGTGGAGTGTCTGTTCTGATTTGGTAAACCCGTAATAAAGGCATAACGGTTCCCGGCTTGAACGATCGACGAACTGCTCACAGAGCTTCATTACTGCATCATCGCGTTCGGGTGGAACTCGAAAATAGGGATGGATTGAAATGCATTGGTCACCAGAAGTCATAAGGCTTGTTGACGTCTGTCCCTTGATTAGCCACGCAGGGTGCCACTGGTCAGTTGATGTTGTTGAACAGGATTGACTTCGTTGCTGCTGTGGACGTTATGGGCTTTTTGATGTGCCATCGATGTCACAAAACGTCGTCCAGCGCGATTGGCGTCTTCAACCGACCGATAGTTGCCCACGTGGGTGTAATCATGCCCATCACTGGTGGCTGACACTGAAAACAGATTGTTGGTGACGCGTTGTACGCTCCAGTGCATGAAACAGGATGCGGCCGATTGATGAAGAGCCATGTCGCACCAGAAACAGAATGTGTTCAAACTATGACAATTGCTGGTTGAAGGACTGCCAGCTTCTTATTTCTCAAATAGGTATTTCTTTTTGCTAAAGAATTACTGGTTCTGTTCAGGTTCGATCGGATTTGCATCCATCGGTCTGAGGTTGAGATCTGCGAGGTTGCTTGTTCAGAGTCCCGGAGCCTTCTGCGGGTGCTTTAGTTTTTGCACTTGATTCAAACGTTTTACGAGCTCATCGATTCAATTCAGCATTGATGAAACGCCCACGCGATCGTCCTTCAAAAACATGTCCGGTCTGTGGCAGGCCATTTCAATGGCGCAAAAAATGGAAAGATGTCTGGAACGAAGTGCGCTACTGCTCTGAACGCTGCAGGCGCCATAAAAACCGCGGCGCAGCAATCGGGGAATCTGAAGCCGATCACTGAGCTCTCCACCACTCCGTCCTGCAGAGGTTTGAAGCACAGAAAACCGTGTCATCCGACACTTCGACAGTCGTTCCAGGCAATGACCGCAGCCTCGGGTGAGTGCTGCCGCAGGTCCTGAACGTGGCCATCATGTCGACTGAGGCATGCATTGAGCCGGCTCATGTCCGCCGGTACGCAGCACAGTCACCATGTTTGAGATCGTCTGTGTTCTGATTCTTCCGGTGATGTTGATCATCTATTACGCGATTCAACGCCTTGTTGTGCATCACAGCAACATGGAAGTGAAGCTGATGATCCATGACCTGATAGTGGAAGCCATGAACAAGCATGATCAGGATTTTGATAACTGATCGTCACCCCGGTGACCATGTTTGCTTCACCTGTTTGTTGTCTCTTTGTCGCCAACACTCGATTCGACCACAACACGCGTTCGGTGGCTTGCAGCTGTCATGGCAATGCCTTGACCTGGAGGACTCTTTTAAGCTCAGACGATGGCTATCGGGAAGTGCTGTTTGAGGGTGTGGAAGAGAAGTCCGAGCACTTCACTGATCTGGGTGGGATTGCTCTTGATTTCAGCTGCCTGTGGCAGTGCGACGCGGCTTGATCCCGCAAAGAACGCTGTTCCTGATTCCGCCCAGGACAGCCGGCCGAAGGTTCTGACCACATTCACCATCCTCGCTGACATGGCCCGTAATGTTGCCGGCGACAGGCTTCGCGTGGAGTCCATTACAAAACCGGGAGCTGAAATTCACGGATATGAGTTCACTCCTAGCGATATCGAACGTGCTTCAGGTGCCGATCTGATCGTCGAAAATGGACTGGGTCTTGAACTCTGGGCCAGACGTTTCACCGAAGCGGCGGGTGACGTGCCCACCGTGACCCTCAGCGATGGTGTTCAACCACTGTTGATCGAGGAGGACGCCTACGCCGGAAAACCCAATCCCCATGCCTGGATGTCTCCACAGGCTGCTCAGACTTATGTCGACCGCCTCGTTGAGGCTTTTTCAGAGCTCGATCCTGAGGGCGCATCGCAATACGCCGCCAATGGGGAGGCTTACAAAGCCAGGCTTCTGGCGCTGGATGGTGAGCTGCGCAATTCGCTCCAGGCTCTTCCCCCCGAGCAGCGTCTGTTGGTGACCTGCGAGGGAGCGTTCAGTTATCTGGCGCGCGACTACGGCCTGAAGGAGGCCTATCTGTGGCCCGTCAACGCCGAAAGCCAGATCTCACCACGCCGCATGGGTCGGTTGATTGAACGGGTGAAACGGGATCAGGTTCCAGCAGTGTTCTGTGAAACCACTGTCAGTGACAAAGCCCAGCGCGAGGTTGCCAGGGCATCCGGCAGTCGTTTCGGTGGCAGCTTCTATGTCGATTCCTTGTCGGAAAGCGACGGTCCTGCCCCGACACTGCTTGATCTGCAGCGCCACAATGTGAAACTCATTCGAGCAGGGCTGGGTTCCGCCGCCGATCCAACGCCATGACCATTCGGATCGCAGCCGAGCAACTCTGTGTCGATTACAACGGCTCCGTCGCGCTTTACGACGCATCTTTAACGCTGCCCGCAGGTTGCATCTGCGGAATGGTGGGGATGAACGGAGCGGGCAAATCCACACTCTTCAAGGCACTCACAGGCTTTGTCCGTCCGTCCCGGGGACGGATCCGCATCAACGGACTCAAGGTGGCTGAAGCTCAGCGGGAACAGGCTGTGGCCTATGTGCCCCAGAGCGAGGGCATCGATTGTGACTTCCCTGTTTCCGTATGGGACGTGGTGATGATGGGCCGCTACGGCTCGATGAACCTTTTGCGCATTCCACGTCAGTCCGATCGCCTGGCGGTGCGCAATGCCCTTGAGCGTGTTGAACTGCTGGATCTCAGGGATCGTCCGCTTTCAGCCCTTTCCGGTGGCCAGCGCAAAAGGGCCTTTCTGGCCAGAGCCATTGCCCAGCGCGCTTCGGTGCTCCTGCTTGATGAGCCTTTCAACGGCGTTGATGTGCGCACTGAAAAGCTCATGGCTGAACTGTTTCTGCAGTTGCGCAGTCAGTCCTGTTCGATTCTGATCTCCACCCATGACCTCAGTCATGTCCGTGAATTCTGTGATGTTGTGGTGTTGATCAACAAAACCGTGCTGGCTTACGGAGAAACGTCTGAGGTGTTCACACCGGAGAATCTTTCCCAGGCCTTCGGCGGTCTCCCCCCCGATGTGCTGCGGGGACAGACCCCATGAGCATCAAGCTCTCGATGATGGCTTTCTGTCTGGTGGCGATGGCTCAGCAACAGAGCAGGGAAAGAAGGGAGCCCACCCTTGCCTGAATTCCTGCTGGAACCACTGCTTCACGACTTCATGGTTCGCGCTCTGATGATCAGCGCGCTTGTTGGAGGAGTCTGTGGTCTGCTCTCCTGCTACATGACGCTCAAGGGATGGGCCCTGATGGGGGATGCCGTATCCCATGCGGTTCTTCCCGGTGTGGTGCTGGCCTATGCCCTTGGGTTGCCTTTTTCACTGGGGGCTTTCGTGTTCGGAGTGGGGTCTGTAGCCACCATCGGATTCGTGAAGCAGAAGTCGCGAATCAAGGAGGACACGGTGATCGGTCTTGTGTTCACAGGGTTTTTCGCTCTCGGTCTGGTTCTGGTCTCGAAGACGCGCAGCAATATCGATCTCACCCAGATCCTGTTCGGAAACGTGCTGGGGATCTCCGCGGCCGACATCCAGCAGACCTGGATGATCTGTTTTGTTGTTGTGGCGCTGCTGTTGCTGTTCCGAAGAGATCTTCTGCTGTTCTGCTTCGATCCAACCCATGCCCGCTCGATCGGAATCAACACCGGTCTGCTTCACTACCTGCTGCTGTCGGTGCTGTCGCTTGCGGCAGTCGCTGGCCTTCAGACCGTTGGCATCATTCTTGTGGTGGCCATGCTGGTGACGCCGGGCGCGACGGCCTACCTGCTCACTGATCGCTTTGATCGCATGACCTGGCTGGCGATCGGCAGCAGCGTGCTCTCCAGTCTTCTCGGTGTTTACCTCAGTTACTGGACCGACAGCTCCACGGCAGGCTGCATCGTTCTCGTCCAGACCGGACTTTTCCTGCTGGCATTTCTGCTGGCGCCACGCCACGGAATTCTCTGTCGCCCCTCTTCATGAGGGTTGAGCTGATCGTGTGCTCAACCTTGTGATCTAGCTACACAGCCCATAGCCACGATCTGTTCAATGTCTTTGATGCAGCGCTCATCAGTTCTTGCTGCTGCTTGTGCAGTCTCATCCCTGATGTGCTCACAGGTTCAGGCCAAGCCTGTGGTTCAGGTGTTCAACACTGCAATCACTGAAGCTGAGGTCAATCAAATCCAGCAAGGTTGGTGCGATGCCCTGCTGGCCATCAGTGCTGCCTACCAGAACGGTGGCTATGACGCGGCCAAAGCCAAGGCTGCGGCCGTGATCGATACGGCTTACGCCTACAAGTTCGGGCCTGTGGCTTTCAAGCCCACCTACTCAATCGGTGATGAGACCTTCCGCACCAGCCGAGATGGTGCACTCGCTTACTTTGTGGGGCCGGATCCCACAATCCCTCAGTTCAGAGACAAGAAGCTGGGATTCGCCACCTATCGCCACTGGGTCAGATGTGAGATCAAGGATTATGTGATGCAGTTACTAGGCAACACTGCAAACACGATGGGGCAGGTGATCCTCACTGATGCTCAAGGACAAACGGCAGCTCCGGAGAAAACCTGGACGTTCATCCGTGAAATGGATGGCTCGGTTCGCATCCTCCTGCATCATTCATCAGCACCATTTGATGCTCGTTAGTTCGTAAAGGGGGTGCCAATGGCTGGGCTGATGTTGGAGAATGGGTCAAACACATCTGCGTAGTCCAGCCTGATGCTCCTCTCCAACCGATCCGTCGTTCGGGGTTCCCTGGCCGCCCTGGCCGCACTCACGCTCGTTGGAGCACAATCGGCCCGGGCCCACCACGTTCCAGGCGACGATCACTCCGGCATGCTTCTTTCCGGCCAATCCACCAGTATCCAGGGTAAGAAAGCCTTGTTCAGCACAAAAGCTGAGGCTGAAGCCGCTGCTCCTGGTTTCGATTGCGAGGGGGCTCACCAGATGGGTGGTCGATGGATGCCTTGCTCACTTCATGGCAAGGGCGCTCACTGATCAGCCTGTTGATTCCAATCACCGCTTCAGGTCATCAGAGCAGTGATGGCCTGAGTCGACTCGGCCGGTAGCTCAGCAGAAATTTCTGATCCTCGGCTCGAACCGCAGTGATGCAGTCTTCTTCTGTGTTCCAGATCCAGATCTGTTGAGGAATCTGTCCAAGATGATTGACCGTGGTGCTGACAGGGGAGCCGTAGCGGGCTCTCAGGCCTGCCAGCACTTCAGTCATGGAATCGCTCGGCAGGCTGTACACCAGTTGTTCCAGGCCCTGATCGCTGAAGCGCAGATCAAGCTCTTCAACGGGGATGTCGCCGATGTGCTGGCTGCTGATGCGATAAACAACCGAAGAATCCGCGTCGAGTGAGCGAGCTGTCTCCAGAGAAACGTTCAGACGCTCTTCAACAGTGGAGCTGTCCATTCCCCACTGCAGGCCGGGAATGCAGGCCATCGTCTGTGCGGGAGCCAGAATCATGACGACTGCCATCAGCGGACTTATCACCCATCGCCACGAGAGCCGCATCAGAAAGACAAGGCCGACAACACATGCCGGACGTTAGTGGTGAGAACCGCAGGTGTCTCTTCCCTTTCAGCAGCTGATCCGCTCAGGAGTGCGCTGTCGACATTGCAGCTGATGATTCCTAGGTTGATCCGACCACCGATTGCGGTTGTGGCTGAAGGGCCCTGAGCTGAATGACGCGTCTCGCCACAGCCTGGGCCATTTTTCAGGGTCTGCTCATTGAAGCGCTGCCGTTCCTGTTGCTCGGCGTCACCATCGCAGGACTCGCCCGCTGGATGGTTCCCCAGTCGGCCTGGGTCCGTCGTCTGCCGAGGAATCCCCTGCTGGCACCCATCGTTGGAGCCTTGCTCGGGTTTGCCCTTCCGGCCTGCGAATGCGGCAATGTTCCAGTGGCTCGTCGCCTCCTGGCCAGCGGCGCACCGCTCGGTACGGGATTCGGCTTTCTTTTCGCTGCGCCGGTTCTCAATCCCATTGTTCTGGCCAGTACATGGGCGGCATTTCCCGACAAGACCTGGCTGCTCTGGGCCAGGCCTGCTGGTGCTTTTGCGATTGCACTGGCTCTGAGCGCTCTGCTGGGACTGATTCCTGAATCACGCCTGCTTCAGGCTGCTCTGCTGGAAGAGCGGAGGCTGAGTCAGCCCCTGTCCTGCCTCGGATTGCTGGAACGCCGAACAGGCATGGTCGGCGCGGGCCCTGCCAGGCCTGAAAGGCAATCCCAGACAACAGCGCTTGCACCGCATGAGCTTCTGTCTCACAGCACCAGGGAATTCCTCAGCCTGCTCACCTTGCTGGTGCTCGGCAGTGCACTGGCTGCAGTGGTGCAGACCTGGCTGCCGCGCAGCTGGCTTCTGGCGCTGGGAAGTGCTCCGACGCTCTCGGTTCTTGCTCTGATGTTGCTGGCGTTGGTGGTCTCGGTGTGTTCGAGTGTGGATGCTTTTCTGGCCCTAGGCTTCGCCGCCCAGGTCACTCCGGGAGCCTTGCTGGCGTTTCTGTTGCTGGGGCCGGTGGTCGATCTCAAACTGGCCGGGTTGTTCACTGTTTTGCTGACCCCGCGAGCCATCGCAATCACATCGCTGGCTGCATCACTGATGGTTCTGCTGATCGGTCAGTGGGTGAACCTGATTCAGATCTGATGAGGTGTCAGCCGTGATGAGGTCTTTGCGTCATCTGCGTCGCTCCGCAGTTCTTCCCCCTCTGGTGCTCACGCTCTGGGGCTGGGTGCTGGTGTGGAGCAGCCTGTCCTCCCGGCTGGATCTGCTGCTGAATGCGGCCTTTCACCCGGTGGTCGTCATTGCCGGTGTGGTTCTGATGCTGCTCGGACTGCTGCAGTTGCGGCTGCTCGGTCGGCGTCGCGCAGGAGTTGCGCCACTGGGCTGGCTGTTGTCCGCATGCGTGGCGTTGCTGATCCTTGTTCTGCCTCCGGAACCCTCCTTCAGTGATCTGGCCGCAAGCCGCCCGGACAGTCTTCCGGCGGCTCCAAGCCTGAGTTTTTTCCTGCCTCCGGAGCAGCGCACGCTGACCGAGTGGGTGCGTTTGCTTCGAAGTCAGCCTGATCCGGAGTTGCATGCGGGTGATCCTGTGAGGATCAGTGGTTTTGTTCTCGATCGCCCCGGCGAACCCTTGCAGCTGGCCCGCCTGACCGTGCGTTGCTGCCTGGCGGATGCAACGCCAGCCGGTCTGCCGGTGGACTGGCCGGAAGAGGCAAATCCTCAGCCGGATCAATGGTTTTCGATTGAGGGAACGATGATCGTGCAGGAGCGCAATGGGGTGCCGGTCAGTGTGGTGAAGCCCAATCGGATGACTCTGATTCCCAGGCCTGAGCGCCCGCTTGAACCATGACCCTGCAGGCTTCACCAGCTCGGCCGCGGCTGTTGTTCGGATGCCTTGCGGCTCTGGCCGGACTGGCTGTTGTGCAGCAGCAGATTCTGTTGCGACGTCCACCCTGGCTTCACTCCGTTGCCATTCAGCCGCTTCGTTCCGGAGCCGCTGCGCTGGATGTGACATTCAGCAGGCCGATGAATCGCGACACTGTCGCAGCCAGTTCCCTGGCTCCGGATCTTCCTCACAGCTGGCTGGGTCGACAGAATCGGCTGCGGCTTCTGGTGGACGCCGGCCAACCCATTGAGGGCCCACTGCGCCTGGGTCTGCTTGGTCAGGATCTGAGGCAGTTGTCCCTGAAGAGGCAAGTGGTCTGGTGGAACCCCAGGCCTCATCTCCTGGCGGTGGTTCCCAGCGCCGATGGAGAACAGTTGCAGCTGCGTCTGCGGGATGGACGATGGCAGCCGCTCGCTCCTGTGCAGGAGCGCATCCTGCAGATTGAACCACTGGGCAACGGCACCGGGGTGGGACTGGTCAGCGATGACAGTGAGGCACGGCAGCGTGTGCTTCTGCGTCACCTGAGTCAGCGTGCACTGAGCATTCGTGAGCAGGGTCTCGGTGATCCTGATCTCGGCAGTCTGGAGGAGCTGGAATCCGGAGCTTCTGGATCACTGCTGTTTGCTCATCTGAGCAGCAATCAACTCGGTGAATTAATGGTTCAGCTTGGCGGGTTTGAGCCGGAAAGTGATCGTGTCTGGATTCAGTCCAGGGGCAACGAACAACGGGAACTGGATCTTGAGGCCAGCGGTCCTCTGCGTCTGCTGCCCGATGGCAACGGGCTGGTGCTGCCGTCCTACGACGGTCTCGAGCTGTTGCCACTCAATCCATCCCTGGATGGAGGATCACGACAGTCGCTGCCTGGGAGCCGGGAGGTGAAGGCCTTCTGTTCCGGTTCCGGTCGCGCTCTGCTGGTGCGTCACTGGCCTGATTACCGCCGATCCCTTGAGCTGGTGATTCCCGCCCGCCCTCCACAGCAGGTCTGGCTGGGTGAGGCCGGCGTGATGGCGGCGGCCTGCGATAACGGCGGTGATCGACTCTGGCTGGTGCTGCGCGATGCCGGTCTGCGCACCGAGGATGTGCTCCTGCAGCTCAACAGCGAGGGACAGGAGATTCGTCGACGTGCTCTGGGTCCATGGCGTTTGAGTTCGGGGTCGGAACTCGATTACGACCCGGTGAGTGATCGACTGCTCACCGTGGTGCAGAAGCCTGAGGCCGATCATGGACGGATCGCTTTGATCGCCGGCAGCACACTCAGTCTCGAAGTGCTCAATCAACCTGCTGTGCTGGCGCGTTGGCTGCCTGCCGGTGGTGCTCTGACTGACTTTTCTGATCCGACTCGATAGGTTGAGTGAGAATCGTTCTCACTGACCGTGGGGGTGCCGCCTCTTGTTGCCCAGGGTCTTTCCGTCTCCTACGGCAACCATGTCGTTGTTGATGATGTCTCGCTGACCCTGGAAGCCGGAACGCTCACGGCTCTGGTCGGCGCTAACGGTGCCGGTAAATCCACCTTGCTGCATCTGCTGCAGGGCCGGTTGTCCCCCTCCGCCGGCAGGGTCGCCTGCGATGGCATGCCGATCCAGAGCTGCCGTGACCGCGTGGTGCTGATGCCGCAGCGTGGGCGGATCGACTGGTCATTCCCGATCACCGTGCGTGAGTTCGTGGCTCTTGGAGAGATGGGGAACAGCTCCTTCGGTTGTTGTGACAGGGAAGCGGCGTTGCAACGCGTTGGTCTGGAAACGCTGGCGACTCGCCGATTGGATGCCTTGTCGGGAGGTCAGCAGCAACGAGCATTGCTGGCACGCACGCTGGTGCAGCCATCGAGGGTGCTGTTGCTGGATGAACCCTGCGCCGCGATTGATCCGCCCTCCCGTGAGCAGTTGATTGCTCTGATGCGTCAACTTGCTGATTCAGGTCAGACGCTGCTGGTGAGCAACCACGACTGGGGCGCGGCTCTCGATCTCTTTGACCGCGTGATTGTCCTCGATGGCAGTGTCGTGGCTGATGGTTGTCCCGAGCAGGTGCGTCGCATCCTCGGCCGCAACCCTGCTTCCCAGGAGTCATGCCATGAGTGAGCTTGATCTCTGGCTGGTTCCCCTGTTGATGGCCTTGCTTGTTGGGGTGCTCTGTCCGGTCACCGGCACTCTGCTGGTGACACAACGACGCGTGTTGCAAGCGAATCTGATTTCCCACGCTGTTCTTCCCGGAGTTGCCATCGCGGTGGCATGCGGTGTGGACCCGGCCATCGGCGGTGTGATCAGCGGTCTGTTGGGGTCTCTTGCGGCTGAGCGCATGCAGCGGGGACAACCAGCTGGACAGGAAGCTGTGATCAACACGGTGCTTGCAGGCTTTCTCGGCCTCGGTGTGCTGCTGATTCCGGTGCTCAACATTCGCCTTGATCTGGAGGCTCTTCTGTTCGGCGATCTTCTGATCGTCGACTGGGCAGACATGTGCCGGGTTCTTGTTGCTGCCGCTGCGATGGCTGTGTTGCTGCTGAGCCGCTACAGGCAACTGGTTTTTCTGGGTGTCGATCCGGAGGGTGCCCAGGCAGCGGGCTTGCCGGTCCGGGGTTTGCAGTTGGTTCAGGCACTGGTCACATCCATGGTGATCGTCAGTGCGATGGCGGCTGTCGGGGTGATTCTGGTGATCGGCCTGCTGTGCGCCCCTGTGCTTCCGGGCCTCTGGCGAGTCAGGAGTCTGCGTGCCGCAATGCTCCAGTCGGCATCGGTGGGCCTGGCCCTGAGTGCCGTGGGCTTCCTGTTGGCTGTTCCTCTCAACTTGCCTCCAGGCCCCCTGATCGGAGTGGTTTGCATGGTTCTGCTCTGTCTGCCAGGCCTGCGACCTCTCAATGCGGCATGACTTGCGAGGTCGGTGAGAATGATTATCATTTCCAGAGATATTTTGTCGCACCTTGCCCGTCCCTCTCGTCACGGCAGCAGCAGGAACCCTGTTAGCAGCTGCGTCTTCAGCCCCCACGGTTGTTGCAGTTGATGGCGTTCTTTGCGACATCACCAAGAAGCTGGTGGCTGATCAGGCCCGAGTGATTTGCCTGATCCCGCCGGGCGCAGACCCGCACACGATGGCCCTCAGGCCGGCTGACCGCAGCAATCTCAGCAAAGCCAAGCTTGTGCTGCTGAACGGTTACAACCTCACCCCCGCTCTCAAAGGCGTTAAAGCGGGTGGTCCGGTCGTCTCCGTTGGCGAAATTGCCGTTCCCAGCAATCCCCTGAATGATCCGCATCTCTGGCATGACCCCGCCATCGCGGCATCCATGACCAATGCGGCTGCGGCGAAGCTCAAGCCTGTGTTCAGCGGCTCTCAGGACGCCGCGATTGACCAGCGCCGTGCTGCCATGGATTCAGTGCTCGGTTCACTGGGAACCTGGACCGGGCAACAGATTCAGACAGTGCCTGCTGAACAGCGAGTTCTGATTACGGGGCATCGTGCCTATTCCTTCCTGGCCCGTCGGTTCGGCATTCGCGAGCTTCCGGTCGTCGATGAATACGCCACCGGTGGCCGCATGCGCCCCTCCAGCCTGAGTTCCATCAGCAAGGCGATCAAGAAATCCGGAACCAAGGTGATCTTCCCTGAAGCACTGCCTCCTTCCAAGACGATGCGACGGATCAGCAAGGCCAGTGGCGTTCCACTTGCCGGCAAGCCCCTGTTCGCTGATGGCCAGGCTCCAGGGAAAAGTCTTGTACAGACAGCAACCGGAAACATCTGCACCTTCGTTGTTGCCCAGGGCGGTCGTTGTGATGAAAACGGTGCAGCTCAGCTTCAGGAGAGATGGGCCTCAATTCGCTGATTCATCTGCACGTTGTTCCGAATTTCTGATCCGATGCTCTTCTCTCGTCTTTCGTTCCTGAATGCCGCCGCGGTTTTTGCCTTGCTGCTGGCCGGTGACACTGCAATCCGTGGTGTTCATGCCCATGGCGGACATGGTGGTGGCGAACAAGTGCCCGAGGGTGAATTCCGGGTGACTCCGGTGATCACCATTGAGGGTCATGGAGGTATGGAAACCAACCTCGATGGCAAGCCTGAGCACTACGCCATTGATGGTCAGTTTGGTTATGTCTTCGAATGGGGATTGCCCAACAACGGTGTTTTCGCCATTGAAGGTTCCATAGGACCTTCTCTCGTGTATGGAGAGGCTGAACACTTCTATGGGGTGGTTCACGCTCATGGTCACGACGACCATGACGACCACCCTGGTCACGGTCATGGGGACCATGACGATCACGATGACCATGACGACCACGCTGGTCACGGTCATGAGGACCATGGCGATCACGATGATCATGGCGACCATGCTGGCCACGGTCATGAGGGGCATGACGATCACGATGACCATGACGACCACGCTGGTCACGGCCATGAAGGCCATGACGATCACGATGACCATGCTGACCACGGCCATGACGACCATCATGGTCATGCGCATGGATCAGGCGCACCGTTCAAGCGCACCGATGTTCGTGGTTATCTGGCTGCCCGCTATCAGCCCAATGAAAAGCTGGCTTTCCAGGTTGCCTGGATGCCTTACTACGTGACAGGTCCCGGAGAAGAGTTCGGGGAAGGTCTTAAAAACGAAGTGGGTGTGAACATCACATACGCCTTTGGTGACGGCGATGTGAATTTTGCCCTGGGTGATGGATTGGAAGATGTGATCGACGGCGTTTTCATCTCCGTTGAAAACAGAACCGGATGGGAATCCGACAGCACCTATATCGGCAACTACACCGATGTCTGGCCTGGATTTGGTTTCAACGTTGACCTGCTGAATATCACACTGTCTGGTGGACCTCGTTTCTATGTGCCAGGCAGCTATTCAGGTCTCTCTTCCCGCACCGACTGGGGCGCTGAGCTTGAGCTTGAATATCCGATCACGGACACCATTGCTCTGTTTGCTCACTGGGAACCTGTCTACAGCTCTGAAGATTGGGGCTCAGAGGGTGGCAAGGGCTGGAACCACCACATCGGCACTGGCGTGACCTTTTCGTTCTGATCGGCTGCAGATCGTCTGCTCATCACCTGTTCAGACAATCTTGACTGGCTCGGTTTTTAACACTGCCTGCTGCAACCCTGAGTTGCAGCAGGTTCGTTTATGATTTGTGAGATCCTCCTGCAGATCTGAGCACTATCAATACTTGTAATGTTGCTGTTGGCATGACACCGATCGGAATTGAACTGGTCTACATTGATTTGAACAGCGTTGGATGTTTAAATATCATTATTCATAGGTGGTGTTGAGTTGACACTGACACCGGTTTTCTGATTTAAAACGATCAGCTTGTTCAGCCCACTTTCTTGATTTGCATCCACATAATTGTGCTGATATCGATTTTGATCAAGGTTTCAAGATGCTCCTGTGTTAATGCTCGGGCATCATTTTCTTGCCCCTGAAGAGTGAGCTTTGAGAGTTGACCCATGCACCAGTTCTGGAGTGCAGCTGCCTGGGCTCTGCGGCATCCGTGATGGCACTGTTCCGGCAGATCCATAAACCTGGATTTGATGGAATATGTCTACTTGTGCTCATGAATCAGTGCGGATCCAAGCTCAACATCTGCACGTAGCGAAATTCACCCTTTGCAGTTCCAGTATCAAATGTATTGATCTTTTTGAGTTGGTGATCCCGTTGTTGTTAGGGCTTTGCCTCCGTTCTGAATTTCAGTCTGGCCGCTTTCGTTCAAGGCATCATTTCTCTCAATCATGAAGTTCCTGCTTGACCGGCGGATCTCTGTTCAGCAGCTGCCGGTCAGTGTTTTTTGGGAAAGCTCCAGGGCTTGATGGTTGAGGCCTGGGCCTGAGCTGGCATAGGCGCTGATTGCGATTTGCGGACGCACGGAGCCCATATGTAACGAGGTGCTACGGCTGATCGACAGCAATTTTCTTGGCTGCTCCGGACCTGCCTTGCCGTTCCGCCGATCGCTTCGATAGCGGTTTTTGCAGCTGTCAAGTGGGATTTGGCCGGTTGTGGAGGTTGTCTTCTCTACTTCAAAGCCGGCGTCTTGTCGGGACCTCCGGTAGCAAATGGCTCAAATGAACCCCTACTGCTCCTGAGAATCGCTTGCATGAAGCGCAGTTTTGCTTCTAAAGTCGAGATCGATTCTCAATAGCAGGACGTTATCCGTCCATGACTCTCTCGGCTTACCGGTTTCTTCCCGATGCTCCCGTGGCATTGATGACGATGCCTCGTCACCAGACCGTGTTGATCGACCCGGCTTCTGCTGGCCAAGGCAGCATTCTTGAGGTCCACGAAGGCTTCTGCCGCGTTTACTGCCCCTGCGAGGAAACAGAGGGCATGACCCTCGCTTTTCTCCAGGCCGGTGATCGCCTCAGAACAGATCGCCTCTGCAGCGAAGGCATCTGCGTTGAAGCTCTCACAGACCTTCGCCTGGCCCGCAGCGTTTCATCTGACGATGAGGTCGGTATGGACGCGGTCAATGAATGGACGCTGCAGCTTCTGCGCATCCGTCACCTCGGCCAGGCTGAACAGAGGCTTCATGCGCTCTTTGCTCTGCTGGTCAATCGACTCGGCAAGCGTTGCAGCGATTGCTTCCAGCTGCCCTTCCGCCTGACCCATGACCGCCTTGGTGAGCTGATCGGAGCCACACGCGTCACAACGACCCGTCAGGTCTCCAAGTGGAGAAATGTGGATCAGATGAACTGTTCCGGTGGCGAATTCACCATGAACTTCTCGATCGACATGATCAGCACCGCACCTCTGACTCATCTCTGATGGCTGTGATCACCCGCCAGGGCAGCAATCTCATGTCATCGCTCTGCCGTGATGCAGATCGCTGCTCCAGGCGGAGCCGTCAGATCACTCAGCAATGCAACCTGTGCCTCAGCAAGTCCCTGTTGAAACGATTGCACACTGAGCAGGCTCAGATTGAAAGACATCTCCGAGAACTCCAGAAGTTGATCGCAGGACTGGATCGCGATGCCCTGATCGATCCTGTGGCTGTGGATTTCGTCAGTGAAGTCACCCGTCGGGCACTGCTGAAGAGTCGTTTCTCGCTGAACTGATCACTCCAGCTGGGCGGGATGGGCGATTCCCTCTCTCAGTTCGTTGTCAATGATCAGCACTGCAGCTGCTTGGCCATCAGCGAATTTTGTTCGTCCAAGCAGATGAGCAGCTTCATGTTCGGCTTTGATCTGTGCTTCGACCATTGTTTCGAGGAACACGGTGCTGCGTGTGTCTCCAGCCTGTTCCGCCGCTATTAAAAGTTGTTGGAGCGACGTTGTTACATCTCTTTCCGTCAGAAATGCGGTGCACGTGACGTCGAGCACTGACTCCCAGGACTGATCAGGAGCCTCGAGGGCCTGCAGTTCCGGGGATTGTGCGCGTGCGATCAGGTAGTCAGCAACCTTGGCTGCGTGCTGTTGCTCTCCCCTGGCTTCATCGTTGAAGTGCTTTGAGAAACCACGCAATTCCCGTTCACCCATCCAGATGGCAGCGGCGAAATAGGTCGCATGGGCCTGGCGTTCCATGTTGAAGTGGGCCTGAAAGCCCTCTAGCAAACTCGGGTCCATGGATTCGGCCATGGCTCGACCGGATGGACCTTTCAGCGCTTGAACCTGCTTTGAGGGGTCAGACAACATGAAACCAAGGCACCTATGTATCAAATTTACATGAGTTATCCGGTCTTTCGATAGGTCCTGGTGTCTTGATTGATCGGCGCTGTATAATGAGATGCATTCTCAGCAGCTTGGAACGTGCCGGTTCATCAGCCTCAGAAAAAGAAAGGTTGCAAGAAATCCAAGTGCTCGAAATGGAAAGGCGGTCAGTGCAAATGCGGTCGGGGCTGAGCGAACAGTTCTTCCTGTTTGGTTCTCAGTTGAAGAAGATTTAGACGCATGGTTTTTGTTGCGACATCCACGTCGATGAGATTCTGTCGCTGCATCCATCCCAGGTGTCTGCTGACTGTGGGTCTGGTGCTGCTGATGATTTCGCCGATGCGTCTATGGGACAGCCCTGAGATCACAGACTGAACAGTGGAGGAATCCTGAATGTTTCTTGTTTTTGCAATTAATAATAACAATTTAATTAAACGCTCAAGGCTGTCTGCGGGTTGCTTGATTTCATAAAGATTGAGTATCCAATTTTCCAGAAAATAATTGGTATCACCCGTTTGGTCTTTTGGGTTGAAATCAACTTTTGATGGCTCAAGTGCTTCGATCATCAGTCTTCGCTGATTGTTCCAGGAAAATGAGCAGCTTGTGCCTGCATGGATTAATGCGAGTGTGGATTCAGTTTGGATATTTTCGCTTTCATTCACGCAATAAAGGCGAAGAAATCCATCGATTACACTTAATTGAAGACTCCTGTTTTCACTTTCGTTCGTGATAATTCGATGTTGGCTCGATTTTTTCAGCCTGATGACTGACCTGGCAGGAGTTATCTGATTGGTTCCGGCCTGCGCCATGTCATTGAATGGTGCGGACTTGACAGAACGCACCCTCGAGTCCCGTCGTTATAACAGTGCAGGCTTGCCTTTGATGCGTGTTGTTTGATACGCGATCGCTGCTGTTTCGTGATCGCATGGTCTGGTTCTGACTGGTGCCAGTCAACGCATTCAGATCCTGACCTTGCCCACCTCCGCTTGAAGAGGCGATCTGCCTGTGCTGATCAGAATCGGTTGACGGGTGTAGATCTCCACGCGGATTCCACTCCGCGCCACAACAATCAGCGTCCGGCTGAGAACCACGATTGAGGTGAGAAGAGCAATCGGCCAGATCAGGGCCATCATCAACGCGGTCAGATCAACCATGGTCTTCGAGCTTTCCAGTTCCTGAAATAGCAATTTCCGCCTCACTGCCGGCTTCGCTCAGTCCCTGACGCGGCGGGGGGGGGGTGACGAATGGAGCCAGGCCAGGCACTATGGTCGCCCATGTTGAATCCCATGCGTCGCATTGCCGGGCTCCTAGGGGGCTTTGTTCTTCTGGCTTTACCCGTGTCAGGGGCCGGTTTGATGGAGCTGCTTGACAGCATGAAGCCGGTTCGGCCCGAACGGTCGGCAGTGCAGCTTCCTCCTCTGCCCCTGACACCCGGACGTGGCAAGAACTGGGTCGGCGAGAGCATGCCCAGGCAGGATTCGTCGATTCTGGTTCTGGCTGGTCACGCCGATTCCCAGCGGATGTACGGTTCCGGCACGCCTGGCTGGGCTGTGGGTGTCGGTGGAGCTGCTCCGATGCAGGCGGGAATCACGGATGAGCTCTACTGGAACCTGCGCACTGCCCGAGCCGTCGTGGCTGAGGGCAAGAAGCAGGGTTTGAACATCAGCTTTTACGACCCCGGTGTACGCACCATCCGCAACGAGCGGGATCCGCGCACCAACTGGTCTGTGGGCCAGGACCATGCGTCCAAGGGGGGCTATGTCGTCGAAATCCACTACGACGCTTATTCACCCCATGGAATCGGTGCAGGGATCATTCCAGCTGTTGCCTATGGATTTTCCGTGATGGACGAAGCGCTGGCGAAGGAATTCGGTGCCTATCCCTACGATTACCGGGGCATGCTCGGAGGGCCACGCAGAGGTGTGTCGATGCTGGAAATCGGCATGCTCGAGGGAGCTCTGGAGAGGGGGCTGCGCGATCCAAAGCGTCGCAAGCTCACCCTCGACAACATTGCCAAGCGCGTTGTTTCAGCTTTGCGAGAAGGTATGGAACAAGGGACATCCCTGAGGGCGGTCTGCCCACCCACAACTGGAATCGCGGCTTATTGCCGTTAGCGCTCAGAGGGTGGTGTTCAGGTAGTCCTCCAGTCGATCTCTGGGGATGCGCTGATCCGAGACCGCATTCCCCACGGGTAGAAAGACAGGCGTGGTGAGTTGTCCATCGACCACCAGGGGGATGAGCGGTTGACGATCCACCCGCATCTCCGTACCGATTTTCTGGACGCAGAGCAGTTCAACGATTCCGTCGTGATGCTCGCGCTGGTAGAGCAGTGCATCCTCGATCCTGGCCAGATTGCATGGTGCAAAGCCATGATTGGCGACAACATCACTCAGCTTCAACGTCCAGAGCCCCCTGTTTGCGTCGGCACCAGCAAGCCCATGGATTGTCGAATGCGTGGGGAGATTGAGCGGATTGATTGTTCCAGGGCAAGTGCCTGATGCCATTCACCTGCCGCTTCAGCAGCCTCCTGCTGATCCCAGAGGAGCAGTCGTTCGCTGAGCAGTTGCAGCAGCGATTCAGAGTTGATTGTTGCGTCTGTTCTGTTTTTACTTTGTGCGTTTTTCATAGTCACACTGTCTGCGATTGAACCCAGATCATCAATGGGACGAAGGGTGTGATTGCCGTTCTCCAACGTTCGGTTCACCGCTTGTGCTCTTCGCTGGAGATTGTCGATTCGCATGAAACCAATGACAGCGCTTGCGCATGTCAAATCTCTTCAGCAAGGATTCGCAGCATGAATCTGATCCTGCTTTTTGCCGATGATCTCTGGTCAGGATCCAGCTGTTTTCTGGCCAATGGACGCCGTGCCGACCACATTCGTTCGGTCCTGCGAGCGGTGGTCGGCGACACGCTTCGGGTCGGCTTGTATGGCGGAGCGCAGGGAAGCGCTCGGGTCGATCTCATCGACGACACGGGTGTGAAGCTGTCTGTGCAGCTGACCGATCCATCGCCGCCGAGGCATCGCTTCGACATCGTTCTGGCACTTCCCAGGCCGAAAATGCTGCGACGAATTCTGCGAACAGTTGCTGAATTCGGTGTCGGGAACCTGCACCTGATCAACAGCGCCAGAGTCGATAAGAGTTACTGGCAGTCTCCTCTGCTGTCTCAGACCAGGATCGCTGAAGCCCTGATGGCTGGGATGGAACGCTCACAGGACACGATCGCTCCGGTGGTTCACTGTCATCAACGTTTCCGTCCTTTTGTGGAGGACCAGTTGCCTCAGCTTTGCAACGGTCGACCTTGCTGGATCGCCGATAAGGGAGCTCCGATCGCATTGTCCCAGACCCCTGCAGAGCCTGCGCTGGTGATGATCGGTCCTGAGGGCGGCTTTGTGCCTTTCGAGATCGGGCTTGCGACGTCGGTGATTGCGCAACGGGTTCACCTTGGTGACCGTACCCTCAGTGTTGACACGGCCCTGCCTGTGGTTCTGGCCCAGGGTATGTCGCTCGGTGTGTCGCCATCATGAGCAGGGTTGACTGCCCATGATGACGATCAGCTCCAGATCAGCTCCAGTTGAATCAATGGATCGAGGCTTCGCTTCACGGGGCACTGCTCTGCAACGCGTTGCAGCAGTGTGCGCTGTTCCTCGCTGAGATGTTCGGGCAGATTCAGATGCACGCGCAGTCTCTCAACTCTGCGTGGACCTGATTGGCTCATCTGCTTGTCCACATCGGCAGTGCTCCCCTCAATGGACCAGTTTCTGCTCCTGGCGGTGATTCCCATGATGGTGAGCATGCAGGTGGCCAGTGCTGTGGCCAGAAGGTCAGTTGGGGAGAATTCTTCGCCTTTGCCGGCGTTGTCGATCGGAGCATCCGTCATCAACACCGCAGCGGAGCCATGGTGTGTGGCTTCACAGCGCAGTTCACCGTTGTATCGACAGGACACGGTTGACATAAGTCCTCCAGGTGGTGCTTTCAAGTTGGCAGCACACGCTGTGAACGGTGATTTCTTTGTGCCGTGCTCTTGACTTGTTCCGGGTCTGTCTGTGTTTTGCCTGAGCACTAGGAACGAATCCCCAAGCGTTGAACGGTCTGGGTCAATGGTTCTGCTGATTTTCAAGTCATCTGATGGCTATAACCCTGTTGCACTTCATTGTTGATGCCTGTCCTTGATGGACAATGACGCCATGACTGATAACAGCGAACTGGCCGGTTTGCAGGCTCTCGTCGCCGACGTTGGCGGCGGCAATGTAATTGATGCTGAACTGCTCGAGGGATGTGCTGTTCAGGCTCATGAGCTTGATGAGATGGATGAGGATCAGGCTGCTCGTGTGGCCGCCCACTGTTTCTCCGTTCTTTTTGATCACAAGGTTGAGCAGCTTGAGGGCACTGCTGCCGACGCTGCGATCGGGGTGTGGCGCGGCAAGGTTGATGGCTTCGCCTTCACGATCAGTCGTGAAGATCTCGGTGATCTGGTGCTTGACTTCAGCAATCCTGATTGATGACCGTTGATGAGTTGCGCCAGGTTCTGTCCGAGCGGATTGGCCGGCCTGTTGAACTGCTGCTTTCGCGGGAAGGCGAGTCTGTCATCGAGTTGTCCGATCTTTATCAACCTTCTCCCGCAGGTTTTGGTGGGCGATTGTGTCTGCGTGATGGAACGGCGATGACCTGGGAGCTGTGGCTGGAGGACGGTGACAACTGGAATTTTCACACCGCGCCGTTGGCGGAATAACGGCGACCTGTTGATCGACGCCTGATCCTGCCTGCAGCCGGGATCTGATCAAGAATGAGAATCATTCCTAAAATCAGAGTCGGCAGCTTTCTGGGCGGATGTCGGATTCAGTTCTCAAGTTGGTGATGGTTGCCGTTGTGGTGATCATCTCTCTTGCAACAGGGCGGCCGGCGCTGAAGGCCATGCGTTCAGATCGACCGCTGCCTGCACTGGGGTTCGGCGAAGCCTTTGCCGCTGGAATTTTTCTTGGTGCCGGTTTGATTCACATGCTTGGTGATTCACAGTCGGCCTTTGATGCAGCCAACGTCGACTATCCGTTCGCGATGGTGATCTGTGGATCGGTGATGCTTCTGCTTCTGTGGATTGAGCACTTGGCCAATCGTGGGATGGAGTTCCCATCGGGCAACAGCAGGCTTCTGCCGCTCACTGCTGTCGCGATGTTGTCGATTCATTCGCTGTTGATGGGTGCCGCCTTTGGGGTGTCGTCCTCAGTGGCGTTAACGGTGGTGATCTTTATCGCTGTACTGGCCCATAAAGGCTCCGCAAGTTTTGCGCTGGGCGTGGAGCTTGGCCGTTCCGAGTTTTCCAGGCGTTCCGCCTGGCGACTCTTCCTGGTGTTTGTAGGGATGTTCCCTTTCGGTGCGCTTGTTGGTCAGGCCCTGAGTTCCGCTTCGGCTGCCCATCCATTGGTTGAGGCCTCCATCAGTGCGGCAGCAGCAGGAACATTCCTGTTTTTCGGCACTTTGCATGGTCTTGCCTCTTCACCGATGATCAATCGTTGTTGCAATCAGCGCGAATTCATTGGTGCAGTTGGAGGCTTCGCAGTGATGGCTGTTGTGGCGATCTGGACCTGAACATCTCGCACTGCGGCTTCTTGCTGTAACAGTCAGCGTCAGCTCGAGCTGAAGATTGGATATTTGTTGCATTAATTGTTGAGGATTGTTTGGAATCCGGTGGGCCTTGATGCGATTTGTTGTGAGAGGTTTTGTTTGCTTAATTTATCGTTCTGCACCTGATCATCTCCCGCATATTGGCAGCTTCATCTTTGAGGTGTACAGGTGAGTGAACATCCTGAGCAGAGTGGTGAGTTGCCGTTCAAGGAGCCTGTTGATGCCTCTGAATTGGATCTCGTCCTTGACACCACTCGGGGCGAGGAGAATCAAAGTGTTGAGCTGGCCAAGTCTCCACCCAGCGCTCCTGAAGCTTCACGATCCGTGGAGTCAGAAGATCATGAGGATGAATTTTCAGTCTCTCACCTCATCCAACAGCTTTTGCTTGGATTGGATTCGCTGAAGCAATTGAATCTCGAGAGCTTCATGCAGATTTATCCAATCTTTCTGATTATCTTCGGCTCCGTGATTCTCGGATTGCTATTGACCTTCGTAAGCGCTTTTTTAAGCTCAATGAACCATTTGCCGCTGGTCGGTGGTCTGTTTCAGGGGGTTGCCGAGCTGATTGGCCTTGTTGCGCTTGTGCGAATGATCACCTCGAACTTGTTGCTGCAACATCGGCGTGCAGAAGTCTTTGCACGAATTGCCGCTTTGAAAAAAGATTTGTTGGGGGGGATCTATGAGAACGATATTGGATGATTTATTTGTAACTAACTAATCTTCAATGATAAACCCAAAACTTTTGAAAATTTCGTCGTTGACGTGAGTGATCTTTCTGGTTCCCTCTTGTTGCTTGACAGCGAAACCGGTCTGAGCAAGACGTCTCATCAGAGCAGCTGTGTCTTCGAAACGCTCGGCCATGTCTTCAAGGGTTCCGCAATCGGCGGAGAGGGTGGATTCGTTCCAGGTGAAGGAGGCCATGGCGTTCAGGGGCGAGTTGGACCAGAGCTGCGTCGATGCAGATTTGACACGACTTTAAGGCTTTTGTCCGGTTAGTGCTGATGGCGCTGGTTACACAGAAGTCGCTGTTCGTTCAGCTGGCGACGATGGTCTGCGCCAGAAGAGTGCCGAATTCCTCATGCAGTCCCAGGCGTCCATCGATATCAGAGACACGATCCGCCTTGTCTGCCAGCGTCAACATTTCCCTTTTTGAACGAGGAGGTGCTTCGTTGGCCAGCACCACATGCGCAGGGCAGTGCAATTTCTGTATCTGTGTCAGCCACCACCGCGAGTCGGAGGCGGCGTCCAGCCCCCCGGTGACAAAAGCAACGCTTGCAAAGCGGGCACCCGGTTGCCGGCTGATTCGCTGCTGCTCGCGCAGACGTTCCGGTGTCAGCAGGTTGCGATTGACCCAGACATGACGCCGCAGCATCAGCTTCAGGATCGGCCGACTGGTGTTGAGTCGATAGAGCAGCGGTCCAACCAGTGGCAGTTCCACCAGACGCCTCACCCAGCTGAAGCTCTGTCCTGCCCGGCCGGTCATGGTGGGGAGGGGTCCTCTGAACGTGGGTGCAACCACCACGATCTGTGCCCATTGACTTGAGCATTGCTCAGCCAGCCCGAGAGCGATGGGAACACTGTGGCCAGCGGCAACGATATTGACCTTGACCTGATCAGCGGATTGCAGGTGTTGAAGAATGCCAGCAAGAAGATCACGCAGAACCTTCGCGTCGTAGGCAATCGCCGGGCGTTCACTGTCTCCAAATCCTGCCCAGTCGAAGCTCACCAGCTGGCAGCGTTTATCCATGGCATCAGCAAAGGCATGCCACTCACCACGGCTCGACACGGTGCTCAAGGCAGGCAGCAGCAGCCAAAGTTCGCCGTTTTCGCAACCGCGACGTTCCAGAGTGATGCGAACGTCGCGGTCGTTCAGCTTGATCTGGATATTTTCGGGAACACCACCGATCCGGGAATGCAGGTTCATAGTGATTTCAACGGCGTCGACTGATTGCAGGACTCCAGCTTCGGTCTGGACCAGGGAACCAGCCATGGATGTTGTAAAGATTTTTCGAGCCTCACTCGATCGGCCTCTCGCAAAGCAAAGGCCACCTGCGATGCACAGGTGGCCTGATCGGTCTTAACAGGCGCTCAGACTCAGGGTTGGAAGGCTCTTCTCTCCAGATCGCAGTCTCCATTGGGGGGCAGCCCCTGACGGCGCATGGCCTGAACTTCCGCTCTTGCGGCTCTCAGATCAGCGCGGAAAACCGGATCGTTCTGCAGCTGGGCCACGGTGCCTGAGGCGATGATCTGGCTGGCCTGAACATCACTCAGCCAGTGCACATTGCAGATGTAGCGGCTCTTTCCGTACTCGATTCCTCTGGCCAGGATTGCATCGCGACGTTCCGGTGCGAGCTCACTGAGAACCAGTGCCCATGCCCATCCAGCAGCGGTGTGGCCGGAGGGGTAGGAGCCATCGCTTCTCAGCATGGTTTCCTCGTCGGGTGTGCAGATCGGCTGGCCGTTGACCATGAACGGCCTGGGGCGCTGATAGTTGTTTTTAGCCTTGTAGGTCGCCAGGCCGGCGTCGGTCAGTGTGCGTCGCAGCAGGGTGTAAAGCCTCGGTGTTCCTTCCTTGGTGATCGGCACACCAAGGGTGCAGGAGTAGATCGCTGCGGCTTCAGGAAAATTCAGGTTGGCATCAATGGCGGCCATGTCCCAGCGCGGGCCTCCCTGCAGAGGAAAGGTCGATTCGGCATTGGCCACATCAAGGTCGTACTCGATGGACCCCTTCATGGGGTGTGCAGGCAGAAGCTTCAACGAATCGGGCACTGACTCAGGTGCCAGATATCCCTCGAGCAGGCCGTGTTTCACGGTTTTGAGATTCTCCGGTGAACCAACATCGGGTTCGCAGTAAGTCGGCGCCTGTGCCCCGGCCGGCAGACCTGAAACGCTGATACCGGCAATCAATCCCACGGCAGCGCAGCCAGACGCGAATCGACTCATCAAGGGTTGTTGTTGTTCTCGCAATCAACGCTTAGCAGTCATCCAGATTCATTAACAACATGTAGATCTTGAGGTCTGCACTCGTTGGATCTTTCTTGCCCCCAATGGATTGTCAGCTGCGGGGCTTGATCAGCAATGTCACTCCAGATGCTGTGATTACAACCGTGAGTACTCCAAGCAGCCCTGGATAAAACGACTGCAGGTTGATCCAGCCAAAACTGCCGGTGTGGATCTTGAGTAACCAGAACGCGTCAATTCCCTGTTCCAGCAGAAGGCTGTACAGGGACCCACTGATTGCCGTGAGCAGCAACGGCGCCGCTGCGATCGGAACGAGCCAGCGGTGAATGCGTCGAGCCTGACGCTGTGCACTGGGACTTCGCTTCATTGTTTGCGCAGTTGTTGGTGCAGTTCCCGCTCATTGGCGCATGGCATCCAGCGACCGTTGTTCTCATGAACCGCCTTACAGCCAATCTGTTCAGCGCGTTGGCGTGCTTCGGCTTCTGTTTTGTAGAGGCCTTTGCTGTGGGCCAGTACAGGTCCAGACATCGCAACACCGGAAAGGCCGACAATCGTTGTGCATGCAATCGTCAGAGCTGACAAAGCCATGATTCAGTAATTGAGGTGAATGATGAGCTCCTCTCGCTTGTTCAATCTGCTTGAGGTGCATCAATCTTGCCCGCGCTGAGTATGCCCTGGTTGTTGTTGAAGCAGTATTGAGTTCATCTGTCGCGTGTGCACGCGATGTCACAACAGTGGTCGCTGATAACCATTCTCACCACAATGGAGTCAACAACGGATTGTGTATGCGCGCTCTTGCTTTCACGTGTCTGGCTGTCATGGCCTCCATCCCCGCTCTCAACGAAGGTCCAGTGCTGGCCCATGCCGGACACGGCGACGAGTTTGTTCAGACCGGTTCCGTCCGCCAGGTGAAGGCCAACCCCAACCGCGATCAGATGCTCGGAATCGTTTCCGAAAAGCCCAAAGTGGAGACCAACGGCCAGTTGAGTGTGCCCAACGTCGCCATTGTCAAAGCCAATGGTCAGCCCTATGTGTTCGTCTTCAGCGGAACCACCTACGACCCGGTTGTGATCAAGCCGGGCTCTGTTTCAGTCGATCGCACCGTGGTCCTCGACGGTGTGACGGCAGACGAGAAGATCGTCGTCTCCGGTGCGTTGTCGATCTTCGCTGAATCGCAGAAGAACAAGCGCTGAACCCCGTCGTTGTCTGTCTGTCTTTCGGCGATTCAATAGTTCATCGATGTTCAACAAGCTGCTGAACAAGATTCTGCGCTGGTCGATCGCCCGCAGATGGCTGGTGCTGATCAGCTCCCTGATCATCAGTCTCATCGGTGTGATCAACGTTCTGCAGATGCCGTTGGACGTGTTTCCGCCGTTTGCACCACCTCAGGTTGAAATCCAGACCGTTGCACCAGGTCTCGCACCTGAACAGGTCGAGCATCAGATCAGTGAGCCGATCGAGGCGGCTGTGAACGGACTTGCCGGGGTCGATCTGGTTCGATCCGCGTCCAAGCCCGGTCTGTCGATGGTGCAGGTGGTGTTTCGTGATTCAGCCAGCCTGGAGCGTGCCCGGCTGGCGGTGTCGGAACGGTTGCAGCAAGTGCGGATGCAACTTCCCGAGTCGGCTGAGGCTCCCGAAATTTCGCCATTGCTTTCACCGCTGGGAACAATTCTTCAATACGCCTTCACACTTCCGGAAACCGCCTCCGCTGAGCAGGCCCTGCAGCTGCGCAACATCGTGGAGCGCACCTTTGAACATCCGCTGCTGGCCATTCCCGGTGTGGCCCAGATCACGATCTATGGGGGTGACAGTCCTCAGACTCAGTTGCAGCTTGATCTCAAGGCTTTGCAGGCTCAGGATGTCGACTTGAATGAGCTGGTTGAAGCCGCTCGCAATGCTCAGTTCAACGGACGCGGCGGGGTTCAGATTTCCGGTGGTCAGGAGCGTCTGATCCTCAGCGACCATGGCATCAGTCAAGACGATGACATCACGCGTTCCGTGGTGCGTGCGGGAGATGGTCGTGCCATCCCCCTCGGTTCGCTTGCGGAAGTGAGATCCGGAGCGGCGATGCGTCGCGGTGCCGCCAGCCTGAACGGACAACAGGCTGTTGTGTTGATGATCAACAAACAGCCTGATGTGGATACACCTCAGCTGACGCGCACCGTGGAAGACAGCATGCGCCAGCTTCAGACATCGCTTCCAGCTGATGTCTCGGTCACTCAGACATTTCGTCAGGCGAAATTCATTGAGATCGCCATCCGCAACGTCAGTGAATCTCTCCTGCTTGGAGTGGTGATCGTTGCGGTTGTGCTTCTGCTGTTTTTGATGAACTGGCGAACGGCCTTGATCGCCCTCAGTGCCATTCCACTGTCGCTCCTTGTTGGGCTCTTGTTGATGCGCGGGCTCGGCCTGCAACTCAACACAATGACCCTTGGTGGTCTGGTGGTGGCGATCGGCTCTGTTGTCGACGATGCGATCGTCGACATGGAGAACTGCTATCGGGGTCTGCGCAGCAACCGGCTTCAGGACCAGCCGCTACATCCTCTTGAAGTGGTGTTCAACACCTCGGTTGAAGTGCGACAGCCGGTGCTGTTCTCCACTTTGATCATTGTTGTGGTGTTCGCACCGATCTTCACGCTCAGTGGTGTGGAGGGGCGAATCTTCATGCCCATGGGAATCGCCTATGTGCTGTCGATCGTTGCTTCGACGGCTGTGGCGCTCACCTTGTCACCTGCACTCTGTGCCCTGCTGCTGAGTCGTGCCCCCTTGCCGGCTGCCGCGTCATGGGTGGAATCCCGTGCTCAGAGTCTGTACAGACCCCTGCTCGAGCTTGTCCTGAGATCCCCTCGCCGGGTGCTCGTGCTGGCCGTGTCTGTGGTGATTGCCACCCTGTTGATTCTTCCCAGCCTCGGCCGGGTTTTTCTGCCTGAATTCCGGGAGCAGTCACTGGTCAACTCCATGGTGCTGTATCCCGGAGTCTCGCTGGAGATGACCAGCCGAGCGGGTCGACTGCTTTCCAAGCAGCTCCAGTCAAGTGACGATGTGGAGTGGGTGCAGGTGAGAGCGGGCCGGGCACCGGGTGATGCCGATGGCGCCGGGGTGAACATCGGCCACGTCGATCTTGAGTTGAGTGATCAGGCCATGCGAGATCGTCCCGCCGCCATTGCCCGCATCCGTGAAGTGTTCGCTGGCCTGCCTGGTGTGGCACCCAACGTGGGTGGATTCATCTCCCATCGCATGGATGAGGTCCTGTCAGGGGTTCGCAGTGCCATTGCGATCAAGATCGCCGGTCCCGACCTTGAGGAGCTGCGGGATCTCGGAGAACAGGTCCGAGATGCGGTGGGCGAGGTTTCCGGTGTCGTTGATCTGCAGCTGGAGCCGCAGTTGCCCGTGCCTCAGATTCAGCTCCGGATTGATCGCGAGGCGGCATTGCGGGAAGGAGTCAGCGTCGCAGCACTGGCACGAGCCGCTGAGGTGGCCCTGCATGGAACGGCCGTCGGCCACGTGTCATCCTCCGGGGTCGCTGTCCCGCTTGTCGTGACGCTTCCCAGGGACCAGCAGGGTGACCTGCAGTCACTGCAGAATCTTCCGATTCGCACCGCCAATGGTCTGTTGAAGCCGCTCGGCGATTTCATGACCTTCGAACAGACGACGGGGCCCAATGAGGTCAATCGCGAGGATGTTTCCCGGCGAATCGTTGTATCAGCCAATGTTGCCGGACGCCCTCTGGGACCGGTGGTGAATGACATCCGTCGCCGTGTGAAGCAGTCGGTGACACTTCCTTCCGGTTACACCCTGCGCTACGGCGGCCAGTTTGAGTCTGAACAGCGAGCCACCCGTTCTCTGGTGCTCTACAGCCTGCTTGCCGCTGTGTTGATTGCAGCAGTGATGGTGGTCGCTGTTCGCTCTCTGCCAGCGACGGTCGCCATCCTGCTCAATCTCCCCCTTGCGCTGGTCGGGGGACTGGTTGCCGTTCTTCTCAGTGGTGGTGTGCTGTCCGTGGCATCGCTGATCGGCTTCATCACCCTGTTCGGCGTGGCAGTCCGTAACGGGCTGTTGCTCGTGGACAACTACAACCGACGCCACCAGAGCGGAGAAAGCCTGAAGGAATTGATTCGTGCCGGCACCCTTGATCGTCTCAATGCGATTCTGATGACCGCTCTCACATCGTCCCTGGGGATGCTGCCTCTGGCTCTGGCCTTCGGAGCTGGCAACGAGATCCTGCAGCCGTTGGCGATCGTGGTGCTGGGTGGTCTGATCACCTCGACACTGCTGACGCTGGTCGTGATTCCGGCCCTTTATGCACGGTTTGGATCCAGGTTGCTTGCAGAGGCGAGCCGCTGAATGTTCCGGTGTCGTTTAAAGCAACCATGGCTAGCAAAGGATGCTGCTCATTCGTCAGCGACATCCCATCGCTGATCGATTTTCGCGTCGATCGAGATGCAACAACGACCTCCAGGAGGCCGGCCGGCCCATGATGCGGCCCAACGACATCTCAAGGCCTCTCGCCTGCGCGCGAAACGGGCCCGTCAGGGCTGGCGGCCCTGGATGTTGTTCGGTGTTGCGTCGCTCTTCTATTTCTATGAATTCTTTGCACGGGTCGCTCCCGGGGTGTTGCACTCAGAGCTGATGAAAGTGTCCGGCGCAAGTGAAGGCGCGTTCGGCTTCTCCATGAGTCTTTATTTTCTGGCCTATGCACCGGCTCAGCTGCTCGTTGGGCGGCTGCTCGACCGACATGGTGTTCGTGCCGTTGCGGCGCCGGCATCGCTACTTGTTGCACTCGGATGCCTCCTCTTCGCTACATCGGACAACATCGTTCTGATGGGTCTGGGTCGTTTTTTTCAGGGGCTCGGCAGTTCCGTGGCCTATCTGGGCGTGATCTATCTCTCACTGATCTGGCTGCCCCCTCAGCGTCACGGCATGGTTCCGGGGATGGTCACCGCCATCGGAACGCTGGGGGCGGCGACTGCCCAGCTGCCTCTGCTGTTGATTTCAGATCAGTTCGGTTGGCGAATGCCGTTGTTGATCGGCTCTGCGGTGGGCGTCATCATCGCAAGTCTGATCTGGTGTTACCTGCCAAGACGGCCGAGCTGGTTTGTGGAGCTCATGCGGCAGGACGGTTTCGATCCACAGAGTCCCGAACCGATGGGCTTCCAGCTCAACAGGATTCTCCATCAACCCAGCCTCTGGATCCTCTCGCTTGCCGCTGCAGGCATCTATCTGCCGGTTTCTGTGATCGGTGATCTCTGGGGTGTGTCGTTCTTCGGAATCGAGGCCGGTCTTCCCAGTGACCAAGCGAGTCTGATCACCACCGTCGTGTTCATCAGCTTCGCCATCGGCGCCATGGTGGCCGGCCACTGGTCCGATCGCATCGGCCGCCGCAAAGTTCTGTTTTCATCAGGGGCCATCAGTGCCGCCAGCTTCGCTCTGCTGCTCTGCTTCACAAGTCGCTTGCCGGTCAGCGTTGTGGTTGTTCTGGTCGGAGCGCTTGGGTTCACCTCCGGCAGTCAGCAACTGGCTTTCGTGATGGTTGCCGACACCGCCAAGCGGCATACGCGAGCGATCACACTCGCTTTCGTCAATTTCGTTGTGATGTTCTTCCCGGTGATTGTGCAGCCGACCGTCGGTCTGTTTTCTCAGTGGGGCTTGCCGGCCGGTGCCAGGCCGTCATCGATGCAGGAGCTGCAGGGATATTCGGTTGTGGTGGTGGGCATGCTGGCCGCGGCCGGCCTGAGTCTTCTTGTGCAGGACACCGTGCCGCGAGCTGACGAAGACGTTGTGTTGAGCCATTGAACCCAGACAGGTTGCCGCTGTGAGTGAATCGTCTCCGACTATTGATGTACTCGTCATCGGCGGTAACGGACGCGTGGGTGCATCAACGGTGCGCTGGCTTCACACGCTCTCCTGTCGATGGCCTGAGAGTGTTCCACTCAGGCTTGCCATCGGAGGGCGCAGCAGGACCAGATTTGAAGCTGTGCGGAAGCGTCTGAAGCTCCCGGAGCTTGTTTTCAGATCGGTGGATCTCGATGCGGGAATGGAGTCGCTTGTCACAGCTGTTCACGGCGTCAGGCTTGTTGTGCACACGGCAGGACCGTTTCAGGGGCGAACGCAACCTGATCTGCTCCGGGCCTGTATCGCCTCGAGGGTTCCCTATTGCGATGTCTGCGATGAATTCAGCCTCAGTCGTCACGCCAAGGGCCTCTTCGAAGATGCGGTTGCAGCGGGTGTACCAGCTGTGGTGTCGTGCGGCATCTGGCCTGGCGTCAGTGCGCTGATGGCGGCTGAAGCCGTTCAACAACTTGGTGGACCACAGATCTGCGAAGGCTTGGAGTTCAGCTTTTTCACGGCCGGCACCGGTGGTGCAGGACCAACCATCGTCAGTGCCACCTTCCTGCTGCTGGCCACAAGGGTGTTGACCTACGTGGACAGCATGCTCACTGAAAAAGAGCCATGGACCGAGCGCCGGGTCGTTGATTTCGGTGCAGGTGTGGGAAGGCACGCCTGTCTGCTGCTCGATAACCCCGACGTTCCCACGACCGTTGAATCACTGGCTGTGGCCAACTGCGCGTCGCGTTTCGGCACTGCACCAGGGGTCTGGAACAGTCTTTTCGCCGTCATGAAACGCCTGCCGAGAGGTCTGCTTGTCAATCGAGCTGCGATGCAGCGCCTGGCGCTGTTTTCAATGCCCATCATCCGTTTGGTTGACAAGCTCGTTGGTGCCACCAATGCCATGCGTGTTGATGCTGTCAGCAAGGCTGATGCCGGATCAGGCATGCCTTTGAAGGTCACGCTGCGTTGTGTGCATGCGGATCTCGAAGACTGTGTCGGTCAGGCCACAGCTGCATTCGCGATGGAAATGCTGCGCGGGCGTGCAGGTGCCTCCTCCGCCGAGCGGACCATTTCAGCAGGTGTCTGGTACCCGGTTGAGCTGCAGGCAAAGGCACGCACCAACATCCTTGAGGTGGCCAGAGAAAACGCACTGGTCTGGGAGATTTGAGTCAGGAGCAGGATGATCACTGGGGTCTCTGCCGCGAGATGCAGCGGAACCCCAGGTGGCTGGTGCTTTCTCCGGCTTCCTGTGGAGAGCGGGCAGCTGGGCGGAAGCGGAGGCAGTACTGAGGTGAACAGAGGTGTGAGCCGCCTTTGATGATTTTCAGGTCGCCGCCGGCTTTTGATCCTGAGCAACAGCAATGGGCACTGGGAGTGTCCTGCCAGGAACTTTCCGTCCACTCCCAGACGTTCCCCGCCATATCGAAGAGGCCGTAGCCATTGGCAGGAAAGGTTCCGACCGGTGAGGTGCCCTTCCATCCATGGGCCCCATGATTGTCAAACGGGAAGTCGCCCTGCCAGGTGTTGGCAAACAGTGTTTCCCCTTGATTGGGCTCCTCTCCCCATATGTAGGTGGCACCTTCGATTCCTCCACGCGCACACCATTCCCATTCCGGCTCCTGAGGCAGTGCAAGCCCGGCCCAGGCCGCATAGGCGCGGGCGTCGTGCAGGGAGACATGCACGACGGGATGATCCATCCGTGCCTTCAGATCTGATTCGGGCCCCTCGGGGTGATGCCAGCTGGCACCAGGAACCCAGGCCCACCACTTTCTCCAGTCGTTGAGTGCCACCGGACCCTCTGTTCCAACGAACACCACCGAACCTTCACGGTCATTTCTCTCAGCGGTTGTGACGTATCCGCTGTCGCTGACGAAGTCCCTGAACTGTGCGTTCGTCACCAGCTTTGACTGGATCAGAACATCGTCGATCTCAACCGATGTGGTCGGTGATTCCTCGATGTAGAACGCTGTGGATCCCATCAAAAGAGATCCACCACGAACCAGAACGAGGTCTTGCGTTTTGGCTTTGTTCAACTGCGATTCTCTCGGCTTCGTTACTGGGGAAACGACGTCATGCTGAAAGTTGGAGGGTTTGGATGCTCCTTGATGGAAGTTAGATAGTTGCCGACGATTTTCATGTACGGACCCAGGACCCAGGCACATGTTCCGACCACATTGAATTCCTCCTTGGGGTCCCGTTCGATATGGAACAGCGATGGATAACCCATCCCTTCAGCCCGATAGGCACAGACGCCCAGAGACGATGGGTTGGTCTGCGACTGGATCACCTGCTTCGGGTAGATACGCCATTGTTTCCAGCGAACAGCGGCAACTTCACCACCGATGAAGCTGATCAGATGATCGCGGCTCGATTGTTCGCTTTCACCCTTGAAGAATTTCAATTGATTGACGCCGTCATAGGCACGATCGTCCGGGAGCTTTGAGCCCAGTATTCCTGCGATCGTTGGCACGAAATCGTGAATCGACACCATTTCATTGCTTTTTCGGGCAGGGATGTTGCCTGGCCAGGACACCATGCCAGGAACCCGCAGGGATCCCTCAAGCACGTCGCCGACTTCGCCCCGGAAGGGGCCCGGTGAACTGCCCTTGAAGTCGGTGCTGATCACCTGATTCTGAACCGGCCCGTTGTCTGACAGGTAGATGATGATTGTGTTGTCCCTGATTCCCGCTGCTTCGACAGCGGCCACCACCTGTCCCACACGATGGTCGTGTTCCATGAGCATGTCCCCGTAGGGACCTGACGACGACCGGTTCTCGAAGTCACGGTGTGCTCCCTCCGGATAGTGGACGTGGGACCATCCGACGTAGAGAAAGAAAGGATCGTCGCCAGCAGACTTCTCTTTGATGAATGACGTCGCTGCATCGGCGATGTCATTTTCGACATGACGGCGGTAGTCGAGGTCGTAAGGGCGAACACGACGCAGGCTTCCGTCATCGTTCGACTCCCAGATGTGCGACTGGGCCGCTTCGATCTGCTCCTCACTCAGGCCTGAGCGACGCATCGTCTGGGGATAGAGGGTGGCATCGGTGGTTTCCAGAATGCCGACGCGATAGGAGTCGAATCCCTGGTTGGTGGGAATGCTCTGCTCCTCTTCGCCGAGATGCCACTTGCCGACCATTCCAGTGGAGTAGCCGTTCTCCTTGCAGATTTCCGCCAGCGTCAACTCGCCTGCCTGGAGTGTGCTGGGAGTTCCACCCACAATGATGCTGTTCAATCCGGAGCGGACGCTGTAACGGCCGGTCATCAAACCAGCTCGAGAAGGCGTGCAGCCGGGCTCCACAAAGAACTGGGTCAACATCAGGCTTTTCTCAGCCAGATCATCCAGATTCGGTGTCGGCATGCCGCGAAGATCGCCGCCGCTGCCGTAGCAGCCGAGATCACCGAAGCCGATGTTGTCGGCGAGCATTAAAACGATGTTTGGCCGCTCGGTATCGGCCTTCCAGGAAAGGTTCCCAACGGTTCCTGTCATTGTCTGAGCGAAAGGCGTTTGTTGTTCTGATAGCTCGTTTCCCTGTTTCGCTTCCCAACACCAAGCTCATCTCGCACAAATGGGAGCCAGACCTTCGAATCAAATCAGTGCGAAGCGATCAGTGCTGGTCGATGCCTAGCTTTGGATACTGTTCAGCTCACGTCGATGATTCCGGGCCAGCTCCCGATGCTGCGTGATCGCAGGCCCGAGGTGATGGATCAGCCTGGGCTGGATCCTGCCGATCATGACCGGGCGCTTCGAGGCCTGCGCCGGATCAATGCCGTCAGTGGCTGTGTACCAGGTCTGTTTTGCCACCTTGAGTCGCTGGCGCTTGAGAATCCAGCAACCACGCTCAGCGTGCTTGAACTGGCCTGTGGAGGAGCTGATACAGCGATCAAGCTCGCCGCACTGGCTCAGCAACGCCAGTTGAAAATGACGATCCACGCCTGCGATCTCAATCCTGAGACCGTGCGCATCGCACGCCGCAACGTTGCCAGGCAGAACAGCAGTGTTGATCTGTTTGTTGCCGATGCGCTCGACCCCCCTGAAGTCAGGATGTTTGATGTCGTGTACTGCACCCTTTTCGTTCATCATCTCGATCCTCCAGAGGTGGTGAAGTTGCTGACCGTGATGGCGGCGAAAGCGCGACGCCTTGTGCTGGTGGATGATCTGATCCGCAGTCGTCTGGGCTATGCGCTGGCCTGGGCCGGCACTCGTTTGCTCAGCCGATCCTGGGTGGTGCATCACGACGGCCCACTGTCGGTGAAAGCGGCATTCACTCCTTCGGAAATTCTTGATCTCGCCGCCGAGGCGGGTCTGCAAAATCCCGTGCTCGAGCGCAACTGGCCTGAGCGTTACCGGCTTAGCTGGAGACCCGGCTGAGATGCGGAACAGCTGGGATGTGGTGGTGATCGGGGCCGGAGTTGCCGGTGGACTGGCTGCTTTTGATTGCGCACGCCGAGGTCTGTCTGTCCTGCTCGTTGAGAAGCGCTCCTTTCCACGCTGGAAGGTCTGCGGTTGTTGCATCAATGCCAATGCACTGGCTGCACTGGCTGCCGTGGGGCTGCCGGAGCTGATCCGTGATCAGGGAGGTGTCCCCCTGGATCAAGTGCGTCTCGGCTTGAACGGCCGGACGCTCAATCTGGGGTTGCCCGAAGGCTGGGCACTGTCACGTGAGCGTTTCGATCAGGCGTTGGTCCATGCAGCCGAGGCGTCAGGAGCCACGGTGAGATTCCAGACCGGTGCTGTCCTTGAGGAGACTTCCGCCGAAGAACGCGTGGTGCGATTGCGTCCTTCCGGTGGGGCACCAACAGAGCGGATTCGGGCCCGTGTTGTTCTTGTCGCGGCTGGCTTGCAGCATCAGGTTCTGGCATCAGGCGACCGGGACACGACCAGGATCGATCCGGAGTCAAGAATTGGAGCAGGCTGTCTGATCAATGACGACGAGGTCGCTTATGCAGGCGGAATCATTCACATGGCCATCGCTCGTTGTGGTTATGTCGGTCTTGTGCGCCGTGAAGACGGTGCTCTCAATCTGGCCGCTGCCTTCGATCCCAGTGCGGTGAAATCTGCAGGTGGTGTTGCTCATGCTGCGGATCAGGTTCTGCGACGGGCTGGATTCGTCGTCCCTCGAGCTCTGGAGACATCACGTTGGCAGTTGACTCCAGCGCTGACGCGCCGTGCCGGTGTATCGGCGGGTGACCGCTTCCTGCTGCTGGGAGATGCCTCCGGTTATGTGGAACCTTTCACTGGTGAAGGTATGGCCTGGGCTCTTGCTGCGGGAGGGGCGGTGGCTCCTTTCGTGGAGGAGGCCCAGGGATGCTGGAGTGGCGATCTTGAGCAGCGATGGCAACGGAGGCTTGAGGAGATGACGGTGAGTCGTCAGCGTCTGTGTCGCCTGTTGTCGATGTTGTTGCGTCAACCGAGCGCTACAGCCGCAGTGTTCAGGCTGGGATGCCTGTGGCCCGCAATCCCTGAGCGTGTCATCACTGGACTCAATCGGGCTGTTCCTCATACGTTTTGCGCTGACCCATGCCACTGACACTTCACGGCATCGGAACAGCAGTGCCGGCTCAGCGTCTCAGTCAGTCGGAAGCACTGGAGGTGGCGCATCGCATCAATGCCGGCAGTGCAGATCAGAAAAAGCTGATGAACAGGATTTACAGCAAAACCACCGTGCGCTCACGCGGAAGTGTGCTTCTCAACAATGACGTCGATGAGGGAGTGAGTCGTGATCGTCTGAGTTTTTACGGCAGCGAAAGCCCTGGAACACGGGAACGAATGCAGGTCTTTGATGAGCACGCAGGTCTGCTTGCGTTGCAGGCCGCTCGTGATGCGCTGAACGATGGCGGGTTCGCGCCATCGAGGGTCACCCATCTCGTGACGGTGAGCTGCACCGGCTTTCAATCTCCGGGGGTTGATCTGTTCCTGATGGAAAAGCTCGGACTGTCAGCGGCAGTGCAGCGAACTCATGTCGGCTTCATGGGATGCCATGGGGCACTCAACGGCTTGCGTGTTGCCCATGCTTTTGCCGAGATGGATCCAGGTGCGGTGGTGTTGCTCTGCGCTGTTGAGCTGTGCAGCCTGCATATGTCGTACGGCTGGCATCCCGAACAGGTCGTGGCCAATGCGTTGTTCGCCGATGGAGCGGCAGCCGTTGTCGGCTCGACTGGTCCGCCGGCATCTGATCGCGACCTTGTGCTGCAGTGCAGTGGCTCAGTGGTGATCCCCGACAGTGCAGATCTCATGCACTGGGAGATCGGAGATCACGGTTTTTCCATGGGGTTGTCGCCAAGTGTGCCGGAAACGGTGGGTGCAGCACTGCTCCCATGGTTGCAGGACTGGCTGCAGATTCGGGCCATCGATCTCGCTGCGATCCGAAGCTGGGCTGTGCATCCAGGTGGCCCGAAAATTCTCTCGACCTGCGCTGAAGCGCTGGCTCTGGATTTCAGGCTTCTGGAGGACAGTCGAATCGTGCTGCAGGACCATGGCAACATGTCGTCGGCGACGATCCTGTTCATCCTCGAAAGGTTGCGTCGCCGATCGGTTTCCGGCCCCTGCCTTGCACTCGCCTTCGGCCCGGGATTGAGTGCAGAGGTGGCACTTCTCGATCTTCAGATTGCCGCCTGAACGAGTCCGCGGAGCACATTCATCCTCGATGCCTTCTGCGGCTACGTATTGGTGCGATGGACACAACCCGGAATAGGGCATTGAGGTGGTTGATTTCTGTCCTGGATACGATCTCAGGTCATGGCGTCACTCTGCTTAATGCAGGAACGTCTTTCCATTGCATCAACACGGCAACCATTGCAATCCCACCACATGCAATGGCGAAGAAGAATGGCGCTTGTGGACCTACAGAAGCGATCAATTGACCACCGAAAAACGAAACAAGAGCGGCGCCAATCGTGAACAGTGAAGTTGCGAACCCCATGACCCAACCCTGTTCATCTTTATCAACAGACTCAGAAAATCCCGTCAAAACTGTTGGATAGCCAATTCCATGCAGAATTCCGACAGGAAGCATGATTGCCAGGGCCAAGGGTCCGGAGGTGATGAGTAAAAATATGGCAATACAAATGCAGAATAAAGCCGTGCAGGAAAACATAATTGTGCGCTTTGAAAAACGTACATTTATTAGCTCAACCAGCACGCTGCTGGAAGCGGCAAGTCCAATACCCATCAAAAACATTGCAACACTCGAACCTATGGCCCCATAGCCAAACCGTGTTGAGAGGTTGGCTGATACAAAAACATAGAGCCCTAAAACACATAACATGTACGGAAAGTATGCTGTTGCAACGCGTTGAATCGATTGTCTGTTCAGTGCGTCAGTCAGTAATTTGAAGACGAGGAATGGGTTGATGTCCATTGGAATCGATTCTCTTTTGATATCTTTAAACCCAAAAAATACAAGTAGTAAGCCAGCTAGACTTAATAAGCCACCCATCACATATGGAAGTTGTGGCGAGGCGAAATTACCCAATAGATTCTTGTCAGAAAACAGTCCTCCAATGATGGGACCAATGACAAGCCCAAAGCTCATTCCTACGGTGACAAGACCCAGGTTTCGTGCACTTTCACGCTCATTTTTTGCCAGATCTATCATCGCTGCTGCAGCGATAGGCTGGGCTCCAGCTGTAAAACCAGTGATCGCCCTTGAAATCACTAAAAGTGCATAATTGCGAGAAATAATTCCCGCTGTTGCGATTGCATACCCTGCGATAGCGCCGAACAGGCAAATAAGAATGCCCGACTTTCGCCCAATACTGTCTGACATTTTTGAGATATACAGCGATCCAAAAAACCACGTTAGAAAAAATGTGCCAATAGCTATTCCATAAAGAATCGCACCATTGCTTGGAGCATTTGTACCTTGAATAAATCCTCCATTGGGCTGTATTAGCAAGGCAGCAAAAATAGGAAAAGCGAGGCCTTGTCCCATGACGTCGACAAAGCAGGTGAACATGAGTGCGAAAATAGAAAGCGGCATTGATGTTCTCTTCTCTGTCTCTGCTTGGACTATCAAAGTAGCAAGGTGAGGCTTTGAGGCTTTTCGACTTCAGCTTGATGAAATAAACCGTCGGTTCGGCAGTGATTGATTCGACAATAAACCTTAATTGTGTTGATGATTAAGATACATTCACTGACTTCAGCTGTGGATTTGCTGACGACTGCTCATGAAGGTAACGTCTGCGGCTTTTCTGTTGATTGACCAACCGCTTAGATACTGCGACTTGTTGTTGAGATCTAATCTTGACGAGTCAGAGTTCAGTCCGTGGTCTATACCGACTTGCTCGAAATTTGAAGCTGGGGAATTGATTGAGATGAATGGCTCGAAACGGTACTCAATACCGTTGTGCTGAGATTCACTCACAGACACCAACGCACACGAAGGTACCTGGATCACTGAAGGCAAGAATCATCAAAACGGCCACGATGCTTCCAGCAATGAGTACAACAGGCCAGATTTCCTCTTCAGCACGCATTTCAAAAAACCAGAGAATCCCAGTACATAACTCTGCTTCTCATTGAACCTACCACCAAGTTCCTGAAACCGAACCTTCCAGGGCGGTTGTTACTGCTTTCACAAACCATTCAGTGGTCATAGACCAAAGGCGTCCCATGTGGTGGTACTCATGACAGCAACTGCCGTAAAAGCAGTTTTCACTGCAGAGCAAAGCCGGCGGGCACGCTTGGCAAAAATTGATTTGGACGAGGCGATCTATGAGGCTGCTGAACAGCATCCTGATATCTGGCCTCGTGGATTAATCACCAAGATCGCTGATGAGCTTGGTGTCACACCAGCAGAAGTTCGCCGTGAGCGAACCATTCTTCTGCCAGGAGTGAAGAGCGCACCTGAACTGGGTTGGTGACCAGTCAGCAGGTGCCTATGCAAATTCTCTGGAATCACCATATGTCAGCTCAGACGCCTGTCATCGGCAGAAACGACCCGATGCTTTTCAAGACTTTCATCAGCTGAGCTCAGTGAACGTCAGTTCTGCCCACACAGCTCCAATCAATCCATTGACCTCAACGCATGGGGTAGCCGATCATGAGATTTAATCTTCGCTCTATCTGCACTGGGATAGTGCAATCAATCTCTTGTCGGCGCTTTATTGAAGTAAGGCTTGATTTTTATTTCTTGTCTTGATGATGAATTATTCATGACTTGCTGGCCTTGCAGCAATTGATGTTTCGGTTCAAGCAGTCGGTCTCGTTGGCTGGACCGTTGGTCAAACTGGTTTCAGCCATGGTCACATGATTCTGTTGGATTGCATTGTTGTCTGAAGAATTGATGATCCAGTGTAGACAGGGTGGAAATTGATTGGATAATCAATCCATTCGTTGTTTTGCTTTGAAGAATCAGCCATCTGTCTCTCCGCCCATGCAGAAGCGGCTCGATACAATCGATTCCCTTATTCAGCAAGGCTACACGCTTAAAAGGAATAATTGGTTTGATATTCAATTCAAAAACAGTTCTGGAATCAGGGTGAATATATTTCTCCCCTGGAGATCGCCAAGTGGTTTTTCCTGGATTGCCTTCTGGTTTGCGGGTGTTGTTTGTTGTCAGATTCGTGAATGGTCCTATTTTTACTGGCTTGCGATCGTCACTTCTCTGGATGTTATTTTTGCCAGTCTGTTTAATAGTGATTCAAATAATTTCGCCGGTTTTGTGTTGAGCTTGATTTATGCCAGTTGGTTTCCTTATATGAGATATCTGGCAATTGAAGAAGAGAGGAAAGAGTTTCCAGTTTTGAATTCGTTTTTTATGGCCATAGGTTTGACCTTTATTGCAATCATTCCAGCTGCAATTCTTGCTGCGGTTTTGGGTGTTGAATAGTGATTAATGCCCTTTAGTTTGCAGCATAAAAAATACTCCTGATCCTGCAATCGTCTTCTGTTTGATTGTGTTTTTGATGGATCGAATGTTGTTCACAGTCAAAAAGATGAAGGATTCATGGTTTTTGCTTCTTCTGCCCTTGCGTAAAATCAGAATTCGGCCTTCTTCGGGTCCACTGCAGTATCTGTGTCTTTAAAGGTACGACCGGTTTCTTGATTGCTCTGATTGGCTTGGTTGCCAGGTAGGCAGTTGTTTGCGAATGGATCCAGTGAGGATCAATGCGAGCGATTGATCTTCCTCTAAAATCGAACGGATTGAAAGATCAAATTGTTTTGCAGATTCCCGTGTTGCTGCCGTTTGCGTTGATCCCTTTTCTTCTTGGTCACGGAGGGGGTGGTGGAGGCGCTGATTACTCCAGGCACGCTTATTCCGTTTGGGCTGAAGAGCATGCCGAGCATCGCTGTGACGCCTACAGGCAAGGTATGGACTGGGATGAAGCTTTTGCTTACGCCAATCAATCTTCAGGGCAGGCCTGGAGAGCAGTATTTGTGTCTTACCCTGAGAAGATGAAAGCTTACAATGCTGCAATCAAGCGAGATTGCAAGATTCTTCATGTGAAAAAATGGAATCAGAAAGTAATCAAATGACAAGTATTTTGCTCGTTTTTTGTTACTTGCTTCAGATTGAACTTAATCGTTTTAACTTTACAACCGCTCTATGTCGAGAACCCCAGAACTGATGTGGTGGCTGAGTCATTCTGTTCTGCTTATCTCACGGTAATCATGGCTTTAAAGACAGTTTTCCCGTGGTGAGCCGTTGAGGCCACGGTTGCTCTCAGCGCTGGTTTTTCCTCATCTGGTGTGGCATTCCAGGTTGGCCGTGATCAGAATCTTTGGAAAACAGAATCGGCGCGCTGATGTCTCCTTCGGTTGTTGGTTATACCCTCGATCGTCTTTCGGCTCTCGGCATAGGGCATGTCTTCGGAGTTCCCGGCGACTACTCCTTTCCACTCAACGATGCTGTGGAGGTGCACCCTCGTCTTCAGTGGGTTCCCTCATCCAATGAACTGAACGCGGCCTATGCCGCCGATGGCTATGCCCGTCGTAACGGGGCTGCGATTGTCTGCACCACCTATGGCGTCGGCGAACTCAGTGCACTCAACGGCCTGATGGGTTCGATGGCTGAACGTCTGCCTGTCTTTCACCTGGTGGGTTCACCCAGCATGCGCATTGTGCGTCAGGGTCTTGTCTGCCACCACACGCTCGGGGATCAGATCTATGACCGTTTTGAATTGATTTCCGCTGCTGCAAGTTGCGTCAGCGCAAGGCTGACGCCTGAGAATGCAGTGATCGAGCTGGAAAGAGTGATTGATAAGGCGCTTGAGGAATCCAGGCCGGCCTATCTGACTTTCCCGATGGATCTGGCTCTGATGCCGATCACCGGCAACCCGATCAATGGATCTCCCATCGGAGCCATCAAACAGCACGACAGCGTTGTGTCAGAGCTCGACGCTGTACTCGACCTGCTGGAGTCACGGATCAGAGCCGCCAACCAGCCAGTTGTTCTGCCAACAATCACTCTGCGCCGATTCGGCCTGGTTGACGCACTGCTGGAGTTTCTCGAGGTGACCGGTTTGTCGTACGCCACCACGCCAATGGACAAAGGCATTCTCAGCGAGGATCACCCCGCTTTTATGGGGATGTACAACGGAGGTCGATCCACTCCCGCTGCTCTGCAGGGCGTGATCGAGCAGTCCGATCTGCTCATCGATCTGGGTGGATTGGTGATGGATGACCTCAACACAGGTCTCTGGAGTGGTCAACTCGACAGCAGTCGCATGGTGGCTCTGCACGCAGACTGGGTACAGGCAGGTAACCAGGTTTTCACCAGTGTCAGCCTCAGCGATGTGCTTGCTGGGCTGACAGCGCGCTTTAAACAAGCACCGAAACAGCAATCACGTTGGGGCGATGAGCGGTTTGTTGAACCTGAGCCCCTGCTGCCGGTGACAGGGGACGCCGGGGATCCCACGAGTTCGGTAGGTTTTTATCCCCGTCTGCAGCGTTTCCTGCGGCCGACAGATCTGCTGGTGTCTGACACGGGCACCTGCCTGCTGAAGCTCAATGCGCTTCGATTGCCACCTGGAGTGGCAATGGAAAGCCAGACGCTCTGGGGTTCGATCGGCTGGGGTACACCTGCTGCTCTGGGATGCGCCCTTGCAGATAGCGATCGTCGTGTTGTGCTGGTTAGCGGTGATGGTGGTCATCAGCTCACCGCTCAGGAGATTGGTGTAATGGGATTCACTGGTGTTTCGCCAGTGGTGATTGTTTTGAACAACGGTCTGTACGGGGTGGAAGCGTTGATCAGTGAGTCGGGCCACGCTTACAACAACATCCCCGTCTGGCGATATGCAGACATTCCAAAAACGCTGGGTTGTGAGGGCTGGTGGTGTGGGAAGGCGTCTTCATTGGCAGAGCTTGACCGGGCGTTTGCTGCAATTAACGAGCATTCAGGTGCGGCATACCTCGAGATCCTGATACCACCAGAGGAAAGTCAACCTTTGGCGGAAGAGGTCATTGAAACAATGCATCAGACGCATACACCGAAATCAAACACGCCTGTTTGAAACATGCTGTGTTCGCTTCATGGGGGCTTATCACTTGCATCACCGCGGAATCCGTAGAAGCACGAACTCCACTCAGGTGGGGTGATCAGCTCTTGGGTTTAATGTCGACAGGAGATCAACCAAGGCGCAGTAGAGACTGCGCTGTGTCTCGACAGATCAGCTTTCGGGCCCGAGGATCGATCGGTGCTTGCTCAATCCAGCGTCCGGCCAGTTCGATGTCTTCGTAGGGGTAATCCGTGGAGAACATGATCCGTTCCGGCCCGAGCGTGTCGATCGAACACTGCAGAGAGCCGTCATTGCAGACCCCTGAAGTGGTGATGAAAAAATGTCGTTTGAAAACAGCGCTGGGTGTGGTGCTGATGTCGTTGCGATAGCGAGTTGTCGCATATCGACTGTCCAGTCTCCAGAGGTAAAAGGGCAGGTTCTCCCCCATATGCCCGAGGATCACTCTGGCGCTGGGATGTTTGTCGAAAATGCCCTTCACGATCAGCCGCAGCGCATGAGTGGCGGTGTCGATTGACCAGCCCCAGGTGGCCCCATCAAGTTCCTTCACCATGGACGATGGCTGGTCTGTCGGAAGCCCTGGGTGCAGATACAGCGGAATGTCGAGCTGTTCAAGTGTCATCCACAGCGGCTTCATTCTCTGGTGGTCGAGGTATTCGCCCTGAGTGCTGCCATTGACCAGAGCGCCAACGAATCCCAGCTCATTCAAGCAACGCCTCAGCTCTGCACAGGCGTTCTCCACATTGAGCAGGTTCAGCGCTGCAAATCCGCGGAAGCGACGAGGTTGCTGCTGGATCGCCAGGTGCAGAGCGTCATTGCAACGACTGGCCAAGGCCGAGGCTTCAACCGTGTTTTGTATTGTCTGAATTCCAGGTGCAGTCTGAGACAGCACGGCGATCTCGATCCCGGCTTTGTCCATATTGATTAGCCGTTGTTCAGCGAGATCGGGAAGCAGTTCTTCGATCCTGCTCAACTCCTGCGGATCGAAGTACTCCACGTCCTTTTCCGTGGGCAGCAGCTCCTGAATGGAGAAGTGTTCCTCAAGAGCGATCTTCCTTGTTGTGGTCTCTGAGACTGTGATTGAAGTCTGCGATTGTGGATGGCTCTCGTCCATGATCAGTTCCTCTGATTCCTCTCCACTTGCCGCCAGCCCATGGTTCGGTGCGGTGATGTCATGCTGATTTTTCTGGAGGATGTCCTGTTGATAGCAGCGTTGCCGATCAAGGAATTATCGAAGCAGACATTCAAAGAGTTCTATTGTTCTGTTGCAATCCTCCAGGTTCAACACGCCGTTTCGCCACTCACTTCTGGTTTGTTTCAAAGCAGCCTCCGCATGCCTGTAAATGGTTGGACAATGGAGTGTGAAATGAGTGGTAGTAAGAGGCATTCAATCTGATTATCAGCAATGGCCTGACTACTGATGCAGCTAATTTTGAGTACCCGTTTACAGCTGTTTCAAGAATTGTTTATCAGTTGTCTTTGAATTCCATTCATTGGACGTGAATTTGTGGTTGTTCACTTTTGCATCAGTCTTTATGCCTGCACTTATCAAGAAAACCTTCAAGAGGTGATTGCTTTCAATAGTTGTCTGTTTTGGAACTATCAGACTCCGTAGAACCCCTGTGTGTTGTTCATCACTGCAGAGGAGGCATCACCTGAAACTATTGCCAGGAGTTGGTCTTTATCGAAGTTAGTGCCGACCTAGACCGCTTCCACGAAGCCGTCTGTAAAGATGCCGAGACCGGATTGGCCGTGAGCAGAGGCTTGGTTGATGGTGATCTGGCTGGTGTCTGCACCCAGGATTTTGATCTGATCAAAGGCGTCTAATTCAGAAATAATGTCGGCCTTTTCACCGTTGGGATTGTTGCCGGATTTTCCATACCAGAAGTTTTCAAGCAACTGATCGGACTTAATCACAAGTAGATCTTTTTCGCCGTCGTTGTTCTCCAGATAGGTGTTCCAGCCGAAGTCACCCCATAGCTCGTCGCTGCCGGTTCCACCGGTAATCACATCACGACCGTTGCCGCCGCGGACACTGTCATTTCCAGCGCCTGCCTCAATGACATCCCATCCTGATAGGCCGAAAATCCTGTTTGCACCATCACCGCCTATCAGCAATGAGCCGGCTATTTCCACCTCTTGTGAAGCAGGCAGGACACCTGAGTCGAAGTCGAGAGGAGTGCCTCTGATTTCAGGTTCGTTGCTGTTGATGGTTGCATTGACTGTTAAGTCACGGCTCCAGCCCGGGACATCAACAAAGAATGTTTCTTTGGCTGGTTCGCTTCTTACGGCAGGGGCAGCAATTGGGGCAGTCGACCCGCCACCACTCCCACTACCACTACCACTACCACTACCACTACCACTACCGCCACCGCCACCATTGCTTCCAGAAGACGATGTTGGTCTGGGATTGGTAGGAGCTGTTGGTGCGGGAGTTGGCTGGCTGCTGAAATCGTTCTCTGATGCAGTGATTTCAAAGGTGTTGTTGGCACCGATGGAACCACCGTTGCCATCGACGACGGAATAGGAGAGAGAGACGGTGCCAGTGAAGTTGCTGTCAGGAGAGAAAGACCAGGTGCCGTCGTTGTTGTTGGAGAGAGAGCCGTTGGTTGCAGCAAGGTTTGAGATGAAGAGTGTGTCACCATCGGGATCAGAGAATCCTTGAAGGAGGGCGTCTGCTGTCAGGGTGACGATGGAATTTTCTGTTGAAGATGAGAGTGACGCTTGGGCTCCGCTGAGGATTGGGGCGTCATTCATGGCAGTGATTTCAAAGGAGTTGTTGGCACTGATGGAACCACCGTTGCCATCGACGACGGAATAGGAGAGAGAGACGGTGCCAGTGAAGTTGATGTCAGGAGAGAAAGACCAGGAACCGTCGTTGTTGTTGGAGAGAGAGCCGTTGGTTGCAGTGAGGTTTGAGATGGAAAGTGTGTCACCATCGGGATCAGAGAATCCTTGAACGAGGGCGTCTTCTGTCAGGGTGACTTTGGAATTTTCTGTAGAAGATGAGAGTGATGCCTGGACTCCGCTGAGAATTGGTGGTGAATTCTCAGTGCCCCAGATGATCTGAAGAGCGGCCAGATCAGCTTCTGAAAAGCTGTAGTCCCAGCCATCGGGGCTGATGTTGTACGACATCACTGTGTCGTCCGTTGACCACCTTGGATCTGTCGGTTGTTCGTTGGGGTGGGAAAGTCCTAAAGCATGTCCTATCTCGTGAATGATTGTGTTGGCATTGAACGGGTCACCAGCTCCGGAAGCGTCATTTCCAAGGGAGTCATCATCCGTGTCCCTCCAAAGCACATGCCAGCTCTGTCCCAGATTGATGACTTGTCCGACTATGTCTGTACCCCAGTAGTCCCATTCGTTGACTGAGAGGATCGTGAGGTGTGAATCTTCAAGGTTATCCGTGTTCGCAAAGTTAAGATCTATCAGCGGGTCTAATTCGATAAATACGTTGTTGATAAATGTTTCTGCGTCGCTTAAGTGGTCCCATGTCTGCAAAGTAGTACCAGTTCCCAGGTAGTTATCCACTGTTGAAACTTCATCGTAAATATAGTAGTAAAGAGTGTCTGAGTTTCCAAGATAGCTGTTGGTAATGTCTCCAAAGCTGTTGCTAACCAGTGCTGTTGGGTTGAGTGAATCTTTGGCCGAGCTTTTTCCATTGATCGATGGAGTTTGTTCTGTTCCGTTTGTGCTCTCTGTAGCGCTTCCTTTACAGGTTGCGCATTGGCATTTTTTTCGTGTGGAGTGTCGCTGCTGTCCGTGCTGTCTGAAGCTATGCCATTTGGCTCTGGTCTTGGCTCGTAGCCATGTGAACTGCCAGCGCCATTGCGCAGGATCGCTTCGCTGAGGCTGGAAATCTGTGCCATCAAGCCCTCGCTAACTGCGATTATTCCTGTATTAGCGCCGTTTTGGCCTGGAGAGCTCCTTTTGAGCTGAGATGTTTGATGTGTTTGTCCGTTTGTGCTGCCTTTAGAGAGTCTTGACTTCAAGTCTCAATCCACAACCCTGTAAGGCTGATCAGAGAGTTAGCACATTCCTCTAAATGGGTTTAGTAGTGTTTGCTTGTTTGAAGATAATTAAAGTTTTTCGAATTGATGTAGTCGTAAGCTATTTGGCGACAGGATTCACCTGCTTTTTTAAGAGTTGATAGCTTGGCTTAATTATTGCTCGAGGCTTTTATTGTCAATTATTATTGCACTTGATTTTAAAATACTACTCGCTAGCATTGAAAGCCGAATGGTTTTATTTCAGCATTCAATTTCATCAAGATCGAAATCATGGGCTTTGTTCCTGTAAGAGGTGATTTGAGTTGTCTTGACCAATCTGAGCACAACTGTTGGCATCCTGACGAAAGGCTGAAGCCGATCAGCTAGTGGTTGTTGCATGGTCCACCCCTGGAAAAATCATGGACACGAATCCTCAGAGGAGTCTTTGGTCAATGGATTGAAATAGATGAAACAATTGTGGTTCAGGTGGCCATCTCTCCGCTCAGCAGCACTTGATTGCAGTGGCTTCAAAGGAGTGATCCATGAGTTATCTCTGGTTTTTATGCAACTTTGCGTGATTGTGTGTTCTCTCTTCTGGAAGTCGCCGTCTCAATAAATATTCCTGGTCTTTTCAAAGGTCTGTCTTGAGGGCTCTGGCGTGATGATCAAGATGTCTGTCAATCACGCTCGACACAAAAAAATAGCTGTGGTCATAGCCCTCATGGATCACCATTTCGAGACTCTGCCCGCTTTTGAAACAGGCACGGCGAAGGTCTTCCGGACGCAATTGCTCTTTCAGGAAGGGATCAGCTGAGCCGATGTCCACCAGCAGACAGTCATCTCTGAGGTGACCGTCCTCAAGCAGTGCAACAGCATCCCATTGACGCCAGCTGAGCAGTTCTTCAGATGATGTTCCGAGCAGGTGGCCGAACGCTTTACGCCCCCATGGGCACTGACCTGGGTGTGCGATCGGAGCCACTGCAGACACCGACCGGTAGAGATGTGGGTGACGCAGACCCAGCACCAGGGCACCGTGGCCTCCCATGGAGTGGCCAGAGATACCCAGTCGCTGATCGTCAAGTGGAACCTCAGTGCAGAGCTGTTTGATCAGCTCTTCAACGACAAAGCTGTGCATCCTGTAGTGCGATGACCAGGGCTGCTTCACAGCGTCCACGTAGAACCCGGCACCGTGTCCGAAATCCCACTGACTCTCAGGATCGCTGGGGACGTCATCCCCGCGTGGGCTGGTATCCGGCATGACCAGAGCAATGCCGTGCGTTGACGCGTGTCGTTGCGCACCTGCTTTCTGCACGGCGTTTTCGTCGCTGCAGGTCAGCCCTGAAAGCCAGATCAGGACGGGGACGGGTTCCGGCTTCGGTCCCAGTGCCTGCTCCGGAAGAAAGACGCCAACCGTTGTGGAGCCTTTCAGCTGCTGGGATTCCAGTTTGTAGCGGCGTTGCTCTCCTGCGAAGCAACGGTGACAGCTGATCAACTCCATGGTTCTGGTCGTGGCGCTTAGAAATGAATGACGGATCGGATGCTCTCACCCCGATGCATCAGTTCGAAGGCCTGATTGATGTCGTTCAGTTTCATGGTGTGGGTAATGAAGCTGTCCAGGGGGATGTTTCCTTTCTGATAACTCTCGACATAGCCAGGGAGCTGGCTTCTGCCCCTGACTCCCCCGAAGGCAGAACCCCTCCAAACACGACCGGTGACCAGCTGAAACGGTCGCGTGCTGATTTCCTGGCCTGCCCCTGCAACGCCGATGATTGTCGATTCACCCCACCCCTTGTGACACGCCTCAAGGGCAGCACGCATGACATCGACGTTGCCAATGCATTCGAAGGAATAATCAACACCTCCATCGGTGATGTCGATCAGAACCTCCTGGATCGGTTCTGAATGGTCACGTGGGTTAATGCATTCCGTCGCCCCCAGCTGCCGGGCGATGCTGAACTTGTCCGGGTTGAGGTCGATGCCAATGATCCTTTCGGCACCGGCTTGAACGGCACCGATGATCACGGCGAGACCGATGCCGCCCAGTCCGAACACAGCCACTGAGCTTCCCTGCTGCACCTTGGCAGTGTTGTGTACTGCCCCGATTCCCGTTGTGACTCCGCAGCCCAGCAAGCAGACCTTTTCCAGCGGCGCATCCTGATTGATCTTCGCAACCGCTATCTCAGGAAGCACTGTGTATTCGGAAAACGTCGACGTGCCCATGTAGTGATGAATCATTGAACCGGCATGGGAGAACCGACTGCTGCCGTCGGGCATCATTCCCCTGCCCTGAGTGGCTCGGATCGCCTGACAGAGGTTGGTTTTGCCTGAGCGGCAGTAGCTGCATTCACCGCACTCCGGTGTGTACAGGGGAATCACGTGATCTCCGGGCGCGACTGAGGTCACGCCTTGCCCGATCTCCATGACCACAGCGCCGCCTTCATGGCCAAGCACGGCAGGAAACAGGCCCTCCGGATCCGCGCCTGACAGGGTGTAGGCATCGGTGTGACAGACCCCTGAAGCCACGATTTTCAGCAGCACTTCACCATGTTTCGGTGGTGCCACCTCGATTTCGGTGACATCGAGTGGTTGGCCGGGTGCCCATGCCACAGCAGCTCGGGAGCGAATCATGGGTTTCTGCTCGTGATCTCTTCATCATGAGCCTTGGCTTGTGTCCCGTGTTGCTGTGAGAAGAAGCACCGATGCCCACCAGCGTCCGCCGGGATGCTCTTGCACTGCTGTCGCAATGATGAATCGATTCGGGCGAGCTATACGGAGTTCTGGGAGCTGAGGTGATGCATCTCTCCTGCACAACTCATATTTTTTCAGTGCCCTATGGACAGCACCTCACCACCACAGCATCTGTTGCGTCATAACCGCAGAGAGTTGATCACTCTCGCTTTCGGAGCAGGGGTGCTGGCTCTGCTCAACTTCAGCGGCATGCTGCCGTTTCTGCTGGAGGGAAAAGCGGCGTGGATTGTTGCAGGCCTGGTTCTTCTCGGCGGAGTCGTTGTGCTGCTCTCACAGCAGGTCGCCAATCAAGCCGAACTGCTGGCAGAGGCCCTTGGCGAGCCGTACGGAACTCTTGTGCTCACGTTGTCGGTGATCGTGATCGAGCTGTCTCTGATAGGCAGCACAATGCTCGCCGGAGAAAAAAATCCCACCCTCGCAAGAGACTCGATGTTCTCGGTGCTGATGATTGCGCTCACCGGCATCACCGGACTGTGTATGACATTGACTTCATGGCTCTCCAAGCAGAGGCTTGGCTCGGACGGATATCTTTCTGAGGAAGACTTGTCTGGCCCGAACATGGCGGGCTCAATGGTTTTCTACAACCTCATCAGCACAATGAGCGTGTTGGTGCTGATCATTCCCAACTTCAGCACCGACACGGCGGAAGGCAACTTCAGTCTGCCAATCAATGTCGTGTTGACAGTGGTTTCGGTTGGGGTCTACTCCATTTTTCTTGCGAACCAGATGGGTCCTTACCGCTGCTTTTTCATGGACCCGAGTGATCGATTCACCCAACAAGATGATGACATCTCAGGAAGCGCAGTCATCCATCGGCCATGGCAGGCAACAGGTCTTTTGCTGTTGAGCCTCGCCGTGGTGGTGCTGATCGCCGAATCGATGGGGCTGATGATCGAACGGGGTGTCAATGAACTGAATCTTCCTGCTTCTCTGGGAGGAGTTCTTGTGGCAATGCTGATCCTGATGCCTGAGGTGCTTAATGCAATCCGTGCCACTCGCCGAGGGCAGCTGCAACGAGCTCTCAACACCCTGTTTGGATCCGTTCTGGCCACCATCAGCCTGACGGTGCCGGCTGTGTTGGTGATTGGAGAGATCACCGGGACCAAGGTGATTCTTGGACTTGAACCTGCAGCAATGGTTCTCCTGACGCTCACTCTTTTTCTGTTGCGTCCCCACCCCAAGGTGCTCGGCAGTGAAGGGTTGATGCTGTTGGTGGTGTTTCTGTTCTGGCTGGTCCTTGAACTGATCTGAACAACAGTTGGGTTTCTCTTGAATCCTGACAAATTCAGAAAGTAGGCTCATCATAAATCAAGATATGAATTCAAATTGTGACGCAATCTGTGCAATTACCGGCAGGAGCGATTGTTGTGACAGGAGCTTGCGGGGGTATTGGCAATGAACTTGTAAATATGTTTGCTGAAAAGGGTAGGGAGGTTGTGGCGATTAGTCGCCCAGGTAAAGAAGTTAAATTGCGCAAAAATAATGTCTCGCCTATTCATGCCCTTCATGCTGACCTTTGCGACAAGTCTTCAATTGCTGGCCTTGCAAGTCGGGTGAAATTGGTTCTCCAGGGAAGAAAAATCTCCGCTTTGGTCAATACTGCTGGAATCGTGACTCCATTGCAGCCATTGAAGGATTTTAACGCTGAAATGCTAATGGATAATTTCGCCGTCAATACAATTGCTCCAGCAATTTTAGCGTGTGGGTTGTCTGGGGAAATGGTTGATGGAGCACGTGTTCTGAATTTCTCTTCGCGAGCAGCCCTGCTCACCTTGCCTGGGCTCTCTGCGTATTGCATGAGCAAACATGCTTTGCGTTCGATAACCAGGTCTTTGCAATTGGAGTTGCCTGACCATATTGCGGTTGGCTCACTGATTCCCGGGGAGGTGGATACGGGAATGCAAGGGGATTTGCGAATGCCTGATGCTGAAGTGTTCCCTCTTGTCCAATTTTTCAAAAAGAATGTTGGAAGTTTGATTCCGGCTGCAGTTGCTGCAAATTTTATTTGCTGGGTTCTTTTTTGCACTGATTCAAAAGAGTTTGCGACAGATGATGCTTGGTATATCTATGACAGCAGTCATCATCAACAATGGATTTGCCAGGGTGATTCGTTCGACTATCCTGAGCCCTGAAGGATGGATTCGGTCTTCCAGGTATTGAATAATGTATTGACATAAGATCGATATGCGTTTCAAAAGCTGTTCCGTGTATGTCGATCAGTCGGTCCATCTTCTGCTGCAGATTGTCAGTGGCTCAGTGAAATGCAGGCTGGCTCTAGTGGACTTTGATGCCACTTTGGGCCTCTAATTGCAGCGACTTCAGAGAAGCGATCTCTCACTGTCTTCTGTTTTTCGCATCATTAGAATGGAGCTGTATGGTCGAAGTTTGCGTCACACTGTGATGCTTCTGGCTTTGCTTGATGTCTTAACAGCAGCTAAGTTAGCTGCTCAAGAATGGCAATCCAGCTGGTGGGTATTTTAAAAGTTTGTCAACTTCGGGTTTGACTTCGTTGCGGTAGATTGCCATTCAGGAGACGCAATAATGTCGGCTGTAATGGCTTTGGCCAATCGTTCTCCTGCGATAACGTCACTTGGATAGTGCATTCCGCAATAGACTCGGCTGTAGCCTCCCTGGCGGCCAATTTGTATCAGGCGTTCGCGCCGCTCAGGCATTAAATCAGCAAGTAGTAGTGCTGTAGATGCGTACCAAGTGGAATGACCGCTTGGAAAAGAAAAGCTGGATTCTAATGGCAAGCAGGGTTTGATATCACTATGAGAGATAAAAGGCCTTGGTCGCTTATATTTATCCTTCAGGTCATCTTTTACATTATTAACAATCTTCAGGAATGACATTAATCCTTTTCTCGGAATTGGAGCGGATTTAGTCGTATTCCCCCCTATTGCTGCGTCAAATTAGCCGACATAGCGATTCAGAAAAAGCCAAGAGTGATTAACAGCCTGTGGATAACAAGTGCGCTGGTCCCAACGTAAAATCACCAAGTCATCACGTTCAATGTTACCACCTGCTTTCGGGGCAGGCCCAACAATTGATAGATATCGATCGGCCGATAACTTCAAGCCATCTGCGGGATTGGCTGCAACAGGAACTGACCAGAGAACCAAGCTCAAAGGAATCGTAAGAGCTGAATCGAAACGCATCGTAAACACTGAATTACGACCACTCTGAACAATAAAACGATAAAAACTATGGTCTATAAAAAATGTTAAGCAGGTCGAAGGTCTTTTTAGTGGATCTTCGCATTTCACGGTCTTACCAAAATTCCAGTGAGAAACCCAACATTCACTGCCATTAGTGCATCAAGTTGCGGACTGATCTAGTTTCCCTGACCAGTTTTGCAATCTAGAGCCTCGAAATACTGTGAGATTGAGAGAGTAGCTCTCGAGTTGTTTTCGGTTTGTCGTGCAACTGTGCATGACTATGGGAATCGACTCTTTGTTTCTCAGCTCAGCGAACTGTTTAGATTTATATGAACCCCAACGTTGAGTGTCTGTCACGATTTTTGGCGCTGCAAAACTGAATGTGATCACTGGCAGGGTCATACAGGGTGTAATTGGCCCCAGATCCAACACCGATCACGCTGCGTCTTGGCACCGGCTGTTCGTGCAACTGTTCACGAGTGTGATCTTTCACTCTTGATCGAATCTGCCCTCCGGTGAGCTGCAGTCGGAATTGACGTCCACTGCGCGCAGTGAACAGTCGATTGACATCCAGGCGTGTGAGTCTGTCGAGAAGGATCAATGGTGAGGTCGTTTCATCGAGTTCGTCGCCCACATCCGCTGAACTGCCGTGGATCAGGCCGCAGTCCAGTTCAATCAAGCCGAATTGCAGCGAAGCAAGCCAGTTGAGGTGGTCTGTATTCACTGTTTGCAGCAACCGCTGAACCTCAGAGTCATCGGACTGTCGATGTAATTCTTCGGCTTTGGCTTCTCCGCGGTAGCCATGCAGCGATAACAGTTGCTCTTCCTGCCAGCCGTAAATGCAATGGGGTTGTAGATCACAGCGCTTGGGTTGGCGAAGTCGCTTCAACAGTCCATCACATTTGGGATGCGGGCCGATCATGTCGCCCAGGACAAACAGATGCGCCGTTCCGCGCTGCTTCTGCAGATCGGCCTGGATCTGCTCATAGAGATCGAGGTCTCCACCAAGACCACTGACCAGTGCCCAGCGTTCCATCAACGTTCACACACGTGGCTGGCATCTTCCGCAAGTTCTGCGTACTCGAAGCCATGGCTCAGGCGCCAGGCGAAAACCTCGGGTAGACCAGCTTCAACGATGGCTCGGCAGGTTTTGGCTACGTCGTATTCCACTTCTCGGACAGTGACCTCGCCGCTGTCGTCGTGATGGACCACATACGTTGCTTTGGTTGAACCATGCCTGGGTTCGCCGACTGAGCCGGCATTAACAATGCGGCGCATCGGCAGAATCATCTCCTGTTCGCAGTGGGAGTGATTGCCGTCCTTTTGCAACGACACACGGATAGCCCCATCGCTGAGCTCTCGCACGTAGGGCTGATGGGTGTGCCCGCAGAACAAGGTGTCCGCTCCTGCGGTTTCAACACGTTCAAGTGCTGCAAAGGCGTTCATGTCTGGAAGCAGGTATTCATGCTGACTGTTGGGGCTGCCGTGCACAAACAGCAACCGGTCTCGGCGGAGGGTCATGGGCAGACTCGCCAGGAAAGCCTTGTTGACATCTGTGATGCGCTCAGCGGCCCAGTGGTGAGCACGGTGACCACGACGCTCGGCCAGCTGAGATGGGTAACTGCATTCGCAGGCGTTGAGTCCGTCGATGATGTCTTCATCCCAGCAGCCCTGACAGGTGGGAATGGAGCGTTCACGCACCAGCTCAATGACTTCATTGGGCTGTGGGCCGTAGCCCACCAGATCACCCAAACAGGTGATGTTGTCGATGCCTTGTTGGTCGATGTCAGCCAGCACCGCTTCGCAGGCTGCGAGGTTGGCGTGCAGGCAGGAGATCACTGCGTGGCTCATGGTCATCGGTTGGATTGATGGGCGAGTTGTCTGTTTCTGAGGGGGGCCTGATGCAGTTCCAGGACGTCGTCTGTGAGCAGGCAGTCGACAATCGTTGACTGAATGCCGGCGGGGTTCAGTGCTCTGCCCTGAACCACAAGGTGTGATGTGCGGTTCGGCCTGCCTGCCGGCGCTTCCACCCTTTCCAAGGGAAGGAACTGAGAGCTCTGCTGGCTCATCATCCAGTTGCAGAGGAATGCTCGACCATCTGGGAGATTCATCAGCGCTTTGGCCCGATACACATCGCCGTAGGCGCCATTCACGAGTTCAAACCAGAAGCTGCTGAGGCTGTTGGGATCCCAAACACAACCTCGAAGATTGTGATCCCAGGATTCAAGACGTTTGAAATCCAAGACGTCCTGTCTCGGGAGTTCTGGATCCAGGCCGAAATGCAGTGCGCGATCCGGACTCAGATTGAAGCGCTCCAGTTTCTGGAGGATGAGTGAATCGATGCCGTCGGATTCGCTGTTTGCTGGCGGTTGGAACTGCTGAACCTCAACCAGCACCAGTAGGGGCCCTGTTGGCAGCGAAGTATTCGCCGATGTTGCAAGGTCTACCAGTTGAGGGATCTGGTCTTTCAGCCAGGTGCTGTCGATGCCTGCGTTATGGCCTTGTTCAAGACCCTCTTGCTGGGATCCGCTTAAGCGGAGATAGGCACAGCTGCCAGTGTGTTTCAGGAAGGTGTCGCGGATCCAATTGGTTTTTCCGCAGCCGGGAGGGCCTGTGATCAACCAGGTGTTCTGCATGGCCGGAGAGCCTCAGGCCTGGGTGAACACAGGCCTGGGAATGGGAATCATTCTCACTATGCCAGATCAAATGAAGCCTGCCATCGAATCAAGCGTCGTGGTCGTTCAGGGCTTTTGCGGTATCAGCGCCATGCCTGTCTCTGCCAAGGCCTCACCACACGGGCTGTGGTGAGGTTGTTTCTGTTGTCCTTGACCTTTTGCAGGGGCAGGCAGAGCCAGCTTCTTCAGGACCAATCATTCGAGATTTAATCCATAGATGTTTGCAAATTCATCCTGGAACGGAGACGTTTTCAGCAGCTCGCTGATTCCCAGTTCATCCTGCCAATCGGTGATCGATCTTTCCCATCCCTCTTCCCAGCGAGGCGAGAAAAGTTCAGGAACCCTCTGGCCAATTGCAATGCCAAAACCGATTGCATCCCAGATCAGCCTGCGCTCACTTGGTTCGTAGGCGCCGCGCAGCATCCACGATGAAAGAATTCCAATATGAAAGGGGCTTGATCCAGTGCTTGCATAAAACGCGGTTGCAGCAGCTTCACCGGCCACTGTGATCGGAAGTCCAAGAATCGTGTGGTGAATTTCATGCAACCGCGCAGCTCTGGTTTTCGCGAAGTCTTCATCGGTTTGAGGTTCTGGTATCTGCGATTGATCAACTAAAAAAGAAATCCCAAGCTTCTCCAGGCGACGATGCACGCACCAACCAAGGCTCCCTTTGGGCATCGCAGCCATTTGCTCAAGATCTGGCCATAAAGGTGAAGGTCGGTTGGCCAGTAGCCCCTGAACTTTTGGAGTGGCTAAAATCCGTTCAATACAGTCTTTCTCCAGTTTGGTATTGCCTGGAATTCCAAAATATCGGCCGTGTTGAAAGATTCTTTCAGGTTGCTTTGCTGTCTGCAGAATTGAAATTCCTAGCTTTGTGACACCCTTGGAAAATGATGAGCGTACGTAGTGCTTTTGGTCTGTAGTCATCCGTTGATGCAGCTCTGCAATCAATGTCGCTGGAATCCCGGAAGATTTCCCCCCCCGAAAGGGTGATTTGCTTCTGAGACTTTCCTGAGTCAACAGGGATCTGCTTGACCAGTCGTGAGGCGTCAGCCGTGGCGCCAAAGACGAAGCCCACACCTGCGGTGAACCCAAAGACGATCAAAGCTGTCCCTGGTGGCCGCTGCTGCCAATCTGGAGCCCCTAATTGCAAAGGCTCAAGGGGGTTGATCCCTTAGTTGTCCCTTGATTTTTGTGCAACTGGGCGTGATTGTGGGCAAGTGCTAATTCACAGACTGTATTGCTGTCAGTATTGTCCTCGTCATTACTTTTGAGGTCGGGGCAGATGCCATCGACCCGGCAATCTCAATGGCCGTTGTTTGTTGGCAACAGTAATGGCTCAGCTGTCGTGATTACTCTGACCCTGATGTGGGTGGTGTGTTCCACAACGCCTATGGCCATGGCTACGTTTGGCGCTTGTCATGTCAGCGCCATGAATACAAGGCCAAACAAAGTACCTTTTCACAGAATGAGGACTTGTTAGCGCTCTTAAGTCTTGCCCGGATTTGGATTATTCATTGATCAATCAAGACAATTGGTTGCTTTTGATTGTGATCAGCCAATGGGTGGAGTGATCCAATCCAGAGTTTAAGTTCACTCTTCGCCTTCAAGTGTGACAACCACCTTTCCGATCTTGCCGGTGAAGCGGAAGGGGACGTCGTAATCCTTTGTGAGGGGCAATCCGGCATCCCTACCAACATCCAGACCTTCGGTCATGGAGAAACGGGTCGGTACCGTTGCCGGAATATTTCCTTTTGCCACTTCCTCGCCGTTGAGGAGAAGGGTGACTGTTGCTCCTTTTCCAACTCCTCCTCCCTCGTAGTCGAAATCGGCCACGAGCGTGTGGTCACCTGCGGGGAGCACATTTTTGCCCTTGATCGTGTGCTTGTGCTCCGGGTAGTGAGAAAGCGAGTACTTGAAGGTTGGCTTGCCTTCGAGCAGCATTAAACCCCAACCGGCAAACCAACCGCCCTGGGTGATGATCATCCCCTCGGCACCACCTTCCGGGATGAAGAGTTTGGCAGTGATCTTGAATGAGGTGTTTTTCACGCTCACTGCTGCTCCTTCGGGGATGCGGAAGGTGCCGTCGTAGTACACGAACTCCTTCCTGCCACGGTTTGGTTCCGGACGGTTGGCTGGGTCGGCCCGCTCGATGTAGCGGTCGTCGAGTGGAAAGACTTGGTTCTTCTTTGCTTCCGATATAAAAATGGCACGAAGTTCCTCAAGCTTTTCGGGGTTCTCCTTGGCCAGATTCTTAGACTGACTGAAATCCTCTCTGAGGTTGTAGAGCTCCCACTCGTAGTCGTTGAACGGATCAGGATTGCTGGGGCCCCTGCCCTGCCAAGGCAGTCGCTTCGGAGTGCTGTTGGCTATCCAACCCTCATGGTAGATGCCCTGATTCGCAATCACCTCAAAATACTGGGTCTTATGTTGCTCTGGTGCATCAGGATTATTGAGCGTATAGAGCAGGCTCTTGCCGTTCATTGGCACCTGCTTGAAGCCATTGATTGTTTCTGGCTCGGGAAGGCTCGCAGCCTCAAGGATTGTGGGTACGATGTCATTAACATGACCGAATTGGCTGCGGACAGCACCAGGATCCTGAATTCGGTCGCCCCACATCAAGGCCATTCCAGTGCGTGATCCTCCCAAGTGGGAGGCAATTTTTTTGTCCCATTGGAAAGGCGTGTTCATCGCGTGCGCCCAGCTGTGGGAGTAGTGATTTTCGAACCACATGCCTCCGAATTCATCCAGATTTTCAAGCATGTACTCGGGCCGATCGGCCACCTTGTTGCCCATGGTGGCAATCTCACTCGTCATTCCGATGCCTGTGGGATCCTCCGCGCTTGAGCCATTGTCTCCCATGATGTAGATGACAAGGGTGTTCTCCAATTCGCCCATCTCTTCGATGGCATCAATTACACGACCCACCTGATAATCGGCATGCGCGAGCGCAGCCGCATAGGCCTCCATACCTCTCGCAGCAATCCGTTTCTCATCAGTATTGAGTTCGTCCCATTTCTGGTAATCATTTGTGAAGGGATTGAGTACGGCATCGGCAGGAATGATTCCCATCTCCTTTTGCTTGGCGAAGGTCATTTCTCGCTGACGATGCCAACCGTGGTCAAACTTCCCCTTGAACTTGTTTAACCATTCTTTCGGAGCGTGATGGGGGGCATGCGCAGTACCCGGTGTGTAATAAGCGAAGAAAGGCTTATTGGGCCAGACGGATTTCTGTGTCCTCATCCAGGCGATTGCACGGTCCGCCATCGCCTCATCAAGGTGGAAATCCTTCTTCCCTAGATAAGGCTCGATGGGCACCGTGTTCTCATAAATCGGCGATCGGTACTGGTGGGCATCGGCGCCAAGAAAACCGTAGAAATATTCGAAGCCCAAGCCTGTTGGCCAGAGGTGGAAGGGGCCTGCGGGCGAAGTCTGCCAATCCGGAACATTATGGTTCTTGCCAAACCAGGAAGTGCCGTAGCCGTTGGCGGTGAGAATCTCACCGATGGTGCCGACACTGCGGGAAACTAAACTGTGATATCCCGGATAGGGCGTCGAAAACTCCATGATGATGCCGGTGGAGGCGACATGGTGATTGCGTCCCGTGATCAGTGCTGCCCGCGTGGGGGAGCAGACCGCCGTGGTATGGAATGCGTTGTAACGCAATCCTTCTTTCGTAACCCTGTCGAGGGTGGGAGTTGGAATCGGGCCGCCAAAGCTTGAACTTGCACCGAATCCCACGTCATCCATCATCACCAGCAGCACGTTCGGAGCACCCTTTGGTGCTTCGATCTCCTTGGGCCAATCAATAGGATCGCTTCCACCTACAGACGGAGCAATCTTTCCGAGTTCTTGGTACGGCTCGATCGGCAAGTGGCGTCGGTCAGGCCACTCGGTAGACAGAGCTGGGGCACATGTTGCACACCCCGCGATGGAAAAGAAGGCAGCAAGGGCGTACAGCAGCCTCAACCGTTCAGATATGGCTCGATCTCTCATTTTGTTGTGTCCCTATCGCGACTGAATTGATTTGTTATAGATGTGGCGAATAATGTTTATGCGGTTTATTTCAACACTTTTATATCACCGAAAATTACATCCGAAACCGAAGATTCCCTTATGGCAGGACTTCCTGAGAGCGTTTTGCCTTAGCGGCATTCTCCAGATATCTGAGTGCTTCTGAGGGCATATCGGCTCAGGATCAAAGCTGACCTTGGTGGCCAATGGTGCCACTCAAAATTGGCTGATGGCAGTGGTTTTTGTGTAGTGGTCCCTGAGTTGTCTCTGATTTATCGTGCAACTGGACAGGACTATGGGCATTGACTTACTGGCTATCAGCTCAGCGCAATTCCGAGGTTTATCTGAACCCTGGCCCTGGTTGGTTCGGATCGCTCGGTAGAGGTTTGTCTTACCTGAGCGGCAATAGCTGCATTCAGCACACTCCGGGGTGTAAGTGGGAATCACATGATCTCCGCATTTCACCGAGGTAACGCCTTCTCCCACCTCAACCACCACGGCACCACCTTCATGTCCGAGGACGGCAGGAAACAGCTATTCGGGATCTGCACCAGACAGGGTGTATGCGTCTGTATGACAGACCCCCGTTGCCACAATTTTCAGCAGAACTTCCCCGTGCTGAGGTGAGGTCCCATCAATCTCAGTGATATCGAGAGGTTGGCCCGCAGCCCATGCCACAGCTGCTCGGGAGCGAATCATGGATTTAAGTTCAACGCTTCATTCATCATGTGCTTGTAAGTTCCACTGCGCATCCTTGAGATCGGGGCCTTGAATAACTTGATGGCCTGAAGGGAGGCGAGTGCAAACCCCCACACATAAATGCAGAGCTTCAGTAAGCCAATGACGATTCTGACTTTTCCTTCCATTGAAGGGTCTTCCAGCATCTGATCAAAGGTTCAAAGTCTTAGAAGGAGGCTCGTCTGGGTTGATCTATGGCTTTATCCGGAAGGTCAGCACAAATTTTCAACATGATCAGATCGCGCCTGACAGCACAGGTTGTTCTGGCTGAGCGTCAGTCGCGTTTCGGGATGAAATCGGATCGAGGCTGATCAGCAGTTTTGTTGCTGATCCGGTGGGTTGTGGAGGGATGGTCATGGTCACATTTCCCCCTTGATCCGGAAGGAAGTGAACACAGCCTTTAACTCCTTCAGGTGTTACAGCCCAGAGTCTGTAAAGCCTCCCTTTAGGTGCCTGCGGTAATCGATTCAATGTGAGGAGATTGCTTGCTTGTCCAGGACGAATGAGAACCTCACCATGAACGCTTTGCATGTTTCCTGCTGCCGTGGCATGAAGCTCAACTGCGCGATCACCAGGATGTCGAGCGATTGGGGCAATTGCGCCTCTCTGGTTTGCGATCTGAAGCTTGGATCGATAAAGCTCTCCACCTGTGAAAGCAAGACTTAAAAGTAAGACTCCGATGAACCAGCTCTGGGGATTGAAAGTCCTTTTTTGACGTGAGGAATGCAGTAATCGTTCTCTGACTGCAGCCGAAAGTGGCGGTGCAGAATGCGTCTCCATTCGGCTGTGAGCAGCTTTCAATTCTATTAACAGGTTTTCTTCCTCTGCTGAAATGGATTCATGCGCCAACAATTCTGTTTCCTCAGAACTGAGGTTTCCCAGAACTCTGCCAGCCAAGAGTTCATCTCGCTTAGTGAAGTCATCATTGGGTTGAGATGGTGAAGACATTGTTCAGCAATCCTCCTGTGAAGAAAGTGCGCTACGGAGTTTGAGTAATGCCCGACGACTGATCGTTTTGACAGTGCCCAGTGGGATTTGAAGTGAGGCTGCAATGTTGCTTTGACTGATGTCTTGGCGATAATTCATGGTGAGAATCTGCTGTTCACGTGGTGAGAGTTCTGCCAGAGCCTTTTCAAGCCGGAATCTGGCATCAATAGCTTGAAGATCAACAGGATCCTGTTGACCATGACCTGGCCTGAATCTTTCAAGGATTTGGCGACGATTGCGCCTCTTGTTAATCCTGTTGATACCCATCGATCGTGTCAGCATCAAAAGGTATTGACGAATTTCTCCGCGATTCGAATCGAAGCCACCACGCTGCAGCCTTAAAAACACATCATGAGTGAGATCTTCAGCCTCCTGTTTCTGGGAAAGGAGACTGAAGGCGAGTCGGTACACCGATGGTGCATGATCGTCGTAGAGGAGGGCCAGCTGCTCTGGGCTGACAACAACTGTTGAGCTCACATCTGACCCTGTAGCTGCAGATCCTGAATCCCCGTCAACAGATAGAACGCACCAAAAGCTAGAAGAACCATGGCACTGATCCCTGTGATCTGATCACCTCTTTCGAGGAGGTGGCGGCGAATACCACCGAGTTCAACACCTAAGCCTGCCAAAAGGATCACCATGCTGTATCCAATGGCGTACATGATCATTGCTACGACCGCAAGAGGGGGTGAGCCAGCAGCCGCTGCGCTGCTGAGTACAGCGGCAAGCACAGGACTTGCACAGGGGGATGTGACCAGTGCGAAGGTGAATCCAATCAACCAAGGTCCTTTCGGTAATTTGTTGACCCATCCTGGTGCTTTGATAACTCCCATATTGAGGCGATGCCAGGGAACGCGTGGTCCCCAACCTTTCAATTGCAGTGCCATGGCAATCACAATCACGCCAGCAGTGATGAACAATCCACCGCGATGATCAATGATCAATGTTCCTGCCAGAGATGTGAACAACCCAAGAATGCTGTAGGCCGTAATCACTCCAAGGCTGAACTCAATGACCTTGCCAGTGTTCGGACGTTGTTGATTCTGAGCCCCGAGATAAGAGAGCTGCACTGGAAGTAGGGCGAGGACGCACGGTGACACACTGGCTATCAATCCGCCTCCTAAAGCCAATACTGGCAACCCTAAAACAGCCCAGCCATGATTACCTGTCCATTGCGTAAGCCAGTTGGCATAGTTCTGACTGATTGATAGAACACCTGATTCAATTGCTCCTGCTGACGCGGCGATGACGGCTCCAGCCAAGGCGAGGAGTAACAATTGAGTGCGTCGAGAGCGCCAGAGGTTTTTCGTAGAAGATAACATTTTCTCTCAGCGATTAAGCATTGCACGTGTTGTTTTGATGGCCTTGAGGTAAGGATCAATTTTGGTTTGTGCACGAAACGTGTTGACTGCAGCACCGGTTTCTGGATTGAAGATGCTCACCAGACTGGTTTGACTCCGGTTGCTTTTGAAGAATTGGGATAAGCCGAGTTTCTCCGCCCGTGTTGCAGATTGCTTGGCGGCGGTTGGGTTTGAGACATCAAAACGCACCCAGTGCACTGAGTTTCCTTCCTTCTGGCGAAGAGAGTTCATCACTGGTTTGATGTTCTGGCAAGCGCTACACCAGGTCGCATAAACCTCAACCAGCACTGGTTTTCCTTGGAGAGATTTAGAGAGAGGGCTTGCTGCAATGGCTGGTTTTGTGAGAGAAAACGACAGTGGCGTCTCTAGTAGTGGTGCCAAAGACGCGACTACGGGTATCAAAGCAGCTCCAAGCAGATTGGAGAGCAGTGCATGCTGTTTCAAAGCGAGTTTTGAATCACTGAAGCTCCATACCGGCCAAGTCCTCAATCGGATTCAAAACCGGATCGATGTCATGCTGACGACAGCTCTACGAGCCCTATCGAGCCCCAGAACTTCTAGGTGCTGGCCTTGGATCAGTCTTTTGCAATGCAGGCTGATTCGGCCTGTATTGGATCGCTGATAGAAATGACCACAGCCGATCTGAATGGACCTGAATTGACTCAGCAGTTCAATTGGAAACCATCATCGAGCTCTGAGTTGATCGTGAACACTTCAAAACTCAATGTGATCACTGGCAGGGTCGTACAGGGTGTAATCAGCCCCGGATCCAACACCGATCACGCTGTGTCTTGGCACCGGCTGTTCGTGCAACTGTTCACGAGTGTGATCTTTCACTCTTGATCGAATCTGCCCTCCGGTGAGCTGCAGTCGGAACTGACGTCCACTGCGCGCAGTGAAAAGTCGATTGACATCCAGGCGAGTGAGTCTGTCGAGAAGAATCAATGGTGAGGTCGTTTCATCGAGTTCATCGCCCACATCCGCTGAACTGCCGTGGATCAGGCCGCAGTCCAGTTCAATCAAGCCAAATTGCAGCGACGCCAGCCAGTTGAGGTGGTCTGTGCTCACTGTTTGCAGTAACCGCTGAATCTCAGAGTCATCGGACTGTCGATGTAATTCTTCGGCTTTGGCTTCTCCGCGGTAGCCATGCAGCGATAACAGTTGCTCTTCCTGCCAGCTGTATGGGTTCCTTTCTCCCCCGATAGGGTCATCTAGGGCGGGTCTCGCCAGGAGCACTAGTCCTGAACTCCAAAGGAACAGCTGATTTGAGTGATGCCAGGCCATCTGAGTGCAACTGAGGGCATCTCGTCGGTGGACCAAAGCTGGCCCTGGTGGCCGCTGCTGCCACTAAGGAGCAAATGCTTGCAATCGGTTTAAGGGGGTAATCCCTGAGGTGTCTCTGATTTGTTGTGCAACTGGGCGTGATTGTGGGCAACTGCTGATTCAGCAACTGCATCCAGTTTTCGAATGGGGTGATTGTGCTGATCAATCAGTCCACACTGAAGAAGCAGGTATCCCAACATCGTTTTCCCCTACTGCCTCTCGACCTTCACTGTCATGATTGCACCGGGTGCTGGCACGTACGCACGAAGGACTCTATAGAAGTCTTTGCCAGTGGGAATTCCGTATGTAGTCCCATTAACTTATTCAATGGCTTACCAGTGGGTATGAGGTCATTATGGTCTTTGCTGTCGCTTCCGCTCTATTGCCTCACACTATTTATGAGTTGACCAACCTGGTGGAACATCGCGCCTTGAAGTCGGGAGCGTGTTTCAGCGTCAGCCGAAAGAGAGCCATTCTTCTGAGAGGGTGTTAAAGCCAAAAAAGATCAATTTATTTTATAATCTTGTCGCGAAAAATGCTAATAAAAAACCCACGGCATGGCGTGGGTTGGATGCATTGAGTTTGTAGCTGATGTTGATGAATTGTATGTTGTATTGAATCTATATTGTAGTGATGAAGATATCGTCAGAGACCACAGAGGATCCAGCAAATGTGAGGGAGGATTGACGCTCCACGCCATCAATGATTGTGGAGAAGGTGGCGACATTGTCAACAAGACTGACGCGAATGTTTTCTCCGAGAACAATGCGATCTGATGTGGATAAGTCCAAGACAGTGTCCGCAGATCCATCCAATTGGTCAGCTGTGTAGTAGAGAAGATCAAAACCCTCACCGGTGGTAATAATGTCACTGCCAGCGCCTGAACGGATCAAATCATCGCCATCTCCTGAATCAATGAAATCATCATTGGCACCGCCTCGTATGAAATCATTAAATTCACTACCCGTTATCTCATCAGCCCCCGCAGCAGAGTTGAAATACACACCATTAATTGAAGGACTGACTCCAGCTGGAGCACTCGAAGCGATGGAACCGCCCCCAGCTGTGGGTGTGTTGAGGTCAAGCGGAGTTGGCGATGCCTGAATTCGGTCAAAACTAATCTTGACCGAAGATTCATTGGTGACACCTCCTTCTACTTCAACAATGGGTTGGACCCCATCTGAGAAAGTTTCAGGAGAAACTGTGATGAATTGTTCGTCATCATCCTGAGGAGGGATGATAAGAAGTTCAAACGATCCATCAACATCAATTACGGCAAGGTTGTCACTATTGAATGGAGTCTCACCGTCAGCGTTATCCTGCACGGGAGAGTCAGGCAGATCGGGTGTAATTGGTTCGGGATCAGGATTTGGTGTTGGCTCAGTCTCAGGAGTTGGCTCTGGCTCAGTCGCCTCGCCATAGGTGAGATTGGGGGTCCAGCGGATGTCGGTGAGCGCATCACCGGCATAGATCTCGAGCTGATCGACGAGATTGGCCAGATCGGCGGCGGAGAAGCCGGCGGGTGTGTTGATGGTGAGGCTGCGCTGATCGTCGCTGAGGGTGATCCAATAAGGGGCTTTGCCGAGACGGAATCTCGTGGCATCGCCATCGGGGTCGTTGATCAGGGCGTCGATCGGGAGTGTGATCGCCTGCCGTGGACGGAGGACCAGAGGATCCAGTGCAGCTGGCTTGAGGTTTGGAGCAGCGTTGAGCAGCAGGTTGTGATCGGCGCGCAGTTGGGCCGCGATGGGCTGGTATGTGCTGCTGTCGATGGCGATGGGATCGTCCTGAGGGTTGATGGTGAGCAGCTCGAGGCTGTCGATGCTGATCTGGAAGTCGCCAATGATGATGTCTAGGTTGTCGGGATCGCTGGCGCTGTCAAGATCGATGACGAACTGGTTGGAGCTGCCATCGGCGATGGAGCGGGCCTGGTCGGTGAGGGGATCCGCGCTGCTGGTTGGGCTGCCGCCAAAGAGGATGTCACCACGGGCCGAGGAGAGGAGGATGTCGCTGTCAGTGCCGCCAAAGACGGTGTTGGCTGAACCGGTGGTGGAGTGCAGGCTGTCCTGACCGGCTGCAGCGTCGAGGCGATTGCCTGAGGCAGCGATCAGGGTGTTGTCTCCAGCGTTGGCGGTGAGGCTGAAGCCATTGAGGCGGGTGAGGGTGGTGGAAGCGGCGCTGCTGTCCGGGACGTTGAGGAGTGTGGGAGCGGAATCAGGGAGTAGTGCGGTTGCGCTGGCCAGATCCACGCCTTTCCAGTAGGGATCCCAATTGAGGCTGGTGATGGTGTCGATGTTGCTGTCGCTTTCGCCGCTAATGGTGGTCTCGCTTTGCTGGGTTTGCGGGCTGGTGGTGTCTGAGCTGGTGGTGTCTGAGCTGGTGGAGGAGGGAGGGGTCTTGTCCAGACTGGCCGTGCTGGTTTCGGTGTTGCTGTCGCTGTCACCGCTGATGGTGGTGTCTGAGCTGGTGGAGGAGGGAGGGGTCTTGTCCAGACTGGCCGTGCTGGTTTCGGTGTTGTTATCGCTGTCGCCGCTGATGGTGATGTCTGAGCTGGTGGAGGAGGGAGGGGTCTTGTCCAGACTGGCCGTGCTGGTTTCGGTGTTGCTGTCGCTGTCGCCGCTGATGGTGATGTCTGTTATGGGTGCGTCGTTATTGGTGGGCGTCCAAGCATCTTTCAGGGCACGCCAGTCGAGATCGGTGTAGATGTCTGGCCAGGGGCTGTTGGCGTCTGGCTTGGTGTAGGCCATGACGGTGTCAGCGGTGGTGGCACCGGATGTGGCGGTGCCATGGCTGTCGCCATCTGAGCCATCGAAGGGGTGCTCCATGCCAAGTGTATGGCCTATTTCATGCGCGACTACAAAAGAGAAGAGCTCTGAGTTGCTACTGAGCGTGTCGGCATTGAGAAGCATTTCGCTCCATTGTTCGCTGCCGTTGGTGTTGTTGAGAACGATGCCATGAACGGCGCCTCTGGAGCCGCTGTTGATGGCGGTGTCGTAGTAGATATCGAGGTTGGATGTGGTGCTGTCGTCTGTATAGGTGAGGTTGAAATCGAGTTGATCGGCAAGGGTGTCGAGCGTGCCTTTGATGACGGAAAGTTCAACGTCACTGAAGGGTTTAGTGGTGATGGATTTGTTGTCAGTTTCGTCATTGCCCGCTGCGATCGCTACGCCAGCTGCGCTGTTGTGGATATAAGCCTTGAGGCTGGGTCGAACAGCCGGATTGGCTGGATCAAAGAGAAAGGCGTTGTAGGCAAAGGCGAGCAGGCCGTTGCTGCCGGTGCTGATCAAATGATCGATGTGAAGGGTGGATGTGATGTCGCCGTCAGTAGCAGGGAGGTTGCTGCCGTTTGTGCTGTTGAGATCGAGAGCTGTGGAGGCTGGGCCGGCATTGATGTAGAGCTCAGGGTTGGTGAGCTGATCAATGGAGAGGTTTTGGACAACGGCGAGATCCACCGAACCAAGGGACTCGGAGTAGTGGCTGATGGTGGTGCGCATGGCGCCGCCGTCTGCGGTGGAGGAGAAATCGAGGTGTTCAGGTCCGCGTTGATAAAGCTGGAAGCGATCGAAGGAAGAATCGAAATCGGTGATCACCAGTGGCGCCGCCGGCGACGGGTGCTCCGGGCTCGTGAGCACAAAGATGTCGCTGTCGCTGCCGCCTTGAACGAGTGAATGCAAGCGGCCGTTGTCGGTTGATGCGGCGGTGGTGGCATTGATGATGGTGTCATCGCCGGAGCCGGTGATCAGGAGTTGACCGCCGGCATGGAGAGTGACGTTGTCATCGCCGCTGCCGGTGTCGGTGCGGGCGTAGTGGGCATGGAGAGCGATGGTGTCATCGCCGCTGCCGGCGTAGGCCAGATCGTTTTGGCCGGGGAAGAGGGTGTCGCCGCCGGAGCCGGAGAGTAGGAGGTTGGCGCCAAGGCCCGCCGCTGTTGCCGTGAGGATCGATCCGAGTTGATCGTCGGCAGCGCCGGTGGTGAGGATCTGGCGTGAGAAGGAGAGGCCGTTGGCATCGCCCTGGTCGCTCCAGATGTCGGGGTCACTGGTGCCGCGCAGGGGCAGATCGCGTGGATCGGTTGCGGGGTCGATCTCCTGGCGTCGCAGGGCGACCGACGCGTTGCCTGAGAGGAAGGAGAAAGTGCCGTTGGCCGCAATGGAATCGGCGGTGCTGAGGCTCCAGGTGTTGTCCTTTTGCAGGCCGGTGAGGCGCGAGGCGGCCGGCATCTCCAGCAAGGTCTCTGCAGTGATTCTGGAGAGGAGTAGCGCACCAACGAGATCGCCGGCTTGGGCGTGGAAGCTGGTTTGCCCCGGTGCAGCGAGGATCTGCTCGGCATCGAGGTTGACGATCAGATCGGAGAGGGGCTCGCTGGTGTTGGTGGCTCGGACCCAGACCAGCTCGGAGTTGTCGGGGATCTTGGCCTCAAGCCCCGAGAAACGTTGGGGATTCGTGCCCTCCAGGCCCGCTACCAGTAGCAGAGGCATGGAGGTAGCCTCCGCAGCGGCCTCGGCGGTGAGGGTTGGGAGCAGAGAGAAGGAGACCTCACCATTAACGGTCTGATCGCGGTCGTAGATCCCGCCATCGACGGTTGTGAAGGAGACGATCCGATCGCCGCGTTCGCTGAGGGCCTGCGGCAGATCCGTCGCAGGCGTCAAGGTGAAATCGCCTGAGCCTTGATCAGCATCCTCGAGGGTGATCCAGGCGCCGGCTTTGTTTTGAATCAGAGCGGTGCTTGCGCGTGCCGCATCGTCTGGCGCCAGCAGGGAGAAGAGCATGGGGGCATCGGCTTCTCCATTGGCATCGAGATCAAGGGATTGAGCCGTAATGTCGAGAGGATCGGTGTTGAACAGCGCCAGGTTCTGGTCTGCATCGGCCGGTAACTGGGCTGGGTCAACGGGTGTGGTGTCCTCGGCGATGAAGGCTGCCGTGGCGTTAAGTGCGCTCAGCGCATGGGTGCTGCTGCTGCGCGGGCCACTGGCCTGCTGGGGGAGGAGCGTGAGATCCAGCTGAACAGACTCCTGGAGGTTTTGCTGGAGCCAGGTGGAGGATTGTCGCTCCAACTCGCTTTGGGGGTTGAGCGGAACGGCAATGGTTTGCCGCAGTTCACCAGGCTGGAAGACCACCTCAGCGTGGAAGGGGGGAACGAGATCGGCGGTATCGCCGACGGTTTTGGCGATCAGGCGCGTGGTGCCTGTGGTGTCACCGCTGCGGGTGAAGGTGTAGGTGATCGAGGAGGCGTCACGGTTAACGGTGGGTGTGGAGGCGGCGATGGAGATGTCTTGATTGCTGCTGAGGAGCAGTTCGTCCGAGCTGAGTGTGGGCGTGCTGCTGAGCAGCGGTGGCTCTGTGGTGTCAGCGTCGGTGACCTGAGGTTGTGTGGGATCGGTAGGTGTGAGGTTGGTTGTGAGGCCGGGATCGATGGAAACGGAGATCCAGCCCGGCGCCATTAGGGTCTGGCCGCTTGCGGCTGAATAGAAGGAGATCCAGGAGGTGTCGGTGTCGTCGAGGTACTGGATGTCGGAGAGGCTGAATTCGGAGCTGAGGGTGACGCGGTCGTAGCGGGAGGCCACGGCGTCGGCCATCTCGGAGCGCAGCTCCTCAAGGAAGACCATGGCGTCTGTTGTGGCGCTGAGATCGGCAGTGAGCAGGGCCTGCTGATCGGCGGAGAGGGAGCCGGGCTGCTCACTGTTCTGCTCGCGCAGGGAGGTGATCCATTGCTGGCTGAGGTCCGCAATCGAGCTGTAGCTGTTCTCCACCAGGAGGGAGAGATCGATGAAGTTGCGGGCCTGAACGGTGAGGGGTGGCTCCTGGCGGCTGTCTGTGTTGGTTGTGTCGCCAGCGGGGAAATAGGCGGGGAAGAGAGTGGGGAACTCGGAGGCCAGGGTGTTCAGTTGCTGCTGGACGCTGTCCTCCAGGAAGATCTGCTCCAGCTCGGAGGGTGCAGCGCTGTCGCTGGTGTCGCTGGCGGTGCGGCGTTCGCTGAGCCACGAGTCGTAGGCATTGGATAGGGCGACTGGGGTGAGGAAGAGGTTGTTGGAGGTGTAAGAGGCGAAATCATCCGCCAGTTTGGAAATGATTGCGTTGAGCTGGGTTTCAACAACCGAGAGTGGTGTGGCTTGATCGGGGAACTGGAGGGCATAGAGGGCCTGATCGAGCTCTTGAAGCTGGAGGGATTGGTTGAGGTCCTTGAGCAGCGAGGTGTCGCTGATCACTCCGGCTGAGAGGGTGGCGTAGTTGGCGGAGGTGGTGGCGATGAGGGCTTGCTGCTCGGCGGTGAGTGCGGCGTCGGTGCGGTACTCCTGCAGGCGCTTGAGGATGGTTTGAGCGGGTGTGAGCGGGTGCTGATCACCATCGACAAACAGATTGCCCTCACTGGAGGTGATGGCGGCCAGAGCAGCGGCGTTCAGGATGAGGTTGTTGGCGCCGTAGTGCTCCAGAGACACCGATTCAATGTTGTGAATGCGGTTGGCGAGAGCGGCAAAATTCCAGGATTGATCGAGGCTTCCGCGCAGGGCGAGGGCGTCGGTGCCGGTGCCGCCATTGACGGAGCGGAACTGATCGCCCGTGACGTGGATCAGATCATTACCGGGTCCACCATTGATGACATCAAGGCCGCCGAGGCCCTGGATGATGTCGTCACCCGCAAAGCCAAAGATGTTGTCATTGACAACGGTGCCTGTGAGGCTGTCGGAGTAGGGAGTGCCGTCAATTTCAGTGGCATCAGGAATCACAAGGTCCTGATTGCCGTAGAGGATATAAGCGCTTTCTGTGGCGAGGTTTTCGCCTGGATTGGCCTCGGTGTTGATGTAGAGATCAGCGAGGCCATCGCCGTTGAAGTCGTTGGTGTTGCCGGTGCCATCGATGCCATCAATGGTGTAGCCGGGAATGCCAGTGAACGAATCCACGTGAACCCCTTCTGGAGCAAGCGTGAGATTGATGCCTTGGAAACTTGCAGAGTGGTTTGGATTTAACTTGTCAGAGTTATCAAGACTTAGTGAATCATAATACCGGCTGTTTGGATTGTAAAAAGTGTCATTCGTGAATCTGAATTTATCGCCGTCGCGAATCAGGATGCCGTCTTTGCCTGATACTTTGTCAATGTAGATATCGAATTTATAGCCGTCCCAAAAGCTGCCCTTGCGGTAGTCGCCCTCAGGAAGAGCCTCTCTATACTCGTAGATTGAATTCTGGGTGCCAGCCACTCCAAAGAAGCTGCCGAACCAGTTGTTGTAACTTCTGGCATCGCCGAGATCTCGGTTGCCGTAGAGAATAAAGGTTTTGCCCTTCTCGTCTAATTTGGAATCTGCAATGAGCAGGTCGTCAAAACCGTCGCCATTAAAATCGCTTCCGCCTTTGATTTGGATGTTTTCAAGGGAGGTGAAGTTGGCGTAGTCCTCGAGTGAGCCTTGCTCGGTTCTTTTTTGGTAATCAAGGAATGTCTCGGTTGAGCCAAGAATAATGGGGCTCAGGCTCCAGTAGCCAAGTGCATTGGAGCTGTTGCCCCAGATGATGTAGGGGGAGTTGAGATGAACTTCCTTGGTGGATTGGCCTTTAGCGCTGTCAGGCCAGTTGTTAATGTAGCTTTCTCCTGTGTTTTCGTAGAAGCGTCTTAGGTCGGCTTTTTTTAAGTTGTTGCTAGAAAGATCGAGATAGGCATCATCCTCTCCTCTGTACTCCCAGTTCCAGCCACTGCTGAGCTGGCCAAGGGCCACCATGTCCTCGTAGCCATCGCCATTGAGGTCGCCAACATTCTGGGCAGACGAAAGGTCTAAGCCATCAGGTCCGGAAATTGGCTTATCAATATTGAAACCGATGGCTGCTAAAGCATGGGCTCCAGGTGCATCGCCAGACCATGCGCGCGACTCCAGGGCAAGTTGATCATTGCTATCGACACGAATGGAATCAACTTGATAGCGCTTGCTAATTCCTTTGTTGATAATTTGAGGTCTGACGTCATTCGATCCTCCCGTCATCGTGTTGTAGCGCGAAGCGCTACCCATGTTCAGAGTCAATGATCCACCAGATGCACCATCGGGGTTGGGTTGATAGCGTGCGTAGAGGCCATATGTCATTAAATTTTGATACCAATGTGACCCATCTCCGTTGTAAGGGTAAGCAGAGGATTGCTTGGACTCGTTCATTTGTTTGCCCATACCGTCGTAATCCTCGCGGTTGGGCATATCCGCAATTTGGCGAATAGTGAATTGGTTGAACTGATCTAATTGCTGGCCATTCCAATAAACTTTGACGCTGTCAAAATATTCATTGACTTCAATGGCAAGCCCATCGAGGTTGCTTGCATTATCTGCTCCAAATTTAAATTGTTCGCTTCCCAGGTGGAACCAGGTAGCGTCAGCTCCAATGTCACCTTCTCTTCCCCGAATCACTGCTTCTCTAGGTTTTTTAGCCAGGAAGAAGCCAGCGGGTATTTTTATTTCAAAGGCTTGATTGCTTCTAACGTGGTTAAGAAGCTCTTTATCGCCGAGTGGAATACTGACGCTGCCGTTCTGCCGCGTTGCGTTAGCCACGTCTCTTCCAGGAGGACTGGTTAAGGCGAGCAAGGGCTGGTTGCCATAGCCAGCATTGGTCGTCGCTAAATAATAGTCGTTCTGAACAAGGTCTTTAGCCAATGAGGCATAGCCCCACAGGACGCTCCCCTCTGGTAAGGGCCCCTGGCTGGCATGCCATGACGTGCTCGCGTTGTTGACGTTGTTGAGATTGAGTCGCTGGCTTAAGGGCAACAGTCCGTAGCTATTGAGCTGGCTCAGGTCAAACAAAAGGGCATGGCTATCGGTTTTGCTTGATTCGGAGGATGTGAGCAACAGCTCTTGATGGCCATCAGCGTTGCGATCAATCAGTCGTGCTGAGTAGGTGCTGGGATCGATGACGGTTTGGTTTGTGGCATCCAGCAGCGTGATCGAATCGTGGCGGAAGATGGGGTACTGGCCGGCAACGAAGTTACGGAAGCTGGCACCGGTGCCCGGAGAGATCTCGTCGTCGAGGTATTGGCCGAGAGCCAGGAGGTTGTCGTAACTGGTGGCGTCAGGGTTGCTGCTGAGGTTGTTGAGTGGTGTGAGTTGCTCGGCAAGGGTTGCGGTGAAGCTTTCGATGCTGGCGCGATCGTCTGTGCTGAGTTCCGGCGTTTGGGAGAGCAGTTGTTCAACCCAGCGTGAGAAGAGGTTGCCGATATCGAGTGAGAGGTTGTCGGTGTTGGCGACGATGTTGACCAGGCTGCCGTCGGCAGTGCGTGCCAGGGAGAAACCGCTGATGGTTGCAGCAGCGGAGGGCAGGGAGCTGAGCAGTGGCGTGAGGGTTGTGCTGGGGGTGTCGTTTTTGAGAGAAAAGCCCTGGGGAAGCGCAGCCGGGGTAGCGATGGAGGCGTTGGCGGAGCCGAAGGTATAGAGCACCTCACCAGCGGCGCTGATGCCCTCGAGTTGGCCGGCGTTGCTGAGTTGCAGATAGCGGAAGGGACTGTCTGGACTGCTGAGCTGCTCGGGGGGTGTGAGCTTGATCAGGGAGCTGGTGTCTGCCGTGAAGGGCACCAGTTGCGATAGGGCAGGTGTCAGGAATTCGCGGTTGTCAAAAGCGATGCCGCTGGCGGAGGCGAGCAGGTTGGTGCCCGGTGTGCTGCCGAGTTGGCGTTGCGCGTCGATGAGATCGACGGAGAAGGGCTCGCCATTGGCATCGCGCAATGCGGCCAGGGAGAGGATGGTGCTGCTGTTGGACCCATTGCCGTCTGCGGTGGCCTTGGTGATGAGGAAGTTGCCGCCGGGCTGCATCGATGCGGTGAACTGGCCGTTGGGCGATTGCAGGGCCTCACCGGGATTGAGCGCTTGATCGGCTAGCAGGCGGTTGAGGGCTGGCTTGGAGGAGGTGGAGCGGGTTTGGAAGGTCTCGGGGACGGCGTATTGGGAGAAGGCGTTGTTGGAGAGCAGATCACCGCCGAGCAGCACCTGGCTGGAGGGGAGTGTGGTGCCTTGAACGGTGAGGGCTGAGGGAAGAGCGTTGTTGCTGTTGGTGGCACGGGAGAGGACCGCGCCGGGGAGCAGCAGCTGGCGCTCCCCGAGGACGGGATTGGTGGCTGGTGCCTGGTAGATCACCTGATTGCGCGGATCGCCGGTGATCAGCTCAGGCGCGCCCTCTGCATTGGTGGTGAACGCCGAGAGCTTGAGGGTGCCGTTGGGCTCGAGCGCCAGCAGGAGATCACCAGCAGTAGCGTCGTTGGCTGCAGTGAGTTGGAAGCTGTTGTCAGCACCGAGATAGCGGGTGGGTTGATTGTCTGAGACCAGAGCAAGGTTGCCGCCGCTTTGCAGCAGCAGCTGATCGGCGATCAGCGGCATGGCGGTGGTTTCAGGTGCCTGGGTGATCAGCGCGGCATTGGCGCTGCTGGCCTGGTCTGGCGAGAAGAAGATCGATTCATTGGGCAGGAGATATTGGCTGATGCCGATTTCAGCGGTGCCAAGCGGTGCGGTGTAGAGGGTCTGATTGAGAGGGTGAGCATCGCTGTCATCGAGGAGCTGGATGATGCCATCGGCGCCGGTGGTGTAGGCGGAACGGCTCAGGGTGCCGTTGGATGCGAGGGCGAGGAGGTAAGAGGAGTTGGTTGTTGTTGCAGTGTTGAGAGGATCCAGCGACCAGATGGCCTCGTTGTTGGTGTTGTAAGCAACGAGGTTGCCGTTCTCCTTCATGGTGAGGCGGCGGATGATGCCACCAGCGATGGGTTGATCCGGGCTCCAGAGAATGCTGCCGCCGGGAGCGGAGAGCTGAAGGGGGGGATTGGTGGTGAGGTAATGCGTTTGGCCGCTGCCGAGAGCAAGGGTTTCGCCGGGGAGCATGTAACGGGTTTGGCCGCTGCTGCTGTCTGATTCGGCCTGGTGAATGACCTGATTCAGTGGGTAGGTGGCATCGCTGTCATCGAGGAGCTCGATGGTGCCATCGGCGCCGGTGGTGTAGGCGGAACGGCGCAGGGTGCCGTTGGGTTCGAGGGCAAGGAGGTAGGAATAATCTCGCGGTAAATTATTATTGAGGTCGCCATCTTTCGTTGGGTTGTTGTTGTCTCCGAGGGCCCATGCAACGTGTTGAATTGTTTTGGTGTAGTCGGCTCCTGCTCGGGTGCTTGATGTCACGGTGAGGGTGATATTGCCATCGGCTTGCATGGCAAGCACTGGATCGCGATGGTTGAAGCTGCGGGATTGAAAGCTCAATTGCGGCTGCCAGATGGCTTCACTGCTGGCTTGATCGATCAGCTGCAGGAAGGCATTGCTTTGATCAGAGAGCTGCAGGGCAAAACCGGAGTCGGTGTTGCCGTTGGCCGAGAAGCCGAGTTCGTAGCCCGGTTGGATCAAGGTGGTGTCTTGTTCGGCGCTCCAGAGGAGGGCATTGCCCGGGCCTCTGAGGCTGAGAACTCCATCAGCATTCAGCTCGAGCGCGTAAGAGGGCGTTGACTCGGTATTGAGGATCAGATCGCCGATGCCATCGAGGTTGAGATCGCCGGCGCGATGGACCGAGCTGATGCGAGCGTCTGCAGAGGTGCCGAGTTGAACGCCGAATTGGTTGGTGAGGTTGAGGCCATCGGAGCCGCCGGTGCCGGCGTCACTTTGGTTGGGATTGGCCTGACTGTTGCCGCCGTAGGAGATGCCAAAGGCTGGGGACGAGGCGACGAGGCGATTGAAGGCATCGCTGAGGCCATCGCCGTTGATGTCACCAAGGAAGGCAAAGCTGCTGTTGGCTTCCTCGGAGTTGTTGGGCCTGCTGACCTCGTAGCCGTCAACGCCACCGAGATCCTGCAGATTGAAGCCACCGATCTGATTGAGGAACGGCTTACCGGCGACGACGTTGAGGGTGGATCCAGCCGATGAGGTGGGAAGGATCAGATCAGCGAGTGGATCGATCTGGGTGCCATAGGCTGAGTTGGGTGTGTGGAGATTGGCGGTGAGCAGCGAGGTGCCGAGCTGCTGGCCCTGGGCAGCTGAGTAGAGGGTGAGAACGCGCTCGACGTCCGGGACATCGAGGTTGATGGAATAGCTGGTGCTGCCTGAGGTGGCCGTGGTGCCAATGGCGGTAAAGCTTTCGGCATCGGAGGCGATGGTGGCGATATCGGGAGCGCCAAAGATGACGTTGACGCGTCCGGACTGGTTGTCAAAGAAGCGATCACCGATCACCAGATCAGCGCTGCCATCACCGTTGATGTCGCTGCCGAGGGAGAGGGCTGAGCCGTATTGCTGGGTATCCGCACCGCCTGAGATGCTGAGGGTGGCATCGAGTGCGGCGGAGCGAATGGTGCCGGCTGTTTCGATGGTGCCGTTATCGCGAGTTTGATCGGCGATGCCGTAATTGGTGGCGGTGGCCTGCTCAAACCAGGAGCGGATGGTGGCGCCATCGATCAGGTTGACCTGCCCGTTGCTCCAGCTGACGGAGGGCAGGGCGATGGCGAGATCATCGATGGAGTTGCCGGTGAGGGAGTCGCCTGTGGCCAGAGCCGAGCCCGCGGCGGCAGGGCCGCCAAAGCGGGTATCTCCGATGAGCAACACCTTCTTGGCTTGATCGGCGCTGCTGCTGCTGGCGAGACCGCCACCAAGGAGGAGCACACCACCGGAGTTTGCTTCCTCGGGGTCATCGAGGGTGTTGTCGTCGTCTAGATCGAGAACACCCTCCTCGCCAGCGGGCCACTGCAGACCGGGCGGGAGAGTGATGGCTTGATCGAGGACGGGCTCGATGGCATCGGCATTGATGCGGCCCTCGCTGGTGACCAGTTTGGGGTTGATGCCGGCGAGCAGCTCGGTCTGGGTGATCAGGCCGGGGATACCGATGACGAGATCAGCGACCTGATCACCGCTGAAATCTCCGTCTTTGGAGGTGATGGCGAGGGTCTGGCCAAAGCGGCGCGGTGTGACCTCAGCGCCGTAGTTGACATTGGCGAGGTACTCGAGGGCGCCAGTGATCAGGGGGGTGTCGACATCGATGATGTCTTGAGTTGCAATCTCTCGACGGAAGAGATCAGGGTTGTTGGCGGCAATGGTGTGAACAGCGCCAACGCTGTAGCCTTTTCCGTCCGGGCCGTTGGGGTTGTAGTCGGCATAGCCCTCAACAGCTTTGTCGACTGGCGCGTAGAAACCGGGTGCACCGATGGCGAGGGCGTTCGTGCCGCCGGCGCCGATGGCACCAAAGGCCAAAGCGGCGCCGAGTTCCGAGGAGCTGGCGCCCTGGATGACGCGGACGTGGTTGTGAAGTGGGGAGTCTGGTTTGTTGAGATCGCTGAGGTTGAGGCTTTGCTTGTTGAGCAGGGAGGTGGCGAGATGACGGCCCTCGATCAGGATCAGCTCGCCGTGGATGTTGGAGCCGTCGCTGTTTTGGGCCTGAGAGGCACCGATGATCAGCTCGGGGGTGCCATCACCGGTGAGATCGGCAAAGAGAACCGAGGAGCCAATGGATTGCAGATCGCGGCCCTCAATGATCAGGCCTGGTAGGTCGACGCTGTTGAGTGCAGCGCTGGGAGCGGCGATGAAGTCGTCGAGTTGCTGAAGCTTTTGCTCGATCTGATCGGATTTGGCGGAATTGTTTGGATCGCCGACCGGGAGGAGCCAGAGCACACCGCGGCTGGTGCCGTTGCCGCCGATGCCGTGTAGTGAGGGGTTGGCGATGGCGAGCAGATCAAGGCTGCTGTGGGTGGTGTTGACGCCGAGGTTGTTGAGGCCGGATAAGCGTGCATGGGCGATCGATTCGGCGTAGGTCTGTGGAAGCGGCGCCTGGGCGTTGGGATCGTCTGATGGAGCGGTGTCGGGGAGTGAGGGTTCAACGGCATTGGCGAGCAGGGCTTGGAAGCCGTTGCCGATCTCCATCAGCGAGCGCGGCAGCGTGCGGGTGACGTTGGCCTCGATGCGGTTTCGGTTGTAGTAGCTCGAGAGGATGGAGCTGGGGTGTGTGGTGGTGCTGCTGGTGAAGGCAACGGTGTTGGTTGGTGAGATCAGCTGACGCACCGCCATGACATCACTGCCGGTGGCCTGCTGGCTGGGGGAGCTGATGTAGAGATCGAGGGAGGTGGCGGTGAGGATGTCGCCGTCTTTTGCGTTTGCGACGGGAACAAAGAGCTGGAGTGTGGCGGTGTTGTTGAGAACGGTGTAATCAAGGTCGGTGCCGCTGCTGCCTTGATTGAGCAGGGCGTTGTCTGCCAGAAGGGCTAGAACCGAGCCGCGTTTGTCCTCAGGGATGGCCACGGTGTCGCCGCTTGCATCGCGTTGAAAGAGTCGTCCGGCGCCGAGGGAGAAGGTTTCGCCGTTGGAGAGGTTGATCCGAAGACCGCGGAGGCGGCTGGCTGGAGCAAGGTTATTGAGGGCGATGGTGGAGGTGAAATCAGCCTTGCCATCGGGCCGGAGGGTGGTGGAATCGCCGGCGGCGGCAGCATCCACGGGGCCCGGGTTGATGGCTGAGGGGATGGTGGAGGGGATGTAATCGATCTTGCGGAAGGTTTCGGCCTCAGCCCAGGCCCATTGATGATCGTTGGTGTTGAAGTTGCCAGTGGATTGGAAGGTGGCTTCTGTGGCGCTGTTGGGATTGACGTAGCGGCTGAGCTCAAGATCAGAGAAGGTGCGCGCCGTTGAGGTGAGCGGGTTGTCGTTGAGGATCAGCTCATCGAGGGACCCTGAGAAGCCGTAGCCGAGTTGATGGTCTGTTGAGAGGAAGGGGAAGACGGCGGGGTCTTGGGGATTGTCGATGGCCTGAGCCTGGAGCTCGCCACTGATCCAGAGACGTGCGGCAGAAGGGAGCACTGAGCGGGTGATGGCTTCACCGTTGTCGTCTGTGGTTGTGATTTCGACTGGATCGAAGCTGGCATCAGGTCCGTAGCTGATGGCGACCTGGCTCCATTGCTCGGGGGTGATCGCCGCGGAGAGGGTGAGGGGATCGCCGGAGGGGGTAAGCCCGTAATTGAAATCAACAAACTGATCACCGTTTTCGTCGATGCGCTGCCGCAGCGACCAGCCGGGGAGCTGCAGAGTGGTGATCGCGAGATCTGGCTTGCTGTCGAAGGTGATCAGCTCGGCGGTGGTTTTGTCGTCCGTGCTGTCGTCATTGGTGGCTGGATCACCCGGTGAGGCGGCATCAGCTTCAAAGAAGGTGGTCAGGACGGCCTCGTCGTTGCCTGAGGAGAGGGAGGTGAGGCGCGCGTCAGTATTAAGGGAAAAAGAGAGAACGGAATCGAGCAGAGTGTTGTTGAGCTCGATGGTTTTGCTGAGCGCTGCTTGATTGCCGCTGGCTTCTTTTTCAAAGGAGACGGAGGTTGCCTCAGAGAAGAACGCGAGATTGAAGGGTGAGAGGCCTCTGCCGAGGCCGGCGTCATCGATGTCGGCAAAGCTGTTGGCTGGGAGATAGACGGTGTAGCGGTAGCCGTTGACGGTATCGGTGAGGGGGGTACCGGCGTCATCGGTGCGGGGATCGCCTGCGTCATCGAGGCGAGCAACGGCTTCTGTGGCGGCAACGCGGCGCAGTTGAATGGGAAGCGAGAGCTGCTCGGCAGTGGGCAACACTGCATCGGGATTGAAGAGACCGCTATCGAGGATGGAGGCAATTTGCGGCGCGGCATCAGCAGAGCTGGGGCTTGCGGCGTCGGGTTTGACGTAGAGGATGGCGGAGAAGCCCGTGGCCGGATCGCGGTTTGGATCGAGCAGTTCATCGGTGCTGCGGCCGGGCAGCAGGGCGTATTCACCGCCTGAGAAGGCCAGGCCGGGGTTGAGATCACCGGTTTGATCGGGTTGAGGATCCTCGGCATCGAAGGGCCGCTGCAGGGCACCGGCGGCGGAAGCGATGGGCATGGAGGAGAGTTGGCCCAGCCAGCTGCTGGAGACGGCAGAGAGTTCATTGCCGCTGATGATGACCCCGTTAGCGATCAGGGCATCGGGTGCGATGTTGGCGATGGTGCCCTGGGAGGGCAGATCATCGAGGCGGTAGTAGGTATCGGGGTTTTGAGCAAGCGCAGCGGCCTGGAAGGGGCGCTGGGTGCGCAGGCTCCAGGAGAGAATCGGCTGATCGGAGATGTAAGTAAGCGAAAGATTGGTGATGGCATCGGCGGTGAGGTTTTCTGCGTTGATGCCATTGGTGACCGGGATGGCGCTGATCTCACCCCAGGAGACGCCATCAGCAGCTTTGCCGGTTGCGACCTGTCCGATGCGGACATGGATTTCAGCGTTGCTGCCGCCCTCTGGGGTGTGCACCCAGGCAGCGAGCAGTTGATTGTTCTTGCCGTAGAGGGGAGAGATTCCGGCGTCTTGAATGGCAAAGAAGGGCTGGAGGATGCCGCTGGAATTGCTGCCGCCCTTGCTGGGATCCGAGAGGAGCTGGGGATTAGAGAGCGTCCAGTTGTTATTGGAATCAGATTGGCGGTAGGAGAAATAGATCGAGGAGTCTTTCAGCAGCGCCTCAGGCAGCAGGTAGAGGTCGCGGGTGTTGGTGATGAAGTGTGTATTGGCGTTGGAGAAGAGCAGAGCGGAGGTTTGTTCTTGATCGGTGAAGAAGAGATTGGCGGAGGCTGAATCAAAGCTGTAGCCATCCACACCGGGGGTGTAGACGTCATCGGGGTCGATGAAGGAGATATTGCGCCAGCCTGAACTTTGGATGAAGTTGTGAACTTTCAGCGGAAGGTTGAGGCCGAGATTGTTGGTATTGGCGAGTGACTGGATGGTGTCTTTGTCAGTCGGGCCGCCCTGGGTGTAGGAGAGGATGGCATCGGAGGTGTATTGGCCATTGATGAATTGGCTTTGGTGGCCGCCGATGTTGACATCGGTTTCATCGACGTAATTGAGATCGAGGCTGGTGCGGGTGAGCAGGTTGAGTTCAAGACCTGAGCCGATGCCACCGATCTGGTTGGGAACCTCGATCAGCACTTCAGAGCTGGTGGAATCCGGGGAGCGGTTGGCGCCAAAGGAGCCGACCTGCTGTTGGAAGAGGGGCGTGGCGGAGGTGACGATGCCATCGGTGACGATGACGCGGATGAGGGCGTAGGCGCTGCTGGCGGAGCTGGCGGGTGTGCCATCGGGCGTGATCGCTGCAGTGAAGGCACCGGAATCACCGAGGAAATACCCAGAGCCGGCCTGGCCTTTGGGGATGGCGATGGCGGTGATGGTGCCATCGGCGTCGGTGGAGAGGGAGAGTGTGGCGTCGGAGCCGTCGGCTGAGCGGGCGGTGAAATCGGTGAGCTCGAGGGTGGCGGGCCAGCCGTTGGATTCAGCGGTGGTGTAGAGAACGGCCGAATCAATGGCGCCGGAGGGAGTGCTGTTGGTGTTGAGCAGCCGTCCGCGCACGGTGACGGTGGAGGAGCCGTCGGAGGAAGGAGCGGAGAGTAGGAAATCCTCAGTGGAGTTGGTGATGGAGCCGCCGCCATCTGTGATCACAAAGGCGGTGGGATAGGGGGCAACGGTTGGCGTGGCCTGATTGATGGTGGAGGAGGTGGTATCACCCAGGCGATAGGCACTGCCGAGATCGTCACGGAGGACAGGAGCGGCGGCATCGGTGCTGGCGATCATGCCGGTGGGCGGCACGACAAAGTCAGCAGCGGCGGGAGTGGTGGTGGAATAGCGGAGAGAAAGTGTGGGAAGGGAGAGATCTGATGAAGCCCCTGAAGTGATCAGGGATTGATCGATCTGGAAAGGGAGAGCAGAACCGGGCTTGAGCTGATAGAGATCAGCGAGATTGATGGAGACGCGATCGGAAGCAGCAGAAGAACTGGACTCAACAGGATTGAGGGAGATAGCGCTCAAGCCATCGGCGAGGGGGACTAGATTTGGCTGGAAGGACTCAGGATCAATGCCGGCAGTGATCAGCGCACGGGTATCGAGGAAGAGTCCGAGATCGGATGAATCGGAGGAGAGTGAGAGATAGAAGGAGCGGAGATTGCCGTTGTCATCCAGCAGCTGGGAGCGTTGCTGTTCTGTTAGATCAGCAGAGAGCAGAGGAATCGTGATAACTCCGTTGCTGCTGAGGGAGAGATTCGAAGCAACAGCTTGCGACTCCGTTAATGCCTGCTGGAGTGCTGATTGCGTTTGATATTCAATCTGGTCTCCCTGAAGGGTTACCAGTTGATTGCCACTGAGATCAGTTGAGTTTGCTGCCAGCAGGGGCGTTTGGTTATCCAAGCCGGCACCGAGGGCAGATCGCAATGATGCTGAGATTGCATCATTTTCAAATAATGAAAAATTGAAATCAGCTCCGCCTAGATTTACGTTCCATAATTTTTTTCTCTTTGAAATTGTCCCTAAGGAGTAGAACCAATCACCTCTAGAGGCGAATTGAGTCTCAATATCGCTCCCAAACAATTTGCCTCCATACAACGTGCGGGCCATGATTCCGCCACTGACAGCACCGTTCAATAATTGAGCCGAAGCAGATATCAGACTTTCAAACGCGTATCCAAATCCCGTTTTGGATTCTTGCCAATACTGGTCGTTATATGCAGACGAGGAAGCAGCAAATTCAGGCCTGGCTGCAAGAAAGTAAGGCCAATCTGCAAGTATTCCGGCCACGACGCTTGCAATTCTGAAAGCTCTGGAGGCTGCTTGGATTTTTGCGGTATTATTAGCAGAAGATTCAAGATTAGGACTATTTACATCGACTGTACCTAATCTTATAGCTGAGATTCCTTTTGTGGTTTGGCCGATTTTATCGACCATTCCAAAACCCATCTTTAAATAATATGCAATGTCGATAAAGTTTTTAACTTTCTCGCTTTGATTCGCGTAGGAATTTAAAATTGATGACGTTAGGTTTTCGTCCCACTTCCCCGCTATTAGTAAACGTTCAAGGCTTGGAATATCGCCATCCTCCTTAAGCTCAGAAAATTCGCTGATGGCCCCCAGCCTCAGCTTCCCAAGGATTTTCCCGTTGAAAGAGAGGATCGAAGCGCCACTGCCTTCGCTAAGCTCTTGCGATAAAAGACTAACTTCCCCTATATTATTACGTTGTGAATTGGTTATATAGTCGAGTGAAATTTCCTTTTCATAGCCAAGGGTTAATCCTATCCCGGCAAATCGTGTAATCGATGATGGGGCAGGAGAGGGTGATCTTCCTGCGGATGCCAGGGGCTGATATTCGTAAAATTGTGATTTATCGGCTTCAAATGAAATTGATCTAATTAGATTGAGTGGGAAAGGGGAGTTTGGAAAGACTCCTGTTGTTGATGATACTTTGAATCCGAGAAAAGCATTAGATCTGTCTGAGTCATTTCTTAGCGATACTTTTAAAGAGTGGCGACCTTTGTCAAATTTTTTATATTCTACTTTCTCAGTGGGTTCTACAAAGCTTTGGCGTTTAGCGTTAGCCATGTTCGCCATATTGGAGCCGTTGAAATTTGGAGATATATTGGAATTAATAATGCTCCCTCTCACGGAGCCTTGGCTGACGGTAAAAACAGTACTCTCAGAGTTTCCAGTCCATCGGGTATCGCGTTCGCTTGGTGTTTCTTCTCTTAATTTCATATCATAACGGTTTGGATTTTTAAAACTAGATTTAATTTTTCCAAAAAATGATTTGTTTGCTTGCGATTGCTGTTTTCTTATCCTATTTTGTTCGATGAGTGAGTTAAGAAGTCTTTTTTTTGAGACGCTTTGGATGTTTATCGATTTACCTCCCAACAAAAATGAAAGTGTGCTGTATGTTTTAAGCAAGCCTGAACTATCTGACGTTGGCCTTCTGATGCGTGATAACCCGAGATTTGCTTGTACGGTTAGTTCTGGAATGACGCCATTTAATTTATCTCTAATTGTTTTTACATTGATGGGTAATATGTCAAGCAAATTGACTCTTGCTGTTTGTTCTATTCCTCGAAAAAGCGTGTACGCGTTCGATGCGCTAGGAATCATGCCATCGCGGAGATCTGGTACATCGCCCGTAAACGGGTCTTCCGTAAAGCGGGTTTGAGCCGCTTGATCCATCGTGTTCACGGCTTCCACATTGCTGCTCGACAAGGCGCCATTTGCTGAAAAATTGCGGAAAATATTGGCGCCTTGCGTGCGTAGGGGAGCAAAGGTCTGGGCCGTGACGCGTTCGCGTCGATCGACGGCTTGATAGCTGAGTGGAGCGCGGCTTGTGGCAATGGGATTGCCGAATTGATTGAGTGGGCTGACGGCAATGGTGATGTCTGGTGCGTCGTCGCCGAGGTGATTGGGGCTATCGGCTGCGGGGATTAGTTCTGTTGGCACCAGCAGGGTGCTGGTGAGGGTGTTGGTGCGGCCGCTGGCGGTGTTGCTGATCAGCGAGGCGGAGATCTGCAGCTCGGAGAGGCCGTTGCTGCCGCGATCAAAGACAAAGTGGCCGTCTGCTGAGAGGCTGAGGGTGCCGATGCCCTGCAGGGTGGTGTCGTTCCCGATGGAGATTTCAATGCCGTTCACCCAGGCACGCACCAGTTCGCCGCCGATGGTGCTGGCGCTCTGGCCCGTGCTGGATTGGAGCAGGTTTTGCAGGGTGCCCTGGAATTGACTTCCGGAGAAGTTGCGGCGGTTCTGCAGGGTGGGCGCCTCATTGCGCTCGAGGCGCAGCTTGTAGTAATTGATATCGCTGTCTTGATAGGCCTCAGGGCCCAGGCCGGTGGGATCAGCGCTCACCGGATTGGTCACGGTCTGGCTGTTGACGGCGATCAAGACGTCGCCGCCGGCCTCGAGACCAACGCTGTGGTCCTTGACGGTGATGCCTTGGGGGAGGAGGCCCAGCTGGTCGGAGAAGAGCAGCTCGCCGTTATTGGAATAGCTCCCGATCACGCCGTAGAGGCTGGCTTCGTTGTCGATGCCGCTTTCCCAGCTGATCAGCACGGCCGGGATGTCGAGCCCCGACTGGGGATCACGGATGAGGTGGCCACTCGTGACGGTGACATTGCTGCCACCGGAGGCGTTGTTGATGGTTTGGGCGTCACCCCAGGCATCGGCCTTAGGGTCCCAAAGGGCGTAGTAGATCAGACCGTTCTCAGCCCATGCCGCGATGCCGTCCTGACCGCTGTTGCTGGCGGTATCGATAAAAGAGGCGTAGGAGGCCATGATCTGGGGCCAAGACAAAACGTTATTTGTGAAATAGCAAAGCCAGCTGGTTCTGGTCGGAGGATCTGAGCAAAAACACGATCTTTGCGAGCTCCACCGCTAGCTCGAATCAGCACCTTGATATTGACCAATACATCCGGAATATCAGGGTTGCGGCAGCTGATGACCCGGCATTGCTTTGCTGCATGGGCGATTGGACGTTGATATTGCGAACGTATTTTTGGCAGCAGCTTTGATATGTGGCGGAGCCTGCGTGATGTGAGGCCAGGCGGGATACCGCAACAGGATCTGCGTAAGGCCTTTGTTTGTCTCGATTGGGGATGTAGTGCCCCGAGCGTGGCCTATTTGTGTCTGCCGGACTCTGTTGGTGCACCGAAGGGCAGCATCCATTTACTGGATGAGTTCTATGTGGCGGCATCTACTGCGGGTGGCCAACGCGACTGGAACCGTGGCACTTACTTGAGCAATGCGGAACAAGCAACGGGAAGTATCGAGTGGATGAGCCGTTGGAACCTGCGGCCTGGGAGTACCAAGGTTGTGGCTGAGTGCAGCCTGGCTGTGGTGGCGTGTGATGCTTTTTTCGCCCGGGGTGCCTGGATCGACCCTGGCGTGAATCAACCATTCCGCTGCAGAATCATTGCATTGATAGGGAGCGTGGTGGCTGGAGCTGGTGTGATTCCTGCTGATCAGAGCTGGCCTTGGTGGCCGCTGCTGCCACTCAGGAGTGTCTGAGAGTTGTCTCTGATTTGTTGTGCAACTGGGCGTGATTGTGGGCAACCTTTGAGTTAATCAACTGCATCCAGTATTCGAATGGCGTGATTGTGCTGATCAATCAGTCCACACTGAAGAAGCAGGTATCCCAACATCGTTTTCCCCTACTGCCGCTCGACCTTCACTGTCATGATTGCACCGGGTGCTGGTACGTACGCACGAAGGACTCCATAGAAGTCTTTTCCAGTGGGGATTCCGTTTTTTCCACTTCCATCCGGACTGAGTGTGATGGTTGTTGTTCCGTCTTGGTTCGGCTCTGAGGAGAATGTGGTCCTGTCGTAGATCTTCAGATCGTTCGGGATCAGCAGCTTGTTATCGGTTCCATAGAGGGTCACCGAGAAGTAGCCGCCAGGGTTGTAGAGCCCTGCAGGCACAGTCACGACATACGTGGCATCACCGCGCAAAGGCGCACCAGTTTCGTCGACCAAGATGGTGCCGTAACGGACCGTGTCTGAAGGCGTTCCTAGCTGGCCCAACTTCACCCCGGCTGCGAGGTCGAGAAAGCTGACGTCTCCGCTGACCCGTCCGAAGGCGTCATCGGGGTTGATATAGGTGATCACCGTGTCGATCACGGCCTGGGCGTTCTTTTCCGTCTCTGGGCTGAATTGCTTGACTTCACGCTGCATGTCTCCCTTGCCGCCCTGCATCTGGAATTGGCTACGGGAGGCGATGACTGCGTCCAGGTTTTCGACAACGACCATTCTGGTCAGTACCAGACCTTGATCCGTTTCAAGCTCAACCACCTCAAAGTCGCCCTCGGGCATCGCTTGGCTGGGTCGTTTGAGCAGGATCGGCTTGGTTGGGTTGGTGATGACAGCCGGCACATTGTGCTTCATATCGAAGACCGATACCGACAGGAATTTGTCGTAAGTCGGCGTCGTCAGGATCGCCGGGCCATCTGAGATCGAAAACCAGTTGTAGCCGTAGTCGACAGTGGCTTGTGGCGTGACCACTGTGGTGTCGCTGGGATCCACCAAACCGGTGAACTTGAAGGTGCCCTTCTTGTTCTTCTCAAGCCAGGTGTTCATCATCTTGACCTGTTCCTGATTCGGAAACTCCCTCAGGTAGGACTCGACAGTTTCCTGTGCTGCTGCCATTGGGCTCAGAGTCAGCAGAGGCAGGAGGCAGAGGAAACGACGAAGGCGGTGAGACATCTCAGAAATTCTGAAAGGCGAACGTGGTCTTGAACCCTATAAGGGAGATTTTTGCAGGAATCCGAATAATGCAGGCTTGCTCAACACCTTTACTGGCTTTTAGCAGCGGATTGCATTTCGGGAACTTTCCAACTTCCATCAAAATAAGTCTTTTGCGGAGAGTAAATGCGCAGCGTTGCATTGGAGCCTGGGTAAATTTCTAAGAAATTTTCTTTGGCTGAATTCTTTCCGAAATTAAGCGTATAATTGCCATCTTTATCCTGCCTCGCAAAGGAGCTATTTACATTGTAATTCTCTCCTTGGGCGAATCCATCTTTGTCGTAGACAGTTACCGACCAAAAAGCATTGCTTGCCATAGGGACATCCTTCAGTACGAGTGTGAATTCTTCGTCAGAACCAGGAATGCTAATGGAAGGATAGACAGCTCCTTCTTTTGTCAGAGCCCCCCATCCGAAGGCAACTCCAATGTTTCTCATCTCCGAGCTGATTTCACCCTTGTCGCCAAAGATTTCTTCACTGCTAATACCTTTTGCTTCTTTTTCTTCTTGATAGTCAGATCGCATTGAAAGCATTTGGGTCCTATCCCAATCTTTGGTTTGCACGAATTTGCCGCGGTTCTTTTGGCGAATTGTTATTTCATCTTGAATGTCGGCAACCCGCTCAATATCGGCGGGATCCTGCATGTTTACTTGGGTGCGAATGATGATAAAGGCGAAGCGACTACCCACCATTTCTTCTGTTATCTCGTAGACGCCGGGCTTGCTGGTCACTAATGGAATCCAGTGATAAGCGCTGACGACTTCCAGGATTTGCAACCGATCAGAAGCAGGCAAGGTGATTGTTGCTGGACTTTTCAAGTCAACAACAGATGCTGAGTACAATGTATCGAAGTTGGGCCTCAATATAGTTCTATCTTTGGGATCCATTGCTTTTCGGAAATGCATGAACACACCCATCCCATCTGAACAGGTTGCCTTTGCAATTTTTTGAACATAATCACCGATAATTATTTCAGTTTCAGCAAATGCGTAATTGTCTGCATTGACGATGGCTTTCGTCGTTGAACTTTCTTTTTTAAGAGCAGGCTTGATGTCGTCGCACTCTGATGGCCTGCTGCTAGCAAAACCAGAAGTATTGGCACTCATCGCCAAGGTTGCTGCGATGACAGCCGCAAGACAAAAAGCAGGCTTGATCTGATTCACTATTTAAGCTTCAAAAGATGTTGTAAATTTAGCCAATATTTCGGGCTAAGCATTAATCTTAGAGAAATCAGAGCGCTCCCAACACCAGCTAGAGCAGTCATGAAGGGCGATCTGAGTGCAACTGAAGGCATCTCGTCGGTGGACCAAAGCTGGCCCTGGTGGCCGCTGCTGCCATTGTGAGCCCTTTTCCTGACTGGGATCTGTTGCCGGAATCCGTATAAAATCCGCAACGGGTTGTGCAGTCGGCCCCTAATTCGTGCTCTCCAGGTGTCGCCTCAGGATCGGCGCCAGGTCGTGCGGGTGGGTCACCAGCAACTCAAGAGCGACCTTCGCCAGCTCCGTGGGGGTCACCCCTACGAGGGCGGCCATCTCCACAGCTTGGCGGTGCAGATCAACATCGGCGGGGTTGTTCAGGTTGAACGACAGCGGCAGGCGCTTGCGGCGCTGGGATCGCATCCTGTCCATGGTTCGTCAGAGGCTGCAGGAGTGTGCCGAGGGTTACCCGTGAGAACCCTTGCGCCCAGTGATCTGCCCACCTGTCGACGTTCGGCAGACCAATGGCGCACTGATACAAACCCCGATGACTGAAGCCCCATACGATCCGGCCGAGGTTCGGATTTTTCCGGTTGCGAAGTGGATCACCACAGCAGTGGGATCCATGCAGCCGACGCCCTACGACCTGCTGCTCACGCGTGAAATCGTGATGCTTGCCGTTGCTGAGCGCCGCCTATGGGTGGGCACCTTCAGCGAGGCAGTCGACGCAGAGGAGGGCCACACTCGCACCTGCCTGCATCAGTTGGTGCTGGCCGGGTACGTCAAGAGCGTGGCGGGAACATCAACCCGCGGCCATGAATTTTTCGAGCTGACGGCAACGCCGAAGCTCATGGACCTGCTGCGGATTCACAAGTTGGAGGCCTACGAACGCCGGCAGCGCTTCGCGAACAGTCGGACGCACGGCTGAACGACCACTCGCATCCTGTAGGGCCACCCTCCGCGCGGAGCCGTATCGGAGTCGCATAACGACGCCTCGCATCCTGTGGTGTCTCCAGACAAAAAAAGGGCTGACCCCGAGAAGGTCAACCCGCCGTTGTTTTTGCAACCTCGCCTCCATTTTACCGATGCCCACGAACGACAACGCCGGCACACATCGCCACCGGCTGCAGCCATGACCCGCGGTTTCGATCCCACACGCCCGGGCGTTGATGAGCAGTTTCAGGCCTTCACCTGGAGAGAGGTGCAGACCCTGAACACACGCGGCCAGGTTCTCTGGCTCGTCAAGTGGCACCTGCACAAATCTGGCCAGTGCTTCGCCAGTCACGAGACCATGGCGGCATCACTCAACCTCAAGCCGTCCCGGGTTAAGGCGGCACTGAGTGAGCTGGTCTCCGCTGGCCTGCTGATCCGCACCCGTCGGCCTGGCTTCACTTCTCTGCTCACACTCCCTGAGGTGTCCGGGGAACCCGAACCCGGTACGAAAAACGACCTGGGACCCGGTATGAAAAACCGACCGGGACCCGGTACGAAAAACGACCCCTATAAGAAAGAGTTAATTAAGAACCCTTCACTCAATCAAAATCATGTTGAGGGACGGTCGGAGACCATTCACGCCCACGACGTGCTGACGCACAAGGAACAACAGCAAGCCCGTGCACTGGAGCAAGCGGCAACAGAACACCGCGAACGCTGCACAAGGTTGGCCCGTCAGATCGTGCGCACCGTTCCTCGCCGCATGTGGGCCGATGGTGTCCCTGAGCATCTCACCGATGGATCGCGTGCAGCCGGTCACCTTGTCGACACGATCGCTGAGCTCCTGCCGAACCGCTTCAACGGCCTTGATGAGGAAGTGCACCGATTGCTCACCGTCTGGAGCCGTTGGCTCTGGCTTCACAACCGCTGGCTGGACAATCCCGCTCGGATCAAGTCTCATGCACTGATCGCCGCGGTGTTGCGTCGACCGGTCGGCTCTGAGTTGCACCTGGGTGAGCTCTGCAAGCTGTATGGCGGCCAGACAAAAGACATCGACGCCATGCACTGGTGTGATGACTACGGCCCAGAAGTGCCCATCTCGTGGGCTCTGGATCCTGACGACTTCCAACGCTTCGAGGTTGAAGACATCTCATCTCACCAGGCAGAAACCTGGCGGGCGTTCTACGTGAAGGCCGAATCGGAACGACTGGAGGCAATCGAGTTCTGATGAGATGGACCACAGGCGTACAACGTGGAGCGGTTACAAGGCCAACCGCATCGGTGCCATGGAGCGCAGACGTCTGGACACCCTCCGACGCCTCTGGCTCGACTCCGGCGGCTATCCGCTGCGTTGGTGGCTTCCTGCTGCTCCACCTGTGCCCTCTGCTGCACAGACGTTCTGCGTTGAGATCGCCCCCCTTTTCTGATCTGCCCTCTGTAAGCCCTCGGAAGGCCTCTCAAAGCGACTTCACGTCACATACACCTGGGCCACCCTCAAGCCCCCTCGCAGCCCCTGCTAGCCCCCTCTCATGAGTACTCTGCATCTCTCATCCGTCTCCGGTTTGCTGATTGACGGTCAATGGGTCCGCCCTCGCCCCGGTTCAGTGCGTCTCGTGCCTGCCCTGATCGTTGACGACTGCACCCCCGGCGCTGAGCAGATCTGCACCCTGCCAGGCATCCAACAGGAGCTCATGACCGACAACGTCGGTATCAGCCAGACCGGCGTCGACAATCCACAGATGCTCACCTGGATGCACGACAGCTCATCCCGTCGTTTCTTCTGTGATCCGTCAGAGGTGAAGGCCTATCAAGTCGAGGAGACAGAGAGCATCACGCCAACCCCCCGCTCAGTTATCGACTTGTCAGCCGATCACACCCACCTGCTGGATGGTTGATATAGGCATCCTGTCCCCCGTGGCGACAGAGGACTAAGACACCCACAGACGACAGGGTGAAGCCTCCCATTTCCTCAGTTCTTCAGGCTGAGGGGGCCCCTTTGTCTGTATCTGGAGGGTTCCGGTTGTTCTGACCGCTTCAGGCATCGTTTCTGCACCCATCGGTCAGTAACTGGCAGAAAGTGTCAACCGAGATCCCTTGCGCCCCGTTAGGCCAGGAACTCTGAGGCTGAACACTACGTGTGAGATTGGACGCGATGGACGCTCAGCACCCTGCTTTAGTGCGTTTGGAGGGCGAAAAACACGCCTATCACCGGGCTTTCCTGGAGTGGGTCGAGTGCCAGGGCCAGACGGAAACGGCAAGGCGTTGCGGGATGCCTCTCGGCACTGTTCGATGGTTGCGCAAGCGCTGGCAGTGGGACACGAGAGCAGAGGTGTGGTTTAACGCTCAGGCAGAGGAAGCGGCGAAACAACAGACCCAGATGATGCAGCTCACTAAGGAGGGGGAGAGCCTGCTAGTGGAGGCCAGGGAGCGAGCCCACCGGCTGAACAGACTCAGCAGCTCGAGCATGGCCCTCTGTGAGCAGCTCATCGACAAGGCGAATAAGGGGGAGAATGTATCAACAGCAGGCATCGCTCAGCTCATGGCCGTGAGCCTTCGGTGCGTTGATACCTGCCGCTCTGAGGTGGGATATAGCGAAGCAATGCAGAGCATGCTTGAGAGCCTCGAGCAACAGATCGACGACGACGACAAGGGCAACAGATGGTCAGGGCATCGCTCCTGATGGGCTTGTGCTGCCACTGTGAGGCAAGCTGCAGGGCGGGATCTGGCTGGTCTCATCCTTAAGGGTATCCGTGTGGGCCCTGCCGCCCTCCCGGCAGATCCCAGCAGATCGCAGTCACTGACAGGGATTCACCGAGCAGTCAGGCAGGGCTCTCACTCTTCAGCAGTCGATCTTCACGCTTCTGCAGCCCTTTGCAGACCTTGATGACCGGCTGCTTTCGAAGCAGTTGCTCTCTCCTCAGCATCCAGCCGATCGAGCACCATCGCGCTGAGAAGTCGCTTGCTCGTCGAGGCCATGTGGGCCAGCAGCAGGCGCAGCAACAATGCGACCCCTTCTGGATCACTCGACCCCATGATCGATTGCCACGATCTCTCCAGTTGATCCAGATCCGCTAGAGCCTTGAGGGCTACAAGCTCAACGCACGGGATCTGGTCTGAAAGCATGGTCTAGTTATGCACGAGCGTGGGCCTTTTTTTCTTGTTTAGCCTCTTGTAAAATCTTTATTCCACCCCTCACGATCACGGCGGAGATAATTGCTCCCACAATCAGATCGGGGAATCTATTCCCCACTACCCACACTAGGAATCCAGACAAGATAACGCCTAAATTAGCGATGACATCGTTTGTGGAGAAAATCCATGATGCGCGCATGTGTACACCTGAGTTACGATGGCCTGATATAAGTATTAGACAGTAAATGTTAGCGACGAGAGCTACAACGCCTATCCCCATAATCCGAAGGCTGTCCGGTTCGCTTCCTAATAAAAGTCGACGCAGTACTTCTAACAACACACCAGTGCCAAGAATGATCTGTAGTATTCCGCTGAGACGAGCAGATTTAATTTGTTTTTTGAATCCTCTTCCCACGGCATACAACGATAATCCATAAACTGCGGCATCGGCGAGCATATCGAGAGAATCAGAAATGAGGCCGGTAGATTCTGCCAACCAGCCCATGACAAATTCTACTAGGAACATAACGACGTTAATTACTAGCAAGAATATGAGCGTCTTTCGCTCTAGCTTTTCAACTTGTTCCGTGCCGCATCCGCAATTAGACATGATTTTCTTTATTGCATGGTGCTTGTCGCATAATGCCCGGTTCACGCTCCGATTTGGTGACTCGAAGCGGCGGAAATCGATCGCGGTGCAGCCGATTGTTAACACCGTAATTATGAGATCCGAAGTGACAAGACCTGTCTGTACCCCTCTTGGCCCTCCACATCAGCCAACCCCTGCAGACATGTCATCTCAACTACTAGCCGCAAACGCAAAGGTCTGCTGCCGCATCGGGCGCAGATACCTACAAGGGCGCTGGTGAGGGCTGCGCCGTGCACACCGTGTGGCTATCTCAATGCAGGGATACTCATCACACACCAGCTCAACGCATATGACCGAAAAGAGCGTGAATCATAAAGCTTCTCCAGACGGCAGAGATGTGTCGGTGGATCATGAATGGGGAACGCTGAAGGAAGTGGTTGTTGGATTGACCAACGTTCGAGTTCCCAGCAAAGTTCCGAACACAAGTAAAAATTATTTACCAGAATCATCCATAGAGTTCATAGAAAAAAATAGAGGTCAGTGGTTGCAAGAATGCGAACCAGACTTAAATCAGCAATCAATCGATCAAATAAACTCAATTATATCAATACTGCGGGATCGAGGCATCATCGTACATCAGGTTGAGAAGCTTTCCGACGCTGAAACAAATTATTTGGCTGCCGATAGTGATGCAGTAATGCAAACTTTTCCGCGCGATCCAATTCTCGTGATTGGAAATAAGGTGATTGAGACTTCAATGCTTGAGCCCTATCGACGAAAAGAGCGATTTGCGATTCGAAGGACAATTGAGAAACGATTGCAAAAAGTGGGTCTTTTCTGGTATCCATGCCACAGCCTGACCCTTATCAATCCAGATCAGTTGGCGACTATGGACCTGGACCATACCTTGAAGGAGGGGATGTTATGTTGGTCGGGAAAGATATTTATGTAGGACATACAGGCAATGCAACAAACCTCGCTGGAATACGCTGGCTAAGTGATTACTTGGGCCAGGAATACAGAGTTCATGCAGTACCATTAAGACGTCGTTTTCTACATCTTGATACTACGCTTGCTTTACCAAGGCCTGGTCTAGCCATTGTATGTCAGGAAGCATTTGCTGAAGGTCTTCCTAAATTCCTCAATGGATGGAAACTTATCAATGTTTCAGCAGATGATGCTGAAAAGAAATTGGGATGCAATGGTCTTGTTCTCAGCAAAGACAGCATTATTATCGGCGCCAATCTACCTGGCTTGAAAAAAGAACTTGAAGCTGAAGGTCTTGAGGTGATCACGACTCCGATTGACGCCCTGAGCTGGCAAGGTGGAGGTTTTCGTTGTTGGCATCATCCCCTTATTCGATTGGGGTAAAAATTGGAATGTCAATCGGGCACCAGTCGCCCGGAAAGGTTTGCATCACTACCGCGCCAAAGCTCCACTGGAAACTTGTAGACAACCAGGGAAAGCCATTCAAGTACAACGGGAAGACTGACCTCATCCCTGGCTGCCCGATGACCCAAGACGAGGCAGCGGAATTCGCAGTGATGCAATGTGATGCGTCATCTCAGAACATCATCAGCGCAGTTCCATGCGATCCGCCCGAGTAATTCGCTGATAACAACAACTCCCCGCGAGATAAGTAAAAGATCTCCCGACTAGATTTTCTTACATGCACGTAAGCCTTGATTCGTAGCAGCGGCTCAGGTGTTCACGGTCGCGGCGGGTCTGCTGTTCGTTGTTGAAAAATTCGATCATGGCCATGGCGCGGCGCCTCTCATCAGTGAGCCGATGGATGACAGCTCTGCTGGATTCGGTGACCTGGCAGATAGCCCCTATTTCCCCCGTTATGGCGCAGGTGTTTGTTATGCCAGTACAAGCAGCAGGCGCACCACAAAGTGACGCGAAGCTAGATCAACAATTGCCCCCGAAAAGATCGGGGGTTTTTATTGAAAGCTGGTTGCTACTGATCTAGCTGGTGCAGATCACTCTTCAGCTTCTTCCTCTTCACCTCCGACGGGAATCAGGCGAATGGCTTTCTTCCCGAGCTTGATCTCAAATTCATCACCAACGTTGAGATCAAGCATGGCTGTGTAGGCCTTGCCCACCAGCAGAACGCCAAGAGGCTCCGCTCCAGGGGCCTCACCTACCGCTCCGTTGCCTTAGCTCTCAAGGTTTCACCCAGTACGGCCCGGCGCTACTGCCTGGCCTGACCACTGACCGGGCCCCATAGCGGGGCCAGCCGTACCCATAGCGAGACAGCACAACTACGCCTCATAGCTTGTGGGACATGCTCCCCAGCCATGGCTCAGGCCTCCTGGATCAAGACCACCGAGATGGCCACCGCACTGGGCTGCCACCGCCGCACACTGGGCCGCCTGAAATCCGCCGGGTTCCTGATCGAGGGGCAGCACTTCCGCAAGACGAACCCGGAGAGCCCACGGGGTGATTTCGTCTGGCACCGGTCCCGGGTGATGCTGCGAATGGGCGCCCTCTGAGCCGCAGGCCAGCACCCTGTAACGGGTACGGATCACGTCAACGTCCCGATGACCAGAGGGCCCCGCCCACTCCACTGCCGGCCGAAAAAATCACCCCTTGTATCAAGTGCTGTACCGCACTGCACACCGATGGCCAACGCCACCGACAACACCGCCACCACTCCCACCACTGGCGCCGAACTGATCAACCTGCAGGCCCGGGTCGATCAATCCAAGAGTGATCTGCTCATGGCCCGGCTTGAAATGCAGATGGCCCGGGGGGAACTGCGCGAACGCCTCGAACTGACCCAGGGCGATTCCGACCTGATCAACGACATGCTCAACGACCTGACGCTGGAGGTCCTGAACAGCACTGTGGGCACCGCTGAGGATCGGCTGGCCCTGCTGATCGACCGGCTCACGCAGATGGCTGCAACCGGTTGGCTGGAGCATGGCGACCTCGAGCTGATCCGCCCTGAGTGACCGCACAAGGGGGGCCACAAAACGGCCCCTCATAGCCTGTGCCATCGCTGCGCCCTCCCCTTCGGAACCATTCCGCGTCACTCACCACCACTGCCCATGACGACCCACACCACCACGACCACCTGGCTCCGCACAACTGAGCTGTGCCGTGAGCTGGGTCTGCACCGCAACACGATTCACAACCTTGTGAAGGCGGGCGTTTTCATTGACGGGATGCACCGCCGGAAGATCAACCCTCAGAGCCGGGTCGGTCGGTTCCTCTACAACCGGGATGCGTGCCTGTTCGCCCTCGGCAGGGCCTGAAATCCGGAACCTTAAGGACGCCACAGGGACTTGGCGGAGTGGGCTCACCGTTAGGTGGGCCTTTCTGGTGGCAACTAATGCCCCCGTGTCATCTCACCAGGCTCTCAAGTTCAACCTGTCGACATTCATGGAGAGGGCGACGATGCTGTGAGCAAGTTGATCGAGGGCCTGCGCCGTGCTGACCCTGTACTGGTGGCCGCCTGATGTGCCATGCCTCTCCTGAGTCGTTGCGGTCCCACGCCCTGGAGCTGTTGGCCGAGCTGATCGAGGAACGGGCCGAGCGGGGCGAGATGACCACCGCCGAGATTGCGGCGCTCGATGCTGCCGCTCAGATTGTCGATGAGCTGATCAGTCGCTGATCTCTGCCACGCGTTCGCAGCTTCGGGCATGAGGGAAGGCACGACAAAACGCCTCCCGCTCCTCTCTCGCCTGTTGGCGTCTGTATCTCCGGGATTGCGCCGAATCCAGCGGATCCAGATCAGGCCACAACGTGCGCTCTCTGTGCATGGGTGTGAGTTGTAAGGGGGTGGCATGGGCCCGGGCAGCAGACCAGGCACCTGGCCCATATCGGCGTCAGGGTTCCGACGGGTTACCCATCAACTCAACGCGGATCAGCTCCGCGAGCTGTTCTGCAGCAGCGAACGCCAGGGCGTTGTCATCCGACTGCAACTGATCGAGCAACAGCGCAGCACGGGGCTGCACATCTGCAGGCAACCGCTCGACAACGTCGGCGATTCGTTGGCGTCTCGTGAGCACCATCAGACGCGGCCTCCCTGCTGATTCTTCGGGAGCTTCGGCGGGCCCTTCCGCTGCCTGCGGGCCTTGGGTCCCTTGGTGCCGTGATAGTCCCCGGGCTTGCCTGGATTCTCGACGCCCTTCCCGTAGATCTGCGCGGGGCCGTGGTCTCCGTCGGCTGGATCGAAACTGATTTCTCTGGCCATCGGTCGCCGTCGCGGTGTGTCGTCTCAGGTTTCCGCCTGGCTGCGGCGGGGTTCACACGGGCAACCCGGAACCCTTGGGACGATTCACGGAGGCCCACCCATGGCGGATTTCTCAGCTTTTGCCCGTAGACCTGACTCAACACCAGACAAGCAACAACGCGATACGGCCGGCCGGTTCGTCGCAGGTCGCAGCTCAGTCGATGGCAGCACCGCCGAGGCGTTCCTGAACTGTTTCGGGAAGCAAGGCACGCACGTGAAGCCGGCAGAGGAGGCCATCCCCCTGGATCCCAAAACGCAATGGGACCTGGCTCAGCGGGGTTCACTGTCTCAGAGTTTTCAGGCCGCCTTCGCTCCGGAGTCCGTCAGCACCAACCGCGTTCGGTTTGAGCAGCAGCAACCTGCAGCAGCAGAACAACCCGAGGCCGAGGCATCAGCACCCGCGAACGACTTCGAGGCAGAACGGGCCCGCCTCCATAAAGAGATTGAAGACTTAAGGGAGATGCTCGGCGCAACCGTCGACAACAGCGCCGCCATTGTTGCTGAGGCGAAGCAAGGCGAGAAAGCGGCCGCAGCTATCGCCGCGCTGCGTGCAGAAAAAGCCCTGATTGATGAGGCCGGGAAGGCTTCAACCGACACCAAAACGGAGGGCCTGTGATCATGACCAGTCGCCACCTGGAGGGCTACGGGCCCGCACCTGAAGACGGAGACGCCGGACGCCTCCGCGATGAGATCGAGACCCGGCGCCTGTATGCCGTGAAGTCCCGCAAAGTTCAACCCGCAGAGGTTGGCCGTGAATGAGACCACCAGCAGCCGCACCTGCAGGCTCTACAAGCTGACCCGTGACCGTCTGCAGGGCTATGCCGATCAACACGGCTTGCCCTTCCATGAGGCCGCCCGCGCTGTGCTGATTCAGGAGGTCGAGAGCTTGACCCTGCTCACTCAGTCGCAGGTCCGTGCCGTTCTGCGGAAGGGCAACCCATGAGCGCCGCCGATCCTCGAAACACCGGGTTAAACATCCCCGTGAGTGACTGGCGCGTGCTCAACAACGTGCATGAGTGGGCCTGGCCGAAGGGCAAGCCCGGCCGACCTGATCGGGTCGCTTCGGCCCTGCTCAATCGGTGGGCTGCTGAGGCGGTTGAGGTTCCACTGGTCGAGATGGTGACCATCGGCGGGCGTCCTGCTGCCTCTGCTGACGCTTCGCCTCGAATTGATCAGCCAGACGACCCAGCTCATCCTCAGAGAGATCCGGCCTGATCTCTCGCGAACGAAGAAAGAACTCAGCCCGGCGATCCTGTCGGGCCTGGTGTTCCCGCTCCTCCTGTTGGAGGCGTTGCGCTTCGGCCTCCTGCCGCTGCGCTTCTTTCTGCTGCTGGATCGCTTGCCGGCTCAGGTCACTGGCCCGGCGTATCCGTTCCCAGCTCATCTCGTGACCGATCGGGCGCAGCTCGCCGTCAATCTCGAACGTCTCCAGGTGCCCGGCCTCCTCCGCTGCTGCAGCGTTCACACCCTGCAGGCCTTCGCCTGTGAGGCGGTGGTTCATCCATGCCTGGCCAGCGTCGACTGGGTCACCATCGGGAACCCATCGGGCGAACTCTGACGACAGCGTGCGGTCGACTTGTGAGGCGATCACCTCGCGGAGTCTGTCGCTGACGGTGTGACCTGTGTGCGCTTCAACGGCGGCCACCGCTCCGTCTGTCATCTCCTCAACCCTCAGCCGTCTCTCCCAGTCCATCGGTTGCGTTGTCGGTCCCTGAGGGTTCCGATTCCACGGGGAACCCGTACAGCTCGCCCATGGCCTCGAGAAAGCCCGGATCACCAGCCCAGAGGGTGCGGCCGTCAGGCGTAACTATCGGGCCCGCCTCCTCTCGACTGACCACATGAAGCGATTTACTCCGATCAGCGCTGCTACCGCTCTTTTGATGGCAACGACCTTCCCCGCCAAGCAATAGGCACTCGATGAGACAAGAGTTTTTTGATTCGTAGTTGGCAACTTACTTCAGAACTTTATGCGCGGTTCCATCGCCTTCATACTTGTCTGTGTTGTAAAAACCATTCCTAGTGCCGAAGTACAGGGTGACTAACACAAAGGGTATCGAGATATAAAGAAGTACCGTGGCTAAATCCATTTTAGATCTGCAGCTCAGTTTGATATTTCGACGTTAGGTGCAGGGTTTTGGATGTCGATGCATTGCTTGAGGTTGAACACCAAGCGGGCCTATCTGCCCTTAACAGTCCGGGATGACATGGGTGACTAGGTCGGCGTTGACCCAGCGGATCACGCCTGAATCGACATCAGCGATCTGGAAGAGGTTGTGGATGCTCGGATCACGGGCAGCACCGCCGCAGTGGATCACCTGCCCCATCCACCAATCCTTGTCGGCCTTCTCTCCGGTCAGATAGTCGTGGCGCACGATCACCGTCATCCCTGGAGCCACGTCCAGAAAGACCGGCCTCTCTGACTCGGGCGAGCTGTAAACCCCGTGGTCAATCGACATGCCTACAGAACTAGGACGCCAGTACTAGCGACAATTGAGGAAAGCTGCAGATTGACGGGCTGGGATCTTCGCAACGCTAAAAAGTAATAGACAGTGCTGACCTAAATGTTTAACTCTCCCGAAAAGTTGGTCCAAACGCAAATAGACACTTGGATGGGTTGGATTCAGAAAGCTAGTCAGCAAAACGAGGATATTAAGTCTGGAAAGTTAAAAATAAATGATGTAGATGGATTGTACCTTCAAAAGCAAAATGAGGATTTTATTGCCGAATGTACAGAGCAGTTGAAGGCCCTAGAGCTCAAGCAAATTGATGTCCTTTTAGCGGGAAGAACCGCGATTATTGCGTTTTTTGGTGCAGTGATCGGTGGTGCCATGGGCAGCGTGGTTACTGCTCTTTGGCCCGTGGAAGCGGAGAAGCTGCAGCCTCAGCCCGCGGAGACGGAGAAGCTGCAGCCTCAGGCTTTGCTTCCAAGTCATCGCTCTGAAAGGGTTATCGCTTTTGCAGGAATTGCAAGTCACTTGTCTCAATCAGGCGTTGTCACCCGCCATCACCCTTGAGGCTTATTGAGAGGAAAGTTTTCTAATTGCTGGAACGGGTTTGGCTTGTATCAAGAGGTGCTCCCAAAGCACCCGCGTTACTCCGTGGTCAGTGAGCCGATGGAAAAATGAGGTTGACGGGTCGGCCTGGTCAGCTTCCGTCGCGTTTAGTTCCGCCCCTTCTCAGGGTCGATCACCTCTCGGAGTGATGAATCCGCCTGCTTAGCCGAAAACCTCGGCGATCGTCTCGTTAGTCCTAAAGCGGGCGTGATCTGAGTACGTCAAGCGCAGTTGAGTTTCCGAGGTTGAGAGGAGGCCGGCGATCCGCCAGAGCTCCAGGGCCGGGCGCCCGTCGCGCTTCACCTCGAGCAATCGACGCGCAGCGTTGTGCCTGAGGGTTCTCAGCCCGATCAGTTCGCGGTCAGCTTTCATGCCCTTGCGTTCTGACAGCGTCCGCAGCAAGTAACCGGACACGGCTCCCAGTTCGCGCTCAGCCTCCTGCTGCTGTTCGGTGGTCGGTTTGTCATCCCATGGGAGGGCCGCAGTCCGAAGCCGTTCGGGTGGGTTGGCCAGACGATCAACGCCGACGGCCTCCAACAGTTCACGCCATGAGGGGCACAGGTTCGCCGGTCGGTTCCGGCCGCGCTTGCTGTCCCTGCATCGGACATATTCGCCCACCTTCACGGCAACCGATCCAGCCGGAGCGGTCAGCAGCTCCGAGCCCATCACCATGGCCCCACGGGCTCCGGTCAGGGCAACCCATGACGTCAGCCAGGCCGCGCAGTGTGCAAGGTCGGCCGGGTCGTCACCTTCGGACAGCTCCCACAGGTAAAGGATCACGCGCAGGATCTCGTCAGGGTCAACCGGTTTCCCCTGGCCAGGTGCCGGCGGTTCGTATGCGACCTCACTCCCTGGATTCAGTGGCCTGCCTTTCGTCGCGGCGTTGAACAAAAGGCAAGCGGCTGAGATTGCATCCCGACGGCTGCGCTGGTCAGCGGGCCAGGTACGGATCCACTCGAGCAAGTGCTCACGCTCGGTCGCTTTCCTGTCGTTCTCATCGAGCCAGGTGCACAGCGTGTTGAGCCATCGCCGGCGCCGTTCGGCGTGCTTAACCGTGTTGCCGCTCTCCTCGATCTTTTTAATTGCGGCCCGCTTGTAGATCCCCAGACTGCTGCCAACTGTGGCCGCTTTTTTCTCACTCTTCTGATCGAACTTGATCAGGGCGAGGTCGACAGCTTCGGAGATCTCGGCGTCGTTGCTGTGCCAGTCGACCCCATCCAGGCGGACCCACTTCTGCGTTCCCTGCCGATCCTCCTGCGTGTTGAACGTGACCCAGATCGGTTCGCTTCCATCCGGTTGCTTCTTACGGCGCAAGCTCAACCCGTACCGGGCAGGATGTTTCCCGCGCACGTACTTGCCAAGCTGTAGCAGCCGCGCCTTGCTCTCGCGTTGCCCTGTGCTGCGCGTCATGCGGTAAGGATCTGGTGGCATCTGTGCACATCCTACCCCTATAAAATCCTTATAGCCATTTGTGACCAGTTATCCCCGACAGCACACGAGAGAACAGTGAGACAAGAGAAGCAAGGCCAGAACAGCGGTTTAAGTGCCTCAGGTAGAGTCTCACCAGACGATCAAAGCTGGCCTTGGTGGCCGCTGCTGCCGCTTTATCCGTATGGCCGCCGTGCCACTCACTTTGAAGAGCTGATTCCCGGAGAGATCTGGAGCCTCGAGCAGCTTCAGGGTGTGTATTACGTGGCGGTGCCCATCCGGCTCACGGTGGTGAAGGTTCCCGGCGGTCTGATGCTGGTGAATCCGCTGCCGCCCACCGGTGAGCTTCGTGCGTTGATCCGCACGCTCGAATCTGAGCATGGTCCGGTATGCAGCATCGTGTTGCCCACGGCCTCCGGCCTGGAGCACAAGCTGCCGTTGGCTCCGATGGCCAGAGCATTTCCTGATGCTGATCTCTGGGTCTGTCCTGGTCAGTGGAGTTTCCCGGTCAATTTGCCGCTCTCCTGGCTGGGTGTTCCCGCTGGCAGAACTAGGGTGTTGCTCGACGATGGTGTGCCCCACCCCGAAGTCTGTGAGTGGATTTCATTGGGCCCGCTGGATCTCGGCGTTGGTTGTTTCCAGGAGGTGAGCTGTCTGCACCGCCCCTCAGGCGCACTGCTGGTGACCGATGCCCTGGTTGGTATCTCCTCGGAACCACCGGAGGTGTTTGCGCAGGACCCCGCACCGCTGTTGTTCCATGCGCGTGATCGTGGGGATCAACCCTTTGAGGACACTCCCGACAATCGCCGTCGCGGATGGGCTCGGCTTGTGCTGTTTGCTTCCTACCTGCGCCCGGAACCGCTTGATGTGCCTGGTTTGCTGCAGGTGATCCGGCAGGCCTTTCGGCCCGGTCTGCGCAGTGCGCGAACCCATTTCGGCCTGTATCCCTTCGCCTGGAAGCCCGGTTGGCTGGATTCAGCCAAGGCTCTGATGGGTGACGATCAACCACGACTGCAGGTGGCGCCGGTGCTGGAGCGCCTGGTGCTGCCCAGGCAACGACAGGCGTTGATAGCCTGGTTGGCTGCTCTCGAACAGCAGCGCGATCTGCACTGGCTGGTGCCCGCTCACTATTCAGCGCCGCTGAACTTCTCAACCCTTCAGGTTGTTCAGCTGCGCGAACATCTCATGATGCGTGAATGGGCCCCCAGTGAAGGCAACTGGGAATTCCTGGGCAGCATTGATCAAACCCTGCTCGATCTTGGAGTTGTTCCTGACTCGGAGAAGTCATCGCAGTAAGCCAACGCCGTAATCGCTGAGCACTGCAGATGTGAATTGGCTTGTGGGCTCAGAGATTCGATTCGGAGTCGATCGCCATTTCATCGTCTCCAAACAACGTCTCTTCCAATTCCTTGCGTTGCTCCATCTGGCGCAGGAAGTAACCAGTCATCATCGCGGAGGCCAGCATGTTGGCCAGATTGTCGCGATTGGATGTCACTTTCACTTCGAACTGTTCACCAGGGAGCATTCCCAGCAATCCCTGAACGTTATGGCGAATGATGTCCTGGATGTCCGGGCTGGCCGATTTAGCCACGCGTTGCAGCACGTCCGGAGATTGGTCCTGCAGGTACTGAATCAGGCCATTGACGGGCTGACCCTCCTGGTTATCAGTGGTCAGAAACTCAGGATTGAACATCCCATCGCGCTCCGTCATGCCCTTGACCCTATCGCAGCTGTGCTCTTCGTCACCAAGGCGTCCGGTCGTGAGAACCGAATCGGCCCGAATCTGCTGAGCGGCCAATAACGCAGTATTGCCGTTCCGATCACATCGGCTTCCGGCAGGGGGCCCCAGAGGTGTGAATCAAGGCTGGCATTGCGGTTGTCGCCCATCACCCAGAGCTCGTTGTCCGGCACGGTGACCGGGGCCATCACGTAGTCGATCGCCTCGTTCAGCCAGGGCTCATCCACGGCCTCGCCGTTGCGCCTGAGCTGGCCATCACGCACCTCCAGCTGGTCTCCAGGCCTGCCCACCACCCGCTTGATCAATGCAGCATCCGGGTCATAGCCGGCCTGCACCAGTGGCTCAGGAACCCGGAACACCACGATGCTGTTCAGGGGCAGCGCTTGGTGACGCGCCCGGTCAAAGCGTGGACTCAGCTTCTCCACAAGGATCCTGTCCTGCAGCTGCAATGTGGGCAACATTGATCCGGATGGAATCCAGCGCGGCTCCACCACGATCCAGCGCAGCAGCAGTGCCAGCAGCACCCAGATCAGCAAGGAGCGCCAGCTGTCCTGACGTTTCGTGGAGTCGGCGGACGGGTCGCTCATCAGCAGCGTCAGCAATGAGGGTTGGCCTTGACCGAGGATCGCATCAGCCTCGGCATCAGGTCTGAGTCACGCTTCCGACAACCTGGCCTCCGCCATCGGCCTGCTGCTGTACCTGCAGCGGCAAGGCCTGGAACGTCTGGTGCTCTGCCCTGGCAGTCGTTCCGCACCACTGGCGCTTGCGGCGGGTGGCCTGGCTGAACGGGGAATGCTGATGTTGACCACGGCCATTGATGAGCGCTCCGCCGCTTTTCATGCCCTCGGCATGGCCGCTGCATCCGGGCGTGCAGCGGCAGTGATCACCACCTCGGGTACTGCAGTGGCCAATCTGCTGCCCGCTGCGGTGGAGGCCGATCGCTCAGCGCTGCCCTTGCTGTTGCTCACTGCCGATCGTCCGCAAAGGCTCAAGAACTGCGGTGCCAACCAAACGGTCAATCAGGAGGACTTTCTGGCTTCGGTATGCCGTGCGTTCATGACAGGACCCATCGATGGCCTGCACCGGCTGTCGAAGACCCAGCTGCAAGCGCTGGCGGACAAGGCCTGGGAGCAAACGCTTCAGCATCCCGGGCCGGTGCACCTCAATCTCCCTTTCGAGGAGCCCCTGCATCCCAGCCGCGAAGACCAGCAGCAGGCCTGGTCTGATTGGGATTGTGCTTGGAATGAGCAGCGGCCGTTTTGCCTGCCGGTGGCCTCCGCTGCTGCCAGGCCAACCGATTGCCTCGACTGGTCTCGTCCCGGCGTGGTGGTGGCCGGACCCTGGCGGGGGCTGGAGGCCGACAAGCCCGCCTATCAGCAGGCACTCAGGACTGTGGCTGAGTGCAGTGGCTGGCCGGTGCTGGCGGACCAGTTGGCCGCAATTCCTGCAGATCTTCCCAATCTGATTCGCCACTGGGAGCTGCTGTTGCCGCGGGGTCTGCCGGCTCCTGAGGCAGGCCTTCAGGTGCTGCGGCTGGGCCCACTCCCTGCCAGCCGGCGACTGGAGAGTTGGTTACGCAGCCTTGGTTCGGGCCAGCTGTTGATCAGCGAAGGCGAACCCCGCTGCCTGGATCCGCTGGGGATGTCGAGGCAGTGCAGCAGTGGCCTGGTGGCCTGGTGGAACGCCATCAGCACCGATGCTCGCTTCGCTCCCTCCAGCTCCAGGGCGCTGCTCACGGCCTGGGCTGAGGCCGACGCCCAGGTGCAAAGCGTTCTTGATCAGCACTTGCCAGCTGCTGGCGCTGTCAGCGAGCCCGCACTGATGAAGGCCCTGCCCGAACTGTTGCCGCAGGGGCTGCCGCTGATGCTCGCCGCCAGCAGTCCCGTGCGCGACTGGCAGACCTTCGCCGCCTCGGATCTGGGGGCGCGTTGTTGTTTCAGCTTCCGAGGCGCCTCCGGCATCGACGGCACTCTCTCGCTGGCTCTTGGTCTGGCTCGCGTTCTGGGTCCAACCGTGCTGATCTGTGGTGATCTTGCGCTGCAGCACGACAGCAACGGTTGGCTGCTGGCCAGTGAGGCCTCTCCACCTTTGCTGGTGCTGTTGATCGACAACGCCGGTGGCGGAATCTTTGCCCAGCTTCCGATCGCCTCCAGTGCTTCCAGCTCGTTTGAGCAGCTGTTCGCCATGCCTCAGCGCCTCGATCCCCTTGCCCTTGCAGCGGCCCACGCGGTGCCCTCACGTCAGCTGAGCCGGCTCGAGGACCTGCAGTCGGCTCTGGAATGGGGGCTCTCGCAGCAGCGCACGGTTCTGCTGCGCGTCTGCACCGATCGATCCGCCGAAGCCGCACTGCGGCGGCTGCTGCGTGAGGTCACGGTCACCGCACTGCAGCAGTCCCGGGGCGGTACAAAAGAGTCCTGATCGTTGTCGCTGGCATGGCTGAGTCTTCGTCCCGTCCGGTGTTGCCCGGTGATTCAGGAGTGGCATGGCAACCCTGGGTCCAATACGAGGATGTGTTGCTCGATCGCAGCGACTCCGGTATCGCCAGGGTCGCCATCAATCGACCGCAGAAACGCAATGCCTTTCGCCCGCGCACCGTGGCGGAGCTCTGCGATGCCTTCGCCCGCATTCGTGATGACAGCGGCATCGGCGTGGTGCTGTTCACCGGGGTCGGTCCTGCAGACGACGGCGGTTATGCCTTCTGCGCAGGTGGTGACCAGAGCGTCCGTGGCGACGGCGGCTATCTCGATGAGCAGGGTCTGGCCAGGCTCAATGTTCTTGATCTGCAGCGGATGATCCGCAGTCTTCCCAAGGTGGTGATCGCCCTTGTGGCCGGCTATGCGATCGGTGGCGGCCAGGTGCTGCATCTGCTCTGCGACCTCAGCCTGGCGGCGGACAATGCCGTGTTCGGCCAGACCGGACCACGGGTCGGCAGTTTCGATGGCGGATTCGGTGCCGGTTATCTGGCCCGGGTGGTGGGCCAGCGAAAGGCGCGGGAGATCTGGTTTCTCTGTCGCAGGTACGGCGCTGAGCAGGCGCTGGCGATGGGGCTGGTGAATGCTGTTGTTCCTTTGCGGGAGCTGGAGACCGAGGGCGTGCGCTGGGCCCGGGAGGTGTTGCAGCACAGCCCCACCGCGATCCGTTGTCTCAAGGCTGCCTTCAACGCCGAAACTGACGGGCTGGCGGGGCTTCAGGAACTGGCCGGACAGGCGACCCATCTCTTCTATCGAACCGAAGAGGGTCAGGAGGGTCGTAATGCCTTCCTTGAGAAGAGAGATCCCGATTTCTCTTCTTCCCCCTGGCTGCCTTAGCTAAACAGGGTGAGATCCCGCTCTGCGCAGCGATGCCGGTTCACATTTCCATCCCCTCACCGGGCCCGGCATCCCTGGCCGCACTGATGTTGCTGCTGCCTGGTGGTGCTCTGTCCGCTGAGACAGAGTTCACCACTGAAAATGCTGCTGCGCCAAAAGCTGTGACGCCAACAGCCAAGCGCGAACCGGATCCGATCCCCCCCCTGGCAGCAGCGGTCACGGATGCTGAATCCATGCAGCGGGTTCCCGATGATCTGCTGCAGCGCCTGGGTCTGCAGCTTGTTCTTGATCGTCAGCATCGCCAGTTGCTGGTTCTCCACGACGGTGTCCTTACCCGACGCTTTCCAGCTGCGGTCGGAACGGTGGGATGGGAAACGCCCGCAGGACGTTTTCGTGTGATGCAGAAGGTGAAGAAACCGGTATGGACCCATCCGGTGAACGGCGAGAAGCTGGGACCGAATGATGCGGACAATCCACTCGGAAGCCGCTGGATCGGTTTTCACCGCGACTGCAAAGGTCGCGAAGGCTGGGATGGTGAGCAATATCTCGATATCGAGGGCTGCACGGTGGCTGGATTTCACGGCACCCCCTATCGCTGGACGGTGGGGCGCGCCGTGTCCCACGGTTGTGTGCGTCTCTACGAGGAGAACGTGCAGGAGATCTTCGAGATGGTGCGGGTCGGCACTCCGGTCACCGTGCTGCCCTGATCAGCCTGATCACCAGGCCTGATCAAGCGGCATTGCGCTTAAAGTCGCGCCGCTTAGCCGGATCGATCGTCCATGCGTGTGCTGTTTGCCGCCGCTGAATGTGCACCCATGGTGAAGGTGGGCGGTATGGGCGATGTGGTCGGTTCCCTGCCTCCAGCTCTGGCCCAGCTCGGCCATGATGTGCGCTTGATCATGCCCGGCTACAGCAAGCTCTGGAGCCAGCTGGAGATTCCAGCTGAACCCATCTGGCGCGCCCAGACCATGGGCACTGAATTTGCAGTCTTCGAGACCCGCCATCCCACCAACGGCCTGCCTCTCTATCTGGTCGGGCATCCCGTGTTCGACCCTGAGCGCATCTACGGCGGTGAAGACGAAGACTGGCGCTTCACCTTCTTCGCGAGTGCGGCAGCGGAATTCTCCTGGAATGTCTGGAAGCCCCAGGTGCTGCACTGCCATGACTGGCATACGGGGATGATCCCTGTCTGGATGCATCAGGACCCTGAAATCAGCACGGTCTTCACCATCCACAACCTCAAATATCAGGGACCCTGGCGCTGGAAGCTGGACCGCATGACCTGGTGCCCCTGGTACATGCAGGGCGATCACACGATGGCGGCGGCGCTTCTCTATGCCGAGGGAGTCAATGCCGTTTCGCCGACCTATGCGCAGGAGATCCGTACCCCCGAGTACGGCGAAAAACTGGAGGGGTTGCTGAACTACATCGCAGGCAAGCTGCGCGGAATCCTCAATGGCATCGATCTCGAGGCCTGGAATCCTGCTACAGACAAGGCCTTGCCAGCGAATTACAGCGCTGATGACCTCAGTGGGAAGCTGGTTTGCAAGCGCGTGCTGCAGGAGCGAATGGGGCTTGAGCCGCGCGATGACGCCTTTGTGCTGGGCATGGTGACGCGCCTTGTTGATCAGAAGGGTGTGGATCTGCTCCTTCAGGTCGCCGATCGACTCCTGGCCTATACCGATACCCAGATTGTTGTGCTCGGGACCGGTGAGAGAGGCCTCGAGTCGGGTCTCTGGCAGCTTGCCTCCCGCCATCCCGGCAGGGTTTCGGTGTTTCTTACCTACGACGATGCACTCTCACGCCTGATCTACGCCGGCAGTGATGCCTTCCTGATGCCCAGTCGTTTTGAACCCTGCGGCATCAGCCAGCTCAATGCCATGCGTTACGGCTGTGTGCCTGTTGTCCGCAAGGTTGGAGGACTAGTTGACACCGTGCCACCACATGACCCGCGCAACGATCTGGGAACAGGTTTCTGCTTCGATCGCTTCGAGCCGGTTGACTTCTACACCGCGTTGGTTCGCGCCTGGGAGGCCTATCGCCATCAGGACAGCTGGCGACAGCTCCAGCTGCGAGGCATGCGTGAGGATTACAGCTGGGCGCGTTCGGCCCTTGAGTACGACCAGATGTACAGGGATGTGTGTGGTCTGAAGGAGCCCGGACCCGATGCGGCGGCTGTCGAGCGTTTCTCTCAGGGTCAGGAAGCTGATCCATCGCGCAATGGAGCCGTTGATCCGCAGGCTGACCAGGCCTCGAAGGCTGATGGCCGTGGTCGAGGCAGTCGCAATCCCCTGGCCCGTTTGCTGCGTCAGTCACGTTCTTGAAGATCGCTTCGTCGCTGTCAGAAACGACCATGATGGGATTGAGCCTTGTGCGCAAAAACTGTGCGTCACTCGGTTTTCATGGCTTCATGGCTGAGTGATGCAGGAACAGGATGCAAAGGACCAACGTTCGCTTCCGGCTCCTTACCAGAGCCCCTGGGAAGCATTGCGTGAGGACCTTCCAGCTGCTCTGGCGGATCTGCGACTGCGCCTTCAGGAACTCAGACGCCGCAATCGTGAGGGTGATCTTTCCACTCCCGGATTCTGGCCACAGGATCTGGCTCCTCTTTTCTGGCCTCTGGTGCTGGCCGCTCTGTTGCTGGTTCTTTCGCTTGGTGTCGTCCAGCTGCGTGCAGCTTTGAACGTCGCAGAACCGGATCCAGCTCCGGTTGTCGAACGGATGCGCACGACTCCCTTGCCTGATGCACGCCCTCTGAGCCCCGAACCTGCGATCGTGCCTGGCGATGCTGATCAAGCACCGAGGTCCCTGACAACGTCTCCTTCACAGGCGCCGATTCAGGTCGCACCAGCTGAGCCCGAGCTTTTCGAATCCTCTGAGCCGGAGCCAGCGGCCCTGCAGGTGAATCCCCTGTTGAATCTGCTGGAGCAGGTGGATGTCGACAGCGCTGCTCCAACAGGTTTGCTGCTGTCTGCACGGCCTGTTCCCGCAGAGAATGCTGCGGTGCTGGTTGTGGATTCAGATCTGTGGTCTGAACTGCCGCTGACCCTCCGTCGCCAGTGCGCGGAAAGCTGGTGGTTCACCCTGCAGGACCAGGGCTTCGATGTCATCACTCTTGAAGATGTCAACCAGCGTCTGCTCGCCAGGCCCGCCAGGGTGGGCGGCGGCATGATCATGTTCGACCCGTTGCCTTCGTCATGACGCTGCAGCTCGCTCAGCTTGTGCAGCTCTGGGGGAATCCCGAACTGCGTGGAGCTGCGTCCGCAGATCAGCTGCAGGCCAAGCTCGGGCCTGTCTGCACGGACAGTCGGCAGCTGCAGCCTGGTGCTTTCTTCATTCCCCTGCGCGGTAACCGTTTTGATGGACATGCGTTTCTGAACCAGGCCGTGGAGCTTGGGGCTCAGGCCGCTGTTGTGGCCATTGACTGGAACCATCCCCTGCCGAATGGGCTGCTGCACTGGAGGGTTGACGACACGCTCTGGGCCTATCAGCAGCTGGCCACGCTGCACAGGCGTCAGCTGAAAGCGGGCGTTGTGGCCGTGACCGGTTCAGCCGGTAAGACCACCACACGTGAGCTGATCCGAGCATCGCTGGCGCCTCTTGGAGATGTTCAGGCCACCGTCAGCAACAACAACAACGACATCGGCGTGCCGCTCACCCTGATGGGTGCGCATCAAGGTCATGCTGCTGTGGTTCTGGAAATGGGCATGCGCGGCCTGGGTGAGATTGAGCGCCTTTCCCGTTGTGCGGAACCGGAGATCGCTGTGATCACCAACATCGGAACTGCTCATATCGGTCGGCTCGGAAGTCGAGCCTCCATCGCTCAGGCCAAATGTGAGATCACCGCCGCTCTGGCTCCTCAGGGAGTTGTGGTGATTCCTGCAGGTGATGCTCTGCTGGAGCACGCACTCTCCAGCTGCTGGAGCGGCCGCATTGTGCGGGTTGCCCTGGAGGGAGATCTCTCTGCTGATGACTCCGAAGTGGCGGGCCTGCCTGTGGCTGATCCTGATGTCGCGGATCTGATCGGGGTGCATGATGCGCGGGAGAGTGTGCTCAGCTTTGATGGTCTGCGCTTCAACTGTCCGCTCGAAGGACGTCATAACGCCCGTAATCTGATGCTGGCACTGGCGGTCGCTCTTGAACTCGGGGTTTCCCCGGCGGATCTGCAGGCGATCCAGGTGGATGTGCCCGGCGGGCGCAACAGGCGCCTGAGCATCGGCACACTCAATCTTCTGGATGAGACGTACAACGCTTCGCCGGAAGCCGTTTTCGCAGCTCTGGATCTGCTCGCACAACAACCAGGTCGTCGATTCGCCGTGCTCGGCACCATGCTTGAGCTCGGTGAAAGCAGCATCGAGCTGCACCAGGCAGTCGTCTCCAGAGCTGTGCAGCTCGGACTGGATGGTCTGGTGGCTGTGGCGTCCGGTGCGGAAGCTTCTGCCATGCAACGAGCTGCGGAGTCGATGGACCGCTTCGCTCTTGCGGAGTCTCCAGAACTCGCTGCTGAGGTTCTCAATCAATGGCTTCAGCCAGGAGACACTCTGCTGCTCAAGGCCAGCCGAGGAGTTGCGCTTGAACGGCTGATTCCACTGCTGCAAGAACCCTGAGCTAAGGGTTCAAGCCACCATTACATCGGTGTTGGAGTCTTCGCAGCGAATCAGATCAATGGCATGGGGGTGGTCTCGAATGAAGGGAACTGCCTCCATGGCCAGCACTCTGGCCTCGAACGCATCACTGGCATAAAAACAGGCTTCGAGTCTTCTGCTGCTGCCGTCGCGGTATCGCACCGTGTAGCGCTTCTGATCGCTCATGGATCCAGTGATCGATACACCCAAGTTCCCTCATGTTCAGCATGAAACCATTGCCAACAGCTTTAGAGATTCAGGGGATTCATGTCATTTTTCACGTCTGCTCTGGTTCGGCACTGTTGTTTCGAATCACTCATTTGTTGTTAATCCCTCATTCAGCTGTTGAGCTCATTGGTTTGAGCTGATCTGTCTGCAGCAATTCAATCGGATCCATGGTGACCTCATTCCAGCCATTGTCCTCACGATTGGAGATCAGCGGAGTCAGTTGAATCCTCAGAGGACATCCCTCGCTGATGTCGACTCGCAGGGCGCTGTACGCCTTGCCGCCATCGCAATCAGCCCAGTTTCTTCCCACGTAGAGGTCACTGCTGGCAACCAGTCGCTGTTCTCCGTTGTCCCGTGCTTCGGTCAGGTCAGGTCCCTGTCCCCGTTGATCGCGAAGGCTGTAGCCGCTGCCTCCGCAGACAACCCAGTTGGTGAATGAATCGCCGTGGCCGGTGTCATGAGTTCGCAAGACCTCGAGGCAATGGGCATGACCGCTGAGTACGAGATCAACGGTTCGGTGATTACGGCTGTGTCTGCCAAGAGCTGTGTTCACATCATCGAGAACGTTGCGCAGTCGGTTTCGGATCGCCAGCGCGTCGGCCTGAGCCCATTTGGTTCTCTCCGTCACGTAAGGCGGGTGATGCAAGGTCAGGATCCGGCCGCGGGCATCCGGATCACGATGGGATTCGATCAGTCCCTCACACAACCATTTCAGTTGCTCGCCGTCCACAGCGGTGTGGTGCTGAAGCCTCCGTTGCAGATCCAGCCTTTCCTCCTGGAGCGTTTCGAGGTCATCCATCAGTCCATCGCGTTGATTCTCGTCGCTTGCTTTGAGGGAAAGCGCCTTGAGGCAGTGAGCCTGTTCGTCTTCAAGGGATTTCAGCTGTTGTCGCAGCCGGACACGGTCATCCTGACCACTCACCGGTGCAATCAGGGTGTTGGAGTCAAGCGCGAAAACGTCGACACCGGCATGACGAAACCGGTAGTAGCGGTTCGGAAGACTTGTGTGATGACCGGGTTGATAGCTCAGGCAACGATGACCATCCCATTCAGCCGTGTAGTGACGGTCGAGATGGTCAGCCAAGCGGCTGCTGGGCACGTCCGACAGCACATCCATGAAGGCATGGGCAAAGCAGCCCCCCTGATCAGAACCGCGCCATCCGGTATCGACATCGTGAAACCACTGCAGATAGCGACGCAGGGGCAGGGTCAGTCCGGCCAGTGCCGAGATGATCGGGGCCAGATCGTAATAGTCGTGGTTGCCGAGCACCGGCAGAAAGGGTTGGTTGAACAGCAGGTTCTGCGGAGTGATGCTTTCCCAGTTCTCTCCTCCACAGAGCCATTCCCGGTAAGGGCGAATGAAGTTGTTGCGGTACTGGGCCGCGGCGCCCACCAGATACACCACATCTCCTGTGTGCAGCAGGAAGGCGGCCTTGTTTTTGTGAGGGAGCAGACGCTCGGCGATGTGACGCGGAGGGCTGTGCCGTCGATGGCGACCTGTTCCGCTGTCGCCGAGCACCAGGAAGTGAAACGCGTCGTGTTTTGTTCTGTGGCCTCCGGAAGGATCGATCACCAGTCGTGTCTGATCGATCCCTCGCTCCCTGATCGCCGGATGCTGCCAGCGGACGCGGTGTTCCATGCGCATGATCTTGCGCTCAATCGGCGGGTCGCTGGCGAGATTCAAGGGCTGAGGCGGATTGGTGCGATGACTTTCAGTGCATCGGGGATCACGGACACCGTCATGTGGTCGGTTTCCTCGATCTCACCATCAATGACCATGGTCTGCGGCTTGGGGAGGGTCACGCTCAGCTGATGTGTGCGTGTGCAGAAGATATCGGCATTGCTGGCACTGTTTTTCAGCACTGCTGATTTCGCCAGGCTGGACAACACCGAGAAGCCGCCCATCCGCCCTCTTGGTGAAGCGATGATCACCTCCAGTTGGCCGTCATCGGGGATCACCTGACCGAAGCCCTGTGCCATGACTGATGTTGCGGGGGCTGCATTGGCCACGGTGATGGCACTGGCATTCACTTCCGTTGATTCGCCGTCGATCAGTAATTCGGCCGTGAAGGGTTGCTGTTCCACCAACTGCCGGGCTCCCGAAAAGATGTAGGCCATCGGCCCCAGCATGTTCTTCAGTTCACGGCTGGCTTTGTTGACCATGCCGGCTTCGAAGCCAAGTCCTGCCAGCAGGATCATCGGCTTGTCATTGCAGAGCGCAACATCCACAAGGCGCGTGTTGCCGAGAATCAGATTGGTGCAGGCGGCCTTGACGGACGTTGGAATTCCCAGCGCGACCGAGAAGGCGTTGGCTGTGCCCCTGGGAATGATGCCCAGAGGAATGTCGGTGCCTCGCAGTGCACTGGCGACGGCACCCACTGTGCCATCACCACCGGAGGCAATGATCAGCGATTTACCCTGCCCCTCCTGATCGAAGGCGTTGATCTCCCTGATCAGTTCCTGTGCCTGCACGCTCGGATCGACACCGGGTTTGGTCATCCACACCTCAAGCATGATCTGGGGCTCGAGGTAGTTGCGGATCTCGGCGAGTTCGGCGTTGGGATCGCCTTGTCCTGAAATGGGGTTGAAAATCAGAAATCCTCGACGACTTCCCTTGATGCCCCGAAGGATTGCCGACGCGGTGGCGGGATTGAGCGCGATGGGCAGGTTGTTGAGCAGTGCTGCCCGCAGGAGTGGTTCGGAGAGCACGTCCCCGGCTCTTTCACCGCCTGGGGATGGGAAATGGACGAGGCCGCTGATTTCGCCGTTGATGATCGTTGCGGCCAGTTCGATATCACCTCCTTCAGTGATGGCACGCGATGCCGTGACAGCAAGATCGTCGAGGCTTCCGCCGCTGGTCATCAGCTCAAGCACATCCTCAGCGACGAGAAGTTCGAAACCTTTGAGAACCGCAGCGTTGTTGAGGATCCAGGTTCTGAGCGCCGAACAAACGTTCAGGTCGGCATTGAGAACAATTTTCGACGGCATCGATGCTCAGGTGAGTTGTCTGGTGTCTGGACATGGTTGGCCTGGAGTTCACCGACCTGACCTGACAGCCTTTCCGGCTCGACTGACGGCAGTGAGCCATTGAGGTCTTCTCTGTTAATAGTGGACCAGACCTTCCACGTCAGCTCACGACTAAATCCGACAGATCCCGATAGTGCTGAGATTGATCCTCGGCAGAGTGCTTCCCCGGTTCCAGTCGCAACGCAGGTCGGAAGACTTTTCGCTGGTGCAGATTGCCAGCGAGGCATCACCCGGTCGCCTGCCCCCTATGGCTTGGCTCCTGACCAGTTCTCTTTGATCGTCTGTTTGGCCCTCCCAATCGCCAGAGCTCCATCCCCGACATCCTTGGTGAGTATCGAACCTGCGGCCACGGTGACCTGCTTGCCAAGCTTGATCGGTGCGACCAGCACTGAATTGGCACCTGTTTTGCTGCCGTCGCCGATCACAGTGCGATGTTTGTTGGCGCCGTCGTAGTTGGCAGTGATGGTGCCAGCACCGACATTCACATTGGTTCCCAGCTCGGCATCGCCGATGTAGCTGAGATGGTTCACCTTGCTGCCGCTGGCAATGGTGCTCTTCTTGACCTCCACGAAATTGCCGATCTTGCAGTCATCACCGACTGCAGCATCGGGCCGCAGGTGAGCAAATGGTCCGACAGCCGTGTTGTTTCCCACTTCGGCCTTGATGACTACCGAGTGCAGCACAGTGACGCCTTCGCCCAGCACCGCATTTTCCAGAAAGCTGCCAGGGCCCAGTCGGCAGTTGTCACCGATCCGGCAGGAACCACGCAGATGCGTCTGAGGTTCGATCACCACATCCCGGCCGAACCGGCATGTTTCGCTCAGGCTGCAGCTGTCCGGGTCAATGAAGGTGACACCCTCATCCATCCAGTGCTCTTTCAGGCGCTGCTGCAACAGGGCTTCGCATTGAGCCAGCTGGCGTCTGTTGTTGATGCCGTTCACTTCATCGGCATCGTCCACTTCAAGATGCATGGCACGATCGAACATGCCAACGGTGTCGGTGAGATAAAGCTCGCCCTGATCGTTGTCGGTGCTCAGCGTCGGGAGCACGGCTGCAAGCTTGCGCCAGTTGAAGCAGTAGATACCGGCATTGGTGAGGCTGTTGCAGCGTTGTTCCTCACTGCAGTCGCGATGCTCAATGATGGCGCTGACCTGGCCATCCGCCTTCACGAAAACACGCCCGTAGCCGCTGGGATCCTCCAGACGGGCCGTCAGCAGCGTGACATCCGCTCCACTGCTTCGGTGACTCGCCACCAGCTGATCAATGGTTTCCGCACGCAGCAGGGGAACATCACCGTTCAGAACAAGAAGCTCTCCTTCAAAGTTCTGCAGAGGCATGAGCAGCTGTTGCACGGCATGACCGGTGCCGTTCTGGGGATCCTGCAGCACAAATTCGAGCCCGTTGATGTGGCTGAGCTGCTGCTCAACACGATCAGCCTGATGTCCAACGATCAGGATCCGTCGCTCAGGCCTCAGATTGCCGGCGCTGGCAAGAACCCGTTCCACCAGGGTTGCGCCAGCCAGCGGCTGCAGCACCTTCGGTAATGAACTCTTCATGCGGGTGCCTTTGCCTGCGGCCAGAACAGCGACAGCGAGCATGAACAGCGATGCGAATCGGGCGGAATCTATCGGGATGTGGTGGATTCCGCCCAGCGGTCAGGTTCCTGACCTCTTCAGCGGCCGACCAGAGTGCAACTGGGTTGGCGAATCAGGGCGTGGGCCCGTTGGCGGGTGCAGTCCATGGGTTGAAGAACTGTGCTGAGGCGGTCGTCGCCATGCAGGGCTTCGAGAACCAGAAGACTGCCGTAAAAAACGATCTGAAATGTCCAGGCGTCGAAGCCGGACAGAGTGAAAGTCATGGCAGAAATGCACATCACTGCATTCAGCCTGAACCTTCATGGGCCCGAAATCGACGATGTCTTGAATTCCCCATTGTGAATCAACAGAAAAGACAATCAAGATTTCACCCTCTGCCTTGTTTTTCATACCGGCAAAGGTTGATGCAGACCCCGAAAACTGTTTGATCAGATCATTTTTTCCTGTCTGTTCAACCCGTTGTTGATGTCGCTTCGGCACTCAAATCCCAACCTCTCATCGCTGTTTGTCATCAGATTCAGGTCTTGTACTAGGTCTGTTCGTGAGCACATGCGATCGCCAGCGGCGGTGCCAGAGGCTGGTGCTCTCAAGATCACAGGACTGCTGCTCGAGCTCGCGCCTCCGCTGGATGCTTACGGCCTCATCATCGCCATGGGGATCTCGATAGGGCACTGAAGCTCTCGTGTTCAGATGTTCCTCTTCCATGGCACTCAGTGAAGTCCAGCCTGGCCCCTCAGCGGCCAACGCTTTGTTGGTTCGTGGTTTCAGGGCCAGAGTGCCTGAGCTCCATTCCGCTCGTTCTCCTTTTGCCGGCAGCAATGAGCGAAGTGTCAGGCCTGCACGCCTCAGACTGCTTCTGACGGCAGCTGCTCTGCAGTAGGTCAACAAGCGCCCTCCCGGTGCAAGTCGACTGGCCAGAGCAGCGAGAAACTCCTCACTCCAGAGCTGAGGACAGTGCACTGGAGAAAAGGCATCCAGAAGGATCAGGTCAAGCTGGCAACCTCCTGGCAGCTTTTTGAGGTTGTGGCGCGCATCGCCCCACAGCATTGATCCATGGCCGCCCCTGTCGCACCATCTGCCGCTTCTCTGCAGTTGTTCAAGTCGCTGGAGCACGCCACTGGGCCAGAGCTCACGGAACGGTTTGTGGCCCAGGCCCCATCCCAGAGGACGTGGATCCAGCTCCAGCCCCCACCACTGCAATCTGGGATGGCTGGCTGGTGGGAGTGAACGCATGATGGCTGCGCTGTTGTATCCCATTCCGAAGCAGACATCGAGCAGCTTCAGTTCACTGTGTTGTGAGAAGGTTTCCAGCTCAGCGGGTCTGACAAATTTCGCCTCCGCTTCCTCAAGAGCTCCTGTGGAGCTGTGAAACGCTTCATCAAAATGATCACTGTGAAGACTCAGACTTCCGTCTGCGGTTTCGATCGCCCTGAGCTCTCCAAGCGGATGCCTCAACGTTGCAGTCGCTCGAGATCGTTCCAGAAGGTTGGGTAACTGACGGCGGCGGCTTCGCTTTGCGCCAGTGTTGAATCTCCCTTGGCCATCAGGGCAGCCACCGCAAGGCTCATGGCGACGCGGTGGTCGGTCTCGCTGTCGAGTTGTGCGCCTTTCAGAGGCCTGCCTCCACGGATGGTTAGCCCGTCGGGGTGCTCCTCGATGTCGGCTCCCATGTGTTTCAGCTGGCGAGCCATCACCGCCAGTCGGTCTGTTTCTTTCACTCTCAGTTCCGCCGCGCCAGTGATCCGGCTTTCGCCGTCGCAGAAGCATGCCGCCACGCTCAGGATCGGGACCTCGTCCACCAGACGCGGCATGATCTCCTCCCCGAATTGGAAGGGTTCCAGTGATCCGTGCGTGACATGCAGATCCCCCACCGGTTCTCCTGCCACATCACGCTGATTGAGCACCTCGATCTTCGCTCCCATCTGATCGAGAACTTCCAGCACTCCTGTGCGGGTCGGATTCAGACCCACATTTTCAACGGTCAGATCAGCTCCGGGTACCAGAGCGCCTGCGATCAGCCAGAACGCTGCTGAGCTGATGTCACCCGGAACCACAACATGCTGACCCTTCAACCGCGCACCCGGTCGAACGGTGATGTGACGGCCCATTTCTCCACCCACATCCAGATCGGCACCAAAGGCCTTCAGCATTCGTTCGCTGTGATCACGGGAGTGGGCAGGTTCAATCACCGTGCTGTTGCCATCCGCAGTCAGGGCGGCAAGCAGCAGGGCGGATTTCACCTGCGCACTGGCGACGGGTGTGCCGACAACAGCACCGCGCAGCTTGCGTCCCTGAACTGCCAGAGGGGCGAAATTTCCCTGACCGCGACCGCGCACCTCCGCACCCATCATCGAGAGCGGTTGCCCAACACGCTGCATCGGTCTCCGCTTGAGGGAAGCATCACCGCTGAGCACGAAATGTCGGCCATTCAGTCCTGCCAGTAGTCCAAGCATCAGTCGCATGGTTGTGCCGGAATTTCCGCACTCGAGCACTTCACTCGGTTCCTTCAGACCATCCAGGCCAACGCCATCAATGGTGATGAGCTCACCATCGGCGACAGGACTGATGTCCGCTCCCATCGCTCGAAGACAGGACGCCGTACTGATTGGATCCTCTGCAGGAAGCAATCCCTCAATCGTGGTTCTGCCCTCAGCTATGGCTCCAAAGAGCAATGCCCTGTGAGAGATCGATTTGTCTCCGGGAACCCTCACGTGACCACTAAGAGTTCCGCCGGATCTCAGTTGGCGGACATCTCCTGTGATTACCGGCACGTTCTTCCATCTCTTGGTGGTCGAATTCTATGAGTCGCTTGATCCAGCATCAGTTCGCGGGCTGATGCCGATTCAAGTCATCATTTTTGTCCGAATGGCTTCAGATCCCGCAGACAATTTTTATTACCACTGTTGTGAAACGCGTCTTGAATCAAATTCACCAATCCCTTAATCCGAATCATCAACATTCTTAATAATAATGAAAAGTTAAATTTTAGAATAGAAATATAGTTGTGATTCAATAAGTTCGATTATTATGAAATTTTCAAATTTTCTGCAATTTAGAGAATTTGATTGAATTGAATTTCAAGACAACGCAACTTTTTTCGCTATGAGAATGTTGAGTTCGTCGCGATAGTTTCGAGCAGCCTGCCAATCCTTTCTTTTCACCGCGTTGTTGTAAGCCTTGATGAGTTGTTGACGATGCAGTTCGTGCGCTACGTCCATGATTTCGCATTAGCTCTGATCAATTTATGGATGGTTTTTATGGGTCGGTCGAAGTTCTGATGCGCTGCAGGGTGATCAATGAGCCTGGGCGCCCCCCAATTGCTTTGCAGGCGGATTTAAAGCCGCTGGCCTGAGTCCGAATGCGGAAACAGCGTTCTTTGGTACCGGCGGTAGTCGCGTTTGTCACGCGGGTGGCCGGTTTGTAATTTGGCAGAATTGCTGTACTGGCCTCCCCTAGGACCTTGCAGTGATTGACTGAATGGGGAGTCCATCTGTTGCCGCGCCTGCGGCCTTTGATGTTTTGGCGGTGTTGGTTTGTTCTTGCTTGATGTAGTAACGCCAATGGTTTTGAGGGTTTGATCAGGGGGTTTTCGGGCCTATCCGCGGCTCTGAAGGATGCGTCCTAGCTGCTGGAGCCGTTGTCGGCTTGTGCGTTGAGTGCCGAAGTGGCGTTGGTTGATTTCCTCTCTGGATGGTTTTTTCGTGTCGCCGGCCCTGAGCTGCCTGTGATGCTTGCTGTTTTCAGGTAGCGAAGTCGCTGTCTGTGCGTTTTAATACGGTGAGAGGCAATTGCCTCTTCCTCTTTTATTGGTGTGAGGATCAATGAAATTGTTCAAGCAACTGCTTGTTGCCCCCGCTGCCCTGGGCCTGCTGGCTCCTGTGGCTGCTGGCGCAACTGAAATGAATGTTGCCGGTGTTTCTGACTACGCCCCCGTTTCCCAGGACGCGGTTGCTGTGGATCAGGTCACCAGCATCACCCAGTTCTCCGATGTCTATCCGACTGACTGGGCCTATCAGGCACTCAGCAACCTGATTGAGCGCTACGGCTGTGTCGCGGGTTATCCCAACGGCACCTACCGCGGCAACCGTGCGATGACACGCTTTGAAGCGGCCGCGCTGCTCAACGCCTGTCTCGACCGCGTCACTGAAGTGACCGACGAGCTCAAGCGTCTGATGAAGGAGTTCGAGAAGGAGCTCGCCATCGTCAAGGGCCGTGTTGACGGTCTGGAGGCCCGCGTCGGTGAACTGGAAGCAACCCAGTTCTCCACCACCACCAAGCTGAAAGGAAAGGTCGATTTCGTCACCGGTGGTGTTAGTTACGGAGGTGAGGACTACGACCTCGGCGAAGGCCCTGAATACCGTGGTCAAGACGCCTTCACGTTCAACTATCGGGCCACGTTGAATCTGAATACCAGTTTCACCGGAAAGGATCTTTTGTACACCCGCCTGCGTGCAGGTAACTTCAACAAGAACGCCTTCTCTGGTAAGGGTTACACCGGCAACATCACCCAGCTGAGCGTTGCCAAGTCAACAGGCGATGCCCTCAAGGTTGACAAGCTCTGGTACCAGTTCCCACTTGGCGCTGACTTCCAGGTTTACCTGGGAGCCAAGATTGAGAACTACTACATGCTTGGTGCTCCTGCCAGTGTGTATCGCGAAATTCTCAAGGACTTCAAACTCGGCGGTTACTACGGTGTTTACGGCGCCAGTACCTCACCTGGTGCGGGTATCGTTTGGAAGCCCAACAGTAAAAATGATCCTTTCGATCCAAAGTTTACTGTTGCTTTGAACTACACCGCCAAAAACGGTGCGAAAGGCAATCCCAGAAAAGGTGGTGGCATTATGACCAACACCTCAGGAGGTAAGTTTGTTGCACAGGTGGGCTATGGCGGTCCTCAGTGGAACATCAACGCTGGTTATGCCTATGTTCAGGATGGCATGACTGTCGGTTACGGCACTCCTCTCGGCTCTGGTACCACAGTCGTTGGTGGTGATGACCAAGCTGTCTCACGTGGCTTTAAGGACGCTAATGCTGTTGCTTTGCGTGCATGGTGGCAGCCTTCCGAGTCCAGCTGGGTTCCCAGCATCTCTCTAGGTTGGGATCTGACATCATTCAACGGTAAAGATGTCAATTTCCCTGCTAACAATTTCAAGAGAGACCTGCGTGAAAAGCAGACCTCACAAGCCTGGACTGTAGGTTTGAACTGGAGAGATGCCTTCATGCGCGGAAACCTGCTCGGTTTCGCCATCGGCCAGCCTCAGTTCGAGACTGAGCGAGAAGAAGGCACTCCCGATGATGGCAACTATGCAATGGAGCTGTATTACCAGTTCCAAGTCACCGACAACATCGCTGTGACACCTGCCATTTTCTATGTCTCACGTCCCTTCGGTGAACTGACTGGTTCAGCTCCTAGGTACGGCGGTGACGGTGCTGAGAGATTCAATACTTTTGGCTACCTCGTGAAAACAACCTTCCGTTTCTGATTCAGATCGGTTGATTCTTCTACAGGCTCCCTCTTTGAGGGAGCTTTTTTTTGCTTTCATAAATCCAATAAAAAAAGGAGGCTCTCCGGCCTCCTTCATCTTGATTGCGAATGTCTGGCCTGATTACCAGCAGTTTTCGCCCTCTCCAATCGGAACGCAGACGTCTTCCTGTGCAGCTTTTTCAGCTGCTTTCTTTGCGTCTGCATCCTTCTTGGCTTCAGCGTCGATGTTCTGATCTGTGTTCCACTCCTGCAACCCACCACCCATGGGGTTGGTATCAGCGAGAGCAGCTGGATCTGCCATTTGGCTGCTCAGTGCAGCAGCACCAGCGAGAAAAATGGAAAGAGTTGACCTCTTCATCCCAAAAACCACCGTTTATATAGGCTCCATCAATTCTAAGTCGTTTCACGTGTGTTGTTCACGTGCCCAGTGATCGCAGTAAATTCGTATACGCAAGAAACACGAGATCCAGCTCATCACTTCGTCCGTGCTTGGCAAGCAATCCTTTGGCTCCGGTATCGAGTTGAAAAAGAGTGACGCGATCGCCTTCATTTTTCAAATAACTTTCAATCCATCCCACACAAACAATTCGCTCACCACTGCTCACCTGCTTGACCCGGTGCATGCTTGAGCTTGGGTAAATCACAATCTCCCCCTGCTTCAATTCCAGCTGCAATGAGTCTGTAATGGTATCGACTTCCAGGGCTCCGCCTGTGAATGCCTGGTGATCAGACAGGCAAAGAGTGAAGGAAAGATCACTTCTGCCGCTGCTCATGTAAGCATTATCGACATGACTGTCATATCCACCTCCGGATTTTGTTCTGCTGATCAGCAATCGATGCAGTTTCCTTGGTACACAGAAGCTTTTGATGGCTGGATTAGCCCACATAGCGTCCTGCACCAGACGATGAATCTCCTCTCTGACCGGTGATGTCTGAGCAATCTGCTCATTGATTTTCCCTGACCTGGCCTGGGCACCAGCCGTTGCTCTGCCATCAATCCATTCAGCGTGACTGACCTTCTCTAGAAGTGCCTTGCACTGGTCTGAACTGAAGAGCTCAAGCTTGATGTGATTCATTGAAAACGACGTTTTTGTATTAAATGAGCAGTAGCTTGGTATCGTGTTGGCGAGACGTTTCGGTTTTTCGCAGACAACCTCAGAGGGGTTCTTGTGTTTTATGAAGCTGCTTGCATTTCCTTTGCTTGCGTCACTGTCTCTGTTGACGGCCGCCGCGCACGCTGAAGAAGTTCGTGTCTATTCAGGCCGTCATTACAATACCGACAGGCAGAGTTACAAGGCATTCTCTGATCAAACCGGAATCAAAGTTCGCTTGATCGAAGCTTCCGGTATTTCTTTGGTTGAGCGGCTCAAGCGCGAAGGAAGCAATACCAAAGCTGATGTGATCATTCTTGTTGATGCCGCCAGGATCAACAATGCCGCCAAGGCAGGTTTATTTCAGCCAATCAATTCTTCGAAGCTGAATTCAGATGTCCCAGCTCGATATCGAGATCCCTCCAACCGTTGGTTCGGAATCGCTAGACGGGTTCGTGCGATTGTCATCAACCCAAACCAGGTCAAACCTTCCCAGGTCAAGACTTACGCTCAGCTTGCATCTCCTGATTTGAAAGGAAAAGTTTGCCTGCGTAATCGTAAAAATGTCTACAACCAGTCATTGGTTGCTGATCAGCTGGCAATTCGTGGAGAAGCTAACACCAAAGCCTGGCTGAAGGGCATGATTTCCAATGTTTCTCAGCCATATTTCCCTGGTGACATCGCTTTGATTCGAGCTGTTGCTCAGGGCAAGTGTGGTGTTGGGGTGGTGAATCATTATTATCTCGCTCGCATGCGTGCGGGTATCAATGGAGCCAAGGATCAGAAACTTGGTAATCAGGTGAAAATTGTCATGCCCGATCCGGCGCATGTGAATATCAGCGCCGCAGCAGTTTCCAAATATGCCAAAAATAAAACAGCTGCAGTCAAGCTGATTGAGTTCCTGGCCTCTCCCAATGGCAGCAGGGGGATTGCCGGCCCCACCTTTGAATTCCCTTTAACAGGAGTTGGGGGATCAACGTATCTGAAAGGGATGACCAAGTTCACCCCAGATAATGTGTCGATTTCTCAGTTGAGTGCTCTTAATCCCAAGGCCATTCAGCTCATGGCCCAGGCCGGTTGGCAATGAGTTGATCCAGCAGATAGCCGAACAGTTCAGGGTTCGGCTCTCTGTTGCTGATATCGGTTAAGCCGAGTTCGTCCAGACGATCCGTGACACGTTGTTCCAGATCGTCTGGTCTGCTCAGAGGTTTGCCCCAGGGGTGATTTTTTTCCGGCCCAACCTTGGTTGTAGCGTCGATTGCCAGTCGTCCACCGAGACCGAGTTGTTCGCTGGCGAAGTCGAGTGAATCAAACGGTGTGTTTTCCAGAGTGAACAGATCTCTCTGTGGGTCCACCTGGGCGGCGATCGCCCAGACCACCTGGCGTGGATCGCGCACATTGATATGGCTGTCGACCACAACCACGAACTTGGTGTAGGTGAACTGAGGCAGCGCGCTCCAGAAAGCCATTGCAGCTCTCTTCGCCTGGCCTGGATAGGCCTTGTCGATTGAGATCACCGCGAGTTTGTAGCTCAGTGCCTCCATCGGCAGGAAGAAATCCTTGATCTCAGGGATCTGCTGACGCAGGATCGGCGTGTAGATCCTGTTGAGCGCAATGGCGAGCATGGCCTCCTCCTTCGGAGGTCGACCGCTGAAAGTGGTGAGGAAGATTGGATCCTTGCGCTGAGTCATGCAGTGAAAACGCACCAGCGGTGAGTCCTCCACTCCCCCGTAGAAACCCATGTGGTCGCCGAAGGGTCCATCAGGCATCACCTCTCCAGGTGTGATGGTTCCTTCCAGAACAACCTCACTGTGACTGGGTACCTTCAGATCAACCGTCTTGCAGGGGCTTAGCCTGACACCCTCTCCGGCGTAGATCCCGGCGAACAGCCATTCGCTCAGTTGCACCGGGATCGGTGTTGCTGCCGCCATCACAAGCAGTGGATGAACACCGATGGCGATGGCGATCTCCAGCTTCTGTCCCAGTGCAGCCGCCTTGCGCAGATGGCGAGCGCCCCCGCGCACGCTCAGCCAGTGCACGGTCATGGTGTTGACCGACTGTTTCTGCAGCCGATACACCCCCACGTTCGGTACGCCGGTCTCTGGGTCCTTTGTGATCACCAGTCCGAGAGTGATGACGCCTCCGGCATCACCAGGCCAGGGACGAATGAGCGGGATGTTGTCGAGGTTGACCTGATCGCCTTCAAACACCTGTTGACGGCATGGAGGCAAAAGATCTCTGTCCGGTCTTGCCTTCACCAGATCCCAGAAAACACGTGCGAATTTCTTGGTTTCACCCAGCCCCTTGGGTGGGCGTGGCTGTTGCAGCAGCGCAAGTCGCTCACCCAGATCCTCCAGCTGCTCCGGATGTTCGAGCCCCATGCTCCAGACGACCCGCTCCACGGTCCCGAGCAGGTTGACCGCCACCGGCATTGAGGATCCGATCACGTTCTCGAACAGAAGCCCAGGGCCTCCGCTGGCCAGGACTCGATCGGCGATCGCCGCCAATTCGAGATCAGGATCCACCGGTGCCGTGATCCGTTTGAGCTGTCCCCGCTCCTCCAGCAGCTGAATGAAGGCACGCAGATCCCGTGTGCCGGGACCGGGGCGGAACAGAGACATCTGGAGGCCACCTCAGCAGGGGTGATCCCGGTACTGTGACGCACGCTGACGGTGAGTGTGGCCATGCAGGTTTCCTATTTCCATGCGGCCGCGCATGTTCCCGACACGGTCGGTTCCGCAGACGGTCCGGATGCAGCTGTCGTGATTGATGTTCTGCGTGCCACAACCACGATCGCCTGGGCTTTGCACAATGGTGCCGAGGCGGTGCAGGCGTTCGCTGATCTCGATGAACTGCGAGCGCAGGCAAAGCTCTGGCCCGACCATTCGCGTCTGCTTCTGGGAGAGCGGGGGGGCTGCATGCTGGAGGGTTTCGACCTGGGTAATTCCCCCGTCGCCGTGACCCCTGAGCTGGTGAAGGGCAAACGGTTGCTGATGAGCACCACCAACGGCACCCGCGCTCTGCAGCGGGTCCGCGACGTGCCCTGCGTTGTCACGGCAGCTCTGCCCAACAGACGCGCTGTTGCCGAGCGATTGCTGGCAGGAGCGCACCAGCGGATCGTCATCCTCGGCAGTGGTTGGGAAGGGACCTATTCCCTCGAGGATTCACTTGCTGCCGGAGCAATCGGAGAGCTGCTTGTTGCTGCCGGAGCTGCAGTGGCCAATGATGAACTCCAGGCGGCACTGGCTCTCTGGAATCAGTGGAAGCATGATCCTGAAGCCTGCCTTCGCGTTGCTTCGCACGGTCAACGGTTGATCGGGATCGGTGATCACGATGCTGATTTCAGCTGCTGTTCCGGTCTGGATCAGATTCACGTCGTCCCGACCCAGGTTGAACCCGGTGTTTTACGAGCCGTTCGTGTCTGAAGCGCGAAGCGCTCTTCAGCCATACCATTCCATCGACTGAATACTGACCTCTGTGCGTGATTTCCTGGCGGCGGCCGTGCAACTCACTAGCAGTTCCGACCCGGAGAGCAACTTCAGTGCTGCAGAGGAACAGATCGACCTTGCAGCACGACGTGGAGCTGAGTTGATTGGACTTCCCGAGAATTTTGCTTTTCTCGGAGAGGATTCACTGCGGCTGGAACTTGCGCCTGTTCTGGCGGAACAGGCAACCAGGTTCCTGGTCACCATGGCGCGTCGCTACCAGGTGGTGATCATGGGCGGCGGATATCCCGTTCCCGTCGGAGACGGTGCTCACACCTTTCAGCGGGCCCAGCTGGTTGGACGCGATGGTCAGATCCTGGCCAGTTACGACAAGATCTATCTCTTCGATGTCGACCTGGCAGACGGCAGTTCCTATAGGGAGTCGGCTTCTTTCAGGCCAGGCACGACTCCACCACCTGTTGTGGATGTGCCTGGACTGTGTCGGGTGGGGCTGTCGATTTGCTACGACGTGCGCTTCCCTGAGCTCTACCGAGAACTGATCGAGGCAGGAGCTGAGTTGCTGATGATTCCCGCCGCTTTCACGGCCTTCACGGGTAAGGACCACTGGCAGGTTCTTCTCCAGGCCCGTGCGATTGAAAACACCTCCTATGTGCTTGCTCCCGCACAGACAGGTCTCAATGCAGGGCGACGGCAGAACCATGGCCACTCGATGGTCATTGACCCCTGGGGAACAGTGCTGGCTGATGCCGGTGTGAGTCCCGGCGCAGCCGTTGCGCCGGTGGACCTGGATCATCTTGAGCGCATCCGTGCTCAGATGCCTTGCCTCAAGCACCGCAGAACCGCAGCGTTCTGAATCCGATGCCTCGGCTATCTCGTCGTTTCAGCGCCCTGCTGGTCGCTCTTGTCGTGCAGGGTGCGGGCCTGGTGATGGGCCTGCCTGCTCGGGCGGCCAGTGCTCTGGCGGCCTGGTCGCTGGGTAGTGATGGGGTTCTGCAATTGCGCACAGCCACAGGGGCGCGCCTCAATGCCTTTTTTGAAGCCGGTAAAGCCGGACGCGGGCCCAGGGTCTGGATCGATTTCCCCGGCGAACTGAGTCGCCCCCGCAAGCTTCGCGGCTCCGGTCCCGTCCGTGAGGTTCGTCTCGGCAAGCCCAACCCCGGAGCCACCCGCCTGGTCATCGAGTTCCAGCCCGGGGTTGAACTCGACCCTGGTCAGCTGCGTTTGATCGGCACCTCGCCGGATCGCTGGAAGTTGATGTTCGAGGGACTGGCCACCAGAGGTCTGCGCACCATTGGAGAGGGCGATCTCAATCGGGCGGGTCCCGGACGCTGGGCTGGCGTGAGGATCAAGCCCACCCGCACTCCTGTGAATGCCGCCGGACTTCCAAGTGTCCGTCGTGGTCGTTACCGGGTGGTGATCGACCCTGGTCATGGTGGCCCTGATCCTGGCGCTGTCGGGATCAGGGGGATTCGCGAATCGGAGATTGTTCTTGACGTTTCGCTTCAGGTGGCGCGACTGCTTGAAGCCAAGGGGGTTCAAGTCACGCTGACTCGAACTGCTGAGGTGGATGTTGATTTGCCACCGAGAGTGGCGCTTGCCAACAGAATCGGCGCAACGGCGTTTGTCAGCATTCACGCCAATGCCATCAGCATGTCCAGACCGGAAGTGAATGGCATCGAAACCTTTTATTTCTCCGATCCACGTTCCGCACGGCTTGCTGCTCATATCCAGCAGCAGGTGTTGAATGTGTCTCCGGGAAGTCCCAATCGCGGCGTGCGTCGCGGCCGCTTTTTCGTGATCCGTCGCACCACCATGCCTGCGGTGTTGGTGGAAACAGGGTTTGTCACCGGCAATCTGGATTCTCCGAGGTTGGCCACCGCATCGCATCGACGTCGTCTGTCACTGGCCATTGCCACCGGAATTCTCGAGTATCTGCAGGGGGTGCGATGACCATCCGACTTGGCATGTTTGACAGTGGTCTGGGTGGACTCACCGTTCTGCGTCGGGTTCTGGAACGCCACGGCTCCCTGCAGGTGGTTTATCTCGGCGATACGGCCCGTGTTCCCTATGGCAGTCGTTCAGCGGCTGAAATCCGCACCATTGCCTCAGAGGTGGTGAGTTGGCTGAGCCAGCATCAGATCTCAACGGTGGTGATGGCCTGCAACACCACCAATGCCTTGGCCAGAGATGTCGCTGAAGGCCAGGCAGGTGTTCCTGTTGTGGGTCTGATTGGTGCTGCCGCGGCGATGGTTCGTGAAGCCCGGGTCGGGGTGCTGGCCACGCCGGCAACCGTGGCATCAGGGGCCTACCGGGAAAGCATTGAGGCTCTTTGTCCGGGAACGCTGGTGGTGCAGCAGGCCTGTCCTGAATTCGTTCCCTTGATTGAAACCGGTGATTTGCATTCCAGAGCTCTCCATGATGCCGCCACCTGTTATCTCCAACCTCTGCTGGAAGCTTCGGTGGAGTCGGTGATTCTGGGCTGCACGCACTACCCCCTGCTGGTGCCGTTGCTCAGCCGGTTGTTGCCGCAGCCCATTCGCTTGATCGATCCTGCAATGGCCGTGGCCAGTCAGCTTGACGCACTGCTCGGGAAGCCTTTGCCCGGAGGTCTGGATCACCCCCTCGCTCTGGGATCAACCCGCATCTGCGTCACTGATGATCCTGAGGGATTCGCCGACCGCGCTACGCCCTGGCTTGGGCAACGGCCACGGGTTGAGCTGGTGCAGCTGCAGTGACAGGTCGGTGCCTTCTAGGATCTCTTCACTGAGGGGATTCATGACCACCGTCACCGATTTGCTGGAGCCGGTTGAGGCGGATCTGGAGATCCTGCTCAGCGACCTTCGCAGTTTGATCGGAGCGGGCCATCCGATTCTTCAGGCAGCAGCCGAGCATCTGTTCAGTGCCGGTGGCAAGCGTCTGCGTCCGGGCATTGTATTGCTGATTTCCAGAGCTCTTGCGAGCGACGGCGGTCTCACGTCCCGCCATCGCCGCTTGGCTGAGATCACCGAAATGATCCACACCGCGTCTCTGGTTCACGATGACGTGGTCGATGAAGCGGCCACCAGAAGAGGCGTTGAGACTGTCCACAGCCGCTTCAATCACCGCGTCGCTGTTCTGGCCGGTGACTTTCTCTTTGCTCAGGCCAGCTGGCATCTCGCCAACCTGGACGACCTTGATGTTGTGAAGCTGCTCAGCCGCGTGATCATGGATCTGGCCGATGGGGAGGTCAAACAGGGCCTGTTCCGTTACGACACAGGCCAGACCTTCGAAACCTACCTCGAAAAGAGTTACTGCAAGACCGCCTCGCTAGTCGCCAACAGTGCACGTGCTGCTGGGGTTCTCAGTGGTTGTACCGATCCTCAGCTTGAATCTCTCTATCGCTACGGTCGCCAGCTCGGTCTGGCCTTCCAGGTGGTTGACGACATTCTCGATTTCACAGGCAGTGACCAGCAGCTTGGTAAACCCGCAGCCAGTGATCTTTCCAGCGGCTATCTCACTGCCCCTGCCTTGTATGCCCTCGAGAAGACCCCAGCCATGGGGGTTCTGATTGAACGCGAGTTCAGCAACGAGGGTGATCTTGATGAAGCTCTGGGCATGGTCCGCGATTCGGATGCGATTGCTCGCACCCGTCAACTGGCTGAAACCTTCGCTCAGGAATCCCGTGAAGCACTGACCTGGCTTCCTGAGTCGCCCTATCGAACCGCATTGCTGGAGCTCCCGGACTTCGTTCTCAGTCGCCTTTACTAACTAACGACTCGAGGCAACGCTGGGCTTCGATCAGTTGAGTGATGGCAATCAACCGGTTCGAGTTCAATAATTCCTGCGCACTGGGATCAGGCTGATCGGAGCACTCAGTTTGTCTGAGCAGTCGCCAGACCAGGCATCCAGCTGCCAGGGCTGATTCACATCCTGCTCTGGAATCCTCAAAGGCCCAGCAGTCCTCAGGTCTGACCCCCAGTCCTGCAGCGCCCAACAGGAAGGGATCGGGGGCGGGCTTGCCGGCTTTCAGCTCGCGATCGTCGCCGCAGATCATCAGCTGCAACCGATTCACCCAGTGATGATTGCCGATCTTGTGTCGCACTGATTCCCGGTCGCTACTGGTGACGAGGGCCGTCGCAATCTCAAGACGTTCGGCTGTGCGCACCAGCGATTCCGCTCCCTCCATGGGCCTGGCATCGGGAAGAAGCCGCCTGGCGATGGGCTGTCTGACGGCAAGAAGTTGATCCGGTGTGATCGCCTGCTTCATCCAGGAGCAGACGAGCTTTGCGTTGTCGTGCCGACGGCGCCCCTGCAGTCTGATCAGCTGATCTGGAGCAAGGTCGGTGCCGAAATGGTGTGCAGCCTGTTGCCAGGCAAGCGCGTGGAGCGGCTCGGTGTCGAGCAGCAGACCATCCAGATCAAACAGGCAGGCCCTGGGTTTGGTCGTGAACTGATTCAGAGATCACACCCATGGCTGTCGTTGCCACTGATCGATGGCCCAGCAGGAAAGGCTCCGATGTCGTCATTCAGTTCAGGCATTGCTGATCATTGACTCCCATTCATTCTGATCTGGAAAACCTGTGGTTGCCCGCTCCAGGCGAACCAGAAAACTCAGGCGTTCGCTGGTTCGAAACGGTTTGATCCAAGGTTCTGTCTGAATGCGCCGTGCCAATTATCTTTTGCCCAAGGCGCAACAAGGCAGACCCCAGATGACGAGCGAGAAATCCACCATCGAAAGCGTGCTGGACGAGCAGCGTGTTTTCGAGCCTTCTCTCGACTTCTCCCGAATCGCTCGCATCGGCGGTATGGAGGCCTATAAGGCGATGGCCGATGCAGCCCGTCGAGATCCAGAGTCGTTCTGGGGGGATGCGGCGCGCAAGGAACTCTCCTGGTTCAGGCCTTTCGACACCGTTCTTGACTGGTCGGATGCCCCCTTCGCCCGTTGGTTTGAAGGCGGTACCACCAACATTTCCCACAACTGCCTTGATCGGCACCTCGAGGGCGAGAAGGCCAACAAAACGGCACTGATCTGGGAGGGTGAGCCTGGTGACGTACGACAGTTCACCTACCGCGAGCTGCATGCCCAGGTCTGCAAAGCCGCCAATGCCCTCAAAGCAATGGGAATCGGCAAGGGCGATCTTGTGGCGTTGTACATGCCGATGGTGCCCGAGGCGGCGATCGCCATGCTTGCCTGCGCCCGCATCGGTGCCCCTCATTCGGTTGTTTTCGGTGGCTTTTCAGCCGAGGCGCTTCGGGACCGATTGATCGATGGCGAAGCGAAGGCGGTGATCACCGCTGATGGTGGTTTCCGCAAGGACAAGCCCGTGGCGCTGAAGCCTGCGGTTGATGCGGCGCTTGCCGATGGCAGCTGCCCAACCGTGCAGTCCGTTCTGGTGGTGCGGCGCACCAAGCAGACCGTGGAGATGGTCGAAGGTCGTGATCAGTGGTGGCATGAGCTGGTCGAGGGGCAGAGCGCAGACTTCCCCGCGGAGCCGATGGCCAGCGAAGATCGTCTGTTCGTGCTCTACACCTCAGGCTCCACCGGCAAACCCAAGGGCGTCGTGCACAGTACTGCGGGATACAACCTCTGGGCCCATCTCACATTCCAGTGGATCTTCGACATCCGTGACGATGACGTCTACTGGTGCACAGCGGATGTGGGCTGGATCACCGGTCACAGCTACATCGTTTACGGCCCGCTTTCCAACGGGGCGACCACCGTGATGTACGAGGGCGCGCCGCGTCCATCCAAGCCCGGAGCGTTCTGGGAGCTGATTCAGAAGCACGGAATCACGATTTTCTACACCGCTCCCACCGCCATCCGCGCATTCATGAAAAACGGCCGTGAGGTGCCTGATCAATACGACATGAGCAGCCTGCGTCTGCTGGGCACCGTGGGTGAACCGATCAACCCCGAGGCCTGGATGTGGTACCGGGATGTAATCGGCTCCGGTCGTTGCCCGATCATCGACACCTGGTGGCAGACCGAGACCGGTGGCGTGATGATCAGTCCCCTGCCCGGTGCAACGCCGACCAAGCCAGGTTCAGCGACCTTGCCTCTACCGGGAATTGAAGCCGATGTTGTTGATGCCGATGGCAACTCTGTCGGAGTTGATGAAGGGGGTTACCTGGTGGTGCGACGCCCCTGGCCGGGAATGATGCGTACTGTGCACGGCAACCCTCAGCGGTTCCGTGAGAGCTACTGGGAGCACATCCGTCCCGCTGACGGCAGTCATATCTATTTCGCCGGAGATGGTGCCCGTCGTGACGCGGACGGCTACTTCTGGGTGATGGGTCGTGTGGACGACGTGATCAACGTCTCCGGTCACCGCCTCGGCACCATGGAGATCGAATCTGCTCTGGTCAGTCACCCCGCCGTCGCGGAGGCTGCCGTTGTGGGTCGTCCCGATGACCTCAAGGGTGAAGGCATTGTCGCCTTCGTCACCCTTGAGGCAGGTCGTGAACCGGAGGATGCCCTGATTGCGGAGCTGCGGGGCCATGTGGGTCAGGAAATCGGCCCGATCGCCAGGCCCGATGAGATCCGCTGCAGTGATGCCCTGCCCAAAACACGCAGCGGCAAGATCATGCGCAGGATCCTGCGTGCCCTCGCGGCCGGTCAGGAAGTCACCGGAGACACCAGCACCCTTGAGGATCGTTCGGTGCTCGACCGGTTGCGTGCCTGAGCCCGGCGTCAGCTGTCGCTGCCACCACTTCACCGCTTCGAGTCCGCAGCTGCCTGAATCGCCTGATGCAGTCCACTCCGCATGTGGCGTTTCAGGGGTTGCGAAGTGGCCATCATCAAAAAAAGTGCTCCCCTTGAGTTGATCGAGACGGCACTCAGTGACGACGAACTGTTTGGAGAACCCGAGGCCAATTCAGTGATCTATTCAGAGGAGGCGGAGCCGCTCAGCGCCCAGGTGGTGATCAGGTCCTGAAGACGGTTCACCTGTTGCTGCCTTTCGTTGCCCTCCGCCCAGTCACCAAGGAACTGTCGTCTAAGGCCCGCACTGGCGGGTGTGAGGTGATCGCCTTGCAGCCTCAGCAATTCGCTGCTGTCTCCTCTGCGAGCCCGCAGTGCCTTCATCAGATCGAGACTCTGGTCGATCTGGTCCCTGTTGAAACGCACCACCTGATTGCGGGGCTGCAGGTACTGACGTTCGATCAGTCGCAGCGTTTCTTTCGGGCTCGGACTGAATTCAGTGCTCACGCCCAGGCTCGGTGCAACCACTCCCAGCAGCGGAATGGACTGGTCAGCGGTGAAATTGTTGAAGCTGAGCGCGACCAGGCCGCTGCAGTTTCGTCCTCCATCTGGCGCAAGCAGATGCAGCTTGCAACCCAGGCTGTGGCCAAGGCGCAGAGGTGGTGGCAGCTGCCCCAGATGATCCTGCAGCCGATTGCGACAGGCCCGCATGGCACTCCAGGCTTCGCGTGCCTGCAGCTGGTGGTCGAACCCAGGCACATAGCTCCAGGCGTGTACGGCGAGGCCACGGGCCTCCAGTCCTTCGAGCAGGCGGCGGTAACTGATCTGCGGTGTTGCAGCCAGGTAGCTGCCTCCCACGAATTCGACCAACCCGCGTGGCTGACGCGGGTAGAGGGTCCAGCAGTCACGGAAGCGAACCCAGTCGCTCATTGACTGGGTTGCAGCGAACGCAGCACCTGAATGGCTTCGCGCACATGGGCCGGGCCATCGAGCAGGTTGTTGAACACGTGCCGGATCACTCCTTGGCCATCAATCACATAGGTGACCCTGGATGGCAGCAGGCCAAGGGTTTTGGGGACACCGAATGCCCGGCGCAGGCGTTGATCACTGTCACTCAGCAAGGGAAAAGGCAGCTGATGGCGTTCCGCGAAGCGGCGATGGCTCACCAGATCGTCACCGCTGACGCCCCAGACCTGAGCACCAAGCTGCTGCAGCTCCTCGTGGGAATCCCGGAATCCGCAGGCCTCCGCTGTACAGCCAGGGGTCTCGTCCTTCGGATAGAAGAACAACACCAAGGGCGTCCCGTTGCGCTCGCTGATGGCGCAGCTGTTGCCTTCGTGATCCTCCAGGTTGATGGACGGAACGCTGTCACCAACGGTGAGGGCCATGCCAAGCAGTCGAATTGGTGGCGAAACCTTAGGAAGCGTGGATAAAGGACGGAGAATGGAATGATTCAGGAGGCAGGTCTGCGCATGGAGAACCAATCCGTACCAGGTCAGCTCGATCTGCTGTCGTCGAGTGCTGGCCAGCCCTTCACGGCCTCGCCGCCTCAATCTCCGGCTCAACTCCCAAGGCAATCTCCGCAGTCTCCTGAGACCAGTCCCTCGCCGCAGCCAGAAGCTGATCGTTTCGCCGCAGCAGGAACGCTGTTGATTGTTGACACGGAAACCACAGGACTCGATCCACAGATCGATGAGTGCCTTGAGGTGGGCGCGATTCTCTTCGATGTCGCCAGTCGCCAGGTGCTTGCGCAGCAATCGTTCCTGCTGCCGGTGGAGGCCAATGCTGCGGAGGCCATCAATCGAATCCCCGCTTCCGCGACCACCCTGCCCCAGCCCTGGAGGCCCGCCCTCGACTATCTCCAGTCGCTGCTGGATGCTGCCGACGTACTGGTGGCCCACAACGCCGCCTTCGACCGCCAGTGGTTCGGGCGCGGCCATCTGCCGGCTGTTAACAAGCGCTGGCTCTGCAGCATGGAGGACATGCGCTGGCCGGCTGATCGTCAGCTGCGGTCCAGGCCTTCGGTGCGCGATCTGGCCCTGGCCTATGAAATCCCTGTCTGGGCGGCTCATCGTGCTTTAACTGACTGCATCTATCTGGCAGAGGTCTTCCGGCGCTGTGATGACCTTGAGCACTTGATCGAGTGCGGTCTGGAACCTCGGCAGCTGATGCGCGCTCAGGTCTCCTACGACGACCGTCATCTCGCCCGGGATGCCGGTTTTCGCTGGAACGAACCGGTGAAAGGAGCCTGGGCCAGGCGACTGTCCGCAAGGGAAGCCGGCAAACTCGATTTTCCTGTTGTTCCTGTTGATCCTGAATTGCCCCTGGCGTCCTGATTTGCTTCAGCACTCGGAAGCCTCGTGGTGGGTTTGCTGCTGCCGGGCTTCAGCCAGCCAAGCTGACTGCATGGATCATCCAAGGCATCCGCCTTCCATTCGTTCCCGCCTGCAGCGCTGGCAGCAGGTGCGGACCTGGGCTCGCCTGATACGCGAGGCTGAGTGCCTCTGGCATGTGGATGTACGCGAACTGAAGCGTCTCGGTGCGCTGGAGCTCTCGCATCTGCTGGAGGAGGTTCCATCCTGTCAACGCTCGCGCGTGAATCGATGGCTGACGCGTTATTCAGCTTCGACTCGGTTGCCTTCAGCTTCCATCCATGAGCCCTGATGCGTCGTTCAAATGCTCTTGAGCGTTCACGAACAAGCCTCATGAAAGCTGTCCGAGCCTGCTCTCCGCTATGGGTAGGTCGCTTCGCTGCAGACCATTGATGGCCTTCGCCAGGCAGGCTCTCGTTCTGTTCTCCCTGCTCGCTGCCGGAACCGGTGTCTCCGCCTCCTCACAGTCATCTCTGATCGCAGTCGGTTCATCTCTCCCCACCAGGCTTCACCGAACCTGGTTCGGCCGGATGGCCAACTCCGGTGGTTTTGAGATCAGCTATCGATCGGTGGGCTCGGCCGCAGCTCAATGGGCCTTGATCAGGCAGGCAGTTGACTTCACGGTTTCCGACGTCGCGATGCAACCCAGGGACCTGGCCAAGGTGAGACGTGGCGTGGTTCAGATCCCCACGTTTGGAGCCGCCATCGCTTTCGGATACAACCAGCCCGGTTGCGACCTGAAGCTGACCCAGCTGCAGGCTGTTCAGTTGGCCAGCGGCAGAATCACCGACTGGAAGCAACTCGGCTGCGAGCCCGGTGCTCTCACCTGGGTGCATCGGTCGGATGCCTCTGGCACCACCGATTCCTTTGCTCAGTCCATGCAGGCGTTTTCTTCGCAGTGGCCTCTTGGGACCGGAACGCTGATTCGCTGGCCAGCCGACAATGTGATCGCCGCTGAAGGGAATTCCGGCGTTGCCGCTGTCATTGAAAGCAAGCGTGGAGCCATCGGTTACCTCGGTCTCTCCCATGTCAAAGGCAGGATCCGGGCTGCTGCGCTGCAGAACGACAACGGAGAATTCCTCCGACCCAACCCGATTTCCGGAGCCAAGGCCCTTCAAGGCATCGATCTGGATTTCAATCTTGCCGGCAGCAACCCGAACCCCTCCACCCAGGGGGCCTATCCGATCGTTACCTTGATCTGGGTCAAGGCCTACAGGTCTGGAAACGGCGAGAAGTCCCAGGTGATCAAAGCGACCCTTGAGCTCATGCTCAGTAGCGAGGCTCAGAGTCAGCTTCCTGACCTTGGTTTGATTCCTCTCGAGGCTGAGATCCTCAGCAAGTCGAAGGCAGCCATTGAAAGGATTGGTCAGTAACTGCAGGGCTCCTGATCGGGCGTCGAACAGGTTGACACCATTCGGATCATCATTTTTGCCACGAACTTTCGATACTTTTGAACACTCCTTATTGATTCGATAGGGGGCTCTTCGTCTGGGTGTGTGATGTTTCGCTCCATACGTTGCTCGGTAGGGAATCGTCAGTCGGTTCTGTTGAAACTCCAGCAGAATCAAAGTCTGAAAAGTAGAGCTCTTCCTTCTGGACTCCAGTTTTCAAAACCGAAATCGCTTGCACCTCGCCGCGGGAAATGTTGTGCCACTGCACAAAAACAGGCTGTGGCTTGTTGTTAACGGCATGGTGAAGCTTGGTGCGGTTTCTGTGCATGGTGATGAACTGCTGCTTGGTCTCGCAGGTCCCAATGAAACCTTTGGTGAGCCATTGAGTACGGTGCAGGCTTATGAGGCCGTCACGCTCACCGACTCCGATCTTCTCTGCATGACGATGGGCGAGGTCCGGGAGTCTCAGGACCTTGCCAATAATTTCCTGGGAGCGGTCGTGCTACGGCATCGGCAGTCGGAATATCTGCTGTCTCTTCTCGGACTTCGTCGTGTTGAGGAGCGAGTCAGGGGATTTCTTGAGTTGCTTGCCCAGGATTACGGTCAGCCCTGTGACCAGGGATTGCGCCTGAATCTGCGTCTGACTCACCAGGAGATGGCCAGTGCCCTGAGTACAACCCGTGTGACAGTGACCAGGGTCATCGGACTGCTCAGAGATGAGGGCTGGCTCCAGATCGATGGTCAGCGCCACCTTGTGATCACCCATGTGCCCTGTAAATGAATTTCTCTGTGCCTAATTTCCTGAGTGTTTTGATTCAGTGAGATTGTGATCGCTTGATCAAGCCGATTACGGTGAAGCAAATAAAAAAAGACTCCCCAAACGAGGAGTCTTCGTCATCGATTGGACTGTGACATCGGAGCGGCGGGATTTGAACCCACGACCCCTACTACCCCAAAGTAGTGCGCTACCAAGCTGCGCCACGCCCCGACGGCAGATTCAAGTTATCACAAGGCATTCCCGCTCTTTGTGTGTCGCTTGATGCGTGCCAGCAGTCTTGTTGTGAGTCTGTCTCGGCTTTCGCTTGAATACCCCCAGAGGCGCATTTCTCTGGCCAGCTGACGCAGCGCTGAAAGATTCATTGAGGCAAGCTGCAGCTCAGGCAGCGTTCTCCATGCTCTTGAGGCGATCGGCAGATCAGTGCGACGTTGGTTGTCGCTGAGACTCAGCGTTCCATCAGCGATCCACTCCGGTATGAGCACCACCAGCACTGCGATCAGACCGTAAAGCTCCACCAGGCCGCTCGGCAGGGGATGCAGGCGACGGGGGGGCTTGGGCTCAGGAATGGTGGGCACGCCTTGCGAGGAGACCAGTTTCCAACCTTGCCAGGTCGGTTTATCGGCTGCGCAGGCAGTGGTCAGATCCCCTGGGTTGCTCTCTGTGAAGGTGTGGAGACCAGTCCAGGAGGGGACTGGGATTCATCACGCCAGAGAAAGGGAGGCTGATCATCGGATCGGGGCTTCAGGGCGAAGGCCATGGCGAAGACAAGAATCACCGTCAGAGCGATGACGGCGATCACCACTCTGTCGGGCAGTGGGTCATTCATGCCTGCAGCTGGATCGGATTGTTGTCTCCACGCAGCACGCAGTGGCTGATGCTCCAGTCGTAATGGGTCCAGACCTGGCTGGGCAACTGGTAGTCAGCAGCTTCAAAGGCACCGAGGAGGATCCCTGTGGGCATGGCGGAGCAATAGGGCCGGCTGCCTGGTCGTGCCAGATATTGCTGGTGGTAGTTTTCGGCGAAATGAAAAGTTCGGTCAGCTGCGATTTCAGTCGTGATGCTGTCCCGTTCGGCCTGAGTGAGGGCTTGTTGGTACCAGTCACGACTGGCCAGTGCGAGCTGCATCTGTCGGGTGGTGGTGGTGTAGATCGCCGATCGATACTGGCTTCCCCGGTCATTGCCCTGACGATCTCCCTGGGTGGGGTCATGACATTCCCAGAACAGCTTGAGCAGATCGCTGACATCAATGGCTGGTGTGCTGTACACCACACGCACCACCTCGGTGTGCCCGGTCCGTCCGCTGCAGACCTGCTCGTAACTGGGGGATGGTGTCTGCCCGCCGGCGTAGCCAACAGCAGTGGATACAACACCAGGCAGCCGCCAGAAACCCTTTTCCGCGCCCCAGAAACAGCCGCAGCCGAAAACAATTTCCTCCTGATCCTCCATCAGCGGGGCCTTCAGGGGAGTGCCGAGAACAACATGACGCTCGTCAGCGTTGCTGTCTGATAGTCCCTGCTGAGAACCGGTGAGCCAGTTGGGCAGCATCACATCCATGTCATTCGCCCGAACCCTAGGCAGATGTCATGGGTTCCAGGCGGATGTGATTGAGCAGTGTGGTGACGAAGGCGAACAGCAGAAACGGGACGCTGAGCACAAGAATCAGGCCGACTCCGACCAGTGCAAACACCGGTCTTGAGGACCCCATCAGCGCCAGCCCTGACGCAAGGCTTACAAAAATCACAGCCATCCAGGCCAGAATCTGCCCGTAGATATCCCCGAACGTCAGGGTGCAGCGGACCGAAAAAGGAGTACCTGACGTCATGGTTCGGCAGCAGAGACTCCAGCTAAGCCGAGGCAACAGGGTTTGTCGCCCGTACGTTGCACAACCTTTGCGTCAGGCCGCCGATTCCAGCCGTTCAGCTGCCTGTTCCCGCTCCCACAACCTTCGGTAAAGGCCCTGTTCCGTGATCAGATCGGAGTGGTGCCCCTGTTGAACCAGCCGTCCCTGATCCAGCACCAGAATTCGGTCGCAGGCCGCGGCCGCCGAAAGCTGATGGCTGATCATCACAATCGTGCGTTGTGTCTGGCGTCGGACTGAAGCGAGAATCTCTGCTGCGGTGTTGTTGTCAACGCTCGCCAGTGCGTCATCGAGAACCAGAACAGGAGCCTTAAGCAACAGGGCCCTGCCGAGCGCGGTGCGTTGTCTCTGGCCTCCACTGAGCGTGATCCCCCGCTCTCCCACCAGTGTGTTCATGCCATCGGGGAAACCGCGCACATCTCCCAGCAGGCGAGCCTGTTCAGCCGCTGCCTCAACCCGACCGATGTCGGCTTCGGGTTCGCCGTAGCGAAGATTGTCCGCCAGGCTGCTGGTGAACAGGTAGCCCTCCTGAGGAACCAGGGCGATCTGTTCACGCAGGTCAACAAGACGCAGGTTGGTGAGGTCGTGCCCATCGAGAAACAGTTGATGCTGGGGCACCTCCACCATGCGACCAAGGGCACGGGCGAGCGTGGTCTTGCCGCAGCCCACCGGCCCCACAACGGCCACCAGTTCGCCTGAGTGAATCTTGAAACTCAGACCGTCAAGGGTGTCGCAATCGGATCCGTCGTAGCGGATGTGAAGGTTGCGGGCCTCCAGTTCTCCGCGCACAGGCTGTTCAAGACACTCCGGTTCAACAGGGTCATTGATCAGCGGTCGTCTCGACAGCAGTTCCTCAACACGCTCCAGGCTGACTTGTCCGGTCTGGAATGTATTAAGCGTGAAACCAAGCAGAGCCGTGGGAAACACCAATCGCTCCACATAAAGAATCAGGGCCACCAGGCCACCGATGGACAACGTCCCCTGCTGGAGCTGACCGCTCCCCAGTGCGAGCAGCAGCAGCAGGGAGATCGACGAGATGCCCTCAAGCAAGGGAAACAGGGTGCTGCGCGTACGCGCCAGCTGGATGGCGGTATCGCGGTATCCGCGGTTGCGCGAACTGAATGCATTCAGTTCCTGTTCTTCCTGGCTGTAAATCTTGATCGCTGCGATCCCTGAAAGGTCTTCCTGAATCAGTTCACTCAGACCTGCCAGCGCTTCCTGCTGGCGGCGCTGTTCGCGCATCATTCGCCCACCGAACAGGCGCACTGCACCGAGCATCACCGGGTAGAGGGAGATCGCAGCAACGGTGAGACCGGGATCGATCGCCAGCATGGCCGGCAGAGTGAACGCGTAGGCCAGAACGGTGTTCGTGAGACTCAGCACTGCAAAACCCAGCAGTCTTCGAACGTTCTCAACGTCGCTGGTGGCTCGGCTGATCACCTCACCACTACCTGTTTGCTGAACCCATCCAGGCTCCTGCTGCAGCATCTGATCAAACAGCTTCTGACGAAGCTCAACCTCCACCTGACGCCCGACTCCAAAGACCAGCTGACGTGAGATGAGCCTCGCCACCCCCATGCTCGTCGCGAGAAGCACGATCCATCCCGCCTGTGCAAGCACATCGGAGAAGGCGAAACCCTCCTGAAGGTCATCGATCACCCGCCGAACCTCAAGAGGGATGGTGACGCTGAGAATGTTCACGATGACCAGAGCAACCGCACCCATCAGCACCGTTCGGCGATGGGGCTTCAGGTAGCGGCCGATCAGATCGAGGCGAAAAGCGGCCATCGCGATTTCTGAACAATGATCAACCTAGGCATTGAGCTGATGCTCAGGCGAGAGCAGAGCGCGAGGAAGGGTTGAGATTGGCGTCGAACTGGCCATTGCATCCTTTTTAAGGGATAGTGTTGATGTCCCCATCACCCGGCCCGGAGTGCATCTGCACCCGGGCTTTTTTCTGTCCGTCGAACCCAAGGCTCCAGGCCTCTCTTTTCCATGGTCTCCCAATCTGTTTCCTGGCCTCAGACACTGGAGCATCTTCTGAATGGAGGTGTGCTTGTTCCTGATCAGGCCGCGGCATTGATGAGGGCCTGGCTTTCCGAGGAGCTCACGCCTGTGCAGACAGGGGCTTTCCTGGCTGCGATCCGCTCAAGAGGGGTGGACGGCGGCGAACTCGGTGCCATGGCGGCGGTGCTGCGCGAGGCCTGTCCTCTCCCCGGCGAACGTCCAGATCTGCTGATGGTGGACACCTGCGGAACGGGAGGCGACGGTGCTGACACGTTCAATATTTCCACAGCCGTCGCATTCACGGCCGCAGCCTGTGGATCCCATGTGGCCAAGCACGGCAATCGAAGCGCCAGCGGCAAGGTGGGCTCAGCTGATGTGCTCGAAGGCCTCGGCCTGCATCTGCAGGCTCCTGCTGTCCAGGTGATCGATGCCCTCTCTCAGGCAGGGGTGACCTTTCTGTTTGCACCGGCATGGCACCCGGCTCTGGTGAATCTGGCCCCGCTGCGCCGCAGTCTGGGTGTGCGAACGGTGTTCAATCTGCTTGGCCCTCTGGTGAATCCCTTGCGTCCCAACGGTCAGGTGCTGGGCGTGGCGACCGAAGACCTGCTGGATCCTATGGCGGAAGCACTGCAAAGCCTTCGTCAGGACCGGGCGGTGGTTGTTCACGGCGCCGGTGGCCTCGATGAAGCCTCGCTGGCGGGTCCCAATTCCCTGCGCATTCTTGAGAACGGAGTGCTGCGGTCTGAATCCATCGCACCGGGGGATCTGGGTCTCCGGGCGGCACCTCTCGATGCATTGCGCGGCGGTGATCTCGCCTGTAACCAGACGATTCTCAGAGAGCTTCTCCAGGGCCGCGGCACCCAGGCTCAGATGGATGTGGTGGCTTTCAACTGTGCTCTGGTGCTTTGGGTGGCCGGTGTGGAGATGGACTTGAAGGTGGGTGCCCAGCGAGCTCTCGCGGCTCTGGGGCATGGTCATGCCTGGGAGCGTCTTGAGCAGCTGCGGCTGGCCCTGACCCCCGCCGAGGGAGGATGAGGGCTCCAGCGTTGTTGAGGGGATTCATCTGCTGATGGCTGCTTCATCCGGGGAGTCGGCGTGGCTTGTGCTGGCCGATGGCACTGTCTTTTCAGGTCTGCCCTGTGGCGCCGGCGGCAGCGTGGTCGGCGAGGTTGTTTTCAACACCGGCATGACCGGGTATCAGGAGGTGTTGACCGATCCCAGCTATTACGGACAACTGGTCACGTTCACGTATCCGGAGCTGGGCAACACCGGGGTCAATCCTGACGATCAGGAAGCCGATAAGCCGCAGGCTCAAGGTCTGATTGCCCGGCAGCTCTCACCGGTGGCCAGCAACTGGCGCTCCCGGCAGAGTCTTCAGGACTGGTTGACGACCCACGGCGTCATCGGTATCCACGGCATTGACACCCGTGCGCTGGTTCGCCATCTGCGTGAAACAGGAGCGATGAACGGTGTGATCAGCTCCGATGGACGCTCGCCGGCTGAGCTGCTTGAGCTGGTGCGCTCTGCTCCGTCGATGGAAGGCCTGAATCTCGTCGACAGGGTTTCGACAACCACTCCCTATGGCTGGAGCGCGCCTTGCGCCGTTGATTTCGACCGACGTCTGCACAGTGGTCGACCTGAGAGCCCGTATCGCGTCGTTGCGATTGATTTCGGCATCAAGCGAGCCATTCTCGATCGATTGGTCAGTCACGGCTGTGATGTCACAGTCATGCCTGCATCCAGCGACCTGCAGAGCGTGCTGGATTGCAATCCTGAGGGTGTGTTCCTGTCCAACGGCCCCGGTGATCCAGCGGCTGTCAGTGAGGGGATTGCACTGGCCAGGGGTCTGATCCAGCAACGGGATCTTCCTTTGTTCGGCATCTGTCTCGGCCATCAGATTCTTGGACTGGCGATGGGTGGCACCACGTTCAAACTCGTCTATGGGCATCGCGGCCTCAACCATCCCTGCGGTACCACCGGACAGGTTGAGATCACCAGTCAGAACCATGGTTTTGCCTTGGATTCCGTGAGTCTCCCCACCGACAGCATCGAGGTGACCCACTTCAACCTCAACGACCGCACCGTTGCAGCGATGGCTCACAGGCAACAGCCGATGTTTGGCGTGCAGTATCACCCCGAGGCGAGTCCTGGTCCCCACGACGCCGACCACCATTTCGCCCGTTTCGTTTCGCTGATGTCAGATCGACGCTGATGCGTGGTCTGTCCCGGAGAGCATCACTACACTTCGCTCGACGACGACGCAACATGGGGGGTCTGGTCCCATCACTGAACTGCAGCGACTGACGGTTTCGCTCCGTGGAGGCTTTGAGCAGAAAGATGGCTGCCTGGTGTTTCACTTCACCGGCCAGTTGGATGCCTACTCCGAAAAGCAGTTCATCACTTATGTGATGGATGTTTTGAAGGCCAACGCCTTTCCGGCTGTCTTTGATCTGAGCAAAATCGACTTTCTCGATTCCTCCGGTCTAGGTGCACTGGTGCAGCTGGCCAAACAATGCAAAGACGCCAAGCGCAGCTTCGTGGTGGTTGGCAACGCCCGTGTCACCCAGACCGTGAAACTGGTCCGACTGGAATCCTTCCTGCATCTGGTCAACGATCTTGAGACGGCTTACACCCAGCTGGCTGCTTGAGCGACTGGATCCGGCTTCAACAGTCTCTTCCGGCGGGATCCACTGATCTTGGCCCCCTGCAGCTGGCCTGGCTTGGAGATGCTGTATGGGAACTGCATCAACGGCTGCGGCACTGCCGCCAGGCCGGACGTTCCAAGGACCTGCATCGAGCCGTGGTCTCCGAGGTTCGTGCCGATGCCCAGGCTGTTGCCCTGAAACGGCTCGAGCCGTGGCTCACTGAAGAGGAAAAGGATCTTGTGCGTCGTGGTCGCAATCGTGCCGGTCGCGGCCCGAGGGGTGCAGACCCTGCTGCCTATGGAAAGGCCACAGGATTTGAGACAATGGTTGGCTGGCTCTTTCTGCAGAATCCGACGCGGCTTGCCCAGCTTCTGGATCGACTCGAGGAGACCGAATCCGCCCTGTCATAACCATCGATTCCATGAGCTCCCGTTTTGATCGCCGCTCCGCCCGCCCCTCCCGTGGTGGCGATTCCGCAGGCGGGCGACCGCCTCGAGGCGGGGCCCGAGGTCGACGCCCCAAGGTGGAGGGCAGTCCGACGGGATCCCGCCGCCGGGATGGGGACAACAGTCGCGCTGACACTCCCTGGCGAGGGTCGCGTGATGGAGAGTTTCGAGGACGGGCACCGTCCAGGTCTGGTGCATTGCGTGGCGGTCCAGGCGGTCCAAGAGATGGATTGAGATCCTCTGACCGTGGTGATCGCCGTGATGGCGAGCGGCGCTTTGAGCAACGCCGTCAGGGAGACCGCCGCTTTGAAGACCGCCGTTTTGAAGGTCGCCGCCCTGAAGCCCGTCGCGACGCTGACCGCCGCCTAGCAGACCGTCGCGAAGCTGATCGTCGCGATGGCGATCGCCGCGGGGGCAACCGCCGCTTTGAAGACCGCCGTTTTGAAGGTCGCCGCCCTGAAGCCCGTCGCGATGGTGATCAGCGCTTCAAGGGACATCGTTCTGATGACAGGCGTTTCGCGGACCGTCGTCCGGGAGGACGCCGTTTCAGTGACGGGGACTCCCGAACTGTCTCTCCCGGGCGGGCCGAACGCCATGATCGTCAGGCCGCAGACCAGCCCCGAGGAGAAGCTGCTCCCCATGGGGCTGATCCCGTGGCTGATGATCTGCTCTGGGGCCGTCATGCCACCCAGGCGGCGCTCGAGGCCGGTCGTCCGGTCCATCGCATCTGGTGCACCAGTGAGATGCGCAGTGCTCCAAAGTTCATGCAGTTGCTTCGTGATGCCAAGTCCTCCGGAGTTCTGGTGGAGGAGGTCACCTGGGCTCGTCTGGCTCAGATGACAGGTGGTGCGGTTCATCAGGGCATCGCTCTGCAGACCGCAGCAGCGGACACCCTGAATCTTCCTGATCTGATCGACGGTTGCAGCGAGCTCAATGAACCGCCGCTGCTGCTCGCTCTGGATGGACTCACCGATCCTCACAATCTCGGCGCGATCGTTCGTTCCGCTGAAGCCCTTGGGGCACACGGGGTGGTTCTGCCTCAGCGTCGCAGTGCAGGTCTCACGGGATCCGTGGCCAAAGTCGCTGCCGGCGCACTGGAACACCTTCCCGTGGCTCGGGTTGTCAATCTCAACCGCTCCCTCGAATCGCTCAAGGATTCCGGATATCGCGTGGTCGGCCTTGCCGAGGAAGGCGATCAGACCCTGGAAGAAGTCGATCTGGAAGGTCCCCTTGTGGTGGTCACCGGCTCCGAAGGTCAGGGGCTTTCGATGCTGACCCGTCGCCACTGTGATCAGTTGATCCGCATTCCTCTGCGTGGTGTCACACCAAGCCTGAACGCTTCCGTCGCTACAGCTCTTTGCCTGTATGAGGTGGCTCGCCGCGGTTGGATGAAGGGATTGAAGGGGCAGAACCCTTCCCCCCGCATCGTGCGGCCCCAGCTGTCGACGCCGCCCCCGGTGACGCCGGAGCACGTTGATGCGTCACTCAACGGAACGTCCGCTGGTGACGATGCAGCAACATCGCCCGCCGATGCATCGGTTACTGCCGGGATAGAGGCCTCCAGCGAGTCTGAGCGCTCCCAGCCACAGCCTGAGGATCCAGGCATCGATCTGGGGATCGAACGTCTTCCTCACACGGCGGAACCATGCTTTGAAGGCAGCATTGATCTCTGACCGCAGTGGGGCGAACTTCAGGGACTCGGAACAGCGATGGTTGGAATCCTTCCGCCAGCGGTGAATCAGTGCACAATGACGATGTCTTCTTCGCTCCGCCATGGGCCCTCTGAACCGACCGCTGCGCTCACTTGCCAACGGTCTAGGTATGGCTTGGTGGGCACGGGTTCAGACCCACGGCCCGGATGTCACCTACTGGTTCGGTCCCTTCGTGCGTCGCACCACCTTGGAGCGTGAACTGCCTGCTTTTCTGAACGATGTGTCTGCGGAATCCCCCGCTTCACTTGATCATTCACTTCTGCGCTGTCGGCGTGCTGAACCGTTCACGATCGAATCCCAGGGGTGACACGGCCCGATGCCAACGCATCTGACTGATAGCGTCTCAGCTGCACGCGAATCCTGACCATGGCGATCGCCGAATGGCGTCAGCAACTGGCAAACGGGGAGGTGTCCGCGAGGGAACTCACCGATCTACATCTGGCCAGGATTGATGCGGTCGACTCCAGCGTTCATGCTTTTCTCGAGGTCACGGCAGAGCGTGCGCGTGCTGATGCCGATCGCATCGATGAGGCTCGTCGTTCTGGAGAGGACCTGCCGCCACTGGCTGGGATCCCTCTCGGCATCAAGGACAATCTCTGCACGAAGGGTGTACGCACTACCTGCTCCAGCCGCATGCTCGAGCAGTTCGTGCCTCCCTATGAGTCCACGGTGACTGACCGACTGTGGACCTCCGGAGCGGTACTTCTGGGAAAGACCAACCTGGACGAATTCGCCATGGGTGGCTCAACCGAAACCTCCGCATTCGGTGCAACCGCCAATCCCTGGAATCCTGAACATGTGCCGGGTGGCAGTTCCGGCGGCAGTGCAGCCGCAGTTGCCGCCGGCGAGTGTCTGGCTTCCATCGGCTCCGACACCGGTGGTTCGATTCGTCAGCCCGCATCCTTCTGCGGGGTGGTTGGTCTCAAGCCCACCTACGGGCGCGTGAGTCGTTACGGCCTGGTGGCTTTTGCCAGTTCCCTGGATCAGGTGGGACCGTTCACCTCATCGGTCGCGGATGCCGCCGAACTGTTGCAGGTCATGGCAGGAGCTGATCCGCGCGATTCGACCTGTCTGAATGTTCCTGTTCCTGACTACACAGCTGACCTTGCTGCTCCGATCAAAGGTTTGCGGGTCGGTCTGGTCACCGAGTGCTTTGACCAGGATGGATTGGACCCGCAGGTGAAGGCGTCGGTGCTGGCGGCAGCAGACCAGCTCAAATCACTTGGTGCCGAACTGGTGGACGTGAGCTGCCCCCGTTTCAACGACGGCATCGCCACCTACTACGTGATCGCCCCCTCGGAGGCATCCGCCAACCTCGCCCGCTACGACGGCGTGAAGTATGGCTATCGGGCAGGGGACGCAACATCTCTGGCTGCCATGACTGCCAGAAGTCGTGCGGAGGGTTTCGGCAGTGAGGTTCAGCGCCGCATTCTGATCGGCACCTATGCCCTCTCCGCCGGCTATGTCGATGCGTATTACAAGAAAGCGCAGCAGGTGAGAACACTGATCCGGCGCGATTTCGACGTGGCTTTTCAGTCGGTTGATGTGCTGTTGACGCCCACTGCTCCCAGCACGGCCTTCAGGAACGGTGCCCATGCGGATGATCCCCTGGCCATGTACCTGGCGGATCTGCTCACCATCCCGGCCAATCTCGCCGGTCTTCCGGCCATCAGCGTTCCCTGCGGCTTCGATGCCGGCGGTCTTCCGATCGGGGTTCAGCTCATCGGCAATGTCCTGCAGGAGCCCCGTCTGCTGCAGGTGGCTCATCAGTATGAGCAGGCGGCGGAGGTGATGAGGTCCCGGCCGCAAGCGGCTCTGGTGCCCGCCTGACACGATGCTTCAGGTCCGGTCAGCACCGCATCTGGTGTTGGTCGGGCTCACTGTGCACTGCATCTTGCGCATGCGCCTAGGCTGGGAGCATGGCTTTCGTTCCACTTCACAACCACAGCGACTACAGCCTGCTGGATGGTGCATCCCAGCTGCCTCAGATGGTGGAGCGTGCCAAGGAGCTGGGAATGCCGGCACTGGCACTCACCGATCACGGGGTGATGTACGGCGCTGTGGAACTGCTCAAGCTTTGTCAAGGCAGTGGTGTGAAGCCGATCATCGGCAATGAGATGTATGTCATCAATGGTTCGATTGATGACCCGCAACCCAAGAAGGAGCGTCGATATCACCTGGTGGTGCTCGCCAAGAATGCCGTCGGTTATCGCAATCTCGTCAAGCTGACCAGCATCAGTCACCTGCGCGGCATGCGAGGTCGTGGAATTTTTTCACGCGCCTGCGTGGACAAGCATCTGCTCGCTCAGTACTCCGAAGGTCTGATCGTGGCCACAGCCTGCCTGGGCGGTGAGATCCCACAGGCCATCATGCGCGAACGACCTGATGTGGCGCGCGATGTGGCCCGCTGGTATCAGAGTGTTTTCGGAGACGATTTCTACCTCGAGATTCAGGACCACGGCTCCCCGGAAGATCGCATCGTCAACGTGGAGATCGTGAAGATCGCCGATGAACTGGGCATCAAGGTTGTTGCCACCAACGATGCCCACTACCTCACCCGCAATGATGTGGAGGCCCATGATGCGCTTTTGTGCGTGCTGACGGGCAAGCTGATCAGTGACGAAAAGCGCCTTCGCTACACCGGCACCGAATACCTCAAATCGGAAGAGGAGATGGGCCACCTCTTCGCTGATCACCTCGAGCCTGAGGTGGTGAAGCAAGCGATTGCCAATACCGTCGCCGTCGCTGAAAAAGTTGAGGACTACGACATCCTGGGTCGCTATCAGATGCCCCGTTTCCCGATCCCTGATGGCCATACCCCCGTCACCTACCTGCGGGAGGTGACCGAGCAGGGCCTGCGAGAGCGTCTCGGCCTGACAGCGGCAGACACCATCGAAGAGGTCTACGCCGATCGGATGCTGCACGAGCTCAAAATCATGGAACAGATGGGCTTTCCCACCTATTTCCTGGTTGTCTGGGATTACATCCGTTTTGCTCGCGAACAGAGCATTCCCGTTGGCCCCGGTCGAGGTTCGGCCGCAGGATCACTTGTTGCCTATGCCCTCGGGATCACCAACATCGATCCCGTGAGCAACGGTCTGTTGTTTGAGCGTTTCCTCAATCCGGAACGCAGGTCGATGCCTGATATCGACACCGACTTCTGCATTGAGCGCCGCGGTGAGGTGATCGATTACGTCACCCGACGTTACGGCGATGAGAAGGTGGCTCAGATCATCACCTTCAACCGCATGACCTCAAAGGCCGTGCTGAAGGATGTGGCTCGCGTGCTGGACATTCCCTATGGCGATGCCGACCGGCTCGCCAAACTGATCCCTGTGGTCAGGGGCAAGCCAGCCAAGCTCAAGGCGATGATCGGCGATGACTCGCCGAATCCCGATTTCAGGGAGCGCTACGAGAAGGATCCCGTCGTGAAGCGCTGGGTCGACATGGCCATGCGCATCGAAGGCACCAACAAAACGTTCGGTGTCCATGCCGCTGGGGTGGTGATTGCCGCGGATCCCCTCGACGAACTGGTGCCTCTCCAGCGCAACAACGACGGTCAGGTGATCACCCAGTACTTCATGGAGGACGTGGAGTCGATGGGGCTGCTGAAGATGGACTTCCTTGGCCTCAAAAATCTCACGATGATCGACAAGACCCTTGAGCTTGTCGAGCAGACCCTTGGCAAACGGATCGACCCTGATCAGCTGCCCCCTGAAGATCAGGGAACCTTCGATCTGCTGGCCCGTGGTGACCTCGAGGGCATCTTCCAGCTCGAGTCCACCGGTATGCGTCAGATCGTGCGTGATCTCAAACCCTCATCCCTGGAAGACATCTCCTCGATCCTGGCTCTCTACCGACCAGGCCCACTCGATGCAGGCCTGATTCCAAAGTTCATCAACCGCAAACATGGCAGGGAGGCAATCGACTTCGCCCACAGCACCCTGGAGCCGATTCTGAGCGAGACCTACGGAATCATGGTGTATCAGGAGCAGATCATGCGCATCGCGCAGGACCTGGCCGGCTACTCCCTTGGAGAAGCGGATCTTCTGCGCCGGGCCATGGGCAAGAAAAAAGTATCGGAGATGCAGAAGCATCGCAGCATTTTTGTGAAGGGAGCGACGGAGCGCGGCGTTGACACCAAGGTCGCCGATGAGTTGTTTGATCAGATGGTGCTGTTCGCTGAGTACTGCTTCAACAAGAGTCATTCCACGGCCTACGGAGCGGTGACGTACCAGACCGCCTATCTGAAGGCGCACTATCCGGTGGCTTACATGGCTGCGCTGCTCACGGTGAATGCCGGAGCCAGCGACAAGGTTCAGAGATACATCTCCAACTGCAACGCCATGGGCATCGAAGTGATGCCTCCGGATGTGAACGCATCCGGAACCGATTTCACTCCCAAAGACAGCCGCATCCTTTTCGGCCTGTCGGCGGTGCGCAACCTTGGTGACGGTGCAATCCGGGCACTGATCAGCTCCAGGCAGACCGATGGTGTGTTTCAGTCACTCGCCGATCTCTGCGATCGGATTCCTTCGAGTGTGCTCAACCGGCGTAGCCTCGAAGCGTTGATCCACTGTGGAGCACTCGACGCGCTGGAGCCTGAGGCCAACCGCGCGCAACTGATCGCCGACCTTGATCTTCTGCTCGACTGGGCTGGATCCCGGGCAAGGGATCGTGCCAGCGGTCAGGGCAATCTGTTCGATCTGATGGCGGCCCCCGCCGAGGATGCAGCTGACGCCTCAACGGATCTAAGCCTTGCTCCCAAGGCGGCTCCTGTGAAGGACTATCACCCCAGCGAAAAACTGAAGCTTGAAAAGGACCTGGTGGGTTTCTATCTCTCCGATCACCCGCTCAAGCAGCTCACCGCACCAGCCCGTCTGCTGGCGCCGATCGGACTGGCCTGTCTGGAAGAACAGGCTGACAAGTCAAAGATCAGTGCCATTGCGATGATCAGTGAAATGCGTCAGGTCACCACACGTAAAGGCGACCGCATGGCGATTCTTCAGCTTGAGGATCTCACGGGCTCCTGTGAAGCCGTGGTGTTTCCGAAAAGTTATGCGCGGCTCTCCGATCACCTCATGGCCGAGGCCAGGCTTCTGGTCTGGGCAGCGGTGGATCGACGCGATGAGCGGGTTCAGTTGATCGTGGATGACTGCCGCGCGATTGATGATCTGCGGTTGCTTTTGGTGGAGCTGGATCCTGATCAGGCCTGTGATGTGGCTGTTCAGCACAAGCTCAGGGAGTGCCTCCAGGCCCAGCGTCCGGACCAGGATGAACTGGGTGTGCGCGTTCCCGTGGTGGCTGCCGTGCGTAAAGGTCCCGAGGTGCGTTACGTGCGTCTTGGCCCCCAGTTCTGTGTGAGGGATGTGGCCGCGGCTCAGCGACATCTGCAGAACAGTGCGTTCACCGTCAGCTGCAGCGACCCGTTGATGAAATGATGCTGAATCGGTGTGGGGCTCAGCCCTGCTTCTGGGCTTTCACTGAGCTGCGCAGACGTTGCAGGTTGGGCTTCAGATGCTCGAGTCCAAGAACCGTGCCCGGCTGAGGTTCCCAGCTTGCGGACAGAACTCCGTAGCTCAGGCCAACCAGTCCCAGCAGAAAGAAGAATCCTGATCCCAGAAGGGTGACGCTCGGAGGCACATCGAGAATGCCCCGGCTCACCACCAGATAACTGATCACAAAAACCGCCATCCCCATCAAGGACGGAACCCCTGTGGAGATAGCGACGCGTCGGGCCATTCGGTTGGCCACTTCTCTTGGGATCGCTTGATTCCGGCTGGTCTCGGAAACTGAACGACGCGGTTCAAAAGGGAGACGATCGCGTTTTTCAGCCATGACTCATGCAGATTCCGGAACGCGGCTCAACCGCGGATACCCAGTTTGGCGATGAGGCTGGTGTAGCGCTGTTCGCTCTTTCCCCTCACATAGCTGAGCAAACGCTTTCTGCGACCGATCATCTTCAACAGACCCTGTCGAGAGGAATAGTCGTGGTTGTTCTGCTGCAGGTGGCTGCTGAGCTTCGAGATGCGCTCGCTCAGCATCGCCACCTGAACCTCCGCCGAACCGGTGTCGGTGGCATGGGTCTGGTGAGTGTTGATCAGCTGCTGCTTTTCGGTGGTATCGAGCGACATGCGCGGCGTCTGGCCCTGACAGTGCAAAGAACCAACCTACCTGCCCGCGGTCCCGTTAAGCCGATTCGCTCAGCCAACGCAGGCTGGCGCGCAGCCAGCCTTCGCCGTCATTGTCTTCAGGAACCTCGGAACTGCTGGCGACAGCGCGCATGGCCCGTCGGATCTCCAGGTCTTCGTAGCCGAGGGTCTCGAGGGTGAGTTGCAGCTCCTGCAGTGAATCCGGCTGAATCGGCAGCGCTTTCACGTCACTGCGATCAACAATGGAGAGTGACGATTCGTCGGATTCGGGAGCCCAGGCTCCAAGGCGATCCCGCAGTTCCACGGCGATCCGCTCAGCAGTGCGCTTGCCGACCCCCTGAGCCTGCGTCAGCCGTTTCAGGTCCCCTTCAATGATGGCGATGACCAGATCGTGTGCGGCGCAGCAATCCAGCAGTGACAGGGCCATCTGAGGACCCACACCATTCACGGCTATCAGGGTTCGGAACAGGTCACGGTCCCGTTGCTGTGGGAATCCATACAGGGTCGACCCGTCATCTCGCTGAACCTGGTGGATCCAGACCGTGCAGCTTGAATCGGTCTGAGCCTGCTGGTCGCGTTTGGTCAGCTGCACCTCATAGCCGACTCCTGAACAGGCGATCACGACGCCTCGGCGGCCCCCCTGCTCCCAGCTCTGGATCCGTTCGCCCTGAAGCCAGCCGATCATGGAATGCCCCTGTCCGTTGAACCCTGACCACCATCAATGATGCCGGTAAAAACTGAGTTCAGAGTCACCCGGTGAGTTGAATCCTGGATCGTTGCTGTCACCGTCAGCCCCGCTGAGAAGCGGAAACGATTCCGTATCGATTGACAGGGTGAAAAAAGCGATTCAAGGCTGATTGAAGCAATGCCACCTATGGATCCGAAGTGTTCACACCGCTCCTGCTCAAGAGTGTTGTTGTTCATGGCGTTCGTGTCGCTGTGAATTGCATTCAGTCCATGAATCGAGATGGTCTGGACATACTTTGGATTCAACCCTCACTGCTGTGGAATTTGTCACAGATCGGTTGATGCTGGCGCACGGTTTCAAGTCGTTGATTGGTGAATTCTCGGTTGATTGATGATGTCGGCCATTGCTTCATGAATCGAACTTTTGAATCGTCTTGAGTTCCTTCTGACAATTCCTGTGTTTCCGGTGGCTGACCGTACCTTTGATGGCGGCTCTCCACACTTCACTTGGATCTGAAACAGCCCTAGACCAAAACAGTTGATTGAAGCTTTGCATGAATAACACAGGTTTCTTATGCAGTGACTCATGAATCGAGAGTCCGGAATTTTTCGATGACTCACGACATGGTTTGCTCCAACATCTTGCACTGTGATTGAACATGAAATTTTTTACCTCTCTTGCTGCTATTGCTTTGCTGATCATTCCTGCGAAATCGAACGCAAGGCCCATGGTCGGTGATCTCATGGCGGAAAAGCTCTACTACGCTGAGGGGCGTCAGCATCCGGGCCATCCTCTGCATGGCTCCCATGAAGGCCTATGGGCCGGTTCCGAGCATTCAACAGTTGTTGATTGATGCGTGATTGGGAATTTCCCTTCGATCAATATTTTGATTAATTGATAATCGAATTTTCTTTTGAAGCAATCTTCTCTCAACTCTTTGTAGCTTTCGTCACCTGAATGCTGCTTATCGTATGAGATCGTGAGTGATTAATTCTTGATCCATGGCAAAGTTACGGCTTGGCCTTTACGGGGCAACTGCTCTTGCTGGTATTGCATGGCCCTGGTATTGCATCTATCAGTTCATTCAAGAAACGGAAGCTTTGGGTCTGACTGATCCAATTGAAATCGTTAATTTGTTCTCTGAGGGAGTCTGGGCCAATGCTTCTGCCGGTTTCATTGCTGCTGATCTAACTCTGGTTCTGATTGCATCGTTTGTCTTTTACGCAGCGGAAGGCATTCGACTGAAAATGAAGTTCTGGTACCTCTACATCGCAGTGACGTTCGCTGTGTCCTTCGCCTTCTCATTCGGTCTGTTCATGTTCAACAGGGAGCGCAACATGGCTGCTGCATCTGCGGCCGACTAGTCGTAGCCGCCGATGCGGCACAGGCCATCCTGTCTGCAACTGAGGGGAGTGGTTACTGAATCCCTGCCGCGATTAGCCTGGGTAACAGCTCTGACCGAGCGCTCCAGACACCACCAATCGTTGGCATGCAGGTCACTGGAATTTCAGTTTTCAGCGCGTTTGATCACTCCCGATGTTCTGCTGTGACTGAACTTTTGGGCGGCCTGCACAGATTGTTGATGTCGATCATGCTCCTGTGCTTGATCAGTCTGGGGCTGACCTCCTGTTCATTCGGCGATCGTCCGCCTCGTGCTGTGATTCTCAGCGCTCTTGGCCAGCAGATTCAGCTCACCCAGAGTGCAATCGCCCAGTCTCTGGATCTTGAGGCCTCCGGTGCTCCAGAGGTCACCAGGGTTCGCATTGAGGAGCAGGAAAGTCTGAGCATTGGTGATCAGAAGGGCGTGCATCTCATCGGACGCTTCGATTGGCGACTGCCTGGAGATGCGGTCAAGGTCGACAGTACCTTCGAGTTGTTTCTCGAGCGAGGTGAACGCGGCCAGAGCTGGCGTCTGGCGTTGCCGAGTGGTTCCGATGACGGCACTTCGCAGACCTGGATCACTTATCCACTGGCTATCGATCCAGCCTGACGTTGTCTGGCGCTGAGACTGATGAGCGTGGCGCCGAGCACACAAAGCGCGCCAACGATCACGGAACCGGTCACCGGTTCAGCAAAGATCACAACACCCCAGAGAGTGGCAAACACCACCTGGACGTAATTGATTGAGGTTGCGCGTGCCGCAGGAAGCGCTGCCAGGCCTTCGGTCAACCAAACCTGTCCAATCTGCGTGAGCAGACCGACCCCCAGTAACCACAACCAGTCGATTGCCGTCGGCAGCACCAGATTGTTCACCAGGAACGGCAACGTCGCCGGGACTGAAACAAGCGGAAAATAGAACACGATCACCAGAGGATGTTCCCGAACAGAAAGCTGGCGAACGCTCACGTAAGCGAGAGCCGTTAACAGGGCTCCGCCAAGTCCGATCAGTGCTGAGATCGGTGGAAGTCCTGCCATCGGCTGTCCTGCCCACTCGGGCTGCACCACAAGCAGGACACCGAACAGCCCCAGCAGGATCGCCAGGCTGATGCGCTTGCGGATCGGTTCACGCAGCAAGGCCCAGGCGCAGACCGTGGTGAGGGTCGGGTAGGTGTATTGAAGAAGTGTGGCTGCGGCCAGAGGCAAACTGGAAATGGCCTGGAAAAACATCAGCAGTGCGCCAGTGCCGAGCACACCTCTCACCAACAGCAATCCCTTCTGGTGGCCCCAGGGTGACACCCCCAGTCGCCACAGCATGGTGATCGTGATCGCAAGGCTGATCAGCGATCGAATCAGAACGACCTCAGCCACGGGCAAGCGGCCTCCAAGGTGTTTGACGCAGACGGTCATCAGGCTGAAGGCCAGTGCAGCTCCGACCAGACTCACGCAGGCCTTCCATTCCTCAGAGGACTGCGATCCACGGAAGGTTGTCAGCAGGCCTCGCATTCATCGGTCTGCAAGCTAGTTCTCAACGATGCCACCCGAGCTGTGTTTGATCGAGCTCTGTGTGGAGAACATCAGAGCAGGTTCATTCCACCAGCGAGCCCTGTTCGAGCTTCACGATCCGATCGGCGATGTCGAGAATTTTGTTGTCATGGGTCACCATCACGATCGCGGTCTTGTTGTCGCGGGCCAGGGTCCTGAACAGATCCACCACATCGCGTCCGGAGTCCTTGTCAAGAGGAGCTGTGGGTTCATCGGCAAGCAGCAGCTGAGGTGAAGCGGCAAGCGCTCTGGCGATCGCCACGCGTTGCTTCTGCCCACCCGAAAGTTTTGAAGGGAAGTAGTCAATGCGTTCCCCCAGTCCAACCTGTCCAAGCACCTCGTTGCAGCGATAATTCATGGCCGCCCGGCCTTGCTCCAGCCATTCAGGGACAACCTCCAATCCAAGCCGAACGTTCTTCTGGGAATTGAGATAGGGCATCAGATTGTGAGCCTGGAAAATAAACCCAACTTTGCGGCGCAGTCTGGTGAGATTGGTCTTCGATGTTTGCCGCAATTCCTCATTGAAGATCCGCAGACTTCCATTCTGCGCTGAGCGCAGTCCGCCGACCATGGTCAGCAATGTTGTCTTCCCGGATCCAGAAGGACCCAGAAGAATTGTGATTTCACCGGGTTGAACGGTGAGGTTGATCGACCGCAACACCTGTTTGCGTTGATCTCCATCTCCGAACCAGTGATTCAGATCCTTGATTTCCACCAGTGGCTTTTGCTCGGTCATGCTCTGAAGACATCAGCCGGATCAAGGCGTCTTAACTTTGCTGTAGCCAGCCATCCTGAGCCTGAGCCTGAGCCTGAGCCTGAGCCTGAGCCTGAGCCTGAGCAAAGCAATAAAGTCATTGTGAACACGAGTGCCGCACGACTGAATGACATCACCACCAGCAATCCGGTGGCCTGCATGAGAACTCTGTAAAGCAGAGCGGAAACAATCAGGCTTGGCAGAACAGCAAGGCTTGCAAGAATAATTGACTCCTGAATAATGATTAATACGACGAAACGATCGTCATATCCCATTGCTTTCATTGTGGCGTATTCACTGATGTGTTCACCCACTTCTGAGTAAAGAATCTGGTAAACAACTATTCCTCCAACGCTGAAACCCACAAGAACACCAAGTCCGAAAATCAATCCGAAGGAGGTGTTGCGTTTCCAGTGCTCAACCTCGCGCTGCTGGAGTTCTTCAATGCTGAGAACCTGCAGCGAGGGCCCGAGAACTTCGTTCAGCCGGCTTTGAACATCGCTGGAATCGGCATCGGACTGAAGTTGAACCACCCCGATCTGAATCTCATCGGGATCACGGTCTGGGAAAAGACTCTGGAAATTGCTGGTTGAAGTGATCAGATTGATGTCTGCAGCGAAGGTGAGGCCCAGCTGAAACAGCCCGCTCACGCTGGTGCGTTGACCGTTGAGTTCAGTGGTGAAGGGCTGACCTTGCTCAAGGCGGGTCTTCACCGGACCTGCCGAATCCTTGGAGGCTTTGTCAAACAGAACACCTCCCTGCAGTTGCAGCGATGATCGCTGCGCTCCGATTTCTGAAGGCATCAGTGCCGGATTCCCGGGGTCAACGCCCATCACCAGCGCCTGGGTTGATGCCTGGGTCTCCGGATTCAGCCATTGCAGCTTGCCCAGTTGCAGTGGGCTCACTCCACGCACTCCCTGGAATCCAAGGACCTGCGTCAACCGTGATCTGGGGAAGCCGGCGGGTTCTCCGAAATTGGTGTATCGACGCGGGATGACAGCCAGAGTTCCATTGAACTGTTGAATCGGCCGTTTCTGGCTGTCGTAGAGCCCCCCCGAGAGACCGAGCTGGAAAAACACAAGGACATTGGCGAAACCAACTCCCGCCAAGGCCGCCGCCAGACGCAGGGGGCGGTGGGATAACTGAAGCCAGGCGATGGGGGTGCGCTTGATCACTCAGCCCACCACCGTCAGGGCTGTTTGGGTCTGATGCGTCGTTGCTCGTCCGTCAGAGGGTCGAACAGCACGTTCACCTGCAGATTGTTGATTCGGCTGGCGACGGCCAGGCTCTCCTCGGGGAGAGCGAGCTTCACTTTCACCACCCGTTTGTCGACCTTGTCCCCTGCCTCGCCGCTGGTCACGCTCTGACTGCTGATCTGTTGAGCAATCTCGGTGACCTCGGCGTTCTGACTTCGGCCGGGGAAGCCGGTTGCCGTGATGGTGGCCGTTTGTCCAGGGCGAATCTCAGGCAGATCACTCTGGTAGACCTCCGCAACCACCCCCATCCTCGTGGTGTCTCCCATCAACAGCAGTCCGTCTTCCCCGACGCGGTCTCCCGCTCTTGCGAGAATTTCAAGAATGGTGCCTTTGGATGGGGCCTTGACCGTCGCCTGGTCAAGATCAGCCCGGGCCTGCTTCACCTAAGCCTGTCTGACGCTCACATCCGCTTTCAGCGTGGTTTCGTTGGCGATCGCCTCGTTGAGCTGTGCCAGGGCTGCGTCCGAGTCGGCCTGAAGCGATTCATAGCGTTGAAGACTGGTCGCTCCATCCCTGTAAAGCTGTTTGCCGCGGCGTGCTTCGGCCTGCGCCTGTCGTCGCTCAGCTTCGTAGCGCTCAATCACGGAGATCTGGGCATCCAGTGCTCGCTGTGCCGCTGTCACCTCGGCTTCCGCCTTGGTGAGGTTCGCTTTGAGAACAGGCTGAGTTTCGAGAATGGCGAGTGGCTGGCCCCGTTCAACACGTTGACCCTCCTCCACCAGAACCTGGCGGATGCTGTCATTGCTGAGTGAATTCGGAAGACTCACCTTGAGGATGCCGTCGAGTGGCTCGATTCTTCCCAGGGCGGAAACCTGTCTGGTTTGAAGACTTTCAGTGGCATCGGTTTGCTTCTCAGGAGCACCGCATCCACTCAGGATTGCAGCGGACAATCCCAGAGCAATCAACAGTGAGGAGCCCTGATTCATGCTTCCCCAACCGCTGCCTGGATCGTATTGAGCCAGTTGGGGATTGTCATCACCGGGTGTGGCAGACCGGAAGCGGCAATTGCGATCGACGGGACGCGCGGTTTCTCGCAGAATGATCCGATGGTCAGTCCTCGACTTCACCCACGCACCATCGAGGCCGTCAAGGAACGGGCCGACATCGTGGATGTTGTGGGTGAGCACGTGGTGCTCAAAAAGAAGGGGCGTGAGTTTGTCGGGATCTGTCCGTTTCACGACGACAGCAAGCCGTCGATGACGGTGTCGCCCGCCAAGCAGTTCTATTACTGCTTCTCCTGCGGCGCAGGAGGGAACTCAATCAAGTTCCTGATGGAGTTTCAACGTCAAAGCTTCAGCGAGGTGGTGCTTGACCTTGCCCGGCGATACCAATTGCCGGTGGAGACTGTCGACGGGCCGCAGCAGGAGAAACTCAAACAACAGCTGTCTCGCCGCGACAAGCTGCACCGCGCGCTTGCACTGGCTTCCGGCTGGTTTCGTGCTCAGCTCAGGACTGAAGCCGGTGCCGATGCACTGCGCTACCTGCGGGAGACCCGCGGCCTGAGCGAAACCACCCTTGATCAGTTCGAGCTGGGTTATGCGCCGGATCAGTGGGATGGCCTGCTCAAGCATCTGCAGCAGGTGGAGGGATTGGCTCCGGAATTGCTTGAGGCAGCGGGGTTGGTGGTTCCCCGCAAAGGGGGAAATGGGTTTTATGACCGCTTCCGCCACCGTGTGATTGTTCCCATCCGTGATCGTCAGGGTCGCGTGATCGGGTTCGGTGGTCGCAGCCTCGATGGCAGTGAGCCCAAGTACCTCAATTCACCTGAAACGGAGGTGTTTGAGAAGGGTAAGCACCTGTTCGGACTTGACAGTGCTTCATCCGCAATCCGCAAGGACGACCGTGCTGTTGTGGTGGAGGGCTACTTCGATGTGATTGCTCTGCATGCCGCTGGTGTCACGAATGCGGTGGCCTCCCTGGGCACCGCTCTCAGCAGTCAGCAGATCACGCAGCTTTGCCGGTGCAGTGATGGCAAGCGCATCGTTCTGAATTTCGATGCCGACGGCGCTGGCGTTCGAGCTGCCAACCGAGCGATCGGTGAGGTGGAGCAGCTGGCACTCCAGGGGCAACTTGAGCTGAGAGTTCTGCACCTTCCATCAGGAAAGGACCCTGATGAATTTCTCAAGGAGCATGGAGCCGGTGAGTATCGCGCTCTGCTGGATCAGGCGCCGCTCTGGCTTGACTGGCAGATCGACCAGGTTCTGGAGGGCAGGGATCTCAGCAAGGCGGATCAGTTCCAGCGTTCGGTGGCTTCGCTGGTTGCGTTGCTGGGCAAGCTTCCCCAGTCAGCCATCCGCACTCACTACATCCAGCAGGTGGCCGAGCGCCTCAGCGGTGGGCAGGGACGCCTGGCTCTGCAGCTGGAAGAGGATCTCAGGCAGCAGGTTCAGGGTCAGCGTTGGCACGGACGATCAACGCGACTCGAGAAGGCCGGCGATGCTTCCCAGCGTGAACGTTCCGAAGCAGAGATCCTGCTGCTTTACCTGCATTGCCCGTCCCATCGGGCCGGCATCCGCCAGGAACTGAGGAGCAGGGAGCTCGAGGATTTCGCGATTCAGCATCACCGTCTGCTCTGGGCAGGCATCACGGATCTGGAGGAAGGCAATCTCGGCAGTGTGCGTCTGGAAGCGATCAGTCGCGGGGATGATCGCGGCGATGAACTGGCAGACCTCGATTTGCCCCGACTGCTCACGGATCAGCTCCTGCTCGACAACAGTGATCTGGTGAAGCGGTTGACGCCACTGCTCGAACCGGGTGAGCTGCAGCGTGTGGCATTGGCTCGACCGATGGATCAGCTGCGTGGAACAGCAGCGATGCTCGAGCGTCAGAAGAGCCATAAACGCTGCCGGCATCTGCTGGAAGCCTGGACGGGTCAACGTCTGCAGACCCTGGAGCGTTGCATTGCCGTTTTGATTGAACAGGAGAAGGATGAGCAGTCATCTCCTGCTGTTGAGATGGAAGTTGACATGGAGCAGCGCATCCACGCCATGTTTGAAGATCTCAATGCTGAAGCTCTGCGTTTTCAGGAGCTGTACTACACCGAACGTCGACACATCCAACATCTCGATCAACAGCGTTGTGCCGGGTATGCCTCGGACACCACTTCTGAGCCGGCAGCCTCTGTCAACGGTTGAGTTAGCGGCCCATCCAGCCTCCGTCCACAACCAGGGTCTCGCCATGCACATAGCGCGAGGCATCACTGGCGAGGAACACCACCGGACCGCGCAGGTCGTCAGGTGATCCATAGCGACCGGCGGGGATGCGCTCAAGAATCTGCCTTGATCTCACCGGATCCGACTGCAGCACCGCAGTCATCTCTGTCTTCACGTACCCGGGTGCAATGGCATTGACTCTCACGCCGCGACCAGCCCATTCATTGGCCAGTGAGCGAGTGAGGTTGGCCAAGCCGGCTTTGCTGGCCGCATAGCTGGCCACATTCAATCCACCCTGATCACTGAGCACAGAGGCTGTTGAAATGATGCTTCCCTGTCCCCGCGCCAGCATCACTGCTCCGATCCTGCGACTCACTCTGAACGCTGCGCTGAGGTTGACCTCCAGCACACTGTCCCAGAGCTCATCGCTGTGTTCCTCCGCTGGAGACCGGCGAACGATGCCGGCGTTGTTCACCAGCACGTCGATCACCGGATGCCTGCTGAGGATTGTGTCCAATACGAGGTCGACGGCATGGCGGTCGCTGAGGTCGCAGCCAAAACCGGAAAATTGACGGCCACGCCGGCGAATCGCCTCCCCCACCTCACTGCTGTCGGGGTTGAGTGAGGCGCTGATACCAACAACGTCGGCTCCTGCTGCGGCCAGTGCATCCGCCATGGCCTGACCAATGCCACGCCGGCATCCCGTGACCAGTGCCACCTGACCATCAAGCCTGAACAGCGAATCCTGCATCGTTCTGCGTGTCCCTCAGATCCCATTTTCGAGTGTCCAGTCACTGGGCAGTGGTTCAGTTCGGAGTCATGATCAACACGGTCGTTCCCCGTGTCCGATGTCTGAATTCTTCGAAGCGTTCTGGCATGGGGAGGGCATCGGCGATGGCGGTGACCTGGAGGAGGCTTTGCAGGCTTATGTGACCGTCAAGCCTGACGACAACGACTGGATTGCGGCCTGTGCAGTGAAGGAGGCGGCTCCCCGGATCGAGCGTTTTCCGTCATTCGATGCCTATCTCGACAACCAGGACCCCCTGGAGGTGATTGAGGTTTCACCACAGATGATTGTGGTGGCGATCGAACAGCTGCCTGTCTGATGTCTTTCCCGTCCGTTGATTTCGAGGCCAGCGCACCGGTGAATGACCTCTGGCCTGCTCTTGTTGAGCGGCTCGGTCTTGAACGGTCGCAGCGTGCGGTCCGACAGGCACTGGACCTTCAGGCCATGCAGGGCAGTGCCGCAACTGTTCCGGTGTTGTTCTGTGAAACCTGTGGCCTGGCTCTCGCCAGCACTGATCTGCTGCGCGAGCAGACCGGGCTTAACGGCCACGGTGATGACTTCGTGCTCTTGTTCTCACCCAGATCCAACGCAGTGCAGTTGGTTTGCCCTGTCTGAGCTGAGAAGGCTGTTTGTCCAGAGAAATTTGTCTGTCAAGAGAGGGGGTCTGGTCAAGTTTCGGCAACCTGCGGTTGCCTAGATTGCAGTCGTTTTTGGTTAGGGCTCACAAATATCAGTGGCCACAGGCAGGGTGATTAAGCCATCAAGAAGTTGCCCTTTCCGTTGTTTGATGGCACGAAAAATTCAGCTTCCACTGTCGAAAAGCTCCAGTTCCAGCACCGCAGCTTGGGCTGCCATGACCTTTGCCTGCATTACAGCCCTTGCCGTCTGGGGCTTGGCGAACGCCTACCCCCACATCTGATGGTCATGGCCGAACAACCTGTTCAGTTCTGAACAATGCTGTTTTTGTATCCAGATGAACGACCAATCCCGGTATGACTGTCTTATAAGAAGTCTGTAGCGGCAGCTACCAACAACGTTCACCTCTTTTCAAAAGAGGCGCAGTTCGATTCAGGCCAAGGAACGGGGACCTGAACTTGCTTCGAGGAACCATCGATGACAGCTCTCATCTACCGAGGCCATTCCTACATCCCTCATCACACTGCTGTTCAAAAACAGAGTGTCGAACTCACCTACCGACGCGAGCATTACAACGCTCGTCGCCAGCAGGCAGCGAGAGATCTGCACCCGCAACTCGCTTATCGCGGAGTGTCCTACGCCAGGTGATTCAGCCGGCAAGGTTGCAGGCCTCGTTTCGACGAGGCTTTTTTGTTGGCTTGTCATCAAACATCCCCAAGCCATGGATCATCATCAGGAAGGCCGCCCTTCCAGATGGAAAGACGGCCTAGATCGCTCGTTTGTGCATTTTCAACCATCACTTGTAGGGAAAGAAAGGGGTCGAAGCTTCTGGCTGGAGGCGCCCTGGGGCCATTGGCTCTAGGTGTCGGGTTGTTGTCTCCTGGGGCACCTAGGGCGGTGCAAACGGAGCGGCGATTGGCGTGGCGTACAAGGTCTGCCTACCAAAGGACCAACCCAGGTCATTGTTGAGACTGTTGGAGCAGGGGCCAGAAGTCAGTCTGCTTCTGTGATCTGCTGGGGTGGAGTATCGGCCGTCATGGGCTCCTCCGATTGCGTGCTCTTACGTTCCACCTGTCGTGAGGTCTTGGCATCGGTCGAATCGCTCATTGCTCTTGCAGGCAAAAAATCCAATAGTGGAACCCCTGTGCCAAGCGCAGACAAGGGGCAGAAGAGATGAAACTTCGCCCCGCTGCGATCGGCTCAGCTGCCCTGCTGTTGGTGCTTGGCAGTCCTGCTGCTGCCCTGGAGACCATCACCATCCGCAGCTGCTACGACGGCGACACCTGCCGAACCACAACCGGTGAAAAGATCCGGCTGGCCTGCATCGACACCCCAGAAATGAGAGGGAATCGGGCTCAGCCGCAACGGGCCAGGGCTGCCCGCGATCACCTTCAAGCCATGGTGGTCGGCAAGCCTGTCAGCCTTCGCCGAATCACCAGCGACCGTTATGGCCGAACCGTCGGAGAGCTGTTCGTGGGCGGAATGAATGTTCAGCAGGCGATGGTCGCCAGCCGCCATGCGCAGATCTTTTGGAAGTACGCCAGCCAGTGCCCTTGGACGCGCTGAACACCTCAACGGGGGATCCCCCGACAAAAAGAGTTCACTCTTCTGGGTGAGGTGGAAGTAAGTCAGTTCAGCGATGGTGGCTATATAGGAGGGATGACCCCACTACCTAAATCAATCAAATGAAACTCTTGTCTTCCATCGCTGCCGCTTCTGTTATCGGCGCTGCAATGTTTATTGCTCCAACGGCTGCTGACGCAAAGGAGCATCACCACCACCATCATCATCATAGAAATCACGAACTAAGAAGAATTCATCGTGAATTCCGCCATGATGTTCGCGAATTTAATCATTACCAGAGAGCATATAATCGTGATTGGCGGCATGCCCGCAGGGTTTACAACCGCGAGATGTACGGCTACCCGAGAGTGATTCCTGCCTACGGATATAACCATCGCCATCCTGGGTTCGGAATCCAAATCAGCTTTTAATTTGAAATTTCCGTCGGAAAGCCTGAAGCCATGAAAGCGAGGCTGAGAGGTATACAAAACCCCAAAGGGAAAACAGGGGGCGTTTAGGAGTCGCTATCGATCTCCTGACTCAACAACTCACACCAATCACTCCCCGCCAAGTGCGGGGTTTTTGCCATTCACCGGAGGCTCACCGGAACTTCGTGGGTTCTGCATCGGAGTTGTGTAGTTGGTTTCACCAGAAGGGCTGTCCTGAAGGAGTCGGAGGGGGCAGCAACCCCAAAAAAAACAACTTCACTCCTTAAGGCCATGACGACGTTCAACAGGGTCAACACAGTGACTCAAAAAGTCAGCACAGCAGTGCTTTGCGCTGGATTGATCGGAGCCACAACATGCGCAATGGCTCCTGCCGCTGAAGCGCGGAATTACGAGCAGCAAAGGCGGCATGAGCTGAGGCAGCTGCGCCGTGAGATTCGCCGCGACACGCGTGACTACCGGCGTGCCCGACGTGCGTATCACCGAGAGATCAATCGCTATCCACGCGTGATTCCTGCCTATGGACTGAGGTATGGGAACGTCTATGGAGCGCCTGCAGGATTTGGAGTGCAGCTGCGCTTCTGAGGGGTGATCAACAATCAAGCAAAGCCCCGTTTCATCAGGAGTCCGGCTGGTGATGTGCTCAGTTCTTTTCCTGGCACCAGGCCCATACCTCCGCGTTCTCGTGACCCTCATACAACAGGTCAAGCGGAAAATTGTTCAACCACGCTACGAATTCTTTTGAAAAACACTTGCCGTGAGGCGTTTGAGTGGTTGCCCTGCTTCCCTTGGATTGTGAATAGCCGTAAGAATGGTTTAGTTGAATGATATGACTGAACCTTGCTATATATTCGTGTTTGAAGTCAACTTCAAAAATGTTTTTGTCAAAAAAGTCTCCAATAAACTTTGCTGAAAGGTTGTACTTGTGGACCATTTTCTGGGAGACAACGATTCTTCCAATGCGTCTCTTGTCTAACCAGTAATAGCCGCTTTTGTATCGTTTGAAGTGGTTTCCGTGCTCAAGCTCCTCGTCCATTTATCAGTGCCCTGCACAAGGTCAATGTTTGATTTTTACTTTCTAGCTATTTGAAAAGTGCATGTCATCTGGCCTGGCTCACCGATCACTTCTTTTTGCATCGTTTTTACCGGTTCAAAGCAACCGAATCGTTGCTCCCACTCCTTCGGAGCAATTCCACAGATCCTGAGCCGGCGCTTCATTGGCTTGCGGGACTCCGCTTAAGTAAAAACCCGCTCAATGCAGGTCCGTTGGATTCGGTTGTTTGCTGCGATCCTGAAGCTGCCGGGCAGATAGGCGGCCTCGGTTTTTTCCCTTTGCCTGGCTGCTGAATTGTTCCTTGATCTCCCGTCTGAGTGGGTCCTCTTTGAAGGATGTTCAGATAGTCCTTTTCAGCATCGCGATGACCCTCAGGAGTTTTGTGTTTCCTGTTGTTTTGGTTCAGCAGTAACGTCGATCAATCCTGCAGAGTTTTTGATTGGCTTGCCAGGCGGGCCAGGTTTCATCAGGTTTTGGACGCTTGTAGATCAACTTCAGCGGCCATAACGCCAACGTCAACAGAATATGCATGCAGAACATCTCAAGCCATTCGAGAAGATGAAACTTGAATCCAGAATGACGCCCTTCAGATGATTCTTTGAAGAGTCTTGTCATAGTCAATGTGCTGACCTCTCAGTCGTAGCTCATCAATGGTTCAAGAGCATCGGAGATTCAACCCATTCTGATCAGCTAAACAGGCCAAACACCTGGTCGAGGATTCCTTTGCCTGTGATTGCTTCCACAGTGATTCCGATCGCCAGCCCCAGCATGGCCATGCGTCCATTCAGACGTTCGGTGTAGAGATTGATCGGGTCAGCTGTGGTCTTCCTGGGCCCAAGTGGCGAATTCGGTGTCAGCACAAGAAATGGCTGGTCAAATATTGAGCAAACATTAAGGATGTGGATCCGTCCCCTGCTGTGCCAAAAGTGCCTGTCGTGTCATTTGATCTGTTCCTGAACAACTGCGCTTCAGGACCTGTTTTGATTTTTATGAGCAGTTTCGTGTTCAATCATGGATCTTTTTTTTAACCAGTTGATCGAGCTAGTTTTTTGTACTGAATCAACCCACCCATCGCTCTGGATCAATGGATTGATCAAAGCCTGATCCTGTCTGCCTGCTGACTTCGGTTGATCTTGCAGAGCGTTGAAAGGCAAGCACCAGCTGGGTGTCTGTTCACCTCGCCGCGGTTTCGAGTCCAGAAGGGACCTGCTTGCATCCGGAGGACTGTCGTCTTCAGCCCTCTGGATGCAAGCGATTTGTAATCCTGAGTCTGTGCTTCAGGTGTTGGTGTGGGGTGTTCCGCGTGTTCCTGGGTAAACAGGTCGTGCCAGCAGGGTCTGCGGTTTTGAATCCTCGGACTTCTTCTGTTGCGTGGCGTTCTTGTCGATGGACGTCATGGCATCCAAAGCGGCTTTTTCAGGTTTAACCCAGGTTGACCCTTTCGTGCACTTCAACGGAGCATGAGTTTCAAGGCCGTGTTCAAGACTGTTCCGCGGAAGATCAGGCCAATCCCTGCCTGGAGAATTGATGCTGTCGTTTGGATCCATATGGTTTGCATCAACGGATCTTTTCCAGGCGATCATCGCGCCACTCTTGTGCGGGACTTCGTGTTGTTTCGATCAACATAAAAAAGAGAGTCTCATCAACAGAGACTCCCCAGCGATTGTCCAATACTTGAATGATTCAGGCCACTGAAATGCTGTAGGGAGCTGCTGGATAGCTCGTAGGCATTGGATCAATGTTTCCGTTGGCCATGGCCTTTGCGCGTCGGTACATCTGGCTGTCTGTGGCACCTTGCTTTTCCATGGCGGCAGCGATCGTGGCCCAGTTGCGAATTTCGTAAGTCATCAGAACAAGTTGATCAGAGCTTCACAACAATCGCGAAACCAGGTCTCTCTCTGTGATGGAGGTATCCGCACAGCCCCTCGCTCGCGAATTGGTCGGCAATGGCCTATGCGCTTCTTGAAGCGTGGATACTGTCGCCGCCGCTACGTCAAGGCTAAAAGAAAATTTGTAATAATTTCCTTAGTTTCCCGCGTTTCCATGAACGAGCCTGTCGCCACTTTTTCGTACGACTTGAACGCTCTACGGCTGGAATACAAGACAACCTGCGATGCCTTGCGTAACTGGCCGGGCGGCGATCCCAGCGAGCAGGACTTTCTTGAATGCAAGAAACAGGAGATTTTCCGCGCTCTGGCTGAACAATCCCTTCAGCTCACCGCTTGACAGTTCTGCAGTTCCAGAACTCCGTATTTACTGCGCCGGTCTGTAAGTCTGTTCTGTCTGTCCGACAGGAGTTGCTGCAACATGGCCTGAGATGTTGTTCTTCAGTGCATCGTTACTGCAGCGCTCTGGCTCTTTCTTCCTGTCTTCTGGCTGTCCCGGTGATGGCCATTCCGGCGATGGATGATCTTGAGATCAGATTGCAGGGTGAAGCCAAGGGATGGCTGAATGCCACCTGCACCTATTACGGAATGGGATGGCTCACCCCTGATCAGGGCAGGAAGGCTTTGAAGCGTCTCATGCTGTTGCTTTCAGCGCATTATCTCGATCCAGAGGAAACGCAGCGCGCAAAATCCGCCGCATTGTCTAGAGATCCGCAATGCAAAACCATCTGGCCGTGATGGTTTCAATCCAGCTTCACGCCAACCTGCATCGAGATGCTGTTATTGACTTTCGGGCTGCGTAGTTCGCTGTAGATCGTCTGGCCGTTCAATGATGTGAACAGTCGTTGATTGTTCAGTGGAAAGATCTTCAACGCTATCGAAAAGATGTTGTTGGTTGAGATTCCGTTCACGTAGGCACCTGTATAGGTGTTCGTCACCGTGATGCTGGAGGATGAACTGGTTTTCCATTCCAGTTCCGCCCTGGCCGATGATGCGGCGAATGTCTGGCCGCAGACCGGGTCCGCATTGCATCCATCGCCTCCCCAGATCTTCTGGATCGACGGCCCGATCGACACTGTCAGGCGTTTGTTTTTGTCTTTGATCAGGTCATATCCAATGCCGATCGAACTCACGAAAAGGTCAGTCCCTGTGGTGTTCAGTGCGTCGTAATTGAAGTTTGCCGCCGCGTAGGCATTCAATCGACTGTTCAGACTGCGTGTATAGCGCAGTTCGCCATCGCCCTCATTCGTGTCTGTTGTGTTGCCGCTTTCCCCCTCATCTCTTGAGACCTCGTATTGCGCGCGACCCTTGAGCACCACTTTGTCGGCCCCTTCCGTGTAGCTGCTGTCGATCTGAACCGTTCCTCCGGCGGAGAGGTCGTTGTCGGTGTTAGATCCCGTCACCCCAGCGGAGAGACTCAGCTTCCATGGCTTCGGCTTGGGTTCCGGCATCAGCGCCGTTTTCGGGATGTTCAGCCGTCCCAGCACCGGGTGCAGCAGCACCGTTGTGGTGTCTGTGCTTTCTGATGGGAGGAGCTTGCCGTGCAGGGTGTCTCCATTGCTCAGCTTGAGCGTCACCTGCTCGGCGAGCGTCGCTTCGTCCCCCAGCAGGACAAGTCCCGCGGCCATGATCGGGATTCGCCGCAACACAACCCTTCCGTCGATAGACCGCAGATTTTTTCACAGAACCCTGTGCCGGCTTGTTCAGGCCTGAACAACGGGCACATCGCTCAGTCGCGTGGTGGCTGCACGGCCCAGGCGTTCCCGTCGCATGGACCAGCCGGAATGCAGGCCGCAGGCGGCCCACTGCACGGTGCCTCGTCCATAGCGGCGGTTGAGGCCATCGATGGTGTCCATCAGTGTGTCCCGCCTTTGCAGGTGTGCTGCACTGCAAGGCACCAGCAGGTGGTGCTGCAGCTGTTCCGTGTCCTGCAGATGCTCCATCAGCACGCCGGCCTTGGCGAGCTGACGGTTAGGCTGGAAGATCCGCTCTACCAGCGGCAGCGCTGCATTCAGCAGTGTCTGGGTGTCGTTGCTGGGCAGGTCCAGTTGAGTGCTGGCGCTGCGGCTGTAGAAGGCGGGAACGAACGGACTTGTGCGGGTGTACACGCTCAGAGAGGCGGCTCGTTGATGCTGTTTGCGCAGTTTTTCGGAAGCGCGCACCACATAGGTCGCCACGGCTTCACGCAGCTCCGTCAGGGAGGTGATCGGTCGACTGAAGCTTCTGCTGACACAGGTTTCCTGCTTCGGGGACGGTGCCAGATCGAGGGAAAGACAGGCATGACCCTGCAGTTCTCTCTGCAGGCGCAGACCGATCACCCCCGCCTTGGCCTGTAGTGGGCCGCTGGCCATATCTCGCAGTTCCCTGGCGTTGCACACACCACGAAGCCGGCACCAGTGAGCCAGTTTGCGACCGATCCCCCACACGTCTTCGATGGCGACCGTCTCCAGCCAGCGGTCCCGATGGTTGCAGTGCCCGAGGTCGAAGAGCCCCGCATGGGTTGCCTCCACCTTGGCCAGACGGTTCGCCAGCTTCGCCTGGCATTTGCTGGCACCCAGCCCGATGGCGATCGGCAGCCCCAGATTGCGGCGGACCAGAGCACGCAGTCGCCGGCCCCAGGGAAGCAGATCCGCCGCCACCGGACGACTGATGCGAGCGAAGGCTTCATCGATCGAATACACCTCCAGCTCCTCCACCTGGCTTTCGAGGAGGCTCATCAGACGCTGGCTCATGTCGGCGTAGAGGGCGTAATTGGAACTGCGCACCACCACGCCGCAGCGTTCCAGCGTCTGCCTGGCCTTGAAATATGGCGTGCCCATCGCAATGCCGAGGGCACGGGCCTCGGCGCTGCGGGCCACGATGCAGCCGTCGTTGTTGGAGAGAACCACCACGGGGCGTCCGATCAGGGATGGATCGAGACTTTGTTCACAGGAGGCATAGAAGTTGTTGGCGTCGATGAGGGCGGTGACCTGAGCCATGGCGTTCAGAGGGGGTGAATCACATGGATGGCGACCCCCCAGATCTGCACGTCCTTGCAGGACTGCAGATCGAGGGCTGGATAGCTGGGGTTGGCCGCTTCCAGACGCAGCCGTCCCTGATGGCGCATCAGGCGCTTGAGGGTGAAGCCGCCGTCGAGAACCGCCACCACCACTCGTCCGGGGCGGGGGTCAAGGCTGCGGTCCACAACCAGCAGATCGCCGTCATGAATGCCGGCACCGGTCATGGAGTCTCCGCTGACACGCAGAAAGAAGGTGCTGGTGGGATGACGGATCAGCTGGTCGTTGAGGTCGATCCCGACGTCCACATAGTCATCTGCCGGGGAGGGAAATCCCGCTGCCACCCGCTCTTCGGCCAGTGGCAGATGCTGGGCTGTGCGCTGAGTGCGCAGGGGCTGCGGTGGCTGGAGAAAGGAACGATCGATCTCCACGGCAACAGGCTCCACGGACCGGAATCCACAGAATAGTACAGATGTTCTACAACGGTGACCGTCTGCGCCCCGGCTCGAGCTCGCGGCTGATCAGGTCCGCCAGGCCAGAAGCGATCGCGGACTGGGCATGGCTGTCGAAATGGATCCCATCCAGCGACGAGACGCTGGCCGCGGTCTGCAGGTCGAAAGCGAGCACCTCCAGTTCATCGGCGAGCTGGAGATAGCGCTTGCCCAAGGCCTGGGATTTGGAGTCGGCGCCAGAGAATCCCCAGGTCAGCGACTGTGCCGTGATCATCACCAGCGGCGGTGTCATCAGCACGATGGCGGGGGGCCGGTCGGGCTGCTCGCGTGGTCCACAGCTGAGGGCGCTGTGGATGTCTTGAATCAGGATGCGGGCGCCGTCTGCAATCTGTTCTGCGGACAGGTTGAGATAGTCCTTGCAGTCGTTGCAGCCCAGCGCCAGGATCACCATGTCGATGGGTTTGTGGCTGTGCAGGGACGTCATCAGGCCTGAGCGGCCGCTGCAGCTGTACTGCGCGCCATACCTTGCTGCCCCGATGGGATCGTCGAGCAGCCATGTGCGGGAATTGAGGCCATCCTCAATCGTGCGCCAGGCACGGCGGGCCGCACGCTGGTTCAGCTGCTGTTCCAGCTGATTCGGCCAACGAGTGTCGTGGGGCAGTCGTCCACCACCGTCGGGGTTGAATCCCCAGGTGTTGGAGTCGCCGAAGCAGAGGATGGTCCTCGGCTCCTGAGACGGTGCTGTCATGGTCGGCAGGTTGTCTGCGCGAATCCAGTTCAGCCATGATTCATGTTCGGCGCCACTGCGGTCCCGACCGGGGGTGATGCGCTCACTGAGGTTGTTGTGATGGCTGCTGCTCCTTATCTGGTTGCCCTCGCCCTGATCGAGCAGGAGGGCAGTAGGGCTCTTCCGCTGGCCGGCCGCTCCCTGAGTGCAGAAGCCGCCGCTGCAGAGGAGCCCACGCAGGCGGCCCATTCCCTGGCACTGGAATTGTTGCTGCGCCTGTGGCAGCGCAGTGACGAGGGGCCGTTGCGTCGGGCTTGTGGCGTGGAGAGCCTGCTGCTGGTGGAAGTGCCGATGGAGAGTCTTCCTGAGGCGCTGCCTGTTCTCAAAGCAGCCTGGCTCAACACTGGTGACACCGCTGCATTTCAAACCGGCTTGAGAGCGCTGTGCAGCCGTGCCTGGACGTTGAGTGTGGCGAAGTTCGAGCCGGTGACCCTCACGACTTGGCCGGCCTGATCAGTGGTGATGCCGCCCGCTTCTGAAGCTTCACCAGTGCCATTTCAGCGACGGGAGCCTCATCGGCTCAGGGTGCTGGCGGGGGCCTGCGGCCTCGGTATCGGCCTGGGACTGATCCGATCCGACTTCGGAGTGATCGGCCGGGAAATGGTTGTGCAGGAATGGGTTTCTCAGGCTGATCTTGGTGAACTCGCCGCTCTCAACATGGTGGGTTACCTGTTGGGCTGCGTGCATCAGGCGCAACTGAAGGGCAAGGCCCAGCTGCTACGCAGCCTGCGGCTGGCATTGGTGGTGGGAGTGCTTTGCCTCTGGTTTGGAGCTGTTCAGAGCGGCCAGCTCGGTGAGGGTGGGTTACGGGTGTTGGCCGGATGGAGCGCCGGCCATCTGATGAGTGGTGTGCCGGGTCTGGCTCTCGCGGGCGTTCCATCTCGACATCAACGCCAGGCGGTTGCCACGGTGATGGGAGGAGGTGCACTGGTGGCTCTGCTGGGAGCCAGCGCGGTGGCCTGGCTGGCTCCGGATTCGGCTGCGGCTGCCTGGTTGGTGGTGGCCTGCTTCGCCACTGTTCTGGCCCTGCCGACACTGTGGTTATTCAATCGGGGGCACCGCCGTTGGCGCGACGTTGGAAAGCCTGGAGATCAACAGCTTCGAGATGAACAGCCTCGAGATGAACAGCGAGAAAGTGAACAGCAGGTGGCAATGCACGACAGCGGTGTGACCGCAATCTGCTGGTTTCCGTTGATTGCCCTCACTCTCGCGTTTGCTCTCGCGGGAGCGGCCCAGGTGCCGATGGCGTTGTACGAACCGATCGTGGCTTCGAATCGCATTGGTCTGGATGGCTCGATGAGCAGTGCCTCCTTCTCCGCGATGGGGCTTGGTGGCCTGATGGGGTCACTGGTGTTGCTTGGGTTGCCCAGGGCCTTGCCGACGGCACTTTTGCTCCCTGCGGTGGCCGCGGTTGGCGGTTTGGGGGCCTGGGTCTACGCGTTGGCGCGCTCGCCCCAGCTGCTCCTGTTGTCTGCTTTCTTCATCGGCTGGTGGTCGATCATGACGTCATCTCTGACGCTCGACCGTCTGCCTGACCTGGTTCCGGCTGAGTTGCAGAGGCGTTGCTGGGCGACATTCACCACTCTCAATGGTCTTGGTTTTGTGATCTGCTCGATGGGAACCAGATCGATGGCATTCACGGGCTTGCAGACCTTGCTTTGGCTGGGGGTGACGCTTATGGCAGGTGTGCTGTTGGCGCAGATGTGTCAGGTGTTCCGCCGGTCCCAGTCAGGTAACCAGAGCTGTTGAACACGATGTTCAACGCAAGTCGGAGAGGGGAGTTTCACGCCCGGTGGTAAGGGCTTCCCTGCAAAATTGACTGAGCCCTGTAGAGCTGTTCCAAGAGCAGGAGCCTGGCCAGTTCATGGGGGAAGGTCATCGGCGAGAGACTCAACTGCCATCGAGCTGATGATTTGAGGAAGTCCGTCAGCCCGTCAGCACCTCCGATCACGAAGGCCAGGCGCTCTGAACCAAATCCCTCCAGCCGAGCGGCGAACTTGACCGAGGAGAGTGGTGTGCCCTGTTCCATCAGCATCACCGGCAATTCATCGGGACGCAGAGCCTGACGGATCGCCTCGGACTCCCTGTCGCGTGTGCTGTCACGGATTTCGGTGATGCAAAGACCGGGCAGGCGTTTGAGATAAAGCTCCACACCTTCCTGAACCCATCGCTTACGCACTTTTCCGACCGCGATGATGCGGCATCGGGAGATATTCATGGCAAAGCGGCCTCACGCCGTCTCGTCGTCCTGTTCCTCGAGAAACATCTGCCCAAAGGCCACATAAAGACTGTCCTCTTCGCTGCCGGGCGTCACGTCAGGGCGTTGAGGACGGGTGTTCTTGCCCTTGCCCTTCGAGTGAGGCTGCAAGGCTTTGGTCGACACAGGTGAATCCGTGACCGATGTGGGTGGGGAATTCAGCTTTTGGCGTCGCTCATTTTCGACGCGCTCTTCCGCATCACGCAATCTCGCCATCAGATGTTCAGGCACGGTGCCGTCAGGGCTCACCTGCATCAATTCATGGAACAGAGCTTTGGGATCCTGCTCGGTCTCGACTTTGTGGCGAGGTCGGCTGGTCTGTGCAGAGGTTTTGGTCTCGGTTTCCGGTGCGGGGATGGCCTCAGGAAGCTGTCGTCCAAGTTGCTTGAGACGTTCCAGACTGCGGGGATCGAAGCTCATGAGCAGCCGAGAGTGTCGCGAGTTTCGCGGCCGGTCACCGGATTGGTGCCGTCAGCGGCGGCACAGAGTGTTTTGAGTGCGTCGCCCCGGAAGGGCACATTGGTGAAATCGGCGCCGGTGATGGTCACATTGATGAAACGGGTGTTGAAGGCGAAAGCATCCTCCAGGACGGCATCTGTGAGATTCGTGCCATCAAGTACCGCCGAATCCAACGTGGCATCACGCAGATTGGTTCCTGTCAGGTTGGCGTCCTGAAGCTTGGCTCCATAGAGACTTGCGCCTTGCAGGTCGCTGCCGGACAGATCAGCTTCACGAAGGTTCGTGAGATTGAACGTCACCCCCTGCATTTCACGGTTGGAGAAATCTGCACCGATCAACACCTGCTTGGCGTAATCCATCGCTGCCTGCACCGGCTGGGCAGGCAGACCGATCGTCAGGAGCAGAGCAAGCAGGGAGGCCAGCAGATGTCGTTGCATCAGCGGATGGAAAGCGTGTGTCAAGCCTAGGGGGCCTGATTCGCGGGACAGGGGGAATGCTCTCTGGATCCAGGGAGCGGATCGTGTGTGCCGTTGATGCGAAGAGCGATCCCGGTCGCTGGGCGGAGCGCCGCGTTCTGAAGCTGTTGAAGAGCCGCGGCTGGCGCTGCCTTGATCAGCGCTGGACCTGTCGATACGGGGAACTGGATCTGATGATGATCAAATCGGGGCGTTCCGGTCCTCGTCTGCTGATGGTGGAGGTCAAGGCCAGGAGTCGTTGCGGTCCTGATGGCTGGGGTTTGAAGGCTTTTGCCTCGACCAAACGCCAACGCCTGGCCAGAACCATGGCCTGCTGGCAGGCGAGTAACCCCTGGTGTGAAGAGGGGCATCTGGAGGTGGTGCTCGCGCTGGTTCCGCTGCCACCAAGTTTCAGACCTGTCCGCTGGATCAGGGTGCCTGAGCTCCGGATGTCTTGATCAGCTCGTCAATCGCTTTCACAGCCAGCCCAAGACCCTTTGGAATTTCGCGGATGACCAGATCGGCTGAATGTCTCAGTGGATGGATGAATCGCCGCTCCCCCGGAAGCATCTGCATCACCGTCTGACGCAGAACCGACAGGATCGTTCGCTGGCGTTCATGCACATCTCGGCGCAGGCGGCGAATAATTCTGATTGGCAGGGACGCGCTCACATAGATCAGAAGATCGAGGCGGAGATGAGTCATCAGCAGTTGTGGCCCGAATGCTCCCTCCAGCAGCACAACATCACAGGTCCCGTTGAACGACTCCCAGCTGACGTCCCTCGTGCCCATGTCGTAACGGCGCCGGAGCTGCAGACGGCCTTCGAGCAGAGCCTGCACGTCTTCGATCAGTGCATCCCTGTCGATGGCATCGACGGTGTCGAACCCGTAGATCGAATCGGGTCTCCAGTGCTCCCGGTAATAGTCATCGGAGGCGATCACCACTGCGGAGATTTTGGCTTGAGCCAACAACGTCTTCAGTTCCTCGCTGAAGTAGGTCTTGCCCGCCGCGGAAGGGCCGGCGATGCAGATCAGCAGGGCAGGTTTGTCCATCAACCGCCCCAGGCCTTCACAACGGCATCATCGCGTTGCTCACGTTCTTCGCTGGTGCACAGTGAACCCATGGCCCGCATGAGATGAGCTTCGCAGGACATACGGCCCGCAAACGCTTCGGTCAGCACTGGCTGAGGGATGAAAGGGTTCTTGACCGGATTCTTGAGTCGGCGGCGCTGGTGGAGGGAGACCGTGTTCTCGAGGTGGGACCAGGACGTGGTGCTCTGACCGAACGACTGCTCAGCAGCCCTGCCGCGTTGGTGCACGCGATCGAGCTGGACCGCGATCTGGTGTCAGGTCTCAAGGAGCGATACGCAGCTCAGCCACGGTTTTCTCTCTGCGAAGGCGATGTTCTCAGCGTTCCCCTGACACTTCCAGGTGGCTCTCCGGCCTCAAAGGTGGTCGCGAACATTCCGTACAACATCACCGGCCCCTTGCTCGACCGACTGATCGGTCGTCTTGATCGGCCTGTAGATCCGCCCTACGAGAGGCTCATCCTGCTGGTGCAGAAAGAGGTGGCTGAACGTATCCGCGCTCGACCGGGACACAGCAGTTTCAGTGCCCTGAGTGTGCGATTGCAGCTTCTGGCCCGTTGTCAGAGCGTCTGCCCTGTGCCGCCGCGTTGTTTTCAGCCTCCTCCGAAGGTTCAGTCGGAGGTGATCAGACTGGATCCACTGCCGGCTGATCAGCGCCCAGATCCCGAGCTCTGCCGTGGGGTCGAACGCTTGCTCAAACAGGCGTTTCTGGGCCGACGCAAGATGCTGCGCAACACCCTCGCCGGTGTCAGATCACCTGATCAGCTCCAGGAGCTGGCACAGCAGGCGGGCATTGATCTGCAGCAAAGGCCTCAGGAGGTGGCACCGGAGAACTGGGTGGCATTGGCCAGGGGCCTGAAAGCAGTGGAACCGTTCAAGTGAGCCGCTTGGGCCGGGTCGGTGTCTTTCGATCCCTTGTCAGGACCGGGCCATGGCTGTGGTTTAACCTCCATGGTTGGGTCGGAGTCCGACCGACTTCGTGATGTCCTGTTCATGACTCCGGTCTGCGTCAAAGCTCCGGCCAAGATCAATCTTCATCTCGAAGTGCTGGGCCTGCGGGACGACGGGTTCCACGAACTCGCCATGGTGATGCAGAGCATTGATCTCGCCGATGAGTTTGAGTGCGAGAACACCGCCGACGGAACGCTTTCCCTCAGCTGTGATCAACCAGGGCTGAGTTGCGGAGACGACAATCTGATCATGCGGGCGGCCAGGCTGCTGCGTGATCGATCCGGATTCGGGGAGTTGGGGGCACGGATGCATTTGCGCAAGCGCATTCCCATCGGCGCCGGTCTTGCCGGAGGCTCCAGTGATGGGGCAGCAGCACTGGTTGGCCTCAACACGCTCTGGGGTCTTGGCCTCGGTGCCTCTCAGCTCGAGACGCTGGCGGCTGATCTCGGATCCGACATGCCGTTCTGCATTTCCGGCGGCACCCAGCTCTGTTTCGGACGTGGAGAACGACTTGAGGTTCTGCCTGAAGCGACCGCGCCGCTGGGCGTGCTGCTGGTAAAGGATCCATCCATCAGCGTGTCGACGCCCTGGGCCTATGGCGAATGCAGGCGAGAACGTTTTCATCACTACCTCGAGGGGGAGTCAGTCTTTGAGCAACGTCGAGAGGCGCTTCGCTCTGCTGCCTGGCTGAGCCCCCTGCGAATCGAGTCGCCTCCGCCCCTGCGCAACGACCTCCAGGCCGTGGTGGCTCCGCAGACGCCCTCGGTCCGAACCGCGCTGTCGCTACTGGAGGCATTGCCAGGTCAGTTGCGAGTGGCCATGAGTGGTTCCGGCCCGAGCTGTTTTGCTCTGTTTCCAGATTTCAACACTGCTGAACAAGCCCGCCTGCATGCTGCTGCGCAGTTCGAGGCGGAGGGCCTGCAATCCTGGAGTTGTTCCCTGCTCCCCTTCGGCGTCAAGCTGGCGGCATGAGTGACAGCAACGCAGCCACAGCCAAACCCCGCAAAGGACCGCTCAGTTTCCTTTCCGGATCCATCACCAGTTTGGTTCTGGCCTGGCTGAGTTTCGGCTTGAGCAAAAAAGTCGTGATCTATCTCTCGACGCACTCTTCGAATTTCAGCAGCACCACTGCCCAGAACATCGCGTCTGCCATGAAAACGCTGTTCATCGGCATGTGCTTTCTGGCCACATTCAGCTTTGCCTTCATCGGGATTGGCTTGTTCCTGGTGTTTCTTCGCAGTCTTTTCATGAAAGACAAGCTGGACGCTGCCTAGCCTCAGCTGAGAGCTTCTGGCTAAATGACCCTCCACGATCTCGGTCAGCTGGTGCTGCTGCTTTCACCTGGGCTGCTTCTCTCTGTTCTGCTGCTGGCGACCTTCGCTGCCGGGGGCTGAACACACCTGGACTGAGATAGCTTGGCCGCTGACGCCGGCATGGCCGGGATTGCAGCAACGCCGTGGCAGGGACGCTTCTCTTCAACGCACTTCGCGAAGCCATCGATGAGGAAATGGCCCGTGATCCCCATGTCTGTGTGATGGGAGAGGACGTCGGCCATTACGGCGGCTCCTACAAAGTCACCAAGGATCTCTACGAGAAATACGGCGAATTACGGGTTCTCGACACCCCGATTGCCGAGAACAGCTTCACAGGCATGGCCGTGGGTGCGGCGATGACAGGCCTGAGGCCGATCGTGGAGGGGATGAACATGGGATTCCTGCTGCTGGCCTTCAATCAGATCTCCAACAACATGGGGATGCTGCGCTACACCAGCGGTGGCAACTTCACCATCCCCACGGTTGTGCGGGGACCGGGAGGTGTCGGGCGACAACTGGGCGCCGAGCACAGTCAGCGGCTCGAGGCCTATTTCCATGCCGTGCCCGGCATCAAGATCGTGGCCTGCAGCACGCCGACCAACGCGAAGGGCCTGATGAAGGCCGCCATCCGCGACAACAATCCCGTTCTGTTCTTCGAGCACGTGCTGCTGTACAACCTCACGGAGGAGCTGCCGGACGGCGACTACACCTGTGCCCTCGATCAGGCGGATCTGGTCAAGGAGGGCGGTGACATCACGATCCTGACCTACTCACGCATGCGTCATCACTGCCTCAAGGCCGTGGAGCAGCTCGAGGCCGATGGCATCAACGCTGAACTGATCGATCTGATCAGCCTCAAGCCCTTTGATATGGAGACGATCGCCCGCTCGATCCGCAAGACCCACAAGGTGATCGTGGTGGAAGAGTGCATGAAGACCGGTGGCATCGGCGCCGAGCTGATCGCTCTGATCACCGAGCATTGTTTCGATGAGCTCGATGCCCGGCCGATCCGGCTGTCCAGTCAGGACATCCCCACTCCTTACAACGGCAATCTCGAGAATCTGACCATCATTCAGCCGCATCAGATTGTCGAAGCGGCACAGACCATCGTTCGCCAGGGGCTCTGATTGATGGCCCGTCAACAGGGCTGGTTCGCCCTCATCCTTGCGCTAGCCATCGCGGCGGCGTCAGTTCTGTCCAGCTTCCCGCTGCAGCTCGGACTTGATCTGCGTGGGGGCAGCCAGCTCACACTTGAGGTTCAGCCTGCCGGAGAGATCACCATCATCGGCGCAGAGCAGATGGAGGCGGTCAAAGCGGTTCTTGATCGTCGGGTGAACGGTCTGGGTGTGGCTGAATCCACTCTGCAGACCGTGGGTGATGACCAGCTGGTGCTTCAGCTTCCCGGCGTCACCGATCCGACCCGCGCTGCTGATGTTCTGGGCAGTACCGCATTGCTTGAGTTCAGGGCTCAGCAGGCAGAAACACAGGAGGAAGTCCAGAACCTGCGTCAGCTGAGAGCCCAGCTGCTCAGTGTGCTGGCCACGCGTACTGAGGATGAGGCAACCGAGCTTGATGCCGAGGAGCAGGAAGAACTTGCGAGACGCCAGCAGGAACTCGGTCTCGATGGAACGGCCACCTCGGAGACGGAGCAACTCCAGCAGCTGCTGGCGCGCACCAATCAGGAAATTCTGAATCGATTCGAGCCAACAGCCTTCACTGGCAAGCAACTGATCAGTGCTGGTCGTCAGCAACAACAGAACGGCTCTGGCTGGGAGGTGACCCTGAATTTCAATGCAGAGGGCGGCGAAAAATTCGCTGAACTCACCCAGTCGATCGCCGGCACCGGGCGTCTGCTCGGCATCGTTCTCGATGGTGAGCTCATCAGCGAAGCCAGTGTTGGGCCCCAGTACAAAGCTGCTGGCATTTCAGGGGGCACCGCGTCAATCTCGGGTAACTTCACTGCCGAGGATGCCCGTGACCTCGAGGTGCAGCTGCGTGGAGGTTCATTGCCTCTGCCCGTTGAAATCCTGGAGGTGCGCACCATCGGACCGTCTCTCGGAGCGGAGAATGTCCGCCGCAGCCTGATCGCCGCCCTTTCAGGTCTTGTGCTCGTCGGCATCTTCATGTTGCTCATCTACCGGCTCGCAGGTGCTGTGGCGGTGATCGCTCTCAGCCTCTATGCCCTCTTCAACCTTGCTGTTTATGCGCTGATTCCCGTGACCCTCACGCTGCCGGGCATCGCCGGATTCATTCTGAGCATCGGCATGGCTGTGGATGCCAATGTGCTGATCTTCGAGCGCATCAAGGACGAACTCCGGCGCGGCAACACTCTGATCCGCTCGATTGAAACGGGATTCTCCGAGGCGTTCTCCTCGATCGTTGACGGTCACCTCACCACATTGATCAGTTGTGCAGCCCTCTTCTTTCTCGGCACCGGCCTGGTGAAAGGCTTCGCGGCAACGCTCGGAATCGGAGTTCTGCTGAGTCTGTTCACGGCCCTGACCTGCACGCGCACGCTGCTGCGCTTCCTGATGAGCTATCAGGGCTTGCGGCGTCCGACGAACTTCCTGCCCGCAAGTCAACTTCCCTCGACAGCGTCCTGAGCCATGGTCACCACCTCACCAGCAACCGATGAGCGACCTCTGCGCTTTCCCCTGACCAGTCGTCGACGCCAGGTCTGGGTCGTGTCCGCTGTCTGTTTGGTCCTGAGCCTGATCGGGATCGTGCGCAGCTGGACTGATCCTCAGATCGGTCTTCCTTTGAGACCAGGTCTTGATTTCACCGGAGGAACCCAGATCCAGCTGGAGCGCAGCTGCGCTGATGCCTGTGATTCGCTCAGCACCGTCACTGTCGAGTCTCAGCTTCAGCAGATCGAGCTTCCGAATCAGGAGGGAAAAGCACTGCCCAAGCTGGAAAATGCCCGTGTTCAGCTGCTCGATGGGGGACAGTCGATCGTGCTGCGCATGCCAGCCCTCACCGCTGCCCAGGGTCAGGCTGTGATCGAAGCGCTTGAGCCGGTCGCCGGACCTTTTGAGCCTGGTGGGCAGGCCGTTGACACCATCGGTCCCAGCCTGGGCGGACAGCTGCTGCGCAGCAGTCTGATTTCACTGCTTGTGGCTTTCACGGGGATCGCTCTCTACATCACCGTTCGCTACGACCCTCGTTACGCCTTTCTGGCTCTGGTGGCACTGGCTCACGACATCGTGATCGTGTGCGGTGTTTTTGCCTGGCTGGGACTCGCCACAGGCCTTGAAGTTGACAGTCTGTTCGCTGTTGCCCTGCTGACCATCGCCGGATATTCGGTGAACGACACCGTTGTTGTTTTCGACAGGATCCGCGAGCGTCAGCGCATGGATGGCGACCTCCCACTGTCCACGCAGGTTGACCGTGCCGTCTCCGCCACACTGACAAGAACCATCTACACCAGTGGGACCACGCTTCTGCCCCTGATCGCTCTCATCCTGTTCGGTGGCTCAACGCTGTACTGGTTCGCCATCGCTCTTGCCCTTGGTGTGATTATCGGCAGCTGGTCCAGCATTGCCCTGGCCCCCTCTCTTCTGAGCATCTGGCCATCCCGGTCCGGTGCAGCTGCCAGTGCCTGAACCTGCAGCGACAGCACCAGTGCGCTCTCAGCGCTGGATTCCACTGTTGTTACTGCTTCTTGCCCTGAGCGATCTCCGAACGGAGCTGCGACTGCTGGCTGATCAGCTGACCCTTACATCCCTGGTCTTCGCTGTGCGCCATCACCTGCTCGCTGTGGTCATTCTGCTGCTGCAACCTTCTCTCTGGAGGCACTATGGGCCGCGCCGTCGAAGCATCAGTAACGAAACTGCAGATAAGCACTGATTTCAAGGGAATTCTGTTGCTCAGCGTTGATCTCCTCATCCCTTTCAACATCGAATTCAATGCAGTTGAAGCGTCGATAAGAGCTCACAGGGTTGCAGGCCCGTCGAGGGTGTAAACGGGTCTGGCTCTGAACCTCTTCAATCACTTTGGTGGTGGGAAGATCGCTGGTCTCATCGTCACCCGCTGCAGTCGAATCCCCCCTGGAGGGAATCTGCTGAAAGGAACAGAGCTCCTTGGCGAGATTTGTAGCCGCCTTGTCAAGACAGGCTTCGTACTCGGCCTCAATCCTGGCTCTGCGCTTTTCATCAGCCAAGAGCTCGAGTTTGCGACGTTCCTGACGGCTGAGCGGAACTGTTCTGCGAACCCTTTGCGTGGTGATGACGGCGTAGCTGCCACCGTCCTCAACCCAGCGTTCGGCTTCCTGTTCAGCTTTCGCTTTTGTGGGGAAGGTGGGTCTCAGCTCCTGAGGCTCCACCCTGGAACTGGTTCGATGCAGATTGGTGTAGAAGAAGCCTGCGTAGATCAAAAGGCCTAACACTCCGCTTCCGGCCACCGTTGCAAACACGATCAGGGTGGAGGGCCTGTTCAGGGGTCCTGCTCAGAAGCCGTCGAAAACTAGCAATGTTGTTCTCGTGTCCGCAGCCCTGACACGTTCTGCTGTCACGGTTCTGCCTATCCTGCTGCAACCGAGAACTCGAACCGCCATGTCGCTTGATCTGGACGCCAAGAAGACGCTGTTGCGGAAAATTCCCCATGGATTGTTCATCTGCGGGGTCGCCGAAGGTGATGAAGTGAACGGATTCACGGCCAGCTGGGTCACCCAGGGATCATTCGAGCCGCCTCTTGTGGTGATGGGAGTGCGTGCCGACAGCACAAGCAACGGCATGATCAAGCGCACCGGTCGTTTTTCCCTGAATGTGCTCGCCGCCGACCAGAAGAATCTGGCTGCGACATTCTTCAAGCCCCAGTCCGCTGTGGGAGGCCGTTTTGAGGCTGCTCCCTTCGAGCTTGGATGCCTTGGCCTGCCGATCCTGAAGGACGCACTTGGCGGGGTTGAGTGCGAACTGGTCGGTGAGCTCGCCCACGGAGATCACACCGTGTTCATCGGTGAGGTGAAATCTGCAATTCTTCACCGTGACGGTGATGCGCTTGAACTGAGTACCACCGGATGGCAATACGGCGGTTGACAGGTGCTGTCAGTTCCAGCGGTTTATGGGCTGCTGAGTTACACAAATGCCATTAGAGGGATATGTGGTCAAATGTTTGGCCATATATCCTTTTTGCTTTGTGGGGCTACTGCTGCCTACAGGGTAGCCAGAGGTGAAGGCGTTGCCACCCTGATCACATGTCCAAGCCGCAAATTCCAACTAACTGGCGTCCAGAGACCTACGTCGTGGATGAGTTGTACAAGGTGGTCTAGAAGCAAGGTAGTCACGCTTTCGCAATGTCCCGAAGTGGTCGCAAGGCGAAGACGCTGATCCCTTGCTAAATAATCCAGCTCAGCAAAGCCGAGGGGCTGGACAAATTGCGACGCTAAATAAAGACCGCTCCCAAGCCTGTTTATGCTCTAAAGGCCCTGTTCTTGGGCGCGGTCAACCGGTTGATGGAGTTCATCAATGCCAACGGCAAGCTTTAGATTGCTGGCTCCGCTGGCTTCGGCGGCCTGCTGTTCGCTGAATTTCCTGATGTGAATTCAACCACTCCAAAAAGCAAGCTGTTTATTCACCAGATGGCTGCGTTTGCTCAGTTCGAGCGTCGGCGTATCAGCCAACGAACTAAGGCTTACCTGTAAGTGGCCAAGTCCTGAGGCGTAAAGCTGGGTGACATCAGGCAAGGTCAGGACAAGGCCAATGCAGTGCGTCGTCAGCAAGCTCTGGATCTGGCCGAGAGTCTGAGTTGTGTATTGACTCCCATGGTGAAAGCAGGCCAATCACTAAGGCATATGGCCGATGCTCTGGAGGCTGCTGGTCTGCCCATCTACAGGCATCAAACAATGGAAGGCAATGAAGGTGAAGCGTGTGGTGCAGAAGCTTGAGCTGGCCTGATGTACCACCAGGGCTGACGCTCTGAAAGGGCGGCGGCTGGCTAGGGCTGTGCTCGCTGACAAATCCGCGATTCTCAGAGCCCTTTTTTGGCTTGACACTTTAGGAGAAAGCAGCAGGCAGGATCAATGGCTAAAGGCAAGCTTCCACCACTGCCGGAAGCTCTGGTGCCACCGCCTAAGGACTCACCCGAATGGCCGTCGTTCTGCGAGGCGAACCCTCTTCATATGGCCGCCTGCAGGAAAGCCTCCACCGTCATCACCGAAGCCAGAGTGAACCTGATCATCCACTGGTTCCACAAAGGGGCGGCTTATGTAACTGTCGTGCACAAAGGCTCGGCGCAGTGGGGTCTGTGCAAGCGGCGTGTGGAGGAGCTTAATTAGCTCGCCGATAGGGAGGTGAAGCGCACGCTGAGACCGACCGCCACGATTACGTCTCTCGGATGATCACTAAGATTGTTAGCCCTATCGAGGCTGCATTTGAGGACCGCCAATTCAGCGCTGCTGCCGGATTGATCTCTGTCGTTGGTCGCTGGCTGCAGCTCGATCCAGCCGCTGCCCGGAGAATGAAATGAGTCGCCGTCTTGAGCGGCCGGATTCCTATTGATTCTTGTCTTCGTGAGAGAGGGCTGCATTCTTGACCCGAGTCCGAAACCGCACCCCTGGGAGCGATCTGGAGCTGCCTCCGCTGCGGCGTTGGATCAATTCCTGGAGACCCTGGAGGGTTACATCAAGTAAGGCAAGTCTTTTGTTTTTGGAGCGAGCGGTGAAGTAGTTAAAGTAATTTTGCTTTTGCTGCTGCAAACTCCTCATCAGTAAGCAAACTTTTTTTCATATCAGCAAGCCTTTCGATTGGTCCGGCAAGGCCATCTTTTTGTGTAGGAGCTGATTTTTTCTTTTGGTTCAGTTGTGCCACTAGGATTAACAGTAAGTTTTCTGCAATTTTCCTGACATAGCCTGTCTGTATTGGACCAAATCCTAAGTTTGAACAGTTGAGCTCAACTGTGGTTTTTTTCTTCACGTGAGAAGAGTCGTACTTTGAGATTTGCCGGATTCGTGAAGCTCCATTTGAGCCTCATGTTTGCTGGAAAGCTATTTCCTGTATCTTGCTTCACCACTATCTGCATTTCACTCAAAGCAAGACAACAGGCTTTAGCTGCATTCTCAAGATCACATGCAAAAGTTCGCTAAATTGCTTTATAGTAATAAACATAAGAGCAATCAATATTGCCAAAAATTTTCTCAGTAAGAATTTTTTGCCCTTGAGAAGTCAAGGCTTTTGTTGAACCCAATATGCATTGAAGTTGCTGAAATAACAAAAATTGCTCATCATACAACAAATTTTCCAGACAATTAAATTTTTTATCAACCAGGAATATCCTTGTATATATTAATGATTTTGGAACAAGTAATATGTCATGCGATGTCTTGTCAATCTTCAGTTAGCTGGCTTGAAACTTGATTAAAAACTCCTTCATAAATCAAAAAAACAACACTCAAGCTGAATCATTTATTAGATACCTTAATAAATTTTGCAGAGATCATAATATCAGGATCATCATTGAAGGAATAGAGTCAGGCGTGGATTTAGTCTATGCAAAAAATGGGATGCAGGTATGGTAAAGATTATAAGATCGGCTCTCTTGCCCTCTATGAATATTTTTTGATAAAGATATTTACGAGAGTGGCACAACATAAGCTGCTTTGTTTGCCAAAAGCAAACCCACCCTTATCTCTGAGAACACAGATAGACCCCTATAATCGTTATTGATTTTCTAAAAATTAATTACAAATTGAATACTTGCCTTGATATAGTTCTAAGTGTCAACAGAAACTTGTTTGAGTTTGATGAATCTGTTGGATTAAACTCGCCTGAATACAAGTACTTAATAAGGTGTTTCTGTACTTTATCATTTATAGTATCAAATATTAAAATTATTCCTAGTCCTCTCTCGTAGGCAGATTTGACCGGAATATTTGTCTCATTAATCTTGAGAATTATGGGCGAACTGTAATTCAGTAATTCTTCCGGTTTAGCTAACTCTATTAGAGCACCACTTAGCGACATGTTTACTAAATTAGCATTATACAGCGAGCTTGAGTTCATTATCAACTGACATTTTTTATTGATTAGAAATCTGTGTTGAAGTCGCGGCTGGTCTTTGCCTATAGCGAAATTAAAGCAGATCAAAAGAATAATGATATTGAGAAATGACCATATAAGAGCATAAACAATGAGTGAAATTTCAACCCTTTCTGTTTGTACTGAGGCTCCAAGTAAAATTTTAAAGAATGAGAAGATATTGAATACAAGTAGTACAGAGATCGGGATTAGTGTTCTTTGGTATAGCATGTTAGGACCACTATTTGAGGATAAATCAACTTTATTTTTTGGAGTTACAGAAAATTTTACTTTGTTTGCTTTCTTTTTTAATAAGGCTGATAACATTTCTGGCGCTAAGGCTATTGCTGTATGCAAATTTGCGGCTTCACTAAATAACGGAAGGTAGTGTGGTTTGTGCATGTAAAATGACGAAGTGCATAATGCGATTACAAATGCGCCTTGATACATGAAGATTTCCCCAGGCAGGGATGTTGGAAGAGGACCTATGTCAAAAACAAAGAAAACAATGGGTACAAGTTGTATAAATATTTTTGTTGGATATTGAAAAACCCAGTAAAAAGGATAAAAAAGAATTTTTGATTTTAGATCGAGCCTTTTCTCCTTTATAAGATAGTTACCTACTTCAATGTTCCCTCTACCCCATCTTTTCCTTTGAACAAAAAAAGCGTTATTTGTTTCTGCGGCCATTCCTCTGGCTATTGGTTGATTCAAATATTTCGTTTTCCATTTTCTTTTTAAAAATTCTGTTGTCAATAAAATATCTTCCGTAATTGACCATTCTGGAAAACCACCAATTTCTTTGAGCATACTGGTGCGTATTAGGCAACAAGATCCACAGCAATAGCTGGCACCAAGAAAATCACGCCCAGGCATAACTTTTGCAAAAAACACCTCTTGTTCATTTCCCCAGAACTTACTTATTTTTAAATTATGTTGATAGGCATCAGCATTGATATAGGTTTGTGGTGTTTGAAGGGTGCTTAATAATGGGTCAGCTATAAAGAAGCCAACGGTATCAAGTAGGCAATTCTTGAAAGCACAAAAATCAGCATCAAATATTAATATTAGATCACTAGTAATATTTTTGAGCGCATTGTTGATGTTGCCCGCCTTTGCCCCTTCGTTGCCAATTCGAGTAATATAATTTACATCTAATTCTTTTGCTAGAGATTTTATTTCTTGCCTATTGCCATCATCTAAAATATAGATCTTCTTTTTGACGTAACAGATATTCGTAGCAGATACAATTGTCTTGCTGAGGATGTCCACGTCTTCATTAAATGTCGGGATCAGAATGCTTACGGACGGCAATGAATATGGATTTTTTTTATGCATTAAAATTGCTTCTTGTTTGTACTTTTTTGCCTGCTCAGTTCTGTCTTTCTGGAAAACAATGCATGATAAATACTGAGTAAGTTCTATAATAGCTAATAGTTCAATTGTCAGCACTAAAGCAATCCATATACCTTCTATATTTTCAAAACTTTTCTCAAAAGGGAAGGTACGCAAACGCCACGAAATATAATTTATTAAGAATGCCAATATAGTAATTACCATTAATCCTCTTTTGATATTTTCGCGACGTACGAAAATCAATATTATTGTGGGTAATGCAAATGCGAGAAAAGATAGCTCGAGGGCTTCTGTGAAATACATCTAAAGCTCAACTACAACTTTTTCTCCAATGTTACACTCTTCAGCAAAGAATGCGTTCATGGTTTCTCTTTTCAAATCGATAATTACTCTAGTTCTATCAACAGCAGCTGTTTGAAAAACAACATTTCCAGCAGATCTGATTCCAGCAGTCGATTGCTCACCAATAATACTTTTGATAGTTCCCAGGCTATATTTGTTCCTATTCACCCAATTAATCTTCACTTCATCGCTAACCTTGCTATTTTTAACTCTGGAAGTGTTGAAAAGTGCTTCAATGCGTCTTCGATCACAATTTAAGAGAGTTAATAATGGTTGAGATTCACTTACTTCATCACCTGTACTAATGGCTTTCATTAGCAAAATTCCATTAAACTGTGGCGCATAATTAAAAGATTTGCGTTGATTTGAGACTTCAGATTTCCGATAAGCATCCTTTAATTCATCGTGAAGTGAATCATGCTTGCTTAGTAATTCATACAGTTCACCAGCAAGAGAATTGAAATCGCTAGAAAATTTATAGTTCATGGCTACTGGATTGAAATGTTGGTTTACCAATTTTTTTAAACTTATAGAGCTTGTTTTTTGATTGTGGTCAATTGTATTATTATTGCTCACATATCTCCTCATGTTTTTAAAATGCAATTTTCGCTCTTCAGTTTCCGCTTTTATTTCAGACAGTAATATGATGTCTTGTCTTAATGCAATAAGTTTGTTATCGGCTTTTTCTTTTTCAGCCCGAGCTTTTGCGAGGTCTATTTTTGCATTTAGAAGATTTTCGGTTTTTATCGCACCCTCTGAATGCAAGTAATCATGCATGTCGGTTACCTCCTTAGCGAGATTGTACGTTTCAGATGCCTCGATAGATTTGATGGTTTCATTTCTGATTGAAATATTTAATTGCCGCTCCAGATTTAGAATGACACTCCCGATCTGCTGATTGAAATTATCTAGCTTGAGCACAAATTCTCTTAATCTGTTATCGGCTTGGTCAAGAAATTGAGCATCCAGGCGCGACGCACTTATGCTCACTAGTAATGTTCCTTTTTTAAATGGCTTTCCACCATCAATATCAGAATTTTTAACTACACCATCTATTGGACTTTGAATAGTCACCATATCTGTGGCGACGTACGCTTCGATGGATTTTTTCCTGGTCATATGCGTATATATACTCACTACTGCAAGCAAAACGAGTCCAGCGCCTGCATATCTTTTGATACGGCCGTCCATAAGAATTTTTACCACAGGTCTCCTGGGTTCCAGGTTTATCCCGTTGACTTTATATCTATGTGTGTTGAGCATTTCTGAGTGGGCTCTTCGCGTTATTTTTCTACGGTCAATGGTCGATCGTTTATAGTCTGTTGATTTACTTTTGGGTAAATCAATAAGTTCTATGAAATGTGGGGTTTTTAATTTTATTTCTCACGTCACTAAATGTTGATTTCATGGCTTGTTGAGCTGCTTTGCCTGAATCGATTGCTTTTAATTTATTTGACTCATCTTTCTTCAACGAAGAATTTTTTGGGTCAGATTATGGCTTTACTTTAAATTCAATAGCGTCAATTAGGAAGCGAAGCTTGGTCTGTCCGAAATGCCAGCTGTCTGATCAGGTTCGGCTCTTGCTAGGCCAGCCTCCGCCCATGCGAGCACGGAGCCCAACGCCAGCAGCACATCAAGCAGTTACTGGACGCTTGGTGCGAGTCCCGAGTGCTGGAGCGACTTGAAGACAAGACAGATCGCTATGCCGAGCAGGTCAGCGTCACGCCTTCAGGGATCAGCGTTCGCAACTTCAAATCCCGATGAGGGCCAGCGATTCCTGAAGCCAGTTGCTTTTCAACTAAAGTACCAACGTGCTTCATGCAGTTGCTGGCTATGTAGTGGTTCATAAGTTGTGCCACCTGGTTCATCCCAACCACTCCAAGAACTTCTGGGCGTTTGTGGAGAGATTTGATCCTGCTTTCAGGCAGCACAGGGATTGGTTGAAACTGAAGGGGCGGGGACTGCTCTGACCTTCTACCATTTATTATCTGGTTCGCGCGAGCATGCCATGAGTAAACCTGATGAACTAGCGAACAGATGAGCTTTGCAAGAGTGGGACTTTGTTAGTGGTCTGGAAAGGATCACAGGTTCTCGGGTCTGTATGACCTGTCAGCACTTCACCTTTGTGACCGATCAGGACTGCCGAATTCTGCTGACTTGCGGTTATCAGCAACGCCTCGTGCCTCACGGAGAGCGCCTGATCATGAAGTGCCGCAGCCGGATGGCCCGCAAGGAGTTGGAGATCGGTTGGTGCCCGAAGGTGTTGTGATGGCAGAGGGATGGTTGACCGCAACTAATGCAGAATGCCGGACCTACAGGTTTCACAGGGACGACAAGTTCTGGACCGGGTCTGGACACGAAAAAACAGATCTCACCGGGTTCAAATCTCATCTCATCTGCCGAGCGTCTTGATGATGCAGTGTCTGAGTCTCTTTTGTGCACTCGGATCGTCCTGCTTCTTGGCTTCTGGGCACTCGGTCAGGCCGGTCGTGGGCCCCAGTGCGGGTCATCCTTCCCGGAACCCCACGGTTGATGACTAATGGGAAGTATTCCTGCTGATTCTCTGCGCTGCAGCGGGTCTGCTGAGTTCCGGGTGGTTTTATCTCGGGAACTTCGTTTTTCTCGGTTTTTACTGCGGGAACTTCGCCGGGAACTTCAGAAATCTCTTTCTCTGATTGAGATCTCTCTGAATTACTTCCCACCAGGAAATCAGCCTTTAACCGCTGAATGAGCGCCGGAGCGAGGCTGTAGTGACCACAGCGAGGTCTCACGAGCTGAGGGTTACCGACCATTGCTCCAACCGTGTTGTCCACGCCTTGGTTGATTTGCAATGGCGCACTCAAAAATCATTCAGCAATCCCTTGCGGCTGATGGATTCCATGCCGCGCCGATACGCCCTCCACATCTCATCGATGACGGCCTCACGGCAGTTGGCGACGACCTCAACATCACAGGCAAGCAGCAACTTTCCAGCCTCACGGTCGAGGTTGAAGGTGAGCGTTCAGTAGTGATCTACAACAGCTGCAGGATCCTTTTTGAACGTCGCCCTGATGCCTGTCTGACGCTCGTCAGGGTCTAGGGCTTTGGCGAACGACACCACGATGGTGGGGTCTTCGCTTCAACTTTTGGCACCGCTGTGGGTGCTTTCCTTGATGCCGTCGTGATTCAGCAGAACAATGCCGCATCCGAGTGGTTGGCAGACGGTCTCGCGAAGGCATCGCAGGAGTTTACGGTTCGGAAGATTGTGTTCATGGGTCCAGCCAGACGCGCTCGTGATGCTCTTCACGCTGTCGGTAAATACCGCGGCGATGCCCTCCTCCTTAGTGAAGGATCTGAGCTTGATGACTCCATTGATGTCGGCACACCAAGAAGCCAGACCCTGGCCTGGCTCATGAGCCCAGACAAAGATCCGCTGGTCAGGATGGCCATGCTTCAGAACCGGGTTATCCGGATCGATGCCGAGGTCGTCACAGGCTTTCTTGAGCGGCTCGAGTCCTGCGTCGGTCGCGATGAACAGGACCTTCCCAGGCTCGCCAGCATCGCTGCGTTTCAGGAATGGTTTGCAAAGCGCAATTGACCACGCGGGGGCCAGTACTGTCGTGGTCTTGCCGGAGCCGTACGGGCGTGTACCAATGGGCAACGTAACCTTTTGCTATCCATCCGTCTATTAGGTGAGGTGTTTAGTCCTCCCTAAATCCACACAGCGGTGTGAAGGGTTCACGACCGACCTCTGCATCGGTCAGACGCTTGAACAGCCCCCATGAGATCTTTTCGTCAGAGAGCTTGAACAGCTGTTTCAGCTTCCGACGGCTGTCCGTCTCCGCGTAGATGTTGCCCGCCTTGATTGCAGTAAGCGTTGCTTCGACAAGATACAAATAGGTTGGCTCGCCGTTTCCAGGTGAATCGAAAGGGCACCTGTCCAAGACCCCTCCAATTATGTGTTCGATGCTGGCACCTTCATCTATCTAGTTGGCAACATCGAGCCCGCCAGCTTCTGGCATCGCACAGTTCCACTCAGCGGTTCCGGGGTAGGGCAGGTGCCAACGGCAACCTGGATAGGCAGCCGAGACTTGGGGAGCGAACTTCATCCCGCACCGGTCCTGATCCGGGACAACAACGACTCTGGTCGAGTCGAAGAGGCCACCATCTCGATCGCCGTCGAGGTCATTACAACCCCTGAGGGTGGTAACAGCAATCAAGCCGAGGCTGCGTGAGGCATCGGCGCACGGCTCACCCTCGGGAATGAAGACGTAAGGCTCACCATCTTCAAGGGCCTGCTTCGCATCATGGAAGCCGTAGGGCACAATTCGATCCGCAACCTCCTTTGAGTTACAGCCCTCAACCAGGCTTGTCTGCCAGGAATTGCGATTGTCTTGGCCATCTTCGAAGCGATGTACTGCCAGTATTAGTATTTGGTTGCCCACCGGATAGCAGTAAATTCAGATCCGCTTTCCCCTCGGGCGATTCGGTTTTACTGGCAGGTTGGGCTGTGGGTTTGGTGGACTTTCTCGCCGCAAAACCATGCGGTACATTCGATTCAACCTGCCGATTAACTTGCAGGTTGTGACCCGGGGGGCGAGCTGGAGAAATGATCTCGCGGATGGCCCGCTTGCCCGCCTCAGTGCTGTAACACTCGCACCCGTAGGCCTCCCACTTCCCTTTTGTGACGTGGACCTTGAAGTTGGGCGTACCACAGTTCGGGCACTTGAAGCTGTGATCGCCTTAGGGATGGTTCCTGCCGCCATCGTGTTCGAGCTGATCAATGAACTGCTGGATGTTGTAGGTCATGCCCATCCGTCCAGAACAACTGTGGACTTGGCAGATACGCAAATGGATTTCTGTCTTACGCAAACGGTTCGACCAGAGTTATCGGCCTTTTTTTGAGACAGAACACCAGGCCAAGCGACCTGACGGATGTCCCACATTGAGATCGTGTCTCAATCTAAGAATTGGACTTGTTGACAACTATTCCTTACACCTACCTTGGGGTTAAAATATTCATCTCGGAGGATGGATCTGTTGAGCTTGCGCGTCATTTCTTTTGGATCTATCTGATGGCAATTGCTCAGAACGTATTGGCAAAGAGAACGCTTTAGAACCTTAAAGATGGATGGTCACACTGACAGTCTCACTTTAAATCACTGGAGACGATAGATAGCGCTTTGATTCATATCATCGATCAAGGTACTCCAATAAAACTTATGATTTGAGCTGAAATATTTTGAAGCAATTGTCCTCAATTAGGCTCAATCAGCTGGATGGGTAAAGCCATCTGTAGCCGGGCAGCTTTTAGGAATCTCGCCACGCCGCCTCGTGCAGATGTATGACAACGGTGAGCTGCACCAAGCCTGCGCAAAGCGGATCAACAACAGCACCCAGCGCCGCCGCCTTTTGTCCGATTTGGAGCTAGTTCAGAAAAGCATGGGACGGCCACTCCTGGCTTAGCTCTCTGAGGCTGGTTTCATGATGATCACATCTTCATCTCCACTATCAGCATCACGCTTGATAACGAGTTTCAAAGGGCAAGCGTTACGTTCGAGATCTCGGCGATTGAACTTGCGCCCGTACTTAACAGAATCCTTGTGTGCCTGACTCTTGGCGCCAGAAGGATCTTTTTCCCAAAATTTGCCTCGTGGTGTCCTCCAACCTTCCGTTACATCAATTCCATATCGATTCACCCAGTCTTCAAGGAAGGGACTGATTCAGCTTTTCAAAGAGGTACCGCGATCGGTTTGCCAATAACAGCGGACTTTTGCCGCAATGGGTCGGCCTTCCGTTCTTCAAAGAATTGCGTCTTCAGCCGTTCGATGCAGGATGCAAAGGACTCCACCTCCTCGCAGCGTTGGCGTCTTTTTGGTGTATTCCATTTGTGCCAGTCGAAGGTTTTCCCATTCCGCCAATCCAGAGATGTCCGAGTTCAAGTCGATCGCAAGAGCCTCTGCTTTTTCGATGCCTTGCGCGGTGTAATCCACCTCGACCTTGATGTATCTCCTCCTTGGTCGAGCTTGAACTCCTCCAGGATGTGCAGGGAGTGTTGCTCGGAGGTGCAACGTGTGGTGACGAGCAGTTGGAACGACTACCCGGACATGGCGCTTTGCTGCCTTCAGACGGTCATTCACCGTCGCGAGCTGCTGCTCTAAAGCCAGTTCGTGTCCGGCAGATATTACCAAAAAGTGTGGGAGTTTCTGTGGCCATTATGCACACAATCGAGCGTTCAGAAGAGCTAGTTAGTACATTGGATATTGCTGAAAAAGCTATTCAGAACTGTATTTCTCTAAATCTCCTGTTGCGGGGTGGAAGCGTGTTCTAAGTCCAGCGGTCCATGATTTTCTTCACCACAACCTGCTCCATCCCCACCTGAAGCACCACAATAAGTGGCAGCGCCAGCAACACCCCAGGCAGCCCCAGCAGAGCTCCAAGGCTCAGCTGGGAGGTGAGTGCCACCGTGGGCAGCAGATTCACGGTTCGCCGGAGCAGCAGCGGTGTGAGCACGAAGGCTTCAATGTTCTGCAGAGCCAGCCGCAGCAGCAGCACCTGAAGCATTGCTCCAGGAGAGATCATCAGGGCCAGGCTGAGAGGAAGCAGGGTCGCAGCTGTCGGTCCGATCGTCGGAACGAAAGTCAGCAGACCGCAGACCAGGGCTGAAAGCAGGGCCAGTGGAATGCGGAGAATCGCCAGGCCTGCCCAAGTGCAGAGAAATATCGCCAGGGCGGACAGGGTCATGCCGGCCAGCCAGCCGCCCAGGGCGGTGCGGCACTGGTCCAGCAGTTCCTCCATCGATGCCCGGGCCGGTCGCGGTGTCGCGGCGACCACCATGCCTCTGTGCGCTGACGGGTCCAGGGCAAGGAGCACTGCCAGCAGGCTCATCAGCAGCACCTGAACCAGGCCGTTGGCAGCTCCTCCGGCCACGCCGAGCAACTGAAATCCGAAAGGTTGGATTCGCTCCCAGCTGAATTGTTCGGGCAGAGTTCGCGCCAGTTCTCCAAGCAATGGCTGATTGAACAGCAATGCCTGAACCTGGCTGAACAGCGCAGGCAACAGGGTTGTGAGCTGTTCGAACTGGTTGATCAGCTGAGGCAGCAGCAGCTGCATGACCAGCAGTCCTCCGATGATTCCGATCAGCAGCACCGCCAGCAGTGCGATCGGACGGGGCAATCGGTAGCGATCGATCAAATAGTGCACAGGCACATCAAGCGCCACGGCCAGGACCACCGCACCGAACAGGACCAACAGCACCCAGCGCAGCTGCCAGGTCAGCAGAGCCAGCACCACAAGGGTGAGAGCTGCCAGCAGGTTGCTTGGGTTCATGCGGGAGCGCGACGCTTCTTCCAGGGATCCAAGACGTCGTGGATCACGATCTCCCTGATCAGCACCTGCATCACCACGGCCAGAGGAAGTGCCATCAACAGACCTAGCGGTCCAAACATCACAGTGAAGATGAACTGGGCAGTGAGTGTGAGGCCTGGCAACAGGTTGACCTGGTGCTGCATCACTGAGGGTGTGATCACATAGCTCTCAAAGTGCTGGATCACCACGTAGAGACCCAGAACGGCAACCGCTTTCCAGGGGGCGTCAAGCAGTGCCACCGCCATGGGGAATACGGTGCTGAGGGTGGGCCCCACATTGGGAATGACATTGAGTAGGCCAGCAAGCAAGGCGTTGGCCATCACCAGTTTCACGCCCAGCAAAGACAGGCCAATTCCTGCAAGTAAGCCAACGCACAGCGAGCTGATCAGCACACCGATCATCCAGCTGCTGAGGGCTTCCCCACACTGAAAAAGGATGCCTCGGGCACGCCTTCTGTAGAAAGAGGGCACTAACTGAAGCCCAACGTTTCGATAGGAGTCGGGCTGAATCGACACCATCAGGGCTACAGCGAACACGAACACCAGCTGGACGAGTCCGCTGCCGAGATTGCTGGCGAGACCCAGTAATCCCTTGATGCCACCACTCACTCCGGACGCCAGGGCAGTGCTGTTCGGGATCGATGAAAGATCGCCCGGTGCGAACTGAGAACCCTCTTCAGCTGAACCGCCTGCTCCGTAGACCAGCGACGAGGCCTGGTTGATCCACCCCATCACCAGTTGCTGAAGCTCGCGGGCCGCAGCAGGCAGCTCCTGCAGCAGCTGTTGAAACTCACTGAAAAACGGTGGAATGATCACTGCCACGGCAATCATCACGACCAACCCCAGACCGAGAAGGCAGATGATCAGCGCCAGCGGTCTCTGAATGGCCCATCGGCTGCGCAGGGCTCCCACAAGGGTGCAGATCGCCATAGCGAGCACCACTGCGGCGAAGAAATGGATCAGAACCTCACGGAGACTCCAGAGCAACAGCCCGGATGTCAGCAACGCCGCAAGTCCGAGCCAGTGCTGAAATTTCAACCGTCGCTCCCTTCCTCGCTGGAATCATTGTCGCCGGAGTTCTGCGAATAACCCATGCCGTTCGCATCCGCATAACGTTGCGCAAAACGCATGAAGCGTTCGAAATCCGCCTCGCTCTTCCACGTGTAAGTCGCTTCCAGAGCGAAAGGCTTGCCGTTCACGAACCGTCCATTCACTTCACGGGTGACCATTTCACCCTCTTCGTCCACCATCCACATGCCGGCGATCGCTTCCATCGTTTCGGGTGCGAGTGCCTGCGGTTCTTCGAAAACAAACTTGGCCTGCCCGGTGCGACCGTCGCGGCTGCGGGTCATGCGGATGTCGGGAACAACCGGCTCGTCAGTGCCACGGAAGAACTGAATCGCCGCCTTGTCACCTTCTGCCATGGTTCATCCGCTTTGAGTTGTGGATCTTAGTTGGAGATCCCAGGGATGACGTGCCCCTGTTCCAGAAGCAGTCTGGCTGCCTGCCTGCTGTCGAGTCCTTCGAGATTCACCGAGTCCCTCGCCGGTGAACGCGCAAGCTCCCTGTCGTAGCAGCTGTCGTAGTAGTCGAGCATCGCTTCACAGGCAGCAGCCCAGTTTTTGGAATCAATGGCTTCCAGCGCCTGCCGGGTGCGTTGAGGGCCAAGCCGTTTCTGAATCCGTTCGGTGGCTTCCCGCAGTTCGGCCTGCTCATGACAGGAATAGACCTCGACGAGTCGCTCCACCCGTTCCCTGTCACTGCGCTGGATTTCCAGAACCGGAGACCTCTGCATCTGATCAAATAATCCTTTGGGGATCCTGCAGCGGCCCACCTGGATGCTTTCAGCTTCCACCCAGATCCCCTGTACTCCCTGCTGGCGCAAAGCTTCCAGGCATTCCGCCAGCCTGTTTTCATAGTGCTCGCTGGTCGGTTGCGGCGGCAGCCCCAGATTGCCGAAACTGCTTCCGCGGTGACTGGCGAGACCCTCAAGATCGATCACGCCGACACCCTGTTGGTGGAGTTCCTGAAGCAGGTCTGTTTTGCCAGTGCCTGTTCTGCCGCCGAGCACCCGCAACGGCCAGGGCTGGTCAAAGAGATCCAGAACCCATCGGCGATAGGTTTTGTACCCCCCCTCCAGCACCATCACGGGGTGATCGCTCAGGCCAGCCAGCCAGCCCATGCTGTTGGATCGCATACCCCCTCGCCAGCAATAGATCCTCAGAGGATTTGCCGGCCCAGCGGCTGCGGTCGACAGTGCAACGGACAAGTCGGCCAGTACGGGACCACAGAGCTTCAATCCGAGTTGGATTGCTTTAAGCCGACCTTCCTGCTTGTAGTTCAGGCCCACCTGATGACGCTGCTCATCGTTGAACAGGGGGATGTTCACAGCCCCTGGCCAGTGCCCCTGAGCGTATTCGGAAGCTGTTCTCACATCCACAATGGTCCCTTTCGCAGTGCGGAAGCTTTCGAGACCGGTCAAGGTGCTGTTGCCCATGCCTGACATAGTGGGCCAATGCTGAGCAAGTCTGTGCCGGCAACTCACCATGCTTTCCGGACGACCTCCCACCAAACAACTCGGCATTGATCAGCTGCTGGATCGACTGGTTTCGGGATCAGCCCGGCAGAAGCGTTCCACTGCTTCATTGCTTGAACAGGTTGCAGAACAACTTTCAGCTCAGGCCGGTTCTGCCCTGCAGGCTTATTCACCGGAGGGGGATGACTGGGGTGCGGGCTGGATTCTGCAGATCCTCCAGCGCCACCATCCCGAAGCTCTTGAAACCATCCCAGGCGTCAGTGGCGGTTGGTTCCAGATGCCCTCGTCCTGCGGAATCGATTATGCGGATCTCCAGCTTGCATTACTCCGGGAGGAATTCGAGGAGGCTGATCGCCTCACCAGTTGCGCCCTGAGACAACTGGCTGGTGACCAGGCGGTGCAACGGGGATATGTGTATTTCAGCGAAGTCCCCCCCATGGAAGCCCTGGATCTGACCACCATCGACAGGCTCTGGATCGCCTACTCCCAGGGACGCTTCGGATTCACAGTTCAAGCTCGATTGCTCAGTGCACTCGGCGGCCGTTACGACAGGCTCTGGCCAAGGATCGGCTGGAAAAAAGATGGTGTCTGGACCCGTTATCCCGGAAGTTTCCAGTGGAGCATGGACGCGCCTGAGGGGCACATGCCGTTGGTGAACCAACTGAGGGGAGTCCGTCTGATGGACGCTCTTCTCCAGCATCCCGGACTGGCGAGCAGGTCCTGAAACCTGTTGGTTCCTCTGGCAGAACGTCTGCAGGCCGGTAAGGTCGAAAAGGATGAAACAGTGCTGATGTTCAGCCGATTTCTACCTTCGTTCCGGTGGGCTGATTTCATCCTTCCGTCAACGTTACAGCTCAGTCCCCTGATGGAACTGTTGCTGGAGCCTGTTGACTGCAACGAGACGTCCTGTCGTCTGCAACTGGGTCTTCAGGAAGCACTGGTCAATGCCGTGCGTCACGGCAACGCCGGAGACCCTCGGAAATGTCTGCGAATCCGCCGTATCCTCACACCGAACTGGTTGATCTGGCAGATCCAGGATGAGGGCTGCGGTCTGTCAAGGGATGCACGACAGGGATGTCTGCCTGATCAGGTTGATGCCAATCAAGGGCGAGGCCTGTTTCTGATGCATCAGTGTTTCGATGACATTCGCTGGAGCCGCCGCGGCAACAGGGTGCAGCTGGCCTGTCGCCGGCCTTGATGCCGATTGAGACCTTTCAGTGATGTGGACAGCCGGGGTCCTTGAGCTCTCCTCTGATCCAGCCGAGGGCCTGCTGGGTCAGCGCTTCCACATCATCATTGCGTCCGTTCTGAATCAGCTGCGCCAGCGCCGCCGCCAGAAGCTCGGCGCCGCGTCGATCCGGATCGGATTTGAGTCTGTGCCAGTCACGATCACTGATGCTGAGGTTCTGATGCAGAGTCAAAACCTGCTCAATCGCCTGTTCTGGCCATTTCTTCGCGGACACGTTGGCGTTGAATCAGCTGGGTCTCCCTATCCTGACCCGTGTGATTGCTGGTGGCGGTGAACAGGCAGCTTCGCAGTCGAGGAGGTTTGCATGGACTGCGTTCTCTCCTTCGTTATCAGCCCAGATCCTGGGAGGGGCAGGATCGTCGCTCGCTTCGACGCGTTCAGCAGCGCCGCCTGCTTCGTCAGCTTTTAGAAGCGGATCCTGAAGCTCTCAACTGGCTGATCACACCTGAACGGGGTCAGCGGTTCTGGAGAGCCCTTCGCTGGGGTGGTCCGGCTCTCCTGCTCGGCTGGTGGCTGGCCCGCTGAATCAGGCCGCCACTGCAGGGCTGTCGACCACCACCAGCGAATCCGGTGCATCCTGGAGACGGTCTTCCGGCTGAAACTGACCTTCGGAAGGAGAGGGAAGGTTCTGACCTTTGATCCAGGCCTGGTAAAGGGCTCGCCGGCGGCGGTCTTCGGCAAGCACAAGACGGTCAGCGGCAGCTGTCGGACTTTCGCCGGAATTCAGCGCCGTTCGCAGGCAGATCCCAAATCCGTGCGCTTCAACCTGCACCTTGCCTTCCATGAACACGATCTGAAAGGTCCATCCCCGCAACCAGCGGATCCGAAAAGGATTCGACATGGACGGAGTCCCTGAGTGCCTGCACCATATGGGGTTGCCCGGCCCCTGCAAGCATCTATGTCAGGGAATCACTGTGTTGAGAGATCTAATTTTTGATGGCTGTCCACACCCTGGTCATGAAATGAGATTCGGCGTATACATCACTGAAGCCAGCATCTTCGAGACGCTGGTCAATGTCATCACTGATGAAATTGCGGTAGTAAGGCTCGTGAAACACGCGCCTGAAATTGTCCAAGGCAACATCGAACTGGGGCGAATCCTTCAGCTGCACTGAATCCGCCAAAACCAGAACGCCTCCTGGTTCGAGCAGGCGGTAACAGTCCTGCAGCACGGCTTGCCGAGCCTCAGCAGGCAGTTCATGAAACAGAAACACGCAGGTGATCGCCTGGAAGCCGGCGTCGTCAAAGGGCATCCGTTCGGCATTTCCCTGAACCAGCTGCACGAGCGGTTTGTTGGATTGGTTCAACCATCGATTGGCCTGGCGCAGATAGGCCTCGGAAAGATCCACTCCCACGAGTGTGGCCTGTGGCAGTACGGCTCGGATCTGGTGCAGCGTCCTGCCCGTTCCGGTAGCCACATCAAGAATACGCAGGCTTCCCTGTGGACGGTCTGCAAATCTGTTCAGGCCTTTTCTCAGGGAAGGCAGAACTCGGCGGCGCATTGCATCTGCAGCTCCGTTGAAGAGGATGTCGACCTGAAGGTCGTACAGCTCGGCGGAGTGATCGCTGAGATAACCATCAGTTTGATGGTGAAAATTCTGGAGGTAGTAATCCGGATAGAGATCGCGATTGGCCTGTTCAGGAATGTCCTTGACATCCCTTGCACGCCTTCTGGCCCAGTTGGAGGGAAGGTCCAGCCAAACACGTGGATAACGTTCAGCCCATTCCAGCCAGGGGATATCAAACAGCAGAGATTGTGGGTAAACGCCGGATTCAGAGTCCTGCCAATCGCGTTCGTGCAGCGCATCCAGCGACTGGCGCAGGGCGTCCATCATTTCGCTGGGAACAGGCAGCGTTTTGGGCACAACATCAGGCGCCATCACTTCCATCACCTTGGAGCTCAGTTCCTTGTGTACGAGGCCGGCGAGGCTGCGGCCCTGTTGCATGGTCCGATAAGCGATTTCAGTGAAACTGGGCGCCATGAAAAGGATTGAGATCCAAGCTGGCCTATTCCAATCGATCGCGCCCCCTGCTGTGGACATCGATCGCATTGACCGGGAAAGTTATGTGAAGCTACCTTTAAAACGGTAGCCGTTGCTATAGAATTAACCCAGGTAATCAGGAGCTCTCGATGGCCGTTGAGATCACCACCGCCGGAACCATGGCGTCGTATTCGGGCAATGTGCTGGAGCGCAGGCAGAGAGCGGCGGCTGAATATCTGGCATGGGCCGAGAGCCATGCTCACGATGTGCTCAGAAAGCAGGCTGCGCATGCCCAGGTTGAGGGTCATCCTGATCGCCTTGATCAACGCAGCGCTTTTGCGCAGCAACAGGTGTGTGCTCGCCGGCGACTGCATGCCAAGCAACTGCACGACAGTGCCCTGGTTCAGTTGAGGCACGGCTGAAGTGCCGCAGGCCTTGAGGTGATGCACCAGGGGCACAAAAAAAGGAGCCGAAGCTCCTTTGAAAGCATTGGAGCATCGAACTCCTGAACAATCAGGCGTCGTAGTACATCACGAACTCGTGGGGATGGGGCCGCTGACGCAGCTGCTGCACTTCCTCGTATTTCAGGTCGATCCAGTTGTCGATGAAGTCCTTGCTGAAGACACCGCCTTCCAGCAGGTAATGGTGATCGGCGTTGAGAGCCTCCAGTGCTCCGTTGAGGGAAGCCGGCACGGTGGCGATTTTCTTCAGTTCATCCGCGGCCAGTTCGAACAGGTCAACGTCCACTCCATCGCCGGGGTCGATCTGGTTCTTGATGCCGTCAATGCCGGCCATCATCATTGCGCTGAAGGCAAGGTAGGGATTGGCCAGTGCATCACCTGAGCGGAATTCAAGCCGCTTCGCTTTAGGGCTCGGGCCGGTGAGAGGAATACGCACGGCTGCGGAGCGGTTTCCTTCGGAATACACCAGATTCACCGGTGCTTCGAAACCTGGAACCAGTCGCTTGTAACTGTTGGTGGTGGGGTTGGTGAAAGCAAGGAATGACGGCGCGTGCTTGAGGATGCCGCCGATGTACCAGCGAGCGGTCTGAGAGAGGTTCGCGTAGGTCCCTTCCCCAAAGAAGAGGGGCTGACCGGATTTCCAGAGACTCTGGTGGACGTGCATGCCCGATCCGTTGTCATTGAAGACCGGCTTCGGCATGAAGGTGGCTGTCTTGCCGTACTTCTTGGCAACGTTGCGCACGATGTACTTGTACGTCATCACGTTGTCAGCGGCCTCAATCAGTTCGGCAAATTTCATGCCCAGCTCGTGCTGACCGGCACCAGCAACCTCGTGGTGATGTTTCTCGATGGGGATGCCCAGCTGCGCCATCATCAGCAGCATTTCCGAGCGGATGTCCTGGGCGGTGTCGTTCGGGGCGACGGGGAAGTACCCTTCCTTCTCCTGAATCTTGTAGGCAAGGTTGCCGCCTTCCTCGATCCGGCCTGTGTTCCAGCCGGCTTCGATGGTGTCAACGATGTAGAACGAGCCTCCTTCCGCGGAGTTGTACCGCACATCATCGAACAGGAAAAATTCCGGTTCCGGGCCGAAAAACGCCGTGTCGGCAAGCCCCGTGCTGGCAAGGTAAGCCAGTGCCTTCTGAGCAAGAGCCCTGGGGCAGCGGTCGTAGGGGTCGCCTGTGCGGGGATCCTGAATCGAGCAGATCATGCTCAGGGTTTTGTGCCTGTAGAAGGGGTCGATCCAGGCCGTTGCAGGATCGGGCACCATGGCCATGTCTGAGGCATTGATCGCCTTCCAGCCGCGGATGGATGAACCATCGAAAGCCAGTCCCTCCGTGAAGGATTCAGGTTCAATGAGGTCCTGGCAGACAGTGAGGTGCTGCCACTTGCCGTGCAGGTCCGTGAACTTGAGGTCGATCAGCTCGATCCCTTCATCCTTGATCTGACGAAGCACGTCCTGCGCGGTTTTGGCCATGGCTGGGAGTGGATCCCGTAAATCGCGTCGACCGTAGATATCGATCCGCAGCTGTTTTGTATCAACGGGCACCTTTTTGCCTTCCGTCTCGTTTACGGCACCTGTGCAGCCTCTAGGTAACCGTTTCTGTCAGAATGCTGTGATCGCCTTTGCTGGAGCAGGTTTCAACGCGTTGTCGGTGTTACCTTCCAACCAAAGTGGACAAGGCTTGCATGCGCGATGCCATCACCGGAGTGATCGGTCAGTACGACCAGTTGGGTCGCTACCTCGATCGTTTAGCGATCGATCGCATCGAGAACTACCTCCAAGAGGCGGAGGTTCGTGTCATGGCGGTGGAGATCATCAACCGTGAAGCCTCTGAACTGGTTCGTGAAGCCAGTCAAAGACTGTTTCAAGCGGATCCGGAACTTCTGCTCCCCGGCGGTAACGCCTACACGACACGTCGACTGGCTGCCTGTCTCAGGGACATGGATTATTTCCTTCGCTACGCCAGCTATTCCCTGATCGCCGGAGACAGCACCATCCTCAACGAGCGGGTGCTGAATGGACTGGATGACACGTACAAGAGCCTCGGTGTTCCAACCGGCCCCACCGTCAGAAGCATGGTGCTGCTGGCTGACGTTCTCTGTGAACGGCTTTTCAACGAGGGCGTAAGTCAGGATCGCTGCGTCATCGTGCGCCAGCCTTTCGAGCACATGGCCTCCGGTCTGTCCGCCAGCGACGTGCGTCAGCGCTGATTGAAAGTCTCCGAATCATTTCAAGCGGCGTCGGAGTGTCCGTGCAAGTCCAATTTTTGCTCTGTTGATGCGTAGGCTGATCGCCATTGATTTTCGGTACGGGCTTCACCGATGACACACCCTCACCTTTCGGTTGACCCGTGCCATCGATCCTCCATCGGTCCGATTGACACACCCGATCGTCTGTTGCTGGGTCCAGGCCCCTCCAACGCGCATCCCACGGTTCTCCAGGCTCTCGCACGCACACCGATCGGTCATCTGGATCCGCTTTATGTGGAACTCATGGGCGAGGTGCAGGAGCTGCTCCGGTACGCCTGGCAGACCGACAACCGCCTGACGCTGCCGATGAGCGGTACGGGCAGCTCCGCAATGGAAGCCACTCTCGCCAACACCGTTGAACCGGGAGACACGGTTCTGGTGGCGGTGAAGGGGTACTTCGGCAATCGCCTGATGGATATGGCCGGGCGTTACCGAGCCAACGTTCAGGTGATTGAGAAGCCCTGGGGTGAGGCTTTCACTCTTGATGAAATCGAGTCAGGCATCAAGAAATACAAGCCAACGATCCTGGCGATGGTTCATGCCGAAACTTCCACCGGCATCTGCCAGCCGATGGAGGGTGTGGGTGATCTCTGCCGCGAGCATGACTGCCTGCTTCTGCTTGACACAGTGACCTCACTGGGAGGAGTGCCTCTGTACCTGGATGCCTGGAAGGTGGATCTGGCCTACAGCTGCAGCCAGAAAGGACTCAGCTGCCCTCCAGGCCTCGGTCCGTTCACAATGGGTTCCCGTGCTGAAGCCAAGCTGGCTGCCCGCAAAGACAAGGTTCCGAACTGGTACTTGGATGTCTCATTGCTGAACCAGTACTGGGGCAGTGACCGTGTTTATCACCACACAGCTCCTGTGAACATGAACTTCGGGATGCGCGAAGCGCTGCGTCTTCTTGCCGAGGAAGGTCTTGAAAACGCCTGGGCCCGCCATCGCAGCAACGCGGAAGCTCTCTGGACCGGCCTTGAGTCGCTCGGCCTGGAAATGCATGTGCCCGAGGAGTTGCGTTTGCCGACTCTCACCACGGTTCGCATTCCAGCGGATGTGGATGGCAAGGCCTTCTCCACCTATCTCCTCAACACCCATGGCATCGAAGTCGGCGGGGGTCTGGGTGTGCTCGCCGGCAAGATCTGGCGGATCGGCCTCATGGGTTACAACTCCACCCCTGACAATGTCGACCGTTTGCTCAATCTCTTTGAGACGGAGCTGCCGCGTTTCCGCCAGAACGCAGCCGTCGCTGCCTGAACCACCGCCCCAGCAGAGCTGACGCTTCGAGCTCCATTACGCCCCCCTTCACCTGCATGTGATGGTGTGCGCTGGGGTGCTTCGACAGGTCAATCGTGCTTCCCAGGCCACCGCGTTTGGGATCGTGCGCCCCATAGATCACCTGACCAACGCGGGCCTGCACCAGAGCCCCTGCGCACATCGGACAGGGTTCCAGTGTCACGATCAGTGTGCACTGATTCAGTCTCCAGTCACCGAGGATCAAGGATGCCTGGCGCAGAGCCACGAGTTCAGCATGACCCAGTGGATCTGAAGCGAACTCGCGTCGGTTGCTGCCGTGGCCGATGCATCGTCCATCCGCATCCAGAATCACTGCGCTGACAGGGATTTCTCCCGACTCACCGAGGCGCTCAGCACGCTGAAGCAGGCGTTGCATCCAGGCATGGATCTCTGCGTTATCCAGCTCGACCGGTGTCTGTCGCACGCTCGCCCCAATCGTGCAGAGGCGTCCAATGTGCCACCGCAGGTGAGAATGACTGTTCCTTCCGCTCCCTCCTTGTTCGGATCCTCCAGGACTTCATCGGCGCCAGCGACTGCGACGGAACTGTCCGCATTTGCCTCGTCAGAGGCACTTGATCCCCAGTTGCAGCGTTTTCTGGAGGATGCCAGCGCTCGCCTGTGTGAATGGCTCGGGTCAGCCTCCAAACGTTCGCCGCTGCCAGCTCTGCGGTTGCTCCCCGACGCCTTCCCAGAGACGCAGGGTGTGGGTGCGGACCGGCTTCTGGATGATCTTCAGCAGTTGATGGATGGTTCTTATCAACCCAACCATCCAGGCGCCCTCGCCCATCTGGATCCACCTCCGAACACAGCCTCGATCGCTGCCGAACTGATCTGTGCCGGACTCAACAACAATCTGCTGGCTGAGGAACTGTCACCGAGTCTCAGTCAACTGGAGCGTCAGCTCTGCAGCTGGTTCGCTGCCCGCTTTGAATTGCCCGATGGCTCCGGTGGTGTTGCGGCGAGCGGTGGCTCCCTCAGCAACCTCACAGCCCTGGTGACCGCCCGACATCGGATGGGCCTGGATCATGATCCCGGTGCGGTGATTCTGATCAGTGATGACGCCCATGTCTCACTGGGGAAGGCGGCCAGAGTCATGGGGCTCAGGCCCGATGGCATTCGACGCGTGCGCGTTGATTCTCAGGGATGCATGCTTCTTGCGAATCTCCAGGAGAATCTTCAGGAGCTGACGCGGCAAAACAGGCCCTGCATCGCTGTGGTCGCGACAGCGGGCACGACGGTGCGAGGAGCGATCGACCCCATTCCAGCTCTGGCTCAGTTCTGCAGGGATAAGGGCCTGTGGCTCCATGTGGACGGAGCGATCGGTGCGGTTTTTGCTCTCTGTCCCGGCACCTCGCACCTGATGGCTGGCCTGGGCCAGGCCGATTCGATCACGGTGAACCCTCAGAAGCTGCTCGGAATCGCCAAGACGTCGTCGTTGCTCCTGGTGCGTGATCAGTCGGCTCTTCAGGAGACCTTTCACACCGGGCTCCCCTATATGGAGCCCTCCTTTGCTGTTGCTCATGGCGGGGAACTGGGCCTCCAGGGGAGTCGTCCAGCTGAGATCCTCAAGCTCTGGCTCGGGTTGCGCCAACTGGGTGATCAGGGGATCAACGCTGTGCTGGAGAAGGCTTTGCTGAGGCGTCAGCGACTGGAAAAGGGTCTTGATCCGTCTGCTCTGGAGATCACATCAGGCCCCCTGCATCTGCTTGCCTGTGCTCCGCTTGGAGCGGATCCGACGCGTTGCGATCAATGGTCAGCGGCTCTGCGACAACGGCTGCTTGATCGGCAGATCATGGTCTCCAGACCCCTTCATCAAGGACGGCATCGCATCAAAGTCGTGCTGGGTAACCCCCACACCTCCAATGCGCTCATCGACCAACTGGCAGCCGATCTGAATGACTGTTCAGGGGAGGTGGCGTGATGCCTGCAGCTCAGAACAAGCGAGGTCGATGGGTTGCCATCGTCACGGGAGCGATGTCGGTGTTGATCGGTGTGTTGTATCTCGGGCTGATCACGGTGCTCGATAGCCGCGGTCCGATGCGTCCTCCCCCGCCCGAGGCCCTGGCCGGGGCGGAAGTCGTTTCTTGGCCTCCTGCTGGAGGGGCTCCACCACCCGCCGCAGTGCCGCCTGCAGAAAGTCCTGCAGGGAGCGATCCCTCCGGTTGAGCTCGTAGTGGTGCTGAACCACGTCCTGCACTCCACCGTCGCCCCAGTCCTGATCTTGCTGGAAATAGGTCATGAAACTGTCACCCGCAATTCTGGTCAGCCAGCCGGCGGCCACACCCTGCACCGCCCGACCGAGTAGCAGGGTCGGCAGGTTCACACTCAGCGCGGTCCCGATCAGAGCCACTCCTCCCTTGACCAGGCCTAGGCCGGCCAGGGTCCTGCCCACAGAAATCGCCAGCTCCTGGGCTCTGGTTCGGGTCAACTGGATGCCGTAGACCGCCCCCACCTCCATCACCATCTGGGCATTCACCGCTGCTGTGCCCAGTAAATCGATACCGGGCAGTGGCGTTGCGGCGACGACACCGGCACTGACCCATGTGTAGCGATCGATGATTCTGCTGGCTTCTTCAGTGCGCTGCCGGTCGAGCAGATCCCGACCGGCGGAGCCAAGATCTCTGCATTGCAGGAGGATGTTGTCTGCCAGCAGTTCCTCTCCATCGGCATGGAGCACGGCGGCCAGCCGTGTGACCAGAAGGCCGATTTCAGCCGGTGGCTGAACGGGATGCTTACCCGGGCGTGGCAGTGACTGGGGGCGTGCACTGGCGGGAATGACATCCTCGGGTTGCAACCATTCACGGCAGCGTTGTCGCAACAGCTGAAGCAATCTGCGTTCCTCCTCTTCACCTCGCAGATCGCATTTGTTGAGCACCAGCACGAGTCGTTTGCCCAGTCCAGAAAGGCTCTGAACCACGTCCAGTTCGCTTTTGCGCAGATCGCCATCCACCACCACGATCATCAGATCCGCTCTGCTGGCTTGGCGTCGTGCCTCTTGCTCACGTCCCCTCCCCTCCTGTCCCGCTTCCAGGATTCCAGGGGTGTCCACGAGCAGCACCCCGCGCTTGAGACCTTTGAGTCGGAGTCGGTAACTGCGGCTTTCGCTGGTGGAGCCCATGGCGGCACCCACATCGCCGACGATCTCCTTGAGCAGGGCACGGATCAGAGAGGTTTTCCCGCTGGAGCCGGTGCCGAAGACCACAAGCACAAGATCACCGCGTTCCAGTTCTCTGGCGACCCGTTGCCGTTCCTGCAGAAGAGATTGACGTGCCACGTCGTCCTGCAAGCGTTCCAGCAGGCGATCCACGCTGGACAGGCTCTGTTCGGCTGCATCTCTGCTGCTCGTCGGTGCCGGCCTGTTCTGGGTCGATGACGCGTCCTGACGGTGGCGCTGTGTTCGCCACTGACGCAGCCATGGCAGGCCGACCTGAATCACGACCGCCGCAAGCAGGATTGTTCCGATCAGCAGCACGGGGCCGACCATCCAGGGCGGCAGCCAGTAACTCAGATCCCACAGCAGGTTACGAATCCCCTGCAACACCAGGCCAATCACCATGAGGGCGACCAGGCCAACGACACCAAACAGGATCCAGCGTGTCGCCCCCTTCATCCTCCGTTGAGTCCTCCACGTCCCGCCGCGCGGATGATGTCAGCCCAGAGGGAAGCCGCAAGGGCACTGGAGCTGGAGGAAGGACTGTTGTCGTCGTTGCCGAGCCAGATGCCCAGCACCCAGTGCCGAGATGGCTCATAGCCCACAAACAGCAGATCTCTTCCATCATTCGTGGTTCCCGTCTTTCCTCCCTCCTTGCCTCCGAGGGATGCAGCTGCGCCGGTTCCGCCGCGCACCACAGCGCGCAACAAGCTCTGCATCTGGACCGCGCTTTCGCTGCGCACAGCCTGACGCCCGGGGTTCACGCCACGCTGATCGTCGCCGGCAAGACTTCCGCAGCCACGCAGCCTGTCGTCGCGACACGTTTCCGCATCGAGCAGTCGACGAATCGTGTTGGGCGGCTTCCATTCCCCTTTGTTGAGCACGGCTGCGTAGGCGCCGGTCAGTTCGATCAGGCGCACTTCGCTCTGACCGAGTGCCAGACCGGGAACCGGATCCAGCGGTGTGGTGATGCCGAGGGCTCTGGCCTGGCGCACGACCTGTTCAAGCCCCACGCGTTGCGCCAGCCGCAGAGCCGCGGTGTTGCTGCTGGAGGCAAAGGCGCTCGTCAGGCTGAGACGGCCCCTGCAGCTGCTTTCAAATCGCTGGCCTCTCCAGCTCAGTGAACTGCAGTCAATGGTTTCGTTGGGTTTGATTCCCTTCTCCAAAGCAGCCAGATAAGTCATCAGCTTGAAGGTGCTTCCAGGCTGTCTCAGGGCCATGGAGGCACGGTTGAACTGACTGAAGCGGTAGTCACGTCCACCGGCGATCGCCAGCACGCCACCACTGCGGCTGTCGATCACCACCGCTGCTCCTTCGCTCACACCCAGACCAGCGGCGTTGCCGATCAAACTGCGCAGTTGTCGTTCCACCACGGCCTGCAGCACCGGATCAAGATGAGTTTCGATCAGGAAATTGCCTTCTGCGGCCACCTCCGGACCCACCAGTGCTGTGAGGTCCCTGCGCACCTGATCGGTGTAAAAGGGGGCTGATCGGGTCAGAGCGGTCCGGCTGCAGGCGCTTGGAGCCAACTGAATGGGTTGGCGTCTCGCCAGACGAGCGGCATCGAGTGAAAGCCGACCGGAATCGGCCATCTTGTTGATCACACGGTTGCGGGCTTCAAGGGCCCGCTGGGGATGCCGGCAGGGGTCGTGACCGTTGGGTGACGGCAACAGCCCCACGAGCAGAGCGGCCTGTTCAACACTCAGATCCGCCGCCGACTGGTCAAAGAAAGTCTGAGCAGCGTCTTCGAAACCCCATCCCACCCCGAGGTAGACCCTGTTGAGATAGCTCAGCAGCAGCTGCCTCTTGCTGAAACGGTTTTCAAGCTGCAGCGCCACCAGCAGCTCGCGCCATTTCCGTCCCAGAGTGTCGCCTTCACCAACGAGGTTGGGGTAGAGACTTCGGGCCAGTTGCTGGGTGAGGCTGCTGCCACCTTCAAGAACCCTTCCTCCGGTGAGGTTGGCGGCGAACGCCCGCACGGTGCCGACTGGATCAACTCCTGGATGCCACCAGAAACGGTTGTCCTCGCTGCTGAGCAAGGCATCGATCAACAACGGCGAAAACGCTGCGACGCTGCTCAGTTCCATGTGTCGACTTGAATCGACCGAGTTGAGCGGTTTGTTATTGCCGTCGTAGATGGCAAGAGGACCACGAACGCTGGCAAGTCGTCCACGCACCGGCACTGTGAAGGCGGCCACACCCAGCACAAGTCCTGCGGCGCCAATCAGGCACAGAATGCCGACCCCTGTGCTGCGCTTGATTCGCTGATGCCTTCGATGGGCAGGGTGCTCAAAGTCAATCCAGGGGTTATCCGGATCCTGGCTTGGGGAAAAGCTGATCCGATCGCCGTCCTGCAGCTCCAGCTGTTGCACGCGACGTCCTCGCCACCACAGACCGTTGGTGGAGCCTTGATCCTTGAGGATCCAGCGGCGTCCTTGCTTCTGCAGAAGCCCATGGTGCCTGCTGACAGCTGGATGGTTGATGCGGATCTCCATGTCCGCGTCGCGACCAATCCGATAGCCCTCGCCGTGAAGAGCCACAACGCGCTCGGAACAATCCTGCTGATGAATCCTCAGCAGGGCCAGTCCCTGTTGATCAGCCTTCGCTCTGCTCATGTCGGTTGCCGAAGGCGTCAATGACGAAGCAGAGCACTGCCAGATTGATGGCGACATCCGCCCAGTTGAAGATCGGGAACTGGATCGGCACGAGTTCAAGAAAGTCGGTCACATGACCGAGCCGCCAGCGGTCGATGCCGTTGCCGATCGTGCCTCCGAGCAAAAAGCCGAGGGCCAGTCCCATCCAGAGGCCTCTCCGGGGCTCCCGCCAGACCCAGACACTGACACCGATGGCTACAACGAGGCTTAGACCTCCCAGAAGTGTTGAGGAGTCTCTGAACAGACTGAAAGCAGCACCGGTGTTGCGCACCAGGGTCAGCTGCAGCAATCCGGGAACAAAGGGAATCGCCTCTCCTTGCACGAGTGTGTTTCTGGCCCAGTGCTTGCTGAGTTGATCAAGCACCACCATGAACACGCTCAGAGCGACGACACTGCCGCGCCTCATGGTGAGGACAGGACGAGAACTATCGGCTTGCTTCCGGCTCATTCCACCCAGAGCACACGCCGGGTGACGCGTGCGATCAGTCCAGCTGAGCAACACAGAGCCAGCTGTGCGGCCAGTGGGCCGAGGCTGTAGCTGAAGACAAGTTCAATCAGAGGTTCATTCCAGCGATTCAGGGCAGCACCGAGAACAAGGTTGAGCAGACCGCAGACCTGGATGGTCAGCAGACCGGCTGTGGCTGCGAGAGTCAGTCTGACAACGTCGTTCATTCCGCTCTGCTGGGCCAGTCGACCGGTCAGCCAGGCGGCTGGGACGAATCCAGCCAGATATCCGAACCCGGGATTCAGCACGTAGGAAAAACCACCACCTCCGTGGAACACAGGCAGGTCCACCAGGCCGATGGTCAGATAAGCCACTGAAGCGATCACGCCTGCGCGCGGACCTGCGACGAGGGCACAGACAAGCAGTGCTGGAACCTGCCAGGTGCTTGGCAGACCCAGCACGGCCGGTGGAAACTCAGGCAGAGGCAGAAGCAGGGCAGTCGGAATCAGGCTCCCGACGAGGATCAGAAGCAATCCGGCGAGAGCGCCGCTCCAGGTGGCCAGAGCCCGCACGGGCAATCGTCAGCTCGCACCATCCTGCTGTAAGAGAGATGTATTGCCCAGCCGAGATGTCCGTTTCCATTGGTGACCAGGTGCGACTCGTGCGCCCTCAGAACTTTCTGAAGACAGCTGATCCGATGCCGATGCTCAGACCTCCCGATCTTGTGGCCCATGGTGAGATCGGCCGGGTCACGGCACTTCAGCCGGCGAAAACGGTGGCTGTGCGCTTTGCCAGAGGCACATTTCTGCTCTCGATCGAGCAGCTCACCCTTGTGAACGACGATCGGAACAATGCCTCGAATCAAAACGCTCCATCTGATTCGGATGCCTTCTCGAACTCCGATGCTGCATCGCAGAAGCATGTTTCTGAAGATTCACCGGACTGATCAAGGTGCTGCCACCGCAGCGAAAGTGCTCCGGCTCCATTGCTTCTCCAGCGATTCCAGGGTTGCCTCGGGACCGCACAAACTGAGTTGTGGACTGTGCAGATGGCGGCGTGCCGCATCATGCAAATCACTGGCCCGCAGTTGATCCAGCTGATTCAGGCAGCTCTGGTCATGAACATCAGGCAGATTCAGGCCACGCAGTTGCGCCCGTCTCTCAGCCCTCTGACCAGTGGTCTGGGAGCCATGAGCCAGCTGCCCCCTGAACTTGGCTTTGGCCAGTTTGAGATCAACCTCGGAAATATTGCCCTCCACCAGTTCGCTCCAGCTGTCGATCAGGAGCTCAAGCGAAAGTTCCGCCCTCTCCACCCCGGTCGAGGCATGCATCACGAAGGGTGCCGCCCCAGCGCGTGCCGGGTGATGGACACCCACGTCGTAAGCGACGCCATGCTCCTCTCGAAGACGGCGGAACAACAGGCTTGACATTCCCGATCCCAGGTGTGCCTGCAGCAGCCTCAGTGCCAGATCATCAGGGTGACCATGGGGCAGAGCGGCCTGGCCGAGCATCAGCACCACCTGTTCGGTGGGCAGGACCTGCAGCCCTAACGAGGGCTTTTCACCTGAAACCAGATCAGGCGACTGTTTGATCGGAGTCTCTGCGTCGCCGGAGCCTGATTCTGTTCTGCTGTGTCCGAGCCACTGCTCCATCCGCTCCAGTGCTCGATCAGGAATGGTGCCTGACAGCGCCAGAACCGAACCCCGCTTTTCAAGACCTGACGCAAGGACAGCAAGCTCGGGTTTCCGAAGCTGTTCAAGGTCAACGCCAACTCCCAGCGGATCGTGCCCGTAGGGCCCCTGGCCATAGGCCAGATGTCTCCAGCCGTCAAAAGCGCGATGGAAGGGATCCTCTTTTTGTCTCTGCAGAGCCTGCAGGCTCAGGTCTCTTTCCAGCTCGATCTGTCCTTCGTCCAGATGTGGCTGGCGCAGCATCCAGCCAAGAGCAGGCAAGAGGCGATCGGCATCGATGTCGCGGCACTTGAGACTGATCAGGATCCCATCTTCGTGGGTGTCACACCGAAGACCGGCGCCGCACCCCTCAACGAGATCGGCCAGCTGCAGATGGTCCACAGGACCGCAACCCCGGCTGAGCACCGAACCCAGAAGCTGATGCCCGCCTCGCTGCCCGAGAGGGTCTGCACTGCTTCCCCGCCGGATCCAGAGCTTGGCGGAGAGCACCCCGGTCGTGGTCACCGGATCAAGGACGAGTTCACAGCTGCCGCTCAAGCGTTGTCCTCCGATCTGGCAATCAGGGTGAAGCTTCGCTCGGGTTGCAGCAGGGGCATGACCTGTTCCCGCAACGTTGAAGCATCCCAGTGCATCAGATCCTGAAGTGGAGCCAGAAGGTCACGATGCCGCCCCCAGAGTGTCTGTGATCCGGCACTGGCGGCCACAGCTCCGGGTGCCTCGAGACTGAATCGATGGCCATTCCCCACCAGCTGCATTGCGCGGTTGAATTCTGCATCTGTGATCGCTGTTGTCAGGCTGTTGACCAGTATTTGGTGGATTTCAAGCTCCACGCGTTCGATCTGATCGTCGGGACAACAGGCCTCAAGCATCACCAAACTGCCCTGTTCAAGCGTGGTGACATCCATGTCGATGGATTCAACGATCTGAAGTTCCTCCCGCAATCTCTGCACAAGCCGGCTGCGCCGACCCTCCGAAAGGATTGTGGTGGCCAGATCCACTCCGGCGATAGCCAGCTGATCATCAGCAGAGGCGATCGGCCAGACCATCATCAGCCGTGCAGCCTCAAGCCGTGGAAAGGTTCGGAATTCCCGTCCGCTGTGAAAGCTCAGTGATGGTTTGGCTGTCTTGTCTCGAGCTGAGTCCGTCAGCTTGGCCAGCGCCGACAAGGGGCTGTTGAGCATGTGATCGATCAGACCCTTCTCGATGGTTCCGGCCACCGACAGGCAGCAGTTGGCCCCCTGGTATCGACGCTGGTGGTAGCTCCGCATCCCCTCAGGCTCCATCTCCCGCAGGCTGTTCTCCCAGCCGAGGATCGGTCTTCCGTAGCAATGGGGGGCACAGCAGAGTTCCAGAAGGGTCTGCAACACCTGGTCATCGGGCTGATCCCGGTACTGGGCGATTTCCTCAAGCACTACATCGCGTTCCATTGAGAAACAGTCCTGTTCGAGAGCAGGATCAAGAACGAGATCCAGAAGCAGATCAAGCGCTTCCTTCGATTCCTCGAAGGGCACAAGCACGTGATAGTGCACGTCATCAAAACCTGTGGCTGCGTTGCTGCTGCCTCCCAGCGCTTCAATCCTTCGGTCGAATTCCCCTGGACCCAGCCTTCTGCTTCCTTTGAACACCATGTGTTCAAGAAAGTGAGCGAGGCCTTCCTCACCGCTTCTTTCCCAGGCACTACCGCCTCGGCACCAGAAATCAAGGCAGGTGAGTGCCGCATCGGGGATGTTGGCAGTCACAAGGTTGCTGCCGTTGTGAAGAGTGCGGTGTTCGAGCACCGGACCGGATGGGATCGCAGTCAGGGTCCCGTGGCAAAGTCCCATTCTGTGCAATTACGGATCGGATTGATGCCTGCGTCCCCGAGCGGTCAGGAGATGCATCCGCTGGTGATGGCTATGGCTGCTCGCATCCGTCAGTGCAGAGACGGCTTTCCGGAGCTCAATCCACTCACGTTGTCGGGTGATCTGGAGGAGATCATCGGCACGCTTGATGGTGAGGCCCTGTTCATCCGCAATGAAGTGCATTCCTGCCGTGGACTGCGCAAACTTCATCTGGAGATCGCTCGTCTTGGGCTCGGACTCCAGATTCTTCATTGTGTGTTCTTTCCTGATCCCCGATTCGATCTGCCGGTGTTCGGCGCTGACATCGTCGCCAGCCCTGCGGGAATCTCCGCCGCCATCATCGATCTGTCCCCGGTCGGTGATCAGCTGCCTGATCGCATCAGACGCGGCCTCGAGGCCACTGTGATTCCCGCTTTCGAACAGGTGCGTGAACTTCCCACCTGGGCGACCATTTTTTCTCCATTTGTGAGATTCATCCGTCCCGTGAATCAACAGGAAGAGGATTGGTTCGTGGAATTGGTCGACGGTTACCTCCAGGTGCTGGGTGATGCCGTGCAGGCTGCAGAGCCCGATGACCCCGGGGATCCTTCTACTCTGAGCCGATATCAAGGTCAGGTTTCCTATTGCCGGCAACAGAAACGCAACGACAAAACGCGGCGGGTTCTGGAGAAAGCCTTCGGGACGGAGTGGGCGGATCGGTACATCGAGGAGCTGTTATTCGACGAGCCACCCAGCCCCTGAAATCATCTGTTCGCGTCTGGGTCGGCGCCGGATTGCTGGCGGTTCTCACCATTGCCGGTGGCGTGTTGATGCTGCGGCGTTCGCAGCCCCCTGCGCCTCCTGCCGCCTCGGAGCAGGTCACGACACGTCAGCAGGAATCTGTGGCTGCCCTGGGAAGTCTCAGACCTGCAGGGGATGTGCGTCGTCTGGCTGCGCCGGTGAGCGGGTTGGGTGGCACTCCGAGGGTTGCGTCACTGCTGGTCAAGGAGGGCGACCCCGTGGCCAGAGGGCAGGTGCTCGCTGTGTTCGACAACAGGCCGAAGATTGAAGCGGATCTCGCCGCAACCGACGCCAAAATCCTCTCCGCTGACACGGAAATACCGCTGAAGCGAAGAGAGGTTGCTCGTTACGCCCAGGCCGCTCGGCAGGGTGCGACGAAGGTTGTGTTGCTCGAGGAAAAACAGAATGAACTCACCATGCTTGAGCGAAAAAGGGTTGAGCTGATCGCCGAGCGCGGAAAGCTTGAAGCGGATCTGAGCGACAGCGTGCTCCGTTCTCCGATTGATGGCACCGTTCTCAAGGTCACTGCCCGGGTGGGTGAGCGTCCTGATGCCGAGGGTGTCATTGAGGTTGGAGCCAGTCAGTCGATGGAGGCTCTGATCGAGGTCTATGAGTCAGACATCAATCGCATCAAGGTTGGAGAATCCGTTGTCTTGATCAGTGAGAACGGCGGTTTTGAAGGGGATCTTCAGGGAACGGTTGAGCGCATCAGTCCCCAGGTCCGTCAGCGTCAGGTGTTGTCCACGGATCCGACCGGTGATGCCGATGCCCGGATCATTGAGGTGATCGTGACGCTCGATCCTGGTTCCATTCAGCGTGTCTCCAGGCTGTCGGGTCTGAAGGTGATCGCCAGATTCGGTTCCTCATGATCGGTCGTTGGCTGAGCAGGCGAGGGATACCCCTGGCCTCGCTGATGCTGATTCGACAGCCCGTTCGTCTGGCTGTGGCACTGGCCGGCATCAGTTTTGCGGGAATTCTGATGTTCATGCAGCTCGGATTCCGCGACGGGCTCTTTGATGCCAGCGTCACGGTCCATCGCCTTTTTGACGCCGACATCGTTCTGATCAGTCCACGTTCAACCAGTTCGGTCAGCATGGCCGGCTTCCCCCGTCGTCGGCTGGTGCAGGCCATGGCCTTGCCTGAGGTGGAGGGAATCACTCCTGTTCACTGGAATCTGCTGCTCTGGCGCAACCCAAAGACCCGTGGCACACGATCGATTCTTGCCCTTGGCTTTGAACCGGGTGATCCCCTGTTTGTCGACCCGTCTCTGGCGCCCAAGGCCGAGGTTCTGACTCAGAAAGGTCGTGTTCTGTTCGACGAGAAATCGCGTCCCGAGTTTGGACCTGTTGCCGAATGGTTTCGTGACGGTCGAACGGTCGAAAGTGAGATTTCCGGCAAGAGGGTGCGTGTGGCCGGCCTGATCGAGCTTGGCAGCTCTTTCGGAGCAGACGGCAATCTGCTAACCAGCAGCGAAACTTTCCTCGATCTTCTGCCCAACACTCCACCCGGAAGCATCGAGGTTGGACTGGTGCGGCTCCAGCAGGGCACCGATGCTGATGCGGTGGCTGAGAAACTCAACGCCTTGCTTCCCGAGGATGTCACCGTTCTCACCAAGCAGGGTTTCATCGACTTCGAACAGAATTACTGGCGCACAAGCACATCGATCGGATTCATTTTCACCCTGGGTGCCGCCATGGGTTTTGTCGTTGGCTGCGTGATCGTTTATCAGGTGCTCTATTCCGATGTCAGTGATCACCTTCCCGAATACGCCACGCTGATGGCCATGGGCTACAAGCTCAGAACGCTTCTGGGTGTGGTTGTGCGGGAAGGATTGCTGCTGGCGCTTTTTGGATATCTGCCTGCCTATGCCGCCGGTCAGGGTCTCTATCTGCTGGTGAGAAGCGCCACGGCGCTTCCCGTCGCCATGGATTTCAGTCGTGCTGCGACGGTATTCACCATGATTCTCGTGATGTGCATGGCCTCTGCAGGTCTGGCCATGCGCCGCCTGGTGGATGCTGATCCGGCGGAGATCTTCTGAGGCTATGACGGTTCTTTCGCATTCAGCTCAACATCAGGGTTCCGGTCTAGTCAGCACGGTGAGCATTCAAGATCTCAGCCACTGGTATGGAACTGGAGCCACCCGCCGACAGGTTCTCCAGTCGGTCGATCTTCAGATCGCAGCCGGTGAAGTGGTGCTGCTGACCGGTCCATCAGGTTGTGGCAAAACGACTCTGCTGACTCTGATCGGGGCGCTTCGCCAGGTGCAGCAGGGAGATGTGCGTGTCTTTGGACAGCAACTCAGGGGAGCGGGCCGTGGTCAGCGACAGCAACTGCGTCGCAGGATCGGCATGATCTTTCAGGGTCATAATTTGCTGCGCTGTCTCACGGCTGAGCAGAACGTGCAGATGGGAGCTGATCTTCTGGAAGGTTTCAGCTATCGCGGTCGCCGTGATCAGGCAAGGGAGTGGCTCAGGTCCGTGGGGCTTGACGATCACCTCGGCAAGCTTCCTCAGGATCTCTCGGGAGGCCAGAAACAACGCGTTGCCATTGCCCGTGCTCTGGCCGCCAGGCCCCAGTTGCTGCTTGCTGATGAGCCGACTGCAGCTCTGGACAGCAGTACCGGACGGGAGGTTGTCGAACTGCTCAAGCGCCTTGCGCGTGAACAATCCTGCTCTGTGCTGATGGTCACCCATGATCCGCGCATTCTTGATGTTGCCGACCGCCTGGTGAAAATGGAGGATGGCCGTCTGCTTCAGTCCATTGAGTAAGTTGGGTTGAACTTCAAGAAGCCCCGGACTCCCGAATGGCCAAGCGCAGAAACCTCAAGAAGGAAAAGCAAGAGCGCAATCGCGCCTATGCGCGCAAATTCAAGAAGCGCAAGATGCGCAACGACGGCCGCGGTGAAGGTGCCGGCAACGGTGTGACAGGCACTGCCAACAATGGTGGTGCAGCCGACTGATCTCTTTGCAAACAGTTTGATCTAAGGGAGCTCAGAGCTCCCTTTTTTCTTGCCTTTAGGCTTGCTTATTACGTCTCATCGTGCTGGCGGATGTTCATCAGCGTCGTTATTCCCACCTACAACCGACGCGACATCCTCGCAAAGTGTCTGCGTTCTCTGGAGACCCAGAAACCCTGTTTCGAGTTCGACGACTATGAGGTTGTGGTGGTGGATGACGGATCCACCGATGGCACGCCTGACTGGCTCAGATCATCCGCCGAAACGTTTCCCAGGGTCCGACTGATTGAGCAGTGCCATGGCGGACCTGCTGAGGGACGCAACCGTGGTGTAACCCATGCCCGTGGTGACGTGATCGTTTTCATCGACAGCGATCTGGTCGTGACGCCGACATTCCTGGCCAGTCATGCGCAGGCTCTGTCCAGACAATGGCAACGGTCCGGCAATCGCCTTTGCTTCACCTACGGCGCTGTGATCAACACAGCTGATTTCGAGAATCCAACCGGTGAGCGGCACAAGTTGCGTGATCTGTCCTGGGCTTATTTCGCGACCGGCAATGTCGCGATCGATCGACAGGTGCTGGAGCACTCCGGCCTGTTCGATACAGGATTCAGGTTGTATGGCTGGGAGGATCTCGAGCTGGGTGAACGGCTTCGGCAGATGGGCGTGCAGCTGGTGCGCTGCCCTGAAGCCGTTGGTTATCACTGGCATCCTGCGTTCCGACTGGCCCAGATCCCTGATCTGATCAGAGTCGAGCGCGAGCGCGCCCGAATGGGTCTTGTGTTCTACAGAAAACATCCCAGTCGCAGGGTGCGCATGATCATCCAGTTCACCTGGATGCATCGCCTGCTCTGGGGGCTGCTGACTCTGGGGGGATTGCTCAACGAACACACGCTGCGGCCTCTGCTGGCCTGGTTGATCCGAATGGGTCAACCATCTCTGGCGCTCGAGCTTCTGAGACTTCCGCTCAACCGGATCGGAGTGGAGGCGCTGTATCGAGAAGCGCGTCAGGCAGGGCTGTCCTGAGCCGGCGCTTTGTTAAATTCAGCGGGCCCTTTCAAACCGCACACCTGTCTGTTTCGGGTGCTGGATGTGATCTGAACCTCGGTTCACCACACCATCCCTGACAGGTGGAGGCGAACCCGAAACCTCTACACAACCATGGCTGTCGTCACTCTCGCCGAGATGATGGAAGCTGGTGCCCATTTCGGTCACCAGACCCGTCGCTGGAATCCCAAGATGTCGCGCTACATCTACTGCGCGCGCAACGGAGTTCACATCATCGACCTCGTGCAGACTGCTGTCTGCATGAACAACGCCTACAAATGGACCCGCACCGCGGCCAGAAGCGGCAAGCGTTTCCTGTTCGTCGGCACCAAGAAACAGGCTTCTGAAGTGGTGGCCCATGAAGCGGCACGCTGTGGCGCGTCCTACGTGAACCAGCGCTGGCTGGGCGGAATGCTCACCAACTGGACCACGATGAAGGCCCGGATCGACCGCCTCAAGGATCTTGAGCGGATGGAGTCCAGCGGTGCAATCGCCATGCGTCCCAAGAAGGAAGCCGCTGTGCTGCGTCGGGAGCTGGACCGTCTTCAGAAGTACCTCGGTGGTCTGAAGAACATGCGTCGCCTCCCCGATGTGGTGGTGCTTGTCGATCAGCGTCGCGAGACCAACGCTGTCCTTGAGGCGCGCAAACTGGATATCCCCCTGGTGTCCATGCTTGACACCAACTGCGACCCCGATCTCTGCGAGGTTCCCATTCCCTGCAATGACGATGCTGTGCGTTCCGTGCAGCTGGTGCTGAGCCGCCTCGCTGATGCCATCAACGAAGGCCGCCACGGTTCCAACGAGCAGCGTGGCGCCGACAACCAAGGTTGATCCGCATTAGCCGCTAAGTTCACGCCGCCCTCCCGCCAGAGCGGGAAGGCGGATCTTTTAGTCCCAACTCCTCCTCCAACACATCTGATGGCTGCTGTCGTATCCGCCAAGCTCGTCAAGGAACTCCGCGACAAGACCGGCGCTGGAATGATGGACTGCAAGAAAGCCCTTGCAGCAACCGATGGTGATGCCGACAAAGCCGTTGAATGGCTTCGTCAGAAAGGGATCGCCAGTGCGGAAAAGAAATCAGGTCGCACTGCCGCTGAAGGTGCCATCGGCAGTTACATCCATACCGGTGCCCGTGTTGGTGTGCTGATCGAAATCAACTGTGAAACCGATTTCGTCGCGCGTGGCGACATGTTCCAGGAATTACTCCGCGATGTCTCCATGCAGGTCGCTGCCTGTCCAGGTGTTGAGTACGTCACCACTGACGAGATTCCCGCTGAAATCCGTGAGCGTGAGAAATCAATCGAGATGGGTCGCGATGACCTTGAAGGCAAGCCAGAGCAGATGAAGGAAAAGATTGTTGAGGGTCGCATCAACAAGCGTCTCAAGGAACTGGCCCTGATGGAACAGCCCTTCATCAAGGACAGCTCTCTGACCGTTGCCGAGCTTGTGAAACAGACTGCGGGCAAGATCGGCGAAAACGTCAAAGTGCGTCGATTCACCCGCTACACCCTCGGTGAAGGCATTGAGATCGAAGAGTCAGACTTCGCCGCTGAAGTTGCCTCCATGTCAAAAGGCTGATCTTGACTGGATTGCCTGGGAGTCGCCACGCGCATGATCCAGGCGTGCAGCTTGCACGTCTGGAAGAACGTTGTCACTCTCTGGCTCCGCATCTCTACAGAGAGCAGGCCCAGTATCTGGAACGGGTGAGACGGATTCTGCCCACCGCTGTCAAAGCGGCGATCCGCCACCTGCTCTGTTCTCTTTCCACTTTGCAGCGCGCCTCGCTTTCAGACCGACAGGCCGTGTTGCAGCAGCGCATTGACGCACTTGTTCAGCGTGCGTCATCGATGATCACGATCGAGCAGCTGCTGGTTCTGGCCCTTCGCCTTCAGGATGAGGAGAGGCGCTCTCTCATTCAGCAGTTTCAGACCCTCGCAAACCGTGGCTCCGGCGGAGAGGACCCGTCTGAGAGTGAGACTCCACCTCCCGGAATTGAGCTGGGACTGGATCTTCCGCTGGAACGCTCTGATCTGCTGGAAGGCTTGTTCCCGGTGAATTCGCCCCCCGCGGATGATGGTTCTGTTGATCATTCCGAAGCGACGGACTCTTCGTCACTGACGTCAGCAGACCAAGGTTCCGAGATGTCCGAGCTGGAGATTCTGCGCTCGCTGTTCGTGATGGCCGGTGAATCACTGGATCAGGGCGAGTCTTCCCAGGAGTTGCCGAACCGCCTGGAAACGGCCGTTTTCGGTCCGCACCAGGCGGCTCAATCAAGTGATCAGCTGATGCCTGCGACAGCCAGCGGCCTGTTGAGTTGGATGGATTCACTGGATTCCGCCCTGATCCGCAGGCTGCGCAATGTCTCCCATGCCGTGAATGTTGAGCTGATGCGGGCAGGGGTCACGCGCAGCCTGCTTCCCATTCAGCTGCTGGATGCGGTGAACGCTGGTCAGCTGCCATCCCACTCGGCGCCCTCCAATGTGCTGAAGCTGACGCTGCCTCTGGCGATGGTCGTGGATGATCAGGCGATGGACACTGCCTGCGTCCTGCTGCGTCCGTCAGAGCTTGAGTTCGATGACCATGCACTGAGACGCGGTCGCAGCAGGATTCGATTGCAACGTCGTGAACTAAGCACTTTGCTGCAGAAGGAGCGACACTGGCAGCATCGCGCCAGTGTCCGAGAGGTCCAGAACGATTGGTGGCCCAACCAGCCGGAGACTCCTCCACTCAGTTGAACGCCGGTCTGGACCATCAGGCCCTCGAGCGATTTCGGTTGTGGATCCGACCTCTGCAGCAGGCGTTGTCACTCGAGGTGGATCGTGGGTTCAGCAATCTTCAGGGCCGCAATGAGCGCTTTCACAGCTTCATGCAGCGCGAGCTTGCAACTCCTCCGCAGATTCCTTTGCCGGAGGATGTTCGACCTCGACTTCAGTCTCTGGCGGAGGGATTCGCCGAGTATGCCTCTCTGGATGATTCAGCCCGCCGCCGACAGGTCACGGTGCTGCGGCAGTGGCTTCATGCCCTGCGCCAGCGTCTGGAGCCATCCGCGCCAATGGCCCCACCGCGTCTGAAGGTTGCCCAACGATCCTCGTCGTCCGCTGCATCAACTTCCGCGGCATCCTCTCTCAACAGTCCTCTGGCTCAGGTGAAAGGCATTGGGCCGAAACTTGCAGAACGCCTGGCCAGCCTTGGGCTGCTGCTGGTCCGCGACCTGATCCTTCACTACCCCAGGGACTACGTCGATTATTCGGCTCTTCGACGCATTGATGCCCTGGTGCCGGGTGAAACCGCCACGATCGTGGCCACGGTGCGACGCTGCCATGGCTTCACCAGTCCCCGTAATCCCAACCTTTCGATCATCGAGCTGCAGCTGCAGGATCCGACTGGCCGGATCAAGGTGACCCGTTTCCTGGCCGGCAAGCGGTTCAGCAATCCTTCCTACCTGCATGGCCAGACCCGCCAGTACCCCAACGGCGCCACGGTGGCCGTCAGTGGTCTTGTCAAAAGCGGGCCTTATGGAATCAGTTTTCAGGACCCACTGATTGAGGTGATGGAGAGTGCTCAGGCACCATTGCGATCCAGCCGCATCGGTCGGCTTCTTCCCGTTTATCCCCTCACGGAGGGCCTGACTGCGGATCGATTCCGCTCTCTGATTGATCGTGTTCTGCCATCGGTGCAGCTCTGGCCGGAGCCTCTTCCCAGGGTCCGCCGCGAGGCTCGCCAGCTGCTCAGTCGCGACAAGGCATTGGTGGCGATACACCGACCTGAGTCCTCCGAGCAACTACAGCAGGCTCGGCATCGGCTCGTGTTTGATGAGTTTCTGCTCCTGCAGCTCGGTCTGATGCAACGCCGCGCCGCGTTGAAGCAGCGCTCAGCACCTCTCCTGAGCAGCGGCAGCGCAGCAGATCGCAATGGTTTGCTGGGTCGGTTTCTCACCATGCTGCCGTTTGCATTCACTGCAGCGCAGCAGCGGGTGTTCGCGGAGATCGAGGCGGATCTGAATCGGCAGGAACCAATGGCTCGACTGGTCCAGGGGGATGTGGGCAGCGGCAAGACGGTCGTTGCCGTTGCAGCTCTGTTGAAGGCCATTCAGGCCGGATGGCAGGGGGCAATGATGGCTCCCACTGAGGTGCTTGCCGAGCAGCACTACCGCAGTCTCTGCGGCTGGATGCCGACGCTGCATGTCACAGTCGAGCTGTTGACGGGGTCGACACCTCAGAAGCATCGGCGCCGCATCCTTGCTGACGTTGCTTCCGGTGCTTGCAAGATTCTGGTTGGAACCCATGCTCTGCTGGAAGACCCTGTGGCCTTCGGTCGACTGGGGCTGGTGGTGGTCGACGAACAGCATCGGTTCGGCGTACGTCAGCGCAATCGCTTGCTCGGCAAAGGCCTTCAGCCGCATCTGCTCACCATGACGGCCACGCCGATTCCCCGGACCCTGGCGCTCTCTCTGCATGGCGATCTGGATGTGAGTCAGATCGATGAATTGCCGCCTGGACGCACACCGATCCGTACCGCCATGATCACCGGCTCGAATCGTGATGAGGCCTACGACCTGATCCGATCGGAAGTGGAGAAAGGCCAACGGGCGTATGTGGTGCTGCCACTCGTGGAGGAGTCCGAAAAGATGGATCTGCGTTCGGCTGTGGATGTGCACCGACAGCTGGCCGACGAGGTGTTTCCCGATCTGCAGGTGGGTCTGCTGCATGGGCGTCTTGCCAGTGCGGACAAACAGGCTGTGATCAGAGCCTTCGCAGCAGGCGAGACCGACGTGCTGGTTTCGACCACCGTTGTGGAAGTGGGCGTTGATGTGCCTGAGGCCAGTGTGATGGTCATCGACCATGCCGATCGGTTCGGCCTTGCGCAGCTTCATCAGTTGCGCGGGCGCGTCGGGCGAGGCGCCGCGGCCTCCCACTGTCTGCTGATCAACGACAGCCGCAACCCTCTCGCCCGTCAGCGCCTGGAGGTGCTGGTGCGTTCCAATGATGGTTTTGAAATCGCTGAGATGGACCTGCGACTGCGCGGCCCTGGTCAGGTGCTTGGCACCCGCCAGTCAGGTCTGCCGGATCTGGCTCTCGCCAGCCTCGCCGATGATGGCTCGGTTCTGGAGGAGGCGCGCGAAGAGGCGGCTGACATCCTGCGTGAGGATCCTGAGCTCAGGGATCACCTCATTCTCAGCCGGCTTCTCGATGAGCAGCGCAGCCGGGTGACATCGGCGGCTCAGCTCAACTGAATCGCAGCAGCCGGCGGGTGTGACACCCCATACGATGGCTTGTCTGCCTCCTCAGATCGGATGCGTCGTCCCTGGAGCGATGTGGTGATCGATGACTGTGGTGAACCGCTTGTCCCGCTCAAGCCTTTCTTTCTGTGCCTTGAGCCCCATCCCTATGCCCGTGTGGGCGCTCCGTACGGGGAGAATGCCGATCCCTATCGGCTGCGTTCAGGTGTTCTGAAGCGTCTTGTTGCGGCGCAATCCCTTCTCTGCGCTTGCAGAGACCCTGAGGTCGGTGAACTGCAGCTCGCGATCTTCGATGCCTGGAGACCGATCCGTGTGCAGGCTTTCATGGTGAACCACTCCATCAGGGAGCAGTGCCGTTCGCTCGGTTTTGAACCATCAGATCCGCTGATGCAGGCGGCTCTTGAGCAGGTCAGGAAAGATGTGGCGCGATTCTGGGCTCCACCGAGTCCTGATCCCTGCACCCCACCGCCTCACAGCACCGGCGCTGCTGTTGATCTCACTTTCGCGGACAGCTTCGGAGCAGTGCTGGAGATGGGAGGTGACATCGATGCAATCGGGGATCAGTCCATTCCTGATCACCATGCCGAAGAGGCTGAGTCGAATCCCGACAGCGAAGCTGCCCTCTGGCACGGGCGTCGATGTCTGCTCAACGAGGTGATGACCAAGGCTGGTTTTGCCAGACATCCGAATGAATGGTGGCATTTCAGCCACGGCGACCAGCTCTGGGCATGGAAAGGCCAGAGAGATGGGGCGATCTACGCCTCCGTTCCCAGGAGTTGTTGAACCAACTCGTCACCGAGTCGGTTGACATGAGCTCCGAAACTGCGCCGGACACCGCACTGTTTCCAGTTGATCAGAAGAGGCTCGAGCGTTGATTCCAGTTGATCAAGGGGCATTTTCTGCAGGAAAGGCCTGGCGAGTACCTGAAGGTTCGGGGTTCCGCCCAGCCAGAGCTGGTACTGATTCAGGCCACTGCCCACCAGCGCCAGTTCAGCCATGTAGGGCCGCGCGCATCCATTCGGACATCCAGTCATGCGCACCAGCACCGACTGATTGATTCCCAGCTTCTGCAGCAACGCATCCAGACGGTCGAGAACGTCGGGGAGAATTCTTTCGGCCTCGGTGATCGCCAGCCCGCATGTCGGCAGCGCGGGGCAGGCAATTGCGTGGCGTGCCAGGGGTGCTGGTTCTCCGGGAAGTTCAAATCCAAGTTCGGCGAGTTCACCCTTGATCGAAGTCTTCTGGGCGGTCCCGATGTTGCAGAGCAGCAGATCCTGATTGGCCGTCAGCCGCACCTCAAGCTGGTAGGTCTGCACAATTCTGCGCAGCCCCTTCTTGATTGCACCCTCCAGTCGACCGCACATCATCGGAAGTCCGACAAACCACAGCCCTTTCTTCTGACGGTGCCATCCCAGATAGTCCTGGAGCTTGGCGACCGGTTCCTGGCGGATGCCCTTCAGTTCACCTCTGAAGTAGTTCTTGCGCAGTGTTGATCTGAACCAGGAGATCCCCCGCTGATGCAGCAGGTATTTCATGCGGGCGTGCTTGCGGACTTCCCGGTCGCCATGGTCCCGTTGCAGGGCCATGATCGCCTGCAGCAGATCAAAGATCTCCTCAGCCTTGACGTAGCCGAGCACATCGGCCGTTCTTGCGAAGGTGTCCTCCTGGTTATGGGTTCGCCCCATCCCGCCGCCGACGTAGACATTGCAGCCTTTCAGGGCTCCTGAGGCATCCGCGAAGGCCACAAGACCGATGTCCTGGGTCAGCAGATCAACGGAATTGTCACCAGGCACGGTGACCGCAACCTTGAATTTGCGAGGCAGGTAGGTGTCGCCATAGAGCGGTTCTGCTCCGCTGCCGGAAAAGACACCACCCTTCTGCTGGCGGGTGCGCGCCTTTCGCACCGTTGTGGCTGGCTGGAAGCGATAGCTGTGGTCGCCGTCAATCCACATGTCGAGGTAGGACCCCTCAGCGGCTTCAGGGCTGAGCAGATCAGCGATCTGATCAGCTAGTGCCCTCGCTGCTGGGTAGGCACCCTTTTCAAACGGTGCCGGGGGTGCCATCACGTTGCGGTTGATATCACCGCAGGCGGCCAGGGTTGAGCCCAGGTTGGTGATGATTGTTCCGATCACGGTCTTCAGATCACCTTTCGGCACCCCGTGCATCTGAAAGGCCTGACGAGTCGTGGCCCGCAGCGTGCCGTCGCCATAGCGATCAGAAAGGTCATCGAGTGCTGCGAACAGATCAGCCGGCACCCGACCGCCAGGATTGCGCAGTCGCAGCATCATCTGCCAGCAGCGCACCTTGTCCGTTTTGCGCAGTTCGCGGTGGTTCTGCTGATAGCTGCCGTGAAACTTCAGCAGCTGAACGGCATCCTCACTGAAACGAATGTCGTCGTTCAGCAGTTCGGACTGCAGCGGTTCGCGCAGGTGACCGCTGTAAAGCTTTCTTTTCTCAGCTTTCGACAGGGCCGTGTCAATGGACTCCGTGCGCGCTGCAGGCCCATCCAGCACAGGAGACACGATGGCCTCAGGCGCATTGGAGGTCGCTGTCAGTCCGTCGCTCACGCGTGCATCGTTGTTGCATTTGAAACTAGCGAAGCGGCGTCTCATAAAGTCGCCACCTGTATTGGCACGTTGAGTGGCAAACACGTTTCTGCTCGAGATCGGCACCGAGGAATTACCGGCCGATTTCGTGCGCTCAGCGCTTCAGCAGCTGGAGCGGCGTGTCCGCACGGATCTGAAGGAGCTGCGTCTCGACCACGGACACCTCTCCGTGACTGGAACACCACGTCGTTTGCTTGTTCAGATCAGCGATCTCATCGATTCACAGCCTGATCTGGAGGAGGATCGCAAGGGCCCCCCGGTGTCCCAGGCGCTGGTTGAAGGCCAGCCAGGTCCTGCCGCCATCGGTTTCGCGAAGCGTTGCGGTGTGGATCCTGCGCAGCTCGAAAGCCGTGACACACCCAAGGGTCCCTGTCTGTTTGCTCGGGTCTGCACCCCGGGTCAGCGGAGCTCCGTACTGTTGCAGGACTTCATCCCCCAGTGGATCGACTGTCTTCAGGGCCGTCGATTCATGCGCTGGGGAAGTGGAGAGCAGCGTTTCAGTCGGCCTGTGCGTTGGCTTGTCGCGTTGCTGGGTGAGGACCTGATCCCTGTGACGCTCCATTCCTCCGACCCCATCGTGCGCAGTGGTCGTCAGAGTCGCGGCCATCGTCTTCACGACTCGCTCGCTCAGTTGAACTCTGCGGATGAACTTCCGGGACTTCTGGCAGAGGCAGGTGTGATGGTGGATCGCGATCAGCGTTCCGAACTCATCCGCCGTTCCATTGCTGCTGAGGCAGTTGCCTGCGGAGGCGAGGCCGACTGTCCCGACAGTCTGTTTCAGGAGCTTGTGGACCTGGTGGAGGCCCCTCTTGTGCTGAAGGGCGAAATCGCAGATCGATATCTGGATCTGCCGCCGGAAGTGATTGTCACGGTGATGCAGTCGCATCAGCGGTATGTGCCGCTCAGGCAACCAAAGGCCACTGCCGATCCTCTCCAGCTCGAGGCCCGCAATGTGTTGCGTTCGGATTTCCTGCTCGTGGGCAATGGATTGCAGGATGCTTCCGAAACAATTGTCAGCGGGAATCAGCGTGTGCTCAGCGCCCGCCTGGCGGATGCGGAGTTTTTCCTCAATGTTGACCGGCGTCAGCCCAGTGAGCAGCGACGCGAGGAGCTCGATCGCGTCACCTTCGCCGAAGGTCTCGGCAGCCTCCTCGATCGCACCGAGAGGATCAGCTGGATGCTGGATCAGCTTGTTCAGCTGCTTCGGTCCAGCGACTCGCTGGCGGAGCACGCTCGCCGTGCGGCGCGTCTCTGCAAAAACGACCTTGTCAGTCAGATGGTGGGTGAATTCCCTGAGCTCCAGGGTCTGATGGGCGGCAAATATCTGCTCGAGGAGGGTGAGCACCGTGATGTTGCCTTGGCAGTGGCTGAGCACTATCAACCCGCTGGTGCGGGAGACGCGCCCCCCTGCAGCGATGCCGGTGCCCTGCTTGCACTGGCCGAGCGCCTTGAGCTTCTGCTCAGTATTTTCTCCAAGGGTCAGCGACCGACGGGCTCTTCCGACCCCTACGCGCTTCGCCGAGCCGGCAACGGGATCGTTCAGATCCTCTGGGACAGGGGCTGGCGTCTGCCACTGCAGACTCTGCTGAGCCGGGCTTCATCACACTGGTCAGGTTTATTTCCCGCATTTCAGTTCGACCCCGCGTCCCTCGCGGAGGATCTGGGCCAGCTGTTGTGCCAGAGGATGGTGTCTCAGTTCGAAGAGGACGGCTTTCCAGCCGACCTTGTGCAGGCCGTGAGCGGAGCGAGTGTCAGCAGTTCACGTCTGCTGGAGGATCCGGTTGATGCGCGTGTGAGGCTTCTGCTGCTTCGGGATCTGCGGACAGGCGGTCGCCTTCAGGCCGTTCAGGCTGTGGTTCAACGAGCCTCAAAACTTGCTGAGAAAGGCAACCTCGATACCACTCAGCTGGATGCGGAGCCAGTGATCGACGCTTCGTTGTTCGATTCCCCCAGTGAAACTGATCTGCTCAAGCAGTTACAGACCCTCAGCCCGCTTGCGCAGGCCTGTGATTATGAAGGTCTGGCTTCAGAACTTCAGGGTGCAGCCCGAGCCCTTGAAGCCTTCTTCGACGGTGAGAACAGTGTGATGGTGATGACTGACAACGATGCCGTCAGGCGCAACCGTCTGAATCTGCTGGGCGTATTGCGCAATCAGGCTTCGGTTTTGGCGCGTTTTGAGAACATCCAGGCGTGAACGATGGATTGAGCTCAGCAGCTGATGGAGTCAGCTGCTGGTGACTTTTGAGCGCTCTTCACTGCTTGAAGTGGAGTCTTCGCCGGACTGCGATTTGATCGCCTGGGCCGCTTCCTCAGCCAGGAAGTCACCATCGGAGCGTCCTACAGCTGATGGCACGGACCCGTAGTTGGATGGAGCAAGGGCCTGACCTCGCAACAGGCTTCCAACAGTTCGAAGGGTGAGTTTGACCTGTTGCCAGGGATTCATCATCACCACTCGCTTGTACAGATAGCTGTCAAAGGTGAGTTTCTGCACATCACGGTCATCGCACATCTCCACGAAGGCTTCCCTGGCGGCATCGTTCCGGTAGAAAATCCTCTGGAGAATGTCGAGCACCGCATACGTGGCGCCGTACTTCCGGTCCCAGCGCTTCAGGTAGGTCGACTTGATCTGCTTCTCAGTGGGAATTCGGCTTCCATTCGCTGAGATCTCCACGATGGCTTCCGCACACATCCGCCCACTCTTGGCAGCGAAGTAAATCCCCTCGCCGGAGCTCTTGGTGACATAGCCCGCGGCATCGCCCACCAGTGCCATACGACCCACGACGCGTCTTGGACGGGGGTGTTCGGGGATGGGATGGGCTTCGACCTTGATGACCTCCCCTTTGAACAAACGTTTGCGCGCACGTTCACGGATTCCTTTCTGCAGGCCTTTGATCAGCGACTGGTTCTGCTGCATCGTTCCTGTACCCACAGCCACGTGGTCGAACTTGGGGAAGACCCATGCATAGAAGTCAGGGGAGACATCGGTGCCGACATACATCTCGGCGAGATCCTCGTAGTAGGTCATCTCCTCAGCAGGAAGCTTGATGCGTTCCTGGAAAGCGATGGCCACGTTGTAATCGCCGGCATCCATGGCCTTGGCAACGCGGGAATTGGCACCGTCCGCGCCAATGATCAGATCCACTTCAAGGGTTTTCATCTCTCCTGTGGGACCACCGTCACTGAAGTCGGCGTAATGCAGGGTGTAGGGCCCCTGTCGATTGGTACCGGTGTCAATCCTCTGTACGAGCGCGTTCACGAGTGTCGCTCCGAGATCGGCGGAGCGGTTGCGCAGAAAGGCGTCGAAAACCTCGCGTCGACACATGCCGATGTAGGCATCGTTGTCGTAGCCAAGCGGATCAAGCCTGATGTCCACCTCCTTGTTGGAGGGGGAAATCATCTTCATATTGCGGACTTTTCGATCAATGATCGATTCGGGCAGCTCGAATTCCTCAACCATGCAGAGGGGGATGGCGCCTCCGCATGGCTTGGCGTTGTCGAGTTTGCGTTCGAACAACCATGTGCTGATGCCGGCTTTTGCTAGCACTTCGGCCGCGCATGATCCGCTCGGACCTCCTCCGATGACGGCAACTCTCAGCATCTCAGCACACTCCGCTGGACTCTAAATCGAAGCTACACCGCGAACTGTTCTTTCGCTGCCAGCACTGGCGCACCCCCTTACGATCGAAACAACTTTGAAGTGTTCTTTTGTCCCGGGCTGTCGTCACCCGCAGCAGGAAGCGTGACAGCAGCCGCGATGACATCCCCATCGCACGCCGCAGACGTTCTTCCCAACCCAGGCGGGGGAGTGGGTTGGGGCTTCTGCTCAGCTGCGGAGCTCTGTTCTCTCTGTCTCTCGCGGCAGTTCTGTTCGTTCCGGAACTTCTTCCTGATCGGACCAGAATCCAGGTGATTGAGGGCATTGACGAACAGCCTGGTCAGGATGGCCGCCTCCTGGGCCATTTCCCCTACCCGGAGGCCCTTGTGGATCAACTGGTGCCGGTGGAGGCTGGCATTGAATTGCATCGAGATGCAGCACTGTCCCTCGATGCGATGCGTCGGGCGGCCGCAGCTGATGGGGTTGACCTGAGATTGCTGAGCGGTTATCGCTCTCAGGAGCTGCAGAAAAGTATTTTTTTCGACGTCAAATCCGAGCGCAATCAAACAGCTGCGGAGCGCGCCAAGGTGTCGGCTCCTCCTGGTTATTCCGAACACAGCACCGGCTATGCGGTCGATCTCGGAGATGGGGCCGATCCGGCAACGAATCTGTCCGCTGCGTTTGAGCGAACCGCCGCTTTCAGCTGGCTTCAGGATCATGCCGCCAGCTATCACTTCACCCTCTCCTTTCCTGCTGTGAATTCGCAGGGTGTCAGTTACGAGCCGTGGCACTGGCGTTTTGAAGGGTCAGCGGATGCCTTGCGCAGGTTCGAGCCTGCACGCCGACTCGCCAATGGCGGCTGATCGACTTCAATGTCTCTGACTGCAACGCCGCTGATCGCTCTGTTGATCAGGCCAGGTGATTTGCACCGCTGAGCGGATTCTGATCCGCTTCTTTCTTGAGCCAGACCGTCCACATCGACCCGAAACGATCTCACGTTGAGATATGGTGCGTCGTCTGCGCCTGCGGGCGTCCAGAGACATTCCGCCCCCTACTGACCCTATGAGCGCCCAGCAAAAGGCGATTCGCAACATCGCGATCATCGCCCACGTTGACCATGGAAAAACGACCCTGGTCGACTCACTGCTGGCCCAGTCAGGCATTTTCCGTGACAACGAGGCAGTTCCCACCTGCGTCATGGATTCCAACGACCTGGAACGTGAGCGCGGAATCACCATTCTTTCCAAAAACACGGCTGTCACTTACAACGACACCCGCATCAATATTGTTGACACCCCTGGTCACGCTGATTTCGGCGGTGAGGTTGAGCGGGTGCTCGGCATGGTGGACGGTTGCCTTCTGATCGTTGATGCCAATGAAGGTCCCATGCCTCAGACCCGTTTTGTGCTGAAAAAAGCGCTGGAGCAGGGTCTGCGTCCCATCGTGTTCGTCAACAAGATCGACCGTGCTCGGGTTGATCCTGAGACGGCTGTCGACAAGGTGCTGGATCTGTTTCTGGAGCTGGGCGCCGACGATGACCAATGTGATTTCCCCTATCTGTTCGGAAGTGGCCTCGGAGGTTTCGCCAAGCCAGACATGAAAACCGAGAGCGACACCATGCGTCCGCTCTTCGATGCGATCCTCCGCCATGTTCCGCCCCCGGTCGGGGATGCCACCAAGCCTCTGCAGCTTCAGATCACCACCCTCGATTATTCCGATTTCCTTGGACGGATCATCATCGGCCGTGTGCACAACGGTGTGATCAAGCAGGGGCAGAATGCCGTTCTGATCAAGGATGACGGCAACCTCAAGAAGGGCCGGATCAGCAAACTGCTCGGTTTTGAAGGTCTGCAGCGCGTTGAAATCGCTGAAGCGAGTGCCGGTGATCTGGTGGCCGTGGCCGGTTTCGACGAGGTCAACATCGGCGAAACGATCGCCTGTCCGGATGAACCCAAGGCACTGCCTTTGATCAAGGTTGATGAGCCGACCCTGCAGATGACCTTCGTGGTCAACGACTCACCCTTCGCCGGAAAGGAAGGCAAGTTCGTGACCAGCCGTCAGGTGCGCGACCGTCTCCAGCGAGAACTACTCACCAACGTGGCCCTGCGGGTTGAAGACACGGATTCTCCCGATCGTTTTGCAGTGAGTGGTCGCGGTGAACTTCACCTAGGCATCCTCATTGAAACCATGCGTCGCGAAGGGTACGAATTCCAGGTGTCTCAGCCTCAGGTGATTTTCAGGACCATCGATGGCACACCCTGCGAGCCTGTCGAGACTTTGGTGATGGACGTGCCCGAAGCCGCTGTTGGCAGCTGTATCGAAAAGCTGGGAACCCGCAAGGCTGAAATGCAGAACATGGAAACCAGTTCCGATGGCCGCACCCAACTGGAATTCGTGGTGCCCTCCCGTGGCCTGATCGGTTTCCGCGGTGAATTCATCCGCGCCACCCGCGGTGAAGGAATCATGAGCCATTCCTTCTTTGAATATCGGCCGATGACGGGTGAATTCGATACCCGCCGCAACGGCGTGCTGATCGCATTCGAAGAGGGCACCGCCACCTTCTACGCCCTCAAGAACGCCGAAGATCGCGGTCAGTTCTTCATCGCTCCTGGAACCAAGGTCTACAAGGGCATGATCATCGGCGAGAACAATCGCCCTCAGGATCTCGAGATCAATGTCTGCAAGTCGAAGCAGCTCACCAACATGCGATCCGCTGGTGCTGAGGAGCTCGACACCCTCCAGGCTCCCGTGCAGATGACCCTGGAGCGCGCGCTCGAATACATCGGCCCAGGCGAAATGCTTGAAGTGACTCCTGAGTCGATTCGCTTGCGCAAACTGCCTGCGAAGAAGATGGCCAAACGTTGAGCGCGGTCGACGATCCCCGTTTCCCCGAGGCTCTTGAACTGTTCAATTCCGGAGCCTGGTACGAAGCACATGATGCTTTCGAAGAGATCTGGCATGAGCAGATCGATCCCGAGCGAAAGCTGATTCAGGCGTTCGTTCAGATCGCTGTGGCTCATGTTCACCTTGAACGCGGCAACACCAACGGTGCAACCATCCTTCTTGGTGAGGGTATAGGGCGACTTCGCCCTTCTCTGCCCAGTGCTCTGGGGCTTGATCTCACAGCGTTGCACACGGCTGTGGCCGACCGTCTGGATGCCCTCCAGTCCGGCTCTGACCCGGAGGTCCTACCGCCACCGCGGCTGCTTGCTGCTGAGTGATTCGTGGGACCATGGCTCATCCCTTTCACCGCACCACGACCGATCGTGTTTCCATCGTTTCAGCGATCGAAGATCCTGCTTCGCAGTTCCGTGATCTGGTGTGCAGGGCTTGCTCTAGCCCTTATCTCACCATCTCTGGCACAGGAGGTCGTTGCACCCCTTGAGACTCCAACCACCGACGACGGCCTGATCACCATTGAATCCGACAGCCAGACGGCTGACAACGTCACGGGTGTGGTCACCGCGATCGGCAATGTCCGCATCGTCTATCCCACCCGCGGAATGGTCGCCACGTCACGTCAGGCCCAGTACTTCAGCCGCGAAGGTCGCCTGGTGCTCAGCGGCGATGTCGATGTTGTTCAGGAGGATGGCAACACACTGAGGGCCGAGCGTGTGACCTACGACCTTGAGGACGAACGGGCTGTGGCTCTTCCGCAGAGTGGAGGGCAGGTTCGGGCAACCATGATCCTTCGCCCAGATCAGCCTGCGCAGACACCACTGACACCATGAGTCTCAGTCTCAATCGGGTTTCTCTCGCCCTGGGAGGTCGCCCTCTGGTCAAAGACCTCACGCTGACGCTCGAACCGGGCGAAGTGATCGGCCTGCTGGGCCCGAACGGAGCCGGTAAAACAACAAGTTTCAATCTCGTGATCGGTCTGCTCAAGCCTGATCAGGGAGAGGTCCTGATGGATGGACATCCAGTCGCCAGCCTCTCGATGCCTCAGAGGGCAAGGCTCGGGATCGGCTATCTGCCTCAGGAACCGAGTGTTTTCAGGCAGTTGACTGTGAGGGAGAACCTGGAACTTGTGCTGTCCCAGACCGGTCTGGCCAAAGCCCAGGCACGAGAACGCCTGCATCAACTGATTGACGATTTCCATCTGCAGCCGTTTCTGAATCGCAAAGGATTTCAGCTTTCCGGAGGTGAACGTCGCCGTTGCGAGGTGGCCCGCGCGTTGGCGGTTGGCCTTGAGGGACCGCGATACCTGCTGCTGGACGAGCCGTTCGCCGGTGTGGATCCACTTGCTGTCGCCGACCTGCAGCAACTGATTCAGGCACTGCGTCAACGGGGAATGGGAATTCTGATCACCGATCACAATGTGAGGGAAACACTGGCCATCACCGACAGGGCCTACATCCTCACGGATGGCAGTGTTTTGGCTTCCGGACTCTCGGATCAGGTGGCGTCGGATCCACTGGTGCGCCTTCACTACCTCGGAGAGGGTTTCCAGCTGTGATCGCGAATGCAACGCAACGGATTCATGCGCTCATGCGCAGGATTCCGCTTCTTGATCGCTGGCTTCTCAGTGAGCTGATCGGCCCCCTTGTGTTTGCGGTCGCCCTGTTCACGGTGCTTTCACTGTCGGTTGGGGTTCTGTTCGAACTGGTTCGTCAGATCGTTGAATCCAATCTCCCTGTGCTGATCGCCGTTCAGGTGCTGTTGCAACGACTGCCCAGCTTTCTGGTGCTTTCCTTCCCGATGGCCACCCTGCTTGCCACATTGCTTGCTTACGGCCGTCTCTCCACCAACAGTGAACTCACGGCACTGCGCAGCGTAGGAGTGACAGCCACTCGCATGATCATTCCCGCACTGGTGCTGGCTTTGTTGATGTCAGGTCTCACGTTTCTGTTCAACGACGTGCTTGTACCGCGCAGCAATCGTTCCGCTGAGGTGACCTTGCGAAGGGCTCTCGGCAAGGCGATCGCAACCGAGAAAGGTGACAACATCATCTATCCCCGTTTTGGACGGGTCGAGGAGCCTGATGGCTCATCCAGCAAGGGTCTGCTCCAGCTTTTCTACGCGAGCCGGTTTCAGAACGGAACGATGACCCGAGTCACTTTGCTCGATTTCTCAAGGGTCGGTTTCACCCAGATGTTGCTCGCTGAAAGAGGTCAGTGGAATGAGCAGGAAGCGAAGTGGGAATTTTTCAACGGTCAGATCCTGACGCTGACGCCGTCTGGGAGCACAACGTCGGCTGATTTCGACCGTTACATGTACCCATTCTCCACGGCACCGATCAGGATTGCCAAGCTGCCGAAGGATGCCAACAACATGACAGTGGCTGAAGCTCTGCAGGCTGAGCAGCTGCTTGAGAACGCCGGTGATGTCAAGGGAGCGAGAAAACTGCAGGTTCGGATTCAGGAGAAATTCACGCTGCCAATGGCGTGTCTTGTCTTCGGCCTGATCGGAGCGAGTCTGGGTGCCAAACCGAACAACCGAACCAGTCGCAGCCAGGGATTTGGAATCAGTGTCGTGATGATCCTTGTGTATTACCTGCTTGGTTTCAGTTTCAGTTCACTGGGCGTGAAGGGCACCCTTCCACCTCTGCTGGCTGCATGGAGTCCTGTGCTGATCTCCCTTGCTGGTGGTGGTTTTCTGCTCAGGCAGGCCAGTCGATGAGTCAGAACGCCACAATTAACGTCAGTGAGTCTTCTTCCTGAGGTTTTTGATGGGGTTTTCCGGTCTGGAAGCGATCGTTTCGGAACCCGTCCTGCTTCTGGGTCTGATGGCCTTTGCCTTTCTTCTGGTGGCTCTCCCCTGGAGTTTCTGGGCTCTGTCCAATGGACGAAGCTCCAGCGGAGTGCGTTCGCTGATCGCTCTCTCCAATCTGTTGCTCACAGCTCAGCTCGTCCTGCGCTGGTGGCAATCCGGACATTTTCCGATCAGCAATCTTTACGAATCGCTTTGCTTCCTGGCCTGGGCCTGCACGCTCACCCAGCTCCTGGTTGAGCGCAACTGGTCATCGCCTCTGGTTGCCGCTGCAGCCACACCGATGGGACTTGGCTGTATCGCTTTTGCGAGTTTTGCCCTTCCTGATCAGCTGCAGCAAGCTTCTCCTCTTGTACCAGCTTTGCGCAGCAGTTGGCTGGTGATGCATGTGAGTGTGATCATGGTCAGCTATGCGGCTCTCATGGTGGGGTCGCTGCTGTCGGTTGCCGTGCTGTTGACGGACCGTGGTGAAGAGCTCGAGCTTCGCAGCAGTTCCATTGGAACAGGTGCGTATCGGAAGACCAGAGTTCTGGCTGCTGAAGGCAGCGTTGCCGTCCAGAATCCCCCTGAAATTCAGCTGTCATCAATCCATTTCAGTCGCACTGAACAGCTCGACAGCCTGAGCTATCGCACAATCACTGTGGGGTTTCTATTACTCACTGTTGGCATCATCAGCGGTGCCGTCTGGGCGAATGAAGCCTGGGGAAGTTGGTGGAGCTGGGATCCAAAGGAAACCTGGGCTCTGATCTGTTGGCTTGTGTATGCCGCCTATCTCCATACCCGTCTCAGTCGTGGATGGCAAGGACGGAGGCCAGCATTGGTTGCTGCTTCTGGATTGGTGGTGATTGTCGTGTGTTACATCGGAGTAAATTTGTTGGGTATCGGTTTGCACAGTTATGGCTGGTTCTTTGAATAAATTTCAATATTGAATTATTCTTTGTTACTGCGTCGGAGGCGTGTGTTCAACTCTTATATAGCGCCACAATCAGCTGGCAGGCTGATTCACTATTTATGAATAAATATTGAAAAATACCTAGGCAAATTCGAACAATTTGTTGCAAGATGTGTGCAAAGTTGTGGCGAATTAAATGAATATCGTTGGTAGTACTGTGTCCTCATTGCGACGAATTTTAAAGGCGCACTCTTCGGTTGAAATATATTTGAAATCCATTCTCGTTATGGGAAGTTTTTATTGTAAGTAAAGTTGTGCTTGATTTTAATGATTATGTACATTTAATTTCTCTTCATTTCTTTGTCAGTCTTTCTCAGCTTCGGCCAAGGCTGTAAACCACTCTCTTAATTGTTTCGGTGTCTTGATACCTATCCTGGTAAGACCCTTGACAAGTTGTTTACAGTCACGAGGGCTCAAAAAAATCTCCGTTTCAATCTGCACAAGCTCTTCATACAGATTTCTCTGTTCATCAGTGAGATCCTTATACTAGTGCCAGTCGGTGAGCACTCATCCACCCCGTACTGCTAGCAGTATTAACTTTTCTGTTTGAACTGTCTTCCCCCATTCGTACCAAAATCAGCATGGACAATAATTGTTCTGCTTCAGGCCTAGGAAGATTGTACGCAATTTTGATCTCACCACTCATGAATCGCTCCCAGGGATGAAAATTGAATGTTATCGAATTTACTTGCTACTGAATTGATTCTGCCTTAGGCAGCATTCACTTTTGATCAAAATAGTGAATTAAATAAACATCAATAAATTGACCTGCTCTATCTTGCCCCTCTAAGTAAACTTCTTTCCATCGGCCAAAAGAACCCATTTCAATGATTCGATTGAATTCACGTAGTGCATCTGCATAGTTCGCCAATGCAACGACTTCAATTAACAGGTTGCCGTCATTGATATTGATGATGTAGCAGCCACCAGTCGGTCTTGAATTGGCCATGGCTTTCAGGCAATCAATTGTTCATTGACTTGAAAGGAATCAATTCGTTTCCCCAGGAGGTTCCTTGCAGCGTATACATTACAATAGGGGAAGTCTTGATGGCCAATCCAATACAGTTTTAATCGCTGCAAATTATGATTGAAAATAACAAGCTTCAGTCTTTTGATTTTGTTTTTTCACAACAAAAATTCTGCTTGATGCGAGAGAGTGTGGACGAACAAAATTATGTTCTTTATATGGAGGATAATGATAAGTGGGCAGAAATGAACAGGAAAGGTTATTTAGAGGATGGTGATCTTGAGGCTGTGAAAATGATTGATGATATTTCAAGGAAAATTATTGAACGCGACGAATGGCTTCCTGACTCAATGATGCCGACCAAGCCTTTCGCTTATTACGAAGAGGGCCATATTTATTCTTTCCTGAATCAGCGGATTGAACAAACAGTGGAGGTGGAGGCCTCTTGCTTGGACGAAGCCTCGAGTGTTATGTTCGGAGATGGTGAATATGATCCAAATGATTGGAAATTAATATTGATAGATCATCAGCAAATTACGCAAGCAAAATAAGTTAAGCTTTTAAATTATTCAGATAAATTTTGCGAATTGACTTAGATGAAAAAGTTTTTTTGATTGCAACTATTGCCAATTTGATTGGAGGCAATCACTGATCCAAATCAGTTACGTAAGACTTGCCATAGTGCCGTTTTCGGCAAAGCTTTTACAATTTATTTTTATACTCTTATTTTGCCTTTTTCTTTTATACCCCCCACCCACCCCCACCCCTTTTTTTCGCTGTCTCAATTGAAACTTCCTTGGCACTTGGACTGGAAAAGTCTCAATCTGGTGATTATCGTGGTGCTGTGATTGAATTCAATAAGGTGATTGCAATTGATCCCGATAATGCATCTGCATACCAATATCGTGGTGTTGCCAAAGCAAAGTATGGTGATTTTGAGGGTTCCATCGTTGATTACAGTAAGTCGATAGAACTTGATTCAAACAGAACTGAATCCTATGGAAGTCGTGGTATTGCCAAAGCGCGTTCAGGAGATGTAGCTTCGGCCATACATGATTTTGACGTGGCTATTCAGCTGAACTCTGAAGATGGCTCAGCTTACTTCAACCGTGCAATGGCAATGGAAATGGAAATGGTTAATGACATACAGAATGCTTGCCTTGATTAGAAACAATCAATAAAATTAGGGAATAAAGGATCGAAGGTTTTTCTGAGAAAATACTGTGGATAGATAAATGCAATTATATGTGGTGGATTGGTATATTGGTGAAAGTAATGAGTGAAAAGATTGCAGTTAGTATATACAGCACTGATAAAAATTAAATTGTTTGATTAATTTAAATGATTGATTTAATTGCTCTTAAAGAGGTCTGACGCCATATCTCGAAAACCCGACAAGTTGCTACCAGGCTGACGCTTGTTAGGACGTAGTGAATTTCCCGGCCGTAGAGCATCCGGAGCAAAATTAACGAGAACTGGAACTGGTTTGTTCAATTCCGCTTCGGCAAGCTCTGCGGCAATCGCTTCGGCCGTCGTTAATGAAGGTCTGCTGGGAACTGTTGTCTCTGGAGTACCGTTTTCAATTTTTTCAGCTTCAGGTAGCGTTATTTGGTCATCTTGAGGTGACTGTTTTTCTGAGGCTTGATCACCTGTGGTCTTGGAATCCGCCACGACGGCTTCAACTTCAGGGATTTCGTTTATTTTTGCAGCTGCGGCTGGCTGCAGCGGGCGCAACAGCACCACTCCCACAGCCAGAAGTAGCAGCGACACTGCCGTAGCTGGAATTCCAAGATTACGGCCCTGGAAGTTCCAGAGAATTGAGGAGCCCGTTAAACCAAGCACACCTGCAATTGCAAGCAGAGGGCCAAGGAATTTCGTAAGTGTTTTAATCATAAGAAGATTATGGCGAATCCAATCCAGCGGGCGTGGGTTGGACTGAAGGTAAAGCCATTGATTATCCTGGCCTCGCGACTCCCGTGTTTACTCGCAAAATTTACTTCATATTTGATGTTGAATCGATCCGTGTATAAAAGTGATCATTGATTCACTCTATCTGAGACCCAGTCCGTGTATTTGTTGTTATGACGCTACCAGCACACTGTTCCTGAAGCATGGCACCGAACTTTTCAATCAATGGATTCAGGATTAGGATCATAATTTTTTTGTTTTGACGAGGGATTTGTTTTGATTCCTGCCCCTCGAAATGCCAACAACTGAATATCTTTTTAATTGAATTGAATTCATTTGCTTCAGCTTAGAAGCCGCGTTTGGTTTGTTCACGGATGTGTAATCGCATTTTCTGGTACTGCAGGATTGCCCGTTCTTCGCTTAGATGTGGAAACAGTGCCTTCGCTTCCTGTGGATTGATCGGTTCCAACAACCAGTCATCCTCCTGCTCAGGCCAAACATCCTGGGCTGATGGTTCCCAATTTTTATGCGACGGAAGCCATCCGAACCATCGTCGACGCCAGCGACTGAGTATTTCAAGAGGATGCATTGATGACTGTGGTCTTGATTACGCTTGAAAACTGACACGTTGATAGCAAAACCATAACCATTGTTGAAAGAGAAGATTCCTATGGGATCTCCAGAGCGTCTGGGGGTGATCTGCATCAAAGTTCAGTGGTGGTGGAACGTCACCACGTGCCTTGTCTCGTTCCATTTCCGCAAGGATTCTGTCCACGTTGTATTCAGGATGGCCCAGATGCATCAGCTGTCGCTGATCCGGTGTCTCGAAAATTGTGTACCCAACTGATTCTCCATGAGCGAGCAACCTTAGTTTTCCCTGCCGTTGGGCCGCCTCCATGGCAGTGTCCGGAAGTGTTGCGTAGCGACTCTGCGGGCAGAGGAACTGGTCATTCTGAGTACCCATCAACGAGTGACCTGGTACAAGACTGCGCATTGGAAACACCCCAAACAGTTTCTGTTGAAGTGGCACTTTGCGGACTCCAGATAGATAAGCCAAAGCAAATCCAGCCCAGCACAGTCCAAGGGTGCTGGCACAGCTCACACGTGCTTCCTCAACCAGCTTCGAGAATTCCGGCCAATACGTGACGTCTTCAAATTCAAGATGTTCAACAGGAGCACCCGTGATGATCAGTCCATCCAGGGGACCATTGTCATTGGCCTCATCCCAGCTCTTGTAAAGGCCGTCAAGGTGGGAACGATCCCAGCTTTTGTAGGCATGGGTTTGCAGCCGAATCCAAATCGGTTCGATCTGAAGCACCGACAGTCCCAGTGGATGCAACAGATTGAATTCATACTGTTTTCCCAGGGGCATGATGTTCAGAATTCCGATCCTCAATGGTCGGATGTCCTGACGTTCTGCCTGTTCAGGTTTGATCCAGGAAATTCGATTCCGCTCAACGGCTGTGATCTTGTGGTAGTTGGCCGGGAGGATCAGAGCCATGTCAAACCCTCTCCGATCACGCCCCGGATGTCAGCGCCTGATCGAAGTCGGCCTTGATGTCATCGATGTGTTCAAGACCCACCGACACCCTGACCATCGTTGGCGTCACACCCGCAGAAGCCTGTTCACTTTCACTGAGCTGCTGGTGAGTGGTAGATGCCGGATGAATCACCAGCGTCTTCGCATCTCCAACATTGGCCAGATGACTCGCCAGTTTCAGGCTGTCAATGAAGCGCACTGCGTCGTCATAGCCGCCCTTGAGCGAGAACATCAACATGCACCCCATGCCTCGGTCTGTGAGGTATTTCTTGGCCGCTTGGTGATAAGGATCACCCGGCAATCCCGGATAGCTGACGCTGGTCACTTTTGGATGCTGCTGCAGCCACTGGGCCAGTTCCATCGCGTTCTGCGCATGGCGCTCAACGCGCAGGCTGAGTGTTTCGAGACCCTGAAGCAGAAGGAAGCTGTTGAAGGGACTCACAGCCGGACCCCAGTCACGCAGGCCTTCGACCCGTGCTCGCAGAGCGAAGGCAATATTTCGGGTATCGGGCAACCCCAGCATCTTGCAGATGTCACTGCCGAATCCGAACGCGTCCCAGTGGACAAGGCCGTGATAGGCAGCACTTGGCTGGCTCATCAACGGAAATTTGCCGTTGCCCCAGTTGAAGGTGCCAGCATCCACAATCACACCGCCCAAACTGGTTCCGTGGCCACCGATCCATTTGGTTGCACTCTCCACAACCACGTCCGCACCATGCTCGATCGGTCGCAGCAAGGCACCGCAGGCTCCGAGCGTGTTGTCCACGATCAGCGGGATGCCACGCTCCCTGGCCAGGGAGGAGAGTCCCTCGAAATCAGGGATGTTGAAGCGTGGGTTGCCCATGGCTTCCACGTAGATGGCCTTGGTGCTGTCATCGATCTGTGCAGCAAAACTGGCGACGTCATCACCTTCGGCAAATCGAACGTTGATCCCAAGCCTGGGGAACTGAACCTTGAACTGGTTGTAGGTGCCTCCATAGAGGAATGAGGTGGACACAAAATTGTCCCCGGCCTGCATGCAGTTCGTGATGGCCAGGAACTGTGCCGACTGTCCGGAGGCTGTGGCGAGCGCTGCGATTCCTCCCTCAAGTGCTGCCACCCGCTTTTCGAAGACATCCGTCGTCGGGTTCATCAATCGGGTGTAAATGTTCCCGAACTCCTTCAGACCGAAGAGATTGGCGCCATGTTCAGCGTCGTTGAAGACGTAGGAGCTGGTCTGGTAGATCGGTACCGCCCTTGCATTCGTAGTTGGATCAGGGACCTGTCCCGCGTGAAGTTGCAGGGTCTCAAAGCGCTGATCCGTCACAGAGATGGCAGGGAAGTCACCCTTTTCTAGCTGCGCGGCGAACGCGCGACCTCAGTCAGCGCCGGGTTCAGGCTTGTCGGTCTCGGCCAGGGATGGAAGGGTCTGTCGCAGCAGTGGAGTCAACTGCTCGCGAACCTCGGCGCGGAACGTGTTGACGTTTTCGCCAAGAAGAATGGGATAGGGCTGATCTCCGCTCTGTTCGCGCAGGTGGCGCCACTTGCTGTTTTCCTTCTCCTTCAGGTCCGTGAGCGCCGCCTGAAAGTCATGGGTTTTCAGCTGCATGCCTTCGTCGGAAAGTCCCGCCGCCTGTTCAGCCATCAGTTCCCTGAAGGCATCAAAGTTTTTGGCCTTGATCGTGTCTGGAAGACCAAGAACGGGTTGGTAATGATCGAGCAGCCGCAGCTCCTCCTCCAGAAGAATCGGCCAGGCTCCCTGAGCTCCATCGGCCAAAGCCATTTCGGATTGAGCTGCAGTCATTGCGTCCAGGTGGAAACGCAGCCAGCGGTAATAAGACTTGTCCTGGGTGTTCTTTTTGACCGCTGCCTTGCCCGTTGCCAAAACCGGCAGAGCCGCTTCGGCTTTGCGCAGAAACAGACGATCCTCACGTTCCAGGTTCATGGCTCCCCAGCGCTGTCGGTACTCCCAGAGTTCGGCGTAGCGATTCACATCCTCAGCAGACCAGCCGAGACCGGCCAGTTCATCGGCGCGATGGGTGAGTTCTTTGGCCACGCAGCTTGTTCAGTCGTGATGCACGAAGCGTAGAGGCCGGACGCGGAAAGATCAGGTTGGAGGGTGAACCAGCAGTTTCCTCAGGCGGATTCATCACTTGCTTTCAAGGCAGGTCGACTCATGTCGGCGGCGCACCATGGGGGTTCTTCTGCAGATAGTCATTGACACCAATGGGCTGCTGTTGCTCATAGCCCTCATGCAACCAGAGGTCACCGGATGATGAGGCGTAATGGATCTGCCACTGGTGAAGACTCCGATAGGCCTGTGGATTTTTCTTCAGAAGCGCCGCGTAGTGCAGGACCGCTTTGCCGTAATGGTCACTGTTGTTGTATCCCCACAAGCCACTGCGGATGTCCTTGAGACCTCCTCGTCGCACCAGGTAGCGCGCTGCAGCATGGATGGCATCCCATGGATCATGGATATTGCCGCCATTACCGATGCCTGGCTCAGACCAGGTGGTCGGTAGAAACTGCATCGGCCCCTGAGCATTGGCCACTGACACGCCGTCGATCCGTCCCATGCCGGTTTCCACAAGATTTACAGCAGCCAGAACAGTCCAGTCGATTCCTGTTGCTGCAGAGGCACTGCGGTAAGCCTTCAGCAATTGAGCTGCGGGAGCAGGAGTCCTGATTCTCCAGGCGGGCAGTGTGGATGAGGCGGGACCTCGGTGCATCGCCAGAAATGCCTTACGGGCTGCAATGTGCTGGTCATAAACCCAGTGCCAGTTCGGATCCAGTTGGGCGCGAACCTCCTGACTCAGAACGTCTCGCTTGGACAGAACCCTGTAGATCACCTGTTGCTGATGGGCCAGTGCTGCAAGGTTCTGTTCATCCAGCTGAGGGTTGATCAGAGCAGTCTCGACCTTGGTGATCAGGGCAGCGAGTTCACCTGGTTCTTTCGGTACCAGCGGGTAGTGCCGTCCATTCGGTGCAACGGGGAGGCCTGCCTGGTTTGGAAGATCCGGAATGATTACGCTGGCCGCGGTCTGATCTCCAGCAGCCTCTGTGGAATCGATCGTTTTGCAGGCCACTGTGATCGGGCTGAGCAGAACTGAAATGCTCAGCAGACCTCGGATCCAGATTCTGGTGTTTGAAAGATCGCTGTTCACGAATGCAGAAATCCCCTTCGATCGTGGAAGTCCGGTTTGTCTGCCGGATGGTTCAAAGCCCAGTAACTCAGACAGCCACTGTTCTCTTCCAGAACCATTGACAGGGCAATGTCAGGAATCGCTGTGAGCTCCAACCATGGTTTGAGTGAAATCTGAATGGTGCAGCGGCAGCCAGCACCATCCATGCTGAAGTTCACCACAGGTTGCTTCGCCTGCGGTTCCGCCATGCCGCCGCTGCGGTATCCGCTGAACCTGTAAAGGTTCCAGTCTCCATTGGGCGAGGCATTCATTTCCCAGTATTCCTGCGAATCAGGTCGAGCAAGAAACGCCTCGAAGCAGGTATGCATCCAGAGGTTGTCGTGTCTCATCGCTGGGTTCTCTGCCTTGCTGCCCCTGAAGGAAATGCCATCGAGGGAGCCTCCGGACTGCTTCGAGCAAAGGCTGAAGCTCAGCTCAAGAGCAGCATCTTCTCTCCAAACAAACTCCGCCGTGGCAAGAACTGCCGGACTTTGGTCCAGGTCAAAGGGAATCAGTGGGCACACCTGCCTCACCATCACAGGGTGTCGTCCCATTGCCTAAATCCAGATCCAGGCTGTTCTGGGCAGAGATCTGTGCCTGATTGCGTGCTTCGTCGTCACTGATGAGTGGTGAAGTCCGGCCTGTCGAGATCCACAGGTTAGAAGCACAATCAGAATGGTTCCAGGGGCAGCTGCAACACATGAGCCTGAGAGAACGGTTTGCCGATCTGTTGATCCGAGCCGCCCGTCGCATCGCTCCCTCCGTGCACTCTGAGGAATTCACGGAGCTTCCTCAACAGCTGGCATCACTGGAGGCTGTCGACCCATCCCCTGCTTCGACTTCAGTGGATGCTGCTGATCTGCCTTCGGTGGAACCACTGTCACTGGATCAACGTGTGATCAGTCGTTCGGTGAAAACCCTCAAAGCCGAAGCCATCAGCTCTCTGGCCACGCTGCATGCCGCGCACCTTGTTGGTGCTTCCGTTTGGGACGAGCGGCGAATAGCAGCAAGGATCAATGCCGCCTCCGGGATCAAAGCTGCCAGTCCTGAAGTGCTCGCAGAAATTGAAGGACTCGCCGTCACCTGGCAAAACGATCTTTCCGCCATCACCAACGCTCTCCAGCAGGTTGCCGCCATCAGTTGCCCGGAAGCGCCGATCTCTCAGGACCTTCGGCTTGAGGGAGAAGAGCAGGCCCTTGCAGCTGATCTCATCGAAACCTGTTCGGTGGAGCTCACACGCCATCAGCTGGAACTGGCCAACCCTCAGGAAGACGATGATCAACAGGAGGAGACCGATGGACAGGGATCCAATGATCAGAATTGATCTGGAGATTCAGCGCTCAGGCCAAACTCTTGGCTGGACAAGCTCTTCAAATCCCCTTGCAATGTGATGCCCAGCAAGAACAACATGATGCCAACAAATGATACTGAACTGCATGCTCGATTACGATGCTATGAGCAAGCCCGCAACCGGTTGATTGCAGCTGCTGTAGAGGATGTTCTTGAACATTGCTCGGATCAAGATCGTATCCGACTGAATTTCATTCCCGATGTAGAGAGTCAGGGATCCGATGTTCCGATTCCTGAATTCAATGAAAAAGCCGACCAGTATGTAGATTTGATTGTTCAGCAAGCAATCGCCACGATCTCCATCCTGATCTGCAAGCAGTTCAATATCACTGTTTTGAAGCCTGAAGCCTGAAGCCTGAAGCCTGCCGGCTATTGAATTGTTCAAGAAGCACACGCTGCAGATAACATTTCAGTTTGTGTTGCAGCTCCCTTTGGGTTCTCGGTTTTTAAGAAGTCATTCGTTCATAAGAATACTTGGCTTTGCTGGTTATCTGATCTTTATTTTTTAATGTGTTCGCTGCAGCAGAGTGGTGTCCTGCTGCAATTTAATGCTGTTAAAGACTGACGAACAATTGGGAGATGGCATGCTTTATATTCATGCTGGAAATAATCCTTTCCCTGGGTTGATTTGCTTCAGATCTTCACACTTGTCATTGTGCTGTTTCGCATTCTCGAAAAAGATCTTCAATCAGACTTTTCAATTCTGTCCACTGATTCTCAATTGATCTGGTGAGCGCAAGCTGAACCTCAGCGCGATCGAGGTTGTGTTGCGGCCTTGTTGTACGGAAGTAGCGATCTCCGGACAGGTGATCTGTGAGAAAGCGGATTCCAAGCTCAAGAGGAATCAGGCGAATGCAGTCAGGCAGGTAGCGGAAATCTTCTGGTGTTAAAAACGACCTGCCTATGGATAGATATCCTTCGAGGATCGCTCGACAAAGGTTCAGGTCAAAGCTGACATTCTTGGTGTCAAGTGTTTCCTCCCCCAATCTGTTGCAGCAGGAACGCAGACAATCACCGATGTCGTAATGAATCAATCCTGGTTTGACCGTGTCGAGATCGATGAGACCAACGGCCTGGCCTGAGGCATCGTCAATCATGACGTTGTTGATCTTCGGATCTCCGTGGATCGGTCTTCTTTTCAGTTCACCTCTTGCACAGGCCTGCTCAAGAACATCGATCCCATTCCTGCGGTCCTTGATGAAAGAGACCGCTTCAGCGATGCGACGGCAGCTCTGATCAGCCGATCCGGAGAGCACAAGGTCGAATTCGGCAAGGTATGCCGGCGCGATATGAAAATTCTCAAGCGTGTCTGCCAGTTCGTCAGTGGCCAGATCACTGATCAGGTGATGAAACATGCCCAGGCCGTAGCCCAGCTCACGGGCATGCTGGTCGTCCTGAATCACATCCGTTGTGGTGGCGGCACCGATATGGGTGATGGATCGCCAGAACTCACCCTGATGCTCCACCCAGTGCCCATCGGCATCCAGTGTCGGCAGAACTTTGGGAACCTCCCAGCGTCGACCCAGCAGTTCCGGTGGTTTTTGCGCCAGACGCTGCTCAACGTGACTGCCCAGTTTCAGCAGGTTGCCCATCACCAGTTCGGGTTGTTCGAACACTTCCGTGTTCAGACGCTGCATCACGAATGCTGATCGTGACGCGCTGCAATTCAGCGTCACCAGAAACGTGTCATTGACATTCCCGGAGCCGAGCTTGCTGATTCCATCGATCTGCTCTGATGGATGGAACAGGCCTGCAATGGTCTCCAGAATCGAATTGGAGCTGGAGAACGGGAGCGTCACGTTTAATCGCATGGGTCTCACGACGAAACATGCCGTTTCCCTTGGTGTTTGCCATCAATGAGTGTGCGGAAAATCAGGCGGGAAGGCGGCAGCATGGTGAGCGTTGTCTGAACGGCACGGGTGGCACGCATCCTTCACACCGCTGACTGGCAGATCGGCAAGCCCTATCGCTGGATCGACAATTCCCAGAAACAGGCACGGTTGCAGCAGGAGCGAGTTGATGCTGTTCTGAGGATCGCTGAAGTGGCCAGCCAGGAACAGGTGGACATCGTGGTTGTTGCCGGTGACCTGTTCGACTCGAGCACAGTGGCTGCGGCCATGGTCATGGAGGTGCTGGAAGCGATCGGATCGATTCCAGCACCTGTGGTTGTGATACCCGGCAACCATGATCACGGCGGTTCCGGAGGCATCTGGAGGCGCGAGGATCTGCGCTCACAGATGCAGCAGCGTGCCGGCAATCTCCGATTGCTGCTGAATCCCGAGCCTGTCGATGTTTCTGGAATCACTCTGCTGCCATGTCCTCTGCAACGACAGCGGGACAGCCAAAGTCCATCGCTCTGGCTCGATCAGCTCGACTGGACGGCCCTTGATCCGGTGAAACCGAGAGTGGTTGTGGCCCATGGCTCGGTTCAGGGTTTTGGTGGTGAGGGCCAGGTCAACCAGCTTTGCCTCGATTCCCTGCCTCGTGATCAAGTCGATTACATCGCCCTCGGTGACTGGCATGCGCTGATGGAGGTTGATTGCAGAACCTGGTACAGCGGCACACCTGAACCCGATCGCTTCCCAACCGGACCCGATGACCTGAGGTCTCAGGTTCTGGTGATTGATGTGGAGAGAGCCCAGCCTCCAAGGGTCATGGTGAAACCCACTGGTCGCCTCCGTTGGCACCGGATCACCCTCACGCTCAACGGCGATGCCGATCTGCTGCGTCTGGAACAACAGCTTGATCAGTGTGTCGGCAGCCGTGTCGGTCGGGACCTCATTCGGCTTGAGCTCAACGGACAACTCGGCCTTCAGGGCCATCTCCAGCTTGAGGAACGTTTGGAGCTCCTCGCACAACAGCTTCTTCACCTGCGCTTGCGCGGCAAGCTGCACCGCCAACCAACAGCACAGGAGAGGGATGCGCTGTTGCTGCGTATGGACAGTCCTCTGGTCAGCACGATCGCTGCAGATCTTCAGGACGAGCTGCTGAGCAATGCTGATCCCCTGGTTGAGCAGGCTCTGATCGAGTTGCACCGTCTTTGCGCTTCTGATCGATGCGCCTGATTCGTTGCCGACTGGAAAGCATGCGCCGGCATCGAGCTCTCGAGGTGTCCTTCGCCCCTGGTCTGACCTTGATTGGTGGTGCCAATGAATCCGGTAAGAGCTCGCTTGTGGAGGCGATGCATCGGACATTGTTTCTGCGTGCCTCCGCCACCGGTGCCGCAGTTCGTGATCTGCGCTCCGCCACCCATGCGGGACACCCCCAGGTGGAGATCGACTTCGACGCGGCTGGCCATCGTTGGTCACTGTTGAAATGCTTCAGCGGCGCAGGCGGGACCTGCCGCCTCAGCCGAGCCGGTCAGCAGGTGCTGCTCGGTGGCGATGCCGAAGATCAACTCGCCGCTCTTCTTGGTGTTGAGGAGATCATCGGCAGCCGCCAGGTGAACCGGGTTCTACCCACCCGCTGGGCTCACCTCTGGGTGATGCAAGGCCTGGCCGGTCGCAATCTGCTGGATCTCAGCGCCGAGCATTACGACCTCAAGGGATTGATCACTGCTCTTGAGGGACAGGCTGAGCAATCACTTCAGTCCCCGATCGATCAGCAGGTCTTCAACCAGCTTGAACAACTGGTGGCTTCCAGCCTCACCAGTCGTGGTGTGAAACAGAACAGTGAACTCTGGAAACGACGCCAGGAAGTTCAGCAGGCTTCAGATCGACAGTCCGAGGCACAGGAGCGACTGCTCAGTTACGAGACAGCCTGCAGCGAACTGGATGCCAACGAGCAGGCTCTTGATCAGCTTGATTCTCAAGCACCGAATCTGCAGAGGAAGCGCCGGCAGCTTCTGGCACTCAAGGATCTGCAACAACAGCTTGCTCCACTGAGTCTTCAGCGGACTCAGTGGCAACAGCAATTCAGTGCTTTGAGTCGTCTGGTTCAGGAGATGACGGCTGCTGAAACGGCGATGAAGTCGCTTCGACAGCAGCTCAAGGTCATGAACGAGTCTGCGCAGACCATATCCAGCGCTCTCCTTGATCAACGACAGGCATGCCAACAGCTCGATTGCAAACGTCAGGCGCTTGAGGAGCGTGGCCACGCCCTTAGGCGTCGTCAGGATCAGGAACGGCTTGAACAACGCATCCAGAACCTGCGTCTGCAAAAGGAACAACGCGTCAAATTCGAACATCAACAGTCTCTGCTCAGACAACAGCTGACGGCATTGCCGGGTCGCGATCCCGCCGATCTGTCCTCCCTGAAGGCTCAGCAGTCACAGCTTCGTGAGCTGGACATCCGTCTGCAGAGCATGGCGTCAAAGGTCGAACTGCAATGCTCCGATAGGACTGTCCGCGTGGATGGAGAACCACTAGGACCAGGAGACGTTGTGCAAAAAACGGGTGCATTTCGTCTGCAGGTCGGTGAAGGGGTCAGCCTGCTTGTCAGCCCCGGAGAGGGAACAGGTCTTCCATCACTGCAGGCTGAAAGGACCCGATCTCAGGCTCTGTTGGAGCAGAACCTCAAGCTCTGGGGTGTCGACAGCATTGAAGCTGCAGAGGCTCAGTTGCAGATGCGCGCGGAGCTTCAACAGCAGCTTGCTGTTCTTGATGCACGTCTTCGCCAGCTCATGGAACAGCAGCAGAGCAACCTGAAGGGGGATCAGGATCTCGATCACCTCGAGCAGCAGCTCGCTGAACTGCGACACCATCAGCTTGATCCTGAGATTGCCGCTGAAGATGACTTGACTCGGGCGTTGAACGATTGCCGTATCGCCTATCAAACGGTTCAGGAAAGGATCCGCTCACGGCGTGCTGACTATGAGCGCGCTGAACGTGACCAGAAGGGTGCTGTCGGGAAGCTTCAGGATCTGCAGATTCGGCTTGAGCGCCATGAGGCCCAGCATGTCCAGCAGCATCAACAACGACAAGAGATCGAGTCGCGGCACGGCTCAGCGAACTCAATCAACGTTGAACTCAAGAAGGTGACTCGTCAGTGTGAGCTGTTGCAGAACCAACTGCTGGCACTCAGACACGACTGTGGCATCGCGTCCGGCGCCGACGTGGAGGCATCACTGGCTGAGCTGGATGATCAGGAGCTGAGGCTCAATCGTCTGCGCACGGAACTGAACCGTGAACGAGGCTCCCTTCTCGAGCGCTGCGAGAGTCTTGGAAGTCGTGAACTTCACGCAGAGCTTGAGGAAGCCTGCACACGTCTAGCTCTGGCTCAGCAGGCAGAGGCACAGGAAACTCTTGTGGTTGACTCACGGGTGCTGCTTCTCAGGCGGTTCCAGCAAGCGCGTGCCGATCTTTCACGTCGCTACTCATCACCATTGCGGGCAAGCATCAACCGTTTCATCGCTCCTTTTCTGCAGCAGCCCGGAGACAGCTCCGAGCTTTGCCTGGATGCCAGCGATGGCCTGAAGGATCTGCGGCTTCAACGTTCAGGTCAAAGCCTCGAGTTTTCTCAGCTCAGTGGAGGACTCAAGGAACAGTTGAATGCCGCTGTCCGGCTTGCGATCGCCGAGGCTTTGCGTCATGGGCATGACGGCTGCCTTCCACTGCTGTTTGATGACGCCTTCACGAACAGCGACCCTTCACGACTTGAAGCGGTTGGCAGCATGCTCAGGCTGGCTGTTGACCAGGGTCTGCAGGTGGTGATTCTGAGTTGTGACCCGGATCCCTACCGAGCCATCGCCGATTCGGTGATCGATCTCTAGGGGCATTGATGTGCAGACGACGGTTCGCCTGACTCAGAGTGCGTTTTCGATCACATTCATGGCTTTGAGGTAGGCCGGCGGTTCATCGGCTGTCTCCGGTTCTTCAATGCCGTTGTCGTCGCGGATCAAACGGCGGGCGTTATCAGCAATGACGGCGTTCACGAGCAGATCCATCGCTTCAGGCTGCTCGAGATTCTGGAGCGCATCGGCATATCTTCGGCTGTGGGTGGGCCGCACTGATTCCTGGCAGTAGTTGGACAACTCCCGGCTTTCCGTCATCACTGAAAACGCCACGTCCTTGGTGGTCGAATTCCCATAGATGGCCATGTAGAGCAGATTCACCATCGAAGCGTCATGCACGGGGACGGCGTATTTGCGCACGATCTGTGGCCAGTAGCGCAAGGACTTGAGACCTTCAAGGCCACCTTTGCGCAGTCCTGCCTGTTCGCACCAGTTCTCCAACTCCTCCATCGATTGCGGGCATCGATTCTCGGCTCGCATGTGCTCCGCCAGAACCTGTCCAGCCTGGAAATTGCGGGTGGGTGTTCCGGAAACCGGCAGCATCATGCTGCCGCGCACGTCCGCCACCATTGCAGTGAGTTGAGCAAAGGTGTGATCGCGCACTTTTTCCATATCTCCGCCGCGGACGAGTGCCGCTTCGATCCGCTGGACGCCATAACCCAGTTCCGTCAGCGCGAAGGGCTGGCGGTTGTAGAGACGTTGTCGATTACGTCTGGCCATGGACACGGTGGCTGCCTGATCCAGGCACTGGTCGAGCAGAAGCGTCAGCAGTGTTGGCAACACGCCGGGATTGTCCTGGTGGTAGGCGTAACCGAACCCTGCGAAGACCGATGACATGTTCTTCGCTGCCTTGATGTACTGACCCTCGATGTTGTGAACACCCGCTGAGACCTGAATGTTGGGTGACAGTCGATCCAGCATCCTTGCGCCCAGCAGAGCGGTGAGTGCGTTGGGATGACAGAAGTTGGCCGTGAAGCTGTCGAGTGGATTGCGCAGGGCGCCGTGACGGTGAAAACCGGAGAAAAACCCGAGGCTGGGCACCTTTTCGCAGAGCACATACGACTCGTTGGCGATGTTGTCGTGGCTGAACGATCCAGCCAGACAGGCCAGAACCACGTGCTGACGGCCCAGTTGATCCCGCAGTTGGATCGCCTCGATCAGGTCGTCCTCAACATGATTGCTGTTGGCACTGAGCACCACCAGTTCACAGCGCTTGAGCAGGTCAGCAAGAGTGTTGGGTTGACGCCCACCCTCGGTTTGATGGCTGCCCATCCGTTCCATCACGGCCACATGGTTCGGATCCATGCCTTCGATAGCTGATTGAGTGAACGCGCCGAGAAGCTCGCGTTCAGGACGAGGTGCCAGCAGAAGATTGTCCTCATCCTTCTGCTGCATGGCGCAGTTGTAAGCGAGGGAAGCCGGATAAAGCCCAACGCTGTAGAAACCGACCTTTCCGGTCTCCAACTCCCAGACCCGCTGCCGCACCTGATCCCGGTCGAGGCTGGGTGGAAAGAATCCATTTGAGTTCAACAATGCTGCAGTGCTGAGACTCATCGCTTTGACTGGGAGGACTGGGTGAAAGAGGGTTGGGGATATTGAGTGGCAGCTGAATCAAACTGCTGGATCAGGCTGTTCAACCTCACCCACCCATTATCTGCTTTCAGGTCCCCAGGGTTTCGTCAAAGCCCAGTGGATGGATTTCTACCGAAGAGATGCGACAGACGAAAGCGAACACTTGAAGATCAAATGAATCAATTGATTTGGCTGAAATGATGCATATGATTGATGCACCAAGTGCTCAAAGTGAAGACTTTCTCTGCAGCAATGAGTGGCCAGCCTGAGATGAGCAGACGCAGGGAGTACTTCGATGTTGCTTGATGATGAACGTGGCAATGGTTATTGACTTCATGTAGAATTGTTTGATCACATTCTTATCGTGCGTAATGAATAGTCTCGAAATGGAGAATGAGATCCGTGCGCTACTCAGCAGGGCTGATATCGGACGTTTGGAAGGACTTCTGGTTGATTCTGCGGATTGGGGTGTCAATATCAGAATGACTCTTAATGATCAGTTCGTCGAAGTTGATCTGATTAAAAACTGGGATGGTTTCGAGATGATTTTGCTTGATGAGCAAAACAGGAATTCCGTGCAGATCGATGAAATACAGGACATTCTTCAAGTTCTAAGTCTTCATTATTGAGTGTTTTCAGGAAGATTGTCTGAATTGTTTTCGAAAACAATTTTCATGGCCAATATGGTCAGATTCAATGCAAGTGTAAATGCATTTGCAATCATTACCGGCTTCGCTTCCACATGATATCCGTAGATCACCCAGCAAAGACAGCCGGTACTGAAGGTGAGTAACAAGGCGTAGGAAACATCTTTTGCTGAACGGGTCTTCCAGGTTTTAACGACCTGCGGCAGAAATGCGATTGTTGAAAGCGTTGCTGCAGCAAAGCCAAATACCTCAGAGGAGTTTAAATCCAATACCATTCGAGTGATTTGAATCGTTCAAGGAACCTTTTGACCATAGCCGCGGCTTCAACAGTCTGAGATTTGATGCTCAGCGCTGATATCAGGAGCATTACAACATTCAATCTGATCTTGTCTGTTGCCATGCCGATTTCTTTCGTATCAACCCACTCGGGAAGTGCCTGTTCTGGTCAATAGTCAAGTACCTCCTGATGATGGATCGCTCCAGAAGCTGGATGAAAGGGGTTCAATCCTTTTGCCTCCAGTTGAGAATCACTGCAACAAGATCTTCACATCAGCGCAGTGAATGTTGACGAATCAGTGGTTGTTGTTCGCTGACATGACCTTTTCCATTGCTTCCTGTTCCCTCCACTCGTGAGCCTGAAAAGTCGCGATTCACGAGGGTGTTTCATCAACGACTGCATCCTGACCGCTCCCTCGCCGGCGATCTCTGGTGTGTTGCTGAGTGCTCCTTCCCTATCCAGCTTTGTGATTGACCACGTTCTTGTCCTGAGATTGATCCGAGTTCCTTTTTGGTGATTCAGTCTGAAATCCAATGCATCAGACACCGGTCTTTTACAGAAGGGTCATGGCTGGTGGCAGACCAGTGAATGTCGTCTGCTCCAAGCGGATTGGCGATTCATCCAGAGCATGGGAAGGTGAGAACCAAGACCACGACAGCCATGGTTCGGATGGATCTCGCTTCACTGCATCATGAACTCATCACCAGTTCTGACCTGCTGATTGTTCAGGATCTCGATGGGGTCTGCATGCCTCTGGTGAAGGACCCACTGACCCGGAGTCTTGCAGCTGATTATGTTCACGCCGCTGGCCGTTTACGAGGCAGTTTCTTCGTTCTGACCAATGGTGAACACGAAGGTCACCGTGGAGTGAATCGTCTGGTTGAAACTGCACTTGGTGACCCCGCCATTGCTCGAAGAGAAGGTCTTTATCTGCCAGGCCTTGCCGCTGGTGGAGTACAGCTGCAGGATGAATTCGGGACCATCACGCACCCTGGTGTCAGTGAGGCTGAAATGCACTTCCTGGCGTCGGTTCCTGCGCGGATGAAGGATCTGATGTCGTCGATGCTTCCTCCCTTGATGCCTGAACTGGGCGAAGTGGAGCTTGCTGACGAGGTTGAAAAGGCTGTTCTTGACACGCAGGTGTCGCCAACAATCAACCTCAACAGCCTGTTCAGCAGACTCCCGGGCGATGTCGACCGACAGCGTCAGCTGCAGTCAATGCTCCAGTTGCTCATGCAGCAACTCATGACGATGGCCGTGGCTGAAGGTCTTCAGGACTCGTTTTTTCTGCACGTCGCGCCGAACCTCGGCCGAGATGCCGGCGGCTGTGAACTGCTTAAACCCTCCACGGAATCGGATGTCGGCAGCACCGACATTCAGTTCATGCTGCGTGGAGCAATCAAGGAAGTGGGTTTGCTGGTTCTGATCAATCGCCATATTGCAGCGCGCACCGGCAAGGCACCTTTCGGGGATGACTTCAACGTCAGAACCGCACCCCAGGATCATGAAGCGCTTCTTGCCCTCTGTAGAAACCGAATTCCTTCTGATCAGATGCCCCACCTTGTCGGTGTCGGTGACACGGTCACTTCGACGATCAACCCCTCTGGAGATGGTTGGTTGAGAGGTGGCAGCGATCGGGGCTTTCTCACTCTTCTTCAGGAACTCGGACGCAGCTATGGACATCAGAACAGGGTGGTTCTGGTCGACAGCAGCGGTGGTGAGGTGGACCGCCCATCGCTGAGGAATGGAACCCTTGAAGGGATCAGTGACCCAGAGGATCCTCTTCAATTTGATGTCTGTGTTCCGGGCGGCCCTGATGCCTATGTGACCTGGTTCAACGGCCTGGCAGCAGCTCGAAACGGGCTGCCACTCTGATCAACCCCAATCAAAACAAACCAAACGACCCGGAGCCTGTTGATGCCAGATTCCGTCAGCAGAAAATCAGCGTCTGGAGTTGGTGACTGCCGCGATGCGTTTGCCTCTGCAGACTTGATCAATCAGCTCTTCTGCAATGCGAACACTGCTCTCACTGCCGATGCTGCTGGCTTCAGCTGTCCCAGTGGCGCTGGTCCAGGCAGAACCTTTGCAGCAATCCGCACGATGTGCGGTGCCTGCACCGGGTCAGTACCTGATCGTGAGTCAGGGTCTGCGTGGTGATCAACCACTGGGCCGCCTTCAACTGGAGGAATGGTTCCCAGACGGAGCCGTCAGTGGAACCCGTTTTCTGAGGGTTGGTCGCACCTACAGCGAAACGCAATATCAAGGGCGTTGGCAGTCAGAGAGCGATTGCGGTCTGTCTGTGACCAGAGATGAGTCCGGTAGCGCAAGCAAGGTTTTGCTCACTTCAGCTGGATTGCCTCGTTACGGACTCAGTGATCGAACAGGTGATGTTGTGAGGGAGCGATGGATTCCGCAGCCGGATCGGCGCTGTGACCCGGAGACCATGAACGGCAGCTTCCTCAGCCAGCAAAGCGGTACCACCTTTGCTGATTCTTCATGGAAAGCGAATGCTGTGATTCAGCGAGAGAGCTGGACAGGGTGGCGCATGGTCGGTCTCGCGATTTCTTCCTACGACGGGATCGGAGAAGTGGCTGCTTACCAGGGCCAATTCACTCAGGTTGACAACTGCATCGGCCAGATTCGTCAGCAGGATGATCGCGGTGTGACTTACGCCTACGCAGCGATTCTGCGTTCGGATGGTCTGGGGTACGCCTATCTCCAGACACAAGGTGATGATCTGACCGTTGCCACTGTTGAAAAATCGCTTCCCTAGCTCTGTGGTCGTTTCGCCAGAATTTCCACAGATCATCGCCTCGGATCCCCTCAAGACGTTGACTTCAACCTTTCCAGAAACCCTGAGTTTCCCTCCTGTTCGTCGAGGCAGATTGGAAACCCTGCAGGTCAATCTCGGATATCGCTGCAATCAGACCTGCAGTCACTGTCATGTGAATGCCGGTCCATGGAGGAAGGAAATGATGACCAGGGAAATGATTGAGTTGATCCCTGAGGTGCTTGACCGCTTAAACCTCCATTGTCTGGATCTCACCGGTGGTGCACCGGAACTGCATCCTCAGTTTCGAGACCTTGTTGTGTCCGCCAGGTCTCTTGGCGTTGATGTGATCGATCGCTGCAACCTCACAATCCTCAGCGAGCCAGGACATGAGGATCTGGCGGAATTTCTGGCGGCAATGGGTGTGAGGGTGGTTGCGTCGCTTCCCTGCTACGAGCAGGAGAGGGTGGATCTGCAGCGAGGTCAGGGTGTCTATGAGCGAAGCATCGCAGGGCTGAAGCAGCTGAACCGGCTTGGGTATGGCCAACCCGGATCACCCTTGCAACTGGATCTGGTGTTCAACCCTTCCGGTCCTTCTCTCCCCCCGGCTCAGGAGCCACTTGAAGCTCAGTACAGGGAGGCCTTGGCATCAAGTCATGGGATTTCCTTCTCACACCTGCTCACGATCACCAATATGCCGATTCAGCGTTTTGCCAGGGATCTGCTTCACCAGGGCAAGCTTGAGCCCTATCAGCAGATTCTGCGTGAGGCCCATCGGCCGGAAAACATTCAATCGGTGATGTGTCGCAGCCTGATCAGCGTGAGCTGGACGGGAGCTCTTTATGACTGTGATTTCAATCAGCAGCTGAATCTTGCCTCCGACTCCGGACCGCGAACGCTTGTTGATCTGCTCAGCGCAGCGGATGGTTTGAAGGACCTACCAATCGCTGTTGCTGACCATTGTTTCGGATGTACAGCTGGCAACGGGTCCAGCTGTGGTGGCTCTCTCACTTGAGCGAGACCTGAACCCCTGCCGGCGTGAACAGAAACACATGGTCCCCGAGGCGATGTTCCAGACCATCAATGGCAGTGATTCCACCGGACACGAAATCAGCAGTGCGCTGTGCCAGTGCCTTGTCCATGGATGTGAGATCGAGCACCACCGTTTTTTGACTGCGAACAGCCAGAACAGCCTGCATCCCTTCCGCCACCCCTTGCGGACGGATCACAAGCATCTCCTGTGATTGCTTGCGAGTGGATTGATTCATTACTCTCAGGCTGGCGAGGCTGGAGAAAAGTCGCAGTAACCGTCACCATGCAGTGATGACTAAATCCTCCTCATCTGATTCAGCGCCAGCTCACTGCGGCAGTAAGCCCAAGCGTTTGGCCATTGGAATTGCGCCACTTGGCACCGTGTCGATCGGCATCGTGCCGATGGGCGTGATTTGTATCGGCATCGTTCCCATGGGGGTGGTTTCCATCGGCGTTGTCGCCATGGGCGTGATCAATCTTTCGATTGTGGGCATGGGTCTGCTGGCGATCGGTGCCAACACCATGGGGGTCTGGACGGTTGGACCGATGAGCATGGGGCTGGTTCAGATCGGAGCTCGCGGCGGTCACGACAGCGAGAGCCATAACCACAAGAGTCACCATCACAACAGCCACTCTCAATCAGACTCAGAGGATGACCCTCGCTTCATGGCTTTTCCCACCAAAGCTGAAGCCGAAGCTCAGGCCAGGCAGATCGGCTGCGAAGGGGTCCATCAGATGGGTAGTCACTGGATGGCCTGTGGTGAACATCCAACGGACCAGCGATAGACACTGTCGATCAGCGGCAAGCAGGGCAAATACCACGCACATTGAGGCTGGAATCGATCAGTTCAAAATCGAACTGCTTGCAGGCGTCACGACCAGCCTGAAGAACTGCCTCGTTTTCAAATTCCTCCGTTCGACCGCAGCGAACGCAGACAAGGTGATGGTGGTGAATGTGTTCGGCATCGGCAAGCTCGAAACGGCTGCCACCATCCCTGAGTTCCAGTTCCTGGAGAAAATCCATCTCTACCAGGAGTCGCAGCGTCCGATAGATGGTTGCCAGCGAGACCTTGGACTGATTGTCCACAAGCTGACGATGAACCTCTTCTGCACTGAGATGACTTCCACTGCCGATCTGCTCGAACAGATCAAGCACAAGACGCCGCTGGGGCGTCATGCGACGACCATCCTGGTGCAGCCCCTTCTTCAGAGTTCCAGTCGCTTCAGCAGAAGAGGTTGCAGGCGACATGCAAACGGAATGCGTGTTTCTCAATAGTACGCACTATTGAGAGTCAGCACCAGTGCTCCTTGATGAGTTGTGTTCTTCTTTGGCTGGTCATGGTTGTGATCTCTGATACGTAGCGCCCTCCAGCTGGCACATCTCTCAGCACTCAGGAGAATCTGGGGAGCAATCTCTGCAGAGTTTTGATTGCGATTGACATGACATAGGCCTGAACAAGCCTCAACAGACAGCTGAATCATGCGCTGGCGAACCCGATAGGCTGACTTGCTGTTTGACGAAAAGAGTGTCGGTCTCCTGGACGGTGCTAATGCGCTTCGTTGCGAGTGGCCTTTTCCTGCTGGCTCATGGGCTGCTGGTGCTTGAGCACATTGCACTGGGAACAGCACTCCACGGCGTCGCCGAAGTTTTTCTTGCCCCCTGGGCGCTGCGCCACCGCGCCTGGGACCTGATTGTGATTGGCTTGATTTTCTGCGTTTTTGACCTTTGGGGAACCCTGAGATTGGTCAATGTGCTGGGTTGAGGGACACAGGTTCCATCCACCAGCGGGCAACGCGTCCAGCCTGATCAGGTCTGCTGGCTGGCACAGTGACCACCACCAGACGTTTATTGCTGCGCTGATAGTCGTATCGGCAGTAGCCAGCACCTGTTCCCGAACAGGACGCAAGTGACGAAAGCTGATTGCCAGCTAGCTCTTGTTCAAAACTGTGTACCTCGCCTTCAGGCGCGGGGTTCCAGCCTGTTGCAGTCAGATTTTTATTGACAACCAGAATTGATTGACCAGCCTTGAGCTCAGGCGGGCGTTGCTCAGCTTTCAGATCAACCCAGATTCCGGTCATACAGAGACCGGATAAAACCAACAGCCAGTGCATAAGCAAGCTCTTTGTTCAGGCATAGCCATGGATCTGTTTCTGGCGCCACGGTCAGCGTTGATTGCGGTCCGCTTCTCTGGCTCCAACGACCAGAGCGGCAAGAAAAGGAAGGATTGCAAGAACCGTAAGAATTTCCAACGAAAAGCTTCGCAATCATTCAATGTTTAGTGATATGAAGCTTCAGTGTGGTCTCAACAGCTACCGCTGGCCAAAGTCCAACAGTGATCAGTTCAGCCATCAAAGTGTTGGATCAATGATCATGCCTTGGAACAAACTGAATTTGATAACAACTAAAAAAGGTAAACTGTCTGAAGTTTATTGATTAAGTAGAAATGATGATTTCAACATCAGAACACCAAAAATCAAAATATTTCAACTGATGCAGCTAAAGCAAAGACAGTGAGACTCTGGACAAAAGATTAAAATAAAATTGAAGAAGTTATTTCTCTCATAATGGCAGCGCAAAAAAGAGAGAATGTGGATAAAATAATTAATCAAGAATTATTTATTTTCCCACAAAAAATAACCACCTAACACGCCTGCTTTGTTGGAGTGCAAAGTTATTTCATCTGGAAATTTGACCTTTTTAAGGAGTTTGCTGTTGCCGCCGCCAAGATGCAAATGATCCCAATTCCAGATATGTTTTGTAGTCGATATCACTTGATCGACCCGCTTGATCCATTTATCTTTGCCTACAGATTCAAGCGCCGTTCTGCCAACGTAGTCTTCATAGGTTTTCTTCTTTTTAAAAAGGTGGTGTGCGAGCTCCAGATTGGGTACTAGGCATCCATCAATGAACAATGCTGAACCCATTCCTGTACCGAGTGTCAGAACCATTTCAACGCCATGACCCGAAACACATCCATATCCCTGAACGTCCGCATCATTGGCTACATGTGTCGGTTTTCCGAGTCTTTCATTCAGTAGCGCAGCAAGATTTGTCCCTGACCAACTGCGATCGAGATTAACTGCTGTTTCAACGATTCCATGTCGTACAACTCCTGGGAAACCAACAGCAATTCGATCGAAATGCGGAACTTCACTGGAAAGTTTCTCAATCACACCAACAATCGATTCAGACGTTGCAGGCTGAGGAGTGTCCTGACGCTGACGGTCACAAAGCTCTGAGCCCTTTGAATCGAGGACAATGAGTTTGACTCCGGTCCCGCCGATGTCAATGCAAAGAGTATTAGCCAAAATGATGGCCTAGAAAGCTAATGATAGTTTAACGATTCCATGAGAAAATTACTCTTCAAATTATTATAAAAATGTATAGTCAAGAAGCGCAACTCCCTAGCTACGAACCTCTGATTTGACAAGATAAGATGTTTGCAATCACATGTTCGCAAACATCCAAATATTCATCAGGTGATCAAGCGTTCAGGACAAGGAATCATACAAGTGCTGGCTGATAGTGTTAAGTCGATGCAGTTGTATTGTTGTCTTGAATGTTTAGAAAGGTGGGCTTTGATATGATTAATACAATCAAGACACTACCTGATGATCAGATACATATTCAAAGGCTGATTTGAAGAGATCGAACTGAACGATTTTCAAAAAATCAAAGAACCTTGTCGAGATTCCAGTATGATTTATGCGTGTTATCGATAGTTGAGGCATTGATTGATCCTGTAATTGGATCTGCATCATCATTAGTGATGTTTTGTACAGAACCAGGTATGGAGTAAGAAACAAGTAGGCATAATGGTGCACCAACAAGTCCGTTCAAGGCCCAGGTCTTAAAACGATTTTGATGTGGTTTTTCCCTTTGATTTCGTTGAATAATAGTTGTCATCAATAAGACCATTGGAGACGCAACGAGTCCAACTGTTCCACCAAAGGCTCCTGCTAAAACAGCAAGTGCATAGCCCTGCCACTTTTCCGATAAGGGCTTTAGTTGTTGAATATCCCGAATGGTCTGGGAGGTTTGGAATTGCTTTGAGTTTGTATGTAAGGTGTTACCGCAGTCAGCCATATTGAATCGGGATGCAAGGGCACAATTATTCAATTGATTATCTCGTTATTGATTAATTCCTAAATCAATAATTGCTTAGAACATTCTGAGAATCAGCTCAGAGTTCTAAAGTCTTGTCGTCAAGGCTCGTGAAATGGTCTGTCTGCAACCAAGCAAAGCATCTCAGTTGTATGGTTTCTATTCGTTGGGAGAAGACAATGTCGTTTGCCCAAGGGATTGAACATGCATAAGCCTAAAAGCAAAATCATCAACTGAATTTACTTTCGTTCAAAAAATCGTTTTGGGTAGTAAATATTTCATTGAAAACAGGCAAATTCAGATGATTTGTTTTTTGTTCACGATGAATTTGGAGCAGCAAAAAATATTGCAGAAGGACCCTTTTTTAAAGATTTCAGGGTTGTCAGCAAAAACTGCATGTCGTTGGAATCTCCCGCTAATATTTTATAGGCGGGAGATTAAAGTGCTATTGTATCTTGACAATATTTTCTGTCGGATTGTAGCCATTCTCGTTGTTGCTGACCATTTTGCTAGGCCCGTAATGCCTCATAACTACATTAAACTTACCTGTATTATTCCCTTCGCGGATTGGGATATTATTTGACTGTCTATCACATTCGTACCTAATGGTATAAGTTCCATCAGAATTTTTTCGGGGCTCATTTCGCTTGATAAGTTGGCAATATCGTTAAACATATATCCATTACCATTGTACACTGTTACTGAACAAAAATTCTCTTGCTTCAGGGTCTGGAAAATTCATTTCATAGCAGCCATCTGAGCTCATATACTTGCTTGTTTGGTAGATATTATCCTGAACCATCGCGCCTCCCCAGCCTCCTGCAGCTCCAACAAAATTCCAGTAAGGAGTTTGACCACTTTCCTTGTTGCTATAGGCTTTTGATTGATCGTAACCATTAGTAAAAATTGTATTGCCGGCGGCAGCAACTTTTTTGAAAGATGCATCGTCCCATTTTTTGACAACAAACGGATCTGAGCTATTGGTCTACGTTTTTAAATTCTGTCGTGCATTGTCATCCAGAGTTCTGACGACAATAAATGCATGCTTGGTTTTTGCTGTCAGCTTGTGTCTACCTGGCCCGTAGATCATCGGTTGGGTTTCATGATTCTCATCTACCACTTGAACAGAGATGTATTTATCAGTTTCAGGTATGGTCAGAATGATTCCACCTGTCATGTCGAAAATGGATGTTGAATAGTAAGTATCTCTGTTCATGCGTACAACAAATTACTTGGATGGATCACTGGATCCAACAGGCATTTCCAGGAACTTATTGACTCCTCCTGTATTTTTGATAATTGCATCAAAACAGAGATTTGAGTATGCCTGGGAAAAATTATCTTCAGTGACATCAATGCCTGACGAACTGTCGGCGATAATTTTTCCATCCACAATATCTTCTGATTGATTTTTAAAATTACGAAATGAAATTTCGGCCTTGCCGATTGTCTTCTCATTTGGAAGATTTCCGGCCTGAGCTAAATGCCCAATGCAAAGCGCGCTCAATGGGGTGATCATTGCAAGAGTGAGAATTCGGGCCACAGAAAAATCAAATTTTTTTCACAATCTAAGCAAAATAATGATGTTTGCCAGCTCAAGCTGATCCAATTTGTGCAGATTACTTTGTTAAGAAATCAGATCAGACCCTGTCCGCTTAAGGTTCAACTTGCGGCGTATGGAGAAGCAAAGGCGAACATCGTTATTAAGTGCGTGGACGCTGTAGTAACACTGGGTGGAACTCTGCTCAATCAGCGCCCATTCAGCGTCAGATAATCAGCACTACGCGTCATTAAAATTATAAGTCAGAGCGACAGGATTCGAACCAGCGACCTAGTGCTCCCAAAGCACTAAACAAACGAAGTCGTGACGGTGAAGCGACCCCAAAAATCAAGGCTCTGACTGGCATTAGGCGATAACAGGTGGCAAGAGCTGCTATCTAAAGCCTGACTGTTTGCACACCGTTTGCACACAATGGTTGTAGCAATCGATCACAACTCTTTGCCCCGCGTCACCTTCAGCGACACCTGGATCAAACCCTTCAGGGAGCAGCTCAGGGCATCCTGTGGGCCTGGATGGAAGGTGCTCAATAGTCGCGGAAATATGCGCCTGCAGGTCGTAGATGTTGGCTCAGTGATGCTCCCCTACGAGTGGAGCCTGAAAGGATCAACTCAAGCCCTTCCCCGCATTCAACAGATCTACAAGCGGTGGAATGGTGGACAGATCACGCTGGCAGCCGTTGCTCAGACTGCAAATACAAGCAGTAGCCATCAGACCCTGAATTTCAACCAGCTAATTGATAGTTATTGGGAGTTTGTCCCGAATGCAGGCGACAAGACTTGGGGCAAGTTCTATCTGCCAGTGCTCAGGAATTGTGCTGAGCAATTCAAGGGCCGACCACCAGTGGACGGTGAAGCACTTTGCCTTGCCTGTCTGCAGCAATGGGAGCCAGGTTCAAGGATGCGTCAGACCTCCAGACAGAAGCTCTGTGGCTTCCTCAATTGGGCGGTGCAACGCGGGCATCTGAAGCCGATCTACAGCCCACCAGCAAAGCTGCCTGAAACAATTAAGCCCAAGCGTGTTGGGTATCCGCTGGAAGACACGCAGATCCTTGCGTTGCTGGATTCACTGCCTGAAGGACCGGACCATGATCGCTGGCGTTTTGCAATCCAGCTCTGTGCTGTTTATGGCCTGCGGCCTGAAGAGCTGCGCCATTTGGTGGTGAAAAGCGGGGCAAGTGGTCCTGAGTTGTGGTCGATTTATCAGAAGTCGATGGGTGGCACCAAAGGTCAGAAGACAGAACCCAGAAGACTGCATCCGCTGCTGCTGCGGGACATGCACGACATGCCCATCGATTGGAAACTGCAGGCCAGGGTGCAGATCAATGAAGAGCTGCCACCGTTGAACCGTGAAGGTGAAGGCGGCCAGGCACTTGGCACGTATCTGCGCCGAAAACAGGCATGGAACGCGCTTCGGAAGCAAGCCGAGAGCCAGGGCGAACAGCTGACGCCCTATTCGTTTCGCCATCGCTACGCCAAAGGGATGCATGCAGCAGGTTTGCCCATCGCCAACATCAGCGAGGCAATGGGACACACCATTGAGGTTCACCTGCAGAGCTATGCGCGGTTCAAGCCAAATGCAACGGCTGAACTGGTGGATGCGATCAACGTCTGATCAGTCCGAAAAATCGGTTCCGACAGAATGAAATGTTGATCTGATCGCATTTCATTGGCTGACGCCTCACCCCGCACCATCCAGCTGTCGCCATGGCAACGCAAAGTTGCTGGCTTGGTGGAGCGTTGATGAGCTGAACACTCTGGTGCTCGCTGGTGGCCGTGGTGGGGGCAAATCGATTCTGCTGCTCTGGCTTCTCGGTTGCTTCGCACTGATCAGCGGTGATTCGTTCAATGCTGTGTTGATCCGGCGTGATCTGGCAGGTCTCTCCAAGTTGGAAGACCTGCTGTTTCAACAGATCCCGACGTTGATGCCGGGGTCGAAGTATCTGAAGGCCTAACGCACTTGGAGGCTCAGCAACGGCGGCACGCTCAAGCTGATCCACATGGATGCGGGCGATGCGTTCAACAAGATCCAGGGTGAGGATCTGAGCCATATCTTCTGGGATGAGCTGGGGCAGGAAGCCGATCCGCAGGTGGTGCTCAGAGCTCGTTCATCGATGCGAACGACTGACCCGACCGTGGTGCCGAAGTTCATTGCAACGGCCAACCCGCTTGGCCCTGGCAGCTGGTGGATCAGGGACTATCTGGTCACCAAGGCGATGCCGAACAAGATCTTTAAATGTGAGTTCTTTGGTGCTCAGCCTGCGGTCTGGATCAAGTCCACGCTCAGGGATAACCCCTATCTGAGCAAGCCGGATCAGTACGAGAAAGAGCTGCGCGCCAGCTGCTTTGGCGATGAATCAAAGATTGCCGCTGAAGTGCTGGGCGAATGGGGGCAGATCACAGCCGGGTTCTTTGGCTCATGCCTGAGCATTGAAAAGTCAATGCTGCCCGCTGATTTTCAGATCCCGTGGTATCCCGACAAAACCGGATCGTTTACCGAAAAGACCAAAGCCCACTGGTGCTGGATCGGTGGCGACTGGGGCACGGCAAGCCCTGCATGCGTCGTGCTCATGTGTCAGATCCAAGAGCCAATGATGGACGGTGATCGCCATATCGCCAGGGGCAGTTGGGTCTGCGTTGACGAAGAATATGTTTGCTCCATCCAGCCGGACGGGAGTAAAGAATGGAACCGTGGCGACCGTTCATTGACTGCCCCGCAATTTGTGGAGCGTGTGAAAAAGCTCTACATGCGCAATGGATTCACGGATTGGGTGATTCCGCACCGCAGAGTGATTATGGATTCAGCAGTTACCGCTCAGCTTGGTTTTGGCGGTACAAGTGATCCAGTGACATTGAGCACTGAATTCAAGAAGTACGGCTGGGAAGTAACAGGTAGCCCGAAGTCAAGCCGTGCAGTCGGTTGGCAACTGATGAAATCGTTGTTGTATCAAGCAGGCAGTGATGAGCCTGGGTTGTACATCTCAGAGCGGTGCGAAAGCCTCTGGGCGATTTTGCCCTATTGCATCAGTGATGATCGCAATCCAGAGGATATGGAGAAAACAGCACCGGATCATTCTGCTGATGCAGTGAGATATGTATTGACTGCCGCAAATCAAGCTCAGCACAGTTATCGGCAGTCACAGCGAAGCGGAGCGCATCCGCTGATGTGGGGCAATGAAGAGAAGCCGAGGCGATATTCAGGAGGCGTGCGGACTTATAAACCCTTGCCGATTCGTTGAGGGGATAGAGCAGAGAGCTACCTAAACGGGGGAGTTGAGCGGCTGAAAGACCACCTGATTGGGTGATGTGGATTCTGCTTGGTTTGGTGCTGGTGCATACATCAAGAAATTGCTTATTACACTCACACCAACCGCTCAGCATCATCTCACCTTTCTTATATATGAAGCTGATTGATTCGGGAGATGGTGAAGAAGCCCAGGAGGGAAGACCTCCACTATATAAATCAATAAGTTGTCAACACTTCAAGCTGCACTAACTACTGGTTATTGGACCGATTACGTCAAATACCTTTACAGCAATTACATGCTGGATGGAGAAACAGTTTCAATTTATCTAGAAGATAATTCTAGCTATTTTTCAGACGAGCATGTGGCTCAAATGAAAAACATAGTAAGCGAGATCGATGGGCGCATTGATCTTGATTTTGAATTCACAAATGATTTAAGCGCCTCCGATATTGATATTTTTCTAGGGGACAGAACTTATCAAGAATATCTTGGTCTGGCTACAGTGCAGGAGGGCTGGATCAGCCTCGATGTTTTAGGGGAAGCCAGAGAGTCAACCAGTTCAAATCTAAATACATTTACCCATGAATTTCTGCATGCGCTAGGAATCGGTGAGCCAGGCTTTAACCCAAACTGGAATCAAGATTACACGGTAATGTCATACAATCCGGGAGCTTCAATAGAGTGGAGGACTTCTCCAGGCACTAATGATTATGCTGCATTGATATCTTTATGGGGACATGAAGATGACTTCACGAGCAATTCCTTTAAAGCCAAGGTTGTGCCAGGCACCTCTAATGTTAATCCACCACCGCCACATGTCCCAGGAAATATAGGGCTTGGAGATTCAATTTTTGGTAAAGAATTCAGGTCTTCCGAGATGGTTGATTCCTTGACTGATCAGATCAACTTTAACAGAGGCTTGGTGGGAGATAACTACTTCCTTGGAAGCGCTGGTGACGACATAATTGTTGTTTTTACTGCTGAGGCAGGTAGCTGGGTGAACGGGAACCGTGGCGTTGACACCATTACAGGCATGATTGATGGCGTGACATACCGAGGCGGCGCTGACAATGACATCTTGCAAGTCAGTGCAGGCACTGTATGGGGTGATAAAGGCGCGGACACTTTCCAAGCAGTTGCGGGAGAAGGAGTTGCCGTAGTTCAAGACTTCACGGTCGGAGAAGATTTCCTTCAAGGAATTATCGGCGGCAGCTTTACTCTGACTGAGCAGGGATTGTCTTATGGCGTTGGTGGTGATCAGATGCTCTTGCTTGCAGGAATCACCGATGCCTCTCAAGTCACTTTGATCTAAACGCAGATCTTGTCGGAAAGCCTGAAGCCATGAAAACGAGGCTGAGAGCTATACAAGACCCGAAAGGGACAAGCAGGGGGCGTTGAGTAGTCGCTATGGATCTCCCAACAAAAACAACCTCACACCAATCACGCCAAGCCAAGTGAGGGGTTTTTTATTGCCCTAAAGCCTTGGCGTGACTGGCTTCCGAGTGAGCTAAGCCCAGTCAGCCACTGAGTTCTGAGCCATTCACCAGACGTCCACCACAACCTCTCGGGATCTGCACCAGGGCTTTGCAGCGGGCTTCACCAGAAGGGCTGTGATCTTGAAGGAGTCAAGGGGACAGCACCCCCAAACAGCCACACCTCAAGGCCATGTCGGTCAAGCCCCTCTTCATCTACACCCTTTCCCTCGCGCTGGGTATTGGCGCTGTCACGCACGCCAAAACTCTGTTGATCGAGCAGGGACCTCAGGAGGTCGCTCAAATCGAGGGATTGGACTACGTCATTAGCCAAGAGATCGAGCAATGGCACCGTTGGAATCCGTGATGGGATTCACCAACCGGATTAAACCGGTTCACCACCTGGGCTGACAGCGTTTCCAGCCACCTGACTTCTGCATGGTCTCCCAGGCTTCACTCTTTTCGTGGCCTGGACTGTGCACACCAATTCATGCAGTGCAGCGTGTCGGAGCGAGCCCAGCCTGTTACGAGAATTGAATAGATTTAGTTCAGCCGTCAGCTGATTGATTTGCGAACAGAGCAATTTCTCTGGATTGCCCTTTTTGCTCTGGCTTTTACTGTTCTTTGTCTTGCGTTCAGCTGGTATGTATCCGGTCGTGACCGACACAGATTACGAGTTATTTCCAGGTTTAATTTCAATCCGGGGCGACGCTGGGGAAGTCAGGCTTTTCTGAGGGTAACTGTTCAAAACAACAGCAGAAAACCCATGACAATCAGTAAAGTCAGAGTCGTTTTTGCGGGAAAAATCTGCGGAGAGCGATTCTTTGATGGTCACCGGGGGGCTCCAGTGAGGGTTGGCGCGGGTGAAGAGGTGTCAACTGTTGTAGAGAAGAATGATCACACAATGCCTCTGCCGGAAGCTACAGATTTTTCACGAAGCAAAGTGTTCGTAACTGATGCCTTGGGAAAAGTGTATGGAGCAACCTATATCAATGAATCCAATTATTTTTAGTTGCTTAATTGGCGATTGCTTTCTGCTTGAGATGTTGTTGGCTGCGGCCATTGAACAATGATTGATATGAATGCCACCTGCTGAATATCTAGAGAATTCCACGACTGATTGGAAGGGCCCGTAGAAAATGAGCCAACATGAAAGACAGGATACTTCCGGCGATAATGAGAAGTGTTAAACTAATTACTGCAGGGAGCTTAGTCAAAGTAAATAAGTAAGTCAGACTCACAAGAATAATTGGATGAAGAATATATGCTCCGTAAGAATCATTGCCAGAATCTGCAATCTGCTTGCCGAATGGAATGACATGAGTTCTAAACCACCAAAGAAGCCAGGAAATCACCCCCCAAGCAATAAATGGAGAAATAATAAGGTATATTGTTTTACCATAAAGTTCTAAAAACGTAGAGCTATCTCCTGTTTTGTCCACCATCTGAGAGGCATAGCAAACCACCAAGATCGTTGCTGCAACAAGTCCAATCAGTCCCCAGGTTTTTGCCTTATCAGCCGGGACTCTCTCTAACCAACATCCTTCGGCAGAAACACATCCTATAGTAAAAAGAATAATATAGGCAGGTAGAAAGCTAAGATTACCAATCCAATAGTCTAGGCCAATTCGAAGCAAGAATTTAGATCCTGAGATCGGCACACCAAGTGGTGCAAAATAAGCAACAATCAGACTACTTATAGCGGCACCTATGGCAACAGCAGCCAAATGACTCGTCCCAGGTAGTTGTCGTTGAGAATTTCTAATAAAATGATAATTATTGCATTTTTTCCAAATTAAATAAGCAATATTAAAAACCATAAGAGTGATTACGAACCACATTGGTCCAGAAATCAGATAAAAACCATCCAAGCTAAAAAATTTAGCAAATGTATCACCTATCCTCTCCCCCCTCGAAGACTCAGAGATTGCTATGATGAGGGGTGAAAGAATAAACCATGTGACCAGTAAGGGTATGCCGAGCCGCCGCAGTCTGTCTTTTATGAACTTCAAAGAGCCTTTCTTTTCGACAGAAATTGGTACAAAATAACCCGAAATAAGAAAGAACATTCCCATAAAGAATGACTGATTAAAGCTAACTACTAGGCCTAATAGATCTGAAATCGGGGGGCCAATTGAGTTCTGTTGGATGAACCAACAACAGGTGTTTTTTGCATAAGTAATCATTGAGTGATGCAAAATCACTAGCAACATGAGGATAGTGCGTAATTGATCAAGGAACTGAGTTCGCATTAATTGAATCTCTGGTTTGATGCGAATATGATATTGAGAATTCACGTTGAAGTAGATGGGCTATTTACAAAAATAAAAAACTTAATGAAAGCATGAAATTCAAAAGACAAATCTCATAACTTCAAAAAGCAATGCAGATCTATGGTAGATGTTATGAAAGTATTCTAAGACGCACTCGGTGAAAGAGTCTAGACCAGTTTGTCTTGAATTAATGATCTCACAAACACTTCAGGATGTTGTGTAATTCGCACTTGAATTGTACAAGCAAATACTTTATTCAGCAAATGTGGGAGATGACGCTTTCAAGACATAAACATTAAGGGTGAAATCCAAAAAATATTTGCCGCGGTTAAAGAGTTGGATATAGGATAAACTTTTTACTTGGTTAGACTGTGTCGATATATGCATTTCTGAAGATAGCTGGAGTGATCTAATTGTCACAAGATGAAGGTTGAGAGTCCATTAATAGCCACCTGACTGTTTGGCATTCTGAAGACAGTCTTGTTGCGCGACTTGCGCAAAGAGACTCTCAGAAATTGGAATTAAAGCCTCATTGGCCATGACGATCAAGGTATTGGCTAACTATTTTCGGTGAACCTTAAACCTTTCCGTTGGCGTGAGCTTCCACACGGCGTTTTCTGGGATCTCAGGGCCAACTTGCAGATCCGCGGCCCAGGCGAATGACATGAGTTGTCAGTGCTTGTGGTTACCGGTGACGTCCCAAAGCTGAAAGCCAAGCTGCTGGCTAGAGAGGAGCAAAGGACACTCAAACAACAACAACAATGATCCGCACCACATTCACCGCAGCAGCACTTGCACTTTGCGGTGTGATTTCACCAGTAGTAGCTGGAGAGAGACTATTAATACCTTGTCAATACAATGGTGGTAAGTGGACCCAGGTCCATTACATCGACAACCTGGGTAGAAACAATACATTCACTCTCGAATGGGACGACGGTCCCCGCATGACGTACAGATGGCAAAATCCAGATGCACAAGATGGACACTTTAATGTCAAAGATACGCTTGGCGGAAGGTGGGATTACACCAATCATGGCCCCGGCGGTTTCACCCTTGATAATCGTGATAACGGGAACACCATCAAATGCCTCGGAACGAGGCAATGATCCGCACCACACTTATCTCTGCAGCCCTAACCCTCGGAGCCATGGCCGTAAAGGCTGAGGTCATCAATCGGCGCATTCGCTGCCAATACAACGGGGGCAAGTGGACCGAGGTCCATTACACCAATCAAAGTGACGGTGATTTCACTCTGATATGGGATGACAGCCCACGAATGTCATACATCTGGGATAAGCCTGGGCATGGAACTTATTCATTCATGGTCACTGACAAGTTAGGTGGAAGGTGGGAGGTGGATTATGCCGGAGACCACAGCAAACCTGGAGAAAGTAATATTGGCTTTGTCCTTGCACACTCTGACAACAATAATGTAATCAAGTGCCTAGGTATAAGTAGGAACGCAATGTTCACGCGACCCTAATTTGGGGAAGAAAGAAAGAACTGATCTAAAAGCGACCGCGCTCCCACAAGTAACTAATGATCAACTCTTTAGATAATCAACGGCGCGCCGAGGCCGAGTTCACCAAGATCAGCAAGCAGTCCAAGGGTGCCAGCCGATGACTGATCAATCTGAAAAGCCAACCCGCAGCGGCTAGGGCTGGGAAGTTGATGTGATGCGGAGACTGCTCGCTGAGCAGGAGAAACGCAAACCCGAAAAGGGCCAGCGGCGGCCCCTTCGGTTGTCGTCGTAATTGGCGTTACGGAGCTTGGGGAGCCTCGATAGGTATCAGCGACTCAATGGGAACTTGCTTGATTTCGTCTTTGGCTGCATCTGCAGTGATGAAGCCGCCAACGAATCACTGCACACCCAGGCTGAAAACAAGGCGGCACGGCAACAAAGCAGGCAGCTCATTGATGGCGGCGCTGATGCTGTCGACTGGATAGAGCTTTACGAGCAGAAGTGATTTTCCCCGATCGGTCGGGGTCAAATGTCGATCAAGTCAGAGCAATCGAGACCACAACAGGACTGGTGAGACAACCAACATCACGGCGCGGCTCTTTGTGAGGGGAAGCTGCGTGACGACGAGCCCGGTGACACCGCCACCACCGCCGGGCAGATCGTCATGTCAGCCACGTGTGTGAACAGGATCAAAAGTCGAGTGGATGTCCGCAAGCAACACCAAGAGGGCAATCAGGTCAACGACAACACCAAACGACGCTGCCGCAATGATCAACATCAGGATGTGATCGCTCCCTGAGAACTAGCGATCACGTGACGACGAATCCGGCATTGGAAGACCGCCGGGTAAGTCGTCATGCCTGCCACCCGGTTCAGTCAAATTATTGATGGTGGCCCTGTTGGAACCGGGGAGCCGCACTCCGGGTGGCCACACCTGCAGAACGTGAGCGCAGTGATACCGCCGTGCGGTAAGTTTCAGCCTTCAGCTGGCGGCTGTAGAGCTTCGAACTGATCGCCATCAGCATCAGGAAAACACCGCTGATGGACAGAATTACAAAGCTGTCGATGGTCTTTTTCCGCTACAGAGCAAAATACTCTCTCAGAGTTTTAATCCGAGCTGTCCATCAACTTGGACAGTCATCCAATTACTGAGCGGAGCGAGCTGCTTTGAGGAGGCTGAGCGTGAAGCAAGCAGCTCCGAAACTGAGGATCAGAACTAGGAGATCAGAGGTGCCGAACATGAGCTTTCTGCTGATGAACAAATGTTAAGCGGTTCATTGCGGAATGTAAGGCGAATATGCGTAACGGCTTTTGTTGAATGTGCTCTCCGGGTCTAGCTGGACAGTGAATTCGCTCGTGTGGGGGATGCGCCTTCACCAGCCTTTCGGCGACTGTGCCAACAGGAGCAATCAGTCAATGGAAGGTTTCGGGCGTGTTGTTATCGGTTCTGCTGTTGGCGGTCTTCTGGGTGCGGCGGCGTTTTTCACAACTGAAGCGGTTTTGCCGAAACTAGCCGAAGCGGCACCTGCCCACACCGCTGCCAAAACCCTCAAGCATGAGCGGAAGCTCAGTGATAGCCAAACCATCTTGGAGGCGAACCGCCACCTGATCGCCAATGGCTGGCGTCCTGCGCCGCAAAAAACGCCAACGCCGGAGGAGCGGCGCTTGGCCTCTGTACCGCTCGAAAGCCTATCGACCTGTTCCGCCACGGGTGCTGGCTTCTGCCGCTTTGATTACCGGCGAGATCTGCAGCGGCTGTCGGTGGTGACGGTGCCCAGTGAGCCGGGCCGTCCGTCCGTTGGTCGCGTTATCCGTTGGTGGTGATCAGCGATGTCGAGATGAACACCACCTCGGTGGGCAACGCTTCCAGCCCCCTGATTTCTGCATCGTTTCCCATGCCTCAATTGCGTTGTGCCTGAGCATCCTTCTGATGACTCGCTCACCACCACCCCGCAGCGGTCTGGTCTCGACGACAACCCACTGAGCGTGCTGCGTCGGCATGTCGTTTTTGAAGCGGCAGACCTTGCCTTCCTGGTCGTTCATCAACCAGCCGAAACCATTCTGCGGTGGATGGCGGTCAACAAGTGGTCGGTCCTTGTTTGGCATCCCGACAGGATGGCCTGCTTAGAAAATTCCAAGAGTCTTTTTCTTGCAGTAACCAGCGCCGATATTCATCCATCCCGACTTGCAAGCTTTGCCATATGTGGGTGCCACCTCGTAATAGATAGGCGAAACACAAGTGGTACCGAGTGTGTTGACGTAACCAAGGGGACATTGCTCATGACCAGGAGCTTTGGGAATTTCCTTCTGAGCTGTTGCTGCTGGTGGTACTGATGCAATGGCTAGAGGCAGCAAGGTAAAAAGTGCCTTCTTCATGGACGGGCGATTTCTTGTTTTCGCTTTAGCCAGCTCAATCAGTTGGGGCAAGGCGGTCAATCAGCGCTTTCCGCACAGCATCTTGACTGAACTGACTACCAGCTTTGCTTTGCGCCGATGACAACGCTTGGCATCCCGACCCCATGGCGAAATGCTCCGAGACACGGCAGCTGATTTGACAGTCCTCAGCAGACTGGGACCTGATTTGCGCGGATGCTGCCCATGCCTTCAGACCAGATTCACTGCGTTGAGCTCATTGCTCTTAAAACCTTGGCGGATCTGGAGCAAATGGAGGGGCCATGGCTTGAGTTGATGCAAACGAAGGATCCGGAATCGGTCGCGTTGGCATTCAGGCTGGCGCTGGCCCATCTGGCGCAGACCAGCAAGCATTTGCAGATGGTTGATGTCATTCACTCAGCCGAAAAGCGAACAGAAATGCAGAGTCCTGCAGAGAGTTGCAGCGCGTCCGTGACTAGGTGACCACGCGTGGTCACTTTTGGCGAAAACTGTGCCTGCAAGTGTGATCTGCGGCAGGACATTTCGGACTTTCGGCAAAGCTTGCTAGACGCAACGAAACCCACTTATCAGAAGCTGCCACCAAAAGCCAAGCAGAAAATCGTTTCTGCCGATTGGAAAAAGCAGAGGGCATTGATCATCCAGCGTGACAACCAACGCAGGCAGGGAGAACAATGCGATTGGGACAATTCGGCTGCTAATCGAGCTAGTTGGCTTCAGGGCAGGGAAGAGCCACTAGTTCGCAAATATAACTTGCAGAGATTAATCCCTAAAACATAATAAACTTGACGAATTTTTGCAGAATTGCTAATTTAATTTAGCGGCGTTAAAGAACCCATGGAAAACGAAAAACTAAAGATTATAGCCACTTCATCAGAAGGAAAGCTATACAACATCAACGGATTTTTGGTCGTCCAGGTATCAGGCAGCGATCAAGAGATGGGTTATCAATACGGTGAGCTGATGAAAGATTATATAAAAAAATCATGGGATACATTAATAGAACCAGGTCGGAAGAAGGGAAGCATCACAGACGAAGATCTCAAGGCTTGGTTCAATAGGGGGTATTCATATGCGTCAAATCGAAATAAAAATTTTTACCATGGCATGGCGAAAGGGTCAGGAATCTCAATAGAGAATATTTGCCTGTTAGATCAATATATGGAGTATGGAATGTATGAGTCAAAATTACACTCTTTTTCAGGATGCTCCTCAGGCTTGGCTTGGGGAAATGATTCTGTAGACGGGAATATGTATACTTCTCGGAATATGGATTGGGCTGAAAGTTTTTTGCCTTTGCCGATTACCCTTTTAGTTAAAAAACCAGAAGGAGGTGACTTTAAATCTGCATCAGTTGCTTGGCCAGGAATGATTGCGGCCTGGACTTCGATTAATGAAAATGGAGTCTATTTTGATCTTCACGATGGTACGAGCATGGGAGGTCAGATAATCGCAATTAACAGACCTTCAACACTAGGTGTAACTGTAGATTTAATTTCCGAATCAGATTCTTTGGATACCTTGTTGGCAAAAGTCAATGGAACAGTTGCAAGCGTATCGCATATTATGACTGTTGCTGACGAAAAAAGAGCAGCCTCTGTTGAGCGGTCATCTTTAGGAGGAAATCGATATCGAACAGAAAATGGAGACTCAATTGCCGTAGTGAATACCTTTTTAAGTCCTGATTGGGGAATAGGCGTGAGAGAGACACTAAGCAACTCTCTTAAGCGATACAAAAACATTAAATATCATCTTGACAAAAACAAAGGCAAGATTAATGACCAAGTATTGAGGAATATTTTTGATTTAACTCTCTTTAATAAAGATGGCACTTTTAATGAAAACGGCGGTCCAACAAAGCCAACAGTGCAAGATGTTGACCTGACAAACTATCAGGCTGTCTTCGACATTGCAAAGCGTAAGGTATGGATGAAAATACCAGTACCAAGCTATTTTATAGATTGGACTGCAGTCGATATAGGTGAGTTGTGGAAAGCATAGCTTCAACTAATAACCCACCCATCCCAAATTAAACACTGCATTGAAGCCATCATCCAACGCCCCGTTCACATAAACAAATTATGCAGCAAACATCGATTTTATTAGAATTTCTAGGAACTATTGCATTTGCGATTACAGCTGTTCTCGCTGGTACTGAAAAAAGGATTGACTTGCTGAGTGCGTGTGTTTTTGCATTGGTCACAGCTGTTGGCGGAGGTACGATTCGCGATGTAATTATCAACCAGCCTGTCTTTTGGGCAACAAGTCAATTCTATATTTGGGTCCCAATACTGTGCGCCGTAATAGCCTTTTTCTGGAAAAAAATATTTATTCGAAAAAGAGTCAATAAGTTGCTTTTATATATGGATGCCGTAGGCATTTCCGTATTTGCTATTCAAGCCTTTGAAAAGGTATGGAATTTAGATTATGGAACTCCCTTGGGGCCAATCATTTTGGGCGTTATAACTGCTATTGGCGGAGGAATAATGAGAGACGTCATGGCAGGCAGATCTAATTTATTGCTATCAAAAGAATTATATGCCATACCAATTTTGATAGGCTGTGTTGCCTATGCTTTCATTCTTAATTACGCCCCCGGATATAGCTTGTATAGCGGCCTTTTTTGCATGGTATTGATTTTTGCAATTAGATGCATAGCAATCGAAGAAAGGCTTACAGTTCCAAAGTGGCTTATTTCAACTTAAGGTAGAGCTATTGATTTGCATTTTCAGTGCAAGCTATTCATCAATTTTGATCTTTTAATAGGTCATCCAAGCTGGTAACGCTGATTGCTTAAGGGTTTATCTCAAAATCAGTCCATGTATCTTTTGACCGATGCATGGGGGCTTTCTTCAGGCATCCGGATATCTTCACAAATCGAGGGACGTCGTTCAGACTGACCTAAGCGACATCGATTTCGTTGACAAGCTTGCCAGCTAAGTCTTGATGGTTGAGCAGATGGCAACTGATGCAGCCGCCGCTGGATGTGAATCAAACGCAATCGGTGCCATCCGTCTCTTAAACGAGCTGGTTGGCTTTGGTGGGCGAAGTTATTGCCAGGCCAAACAGGGTGACTAACAGTCGCTTAAACATAAGGAAATCAAACGATTGAGTGACCTTATTGAAGGCTGAGTTGTGCTTGGTGAGAGAAACATGCGTGTTTTCTATGAATGACCACCAAAATCGTTTAGTTGAATGTCTATTAGCGTTGCCTCTTATCGATTGTTGGCGTCCCTCCCATGAAACAGATTCATAGGGACGTGGATACGCTGTGTTCACCCGATTGGGGATGTGGAGCGGAAGGATTCAGGAGAGGTTGGTTTTAGTTGGAAATTCTCGATGGACAAACCAACTAAAAACACAAGCTCTTGGGCTGGTGGCATCGCTGTCGCCACTCTGTTGGCACTGGTCTCAGCCGCTGCAATTGCTGCTGTGTCCTACGACTAACAGAAATACAGAGACTGCATCGCGGGCGATGATGTAAGCAGCGACCAATGCAAACTGCACCATCCCGTAGAGCGATGATGGACGAATGAAACGCTTTGCACCCATCGCCGCCGTTGCTGTTGGCTCCCTGCTGATGGCGAGCTGCCAGTCAGAGGCGGCTCGAAAGGGGGAGATTTGCGCTCAATGGTCCGTTGCTAGATACGAAAACGAGGCTTTCATCGAGCAAGCGAAGCAGGCATGGAAAGCACTTGGAATTGAAAAAAACTACCCCTCACCAATCGAAGGGGATCCCCTTAAAAAACAGCACCACCTGAATGCTGCCGAATCACTCGATGATTTTTGCGAGTTCTACAAGCCTTGATCCAAACCGGATCAAACGGGGTCACCACTTAGGTGGGCACCGCTTCCAGCCACCTGACTTCAGCATGGTCTCCCATGCCTCGATGGCGTTATGCCTGAGCATGCGTCTGATCACCGGCTGACCACTGCCGCGTAATGGTCTGGTTTCAACAACGACCCACTGAGCGTGCTGCGTTGGCATGTCGTTCTGGAAGCGGCAGACCTTCTGTTCCTGAGTGTTCATCAACCAGCCGACACCGTTCTTCGGTGCGTGGCGGTCAACAAGTGGGCGGTCCTTGTTTGGCATGACGCCACGATGGCGAAACCTCAACACCAGCTGCTGCTAGCGGGGCTTCAGAGGCTCAGCACCACTTCCCGCATGAGAACGAGATCGCTTGTTTTCATTGCTGCGATCTGATTGACAGTGGTTCCGATCTGATCCAGCGGTTACTGAACTAATCAGTAGCCGCCAAAAGCAGCTCCAACTCTGCAATTCCGCAGTTACAGCCATCCCGCTCGCCATCACATGGCTCCATGTTGGGATGCCCCTTGGCACAGGACTCAGAGCAGAAATGCTGCCCACCAATCCTAATTGACCTCGATTCTTCAACGCTGCGCTTGCAAAGCGAGCAGTCGCACAAAAGTAAAACTGCAGTCATCACACAACTCTTGGTAACAACTCGTCAGGTCTATTGCATTCAGGGCATCGTTTCTTTGGCGGCTTACCGAACACTTAGCGTTGACTTATCGAAACTGATTCTCAGCGGCAGACTTGCACTCTTGATTGTGATTCTCAAAAACATATTTGGCATTCTTGAATGTGATTCTCAAAAGCATATTTTGATCCACTAATGTTCGGTTTTACGCCTATCTTCCGCTCTTTTGTGATGTAGAACTGATTCATCCCTCCCAGAGGAAGAGACATGACAGCTTCACAAATCCAAGCCCCCATCACCGTCCCCACTGGTCCCGCAGGCCGCGCCATGGCCGAGCCCATGTCCGCTGAACTGCTCGACCTGATGGAAGCCCATCTCAACCTTGAGCGTCAGTCAGCTGCTGACTATTTCGCTGCTGCCATCTGGTTCGCTGAACGCGAGCTGACCGGCTTTGCCGAGCATCTCCGTGATGAGGCCAAACAGGAACAGGAGCATGCCGCCAAGTTCGCCGACTATCTGATCAGCAGAGGCCAGCGCCCTGTCCTCGACACCATCGAGCCACCGCGTCAGCAGTGGACTGGCGTGGAGCAGGTGATTGCCAACGTCTTCCGCATGGAAGCTGATGTGACCGCCTCGGTGCTGCAGCTCTACAACACTGCGGAAAAAGACATTGATCGCCGCACCACCGTCTTCCTTGATCCCATCGTTGACGGCCAGCGCATTTCCGAACACGAAGCCGCCTACCTGCTGGGTCGCGTCAAGTTCGCCGCAGAAAATCCCGCTGCCGTGATGATCATCGACGCCGAACTGAGGGAAGGCGAGGCCGAGCCCGCCAAGCTTGAAGGCTGACCCTCTGTTCATTCAGCTCAAAGCTCAACCTTCCAACTCCATCCAACAGCCCCGCCAAGTGCGGGGTTTTTTATTGAGATGGTTGGTGAGCAGGTGGGGTTAAACCAGCTCCACCGCACCATCAAGCAGGCATCGCCTACCCAGCTGCTTCATCCCATCGATACCCAGCACGATCAAAGCGCTCATCGTGATCGCTTCATGCTTGCTCCACTCCTCTTCAGTGAACTGACCCGTCAGCCGCAGCCACTGACCCTCGTGCCAATGATCCTCAATCGCCTGCATGTCGCTCACTAGATCAACAGGCGCTGCAGTCATTGAGAAGCCGCTCAGAGGCTCACAAGTTACCGCTGGTCACCATGACCGCAAGCGTTACCGTGCCTGACATGTGAACGCGTCAGAGATGGGCTCGGTTAAGCACCTGCAAAAGCATCAGTACAAGGTGCCGGAGGGGCAAGAACCACTGAGCAAGAAGCCCATTGGTGTGCGGCTCTATGAATCCGACGATGCAGCGGTGCGGGCCATGGGCAAAGACGGCACGCGGTTCGTTCGTGAAGCGGTGCATCAGGCACTGATCGATCGCCTTGCCCCAACTGATTGAGCTGGCTAAAGCGAAAACAAGAAATCACCCGTCCATGAAGAAGGCACTTTTTACCCTGCTGCCTTTAGCCATTGCATCAGTAACACCAGCAGCAATAGCTCAGAGGGAAATTCCCAAAGCTCCTGGTCATGAGCAATGCCCTCTTGGTTACGTCAACACACTCGGTACCACTTGTGTTTCGCCTATCTATTACGAGGTGGCACCCACATATGGCAAAGCTTGCAAGTCAGGATGGATGAATATCGGCGCTGGTTACTGCAAGAAAAAGACTCTTGGCATTTTCTAAGCAGGCCATCCTGTCGGGATGCCAAACAAGGACCGACCACTTGTTGACCGCCATCCACCGCAGAATGGTTTCGGCTGGTTGATGAATGACCAGGAAGGCAAGGTCTGCAGCTTCACCAATGCCAATACCAACCCGTGATTCAGTCTTTACCGGCTGTGACACGGCCGGCCACAAACCCCACAGCTCCGCCAACCAGGGCGGCTTGCACTTGCCAGATCAGTTTCCTGTAGCGCCAGGAGGCGTTAGTGAACCAGATGCCGAGCATCAGCGCGGCTCCAATGGCGACTGTCAGACCTGCCTTGCTCACTCGGCCAAGAGATCGCCGCTCTTCGTCCAAAGCTCCTGGTTTGGTGCTGGAGTGGATTGGTTTGTTCATGGCCTACACCCTGACGGTCTTTTCTCTTGCCGTCGAGCGTCGAGTGCGATTGTGCTCTATCCCTGTTGTCTTGAAGCTTTGAACCGGTAATCGCCACCACAGCAGTCAACCGCCGCCACAACGCCATCGAAGCCTGGGAAACGATGCAAAAGTCAGGCGTGTGGAAGAGTTGCCCACCGAGGTGGTGTTCATCTCGGCATCGCTGATCACCACCAACGGATAACGCGACCAATGGACGGACGGCCCGGCTCACTGGGCACCGTCACCACCGACAGCCGCTGTATATCTCGGCGGTAATCAAAGCGGCAGAAGCCAGCACCCGTGGCGGAACAGGTCGAAAGGCTTTCGAGCGATACAGAGGCCAAGCGCCGCTCCTCCGACGTTGGCGTTTTTTGCGGCGCAGGACGCCAGCCATTGGCGATCAGGTGGCGGTTCGCCTCCAAGATGGTCTTGCTATTACTGAGCTTCCGCTCATGCTTGAGGGTTTTGGCAGCGGTGTGAGCAGGTGCCGCTTCGGATTGTTTCGGCAAAACCGCTTCAGTTGTGAAAAACGCCGCCGCGCCCAGAAGACCGCCAACAGCAGAACCGATAACAACACGCCCGAAACCTTCCATTGACTGATTGCTCCTGTTGGCACAGTCGCCGAAAGGGTGGTGAAGGCGCATCCCCCACACGAGCGAAAGCTTCTCATTGACGGGCCACTGGTGGTCGGTATGCACACGCTTTTGCACACAGCGGGGCAGAAACTCAGTCATTAACTGGTGGACCCGTTGCTTGCTAAGCAATCAAACGTCGATTGCCTGCTGATTCCACTGTTCTGCAGAGAGCTTGCCCTGAGCATCGCCCTGCTGGATGAAATCCTTCACGACGTTGACCTGCACGGCCTGGACGCCTGCATCGGGGCTGAGCTGATTGTTCAGCTGACGAGCACGGCGATCGTGATGCGTTGAGAGTGCGCGGAGCAGAGCTGGATCAACACCAGGCTCGTGCGTGGTCTTCACCGTGGTGCGGCCCATCGGATCGGTGACTGTTTCGGTGACGGTGCGGCCGTGTTGGCGTTGCACCGCAATCTGCTCGCGTAATTCCCGCTCAGACAGATTCCATCGCTCCTCGGACATAGCCATCCGCTCTTCAAGCGTCAGCTGATTGATCGGGTGAGCCTTTGCAGATTGCTTGATGAATTGGCTCGCCCTGGCCTGCGTGATGTCTAGCTCATCTGCGATTGCAAATTGCGGGGCACCGTTTAGATGTAACTCCCAGGCACGATTGCGCTTAATTTTTGCTTCTTTTCTCTGCGAAATCGATGCAGTCACGATGTTACTAACTTCCAGAATTTTAAAAATTATAAGGCGTCATAAATAGAAGCGGGAAAATCCCCGTTCCTCGTGCGTATGAATGCATGAAAATCTCGCGTGCGTATTGGAAAGGTTTCGAAAGTGGTGTGTTTTAGGTGTAGAGAGAGGCAGAGAGAGTAGTGATAGAGGTTGATCAGAGAGAATTTGACTTTTGGAGCATTGAGCCCTTTTGTCATTCCGAAAGTGCTTTAGGCATTCCGACAGTACTTTTGGAGTCTGGTGAGCACTCCGAATGTTCCAAAAGAAAATCCAGTCGTGGACTGGGAAGCGGCGCAGAAATGGAGGACTTTCGACATTTGGAACGCCCCACGCGAGGGATTCCTAAAGCCTCAGAACATCCACTTAATGGGGCACCGTCCGCCAGTCGATTCACCTTGCAGGCTTTGGATGCCTAGAGCGTTCCCGTTGGTGAAGTAATCCCGCAGTTCATTTGCAACGGTCTTCTTGTGAGCCCCAATCCCTGCAGCAATGGTTTCAGTGGCCTGTGGCTGGCCTTTGCGTTGGCGTAGGTAGTCAAGGGCTTTAGCGATTACTGAACGCTTCTCTGAGGGGGAGGGCCACCGCCTTGAACACCCATAAAGGTGAGGGAGTAGTCATCTCTGCAGCCTTGAAGATCCCAAGTGATTCCTGCCTCGCAGTTGCGTTTGCCAAGGCATCGGAGAATGAACTGATCAGGGAATGCGTCTTCCTCTTTGTTGGCCCAGTAGCCGAAGACATCAGAGCAGGCTGCTGTGAGCATTCCGGTGCCAAGGAAGTCATCAAAACCGACTGAAGTGCGACCTTTGGCGCTGTCTGGTTTGCGGAGGTGAATCAGCAGAAAGATGACGACGCCCATCTCTGCTGCGAGGTTGTTCAGCTGGTAGACGAAGAGAGCAAATTCAGGATCAGTGGATTTGATTCCACGGCCACCAGCAACGGTGGTGATGGAGTCAATACCAGTGAATTTGGCTTGAGTGCGCCTGATCTTTTTCTTGAGTTCTGGAATCATCGAGGGATTGAATTCCCACATCCAGTGGATCGGCAAATCAGGGTTAGCGCCCATCGCAAGAAATTTCTTCTTGGCGTTGAGGTCTGATTCATCGCATTGCACGATGACCGCTGGCCCGCTTTCAACGGTTAGCTCGTTGAACAGCGGAGCACCGGAAGCGACTGCGATCGCGGATTGATACATCAGGATCGTTTTGCCTTGGCCCTTGTCGCCACCAATGCCGACTAGAGCGCCTTTGGCACCGAACTGACCAATACCCCAGCTGCAGTCGTGTTGACGCTGCATGAGTTCAGCAAGGGAACAGTCCTTGTCATTGCGCTGCTCATCGATGAGCGTTGCAACGGCCTGATCGAATGCTTTGCTGCTGTTGAGCCCGGTGTGATCTCTGAGTTTTTGGAGAGCAATGAACCGTTCTGTTGGAGAGCTGATGTCATCAAGTGCTTCAAGGCCAAGCTTGAGAATTTCGAGTGCATCGGCACCACTGATGAGTTCTCCGAGGGCTTTCTCTTTTGCCTCGCGCTCTTCATGACCTTCTGCAGAGGGCAGGGTGTAAACCTTGGCCAGTTCTGGAGTGGTTGTCATTGGCTCGCCTCCAGCTCTCGAACAGCCGCGGGGCAAGGAAGACCGAATTCGTTCTGCTGGAACTGGCGAAAATCTTCTGCGATGTAGGCGATGGATTTCAGCTGAGCTTCGACGCGTAGACGATGCAGCTGTGAAAGGTCGTCGTGGTCCCTCCAGATGGTCCTTAGGTGAGGGCGGAGTGCTGCTGCTTTGGCCTGTGCGTCAGATACGGCTGCGCAGGCTGATTGGAACTGGTTAGGGGTGCAGGAGTAGAGGTCTGGAATGTTCCATGCCTCGTCGTAGGCGTCGTGAAATTGATTGAGGATGTGCGCCCACTGAGAGCGCTTGGTCTGTCGCGAGAGCAGCTCCTGAGCGGTGTTAGGGGTGCGTGTTTTGGTGGATGGACGCTCTAGTTCTCTGTGAGGCCTGAAGACGGCTGCTGAACCGCTAAAGCCGCCGCGATGGTGGATGAATGCCCATTGCGCACCGTTGATGGTGATGGTGTCGCCAGGGCATAGATCAGTGCCGGTGTGGCAGAGGACGACTTCATCGTTAAATCTGCAATCGGCGTCTTTGACCCTGGAGCAAACAGGGCAGGGAGAATTGCGCCCTGAAGTTTTCACTCTCCATACTCCCAAGTATCGAGCTGGTCGATCAGGGTTGTGCCGCGTTGATCTGCGATTTGCCTGATGCCGCATAGCAGTGCAGCGAGCTTGAGATCGTTCTGCACGTCGGCTTGAAAGCCGTGATCAGGCGGTGCAGGGAGTGGTTGAGCAAACCGTGCTGCAGCTGACTGCGTGATGGCTTGTATCTGGGCGTTGTCGTTTGACTGCCGACCTTTGGTAAATTTCATGAGTAAATCAAGTTGTCTGTTAAGCGGGGGTGGTATCCCGCCTTTTTTATGTGGATTCAGAAAGGACTACAGAACGCGCCAGGCCAAGCAGGTGACGGGTTGATTCACCAACTGAACGAAGGCCATGCTCTTCTCTGTAATCCTCGATGAACTGCCGTAATTCGGGTTCAATGACGCAGGACAGACCAACACGCGGCGGCATGTACGTGGTCGACGCTGGAGCTGCCATTTCGAGCTGATAAGCGAGGTTGGTAATGGCAGATTAACGATGGGATATTGGAATCAAAACTCCCTAATTAGTCGCCAATTATTAGTCATGACACCTGACGACACCTGACGACGATTTACGGCTTTAAAACGAAAAAAGTGCGTGCAAATTACAAGCCTTTTCTCTCTTCTGATACTTCTGTTCGTAACTGAATCAGCAGATCTGCCGCCTCCAGTAATCAGTCATGACTGCACCTCTTTGCGAACTGCTGAGCAAATGGAAAGACCAGCGAAACGAAGTTCGTGGTGGATTTATTCCCTCATCCCTTCTGGGTTGCGTAGTCCTTCGATCCCGAGAGATTCGCCAGCTTTGAGACGTTGCTCAATCCACTCCTCAGCAAACTCAAGGGACAGGCTTTCATTGCGCGTCAACAGCTTGTCGATGAGGGCCAGTTGGTAGTTCTTCCGATCTTCAGGAGAAAGATAGTTTTCGGCTTTGGTTGTCATGACTGCACCTCCGCGATCAGTTGATCAAGATTCGATTCGTCGTAGGTCTCAATCAAATCCGCGCGGCTCTTTCGCTTTGCCGCAAGGCGTTGATCCTCTTCTTGCACTGCCGAGATCGTTAGATCAACAAGATGCTTGCGGATCGCAGTGATGTCGTAATGCACTGGGCCATTGGGTTTGCCCGTGGCAAAGATCCAATGCTGTCCAGGCAGGAGCCTGCGCTGACGGCGCATGAGTCGAAGTGTGGCGCTTTTAAGGCCCAGAAGCTCTGCAGCCTCTGGCTCATACACCCATTCATTTTCATTTTTCATTGACGGGACTTAGATATGTCCCTTGGCTCTCAGCACGTCACCAAGCAATCCGGTGTGATCAGCAAACTGATGCCAGCCTTCGCCTGGGCGATGTTTACTAGCACGAAGTTCGGCTTCGTAGCGATCCACCATTGCTGAAACCCGTTGAGTTTCAGCAGGCCCGATCAAGTGACCGTGATGCCCTTGACGATTCTTCTTGGGGCGAATGCGCTGGCCGTTGACTTTGTAGGCAGACAGATTGTTCCTTGGTTTCCGGGCCATTGCAAAAGGGGTGAAACAAAGAACCGCCGTCTTGTCGTTAGAGACTCCGCAGGAGTCAATCGATCGGGAGCCGTACCAACAGGGTTGGTGCGTTACAAGTCGGAAGCTGGACGTCTTATAACTGCGAGGGTTAATCGCAACCGCGCCAGTCGGAACTTGATTTCGGTGCAATTCTTTTGAATTGCTATTCAATACTTATGCGTAGGCGAAATCCTGTCAACAGCTGTGATCATCTGCAGCCCAAAGTCGTGCGAAAGGAAATGGCGAGCAAACCAAAGGAACGGCTTTTTTCGCACCGCATTCGCACAGCCTTGATTGCTAATCTCTGAGAAACCAGTCGGGGCGACAGGATTCGAACCTGCGACCTAGTGCTCCCAAAGCACCCGCGCTACCAAACTGCGCCACGCCCCGTTACCCCCACATAGTAGAGCCTGACGTGCATCTGGGCGAAACCAGCTGCAGGCTGATGGTGAGCAGGTCAATGCTGTCCTGGCAGAGCTCTCAGAACGGTTCGGCACCAGTCCCGATGTGGTTGCGATGACTGAGTGGAACGCTGTGAGCAGTGCCATCTACGCAAGGACGATGTAGCCGTCTGGGGATTTTGCCGGAATACAAGCCACCGCCATGGCAGAGGCTGTAAAACCTGGTGAGCAGCTTCAGAAGCAATCACTTGCACTGCTGAAAAACAATCAGGAGCAGATCAACGGAAGTTTTGCGACGTATCGCCATGCATTGGCGGACCTGCACACCATACAAACGACACCAGCCGTTCAGTCGGTGCTCTGAACACTGCTGCACAAGACAACAGAGGGCTGATCTGCATAGCCAGTGAGATCACCGAAACAGCAATCAACATCGCTGGCTTGGAGGCAAAGAAGGCAGTCGACGAAGGCATGGAGGACCTTCTCAGCATTCTTTCTCTGGGCCTGGAAGTGATGAGCATCGATGAGAAGGCCCTAGCCCTGTAGCTCGACACCGACGAGGTCGATCCAAACCGTGGAGTTTTCCTGACCTGTGAATATTTTCGCAGGGTGAAGGGCATTTACGTGACCAAAGGCAATGCCAGGGACAAGTACTAATACTCCATTTTTGAGCGAAGTCGCTAACTGATTATGTCTTAATGATGGGTGAGCGCGTGGCGAGAAAGCCAGGTGTATCTGTTTGATAGGTGGTAGGTATAATCTTACTCATTCTTCAAGCAGTCAGGAAATTATTAGGTGTTTCATATTGTTTCTGGTCACACAGATTCAAATGACAAGCAGGCGAATATTGGATATTAATGGCTGTAGATATTCATTCTTTTGATGTACTTGCTAGGGGCTTCTTCTGCCCTGTCGTTCTTTGACAGTGCAGAAATTTCGGCAATTATTATTTCATTTTTATTTAAACTGGCGGGAGCTGTCGCTTTATGGATCGCCGGAGGCTGGCTGATCGGCCTGTCTTTGCGGGTCATGCGCCAGGCTTTAAAGAAATGGGCTCTCGACCCGACAGTCGTCAGATATCTCCTAAATATTCTTGGTGTCACCCTCAGGGTGGTTCTCGTTGTGGCAATCCTTGGATTTTTTGGAATTCAAACGGCAAGTTTCGCCGCACTCCTTGCTGGTGCTGGTGTTGCGATTGGCGCTGCTTGGAGCGGCATGCTCGGAAATTTTGCAGCAGGCGTATTTCTCCAGGTGTTACGCCCAGTCTCTACGGGAGATTATATTGATGGTGGTGGAGTTGAAGGAACAGTCAAAGAGGTGGGGATGTTCGTTACTTCGATCACTTCAATTGACAATGTTATTCATTACGTCCCCAACGGAAAACTCTTTAACGACACAATTAAGAACTATTCCGCCAATCCTTATAGGATGGTAGAGCTTGTTGCTCAACTTGATAACAGTGCAGACGTTGCACAAGCGATCAAATTATTGAAGGAAGCCATTAAATCTGTTCCGAACCAAATGGACGGTGTAGAAGCTGATGTCGAAGTCCTTGAGTTCAGTGAACGTGGTCCTCGATTGGCGGTACGGCCTTACACTGAAGTTACTAACTATTGGCAGGTTTACTTTGACACCAATCGCATGATTGTTGAAGTTCTAGGAAAAGCTGGCTTCCCCGTGCCTCGAATTCCAGTTGCAATGCAAGGTAGTTCTGTCAATTGAATTTTTTGAAAGTGTGGTCAATTAATCTGGGCTTGACCTCACGATTCTCAAATTCAAAATCCATGAGGATCGGCAGTGGATTTAATTATTCTGAGAAACCATCAATACTTGGTGGCATGAGTGCGGGGGCCGGCCCATAAAACAGTGCCTAGGGATCCCTGCAGGCCAAAACGATTCACCGGTGCTCGGGCGTCCCGGTGGATCGGGCTACCAAGCCCAGCGAAAGCGGCTAGTACTGGTGTCATAGTCTTGTGGATATGTCGATTGACCACGGGGTTTACAGCTCACCCGAGTCAGAGCGTCCGATCTTCCGGGACGTAGCTCCAGGCATGACAGTGATCGCCAAGCACGATTATCTGTCCGGCGAAAAGACTTAGAAAGATTGGTAGATACGGCGGTGCTGCCCGTGATCCCTCCATGCACAACCTCTTCCAGATCACTGATGTGGATTCCGGTGTGATCCGCTGGGGCAACGCTGATCTGGTGCCTGACAACGTTCCCAACAACTGAAGGCAGATAATTCGACGGATGTCGAGCAGATGCCATCCGAATAATCTGGATTTAGGTCAGAGATCGTCAGCAACACGAGGTCTCAACGACCTACAGGGGAGCTGGTGCCCCCATCCTTAATGAGAAAAATACACTAAATCACCCGATCAAGGGGTGTGACTCATATCCTGCTGATGTCTCCAGAAGGTCGCTAAGAGAGACTCGTACTTTGGAAATGTGCACAAGTCTCCACACATTAGGGCCTGACGTACATCAGGACGCAACCTGCTCCTGCAGTGGTTTTTCTTTCTATGAGACAAGTGGTCAGAGATGACTGATCGTCTATAGCCACTCAACTGTCATGCAGCTGATATCCGCTTTCTTGACTCGCACCAAATATCATCAAGAAGCTTTAGTGCTATTTTGTTGCTTTGACGCAATAAAAAAGTTTGGTCATCTGATGTGAGTAGAGCACCTTTATGGTTCCTTTGGTTTCCTTAATCTGCTACTAAATGGCCCCGTCTTAGGAGCGACAATCCAATGGATTTGGTACGGTACGGCTATTCTGAGTACTTCTGTTTTACTTGCATTGATTTCCCTTAATTGCAAAAACAGCTAAGCCTCTGCGAAGCCATGATTTCAACTTATATATATTAGTATTCTGTGACTTTCGGGATTACAATGTCAATTCAAAATAATTTGGACTGGTTTGCTTAGCGCCAGTGTCTCGTGGTCACTCTTGTAGGTATCCGCAAGTTCGAGATTGAAAAACAATGCAGATTTTGCAGGAAAATAGGGACCAGCGTGCCAAGTACCAATGTGGAGTTTAAGGCCTTCGCCCGGCATCACCCTTAACAACCAGGCTGCTTTGGCAGCAAGCGTTGGACCTTGGGTCTCAGGTGGTGCTAACAACATCCAGAAAGGAAGACCTTCAGCTGAACCAAGACACTGGGTGGAATGCAGATGACGCGTCATTGATCGAACTGACAGCGACCTGTGCGGCAACCTCATGACGAAATAGCGCAGTTTTCCAGGACCGAATCGCAGCTCAGCAGACTCTTCTTCTACGGGAGTCATGTCCTCGGTCTCTCGAAGACCGGTGCCGCATTCATTTAGACGTGGATCGAGCAGAGACGAAGCTTGAAGAGGCTGATCATCGGTGAAAGAGGTGAGAACAGTATCAAGTTCACTAGGTTTTGAGTTCATTAGAGAATGTCAATATCCAGCATGATGGATTTGCACACAGTCTTACGTCCGTCATCATCCAAATGCGGACATCTGGTCTGTACTCACTGAATCAACCTCCAAAGCTTCAATTGTGGCACCAGGGACCACAGCTCGGAGTCACGCAGCTTGGATCTCATCTTCAAAGGGACAATACCAACCATTGATCGCTGATGGATTACGTGATGCGGGTGAACACTGACGGGATTTAAGGCGGTGATCCGGTAACTAAGAAGACCTAAAAATTCACCAGTGTCCGGAAGAGGTACGTACGAGTGTCTATATGCCTACAGAAATGCAGTTGATCCCAGCAACACCACGCAGTAACCCGTCTCAGAACAGTGAGTTATTGGGAGTAAGCACGTCTAAGTGTTGATGGCCACCACCATGACATTGTGACTGATGAATTAGATATTGGCTTTTCGTAAATTATCGGAAGCCTTTTTCAGATCCTCAATGGCAGCTCCAATCCTTGGGTCTGAGCCTTCTTTATAGGGATGGTGCCTATAAATCTCTTCGGGGAGCGCCTGAACGCGTTGGTAGTAGACAATCGGGGACGCTGCCATTGCATCGATGTTTCTGGAACCTATTGGTAGCACTCACTTGACTTTTTGGACATGGACTTAATGCATGTCCTTCTGCTGCGTAAAATACTCAAATCACACCACTACAATTGGGATCGAATCATCAGAGTTGTGTAAATATCTGGTGATTTCAGATTGAATGCGATTTAAAGCTATGGCCTGAATGCCGGTCTACAAGATTAAATTATTCCTTAGCATGGAACAACTCAGTTTTAAAAGAAGCAAAAATGGTTTTCATAGTGGATACATGCTGGATGTTCACATCGCCAAATTCTGGGCGCTGCAGTTGCCCGGCTTTCACTTGTTTTAGTAGAATGATGCGTGCCATTATTTAATACAATTAAAGCTGGAGTAAGCTTTTTTATAATTCATAAATCTTTTTACCGGTCAATGGTGATTGGCACGCACTGTTTCATGTTTCTGTTTTCAGCTGTATTCTCTTCGCAAACGCTCAATATCTAAATTATTTTCAAATTACTCATGAATGCTTTCCCTTGATGTATTGTCGCTAACTGATTTATTTTTTTCAATTTCTCTGCTCATACTCATTCATTTGTTGATCACATCATCGAAACAACAGGTATTTCCATGGCGCGATATTTTAGATAAAAGCCGCCTAGGCCTTGAGCCAAAAACTGAATGCCGATGGATAATGTGAAAATTCCCATGATTCTGATAAAAATATTTATACCCATTGACCCTAGTAAGTTGAAAATCCCGGCGCTAAACCTGAAAATAACGTAATTTACGATTACCAAGATCACAATCGCTGCAAGAAGTTCGTGAGATGTTTCTGTTTGTGCTGCGGTTTCTGCAAATAAAACTATAGCTGAAAGTGTTGCTCCTCCAATGGTCAGTGGTATGGCTATTGGCACAACTGCTTCAGAATACATATTTTGGCTATCAATCCTATGCAAATTGATTTTTTGATTGTTGCTTTTTGGATCATTGATTTTTTCTGGACTGTGCCCCAGCATTTCAAGTCCGACTTTCCCCAGTAGGATTCCACCAGCTACCTGAAAAGCATTAATTGAAATTCCAAAGAAATTAAGTATCCTTGTCCCGATAAACATGAAGCCTACAAGTGTTATCAAGCAAGTTAAACTGCTAATAAAAATAATTTGATTGATTTTATTCCGAGGCATTCCTTTTGTCAGTAAAAGAAATGCCCCTAATGCCGATACGCTATTGCCGATTGCCAGTAATCGTGTTAGATAATCATGAAATGTATTTGGGTTAATCAGCGGTTGCACCTCCATTGCCAATGGCTTATTCGGCTATTGATTATTTTCAGTGGTGAAACGACTGATGGTCAGGATTTGGATCAGGCATAGGTGTATCCAGCTTTTCGAACCAGGCTATGGCGTTTCGTATGTCCTGAAGCAGAAGTTCGCCCATATCACGTGTAAATCCAGCACGGATTACAAAACGTAGAACGGAAATATCTTCACAATCAGCCGGCATCGTGTAGGCAGGCACTTGCCAGCCGCGCATGCGTAAATGATCAGAAAGTTGAAAGACACTCCACTTATCAATCGAGTCATCTAAGGTCACGGCAAAAACAGGCAACTGTCCTTTTGGATGACTTAGCAGCCTCATAGGACCCATCATCTCAATTGATTCAGCCAGGTATGTAGCGGTTTTTTCGAGGGTGTTCATACGTTGGCAATATCCTTCATGGCCGAGATGAATAAAATTAAAATATTGTGCAACGATTTGAGCTCCTGGTCGCGAAAAATTCATCCCAATTGTTGGCATCTGACCTCCTAGATAATTCACATTGAAACGAAGCTCTTCGGGTAGGTCATCCTGTCCACGCCACAGCACCCATCCCACCCCTGGGACAACTCCTCCATATTTGTGTCCACTTGTATTGATTGATTTCACCCTTGGGAGTCTGAAGTCCCACTTCAGATCTGGACTGTTGAAGGGTGCCACGAACGCACCGGAGGCGCCATCAACATGAATTGGGATATCGAGTCCCTTGTCTTTTTGCAATTGATCCAATCCATTCTGAATCGCTTCTACAGGTTCGTAGCTTCCATCAAAAGTGCTTCCCAGCACTGCGACAACACCAATTGTATTTTCATCGCAGGCAGCAATTGCGCCCTCCGCTGTCATCTGCAGATGATCTCTGGTAATCGGTACCATTCGTGCTTCGACATCAAAATATGCGCAGAATTTGTCCCAGCAAATCTGTGTATTGGTTCCCATGACAAGATTTGGGCGTTGATCATTCAAGCCCATCGCTTTTCGCTTTTGACGCCAATGCCATCGGAGCACCATTCCTCCGAGCATGCAGGCTTCACTTGATCCAGTTGTCGATGTTCCAACCGCCTGTTCGGCATCAGGCGCATTCCAGAGATGAGCCAGCATCTTCAGACATCGATTTTCAAGCTCCGCTGTCTGTGGATATTCGTCCTTGTCAATCATATTTTTATCTACGCATTCGCGCATCAGATGAAGAGCCTCAGGCTCCATCCAGGTGCCAACAAACGTTGCGAGATTCAGCATTGCGTTGCCGTCCAGCAACAGATGATCGTGGATCAATCGATAGGCAAGATCTCCTTGGATACCCTCTTTGGAGAGCTCGTAGCGAGGCAGTTCAACCCATGTCATGCTTCGTTGGACCAGGCGATGCCCAAGGTTGGTTTGAAGATCCAGTTCTGGATTCGAGTTCTCCATCTTGGTTGCTGATAGGAATCTTTGTCTCACCCTTAGCTACGAATTGAATCAATGGGCATCTGATTTGAAATATTTCGCCGTTGTTATGGATTCTGTTCTGATTTTGTTGATGCTCTCCTGTACCAGAAGTTCACATGTGCGATTCAAGTTTATCCTGCTTTGATTATTTGAGTGCAACAACTTTCTCTTTATTGTCTTCGATTATTTGCTAATCAGAGGCGGTTGATTTATTTAAAAGAATTGAGTTGAACTGTCAAATTTCTTCTCTTGCAAGCATTCAGGTCGCGACTTCAATGGAATAGCTTCAAACTTTTAATTCAATCATGACGGCTAATTCTTGGCATGGCAGAAGCTTCCTGAGGGTGAAAATTAATTCTGTATTATCGATATTTTTATTTAATTAGTCGATATTTAATTAATTTAATCACGTGTGTTTCGACGTTTTTTTAGGTGTGTGTCCAGTAGCTCAGGAAGACAATCAAACAGATCAGGTTTGTTGATGTAGTCGGCTGCTCCTGCTTCGATTGACTCCTGTCGCTTGATCTCGTCGTTGAAGGAAGTGGCAACGAGTATTGGCACCTCTTGTTCACGCTCCTTGAGATGTCGTAGGCAGGTCAATCCATCCATGACAGGCATCATCAGATCGAGCAGAATCAGATCAACTTGTTCACGATCCAAGTGATCAAGCAGTTCCTGGCCTGTGCTGAATGCGAAAGGCAGAACCCCCTGATCCTGTAATTCTTCTGCGATCAAGCTGCGAAGTCGAGGATCATCATCGACGAATGCAACACGTGGTTGACCACTCATGGGTAGTCCATGGCTTCAGAAACCATCATGGCTGGATCCTGAAAGATCGGCTGAAATGGGTCGCCTGAGATTCGAACTCAGGACCAATCGGTTAAAAGCCGAGTGCTCTACCGCTGAGCTAGCGACCCTTCCTTGAGCCGGAGCAAGGGGTCCGGAACAGGCAGTGCCCTCAGGCACCACAGAAAAATATCACCCTGGCAAGCCATCGTCCAAGTGCGCCGTGATCCTGATCTGTGAGCAGCGGCTTGTAACTCATAACCGACTCGTTCAGGTTCTCCCCCCACCCGCTTGAATCAGCACATCACGTCCCGAGCTGGCAGCTGATGACTGATCCATCCATTGCACAGCGTTTGATCGTCGCAACTCCATCCATTGACCCTCTGGCCTGGGTCGCTGAAAGCGCTGTTGTGATGGGTGATGTCGAAATTGCGGCTGGTGCGAGTCTCTGGCCGACCGCTGTTGCTCGAGGTGATATGTCTTCCATTGTCATCGGTGCTCGTAGCAACGTTCAGGACGGCGCTGTTCTGCATGGAGACCCTGGTTCTCCTGTGCTCATCGGATCGGATGTCACGATCGGGCATCGGGCTGTGGTTCATGGAGCCACTCTTGAGGACGGATGTCTGATCGGTATCGGAGCGATCGTTCTTAACGGTGTCACCGTTGGTGCAGGCGCTCTCGTTGCAGCCGGTGCAGTCGTCACCCGCGACGTTCCGCCACGATGTCTTGTGGCCGGTGTTCCTGCCCAGGTGAAACGTGAACAAAGCGACGCAGCCGTACTTGAGCAGATACACCATGCTGTGAATTACTCGCAGCTGGCTGCCGGCTGGGCTCAAATGCTGCAAAACCAAACGGCCTGACGCTTTCGGTTCGTTGTTCGGCCAGCTTTCATTAATATCTTTTGACCATCCCTTGAACCTATGGATTTACGAGTTGTCGTTGTCGCTGCTCCAATTCTGATTGCCCTTGGATGGGCTGGTTACAACATCAGTCGTGCAGCGATCGGGCAATTGCAGATGATGCTGAAACGCGGAGAGGTCTGAGCTTCTCCGACCGGTCGCGACCCAATCGATAGGGTTGAGATCGGTTGACATCAAATTTTGAGCAACGGACCAGTCGTTGTCATCGGTGCAGGTCTGGCCGGAACGGAAGCCGCCTGGCAGCTAGTCCAGGCAGGCATATCTGTCCGACTGGTTGAAATGCGACCGCTGAAGCGTTCTCCCGCGCACCACAGCAGTGAGTTCGCTGAGCTTGTCTGCAGCAACAGTTTCGGAGCTCTCAGCAGCGACCGCGCTGCTGGCCTGCTTCAAGAAGAGCTTCGTCGTCTTGGTTCATTGGTGATTCGAATCGCTGATGCCCACGCTGTCCCAGCTGGTGGTGCTCTCGCTGTCGACCGAGGTCGATACAGCGCTGCATTGACTGAGATTCTTGAACGGCATCCCTTGGTCACGGTTGAACGTCGTGAACAGATGTCCCTTCCTGATCAAGACCAGATCACTGTGCTTGCGACAGGACCGCTCACCAGTGAGTCACTGGCGAATGATCTTCGCGAGTTCACCGGCCGTGATGACTGTCATTTCTTCGATGCGGCAAGTCCGATCGTCGACGGTGAAAGTATTGATATGGACAAGGCTTTCAGAGCGAGCCGCTACGACAAGGGGGATGCGGATTACATCAACTGCCCGATGGATCAGGTCCAGTATCTGGACTTCCGATCGGCGCTTCTGGCTGCCGAGCAAGCTGAACTCAAGGACTTCGAGAAAAACAGCGCCACATTTTTTGAGGGTTGCTTGCCGATCGAGGAACTTGCTCGCCGTGGTGAAGACACCATGCGCTACGGACCGCTGAAGCCGATTGGTCTCTGGGATCCGCGCTGGGGAGATGTCAACGATCGCGACATACGGAGGGCCAAACGCGCCTACGCAGTGGTCCAGCTTCGTCAGGAAGATAAAGACGGTCGACTCTGGAATCTGGTTGGTTTCCAGACGAATCTCAAGTGGGGAGAACAGAAACGAATTCTTCGCATGATTCCAGGTCTTGAGAAGGCTGAATTCGTGCGTTTCGGAGTGATGCACCGCAACACTTTCCTCGAGGCACCAGAGTTGCTGAAGCCCACGCTGCAGTTCAGAGAGCGTGAACGTCTTCTTGCAGCGGGGCAGATCACAGGAACTGAGGGGTATGCCGCTGCAGTTGCCGGTGGCTGGCTCGCTGGCACCAATGCTGCACGAATTGCCCTGGGTCTACCCACCATCGATCTGCCTCCCACCTGCATGATTGGCGCACTGACCCACTTCATCAGTGAGGCACCATCAGGCAAATTCCAGCCGATGCCCCCCAACTTCGGCCTGTTGCCTGCTTTACCGCAAAAAATCAGGGACAAACGGCTTCGCTATGGCGCCTACAGGGACAGAGCCCTGAAGGATTTGCTGCTAGCAACAGAGAAACACGAGTCTTTTGATGTCGCCTGTCCGGCCTGAAGAGCGGCTGATTGAGCGCCGTTCTTTGAAGATCGGCGTCTACGCCATGCACTGATGGCTGTTGCAGGGGTCGGTGTTCACCTTGTTTCGGGTTCCTACGCACTCCTCCTTGACGGCCTGTATTCAGCAGTGATGGTGGGTTCGGGCCTTGTGGCAGCAAGGATCAGTCGCAACGTGGTTCGACCGCCGGATCGTGCCTATCCGTATGGCTACGACGGGCAGGAAGCTCTTTACGTGCTTTTTCGTTCTCTGCTGCTGATGGGGGTGTTGTCCTTCGCTGCGATCTCAGCGCTCAGCACAGTGATTGATTACGCCTACGGGGTTGCCGTCAGCTCCGTACGGCTCGGACCCGTTGCCTGGTATTCCATTGCCATGGTGGCTTCCTGCTGAGGTCTTGCCTGGAGGCATCATCACGACTGGTGTCGCACAGGGCGACATTCTCAGATCCTGCTCACCGAAGCCAAGGCAGCGCGACTGGATGGTCTGATCAGCGGTCTGACAGGTCTGGCGCTGCTTGCTGCACCACTGCTGCAGGGCACCATGTTGTCTGGTTTGATTCCAGTCACAGACTCTTTGCTGGTCCTGGTGGTGAGTCTTCTGGTGGTGCGTGAACCGTTGCAGGGCTTCATGACCGCCCTTGGACAGGCAGCAGGCGCCTCGGCTGAGAGCGACCTCATCCGCAGCACCCGCCTGGCCCTTGAAGATCTTCTGGCAGGGCTGTCCTGCTGGCTTCTGGATCTCACGGTTTACCAGGTAGGTCGCACGGCTTTTGTGGTTGTTTATCTGAATCCAAGTCAACCGATGGACGGCGGCGCCATCGATCTGATCCGTGATCGTATTCAGGAAAGATGCCAGTCCCTGTTGGCCTGTCCTGGACGAACAGAGGTGATTCTGACCGCAACACCGCCCTTCGCTGCGGCCGGTGTTGCCTAGGGTCTAAGGCTGCAGCAATTTCTGAGGTGTGGCCGTGAGCTCAAACCCAGACTGGGATGTGATCGTGATCGGTTCAGGCATTGGAGGGCTGGTCACCGCATCTCAGCTGGCTGCCAAAGGGGCCAGAACCGTTGTATTGGAGCAGTATCGGATTCCCGGTGGATCCGGTGGGAGCTTTCAGCGCAAGGGGTACACCTTTGATGTGGGCGCCTCGATGATTTTCGGTTTCGGTGAGCATGGGCACACCAACCTGCTCACACGAGCCCTAGCAGATGTTGGGCAGCGTTGTGAAACGGTCCCGGATCCGGTGCAGCTGGAGTACCACCTGCCCGATGGTCTGACCATGGCCGTGGATCGTGACTACGAGGGATTCATCACGCGCATGAGCTCCAGATTTCCCCACGAGGCGGGAGGAATCAAGGCTTTTTACGACACCTGCTGGCAGGTCTTTCGCTGTCTCGATGCAATGCCGCTACTCTCGCTTGAGGATCCGGCTTACCTGGCCAAGGTTTTTTTTCGAGCCCCACTCGCCTGTCTGGGACTGGCTCGCTGGCTGCCCTTCAACGTAGGCGATGTGGCTCGTAAGCACATCCGCGACCAGGAACTGCTTCGTCTGATCGATATGGAATGTTTCTGCTGGTCGGTGATGCCGGCTGATCGAACACCCATGATCAATGCCGGCATGGTGTTCTCTGATCGCCATGCCGGTGGCATCAATTATCCCAAAGGCGGTGTCGGTACGATTGCCGAGAAGCTGGTGGCAGGGCTTGAAGCCCACGGAGGCGAGATCCGCTACCGGGCCCGTGTCAAGAAGGTGCTGATCGAGCAGGGTCGCGCTGTGGGCGTGGAGCTTTCCGATGGTGAAGAGCTGAGGGGTAACAGGATTGTGAGCAATGCCACCCGCTGGGACACATTTGCAGGAGAAGGTTCACCGGACAGCACGCTGGTCACAAAAGAGCACACCCCTTCCGCTGAAACCACCTGGCGGCGTCGGTATCAACCATCCAGTTCATTTCTCTCGGTTCACCTCGGTGTCAAGGCTGATGTTGTACCTGATGGCTTCCACTGCCATCACCTGCTCCTGGAGAACTGGGACGACCTTGAAGCTGAGCAGGGTGTGATCTTCGTATCCATTCCAACGTTGCTTGATCCACTGCTGGCGCCTGAGGGTCGGCATATCGTGCATACGTTCACGATGAGTGATATTCGGCACTGGGATGATCTCGAACCCAAGGACTACAGAGCAAAAAAGCGGCACGACGCGTCCCGTCTGATTGAGCGACTGGAGTCCATCCTTCCGGGTTTGTCGCAGGCCATCGAACTTCAGGAGGTGGGTACCCCCCGAACCCATCGTCGCTTCCTCGGGCGGATGGGGGGGTCCTATGGGCCAATTCCTGCAGGCCGACTGCCAGGTTTGCTGCCGATGCCATTCAATCGAACAGGCCTGAAAGGTCTTTATTGCGTCGGAGACTCCTGTTTCCCGGGCCAGGGATTGAACGCCGTTGCCTTCAGCGGTTATGCCTGCAGCCATCGAATCGGTGCAGATCTGGGGTTGAATCCCTGGGCCCTTCCCGCCTGAATCTCACAACGTCAGACCTCCTGATCTGTGTAAGGTCTGAGCGAGAAATGCATCTCCATGTCACCGGCCCGACAGCCCAGCTCAGCTGAACTTGCCCGCTACCTGGAACAACGTGGCGAACTTGGTAAACCGTGGATGCTTCAGATGCTGCGGCTCTCAAAGCTGAAGGAAGCTCGTGATCAGATGTCTCCTGAGACCTATCTGAAATCAATCCAGGAGGCCCACGCAGACCTCATGCGTCTCGGTGAATTCTGGAAGGGTCGCGAGCGGGAAGTGTTCAATGGCGATTACCAACCCAATGATGTGATTGAACCACTGCCGGGATCACCGGAGGATCGCTGAGCGATGACCGTTGCCCTACAGGAGCGGTTTCAACTGTCACCGTTGATTCGGGCAACCTTGATCAGTGTGTACCTGGCACTGGTTCTGCCGTTGCCGTTGATGGCACCACCGGGTTTGAAGCTGATCCTCTGGAGTGCTGCTCCGATAGGACTGTTGTTGGTTCTGGCCATGCTCAGCGAGCAGGTGAGCCTGGATGACAATGGCATCAGCGTTGGCCATCCCACCTGGTGCAGTTGGTTGATTCGCCGGGGCTGGCAGTTGCGGTGGGAAGAGATCAAGAGGCTTGTTCCAGTCGGTACAAGCCAGGGAGGAACGGTTTACTACCTCACCACCTTCAACCACGGCCAGCGTTTGCTCCCGCAACGGCTTGAGCACTTTGACAAGTTCCTCCTAATCGTTGAAGAGCGAACCGGTCTCAGAACAGGATCGATCGGTCGATTGACGCCACCCTGGACCTACCAATTGCTGTTTGGTTTGGCCCTTGGCATGCTGGTCATCGAATCAGCGGCAGCTGTGGCCGTGACGTGCGGTTGGCTGGTTATTCCGGAAGGTTATCCAGGCTGAAGCGATACCCCTGCTGACGAACGGTGGTGATGCCGCCGCCTTCGCCCAGACCCGCTTGTTCAAGTTTGCGGCGGAGCGTCAGGACCTGAGTATCCACTGATCGTGGACCACCGCTGAAGGGAGGCCAGGCCATCCTCAGAAGCTCCTGACGGCTGCGCACCATTCCGGGAGGCATCAGCAGAGCGCACAGCAGCGCGAATTCGCGAGGGCTCAATTCAACGGGTTGTTCCCGAAGAGTCACCTGACGCAGAAGCAGATGCACCTCTAGCGGGCCAACGGCAACGCGTTCCTGAAGACCGCTGCGACCTCGCTTGAGCAGAGTGCGACAACGGGCGGCCATTTCTTCTAGCCCGAAGGGTTTGCGCAGCACATCATCCGCTCCGTCATCGAGCAGTCCCACAACAGGCTCAGCACCGCTGCGGGCTGTCAACACAATCACAGGACAGCGCAATTGCTGGCCAAGTCTCAGAGCAGAACTCTGTTCAAGCAGTTCAGCACTCACCAGTAGATCTGGAGACTGCTCCTGGCAGAGCTCAAGGGCTTCCCTGGACGACGACACCGCTGCAGTGAGATGGCCGTCCTGCCGGAGCCGCTGCACAAGCACCGTGCGCAGTGTCGGATGGGGCTCAACGACAAGCACCCGAGCCGGTTCACGAGTGGGAATCGCCGGAACAGTCAGTTGCTGCACAGGAGCCGGACCGGTTCCATGGGCGAGAAGATCGCGGGAGGACGAGGTCACAGGGCATCCGAAAGCCGTCCTACGCTAATGCCATTCCTAAGGCACGCTGGTAACAGAGGCTGCCGTCCTCACCAAAGATGACATCTCTTCAGCACCCGGAGGCCATTCGCCACTTCCAGGCGCTCTGTGATGCCTGTCAGGAGCTGACAACGCGTTACCACGGTCCTTCCGAGTTAAGGCTTTACGCCGACGGCTATCTCCATGCGCTGCGACGAACCGGTGATCTCGATTCCAGGGAGCTCTCCAAGCTGGAAACCCTGATTGAACGCTGGATACTGGATCCCTCCAGTTTCATCGGTCCCGATGGCGATGTGAGCACCTTGTACAGACACCCGAATCAGTACTGAAATTTCAGGGCATGGGCAACAGTGGTTTTCTTCGTATGGAACGCTTCCTGGAGCTCATTGATTCACGTTGAGCAGAGATTCGCCTCTGCCAATCCACTGATTCAACACGCCTGGCTGTTCAACCCGATGATCACGAGTTTTCAACAAACAAGCATTCTTGGCAACTTCCAAGGACTGGTTGAAAAACTCAGTTATTTGGTGAGATAACCATCGGCTGCAAAAAAAGCTTCGCTGCAACAAAAGCTTCGTGAATCTCCGCTGGATTAATCAGCTTGCCAGCGCAATCTCAAGTTTCTCCTTCAGCGTGTTGTCGTTGTACATCTCGATGAGGATGTCAGAGCCGCCCATGAACTCACCTTTGAGGTACACCTGAGGGATTGTGGGCCAGTCGGAAAACTCCTTGATGCCCTGGCGTATCTCAGGATCGGAGAGAACGTCAAAAGTCTCAAAGCTCACGCCCAGTGCATTCAGAATCTGAACAACATTGTTGGAAAAACCGCACTGGGGCATCAGTTTCGTTCCTTTCATGAACACAAAGATCGGGCTTGACTGGATCAGGCTCTCGATGCGTGATTGAGTTTGGCTGTCCATGGAAATCAGGCGATGTGAAACGGATCAGTTGGGTGTGGAAGTGTTCAGAGCGAGGGCATGAATGGCCTCTGAAGCCAGTTCCTCCCTCAGTGCTCTGTACACCAGCTGATGTTGACGGATGCGGTTGAGACCGTCGAAAGCAGTCGAAACAACGCTCACCTGAAGATGATCACCACCACCGGTCAGATCCTCAACACTCACCTGAGCGTCTGGAAGTGCGCGTTGGATGGCGGAGGTGACAGCTTCAGGCTGAACCATTGGAACAGAGCATGGACTCGATTGATGCTGGCAGATGAATGACTCGACTGAACTGAATCACTCAGCAGCACCAGCACCGCGGTAAGGGGTATCAACAAAACCAAGTTCAAGAAGACTCTGATAAGCCTTCTGGCCTTCCGGTTTTGCCGGTGTCATCAGACGAACGACCTCAACCAGCACAGGCACAGCGATTTCCGGCTGACCCTGGCGGCGGAACAATGCTGCGAGACGGAGATTCGACTCGGCAAGAAGAGCCAGAGCTTCACGTCCCTTGGTATCCATCTCCCTGGGAATGCGTGCATCGAGCCCCCGGAATGAACCGGAGAGATCCCTGTAGAAGGCGAGAAGCTGCTTCGATGCCGTGCGGGCGTTGTCGTAATCCTTCTTCGCTTGAACGAGATTGCCGGAGGCGACCGCCGCATCACCTCGCTGAATCATGGCTTCAACGGATGAGACATTGAATCCGGATCCACTGGATGCAAGCACCTTTGTGGCGGAGTTCGATGGATCTGATCCCATCTGAGCCAATGCGGGTGAGAAGCAGAATCCCGCTGTCAGGGCAATCGCTGAGCAAAGAAGGCGGGTGCCCATGAAACCAATCTTGAATGCGCGGACTTTAAGTGCATTCCAGCGGTCGTCCGATGGACTCTCGGGCCGCTTGTTCAGCCGTATGCATGCGTTCGGCAAGAAGACGGTTGAAGTGAAGGGCTTCCTCCTTGCCTTTGCCTTGGATAAGCAAAGGAGGCCCGAAACTGATCGCCGAGCGGCTGCGCGGTCCTGGAACAGCAGGGTTGTAGGCCAGACCGACAGGAACAACCTGCACATCGATCCCCCTGCGCTGAGCAAGTTGCGCCAGTCGCACGCAGCCCTGCTCCAGAACAATCGGTGCATCGGTCCTGTTGATGCGTCCCTCGGGAAACACCACCAGTTGCTGACCAGTCTCCAGCAGGTCAAGTGCGAATCGCAGGGTTGTCAGCGAGGGTTTGTCCTGGTCGACTGCAAAACAACCAAGACGATGCAGGAACCATCCCTGCAATCCCGACATCTCTGTTCTTGTGACCATGAAACGACAGTCGCGTCCTGTGATCCGTCGGCCAGCAGCCATCGGGATCATCAGGGCATCCCAGCGAGCTCTGTGTGTTGGGGCCAGCAGCACAGGCCCATTTCTTGGAAGGTTTTCTGCACCAAGAACAATTCTTTCTCGCAGGTAATGCAGTGCCAAATCCTGGGTGACAACCATGGCCAGAGGAGCCCAGAAGGGATCGATCCCTGTGTCGAGGGCATCTGAGCGCGTCGTCAGGCTGCTGGACACCGCCTTAACCGAAAGTCCACTGTTGAGAAATTACCGGGGAAGGCTGAATAGCAAGCCCTCTACTGGGCAGTTGGTCCTTCGGCCGTCTCGGATCACATGCTGAATAGGATTCACACCTTTCATCGATACAGCGTGGCCAGCCTCGGGGTGAACATCGACCACATCGCCAATGTCCGTCAGGCAAGGCGCACCGTGGAACCTGACCCTGTTCCAATGGCTCTGCTGGCGGAACTCGGAGGAGCTGACGGCATCACCGTGCACCTGCGCGAAGACCGTCGTCATATCCAGGACAGAGACGTGGATCTACTCAGGCAAACAGTCCGCAGCAGGTTGAATCTGGAGATGGCAGCCACCGATGGAATGATCCAGATCGCACTGCGCGTGAAACCGGACATGGTCACACTCGTTCCTGAACGGCGTGAAGAGGTCACCACCGAGGGGGGGCTTGATGTGGCCGGTCAGCTCCCGCAGCTCAAAACCATGGTGCAACAGCTCCACAACGAAGGGATTCCAGTGAGCCTGTTCGTGGACCCAGATCAGCAACAGTTGCAGGCCTGTCACGATGCCGGAGCCCGCTGGGTCGAACTGCACACCGGTGCCTATGCGGAGGCAGCTTGGACACATCAGCCGCATGAGCTGGCTCGCCTGACCGAAGCCACCGCTTACTCCCGCTCCCTCGGTCTGCGAGTCAATGCCGGTCACGGACTCACCTATCAGAACGTTGAACCGATTGCGGCCATCGAGGGAATGGAAGAACTGAACATCGGCCACACCATTGTCGCAAGAGCATTGGCAGTCGGTTTGAAGGAGGCTGTGAGTGAGATGCGCTCCCTCGTTCAGAATCCACGCCGTGAGCCCTTGTTTGCCAGCCAAAATTGATGACCACGTATTACTTCGTTGCAGCCAGCGATCGTTTTCTTACAGAGGAGGAGCCTCTGGAGGAAGTTCTCAAGGAAAGGAGACGTCACTACAAGGAACATGGCAAGGAAGTCGACTTCTGGCTTGTTCGACAACCGGCTTTTCTCAACGCATCACAGATGAAATCAATCCGCGATCAGCTTCCACAGCCTGCGGCAGCTGTGATCTCCACAGATTCCAATTTCATCACATTCATGAAACTCCGGCTGGAATTTGTTCTTGAGGGATGTTTTGAAGCACCAAGCCCTGAGATACCTGATGCCTTAGCGACATCCCGATCATGACTCTGTAGTTTTATTCGTATTGAAGATTGACATTTTACAAAGTTGATTGTTTTATTCTCGCAAGATGCAGTTCAGGTATTGATCAATTGCTCTTCAAGCAGCATGTTGAAATTCAGGAGTTGTTCGTCAGTGAGTTGTTGCCGTGAGTTTGCCTGTACATGGTGATGAAGAAAGTCTTTGGCTTGTTGCTGACTCCAATCAAGACGTTTTAGAATTTCATCACCTTGCGCAACCAGATCGGATCGACGGAGAGGAATCGCAGCGTGTTGAGGATCACTACCTGCTGAAAGATCGCGTAGTCGTTTGAGATAAGCCACAAGATCACTGAACCGGGTCAGGCGATGACGACTGGCATGACCAAAGGCTCGTTCGAGGTAGATCTTTTCACTGTCGCGGTCCCATCCCACCCTCTGGAGTTCGAGATCAATGGCAGTGAGCTCCTCACTCCAGTCCTCTGGATCGGTGGGTGACTCACTGGGTGGTTCCGGATCAATTGCACTCTCCAAGACCGTTGAACCATCTGCAGAACCCGTTGGCTGTGCCGATGGTGGCTGTACCGATGGCGGCTGTGTCATCGGTGTCTGCTTGGCTGGATCGGATGATGTTTGCGGCGACTGGGCAACACGCCGGATCGCTTCTGGCTGCTTGGTACCAGCCATTTGCATCCCCACGGCAACGCTCTGCTGCGAGGATGAGTTGACAGCCGTTTCGACCGGAGCTGTTTCAGAAGCAGCAAGCCTGGATCGGAGTCGTGAGAGTGCCTGGTCTTCAGCCTCTGCAGCGGTTCCACCCTCACCTAGAGCACTCCCGAGCGGCGTGGTCCCCTCATAGGCCTCAACAAGAACAACGCATCGGTCTGACGTCACATGGCAGAGCTGGGAGTGGGTGCGCATTCCACTGATCAATGCTTCCCATTTCTAGGCTGTGAAGATGGATACAGCCGCTCTGTCGTCACTCACTGCCTGGTTGGACGACGTCGACCAGCTGGGTGAACTGCTGCCGTTGTTGCCTGTGCTGGTGACTCTCGAGTTGATCCTTTCGGCGGATAATGCAATTGCTCTGGCAGCGATCGCTCGGGAGCAACGCGACCCACGACTCGAACGCCGTGCCTTGAATCTCGGCATCGTGATGGCGTTTGGCTTGCGTGTCGGACTGATCCTGATGGCGCAATACGTCCTCGCTTTTCCACCCATTCAGCTGATCGCAGGTGTCTACCTCATCTGGCTTTGTTTGAGTCACTGGACCAAGTCTGTTGAGCAAAACAGCGAAGGATCAGTTGAAACGCCGTTTCAACCGATCCGATTCGGTCGGACCGTGCTGACTCTCGCAATTACGGATCTCGCCTTTTCGATCGACAGCGTCGCAGCCGCTGTTGCCATCAGTGATCAGTTGCTACTTGTGTTGACGGGTGCTCTGGTCGGTGTGGTTGCTTTGCGTTTCACCTCAGGTTTGTTTATTCGTTGGCTGCAGATTTATCCACGACTGGAAACAGCAGGATTCCTTGCTGTTGGATTCGTTGGTTTGAAATTGCTGGCGATGATGGCAATGCCAACCCTTCATCCTTCCGAACTGGTCACTCTCGCCGCCGTGGTTTGTTTGATGGTGTGGGGATTTTCTGTACGTGAGTCCTCCGCTGCAGAGGAGTCCTGATCAGATGCTCGTGGAGATCCGACAGACCGGCAGTGATCAACTTCTGGATCGTGTTGAACTGGATGAACCACCGTCGCCCGGCCGCTGGTTTCTGCATGAAGAAGACAGTTTTCTTGTGATGCAGCGCCGACACCGTTATCGCCTCCGTTCCGGTCGATACCAGCTGAATTCAGTCGTGCTGATGGTGAAACCCCAGAAGCGACCTGACGATGCACGCTGGTTTGAACACGGGTGGGTCATTGGTGATCCTGCCTGCCGTTTCAATGCCAGAAGTCCGCTGATGCGCTGCGCTGTGATTCCTGAAGGTCCATGCGAGCGTTGCATCCACCGGTCAGAGTGACATCGATGAAACGGGTACGTTGCTGGGTCTGGTTTCGTGGTGGTCTGAATCAGAAATCCCACTGGGAAGGTGGTTTCTATGCCACCACTGACGAGCAGGAAGGTGTTCTGATTCAACACGGTCACTATCGCGATACAAGGGTTCCTGCCTGGCGGGTGACCCAGCAGGAGCCGTCCGATCCACACGCTGCTCCTGAGATACCGGCCAATGCCGTTTGGAAAATCATCTGAGCAAGTTTCCTTCAAGCTCCGACATGGATCAGGCAGAAGTGGATGGGCAGGCTTCTAAGGTGAAGGATTCGTCTCCAACACGATCGGCGAGTCCACTGCAACGGTCAATTCGCAGGTCGGTTTCGATGACCTGGGACTCGGTGAACCCCTTCTCAAGGCGCTGAGAGATAAAGGGTACGTTCATCCCTCGCCAATCCAGGAACAGGCCATTCCAGTTGTGATCCGTGGACGCGATGTCATGGCAGCAGCACAGACCGGCACAGGCAAAACGGCGGGATTCACCTTGCCGATGCTCGAACGACTGCGTCATGGCAGGCGCGCCGGACGTGGTCAGGTTCGATCGCTGGTGTTGACGCCCACCCGTGAACTGGCTGCTCAGGTCCATGAAAGTGTGCGTGCTTATGGGCATCACCTTCCCTTGAAGAGTGATGTGGTGTTCGGAGGAGTCAAGATCAATCCCCAGATTGATCGCCTTCAGGGAGGGGTTGATCTGCTTGTGGCGACTCCCGGCCGGTTGCTGGATCTCCATCAGCAGGGGGTTGTGCGGTTCGACAGGTTGGAATGTCTTGTTCTGGATGAAGCGGATCGCATGCTGGATATGGGATTCATTCATGACATCCGCAGATTGATTCGCCTCATGCCCGAGCAACGGCAAACGTTGTTGTTCTCTGCCACGTTCAGCCCACCGATCAGAAAGTTGGCCACCGGACTGCTGCATCAACCACTGCAGATTCAGGTCACGCCCGAAAATCAGACAGCCCGCTCTGTGGAGCAGGTTGTTCATCCCTGTGACATGAAACGGAAGCCACAACTTCTCAGTCATCTGATCAGAACTGGCAACTGGCGTCAGGTACTGGTGTTTTCACGGACCAAGCACGGAGCAAACCGGGTTGCGGAAAAACTCAGCAAGGAAGGACTTGAAGCTGCTGCAATCCATGGCAACAAGAGTCAGGGAGCTCGCACCCGTGCGCTTCAGGGGTTCAAGCAGGGCAGTGTCCGGGTGCTTGTGGCGACGGACATTGCTGCACGTGGGATCGATATTCAGCAGTTGCCGCATGTGGTCAATCTCGATCTTCCCAACGTTGCCGAGGATTATGTCCATCGGATCGGTCGCACTGGTCGCGCCGGCGAAACAGGTCATGCCATTTCTCTCGTTGCTGCAGAAGAATCGCTCCTGCTCAAGGCGATCGAACGACTCACAGGCGAGCCCTTACGCAAGGAAAATGTGAAGGGGTTCGAGCCGACGGTTCTGAGCGCCCCGCCCCTTGACCTCGGCGGTGGCAAACGGCGAAGTCATCAACGCAGCAACCAAGGCAGTCGTCGCAGCGCTTCCGCCGTATCCCGCCAGCGCAGACGCTGAGAAACGCCATGGAAGATCCGGCTCAGTCAGCCAAGCGTGACACCAGCTTTGACCTGCAACTGCTGAATCAGAGCACGACCGCTGCTGCGACTTTTGCCTTCCAGCTGCGCTTCTCGAATCAGCAACGGACATCCCGAACTGCTCACGACCAGGCCTGCGTCACTGCACTCCAAAACGGTTCCAGGTTTGTGTTCACCGGTTGGCCAGCGGCTTAAAAACTGCTGTGCGGAATGACTGAGCTCATCTCTGAGCCTTTCAATCAAGGGTTCAGTGGCCAGCAACTTCAGCCTCTTGCCTCTCCAGAGAGTCACGGCACCAGGGAAAAGGCCCATCACCTTGCGGTGGATTGCCAGAGCTGAAGCGGACCAGTCGATCTGGAAGTCGCTTTTAACAAGCATCCGTGCATAAGTGACCTCCTGCGTCTGAGAGCGAACACCCAACCTCCTGAGTCGTTCCTCTTCGGGTCCGGCTCCCGCTTTTTCAATCCGTGGCATCGCCTCCACCATCAGTTCAGCTGTGAGCAGGCTCAGTCGACACGCGAGTTCGTGGGCATTCTCAAGCAATCCAATCTCAAGCTTCCTTTCGATGAGCACAGGACCGGTATCCAGTCCTTCCTCCATCGCCATCACGCCAACACCGGTCTGGGCATCACCTTCAAGGATCGACCATTGAATCGGCCCAGCTCCCCTCCACCTGGGCAGAAGCGAGCCATGGCCGTTCCAGCAGCCAAGCGGTGGTTGCGCCAGCACTTCTGCAGGCAGAATCTGGCCGAAAGCCACCACAACAGAAAGATCAGCACCGAGATTCGCAAGCTGCTGCTGGCAGTGATGATCCCGTCGGATTCGTTCCGGAGTGAATACCGGCAGTCCCAGTGTCAGAGATTTCTCTTTCACAGCTGAATGAATCAGCTGTCCACCTCTTCCTCGACGCCGGTCTGGCTGGGACACAACGCCGACAATCTGATGTCCGGCGCTGTGCAGAGCATCCAGAGTTGGCACTGCATAGGAGGGGGTGCCCCAGAACAGAATCTTCAAGGCCAATGATTCAGCAGAGAGTCTTCAGGCTTCACCGGTGATGGCCAGACCATCGATCCATACGTGAGGACTGACCCCTTGATGGGTGATCACCGATTTCGATTCAAGGTGGACAATGGAATGCAACAGCTCGCGGATATCACCAGCGACGGTTGCAGCCTCGACGGAAATCCGTTCCCCATCTCTGACCAGCCAGCCGTCAAAGGGAAGAGAGAAGGCTCCCTGACTGGCTTTGACACCGGCATGGAGAGCGCTGAGGCTTTCAATCAGGACGAAGCAGTCACGCGTTGTGGTGTGATCAAGGTGTTCGGCTCCAGTGGTCATGGACGGAGAGCGACTCACTTCCAACCAATCAGCTCCGACAGACACTTTGGCTCCCATACCTGCATGCCCTGTTGGATCCACTCCGAAATGGCGGGCTGTGGCTTCTGAATGCAGAAAGCTTTCCAGGCATCCTCCACGAATCAGAGGAAGGGCCCGAGTCGGGGTTCCTTCACCATCGAAGGGCATCGCTCCGACGTGAGCAGGGTGAAGACCGTTGTCAGTGAGATTGAAGAAGGGAACAGCAAGTTGATGGCCGATCGAGTCGGCCTTGCTGAGGCTGACACCGTCCAGAACGGCTCGGGCATTGAGCATGCTGCTGAATGAACCGATCAGATCCAGAAAGGCTTCCGGTGTGAAACACACGAGGTAGCGACCGGTGTCGATCGGCTGATAGTTGAGATGACTGATGGTGCGTTCAGCAGCCTCATTGATGCAACCGCTCAGATCGAGATCGCGACTGCCGAGAGCGACGCGCACGGCCCCCCCACTGCGAGGTTTGCGACCGGTTTCCTCAGCACGTGCCATCAGGAAAACACTCGCCTGTGTGCGCTGCGCCTGACGCAACGCACCTTCACTGTTCATGTAGATGCGTTCGCTGCTTCCCTCATTCATGGCGTTGTAAGGAAGCGTGCCAATTGCGGGATGACGGTCCAGAAGTTGTTGTTCAGCATCCAGCAGCTGCTTCAGAAGACACTGAATTCCCTGAGCATCCTGAATAGGACGATGAAGATCCGGTTCCGGGGCAGTGGCGAGTGGGGAAAAACCGGGAACATCGTCAGGATTACCGAAACAACTGGCTTGATGTGCACCCATCAGCGCTTTTTCAAGACCTGAATCGGAAAGATCGGAGGTGCTGGTGATTCCAACCAATCCCTGCTGATTCCAGACTCGAATCGTGATTGAACTGCGTTGTGCAGCCTTGAGCTGTTTGGCCTGACCGCGATCAACCTGAACCGATGCACTGCTGCTTCGACTGGCACCAAGATCCCATTTGAGAATGCCTTCACGACGTGCCAGAGCCTGAAGTTGATCCTGAAGTGTGGACACGTTGAGAGCTGCGCTTGTCATGGTCAGCGACCTCCCACAGTGATTGAATCCACTTTCACGTGGGGTTGACCAACGGTCACAAACACACTGCCGCTGACAGAACCGCAGTAGCCGGCTGCAAGTTCCAGGTCATCTGCACACATGGAAATCCTCGGCATGACTTCTTTTGCGTCACCGATGAGAGTGGCTCCTTTGACGGGCTGACCGAGTTCACCGTTCTGGATCAGATAACCCTCTTCAACGGAAAAGTTGAACTGACCGGTGGCACCGACGCTGCCGGCTCCCATTGATTTGCAATACAGCCCGTGGTCTACGGAGCTGATTAAATCGTTGATGCTGTGGGGACCAGCAGCGATGTAGGTGTTGCGCATACGACTTGCCGCGGCAAATCCGTGGCTTTGTCGACGACCGCTGCCGGTGCGGGCGTGACCTGTTCGCATTTCACCGGCTCGGTCGCTCAGAAAGCACTGCAGAATCCCGTTTTCGATCAGAACGGTTCTCTGTGGTTCCATGCCTTCGTCATCCATGGAAATGGATCCGAATGCACCACCACTCATGCCTTCATCAATCGCTGTGACAGCGGAATGGGCAATGCTGTCTCCGATGCTGTCGGCAAAGGGTGTTGAACCACGTTCAACCTGAGTGGTTTCCAGAAGGTGACCGCAAGCCTCGTGGAAAATCACACCACCGAATCGATTGGCTAGAACCACCGGCATCTGCCCGCCATCGACGTAGTCGGCGCGGAGCATTTTGGCAGCGCTGTCACAGACCTCCTGAGCAGAAGCATCAACGTTCCAGTTGCAGAGGTCATCTGGACGGTCTGTACTTCCGTAACGACGGGCAATGCTGGATCGATGCTCACCATCAGCTGCAAGCACACTCAGTCCGCTGGACTGATGCAATCGGATGTCTCGGGCAAATGTTCCATCACTGGCCGCCACAAGCACTTCCTGCCAGTCACGAGCGAAACTGCCCCGGCGCACATCGAGATGCTGGCCGAATTTCCCCAGACTCTGAGTGCCCTCGAGCAGCCGCTGAGTGATCGTGTTGAGATCTGGCGTGCTGTCTAGCCAGCTGTTTTTCGAGATTCCATAATCACGGAGCGTTCCCAGCCCGTCAAATCCGCTGGTGGAAGCAAGAGTTGATGCATCGAGCTGAAGCATGGCCAGAGCCTGAAGAAGAGCGTCCTTAAGACCTTGATCACTGAGATCATTCGTGCTGACGAAACCATCCCTCCCATCTCTGAACACGCGGATGCCAGCCCCCATCGCGAAAGAAGGACTCACGCTTGTGATCCTGTCCTGTTCAGCGAGAACGCCGAGATGATCAGTTCTTTCAAGAAACACCTCAACAAGATCAGCTCCTGCATTGGCTCCGAAATTCAGAAGGGTGTCGAGACGTTGACGCCAGGGGTGGTGGCCTGGGTCCAGATCATTGAACCCAGCCGGAGATTTTTGAAGAGTTGACTGCATCAGCGAACACTGGGCTGATAATTTTCACTCCGAACAGGAGACATCAGAAAAAGGGAGGCCATCTGCCATCCATTGGCAACCCAGTGGGGAAGTTTGCGAACAAATTTGAGTGGAGCAGATGCAGGGGTCTTATCCACCGAGTCGAGTGATTCGTTGTTGGTGACTATTTTTTCAAGACGCTCATAGAAACGAGGATTCTTGACGTCCAAAACCACTGGGAACACCCTCGCGGAAGTTTCATTGGTCTTGTCAATCACCATGCGGTCGTATTCACGGGCATCGAGCCCAAGTGCCTCATAAAATTCTTTTCTCGCAACGTCTCTCACGTACATCGTTGCAAAAACAGCCAGCAGGAAGAAGCGACACCAGAGCCTTGCACGAAGACCACGGACAGTATCCGGCTGGGACTTCATCAAGGCATCAAAGAAGTCACCATGGCGGTTTTCGTCCTGACACCAGTTTTCAAAAAAGTTGAAAATAGGAAAGATTTTACTTTCAGGATTCTTTTCAAGATGCCTGAAAATTGCTATGTAACGCCAGTAGCCAATTTTTTCAGAAAGGTATGTGGCATAAAAAATAAACTTAGGCTTAAAAAAGGTGTATTTCTTGTTTGCAGTCAAAAAACCAAGGTCCAGTTGAAGACCAAAATCACTCATGGATTTGTTCAGGAAACCTGCATGTCTTGCTTCATCTCTGGCCATATGTGCAAAACATTCGGCAAGAAGAGGATTTTTTGCCTTGATGCGACGACTCAACTCTTTGTAGAGAAGAAATCCAGAAAACTCTGAAGTACAACTCTGTTCAAGGAACTCAATGAAAACGCGTCTTGTTTCCGGATCAAGTTTATCGGCAGCACCATCGAACTCTTCATTACGAACGAAGTGGTGACGGTTGTAGTCCTTGCGGAACTCCTCGCAGATCGCCTCAAGCTCAGCCTCATTGGGTCGGAGATCCATCTCCGCCATGGCTTCAAAGTCCGTTGTGTAGAAGCGCGGAGTCAGGATCGTGTCTTTGACCGGATCCTTCACGGCGACGCCGGAACCCCCGGTTTTTGCGGTATTCACAGCGGTGGGAGGCACCATCAGATCCAGCGTGTCTTCACTTCATCGTAAATGCAGTCCCGACACAGTCGGGGCTGGGTGTAACCCATTGGATCAGTTACCTCCGAACCATTTCTGACCGTTCAGGCGCTGAAGCAATCGGGATTCCAATAAGGCCAGGTTGATGCGTTTCTCATCAATCAAGAACGACTCGAGCAGACTTGGATCTGAACCGGATTCCGCAAGAGCAATTGTTTTGCCGGAAGTGATCGCATCGGATGCAAAACAAAGCCAGAAACGTCGTTCAGCAGGTAAAACGCCCTGAACCATCCAACAAGCTCCTCCCACGACAGGTCTTTCGCCTTCAACAAGTTCGAGGCTGATCGGCGCACTCTCGCGCTCGGTCAATGACTTGGTGAGTGTCGGCAAAAAGTCTTCCTGTATGAATGTTGCAAAAGGCTTGTCTTCGGGCTTTTGTTTGGCGGCTGGTTTGGCTGGCTTGTCCGGCTTGTCTGTTTTGGCCGGTTTGTCTGCTTTGGGCTGTTTTTCAGCTGTATCAGCCTTTGCGGGTTTGGCTGCTGGATCAGCCGCGGGCTTGTCAGCCTTGTCGGTATCGGCCTTGATCGGTTCCGCGGCCGCGGATGGCTTCTCTGCCTTGTCCGACTGGGCTGGCTTGTCCGGCTTGTCTGCTTTGGGCTGTTTTTCAGCTGTATCAGCCTTTGCGGGTTTGGCTGCTGGAACAGCCGCGGGCTTGTCAGCCTTGTCGGTATCGGCCTTGATCGGTTCCGCGGTCGCGGATGGCTTCTCTGCGCTGCCCGACTGGGCTGGCTTGGCCGGCTTGTCGTCTTTGGGTTGTTTTTCAGCTGTATCAGCCTCCGCGGGGTTGGCTGCTTGATCAGCCGCGGACTTGTCAGCGGCAACCACTGCTTCGGTTTGCTCCGATGGTGCAGAGGCCTTCTGTTCTGCTGAACCCGCAGCTTTGGTTGCCGTATCCGGAACGGAACTTGCTTCCTGTTTTGGAGGAGTGTCGGGGGTTTCGCTCACCGAACCTGTTTCGCTCGCGGGACTGTAGACAGCCCGGTGCACCTCTCACCAGTTTCACCAATCTGTCGGAAGCGGCTGATTCCAGTCTTCGCTTGATGTTGTTGAAGTCTGAACAGACTGCGCGGCAACACTTTCTCTGGGGTCGGCATCGGCGTCACTGCTCCTGGACGCACGTCCGGTTCTGATCACCCTGAACGGCACTGAAACAGTAGGAGCAGGCTCATGCACGTCTCTCTGGGGCCAGGGCATTGTTGCCGCTGTGGTGGCGGTGTGATGCGTTTCCTGCTCAGACGATTCTTGTTGCCATGCAAAGGGGCGACGGACTTCTCTTTGCATGGACTGTTGTGATGACGATCCTGCCGCCAGAACCCCTCCAGATCCAAGAACCGCTCCCGAGGTGGCGGCAACAGCCATCCAGACCCCGATGGGCAGCTTGGGTAACTCCCAGGTGAGAATGCGCAGACCGCCAGCCTTGCCCAGATTGAGTCCACCAATGAGCAAGGTGAGCAACAGTGGCGAAAGACAGGGGATCAGCAGAAGGCGCTGAAGAGATGTCATGACAGAGGCCCCTGCCAACGCTTCTGATCGGTGAGGGACTCACCTAACGAATCAAAAAGCCGCATCACCAGAAAATCAAGCATGTCGTCGATGCTTTCAGGCTGTGTGTACCAGGCCGGAATTGGTGGAGCAATTCTTGCTCCCGCTTCAGCGAGTGTGGTGAGGTTGCGTAAATGCAAGAGGTTCCATGGCATTTCCCGCGGTGCGATCACGAGAGGGCGCCCCTCCTTGAGATGAACATCCGCGCAACGCTCAAGCAGGTCACCTGCAAGGCCAGCAGCCAGGCGACCAACGGTTCCCATGGAGCAAGGCACCACCACCATTCCCCTGGTTGGAAAGCTTCCACTCGCGACAACAGCCGATTGATCATTCCACCGATGACAAATCAGCTGTCCTTCACTGACTCCGAGCCTTTCCCTCCAGAAACGTTCCTGAAGTCGGGGATCAACTGGAACAGAAATCGACCTTTCAGCCCTCCAGACGCCGTGGGCCCCTCGACTGAGGATCACATGCACGCTGAGATCACGGCGCAACATGCATTGCAGTGTGCGTTCAGCCAACTGCTGAGCGGACGCACCGCTGATACCGATCACATAGGGAGTCATTCCTCGCTCACAGCCACCGGCAGAGGATCATCTGAACGAGCGGCAATGGAAGGAACCACCTCGAGATCAATCTGATTTCTCAGAACATCAACCTTCAGTACCTTTACTTCGACGGTGTCACCCAATTGATAAACACGCCTGCTTCTACGACCAACAAGACGGTTCTGTCTTGAACGGTATTCATACCAGTCGTCATTCAGTGAGCTGACATGCACTAAACCCTCAACCATGGAAGGTGCGATTTCAACAAAAAATCCATAGCTCTGAACCCCGCTGATGACGCCGGTCTGCTGCTGATCGATCATCGGCTCGGCGCTGCGGGCCTTGGACATTGCGAGCACATCCCGCTTCAGTTCGGCCACCAGGTGGCGACGGGCATTCAAACGCTGAACAGTGCGCTCACGGATCAGGTCTTGAATTTTCTGTTCCTGTGATGCTGTGAACAGAGGCCAGTTCAATGAAGCGGCAACTCCCTTCTCTCCCAGTTTCACTTTGTTCTTCTGACGAACAGTCGGGCGATCCTTGCCGTCATTGAGCAGCGAACAGAGCACCTGCTGGTTGATGACATCGGCCTGATGCAAGGTTGGGCAGCACCACGGTGCGAAGGGATTCAAACGCTTCTTGTTGTTGGTAATGACATCGGAAGGATCCGAATCATCAATCTGAGGCTCATCTACCGAAGCAATCGAAGCCTCATCCGAGGAATCGGACGGGATTTGGTTGCTCTGACTGGAAACCCGGTAGCTGCTGTCAGGCAAAGCCAGCTTCAGTTGCAGGTTAAGGACATGACTGGATTTGCTGTTCGCAAGAGCCAGAGCCAGCTCGGATGCCATGGGGGCTCCGTCCTCATCCAGTTCGAGACAAACGTCCAGAGCGACGGCAGCCTTGGCAACATCGTTGAGAGCCGCATCATCCGCTGGTGGTGCGTCGAGGAGTATCGCCGGCAAACCAAGCTGACGACTGTGTTCTTCCCAGACACGATGAGCATGCCGGGTGAGAACGGAGAGTAAGGAATTCGGACAACTGGTATTCAGTGGTATCGCCCAGTTCTGCCCATCACCGTCGGGGGAGACCCTGTTGAGATCACCCAGATCATCCGCTTGAGCACGATTCAGATCCAGTTCGATGCGACCTTCCGATCGTTCGGCCTCCTGAAGCTTTTTTGCACAGAAAATCAGTGTTTCAAGCTGACCGATCTGATCTTTGATCGGCTTCAGAGCGGCAGGGATCGCTCTTGATTTGGGTTTACGAGATTCAAGAGCCTGGAGAGCATCAGTATCGACCTCAGCGACCGGGCAAACGCGACTGAGACAAAATTCCCAGTCACGCCATTCACCTTCCGATCCGATGTCAAGGCGTAACGAGACAGCGTCCTGAACCTCACCGACACGGAAACAACAGGCTTTCTCAAGCGCAGGACCGAGCAGAGGCTGCCAATGTCCACCGAGACAAAGGCTTTCTGCCTGATTGAGGAGCCACTGGTCGTAACTGTTCCCCTGGCTAAGACGTTCAGCCACAGCAGGGGCATGGATCCACAGTCGTGCCCCACCTTCGTGGGGAATGACATGAACAAGCGGCAATGCAGGAGCTCCATCGGCAGTCCATCCCCTGAGCATCAGTGCAGGTTGTTTGCTCAGATCCTGACGTTTCTTGGAGGTTGGAGCCTTGAAACTTGCACGAGGAGCAGCCGGACGCTGATGAAGATTGGCTTTCGTGAGCATCAGTTCACGATCAGCATCCGCACCACCGTCGAGAGGAAGCGATCGAGCAACGTGACCACGTGCCGGGAACTGCGCAATCGGAAAGCGATCAAGGACCACTTCGGCCACAGCCGTCCCGACGGGCTTGTCCGCGTGGCTTGCATCGTCTGGAGACAATTCGATCGATGCCAGCAAGCGATCGTCGAGAGGAACGGCAACAACCCGTTCATCCTGCTGTTCAACTGATGCAAGCAGGCTGGTGGTGGCCCGCTCAAGAATGCACTGCACCCCACCTTCAGGTGAGCGGCGTCTGCCGCCTTCACGGGTCAGCCTCACTAGCACACGATCGCCGTTCCAGGCGTGATTGAGCTGATGATCTCGGATATAAATATCATCTCCGCCGTCATCACGAATAGCGAAGCAGAATCCCTTGCTGCTGCAGCGAAGACGTGCCTCAACCAGATCAACAGCTGTTCCCCGACTGATGGCTCCATTGCTGTCGAGATCGAGGATTCCAAGGCGTGTCAGACCCTGTAGTGCAAGCCCAAGGGACTGTTTCTCAGCGCGATTGGTCAGGCGCAGAATCTTTTCGAGCCTGGCGGTCTCAAGGTTTCCTTCTGAAGGAACCTGATCAAGCAGGTCAGCGACCGTGAATTTCATCGGAACGGTGTACGGGAAGCGGCCTACAGGACCGGGAGGAGTCGTCTCGGGAGCGCTTGCAGCGGAAGAGTGCGCAATCCCTAAGGAACCAATAGTACGGGCCATGCGCGCACTTGGAGTTTCAGTCGTCAGCTGTTGCTGCTGACTCTGTCCCACTGAGAAGCGGCCAGAGCAATTTCAGTCCAATCGCAAGAAATCCAAGCGATGCCATGAGTTGCAACCAGTCGGCGGGAACGATGCCTGACAGAGATCCACCTGCAATGGCACCGATCAGGCTTGCCAGCACGAGCGCCGAGGCTGAGCCCAGAAACACAGCCAGCGGGCGGTTGGAGGTTCCGCTGATGGCAACCGTGGCCAGTTGTGTCTTGTCGCCGAGTTCCGCCAGGAAAACAGTGGCGAATGTGGAAAGAAGCAGGGGCAGATTCATGAAGGAGAAAGGTTCAGCGGCAGCTCGATCAGGACATGCCTCTCAGACAGGATTCGAGGACATCAACGATTGCAGTGCCTGAGAACCAAGCCAGAGGCCCAGGCCCAGCATCAACAATCCAGCCATCTGCTCAAGTCGCTCCGGCTGCATCACCGTTGAAAGCCAGCGTCCGACCAGGACACCGACAAGGCTGGAGCAGATCAACGCCAGTGCAGCACCGCCGAACACCAGCCAGGGCTGACCTGATTGTGCCGACAGCAGCAGTGTGGCGAGCTGGGTCTTGTCGCCAAGCTCAGCAAGGAAAACCGTTGTGAAGGTTGTCAGCAGAACAGTCGTGAAACCAGGACGTTGTGAGGTGCCGGAATCAGTCATCACGAAGGTTCCGATGAACGGATGAGACGTTCGAACTTACGCAGTTCCCTGCTGCGACCGCCATGAACCGAACGGATCTGTTGTCGGCAACAGGCGATTGCGAATGAATCCGCCTGCTCAGGATCAACACCGAACAAACCGCAGAGACTGCTGACTCGGCAGAAATCAGGACGGGAGTCATAGATGCGACAACTCCTCGAGCCACTGTCGAAATGGATGCACCAGCCGTCAGTTCCCACCATGGAGAGATATTGCTGTTGCTGCAGCGGATCCAGTGATTCGACAGCTTCCGGACGTTCATCAGGTGCCAGGCGGCAGCAGGCGCCGCATTGATTCATGCACGACCATTTCTCTCCATGGCGTGTCACGGGCAAACCCCGGAAACAGCGACAGCCCCTGGCAGCTGTGACAAGCCATCACAGAGGGAAGGCAGCTCCTGTACGAGAAGGGGGAGTGCCCCGTAGCCTGGACAAGGCATCATGCCTTTCAACTGCTTCCGTTTCATGGGACTCGATTTCCACCTGATCGCCAATTTCGCGGCACTGGCCCTGATCACCCTGGCCGGCCCCGCTGTGATCTTCATTCTCTTCTATCGCCGCGGTGCGCTCTGAAGCTTGCTGAGTCCGTGATACACCGGATCTCTGCAGACAAGTCGTCCGGTGTAAGCAGCCAAGACTGCTGCAAGCACAACTCCAGCGAACAGCTGTTGGTCTCCCGCCAGCCTCCAGGCGAAAACGATGGATACCAGCGGCAGTTGTGTTGCTCCTGAAAGGCCTGCTGCCAGTCCCAGGCCGATGCCGACCTGCGAACTGATTCCTGCGACGGCGCAGATTGTGTATCCAAGAACTGCACCGAAGGTGAGTGAGGGATCAATCAGTCCTCCAGGGACCCCTGGACTCAAAGCCAACATCGGCCCGATCACTCTGACCAGCGTCATCCATATGCTGATGATTCCCGTGATGATGTCGTGCTGAGGGCTCAGGGGAGTTGGCATTCCCTCTGCGATGAGCTGGCGAACAAGCGCTTCACCATCCGACGTGGAGGTGCCCCAGCTCATCAGAGCCAGGGCTGTCAACCCAGCACCGAGCCAGAGACCTGTCTGCAGGGGCCTGGTTCTGACAACCGGAGCCAGACGCCCGGTCAGCCAGACAAGTCCCTTGTTGAACAACCCACCGACGAGTCCGCAGACGATTCCGATCGGAAAAGCCAGCATCAGCTGCTCGATTTCGGGTGATGCGATGTTGAGGACACCAAGTCCGAACATCGGTTCTCCTCCGATGTTTGAGAAACCTGCAGCGGCGACGCTGACAACCAGCGCCGGCCAGATCGTCACGATCGAATACTCAGCGGTGAGTTCCTCAAGCATGAAGACAGCACCCAGCAGCGGTGTGTTGAAACCACCTGCAAGTCCTGCACCACCACCGATGGCGACGATCTGGCGTTCATTCAGGGAAGGAAGCCAGCCGCGGAAACGCTGATGAAAGGACCTCGCCACAGCTGCACCGAACTGAACCACCGGTCCTTCCCTGCCGAGAGGAAGCATCGCGACGGTGGCGATCGACCAGAGAATTCCTCGCTGAACAGTTCCCGGAGCTGCCATGGCTCGAGGCAGTTGTGACGGGTCTTCAAGTCCATTCATCGTTGATGGAATGCCGGAACCTGCTCCGGCGTTCCATGGACCCCGCTGGAGAAGCAGCAACAGCGGCATCACTCCCAGCGGCATCAAGGCCACGCCCACTCCTCTCCAGGTCCACTGCTCGGCCGCTGATGTCGGCATCAGTGCGTAAAGCTGATCCTGAATGCGATCGACGAGATTCAGCGGTAGGCAGGCCAGTCCGATCAGCACCCCGACCAGAACAAGACCGATGAAATGACGCGCAACACCTTTGAGCCGACTCTGTGACGGCAGCGTCCCAGGAATCAGGACGGGTTCATGGCGGCTGTCCGGACTCATGGGCGTAAACCGAGACCGATACAGGCCTCCTGCAGTAATGCCGCAACGTAAGGGTGCCTGGCACGACTGTCGTCGCTTTCAAGTTCACCCTCGCGATTGACACGGCTCACCAGAAACTGCCCGTCTGAATTGATCAACTTCAGGCTGTTGCTGTCAACGCGATGGACGCGATAGCACCCACGCGAACGCTGCAGTTCCATCACTTCAAGGTGAGGACGAAGGGCCTGGATCTCAAGTTGAAAACGTGTCTCTCCTCCCCAGTGATTCTGAGTCACTGTGTAGGTCGCATCAATCATCTGACTGAGTTCAGCCTTTTCAGGCCAACGCCAGACAATCGCCTGACGCTCAACTCCACGTTGTTCAAGTTTCAGGCGTAGATGTCCCCCACGCAGCACCTTTTGATCAGTGATCCGGCACCCCCTGGACCAGAACAGCGGTTTTGGATGACCAGCCCCGAACGGTTCCAGCTTCTGCAGAGCGTCCCAGAATGAATGATCGATTTGATCGAGCTCCAGAAGCGCCTCAGGTTCGACCAGCAGATCCTCGCCTCGTTTCTGCAGCCATTCCGCCGCAAGCGTGTTGAGAGCCTGATGCAAGGCACTGACAGCCGTCACCTGCACAGTGAATCCGCCCGCGGCGGGATGGCCTCCGTGTCTGACCAGAAGATCACTGCAGTGCTGCAGTGCACGATCAACAGCAAAACCATCCGGTGCGCGCACCGAAGCACGCATTTGCCCGTCTCCGTCACTGGCCAGCAACGCCGCTGGGCGTTGATAACGCTCAACAAGACGCGCGGCAACAATGCCGATCACCCCGTGATGCCAATGGCCCTGAGCAAGCAGCAGAAAGGGAGGCAGCGGTGAGGGATCACTTTCAAGCAATGCCACAGCCTCCGCTTCGATCGCATCGCACAGCTCGCGTCGCTGACGGTTGAGAGCATCACACCGGCGCCCGAGCTCAAATGCACGATTCGGATCGTCAGCAGTGAGAAGGTCGACCACGAGGGAGGGTTCGCCGATGCGGCCCACCGCATTGATTCTCGGAGCCAGCTGGAAACCGATGTCATCGGCACGCAAAGGACGATCTCCAAGCCCGGCCAGTTGTTGCAGGGCCTGAACTCCAGGGCAGCGGCTTCGATGCAGATGATTCAGTCCTTCCCGCAACAGGATTCGGTTCGCACCTGTGAGTGGAGCCATATCAGCCACTGTGCCGATGCAGAACAGATCTCTCGCTGTGCTGATCGAAGCAGGGTGATTCAACTCCGCGGCCAATGCTCTGGCCAGCACGTAGGCCAGTCCGACCCCTGCCAGACAGCCATAGGGAGAGCCTTTTGGCGTGGTGTCGGGATGAATCAGAGCCAGCGCCTTCGGTCGGTTGGCAGGAAGAGTGTGGTGATCGGTCAGAACCACCTCCAGATCAAGCTCTGAAGCTCTTTCGAGAGCTTCATGAGCGGCGACTCCGTTGTCGACCGTCACCAGCAGACGGACACCATCCGCATGGAGCTGTTCCACCATGCCTCTGTTGAGTCCGTATCCATCCTCCATTCGGCTTGGAATGGCCGCCAGAGGATTCGCCCCCATGGCTTCGAGAGCACGCATCAGCAGTGCAGTGCTGGTCATGCCGTCGGCGTCGTAATCGCCGCAGATGGCGACAGACTCCTTGTTGAGGCATGCAGTCTTAAGTCTCTTGAGCGCTGTCCTCAACTCGGGAAAATGACGACCCGCATCCGGCAGCGGTTGATCACTGAGCAACCAAGTGACCTGTTCAGGACTCTGAAGTCCGCGTCTGAACAAAACCGCTTTAAGAGCCAGAGGCAGATCCACTGCTGGAAGTGGATCACCCTTGATCGGTTGTGGGAGTCGCCACTGCTGATCCCGGGCGCCTGCCACCATGCCGAATGCAAACGATCGCTGCATTGTGGGCCCTCATCGCCTTAAAAGCGATCGGTCAAGCTGGTGCCCGATCGAGTCCTCGGCATGACGCGTTTGCAGGCTGTTTTCTGGGATGTGGATGGAACGCTTGCCGACACCGAACTGAATGGTCATCGTCCTGCATTCAACAGGGCATTCGCAGACTGTGGCCTCAGCTGGAACTGGAATGAGCAGCTCTACCTGGATTTGCTGAGCATCCCGGGTGGAAGGCAGCGCATGAAGTTCTTTGCTGAAGAGATGGGCGAAACACTGGATCCAGCCTCTCTCGAACGGTTGCGTCTTTCCAAACAACAGCACTACCTCAGGATCGTTTCGTCTGGAGCCGTGACCCTGCGACCCGGTGTCAGACGGCTTCTGCTCGAGCTCAAATCCGCAGGAGTGCTGCAGTGGGTTGTGACCAGCAGTGGACATGCTTCGGTTCAGGCGCTGCTCAACTCCCTGCCCAGCGAGTTGATGGACGTGTTTCAGGGAATGGTCACCGCTGATGACGTCGAAAGACACAAACCTTGTCCTGACCCCTATCAACTGGCGCTTGAACTGAGTGGATCAGAGCGGGAAGCCGTTGTTGTTTTCGAGGACTCATTTCCTGGTCTGCAGTCTGCCCACACAGCAGGTCTGCGCTGTGTGCTGACTCCGTCGCCATGGGACAAGCAGCTTGAAAACAACAGGCAACATGCTGATGTCATTGTCGATCAGCTTGGAGAGCCTGACCAGCCGGCAAGAATCTTCAGTGGACCCCCTTGTGCAGATGGTCTGATCACGCTGGAGTACCTCAAGCTGCTAATCACGACCCCCTCTCGATGACCCTTCAGGCCACGCGCTACGAGCAGTTGCAGCGGCGAATCGGCAGGCAGCTGAATCAGGTTCTTGTTGGTCCCTGGCGGAGACGCAGTGTGGGTGTTCTCGCTCTGCTGTTCGGCTTCATCATCGGAAGTAACGTCACGATGATCTGGTTTCAGAGATCCGGTCAGAACCGTCCTGTGGCAGTACTGGTGATGGTGCTGATCATTGAACTGATCGTGCGACTGCGCACCAGGGTGCGTCCGGGACCCTGGCCACTCCCCTGGCTCGCCCTCGACAACCTGCGTATCGGCACGGTGTATGCCGTGGTGCTCGAGGCCTACAAGCTTGGATCCTGATTGCTGGAACAAGTCAGTCCCCCTTCAGGTGACGGATGGGCACCAGCTCCTGGTCGCCAGTCTCGGCTGGCCCAATGTTGATGACTGGTGGAACCGCTGGGAAGGCGTTGGTGGTGTGAACCTCGCCAGAGATCGGTGGTCCGTCCCGGTCATGGATGCCTGGGTTACTTTCGTTGGTCTGCCATTGCTCAGCCGGGTTGAATGCGCTCTGTCAGAGGGCAGACGAGTGCTTCTCGGTGTCAGCGCTCTGCCTGGCTGCGGCAAGTCAACCCTTTGCAGCTGGGTCAAATCCGCGAGTCAGACGCTGGGCTGGCCCGTGGAACATCTGTCGCTTGATGATTTTTACTGGCCTGCCGAGCAGCTGGATAAAAGTGTTCAGGGAAATCCCTGGTCCGTTCCGAGAGCGCTTCCTGGAAGCCATGACATCGATGGCATGCTCCAGTCGCTTGAAACGTGGAAAGAAAGCGGTCTGATCACTGCTCCCCGCTTTGACAAAGCACTCCGCAACGGCCGGGGGGATCGTTTCGGAAGCAGCAGTTCCCGATCACAAGTGGTGCTGCTGGAAGGCTGGTTTCTGGGTGCATCGCCGCATCCCTCAATCGAAACGGAAATCGTTGAAGGGTTGTCCGATCAGGAGCTGGAATGGCGATCCAGAGCTGAGTCCCTGCTTGCTGATTATCGGCAGATCTGGACATGCCTGGATGACCTCTGGCATCTGCGAGCCATTCACAGCGGTCTGTCATCTCAGTGGAAGCGACAGCAGCTGGCCACGTTGGAACAACACAGTGGCGTTGGGTTCCGCCCGAATGAGCTCTCCGACTTCAATCGAATGGTGCTTGCAGCTCTGCCGCCGAGCTGGTTGCACAACATTGCTCGAGCTGGAGTGGTGATCGATCTCACGGGATCACGCAGCATCCGTGAGATCAAAGTGTTGAGAACTCAGCTTTCAGCTTCTTCTTCTTCAGCAACTGGGTAGACAAATCCCTGAGCCCGTCCGCTCAATACGGACTTACCAATGGAAAGCGCACGTTGAGCTGCAGTGGCAGCCTTGGCCTTCCAGACAGCATGACGCTGATTGCGCTTGCTTTTCGAGGTTTTCTTCTTCGGGACGGCCATCGCGGGCGTTGCACTGCCAAACAGCCATGATCCACTTCGAAGTCGCCACTCGTCAAATCGCTAATCTTGGTTCGACGCATCAGCGGTGTGAGTTCAGAGCAGCCGACCCAGTCAGAGCAGGGAACTCCAGCGCCCAATTCAAAGCCTGACGAACAACAGACAAGTCCGTTCGCTCTGTTCCGCAAGCAACCGGATGTGAGTTACAGCACCCTGCTGAAGCAAATTTCATCAGGTTCCGTCAAGGAACTGGTGTTGGTGCCAGCCCGGCGTCAGGTGATCGTCACCTACCGCGATGGCAAATCAGTCACAGTTCCAGTCCTGGCGAATGATCAGCAGATTCTGAGAGTTGCCGAGGCTTCGGGTACTCCGCTGAATGTCAAGGATGTGCGCCAGGAACAGGCTTTGGCAGGGCTTGCCGGGAATCTGGCTTTGATTGTGCTGATCGTTGTGGGCCTTTCATTGCTGTTGCGCCGTTCTGCACAGGCAGCCAACAAAGCGATGGGTTTCGGGCGCAGTCAGGCGAGAACAAGTCCTCAGGAGGACATCACTGTTCGGTTTGAGGATGTCGCAGGCATTGGTGAAGCCAAGGAGGAACTGCAGGAGGTCGTCACCTTTCTGAAACAGCCGGAGACCTTCATCAAGCTTGGTGCTCGGATTCCCCGGGGAGTGTTGTTGATCGGCCCTCCAGGAACCGGTAAAACTCTTCTCGCAAGGGCTATCGCCGGGGAAGCAGGCGTTCCTTTCTTTTCCATCGCTGCTTCTGAATTCGTCGAATTGTTTGTTGGTGTCGGAGCCAGTCGGGTCAGAGATCTGTTTCGAAAAGCCAAGGAAAAAGCTCCGTGCATCGTGTTCATTGACGAGATCGATGCTGTCGGCCGACAGAGAGGTGCCGGGATCGGTGGAGGAAACGATGAGCGTGAACAAACCCTGAATCAGTTGCTCACCGAGATGGATGGGTTTGCTGACAACTCGGGGGTGATTCTCCTGGCAGCAACAAACCGCGCAGATGTTCTGGACACAGCGCTCATGCGTCCTGGACGATTTGATCGGCGTATTCAGGTCGGTCTCCCCGATCGCCGCGGTCGTGAATCGATCCTGGCTGTACATGCACGAACCCGTCCCTTGTCGGATGAGGTGTCTCTTGCTGACTGGGCGAGCAGAACCCCTGGTTTTTCAGGAGCGGATCTGGCGAATCTTCTCAATGAAGCGGCCATTCTCACGGCCCGTCATGAAGCATCTTTCCTGGGTAACAGAGAGCTTGAGGAAGCGCTGGAACGCATCACGATGGGCCTCACAGCTGCTCCGCTCCAGGACGGAGCAAAGAAGCGATTGATTGCTTATCACGAAATCGGCCATGCACTCGTGGCGGCGCTCACACCCCATGCCGACCCGGTGGATAAGGTCACCCTGCTTCCACGCAGTGGTGGTGTTGGTGGGTTCACCCGTTTCTTCCCTGATGAGGAGATCATTGACTCCGGGCTTGTCACGCGTTCCTATCTGAGAGCAAGGCTGGTGATGGCCTTAGGCGGTCGTGCAGCGGAGATTGTGGTTTTCGGAGACTCTGAGGTGACCCAGGGTGCCAGCGGTGATCTCCAGATGGTGTCGCAGCTCGCACGGGAAATGGTGACGCGCTTCGGCTTCTCCGATCTTGGACCGGTTGCTCTGGAAGGCCAGGATCAGGAAGTGTTCCTCGGACGAGATCTGGTCAACACCAGACAGGCCTATGCCGAAAGCACAGGTCGTGAGATCGACCGACGGGTCCGATCGCTGGCACAGGACGCTCTGCAACAGGCCATCGATCTTCTGAAGCCGAGGCGGCAGCTCATGGATCGCCTCGTGGAAGCGCTGATCGAGGAAGAGACCCTCCAGTCCGATCGCTTCCACGCCCTGGCAGGGCTCGACGTCTCCTCGAGGAGTCCTAGCCTGAAGCAGCTGCCGGCCGGGGCTTGAGCCTGCTCAAACGGGGCCTTCCCTCCCTCTCGAGTTCATCAGCGGTGGGGTTGCTGCTGATCTTTCCCGTCTTCTGGCTGTTCGCCAGGCTCCAGGTTGAGTGGTCCTGGTTCGCTCAGTTCGGCCAACAGGGAACCTATGGGCAGCGGCTTGGCTTTCAGCTTCTCGGCGCTGGTTTGGCGTTTCTGCTGGTTCTGTTCACGGCCTTGTGGCGACACCGCTGGATGCAGGCCTATATCCCCACACCCCGAGGGGAGATCCCCGCATCGAGTGGAGGCATCTATTTCCTTTCGCTGTTCGCCTGCCTCTCCATCCTTCTCAGCGTTCTCGCAGTCACAACAAGACTGGCGTGGCTGGCATGGAAGCAGCCCTTTCTCCTGGCCCACTGGTGGAGTGTTCCGTTTCGACCGGAATGGAGTGTTCTGTTCATCAGCATCCTGCTGATCGTGCTGATCACTTTGGGGCTTGGCCGGAGGCGAAGAATCAACCTGGCCTTTCTGTACGGAAGCCTTTGCCTCTGTGTTGTGGCAGGTCGCAGCTGGGGCCTCTGGGCGCTGGCCATCACGATTCCAGATTCCGGGACGGCGGACCCACTGCTGGGAGCTGATCTCAGTTTCGGCTTGGCGCGATTTTCAGCGATCGCACTGGCTCTCCAGCTGCTGCTCCTTCAGATCCTTCTGACTCTGAGCACCTCGGCATGGAGTCGACTGACCCGTTCCCCCTGTCTGAGTGACTGGGGATTCCCTGGCTGGAATGAACAGGAACGGGCATTGCTTCGACCTGCACTGGTGGTTCTGTTGCTGGTGCTGGCTGCTCTCACATGGCTCGTACGTCATCAACTCCTCTGGACTCAAAGCGGGCTTATCGCCGGCGCAGGCTGGATTGACATCCATCTGCGGCTTCCGCTTCGTGAATGGGTTGCTCTTCTGCTTGTGCTGATGGCCGGCACTTGTCTGCCATGGCCGGGGAAGAGGCAGCGCCAACGACGTCGCCTCAGAACAGCACTGTTCACGCTTGCTTTGATCGCCGTTCTGTCGGAACTTCTGCTTTCACCGATTGTCCAGTGGATGGTGGTTCGGCCCCGTGAGCTGCAACTCGAGACTCCGTATCTCAGCCGATCGATCGCTGCGACCCGTCAGGCCTATCAACTGGATTCGATCAGGGCCCGAGGGATCACACCGACCCAGGAGATCAGTGAAGAGGACCTGATCAAGGGAGCCAGCACCCTGCAGAACATCAGGCTCTGGGACAGCCAACCAATGCTGGACACCAATCGCCAATTGCAGCAACTCAGGGTTTATTACCAGTTTGCAAATGCATCCGTTGATCGTTACCCACTCAATGAGGGAAGTAATGAGAATCAACAGGTGATCATTTCAGCGCGCGAGTTAGACCAGGCCTCACTTCCTGCTCGCTCGAGAACCTGGCAGAACAAACATTTTGTTTTCACTCATGGCTTTGGTTTCACTATGAATCCTGTGGATACACGCGAACCGGACGGACTGCCGGCTTACTTCATCAGCGATCTGGGTCAATCCACACAAATTGAAGGAAACAAGTCTCTAGGCATCAGCAAGGAAACCGTGGAACGTGAAGTTCCCATTGGACGCGCTGCACTTTACTTTGGATCACTGTATTCACCTTACGCGGTTGCACCAACAAAAATCGATGAATTTGATTACCCCGAAGGTGACGAGAACACTTACAACCATTATTCAGGTTCAGCAGGCGTTCCCCTTGAACATCTTTGGCAAAGGATTACTGCAGCGACCTATCTAGCGGATCCACGTTTTCTGAATACAGGAGCTCTCACAAAAGAATCTCGTCTGCTTCTGCGACGTGACGTCAAAGAAAGAGTTCACGCACTGGCGCCTTTTCTGGATCTGATGGGTGAGCCATATCTTGTCTCCGTACCTATTGACGATGCTCCCAGTGGTTATCAACAGGGTCAGCATCAGTACTGGATTGTTGATGCATTCACATCATCAAGAACCGTTCCCTATGCATCAACACTTCCTGATGGTCGACCTCTTCGCTATCTACGAAATTCGGTTAAAGCTGTTGTGGATGCTTACAACGGCAAAGTTCATTTTTATATCAATGAACCGAACGACCCAATGATTCAAGGTTGGACCAAGGTTTTTCCATCATTGTTTGAAAATCTTGAAAATATGCCCACTAGCCTTAGACGTCACCTGATGGTTTCTCAGGCACAGTTTGAACTTCAAGTGCAGCAACTTCTCCGTTATCACGTCACCAACCCTCGCATTTTTTACAGTGGCGATGATGTTTGGCAAGTACCCAAGGAGTTGTACGGAAATAATCAGATTCCTGTAGCTCCGTACCACATCACGGCCCAGGTGAAACCAAGCCCGAATTCAGAGTTTCTGCTGCTTCAGCCGTTGACTCCTCTTGCACGACCAAATCTCTCGGCCTGGTTGGCGGCAAGAAACGACGATGAACACTATGGCGAGTTGATTCTTTTGCGGTTCCCTACTGACATTCCGATTTTTGGCCCGGAACAGGTTCAGGCGCTGATCAATCAAGACCCTGCAATCAGCCAGCAGTTTGCCCTTTGGGACCGGGCAGGCTCACAGGTGGTTCAGGGAAATCTCCTTGTTGTACCTGTCGGTGATTCGCTTCTCTATGTCGAACCGATTTATCTGCGAGCACAACAAGGTGGGCTGCCAACACTGACTCGAATTGTGGTCAGTGACGGACGTCGCGTTGCAATGGCAGCTGATCTGGATCAAGGATTGAAGTCATTGCTGGAGAGACGGCAGCAGGAAACCCTCAAAGCCACATAAAAAAGGTCCGCTGTGAGCGGACCTTGGAGGTACCAGGCAGAGTTCAACGACTCAGTTAATGGCAGCAAAAAATTCCTTGCTGCCAACAGGGTCAGGCTTCATTGTCTTTTCCCCAGGTGTCCAGTTTGCAGGACATACTTCGTCAGGATTTGACTGAACGTACTGGAAAGCCTGTAAAACACGAAGCGTTTCATCAACGTTCCTTCCAACAGGAAGGTTATTGATGGTGGAGTGCATGATCACTCCATCTGGATCGATAATGAACAAGCCACGCAGCGCAACTCCCTCAGCTTCGTCAAGGACGTTGTAAGCAGATGCGATCTCTTTTTTGAGGTCAGCAACCAGAGGATAATTGATGTCACCGAGACCACCCTGGTTACGAGGACTCTGAATCCAAGCCAGATGACTGAACTGACTGTCGACAGAAACACCTAGAACTTCTGTGTTTTTGCTTGAGAAATCAGCGTAACGATCACTGAAAGCGGTGATTTCAGTAGGGCAAACAAAGGTGAAATCGAGCGGGTAAAAGAACAGTACGACGTACTTGCCGCGATACTGCGAGAGAGTGATTTCCTTGAATTCCTGGTCTACCACTGCTGTGGCAGTGAAATCGGGGGCCTTTTGACCCACACGCAACGAAGACATGTTGGTGATGCGAGGTTTGGCAAGGAAGTGAACAGGCCTAGGTCGTAGTCGTTCCGACTTCCAGTTGCTCGCGTCAAGTTATCACGGCTGACCCAGTGACTGCGGAGCGACCAGATACCTGGCCAGGCATGCTCAACTTCTAAAATGCGTTCATGATTCAATCCTCCATGAGCTGGGATCCAGCACTTCTCAGAAAATTCAGCAGCACAGGTCATTTCCGTTTGCTGAATCAGGTGCGAAGTGAGCTGAACAGTCAACCGCTCGAACGCGATCCAAAAACGCGTGCTCTGCTACTCAAGGCTCGTCCGCATCGTGGCCAACCGGTCAGGCAACAACGGCGCCCCAATGCGATTCCTGAGGGTCACGTCTCATTGAGTGATGAAGGGACAACAGCGCAATCATCTCCTAAATCGTTCAGGGAACGCCTCAATGCCATCGAGATGAGATAGCTCCGAGGACATCTCAAGATGTATGATGGCGACTGGCCTGAAGGCCTTTGGTCAGAGTAGCTCAGCTGGTTAGAGCACAGGATTCATAACCCTGAGGTCGAGAGTTCAAGTCTCTCCTCTGACATTTATTTTTTGAAACTTGAAGTCAAAAATTGAATGGAAATTACGATAACGCAGCTTAAATTATAAATTGAACCCTAGAAGTTGATTTTCAGGAACGCTTGGCAGGAAGCATGGCCATAGGGTCCATGGCTGCTCCACCGGGTCGACGAATCTCAAAGTGGAGATGTGGACCAGTGCTACGGCCAGTGCTGCCCATCAAGGAGATACGTGACCCTTGTGGAACCATCTGACCTTTCCTGACCAGCAGACGACTGTTGTGGGCATACCGCGTGGAGGTTCCATCACCATGCGACATCTCTACGAGATAGCCATAGCCACTGCTCCAACCAGCGAAAACAATGACACCATCCTTGGCGGCGATGATTGGAGTACCCACATTATTGGCAATATCGATTCCTTTGTGCATCCGACCCCATCGCCAGCCATATCCGGAGGTGAACACACCTTTCGTCGGCCAGATAAAGGATCTGGCTGATTGAACAGGATCCGATCCAGAAAAAGAAGGAAGTTTCGGATAGCTCGCACCCCCCGATTTCAATGGACGGATCGCCAGAACAGGACGGGCTTTGGCCACACGGACCTCATTCCCTGGCACCAGCATTCGGGAAATCGGAACCCCTGGATTCAGATCCTTCAGTTGTTGAAGAGTGATGCCATGATCTTTAACAAGAGAAGCCAGACTCTGACCTGATTTGATTTTCACCACAGCTTTTGGTGTGGGCGGCGAACTCAGAGGAGCTGATGTGCGAACGGAACCTTTGACGAAACGGGATAAGTCGCTCAGGTCATCACGACTTTTTTCAGGAAGGACAAGCCATGAACCTGATTTGAGCAAAATCGAAGCTGACTTTTCATTCAACTTTGAAAGCTCATTCAATGAAAGATCAAGTTCTCGAGCAATCACACCCAGATCACTGTCCGCCGACAGCTTGACCCAGATCAGCGATGGCGATTTGGGTAAGGCAGCGAGAAGCTGGTGGGAACTGTGGTGGTCTCCATCTGCATGCCCTGAAAGCTGAGAAGCCGCAAACAGCACACTGCTGGAAGTAATTGCGGTTACAGCTAGAAATAGGGGCTTCATTCAGGCAGGATTGAAGATCATTCCCGATGGAGCCACCACAACCCGGGATTCGGCAGAACGTAGCGAGCCGAACACGGCCACGCAAGGGCTTTCGTGGCAGATCTCCAATCACCACAGCTGAAGCTGTGATCCGACGTGATAGCTGACGATGCCACAGGCGACAGACAGATTCAGACTTCTCACACCTCCGCTCCCATCTTGCGCAGCGCTGCAGGGCATCGGAATCGTGAGAATCTGATCGCATTGAGCCCGGATGTGATCGGGCAGTCCGATGTCTTCACGACCGAACAACAGAACATCGCCTTCCTGAAAACTCATGGTCGAAAGGATCTGCCCACCGCGTCGACTGCAACCGATCAACCGTGAGGGCTGTGGAAGGCTGTTCAGAAAATGATTGAAGTCAGGATGAACGGAAAGATCAACAAAAGGCCAGTAATCCAGTCCGGCGCGCTTGAGATGGCGATCATCAATCGAGAATCCAAGTGGTTCTATCAGCGAAAGCGGTAAGCCGAAGGCGGCGCAGGTGCGAGCAATACTGCCGGTATTGGGCGGAATTCTTGGTTCGAACAGCGCAATCCTCAGAGGTGTTGTGGAATCCGCTGTCATGGTTCGGGAACCGCGACTCCGAACGCATGAAGATCAAGAGCTCGTCCCTGAACCACGAGCCAGCTCGCTGAGGCAATGGCTTCAAGCTCAAGGGCAAGGCGGCCCTGACGATCGCGGAAACGTCCGCCGATTGCCGTTGATGGCACGACCCCCCAGCCCGTTTCCTCAATCACCAGAACGACAGGTCGATGACGTTCCTGAAGGGTTTTTATCAGATCTGTCTGAAGTTGGATCCAGTCAACAGCGGAAGCTTCGAGATGCCACGCCGTGAAGGCTCCGAGAGCGTCAACAAGAATGGTGTGATCACTTGGGATAGTACTGAGGGCCTTGGAAAGATCGGCTCCGCTTTCAATGACCTGCCAATCTGAGGGACGGCGTTCGCTGTGAAGACGAAGTCTTTCCTGCCATTCGCTGTCGTCTGGACGTGGATCGGATGTGGCGACGTAGCTGACAGGACTGTGCTGAGAGACAAGGTGTTCTGCCCAGCGACTCTTGCCACCACGACTTGGTCCCGTGACCAATACAAGTCCATGCAAGGATTCAGCCACCACCGTTCATGCCGCGAAGAGTGGCCACGGAAGAGGGACTGACACGATTGAGATAACGGAAGATCCAGTATTTGAATATTGTCGCCAGAATCACTGGGAACGTTGCGATGAACAGAAGAATAAAGTTCTCCCTGGCAGGGAATCCGAAGTGATTGGCGATTCCGTCGAGAAGCACAGTCCATCCCTCCGGGCTGTGAAAACCGACAAAAATATCTGTAAAGAGAATGATTGCAAAGGCCTTGGCAGAATCGCTGAGACCGTAGACAGCCTCGTCAAAAAATCCACGGAGCACCCTTAGTTCTTCGCGACTGAACAGACAGACCACAACGAATGCAACCGTTGCCGCAAGATCAGCCAATACATTTTTCACTGCATGGGTGCTTTCTGAGTCAGCTTCTTCCTTTAATTCTTCTGCTTTTGCAGAGAGTTTTTGTTGAAGCTCCTCCTGAGTAGGGATTGAATCACCCCGAAGCAGTGCATCAAATTCAATCTCAGCCTTGAAGACCCTCAGTTTTTCAACGGCCTGTTCCTCAAGTTGAGGCTTGGGATAACTGAGAAACGGAAGATCTGGAGCAAAATGATCAACAGCTGGGCTGATGATGTAAGTGCGACTGACCTGTTGAACCAGAAGCGGCACAAGAATCAAAAGAAGCAGCACCTTGAGGGAGATCAAGGTTGAATCTCTTCGGCGTCGAAATCCCGCCACCAGAGTTGCTTCGGCAGCAGGATTCAGCTGCCGGCGCAATGTATCGAAAATGCCCAGTAAAGAGCGTGGGAGGGGATCAGGCGCTCGGCTGATTGTTGGAGCTGATGCAGTACGCCTGGGACTGTATCGATTGACTACACTTTCAATTAGTTGAAGCTGTCTTAATTCCTGAGTGTCAAATTGTGCACGCTGATATTCAAGTTTATCGAGCGATGAGCGGCAGACGTTGATGGCAGCCCTGAACTTTCGAAGAATTGTGGCCTGAACTGTTGCAGGAACAGATAGTTCCAGATCAGGGCGGATGGGACGGTCGCCGTAATATTCAAGTTCAAGACTCTGAATCAGAAGCGCGGCTTCGTAACCACGATCCAGTTCTGAATTCACGTTGAAAGAATTCGTTCCGCCGAAGGTCCCAAGCCAGTTACGTCCTGCCATCGTGTCGTCAGCTGGAGAAAATCCACCAGGTCGCCATTGGCACTATGGTGCCGACGACCAGGAGAACGACAACCCATGTGAAGGCGTTGCTGTTCTCTGTCTCTTCAGCAGTGGGAATATTGGTGGGGATTGACGCACGTTCCAGCTGAACGGGTGGACCTGGATCTTCCCCACCGTTCAGCACGGTTTCAATCCTGGTCACACCATCGAGAGTCGCCTGTCGGAATCGATCACCATCCCGCAGGGGCTGACTCATGGTGGTGCGCCCCGTGCTTCGCAACAAGGATTCCGGCAGCTGCTCGAGCAATGCCTCAGCGGCGACCACCGTGGCCTGTTTGCTCTGTGTTTCCTCGAGGAAGATCAGCAGAGGACGATCAGTGAGGCTGTCACCCTGTCCCCAGCGCTCGAGCAGTTCCTCACCGAAACCGGAAAGAGTGAGCCCGTAATCAAGTCGCCGCAGTGTCACCAAACGGGCGTCCACATGAAACTGATTCAGATCCTGCAAACGCGTGCTGATCTCGTTTCTGCTGGCCCTGCTGAGCACATCGGCAGAGTCAAGTACGGCTGCATCCGGCAGAGATTGCGGAAAATCCTGTGCAGAGACCGCCACTGCTGCTGGAGCAGCCAGCACAAGACAGATCAAAGCAGACAGAAACCCTCCGACGAGTTGGTTCAGACGCTTCATGGTCAGGAGCATTGCGGTGCCAGTCTGCCTTCAGGTGGACAGGCTGTCGCGATGAAGAGCCATGATCGATTCCATCACCGCCGCTGCCCTTCCGTCTGGAAGCGAAAGACGATCGCAGAGTTGGTTCAGAAACAACTGCTCTGCTGTCGAGACATCCCTGTCCGCGTAAGTGAGTTGAACGGCAACCGCGAGAGCTGTTTCCTGCTGGACAGGTGACAACGCCGGTAGTGCATCAGTCACCAGCTGGTTCACCCCCTGCTCCCGGAGCGTGACCAGCAGTCGATCGAACAGGGCTCCCATCTCCTGTTCAGTCCTGTTCTTGTAAGGGGTGCGGTACTCCAGCGATCGTCGGAGTGCATGGGCCTCCTCGCGGCCCAGTGTTCCGTCGCAGGCCACTGCGGCAAGTGCGATTGAGGCAAAAGCTTCCGCGTCCGTCATCACCACTGGTCAGTGCTGCCCCATTTGAGCAAGAGTGTGCCCTTCTGACCGCAGGACACTTGAGACCATGCCAGGCTCCGCGCGACTTTGCCTGATCTCCGGGCTGCTGGTGCTGGGGCTCGCTGTGTTCAATGCGTTGACGGCTGGAGCTTTCACTCCTGCTCTGCAACGGGCGGAAGTGTTGTCCGGTATGGCGGCGGTCGGCCTGATGCTCGTGGCGGTGCTCTGGACCCGGGCGGTGCCACGCACCCCCAAGGCGGTGAATCTCGAAGGGGAGCAGGGTCTCGAGATCGCCGCTGGGCTCTCCGACTGCCTGCGAACGGAACTGGCCTGGGGTAGTCACCAGTTTCTGACGGCGACATCTGCGGCAACGATCCTGGTGAACTGGGATGAGAGGGTGTTGCTGAGAAGAGGTCTGATCACCCGAGAACCATTCACTCCAGGCGACATCTGTCGTCGCAGCACGCAACGGCAGGCGCTGGTGTCTTTGGTCAGAACCGCTCTTTACCCTGGACGCCAGGAATTTGACCCGGTTCTGCCAGGTCTGCCGGCGGTGATGGTTCAACCCCTGGGTCAGCGTGGATGGATCGTGCTCGGTGGCTGGACAGAGCGCTGCTTCACTCGATCCGATGAACGATGGCTTGCAGGTTGGGCAGAAAGGCTCAGAACTCAACTGGAGCTGATTTCCTCGGTCGAGGAGTCCGATCAACAGGTCGATCCGCAGGGAATCTGACCTGTGATTCAACTCTGCCACCCGGTGCAGTGAAAGTGATCCGGCCTTTCTCTCCAACCCGACCAACCAGCTTGCTGGCACGAGTCAGCTGGTCATTGGCGTCGCGTTTCACCACAACATTCCCCTCAGCAAGAACCTCCTCTGTGCCCCAGTTCCAGGTGCAGGTTCTGGCATCGAGAGATTCTCCAGGCTGTTGAATCCTGCAATCGTCCTGAATCAGAACAGTTGTGTTCTTCAACTCAGCCTGGAAGGCACTGCCGAAAATCCTGGTGCGATCGAGTTCGGCTTCAAACGGCTGCTCGGTGCGCACAATCTGGGAACGGAAATTCCACATGATGTCCTGAGCCTTGAGCACTCCCTTCTGGGGTGGCATCCGGACCACGACCGGAGCCGTCACCTTCAGGTCACCGGCACGCGTATTGCCCTGAAGACTCCTGCCCTGAAGCTGCTGAAGCACCGTTCCCTCCAGGTTGCGTCTTTGTGCAAGAACGGGGCCTTCAGCGTTCAGCACACCGGAATCGAGATTCCACTGGGCCTCTCCGGTTCTCAATGTCGTATCCGGCTTGGATGGATCGGAGCTTTCGGTCCATCGCTCCAGCTGTACAACTCCCTTGAGGGTCAGATCATTGGTGGTCTGCAGCAACTGCGCCTTGCTGGAGCTGATCCGGGAGTCCTGATCGAAGGCCCTTGGACGCTGTTCAATCAGCAGCACCCCCTCCTGTGGTCGCCAACGCAGACGATCTCCCTGAATCAGAAGCTTGGACCCGTTGAGCTGCTGGAGCTTCACATCACCTTCGAGCAGGATCTGCTCGCCATCGTTCACGACCAGTGCAAGATCTGATTGCACCTTGAACGATGGTTTTCCCTTCCTGTAGAGAACACCCACAGGTTGAACGGCTCGAACCAGTCGTCGATTGAGCTCATAACGAGCTTCAGGACTGTTCAGGCTCCAGTCCATCAGTCCTTTCCTGGTCTTCTGCTCGAGCTTCAGCGAGCGGAAGACGAAGGGAGGGGATTGGACCGTTGCTGAGGGTTGCTCACTGACACAGCCTGTCAGCAGCAACAGGGCAACGAGACAACCACCACGACAATGATCACTTGAATGCGACAGGAACATCAGAGAGGCGCTTCGAGCTCGAGTCTCTGCATCACAGGTTCCGGCTTGGGTAAGACTGATCCGGGCACCAGCATGCCCCAGGTCAGATGGTCGTTCCAGGCGCCTGAAACAGAGCCAAGCCCCAGCTGCGTGAGGATACGTTCACTGAGATCGGGCACGATCGGCTGAAGCAGAATGCCGACAATCCGGGAAGATTCGAGAACGGCATAGAGATCCTGGCCAACCTGAACTTCCTGACCGGGTTGTTTCATCTGACTCCAGGGAGCTTGCTCATTCAGAAAACCATTGGCATCGATGGCCAACTGAAGCACCGCTTGAGAAGCCTTCTGAAAATTGAGCTGCTGCATTGATTCACGAACCTGCTGAATGGTCAGTTCGGCTTTGTCGCGGAGGAGGTGGTGTTCACGAACTGCTTCATCAGCAGGGGGCACTGCGTTCTCAAACCATTTCCTGGACATCGATGAGGTGCGGTTCAGCAGATTCCCGATGGTGTTGGCGAGGTCGTTATTGACAAGATCCACAAACCGCTGTTGCTGAAAATCACCGTCATCTCCGAATTGAATATCACGGAGCAGGTACCAACGCACGGCGTCCGTTCCGCAGCGATCCAGCAAGAGCTCAGGATCGAGAACGTTACCCAGGGATTTACCCATTTTCTGGCCTTCTCGTGTGAGGAAGCCATGGCCGAAAACGCTCTTCGGTAAAGGCAGACCAGCGGACATCAGCATGGCTGGCCAGTAGACGGCATGAAAACGCAGGATGTCCTTGCCGATCACATGCACACTCACAGGCCAGCCTGCATCGCTCAGACGATCCAGATCCACAGACCCTCCGTCGTCCAGCAGAGCAGTCAGATAGCCGAGCAGAGCGTCGAACCAGACATAAAACGTGTGACCGGGATGGCCAGGCACCGGAAGACCGTGGGAGACATTCACCCGGGAAATGGAGAAGTCACGCAGGCCGCCGGCCACAAAGTTTTCAACCTCCTTGCGCCGGCTGGCTGGTGCAATGAATCCTGGCTCCGCGATCAGCGACTCGATGGGCTTCTGAAACGTCGAGAGACAGAAAAAGAGATTCTCTTCATCGCGCCACTCGAGGGGTTTCAGGTGGGTTGGACAGCACGGTGATTGAGCGTCGGCCGGGTCGTCCTTGAATTCTTCGCAGTCAACGCAGTACCAACCCTCCTGGTGGCCCGTTCGGATGTGACCTGCGGCTTCACAACGTTGGAAGAACGCCTGCACCAGAGGCAGGTGACGCTCACTTGTTGTCCGGACGAAACGATCGTTGCTGATCTCCCACCGCGACCAGAGATCCATGTATTCACGGCTGATCAGATCACAGTGTTCCTGTGGACTGATCTTGCGGGCCTCGGCCGTGCGCTGGATCTTCTGGCCATGCTCATCGACACCGGTGACAAACAGCACCTCCTGACCTTCAAGGCGCTGAAAACGGGCCAGTGCATCACAGGCGATGGTTGTGTAGGTGCTGCCGAGATGGGGCTTGGCATTGACGTAGTAGAGCGGGGTTGTGAGGCTGTAGGTCATCGCTGCGGCGCTCTCCTTTTGCCCCTGGCTCTGGGGCTGGATCTTAACGACCCTCTTTCCAGGGTCCTGATTTTGCGGCTGTGTCGCCTGGTGGCTGAACTGCAACTGAACATCGTGAATGCCGTACCTGTATTGAGAACCGAAGGACCATGACCATCAGCCTTGATTCGGTGGATGTCCTGGTCTGGGGTGGGGGGACCGGCGGTGCTTCAGCGGCGATTCAGGCAGCCCGTGGGGGTGCCACCACGCTGCTTCTCACCCCGGGGGCATGGCTGGGTGGAATGGTCAGTGCTGCAGGTGTGTGCTGTCCTGATGGCAACGAACTGACCCCATGGCAGACGGGGCTTTGGGGAGCGTTTCTGCGTGAACTGGAAACGCGTGAACCGGAAGGACTGGACCACAACTGGGTGAGCTGTTTCGGGTACCGGCCACTGACCGCTGAAACCATTCTTCAGAACTGGCTCCAGCAGGAGGAAAAAGTGGTGTGGTGGTCTTGCTGTCAGCTGCTGAGCGTTGAGCGTGAAGGCTGCCTGATCACAGCACTGAAGGTTGATGTGGGTGGAGAGATCCGCAGGGTGAGGTGCCGCGTTGTCATTGACGGCAGTGATCGAGGCGATCTTCTGCCTTTGGCGAATGTTCCGTTCCGACTGGGTTGGGAACCCCAGGAACAGTGGACCGAACCCAGTGCGCCTTCACAGGAGCGTTTGGATGCAGATCCGTTTTTCAGGATTCAACCGGTGCAATCGCCCACCTGGGTGGTGATGGGACAACTGCGGGGAGATCAGCCTGCAGATCATCCCCTGCAGAATGATCCACGGGTCCCCGTTCAGCTGCCTCCACCGTTCCGCGGTGCGTGTGACACTTTCGGGCTGGAAAAAACCATCACCTACGGCCGCTTGCCGTCAGGACTGGTGATGCTCAATTGGCCATTGCACGGCAATGACTGGCATCGAGGGCTGGAACGAGCATTCCTCACTGATTCAAGCCAGGAGGCCGAGCTGTTCAGGGAGATGCAGCAACACAGCCTCTGCTTCGCCCACGAGTTGCGCAAGGCAACTGATGGATGGCTACAGCTGGGTGAAGCCTTTCCCAGCGACGCTGCAAGCCCAGCCCCCTGGCTTGCGGCGATGCCGTACTGGCGCGAAGGCCGGCGGGTGGTTGGTCGCGCCACGGTGATCGAACAGAATCTGCTCCCTCTCGCTGAAGGACGACGTCTGCCTGGTCCACCGGTCAATGACCGTTGTGTTCTGGAATCGATTGCTGTGGGTAATTACGCCAATGACCATCACTACCCAGGCGATGACTGGCCATTGGCGCCGAAAAGTTGTCGTTGGGGTGGCCGCTGGACGGGAACACCCTTCTGCATTCCCTTTGGAGCCCTGCTGAGCAATGAAACTGAGAATCTGCTCATGGCAGACAAGGGATTCAGTGCGAGTCACATGGCCAATGGGGCCACCCGATTGCAACCGTTGATCATGAACATCGGCCAGGCCGCCGGTGCGGCCGCCGCGCTTGCCGTGGAAACAGGTCGGCAACCTTCCGAACTGTCGTTGCGCAGTCTGCAGGATCGATTGATCGGCGATGCCATGGCGCCATCGGCAGTCGCTCCTCTCTGGGATACACCCTGGCATCACAGTCAGTGGTTGGAGCGGCAAACAGCTGTGCTGGACCAGAACTCCCTGGCAGCAGCACGCCCCGAGACACTGGACAAGGGAAGATCAGGGCACGGCATGGTCAGCCCGGACGGCGAAGGTGGCTACACAGTCCAACTGGAGGATGATGAGCCCCGCCAGTTGATCACCTTGGAACCAGCCGTCAACGCAGGACTTGAGACGCTCGACAAGCCGACGAAAGTCATGATTCAGGGCACTGACAATCCCTGGGGAGGATGGTTTCGTTGCTCCTCCATGCAGTGATCAAGCAGCCAGGGCAATCAGTCTGAGCTGGTCACACTGAGAATCAACCTGATCGACCTTCAGCATCAGTGCTTCTCCCGGCACCGATCCCTGAGGGCACTCAGCGGCAACATCCATGGCCAGATCATCAAGACGAACCAAACCCAGTCGGTCCTGAGGCCTCAGCCAGCGCAGAAAATCAACAGGCCACTGATCACTCTGATGACGCTCGAACCAGACCTGTTGCCAGTGGCGCTGATCTTCTCTTGCGATGGTCAGCCCTTCGCGCACAGCTGAATCAAAGCTTTCGATCAGGTCCTGCATCGACTCCTCACTCAGAGGAGTTTCAGAGTTGATGACTGCGGCGATCTGGCGTTGGACAACGAGATCCCCGTAGCGTCTGATTGGCGATGTGGCCTGGGCATAGGCGTTGAGGCCAAGGCTGAAATGAGCTGAGGGTTGCGTTCCCATCAGACCACGGCTCAGGCAACGTTTGATGGCAGCAAATCGAACGGCACCATCGGGAAGCTGCTCAAGCTCGACTGCAGAGGGCAGGTCAGCAGGAAGCTGACTTCGATAGGGGAGCGCCAGATTGTGAGTCGATCCGAACCGGGCCGCAACGGCACCCGCAAGAATCATGGCCTCGGCAACCATCATCCTGGAGGCACCAGGCTCTGTGATTTGCACGGACAGGTCGCCGTCGCGGCAACGAATGCGACCCTCCGGGAGTTCCATCTGGAGTGCGCCCTGATCAGTTCGCCAGCCTCGGCGACGCTCCAGCAGCTTATGGAGGTCTGAAAGATCTGCCTCTTCAGGTGGAGCGAAATCAATCAGTTCGTCGGCGTCGTCATAGGTCAGTCGGTAACGGGGAGTCACCCAGCTGCGAACGATCCCGAAATCGCTGATGCCACCGTGTTGATCGAGGTCCACCCAGGTGCTCCAGGCCGCGTTGCGCTGACCGGTTCTGAGACTGAAGGGGCCTGTCGAAAGCTCGGCTGGGAACATCGGCAGATTGCCCCTGGTGAGATAAAGACTGCTGCCACGGCGTCGAGCTTCAAGATCCAGTGGTGAGCCAGCTGTGATCAGACGACCCGGATCGGCGATATGGATCCAGAGACGTTCGGTTCCGTCTTGTCGACGTTCAAGAGCGATGGCGTCGTCAATGTCGGTCGTCTCTGCGTCATCGATGGTGACGCAGGCCTGGGCGGTGAGATCGAGTCTTGTCTCATCTCCGGGATGCGGCGCATCACACTGTTCGAGCAGTTGCCTGGCCTCGAGAAGCAGCTTTTCACTGAATCCGTTGCTCCAGGGCGTTCCCGCGATTGATGCAGGTCGATGCTCATCCCACTGGCCGAGCTGAATCAACAAGAGACGTAGATCTCTGGAGGTGGCATCCACGCGAGCTGTCTTCAGCGACTGCGACAGCTGAGCATCGAGTTGAACCCCTTCAACGCCTTCTCCGACCAGTTCCTGCATGCTCTTGATCCATCCCTGGTGGAGAGGATCAAGCATGTTGAAAACCACGGGTTGACGTGCCTTCAAGACCTGGAACCATCGCTGATTTCTCTGTTCGGCTTTGAGCTGAACGCAGCGCTCAGCCCGACGGCTGCGGATCTCGGAAGCAGGTCTTGCCTGAACAAGACCCTGCTTCCAGCGAAAAAAGTCCTGGTCGCGATTGAGTGCCAACCAACAGGCTGCCTTGTTGATCACAGCATCTGATCCGCAGGCGAGCTCAGCGAAAGAAGCGAGATCAGCCGTCTCGGATGATTCCAGCAGCAGGACCCATGTTTCGCCCCAGTCGCGACAGCCGGGACTGGCCTGTTCAAGATCCTGCTCGTTGAATGTCCATGGGAAAACCCCCAACCGTGTCGATGGATCAACATCGAGCGGCAGGGGGTGAATCAGATCAATCGTGCGAGCGGGAACAACTTGCTCCTTAGCCCGGTATCCGATGCATAACCTTCGTTTGCTGCCCTGAACGGCAAGCACTACAGCGAGCTGGGATGATTTTGAGTCTCTGAAACCGACCAGATCCCCAGGTTTGCAATCAACAGCGGCCAGGAATCAACCCTCAGGGTTCACGAACGGCAGCAAGGCCACGATTCGAGCTCGCTTGACAGCATTGGTGAGATCACGCTGCTGCTTCGCAGTGAGGCCGGTGAGGCGGCGGGGCAGAATTTTGCCGCGCTCTGTGATGAATTTCTTGAGCAGATCCACATCCTTGTAATCGATGGGATCGCCAGGCTTGATCGGGGAAAGACGCTTCTTGAAGAAGGAGCTGGACATGAATCAGAAACGGTTGGAAAACTGAATGAACTGCAGACTCACTTGATCTCTTTGTGAAGAGTCATCTTGTTGAGCTGCGGGCAGAACTTCATCAGTTCCAGCCTTTCTGTGGTGTTCCGGCGGTTTTTCTCGGTTGTGTAGCGGGACACACCGGGGGAACGCTTTTCGGAAGCGGGAACGGACCGGCATTCGGTGCACTCAATGGTGACAACGATCCGGACGCCCTTGTTCTTGGCCATAAAGGACGTAGCGCCGCAATTGCGAAGCGAAATGACAAGGATCCACATTACAGGTCAACCTCACCCCACTCCAACCTTCGAACAACGTTTGTGAGTTCGTAGGATCACGCGCTGACTTCAAGCTCCCGATGCGGGTTTCTCTCTCCTGGCTGCAGGATCTGGTGCAGGTGAATGAGCCCGCTGATCAGCTGGGTGAACGGTTGTCGATGGCAGGCTTCGAAGTGGAGGAGATGGAGGATCTCTCCCTGCTTGCCCAGGGCGTTGTTGTGGGTGAGGTCGTGGCCTGCGATCGGCATCCCAATGCCGACAAACTCAGTGTCTGCAAGGTGGATGTCGGCAATGGGCAGACTCTGCAGATTGTCTGTGGGGCCAGGAACGTGCGCGCGGGAATTCATGTTCCCGTGGCCATGGTGGGTGCAGTTCTTCCTGCCGTTGATCTCACGATCAAGGCGGGTGAACTCCGCGGCGAGCGCAGTGAAGGAATGATCTGCTCATTGTCGGAACTCGGTCAGACAAGCGATGTGGATGGAATCGCAATTCTTGAGGATCTCCTCGATGAAGTGCCATCACCGGGAGAGTCAGTTGCTGAATCACTTGGTCTGAACGACAGCGTTCTCGAACTCGCCATCACCGCCAACAGGCCTGATGGCCTCTCCATGACAGGGATTGCCAGGGAGGTGGCTGCACTCACCGGAGCTCCGCTGTCACTGCCTCAGGCAACGACTCCGTCAGATCCTCAATCACTGGCAAGCGATCAGGATTCCTCAACAGCGATGCAGGCAGGAGGGCTGTATGGCTTGACCGAAGTCAAGGGCATCGATGGCAGATCACGCTCACCGCGATGGCTTCAGCAACGGCTGATGCGTGCTGGTGTGAATCCCGTGAACGCCGTTGTCGACATCACCAATCTGGTGATGCTTGAACAAGGTCAACCTCTGCATGCCTTCGATGCAGACGCACTGGAATCAATCTGCGGAACGGCAATCAAGGCAGAGGATTTCGGACTGCGTCAGGCACGCGACCATGAATCCTTCACAGGCCTGGACGGACGCGACATCGAACTGGATCCGCGTGTTCAGGTGGTGACCTGTCGTGATCGCGCCGTCGCAGTGGCCGGTGTGATGGGCAGTGCCGAGAGCGGCGTCACCGTCAACACTCGCAGGATCTGGCTGGAATCAGCTTTGTTCAGCCCCAGTTCCGTTCGGAACAGCAGTCGGGCCACAGGACAACGCACAGATGCCAGCACGCGTTATGAAAAGGGCCTTCCGAGGCAAATCACACTGCCCGCTGCAGGCCGTGCGCTGACTCTGCTGGGGGAGATGCTTGATGCTGAAATCGGCACAACCTGGGTCTGCGCTGCTGAACAGGAAGCCGATCCGGTGGTGATTCTGCGCCGCAGTGCTCTGCACCGTCTGCTTGGTCCCCTTGAATCCACCAACGGCGATGGTCAGCACGAACCACTCGACGATGCACAGGTCGAGGCCTGTCTGACGGCACTGGGCTGTGACCTCTCCTCTGATGCAGATGGATGGAGTGTGATCGTTCCGCCGTCAAGGCGGATGGACCTGTTGCGTGAGGTTGATCTGATTGAGGAGGTGGCGCGACTGGTTGGATTTGATCGCTTCCAGTCCCATCTTCCAGAGCCACTGGAACCCGGTCAGCTGACCCTCACTCAGCAGGCGGAACGACGCTTGCGCCAGCGTCTGACTGCCTCAGGACTTCAGGAAATCAGCACCCTCTCACTCACTGGCGCGAACGAATCCGAACCCAATCGCATCGCGATCAGCAATCCTCTGCTGGCCGAAACCAGTCATCTGCGAACCGCCCTGTGGCAGGAGCATCTTCAGGTGTGTCAGCGCAACCTGCAGGCCTCACAGCCTGGTTGCTGGGTGTTTGAAATCGGGCATGTGTTCAGCTCCGATGGAGCAGCGATCGATCAGGAGGCTCGTCTGTCAGGTGTGATTTGCGGAGAACGTCGTCTGTCCAAATGGCAATCCAGCGGCAAGACGCGCCAGCTCGATTACTACGAAGCCCGTGGTGTGATCACCACCGTTCTGGATGCATTCGGCATCGAGGCCCAGGATCGTCGTCTCAGCGATGACGTCCGCCTCCATCCAGGTCGAGCGGCGAGCGTGGTGGTTGAAGGGCGCCCTCTCGGCTGCTTCGGCCAGCTGCATCCTTCACTGTGCGCAAGCCATGAGCTGCCCGCGGACACTTATCTCTTTGATCTGCAGCTTGCACGTCTCCTTGAAGCGGCAACCCGCAGCAATCGCTGGAGTCCTCAGTTCAAGACCTACTCCACCCTGCCGTTCTCGGAGAGGGATCTGGCCATGGTCGTGCCCAAGAGCCTTGCGGCTGGAGAGCTTCTGCAGGCCATCCGCAAAGCCGGTAAACCACTGCTTGAGTCGGTGGAACTGATCGATCGGTTTGAAGGTGGTCAGCTCGGCTCAGATCAGTGCAGTCAGGCGTTTCGCCTGCGTTATCGCGGCAAAGACTCCACATTGACCGACGAGATGATTCAGCCGGTCCACGACAAGGTGCGCAAGGCACTGGTCAAGCAGTTCCAGGTGGAGTTACGCAGCTGAACCTCGTCATCAACACCAGACATTCCAGGTGAGACGTCTGTGGGAAGAAATCCATCGGCTGCACGCGTTCAATCCGGTAAGGACCTGAATCCCCTGCAAGTTGTCTGAGATCCCTCGCCAGGGTGGCCGGATCACAACTCAGATAAACAAGCCGCTGCGGTGGATGGTTGAGGATCATGGCCAGCACTGTCGTGTCGAGGCCCTTACGGGGCGGGTCAACCACCAGAGCATCGTGCAAAGGCAACAACTCGCGCAGATGCCGAGCCACATCACCATCGAGGAACCGTGTTCTTTCAAGCCCGTTGCGCGCTGCATTGCGATCGGCGTGCCTCACGGATGCAGCGCTGATCTCAAGGCCCGTGACGCTGTGACCGGCTGCCGCCAGCGGCAAGGCAATCGTGCCGATCCCGCAGTAAGCATCAATCACCCGTTGATTGGCCTGCGCCTGGGTTAACCAGCAGCGGATCTGTTCAACAACGCGCTCAGCTCTTGGTGTGTTGACCTGAAAAAAAGTGGTGGTCCCGAGCTCAAGAGAGAGATCACAAAAGCGTTCCTCGATGCCATCCCTACCCTGTAGACGGATGGTCTGTTCCCCGAAGACGGCATTGCTGCGTTTCGGCTGCAGATTGAGCGTCACACCCTTCAGCTGTGGCCAACGTCGCATCCAGACTGCGCTCAGCGCTTCAACTCCATCCAGTGTGCGGGTGGCGGAAATCAGGGTGATGAGCACTTCACCGGTCCTGACGCCGATTCTCAATCCCAGGTGGCGCAGACCGGGCTCGCCCTGCAGGTCTGAATCCATGGGCCAGGAGGTTGATTCAAGATCCTGTTTGATTGGCGCAATCAGGGCATCCAGGCGTGGATCAAGAACAGGGCAGTGATTGAGGTTGACGATGCGATGACTGCCACGTTTGTAATAGCCCAGTCGCACTTTCAGGCCATTGCGACGGACCGGGATCAAGGCGCGGTTTCTGTAGCCCAGCGACTCTTGATCAGGACTCACCAGAGCATTCACATCAGGATCGAGCTGGCCGATGCGATTGAGCGTGCTGGTCAGTCGCTCCTGCTTCCAGGTGTTCTGAGCTTCGACGGAAAGGTGCTGCATTGAGCAACCGCCGCAGTCGCGGGCAAGAATGCAGGGTGGGCGACGTGCATGGGGCGAGGTGGAGATGATCTCCACCCTCCGTGCCATCCACATCCGTCTCTGACGCTGCTGAACCTTGACCCTGGCCTCTTCTCCTGGCAGCAGTTCAGGCACGGTGATCACCCAGCCGTTCCAGCGGGCCAGTCCACGCCCCTGCTGGTCAAGATCCTCACCGACAACATTGATGGTGAGTCCTGGATGCGGCGTTTCATGCATCGCTGTCATTGCAATGGCGTAACACCCCTCAGCTCCTACCCATGACTGGCGTTCATGCCCCTTAAACTGTTCTAAGCATGTCAGCTGCCATGAGCGTTGTAAGGGATCTGATCCTCCAGGCGGATGACGATCTGCGTTACCCCAGCAGTGGTGAACTGCGCTCGATGGTCGAGTATCTCAGCCAGGGCGCCGTTCGTCTGGCCGTTGTCAGGATTCTCACGGACAGCGAAAAGAAGATTGTTGATGAGTCAGCAAGGCAGTTGTTCGGTTTGCGTCCTGAATATGTGGCGCCAGGTGGTAATGCCTATGGTCAGAAGCAAAGGGCCCAGTGTCTGCGTGATTACAGCTGGTACCTGAGGTTGGTCACTTATGGAGTTCTCGCTGGCAGCACCGAGATGATCGAGCAGATCGGTCTGATCGGTGCCCGCGAGATGTACAACAGTCTCGGTGTTCCCATGCCAGGGATGGTGGATGCCATGCGTTGCATGAGAGAGGCCTCCCTGGTGTTGCTATCCGAAGAGCAACAGAAACTTGCTGGGCCTTATTTCGATTACCTGATCAAGGGCATGCAGACCAGCACCTGATTGGCTTTTTGATGCGAATTTTTCATGGCCCCAGGCGGGCCTTTTTTATTGTCCACCGCTCTCGAATGAGACACCAAAAAAGACCAGTACCGAGTCTTAGCTTGGACAGCTAATACGTGCGTCGCTCTCTTGAGTCTCGGGCAAGTCGCAAAATGGGTTGCATTCCGATTCGACTCGAGACAATTGAGATGCTTGTCAGTTTTTGCTTGGATTTTTGTTGACGAGCGCAACAGGCCGAATCAATGAATCATGTCGCTCGCGAAGACTCCTCTGTCTGGCCCGGAAGCTCTGCGTCACTGTGTCAACAGCAGAGACGCAGATTGATGAATCCTGTGCCTGACTGACTTAAAGACGGGTCGGGACAGCCGTTGGACAAGACTCACAGAAGACTGGACACGACTTCTGGGTATCGACACCACCTGATCAGACCGGATTCATAGGGAGCCAGGGGGCTGGCAATTGCTGAACGCCAGGAGATCGCTCCTGGGTCATTGCGTTAGACGCAAATAAAACAATGGAAAAATTCGATGTTGATGGAAATCAGGCACCGAAGCTCAACTCAAGAACCAACAACAAGGCGCAACAAGAAAATCTTGCTGATCACAATTAAGACCCAATACGAGTCCAATTTCGGGGCCAGGCAGTGACTAGCGAGACTCTTCTTTCTGTCGATAGAGCTCTTTGAGCATCTGATAAGCCTCATTCAAACGGCGCATGGCATCTGTTGAACCTCCGGAGTCAGGATGAACCTCGACTGCTTTGCGTTTATAGGCATCACGGATGGCGCGCAAGGTCAGTGACTGGCCAGCCTGCGTAGGCAACTCGAGTTGCTTGAGAGCTCCATGCAGAGTCATCGTCGACTCCAGCGTCTCGAATGATGTGACCTTGCGGCTGCGTTTGAAGCGACTGACAAAACGACGGATCAGGGTTGGAATGCGATCCGGTACGGAAGCGCTGGCAAAAGGATCCTCAAGAACTGCCGCAGCAACAATCACCTGTGCAAAGTCTGGAGAGGGAACCATCCAGCCTTTGCAGAACTCCGTCATGGAATGATTGACCTGGCTCCAGGTGAATGTGCGCCCTTCGGATCCATCGATATGGGGCCAGATGTCACGAGCCATCCAGAGCATCACAGCCTCCATCACCGTGGGACCTGGGTGAGAGCCATACAGATTGAGCCAGTGGTTCAGAGCCACTTCAGACCAGTCCTTGATCTGTTGATCACTGATCACCGGCACCAAAGGAATCTCAGTGCGAGGTGGAGTGCTGGCTGTCAGGCTTTCTCGAATCGCGGATCCGCGCTTGCGAACAAATCCGGGCAGGTCAATGCCAACAGTGGATGTTTGATTGCGTTTCTTTGGACGGGGTGAGACCGACGGGTCTCCACTCTGCTCGGTCGTATCCAGTTCGCCACCTGAGTCCACCAGAACAATCGCTCGATCTTCGTCGTATCGAGGTTGCAGGGTCGGTTCACTGATGAAGAGAGTCCCGGCACTGACATCAGTGTCTGATGACCTTGATTCCGTTGAACCAGAGGATGTTGGATCACTGTGTTCAGGTTCTGGCTTCTCAGCATCAAGGTCGGTCTGGAAAATTTCCTCCAGCAGTCGACTCAGGCATTCCCCTCTTGAACGGATCTTCCAGTCCTTGCGAAGCTGATCAATCTGGTCAACGAGCTCCTCAGGTAATTCCAGGCTGATGCGCTTGCCGCTCATAGGGCTGTGTTGTTCAGACCGTCAAGCAGGTTGATTATCGACTCTTCAGTCGTTGCAACCATTCCTGTTGAGCACGGATGGCGTCACGGTAACGCTGCTCGAGGCTGCTGTTCACTCTTGACGGCATGATCATTGCAGGAGGCATGGAGTTGGTGCCACCTCCCGGAGCCACGATCAGAGGAGGGGGTGGAGGGGTTGTTCTGACGGGCTGCTGAGCCGGCCGGACAACAGGTTCCAAGATGGGCTTGGCGACAGGCACGGCAGGCTTTTGCTCGGGAACCGGCTGCGCATTGACCGCCGGGGGAGCCACATCAGGCTTGACCTTGCGGGACTTCGCTTCAGCCTGCGCCTTGCGTGCCGCCTCCAGCATCTGCTCACGCCGACGCAGCATGGCGAGCTGAGTGACGGGGACTACGCTGAGCAGGTGACCCGGCGTTGCATCGGCCGGGTAAACAACACTGACAGTGACAGGGTTGTTGACTCCACTCTTGAGATCAAGGTCTGCAATGGAAAGGCTCTGTCCGGATCGCATACCGACATGGACCTCCTGATAGCCCTTGTTGGATTTGATGCCGATTGATCCTCGGAAAGCGGTGAATGGTGAACGACCGGAGGCAACCGGATGACTGAGAACCAGCTCATGTGCACCCTCGCCTGAAAGATTCAGATCAATGTCAAAGCGCACTCCGTAAGTGCCTACGTTGTTGACGGCTGAATCAATCATTCGTGTGCTCAATTCGTTGACCTGAATATCTCGGGTTCCGAAGTGATGCTTTCGCGTGCTGGTCATGGGTACATGCAATGAGCCTTGTGAGAGATCGTGTTGAATCGATGCTTTGTACTCATCGCCCACTGCAACACCTGCAACACGAGAGAACACCTGACCTGACTGAATTTCTCGAATGCGATTGAGATAAATTCTGCCTGGTGCAAGTCTTCCACGATCAAGTACTGCTATGAGTGCACGTTCATCCTGGGTCTCTTCCGCAGCGATCACAGCCATCTGAAACGGCCCGTCACTGCTGCCTCGAAGAAGACCATTCATGATTCCACGCGCAGGAAGAACAGTGCTCACAATGACTTTGCGACTGTTTGGAGGGAGGACGATTTTTCTGGGAAGTTTTCGATCAAGTTCTCCACGAAGAATCTGAACAGCAGTTGCGTCACCCGGTCCTGTATTCCAGGGTCTTGGTCCAAGTGGCTTCACCCCCATTAATTTGTTGGATCGATAAGGAGCTTCGAAGCTATTTTTTACGGAGCCTCTTTTAAAGCTCAGAGTGACTGGTTTTGAACCAGGGTTGATGGCAATTGCCGCAACGGTCAGAAGACCTCTGGCTCTTCGACCTCCTAGTTTGCTGGTGTCCTGGGGATAATATTTATGATGCATATGAACTCCAAAATCACCGTTGAAAGTGAAATTTGAGTTCTGAAGCGGTTGATTTGTTTCGGCCGCGATTGAACTGCCAGGGGATGTATCAACCAGGATTCCAGGCCCTTTGACGATCTCCGGTTGATTGGAGTGCAGAACAGGCACATTGTTGAAACTGCCGTTCAGGGGCCTGGCCCTCTGACCAGCCATCAACGGCACATAGGCCTGAGCAGGCCTCACCCATTCAGTCGCAACCGTTCCAGCCGAGACGCCGATCAGGACCAGTGCTGGGATTCGGTGAGACACTCGCGACTGACTGGCTGCGACCCTGGGTCGCCTGAAGTTCCAAACTTAATCGCCAGAGTAAAAACCGCCAAGCAATCTGGATGACGCGTGAACGGCTTGTTCTCGCCAGGATGTTCGAAACCAACCATTCCCCGAATGTTCCCTCCTTTTGGCTGCTCACCCTGCTCAGACGGTGACTGGCAGCGTCATCACCAGGAGCGCAAACTGCGCATGATGCGCAGCTGGCGCGATGGACTTGAGCGCCAGATCGCAGCTGTGAACGCAGCAATCAGCACCCTTGAGCAGCAGATCGAACGGGATCAGGCCAGCTCCAGCTGAACGTTGAGCTGCTCGCGCAGCTGGGCAAGTCCACGTTTGACACGTCGCTGAACGGTCATCGCACTGACGCCTGTCCGGCGACCCACGTCCCTGAGACTTTGCCCTTTGAGGATCACTTCCACCAGAGCGTTTCGCTCCTGTCCGGGAAGTTCCTGCAAAGCCAGAGCAATCTCGCGTCGATTCTGATCCTGATCCAGGTCGCTGCACAGATCTGCGTCCTGGCTGCTCAGGTCATCTCCCAATGGCAGCATCAGACGTCGCTGAGTGGCCGCATTAAATCCTGCTCCGGTGTCCAGATCACTCTCCTGCGCAGCCCTTGGGAGCCGAATGATCGCCGCTTTGTCTCTCAGATAATGAAGGATGGCGCCCCGGATATGAGGACGGGCGAAGGCCGGAAACGGCACTTCCCTTTGATCCTCGTAGCGTTCAGCAGCTTTCAGTAAACCCAGCAATCCCACCTGCTTGAGATCGTCTGGGTCCAGACCGCTGTTGGCTGCGTAGCGCCTAGCCAATGGATCCACAAGTCTCATATGGCGTTCGACCCTTGCATTGCGTCTTGTCTGCTGTCTGTTCATGGATTGCTTCAGTGGAGCTGATGGGCTCCTTCAGCCAGACACCACTGATCAGTTCAGTTCCTCCGTGGAATCACTGGAACCCGGAACAACTCGTCTGAGCAGCTGCTCGCCTCCATGGCTCTGCAGCCAGGAGAGATCCGAGCGTTGCGTTGCCAGCAGATAACCGGCAAACCCCAGCGCATTGATGCTGAACCCCATGACGTGCTCCTGACTGCGACTGATCAGTGCCATCCACGATTCAGTCATCAACAGGTTGTAGGGAAAGGCTGGCGGCTCTTGAGAGAGGGCATCTCCGAGCCCCAGACGCGACGACAGGGAGCGATACAGATCGTGGAGGAGGGTTGCTTCCTCGTCTGGGTTCTTTGACAGAGGACGTTCAGCGATGACACAGCTTTGATGGAGCGGATCGATGGTCTGCCCCTCGCAGGTGAGCGCTGCTGTCATCTGCAGCTGCTCAGTGAACCATGACTGTCGCGGACAGATGCGTTCTCCGCGATGACGAGGAAGCAGTTGGAGATGACGATGTGGCTGACTCGCTCCGGCTCTGGGACCGCTGTTGAAGAACCACAGACCTGTGCAGTCGCTGTCGACATGCGCCAGGGCACGCCAGTCCTCGGCACTCAGCCAGTGGACCTGGGAAGCCCAGCATCGGGTGATCAGCAGCATGTGCGCACGCTGAACGGGGTACTTGTTGAGAATCAGAACGTGACTGTGATGGATACGCTCCACCTCAAGCCTCGGATCCCAGGGAAGGAAGGGATTGGGCTTGGGCCCTTCAGGTCGATGATGCCTGGGGAGAGCCGCGTTCAGCTGACGTAGTTCGAAATGCTCGGCACCGGTGCCTGAGAGCTTGATGTTCGATGTGCTGAGAGGGATCAAAGCACCGCTTTTCCAGGCCTGATCAGAACGTTCCAGAGCCTTCGACCAGAATTGCTTCTCAGCCATCGGTTTTGATCCTCGCCAGCGACGCACCGGCGTAGTACCTGCCGAGGATCTCGTTGAATCGAAGCCCCTGAAGTGCCAGGTTCTGAGCCCCGTGCTGACTCATGCTTGCACCGAGATGTCCGTGAGCCTCATCGGAGATGTCCTGAGTCGCCGCATACAGCGACTCAACCAGACCTCCCTTGAAACTCAGCACCAGTCCTCGCGTTGCCTCAGTGGCCTGAATCGTTGAATCGGTGCTGCTGGTTCTTCCCGCATAAGCCTGCCAGCGGGTGGTGTCGCCAAGGTTCCAGTCGCTGGTGGCTGGGCGGAGCATATGAACAAGACCGTAGGAGCGGGCAGCGACAGCCTGGGCCTTGAGAGCTTCATGATCCCAGTGGCTGGGCATTTCAGCTCCCACAACCGAAGCCACGTAGCTTTCCAGATTGATCTGGTTGATGGCGAGCCATCCCTGCCCCCTGTTGAGCAGATGAATCGTCCCTTCGTAGGCACGACCGTTCACGAGCACTGATCCACCGTTTCCTCCGCAGCTCACCAGGCCTGGGGAGGTTTTGGCAAGCATTCCGTTCACAACCTCTGGAAGAACGCGGATTCCACCCTGATGTCTGCACCCCGCACCATTCCTGGTGCTGACCTGCCGAAGAGGACGCTGACTCAGCAGGGCTATGCGCACCTGGGGATTCAACGTCTCAGTCGGTGCAGGCACCGGGGGGACAGCTGCAGCTGAAGGATCAGTGCTTCGCTGCTCTCTCTGCCGCTTTCCGGCTGATGAAGGCGCCTGATCAGAGCCTCTGTGATTGTCATCAGCTTCAAACAGTGCGCTGATCAGGGCCTCCGTGTCCTGGCTGGCTGTGTTGGATCTCCCCCCACTGGTGGACCAGATGACCAGTGCAGCGAGCCCCGCGCTCGCCGTGAGAGTCAGCAACAGTGGTCGAACAAGACGCATACCCGCTGAGGCGGAGATGGAATCATGCCTGAAACGAGCACAAACGGCTGGCAGGGACGTGCGCTGGTGGTTGGTGGTGGTGGAATCGGGCGGGCTTTGAGTGCTGAACTTGCACGCCGCTGTCCATCACTGTTTGTGACGCTTGCCACGCGTCATCCACTGTCGGATGCGGAGTGGACCGTTGATCTTGAGAACCCTGAAAGCCTCGCTCAACTCACCGAACAGCTGCGTGCCGACTCGCATCCTCTGAGAGTGGTGATCAATGCCACCGGACGTCTTCACGGTCCCTCCTATCAACCAGAAAAACGTCTGCAGCAGGCTGAGCAATCTTCGTTGCTTGACTCATTCGCCATCAACGCGGCCGGACCTTTGCTGCTCGCCAAGTCGGTCGAACCGGTGCTGAGCAGAAACACGCCTTTTCATTTCGCCAGCCTGAGTGCACGGGTCGGCAGCATCGGCGACAACCAGAGCGGAGGTTGGTACGCCTATCGAGGTGCCAAGGCTGCACAGAACATGATGCTGCGCTGTCTGAGTCTTGAGTGGGCTCGTCGCCTGCCGCTGGCCACCGTGACCCTTCTGCACCCTGGAACGACAGACACAGCACTCTCGAAGCCTTTTCAGAGCTTTGTACCCAGGGAGAAGCTGTTCAGCCCTGAAAGAGCGGCAGGGCATCTCCTGGATGTGTTGCTGCATCAGACGCCATCCGACAGCGGCCGATTCATCGCCTGGGATGGTCAGGACATCCCCTGGTGAGCATGTGCTTTCAGGATGTGCAGTGGAATGATCTCAACCGTGGTGCTCTCAGTGGAGTTGAGCACTACCGGCGGAGCCACCCCATCCTCCTGAGCCTCCTTCCAGCGTGGTGCACACACACACCAGTGATCTCCGGCCTGAAGACCAGGGAAACCGAACTCAGGCTTCGGAGTGCTCAGATCATTGCCCTGAGCCCTGCTGTAGCTGAGGAAACTTTCCGTCATCACACAGCAGACACTGTGACGTCCGATGTCGCCCACATCGGTCCGACAGTGTCCATCTCTGAACCAACCCGTCATCGGCTGACAGCTGCACACTTCCAACGGCTTACCCAGAACGTTCAGATCGGTCGCCTGGCCTACGTTTTCAGGGAATGGTTCAGAGCTCATGACCCCATTGAATCCATGAGGAGTCTGCCGAAGGAGTGGCACATTGCGCGACAAGATGGTTGACGGATCCCGGGGGCGAGGCGTTAAAGGTCAATCAGTTATGCCTCCTCGATGGATTGGGAGTTCACTGAAGACGCAGCGTTCCTCGCCCTCTGCGACGCCTTCCGCGAAAGCGGGGAATCCTCGGCGATTGAGTTTCTTGCCAATGGTGAGGGGGCATTCCACTTCCAGGACCTGTCTCAGAATGCAGCCGGGGAAGGAATCGACCTCAGCGAATCAAGCGCTCTCGAGGAATTCCAGCAGGAAGTGATCGACACGATGGAGAAGCTCTGCCAGGAATGATCGGCAGAGCTCCATCAGCGGCCTGGGTCAGCCGTAGAAGAAGTTGATCTCCTTCGCCTTCAGACCTTCCCATCCAGCATCGATCAGGCGCTGATTGAGTGTCGCCTGATCAAAATGTTTTGCGCCTGTCCTGACCACCCGGTTCCGCATCGACTTGCGGACCCCACTGCGCTTTCGCTGGCCCTCAAGTCCCATGACCTCCCTGTAAAGCGACAGCATCCCGTCTGGAAGAGGTGACCCATCCAGATCGATCCCCGCATTGATCGCCTCATCGATGGCGCCGGGCCCACTGAGATCCATGGTGATGCTGTTCAGGAAAGCCTCAGTCTGCTGCAGTGATCAGAATCAGGCGCTGAAGTAGCGGGCTTTGCTGTGCAATGCCACCAGTGCCGTTGTGCTCTGTTCCGGATGAAGCTGGTCACCCTCATCCATGCTCAGGCCAACCCGTTCAGCGCCAAGCCACTGCAGCTGCTGGCGAGAATCGGCAACGTTGGGACAAGCCGGGTATCCGAAGGAGTAACGACTGCCCCTGTAACGCTGTGCCAGGACATTCCTGAGTTCCATCCCCTCTGGATCTGGAAATCCACATTCACGTCTGACACGGGCATGGGTCCATTCAGCAAGGGCTTCAGCCATCTGCACAGCCAGTCCGTGGAAGAACAGGTAGTCGCTGTAGGAATCGGCCTCGAACAGCTTCTGGGCGAAGACCGAAGCCTGTTCCCCCATGGTGACCGCTTGCATGGGAAGAACATCAGTTGGACCGCCGTCAACAAGGTCCTTGTAGAAATCGGCAATGCAGTAGCGGTTGCCGCCACGCTGGCGGGGCAGCGAGAAGCGGCCAAGCTGACGTGATCCGTCCGGATCAAAAACAACCACGTCGTTGCCCTCTCTTCCGCAGGGGAAATAGCCATAGGCAACAGCGGGATGGAGCAGACTTTCATCGATTGAACGCTGCAGCCAGGACTGAAGAACGGGTTCAGCCTTCGCCTGCAGATCGGCCTCATAGTCTTCCCTTGACTGGCCCTTGGCCTTGCGCATCTGCCATTGCCCAGCGAACAGAGCCTGTCGGTCGAGATAGGCCATCACCTCAGGAAGAGGAATTTCAGCGTCTCCCTGCAAGACCTTTGGACCCAGGAAAGCAGGTTCCACTGCCTGTTCCTCGGGGACAGTCTCGGATCGCTCAAAACTGACTGGAACCGGGTCGATCTTGATCTCCTTGCCGGCGTCCGTCGGCTTCGAATCGTCGGATGTGGCGGGCTCTGAATGCGAACCCGATTCGCCTCCGAGGGAGAGGCCCTCAGGAGTGCCGTTCAGGAATCCCTGTTCGTTGTCCCAGGAATCGGACTGACGTGCGTCGACATAGGCATCCATGAAACGCAGATCGGTGAATGCGTCACGCCCATAAAGAACCTTGCCGTTATAAACCTCGCTGCAGTCCTTGTTAACAAATCTGGGGGTTAAAGCTGCTCCACCAAGAACAACCGGAACGTTGATTCCCGCTTCATTGAAAGCAGAGAGATTGTCTTTCATGAATGCGGTGGATTTCACAAGAAGACCACTCATAGCGATGCAATCGGCTTGGTGTTCCTGCTGAGCGGCAATAATCGCTCCGACATCCTGCTTAATGCCAAGGTTGATCACCTCGTAGCCGTTATTGGTCAGGATGATGTCGACAAGATTTTTTCCAATGTCGTGAACATCTCCTTTCACTGTGGCAATCAGAAATTTGGCCTTGGCCGACCTCTCTCCATCACTTTTCTCCATGTGAGGCTCGAGAAAAGCAACAGCTGATTTCATCGTTTCAGCGGATTGCAGAACGAATGGAAGCTGCATCTGACCTGAGCCAAACAGTTCTCCAACAACCTTCATTCCGTCGAGCAGGAATGTATTAACGATTTCAAGAGGCTTGTAGTTCTCAAGGCCTTCGTTCAGAGCGTCTTCAAGACCGATGCGCTCCCCATCAATGATGTGTTGTTTCAGTCTTTCCTCAACGGGAAGATCGGTCAGAGAGGGACCTGAGGAGCGGGCTTCCTTGGTGCTGACACCTTCGAAGAGCTTGGTGAGCTCCGTGAGTGGATCATAGATACAAACATCTCCTTCAAAACGACGTGAATCCTTAATCAGATCACGACAAACCTGCTGGTGATCCTCCTCAATTTTGATCAGGGGAAGAATCTTCGCTGGAGAGACAATCGCTGCATCCATGCCGGCTTCGCAACAGTCGTGAAGGAAGACTGAGTTGAGGGTGATTCTGGCCGCTGGTGAAAGTCCGAAGCTGACATTGGAGACGCCTAGAACAACATGAACCCCTGGTAATTCGCTGCGTATCCGACGAATGGCTTCAATCGTTTCGGTTGCATTGCGCCTGTCTTCTTCGATGCCGGTTGAAATCGGAAGTGCAAGTGGATCGTAAAAAATCTCGCGCGCCGGAATACCAAACTCGACAGCATCTCTGTAAGCCCGCTTTGCGATTGCAACTTTTTTGTCAGCTGTTCGCGCCATTCCTTCCTCATCAATGGTGCCGATCACCACAGCAGCGCCGTAGCGTCGAGCCAGTTCAAGCACCTTGAAAAAGCGTTCATCTCCATCCTCGTAATTGGTGGAATTGAGAATGCATTTGCCACCGGCGACTTTCAACCCCGCTTCCATTTTCTGCCACTCAGTTGAGTCGAGCATCAGTGGCAGATTCACATTGGTGACCACACGGGTCACCAGTTCATGCATGTCTTTCTCGCCATCGCGTCCCACATAGTCGACATTGACATCGAGAACATGAGCGTTCTCCTTCACCTGCCCACGTGCCAGACCAACAAGGCCATCCCAATCTTCTTCATTCAGCAGTTCACGGACCTTTTTGGACCCGCTCGCATTCAATCGTTCGCCGATGATCAGGAAGGAGTTGTCCTGGAAATAGGGCGTGGAGCCGTAAAGCGACGAAGCAGAAGGTTCGTAGCCCAGCTGCAGACGTTCAAGATGGTGCGTTCGCACATCCCGTTTGGCCGGTTTCAGTTCATCGGAGATTTCTGACAGCGCTTTGATGTGAGCCGGAGTGGTTCCGCAACATCCACCGATCACCTGAACACCGAGATCCTCCACAAAGTGCATCAGCTGCATCTTCAGCTCGATGGGGGTGAGCCGGTAATGCGCAACTCCTCCGATGTTCTCCGGAAGCCCGGCATTGGGAATGCAGCTCACCACAAAGGGCGAGTACTCGGCCAGATACTTGATGTGCTCCTTCATCTGTTCAGGACCGGTGGCACAGTTCAGCCCGAGCACATCAAGCGGGAACGGTTCAAGAATCGAGACCACGGCTGCGATATCCGAGCCAACCAACATGGTTCCCGTGGTTTCCATCGTAACGGACACCATCAGTGGACGGCGTTGACCGCTGGCTTCAAAGGCATCCTCAACACCCTGCAGCGCCGCCTTGATCTGGAGCACGTCCTGGCAGGTCTCGATGATGAAGAGATCCACATCACCGGCAATCAGACCTGCTGCCTGATCACGGAATGACTCCCGCAGGGTGTCGAAATCAATGTGGCCAAGGGTTGGAAGTTTCGTGGTCGGCCCCATCGAACCGGCGACGAAGCGCGGCTTGTCCGGTGTGCTGTATTCGTCTGCCATCTCACGTGCCAGTTCCGCGGCACGTTTGTTGAGAACAAAAGCCTGATCCTCGAGGCCATATTCCGCCAGCACCACAGACGCCGCACCGAAGGTGTCCGTCTCGATCACGTCGCAACCCGCCTCAAGAAACAGGCGATGCACGGCCTGAACCGCATCGGGACGAGTCACAACCAGGTTTTCATTGCAACCCTCAAGCACCTCACCACCGAAATCATCAGCGGAAAGATCCATCTGCTGCAACGATGTACCGGTGGCACCGTCGAAGACCAGCACAGGCCGACTGGGATCGTGCAGACGCTTCAGGAAACGGGAGGATTCAGTGATGGATTTCGTCTGAACTGCCTGCATCACCACTGGATCGATGAGGTCAGTCTAGGAAATGCTGACTGTCAGACCTCTGCTGCGGATTGGCAGGACACGAACGCCGCGGAAGTCCTCACTCCAGCTCGATTCGGGTGATCCAGTGGGCATATTGCTCATCACGCCCTTCGGTGATGGCCACCAGTTTGGAGCGCAGGGCTTCCATCAAGGGTCGTTGTTGCGAGAGAGGTGTCGATTCCAGCTGACGGATCGGAGTGATCTTGGCCGCCGTTCCTGTGAGGAAGACTTCATCAGCGATGAACAGTTCGGTCTTGTCGACCGGTCGCTCGATCACGTCAATGCCCATGCCCTTGGCCAATTCGATGACACTGGCCCGCGTGATGCCCTCGAGGATGTCCTGATCCACCCCCGGTGTGATCAGCTTGCCGTCACGGACGATGAACAGATTCATCCCACTGGCTTCACTCACCTTGCCGCGGGTGTTCATCAGCAAAGCCTCGTCAAATCCGCTGGCGACAGCTTCCGATTTGGCCAGCGAGCTGGTGATGTAGGCGCCGCTGATCTTGCCGCGCAACGGCAGCGAACGATCCTCCTGACGTGTCCAGCTGCTGATGCGACAACTCACGCCATCGGGAGAGAGGTAATCACCCAGCTCAAGCCCGTAGATCAGAAAATCAGTCTCGATGTTGTGCAGTCTTGGCGCGATGCCGAGATCACTGGTGTAGACAAACGGTCGCAGATAAATCGGGGTGGTGGGTTTGTTGGCGAGGAGCATGGCCTTGAGCGCTTCCATCACGGTCTCTTCGCTGAGCTCAGCCATCAACAGATGGGCGCTCTGGGACAGCCGACGCGCATGCCGGTCAGCACGAAACAAGAGCATTCCTCCCGGTTTCGTGGGATCGGGGATGGCTCGCATTCCACCAAAAGCTCCGGTTCCGTAGTGCAACGCATGGGTCGCCACCGACACCTTGGCTTCCTCGAAAAGTACGCAGCGTCCCTGAAACCAGGCGTAGGGAAGGAACTGATGCATCGCTGAGGATCCGTTGACCAGATTTTCTCACCCGTCAGTTCCGGATCGACTGGTCCTCTGGAGAATGGAGCCATGCATCGTCTAAGCAGCCTGCCGGGGGCCGACATCGACGGGCCGGTCTCCTACGTGGAGCAACCGAGCGCACCGGTGTTGTTTCTCACCAGTGCAAGCTCGGACATCTCGGCACTGGCACGGGTTCTGGACACACAGGAGCCGGGGTTCTGGCAGAACGGGATTCGCGCACTGCCGCTCGATGCGCTCTCCCATCCAGCCCAGATCGATCATTACCTGGCCGTCTGCACGCAGTCGACGCAGCTGATCGTGATCCGACTGCTCGGTGGCCGCGGGCACTGGTCCTATGGGCTTGAGCAATGTTGCTCTTGGCTTTCGGAACAATCAGGCCGGCAGCTGCTTGTTCTGGCCGGCACATCCGATCAGGACCGTGAACTGCATCCGCTCAGCAGCCGGCCTGAGCCCTTCTGTGATGCCATGGCGCTTCTGCTGCGAGAGGGAGGAGCAGTCAATCTGCAGCGTTGGCTTGACGGTCTGGAATGGATCCTGGCCACGGCTTCAACCGGGTCGTCTGGCATCGATGCACCGTCATTGACGCTGACGCCCAGCCCCGATCCCGATCCCTATGACTGGCGGCAGGAGGAGGGGCCGAAAATCGGCGTGCTTCTTTACCGAGCCCATCGCCAATCAGCCGATGTTCACTGGTGCGATGTTCTGCTCGAATCGCTTCGGGCGCGTGGACTGGTACCAAAAGCGCTCTGGGTGAGCAGTCTGCGCGATGTTGCCGTTCAGAAGGCGGTGAAGGACCTTTACCGGCAACAGGCCGTGGAGCTGGTGATCACCACCACGTCATTTGCCTCGGTTCAATTCTCGGAAGCAGGTCTGGGGGCACCGCTCTGGGATGACCTGGATCGTCCTGTTCTGCAGATGCTGAGCTCCGGACGATCCCGTGAGCGCTGGCACGAATCGTTTCAGGGTCTCGATCCCGTCGATCTGTCGTTGCAGGTCGTGCTGCCCGAGTTGGATGGACGGATCACCACGCGCATCGGCGCCTTCCGGGAAGTGGACCACGCGGATGAGCGTTTGTGCACAGCCGTCAAACGGCTGGAACCTGATCTCACGGGCCTGATCTGGATTGCCGAACATGCCAAGGCCTGGGTCGAACTTCGGTCCACACAGGCCGAACGGCGTTCAGTCGCACTAGTCCTGGCAAATTACCCCCTCAGGAACGGACGCCTGGCGAATGGCGTGGGTCTCGACACGCCCGCCAGCTGTCACAACATCCTGTGCTGGCTTCGCGAAGAGGGATTCGATCTCGGTGAACAGCATCTGCCGGAGGATCCTGATCAGCTGATCCAGCAGGTTCTCAACGGTCGTACCAACGATCCGGAAAGTCAAAACCGACCACCGCTCACCTATCTGCCGCTTTCTCAGTATCAGAGCTGGTGGTCATCACTGCCTGAAGCAGCCAGGTTGCCGATTCTTGAACGCTGGGGTGAACCGGAGAATGCGGTCGATCTTGAACCCCATGGCTTTGCCATCCACGGATTGCAATTCGGTCGTGTGGTGGTTCTGGTGCAGCCCAGTCGTGGTTATGACGCTGATCGGCTGAGTGATCTGCATTCTCCGGATCTCCCCCCTCCCCATCGCTACCTAGCGCAGTACCTCTGGCTGAGGGAGATCCATCACTGTCAACTGATGCTGCATGTGGGAAAGCACGGCAGTGCGGAATGGCTGCCTGGGAAATCAGTCGGGCTCAGTTCGTGCTGTGCGCCTGCACTCGCTCTGGGCGCCATCCCCCATCTCTATCCCTTCATCGTCAACGATCCGGGAGAAGGATCACAGGCCAAACGACGTGGCCATGCCGTGATTCTGGATCACCTCACCCCTCCCCTTGGCAGAGCAGGGCTGCACGGACCGATGCTGTCTCTGGAGTCACTTCTGGATGAATACATCGAGGCAAGACAACTCGGTGCCTCCCGATGTGACCAGATTCAGCAACAGCTGCTCCAGCTGCTGAACGATCTGAACTGGCCTTCGATCGACACGACCGTGGCGAAACAAGGCTCTTCAGCAGAGATCAGTGATTTGTTCGAACAGGTCGAAACCTACCTGTGCGAACTCAAGGAGGCACAGATCAGAACTGGCCTGCATCGGCTAGGGGATCAGCCCCATCCAGCCCAGCTGGCTGAGTTGCTGCTGGCGATCGCCCGCTCGCCGGCGTCTGATCGCCCCGGACTCACCCAGTGGATGAGTCACTGCATCGGCCTGGAATGCGATCCCTGGAAGGACGAGGACGGCGATTTTCTAACCGATCAGGATCGGCACATCCTGGAACGCCATGGCTGCCATCAACCTCGGCGACTCAGTGATGCTGTGGAGTGGATCGAGGCACAGGCCACGCGGCTTCTGTTGCTGCTGATCGACGGCGATGATCCGCCGCAGCACGACATGGCCAAGGCACTGGACGACTGTTTTCAGGTCCTGCTGCGTCAAGAGCCCCTGCCCGGCCCACTCCGGTTCATCAAGACTGACCTCTGGCCTCGACTGCAGCAATCCGCGGTTCAAGAGCGTCAGTCACTGCTGGCTGCAGCTTCCGGACGGCGTATCGCCAGCGGTCCCTCCGGAGCACCAACCCGTGGACGGGACGACGTTCTGCCCACGGGTCGCAACTTCTATTCGGTGGATCTGCGGGGTCTGCCAACCGAAGCGGCCTGGGATCTGGGACGTCGCAGCGCAGAGCAGCTGCTGGATCTCTATGAACTCGAGGAGGGTGAACCGATGCGGAGCCTGGCCTTGTCCGTCTGGGGAACAGCCACCATGCGCAATGGTGGTGAAGACATTGCTCAGATGTTTGCCCTGGTCGGCGTGAGACCTGTCTGGGATGGTCCGACCAGACGCATGGTGGACCTCGAGCTGATACCCCTGAGCCTGCTCGAGAGACCGCGGGTGGACGTCACCCTGCGCATGTCTGGCCTGTTTCGGGATGCCTTTCCACAGTTGCTTGCCTGGGTTGATCGAGCCCTGGCCATGGTGGCTGAACTTGATGAAAGCGACACCGACAATCCGCTGGCAGCGCTGACCCGCAGAGATGGCCCTCAGGCCAGGCTGTTCGGATCCGCACCAGGCTCCTACGGCGCAGGTCTTCAGGCTCTGATCGATTCAGGTCAGTGGGAAGAACGGGAAGAGCTCGGAGAGGCTTACCTGGCCTGGAGTTCCTGGCGTTATGGCGCCGACGCGACGGCTCATCAGGACCGGAACGGACTTGAACAGGCTCTTCAGAATGTTCAGGTTGTGCTGCACAACCAGGACAATCGGGAACATGACCTGCTCGATTCCGACGACTATTACCAGTTCCAGGGGGGACTGGCTGCTGCGGTGCAGAAAGTCAGTGGCAGAGATCCCAAACTGATCGTTGCTGATCACTCGCGCAGCGAGCGATTGAGGATTCATGCACTGGCACGGGAAATCGACAAGGTGGTTCGCAGTCGACTGCTCAATCCCCGCTGGATCGAGGGAATGAAGCGGCACGGCTACAAGGGTGCTTTCGAGATGGGCGCAAGCCTCGATTACCTGTTTGCCTATGACGCCACCACGGGGGCTGTGCCTGACTGGTGTTACAGCAGGATCGCCGAGAACTGGCTGCTGGCCGAAGACGTGAAGGGCTTTCTGCTTGAACGCAATCCATGGGTCCTGAGAGACATGGCTGAACGCTGTCTGGAGGCAGCCACAAGAAAGCTGTGGGCCGACCCAGAACCAGAACTCCTGGAAGCGATCAGACGCGTGCTGCTCGAATCGGAGGCCGCAGTTGAAGGGAGTGGATTCAACCGATGAGGTGACCTCTGAAGTTTTATTTATTGAGGTCCCGAACCATGGACAGGAAAGGATCGATCGAACCTGGTTTGTCGCTCTTCTGCGAACCTGAGGAAGACGCTTTCGGCTCCTCCTTGGGCTTGAGCTCCTCTTTACGAGCCAGCGGAGCCGCATCCGGTGCAGCGAGTGCATTGACACCTGCCTGCTTCAAGGCGTTGCCCTTGAGGCGTTCGTCCAGTTCCGATTGAGACATCGTTTCTGCGAAGGTCTTCTTCACAGCCTTGGGAACCCCCGTATTGACGCTGACAACCTCCTTTTTGACGACCTGGTCTCCAAGACCTTCACTGCGTTTGTCGACTTTGAGATCGGTGGCGTCAACCTCTGTGATCATCTCCTTCATTCCAGGACTGTCGAGAGTTCCAGGAAACGTGTGGCGGATGGTTTTGGACTCGCGCATGTAATCGCGGTTGCCAAATGTGGAAGCACTGTCGCTGTCGAGGAAAAAAGCTTCCTGCTTTGGCTTTTTGGCCTTAGGCCCCTTTGGAGGCTCGTTTTGATCCGAGCTGGAATTAAGCAGACGATCGAAGAGGCCCATACCCAAGGACAGGGAAGTCTGAAGAACTTAGCGGCCTTCCAGGTCCATGCCGTGGCTGTCTGTTCCACACGTACGTAAAAGGCCAAGGTTCTTCAAGCGGCGATCGATGGCTTCACAGACCACGGGGGACCAACTCCAACGGGTTTGCATGTCGTAGTCGTACCAGGCTTCACCTCCGTCAAATCCAAGTTCTGCAGCCGCATCAATCAGATCAGCGAAGCCGACTCTGTACCGCCCTGGATGGGCAAGAATCGCAAGCCCTCCGGCGTCATGAATCGCCTGACAGACACTCTCAGCTCTGAGAGCTTCTCCCACAGCTGCATCACCCCGGTTGTAGACGGCGAGTGACCTGTGAGCTGGTTCGAAACCGAGTGCCAGCACGTGGACCAGGCACCCTCGCAGGATCGCACTGATTTCCATGCCGCTCCAGAGGTTAGGGACCGTCTCTCCAAGATCACGCTGCTTCTCGAGCCAGTCCTGCATGGGTTGGAAGGACGCACTGGAATGGTGATCCGTCACAGCCAGTTGAGTCAGTCCCTTGGCGGACGCCTGATGAATCAGCGCCAGCGGTTCAAGGCTGCCGTCGCTGCAGAGGGTATGGCAGTGGAAATTGAACTGGCCCGGGCAGCTGTCGGGACCAACCGTCTCGAGAACAGATCTCAGGGGATGGCGATCAACTGGCATGGGACGCCTTTTTGGAGGCGGCTTCATGTTCAGCGGCAGCCATCCCTGCCGAACTGATTGCAGCAGCTTCCAGGGCAGCAGCCTCATTCGCAGCAGCCTCAGCCCGAAGCCTGCGCCATCGGGCATAAAACTGGATCGAGCCAGCCATGAACACCACCAGCGCGACGATGAACCAGGTGGCGGCGCTTGTGGGGAACTGGGTCTTGAACACCACCAGCATCACCACGATCACCAGCAGCAATGTCGGCAGTTCATTCAGTGCCCTCAGCTGTTTTCCGTTCCAGCTGAAGGTGCCTGCCTGCAGCTGAGCCATCACCCGGTAGCAGAAGGCGTGATAAGCCAGCAAAGCAGCCACGAAGGCGAGCTTGGCGTGCATCCAGCCCTGTTGGAGCCAGGCAGGCTGGGCAATCAACAAACAAATCGCCATCGAGACCGCAACCACCATCCCCGGAGTCGTGATGATGTTGGCGAGGCGCTTTTCCATCAGGCTGTACTGCTGCTGGAACGCAACACGCAGTTCCGGTTCCAGCTCTTCAGCTTCCACGTGATAGATGAACAACCTCACCAGATAGAAGAGGCCTGCAAACCAAACCACGACACCAACGATGTGCAGTGTTTTGAACCAGAGATAGGCCTCAGGGGGAAGCGACATCACAGGGAACGGTATGAATTGACCATAGGCAGGGTTCAGGTCATCGAGTCAAGGAATGCCTCAGCCCGTCGTTGATGAGACACCAACACCTCCGGATCCATGCGGTCCAGATTGCGCGCCATCATCGCCAGCCGGAACTGACCACGGAAGAAGTCCTCGTGTGTCTTGATGAAACTCCAGAACAATCCATCCCAGATCTCGCACCACTCGCCTTTGCGGTAGTCCGACATCTTGCGCACGTAATTCGAGCCGGAGAGATAGGGCTTGGTGGAGAACAGGCCTCCGTCAGCAAACTGACTCATGCCGTACACGTTCGGGACCATCACCCAGTCGTAGGCATCGACGAACAGCTCCATGAACCAGCGGTAGACACGGTTGGGATGAAAGCCGCAAAGCAGCATCACATTGCCAAGCAGCATCAAACGCTCGATGTGATGGCAATAGCCGGTGTCCAGAGCGTGGTGGATGGCGTCATCAATTGGGGGAAGGCCGGTTGTGCCCTGGTAAAAGGCCTCGGGGATGGGTCTGTCGTCGAAGTCCCAGAAATTTCCGGTGCGCATCTCCACCCCGTGACGCTTGTACATCGCGGCCATGAACTCTCGCCAGCCGATGATCTGGCGAATGAAACCTTCCAGTGAATTGAGCGGCACATCCCCCTCAGCAGCTCGTTCCAGCGTGCGATCGAGAACCTGCTGAGGTGTCAACAGACCGATATTGAGCATCGGTGTGAGCACGCTGTGCCACATCACCCGATGCTGAGTGCTGATGGCATCCTCATAGGAGCCGAAATCCCGTAATCGCCGGCTGAGGAAGTCCTGAAGCCAGGCATCCGCTGAATCGTGATCCAGGGGATAGGCAAACAGCTCCCAGCGACCGATCAGCGGCAGATTCTCCTGTTCCAGCTGCCGACGCCATCGATCCGGAACAGCAGACGAGCTTGCTTTGGGTTCCTGAGGAACAACGATTCCCTTCGGCAGCTTCTTGCGGTTGTCGGCATCAAAACTCCAACGACCTCCCATGGGGCCACCATTCTCTTCAAGCAGAACATTCAGACGTTTGCGCTGCATCTCGTAGAACTTGGCCATCAGCGGCTTGCGTCCCGAGCAGAAGTGATCGTTGATCACGGAATCAGGCGTCAGCAACATCGGGGTCGCGCTGATCTCAAGGCTGCAGCCGTTTCGCTCAGCAAAGCGATGCAGGCGCTTGTTCAGCACATCGTCAACTGGATCCGCCAGATGTAAGCGCTTGTAACCCATGTTCAAAAGAGCCTGAAGATGCCCTTGCGTGTCTGAAGCCTGGTGATGGCGTTGTTCCAGAACGGAGAACCCTCGTCCACGAAGAGCTTCTGCGTAGACAGACATGGAACATCGATGCAGCAGCAGGCGTTGACGGTGCACCTGCATCGGCCATTGAGGGTCCGTGCCGAAGAAAAGAGGATCCTCGATCAGGGCAACCGGCCGGCCTGTCTGGAGGCTCGGGTGCTCGGCAAACAGCTGATGTGGATAAACGACGGTGACGTCCACCCTCAGCCCTCCCCGGCCAGACGACAGGCACGACGTCCGATGGATGTGGCATAAGCCCTGTCCACCGGTCCCGCCAGGGGACTGAGCTGTCCTGCTCTGCAGTTCATCACAACTTTTTCCCTGTGGCCCAGCTGGTCGTTGAGTTTCAACACAAGCTGCCAGTGATTCTTGGCGCTGCGGGTGATGTCATCGGCACAGACGGGCCCGGTGCACAGCCCGGGCGAGGCTTCGGCCACACAGGGGGACATCAGCAGAGCGACGATCAGACCAATCACCATTGCGGCCCTCTTGAAAGCACGGATCATGGCGTCGCGGAACCTGGGTCTTGAATCTGCCCATCCTGCTCGGCATCCGGATCAGGATGAAAAAAGCGATGGATATCTCTCGCCAGTGCAAGACCAACACCTGGCGCCTGAGCGAGGGTCTCCACCGGTGCCATCTGAATGGCGTCAATCGAATGGAAATGGGCCAGCAGATCCTTCACCCGTTTTGGACCGACGCCGGGAATATCCGACAGTCGCGAACGTTTCATGCGCTCACCTCGTTGCTGGCGATGGAAACTCACAGCAAAACGATGAGCCTCATCACGAAGACGTCGCAGTAGAGCCACACCCAGCTGATCGGGTTCACTGTCCAGCGGACGACTTTCACCTGGCAGAAAAATCTCCTCCCTCTGCTTGGCAAGCGAGCAGACGTTGAGATCCTCCTGCAGGTCGAGTTCTCTCAAAGCTTCCATCACAGCCGAGAGCTGGCCCTTGCCACCGTCAATCATCACCACATCCGGCCAGTCGTTGAGACCATCGGTCTGCAGAGCACTTCCGCCCCGGTGACGCAGCGCTCCGACATCGACGCCTTCAGCCTTGGCACGTGCCCAACGGCGGAAGCGGCGGCGCATGATTTCAGCCATGGCCATGAAGTCATCGCTGTGCCCAGAGCTGATGCTGCTGCTGCGGATCTTGTATTTGCGGTAATGCTGTTTGGCGGGCAGCCCATCAATGAACACCACCTGGGATGCAACGGCATCACTGCCCTGAATGTGACTGATGTCATAACCCTCGATCCGTCGTGGCGGAGAGGGCAGCTCCAGAAGCTGAGCCAGATCCTCGGTGGCAAGAGCCTGCTGCTCCTGCCCTTGTTTCGCCCGCTGAAGTTCGTAGTCGGCATTGCGTTGCACCAGTTCGATCAGATCAGCTTTCTGACGCTGCTTAGGGCAGTGAATCTGAACCTTGCGTTCGCGCTGTTCCGTCAGCCACTCCTCAAGCAGCGACTGCTGAAGCAGGGGATGTTGAACCAGAAGCTCAGGAGGAATCTCAACGGAATCAACCTGGCTGTAGTGCTCTTCGATCACCCGCTGAAGGATCTGTCCAGGATCCTGATTGCAGGCATCAGCCATGTATCCGAGCCGACCCACGAGCTTGCCCGCACGCATTTGAAACAGCTGAACGGCGGCCAGCCGATCATCGGCAGCCATGGCAATCACATCACGACTGACGGAAGCATCGGGCAGGCTCATCTTCTGATCCGCCGTGAGCTGATCGAGTCCCTTGAGCTGATCACGCACTTTCGCGGCTGCTTCGAAATCCAGTCGTTCGGCATAACGCTCCATCTGTTCAAGAAGGAGTTTCTGAAGCTCATCACTGCGCCCCTGGAAGACCATGGCCACCTTGCGCAGAGTGCGGTGGTAGTCCTCTGAGCTGATCTGCTCCTGGCACACACCTGGACAGCGGCCGATGTTGTAGTTCAGGCAGGTGCGATCCTGATGGAGGGGCCTTGGGCGCTGCCTGAGCGGGAACACACGCTTGACCAGAAACAGAGTCCTTCTCAGCAACCCCACATCCACATAAGGACCGTAGAAACGATCCAAAGGACTGCGAAAACGTCGACGCCGGGTAATGAAGATCCTGGGATAAGCCTCGCTCCAGGTGATGCAGAGATAGGGATATTTCTTGTCATCCTTCAGCAGCACATTGAAGTGGGGCTGCTGGTTCTTGATCAGATTGGACTCCAAAGCGAGTGCTTCCGCCTCGCTGTCGGTCACAATGAATTCGATTTCACAGATCTGACGCACCATCAAGCGGATGCGAGGGCTCAGATCGTGGCGGCTGCGGAAATAACTGCGCACCCTGCTGCGCAGGCTCTTGGATTTACCCACGTAGAGCAGCCGATCCTCAGCGTCCCGCATCAGATAACAACCGGGTTCTGTCGGGATCTCTTTCAGCCGGCGTTCCAGGCGATCCGGTTGCTCGAGCAGGGTGGGCATGCCGAGAATCTAAAAGAAAGTCTGTTTGCGCAGAAGGGAACTATCCAGGCTTTGAGAGAGCTGTTTAATAGAAAAACAAGCCGACAATGCGTCTGCAGGGCAAGAAAAATCTGACTCAATAAGTTTATGGCCTGACTTTGAAGTCATTAAATTATCTGTTTAACCAGCGCCATGTCCAGAGTTTTCTTTACCTGCAGAATTGCCGATATTCCACGCCATACCAATTACGATTCCGACTTGCTTATCATTTTTCATTTTTGCATTCGAGTCATTTTCAATTTCTTCCAGCCAATCAAAGACCGGAGCAGAATCTGAGGATTTCGCGGTGATTGTCATGCATTTCAAATTCTCAGATCGCCCCTCATTGTTCTTCAGATCTACCGATCCCCACGTTTTTACAACATTTTATGATGACCTTCAAGCCACGCCTGCTTCAGTTCTTGAACGATAGATGCAGCCACATTTCCACCACCATTCACTTAAATTGATCAATTCAAAAACTAGTCAAACCTTTTTATATTACACGCCTCAGCCCACATTCAGACCATCGCAAGGATGATCGGAAAGTCAATGATGTTGTCCAGTGCCACTCCCATACCCAGGACTTCGAACAGTCCAAACAATGTCCAAGTCAGCGGGGTTGTCATAACCAAACACTGGCATCATCATCATGTCGAAGACATCACCCGATGTGCCCCTTTCAGGCCGATGTTTAAGTAAGATTGGGTGCGGGCACCTCCATTGATGCGATCAACAGTGGTCCTTCACCTTTGGCAAAGCACTGGCGATATGACGCTGACCAGCGAACAGGAGTGTCTTGACTCCCCGATACTGCAGGCAACTGGTTAAAGGCCTCTCACGAATGGGAATCACCACACCACCACAGCAGCACGAGATTGGTTTGTGGCAATAATGAGGCGGATGAATGAGAAGCTTCTAAATTGTGCTTGTTAGACACTCACCGGATGTCCAGCAAGCCGAAGCTGTTGACAACAACCCAGACCGTATCCTTTTGGGTTGGTTTAATTATTGCCATGTCGCTGTGGGTTCAACTCCTTTTGAGATGGACCCGAAATGGTGCTATCGCTCTCCAGCCTGAAACTCTGCCTGATTACATATCAATATTAGGGCTGTTTGTAGCGGTACCTCTTGCTGTTATTGCTTTGTTTGTGGGATTGGCGGTTTACGTGGCTTTAAACAAGGCCAATTCTGAGCAGAACTCTGAAGACTCGTAGTTAGTGAATCCGTTATGAGTCATTGGGTGAAAGCACATTTGGTGACGCTTATCCCGTCAAAGCTCTGGCAGTTATCCCTGTCACGGCAAACCAACTCAATTGTTAGACTCATTTAGCTACTTAAGCAGTGGTGATGACGATTAGGGAGAGGTGATTCTCGCCCTGTTTTCTATTCAATTCAGAAGCATCCATGCTTTACCTGTTGATTGCTTTTACCTGGTTTGCAGTGTTTATTGGCATCGCCAAAAGTGACCGGTCATAATTTTATAAATTGCAGATGCAGGCGAATCTCTCCGCAATGCAGAAAAGCTGAATTCCTTTAAGGTGTTTGCTGCTTAGTCGTTATCATCGCAAGAACCCTCATCAAAAGACAGTCTTTTTAACGCAAAAGGACAAAGAATAATCACATCAACTCGCAATCATTTCAGGGATTCCTGGACCAATCGGGGGCCTCTTCTGTTCGCTTGCTACTGACACTTTAGAACGTGTGTCGGGGAAATACGAAAATTTGTACATTAACAGTCGATCAACTAAGACCACAGTTGATTAATGCGAAGCTTTATCTGGCCACCAGCCAGCGCCGACAAACGACACAGCCAGACACACCTGCCTGCAACATGAGATCGAGAAGCACACCGACAAACACAAATCCAATCCACTCAACCGGCTGGAGATAACGAGGAACAGCATCTCCCACTGCATAGGTGCCGAACAGATACAGCGTGAGTGGCAGCAACAGCACTAGGCATTGCAAGCGCTGACCCGAAAGCAACACACCTGCCCCTGCTCCGAGCAGAGCCATCAAGCCGAGTGGTCGTGCTGTGAATCCTGGATAACCACCACCGGAGGGATCGTCTGGTGTACGCCCAAGCCAACGCAAATTTCGATCAACCCAAGACATAGAAGGGAGCAGCTGGAAGCGCCGATGACGACCCTGTTGGCGCTTCAGCTCAAAACCCGACTGATTCACTCCAAAAAGGCGATTGAAATATCGAGGATTGTTCAGCCAACGTTCAGCAATCCTAGTCTGCTGTTCTCGCCAGAAATGAGTTGGATCAAGGCGATGGTCTAACAGTGTGCTTGACATGGCAATGGCCATAGTTTTTAAAGTCAGGCCTGCAAATTGAAGTGGTTGATTAATAATTGCTTCAGACCAGAATGAGCGCGCCACCTTAGAAAATTCAGGTTTATTTCGATTCAATTGGCCCCAATCTGAATGCACATCATCAGGAGACTTTTTATTTAATCGTTTCTTATAGATCTTCATCACCCATGGATAATCATCGCCGTACTGACGAGCCTCCAATATCTGCTCTTTCAATGCAGTGCGATAACGGGAATAAGGCTCTCCCTTCATGCGCACCAATGGCAATGTGGAACTCAGCGCTAACCAGTCTCCCTGTGAATTCTTGCCAATCGTAGACACCAATAAAACTGACAAACAAGCTAAAAATAGTGAGATTTTTCCCCACAGCCAGCGTCGTGGATCATGGTGAATCACAAACAAACCCAACACGGACCCCATCCAGAGGAATCGACCCGCTCCCTTCATCCCGGCCAGCAAAACAAAAGCCAACATCAAAACAATCAAGCCATAACGGCTATGAACAATGTCAGGCGTCAGAAGCAGTGCGATAACAGCCACAAATGCAGCCAGGAAAAGTGATTCGGCAATGAATTCATGCTCATACCAGAGCATTCGAGGCCAAAGTGCCGCCAGCGTCGTTACGAGCGGAACCACCACCTTTGGTCGTTCCACCAGCTGAGCAGAACACCAACCAATGCCAACAATTGTCAACAGTCCTGTCGCATGTTGGATCAATGGAACGAGAGACCAACCTGGCATTGGGAATCCATCCCAAAAAGCCAGGAAAAGGGGATATAACCATCGCCGTTTTTCATTTAAATAAATCACACCATGGTCATATAATTGGTGAGCGAATTCATAGTAAGAATGACTATCAGATCCAAAATATCCCTGCGGCAAAGCGACAATCAACGCAACTCTGAGTACAAAGCCAACTAAAAGAGCAGGCAATGCAAGCAATAGCAGTTGCCTGAATGTGATTTCACCAGGCTTCAGAAGCGCATTGATCAAATCGCGCATACGGTACAAACCAAACGTTTTGAGTTTCAAGTCATTCGATCCAACAATAGAACTCTTTCATTGAGTATCTCGGAGGTTTGATCCTGCAATGACTGGTTCAAAACCACAAGCAGACATCAAATGAACCATTTCCGCACAAGCGACGCCTGAGTGACACAAGGCTTTCAATCAGGTTTGAGTGTCCTGGTGAGAGTCAAGACAGCCAGGGAAAGCGACCACCTGTCGAAGACCCTGGGAAACGTTTACATCAGTGCCTGGAGCTCTCAGTGGCTGATCTGTTCACCGCTGCATTGATGGATGCAGTGCACAAACAATCAGCAAGAAAAGTTGAATCGTCGCTGTCGCTGAAATAGCTTTCAGACAATCTTTGATCTCTGCGGTTAGCACAGGATTGATTTCACTGATTTGATCACTTTTGGCTCAAACGCTACCCGCTTAACCCTGACAACTCTCAGATCCTTGGCTTGAACTTGTGCCGCATGAAGATCAAGAGATGGTGATGTGCATAGGATCCGGCCACTACCCGCTGAGGTCGTCGCGATGAAAGCGCTCTATCCAGGCAGCTTCGACCCTCTGACCCTTGGTCATCTAGATCTGATTGAACGAGGAGCCTCCCTGGTTGAGGAACTGGTGGTGGCAGTGCTTCAGAACCCAGGTAAGTCGCCAGCATTCTCGTTGGAACAGAGATTGCACCAGATCCGTTGCTCAACAGGCCATCTCGCCAATGTGAATGTGATCAGCTTCGACGGTCTCACCGTTGAATGCGCCAGGTCCCACGGCACACGACTGATCCTGCGTGGTCTGCGTGCGATGAGTGATTTCGAATATGAACTTCAGATCGCCCATACCAACCGGTCACTGGATCCGGACTTTGAGACGATCTTCCTCAGTACGTCAGCTCACTACAGCTTTCTCAGCAGTTCCGTGGTGAAGGAAGTGGCCCGATTCGGAGGTTCTGTTGATCACATGGTGCCGCCTGTAGTGGCGGAGGACCTCGTGAGGTTCTTTAATTCAGCTTTCAGCCAGCCGCAGCGATGAGCGAGATCCGGTTTTCTGTTCTCGACCAGCTTGATCAACTTGAGGAGATCCTGCTGGAGGGAAGTCGCATCCCCTTCAGCGGCGGAAGACTCGTCAATGAGCAGGACGCCGTTGAGTTGCTTGATGCTGTGCGTGAAGCGATGCCTGCTCAGATCGAACAGGCCGATCAGCTGCTCCAGAAGCGTGATGAGTTCATCTCCACGGCTCGCACCCAGGCCGACGACATCGTCAGCAAGGCCCAGCAACAGCGTGAGCAGCTTCTTGCCCAGGCATCAATCCGTCAGGAAGCTGAGCGTCAGGTCAACGACATGCGCGAACAGGTGCGTCAGCAGTGCGAACAGATGCTGCAGGGCGTCCGGCAGCAGGCTGCCCAGATGGAGCAGGACATGCAAAGCAAGCATGCGCAGCTGGAACAGCAGTTTGCCTCCCGTCGTCAGCAGCTTGAACAGGAGTCGTTGCAACGCCGTCAACAACTCGATCAGGAAGCCAACGAGCTCAAGCGCCAGCTGACCGAGCAGCATGAACGCAATCGGCAGCAGTCACTCCAGGAGCTCGAACAGATCCGTGTTGAAGGACTGCGTGTGCAGAAGGAAGCTCAGGCCGAAGCCGAGCGATTGCATCAAGATGCATTGCAGTTCAGACAACAGACCCAGCAGCAATGTGAGTCGTTGATTCAGCGCAGCCGCCAGGAAGCAGGAAATGTTCAGGACGGGGCAAATCGTTATGCAGAACAAACCCTTGGTGAGCTCGAGCAGAGATTGAAGGAGATGGCTCAGGTGGTGCTGGCCGGACGTCAGGAACTGGTCAAGATCCAGACCGGACGACAGGAGACATCGGAGATGGAACCCAAAGATGCCAAGACCGTCCCGATCAGCCGAGCGCGTCGCGCCGCTTCGCGGGTGCGACAGATGAGGGGCATGGGCTGAATCTCTGAACGGAACGCAGGATCTGCCCCATCAAGGTGTTGGGGCGAACGGATCCGTTGGAGATCATGCTCACATACCTCGGACCATCAGCGGTCTGCAGATAACCGGAAATACTCCGCACACCACTGATGGTTCCTGTCTTTCCACGGAAACGGCCATCAAGAACCGATCCGCGGTAGAGGTTGCGCAAGGTTCCCCTCTGGCCGGCGATCGCCATCGATGCCTGGTAGTAAGCGGAGAACGGATGCTGATCCATGCGCATCAGCAGAGCAGCGATTGTGCGGCTTGTGACCCGATTGTTGCGTGACAGCCCACTGCCATCGGCAACCCTCAGCCCCTGAATCGGCAGACCCTGCTCGTACATCCAGCGCTCTGTGGCTCGTGATGCCGCTCTGACATCCCAAAGCCCTGAAGCCTGGCGCATCAGAACCTCCGCAGTGAAGTTGTGGCTCTCCGTGTTGGCGAGACTGAGCAAGGCGTGCATTGGAGCTGATGTCTCCTCGTGCAGCACGATCTGTGGGTCCATCCGTTCGGCATCTGACGTGCTCAGGGGCGGCTGCCCCCTCTGGATCCGAACCGCACCGCCACGTCGTTGCGCTTCTCGCTCGAACAGGCGCTGAAGACGCGCATAGGGGTCACTAACGGCACCACCGACAGCATTGCTGGTGAGGGCCAGACGGGTGATTGGAGCTCCGTAGGCGTAGCCACGATCGGCAGGGTGCCAGTCACTGGGCCACCAGTTGCTGCGTGGCTCCTCACGCACCATCAGCTGGACGGTGTTGGAGGACTCTCCAGGACCACCACCCTGACGAAGAGCTGCAAGCACGAATCTCTGCAGACCGGCGATACCCAGATCGGGATCACCCTGTCCATTGAGTTCCAAAGAACCGTCTGGGTTCTGAAGAAGGCGGGTTTTGAGTCGGAAATCGGGCCCGAGGCGATCAAGCGCATAGGCCGTGCTGATCAGCTTCTGGTTTGAGGCGGGAATTCTCGGAACCGATCCATTCACATCGCCGAGAACATCTCCATCACTGTTCAGAACGGTGACGGACCAGACCTTTGCTTCTCCTCCAAGATTGACTCTGAGAGCCTTCTCAAGAGCCGGACAGACACGGGCAGGTTGCAGCTGAGGCAACGGCTGCTGAGTCTGAGGAGGCGGGGGAATGATCAGTGGGACTGCCGCTCCTGCGGCAACAGGCGCTGAAAAAGGGATCAGCAGCAGACCAAGGCTCAGAACAGTTTTTTTCATTGCAGGGAGACTCCGCTCACAATTCCATTGACCCGGTAGAAACGACCCTCCAGCTCCACGGGAGTGCCCACCTTCAGATTGGTGCCGGCCATCACGACACCGGAGGACTTGACCGTTGCGTCACCTTGGAGAACAAAACGCGCGTCAAGCATCCCCTGGATCTGCCTGTTTGGGTCATCAGCCGTCACGACACGGCCATCAGGAAGGACGGACACCAGCCTGCGCCTGATGTCATCCACCCTGATCAGCTTCACGCTTCCAGCGGGCTGATTGCGGATCACCAGGGTGGTGCGCCCGGATTTGAGGGCTTCCGCAATCAGTTGATCAGGATCCGCGGCACTGGTGTTGCGGACATCAACCGTGACTTCAACAGGCTTGATGGCTCCTGTTGCTCTGGCAACCGTGTTGCTGAGCTTCGGACTCCACAACACACCTCCCACGGCAACCAATGCAACAATCGCCGCTGCTGCGTCAATGACTGACATCGATCGAAGACGATCAGAGAAGGCCATGGGAGAGCGCTGAAGACGGCAACACTAAAGATGTTGGGCTTGAGGATCAACCACGCAGATCGTCAATGAAGCGGTCCATCGCCCCGAGAGTCTGCTTTAAACCAGCTCCACTACTGGTAAGAGCCTCATCAATCTGTTCCTGATCCGGACGAGCTTCAAATTGCTTCACCCAGCGAAAACCGTCAGGATCCTGTCTGAAGAGCTCCCACTGCTGCTGCTGTTCCTGCAGCAGAGCACCTTGAACGAAGGGTTCCAGGTGAAAGGCTGATTGCCAGGTGGACATGAATCCTTTACGTCTTTGGCGAGCAACGCTGCCGATTCCAACTGCGGCGTCTTCGAGACGGCTGTTGAGCAGCACCACAGGTTGAAACCACTGGGCACAGATGGCCTCAACCGTTTCGTAATCGTTTGGCTGAGCACCCACAATCAGCAGGAGATCGCCACGTCCTGCCCAGGCGGGATCACGTTGCAGCTGATTCAGATCAACACAGCACTCGGCAAGCTCAGGGCCATCGCGCTTGGCCAGCGCAGCAGCGCCCGCATCAGGCCAGGCCAGCAGCAGGCCGATGCCACTGTCCTTGAGGGCCAGAGCAAGCCGGATGGAAGGGCCCAGCAAACGAAGACCTTCGAATTTCCAGGTGACTTGCCAGCGACCACGACGTTTGGTGCCGAGAACCTCACTCAGAGCTACGAATGTCCGCTGTTCAGCTTCGGATAGATCAGCGGGAAGAACGGCGCTCACAAGGATCTTTCAGATCAGTTGGCCGGAGCGTACAGCCGCTGACACGTCAACTGCAGAGAGCCTGCTCAAGACCGGCATGGAAGCGCTCCACAATCACATCAAGATCCTTGTGTTCAATCCAGTCTCCGAGGCTGATTCGGATACTGGAACGACGCATTGCCTTTGGCAGTGCCATAGCCGTCAAAACCGAACTATCGCTGTCCTTTCCCGACGAACAGGCACTGCCGCTGCTGACGGCAAGCCCGCATGCATCAAGACTGCGGACGAGTCGCCGGCCTGACACTGGGGTGCCATCGTGATCGCTCACCAGCAGTGAAAGATGGTGAGGCAGCCGAACTTCCGGATCACCACAGACGGTCAGCCGTTCATCCTTGATCAGACGGTCCCGTAGATCATCACGCAGAGCAGAGATCCCATGTCCTGATCTGGCGAGATCAGCTGGCGCACAGCATTCGATCCGAGACAGCGCTTCGGCCATGCCCGCTGCCAGAACGACGGATTCAGTACCACTTCTCAGGCCTGCCTCCTGTCCACCACCGGAAAGCAAAGGATTCAGCGCGGAACGGTTCCGATCCCTCGTCATCAGCAATCCGATCCCCCTCGGGCCTCCGCATTTGTGAGCCGATGCACTCAACAGATCAACGGAAAGTTGAACCCAGCTGGGAACCCCCTGGCTGAGGGCCTGCGTGGCATCTGTGTGAATGAGAATTCCTCTCTGCCTGCAGGCTTCTGCAACGGCAAGCAGTGGCTGAATTGTGCCGACTTCACCCTGGCCCCAAACCAGAGACACAATCCGGGTCGGAGGTGCCAACAATTCATCCAGACATTCAAGACGGATTCTTCCAAGCTGATCAACCGGCCATTCGCTCACATCCCAACCGCTTTTCGCAAGCTGATTGGCACACCCAGAAACGGCGGGGTGTTCAACGGAAGAGATGACAAGCCGCCCTGGTTCAAAGGAGGAGGCCATCCCATGAAGTGCAAGGTGGATGGATTCGGTGGCCCCGGAAGTGAACACCACGTCTTGAACATCCGAACGGAGCTGCTCAGCAATCTGAAAACGGGCCCTCTCGAGAGCTTCGGATGCTTTCAGACCAAATCCATGGAGACTCGAAGGATTGCCCCAGGCCTGATCCTGGGTCGCAATCATGCGGTGAAGCACCCCAGGCCTGAGGGGCGCTGTGGCGCAGGCATCGAGATAGATCAAGCGTCCTTCAGGGTTGAATATCGCGCTGAAGACGCGACAGGGTTCGCTGTTCCAGGGATTCAGTGGCGATGCTGATCATCGAATCCAGGGAATTGGAGGCAAGGAACTCCTGAACCCGTGATTGAGCCTCTTCCTCGGAACAGTCATCAACTGATTGGGAGATCGCGGAGTCACTGATGAGGGGCTTTGAAGACACAGGTTGTTCTGCAGTCGGCAGCGTCCCATCTGCCGGTGATGAGTGAAACGGAAGACATTCAGGGTTGAGAACACCATCGAAGACGGCCACGGCAGGACCGGTCATGAACACTGATGCATCGGATGTCTCCCAGCTGATGTGAAGAGGACCTCCGGGCAGCTCGACAGTGGCCTGCCGATCACTCAGACCGAGTTGAACTGCAGCCACAAGCGTTGCGCAAGCCCCTGTGCCACAGGCAAGTGTGGGACCGGCACCCCGTTCCCACACTCTGATTTCGAGCCGGGAAGGGCCATGCACCTTCAAAAAATGCACATTGGTCTTGGCAGGGAAGACCTCATGACACTCCAGCTGCGCACCCCAGCGTTCAAAGGGAATCGAATCGAGATCCTCAACAGGCACGATGGCGTGGGGATTTCCCATCCCCACCGCTGCCAGGGCAAGAGTGTCTCCGTCCAGTGACAGTTCCCCCACCGGAAGTCCCCTTTCGTCAGCAGTGAGAGAGGTTGGAACAGCGGCTGGATCAAGGAAAGGAGCTCCCATGTCCACCCGGATCTGTCCGTCATCCTGAAGTGCGGGAATGATCAGACCAGCGGGAGTTTCAATCGGCCATTGACGACCAGGACCATCCCCATCGCTGTCGGCCAGGAACCGTGCCAGGCAGCGGATTCCGTTTCCGCACATCTCCGCCTCGGAGCCATCGGCATTGAAGATGCGCATACGCAGTTCCCCGTCACCCTCCGGAGGCAGAGCCAGAATCAATCCATCGGCTCCGATGCCGAAACGACGATCACACAGGCGCCGGACCCAGCTTGGATCAGGGTCGCGAATCTCAGCAGGCAGTTGACCGGAACGACCCTCCATCAGAATGAAGTCGTTGCCAAGACCTTGATATTTACTGAATGTCAGCATTCAGAACAACACTGTGATTGCAGTACTTTACAGGATTTCAACACCTGATTAGTCAGACTCAATCTCAGCTAATGCAAGCTGTTCAACCGGAAGGTTAATGGCGATTGATGTGCCTGCAGGCAAGGCGAAACCCACAAAATTCCAGCTGAGAAAAACAATGGTCCGACCAGGTCCATTACTGCCCACTCATTTCAGCCGAATCTCCATTCAGCTTGCTGATGACAGAACAGCCCAGCCTCCGAGCATCGCCACCAGGGGCAAGATCAGAAGCAACAGAAAATTCAACACAGAAACCCCAGCAAGATCCGGGCAAAGTAGCGACACAAGCCGAAGTATGAGGAGCAAAGATCAGAGAATTTCCTCATAAAGCTGTTGCAAAGGATACGCGCATTGAACACTTTGATCCAATTCGTGCACTGCAAACAAGAAAGATTTTCCAGGAATCACCACACACGACAAAGATGATTGAAAACCTGTGAGCCTTTGTTCAGAAATTTTTTTTAGCAATCATGCAATTGGCGTCCTCGCACAATTCAACAGAGATTCATCACATGACCACGAAGCAGGGAATCCATTCGTCCAACTACTTTTTGCTGTGAAAAATGATCCACAAAGATCTGCATTGATCACTATTGGCATTCTACTTAGTGTCGAGGGTTTGGTGATCTTTTTGATCAAGGTGATGACCAGAAGCCGCTGTAATACCAGTCATCAATAAATTTGTTCAGTTCTTCGGCCGTTTGACAGTCACACTCCCTGATCAGCTCATCGTCTGAATCAACTTTACGGATTTCATAAAAATCTTCAGGGGTGAAGTCCCCCTCATCCAGCTGATCCAGCATGGAAGCCCACTGATTCGTCAGCGCGATGAGCAACTGCTCTCTTGTCTCAGAAGTTAAATTCAAAAAAAACCCGATCAGTGTTTAAGTAGTAGAGAAATAGCCATGTCTGATCATTATTTCAACAGGTTCTGATACAGGGTCAATCCAACACACAAGCGTGCATCCCCCATCCTGATTGACGTTCCCAGATCTCTTTGCTGAAGTGATGATGGCATGCCGTATTTCATCTCAAAACCATGGATTCAACGGGCTTTGATCCCAGCTTGCCCGGTATCCGGTTGATTCAGTCGTGGATTCGAGAGCAGCGAATACTGGGCATCGAGCTGAACGACGGTCGCAGATTGGACGGTCGTCTCACCTGGCAGGATCCTCAGTTTTTCGCACTCCAACGGGAGGAAAGCAGCGAACCTCTCCTGATCAATCGGCTTGCAGTGCTCACCATTCGCCCCTTGGCCTGAACGACTTCGGCACTGCCTGCAGAGGAAGGCCTCGAGCTGTGTCACGATCTCTCGCAGGTGTTTTCCTGATGTGACAGCCCCGCAGTCCTCGCCCAAGCCCGACTCCACCCCGGGGCTGTCCGATCGCTACAACCCCGCTCTCCTCGAAGAACAGTGGCAGCGGCAATGGGAAAGGAGAAATCTCTATCAGACCCAGGAGCCAAGCTCAGACCAGAGGGCGTTTTACGCGCTGTCGATGTTTCCATACCCCTCCGGCAGCCTTCACATGGGGCACGTCCGGAACTACGTGATCACCGATGTGATCGCCAGGGTTCAGCGCATGCGCGGTGATGCTGTGCTGCACCCGATGGGCTGGGACGCCTTCGGTTTGCCGGCTGAAAACGCAGCGATTGAACGCAACGTGGACCCCGGAGTCTGGACAGACAGAAATATCGAACAGATGAGAGATCAGCTCGGACGTCTCGGGCTATCGATCGATTGGTCGCGGGAACAGGCCACATGCCATGAGGACTATTACCGCTGGACACAGTGGCTTTTTCTTGAGTTGCATGCAGCAGGCCTGGCCTACCAGAAGGAAGCAACCGTGAACTGGGACCCCATCGACCAGACGGTGCTTGCCAACGAGCAGGTTGATTCGGAGGGTCGTTCCTGGCGATCCGGCGCACTGGTTGAACAGAAAAACCTCAAGCAGTGGTTCCTGAAAATCACTCAGTACGCCGATGACCTGCTCGACGATCTGGATCAGCTGGAGGGCTGGCCTGAGCGGGTCCGCACCATGCAGGCCAACTGGATCGGACGCTCCATCGGAACAGAAATCGACTTCCAGGTGAATGGCCATGAGGACGCCACGATCACCGTGTTCACCACCAGGGCTGACACCCTGTTCGGTGTCAGTTACGTGGTTCTGGCCCCTGAGCATCCATTGGTCGATGCACTCACCACAGCTGCTCACAGAGAATCCGTCGAAGCCTTCCGCGATCTGATCAGCGACCTCTCAAACGATGAGCGCACGGCGGATGATCGTCCAAAGCGTGGCGTCGCCACCGGTGCCGAAGCGGTGAATCCTGCCAACGGAGAGAACGTTCCGATCTGGGTTGCTGACTACGTCCTTGCCGAATACGGAACCGGAGCGGTGATGGGAGTACCCGCCCATGACGAACGCGATTTCCGTTTCGCGCGGACCTATGAGCTGCCCGTGCAGCGCGTCATCCAGATGGATGGGGCTGACGAACACCTCAATGACGGTGAGGCATGGACCGGTCATGGAACCCTGGTCAACAGCGGGCCGTTCGATGGACAGACCAATGAGCAGGCCAAGCAGTCGATCACCGAACACGGCACGAGCAAAGGCTGGGCGCGAGCCAAACGTCAATACAGGCTTCGGGACTGGTTGATCTCGCGACAGCGCTACTGGGGTTGTCCGATTCCGATCGTCCATTGTCCGGATTGTGGTGCCCAGCCGGTTCCAGCCGATCAGTTGCCGGTGGCTCTGCCCAAAGACGTGAATCTTGCCGGCAAGGGTGGATCCCCTCTTGCCGCACTCGATGCCTGGGTGAATGTCCCCTGTCCTGTCTGCGGAAAGCCGGCACGACGCGAGACCGACACCATGGACACCTTCATGTGTTCATCCTGGTATTTCCTGCGTTTCGCTGATCCTCACAACTCAGATCGTCCATTTGATGACGAAGCCGTGAAGCGCTGGCTTCCCGTTCAGCAATATGTGGGAGGTATCGAACACGCCATTCTGCATCTGCTGTACTCCCGATTTTTCACGAAGGCACTGAGGGATCGCGGCCTGATCTCGATCAACGAGCCTTTTGAGCGGCTGTTGACTCAGGGAATGGTGCAGGGGGTGACCTACCGAAATCCGCGCACCGGGAAATATGTCGCACCTGCTCAGGTGGCTGATCAGGGTGCTCCCACTGACCCCGAAGACGGCGGGGAACTTGAGGTGCTGTTCGAAAAAATGTCCAAGTCGAAGCACAACGGAGTGGATCCGGCAGTGGTGATTGACCGCTACGGAGCGGACACAGCACGGATGTTCATTCTCTTCAAAGCACCACCGGAAAAGGATCTTGAGTGGGATGACGCCGATGTGGAAGGTCAGTTCCGCTTCCTTCAACGTCTCTGGCGTCTGGTTGACAGCGTCAGGACTGTGACAGCTCCGGATTCACTGCTATTCACAGTCTCCCCGTCCATTCCCGAAGTGCTGACGGAATCCGAAACCGCGATCCGACGCGCTGTGCATCTCGCCATTCAGGCTGTGGGTGAGGATCTCAGCGGAGAGTTCCAGTTCAACACCGCAATTTCGGAGTTGATGAAACTGTCGAACAGTCTTTCAGGGGCTGTGCTTGAGGCATCAAGACCCATCCAGGTGGAAGCGATGGGTGCGCTGGTCAGACTGCTTGCCCCTTTTGCTCCGCACCTTGCAGAAGAGTTCTGGTCACGGCTCGGAGGCCAGGGCAGTGTTCATGGCCAGAGCTGGCCTGAGCATGATCCTCAGGCCCTGATCCAGGACAGTGTCGAACTGGTGATTCAGATCAAGGGAAAAGTCCGTGGAACCATTCAGGTCCCGGCGGACTGCGACAAGGAAACTCTCGAAGCCCTTGCATTGGCCAGCGAAGTGGCGAAGAGGTGGCTGGAGGGCAAACCGCCAAGAAGGGTGATCGTGGTGCCTGGAAAGCTGGTGAATCTTGTTCCGTCCTGAACGCGGATCACAATTTGCTGAAACGCAGAGTGGCCGGTTTGTTCCAGTCACCCTGCGCTTGATAGCCACGGTTGTTTCCGGTGAGATGACGCACAATCCAGAAAACGGCTTCAACTGATCCTTCGCCGATGGCCTGCTGAATCTCCACAACCGAACGGGACACTCCATCGCTGAGCACCTCCTCCACCTGGCCCTGAAGTTTGAGAATCGCTGCTGCTGCTTTCTTACCAGCCTCCACGCCTGGCTGGTGATAGGCATTGATATTGACCAGTTCTCCATAAAGGCCCACGGCACGCTCGAACAGTGCAATCAACGCACCGAGTCGGCGGGGATCGAACTGACGCATGCTGATACTCAGACTCTGGCGTCCTCCCTCTGTGAGTGCCGAGCGGGTTCCCTGAAGGAAGCCGTCAAGGAAGTCTCCGGGGCGCTCGCCGTTGATCTCAGGAATCGCCTCTACATCACGAAGCACTTCGATGAACGTCACAAAAAAATTGTCGACGCCGTCCCGGAGTTGTTGAACGTAGGCGTGTTGATCCGTTGACCCTTTGTTGCCGTAGACGGCGATGCCCTGGTGGGCAACGTCACCATTGCGATCAAGGCGCTTGCCGAGCGATTCCATCACGAGCTGCTGCAGGTAACGGCTGAACACCTCCAGACGATCGCGATAGGGAAGCACCACCATGTCGCGCTTGCCCTTGCCATCCCCGGCCGCATACCAGGAAGCTGCCATCAACGCTGCAGGGTTGCGGCGCACATCACTTTCACGAGTGACTTCATCCATCTGTGAAGCACCTGCCAGGAAGCTGCGGATATCAGTTCCGATCAACGCCCCAGGAACCAGGCCAACGGCGCTGGTGATGCTGGTGCGCCCTCCGACCCAGTCGAACATGTCGAAACGCTGAAGCCAGTTTTCCCGAACAGCCTGTTGATCCAGCTTGCTGTCGGCCATGGTGATCGCCACAGCCTGAGCTGACCACTGGCCTCCGACCGCTTCCAGGCGATGACGCGCCTGTTCCATACCGAGATGGGGCTCGGGTGTGCCTCCGGATTTGCTCACCGTCACGACCAGAGTGGTGCGCAGGGCATCACCAATCCCATCAAGGACCCGACTCATTCCGTTGGGATCCACATTGTCGAAAAAATGGAAAGGAAGACCGGCATCCTTGTCCTGCAGGGCACGGATCATCAAGAGGGGGCCAAGCCCACTGCCACCGATGCCGATCCACAGCACATCGGTGAACGGTTGACCTGTCGGAGACTTGATCCTTCCGTTGATCACCGCCTTGCCGAACTGCTCGATCTCATCAATTTCCGAAGCAATGTGCTGACCGACGTCCGGATCGGGTGCCAGTTGAGGATGTCTCAGCCAGTAATGACCAACCTGACGATTTTCATCGGCATTGGCGATGGCACCGTTCTCAAGAGCCTTCATGGCCTCAAAGGCCTTCTCCAGCCTGGGAGTCAGCTCTTCAAGCTGGGCGTTGTTCAGGTGCATGCGACTGATATCAAGCCACATTCCGAGGTCCTCGTGATGCCAGAGAAGATCACAGAATCTCTGCCATTGAATCTGGGCATCCGTGGCACTGAAATCCGGGAAACTCATCTAGTGGAGAGAACTCTCTGTGCCGAAGTTATCCAGGATCCAGCGGAATGCCCATGAACTGAGACGACACGGCTAGTCTCCGTCAATACTTCCTGACAGGCTCAGTTTCTGCACCGCAATGGTCCCCAGAGCAATCAAAAGCCTGACAACTCTGGCAGTCGTGGCGATTGCCATATCAGGGTCGTTTCGGCAACCGCTGGATGGGATCAATTCCCAGGGCGATGCTGCGCAGTCTTCCTCACCCCTTTCTCAGGAGAATGACCCTGACCCAACCGATTTCAGCGCGGAAGAGCTTGAACTGCTTCAACGCCGATTCGGTGTTCATGGTCCCCAGACCCAACTGGCCCAGCTGTTCACCAGGGGGGTCGATCAATTCCAGCCTCTGCGTGCCAACACCCTGTCAAGACTCAACAGGCTGAAACCCTCAATCCAGAGGGAAGCCGCTCGCCACCGGATCAATCCGATGCTGATCACGGCCATCCTGTTCGACGAAATTCAGCACTCGAAACCGGGGGAGGACCTTCCTTTCGTCGTGCATTCAGGACTCGTGGAGACCCATGGCCCTGCACAACTGGGAATCAGTGAGCTGATTCATCAAGGTCGATTGCCTGCTGATCCCACCTATCAGCAGATCGCTGCCGCCCGGGACCTGCTGATGGATCCCGATGCCAACATTGAACTGCTTGCGGCGAAGCTCTCACGCTTGAAAGGGGAGCTTGGACTGGAGCGTGATTCCATCCTGATTGCCAGTCGTTCCTACGTCGACGCCAAAGCGATCGCCACCCTTGCTTACCTGCATAACGGCAAACTTGACTACCCCGCCAGGGTCCTGCGCTACATGCAGGACCCGGCACTGCACGGGCTGATCTACTCAAGAATCCGCCCAAAGCCGCTTCCTTTGATCTGAGCAGGAATCACTCGTGACTACGAGTGGCACATCGTTCCTAGAGCAGCGAGCCGCTGCTGCAGATCGGACCAGGAGAAACTCCGGGGATCAGCCCTTGCACCGCCAAGATCCACATGACGATGCGTGGTGATCGCAGCAGGATCAATTTCAAAACGTTCCAGCCAGCCATCAAGAACCAGAGCAAGGGCGTCGTACTGAGCGGCTGTGTAGCCGCTGTGGTTGCCGGTGCGACCCTGCCCATCATCCGGCGTTTCCAGACTGAGATGGAGAGCAAAATTGTTGACAGAACCATCAAACTCGGAGTTGGTGACGGCCCACTCTCCGAGGAACGCCGAATATCCGGCGCCATAGGCCCTCTTAAGAGGGTCGACAACATCAACGATCGATCCATCCAGGCCAACCAGAGTGTGGTAACTGACCTGATCCTCATCACGGGGATGGGGTGTGAGAAATGTGTTCAGCGCTGAAGTGAGGGAATAGACCGTTTCATGCAGAACCACAACCCGTGGAGCGGGATCGATGGCCTGACCCCAGGGATTGCTGCGGAACCGGTCTCCATAGTTGGTGGGATCGGCTGGGATTGATTGACGAAGCTGAGCGAGTTTGCGCCGTTTCGAAAGCAGCCGCTTGCGCATCGACTGATCAATTCCGGAACATTGCCGGGCCAGAGGTGAAGACCAGGAAGCAGCTTTTGGAACCTCCGGCGGCAGTCCTGGAGGAGCCTCTTTCTGCTCGGCGTCGCGAGCGACTTCATCCAGCAGATCGAGCAGGGAAGGCTTACGGGCGTCCTGTTCAGTCGACTTCTCCGCTGTGAAGCCGACGAGCGACAGAACAAGCAACAGCGTAGAGGTTGTCCCCAGCAGAATTCCAGCTCCCGGACGGCGCAGCCGATCACGAGCCTTCAGCCAGACACGGTTCAGATGATCTGGAACCATTGATCGCGGAGCAAACGAGCCTCCCTGGGTGCACCAGGGTCCCAGGCCAATCGGTGACGTTCCACCCCGGCCTTTTTAAGGGATAGCTGCGTGTTGGCGATCCGTCCACGACGGCTGTAGATCACCTGACAATGATCAGAACCCTGCAGCAGCTGTTGGCTTCGTTTCAGAGTCCGGCAGCGCCAGTTTCTGATTGCCATCAGCTCATCGCCGGCAACCAGACCTGCTGACTCAGCGGGCCCGGAGGAGGTCGTGCGATCGATCCACACACTTCCATCTCCTTCACGCAACGTCCACCCAGCATCGGGATGAGCCGCCATCACCGGCTCAAGCTCGAGACCCAGTGCGTTCAGGCAGGGCTCAATCGGTATCGAGCCGCAGTCATCCAGCCAGTCGGGCAGTTGTGCGGCCAGTTGAGCTGAACTGGCTCCGATGGCTTCCATCAAGGCAACACGCGTGTAACCCCTTCCGCTGACGCCCAGTTGGTTCCAGAGCAGACGCAGCGTTTCAGCCAGTGATCCCCCGACCTGCCGCAGGCGCACATCAAGACAGAAGGCCAATGCGGTGCCAAGCCGGTAGTAGCTGATCTGGCTGCGAGCGTTGGCGGGAGATTGTTTATACAGGCGAACCCAGGCCTCCCTTGAACTGTCGGCGAGGGACTGGATGCCCGTACCGGGATTCAACAGCACATGGGAGAGATCGGCAGCAAGATCCTCGAGAAGATCCAGACGGCTGGAAAAACCGGAAAGCAGAGGCAAAGCCAGATCGAAATAACTGGTGATGCCTTCAGCGAACCAGAGCCCCTCACTGATCACAGGCCGGTCATAGCGATAGGGAACGTATTCACTCGGACGGAGTCGTCTGACGTTCCACTGATGAAGATATTCATGGCCGATCAGCTGAAGCAAACTGCGGGTTCCCCCCTCTTCGAGCAGCCGCGTCCAGGGGAACTGCATGACCGAGGAGTTGTCGTGCTCCAGCCCTCCGTAGCCCTGATCCAGCAATTGCAACACAAGCTGATAAGGCTCTCGAGAAGGTGGGTCCGAATCCATCAGATCGCAGACGGACGAACAGATCGCTTCAATCTCCTGCGGCAAGGTTTTCGACCAGCCCGACGGTGGAGTGCCGATCAAGACCAGTTCATGGGCCACCTTTCTCACGTTCAACGTCTCAACCTGGAGCTCGCCGGCATGAACCGGAGCGTCAACAAGATGGTCGAAGTCCTCGGCCAGAAAGGAGCCGTTGGTCCGTGGCAACGGACAGACCACAGACCAGGAAGCCGGAAGCAACACGTCTAGAGCATGTGGATTCCAGCGCTGCCCCTCAACCAACATCACCACTGCTGAAAGGCAGAGAGAGGCAAAGACGGGATCGAGGTGGTTGGTGCGGACTGTCAGCTGCCTTGCTTCCAGCGCGTACCGCAATGTGATCGGCTCTGAAACTCGGCATTCCAGGTCCCATGTCTCCGGAGATCGTCGACGAGGGACCAGGACTTGACCTGCCTGCTCAACGGTGAGGCTGTGAAGATGCTGTGAGGGATCCCTGACGGTGTAGGACCCAGGCGTCCAGACAGGCAAGGTCCATGTCTGCTGGGGTTGTGTGGGACTCCACCGCAGCTCGACCCAGAGAAGCTGTGACGCAGGTGAACCAAGGTCGAGCGCAACGTGAACGTCGGCCATCAGCTGCCGGCTGTGACCGTCTCGGCATCAAGAATCTCCGCATGCCGCATGGCCTGATTCATGGCGTAACGACGCAGCACACGTCGCAGAGCTGATTCGGTCTGTCCTGAGCCCTCAGGTGCGGCCAGATCCGCCACCAGATCGAAATGGAGCTGATCGTCACTCTGTCTCCAGCCCAATTGCAGACCGGAGGGGTGAACAGCGGCAAGGTCCACCGAATGATGAGTGTCGAAGGAGCTGACGATCCCTCGTCGAAAGACCTTGAATCCTTCGCTGCGTAGAGCGAACTCAAGCAGATCGAGATCCGTCACCAATGTGGGCAGGATGGACAAATGGGACATGGATTCGGAATGCCCGCGCAATCTGACCCTAGCCAGATGGACAGCGGGTGCTACTCCGCATTGATCGTTCCAGCCATCGGGACATGGCCCAGGTTCGATTCACCCTTGCGGCTGGGGGTGATGGCCTCAGGAGCAGGTACGAATTTCGAAGCACTGCACAACGCCATCAGCTGCGGCGACCTGGATGCCCGGATTCATCTGCTGGTGGTGAACAACCCCGGTTGTGAAGCGATTCAGAGAGCCAGTCGACTGAATATTCCCTGTGAACTCAGAGATCACCGCCAGTTTGCGAGCAGAGAGGCCATGGATGAAGACCTGGTGACCACATTCAGAAACGAAGGTGTTGAAGCTGTGGTGATGGCCGGTTGGATGCGCATCGTCACAGCTGTGCTGATCGACGCATTTCCAGGCAGGTTGATCAACATCCATCCATCACTGCTGCCGGCCTTCCGAGGAATGGATGCCATCGGTCAGTGTCTGACATCAGGAGTCACCATCGCCGGCTGCACGGTGCATGAGGTGCAGAAGGATGTGGATACCGGACCGGTGCTTGCTCAGGCCGCCGTTCCAATCCTTGAGGGCGACGACCGGGAGCAACTTGCCCGCCGCATTCAGAAACAGGAACACCAGCTGCTTCCCTGGGCAACAGCTCTCGCGGGTCAACGCTGGAGATCAGCGGCGGGAACTCAGGGATAGAAGGGTGCCAGTGGTAGCCCCTCACTCACCGGGAGGCCCGCCATCAGGTTGAGACACTGCACTCCCTGGCCTGCCTGCCCCTTCATCAGATTGTCCACAGCGCTCATCAACACGAGACGTCCGGTGCGACCGTCCACCTGGACAGACAGAAGAGCCAGATTGGTGTGCCTGGCCCATTTTGTGGCGGGATAGGTGCCAACAGGCAACACGCGGACACAGGGGTGATGGCGATACACAGCCTCGAGAACCGTCGTGCAGTCTTCCGCGGTGAGACCGGGATCCCGCAAACGTGCATAAACCGTGGACAACAGCCCTCTGACCATGGGAACGAGATGGGGAGTGAACTGGATCTGGATAGGGCATCCCGCCACGCTGCTGGCAAGCTGTTCGATTTCCGATGTGTGGCGATGTCCCACCACGCCGTAGGGACTGATCGACTCGGATGCCTCGGCCAGCAGTAAGTGCTCCTTGGCAGCCCGACCTCCACCGGAGGTGCCGGTTTTGGCATCGATGATCAAGCCTTCGGTCTCAATCAGCCCCTGCTTGAGAAATGGCAGCAACGGCAGAAGGCTTGTGGTGGGGAAACAACCAGGAGCAGCCACCAGCAAAGCGTCGGCGATTTCAGCGCCATGCCATTCAGGAAGGCCATAAACCGCCTTCCGACAGAGATCAGCATCCGTGCGCTGGTGAGTTCTGGCCTCATGGACGTAGACCGCAGCCCATTGATCCAGGCTGCGGTAGCGGTAATCAGCGGAGAGATCAACCACCCGCACTCCTTTGTCAAGAAGAGGAGGCACCAGCTGACTCGCCAGTCCGTTGGGAAGACTCAGCACCGCAAAGTCGGCAGCGGCGGCGATGCGATCCGGATCCGGACTGTCCACAGTGAGGTCATCACCAAGCGGAAGAAAGGGGCAGATCTCGCTCCATGAGCGACCTGCTGATCTTTCACCACCCAGGTAAGTGATTTCAAACGCTGGATGGGCGTTCAGGAGGCGAAGGGTCTGCAGACCTCCGTACCCGGAGGCACCCACCACAGCAACCCGTTGAATCCCCATTCCGGCGACGGCACATGAATCGATCGTACCGACGTCGATAATGGCTAAAGCTTTAAGGGCACCTGGAATGGTGTCCGATTCCGTTGTTCATACCGAGGGGACTGGCCCATGTTCGATTCGATTCCCGATGCACTTGCCGCCATCAGAAATGGGGAGTGCATCGTGGTCGTGGACGATGAACGCCGGGAAAACGAAGGTGATCTGATCTGCGCAGCTCAGTTCGCCACGCCTGAACAGATCAATTTCATGGCCACTGAGGCGCGTGGTCTGATCTGTCTTGCCATGGAGGGTGAGCGCCTTGATGCGCTTGATCTGCCTCTGATGGTTGATCGCAACACCGACTCCAATCAGACGGCTTTCACCGTGAGCATCGATGCCGGCCCCGAAAATGGAGTGTCCACAGGGATTTCTGCAGACGACCGATCGCGCACGATCCAGGTGGCGATCCAACCGGGTTCCAAACCGTCGGATCTGCGCAGGCCCGGTCACATCTTCCCGCTCAGAGCTCGACCGGGAGGTGTTCTCAAGCGTGCAGGGCACACCGAGGCTGCCGTTGATCTCGCCCAGATGTCGGGCCTCTATCCATCCGGTGTGATCTGTGAGATTCAGAACCCCGACGGCTCCATGGCACGACTTCCGGAACTGAAGATCTACGCGCGTGAACGCGGATTGAAGCTGATCAGCATCGAAGACCTCATTCGTTACCGGCTTGATAACGAACGTTTTGTGGTGCGATCGGCCCAGTGTTCACTGCCAACGGAATTCGGCTCCTTCCTGGCCATCGGATACTCCAATGAACTGGATGGCAGTGAACATGTCGCTCTGGTCAAGGGCGACCCCAACAATCTGAACGAACCCGTGCTGGTACGGATGCATTCCGAATGCCTCACAGGTGATGCCTTCGGATCCATGCGTTGCGACTGTCGTGCCCAGCTGCACACGGCAATGAAGCACATTGAAAAAGAAGGAGAAGGAGTTGTTGTCTATCTGCGCCAGGAAGGCCGGGGCATCGGTCTGATCAACAAGTTCAAGGCCTACAGCCTCCAGGAGGGAGGACTCGACACCGTTGAAGCCAACGAAAAGCTGGGATTTGCTCCTGACTTGCGCAATTACGGAGTCGGAGCACAGATTCTCAGTGACCTTGGGATTCACAGGCTCAATCTGCTCACCAACAACCCAAGAAAAATTGCAGGACTCGGTGGCTATGGCCTTGAAGTCGTGAAGCGTGTGCCGATGAAGCCTCCTGTCGGTGATTTCAATGCCAGATATCTGGCCACCAAGAAAGAAAAGCTTGGCCATCTGCTGGATGCCATCGAATTCAGTTCCCACTGGGTGCTGTGTCTCGACAGCAACTCAACCGATGACGGAGTTCTTTCCGACCTGCTGCATCGGGTTGAACTGCTGAGCGAAGCAAACGGACTTCAGCTGCAGGCTGAACAGGGACCTCGCCTGCTGGCACTGTGGGAACGCCCACGCTTTGTCTGGTCCCTGCACGACTCGGATCCTGATTTGAATTCAATTCAGGCAGTACTCAGGGCCATGGCGGCCTGGCCGGAAACATCACGACTTGGTCTTCTGCACACAGTGAATGAGCAGCAGATCACTCACCCACCCCAGACGCTGGAGCGCAGGGAACTGAAACGCAGTTCACTCGTCGAGGAGCAGGAGGGGAGCGCCTGGTTCCCCGATGGAAACCAGGCTGCCTTGATTCACTGGTCCTGAACCGTGACCTTCTGAATCCTTGTTCCGTTTTTGATGGCCATCACCACATCCATGTCGCCGGTCAGGCCGAAAACGGTGTGCACACCATCGAGATGAGGCTGGGCTTCATGAACGATGAAGAACTGGCTGCCGCCCGTGTTGCGACCGGCATGTGCCATCGACAGCGCGCCCGGTACATGCTTTTTGCTGTTGATTTCGCAATCGATCATGTAACCGGGGCCGCCGGTGCCAGGAGTTCCTCGTGATCCCTCGCGGCTGTTGGGGCATCCGCCCTGAGCCATGAAACCGTTGATCACCCTGTGGAAGGCAAGTCCGTCATAGAAGCCGTCGCGAGCAAGCTTGACGAAGTTGGCAACGGTGTTTGGAGCGTCCTGTTCGAACATCTCCAGCTTGATGTCGCCGGCGTCCGTGGACATGAGAACGGTCGTCAAGGCGTCAATCCGAAAACACCATGCTAGGCAGATGATTGTGAAGGACGACCTCAACCGCTCCATGCCTCAGACAGCCTCAGATCCACAGCTCGATTCCGCCCGGGTGGGAGTGATTGGTGGCAGCGGTCTTTACTCCATCAACAGCCTTGAATCGATCCGGGAGGTTCAGATCGAGACTCCATTCGGCAGTCCATCGGATGCCCTGAGGATCGGAACCCTGAACGGGGTGGAAGTGGTTTTTCTGGCTCGCCATGGACGACAGCACCATCTGCTGCCCAGTGAGGTCCCCTATCGGGCCAATGTCTGGGCCCTACGCAGTCTTGGCGTGCGCTGGCTGATTTCAGTGTCCGCCGTGGGCTCGCTGAGAGAACATCTGAGACCGCGCGACATGGTGGTTCCGCATCAGTTCATCGACCGGACCAGGCAACGTCCTCAGTCCTTTTTCGGAAATGGATGCGTCGCTCACGTCAGCCTGGCAGACCCGTTCTGCCCCACTCTGAGTGAATGGCTGGCAGCAGCTGCAGCGGGCGAGATGCCCGTTGGACATCATCTTCATCGAGGCGGGACCTATCTCTGCATGGAAGGTCCCGCCTTTTCAACCCGCGCTGAAAGCGAGCTTTACCGCAGCTGGGGTTGCGATGTGATCGGCATGACCAATCACACGGAAGCACGACTGGCCAGAGAAGCGGAAATCGCTTACGCCTCACTCAGCATGGTGACTGATTTCGACTGCTGGCACGATGACCATGACGCGGTCACCGTGGAGATGGTGGTGGGCAACCTCAAGGCCAATGCAACCGCCACTGGCCCGATCCTGGAACGGTTGATGGACAGCTTCAGAGAGGAAAGGCCAGGATCTCCTGCCCACAACGCCCTGGAACATGCTCTGATGACATCTCCTGATGCAGTGCCTGCAGAGACCCGAAAGCGTCTCGATCTCTTCACCAGTCCTTACTGGGGAAGCATTCAATCCTGAACCGGGAGAGATTGACCCTGGCTGTTCAGCGCAGCTCTGAGATCAGCTGAGTGAGCTTCAAGGAGAACATCAGCTTCATCCGTTTCAAGACCACAGCTGCCCATTAACAGAGCACGTTTCACAGATCCCTGGGCGCGTTCCAAAAGCAGCAGAGCAAGCTTTCGATCCAGACCGAGAAGATCCCCGAGAATTCTGATGGAACGGTCGACAAGCTTGCTGTTGCTGGCGGCAACATCAACCATTCTGTTGCCGTAGACCTTGCCCAGCTTCACCATCACTCCGGTTGAGAGAATGTTGAGAGCCATTTTTGTTGCCGTTCCTGCTTTCAGACGCGTTGAGCCTGTCAGCAGCTCGGGGCCAGTGAGCAATCGAATGTCGATTGCGCAAGGTAGAGGAGCCTGGTCTGAGGGCACACAGGCCATGGCGATCGTCAGTGCACCGAGATCCTTGGCATGGCCCAGTCCACCTCGAACGTAGGGGGTCGTTCCTCCTGCGGCGATACCGACCAGGCAGTCATCCGAGTTGAAGCCTCGTTGCTGAAGATCATTCACCGCCGCGGATTCAAGATCCTCAAGGCCTTCGGAACTGCGCAACAGAGCCGGAGCACCCCCGGCAAGAATCCCCTGCACGAGCTCCGGAGGGCTGCAGAAGGTTGGCGGACATTCAGCTGCATCCAGCACACCGAGTCGGCCCGACGTCCCGGCACCCAGATAGAACAGTCGACCGCTTCTTTTCAGACGTTCCGCGATGGCATCGACGGCCTGACTCAAAGCTGTTCTGGCCCCGAAGACCGCTTGCTGTGGTTTGAGATCCTCTTCGATAAACAGCCCGACAAGTTCATCGGTTGAAAGCTGATCGAGCTGAGCACTCGCAGGGTTCACCTGTTCGGTCAGCAGATAACCACGGTCGCCGGAAGGAGCAACCAGGGAGGAAGATTCGCAATCAGGGGATGGGGAGTCAGCCATGCCTAGAGAAGGCCCTCGAGACGACGACGCACATCATCAAGGTCCTTAACCGCGGAATCGCTTTCTTTTGATGATGCTTCCCCAGCCTGCGATTGATCGGGCTCCGACTCCTGCCAGTTCGTCACGTCGCGGTTGGCACTTGGAGGAGCAAGCATCAAGCGCTCATCATCGGTCTTGGGAACAAACCCATCGGATACGAATCTGGCCTCGTACCCGGCTTCACGGCAGAACAATTCAATCTCCTCACGATCGAGAGCCTCAACGCTGGGAGTCGGAAAGTCCTGAGCCTCCAACAATCCGGCGTAGCGATCTGCGTCGTCGCGGTTCTCAAACATCAGCACCACGGTCTGACCTGAGAGCTCAAGGGAGTGGATACCTTCGCTGTCCTGTCCTGCGTCGTACAGGAGCACGTGAACCAACATGCTGATCAATCGTCGGATGCAGTCTCTCATCGAAACTGCGACTTAGAAACCGTTTGCGCGCTCGAGACTGAGCTCCTGCAGTCGTTGATAAAGCGCACGTTCATCATCATCGAGCGCCGCTGGAATCACAATCACAATCTCCACAAGCTGATCGCCGCAATCGTCTCCGAACCGCAGACCACGACCGCGCAATCTCAGCAAACGTCCGCTGGATGAGCCCGGTGGAACCTGAAGCGTCACAGGACCGGAAAGGGTGGGCACGTCAACGGCACAACCCAACGCTGCATCCGGTGGAAGCAATTCGAGTCGGTAATGCACCCGAAGCCCATCGATGCGAAGGCCGTCATCCGTCATCACCCGCAGATGCAGGAAGTGATCACGCCCACCGGGGGCAACACCTTCAAGTCGTAGGCGCCAGCCATCCCCGGCCCTGGGCGGAGTGCCGACCTCCACCAAGGTGCCATCGCCCAGCTCCAGCTCCACGGTTGTGCCCTGCAGAGCCTGGTCAGGGGTGAGATCAACAACCGTCTCAAGATCATCATCAGTGCGGACCGGAGGAGGTGGCTGCGGCGAAGCCTCAGGCCAGTGAGATCCATAGGCATGATCAGAACCCTCGCTGTGGTCAAACGACCGTTCCTGTTCTTCCTGATCCTTCGACGCCTGCTCTCTCCGCACAGGTTCACGCTCGAGACCCAGAACGACAGCGAGGTAGTCCTCAAAATCGGGAAAGCCGGTGCTGAAGGGATCAGTTGCCGCGACACCTCCGCGTTGTCGCAACTGCCATTCCTTTCGCCTGTCAGGGTTGCTGAGAACGGCGTAGGCCTCATTGACGAGCTTGAAACGTTCCTCAGCATGACGATCATTTCCGTTCAGATCGGGATGCCAGCGCCTGGCCTCACGCCGGAAAGCCAGCTTCAGAGCATCGGGAGCGGCACCGGGCTCCAGACCAAGCAATGACCAGTAGTCCGGGTCAGCGGAAGTTGTCATCGTCCCAGGGGTCAATCCCTCTTCGGCCGCCTCTCATCGGTCCGTCATAGCGGGACTGTGGCGATGCCCAGGGGTCATCATCCCAGTCGTCCTCGGCGAACAGCTCGTCCTTGAGGGTTCCGAGAGTGCTTTTCAGACCCTGCAGAGGACCATTGTCGTTCTGTCGTTCAGCCGTAAGCCGGCGGTTCAGACCGAACAGCGCTTCCTGAAGTCCGCTCACGGCCATCTCAAGTTCCTGAAGGTCGTCCTGCTGCAGAAGATCCTGGACGTCGCGAACCGACATCTCAACCGCTCTCTGCTGGCGTTCTGCTCCGTAGGGGCCAAGTTCCAGAGCTGCGTCGCGAAGACGACGCTCCGCCTGTGCAACCAGGGTCATCGCCGAATTGCGACGCTCGATCGTGGAGCGCTTGCGACGGTCTTCATCAGCACGAGCCTCCGCTTCGGCAAGAAGACCCTGAATTTCATCCTCGCTGAGGGTTGAGCCTCCTTGAATCGTGACCGACTGCTTGCGACCGGTTGTGCGGTCTGTGGCGCTGACCTGAAGAATACCGTTGGCATCGATGTCAAAGGCAACCTGAATCTGAGGCACTCCACGAGGTGCGGGGGGAATTCCCGAAAGGCGGAAACGTCCGAGCGATTTATTGTCTGCCGCCATCTGGCGTTCTCCCTGCCAGACATGAATCTCGACTGAAGACTGGTTTGGCTCCGAGGTGCTGAACACATCGGACTGACGCACAGGAATCTGCGTATTGCGCGGAATCAACACCTTCATCAGTCCTCCGATGGTTTCCAGCCCCAGCGAGAGCGGTGTGACGTCGTTAAGAAGCAGATCGCGCAATTCGCCGGTGATGATTCCCGCCTGAACGGCAGCTCCCACTGCGACCACCTCATCGGGATTGACCGACTGGCATGGATCATTGGGAATCAGGGTTCTGACCAACTGCTGCACCATCGGCATGCGGGTGCTTCCGCCAACTAGCACCACGTCATCGATGTCTTCAGCCGCCCAACCGGAATCCCTGAGTGCCGTCTGAACCGGAACCAGCAAACGATCGAGAAGATCGGGGCACAAAGCTTCGAACGTTTCGCGGTCCAGGGTTGTCTCGATGTGAAGAGGTCCATCTGTGCCCGTGGCGATGAAGGGCAGGGAAATTGGTGTGGAGGTCACCCCGGAGAGCTCCTGCTTGGCTTTTTCAGCAGCTTCGGTGAGCCGTTGGAGTGCCTGTCGATCACGCCTCAGGTCGACCCCGTGCTGCTTGAGAAAGGCTTCCGCAAGCCAGTCAACAATGCGTTGATCGAAGTCGTTCCCACCCAGCTGGGTATCGCCGTTGGTGGCTTTGACATCAAAGACACCGTTGGCGATCCTCAGCAACGAAACATCAAAGGTTCCGCCTCCGAGATCAAAAACGAGAGCACGGCGGACCGCACTGCGATCGAAGCCGTAGGCGAGGGCGGCTGCGGTCGGTTCATTGAGAATCCGTTCAACGCTGATTCCAGCCAGTCGACCAGCATCACGCGTGGCCTGACGCTGAGCATCGTTGAAGTAGGCCGGCACGGTGATCACCGCGGATTCCACCTCCTCTCCGAGATAGGTGGAAGCGTCATCCACAAGCTTGCGCAGGATGCTGGCCACGAGCTCTTCCGGTGCATACTCACGCTCGGTCTGCGGACAGGCCACACGGACGTTGCCCTGACTGTTGGAACGGACCGTGTATGGAACGGTGAGTGATCCTTCGTCGAGCTCATCCCAGGCACGACCGACAAAGCGCTTGAGATTGGAAAAGGTGTTGCGCGGATTGAGAACCAGCTGACGTCTGGCCGGCTGACCAACCAGCAGTTCATTGTCTTTGGTGTACCCCAAGACAGAGGGGGTCGTCCGGGTCCCTTCCGCATTGGCGATCACCACGGGCCGCCCGGCCTCAAGAACAGCCACGACGGAATTGGTGGTACCCAGGTCGATTCCGACGATCCGGCCCATAGAAGCCTGTGTGAAATCCCACGGTAACGGCCCAAACAGCTCTCACCCAGCCCCCCGCACAAGCAATCCCACAGGGGGCGTTAACGCGCTCTTAGTGATCCAGGTCCCGTTGGACCGGTACGTTTCAAGGGTCTGTTCAGTACAGAATGCCCAGGCCGTTGGAGCTGTATCGCTTACGGCGACGTCCGCCGATGGAGAAATCGGTGGATGGCGGCTTCAGGATTCTGGCCATCATGCTGGCCTCGGTGGTGGCCATGGTGTTGCTGGCCATTCTCATCGTGGTGTTCTGGGGATCGCTGGATTCGATGGGCCGATATGGCTGGTCATTTCTCGTGACCTCCAACTGGAATCCCGTCAAGGATGAATACGGCGCCTTCACAGCCATTTACGGAACGCTGCTGACATCGATGCTGGCATTGCTGATTGCCGTGCCTCTCGGCGTGGGAACAGCGATCTTCATCACCGAAAACATCATTCCTCTGAAAATCCGAACGCTGATCGGATTGATGGTGGAGCTGCTGGCGGCGATTCCTTCGGTGGTGCTGGGTCTCTGGGCCATCTTCGTGTTGGAGCCGTTCATTCGTCCGTTTCTTGAGATCCTTCACAGGACCCTCGGCTGGTTGCCCTTCTTTTCAACTGATCCAATGGGGCCTGGAATCGCACCAGCGGTTCTGATCCTGGTTGTGATGATCCTGCCGATCATCACAGCGATCGCAAGAGACTCACTCAACCAGGTACCCATGAAGCTGCGTCAGGCTGCCTACGGCATCGGCACAACACGCTGGGGGGCGATTCTCAACGTGCTGCTGCCCGCTGCCATCTCAGGCATCGTAGGTGGCGTGATGCTTGCACTGGGACGCGCCATGGGTGAAACGATGGCCGTCACCATGATCATCGGCAATTCGAACACCTTTAGCTGGTCTGTGCTGGCACCTGGAAACACCATCTCAGCCATGCTGGCCAATCAGTTTGGCGAAGCTGATGGAAGTCAGGTTTCGTCGCTGATGTATGCGGCTTTCGTCCTGATGATTCTCACCCTGGCGGTGAATCTTCTGGCCCGGTGGATGGTCAAACGTCTCAGTCTCAAGTACTGAATCATGGCACTTTCACCAACAGCCAGTCTGAGAAGAGACACTCCTGACCTGAGCTACAAAAAGGGCCTAAAGCGCAATTTACTCAACAGAATTCTCACATCCCTGGTTGGATTGTTTTCAGCGATTGCTGTTCTGCCACTCGTTGCAGTATTGACTTATGTGCTGATCAAGGGGGGCAGAGTGCTCAACATTAGCCTGTTCACTTCACCGTCAACAGGACTGGAAGGTGGTGGCATTGGCAATGCAGTGATCGGCACCATTATTGTCACTTTTCTATCAGCCCTGATCGCCATTCCAGTCGGCGTTGGAGGGGGAATTTTTCTAGCTGAGTACTCAGGCGGGGGGATTTTTGCGCAGTTCATACGATTTGGGACCAACGTTATGTCAGGAGTCCCATCCATCATCGCCGGTGTTTTTGTTTACTCCGTCATTGTCAAGACAAAGATTATTTTTGGAAATTCCTACAGTGCAATTGCCGGTGGAGTTGCACTATCAATTTTGATGCTGCCCACGGTCATCAAGACCACTGACGAAGGGCTGAAACTGGTTCCCGACGATCTCCGCCGCGCCGCTCTTGGAGTGGGCGCATCCAAATTTGTCACTATTTTGCGAATCACTCTTCCTTCAGCCTTCACACCGATTGCCACAGGCGTGGTGTTGTCGATTGCAAGGGCAGCAGGAGAAACAGCACCATTGATTTTCACAGCTTTGTTCTCACCCTTCTGGCCGCAGGGATTTGAATCAGTTTTCAACCCAATAGCAACACTATCAGTGTTGATATATAACTTTGCAACCCTGCCGTATGAAGCACAGAACGAGCTCGCATGGGCTGCATCTTTTGTACTCGTTCTATTCATCCTACTGATCAATCTTTTTGCTCGATGGTTACGACGATTTGCTGCCAACTGAACTTCAAATCTTCAATCCATTGCTTCTGTTTCAAGTCTTTCCATAAAGCCAACCGAGAGTCATGACTTCCACCAGCAAAACGAGCTCCGAAGCATCAGACGATATCTGTCTGTCAATTCAAAACACCACAATTAGCTATGGCAGCCAGGAAGCTGTCAAGAACGTTTACTGTGACATTCCACGTGGCAAGGTCACCGCATTCATCGGCCCTTCTGGTTGCGGAAAATCAACGGTTCTGAGAGCGCTGAACCGCATGAATGATCTGATTGAAGGTTGCACTCTGAAAGGTCGCGTGCTCTTTGATGGAGCTGACCTTTATGCCCCTTCGGTTGATCCGGTGGAAGTGAGGCGGCGAATTGGGATGGTATTTCAGCAACCCAATCCTTTTCCAAAAAGTATCTACGAAAACATCGCTTTTGGAGCACGAATCAATGGCTATACCGGAGATATGGATGAGTTGGTTGAACGCTCTCTGCGCCAGGCGGCTGTATGGGGTGAGTGCAAAGACAAACTCAACGAGAGTGGCTACTCACTATCAGGAGGACAACAACAACGTCTCTGCATTGCACGCACGATTGCCATTCAGCCTGAGGTGATCCTGATGGATGAACCCTGTTCAGCCCTGGATCCAATCTCAACATTGAAGATAGAGGAAACAATGCATGAATTAAAAAAGAGTTTCACAATCGTCATTGTGACGCACAATATGCAACAGGCCTTGAGAGTGAGTGATATGACCGCATTCTTTAACGCTGAAGCTGTGGATGGAGGTTCCGGCAAAGTCGGCTATCTGGTGGAGTTCAACGAAACAGAAATGATCTTCAATTCTCCCTCTCAAAAGGCAACTCAGGATTATGTCTCTGGTCGATTCGGATGATTCCGTGGTGATTGAGCCGAAGCTGTCAAAGCTTTGAAGCAATTGTTGTTTCGCTCTGATTGAAACAGACAATCTCGACAGATCGATCATTCAGACCGAGAAAATAACCGGAGCAAAAAAAAACCGGTCCTAGAGGACCGGAGAAAAACGGAGAGGGAGGGATTCGAACCCTCGATAGAGTTGCCCCTATACAGCATTTCCAGTGCTGCGCCTTCGACCACTCGGCCACCTCTCCAGGGGCTCGTCTGGCAAGTCAGAATGTAGCAGGGCGTTTCCAACTGCACTGAATGAGGCCGACTCATCGGGTCACCATCCATTGGAGACAGAAGGGGCGTGTGATCTCCCATGAGGTGCCGGAGGGTGATTACATCCTGCAGAGCTTCGAGAAACAGGGAGATCCCTTGCCGTTTTCGTGTCGGAACGGATGCTGCACAAGCTGCGCTGTACGTGTTCAGCAAGGCGAGCTCGATCAGCAGGAAGCCATGGGCCTGTCCAGGGAGTTGAGGGCCAAAGGTTATGGACTTCTCTGTGTGGCAAGAGCCATCGGTCCGCTTGTTGCGGAAACCCAGGACGAGGATGAGGTCTACGACCTGCAGTTCGGCCGTTACTTCGGCAGAGGGTCGGTCACACGTGAAATTCCTCTTGAGGAACTCGAAACCTGGAAGGAATGACCAAGCAGCAACTTGATTGCAGCGCTGCAGCCGCAAACGCCGGCCTGACGCCCCTGAGACTTGAGGAGCTCAGTCAGATCGCCAGAAAGGCGGCTGATCTTGGTGGCTCAGTGCTGATGCAGCATTACGGGCGACTCGTCTCAATTCAGCAGAAAGCCAGGGCTGGAGATCTGGTAACTGATGCCGATCTTGCCGCGGAAAAGGCCGTGCTCAGCGCTCTCGGTGAATCCACACCTGAAATTTCAGTTCTCGCTGAAGAATCCGGTGCACGGGGAGACGTCTCAGAGCTCAGCTGGTGCGTTGATCCTCTCGACGGCACGACGAATTTTGCCCACGGCTACCCCTTTTTCGCCACATCGATCGGGTTGCTTTGGAGGGGTCTTCCAATCCTGGGAGCCATTGCTGTGCCTTTCCTCCAGGAAGTGTTCTGGTGCTGTCCCGATGTGGGAGCATTCCTCAACGACCAAAGCATCCAGGTCAGCAACTGCTCATCGCTGCAAGACAGTCTCCTGGTCACAGGATTCGCCTATGACCGAAGGGAACGTCTCGACAACAACTATGCGGAGTTCTGCAAACTGACACACAAAACACGGGGCGTTCGTCGCGGTGGTGCGGCTGCTGTTGATCTGGCCTATGTAGCGGCAGGACGACTCGACGGCTACTGGGAACGAGGCCTCTCTCCCTGGGACCTGACAGCTGGAGCGGCACTGGTGGTGATCGCAGGAGGTGAAGTCAGCGATTACGGAGCCGAGAGTTACAACGTTTCATCCGGCCGGATTCTTGCGACGGGCCCTGGACTTCACTCCGCACTTCGCCAGGAACTGCTGGATACCGAGCCCCTGGCGGAACAGCTCTACGCAAGCTGAAACCCCAGCCATGGGATCCTGATCGAAGCAGCGACAGGTGCGATGGCCCTGCAACCCGCCTCAGGCGTGAGAGATCTAAATCCTCAGCAGGTTCAACGCAACCAGGAACTCAGGGAAACCTTGGCTGAAGTGTTTCGTCTCTGGGGATACGAGGAAGTCACTCCCCCCAGAATCGAACGGATGGACACGCTCAAGGCAGGTGGAGCCATCGATAGTCGTGACATTGTTCGACTTGTTTCCGATGAACCGCTGGGATTGAGACCGGAACTGACTGCCTCCATCGCCAGGGCAGCCTGCACCAGATTGCTGGAACGTCAGCGACCGCTGAGACTCTGGAGCTGCGGAACCGTCTTTGAATCGAGATCCGCTGATGAAGGAGGCCAGTGCATTGAGGAGAACCTTCATTGCGGTGTGGAACTTTTCGGTGGGCTGGGTGTCGAATCGGAACTTGAATTGTTCAGTCTTTTAATGGCATCACTGAAAGGCCTGAATCTGAACAGGTCCAGCCAGCCCAGGCTGTTGATTGGACACACCAGCTTGATGGACCTGTTGCTGGAACCCTTTGAACAGAAGCAGAAACACAGGATACGAACCTGCCTGAGTCAGTACGATCGGCTGGGTCTGCAGGCGCTCGGGTTAGCACCCGAAGCGGAGCAGAATCTGGGCCGATGGCTCGACCGACGCGGAAACCCGCAGGAGATCCTGGCGGCACTCAGTGCGCAGTTTCCGAATCAGGAGGTTCTAAACCAGCTGCAGAGACTGTTCAACCATCTGAACCCATTGGCGGAGAAATCCGAACTGACACTTCAGCTCGACCCCACTTTTCAGCCTCATTACGAGCTGTACGACGGCATCGTTCTTCAACTGGTTTGCCAGGGAGCGTCGGCGCCTGTCGTGATCGCCCGTGGCGGAAGATACGACTCACTTGTCAGGAAACTTGGCGGCGAGGGAGCGGAAGCAACAGGGCTGGGTTTCAGCTACTGCGTTGATGACATCAGGGATCTTCCGGGAGATCAGATCACCACGACGCAGGAAGAGACAGCAGCATTGATCTGTTTCGGGCCAACAGAAACCCTCGAGTCGGCATTGGAGCGCCAGATGGAACTCCACCAGCAGGGCAGAATCAGCGTGCTGGATCAGCGTGCCTGTGGAGATAAGCTCGAAGCGCTCGATCGCCTCAAACAATCGGGCTGCGACAGGCTGGAATGGATTGATACCTAAAGTCTTTCGGAACTGAACAGATGAATGGCTCATACAATCGTGACCGACGCTTGCGAAGGCGCAGCCGATTGCGTTGACGCCTGCCCTGTGGCCTGCATCACACCTGGAAGCGGTAGAAACACAAAGGGAACTGAGTATTTCTGGATTGATTTTGAAACCTGCATCAACTGCAGTGTCTGCCTGCAGATCTGTCCAATAGAAGGGGCAATTCTGCCGGAAGAGCGATCGGACCTCCAACGGCCATCTTCGAAGTGACGTACGGGAAACTCACCAAGGGATCTCTTGATCTGCAGCACCCACCCTGATTAATTTTCAGAGAGCTCACGCTTGCTGATGTCGGTGCTTGAACAGGGTCAAATTCAGATCCATACCGAAAATATCTTCCCAATCATCAAAAAGGCCGTTTATTCAGGCCACGAAGTTTTTCTGAGGGAACTGGTCAGCAACAGTACTGATGCCATCAGCAAGCGTCGCATGGCTGCGATGGCTGGTGACTGCTCAGAAGGTGATGAAGGTCTGATCAATATCACTGTTGACAGAGAATCGAAGACAATCAAAATCAGCGATAATGGAATCGGCATGACGGCCGAAGAGGTGAAAAAATACATCAACCAGGTGGCATTCTCCAGTGCTGAAGACTTTTTGGAAAAATATAAACAGGAGTCTGACGCAATCATTGGCCACTTCGGGCTTGGTTTTTACTCCAGCTTCATGGTCGCCAAAGAGGTGGAGCTGATTACGCGTTCTGCTCGACCCGACAGTGAAGCAGTGCGTTGGGTTTGCGATGGATCCCCTTCATTCAAACTGGAGAGTCACGAACGATCAGAAGCCGGTACAGACGTCATCCTTCACCTAATGGATGACGAACTGGAGTATCTGGAGCCTGCAAGGTTACGCACACTGATCACTCAGTACTGCGATTTCATGCCCATCGACGTTCAGCTCGAGGGAGAAAGTGTCAACAAGCGAAATCCGGCATGGAGAAGAAATCCCAGGGAAATGTCTGATCAAGACTATATCGATCTTTACCACTATCTATATCCGTTTCAGGGCGACCCGCTGCTCTGGGTTCATTTAAATACGGATTACCCCTACACATTGCAGGGAATTCTTTTCTTCCCACAATCGGTGGGACGGGCTGACTGGGAAAAAGGGGATATCCATTTATATTGCAATCAGGTCTTTGTCAGCGATTCGATCAAAGAAATCGTACCCAGATATTTGCTGCCATTAAGAGGAGTGATCGACTCCCCTGATATTCCTCTCAATGTCAGCAGGAGCGCACTCCAGACTGATCGGAAAGTCAGATCAATTGGAAATTTTGTTGCGAAAAAAGTTTCTGACCGGCTTAAAACTCTTAAAGCAGATCATCCCCAGCAATACGCTGAAGCCTGGGAATCACTCGCGCCTTTTGTAAAGATCGGTGCAATGGAAGACGATAAATTCGCCGATCAGGTTTCGGATCTGATTTTGTTTGCAACAACCGCAGAATCAATCGAAGGAAAACAGGAACCCATCAAAGCAGGAGACAAGAGATATACGACACTTTCCTCTTACCAAAACAGGCTTTCAGATCCACAATCAAAGAGAATTCTTTACTGCACTGATGAAGTTGCGCAAGCAGGAGCACTGACACTTTGGAAAAGTCAGAACGCTGAAGTGATTTTCGCTGAAACAGTGATCGACAGTCAGTTTCTGCCCTGGCTCGAAGCAACAAAGGATCAATACAAATTCCAGAGGGTTGATGCGGAGCTTGACGAAAGTCTCCGTGATGAAAAACCGGAAATCAGTGACCAGGGTGGTGAAACACAGAGTGAGACGATCAGAAACCTGATCAAGGACGCTCTCAACAATGACAAGGTCACCATTCAGGTGCAGGCACTGAAGGGAGGTGAGGACGCACCACCAGCGATGATTCTGCTTCCCGAACAGATGCGTCGCATGAACGACATGGGGGCTCTGATGGATCAGCGGTTGCCTGGATTGCCTGACCATCATGTGTTGCTGATCAACCGTCGTCACCCACTCGTTGAAGGACTCTTGAGGCTGTCTTCGGGGGGGGTCCTCATCGGCGCAGAAGAAGCTTCACCCAGCAGACGATTGGCCTCCGAGCTCGCCTTGCATCTCTACGACATGGCACGCCTGGGCGTTGGGGGACTGGAACCCAATGAGCTGGCGGGATTCCAGACACGCAGCGCCAAGCTGATGTCGGAGCTGGTGAGCAAAGGAACCTGACCAGGCCTGGCTGCTAAAGTGTTGTCTTGGCTTTTGGCCACAGAAACAAAGGAACGTCATCATGTCCCGGGTGTGTCAGCTCACTGGAACGCGTGCCAACAACGGAATGGCAGTGAGCCACTCCCATATCAGAACCAAGAAGCTCCAACAGGCCAACCTGCAGCAGCGTCGACTGTGGTGGGCTGAAGGCAATCGCTGGGTGAATCTGCGGATCACGACCCGTGCTCTGAAGACCATCCAGAAAAAGGGTCTTGGCGCCTACGCCAAATCTCTTGGCATCAACCTGGCCAAAGTCTGAGTTGGTATTGACATGCCTCAGCTTGCGCTGAAACGCCGAGACTTCCTTGGCTTCACAGTCACTGGGGCAGCAGCTCTGTTGTGGATTCCATCGCGAGCAAGAGCGTTGGGGGGAAAGCTTCCTGAGATTGGGGAGCCGGCTCCGCAATTCAACCTTCCAGGCACACTGGGTGGGGGGCCTTCAAAAAACTGGGGATTGGACACCTGGACAGGTCGATGGTTGGTTCTGTACTTTTATCCGAGAGACTTTACTTCAGGTTGCACAATTGAGGCTCACGGATTTCAGGAATCAATCCAAGACTTCAATGCTCTGAAATGCGATATTGCAGCTGTTTCGGCTGACAGCGTTGATGATCATGAATCATTCTGCAGCAGTGAAGGGCTCGGTTTCACTCTGCTTTCTGACCCAGAGGGGGAGGTGAGTCGTCAGTACGGTTCCTGGATGGCTCCTTACTCACTGCGCCATACATTTTTGATTGATCCAGATGGGATATTACGTGCACGCTGGACTGGTGTCAGACCTGTTGGACATGCAGAGGACGTTTTGAACACACTCGTTTCAGAACAAAGTCAATTAACCGCATAACAACACCATTGAAGTTCTGAATGGCGATATTCATTACAAACCATGCAGGAGGTTGTCAAAATGAAAACAAGTATAGGAAGTAGTAAATTTATTATTCTCTACCATCGAACACCATTTGATGAAGCAAAAAATGAAAACGGTGAAAGAGTTTGGAGAGATCAGAAAAGTCCAAATGGAATTATTCCCACTCTGAGAAATCTGTTTCGCGACCGGCTGAATGGAACCTGGATTGCCTGGCGTAAGGTCAACGATCTGGCCAAAGCCGAGGATGAAAGAATTGCGATGGAGAATCCAGCTTCATTCACGCTGAGGAGAATACCGCTTGAGCAGGAACAAATTTCAAGTTTTTATCACGTCACCTCCAAAGAATCTTTCTGGCCGATCCTGCATACTTTCCCGAATTTCTTTAATGTTAACAATACTGATTGGAGAATCTTTGAAGAAGTCAATCAAAGATTTGCAGATGCGGCATGCTCAGAAGCGGCGCCAGGCGCAACCATATGGGTTCACGATTATAATCTTTGGCTTGTTCCAGGGTATATTCGCAGCAAACGCTCAGACCTGAAAATCGCTTTCTTTCATCACACACCTTTTCCAAGTAGTGATGTTTTTTCGATTCTTCCATGGCGTAAACAAATATTGGAAAGTTTATTAAGCTGCGACGTTGTTGGCTTTCATATTCCTCGTTATACAGAGAATTTTGCAAGAGCAGCTAACTGCCTCCTGGGTGTAGAGAAAGGAGATAAAAGAGCTGTTCCGTTTCGCTTTCTTGGTTGCGGATCTGCATTGACCGAACCATCTGAAACACCATGGTTGAACTACAGAGGACGAAAAGTACGTCTGCTTTCATCTCCCGTCGGCACCTCTCCAGACGTGATTCAAGCCATGACAAAAGATTCTGAAATTCTTCAATTATCGGAACGCATTGACGAAGATACAAAAAAAGGCAGGAAGCTTATACTTTCAGCAAGCAGAGTCGATTACACAAAAGGGAATGAAGAATTATTATTAGCCTTCGAAAGACTTCTTGAGCGGCGACATGACCTACACGGGAAGGTTGTATTGATGCTGGCATGCGTTGCTGCAGCCTCAGGGATGAAAATCTATGAGGATACGCAACGACTCATTGAAGAAACAGCTGGACGAATCAACGGTCGATTCAGCAAAATTGATTGGGTTCCAATTCGATTTTCAACTCGCAGGATTCCTTATGAAGAAATGGTGGCTTGGTTTTCGCAGGCAGATATCTGCTGGATCACTCCACTGCGAGACGGACTCAATCTTGTTGCCAAGGAATATGCAGCTGCAAGAAAAGGCAAATCCGGAGTTCTCGTGCTGTCTGAATTCACAGGAGCTTCAGTCATTCTTGATGGGGCCATTCTGACCAATCCTTACTCGCACAAACAGATGGACTCAGCAATTGACTCTGCCATTGATATGCCTTCGTCAGAGCAATTTGAAAGAATGGAGAAAATGAGTTCAGCCGTTGAAGCCTTCACCGTATCCGACTGGGCTGATGAACAAATGGGTGCACTTGAGTTGCCGGAATAAATCGATGTTCACGATCAGAAAGCGGTCACTAATACTATTGACAGCAGCAATATTGTTCATTTCCAGTAGCCTTTTTTGTCTGTCTGTCCTTGCAAAGCGCCCGGATAATGTTTCCATATTGATGGCAGCTCCTTTCGCTGATTCAACGTCTGAACTTGTCAAGATCTTCAACCAGAAGAATAGGGGTAGAATTCATCTTGAGGTGATAAAAGGGCCTCTGGAGACTGAAGCGATCTCAGATCTGGCAATCAGCAGTCTTCTCCTGGGTAATACACCATTTGACGGACTGTTGATGGACGTAACGTGGGTACCAAAGTATGCCAAAGCAGGTTGGCTTGAATCCCTTGATAACTATTTCAATGAAGACGATCTGAATGCTCTTGCAGAAGGTGCAGATGAAGGCAATCACTACCAGGGCTCTCTACTTAGATGGCCATTGAATGCAGATATCGGACTTCTTTACTGGCGAACAGACTTGATGGATGAGCCCCCACGGACTCCGCAGGAACTTGAGAGCATCAGTCAAAAGCTTCAGAACGGCGGCAGAATACCCTATGGCTATGTATGGCAAGGCAAGCAATATGAGGGACTAAGTTGTGTCTTCCTTGAGATTATTGACGGCTTTGGTGGTGAATGGTTTTCACCAGATTCAGGGCGCATCGGGTTGGACGAGTCACCAGGACTGGACGCTTCAGAATGGCTGAATCATCTGATTCAAACCGGTGTCAGTCCGCGGGCTGTAACAAACTTCGCTGAGTCTGAGGCCCTGCAGAGTTTCAAATCCGGTCAGGCAGCTTTCATGCGCAACTGGCCCTACGCATGGGCTGAATTGCAGAAAAACGACAGTCAAGTCAGGAACAAGGTCGGGATTACAACAATGGTGGCGGAAAAGGGACATCAACCTGCGGCGACACTTGGTAGCTGGGGGTTAAGTCTGTTGAAGGGTTCAGCACATCCTGAATCGACTGTTGAAGCTTTTAAATTTCTCACCAGCGAAGAATCTCAACGCTATCTATATACCAAATATGGAAATACGCCAACTAAGGCCGAGATCTTCAATGATCAGAAACTCCTTGAGAATTATCCTTCCCTTCAATCCATCGGCGAAGCCCTGGCCTATGCCCGATCGAGACCTGAAACTCCCCTTTATGCACAGATCAGTGTTGTATTACAGCGAAAGCTGAGCAGCTCATTGACAGGTATGACAACTCCTGTGGAGGCGATGCAACAAGCGGAACGATCCACAGCTCAGGTGCTCGAAGCCGCAGGAGAGTCTCCCTGATGCCGTTGCTGATTCTGCTGATTCCATCTCTGCTGTTTCTCGTAGCGGTTTTTGCTCTACCTCTGTTTCGCTACACATGGCTCAGTTTCCATGCAGATTCCGTGATGACGGGTCTTGTGGCGATCCCGAATCAGGGGGCCAACTGGCAGCGATTCATCCATGACACCCGTTACCTGCAGGACCTCTTCCAGACCCTACGGTTTTCAGTGGTCTCAGTGACCGCTGAAATCGTGCTCGGTTTGGTTATCGCCTTGATCCTGCATCAGCCCATGCGCAAGCGGGCATTGATCAGGTCATCAGCTTTGATTCCATGGGCTTTGCCCACAACAGTGATGGCGCTTGGGTGGAGATGGATCTTCAATACTCCCTACGGCCCTATTGATCGACTGACGCAATCGTGGCTGGGTCAATCGCTCAATGCTCTGGGAGAACCATCCATCGCATGGATCACCACCGTCTACGCCGATATCTGGAAAACAACTCCTTTTGTGGCACTGATTCTGCTTGCGGGCCTGCAGACCATACCTTCTGATCTCTACGAAGCGGCAAAGCTGGAAGGGGCAGGTTCCTGGATTTGCCTTCGACGCATCACAATCCCCCTGTTGCTTCCCTACCTCGGCCTTGCCTTGATGTTCCGTCTTGCTCAGGCATTCGGAGTGTTTGATCTTGTGCAGGTGATGACTGGAGGCGGTCCCGCCAGCAGTACGGAGAGCATCGCTCTCTACGCCTATTGGAATGCCCTGCGATTTCTCGACTTTGGCTACAGCGCCACCATCATGATCGGAAGCTTTGTGATCCTCAGCTCACTGATTCTCATTACTTGGCTTGTGGTCACAACAGCGCGAAACAGGTCTCAGCAATCCCTAGCAAGATGAAAGCAACACGGTTCCTGATTCTCGCTCTACTGGTCTGGTCACTGGCTCCTTTGACTTGGCAGCTTTACACATCGTTCTGTACTGATCAGGCACTGGTCACACCGTTTGCTTCACTGAATCAACGCTGGACACTTGATCATTATCAGAGTGTTCTGAACAGCAACCCACCGTTCATTCGCTATTTGTTGAACAGCTTGTTCGTAGGAGGACTTTCTACATTTCTAACCCTTTTATTAGCAATCCCCTCAAGCTACAGTTTAAGCAAAATGGGGCGACGAAGTTCACTTGTCATCAAATTCTTCTTGATTGGCTGCGCACTTTTTCCCTATGTTCTTCTTTTTCTTGCATTGCTTGAAATCGCGCGCTATCTGCAACTGGGGAACAGTCTGATTGCACTGGCTGTTCCCTACGCAGCATTATCCCAGCCATTGGCAATTCTTTTATTGACAAATGCCTTTTCTGATCTTCCTGCAGAACTTGAAGATGCTGCCAGAGTTGAAGGTTTAAGCGTGGTGCAGAGGTTTCGATGGATTCTGCTCCCACTCATCTCACCGGCAATTGCAAGTACAGCAATTCTTGTATTCCTTTTTTCATGGAACGAATATCCAATTGCCCTCACATGGATCAGCGACTCAGGCAAACTGACTCTTCCTGTTGCAATGGCAAGAATTGCTGGCTCCTCAATTCATTCGGTTCCCTACGGTCCTTACGCAGCAGCCACAGTGATAGGTTCAATTCCTCTTATTCTCTTGGTCATGGTTTTCCAGAAACCAATTGTTTCGGGTTTAACCACTGGAGCTGTTAAGGGATGACGCTTGAACTCGAAAATGTAGGGCGAAATATCAACAAGCAATGGATTGTTGAAAATATCTACCTGACTGTTGCTGACAATGAATGCCTTGCCCTGGTTGGGCCAAGTGGTTGCGGCAAGAGCACAACATTGCGGCTGATCGCAGGGCTTGATCCTGTCAGTGCTGGTTCCATTCATATCCGTGGTCGTGACATCACATCCCTTTCACCTTCTGAACGAAGTGTTGGGATGGTGTTTCAAAGTTATGCACTGCTTCCACACCTAACTGTTTTTGAGAACCTTGAACTCGGACTTCGGGTGCGTGGCGTTCCAAAGCCAGAAAGACGATTCAAGATCAAGGGGATTCTCGATCTGGTCCAACTCTGGAATCGTGCAGACAACCGTCCTGCTGAACTCTCAGGTGGTCAACGCCAAAGAGTGGCTCTAGCTCGCGCACTGCTCAGGGACCCTGAGGTTTATCTTCTCGACGAACCGATGAGCAATCTTGACGCACAATTGAGGGAAGATATTCGTCCAGAACTTCGAAGGCTTGTTCTGGAGCAACGTAAACCGACCATCTATGTCACCCATGACCAACATGAAGCCATGGCGATGGCACAGCGAATTGCTGTTCTCCATGAGGGAAGGATTGAACAGATCGATACTCCATACAACCTTTATCACAATCCTGAAAGTCTTTTTGTTGCTCGATTCATCGGTCGGCCGCAAATCAACTGCCTGAAGGGTGACTCTGGATCTATTCGCGCCGTGAGACCGGAGTCCATTCGTTTTTCTGATGAGGGATTATCAGGCAAACTGCAGTCAAGGGAATGGCTGGGAAATTCCCAGTTGCTGTTTCTGGAGACTCAGCAAGGCGTGATTCGGATGATGACATCACCCGACCAGGGGATACCCGCACAGATCAGGTTGACCTGGCGGGCTGAGGACGAAATTCTCTTCGACGCTGATACAGGACTTCGATCACGCCGATAATTTTTGGAGCTCCTCAACGAGCATCTCCTCATGCAGCTGTGCGTCACGCTTCAACTGCTCAATGTCTGAGTCACTGCGGTCGGCCGTCATGACAGATTGCCATTGACGGCTCAACCGGTCGACATCAAGTGCGTCGTTCAGATCCACCCATGGCAAGGCTGCGAGTTGCGCCGCTGCCTTCACTTTTGGGTCATAACTCAGTGCCGCAGTTGGACAACCCGCCGTTGCAGCCAGGATCAAGGCATGCAGACGCATTGCGATAACCAGTGCAGATTCACTGAACAGTGACTGAACCTGTTCCAGAGACTCTGCCTGCATCTGAACGGATCGCCGATCCAAACCTTCAGGGATCAGATCACGATTTCGCAGGTCATCCCACAATGATGCGTCCTGCTCAGTGTGAAAAGCCAGCCAGATCACCTCAGAACAGTCATTGGCACTCAATCGATCGACGGCTTCCAGAAGAACACCCCACTTCTTGCTGTTCAACAGCGGAGTAGGTCTCCAACAGAGGATCAGCCGGGTTCCGCCTGTCCAGGGTGGCGAGGGATGACGCCACACCGGATCAGGTCCCATCAGCATTGGAATCTTGAGTCCCCAACGCTCAGCCAGACCAATGGAGCTGGGATCTCGCCATGACACAGCCCTGACTCCAGAAAGTGTGTGTTTGACCAAAACACGACTCAGCCGATGTTGAAGTGGACCCAGCCCCTGACCCCAAAGCAATATCGGCACACGTTTGAAACGGGCACTCCAGAGAAGAACGAGATAGTAAACAAGGCTTTTGAAGCTGGTTCCGTCCTGCAGCAAACTGCCGCCGCCAAGAACCAGCGCATTCACCTGATCCAGGCCTCGAATGGTGTCTGAAAGTGATCGCCGATTCACGCTTGATACCCCGGGAACCAACGCCTGTACGGCCTCTGAATCCCTTGCTGTCACGACAGGTTCCCAATCGGAAGGGATCTGCGACACCAGCACCTGAAGCAAAGCATCGTCACCGAGATTGTGCTCGCCGTAATAACCACAGAGCATCACCCTCAACTTCCGCCCACTGCGCAGTGCCTTCACCAGCAAACAAGAGTTGATCGACCCATTATCCAAGTCTCCAACCGTTACGGTGAATGACGCCATTGAAATGACATGCACGCACTATCCCTGGGGACGTGGTGGATTCATTGGGCGTCAGTGGCTGAATGGCTGATGGCCATCGTGCTGATTCATCAATACAAACCGGATGGACAGAACGTTTCGACTCAGCGCATCGCCTGGGCGATGCTTCCTGCGCTGGTCAGTGCAATGGCAGCCTGCACCTGGCACATTTACGACAACGCTGAACAATTGCGCTGGCTGGTCACGCTCCAGGCATCATTCACCCTGCTCGGCAACGCCACGCTGGCCTGGGCCGCATGGTCAATCAAGCCGCCAACAGAATTGGAGGAACAAGCCTGATGCCTGACTTCGATCCATCACCGTTGTTCGCACTCTCGCTGTTTCCATATCTGGTTTTTCTCTATTACCTGGGACAGCGTCGGCTGCTTCCCGCTCTCAGCCGTCGTGGCTTTCAACTCACGCTGCTGTTTGTTGGAGTCACCATTGCAGCAGCTGTCGTTGCTGATCTGCGATTTGGAACTGAACTGGTGGCCGTTGATGCTCTTCATGGTGGAGCCGAGGCATTTCTGACGCTCAGCAACGCCGTGATCGTGGCAGGACTGATCGGGTATCAAAAAGCACTGCGATGAACAACTTTTACAAGAATTAGGCGTGCGTGCCTAAAAGCTGGAAGATAAATCGTTGCCTCTGATCTTCATGCTCGCTCCACTTCTGGCCATTGCTCCAGCAACGCTTACCTGGTCTCCGAAAGTGGGGCTGGTGATGATTGTCTGCAATGTGATCGCCATTGTCATCGGCAAGGCTGCGATCAAATACCCCAACGAGGGAGCTCAGCTGCCCAACCCATCATTTTTCGGTGGCATGAGCCATGCTTCTCTCCTTGCCACGACAAGTCTGGGACACGTCATTGGCATGGGGGCCATTCTCGGTCTGGCAACCCGGGGAGTTCTTTGAAACACCATTGAGCCGAAAACAACGTTGAAAGGTGGCTCAGCCACCTTTTTTCATCAGCTGCGAATTGAAGGCACTTCCACACTCGATTCAGAGGCAGTCTGAATCGGGACACCGACCAGGTTGAATCTCTCACTGATCCTTGCGGCCATCTGATCAGGGAGAAGGCCAAGCGTTTCAAAACTCTGTTGTGGCGTGGCGTGGTCCACAAGGACATCAGGAATTCCCAGTCTCAGGACAGGACGATGCAGATCAGCGTCCTGAAGCGACTCAATCACTGCGGAACCGAAACCGCCTTCAAGGGAGCCTTCCTCCATGGTCACGACACGACCGATGGTCCTGACCAATGGATGCAGCAGCGCCGTGTCGAGCGGTCTGAGAAAACGGGCATTGACCACCGTGGACTGAATTCCCTGAGCAGCGAGGATTTCAGCTGTCGCCATCGCTTTTGCGTTCATGGCGCCATAGGCCACGATCAGGAGATCCTCTCCTGAACGCAAAAGCTCACCACAACCGATCGCAAGAGGTTCCCATCCTTCCTCCATGAGGGGAACTCCTTCACCGGGACCTCTGGGAATCCGGATGGCGCAAGGCCCTTCATGCCTCAGAGAGCTGACCAGCATCCGTTGGAGTTCAGCTTCATCCTTGGGTGCCATCACCGTGAAATTGGGGATGGAACGCATATAACTGATGTCGTACTGGCCTTGGTGTGTTGGCCCATCGGCACCCACCACGCCAGCGCGATCAAGCACGAATGTGACCGGCAGTTTCTGAATCCCAACATCGTGGATCAACTGGTCGTAGGCCCTTTGCAGAAATGTGCTGTAGATGGCCACCACAGGACGAAGACCATCCGATGCCATGCCAGCGGCCAGGGTCACCGCATGTTGCTCAGCGATACCTACATCGATGTACTGGTCAGGTAGAGCCTTCTGCAGCAGGTCGAGACCGGTGCCGGTGGCCATTGCTGCTGTGATTCCGACAACGCGGGGATTCTGTTCGCAGATTTTGACGAGCGTCTGACCGAATACCTTGCTGTAGCTGGGCGGTTTGGGAGTTTTGCTTGGGCGGGCCTTGCCTGTGTTGAGGTCAAAAGCCGACTGAGCGTGATAGCCAACCTGATCAGCCTCCGCATAGGGATATCCCTTGCCCTTGGTGGTGAGCACATGGACCAGCACCGGACCACCTACCCGATGGGCATCCTGGAATGTTTTCGTCATCTCAGCGATGTCATGACCATCCACGGGTCCCATGTAGGTGAAGCCGAGTTCTTCGAACACCGCACCGACCTTCGGCACCGCCAGGCGGCGCATGCTGCCCTTGAGTCGATTGAGCTCAGCGGGAAGATCACCACCCATGAAAGGGAGATGACGCATGCTTTCTTCAACACTTCCGGAAAGAAACTGCAAAGGAGGGCTGAGCCGCATCCGATTCAGATGACTGGAGAGGGCTCCAACTGGCGGGGATATGGACATGTCATTGTCATTAAGCACCACCAGCAGAGGGGTGTTGGGCATGTGGCCCGCATGATTGATGGCCTCAAGAGCCATGCCGCCGGTGAGCGCTCCGTCACCAATCACCGCAACACATTTGTGATCCTGGCCGAGCCGATCCCGTGCCATGGCCATCCCAAGTGCCGCTGAAATGGATGTGCTGGCATGACCGGCACCGAAATGATCAAATCTGCTCTCACAGCGTTTGAGATAACCGGCCACTCCGCCCTTCTGTCTCAGGGAGTCGAAATCGGAGTAGCGACCTGTGATCAGTTTGTGTGGGTAAGCCTGGTGGCCTACATCCCAGACAACCCGGTCACGATCCAGATCAAGGGTCTGATAGAGCGCAAGCGTGAGTTCAACAACCCCGAGACCTGGACCGAGGTGGCCGCCGCTGTTGGACACCACTTCCAGGTGACGCTGGCGAATCTGAGCGGCAACATCCTCCAGTTCCGTCACTGACAGACCATGCAACTGATTGGGATGCGATAGATCGCTCAGTTGCATGAGCCTCCCGGCAGATCAAGTCAATCTACGGGGCCCACCTGCCACCCGCGAAAGCCCTCGGTTGTCAGACTGACTCGATGGATGATTACCTGCAAAGGATCCTGCGCGCGAGGGTTTACGACGTCGCCCGCGAGAGCCCGCTCGAGTCAGCGACCAATCTCAGCCGGCGTCTGAACAATCATGTGTGGCTCAAACGCGAGGATCTGCAACCGGTCTTTTCCTTCAAGCTGCGCGGTGCGTACAACCGCATGGCTCAGTTGTCGGACGACGAACGTTCACGGGGTGTGATCGCCTCGAGTGCTGGCAATCATGCCCAGGGCGTTGCTCTCAGCGCAGCTCATCTGAGCTGCAGAGCCGTGATCGTGATGCCAGTCACCACTCCCAGCGTGAAGGTAGAAGCGGTTCGTCAGCTCGGTGGAGAGGTGATCCTTCACGGAGAGACCTACGACGAGGCCTATGCGGAGGCCCGCAGACGAAGCGAACAGGAGGGCCTCTGTTTCATCCATCCATTTGATGATCCGGAGGTGATCGCCGGTCAGGGAACGGTTGGGATGGAAATCCTGCGCCAGTGCCACCAGCGTCCGGACGCGATCTATGTAGCGATCGGCGGAGGTGGTCTGATCGGTGGGGTTGCTGCCTATGTCAAAAGCCTCTGGCCTGAGATAGAGGTGATTGGTGTTGAACCCCATGACGCCGCCGCGATGACCCTGTCGCTTGAGGCAGGTGAAAGAATCCGTCTGCCTCAAGTGGGATTGTTCGCCGATGGGGTGGCTGTTCGAGAGGTGGGAGAACACACCTTCCGACTGGCTCAGAGCTATGTGGATTCCATCGTCACGGTGAGCACGGATGAGATCTGCGCCTCGATCAAGGATGTCTTTGAAGACACTCGATCCATCCTCGAACCGGCAGGTGCTCTGGCCGTTGCAGGGCTGAAGGCTGACGTCACGAGGCGGCAACTCAACAACAAGCAGCTCGTGGCGATCGCCTGCGGCGCCAACATGAACTTCAACCGTCTGCGCTTTGTTGCGGAACGCGCAGAGCTCGGCGAAGAGCGTGAGGCCATGCTTGCGGTTGAAATTCCGGAACAGCCCGGCAGCCTGCGCAAACTGTCAGAACTCCTTCAGAAGCGCAGCCTCACGGAGTTCAGCTATCGGATGGGTGCCGGCGATCAGGCGCACATCTTCATGGGTGTTCAGGTCAGGGACCTCCAGGATCGTTCTGATCTGCTGGCCTCCCTGCGCAGCAATGGATATGAATGCCTGGACCTCAGTGACGACGAACTGGCCAAGGTCCATCTGCGTCACATGGTGGGAGGTCGTTTGCCGCTGAAGTCACAGGAGCCAACTCAGGAGCTGCTCTACCGCTTCGAGTTCCCGGAACGGCCCGGTGCACTGATGCGGTTTGTGAATGCGCTCCACTCCAACTGGAGCATCAGCATTTTTCACTATCGCAACCATGGTGCCGATGTCGGTCGGATCGTGGTGGGTGTGCTCGTCAGCCCTGATGATCTCGAGTCATGGCAGGCGGTCCTGAAAGACCTGGGTTATCCGAGCTGGGAAGAAACATCCAATCCCGCCTACAGGATTTTTCTTGGTCCCGATGGCACTCCCTGAGATGAGCGTTACGTTGGCCTGTCGGATCAATGGAAGCCGGTTTGGACCAGGGAAGCGACCAACAACGCAGTCACAACACGCAGGACGCTGCGTCGATGGTGTCACTCCCCGCTCGTCTTGAGGCGATCCTCTACCTGAAAGGTCGGCCAGTCACGCTGCAGGAACTGTCTTCATTGGTGGGTCTGTCCGAAGCGGAGACCGAGCAGGGAATGCTGATCCTGATTGCGGGCTATGCCCAACGGGACACCTCTCTGGAAATCAATCAGAGCAACAGTCGTTACAGCCTGCAGTTACGTCCTGGCCTGGGAGAACTGGTGCGCGATCTGCTTCCGGTGAACCTCTCCACAGCCACACTCAGAACCCTTGCCACGGTTGCACTGAAAAAAAGAATTCTCCAATCCGACCTTGTGGATCTCAGAGGTTCGGGGGCCTACGACCACATCAAGGAGCTCGTGAACCAGAACTTCATCGAACGCAAGCGTCAGAGTGAAGGTCGCTCCTACTGGATCACCTTGTCCGAGAAGTTCCACAGAACCTTCTCGGTCCTCCCGGACCTTGGCGGTGGCTCCGAACCGTCCCAGGCTGCATAGAGTTCCATTAATCCCGCGATATCCATGGCAACCGAGCTTGTGTCCACAGTCCTTCAGGTTCTCGCCCAGACACTTCAGATTTATTCGCTGGTGTTGATTGTGCGTGTACTTCTGAGCTGGTTCCCCAATCTCGACTGGGCAAATCCTGTGCTCAGCACCGTGAGTTCGATCACCGATCCCTATCTGAATGCGTTCCGGGGATTGATCCCTCCTCTCGGTGGACTGGATCTCTCAGCGATTCTGGCCTTTATCGCCCTGAGCTTGATGCAGCAGTTGCTGATGTCTGCCAGCTTCGCCTTCGCAGGCGGCTTCGGCATGTACGGCTGATTGCAAATCACTTGCTGATCAACGGTGATCGCCTTCGCCCTGGAGAGTTCCCCGCTGAGATCTGCTTTTGAGTTTGCTGAGGTTTGCTGAGGCAACCTCCTCGAGGCTGAGCCCAAGTTCCGTGGCCAGTTGCGCCAAATACCAGAGCACGTCTCCCAGTTCCAGAGCCACATCCTCACGGAAGTGCTCGTCAACAACGCCGCCACGGTCACGAATCAGTTTCTTGACTTTGTCGGCAACCTCCCCGGCCTCACCGGTCAGGCCCAGGGTTGGGTAGATGAGATTCTCACCGGCATTGGGGTAGCAAGCCGTACTGCGCGATTCAAGTTGGTAGTCGTTGAGCAGCATGGAGGGTCATCGGTGGGTTGAGGGCATGACGGTAGATTCCGCTGGTTTCCGGCGCCAAGGATGGCCGAGCTCGATCTGACACGTAGAACCAAGATCGTCGCCACGATCGGCCCAGCCACAGAGAGTCCCGAACGCATTCGAGACCTTGTTCAAGCAGGCGCCACGACATTTCGTCTGAACTTTTCGCACGGAGACCACTCCGAGCACGCCACTCGCATCGCCACCATTCGTCAGGTGGCCCATGAGCTAGGCGTTCACATCGGCATCCTTCAGGATCTTCAAGGGCCGAAGATTCGATTGGGCCGCTTCGAGGAAGGTCCGATCACCCTGGGCAAGGGGGATCACTTCGCTCTCACCTCCAAGCAGGTTCGCTGCAACCAGACCGTTGCCACGGTCACCTACGACAGGCTGGCGGAGGAGGTCACCGCAGGCAGTCGCATCCTTCTCGACGATGGTCGGGTCGAGATGAAAGTCGACCGCGTTGATGAAGCTGACCAGACCCTTCACTGCCTTGTGACCGTTGGTGGAGTGCTGTCCAACAACAAGGGCGTCAATTTTCCTGATGTGCAGCTTTCGGTGAGAGCTCTTACCACCAAGGACCGTCAAGATCTTGCGTTCGGCCTGCAGCAGGGAGTCGACTGGGTCGCACTGAGTTTCGTGCGCAATCCCTCGGACATGCAGGAAATTCGTGAACTGATCAGAAAACATGGCTTCTCGACTCCGGTGGTCGCCAAGATCGAGAAATTTGAAGCCATCGATCAGATCGACGCCATTCTTCCCCTCTGCGACGGCGTGATGGTGGCTAGAGGTGATCTCGGCGTGGAAATGCCAGCCGAGGAGGTGCCTCTGCTGCAGAAGGATCTGATCCATAAGGCCAACAGCCTTGGCATTCCGATCATTACGGCCACCCAGATGCTGGATTCCATGGCCTCAAGCCCTCGTCCAACGAGGGCCGAAGTCAGCGATGTGGCGAACGCCATTCTCGATGGCACGGATGCTGTGATGCTCTCCAACGAGACTGCTGTAGGGGATTTTCCGGTGGAAGCCGTCGAAACGATGGCCACGATTGCCCGGCGTATTGAAAGGGACTACCCGCAGCGGCCGATCGACACGCATCTGCCAAGCACCATTCCCAATGCCATCAGTGGCGCAGTCAGCAGCATTGCCAGGCAGCTCAACGCTGCTGCAATTCTGCCGCTCACCAAAAGCGGTGCGACGGCTCACAACGTCAGCAAATTCCGTCCATCCACCCCGATCCTTGCCGTCACTTCTGAGGTATCAGTTGCCAGAAAACTTCAGCTTGTCTGGGGCGTGACGCCCCTGTTGATCGAAACGCAGCAGAGCACAACCGCAACCTTCACGCTCGCCATGGGCGTTGCTCAGGAGCTCGGCGTGCTGAAGGACGGCGACCTCTGTGTTCAGACAGCAGGCACCCTGGCAGGCGTCAGCGGCTCGACCGATCTGATCAAGGTGGGCATCGTGAGTGCTGTGCTTGGACGTGGAACAGGCTTCGGCAACGGTTCGATCAGCGGAAAAGTGCGCATCGCAACCTGCGCAAGCGACTGCGCCAAGATCGAGCCCGGGGAAGTCCTCGTGGCCATGGATACCGACGCCGACTATCTCGATGCCATCAGAGACGCCGCGGCGGTGATCACTGAAACGCCGGCCGAAAGCTCTCATGCCGCCGTGATCGCTCAGCGTCTCGGCATCCCCGTGATTGCTGGAGTCGCCAATGCCACCCGTGATCTGCTGGACGGTGAGGTGGTGACTCTGCTCGTCAAGGAGGGAGCTGTACATCGAGGAACCGGCAGCAACATGGCGGTGAAACTCGACACCATGCTCTAAGCCTGATCAGTCATCCATGGCGAGCAATCTGCCCATCGCCGAAACCGTCGGCATGGCCCTCAACACCCTGAAGGCCAACAGGTTGCGCAGCCTGTTGACGATGCTCGGAATTGTGATCGGCAATGCATCCGTGATCACGCTAGTCGGCGTGGGACGTGGTGCCCAGAATCTTGCTGAAAGTCAGTTGAGCAACCTGGGAGCCAATGTGCTGTTCGTGGTGCCGGGCAGCAACGACACAAGGCGTCAGGGCGTGGCTTTTCCACGCACTCTGGTGCTGGAGGACGCTGAGGCGATTGCCCAACAGGTTCCCAGCGTCAAGCGGGTGGCGCCCCAGATCAATGCCAATGAAGTGGTGCAGTCAGGTGCGAGAAGCAGCACCGCCGCCATCTTCGGTGTGACTCCTGAGTTTCTGCCGGTCAGAAGTTTTGAAGTGGGCCGGGGCCGTTTCATCAGCGAACAGGACGTCCAGGCAGCACGAACCGTGGTGGTGATCGGTCCTGATCTGCGCGACAAGCTCTTTCCTGGCGGTGGAGCAATCGGCAGTTCCCTGCGAATCAAAGACCAGAGTTTCAGCGTGATCGGTGTGATGGCTCCCAAAGGGGCTGTGTTCGGATCCAATCAGGATGAAAACGCTTATATCCCACTCAGCACGATGGTCAGCCGCCTGACAGGGCGCGACCCCACCTACGGCGTCAGCCTCAGTTTCATCAGTGCTGAAGCAAGAGATGAGAACAGCACAAGTGCAGCAAAGTTCCAGATCTCCAATCTTCTGCGTCAACGGCACCGCATCCTCAGGGATGACGATTTCGCTGTTCGCTCTCAGCAGGATGCTCTGACAATCGTTGGAACCATCACCGGCGGCCTTACCCTGATGCTTGGTGCCATCGGAGGAGTATCGCTGCTCGTTGGTGGGATCGGCATCATGAACATCATGCTGGTTTCGGTGAGCGAGAGAACTGAGGAGATCGGACTACGCAAGGCGCTCGGTGCACGCAGCTCGGATGTTCTGCGTCAGTTTCTTGTCGAATCACTGGTGCTCTCCAGCCTGGGAGGCGTGATCGGAACTGCGGTCGGTTACGGAGCGATCGCGGCGGTGGCCTTTTTCACCCCTCTTCCCGCCGCCATCGGCGTTCCAACAGTGCTCCTGACCGTAGGGCTTTCAGGCTCAATCGGACTGTTTTTCGGTGTTGTTCCCGCAAGGCGTGCCGCTCGGCTTGATCCGATTACGGCTTTGCGGAGTCTTTAGGTAGAACAACTGCACAGTTTGTAACCCGAAGCTCTTACGATCATCGGATCTTCATCATTGCCATGAATCAGCGCTGGCGGCAGATCCTTCTCTGGGGACTCCCTATCACTGTTGCTCTGCTGCTGGCATTGCAATTTTTTGGCAGTGGTGCGCTGAACAATCTGAAGCCGGGGGGGCCAACAGTGGCTCCTCGCAACACGGCTGTAGCGAGAATGAGTTACGGCCGTTTCCTTGATTATGTGGAAGCGGGCCGTGTCACGTCGGTCGACATCTATGACGGGGGAAGAGATGCGGTGGTCGAGGCTGTTGATCCCGATCTCGACAATCGAGTTCAGCGATTGCGGGTTGATTTGCCTGGTCTGGCACCTGAGCTGATCAACACGCTCAAGGCAGAGGGCATCAGTTTTGATGTTCATCCGCCGAAAACCGCACCCCCGGCTCTTGGAATTCTTGGCAATCTCCTGTTCCCGCTGCTGCTGATCGGTTCTCTGATTTTCCTGGCACGACGGGGCAACAACATGCCTGGCGGACCTGGTCAGGCCATGCAGTTCGGGAAAACAAAAGCCCGTTTTGCAATGGAAGCTGAAACGGGTGTGATGTTCGACGACGTTGCAGGGGTGAACGAAGCAAAGCAGGATCTTGAAGAGGTTGTGACGTTCCTGAAGCAGCCGGAGAAATTCACCTCCGTTGGAGCTCAGATTCCCAAAGGTGTGTTGTTGGTTGGCCCTCCCGGCACAGGCAAAACCTTGCTTGCCAAGGCCATCGCTGGAGAGGCAGGTGTTCCGTTCTTCTCGCTTTCAGGTTCTGAATTCGTGGAGATGTTTGTTGGCGTCGGAGCCAGCAGAGTGAGGGATTTGTTCAAGCGAGCGAAAGAGAACAGTCCCTGCCTGATCTTCATCGACGAGATTGATGCGGTCGGCCGCCAGCGTGGAGCTGGAATCGGTGGAGGAAATGACGAACGTGAGCAAACACTCAACCAGCTGCTCACGGAGATGGATGGTTTTGAGGGCAACAGTGGAATCATCATCATTGCGGCCACAAACCGCCCGGATGTCCTTGATTCGGCCTTGATGCGTCCTGGTCGTTTCGATCGTCAGGTGACTGTCGATGCTCCTGACATCAAGGGACGTCTGTCCATTCTCAAGGTGCATTCACGCAACAAGAAACTCGCAGAAGATCTTTCACTCGAAAGCATTGCACGCAGAACACCTGGTTTCACGGGTGCCGATCTGGCCAACCTCCTCAATGAGGCAGCAATCCTCACAGCCCGTCGCCGCAAGGAAACCATTAGTCTTGCTGAGATTGATGATGCCGTTGATCGGATCATTGCGGGACTGGAAGGTCACCCGTTGACCGACGGACGCAGTAAGCGACTGATCGCTTATCACGAGGTTGGGCACGCTCTCGTCGGAAGTCTTGTCAAGGACCATGACCCCGTCCAGAAAGTAACCCTGATTCCACGAGGGCAAGCACAGGGTCTGACCTGGTTTTCCCCTGACGAAGAGCAGATGCTGGTGTCCCGTTCTCAGCTCAAAGCACGGATCATGGGTGCCCTTGGTGGTCGCGCTGCTGAAGATGTGGTGTTCGGATACGCAGAAGTCACCACGGGCGCTGGTGGAGACATCCAGATGGTTGCTTCAATCGCTCGGCAGATGGTGACCCGCTACGGGATGAGCGGCCTTGGACAGATGTCAACCGAGGGAGGAAGCCAGGAGGTGTTCATCGGCAGAGATCTGATGACTCGCAGTGACACCTCCGAGGGCACTTCGAAACAGATTGACGAACAGGTTCGTGGCATCGTGATGCAGTGCTACGAAGAAACACTCAGCCTTGTTCAGGGTCAGCGCGAAGCGATGGATCGTCTTGTTGAGCTCCTGATTGAAAAAGAAACCATGGATGGAGATGAATTCCGTGAAGTTCTCTCGAATTACACCACAATCCCTGAGAAGGATCGCTTCTCCCCGGTTTTGAACTGAACCAGTGATTCATCAAGAGATTTTGCCCAGTCACCTCATGTGACTGGGTTTTTTATTGACTTATTCGCCTCTGTTGAATCATCAGAAACTAAAAAAGCTTCCATGAAAGGAAGCTTTTTTAAAACCGGAATTGGAGTTCAAACTGAATGTACCGGTCGCTTATCAATCACGCTGTCGATCAAACCATAATCCTTGGCTTCTGAAGGAGACATAAAGAAATCCCGATCTGTATCTGCCTGAATTTTATCGAGAGGCTGACTGGTCCTATCAGCAAGTTCCTTGTTTAAGCGATCTTTCAGAAAAAGAATTTCATCTGCCTGTATACGAATATCACTGGCCTGCCCCCTTGCACCACCGAGTGGTTGGTGAATCATGATGCGTGAATGCTGAAGACTGCTGCGTTTGCCTTTGGTTCCGGCACACAGAAGGAATGCACCCATGCTGGCGGCCAGACCAACACAAACCGTTTGAACATCAGGCTTGATGTGTTGCATGGTGTCAAAAATCCCGAGACCGTCATAGACGGAGCCGCCCGGTGAATTGATATAGAGGTAGATATCCTTTTCAGGATCCTCAGCTTCGAGAAACAGCAGCTGAGCAACAATCCTGTTGGCTGACTCACTTGTCACAGCTTCTCCAAGAAAGATGATTCGTTCGCGCAGCAACCGCGAATAAATATCAAACGCCCTTTCCCCGCGTCCGGATTCCTCAATGACGATGGGGATCATGCTGGATCTGCTCACTCGCTGAATCTTAACGGCGGCAACAGCGGCGCTATGGTCTTGCCTTAAAGACAGCCTGAGAAAAGCTTGACTGGGTCCCAGACGATCGCTGACAGCAAGAAAGCATTTCACACCGCTTTCCCATACGTCATTCCTTCGCTGTATCGACGCACAGCAGATGAACTGCTGGTGGAACTTCACCTGCTGAGTCACCAAACCAACTTCACGATCAACGCGTTGTTCGCAGTGGGACTCTGTCAGGTCTTCCAGGCCTTTACAAAGGGGTATCGCCCGGAGAACCAGCTTGACCCGCTGTTCTCCGCCCTCTGCAGTTGCAATGGCTTTGATGGCGATGAAATCAAGGCCCTCGCTCAGGGGAGCAGCAAGGCTGTTCAGGGTCACACGGTTGAAGACGTCCAGGAATGGTTGAAATCGAAGGGGAAAGGAGCTCCGGAGCCTCTGGCCAGTGGCCTCACAGCGGTGACCGGAGATCAGTTTCATTACTCCCGCCTCGTGGCTGTTGGATTGTTCAGTCTCCTCTCCGAAGCACAGGGAAAGGAAAGTGATGACCCCGAGGAACTGAGCAAGACCGTTCACTCCATCGGTGAGCAGATCGGTTTGTCTCGGCCTCGTCTGGAAAAGGATCTCGGTCTGTACCGCAGCAATCTCGAGAAGATGGCCCAGGCGGTTGAACTCATGGAGGAGACACTCGCTGCAGAACGACGGAAACGCGAACGGCAAAAGGCTGAAAAAGCTGCCCAGGATTAAGGCTTGGCAGACAGCGTCAGGTTTCCACTGACCTTCCACCAGGACTGCTGGTGTGAGTGGCCTGTTCCTGAGCTGTTGAGGGGCAGGATCACCATGTTCAGTGCTGATGCGCGCTGAACAGGTTTGGGCCAGAGACCGGCCAGCAGGCCGAGTTGCGTCAGACGTTTCGGGTCACCTATGACTCTCAGCGCTGATGATTGCTGTTTCGAAAGTGGCGCGAGGAAAGGCTGAACGGCAGGTTCCGTTCCAAATCCGATGCTCAATAAGGAAGCTGACTGATCTTTGATGATCTGCCAGCCTCCGACAATGGTCTGATCAGGGTCATCGCGCTGCTGCCAGAGACTGCTTGCCCCACCCTGCGACGGGTCCTGAATATTCTGGTGTTGCTGAAAATTTCTGGAAAGAAGACGATCCGAAACCGCTTCCAGGATCGAGGACCATTGCTGCCGACTCCCGCTCATCGGCAATTGAATCTGAAGACCAGCCTTGTAGGCACCGCTTGAGAGGCTTTTCAGTCTCATGGAGAACGGAAGATCAGCGATTCTGCTGCGCATTGCACCATTGATTCCGTAATGCTCCTCGAGCGGAGCCTGAATGATCTGACGAGACAGCAGCGTGCCCAGAATCAGATCAAGACGCTGTCCATCAACCTGAAGCAATGTGCGATCGCGGGCTGCTCCACCCGATGCGCTTGAACTGGGCTCTATTGGACTGGGCTGTCTTGGACTGGTGCTGCTCTGATCCAAACCCGCTTTGAAACCTCCTGAGATCATCCCTGCACTCGGTCCGGTGAGGGAGCTGAGCGGTCGACGACCGATCACTCCATTCCAGACAAGAAGATTATTTTCGAGCCGGAGCTGAACGCACCCCTCCCGACCTTGCTGGAGCAGCGGCGCCAGCGTTCCACTGAGTGTTGCCAGAGCATCTGCATTCCAGATCACCCCTGGACCCTCCGACAGATCTCGAAGACAGGCTCCCAGGAGACTGTCCGGTTGCAGGGTGGCCTTTGAACCCTGACCGGCTTTCAACCTTTGCAGCAATTGCTCGCGGTGCAGTGCATCGGAAGCAACAACTTCCATCGAACCCACACGCTGGAGATGCAATCCCTGAATCTCTCCGGGGAATGTCGACGAAGAAAGAATCAGATAAGCATCACCGTCCTGTGCCCATCCCTGCCACCAGATGGAACGACCGTATCGTCGCCAGAGTTCAGCGGCGGGCTGGACGCCCAGACGCTCTGACCAGAGTGACGGTGGCGTCCGCGATGGATCACCACGAAAACTCTGGACAAGACTCAGAGCCCCGGACAGCTCAGCCAGACTCGATGCTGAACTGCCATAAGCCCACTGCAGTCGCTGATTGCTCAGTCGCAATCCAACCAATCCGGAACCGATGAGCAAGGAAACACCGGCCACAGTCGCCGTTGAACCCAACAGCTGCGTACGCCAACGATTCCAGCTCTGATTCAAGAAGGCAGATTCAGACAAACGGTTACCTTCGCCGGCGCCTGTCCTTCCACTCAATGGTGGACAGGTAGATCACAGCTCCACTGACGAACACGAGCAGTGCTATTGCTGTAAAGGCGAGTCCCTGATTGACCAGAGGAGACTGAAGTGTCTCGTACACGTCAGAAATTAATGGAGCCGTCACCATTACGACCCCACACCACCATGGCGATCGAAAAGCTGAACACAGCTGCCAGAGAAGCCCAGCCCAGGGTGAAAAGCATTGTGGATCTCTTGATTTCCGGAATTGTAACTAAGCTGCCCAGCGGATTCATCCCGTCTGTTCACGAGACCTCATGACTTCGTCATCACCCGGTGCAGCAACGGTTCTTGAGCGCCAGAAGACAACTCAGCGTTATCCACAGGCCCGCGTGATCGTGCTTGACGATGACGTCAACACGTTTGAACACGTGGTCGAGTGCCTGTGCAAGATCATTCCCGGTATGAATTCCGATCGTGCCTGGGCACTGGCTCGCCGCATCGATGGAGAAGGTCGTGCCGAAGTCTGGTGCGGCCCCCTGGAGCAGGCGGAGCTCTATCACCAGCAGCTTGGCTCAGAAGGGTTGACGATGGCTCCGATCGAGCGCTGCTGAAGCCCCACCTAAGGTCAGCCAATCGCTTCTGAAGTCCGTGGGATCAGCACGGTTCATCCTCCTGGCCCTGAGGCTTGGTCTGTTTCAGGCCTGTCTGGGTGCACTCTCGGTCCTCACCCTTGGAATCTTCAACAGGCTGCTGATCGATGAATTTGAAGTTCCGGCCGCTCTGACTGCACTGGCTCTGGGCAGTCAGCAACTGGTTGCTTTTTCCAGAGTCTGGTTTGGACAGCAATCGGATCGCTGCCGCTGGCGGGGGTTAAGGAGAACACCCTTCATTGTTGGTGGAGCAGCGATGTTCTGCGCACTGACCTGGATTGCAGGCAACACCGTTCTCTGGCTTGCTGAAGCTTCCCAGGCAGGCAGCCAGGCTGATGTGATCTGGCGAGGGTTGATCCTTGCACTGGTGTTCATGTTCTACGGGTTGGCCATTGCAGCCAGTTCCACACCATTCGCAGCCCTGCTGGTTGACGTGAGCACGGACAAACAGAGACCTGGGCTGGTCTCCATCGTGTGGTCGATGCTGATGGTTGGAATCGTCGCAGGTGCGATTCTGCTGAGTTCGTTTCTCGGCTCCTCGTGCGCCACAGCCGAGCTGAGTGATCTGATCTCCGGAGTGGAAAGACTGATCACAGTGGCTCCCCTGACGATCTTCACGATTGTGGTGGTAGCAATCGCAGGAGTGGAGCCGCGTTTGAAGCCTGGCCAGGAGAAAGATCAGTCACGGCAGGCAGCCAACCAGGAAATTTCTCTGCGTGGAGCCTGGACTGTGTTGAAACAGTCTCCCCAGGTGGGGTATTTCTTTGCTGTTCTCTCCTTGTTCACCTTCGCTTTGTTTCTCCAGGAAGCTGTCCTGGAGCCCTACGGCGGTGCGGTGTTTGCCATGGATGTCTGCACAAGCACGCAGCTGAATGCGGTCTGGGGAGTCGGAACGTTGCTGGGTATTGCTGCCACAGGCTTCGTGATCACACCACGTCTTGGCCCACAGCGAACGGCACTGGCAGGTGGAGTGCTTTCAGCCCTGTTTGTTTTGCTGATGGTATTGGCGGGATTCATGGTTTCAACACCGCTTTTCCGTACAGCTCTTTTTCTGTTTGGTGTCGGAGCGGGAATCAGCACCAATGCAAGCCTGACATTGATGCTCGGTCTGACCTCACCACTGATGGCGGGAACGTTTATCGGTGTCTGGGGGCTGGCCCAGGCCTACGCAAGAGGGCTCGCCACGATCAGCGGCGGAGCGCTGCTGAGCGTGTTCGGCGAATTCACCGGATCTCAGAACAGTTATGAGGCCTACGCAGGTGTCTTCATCGTCCAGGCGTTCGGTCTGCTGGCGGCAGGACTGATGCTCCTGCGCGTGAACACCGAGCTGTTTCAGTCCAAGGTCGAACAGGCACTCAGTTCGGTCCTGGTCAGTGAGCTCGAGTGATCCGAAACAAAGATCTGGCTGTGTGTTCAGGCAGCAGGCTGCCTGCTGCTGCGAGCCAACCGCAGCACCTCAGTGGTTTTGATGGGTCTGTTGTGAGCTGTCAGCACGTATCTGAGCACCTTGCCGGGACAAAAGGCCAGACCACGGACCTCATCACCGTGAACCTCCGTCGTCAGAACTCGGGCCTGAGGACCACAACGATCCTGCAAAGGACCAGTCACCTCACGAAGCAGCCTGTCGACAGATTGAAGCATGGCTGGCAGATCTCTCTCTTCTCTGTAGCCAGATCCATTAGCTTCGACCAACTCAAATTTCATCAAACAGCAACTCTCGGTGGGGCGCCTCGTAATCACACACAGCACCTACGTGGAAGGGTTGATCCCCTGGCTGAAGGTTCTTGCGAAGGACCCTGAAATTCAGACGATCACTCCAGGGGTGATTTCCAGAGTTCGCGGTCACAGCTCAGGCCTGCAGTTGCGTGTATCGATACCGGTGACAGGCGGTTTCAAGATGCTCGCTCGCAAAGGCACCACGGCCCAGGAGGTCTTCGTAGTGACGCAGCTGGCCAGGGATGAGCTGCTCAGAAGAATCAAGACCTGCAGCCCCTGAAAGCTCTCAGGGAGGCCCCGATTGGTAGTCGGAACGATGAATGTTCGTCTTGACGAGGGTCAAAATCGTTGCTTCGTCAGCCTGAGGTACTGATTTCAAATTCAGAGATGGCATCGCCCAATCGAAGCCAGGAGATGAACCCACATCACTGGAACTTCACTGATGACACTGCAATTCCTATGAAGGAGCTATTCAGAAGATGAGCAAAGCAGTGTCGAAGAGTTGGAACATCAAATCAAAAGAATGACTTATTTCGATTTCTACAACATCAAGAGCGAACCGTGTCAAAAATCTACCAAATTATATTGAAAACTGAATCTTCGACGAGTAACCACAAAAACCTGCAATTGCCAACCAGAGAGACATAGCAATTAACATTATCAATGTAATTTGCAAACACAATCAAGATCAATGTTTGTTTAAAACGAATCAATCCAAACGCAAGCAAGTATCACCGAGCCTGAATAACAGCGAAAAGCTCACCGGCCTCTCAAGCAAGTGAAAGCAAGCTGGCCCATTGATCAGCCAAAGGAAAGATGCCTAACGAGTGAATGCAAACCGTAGGCAATCAGTATCGAAAATGCCTGACAACTTTCCACTCACCCTTTTTACCAACTTCATCCTGATACGTTCCATTTTTAATCTCATTGTTCTGATAACCCAGAAACTGCGATGTCTGCTCTTCTTCCTGACAGTAGCGTGGATTGATACTGATAGTTTCACTGATTGGCTCTGACGCAAAGGCAAGCTTTTGCTTCTCCCACTCTTTGATTTCATCGTCCCAAAAAGCAGCATCAGGGCGTGGATTGTCTTGCTCGAATTTTGTTCTTTTCTCAAAACCAAGCAACTCTCGTTCATAATCAACTTTCTTTTCACTCGCTTCCCACTTATCGCAGGCACTCTCTGCTTCGGTTCTTGAGGGGTAATCCATCGAACAAGCAGCTGTCACCATCATCACAACACAAACCTCTGTCAAATGATGGCGTTTCACAAGTGCCAGGAAAATCTTTGATCATCATAGCGACATCGAAACTGCACTATCTTCTCAGACGTTGATGGCGCAGATAAACAGAACAACAAAAAACTCGACCTACTGAACAATTGATTGCGCAACCAGCGACAACACATTCCAAATTTCATTTCAACGCACATCAAAACAATCAATCAATAGTCACGCCGACAGGGGTATTGATGACTTTTGCTGTACGAGACAGCTTCAGAAGATGTGTGCACTGATATTCGGAATTCGGACCAACCTGAGCGAACAAGGGTCATCATGACCTTTCAGTCCATCTGAAGATTGATAAAAACTATTCAGAAAATCGGTCGGAGTTCCTCCCGCACGGCCAGTGCCTCTTGATCAAGCCCTTGCCTGTGGAGGTGGCGGGCACGAAGAATCAGTGGATCGATGTCACAGTCGAGACACCAACAACGCTCAAGACAACGACGCCATGCTGGCTCTGGACCGGAAGTGAAACGAATGATGGCGGCCATGGCAGCAAGGGCCTGAACCCGAAGATTGGTGATGGCGACTCCTTAATGTTGGCTTAAGGCGAAACAGTTCCGCAACACGTTTCTGGCGCCACGCCACAGGGCTGGTCTCCACTGGCCAAAAAACTTCAGGATCTGGATCAATTGTGATGAACCACCTGACCGTGCGAGCCCCATTGTTCGACCTGGAGTTGTGGGACTAACTCCAAAAGCCACTCCTACCCAACAAATGATGAAAGGCAAGTCATGATTCCACGTTGAGGTCAATGTTCCGAAGTGGGTTCGAGAGAGAACAGACGCAGAGAGCAAGATCTTCTGAAGCTAGGGAGGCAAGACCAGGCAAGAGGCAACACGCCGAGCACTGGTCATTGAGGCCAACAGAACAGGAGAGAGGCTGGATGTGGTGGTTGATGACCTGATGCGTGCGGCTGGATGGTCAAGGGAGTCAGAGGCTGTGTCGTGACTGCTCGTTCTGCCACAGAGGAACAGCGTGAAATGCAAGGAATCGAAGCCTTTATGGGAGAGCTGAGAGGGCAGGTCGAAGGCTTGTTGATGGGTGTTGGCACCTGGCAGCAGTGGCTCGAGACGCGATCACTGGATCAAGTCGGCACCTCAGCATCAACAAAGAGGAACTGAGAAGGAAGGCAGAGGGGCCAGAGCATTGAAGAAACAACGACATCCACCTATCTCTCTCTGTTGTCTGGCTTTTGGAATTGGGCAAAGGAAACAGGTCAGCTAAAGGGTGAAAACATTTGGACAGACGTGGAGAAGAGTCTGAAGAGAGATACAGAGAAAAAACCAATAGACAAGGCAAAGCTGCTTGAAGCAGAAGCAAAGGCAGACGCAAAGCAAGACATCCCTTTGGTTTTGCGGGTATCGGGGCCTTGGGAAAGAGGATTACTGCGGCCTGAGGTGGTGTGACCTTGATCTTGATAAGGGTGTCCTGCATTGGAATAAGTACCAATGGACTGCTCCTGATGGAAAGGTTCAAAAACCGGACCTAAAGCTCAAAAAGAAAGGTGAAAGAAACATCTCAATCCACAGCGAAGTGCTGAGGAGACTGAAGGAGTGGATGCCTGAAGCAGCTACCAACAGCAGCAAGGATCCAATCTGGGCAGATGACTACAGGGCAACGATTGAAGATTGGGGCAGCAGGTTTGCTGAGCACTTTTAACCACGGAATGGATTGACCAGTCATGAGCTGAGGTCATATGGAGTGACACAGATGATGCAGAATGATATCAATCATTATTACCTAAATACAACAACCAGCCACACAGATTAAGGATCTAGCGAGATTCTCAAAAACTATTTAGTTCCAGCAATCCAATAGGTGCGAGAAGATCTGGAACTCCTGGACTGACTCGCAGCGACTCAAACCAAATGCACTAAACTTTCTTCAAAATACGTAAGCAATGACCACTTCAAACGAACCAACGGAAGACCCTGTTGAAGTTCTTTCAAACATCATCAAGCTGCTCAAAGAGAAAAAACTATTCATCGCACGTCATCAAGTGCTATGAAAAGCGTCTGAAAGATGAGTTGAAAAGAAGAGAATCTACGTAGTTCTCCCTCTCAAACCTCAGTCAACATGCAGACCATTGCAAAGGTAATCGGAAAGTAAATGATATTGTCCTGTGCAACTCCGATGCCCAGAGCGCATAACAGTCCTATCAATGCCCAGGTCAGTGGATGTGTCATGACATGACACTGATATCACCATCATGTCGAAGACATCACCCGATATGACCATTTCAGCCCTTGGGTTTTAGTCAGAACGGGTGAAGACAACCCGATTCATAGGGGCAACACTGGTATTTCACCACTAACGGGGCAAGGGGGGATATGACGCTTACCAAGGAGCAGGAGTGCCTTTACCAGGAGCTGATGGACACTGATACCGAACTCTTTTACCTGAGTTCCAGAGACTGCAAGCAACTGGTCAAAGGGCTGACGAGGATTGGGATCACAACACCTCAGCTGCTTCAGGAATGGTTCGATGCATTGCTTGAAGCAGACGACTGATCCTTACCGCCTGGCCTGTAGTAGGCCTGTGCTGCTGCTGCGCCTATCGATCACGGTTACTACAACCAGCCTCCAGGGAAGCGACCAATATCCCTGAACGTGACACTCAGGATGATTGTGGTGATCACGCACCTCCAATCAAACATTTAAAACTCAAAAATCTTCAAGTAAGTCTGATAATCGATACAAGCTCAATGAATTTGGTTCGGCTGTGATCCCCATTACCTCTAATGAACTTCAGCCAGGTTTGACTAGGCCAGATACTCCGGTAATTCTCTTTTGTCGCTCGCGTCAATGGTTTTCTTCTATATCTTTTCATCGCTGATTGCTCTCCTGACTGCAGGAATCATTCTTTATGCTCCTCTGAGCTGATCTTTTCTCGAGATGCTGCAAGATATCGAAGTAATCTCAATCTCTTTCAGATCGCTAATATTGATTTGGGTGTTATTCGTTTTAGAAGCAGGACTATGATGGATTTCTACTCCCGATTAGCGCGATGCTGAAACCTTTAATAGCCATTGTGGCTTGGCTTGTTTATACCTTTGCATATATCTGGGCACTAGGGCTAGTTAAATCCGCTACAGGCTACGACTTGTTTGTAGAAATGAATAAACACAGAAGAGGCTGGAAAGATGGATTTTATTTCTTACTATTGTTGACGATATACGCTGCTGGATTATTTTACTTGATACTGCTTTTTGCATGAATGAGCAGCTTTGACCAAAAAAGAGATGAACGCAAACAGACTTCTATTCGTTGTTTTTAATCTCTGATGCAAAGATGAGTTCCTAGAAGGTGCCTGTAATCTTAACTGGACATGATCTGGTAAGAAGAAGTTTTTGAGCCGTTCAAAGGCCTAATTCACCCAATTTGTGATATGACTGTTTCTACGTAACCCTCTTTAACTTCCTCAACTTCTAACCGCTCTCCCTTAGACAGCCCTTCCTTAAGTTGATTGAAGAGCTTTAATGCAGGTTCGTACGTTGTCCAGCTTCCGAGACAACTCTCAACTTTAACAACTCTGAACTCTTTGGCTTTGTCCACTGCTTATTCTATGACCATTGATAATAGTAGTCTGTTATAAACACGACAGAAATTCCTGAAGCCTGTTCGCTGTAGGGGCTGGATTCTTAGACCCCCAGTGGCCTCTTCTATGTCGCTGTGTATAACTGGGGTTACAAGAATTAATCGTTTTAATTGTTATTCAATCGCAGCCATAGCAACACATTGACCATCAGCAGTGTATCTGGTAAGGACTGATGGAAGAACAACAACCCGATTACAGACAAACAAATAGCTCTGTGCGTCTGCTTAGGAGTAGAGATATCACTGCGCCTCCCACTCATAGGTACGTCCCAGCCAGTCATGAAGTGACTTCTGCTGGTACTTGCAAGCAGGTAAAGAAAGCCTCTTAGACCGCCCGTGCGCCTGAGCAAGAGTTAATTCAGGAACATCTATTGAATCTGGACAATGATGATTTTGACCGCTTACATAGGCTCAGAGCTGCCTTAGAGAAGGCTCAGGAGATACAGGGTTCACCAGACATAATCAAATCCCTGCTAGAAGCTATTCATCAAATTCAAAAAGACAATGACGTGTAATCACCCAAACCTAAAAGACAAACTAGAGCAAGCTCAGAACCAATATGAAAAGGGCTCACAACAGCTGGAACAGTTGCAGACCCAGTTGTTGCAGATTTCAGGCGCGATTCAGATGTTGCAGCAGCTTGTCGAAGAGACAGAATCGACGTGTTCTGCCAGTGATGACGCTGAAGAGCTGATAGAAGCAAAACAGGGCTGAACTCAATAATTTTGCAAATTGATTGGCATAATGTATTGCAGGCTACTTAAGTATTGTAAGGATTAACTGGTGCAGGGAGGAAAACCCTCTTAAATACTATTAATCAAAGGAGATTTATGGAACAGCCTAAATACACCTTTGTTAGAAAAGATGCTGGAATGATTGAGCAGTGGTGGAAAGACCGTATCAATCATCTGCTTTTAAAAAGGCAATTGCAAGATGCTGATGCACTTTATCGTGAGTTTGATATCGCTGATGATAGTCAATAGTAAGGGTCTCATGATGTCGCGTCTGATGGATTAAAAGTCCCATATCCGTGCCAGGGCCAGGGCTTGATAACTAAGGATTGCACTTTGTGATTAGTGAAATAATTCCTTAGGATAATTCAAACCAGGGAATATTTCTTCTCTTTCTTCTTTTTCTTCTCATTCCATAAGCACACCACTAACCCAATAACGGCTGAAGTTAAAACATAGGGAAACAGCCAGGGGAAGATAATTAGCAGGATTATGTCAAAGTAACTGTTCTGATTTTGCTCTATATGGACCTAGAAGGTGCTTGTTTTGTGTCATGCGCGTTGGGCCCTATGCTGTTTTGAAGGCCTCTGAGGGGCATATTTAACCCCCTTAAATTTCAGCATAAATTTCTGAACCCTCATCGTATATACAGCGCGCAAACTTACACCCCCAGCATGGGTATCGCTGCGTTTTGAATCTGCTGACCAGGGGGGATGGTCATCAATCTTGCCTACCTGACCCTGTCTCATGGCCCCTTGTGCCACGGGCTGGGCCACTATCCTTTCCTAGCGCCAACGACTGGGAACAAGATCCTAGCCATATCAATGAATCTGCCGATTTGCCTTGGCCAATAGATCTAGCATCTAGCAATGCTGCGGTAAATCCATCAAGAAGTCACGGCACTAACGCGTTGCGCTTACCATTAGTTATCTATTAGATGTTACTCACATTGGCTTCACTTGGTGCCGATATTTATTGGTAATTACTCTCACTTAACTCCCTGTTATTGTTGAAATCAGTTCGATTAACACATGCACCCGTTTATCAAACCCAACACACATTGAGTGACACCTGCAAGCCTCTGCAGCAAGCCTAAGCATTAATTAGACATCTTTCATCATCAGCATACGCAAGCCTTTCAGGGCCTTGCAGCCACCTTAGAGGGCATCGCTAAATATAAAATAAGCCAGGCCAATCAAAGACCCCTCACGCCTTAAGCGTCAAAAAAGAGCATTGACTTGAGTCTGGCTGAAACTGCATGGCAACCAGGCATCAACAGAGGACGCTTGATTGACCTGAACCAACGCCCGCCTTAGCCTTGGTACAGGCGTACTAAAACAATGGATGGCTGGCTTGCTGATCCAAAGGGATGCTGGTTTACTCGGTTTCACCGAGATCCATCAAGCACCTGGGTCAAAGACCAAAGAGTGTTCGTCGATCACGGCAAACCCATGCCTGATGACCAACCCGCCTTGCTCAAGACACGACGGGAGATGCGTTACGAGGATGCAGCCAGTCTTTGGTTTGAACTGAAGAGCGTTGGTTGGACCGTGGCTAAAGCGGCTTGGTGATCAACCGCTGAAGTCTGGGAGACCATGCAGAAGTTAGGCGGGTGGAAGCGATGTCAGCCCAGGTGGTGATTCATTCAGTTGCTGGTGAAGCTATGAAGCCCGGCAACCAAGGCAGAAGTGGGGCCTCTGTAGGGGTCTGCCTCAGCGCCCTCGGGCGTCAGTCCATCAACTGCAAAAAACGCTGCCGCGCCCAGAAGACCGCCAACAGCAGAACCTATTACGACAGAAGCAATAGCGGCAGAGCCGACAACAACACGTCCGAAGCCTTCCATTGGTTGATTGCGAACGCACGCACAGTCGCTGAAAGATTACCGAAGGTGCATTCCCCAAACGGGCCAATTCGATTCGTTACGAGTGGGATCAGCGAATCCGTCCGACGACGTAACCCACCAGCAACCCTGCAGCACCGCCCAAAACACCACCGCTCAGTGCGGCGCGTTGGGTGACGTTGAGGCGGCCCCCGAAAACGATCGCAAAAGCCACAACTACAAGCAGACCTGATGTTGCAATGACTGCATCAAGGCTTCTGTGTTTTTTTGCTGGGTTGTCTGGCTTCTGGTCCTTGGCGAGCTTTCCTCCCTTTGTCTCTAGATCACGCTCAATTCGATTGGTCTGGTCGTGTGGGCCTGCCATGCAATTGAGTGCGCTCAAGCGATTCTGGCTTCTGCAACTCAATCCAGCTTGTAGCTTTCGACTTGTTGGCGAACCCAGCTGCGCTGCTCTCTAAAGATCCTCAGGTAGATGCGTACGAGGACGCAGCGAACCTTTGGTTTGAACTGCAGGGTGTTGGTGGACCGCGAGTGAGGCTGCTTGGTGAATATGTGTCCGCAGACACAAGCCACTGGTTGTAGCTTTTGTTTGTCGAGACCGCGTCAAATGAAAGGCTTGCTGACCATTGCGAATAAGTGCCAGACGGTCAGCTTCCTTTCCGATCCGAACTCCAGCTGTTCAGCAGATGACGTCTTTGTGATCGTTGACCACATCAAAGACATGCCAGAAGGTCATCCGCCGCTTCTCAAGACACGCCGGAACATGCGCTACGAGGATGCCGTCGCTCTTTGGAAAGAGCTTCAGCGTTGTGGATGGACCACATCTGAAGTTGCTCCTAGTGATCGTCTTGATACGGGTCACTGAGTCAAAGCAACAGAGAGCCAATCGTGTGCTTTCTCGCCACTTCCTCACTGGTTTTGAGTAGCGCTTTAGGTGGTGATTTACCGACGTCTTCCAACAAACGCAGTGGCCCTAAACCGTTACCACCACTGCGCTTGCTAAGAGGTGGACCACCTGACCGTGCGAGCCCCAGTGTTCGACCTGGAGTTACCAGAAGGGGCGACAAAGCGAGGATTCGTTTCCGGCTACAAGGCCGGTCTACGGCACCTTCACGACAGTCACCCCAAGTCGAAAGAGAGTCAGATCAGAGCACTAGAAAAGGCTGTCACCAACCAGGCAGTCCACTGTCAATTTAAGGGATTCGGCCAGATTTCACGGACTTGGTTCAGAAGGCTTTCAGCCTCCTTGCCGCGAGCATCAGAGTCGGCTTGCTCGAGCAGGACAGTCACGTGCCCCACTTTTCTTCCGGGTATTTCCTGTTTGCCGTACCAATGCAGGTGAGACCTGGGAATGGCCTTCAGTGCAGCAAGCCTCGACTCCAGTGATTCGGAGCCTTCAGAGGGCAGTCCAAGGAGATTCACCATGATCGCGCCCGGCACCACAAGGTCTGTTGATGGAACCGGAAGACCAGCCGTGATGCAGAGCTGCTGATCGAACTGACTGCTGCTGCAAGCCTCGATGGAGAAATGGCCAGAGTTGTGGGTTCGCGGGGCAATCTCGTTCACCATCAACCCTTCCGGGCCGTAGAAAAACTCAAGTGCCATCACTCCCACGTAATCAAGGCTTGTCAGCAGTGATGCGGCGATGTTGTAGGCGGTGGCTTCCAACAGTTGCTCCGACGGAGCAGGAGCAAGAACCCAGTCACAGACCTGGTTGCTCTGATGCGTTTCCACCAGCGGAAGGCTACGGATTCGGCCCTGCCGATCACGACTGACGACGAGTGCCAGTTCACGCTCGTAAGCAACCCAGGTCTCAAGCAGCCATTCCTGAATCGAAACGCTGCTCAGCAGGTCCCTGAGAGCCTTGATGCTGCCGATCACGCAGGTCCCCTTGCCGTCGTAACCGCCATGGGCGGCTTTCGCCATCACCGGAAATGTCCATCCTGCGGGCAGGGATGGTGAGTCGAGGTTGATTTCATCCAGGGCAATCCAGGCCGGACTGGGGATCGCCAGATCATCCAGCATTCGTCGCTGAGACAGCTTGTTCACCAGCGGCAGAAGACTCACGAGTGAAGGGGAAAACATCACCCCATCACGGTCCAGTGTCCGCAATGCATCCACCGGAACCCACTCATTCTCGAAAGTGACGTTCTGGCAACGCTTCAACAATTCCGCCGTGGCGGCAGCATCGGTCGGCGCACCCGTGACCTGCTCCTGCGCCACAGCCATTGCCGGGTCCTGCCCGGATGCGCTCTGCACAATGACATCAACATCGCGCGATGACGCGGCTTCACAGAGCATCAGTGCGAGCTGGCCACCCCCAACAACACCAATTGTTCCGGCAGCACTGGCCATGGCCGTTGATTTCATCCCCTGAAGCTTGCCATCCGACCCTCAGGAAAGTTTTTGTCTAGATCAGTGACTGGTCCTCAGCGAATGCAAATCTGATCGCCGTCAGCAGCAGAACGATCAGAAACAGTGCAAGACCAACTGTGCAGGCGTAACTGATCTCCAGCTCTGCAAAAGCCTGGTCATACACGTAATAGACAAGGGTCCTGGTGGAGTCCGCAGGTCCTCCCTGCGTCATCAGAAACACTTCCTCGAACACCTTGGTGGCGGCGATGGCTGAGATCACCGCCACCAGGGTCACGTAGGGCTTCAGCAAAGGAAGGGTGATATCGAGATGTTTCCTCCAACCCTCACTGCCGTCCAGTTCCGCTGCCTCATAGAGCTCCTTGGAGATCCCCTGAAGACCTCCAAGAAAGATCACCATGTAGTACCCCAGCCCTTTCCAAAGGGTCACCAGCATCACGGAAGGCAATGCCAGCAGGGGATTGGTCAGAAAGTCGATGGGGATGAAACCGGACCCGATCAAGGCTTCGAGCCAGCCATTGATCAGGCCGTTCTCCGCATACAGCCAGCGAAAGGCAATGGCGGCGACAACGATCGACACAAGCACTGGCGTGTAGAAGGCAGCTCTCAGCCAGTGGATACCCGGCAGAACGCGATTCACGAGGACGGCCAGAGCCAGGGCACCGAGAACAATCGGAGGGACCACGCCGATGAGGTAGACGAGGGTGGTCCCCAGCACGCGGTAGAACATCGGATCACCGGCAAGCCTGCGCAGATTGGCCAGGCCGATGAAGCGCAGAGGTTCCGACACATCAAGCCCGGTCTGCGTGAAGCTGATCAGCAAAGCCATCGCGGCAGGAATCAGCACCGAAAGACTCAACAGTGTGAGCGCAGGCGCAAGAAAAGCCCATGCTGTGAGGGTGGTTCGCCGGTCTGGCCTGGAGACAGGGTTCATCGAACTCGAGAAGCCTCCGGCTGAGGATAAGGTCAGTCGATCGAATCGCCAGCGGATTGCAACCGCAGCATCGGCCCATGAGCACAAGCACAGCGCAGCCAGCTGACTTGCAGGAACGCACCAGGATCACGGTGTCGCTGGAACGCAATCCCTACGACGTCATCATCGGCCGTTCGATGGTGAGTTCGATCGGAGCGGCACTGGCCGAGCTGTCGATTCGATCAGGGACCAAAATTCTTGTGGTGAGCAATCCCGACGTGGCCGGGCCCTACGGCGAGAGCTGCCTGAAAGGACTCAAAGCTGCTGGATTCAAACCGGCGCTGCTGGAAATCGATGCGGGTGAAGAACGAAAAAACCTGCACACGCTGAGCCTGATTCTGGACAAAGCGCAGCAGGAGGGCCTGGAGCGCACTTCCCTCATGCTGGCGCTCGGTGGTGGTGTTGTCGGCGACATGACCGGCTTCGCGGCGGCATGCTGGCTGCGCGGTATCGGAGTTGTCCAGGTTCCGACAACTCTTCTGTCCATGGTGGATGCCTCCATCGGCGGCAAGACCGGTGTTAACCATCCGAAGGGAAAGAATCTGATCGGAGCCTTCCATCAGCCACGACTGGTGGTGATTGATCCATTGACGCTGAACACCCTGCCTGTGAGGGAATTCAGAGCTGGAATGGCAGAAGTCATCAAGTACGGAGTGATCGGAGACCCTGAACTGTTCCAGCGACTGGAGCAAGCCTCAGATCTCTCTGATCCAGCGGCCATGGATCCGACATTGCTCCACGACATCCTCGTGCTCTCTGCGGAGGCCAAGGCATCGGTTGTCGCTGACGATGAACGGGAGGGCGGTCGGCGGGCAATCCTCAACTACGGCCATACCTTCGGTCATGTGGTGGAGACTCTGACCGGATATGGAACATGGCTTCATGGCGAAGCGGTGGCGATCGGCATGGCGGCGGTGGGGCGGCTCGCTGTCCAGAAGGGACTCTGGAGCGAAGCTGATCAACAGCGCCAGGTGAAGCTCATTGAGAAGGCCGGATTACCCGTTGCCTGGCCGGCCCTGAACCAGGAATCAGCACTGCAAACCCTGCAAGGCGATAAAAAGGTCCGCCACGGTCAGGTGCGTTTTGTCCTGCCGACCCGGATCGGCAACGTGATCATCAGTGACGAGATCAGCAAGGAGGATGTCACCCGTTGCCTTGATTCACTCAATTGATCAGGAGGGTGAACGCAGAAAACGACTGACGATCAAGTCTTCTTCAGCTGCAGCGGGTGCATTGCGATCGAAGGCGATCCAGCGCAGCTCACCGAGACAGTGTGGATCAACAAGTCTCAGCAGAGCCTCTCGACGCCGCAACGCTTCCGCCAGCTGATCACCCGGCATCTGCTGTAGTGCGGTCAGTCTCTCCGCAAGACCCAAGGCAAGCAGCGCCTCTCCCTGGCGGCAATGCCCGGCGCAACTCCAGCCAGCTTCTTCAGCTGCTCCCACCAGCGATTCGAGGCACAGGTGGGCGGTGATGTCCTGACAACCCGCATCACGCAGAACGTCCGACGATGCCTGCTGACGCCTGTAGGCCATCAGGGTTCCGTCAGCACGATGCGGAGCGTAATAGCGGCTGGATTCCAGGGCGTAATCCACCACCAGCAAAATGCCATCGTTCATGGCCGCCCAGGCCTCTTTCATCCAGGGCGCCATGGAGTGATGCCATTCCGTCGCCCATCCTTCCCTCGCTCCCCTGGGCGGCAGCTCGAAAGCATCACGATCGGCTTGCTTCAGGATCTGAGCCTCCAGTGGCGGTGGCAGAGGATCCTCATCCCACCTGAGCACGGGGACTGATGCGTCTGAGGTCTCGAGAGCGACCATCTGACGACGCAGTGATCCTTCTCGAAGGATGAGGCGTTCAACCGGCAGAGCATCAAGAAGCTCATGAGCAAGCATCACGCCGTTGACGGGTGCTGCGGCGAGCTCCTGCAGGGAAACCCAGCGGCAGGGAACACTGGCCAATGACTCGAGCCGCTCCCTCTGGCGGAGCTGCATTCCAGAGTTGATTTCAACAAGCACGCACTCCACGCGCGGCAGCCATTCAGCTCCGGCAGCCGGGAGCATGTGGATCAACTGGGCAATCAGATCGCCCTCACCTGGACCCACATCCACGATTGACAGCGGCGAATCCGGATGCCGAGACGCCAGGATCTCCAGCCAGTCGATGAGCTGATGCAGCAGAAGACCTGCAAAATCCTCGCCAAGGGAAGGAGACGTGACGAAATCCCCGGTCACACCGACACGCAGTTCCCCCCGTCCGTAAGCACCGTGATCAGGGTCATGAAGAGCCCATTCCATGAAGGTGGAAAAGGGCACGCGGTCACCATGGTGCTGAAGTCGCTCCTGCAGCCACGCTGGGCAGGGCACATCAAAGGCCTTCATGTGGTGAGAATGGCGTGCACTCGCACTGAATCATGGGTGTTCAAGCAATGATGCGCGGCCTGAAAGCACTGCTGAGCCTGTGGGTGTTGTTGGTGATGTTCGCTGCACCCGCCGGGGCTATCGACAATCCCGATCTGCTTCCCGACCATCCGACACCGGTGATTGACCTTGCCAAGGCCTTGAGCCAGACGCAGCGGCAGTCACTGGAAACCTCTCTCGACGCCTTTGAACAACGCAGCGGCTGGAAGCTGAGAGTGCTGACGCAGTACGAGCGAACCCCAGGACTTGCCGTGAAGGACTTCTGGGGACTTGACGAGCGCAGCCTTCTGCTGGTGGCGGATCCTCGTGGGGGCAACCTGCTCAATTTCAATGTGGGGGATGCCCTGTTTGCGCTGATGCCGCGTACCTGGTGGGTGGAGCTGCAAACCCGCTACGGCAATCAGTTTTATGTGAAGGATCACGGTGAAGACGGAGCCATCCTGGCAGCACTGGATGCCGTGGAACTCTGCCTGGATCGCGGAGGGTGCCAGGTCGTGCCGGGCCTGCCCACGGAACAGTGGCTCTGGACGCTCAGCACCTCAATCCTTGGTGGTCTGATTGCAGGTTTCGCTGCCTATCCACGCAAAGAGGGGGAGCGTATTGCCTGGGGCTGGCTGCTGTTGCTGTCGCCTCTTTGGGTGATGCTGTTCGGTGTGTTCGGGGTTGCACCTGTCGTCACACGAACCAGTGAACTGCTGCCGCTGATTCGCAACGGCATGGGATTCATGGCTGGAGGAGTTGGTGCTTACCTGATCGCCGGGGCCACGGTTGGACGAAAATTGAACGAATCCAATCAGGATGGCTGAGTCAGGCGAGAGGCCTCAGGGCTACTTGCAAGAAAATGCTGGACCCAGACAACCAGCATCGGACTTGGCCTGAACGGTTTTCTTAGCCGAAAGAGCCGAGCGACGCTGATCGCGAATCTTGCGCAACTGAGCGAGATTCACGTTGAAGAACCCCTGCAGATTTGCAAAGCGCTTCACAGGTTGCCCGTAATAGCTGCTGCCACGCAAGGTGGGGAAGGAAGCCCACTCGGGAGCCAGTTTTGCTGCAAGGTGAGGACTCATCACACCGGTGTCAGTCAGCTTCAGAGCTTTACGTCGTTGGATCAGGAAGAGAGCGCCCTGGTCCTGTACCTCTGGGCCGAAGCCTCTGACTCCCAGGCGGCGTTTGACCATGTCCCAGGTGAAAGGCATGAACTGGTAGGCACCGGCAGCAGCACTGGCGTACCGGGAGGAATAAATCACCCTGTTGGGGTGGCGGTCCATCGACGGCATCAGACCACCACCGAACATGACTCGATAGCCGAGGTCATGACCACCCTTCCAGGTTCCTTCAGCAAAACGGATGGTGTTGAGCATCGCGCGACGCTCTGGAGTGATGATGTAAGGGAGAGCTGATGCACCGGATTCCTCCTCAAGCATCACAAGCCTTGAGCGGGAACTCTCCAACGCAGGCAGGGCTGCATGAGCCTCCGATAAAGGCAGGGAAGCGAGGAGAGGAACAACACTTGCGACAGCGCCTGGAATGAAACGACAGGCGGTGAGAGCAAGGGAAGTCATACAGAAAATTCGAGGAACAGAATCAAACGTCGAATCCAGAAGAGAACTGGGACGGCGAATAATCCATGGATTCGATGAATCCAGTGCCGTAAAACACGGCCAAACTGTGTCGAACAGATGCCGCCGATCCCAGGGACTTTGTGACAGGCGGGAGATCGTCACGCCAACTGAAGCTGTCGCAACAGGAGCCAGAGCCCAGGGGCAGAGATGCTTTGAAGCACCGATAAGCCGAGCTGATAGAAAAAATCAGCCTTCCTGAACTGTGTTGGTTGCGACCAGTCGAATCGCTTCCGCGGCCTGCGCAGCCCCGCCAACCTTCAGAGGTGTGCCTGCGGCAGGCTGCAGGGGCTGATCCAGCTGCCAGTCACCCGTTTCCAGCGACTGTCGCGTGAGAATTCTGTGATCTGCATGGCGTTGCAAGCCATCCATCAGCACAGCAGCCTCTGCAAATCCCTGACGCTCCACCACGTGAAGCCCAAGGCGACAGCTCATAGCCTCGCAAAAACTGCTGAATCCAGGCTTGCCGAGCAATCGGGCACAGAACGGCATCACATCCAGAAACCTGATCGATTCAGGCAACAGCAGCACATTCGTGATCTGATGAAACTGTTCGTACTGCCTTGAATCCTTCGGTGCAGGCAGGAGAAATTGATGTTGAGGCCAGCTTGTGAACAGCTCGGGGGCAAGTGGAAAACCGAGGCCACCAAAACCCACCAGGACTTTTGCTCGGCCATCCGCAAGAAGACGCCCTTCCAGATCTGAGGGAAGCGGCTCCGGATCTGCAGAAACAAGACCCAGGGCCCGTTCAGGCAACGACCAGTTCATCGCCAATGAAAAGGGACAGCGCAAGAGCAGCGCCCCGCGTTGATAGGCCGATGTGGCCTTGTCGGCCCAGGCAAGAAACGGGCCGCCCAGGGGGCCGTAGATCTCATCCCAGCCGAAGTTGCCCATCCACAGCAGCGGTGCCTCCAGCTGACGGGCAAGCTCAGCTGCCGCGGGTGGAATATCCCCCAAAACAACACAAGGGCTGTTCTGCTGCCGAATCCAGTCGACCTCACGTTGCACGAGCTTGGGGAGCTCGATCTCGAGCTTCTGAAGAGCTCTGAGAGTTGCCTGCTCATCAACGCCGAGGGCATCGGCCTGAAGCATGCCGACATCCCAGCGAACCGTTCTCCTGCTCACCGGCAGATCGCGAAGGACAAGATCGAGGAAGGTCTCATCCACGCCGGAACTGATCACCAGATGCCAGTCGGGCCTGAGTCGATGCAACTCGATCAGCACTGCGGCCTGGCGCGCGGCATGGCCATACCCATGCGTACTGACACACACATAGATCAGCACGGCTTCTGACCTGACAGAGCTGAACGGAGCAGGGGCTGTTCATAAGTCAGCTCACCACTGGGTCGGTACCAACGGTGACTGATCCAGGCTGGCTGAGTCCCTGCGAACTCAACCCAGGTGAAGTGATGCAGCGGCTGACCTGATCCATCCACACCAACCCGCGGCACACATGCCGCATTCACAAAGCAGGTGCCTCGGCGGTTCCGGTGGAACGTGATCCGTTCACCGCGTCGTCCCTTGAGCTGATGATGCATGTGACCAAACACCACAAGGTCAGCTGGACGGGTTCGCTGCATGCGATCGAGAGCCAGGGCCAGATCCCGATCGCCCCAGTCGATATGAGGTTGCTTCCAGTCGCGACCGCAGGGACTGTTCGCCTCTGATCCCAGCCCCGTGGGACCCGAATGTGCCAGTACCACCAGGGGCCAGTCAACGGGAGCCTTCCCGGCCGCATCAACGATCCAACCAGCCGACTGCGCCTCTGTGACTGGACCGAACACCGCTTGAACAGCCTTCGAGAGATGAAACCCACCCCCTGCACTGCAAGGTCGGGCACCAACCACAGCCAGCTCGGGCTGGCTCCATTCACGCAGTTTCCAGGAGCAGTGGCGGTCTCCAAGCATCGTGATCTGCTGTTGAAGCAGACCACCGCTTCTGTCGCGTCCACGGTCATGGTTTCCAAGCAGGACTGCCACAGGCAGGGACAGCTGGGTGATGCTCTTTACCAGGCGCAGATCTCCATCACTGAGATCTCCCACAAAGAGAAGGGCGTCCGGTTGCAGTCGCTGTATCAGATCCGCATCTCTTTCCCCCCAGTCACCATGGAGGTCTCCGGCAATGGCAACACGGAGTGATGTCAGAACGACTTCTAGGCTGGTGCCATCCTGCCCCAGAAGGCCCCGATGAGCTCTGACACCGCACTCGTCGCGGCGATCAACCAGCTCCGCCAGGAACGCAATGCCGTGATCCTGGCGCACTATTACCAGGAACCTGAAATTCAGGACATCGCTGATTTCATCGGTGACTCGCTCGAGCTTTCAAGGAAGGCTGCCAACACCGATGCCGATGTGATCGTGTTTTGCGGGGTCCATTTCATGGCGGAGACCGCGAAGATCCTCAGCCCTGAAAAAACAGTGGTGCTGCCTGATATCGATGCGGGCTGCTCACTGGCCGACGACTGCCCAGCCGATGAGTTCGCAAGCTTTCGCGAACGTCATCCGGATCATCTGGTGGTGAGCTACATCAACTGCACTGCAGCAGTGAAGGCCCAGAGCGATCTGATCTGCACCAGCAGCAACGCCGTCGACCTGGTGAAACAGCTGCCCGATGAACAGCCGGTGCTGTTTGCTCCTGACCGCAACCTCGGACGTTGGGTGGAGCGCCAGAGCGGCCGCGAACTGACCCTCTGGCCCGGGCGCTGCTTTGTGCACGAAACCTTCAGTGAAGAAGCACTTCTCAAGCTCAAACTGGAGCATCCGGATGCGGAAGTGATCGCCCATCCGGAATGTCAGGAAAATCTCCTGGACCTAGCCGACTTCATCGGATCGACCAGCAAACTGCTGATCCATTCCGAAATCAGCGACTCCCAGACATTCATCGTTCTCACAGAACCCGGAATCCTGCATCAGATGCAGCAGCGGGTTCCCGAAAAGACATTGCTTGATGTTCCCGGCCTTGATGGTTGCAGCTGTAACGCCTGTCCCTACATGCGCATGAACAGCCTCGAAAAACTGCGCGACTGTCTTGAGACACTGTCGCCGCAGATCACCATGGAGGAATCGATTCGTTCCAAGGCGGAAGCACCGATCAGACGAATGCTGGCGATGAGCAAGTAACGCATTCAGGAGCCCGAGACACAGCTGCAGATCAGGCTTGCCAGAGTTGAAGGATGAACGTTCTCGAGAGAACCGACAGCGGCCTGTATTGCAGAGCAGCAGACGCCTGGATCGATCCCTCAAGACCAGTATCGAGAGCCTTGATCACGCACGCCCATGCCGATCACGCCAGACCTGGCTGCGGCGAATACTGGGCTGTGGACATCAGCGAGGGAGTGCTTCGTCAACGCCTGGGAAGAGACATCCATCTCCATTGCATTCCTTACCGCCAGGAGTTCTGGCTCAATCAGGCATGTCTGTCATTCCACAGCGCTGGTCATGTGCTCGGATCCGCTCAGATTCGGGTGATGGTCGAGGATCAGGTCTGGGTGGTGACCGGCGATTACAAACGTTGCCCGGACCCGAGCTGCGAACCCTTTGAGGTCGTGCCCTGCGACGTGCTGATCACCGAAGCCACATTCGGGTTGCCGATCTATGCCTGGGCCCCAGGGACACTGGTGGCAACACAGATCCGAGACTGGTGGCATGGCGACCGCGAGCGTCCCTCGCTTTTGTTCTGCTACTCATTCGGCAAGGCTCAGCGTCTGCTGGCAGAGCTGAACGCCATTGGTGTGGACGAGGAAGTGCTGCTTCACGGCGCCGTTGAGACCGTCACGCGCCACTACCGCGAGGCAGGGGTGGCCATGACCTCAAGCAGGCCTGTGAGCGAGCTGCCACGCAAGGACTCACTGGCGGGACGACTGATCCTTGCGCCCCCTTCAGCGCATCGTTCCGCCTGGATGCGGCGGTTCAGGTCACCGCAGACGGCCTTTGCCTCCGGATGGATGGCCGTGCGTGGAGCCCGTCGTCGCCGGGGCTATGAGAGAGGTTTCGTTCTCAGCGACCATGCCGACTGGCAGGGGTTGGTTCAAACGGTGCTCCACAGCGGTGCCAAAACCATTTATGTCACCCATGGCCAGAGTGATGTGCTGGCACGCTTCCTGCGCGAGCGACACGGACTCGATGCCCAACCACTGGATCAGCTCATCTGAACTAATCTCAGACATCTTCTCTGGAACGATGGCCACCCGCTGTTCTGCACTGACCGGCCTGATTGTTTTGATCGCTTCAACGGCAGGACCGCTACTGGCACAGCAGGCCACGGTCACCATTGAACAGATCAACACTGTGGTGTTTCCCGCTGATGGTGCCGCAGCGGCAAAGGCCATCTGCGACGGTCTGGCGAGCGGTGCACTCACTCGTGATCAGGTCGGAATCGATCTCGCCCGACTGCAAAGTGCACTCGGCGAAGTCGGCGAATCCGAATCAGCAAACAGCTACGTGAAAGCCTTCAACAGCACCACAGCCGCAATCAAGGGCTGCAATGTTCAGGTGACAGGTCCAAGTGAAGACAATCTCTGGAATTACTGATCAGAAGCCTGAGACCCTTTCGGCATGAACGCTTTCGCGGCTCTGATCGAGGAACTGGATCAGAGCACAGGGACGAAACGCAAAATTGATCTGATCGCAGATCATCTTCAGCAGGCGGATGCTCATGACGCCGCCTGGGCTGTGTTGCTGCTGATGGGTGAACGACGCAAGCGATTGATCACCGGCCGCCGACTGCGCGAGATCCTTCAACAGGCGAGCGCCATGCCTGACTGGCTGTTCGACGACTGCCAGAGTCATGTCGGCGATTCAGCGGAAACACTGTCGCTGCTCTGGCCACAACTCAGGAACGATATTCCGGCACGAATCCACAACCCGGAGGTGGCGTTCTGGATCGATCAGCTCAGCAGTGCACCACCCATGCACTGGTGGATGGAGACATTGCTCCCTGCCATTGCGGCCATGGAACCCGATGAGCAGACCAATGCTGTGCTCACAATCTGGGAGTCACTGCCGGATGAACGCCTGTTCCTGTTCAACAAGCTGCTGACAGGCGGCTTCCGCATCGGCGTCGCACGTGGCCTTGTCGTGAAGGCAATTGCCGCAGGCTTCAACCTCGAGGAGGCGCTGGTTCTTGAACGACTGATGACGCCATGGGCGGCATCGGAACGGTGGTTCCAATCTCTGACAGCGATCAACAGTGAAGAGCGTGCCAACAGAGGCCCCGTTCCCTACCCCTTTTTTCTGGCCAGCCCGCTCAAACAGGAATCGATCGATGCCGGACCTGCATCGGAGTGGTGGGTGGAAAACAAATGGGACGGCATCCGTGGACAGCTGATCCAGCGCGGCAGCGGAACATACCTGTGGAGTCGCGGCGAAGAGCTGATCAATGAGCAATTCCCGGAACTGATTGACATGGCGGCTGCGATTCCTGAAGACACGGTGCTTGATGGAGAAGTGATCTGCTGGGCTGAAACCGAGCCACAACCAAGACCCTTCAGTGATTTACAGCGACGACTTGGACGAAAAACGGTTGGCCGCAAACTGCGTTTGGAGTGCCCGGTGAGTTTTGTGGCCTATGACCTGCTGGAACACAATGGAGACGATCTGCGCTCCACATCACTGCAGCAGCGACTTCGACAACTGGATGAACTGCATCAGAGGATTGGAGAGAAACCGTCGGGATGGCGTTGCCGTCTGAGCAGTGGACAACAACTGGGACATTGGGATCAACTTGATCAGCTCCGGGCACAGGCCGTTGAGCGGGGCGCTGAAGGGGTGATGCTGAAGCATCTGAAATCTCCCTACCTGAGCGGTCGCAAGCGCGGTTATTGGTGGAAGCACAAACGTGATCCGATGACTCTCGATGCCGTGCTCATCTATGCCCAGGCAGGACGTGGTCGCCGCGCCAACCTCTTCACCGATTACACCTTTGCGCTCTGGGGGCAGCCACAAGAGCCATCGAGCAACCCTCAGCTGGTGACGTTCGCCAAGGCCTACTCCGGACTCAACGACAGCGAGATCCTTGAGCTGGATCGCTGGATTCGAAGTCATACGCAGGAACGCTTCGGCCCAACCCGCTCGGTGGCACCTGAACTGGTCTTCGAGATCGGGTTTGAAGGCATCCAGACATCCAAACGCCATAAGTGCGGGCTGGCGGTTCGCTTTCCAAGGATTCTTCGTTGGAGGCACGACCGCACGGCCGAAAGTGCCAACACCATCGTGGACGCTCAAACGCTTTGTGATCAGTTAGCCAAAAGAGGCGAGGCGTCTTGAATCTGAAAACTGAAAGCATTAACGACCACACAGATAGAGACACGCAGCCGCAACGGACCCTCGCTCCGATCGAGACCTGGTTCAGGCGGCAGGGTTGGTCACCACTGCCTTTCCAGATGCGCACCTGGGAGGCCCACCTGAAGGGGCTGAGTGGCCTGATTCAGGTGCCAACCGGGTCTGGGAAAACCTACGCCGCAGTGATGGGGCCGATTGCTCGGATGCTGGAGACGGCGAATGAGCGATCAGGCGTCAGGTTGCTGTACATCACTCCCCTCAGGGCGCTGAGCCGAGACCTTGCAGTTGCCCTGAAGCAACCCATTGACGCCATGGGCTGGCCTTTGCGTGTAGGGATACGCAACGGAGATACGGCATCAGCGGAACGAACCCGCCAGATCAGAACACCACCGGAAATTCTGATCACCACTCCGGAATCGCTTTGTGTTCTGTTGGCAGGCCGCCATTGCGAAGCACTGTTCAAAACGCTCGAGACCGTTGTCTTGGATGAATGGCATGAGCTGATTGGAAGCAAGCGCGGTATCCAGACGGAGCTGGCTCTGAGCTGGTTGCGCCAAGAGCGCCCTCAACTGCAGACATGGGCGATCAGCGCCACGATCGGAAATCTTGAGGAATCGGCCCGGCATGCACTCGGAGAGGGTTCCCAGCCCTGTTTGATCACTGGGGCTCCCAAGCGGGGGCTCGATGTCACAAGCATTCTTCCCGACAGCATCGATGGATTTCCCTGGGGTGGTCATCTCGGTCTGAGGCAATACGAAGATCTCGTCGCACAACTGGAGCCATGCACCAGCACCTTGCTGTTCACCAATACACGCAATCAGGCTGAACGCTGGTTTCAGTGCCTGCGTTATGCCTGTCCGGAGATGGAGGGGCTGCTGGCACTTCATCACAGCGCACTGGATCGCAGTGAAAGAGAGGCCATCGAAGCAGCAGTGAAAGCCGGGTCAATGCTCTGGGTGGTCTGCACGAGTTCCCTTGATCTGGGAGTGGACTTCCAACCCGTGGAGAGAGTTGTTCAAATTGGATCGCCTAAAAATCTGGCACGTCTGCTCCAGCGAGCAGGCCGCTCAGCGCATCTTCCAGGTGGAACCTCCAAGGTGCTGTTCATGCCGACCAATGCCCTTGAACTGTTGGAACTCAGTGCAGTTCGCCGTGGGCTTGAAAACGGCATGGTGGAGGAGAGACGCCCACCAAAACATCCACTGGACGTATTGCTGCAACATCTCACGACACTCGCTTGCGGTCCTGGATTCAGATCTGGTGAAACACTCAGGGCGATTCGTGGAACCAGTTCGTACAGGGCCATCACGCAAGAGGAGTGGGATTGGTGTTTGCGTTTCCTCGAACACGGCGGTGACTGCCTGGGCGCTTACCCCCGCTACCGAAAACTGGTCACCACGCCTGACGGGCGTTATGTGATCAGCAGCAACGCGATTGCAAGACTGCATCGGTTGAACATCGGAACGATCACGTCCGCTCCCTCAATCCGGGTTCGCTATGTGCGGGGATCCGTTCTGGGACACGTGGAAGAAACGTTCATCAGCCAGTTGAAGCCAAAGGACGTTTTCTTTTTTGCCGGACGCCAGCTGGAATTCGTGAGGCTTCGCGACATGACGGCCTATGTAAGAAACACAACCAAAAAAAGCACTGCAGTGCCAGCCTGGGCTGGAGGTCAGATGTCGCTGTCCGATCTGCTGACCCATCATCTTCGTGAAGAGGTTGCACGAGCCGGTCGAGGTGAACTGGACACACCGGAACTCAGCGCACTTGAACCACTGTTTGAACGTCAGATGGATCTGTCGACCCTGCCGTCCAGCGGACAGCTGCTGATTGAAACCTGCCGAACGCGGGAGGGGATGCATCTCTACGCATATCCATTTGAGGGACGCTTCGTGCATGAAGGTCTTGGTTTTTTGTGGGCCACCAGATTGACAAGAGAACACCGTGGCACCATCACAGTTTCGGTGAATGACTACGGATTCGAACTGTTGGCACCGAAGAACTACCCCATCGATGACTTACTGGAGGAGCATCTTGATGACCTTCTGGATGACAGTCATCTGGAAAACGATTTGGAGCAGGCGTTAAATCTCTCAGAACTATGTCGACGTCGATTCCGCGGTATTGCCCAGGTGGCAGGACTGCTCGTTCAGGGATTTCCAGGGAAAAACAAAAGCGCTGGCCAACTTCAAATCAGTGGATCATTGCTATGGGAGGTCTTCAACAAACATGAACCCGACAATCTTCTACTTCGCCAGGCTCAACAGGAAGTGCTTCAGGAACAGCTTGAACTGTCTCGACTGCGAAGCGCATTGAAAAGGATGCGATGTGGAGAGACACTCCACTGCCCAACACCTCGTCCAACGCCATTGGCATTTCCACTGCTGGTGGAACGGCTCAATAATCGAATGAGCAATGAATCAGTGCTTGAACGCATCAAACGAATGCAAGTTGAGGCACTCCGCTACGAACAGTAGACGGCTGACTCCACAACCTGAGTCACAGCCTGGAGAACTTCAAGCCGGATTCGCCCCCAGAACCCCCTCTCTGATTTACCAAGAGACCTGAGGCAAGCAGCTGGATCCATCGATCATTTCCTCGCGTTCAACCTTGCATCTGGTGTGAAGCGCAAGGACTTGGCGACACGTCGTGAGATCAAGAAAACAGAAGCTTCAGTGACAGCTGCAACCACCGTCGCGCACCTGGAGATAAGAAACTGATAACAAACCGAGATCGCGAGACACCTTCTGTGCTGTTAGGGAATGGTTATGGCTGGAAAACAGAACGGAAGACTTTTAAGGCACACCTGAATCCCAAACTGAAAGCATTGTGCAGAAGCCTCTTAAGCAACTTTTGTCTTACAGGATATTTATTGCAATAAAATTTTCCTTGAAAACAAACCAGTAACCAAACCCAGGGATTGCAAGTCTTACAGAAGACACCTTGGCCTCAAAAACCTAGTCTCTTAACAAGACAAATCTCTGCGACATGAAAATATGAATTGAAGGGCATAAACTGATTTATCAGTTTGCCTGACAGAATGATTATTGTTCGGCGAGAAGCATGAAGCCATTACGGGGACGCTAAAAACCTTTAAAAACCTTGCTCGGAAAAGCAGAGGGCGCTGTGTGGACGTAAATCCCCGGGCAAAAAGGCCTGAAACCAATCACGCCCCGCCAACGGCGGGGTTTTTGCTGCCCCTAAGCCTTGGGTTCAAAACACCTTGATCACTAATTCAATAAAAGCCAAACAAAAAATACGGACAATCAGTACGAAGCGTTGCTATTGGATAAACGTACACCGTCAACCGACTTAGTCCATAGTCAATTCTGTTATTTGTAATATCGCAACGAAATTCTATGCCATCAGAAAAGTATGTCGAAGGCATGCAAGAAATGCGTACTCATTTTGGCGATGCTGCCGATCAATGGATCAAGGTGATTCACTCAATTTATCCTGAATTTGCAAAAGTCAATGTCGAATTTCCGTTTGGTGAACTCTATAGACGTGATGTTGTCGATGACAAAACACGTGAGCTTTGCACTGTTGCAGCATTGACAGTACAGGACTTTGCTCTTCCAGAACTTAAGGTCCACATCAAAGGCGCATTAAATACAGGATCAAGCAAAGCAGAGATCCTTGAAATTATCACTCAGATGATTGCCTATTGCGAATTTCCAGCCGCAACGAATGCACTGCTGGCAGCGAAGGAAGCATTCAATGAACTTGAGGAATGAAGTTTCAAAATGATAAACAAAGGCATAAAATTTTGGCGGGTGTGGGTCAATAAGCAAGGTGAAAGTTGTCAGAATTTTCATTGTCTCTCAGGTCACAAGCTATCAGTTTTTGCTGATGGAGCTGCTCCCATCTGGAGTGCACTTCACTACAGCGGACCTACCAAAGTCTTCACATTAATTCTTATGCCGGGAGAAGTTGGTGAGTGGCATGAAAACCCAAAGCCTCAATGGATCATTCCCCTTCGTGGCCGCTGGCGCGTCGAGACGATGGATGGAATGGTCGTGGAAATGGGGCCCGGAGAAATCAGCTTTGGTGGAGATCAGGGAACAAAACAACACAGAGGACATCGCTCATGGGCAGTAGGCGAGAAACCTGCTGAACTACTTCTGATTCAAGTACAAGATCCTCCTCCCTGGAATCCTTGTGATGAATCACAATGATGTTAATTCTGAGGCTTGAAACTTTCACTTACTGATCGGCCAGCTACCAGCCAGCGCCTTTTTCCGCTATGTGGTGATGTATACCAACAGGCACTCTTTGTCTGGCCTAACACTTCACTTGAGAATCCACGCGTATGCAGGATGGGGATGCAAACCTCGATACCGAAAAGAAGAAAGATTATCACTGCCCTGGCACTACCTACGTTAATCTGTGGAAATGACATCAGCCATAAACTCTCGTGTGATCACTGTGAAACAGAAAAAACCAACCTGCAACCAAGCCGCCACCAATGATGAAGTCAAACAAAGCATGCATCAACACAATGCTTGAATAGGTTTTCAATACAAATAATCACCATAAAAAGAACAATTAAGCAGCAAGTTCAAGCCATTTTGGATGTGATTCCCATTGAGTCAGGTACTGCGATAAGCTATGGCGCAAGCAGAAAATAAATGGCAATCGCTGATGACTTGAATCAAGATCAATTACTGAATAGAATTGCAGCAAATGCTCGACGATTAGATCAATTCTAACTGAACAAAGAAGGAATTTCTCTAAACAAGCAAGCGGGGAGAATCACTCATGAATGCAATACAGAGATTTCAATAAACAGGGGGATTAAAGCTGAGAAGGCCAACTGCCCTGCTCCCAGGCTGTGCGGAGTAAGGGAAGCAACGGCTGCCAATCCAGGTCGTAAAAAGCCAGCCAGTCGGGGTTGTAGTAGTTGTCGGAATACAACTCGCCACTGTCACAGATCACAGTGGCGATGTTTGTGGAACGCCCATACTGATGGGCTTCGCAAGCTAAGTGAAGTGCACCAACCAGGTTCAAACCAGTGGAAGGTCCGACACGAAAACCCACCAGATCGTTGGCCAGGTGCATCCCTGCAACTGTGAGGGCATCGGGCACCTTGAGCATGCGATCCACAACACCCCGCTGAAGACTGAAAGTGCTGCCGAAAATGATGGGCCCTCTACTACCTACACCTTCAATCAAAATTGGCTTTGAAGAGCGCAGTTCTGCATTCCCGGTGCGGTACCAGTCGAACAAAACAGAATGCTCCGGATCAGGCACAAGAAGTTGGGTTTTGGATCCGGGTGACCAACCAGGATTCCATTTACGCATATAGCGACCAATACTGGTAGCCGTCCCCCCACTGCCAGCAGCCATGACAAACCACTCGGGTCTGCTTATGCCTAGCTCCTGAAGCTGAAGCACCAGCTCGTTGGCGAGATTTTCAGTTTCAGCCTCCGGGCCCTGGAAATAGGAGATGGCCTTTTCTGCATTCGCGAACTGATTGATGTCGTAGGAAAGAGGGTCGTCTGCCAAGACCTGCCGGTAGTAGGCCAAAGGGCTAACACCCTGCGGAATGAGTAAAACTCGCCCTCCATAGCGACGAATCTCCTTCAGCTTTAGGGGGCTGATGCCTGCTGCCGCAACAGCGGTGTAGCTCAAACCTAGTCGCTGAGCGAAATAGGCTTCAGCGATGCCGGTATTACCGCTGGTGCGTTCAAAAAGGTGAAGATCACGCCGGATACCACTGCCAATAAGACCCCACATCACAAGAGCCCAGGCAACTCGATGCTTAAGGCTGCCCGTCACACTCATTGCCTCATTCTTGAGCAGCAGTTTTGATCGCGAATTGAATGGAAACTGATGCACAATTAACGGCGTAGGCCCTGCTTTTTTGTGTTCATGCCAGAGCCTGGCAATGGCTTGCCGCCTCCATTGAGCATTGCCCAAAGGAATGGAAGCATCCCTCAATGGTTGTTTCAGACCAACTGATGCCTGTGTTCCTGCAGACATCCAGCCAGAAGCTGCCATGCTGGATAGGATCGAAAATGTCCCAATGCCTAGAAATTGCCGCCTGGAAATTGTCATGAATCCATGGAGCCATCTTGAGCTTGGCTGCCATCAACGACAATTGGCAACCAAACATTTTTAAAGAAACAATAAAACAAGCCAATCAGCGAGGAGCTGGAAGCTGCAAATAACCATATTAGCTACCCAACACATTAACCTTGCAGCAGAAGAATATGAAAAGATATTAGATGTCAACCATCGCTAGAATGAAGCAAAAATAATCAGCACTCAACATACAGCTTTAACAGCAAAACTTTTCTAAATTCAAAAATCATCAATCAAAAACAAGAAAAAATATGAAAATCGATAATTGAAATAGATGTGAAAAATTACAAAACAAATTGATTTTTTAAAACAGCGGAAATACATCAACTAGTGGAAACGAATTAGCTAAATGAGCTCCCACCAATTTGGCCTCAGAAAAGAATCTTCGTCAGACTGCTCTACAAGCTTGCCGCCTTGATAACTATCGAAATCATGTGGGTGAATACTAAAACCATACTGCTTGGCAACCACACACTGATCATCAACATCGGAACACTTCGTGCTGACACACATTTCCCTCAAGCTGGCATCTGACTTAATGGCTTTGGCCAATTCGACAATTTGTTCAGCGGACATAACAGATTTTTAATCCATAATTTTTTAGCATTAATGCAGCAAAAACAATGCAACTTTTACGCTTTGAGACACGATACGAATACCATACAGTTCATGGTGCTAAACAAAAATAATTCAACCCAATCATAGCTTAGAGTGAAGTTATCACAGAGAAAAAAGAGGTAGACTTTACTGGCGGCTAGGTTGACGCAAACAACTCAACTCCAGGATGGTGATGACGTGGAGAATTCCGAGCATGATCAACAGCAAAAGCACCGTCATCATTGACAACTACCCTCGGACTTGAGAGATCACCAACAATGGAATCAAATTCAATACCTGAATCATTCAATTTAGCAATGGACAAATTTAGCTGAAGCAATGGAATATTATTATTAGCAGCTTTTCTAGCCGTCGTAAAAACAATATTGTGACCCTCATCTTTGATCTTTTTCAAGTAACTCAAAGCCCCGTCATTGAATTCCATTGTTGAATGCTTAGAAATCACTCTATCAAGATCGATCAGAAAAGTAGCCATTGAATCAAAAAGAGTGTAATTCTTTATTACATAGGCAGCAAAAAACCAATTTGCGACCACCACTAATAATCATCATTGCGCCATTCAAATATAAGTACACGTTTGGAACCAAAAATACAAATACTAGAAGTGTTCAACACGCTGATAGTCATAAGCCAGCAAGAAGTTCGGCTGCTTGACGAGCCAAGTCCAAGATTTATTACTAAGCAAGTAAAACTCCAATTATAAACTTTCTGTCAAGTTTGCAAGGGATAAATACAATGGTCAAGTCTGTGAAACAACTAAAAGATTGCCGCGTTAGATCTAATAACACTTAAGAAAACTATTTTATAAAATATCTGACATTTGGCATAAGAAAACCACGCGTAAATGAGCCATAAGACATGTCACTGACCTGATCACCAATGCTTGGCCCAATATTCCAGCCGTCATTGATAAGAAGTTGACGAACTTGGTATTTCCATTGCGATGCTGAACCTTTATATTCATGCGGCTTGAAATGAGCACCTTCCCACTCTGACATGCCCATCGATTCGAGACAATTCAGAGTAGATTTCCGCTGATTCTCAGATCGGCCAGTGACAATAAAGGTAGCAATTCCCCAGGAACGAAAAACTTGATAAGCTTTTCTTACAGGCTCAATGACTGGGGTTTTGCAAGATTCAATTGCATTGTTTAGAAGTTTTCCATTATGAACAAATGGAACTGGAGAATTCAGATCAACAAAATAAGAACTCAACATAGTATCGTCTACATCGAATACCGCCGCTAATCTACATTGACTAAAATCTAAAGACTTAGGTACATTACATCGAGATTGAGACCATTGGTTAGTCCATGCAATAGCAGCATCTGCCACACTTTGTTGATCAGCAGCAGACTGTTTATTGTGATATTTTTCAATCTCTTCTTTTGGAAAATTACCAATTGCCCAGACTCCGGATGAAGAAAGAGCAGGAAGGTTTTGACCAGTTCCAATGATTGCACGTCCTCCAGTCAGCTTGTCGTCTTTATAAACTTGAAAAGTTTCCGCAGACGAAGGCAAAGGGCTTATTGCAATGACCAATGGGTTCAAAAATACAGCACTGGTAATGATTGCAAATGATCGTATTTGTAAAAACATTAAGACTGGATTAACTCCTAACAATGCTATTTAAATTGATAGAATGCGGGTCAGATCATATTATTGAATTAACAATTCATGAAAGCCGTGATTAAGTCGTCTTATGCATAAATGGCATTTTTGAATAAAAGAACACAATTCAAGCTTGCTTGCAATGATGCGTCAATAAATGAACAAATCGATCCTCAACGCAAACCAACACAAATACGCGTTACAACGCTTATCGATTCTCCTTGCCAAAAAAGGCTACAACATAGTTAGTCAACTTCAAAATAGTGCTTAAAAGCCTCAATACAGTCAGATTACGGGGTCGAGATTGGGTGCAAAATTATTACAGTTTTTACTTCATAGCTGACTGGCCTCAAGCGAGTCGCTGCAAGATGTTATGAGCTCCTAAGGAACTATTCGTTTAAACAACCCTTCAAAAGGAAAATCATGCCATCAATCTCGTACATTTGTTGGACATTCCATACTAATCACCCAGGTAATAAATATTGAAGTGTTTTCTATTAAGCACTAAGAAAAATCGTTGCTTTTATAGTCAGCCAAAACTTACAGGAGACTTGAGAATTAAGAAGACCTGAGGCGCACTATTCCATTAATGCTTGATCAAGTGCAGCTCCAAAGCCTGCAAATGAGACAACTCAGAAATCCTCAATAAAAAAGCAAAGCTTACGGCCTCAGTTGACAACTGCCGATAACTTATATTGGAGAGGAACCAGCAACCAAGTTGGTGAAAACATTAGGTAATCCATTCATCCAGAATATTTCATTCGGTTCTCACGCCTTGTGCCAGTGTCACAGCCGCCCTTTAATGAAAGGGTAGCGTTCTGGAGGTAGGCAAATGATTGGCATCGATTGGGCTGGTGTATGTGCACTGATCTCGATTATTGCTTTGATAACAATTATCGGATATCGGGAGGGACACTCAATTCTTTGAAATTCAGCCATGCAGGCATCTGATCTTGCTTGATTTTGCCATAATCAGTCTAAAATAAAGCTTTCGACACTTATACTATCAATAAAAACTAAAGATATTCGCTTTAAATTACAATTTATAGTTTTTGGCAACAAGGACAAAAGCATTGATTGTAATTCTTAAATCCAACAAAAGTGCATTTTAGTCATCCGAGCGATCAGAACAATGAAGTAGTGCTGATTAAATACAGTTTTGTCTTATCATCCAAGGTTGTGGAAGCTACTTCAATCTCTTCAACAACAGCCGATCACACTCTACCGAACGTTAAATCACTTCAGTCTAGATACGAAACACCAGCAATGCATCATCAGACTGCTAGTGGATACGAACTTTTGCAGTATGCGCTGTTCGCTTTACAATGACGCAAGCAAGATGACCATCAGAACTATCAAAATTCGGCTGCACAACGTAGTTCAGTTGTCATTGCCGATGAAAATCAATGCAACCACGAGTATCATCAAAAAATTGGTCATACTGATGAAAAACAAGCCAATAATGGATGAACCAACACCAGAGGCCCGATCGATCCTTCGGATGACTCTGACTTGACCGGTAATGTGTGTTGATGTTTGATCGTCGCTGTGCCCGTTGCGGATCTATCAGCTTTCGTGCTGACCGCTCGCTTGGTGGTCGCCTCGTGTGTTCACACTGCGGCGTTCCTGCTGACCAAAAGGCCCGTGGATCGAGCGGCAGACCACGCTCGGTGAGGACTCAACAACAAATTTCGAAAGGTTGGTGGTTCTGGATTCTGCTGGCAATGATCGCCTTTGTTGTGATCTTGCTGCTTCAGTCCACCTGAATGATTTCATCCAGTTTGTCGACCACTATGCAGAGAGCGCTAGCTAATGGACGGTCCTGATTAAGTTTTTGGCTCCAAAGCCTTCCGGAGCGGATCTGTTCTGTACTAGCGAGGGTCATGTCCTGACCTTCAAGCAGCCGCAGATCTTGAAGAGGGACACTGAGCTTGCCAGTGAAGACATGAACAATGCGCTTCTCATCCTGATGCTGGAACCAGGAGTTGAGTTGATTCGGGCACCAACCGATTTCTTCGTTGAGTTCGCGACGTAAAGCCACCAAAGCGGTCTCACCGTGCTCCAGATGTCCGCCGAACAGACCCCAGCAGCCTGGCGCAACGATTTCGGGGTTTTCATCACGCAGTTGAAGAAGCCACCGATCTTCCTGGTGCAGCATTGCCAATGCAACTTCAACAGTCATGGCCTTGTTCAATGGGTGTCAAGTTTCTTCTAGCCCTGGAGCATTCCGTGAATTGATAGAGCACAACTGGAATTGACCGGATTTTGATCGACGTTTCGACACTTGAAAATTTACTGCGTTCCATTTGAATGACTTGCCCTGTTCTCATGCCGCATGACAGAGCTGTTGAAGCAGAGCAAGAAAGAAAGTCATTATAGAAATCCACTGACAGGCGAACGCGCTTCAGCCAATATAAAGGATATGGAATTCGAACAGTTCACAGCCAAAATCAAAAATCTCGACATTGGTTGCAAAGAGCGCATCGCACTCGCCAAAAGATGTCCAGATCATGAAGCGCGTGTTCAGGTCGGCTTGGGTAAAGCAAAGAATATCCCACTCAAAGGGAAGCTTCTGGAGTCTGACTTTGCCAGCGATGGCAAGCAGTTCACTCAGGACGAGCTCGACTATATGAGTAATGAACAGGCCTCAATGTTGGCCGGAATGGTGTTCATGAAGTTGTTTCCCAATGCTGCGCGCGTGAGCGAAGACGACATTCTCGAAGTTGAAGACGAGGATGATTCCTGGTCAGGAACTGTGTATACGGGAGAGGGAAATGGATGGGTTTTCGGATGGGTCATTGAAAAGAATCAAAGCGACAACCACTACCTGATCTCATTCAGTGATTACGAAAACGAGGACGAAGCATAAAGGATCATTGGAAACAAATAATTTTGAGTTTGAGGATTGTGCTTGTGATTTTATACCCTTTACTGAACACAATTCATAAGAATAAACAATCCAGGTGGTAGTTGAACGGAATAGAAGCTGGCGATGCTCGCTGCCTAGGAAGCTTGTACTGAAACACGATCCTTTCAGCAATAAGGTTCGGTATTGGCGATCAGGGGTTAGTCGACCTGTTCTGTGACAAGCCGGACAAGCGATGAAGTCAGCTGCTGTCAGACCCATTGTTTTGGGTCTTGATCATTCTGCAGTGGACTGCTTCGACCAGCAGCAGTGATTTGCACTCCGCCGTGTGGCTTGCCAGCCCCTCTGCCAGGGCAATTAAACAAGAAAAGCCGCCCACCGTGAGAGGTAGACGGCTTATCTGAATGTTGCTTGAACCCATTACTCGGAAGGCCGAGTAGGGCGGGTCGAAGCGTCTGGCTGTGTGGCTTGTCGGGCCAGTCAGGCAGCTTCTAAAGCATGCTCAGTTGGACCATCGTTGCTCATTGAACGCCTCCGAATGCCGTTCGTACGTTCAGTATCCATCAACAAGAGAGACACTGGCATCAGTGAAATCGCTTATTGCATCAAGGCACAGTTCATACCAGTGTGAAAAATGCTTTGCTTACTGCTGAAACTTCGGTTACCCCACGGTTCATAGGCATCAACATGAGCTCAGACACCACCCTTGAACCAGCCTGAACCTGTTGCCCCAGCAAGACACCAATAGACGGCATCTCCAAATACGGGTAGTCCGTTGGGCCCCCCTGGCCACCCACTCAGCAGATCCTTGGTCCGTCAATCATTTCTTTTACCAGTGTTGGACTGCTTGCAATCCTTACTAGCCTCCATCATGTTCAGGCACGACAGATGACTGATATCGAGAAACAAGTGCCTTAAAACACAATGGTCGCTGGCTGTAGAGCACTGACTAGCTCAAGCCTATAGGCTTGATTGTCGCAGCCCATAATGTCATAAGACTTGACAAAATTGAAATCAAAAACAAACAGAACTGGCCTCGTTAATCTGCAGCATCAGAAACAAAATAATCATATTTTCCTGCAAGTACTCCTATTTACGGGTAGAAAAACCAGAGCGACGAGTTACTACAGTAAACTAATCATCTCTTGAACAGCCAGAAAAAATGAAAACGCTATTAGAATTAAATTTAATTCACATTAAAATAAAACAATTATCATTTAATCCATAATCATATTTCAGTGAAAAAATCCGAAACAGACTTGTCATGACGTTTGAGTAAAGCGAAAGTTGTGCCTGCGTTGCCTCTACAGATACGCAGATCCTTCGTGAGTGTTGTGATATCAAGCCAAGCTGGAAATGACTGATTTACAGCTTTAAAGAGTTGGAGTCGATTACCACCAGGTATGGTTGGTCCTCTCCACCCCCCCTTCTTAAAACGCACACCGACTCTGTTACGTCCATCAACACTGAGTTCGGCCTCAACCGCAATTGCTGCAACTGATCCAAGCGGGCCAGCAAGCTGCAGAAGATTCATACCCCTTGCATTTTCAGGGTCAAGAACCTGGAGATTTTCCAACCAGTCAGCCTGCTTCAACCAGGGTTGCTTGGCGCTGCTCCAACGAAGTTCCCAGACGCCGGTCAACAAGTCGAGGTTGCCATCAAGTTCAATCGTAGATTGCGATTCAGAAGCTGCGACAAGCTCAGGAATTTCGCTGTTTCGTGGCTGTTCTCTTAACAAACGGATCAGATCCTGCATCGTGAATTCAATCCAGTAAATAAGGTTACTTTAAATCTATTTGCAGCAATCAGCAGGCGATAATTTTTATCAAGCGGCCATCCCTCGATTAAATCACAAAACAACAAGAGCCAATGAATAGACAACTCTAAAAATAACGGCTTAAAAATTTATTATCCCAGTGGATTGACAATTGATGCCATAATTAAAAGAACGCAGACAAACTAATCTCAACATTAGTTCCAGTTCACAGTACAGCGGTATTTATTGGCTCCTCCGGAAGGCATACCGATTTTCTCGCAATTCGTACCGGTGATGTTTGCACCCTCTGGCACCCTTGATTTAAGGTCTTCAACTGTGGATGCTTGATCAAAACCTGTTTGCGTCAACGAGCCGGCATTGACGGCTGTATTCAAAGTGACAAGAACCAAACTGACAAGAAAGATTAATGAAATTTTCATCGATGAACTCATCTCTCCAGAAAGCTAGCCATGCTTCAGTTAGTTGTCATTGGTAGTTTTCACCGACAGCTGTCTTAGGCCGTTGTCAATATCGCTTCAAAAACTCGACAAGTATTCGCGCATTGCTTCAATCGTAAACTATGAAAAAAAAGCTTTTTTCCCAAGCTTCGGGCAGCAAAGACACGCTGAAGAATCCTGAGACACTGATGACGATAAGACACACCATCACTGCTCAATTGTTCCATCTTGGCATTATATGATTGGCTAAAATAGGTTTTTATGATTTTATCAACTTGGCAATTCCATCCATCGTCAACTGGCTGAATGATGACATTGACAATGGCAATATTGCATCTGCTTTATATGTCACCGAATTGAACCAATACCCTGGCTTGATTGCAATTGGACATTGCAGCATCGAAGCTGTTAATCAACTGGAAACAGATGTGAAGCTAGGTCGACTTAGATATGTAACCAGCGCAGATCCAGAAATCTGTGAAAAACGTTCAAACCTATCGCTCAAAGATTGCTGGCTTGGCGAACAGTTTCTGCTCTACCAACTCTCAGACTACCGGGAACTCATACCACAAGGTGAAAACAAAGAGAATCAGAATTATATCGAAGCAATCAAATTACCGGAAACTGGATCATCCAGATTCATAGAATGGATCGCTGAAACATCACAGAAAATCTTTTGCGATCCGCTTTCAGGCTACAAACTGTGCCTGGATTCCTTAGTAACAACTTCAAGACAACGACTTCTTTATGATGAATTAAAAAAAGATTGGACATGCAACAACTGAAAACCACTCCAGGGAGATACTTAATCATTAATCAATGATCAATAATCACCCATCGATACACAGTCCTGTTCAATCAGATCAGTTCTGGATGATTGGGATCACCTTTGAATGGGCCTTCAACTGCTGAACTGATCCATCCACCATAAAATCCACCCGGTTGAGCGGTGACCTTTTCCCCGTTAAGCCAACAACCATCCATTAATCCAGGATAAAGAGCAAACCAGCCTGAAATTTCTTTAAAGGGTTCTGTTGGAGATGAGTAACACCAGACAGCCCGATGCACTCGATTCTCACGCACCACAACATCAAAATAGTCAGCAACACCCTTCCACTCGCAGAAGCTGCGACCGGCTGATGGAATCAACAGCTTCCGGTTTATCTTGTCTGGAGAGAGGTAATAGGTGGGAGGATGAAAGGTTTCCAGTACACGCATACAGCCTTCTCCATCAAAAAGAATTTCACCACCTACCTTCACAAGCACATGATCAGCACTGGGCTCGAGCCGTGGAGGCCTGGGATAATCAGCAACTCTCTCTGTACTCATGAAATGCTCCTTCTCTGCAGGAATGATGACGGTGTTTCGGCATGATTGGTGAAATCACAGCTGTCGATCCAAACCAGCCGGTGGTGATTCTCGGTGGTTTCCTGATCACTGAAGAGGCCTATCAACCGATGGCCAAGTGGCTGACGGAGCGGGGTGTTGTCGACGCTCAGGTAGTCAACGTATCGCGATATGACTGGCTGCTCACAAGTTGGAGCTTCGGCTGGCGGCGCGTCTTGGATCGTGTGGACGAACTCGTCAAGCAACTACAGCCAAAGTCACCTTCGGACCAGATCACACTGATCGGCCACAGCTCTGGAGGGGTCATGTTGCGGCTCTATCTGAGCGATCAAGCTTTTGAGGGCCGTCGTTATGGAGGAGCGTCGAGAGTCAATCGTTTAATCAGCCTTGGCAGCCCCCATCAGGCTGTCCGCGCAACCCCTCTCAGAGCCATGGTTGACCGGTGCTTCCCCGGATGCCACGAGCCAGGGATCGATTACGTAGCCATTGCGGGTGACCTGCCCCTGGAGAGCACCAATGCCTCTGCATTCTCAAGACGGAGTGCCAAAAGCAGTTATCGCGCGATTGCAGGAGCCGTTGATGTCAGAGGTGATGGTCTTGTACCAGTGGAGTCGGCATTGCTTCGCAATGCTCGCCAACTCACCCTGCAGGACACTGCCCATGGAGGCCTGTTTGGTTCCACCACCTATTTCACGGAAGAACGATTGGAGCAATGGTGGGAATTTGCCAATAGCGTAAATTAGCTCAAAGATTATTACAAACGAATCCGTCATTGATCAATCTATACAAGGACAATAACAACCAAATCATAACAGAATGAAGCCGGCCTGAATTTATTGATCAGCAAATTGCCAGCGCTGGATGTAAATCCTTTTCATCACTCATGTCGAGCAATTATCAATAAGATGGATTCTCTTAAAGGCAACAGGTGTTGACTGGAAACAGTATTTCATCTGTCATTGCTTTTACGTCAAGTCAATTCTAATCGGCTGAAAATAGCAATTCATTAACTCAGAATCCAATATTTAAACGGGTGAACTGAGGAGACTCTGATATATTTGCTACCCCCTAAATAAACGAGAAAAAGACTGATGAAGATCGGCAATAGCTAAACGACCAAAAGTGTGCAACACTGGGCGCAACAATTTATTTCGCACTCACTATTGTGTCCACGAAGAAAAAAGACTGGTCGTTTTACTCTTGCCTATTCTTTTTAATCGTTGCATTTGTCGACATGATAAAAGAGGGTGTCATCATTCCAAATGCATATTTTGCAATCATCTTTGCGTTTGGAGCAGGCTGGAATGGCGCCAACCTAAAAAACAACAGATGACTACATCGTGAAAATGCCGACAATAAAATCTAGACAGTTTGAAATGAGGCAATGCCGCGGGAATTAAAATGAATTTGAAAATTGAATAAAACAGAGATATTCAGACCATGAAACTCAACTGGCAAGGAACGGGAGTAAAGCAAATAATCAATTATCTATTAGAATTCTTTTACAAGAATATCCTGACAGTGCAAATGACGAGCAGTGGTCACAGACTTGAATTTGCATTTGCAATCTTCTTCTTGTTAAGCGGCTTGCTTGCAATGGTTACGGGATTATTTTTTATCCCCTTGGCATTTGCAGTGATCGCATATCCAATCTACAGAATTGCCCGGTATGCGAGAAAGCACCCAAGCCAAGACAAACTACCTCCCCAGTGAGTCGCCAAGATATTATTTTGAAATTATTAAATACTAAGCAGGCGGTCAAAACATCAACTAAACAGCAAGTAGCAAAACAAATAATTTTTGCTGATTAATCCTGGCTACGTACATTTACGCCAGACCTCTGAATCAACTCCATCATCAATTGACATCCCATTAACACCACGCCTGCACTAAGCACTTCCTTCATTGAGATGCTCGCCAAACGCGAAAAAATCAACGCAAAAGCGGAGTAGCTTCCACCTAAAAAGATGATATAAGAGACCACCAACGCTTTTTCTGGGAGTCATTCAGTAATTCACCAAGACGATCATAAGTCAAAGCAACGGTCATGTAAGCCCAAGCACCAATTAAAAAAATTGCAGTCATTTCAATATAAAGATCGCTTGCAATCAGAAACATCACACTACCCAATAATCCAAAAAGAGAAACTAATGGCAACATCGTTCTGTTAGACCATTGACTTGGGAATGCACTGGCAACAAAACATCCAACAACTGAACCAATTCCGAAGAGTCCAAAAGAGTCGCTGCTCATAATCGGACTTGCGTCTAAACGCTGAGTCGCAATCAAAGGTCCATACAAAATGACCGGTACCATTCCAGCACCGATCAATGAATATCCCGAAGCGAGGCCTGCAAGTTTAAAGTTTTGATATTTCACACGAACCCTCTGCTCTGCAGCACCAGGCTGCAAAGCGGTTGACTTTCGTTCACCTCTGACCCTCGAAGATTCCACCAGCAACCATGCGACAGGTATGGCCAAGAGGGTTGCACAAGCTGAGATGACAATCCAGGCGAAGGTAGGAGAATTGTCTGCGATCCAACCAATCGAGATGGTTCCAATCAACGATCCGATACCTGCACCACTCACTAAAAATGCTGTATATCTCCTGGCTTGGTGTTTGGAGATCCCTCTTAAAGCAAGGGCTGGAATTCCACAAACCAAATGAGCTGCTGACCAACCATTGATGAACCTGATCAATAAGCGCACAGGAAAAGGCCAATCAACCGATTCAAGCCACAACGAAAAGATTAATAATAATAATGCCAAAAACAGAAGTTTGCACAGGTTCTTATGACTTCTTTCTCTGGAGTGATGAATGCAGCCAATCACATATCCAGCAACATTTAATCCCGCAAGTTCACCGATTCCTGTGATTGAAATCCAATCATCATGCTGCATCAACCTGGCGACGATGCCGAAATCAAAGCGCGACAGCCCGAGTGCAATTGCAATAGCGCAATTACCAGCAAAAACCTGCTTTTTATGCAACGACGATGGCAGGTTTGATGTGATTCCTGCCATGCAAGCAAATCCCTCTAACCACGCACCTCTAGCCACAGGCTTGAACCTGTTCAACTGTTGGACATAAATCCATTCAAAAGGAAGGATTCGCCACACAACTCAGCGGATACAAATCAATCGCCACAGCCTTGACACGACAAATAAAAAAGAAGAGGCAGCGAACACAGTGGCTAATTTGTAATAACTGCTACTTACACATTTCAGCGATAGTTTTACATTCCAAATTCTATCCACTATCAATCTGTCTCTTTGCAGGTACATTCATGCGTATTCCACCACATTCATTCATCAAAAAAGATGCAGGTCCAATCAAGGAATGGTGGAAGAGTCGTTTAATTTTATTAATTGATACCAGAAATGAACAGGCCGCCAGAGCCTTATACAAGGAGTTTCATATTGATGAAAAACCAGGGCTGCGTGATCACTATTGGTTTTAGTTTAAGACACTCGCTTGAATCGTTATCCGATCAACGTTAGTTCAATAAACAATTATCCTTAACATTAATCATGACAACTAAAACATCCAACTCTTAAAAAGCCTCTATATTTTTTGGTTGCAGACTTATTTGCAATTAGTCTCTATTAAACATCACAATCAAACAACTTGGGTCAATTTCTAGCACTTGTCATAAGCGCTCGAAATGAATCAACCAATGACTCAAGTGGTACAGAAGGGTTAGCTTTACAGACATTCATCTGAATCACGGTTCAGAACCAGAGGGTTGTCTTAAGTTTCATGCGACCAATGGGTGATGACCAATTGGCTCTGCTGGAGACCTGAAAGATGTTGACGGTGCTGTCGCCGTGCATGTCTGGTGAAAGACTGTGAAGGCTTGAGAGCATCAGGAGATTGCAATCGTGATCAGAAGAGTGTCTGAGCTGAATGTTTTGAACCTGTTGATGGTGATCGGCGGGGCTGCCTTCCTACTTCTCTTCAATGACGTGGCTCAACAGTCCCGGGATCAGAACCGCTGTGTGGCCATCAGCAAAAAGGCACTCAGGGCCAAAGGAATGGCGGAAGCTCAATCACATGCTGTGGCAGTCAGCGAGTGCAATGGGAATCCACATTTTCTCGGTGAACAGTAAAGAAAACAACCTTGCTGGACTTTGGTTTTAGCTGTGGCTGTTTGCTACTTCGTATCGAAACCAATTGACCATCTGCTTGACCAACCTGGTCTAAAAGCCTCGCTTAACAAGGCTTCAGTCAGTCAGGGCGAGGCTTTGGGACTTTCCCATCAATTCTCCAGTAACCAAACCAGTCGGGTGTCAGATCAACTTCAGAGACACCAGGGTCTGGTCTCAGATGAACCTGCCACCCCTCGACATTGAAGATGGGCAGGCAATCGTCAACCGTGTCCAGGTTGTCAATGCCATGCAGATCATCCTTGTGAACCTGTAACGCACCATCCAACCAACGCCTTCGGGCCCTTGCCTTCGCTGCCTGTTGACTGCCTGCAACCACCAGACCGAACTGGTGCAATTCCTGCAGAGAATCGCGGTCGTACCCCCCGAGGTTGATGAACCAGAGCCGGTCGCTTTTCGAAGTTGACAACGATTGCTGTGTTGCCGGCGACTGGGCATGTCCCCTGATCAGATCAATGGCGTAGCCATCCACATGTCGGATGGCTTTGTAGCTGTCGATATGGAGGCCACTCAGTAGCCCGAACCATTGTTGCCTCAGAGTCGGAATGGTGGATTCGATGCTTGGTCCCACCACCCAGCGCACATCATGGAGCTCAATATGGCTGCTGGCAGTGCGACCACCCAGCACAACCAGAAACAGACTTGGAGTGATGGTCATCGCTCAACGCTGAATCGTTGGAAAAACGCGATCTGTCCGTCGCCGCGCGCACCGTTCAAGTCTGACCAGGAACTGCTGCTCTCGGGCATGCTTTCACTACAACCAACCGACTGGCAGTCATGACTTCGCTCTCACAGCTGCTGTCAGTCGTACTGATTCTGGGGTTGACAGGACTCGGATGGTGGCTGGCTGAGGTGAACAGCCTGGCCCGGAAGCTTGGAACCACCATGGTGATTCTGGTGCTTGGACTGTTGGTGGCCAACATCACCACCTGGACACCTGAACCATCGACTGTGTCGTGGGTGAACGGTCCATTGACCTCTCTGGCCATAGCGGAACTGCTGTTGGCTGTTGAACTACGCAGCGTGCTGAGCGATGCACGCCGCTTGCTGTTCCCCTTCTTCACCGCTGTTGCAGGAACTCTGGTGGCTGTTTTGCTGGTGGGGGGTTTGCTATCACCATGGCTGGGTGAAAATTGGATTCCACTGACAGGCCTGTTCAGTGCGACATTCACCGGTGGAAGTCTGAACTTTGTCTCTGTTGCCAGAAGTCTTGAGTTGCCGCCCACACTTCTATTGACTGCAACAGCTGCAGATCACGTCGCTTTCACAGCCTGGTTTGTTGTCAGCTTGCTGATTGGACGTGAGCGAACACAGTCTTTGCCGGCAAAGCGTTCAGACCTGAATGATCCATCAGCGTCAACGGTTGAATCGTTGCCATGGCCTTCCTCTCGGTTGGTGATGGTCGGGCTGCTCTGGGGCGGTGCCGTGTTGTTGATCTCAGACCAGCTGGTGAGGTTAACGGGACTGTTCGGCATCAATCCACCATCGATTCTTGTGCTGACAACAGTGGCTTTGATTGCAGCCCAGTTACCCCAGGCGCAGTCGCGTCGCCCCTGTTATGGAATCGGTTTGGTCTTGATTCAGCCCTTTTTTGCGGTCATCGGGCTCAGCTCAAAACTTGCGGGTCTGTTCGGTGAGGGGCTGCCGGTGCTGCTGTACGCCTGCCTAGTGGTTCTCGTTCAGGCCGTTGTTGTCCTTCAAGCACAACGCTGGTTGCGCTGGCCTTTGGCTGAATGCCTGGTTGCTTCTCAAGCTGCTGTAGGCGGACCAAGCACGGCTCTGGCACTGGCAGGGAGCCTCAACCGACCCAGCCTTGTCCTGCCATCCGTGGCTGTTGGGTTGGTGGGGTATCTGCTGGGGACGTACGTCGGTCTGGCAATGTCGGCTTCACTGCAGTGGCTGACTGGCTGAATCCCGATCGAAAATTGCGCTCATGGCCTTAGAGTCGCCCGACTCATTGAGCATTGATGGCCTGGGAATACACACAACTTCGCTTTGTTCCCCGAGGCAAGAGCTGGACTGGAGAGATTGAAGAGCTCTGGCTGGATGACCAGCCATTGATCTCCAGGAACCATCCTCAGAAGGTGAGCCTGGTGGAGCTGATGAATGAGCTTGGTGCTCAGGGATGGGAACTGGTGACCTATGCACAGCCCTTCACCGGATACCACGGAGGCTGCTACACCTTCAAGCGTCAAACTTGATGAAAGCAATCAAGATTGAATAAAAAACGCAGGGTAATTAAAGCGAGACTAGATTCAATATTGCATCGGCAGATCATCAGTAAATTGAATATTAAATCAACGGCTTGCATTCGGTAACAATGAGCGCATTATATCAATGTCGAGTTCAATGTTTGAAGCTAAAATAAACAGATCAGATCATTGCTAGCGATGCAGATTCGGGAATTCAACAAGAAAGTTGCACTGTTTGTAACAGAACGGGTAGGCACAATGTCGTGCGCTTATTTATTCGCAGCGATTGCACTGGTATCGCTACCTGAGGCACTATCTTCTGAAGATCCTTTGGAAATAGTATCGTGGGTGGCTGAAACATTTCTGCAATTAGTACTGCTGTCAATCATTATTGTTGGTCAAAATATTCAAAGCGAGATTGCTGAAGAACAAGCCCAGACTGACCGTGAAACATTAATTGCAATCAAGAAGCTGGCAGAGGAAATCCATATTGTCGCTACACAACAAACACCGGATAGCCAATGATTTATGATTGCCTAAGGCGAAACAAATGATCCAGCTTGACACTTTGCCGAAAAGCTTAAGTGATAGAGTTTTCAGATATTTTCCTCATGACTAAGCTAAAAGAGTGATATTCATTAATCCATGACTTCTGAAAATTCAGCATCGGATATTGATTCAAAGAATCATTATGGCTCAAAACCAAAAAAAATAGCCTTTGGGATCGCTCCACTAGGTGTTGTAGCAATCGTAATCGTCCCCATGGGCGTGGTTTGCATCGGCGTGGTGCCGATGGGTGTGATCGGCATCGGACTTGTGTCGATGGGCGCAGTCACCGCTTCAGTGGTGGGAATGGGTCTACTTTCAGTGGGGTTAAATACAATGGCTGTTTGGACTGCAGGCCCATTGAGCATGGGATTTGTCAATTTGAGCGGATCAAAGCAACAAATTCCTCACATTCATCATCTACACTCGCAAACGTCGAAGAAGCATTCAAAGCTCGAAGCAGAATTGATGTTTAGCAATGAAAACCTGGCACAACTAGCAGCAAAACGAATGGGCTGCAATAAAATCACCAAAGTCAATAACCACTGGAAGCCCTGCAGTCAACCTGCGGCGATCAACATGAATTAGATCATTAATCAAAAACCGTTCATCTTTAGCTTAGACAGAAATACGGTTTCTTTAAGATTATGACTATCAAAAATCTTGATTTCGCATACCAAAAATATTCCCAGAGATACAACTGAACCAAAATTCAAACACAAAAAGAAGTTCCGCTGTACAGCAATGAATCAATACCAAGCAGGTGGATATCTTTCTATAATTTTTACCTGAAAAATCATGTCAAAAAATGTATAGATTTTAAAACTATGGAGGCGAACTAAACTTCAAACTGGATGATCAGATTCCCAGAAAAATCAATCACACGGACAGATCGGTTGATTTGATCACTGAGAGACTGGGCCCAACTCATTGCTTCATTAATATCATCCGTTGATCCATGCAGATGCCATTCTAAAAAAGGGTTCAATTCTTCAATACGAAAATTTTTGCAATGAACCATTGAGAAAGCTGGATTATTGATGCATGTAGCGCAGTTCTGCCTGTTGACTTCAACCAGAAGACATCACAAGGATATTAACGTAGCTTTTTCGAAAAGCAAAACTAGAAAAGGATACCAATATTACACGAAAAGGGATTATAAAAAATAGAAACTAACCGCAGACCTTGAAATAATAGAGTCAAACACGACTCAGCAACATCAATCAACGCGTTAAAGTCTGAATAACAACAGAATCAGTTAATATAACCTGAACGGGTCAGCAAATAAACTTCCAGCGACCAGCCAAACAAGAATGACAAAACAACAGAAAAAACAAGATAAAAATATTGATTACTTAGAGGAAAGTAGGGCGCGTTACGTTTGCTCATTAAATTCATGAAATAATAAACAAGTTAAAGACAATCGTCTTTAACTGTCGTCCAAAATTGGTCTAAACTGTCATAAACATGCGACTCATTTTAGACTAACGCTCATTTGTTACAGACTCAATAACGTCGATGGTTGCTTTAAAGAAAAAATCAACAGAAGTAAAAACATAAAACACTACCCAGCTCCAACGCAATAATCGCTTTAATAAAAAACTAGATAGAATTAAATAGAATAAATTTTAAGCTTCACATGAACTACAAGAAAGACACTTACAGCGGATGATCAAACGGATGGGGATGATCAGGAAGGCTGACTTTATAGAGTGTGTCTTCGACTGGCTTCCACTGAACAAGATGGAGTGGATTAATTTGATGCTTGTCCAAGCAATCCCAGATATCGTTACCAGGCAATATGGCAGTTGACCAATGATCACCCTGGCTGATCATCTGTTCACGTACATAATCTTTCCAATTTGCCCAAGGAATGTCAGGGTAATTGGAGAGAAACTGATTGAGAACCACGATGTCAAATTCCATAACTCACCCTAATTTGCGATGATCAATAGTAATCATTGTAACCTCAAGCAATTCCAATGTTGAAATGCCAAACAAACTTCATTAATCACGGGTCAGTCATTCGCTGAAAGTGGGAATTTAGATCAATCAAAGGTTTCTAAACTCCAAGATAGGAAGCAACCTTCTATAGGCATAGATGCTTTCTGATATCGAGACATAAGAGACAGGTAAGATTATTGCTCTGTATAAGCAGTGATGACAGTGCTTTCGATGATATGGCCTGCTCCGCGGATCATTTCCTTGTTGTCTTCGAAAATCTTTTGAGCAACACCGACAGGAGCTTGCTGAACAGCACAGACCCTGGTTGAATCGTCTTTACAAACCCCTCGAAACAAAGATTTGATGCCGACTGATGCGTGCATCTTGGTAACATCATCGCTGTCATAAATTTTGGCCCACTCTGAAAACGGAACACTCAGATTAAAAGTCCAGACTGTGGTTTCCATCATCTTGAAACAATGCAGAGCAGGATTCTTACATCTTCAAGCTGAGCGAACCAGCACTATGTGACAGTCTATTGACCAAATTCATTTAGAGGACTTAAGAAATGATTGTCAGCATAACTTTAATCAGATGTTCTTCTCTACAACGATTGGCGTAGTCATCAATCATCAGTCCCCAAAAGGCACAATGTGATACTCCTGACCAATAGAACAATTCAAATGATGACATCAACCAATTTAAAGGTTCTCCCCATATAGAAAATATTATGAGATTCCGATTCAAAGTTTCAGCCGATGCGTGGTCGGTTGAACACTGCAGATAATATGCAAACCAACAAATGCTCTTATGAATCACAGCTGATTCTCACCATCAGCTCAGCTGTTGAAACAGTTCCAAAGGTGAAGATCAAGATATTACAAAAGAGCCATGGTTGATCAACCACTCAGCTTCACCAAAGGATGGAGAAGTTTCATTGCCACTGCAATTGTTAGTACTGGAGCGGTCAGCGCATCTTCATTAGTCCTTATTCCAGCCGCTGAAGCAAATCATTATCACCACAGACATCATGCGAGAAGAAAGCTAAAGCGCGAATTTCGGCGCGATGTTCGTGACTTTAACCATTACCGAAGGTCTTACAACCGTGATTGGCGACATGGACGCAGGATTCATAACCGCGCCTTGTATGACTACCCACGTGTGATCGCACCTTATGGATACGGCTATTACCGTCAGCTTCAGCCTGGATTCGGAATCCAGATCAGGCTCTGAAGTTCATTGTTGTCTGGAAACCTGCAGAGGTTGTGAAATAGCTGAAATCAATGCGAAATCCTTAAAGAACATAACAGGGAACCTTTGACCGGCAATATCGATGTTGCCACATCAACAGATTGCGGTTTCTACACTGAAGACGTATATTTATGTCTCTAAATTATAAAATTTTCTCTGATCTTTTATATTTGAGATCTAATTCTGTTTAAACGACTTCGTGTTTCTGGCTCATACTTCAATCGACCAGGCGGAACAACTTGCTGCCGCTGTGGCTGGGGCTGCTCGCATGGCTGATGGCTGGTGTACAGATTTTCAACCTTACTTTCTTGGCCTCATCTTTCGGGAGCTGCTGGGAGTTGAAATTGATTTCAAAACAATTCGTTCTATTCGTGTGGATGAAGCCGCTGTGATCTTCTCTGATCACTTGCAGCGAAAAGAATTAATCGAACTGCTGGTTCTGGCTGAGGTGATGGTGAACCCTATCCCTCCCCAACTGGAACGCTCTTTGGAGAACTGGGCTGAAAAACTTCAAATAGAGGATCGATCGCTGGTCTTAGCCAGGGACGTTGCCAACACTGCTCGGGCACAGGCCCAGAGCGACTTTTATCGCCTGTTCTGGATGGGTGAGGAAGACCGCCAACAGGAAAATTTTGAGGATCTGCTCAGCAAACACGGCCCAGACGCCTGGACCTTCACTGTGGAAGAGGACCCAGAACTTGCCATGCAGTGGCGAGGTCTGGCAAGTCTTCCAGAGGGGACCCTTGGTGCGGCTGTCTGGAACCACTATCAAAGCCATGGATTCACCACACCAGGAGAGATCGGTGGTGCAAATGCTGCACTCGCGCATCATGACTGGCTGCATGTGATTGGTGGATACGAGGTTGACCTGATCGGAGAAGTGGAGAATGCTGCCTTTGGAGCTGCCAGTAGCAGCATGCCAGGTTCCACACTCTGGTTTCTTGGTGTCATGGCGATGTATGAAGGGGGGCTTTTTGACAGTGTCGTTACCGGCGCCAATCCCCATCAGATTTCAATGGCTGGAAATCCTGAACGCGTCGTTCACGCAATGAATCGCGGCAGACAATGCAAACAGGATTTACTAGCCATTGACTACTTCAGCATTGCAGATCAACCACTTGAATCGCTTCAGAAGGAATGGGGATTAATTCCTGAATTACAGCCACAATAAGTGGCTAAAGGCAGTTGATTTGATCGGTTACGAAATATCCAGTCACAGTGCTGTGCAAAGCAAATAATGATCCAGCGGGTTCGTTCGCCTAACGCATTTATGAACCAATCCAAGCAGCGGCAGATTGTTTCTTCAGGTCTTGAAGACCTGGCTCCAACAGGAACTCACCAAACGGCCAGAACTCAATGCTGAACCATGCACCATTGCTTCCGGCGTTGCATTCTGCTTTGGCTGGTAGGAGGACTCAGGAACTCAGCTCGTGAGCAGTGCAATAAGTGACAAACCCATCGGCCCAAAATACGTAGCTGTGCGGGAGCCCCTGTCAGTGGTGTAGCTGACAGCAACGTCCAACTTGCTCTTCGTACAGCTGATACAGGTTGACAGATTAACTGTGATGCGCTGACTGGTATCAATCAAGGCTGTTGTTAGTTCAGACAATACAGCGACGAGCAGTGCACAGAATCAGAGAACAGCTATACATGGACAGGTCGGCTCTCATGGCTGAGACGCCCGACACTCCACAACTACTGAACATCAGGCCGAAATCCTGATCTTTTTCCTTAAAACCAACTGATTATGGATACGGTTCATTCATACCTGCTGACGTGGTGGGACGGAAAGGAGAAGCGGGAATACGAAATGTATTGCTCTGAAAGAGACGATGACAGAATCACCCGGAAATTCAGAGACGACACTCCACCAGACGAAATGATCGAGGACTTAACCGTGGAATACCAGGGCGAAGGCCCTGGAAATCTGGACCTCAGAAATGCACTTCGGTACAGGGTTTTCTGACTGAAATCGCAGCTGACACAGTCATGGAAAAAGCGCTTTAGTCAACGTCCAGACATCAGGCGGAACACATCATTGACGCGACTGGAAACAACATCCCTGCTCTGATCTCATATCGCCCTCAATATTGATAAGGAACTGCTGAAGCGACTTCGGCAAAACACCAGAATCAGTGTTCTACACACAGTCGATCCTTCCTCCGCCCATGTGTGATCCAACGTCACCCCTTTGGGGGATGTGAGAGAAGCAGTGCCCCACTAAAACAGCAATACATCAATGACAGATCGTGCTTCTTACACTCGCCACTGTGGGGCTTCTCACCACTACGCTACTTCGGATTTATTTTGAAGAACCTGATACACATGACAGCGAGTAGCTGAGCAACGACACCATAAGCGCATCGCAAAGTCTCAGATGCTTAATTACTCGGCAGAACAATGCCAAAATCCTTTTAAAGAGTCAGCAATGTTCTCATCACCCCTAAACAATACAATGCTGATCTGTCAGTGGCATTGACATGACCTACAGCACGTCTACAAGTTCAAACATTTCATCTGCAGAACAGCAATGCAGTAACACCTCATCCTTCTACTCCTACAAGGGACTTCTGACTTGTATTTGACGAGGTATCGCCGACTATCACAATGAAGTTGAACGATTTTTGATGCAATGACAAGCCTAGTAATTCAGGGACAACAATATTTTCAACCATGAAGCTGAAGCAGCACTGATCTAGCTTCGTCAATGACAATACATTTCCCCTAAAGGCCGATGCTGGCAGGCATGGGATGTAATCACTGATTCAAGCGAAAAGCTGTTAAGATACAGAAAATTTTGCAGAAGATCACTGACATTCATAAAGTCTTAGGATAAACAAATATGAATTACACAGTTACTCTTGAGACACCGAACGGAACTCATACAATCGAGTGTCCTGATGATGAATACATTCTCGACGCAGCAGAGCAAGCTGGCATCGATGTGCCTTTCTCCTGTAAAGCAGGAGCATGCAGCACCTGTGCCGCCAGGGTCGTATCAGGAACAGTGGACCAATCAGATCAAAGCTTCCTTGATGACGACCAACTGGGGGCTGGCTTTGTCCTCATGTGCGTTGCCTACCCAACATCTGATTGCGTAATCTCATCTCACCAAGAAGAGTATCTATATTAATCAATGGACCCCGAATTGTATTGTTGCACTATCAACAATACCAGAGATAAAGGGCTTACAATAAACATCTAGACCAATTATTTGACAGCCTGATTCAGTAAGTCTTTGAAGAGAGAGCTTATGATTAAGCTAGCGCTTTTCATAGACATCGCAGAGTGACTTTGCATTGCTGGCCAAACAGCGAGGATTAATCTTGAACTAAAACTCAAAGACCTGCTTCATGCTCTGATTTTTAGAGTGACACAATGTTCGGCATGCATGGTGCCGGTTTGATGCGTATACAAATTTGCTGACTCACGACTGAATGGTTCCTGCCTCACAAAATCAGCAGTCAATCAACTAATACTCAAATCAACAGATCTTGCAGCCTAAAGCTGACAAGGAAATCATTAATGAACAGTTACTATTAGATTGAGCAGTTGAATATACATTCCGTGTTGAATTATGCATTCAAAACACAACTTAAAAGCTCTCGATTTGACAGTACTGCCTCATAGAGGAATACTCTCGATTGCGCCTGTTTCACCAACTCAAAAGAAGTGGCAATCAATCGTGTCGCCAGTTGTGTCTGCCAACTTCACAGACTCCGCATCCTGCAGATCTTCTATTGCTCTCTCATAAGCTTGCCTTGCGTCCTCTAATTCGTCGTACGACTCGTAGTCATAGTCAATACCACCATCCCTATAGGAAATGAGATATCTCATTGCATTTGAATTTTCTCTTACTTTACCAAGCCTTGAATAAATGACTGGACATCCACATGCATTTAACGGTGGTAGTTAATTCAGCTGCTATGTAAGCACCAGCCTGTAGCGAGACGTCCTCGATGATGACGGCAAGCCAAAGACCGATCACAACGGTGACCCACAGGTAGCTACTCGAGTTTCATACAAGGCTGTAGCTGACTTCAATGACTCGAAGTCTTGAGCATATAAAAAGCATGTAGAGATGATTTGTATTTTAGTTTTTATCGAGAATGGGATCGACCTAGAATCAAAGCGATCAAGATTGCTATGTACAGCTGACCACTTACTGTGATGATCGTGACGATTACCTGTGATGTCGTATCACCTGAATTGACAACACCTGATCCAACTGTTGTCAAAATATTGAAAGCTGCTGCCATTAGTACAGGTGAAAACAGACTGACACTGTTCGAAATGTTTTCCAGTCCATTATGTGCATGAGCGTTAGTTAAAACACTGAAATCAAAAGCTGCAGGGTGCATCTCCATTGTTGCCGTCATTAATACACCACCAGCCACGCCAATCAATAGATAACCCTCCACAGCTGCCATTACGACTGCAACGGTTACGAATGGCTCGCGTATAAGTGATTTTATAAGTCTCAAAATACTCAACAAATAAAACAGGATCCAAACGAATACGTGTGAAAGCGTCAGCCAATGGCCAAGAGTTGGTAGAACTTCCAAACTTAAACGCCAAATCACTTCAAGGCTGATAGCCAAAATCCCAAGACCGAAAAAGAATGAATTCAATCTTTTAATTTGTGTATATCGACTAACGAGGCCAAGCAACACCCCGGCCAGAGCTATGTTCAGAAAAGATTGAAAACTTGGGAAACGTTCGGCTACAGGTAGCAGTATCAGAAAGATAACTTGCGCAATCAGAAGTGCGATGTACCCACGATGGCGCAAGCGCAATCGCCTGATAAATTCGTGACTATAACGGACCATATTATTGAATACAACCAATAGCTGTCACTTATTGTTAGCGAGGACTCTGGAATTTGTCTTCTGGACTTACCGATCGGACATATCAGTCAAAAGCCCTACCCCCGATAGAGGCAAAGCGAAGATTTAGCGAGAACAAAGCTAACGCACTCCTCCTTCTCTCCACCAACAGGAATCAGGCGGACGGCTTTCAGAAGGATGCAGTGGTTCATTTCTATTCTTCTTCAGATACTTGCGGCACGCCTGTACAGACGCATAGCGCTTACTGAACTGGGGAAGAAAATATTTGAACCTTCCTTTGCTGTCTTCCCCCTGCGTGATGATGATGGTGTTTCCATTAGGGGTCTCTAAGTCGCAGCTAATAAAGTCGCGAATCCCTACCTCTTCATTGGTGTAGGTGCTCCACTTCCACTGAGGCTCAGCGCCGTTGATGAATTCCTTGAGTTCCATTGGCAATTGCGACTCTCATTTTATACATATGAAAGTCACTGGCATCTCTTAGAGGTCTCTGAGAAGTCATGGGATTGATGTCCAAGAAAAGAGGCAGAGCCGCTGGTCAGCTCTGCCTGCTATGGACTTACTGATTAGTGAAGAGACTCACTCCTCCTCTTCACCACCAACAGGGATCAGGCGGACGGCTTTTTTACCCAGCTTAATCTCGAATTCGTCCCCAGGTTGCAAGTTAAGCATTGCTGTGTAGGCCTTGCCCACCAGTAGATTACCGTTGCCCTGGACCTTGGCTGTGTAGCTGAGCTTACGTCCGCCTTTGCCCATACCAGCGGACCCACCACCAAGTTCAATGCCTTTTGCATTCAGTAAGGCTTCGTAAAACGCGGTGAAGTTGACCCGATCACTGCCGTCCTTTTTCTTAGAGACGTAACCGCAGGCTGTCGCAAGATCGGTCTTGGAAACATCACCGAGGTCTTTGACCTTGGCCAGTAATTCGGTTCCAGTAAGCATGTTTCTACACGGATGACTTCTCTATTAATCACTTACTAGGTTGAGATCGTCAACTCTTTAAAACCTGACGGATAATCGTCCTCCTCTGATGCCTATGCCTCCAATGGGGTGTTGCAAGCGAGATATTGCCGCTTAACAGAAGCTGTTTCTTTTGGTCGTCATTCGTAGCTCACATGGCGACATCCACCAAACAAGACACGGCTTACTCACTACCTGCCTTCAACATCAACGGCGCCTCACCTCGATCAGTAAAGAACGAGTACCACGAAGCACTCAAGCAATGCGTAGTGATGAACGACTACTCGTTGCTGCCTCCCGTCATAGTCGTGACTTCCAGATGCTGTCTGTTGCTGTATATGAGGGAGCACGTGACCAGAGAATGCAAATTCCCAAGCATCTTTATGAGGTGCATGCCTATGTCGAGGCTTGGTCCTGGCACGCCATCAACGCTCAGTAAATCCAATACCCACGCCGCTTAACAGCGGCTTTTTTCTTGCGTGCTCTCATTCCTATGAACAACCTTGTCTATGGACTGGATGGATTCGAAGAAAGCATCAGCGCCTTACGTGCTCAGGACATGACAACCCTGTTCGTGACTTCTCCTACTGCGGAGAGCGATGGACGTTGGATGTGCCTCATCACCTCAGGGGGAGGGAAGGCTCTTGACCCAACAACATCGTTAACGTCTGAATCACCGACCACTCCATCGGAACCATCACGTACAACGACTCGATGCTTGGAGTACAAAACAAACTGACCTTGCAGTTCGTCACCAAATCAGGCGAGCACTGGAAGATCAGAAACGGACTGACGTCCTGGGCTTCTTGATTAGTACTACTGGGCATGCTTCAGCTCACGTCCGAGCAGCTGGTTGAACCACTGTCAATTGCTGTTACTAACAAAGGCCTTGCATGTTTCTTGAACGTGCATATCCCTGACAGTTCTGGTGGTTGGCAGCGTGTGAATATTCGCCGAAAAGATCTGCACAAACTTGACCATGAATCGGCACTTGATGCCATCACCAAGACCAACCAGACAGCACAACCTGTTGAGGTTGTCGCTGTCTGTGAGCCTTTGTCAAAAACCTTTGTTAAGGACAAACAGGAAGGTCGTTGCCTGATGAAGCAACCAAGCTTGACGAACTCATCCAAGAGATTCCACGCAAGCCAAAGCGCCAGCAACGCTGCTCTGCCAAGCCAAAGTCCGAAGCACCTGCTGGATCCATAACTTTTTGCCCCGGCCAACTCGGGAGATTAGTTCTATTTTTCCATAAGTATTAACACTCAACAATGCAGCTTGCCTGCCGATAAAACCAGTGACTGAGTGGCATCTCGTAAAGCCTCCACGAAGCCTTTACATTCGTTAATATTGAACAATCGCATCCTGTCCCATGCCTGAAGCAACCGACAAGTTCACCCCTGACTCAACCAAAGTCTTCAGCGAAAAGCTCAATGGACGTTCAGCAATGCTCGGACTTGCCATTGGCTTGGCAACTGAAGCTCTGACCGGAAGAGGAATTATCGACCAAGTTTTTGGCATTTTTGGCTGATAAACTAATTTGCCATAGCTTTCATCCGCAATAACTACTAAGACCTTTTCGCTTTCGCTCAGGTCTTTTTTTATGCCTAACCAGCATTTGTTGGCATCTATTGATGGAGAGTCTTATTGTGAATGATGCTATTGATTTTTCTACTGAGTATCAACAACACAATGCGCGCCAATCTAAATCTCGAAAAGCATCTACTGCGTCTATAAAGCTTTCTGCAATCTCTAGGACGCTGATCAAAATGAAAAAATTACTTAGTGCTTAAGGCTTTAACACCGATCTTGTCGCTGTCGGCACCAAAGCAACAGCACTGGGGACTAACAGCACGGCTCAGGGTGCGTATGCCTATGCCGATGGGACTAATGCGGTTGCGATTGGTACCTCTCGTGCCATTGGAACCGAGGTTGTGGCAATCGGTGCTCAAGCCACGGCCACCTATGACCGTTCCTCTGCCGTTGGAGCTGGAGCAGCTACCACCCGTAAAGACCAGATTGTTCTGGGAACGTCCAAAACAGAAGTGACCGCACCGAATCTGGCTGGTGATGGCACCGAAATCATCGCTGCCAATGAAGATGGAACCCCTGAGCGCACTTCAATGTCCTTTAAGCAGCTCGACAAAGCTGTTAATAGGAAGCTTCCCAAGCTGGAGTCTGCTGCCAGAGGTCTTGGTCAGGCCGTGCAGGCCAGTGGTGCCATCGCCTCCGCGATGTCGGCGATTCCGGAAGTGACCCTTCAGGAAGATGAACCGGCTCGCTGCGGAGTGGGCACGGGTGCTTATGGCTCTCAGTACGCCATCTCCGCAGGTTGTGCCGTGAGAGTGGGCGATCGTTTGCACCTCAACGGTGCACTGTCGTACACCCCATCGGTGGATTACGAATATGGCTCCACCGCCTCCATCGCCGGCCGGTTGGGTTTCTCCTTCCCCCTTGGCAAGAAGAACACAACAGCAGACAAGAACAACACAACGAATGCGAGCAGCGATGAAATCTCATGGCTGCTTTAAGGAGTGACCTCAACAGTCGTGACCAGCAGATCGAGGAGCTCAAAGCCAAACTTGAAGCACTGCTGAAACAGCAGCCAAATCAAAACAATGCTGAATCAGCACCGGGAGCTGAGGCAACCGCAGAATTGGTAGCTCTGCTGCGTAAGCAAATCAAACATCTTGAAGAGCAGACTTCGTCTCAAGAGGGGGAGATTTCCAAACTTCGCGATGAAAACAGGTCACTTCGCACCAACTTAAATGCTGTTATGAAGAAACTAGGACTCAAATTTCAGTGAATCACACATAACTCATTAGCCTTGCCTAGCAATGAGTGTTGCTACATAGAAATTGAAACACCCAAGAATGACAACAAGACACTGAACGTTGCAGCTCCCGAACCCAAACGCAAATCAGTTGAGCAGATAACAACGATAGACACCCAGAAAGGAGCAAGAATATTATGAATGTCTAAAAAATTGCAGCTGATCTTTTCTCTAAAGCTGTCAGTTAATTGCTGGCATTGAAAACTTTCACTCCAGAACCGACAGCATCTCTAAAATCAAACAATCAGTTTTGCACTTATAACAGAAACAAAAACAGCACAATCCACGCAGTACCGATCATAAAAAGCTTGTCTGATCCCCTGTCAATGTCGAAGAGCTCATGTGGTTCCGGAATCATTGTGTGTCCTCAGGGATCGAAAATATAGTTCATTTCGACAGACTCCAGGTTACGGATGTCCCTCGACGAGGCGACAGCCTCCATGATCTGCAGTAACCCATCATTCCCTAAGCATGCCCGGGCCGGAGCTTGGGGTCATCAGACAACTCATGAACAGGAGACACTGGATTAGCCGTCAGAGGAAAAACAGTTCAAACCCACCCCGCAGATCCAGAAGGGTCGGTTCAATGAAACAAAGCTGAAGCATCAGGCACCGGCTGAACAAACAAAGCATGGTGCGCTGCGCTCAGAACGCAGAAGATCTTCAACAACTCGCGCCAAACACCCATGAAGGTCATAGCGTCTGACGTCTTTGAGCGAGTTGGCCAGATTATCGAGCAAGCATAATTGATCTTCCTCGTGAATTAGTGAGGTGATACCACATATTTTGAGGCTCCAATCTGAATGAAACTCAAAAAACCTCGCTGAAAATCAACGATTCACTCCTTACCTTAAAAACCATATCAGCGAATTGAAGTACTCATGGATCCAGCAAGATCAACCTTAACGCCAACAGCCACTCAAACATTTCAATATACGCTTGGAATCCAGTCACGACAAACAAGCCAAGAAACTCTTCGGCCATCACTAATGCTTTCCATCGCTTTAACAGACACACTTATTTCACAGTCTTCCGATCAAGATTATTCTAACTTTAAAATAATTATGCCCTTGACGTGGCCGCAAAAAGATCGATGGCACATGTCAACGATCTGACCATTTAGACAAATCGCAACTGCAACAAGCCTGTGCTGATATTTTCCTTGGATGACCAACTAAAAAAATTTCTTTGATCATTATAATCTTTCAGCCAGATACGTTCGAATAAACAAGATCAACACTGTTAGATAGTATAAAAAAAGCGAAAGCTCTATCAACTTAAATAGCGCTTGACTCAGCGAGTCGTTGAGTGACAAGACAATCAAATACCCTATCTCACAGTTCACAAACCAATGGAATATGAAATTTATCAGGCGTTCCGTTGAACTAGGAAATATGTGTGATTAAGCAAATAAAAACAGGATTTTAATCGATGTCTTGCGTGTCTCTCCCTCTACAAGCACAGGCGAGCAATACTGAGGCACTAATCCTGGCTTTGCAGCGTGCCGCATCTGTACTTGCCTCTAAAAGCTGGTCTGTGAGGAAATTTGCGAATGCGTTCCATGCTCCCGTCGTACCCGGTGAGCCGTCGGTGTCATTGGACAGCCAAGTCCTGGACTCGCTGATGCCCTATGTCGAGCAGTTCACACCCTTTGGCGAAGGATTGACAGGGTATGAATCAAATGATCTGGGTCAAGATCAGTTTCGATTTGAATTTGAAGACCTGGGATCTGGCCAACTGATTGCACATCTCTACAACACATTCAGCCGGCCAGGTGAGACAACTCTATCGGAAACCTTTTTGGTGTAATTAGTTGCAGAACCAGGAGAGAAAAGTTCCGGAGAAAGCGATGATTTTGACTTTCAAAATATAGACAACTTTTAACTCGCTTTCATCGGAATTGATGATCAAGATGGATCAATCTCTCGAGCCATTGGATCATTTAATTTAGATTCTGAAATTATTTCTTTGGTTGAAAACAGCAAAGAGGAATTCAACAGAGTTGCTGCTTCTGCATCGATTTTAACATCGGATCCCTTCAAGCAAGATCAACTGCAGGCAGCTGAAGTGGCGAATCTGGCACAGAACAGTGCTGCTGAATTTTTAGCCAGTCAAAATTGAACATTTCAGAATTTTGCCAACCTGTTGCACGACGCTGATTTACCAGCAGAGCCAATCAAGGAATTCAGCAAAGGATCTACAGATCCCTTAATTCCTTACTTGGAAAGCTACGACCATCCGGGAGACAAGTTCACAAGCTATGAACTTAATCAGGATGGGCTTGACCAGCTTGGTTTCGAATTTGAAAATCTTGGTTCTGGGCAGTTGCTGGGACGTCTTTTCAATCAACTGCAGCCAGGCCAATCAACCCTGGCCGAAACATATTTGATTTCCGTTATTGCAGAGCCTGCGGAGAAAACGACTGATGGTGGTGATTTATCGGTCTGCGACTTTAAAAATTTTGAGTTGGCATATATTGCCTATGAAGATTTTGATGGCTCAAAGAATGGTGGTCTCGGTTCTTTGAATTTAGACTCGGGGATGCTTTCTTTGGTCGAAAACAGCAAATCATTGGCATCAGGTGTCAGCGCTACAAAGAACATGATCTTGACCTCAGGTGCGGGGGAACAGGACGAGGAGCAGGCTCAGATTCTGGGATTGGCACTTGAAGAAGCTGCAAATTATCTGGCTGATTCAACCTGGTCTTTCCAGCAGTTTTTTCAAAATTTTCCAAGATGCGGAGTTACCAGACGAGCCGGAAACATCCTTGGAAAACCTCAGTGCAGATGCCTTGATGCCCTGTGTGGAAAAGTTTGACGTTCTTCCTGACGCATTAATTAGTTTCGATCTTAATAGAGTTGGCCTTGATCAACTACGCTTTGAATTTGACAACAAGGGGTCTGGTCAGCTCATCGCTCGTCTTTACAGTGAGTTAGAGCCAGGCGATTCAAATCTTGCTGAAACTTATTTAGTATCATTGATTGCCGAGTCTGAAGAAAGAGATGGTGATAGATCAGTTGACGAATTCAACAATTTTGAGCTTTCGTTAATTGGAATAGAAGATAAAGACGGATCCCAGAGCATTGGCATGGGTTCATTGAATTTGGATTCGGGCCTCTTGCCTTTAGTCGAAAGTTCCAAAGGCTTTCAAACAGGTCTTACCTCATCCGCTGAGATGATTCTGGCTGCTAGCAGCTGACTCAATGAAGACCATTGGGGCTTCTCCCTAAAACGGCGAACACATCTGGATTTGCTGCTGGCACAATCCTTGCTTCTATAAAAAACCAGCAGCAAATGCATTGTGTGCTTGTCCTGGAAACAGTTTGCTGATCAATACTCAAATTAACAGTAGAAACATATAGAGCATATAAAAAGCTGAATCCGCAAACCGAATAACAAGTGATCAAGAAGGCATTGAGCTATTTTATTTACTGATAAAAAGTAGATCAACAAGGGTACTCAGCAAATTGCGAATCACTGAACGAAGCGGCTCAAACAACGAATGATCGACCCATTGGTCAATACAGTTGGAAAGCCATTGCTGTTGATCAACTCAATGTGCGCTGAAGCTCAGTGGCCGTCTAGGTCTTGCTTTGGTCATCGACACGCAATCAAGCGATGGGTCTAGATCAGAACAGAAACTCCGGTTCAGCCTGGCTGGATTGTCAGGCCATCGAAGCCTGGATCGATGGTCATCGCGTCGTGAAGGATCTTTCACTACGTCTTCTCAAAGGTGAGTCGACTGCCGTCCTCGGTCCCAACGGTGCAGGCAAGACCACACTCGTGAAGTTGATCAGCCGCACTCTTTACCCAGTGGTGAAGCCGGGGTCGTACTGGCGCCTGTTTGGATCGGAGACAGTGAACCTCTGGGCACTTCGCCAACGTCTCGGGGTCGTGAGCACCGAGCTGGAACAACGCATCCCGGCTTCGCTTACAGGGCGGGAGCTGTTGCTGGCAGCGTTCTTCGGCGCCATCAGGCTTGGCAGGGACAGAACGCCTTCGGAGCAACAGCGATCACGCTCAGAAGACGTTCTCCGTTCCATGGATCTTGATGGTCTGGCTGACGAGAAATACGGCCAGCTGTCCGAGGGCCAGCGCCGACGTCTGCTGATTGCCAGAGCTCTGGTGCATGCACCGGAGGTGCTTGTGCTTGATGAACCCACCAATGCGTTGGACCTGCGCGCAAGGCACACGTTGCTGAGAGCCCTGCGAAATCTGTGCCAGCAAGGCACAACCCTTGTGCTGGTGACACACCAAGTTGATGTCATCATCCCGGAGATCAAGAGAGTCGTCGGACTGCAGAACTGCCTGATCAGCCTGGATGGCTCAGCTGAATCAACACTGACAGGGCCAAAGCTTTCAGAACTGTTCGACACACCGCTGACCGTGGTGCAGTCTGGTGGCTTCAGGCAGGTCTTGCCAGGATGAAGCGGATGGATGTTGTACACCCGAGCGTGAAGTGCTTCTGATCCTCCCGGCCATCAGCATGGTGTTGGGCGGTCTGCTGGGCAGCCGGTTCAGACCTGGCAAACGCTTTCGAGCAGTTGTTGCCCATCTCGTGGGTGGTCTGGTTCTTGGCATTGCAGCAGCCGACCTGATGCCGGCTGCCAGCGACAGCGGCCACCCATTGGCTCTCGCCATTGGTTTCTGTCTCGGCTTCTCCCTGCTGCTGGTGATCAATGCGGTTCTGGAAGATCCCGACGACAACTCTGAACAGAGCCGGCCTCGTCCGATGCTGCTGCTGATGTTGCCCTTTCTCATTGACAGCCTGATCGACGGGCTTGTGGTGGGCATCAGCAGCAAAGCCGCAGAACAGCAGTGGGTGATTCCTGTGGCCGTTGCCCTTGAGATGGGATTGGCAACCCTCGGACTCGGAACGTTGCTTGGACGTGGAGCGGGTCGCTGGCGAAGCAGGGTGTCAGGTGCACTGATGGCCGTCACCTATGTGATCGGTCTGAGCGTCAGTCTTGTGATCACCAACGGGTTGCAGGGACCTGCACTGACCGGCACACTCGCCTTCGGCACTGCAGCTCTGATCTACCTGGTTGTTGAGGAGGTGATGAAGGAAGCTCATGCAAGAGGGGAAGACGATTCAGGAGTTGTCAATGTGGCCTTTTTCATCGGTCTTCTCTGCATCTGGCTTCTCGACAGCGTCACCGCCTGAATTGAGAACCGCCTCCATTCACAGCGCCTGATAGGCACGGCAATGGCTGCAGTGCTGTGTTCGACTCAGACCTTCTCGGTTTCCCCCCAAACGCAACATCTCGAGCCGGCGTCGACAACAGTTTCCCCCAAGTTGCGAGAACTGTTTCGAAAAGCGGATTGCGCATCAACACAACCTCTGCAGGATCGCTATCAGGCTGCAGATGTTCTCCACCAATGCCTGGAGAACACGGTCACGATGACCGATCCGCTCTGGCGACTGCTGAGCGAGATTCAATCTGAACTGAGCGCGCTCAACCTCCAGATCGAGCGCGTCGAGCAACGCACCACTGAGCTGGAGAACCTCGGTTTTTCGCCGACCACGAAGCTGCGGGGAGTCAGCTCGTTCATTCTCGGCGGCAACCTCTTTTCCGGAAGCGATGCGGATCTCCTGAGCTCTATCCGCAGCAGCTACGGAGCGCTGCAATCCGGGTATGACCAGAAATTGACTCTGCGTACAAGCTTCACCGGCAAAGACCTGCTCAACATCAGGTTGCGGGGAGGCAATCTCGACACAAGCGCAGACAGCTTCGGAGGGGGCGGACCAAGCAAACTCTCCGAGCTTGAAGTGGCCTTCCAGCAAAGCCGCTCTCCCGACCTTATCGGCGTGAACCGGGCCTGGTACCAGTTTCCTCTCGGCAAGAACTGGACCATCACGCTGGGCAGCCGCGTGAACCAGACCGTGATGCTCGGGATGCGACCAAGCCTTTATCCAGAGGACACCGTTCTGGATCTGTTCACTCAGGCCGGTGCTTCAGGTGCTTACAGCAGCAATCTTGGAGCTGGTGGCGGCGTGATCTGGGAACAAGGGTCCTTCAGTGCGAGTGCGAATTACATCGCCGGCAGAGGCAATGAAGGCTCAGGTGGTTCCGGGCTGATTGGTGAGGAGTTCGGCAGCAGCAGCACTTTGCAGCTCGGCTATGCCAGGCAGAACTGGGGAGTGGTGGCGGCAGTGGTGGCCATCGAGAATGGTTTCGGGATCATTGATTACGCCAGTCCCTTCACCCTGCGCAGCTTCGAGCAACCTGGGATCACCACAAGCACCGCGCTCAGCGGTTACTGGCAACCCTCTGAAGCGGGCTGGCTTCCCTCGGTGAGCCTTGGCTGGGGATGGAACAGCACGCGCTACCGCAAAGAAGTCGATCGCCAGGGACTCGTCGCCATTTCCCAGTCATGGACTGTGGCAATTCAGTGGAGTGACCTGTTCAACACGGGAACAGCCATGGGAGCAGCCGTCGGTCAGCCGATCTTCGCAACAGCTCTGGTTAGCGGAACAAGCCCCGATGATGCTGGCTACGTGATGGAGTAGTGGACGATGCTGCCGGTGACGGACGCAATCACTGTCACACCTGCAGTGTTCTTTCTGAGCAGACCACTTGGGGCTAACACCCCGGAAGACCAGCGGCTGAGCCAGTTCGGAGCTCTTGTAAAAACCACATTGCGCTTTTAGTTGATCGGGGAGGCGCTGTCATAACCTCGCCTCGCCCGCAGGCTGAAGCCTTGAACAGCAACGCCAGAATCGACGCCCTTCAGTTGATGCTGACCGATCTGCGCATGCGCAACGAACCGATTCGGCACAAGGCGGCCTTCCGTGGCTGCCAGCCGGAGTTTCAGGCTCTTGTCACCAAACTAATTGAGCAGCTGGAAACTGAGTTGATGGAAGAGAAACAGCGGTTCAGAACTGCTCAACGCGGCTGATTTCTGTAGGCGGCAGGCGCGATCACAAGAAACAAGACCCACCAGGCCAGAACGAGCAGAGTTACAGGGATGGTGACCCAGAAGCGATGCAGCACCAGCCAACTGCCTGAGATGGCGAGAACTCCGGTGAGAATGATTGTCCAGGGCTGACACCACCAGGGTTTTTCAGCCCAGAGATCGGGTTGAGACGTCTCAGACACCGCGGGTTCCCAAGCACTCCTCGGTCAAGGAGTCGTACACCAATGGTTCATAGCAGTGACTTCACTGCTGATCCTCGGATCTCCATCAAAATCCGGATCCTCAAGCCAAGCGGTCGAAGTCGCAGAGACAGCAGAGGATCAGCGCGCAACTGATGCAGAACAGTTTTCAATCAATCATCCACAAAATGAACAGTTATGGAACTTTGGAGAGAAGATGATTCATCAGATGCGCAGACATAACCGCTGCTGAAGCAACATAAAAGCCGGGAGATCGATAGCGAACTTCCTCTGAATTGTTTTCTGCAGCGGGTTTCATTCGTTTCAATCCTGCAAGAACTATCGGCTCAAAGCTGGATCACAGGGAAATCGAAATGAACTGGTTCAACACTTTGTTGCAAGCCTGTTCATCGCCGTGAAGCTGGCTAGTTTTCACCTCACCTGAATGCCCCACCCCACCTTCACACCTTGAGCATCACAAAATGGCTGGAAGCGCGGGCTCAGCTCGCTGAACTGATCGAAGCCCTTGAGGAAGAGGCCCTGGCTTGCGACCTCGACAGCGATCAACTCTGGCCTCCTGGCCGCCGCGAACTGGCCCCCTTGGACCACATCAATGGGCTGCGGCATGAAGTGGAACAGTTGTGCATTGAACTCCCGGAATTGCCCGGTTCTCACTGATTTTGGACCGCGATGACACCTCAGGAAACTGGCCTGTTTCGATCAGGAGGGTTGGGAAATATCGCTTTACAGCTGTTGAGCCAACGCCCTGAACGATGGTTGCAGGGAGATCTCAGCGAGTTCGTCATATCCCCCCAGAACTTCTCCATCAATGAAAATCTGGGGAAATGTGTTCATACCGCTGCGTTGCCGGAAAGCCTCGAAACGATCGTCGCTTTCGATGGTCTCCAGGCGATGAGGAATCGCCAGCCTCTCCAGCAGCTGCCTGGCCCTGAGACTCCATGGACAACCGGGGAGCACTGCCAGCTCCACTCGCGCACTGGACTGACTGGGATCATGAACAGGGTTCTGGCTGTCCTGAGCAGGAGGCAGACCGCTCAGACCGAGAAGCAGCTGTGCTCCCTTGAGCACTACCGTTCCCGGTTCAAGATGCCCTCCCCAGACCTGACAGGCACCGTCTGAAAGGCTGAGGTGAAGATGAACGCCGGAGGGTGAGAAGGTTCCGTTCAGCGTGATGACCTCAAGTTCACCACTCATCTGGGTGGGCTGACTCTGACCCGGACAACGGAAAGTGGCCTGAGAAAGATTGCCGACCACTCCGAGCACAAATCCACTGAGCTGTTGATTCACAGCCAGCTCAGACAGAGAGAGATGGAGATCCTGACCGGGTTTCAACTCAAGGGGCAGGGTCTCCATCCAGTCAGATCTAGAAACCGGGCCAGATTACGCCACGCCACAGAGCTGCCCGGCGGTACGTTTTTGTTACGTCAGCAACACGCAATCGTGTCATTTCTCAAGGGTCTGCTGGAAGAACTGCAGGAGCAGCTCCAGAGCGAAACAACCTCCATCACAGTGGCCCAGGTCGCCGAAGCCGCGGACTCAGAGCGGCTCAATGTCACGCTGGCCGTTGGTGTCATGGGCCGCCTCAAGCAACATGCACTTGCAGAGGGACGCAGCTGCAGCAGCCTTGCCAACTTTCTGATTGAAGACGGTTTACGCCGGCATGGAACTCTCAGATGAATCTCCTGATGCGCGAAAGCTGGCCATCACTGCAACAGACGATCAGTGATCGACTTGACCTCTCCGCTTCGCTGCATTTGCAAAAGCACCACATCAATCGGTGTGCGCAAATCACTGCTGACCGGAATCACAAATCCGTAGGTCTGATTCGCCAGTGCGAAAGGCGCCATCTTGAAAGGTGCTTCGGGGTTCTGCTGCAGGTAGTAACGAAGCGGAGCCTCATCGAACAGCACCGCCGCAACCTTTCCCTTGGCCAAAAGATCAATGGCAGCATCAAGGTCTGCAGATTCAATGGCACTTGCGCCATACATCCTTGCCCATTTTTCACTGATGGTCCCGGCCACCACTGAGACAGCCTTACCGCGCAGATCGGAACGATCCTTGATTGCTGTGGGCTGAAGATTCGACAACGACACGGTGAAAGCTGAAGCCAGACCTGCCGTGATCGATGACAGCGCCAGCAGCGACATCAGCATCCAGACTCCTGTGATGGTGCGACCGGTTCTGGTGACGGGAGATCGATCTCCGTAGCCGACCGTTGTCAACGTCACCAGGGCAAACCACATCCCGTTACCGACTCCATGCAGGTACTGGCGAGGAAAGTGCTCGGTGTTGCGACGGCGCTCAGCCAACCAGATGAGATTGCCGACCAAGAACAGCAGAATCATCAAGCCACCCAGTGATGACAATGCCGCCCAGCCGAAGAAGGGTTGAAACCTGACCCAGAGCCCCGGAGCCTTCACCGGTATCATCAATCCTTCACGGCCGTAGAAGTAGGGCTGGGTGAAATCAATTTCGGGATTAGCCAGTCGATCGGGGGTGATGCTGATCGGACCGATGGCGAGATCCAGATCACCTTTTTTCACGGCTGCAATGTTGGCTTCCGTATTGGGCTGGTGGATGAATTCATAGGTCTTGTTGAGACGGCTTGCCACTTCTTCCCAGATCTGGATGCTGATTCCCTGAGCCGGATCACCCTTCGACAAGACGAAAGGTGGTGCGCCACTGACACCAACCCGTAGAACCTCGGCCATCGCAGCCCCTGGGACAGCAACGCTGATCAAACCGGCGAGCAACAGACCAACCCTTGGAACTCTGATCACGCCTTTCACCCGTTGTTTTCAAGACGCTTGACGATCACGCCCATGGCGATCAGTGATCCCAGTAGGGCAAGCAACAAAGCAAGTGTCATCAGAAGTCAATCGACTCAAGCATTCTGAGGTTGCCATCCCAAACACTGAGCGGCCAATACCGGAGCCCAATGAAGGGGAACATCCTTTTGAAACATTTCCGCGATTTCGAAGCAAGATGGTGCATACCTCAGCTGGTCAAACCACCGTTGACTGTCATCAACGTCAAAAACAGCTGCACTCAGGCTGATGGCGAATCAACAGACCATGCTGAGACGGATCCAACGCAATGTCGCTGGCAGTGGCAGGACGAAGAGCTGGTGCTGCTGGCACAGAAAGCCATCTGGAGACCGGCCGGTGAGGAACTTTTTGTTGCGGATCTGCATCTAGGCAAGGCCGAGGTTTTCCAGGCCTGCGGCATCCCGCTCCCAAGTGATAACGACCGGGGAACATTGCTGCGACTGGAGAATCTCTGTAAGCAGTGGCGTCCTCAACGCGTCATCATTCTTGGGGATCTAATCCATGGCCCACTCGGTGTCACCGAGCGCCTGCGGGCTGATCTGAGAAATCTGCACGAGCGATTGGATGCCGAAGTGCTTTTGATCGGTGGCAACCATGACCGCCACCTGCATGCCGCTGCTTTTCCCCAGCATCCTTCCTTCAGGCTTGGAGACCTTTGGCTCAGCCACGAACCGGAACGACCCTGCGACGGGCTTGCAGGACTGAATCTCTGCGGACATATTCACCCCACAACCACCCTGCGCCAGGGCTCGGACCGACTGAGGCTTCCCTGCTTCGCCTACGACACTGTCGAACAGCGAATGTTGATTCCTGCATTCGGAGAGTTGACGGGAGGGCATGACTGCCGTATCCGTGGCCCTAAATGGTTGGTGGCTGAGGGCACCATTGTTCCTTGGCTCGACAACGCACAGGCATTCAGAGGGTCAAGTCTGAAATGGTGACGCGGACCCGTACCGGAACTGCTGCGCCACCACGCAAGAAGCGCGTACGGCGCCGTCGTCCCCGTCAGAAACGTCTGCAAAAACGCTGGCTGATTCTCAGTGCGCCCTTTGGAATCTTTGCGGCCCTTGTCGCACTGGCACCGGCAACTCCTCAACCTGATGCCCTCTCAACACTGAAGGAGCAAGCCAGTGGCGATTCACTTGGTGCCTTCCGCTACCAATCCGATGACGAGGTCTACGCCCTCGATTTCGATCCAAGAAAAGTGCGTTTGGGACTGCTCGAGGGCTGGGACCGCGAACAGGACGCTTTTGAGGATTCAGCGGCTCTGGCTTATGTCTCAGGTCCGATGTACGAGCGTCACATCGACGACGGCGGCCAGGAAATCACCGTTCCACTTGGTGATCTGAAATTCGGTCAGAAAGTCTGGCAGGGCAGGAATCGAACAGCATCACGGCAACGTGCGTTTGTCGGCATCAAGCGTGATGGAACTGTGGATTTCGGCTACGGAGAACTCACTCCCGAACGAGCTGAGATCTACGACATGTTCGTGGGTGGTTTGCACAGTGTCTACAACGATCTGAACCAACCGCCTGACAGCTACAAAGGGGCCTACAGCATCAGCATGGGCCAGCGCATCCGCTACTACCTGCCCAGGATCCGCATGGTCTATGGACTGCGCAGCGATGGCCGGATGGAGATGCTGATGAGCAGAGACGGCCTCACACTGGAGCAGACAAGGGAGCTTGCCCGTCGCCGAGGTTTCGTGGCCGCTTACATGCCAGATCATGCTTCCAAGAGTCGCCTGATCATCCCGGGAGTGAAAGGATTCACAGAGGAAGACGCCAACTGGATCAGCGGTGGCGCGACCAGTTTTGTGCACGTGCCGTACCTGCTGCGGCTGAGTGAACGCCGCTTCCACCTGCAAGGCGGTTTGGTTGGGAACTTCACGGAAACTCTGCGATCAAAGGTGGAATGTCAGAGCCCACTGGACTGTGCTGAAGCCGCCGGTCACCGTCTGATTGACAGAGCCCTTGCAGGACTGAACCGCGTCATGGAGCAAGGGGTGGAGCCCGTTGCCCGACTGATCTGGAAACCGAAACGCCAGCCCCTGAAGCCTGGCTCGTCTCAGGACGAACAGAGGGGCAGTCCTGATCGTTCGCCATTGCCTGAACCGCCGATCACCGCTGATCCCCTCGTGTTGCTTGAACAGCCGCGGCCAGATGGAAATGCTGATGCTGATGGCCCTGAGATGGGGCTTCCTCCCTATGAACGCGATCTTCCCCCCGATCTGCCACCACCTGTTGTTCTGTCACCGGAAGAGGTCCCCGGCGACGAGTCCTCCGCCCGCCCTTCCCAGGACTCCGATCAACCACAGGCAATCAATGAACCCGGTGAGGAGTCACCACCTTTTGAGGATCAGAACTCAGGCACTGACCAGCCAGATCCCCTTGTAGGGGCACCACCACCACCCGAGCTTCCACCACCGGCCTCCTGAGGTCAGCTTCGCTTCAGATCGGATAACAATCAGCTGTTTTGATCAAAACCAACAATTCACTTGAAGCCAGACTGAATTGATGGGGTCCTGAATTAAGAGGAGAAGTTGACTTTTGCTGACATAACAACATAAGGCGATTCCCATCACTGAATCGTTCACAAGCACGATCAAATTCCGCAGATCTCAAGGAACAAATGCAGGATCAAAACATCACCAGCTTTGGCCAATCACTCTCTGACAATGAGCAGCTGTGATGCCTGACTGACAATCCAATGTCGACGCATTTTGCAGTCAGGACGTCGTTTGAATCTGATCAATTTCTCGTTTTCGCAGTCAATCTGAACTTTAAGTCAGCATCGAATAGCTCCAGATGCAGTGCTGAGGTATTTCGCTTGAATTCTCAGGGCTGCCGGTAACGACTAACGCTGGAAGAGGCCGTTGCAATCTCCCGTTGCGGGTGTCTTGAAACAGATGTTTTCCGGAGACCAGTAGCCGACTGCTGGGAAGCGAAGGCCCTGGCGACGCGCCTCAGCATTGACGGCTTCAACGCCTCGTGCCGTCACCAGTACGTGGCCTGGGGCTTCAACCTGATCGAGGAATGTCTGTTCAGGCATCTCCTTCTGTGGGGTGGACAATACAGGACTGGCGAGCAGTGCCAGCGCAGAACAGAACAGGGAACAGGCGTTGCGAACAGACATCATTCAGCGGCGAAAAATCAAAGAACAAAGCAATGGAATCAGTTGTTGGTCACAACCACAGGAGTCCCTACATCCACCTGCTGAAACAACTTGACCACATCCTTGTTGAGCATGCGAATACATCCAAGGCTTACTGCGGAACGCAGTTTCACCCAGTTTGGCCAGGCGGTTCCGTGAATTGCGTATTCACCTGAGCCGACCTGGAAATAAGCCATGTAACGAACGCCCACCGGATTCTTGGGGCCTGGCGCAATCACCTTCCCCCCCTTGTGATACACCGGCGCATCTTCCATCCGGGTGATGGCATAGCTGCCCGCTGGAGTCGGGGATTCAGGAGCGCCGATCGCAACGGGGAAACGCTCGAGCACCTTGCCGTTGTCGAACAAGGTGAGATAACGCTCCTTGAGGCTGATTTCTATCGATTTCTCAGCCCGTGCAGGCATCTGGATCAGACCGAGAGTCAGCGCAGCCAACCCCGCAGATAGGGCCATCCGCCTGAATCGAAAAACCATGCCTCGGGACTCAACATTCCGCGACATTGTGACCCAAGATCGGGTCCGGCTACCGTCTCACCATTCCTGCTCAGACCTGTGACTCACTTCCAGGCGCTCCATTTCGCACTCAGAAAGCGTTCCGCAAGGTGGATGGCAGCTGCCGTTCTCGGTGTTTCCTGCGGGATTGTGCAGAGAGCTGAAGCCGGATTCTCACCGGAACAACTGGAGGCTTTTGAGGTCACGGAGATGAGAGCCACCGTGACCACCGCACTTCCTGCGGAGAAAGTGATCGAGGTGATCGATCCCCATGGTCATAAGGAAATCCTCACTGTGGGGATCGATCTTGAGCCCCTTGCACTGGAGAAAGGCGACGAGGTATCCCTGTCCATTCTCGATGGCCTGGTCGTCGAGCTGGAAGCCAGCACCAACAAAGACCTCAGTTTCAACCGCGAAGACATCATTCTTCCCGAAGACATGGGCAAGTTGAAAGAGGGGATGCGTGTGGCCCTGGCCTCCGGAACCGCCCGGGTGGTCAGCATCGATCGACAGGACAACAGCATCGATCTTCTCGGGCCCCTCGGTGGCATCAACAACCTGGATGTGGTGATCACAGATGAGGCAAACCCCTTTGATCGCATCAAGGTCGGAGACACCGTCGATTTCCGACTGATCCAGCCACTGGCAGTGAATGTGCGCAAGTTGGCGCGCTCCACAACAGGTGAAGCGCTCAAGGGCTACCGGAGCAAGGGGGAACCACTGCTGGTCAGCCCGCTCGCAGCTCAGGAGGTCAACCTGAAAAGCGAGCTGCTTGAGGCCTTCGAGCTCGCGCAGCTCACAGCCACCATCGAACGGCTGGTCCCTGGCCAGAAACTGTTGCGGGTGAAGGGCGCTCGAGGCCACAGCATGCTCATCACCTCAGCGATCGACCCTGCCGAAGCGGGGCTCAAGGTGGGAGATCAGGTGAATATTGAAATGCTGCAGGGTCTGGTGGTGGATCTGCGCAGCTCCCAGCAGAAGCGACTCAATCTGCAGCGTGAAGACCGCAGGTTGGGCCGGGATTTCGGACCGGTGCCTGCTGGTGCTCGCGTGGCCATGGCCAGTGGAACAGCCGAGGTTGTGCGCCTCTCGCGCACCGATCACAAAGTCACGCTGAGAGGCCCCCTAGGCAAAATTCACAAGCTCGACATCCGCCCTGAGCTCGAGGATGAAGTGTTTGCCGGCTTAAGCGTCGGAGACATGGTCGACTTCCGTCTGATCAAACCCATCGCCATCCGAATCAAGCCGGTCGCCAGTCGTTAGCCCTGAGCTGATGCCAGTGCCCTGACGACATCACCGCGGGTGAGAACCCCGACAGGACGACGCTCGGCATCAACAACAATCAGGCGTTGTGTTCCCTTCTCATGCAGCATCGAAGCAGCCTTGGGTAGCGGAAGACTGATGTCGCAGCTGTGGCTGTCGCGGCGCATCAGGTCACCAACACTGTTACCCAGCACCTGATGCACCTGACGATCCCAGTTCAAGGGATTGCGCAGGTAGATGACGCTGTCGAGAAGCATCACGTAGGGACCGACATCCACACCGCTCTCACGAACCATCAGATCCTGTTCAGTCAGTTCGCCGATCAGGACACCCTGGCTGTCAGTCACTGGTAATCCACTCACGTGGTGGTCGTTGAGCAGGCTGACTGCATCCTGAAGCAGGGTCTCCGCCGTCACCGTCAGCACCGGAGCGGACATCACCTCCCCGACCGTCTGCTGGAGCACCATGGGACCTGATCAACTGCACGCATTCTGAGCCTTGATCTCTCCCTGGCGATTGTGGGCCGATCGACTCACACTCCTGCGAGCCCTGCTCGGCGCACCGTTGCTGCTGCTTCTGGCTTCTGGACAGCCTGCCTGGGCATGGATGCTGCTGCTGATCGGAGCCCTGAGCGACTGGGCGGATGGATGGATGGCCCGCAAGGCGGGTGGAGGCAGCAGCTGGGGCGCGAGGCTTGATCCATTGGCCGACAAACTGTTGATCAGCGCTCCGTTGATCTGGCTGGCGGTCGATCAGAGACTGCCGCTTTGGGCCGTCTGGCTGCTGCTGGCCAGGGAGCTGCTGATCTCCGGGTGGAGGTCAGGCAGCCAGGGAGGGGCCCCGGCCTCCTGGCTGGGCAAGTGGAAGACCACATTTCAGTTCCTGAGTCTGTTTCTGATGCTGTGGCCCGCAGGCTGGACATCAGTTCGGATCACCCAGGTCATGCACGCACTGGGCTGGTGGCTGTTCTGGCCAGGTCTGGTCCTGGCCCTCTGGTCAGCCGTTGCCTACCTCAGACCCCGATCAGCACCTGATCGGCACTGAAGTCTGGTGAGGCTGTGGGTGCCAGGGCGTAGTCGCGCTTGTAGCTGTCTTCCATGCAGGCACGCGCATCAAACCTCGGGGTCCAGGCCAGCTCACGTTCAACCCGACTGATATCGGTGAGAAAGTGGCTGAGTCTCAACGGGAAGCCCTTGCGGGCCTTCGGGTCGAGACCACTGGGATCGAAGCTGCGCAGGTCGAGACTGCCAGGCTCCCGACCGCAGGCCAGAGCGGCCGCCTCGATCAGGCCTCGGAAGGTGATTCCTTTCTTGGCGGAACAGTTGTAGATGCGATTGCAGGACGCATCCACCTCAAGGCTGCGCGCCATGGCTTCAGCAAGATCCTCAACATGACCGATCTGGGTGATGGTTGAGCCGTCTCCAGGCAGTGGGACGGGTCGGTCATTGACGATTCGATCGAAGAACCAGCGCTCCACTGGGTTGTAGTTACCAGGGCCGACGATGTAGGTGGGCCTGAAACTGGTGAAGGCAATACCCTCGCGCATCAGCCATTGCTCGGTTTCCGCCTTGCCCGCATGGCGACTGGCGGGATCAAGCGCGCTCTCCTCATCGAGGGGCCATGAGGGGCTGCCCGCGTAGACACCCGCTGAACTCACATAGAGAAAACGATGGGTGGGTGCACCGGTGCGCTCCACAACCCTCTGACTGTCGATAAGGGTGCGACCGGAACTGTCGACGATCACATCAAAGCCGCGGCCCTTGAGCTGATCAAGCGCCTCGTCATCACCACGATCCCCGTTCACGGCCTCAACACCTTCTGGAACGGGCTGACGACCGCGGGTGAACAGCGTGAGGCTGTGACCCTGCTGAAGCAGACGGCTTACCAGGGGCTTGCCAACGAAGCGGGTTCCCCCCATCAACAGGATTTGCACAACCACCCAGGCAGACCAAGGGGTATTGAAGCGTGCTCAACCCATCCATGCAGGATGGGAGTCACTCCATCGCAACGACCATGCAGATCATTCCAGCCATCGACCTGCTGGGTGGGGCCTGCGTCCGTTTGCACCAGGGGGACTACGACCAGGTCACCCGCTTCAACGATGATCCTGTGTCTCAGGCCAGAAGCTGGCAGGACCAGGGTGCCAGCCGTCTGCATCTCGTGGACCTCGACGGAGCACGCAGCGGCGAACCGGTCAATGACACAGCGGTTCGCGCGATCACGGCGTCACTGTCGATCCCTGTGCAGCTCGGCGGAGGAGTGCGTTCGGCGGAGCGGGCAGGGGAGCTGCTGGAGTGCGGTCTCGAGCGGGTCATCCTGGGAACGGTCGCCCTTGAGCAGCCTGATCTTGTGGTGGAACTGGCGAATCGATATCCCGGACGGATCATCGTGGGCATTGATGCCCGACAAGGCAAGGTCGCCACAAGGGGGTGGGTTGAGAACAGCGACACGGAGGCCACGGCACTGGCGGCGCGCTTCAGTGAATCAGCGATCGCCGCAATCATCAGCACCGACATCAGTACCGATGGAACCCTGGCGGGCCCGAATCTGAGTGCCTTGAGAGAGATGGCAGCTGCCAGCTCAGTTCCCGTGATCGCCTCCGGTGGGGTTGGTTGCATGGCTGACCTGCTGGCTCTGCTGGCCCTGGAACCTCTCGGCGTTGAAGGCGTCATCGTCGGCCGAGCTCTCTATGACGGACGTGTTGATCTGCGGGAGGCTCTCAAGGCGCTCGGCGAGGGACGGCTACAGGACCCGCCGACAGGACTTTGGCAAGACCTGGCCTGAGGGCATCCGGAGGACGGTTTCGTATCACGGGTCTAACCTGAAATCGTTACGACGACTGCCGTGGAGTCGCTGGTCGAGTCATTTCTGCCAGAGGGAGCCAGTGAGCAGCGCACCCTTCAGGACGCACTCGATCGTTGCCGACACCTGGGCATGCGACTGAGCAGACAACGGCGAATGGTGCTCGACCTGCTGTGGAGTGAAGCCAGTCATCTGAGCGCAAGAGACATTTTTGAAAAGCTCAATCAGCAAGGCCGGAAAATCGGCCACACCTCCGTGTATCAGAACCTTGAAGCGCTTCAGAGCGCTGGCCTGATCGAGTGTCTCGATCGAGCCAGCGGGAGGCTTTATGGATATCGGAACGATCCGCACAGCCACATCACCTGCCTGGAGACAGGTGCCATTGAGGACCTGGATGTCACGCTTCCCGATGATCTGCTCAGGGAAATCGAGCGCCGGACCGGTTTCACCATCGAGTCGTACACCCTGCAGTTGAACGGTCGGCGCAGAATTGCCACTGGAGCATCCTCGCCAGTGCCGTTACCTTGACGCTCATCAGCACAGTTTCAGGGCATCGTGATCGACCAGGACCGGGAGATTCTGCTTTTCGCTCCCGATCTTCTCGGTGAAAGCCTTGCCGCGGAACTGCCCACTGAACAGCTCTCCTTCCTAGTAAGGCGCTCGGCCGATCAGCTTCAGAGACATCCATCACTGGTGATCTGGTCGCTGCCAGCAGACTTGCAGGCTCAGAGTCTTGAGCGGGAAATTCTTCAGCTGCAACAGCGCTGGACTCCTGCACCCACTCTTCTGCTTTTACCCGCTGACTACGGTCGTGATCCTCAGGCCCTGCTGGCGCTGAACTGTGACGGCATCCTCCAGGACCCGAACCTGGAAGCTCTCAGGGAAGCCGTCGAGATCCTCCTCAATGGAGGCAGGGTGCTGAAAATCAAGCCACAGTCGACACACTCCAAAAGCGCTGATCAGAGCCTGGGCATGGCGCAGGGGCTTCTGGTCAGCGGTCTGCAACAGATCGGCAGGGATCTTCAGGTCATCGAAGCGCTGCTCGACCCCCCACCAGAGCACCTGGTGCTGCGCCTGATGCTGGAGGGTCGTTGCCGTGAACTGCGCAGTGCCAGAAACCTGCTTCTGTGGCTCTGGGGACCTCTTCACACCGGTCTTGCTGAAGCAATGCCCTTGCGTGATCACAGCAAGACCCTTGAACTGACCCTGAATGACCGAGAACCAACGGCCGTCTGGCATGCGATTCAGCAACGACTCGAAGGTGCCGTGACCAGCGGACTGGGAAACGACACAGGCCGCCTGCTCGCCATTGAGGGACTTCACCCGGAGCGACGCCGTGACCTGTTGCTGGCTCTTCTTCAGCAACTGCACCAGGTTCTTCTGCGTCTTCGGGGCGATGAGCTCATCCGCACTCGCGACCAGGAGGCACTGAGCGCTCGCTGGCAGTCCCTGCAGACGGAAGTGAAACAACAGGCCTTGCGCAGCGTCGCTGGCAATTACGTGCGACTGCCTCAGGGAGACGGTCTTGTCGCGGTGGCAGATCAACTGGTGGATCGGACCGATCTCCGACAAGACGATGATGAGCTGCCAGACCCGCAGTCGATGCTGGCTTCACTGGTGCTGGATCAACCGGTGCTTGTCGATGGTCAGCTTCTCCCCTCAGACGACCCAAGAGCTTTGCTGCAGCTGGAAACCCTGATCAGCAACTGGCTTGTGCGAACCGCTGAACTGATCGGTTCCGAACTGCTCGGAATCTGCGGCGAATGGCCCGAACTGCGCCGATATCTTCTTCAGCAGAACCTGATCTCCACGCGTGAGCTTGAGCGGCTGCGCAACCAACTCAACAGTCAGTCGCGTTGGCAGGACTGGATCGAACGACCAATCCGCTTGTACGAGAGCCGGCGCTTGCTGTTCAGCCTCAAAACCGGGCGCATCGAACCCCTACTGCTGACCGAGCCGAGAGACGAGGAGCTCAGGCGCCTACGCTGGTGGCAACAACAGGTGGCACTGATTGTCGAGGCTCGCGATGCAATCGCTCCACAGGTTCAGGCTCTGGTCAAACGTCTTGGAGACCTGATGGTGGTGGTCCTCACCAAAGTGGTGGGCAGGGCGATCGGTCTGATTGGGCGTGGCATCGCACAAGGTATGGGTCGCAGTCTTGGGCGCAGCTGATTTCCAGCAGCCAGCCTTCACCAGGGCTCAGAATACGAAAACTGTTCCGCTGCCATGACCGCGTTCCTGCTCCGTTCCATCGTCGCGGTGCTGTCGCTGATGCTGTTGGCGATGCCGGCTATGGCCATCAGGGAAACCGACAGTTACGACGGCAACATCTTCGCGCTCTACGCAGGCAACGGATCACTGGTGCCTCCTGCAGTCAGCCTGGCCGATTCACAGCTGGCGGGACGCACGAGCGTGATCGTCTACTACCTGGATGACAGCCGAACGAGCAAAGCCTTCTCACCGGCCGTATCGGAACTTCAAAGGCTCTGGGGGAACAGCGTGGACCTGCTGCCTTTGACAACCGATGCGCTGCAGGGCAAAGAGACCAGTGACCGGACAGACCCTGCGCACTACTGGCACGGCATCGTTCCGCAGGTGGTGGTGATCGCCGGAGATGGCCGGCTGCTGCTTGATGAGGAGGGTCAGGTCCCTCTGGAGCAGATCAACGCAGCCATCAGTGAGGCGACCGGACTTCCTGCACCGCAGGGAGAAAGCAAGAGCTTCAGTTTCAACGAACTCAACACGGAAGTGATCTCCCGGTGATCCGCTCTTGAAGGATCACGAGGACGCCTTACGCTTCGCGCCATTGAGACCGGCCGACTGCCGACGTTGACATGTGTGTTCTGCTCGTGATCCTGCTCCTGCTCGGACTGGGAGTGTTCTGGATCGAGGCGCGCCATCGGCTGAGACCCACATCACCGCTTCAGCTGCGTCAACTGGACTGGAACGTTCAGGTACAGGGAAAGGATCTCGAGCTGGAGGGGTGGATCGAAATCAGTAACCCTCACCCGCGCATGGAAGTGATGGTGCCTGAGATCCAGGTCAATCCTGTTCTGATCGGCAGCTCGGACCTCAGTGATGTGACTGTCAGAACACGGATCACTCCCCACCACCCCGACGAGGACACCCGGGCTGACGGCTATTGGCCCGCCTACATCGTGAAAGGGCGCAAAAGCACCCGTATCCAGGTCAGTGTCATCCTCAGCGATCAGACAGGTGCTGCGATTGCGGATCGGGTCGATACGCTCTGGATGGACGTCAACTGGGTGAACTACGGACCTTTTGGACGGCTTGCTCGTCGCCAGGGCGTGGTCGTTCCACTGCGCAGACCTGCCGTGGTGCAACCAGCAGAGGTTGAATTCCGCTCAGGCGAGAGCTGCAGGGTGCTTCCGCTGAAAACACACCTGCTCGGCCCGCTCGACAACACGCTTGAAGTGCTGCGTGACTATGCGGGCGAACTGGTGCAGCCTGGCGACATTCTCACAATCGGTGAGACCCCCGTCGCAGTGATTCAGGGGAGATACACCCACCCCTCCATGGTCAAACCGACCTGGATCGCTCGATTGCTCTGCCGCGTGTTCCACCCGACCAGCAGCCTCGCCACCGCCTGCGGATTGCAAACCCTGATTGATCAGGTCGGACCAACAAGGGTCATTCTCGCCTGGTCGATCGGCTTGGCACTGAAAGTTGTTGGCCTGAAGGGCTGGTTCTATCGCCTTGCCGGCGAGCAGGCGCGCCTGATTGATGACATCACCGGAACAACACCTCCATACGATCAGACAATCGTGCTGGGGCCTGCAGACCCTGTCCAGCTGTGCCAGGACGCCGCAGAAGCTCTCGGAGTCTCCGTGGCAATCGTTGATGTGAACGATCTCGGACGGGTGAAGGTGCTGGCCTCCAGCAGCGGTTGTGATGAAGCATTGCTGCATCGCGCGCTGCGACCGAACCCGGCAGGCAATGCCAACGAGCGCACACCGCTGGTGCTGGTCCGACCCGCCTGACCCCTCTTTTTGTGTAAAGCGGCGATAGATTTATAAAGTGGTGGAGGCCTGCCGTGGCAGCGACAGCGGGATTCCGGCTCCGGGTTGAGCCATTGAAAGTCAGTCATCTGGGCCAGATCGCATCGGTTCCCGATGCCTGCTCCTCCATTCAGAACAGCGCTCTGCAGAGCTTGCTCGTTCAGTCCTGGTTCAGCCGTCTCGAGCAATTTCTTCCCGACCCCCTCAATGCGCGACTCACCAGGGTTCTCGCCCTAATTGAGTCTTCCTGTGAATCAACAGACCAGATTGAGACTCTGCTGCTGATGCGCTCCGGCAACCGCCGCAGCAGCTGCTGGAATCTCGACCTTCTCTCCCTTGCATCACCACGTCACTTCAGTCGCCAGCAAGGCCTGCGTCTGCTGGTGCAGCAGGCACTGAGTGATGACATCGCTCGCTGTCGCAGCTGGCTCGTTCGTTGCGATCCCTTGGATCAGCCACAGCTGGATGTGTTGAGGGAGTTTGGATTTCAGCCGCTGCGACAGGTGCGCGTCTGGAATCCACCCAATGCAGCCGCGTCATCATCCCCTGAATCGAAGAGCAGTGAGCTGCCTCCCGATGGTCTCTGCTGGAACTCGCTCAACCGAGACAATGCACGACAACTGCTGGCCCTTGAACAGGCCAGCATCAGCCCTCAGCACAGGCAGATTCTTGATCGACAGTGGTGCGACCTGCTTGACCTGAGCGGCAGCGGATCAATGGTTCTGACCGTTGACAGAGACGGAACCAATGCGGTGATTGCAGGTCTGATCAGGCGCCCCTGGGGGATGGATTCACCCCGCCTGGAAGTGTTGCGTGGACCGGCATGGGATGAACGCATTGGCTCTGGTCTGCCCGCGGCGTTGTCGCAGCTGCTGAACCAGCAGTGTTCCCCGTCTCTTCTTGTCCCGGAGGAGGATGATCAGCTGAGAGCCGTGCTTGCCAATCATGGATGGCAGGAAGGAAACCTGGAAATGATGTTGGGACGCAGCATCTGGAGGCGTGTGCACCAACGCAACCTGGGTGGTCTCCGGCCACTTGAATCAATGCTCGGCCGCCTGCAGCCACAACAACCTCCCCTGCCTAATCCGAGCCTTGCCCCGAGGCGATGAATGAGCTCACAGCCCCGAGCGCGATCAGCCCTGAGTCTTGATGTGGGTCGTCGCAGAATCGGCCTGGCTGGCTGTGATGGGCTTGGTTTGACCGTCACACCACTCATCGCCTTGAAACGAGGCGACTTTGACAATGATCTCAGCTATCTGAAGCAACTCTGTGCGGAACGCAGGGTCGAGGCCCTGGTGGTGGGCTTGCCCCTTGATGACGGTGGCAATCCCACCTTGCAGGCCAGACACTGTCAGCGCTATGGAGCTCGGCTGGCTCGTGCCCTCTCACTTCCGATGGCCCTTGTGAACGAACACAGCAGCAGCTGGGCTGCCGCTGAACGCCATCAATTGCATGGGGATCGAAGTGGACGACTGGACAGCGCCGCGGCGGCACTGCTGCTGGAACAGTGGTTAGCTGATGGGCCTGAGGCGCAACCAGTCCAGATGGCGCCTGAAAGTGATGGCGAAACGGATGCTGATGCAAGATCGTGGACTTCAGTCTCACCAGCGCCATGAGTTCAAGCGGACCTGCAACCAGCGGTGAGGTGCCCACCGTTCTCGTCAAGGACCGTGACGGACACGACCTGCTCTGCTTTCTTGAGCAGCTGATCCCACTTGATGACAAGGATTACGCACTGCTCACTCCAGTGGACACGCCTGTGTGTTTGTTCCGACTGCGTGACGGGGATAATCCTGAACTGATCGACAGCATCACCAGCAGCGAACCAATCCTTTCTGTTGCTGACGTCGTGCTCCAGGAACACGATCTCACGCTTGTCCGCTCAGCGGTGACGCTGACCGTCAACGGTGAGCTTGATGAACCTGATCCTGAGGATCTCGAGGAAGAGGATGTTGACGATGAGTCTGAAACCTATGAGCTGTTGGTGAGTTTTCTGGTGGATGAACAGGAGTATGGCCTTTACATCCCTCTGGATCCATTCTTCGTGGTGGCGCGGATGGAAGACGGTGCAGCACTTCTTGTCGAAGGTGAGGAGTTCGACCGTGTTCAACCACGTATCGAAGCCGAGCTGGAAGAACAGGGACTGCCTGAGTGATGCAGCGTCACTGGCTCACACCGGATTGGGATCCGGGCCTGACTCTGGCCCATTTGCCGCTTGAACCACTGCTGGGGAGAGGCATCAGGGTTCTCTTGCTCGATGTGGACAGGACTCTTCTGCCCGGGCGGGATGTGGAACTGCCCCTCCCAATGCGTCGATGGACAGAGGATGCTTCGCGTCTGCTGCACATCCATCTGATCAGCAATAACCCCTCGCGCCAGCGGATCCAGGCTGTGGCGAACCAGCTGAATGTCACTTACACCTGCTCGGCATCAAAGCCTCGCAGTGGCGCGATTCGTCGAGTGATCGGCAACTTGCCTCACAGACCGGCAGAGATCGCGATGGTGGGTGATCGTCTGTTCACTGATGTTCTTGCCGGCAACAGGCTTGGGCTTTACACCGTTCTGGTGAAACCCCCCAACTCCGACGGCACACCCTGCAGTCACGATCGTGTTCAGAGGCTGGAGCGACGCCTGGCCCGATTCATTGGAGCTGTGGGTCAATGACACTCAGGGTTGTGAAAGTGGGGACCAGCCTGCTGCGACAACGCCCTGAGACATCCACGGCGGAGGCGATTGCAGGGTTATCCAGCAGCCTGGCGGACAGCATGGGCCGCGGAGATCGAACCGTGCTGGTGTCATCCGGAGCCGTTGGTCTCGGCTGTCAACGATTAGGGATGAGTCTCCGTCCCCTCAGCCTTTCAGGACTTCAGGCTGCGGCATCCGTTGGCCAGGGCTATCTGATGAGCCTTTATGAGAAAGAGTTCTCACGCCATTGCATTCCAGTCGCGCAGGTGCTTCTCACTCGCGCAGATCTGGCAGACCGCCTGAGTTATCACAATGCGTCCGCCACCCTCAACCAGCTGCTGGAGTGGGGAGTGCTTCCTGTGGTGAATGGCAACGACACGGTCTCCGCCGAGGAGCTGAAATTCGGCGATAACGACACGCTCTCAGCACTTGTTGCCGCTGCCGTCAAAGCGGATGAACTGATTCTGCTCACTGATGTTGACAGTCTCTATTCAGCGGATCCCCGCAGTGATCTTTCCGCCAAACCCATCAAGGAGGTGCACGACCCAGAACAGATCGACGAGCTCGAGGAAGGCGCAGGCAGCGGGGGCCGCTGGGGCACCGGAGGCATGGCCACCAAACTTGCCGCGGCTCGCATCGCCACCGCAAGCGGAGTCACGGTGCACCTTGGCGATGGCCGGGACTCCCTGGCGTTGCAGAACATTCTGCGAGGGGGGCGAGGCGGCACTGTCTTCCATCCCCATCCAGAACCGCTCGGCAACCGCAAGAGCTGGCTGGCTCACGCACTTAAACCAACAGGCACATTGAACCTTGACCAAGGAGCCTGCAGAGCGCTGCTCAACAAAGGTGCTTCGCTACTGCTTGTTGGAGTCACAGATCTGGATGGAGAGTTCGAGGCCAACCAAGCCGTGCTGCTGCTCGATGAGAACGGTCAGGAAGTGGCTCGAGGCCTGGCGACAATGAGCAGCGAGAGATTGCGCAGCATGCTCACAGAGACAGCTTGCAATCTGAACAAAACCGGTGGTTCACCTGTTGTGGTGCACCGCGATGCAATGGTTCTAACGAAATCCTTCTCTCGCCAGGAATGAGTCTAATTTGAAACAAACAATTGATCATGCATTATTTCATCAAAGAATATTTAATCAAAATTTTCTATACGCTTAAACGGTTGAATTAAAGATTATTTATTCGCAGACAAACCGAGATAATACCCAAATCCGTTGGCGCAGATCATACTCAGAAACAGAAATGGAATAATGATGTTGGCATAATCATGGGCCAGCCAGGACGTGAGCAGAAAAGCACCCACGGAGGCAGCAGCGAACAGACTGATTATCGGGTCCTGATTAGACGACATAACACGAATCAAACCAATTTCAAATTTAATGGCTGAATTGATGCATGGATGTATCAGTATCTACAACATGAATCAACATCAGAACTGAAATGCCACCTTGACGACACTGTTGGCACAAAACCGCAACGACGGTTCCACACACTGATTCCAAAATGAAATAATCAAATTCTCAAAAGACAGTGCAAAGACCCCGCCAGTGATGAATGCAGCCAGATCGAGCCTGAAAATTGAATCTATTTAAGAGCTGGCAAAACAACATAGATATAGAGAAGCAGACCCGAATACAAACCCCCGAGAATCAGAATCCACTTCGACATGATCAATGATTTGGTTGCTCCAGCATAGCCAACAGGCCGGGGAGCCTCTTGAGCAGCAGAACCTCACCGGCAAAGTGAAAGACCAGAGACAAATAGAACTATCTGAAACCCTGAGAGATAAGCTCCTCCCGCAATAACCATTACCTTGAAAACAGGAAAGACTCCAACGCAGTGTTTCAAGAAATCTAAATTCAATAACTGGAGCACGAAAACGTGCCCAGAAAATCAACATACCAGCAGAACAAATAGATCAGTCGCTCATCAAAACATACACGAAATATTTTTTTTCAAGATCGCCAACTGGCTCGAACAGCACAAAAGCCTGATGAGTCGTGATTTCGAGACAGTTTCATCCGCATCATTGACGTCTTTGCCGGCTAACTTTGCAGAGACTTTTCACTGGTTTCTCAAACCCTGCAAGCAACGGGTGCGTTGCATGCAAGCGCTAGAGCTTCAGCTGTGAAAAGGATGTTCAGTCAATTGGTAGGTTCCCATGCGCTTCAGCGAGTTGATCGCGATCCTTGAGCAGGGCGAGTCTGGCGTTCTCAAGGTTTCCACAGCGCAAGATCCGGAACTGCGTGGAGCCGCATCACTTGAATGCGCACAAATCGATCAGATCAGCTTCCTTGAACAAGGCAATGCTCTGGTGGCAAGCCTTGAGACAAGCGCGGTGGGTGCGGTGCTGCTTCCCGATCAGGAAGAGCTGAAGTCGCTTGCGGAACAGAGACAACTGGCATGGGCGGTTTGCCGCGATCCAAGACTTGCTTTCGCTGAAACGCTGGAACAACTACATCCGCGTCGCGTCCTGCATGCGGGCATTCATCCAAGCGCTGTGATCTCCGATCGCGTTCAGCTTGGTGTGGGGGTCAGTGTGGCAGCCAACGTGACGATCGGGGATGACTCGAGGATCGGAGCTCAAACCGTGATTCACCCAGGTGTGGTGATCTACGGCGACGTGGAAATCGGGGAAGGCTGCGAATTGCACGCCAATGCCGTCCTTCATCCCGGTTGCCGCATCGGCAATGGGTGCGTTGTGCACTCCAATGCGGTTGTGGGTTCTGAAGGATTTGGGTTTGTGCCAACGCCCAAGGGCTGGCGCAAGATGCCACAAACAGGCCTGGTGATTCTCGAAGACGGTGTCGAGATTGGTTGCGGCAGCACGATTGACCGTCCTTCCGTCGGCGAAACACGCCTCGGTGCCGGCAGCAAAGTCGACAACCTCGTCCAGATCGGACACGGAGTGGTGACAGGACGGGGCTGTGCTCTGGCCTCTCAGGTGGGCATAGCGGGTGGAGCCCGGCTGGGCGATGGTGTGATTCTTGCTGGGCAGGTGGGTGTCGCCAACCGTGCAGTGATCGGCGACAGAGCGATTGCAAGCTCCAAAAGCGGCATCCACGGCGAGATCGCCTCAGGAGAAGTCGTCAGTGGTTACCCGGCCATTCCCAACAGGCTCTGGCTTCGTTGTTCAGCTGCCTTCAGCAAATTGCCTGACATGAGCAAACAGCTTCGTCAGCTCCAGCGTCAGGTGGCACCTTCGATCTCGCGCACTGAAGAACCAGGGACCGCTCAGTAGTCTCAAACCAATAGTCTTCCGCTCGGCACCATGGATCAGCATCGAGTCGTGCTTTTACCCGGTGACGGCATCGGTCCCGAAATCACCGCCGTGGCACGTCATCTGCTGGAAGTCGTTGCCGAGCGGTTCAACTTCGGCCTCTCATTCGATGAACAACTGATCGGTGGAGCAGCCATTGACGCAACCAATGAGCCCTTGCCGGCATCCACTCTGGACGCCTGCCGCTCAGCGGATGCTGTGCTGCTCGCTGCCATCGGCAGTCCCCGTTTCGATGATCTGCCCAGAGAGAAAAGGCCGGAAAGCGGACTGCTGGGGCTGCGCTCAGGCATGGCGTTATTCGCCAACCTCCGCCCCGTGAAGATCGTGCCTGCCCTAATTGATGCCAGCACACTGCGCCGCGATGTGATTGAAGGCGTGGATCTGATGGTTGTCCGTGAACTGACAGGCGGGATTTACTTCGGCAAACCCAAAGGTCGGATTGAAGCTGACGGAGAAGAGCGTGGTTTCAACACCATGACCTACTCGGATTCGGAGGTGGATCGCATCGCCAGGGTGGCGTTCGAGCTGGCGAAGGAGCGCAGAGGCCGACTTTGCTCGGTGGACAAAGCCAACGTTCTTGATGTCAGTCAGCTTTGGAGAGACCGGGTAGATGCCTTGTCAGGCAACTACAGCGAAGTGGAGTTGAGTCACATGTATGTGGACAACGCCGCCATGCAGCTTGTGCGGGATCCACGTCAGTTTGATGTACTGCTCACAGGCAACCTTTTCGGCGACATCCTCAGTGACGAGGCCGCCATGCTCACCGGTTCCATCGGCATGCTGCCGTCAGCATCACTGGGGAGTGAGGGGCCGGGTCTGTTTGAACCGGTGCATGGCTCAGCACCGGACATCGCAGGACAGGACAAGGCCAACCCCATGGCCATGGTTCTCTCCGCAGCCATGATGCTTCGGACGGGCCTCAAACAGCCAACGGCGGCAGATGCACTGGAACAGGCCGTCGATCAGGTGCTGGCGAAGGGATTCCGCACAGGCGATCTGATGGCGGAGGGCTGCACACCACTGGGCTGCAGTGCCATGGGTGAGGAGCTTCTCAAGGCACTCTGATCCGATTTGATCCGTCAAAATTCGAAATTGGTCCGTTGACCTGCCAAACTCTTCGGGCCTGATCTGCCTCCGTCGATGTCGAAGCGTCACCCAGTCGTGGCTGTCACCGGTTCCTCAGGTGCCGGTACCAGCACCGTGAAGCGTGCCTTCGAGCACATCTTCGCCCGTGAAAGCATCACACCGGCTGTCGTCGAGGGTGACAGCTATCACCGCTTTGAGCGGATGGCCATGAAGGATGCCATGGCTGATGCACTGGCCAAGGGTGAGAACTTCTCCCACTTCGGGCCTGAAGCCAATCTGTTTGACAAGCTTGAAGAGCTCTTCCGTGTCTACGGCGAAACGGGCGGAGGTCAGAAGCGCTACTACCTGCACAGCCCTGAAGAGGCTGCTGAACACAATTCGCGTCTGGGAGTTGACCTGAACCCAGGCCAGTTCACACCGTGGGAAGACATTCCATCAGGCACTGACCTGCTGTTCTACGAAGGACTTCACGGCGGCGTCAAAGGCGATGCCTACGACGTGGCATCTCTGGCAGATCTTCTGGTTGGTGTGGTGCCGATCACCAATCTCGAGTGGATCCAGAAGATCCACCGTGACAACGCTGAGCGCGGCTATTCAGCAGAAGCGATTGTTGACACGATCCTTCGCCGGATGCCTGACTACATCAATCACATCTGCCCGCAGTTCAGCCGCACTGATATCAATTTCCAGAGAGTCCCAACAGTCGACACCTCCAACCCCTTCATCTGCAGGAACATTCCGAGCCCCGATGAAAGCTTTGTGATCATTCACTTCCGCAAAGGTGCACGCGAGAAGTGGGGGATCGACTTCAACGATTTACTGAACATGATCCACGATTCCTTCATGTCCAGTCCCACCAGCATCGTTGTGAATGGAGGCAAGATGGGATTTGCCATGGAACTGATCCTTACTCCGATCATTCACCGCATGATTGAAGAGAAGAATAAGTTGAACTGATCTCTGTTCAACAACACTCCCAGTCAGTCCTATCGTGGGTTCATCTGATCGTTCAGGTGAGCCGATTTCAGTTTCACCTCCCTCCTTCGTGATCGCTGGAGCCGGCGGAAACGCCAGCCTCACACCACGCTGGGACCGAGTTGACAGCAGAAGACTGATCGCTCTGGCCCGCAGAATTTATTTTCAGCATCTGAGTGAATCAACGCATTCACCTGAACCCTGCGGCGTGGTGGTGAATATCGATCTCAACGAAGGACGTGTTGTATTGGAGACCCCCACACTCCTGCCCGATGAACACTTCATCGGTGCCGAACTGATCAGCAGAAAGTTCAAGCGTCCTCGAACTGCGAGAGAGCGGTACAGAGGACAGGGATCTTGAACACAACCCTGTTGTGGATCCTGCTTCTGACAGGATCCTGCGTCGGCAGTTTCATCAATGTCGTTGTCTGGCGGCTGCCGAGGCAGGAATCTGTTGTGTGGCCGGGAAGTCACTGCCCTCAATGCGGGCATTCCGTGGAATGGCACGACAACATCCCCATGGTCGGATGGCTTTCCCTTCGGGGTCAGTGCCGGAACTGCCGTCAGCCGATTTCACCCCGTTACCCCGCGGTGGAGGCAATCACAGCCGGGTTGTGGCTGAGTGCCGCCTGGGCCGTTGGTTTCAATGCAGATCCTGTTTCAAACGACGTTGCAACGGCTCTGATCACGCTGATGGGCGGAGTCGTTCTGGTCAGTCTGCTGTTGCCGCTCGTGCTGATCGACATCGACCACCTTTGGCTGCCGGAACCCATCTGTCGAGCCGGAGTGGTGACAGGACTGCTGGCCAGCGCCTTGGTTGCAGTCTTTGGAGAGCCTCAGACTGGTGGCGGTGTTCTCTTTGATCATCTGCTGGCTTCAGCAGCTGGGCTGCTGATTCTGGAAGGGCTCAGTGCGCTGACGGAACGATTGGTTGGTCAACCTGCCCTGGGGTTGGGTGACGCCAAACTGGCTGCTCTGGCGGGGGCCTGGCTGGGACTGCAGGGACTCGGCGTTACCATGGGAATAGCGGTGATCTCCGGTGCCCTGTTCGGGGTTGTTGCCCGGATCACAGGTCAGCTGAAGCCAAGAGAACCGTTTCCGTTCGGTCCTTTCATCGCTGCAGGCATCTGGCTGGTCTGGATGATGGGCCCACAATGGTGGTGGAGTCAGTGGGTGACATTGATCGGCGCATAAAAAACTCGTTGATCCTGGATTGACAGGCCAACGAGTTTCAAAAGGGTTCAATCAACAGACCAGGCAAGCAAATCTGCAGACGATCAGACCGCAGCACCGCCTCCGCCGGCACCTGCGATGTCAAAGGCTCCTCCTGCTTTGACATTGGCCAACAACGTTCCGTCGAGAAACTGCTGATCAAGCAGAATCAATGCTGCGGAACTGGTGTCCGCAAGACGCAAACGCTTCAGAACAAATCGGGCTTCTGCTTCTTCCTGCAACTGCTCGCCTACAAACCAATCGAGCATGGCAGTAGCAGCTCTGTCATTCTCCTTTTCGCAAAGTGCGTAAATATTGCTGATCGACTTGGTGACTGTTTTCTCCATCTCGTACACCTTGTCGAAGAGGGCTTTAACGGATTGCCACTCCCTTTCAGGTGAATTGATTGTGGGTAGCTGCACTTCACTTTCGCTGTCCACAAGATAAGAAATAAACCTTGAAGCATGGCCTCGCTCTTCAGTGCTTTTGTTCAGCATGTAGCTGGAGAATCCAATCAGATCTCGCTCACGCAGCCAGATTGACATCGCCAGATATGTATGACTGGCCTGAAACTCAAGCGCGAGATGATCATTGATTGCGGAGGTATGCGATGCCATGAAAAAAAAGCTGATAATTTTTTATAGGCATGTAGTTGCAGTCAAGCCAGGAAGCAAAGATTAAAACCGAGCAAAACCCAATGCAGGGGTGACAAATGTTACGTGCTGTCAAAGCGACGTCTCAACTCGCATACAATGCCACGACTGAAAAGAATCAGAAAAATATTTTCAAGGGCAGCAAAAACACATCATCGCCACCTTCACCAGAATGAACAAGCACTGGACTCCATCTGGCCCGGTGGTTATTAGCGAGGGGAGACAATACAAAATGAACCCATCTGAGCGACCACTGATAACAGGAGGGCAGAATCAAGCAGAGCGAGAGAGGGTGTACATATGCAATTAAAACCAAATTATCCGCTCAAGCACCAGCTTCAAAACGAGTCAAACAACAGAACATCGCACGATCAGAAGAGCAATTCAATCCTTGTCAAAATGAATGGCATTGGTCGAACAAAACTGACCCAAAAAGCCAAGTCGTGCAAGTGAAGTCTTTAAAGAATTTGCGAACTGGAGAATGTCATCACCACATCGGTGAAGCTGTCATTATCGCCTGATTCTAATGCTGCAAGAAATCCAAATTGATTCTCGTCAAGCACCTTGAAATGATCAAGCCCATCACTGTTAACCTCGTCCCAAGCGAACCAGGTACTGCCCTCCAGCACCGCATAAGGCGCTAGATAGACCCCATTTATGGAACCACTTAATACATAGTCAATTGAGTTTGAAGTGTTCGCATCTAAACCTATGCCGTCAAGTTGATCTACGACATTTCCAGCACCAAGCGCAACGGATTGATAATTAGCATCTCCTGGCTTAACAGGATTACCCAGCGCATCAAGCACGGTGCCTTCTAGATCAAGAACCTGATAAAAACCAATAACAGGATCCTAGGGAGTTTGCCCACTCCAGTCGAGCGTACCTGTCAGACGCTGCGCTGTCGTGAGTGATGAAAGATTGAGTACAGGAGCAATATCCTGACCAATACCTGTGAGCGTGTCCGGCCCCTGCCAGCCCTGTGCAAGCAGCAAAGATCGATAAAGATTAGCTTGAAAATTTTGATTCACTCCAAATCTGAGACGTCGATTCTGAATAGCTCCAGCTCTTAAAATTGCCAGTGTTTCAGTCGCAGTAATGGACGAATCCTGCGAACGAATCAGTCCCGCCATACCTGCAATCACCGGTGAGGCCATTGATGTGCCGACGGAATACCCATAATTTCCATCACCCACATCCCAAGTCCCTACAGGCAAAGTGCTGAGAATTTGCGCCTGATCTGTGGATGCATATCGAGGTATCCCAAATTCGTCGCGGTCAACCACGACAGTGCCTCCATCACCACCCGGCGCACTGATCGAAATCGACTGCCCATAGTTGCTGTAACTCGACTGATAGTTTTGAGCGTTGGAAGACCCTACGGATGCAATATTGCCGAACAGCTGGCTGAATACAGCCGGCGCAACCGTGAATTAATCAAAGTTACCCACGTTATCCCATTGACGCCGATCAGAAAATTCTGAGCCTTCATTACCAGCAGCAATCGCAATGAATACATCATGCTCATAAGCATATTCAAACACTGCTTTGTATTGCTCAACAAAAGAGTCTGAACGGGCTAGAAAATCCTGTGGACTTATTTTTTTGTTCCCTCCCAATGACATATTGATCACCTTGGCACCATGATCGATCGCGTAATAAAGCGCTTCTTGAACATCAGATTCCTCTGTTCGTTGATTACCACCAAAAACATCAAGCACCATCAACTGAGTGTTCCAGGCGACCCCTGAAACACCAATCCCATTATTTCCTTGAGCACCACTGATTCCTGCCACATGCGTGCCATGAGCATCAACAGTCATGTCAGGCGTATCATTTACAAAATTCCAGCCATGAATATCGTCGGTGAATCCATTATTATCATCATCTTCACCATTTCCCGGAATTTCACCAGGATTGACCCAAAGATTACTGATTAAATCTGGATGCGTAACATCAACGCCCGAATCGATGATAGCTATCGGAATATCTGCATTGAATACCAAATTCCAGGCCTCAGGTGCACCAATATCCACATTGGGAGCAGAGAGCCATTGACCACCTATATCACTCCAGTTACGACGATACCTGTATTAAACAAATGCCATTGCAAAGGAAGAAATTCATCGTTGCTTAACAACGTGATTTCATCAAAGGTTTGCCCATCCAAAGACCATTCAAATTCGACATCCAGCAATTCCTCGTTTCCACCAACCCGTGTAACAATCTGCAGCCAGTAATCACCTGGATTCAAGCGACCAAAAACAAGCTCCGGCTCAAGACCGGGATTTGTAGAACTATTGTAAACAGTATAAATGTCATCATTAACATCAAAATATGGCCCGTTAGTATCTGGATTAATCTCGCCGATGTACAGATCAAAATCGGCTGGCAAACTCGACAAAGTCACATATAAATTTGTTGTATCAAGAACTGAAAACCTGACCGCTGCTTCGAGATCTTCGACATTTGCATAAGCCGCCAGCAGCTCTGCAAATGAAGTGCTGAATGTTTTCACTTCACCTGGCTGAATCTGAATTCCCTCAAGGTTCATGGAGCGATTTCTGGAGGCTCAGCTTTCAAGATGTGCACCAGGGGTTAAGAGCATATTTTCATCTGAGAATTTTCAGAGATGAATTCTAAGCCTGAAAAACAATCAACACTACAGAATCCAAAAATGCAGTGAATCAACGGCCAAGCATTTGTTCAATGCTGGAATGGGCCAACACATTGAATGAAAGCCACTGTGCGGGTCCAGGCAGCTCACTGAAGATGTAACGGTTCTGTGATACGTACATCCTCCAAGATGGAACCCGACGCTGTTCCTGCAGGGGGCTGTTGTTTTGGTCGATTGACTAGCAGCAATTAAGATCTCAGGTCAGACCTGAGCACCGAAGAGATATGAGCCTTTTCGACTGGTTCGCTGATCGACGTAAGGGGCAGTCCGTGGTCAAGGTCGCACAGGAGCCTGAGGAAGGAGATGGCCTCTGGAGCAAATGTCCGGAATGTTCCCAGGTGGTCTACCGCAAAGATCTGCGTGCCAACGCAAGCGTTTGCAGCAACTGCAGTTATCACCACCGCATCTTCAGCGCTGAACGAATCGCGATCATTGCTGATGAAGGCAGCTTTGAAGGCCTGGATGAAGACCTGACTCCCACCGACCCACTTGGGTTCAAGGACCGACGTGCCTATGCCGATCGACTGCGTGAAACCCAAGCCAGCACTGGGCTTCGCGATGGAGTGATCACAGGTTTGTGTCGGGTGAATGAGATCCCCATGGCCCTTGCAGTGATGGATTTCCGTTTCATGGGTGGATCCATGGGTTCAGTGGTGGGTGAAAAAATCACCCGTCTGATTGAGGTGGCTACAACCAAGCGCCTGCCCCTGCTGATCGTCTGCGCCTCAGGGGGTGCACGCATGCAGGAAGGCATGCTCAGCCTCATGCAGATGGCCAAAATTTCCGGGGCCCTGGAACGCCATCGAGAGGCAGGTGTTCTTTACATGCCATTGCTGACACACCCCACCACAGGAGGAGTCACGGCGAGCTTTGCCATGCTCGGCGACTTGATTCTTGCCGAACCGAAGGCTCTGATCGGCTTTGCCGGACGGAGAGTCATTGAACAGACCCTGCGGGAAAAACTTCCCGATAACTTCCAGACAGCGGAATACCTCCAGGAGCATGGATTCGTTGACACAATCGTGCCGAGAACTCAGCTGAAGACCACATTGGCAACGCTTTTAAATCTGCATGGCTGTCGCCCTGAGGTGACGGTCCAGGCATGAAATCAAGTCTGAGGAAATCCCTTCAACAATGGCTGGCATCAACACTGCTGGCACTGCTGATGGTCTTTGGGGCTCAACCGGTGTTCGCTGGTCCTGTCGATTGGCGGGAAGTGCCGTCAACCAGCGAAGGTCAACAATGGTGGGACGCAGGAAGCGTCCGCAGAACGAAGGGGGGAAATGTGTCGGTTCTCAGTCGCTACAGCCTCAAAACCGAAGACGATTCACCCGCTCTGGGAACTCTTGTGGTGATGGAGATTGATTGCGATCAGTCGCTGTACCGCGACACTCAGAAAAATGGACTGCCGCGGTTCAAAGCTGACTGGGAAGCTCCCGCCAAGGATGATCTGATCACGGAAGTCATCAACGCCGTCTGCAGTTCCGGGCTGACCTGACTGTTTCACCTCCATTTGTTGCACGGTTCACAATGACCTCCAGTCCTTCAGCTCATCACCCGATTGGGGTTGCCATCGCCGGTCTCGGCTTTGGCGAGGCGGTGCATCTTCCAGCTCTTGAGACTGTCCCCGGGTTGGAAGCTGTCGCTCTCTGGCACCACCGTCAGGAGCGTCTTGACCAGGCCTGCAGCCAATCCGGGCTGAAGGGACACGCGTCCTGGACTTCGCTCCTCAATGATTCAAGGATCGAGGCAGTGATCATCGCCACACCTCCGGCCCCCCGGTACGAGCTGGCGATGCAAGCTCTGAAAGCGGGAAAGCACCTTCTGCTCGAAAAGCCTGTGGCCCTCAACGCTCAGCAGGTGGCGGATTTGCAGCGCGAATCCATCAGCAGAGGGCTCAGCGTTGCCGTTGATTTCGAGTACAGAGCTGTTCCTCTGTTTCAGCAGACCGCGCGCCTTCTAGAGCAAGGTGCCGTGGGACAGCCCTGGCTCGTGAAATTTGACTGGCTGATGAGCAGCAGAGCCGACCCGCAGCGAGCTTGGAACTGGTATTCACAAGCCAACCAGGGGGGAGGGGTTCTCGGGGCACTCGGGACCCACGCCTTCGACACATTGGCGTGGCTGATCGGTTCCGTCGGTGAGCCCCAGACAGTGACGTGCACAGCGATTAATCAGCGACCTGATACCGCGGGGCTGATGCAGCCCGTTGACGCTGAAGACATCGCCCTGATCAATGTGAACCTGAGCAGCCATCAGGGAGAGACGGTGCCCGCACAGGTGGCATTGTCTTCAGTTGCTCGAAATGGTCGTGGCTGCTGGATTGAGATCTATGGATCCGAAGGTAGTTTGGTTCTCGGAAGTGAAAATCAGAAGGATTACGTGCATGGCTTTTCACTGACCATGCAGCGAGATGGAGAAGCTCCTCGCAATGTCCAGCCGGATGAGGATCTGCGCTTCCCGACAACCTGGAGTGATGGACGCGTGGCCCCGGTCGCCCGTGTGCAGAGCTGGTGGGCTGAAAGCATTCGCAGCGGACGCCCGATGGTGCCTGGACTCGCCGAAGGTCTTGCCAGCCAGGTCGCCTGCGACCAATCACTATCTTCCTGCTGAGAGCTAAGGGAAAACCCCTTGAATCGCCGTATCAACAGCAACAGTCGGGAGTAACCAACAAAATGTTATCGATCGATGAAATCGCTTTAATAAAAGAAATTCATTTGATCAATGCTTAAAAAAGCAACCTGTTTTGCTGCTCTCCTGCTGATGGCAGCCTGCTCCTCAGGATCAGTCAGTGATGATTCATCCAAAGATCAGTCAAAACAGGCTGATGCAAGTAACAGCCAGGTTGAAGCTTACGAGCAGAATGACACCACTCTTTCCGGAGAACAGAACGGTGAGAACTTTGTCAACAAACTCGACGACACTGACCTTGTCAGCGCTTTGAGAGATGGTGGTCATGTCATCTACATCCGACACGCCAAGACTGTTAAGGACTGGGGTGATCAGGCCAGTCCAGATCTGGATCTTTCCGATTGCAGCACCCAGCGCCGCTTGAGCGACGAAGGCAAAGCCGATGCCAAAGTGATCGGTGAAGGCATCAAGGCAGCAGGAATACCTGTTGGAGATGTCATCTCAAGTGACTACTGCCGTGCTTACAACACAGCTGATCTGGCTTTTGGCAGATACACAAAGAATTCAAATCTGAACTTCCTGCCCTGCGTTGAATGCACTCCTGAGGAATACAAGGAATACGCAGCACGCGTCGCTCCCTTGATGTCGGCCCTGCCTGAGACCGGAAAAAACACCGTTCTCGTTGGACACGATGATCCCTTCCAGGGTGTGACGATGCCAATCATTCCTGAGAATGGAATTTATCCGGCACCAATGGGCGTCGCCTACATCGCAAAGCCTCTTGGTGATGGCAAGTTTGATCTGGTGGCCAAGATCAATCCCAATCAGTGGCAATCACTCGCACAGAACTGACACGGTCGGTCCCGACTAAAACGCTGATTGAAGCAAAGCTGGCTCCCAACAGGAGCCAGCTTTTTTATGACTGAACAAATCAACAGGCAGAAATCTGGCCAAAAAATTGAAATCCAGCTGCGACCCACCCTCGATTGCCAAAATCGCTTAACCGAGTTGACGCTTCAAGGCAACCATCGCCACCCTTGCGAATCAAATAATACGTTTGCTAAGCAACAAATACTACTCAGAGGTGTAAACGGCGTAAATAAGGCTGTCTTCAAGACCCCGAGACTCCTTCAATTCCGAAGAATCAAATGGCACTGTCTGACTATTCCTCTGAGCTAATCGCAACAGCGCAATCCCTTGCTTCTCCTGGTAAGGGAATTCTTGCCGTTGATGAATCCACCAAAACCATCGGCAAGCGCCTTGGTTCCATCGGAGTCGAGAACACCGAAGCCAATCGTCAGGCTTATCGCGGGATGCTCTTCACCACCGCCGGGCTCGGAGAATTCATCAGCGGAGCCATTCTTTACGAAGAGACCCTTTTCCAGAACCATGCTGACGGCGAGTCCATGGTGAGCAAACTGGGCAAGCTGGGCATCATCCCAGGCATCAAGGTTGACAAAGGCCTGCGCCCACTTGCAGGCGCAGGCTCTGTTGAAACCCTTTGCACCGGACTTGACGGGCTCATCGAACGTGCGGCCGACTACTACGCCCAGGGAGCACGTTTCGCAAAATGGCGCGCTGTTCTTCAGATCACGTCTGATGGCTGTCCTTCCCCCCTGTCCGTGCGCGAAAACGCCTGGGGGCTTGCTCGCTACGCCCGCTCAGTGCAGGAATCAGGCCTGGTGCCAATCGTTGAGCCTGAAATCCTGATGGATGGTGATCACACCATTGAAACCACAGCTCGCATCCAGGAACACGTGATCCAGGAGGTTTATCACGCCTGTCAGGCCAACGGTGTTCTGCTCGAGGGAACTCTTCTCAAGCCATCGATGACCGTCCAGGGAGCAGATTGCTCTGACAAAGCAGATCCGGCCAAAGTTGCCGCCATGACGGTGCGCACCCTCGAGCGCAGCGTTCCCGCCAGCGTTCCCGGCATTGTGTTCCTCTCAGGTGGCCTGAGCGAAGAAGCCGCTTCGGTCTACCTCAACAACATGAACACCATCGAGCGCAAAGCGAAATGGAATCTTGGCTTCTCCTACGGAAGAGCACTGCAGCATTCCTGCCTGAAGGGATGGGCTGGCACAAATCTGGAAGCTGGCCAGAAAGCTCTGCTGGCTAGGGCACAGGCCAACTCGGAAGCATCACTCGGCCGCTATGTGGCCGGCTCCCAGCCATCCTCCGACGAGCAACTGTTCGTAGCCGGCTACACCTACTGATCCGGCATCACGCACCCGCCTAAGCCACTTGCGCAACGAAAGTGCGTGACAAATTGAACACCATTCAGTAAAGTCTTTGCCCTACGGACCTTTGAGTCCGATAGGGCTTTTTTTTGGACTTTCTCTATGGCGCTCGTTCCGCTTCGGCTTCTGCTTGACCATGCTGCCGAAAACGGCTACGGCATCCCTGCATTCAATGTCAACAACCTTGAGCAGGTGCAGGCAATCATGGAAGCGGCCGACGAGACCGACAGTCCGGTCATCCTGCAGGCTTCCCGTGGCGCGCGCAGCTATGCAGGTGAAATTTTTCTGCGTCACCTGATCCTCGCCGCAACCGAGACCTATCCCCATATTCCCGTGGTGATGCACCAGGATCATGGCAATGCTCCTGACACCTGCTATTCGGCAGCAATCAACGGATTCACCTCCGTGATGATGGATGGATCGCTGGAAGCTGACGCCAAGACACCTGCCAGCTACGACTACAACGTCTCTGTCACCAAACAGGTTGTTGATTTCGCCCACTCAGTCGGGGTGAGCGTCGAAGGAGAACTGGGATGCCTGGGCTCACTCGAAACGGGGAAAGGCGAAGCTGAGGATGGCCATGGTTTCGAGGGTGAACTTTCGAAGGACATGCTGCTGACTGATCCTGCAGAAGCCGCCGATTTCGTGGCCAAAACCAAGTGCGATGCGCTGGCCATCGCGATCGGCACCAGCCACGGCGCGTACAAATTCACCCGAAAACCCACCGGTGAAGTGCTGGCGATCAGCCGAATCGCTGAGATTCATAAAGCGATCCCCAACACGCACCTCGTGATGCACGGTTCTTCTTCTGTGCCCCAGGAGTGGCTGGAGATGATCAACAAGCACGGTGGTTCAATTCCAGAAACCTATGGGGTTCCCGTGGAGGAAATCCAGGAAGGTATTCGCAACGGTGTTCGCAAAGTGAACATCGACACCGACAATCGCCTGGCCTTCACTGCGGCAGTGCGTGAGGCGGCGATCGCTGATCCGGCCAATTTTGATCCCCGCCATTTCAACAAGCCAGCGCGCAAATACATGAAGCAGGTCTGTCTCGACCGCTATCAGCAGTTCTGGGCTGCTGGCAACGCCAGCAAGATTCAACAGCAGAGCATCACCTACTACGCCGGCCTCTATGCCAAAGGCGCACTGGATCCCAAAGCTGCTGTTGCTGTCTGATCAACTGATCTCACAACATGCACCGAACAGGGGCCATCAGGCCCCTTTTTTTATGGTTATTCGAAGAATTCAAAGATTCAGCGGCGACTCGTGCAATGGCGAATCAAACCTCCATCAATCATCATCTGCCCCAAGAAAACTGATTGAACAAAGCAATCTCAGAGAGCAGCATCCAAACAAATAAACTTACAACATTCGATTTAATCATCAAACTGATCGAATCACCCACGAAGAGGTGAGCAAAGAGCAAGGAGAGATCTAGCATAGGAATACTTTGATCAAGCACGAATGGACGGCGAACAGAATTCAATCTCGCCCGTTCAGCGGCGATCATTCGACCGACTGATCAACTTCACTGATGCAGTTGTTGCGATTGCTATCACCCTTCAACTGCTACCACTGGTTGACATCAAATCGACAGGAGAAGACTCAATATGGCAACTGATTGGCGAGAACTCATCTCAGATTTTTGCATTTTGGTTGAGCTTCTTAATCCTTTCCCTGCTGTGGCTTAAGCACAACCAGGTCTTCAATTCGATGAGAACTTTTGATGGAACGATTTTCTGGCTAAATTCATTATGGATGGCATTAATTGTTTTTCTTCCCTGGCCCACAGCACTCTATGGTTCTTTGAATGATGAGCAGATGAATGCAAGCAAGGGGGTTGGCCTTCTCTACTGGTGGACTCTTGCATTGATTAGCGGCATTGGATGGCTCATCGCAATCCATGCCTGGGAGAAGCCCGAGCTGCTTGAGCAGTCAGTCCTCATCAAAGGCCGTGAGGGTTCAGGACTCAAAAATTATCGTGGTGCAAGCTTCGCTGCCGCTTTTCTATTGATTGGTTTTGCCGCAGAATTTTCGCCTCAATTCGTGCCCTTTCTGGCTCTTGGGATGATTCCAATGGACTTGCTCTTGAGAAAAAGAAGAGGCAAAAACTGAAGACATGAGACACACAAGAGGCGCTGAACGAGACTCTTTAGGCCTGCAGAGTGAGCTGGCCTGATGAAGCATCGAGCAATGCTTCGCGTCCAAGAGGTAGTGCCCAATTCGGCAGACCATGACCAAGGGGAAGATCCATCAGAAGAGGTACGCCGAGATCACTGAGACGTTCTTCAAGGATTTCCGGCATGGAGAAATCGCCGGGAAGAACATCGTCTTCTTTCCAGCTGAAGCGACCACAGGCCACTCCTGCCAACCCCTTGAACAAACCAGCGCTGCGCCACTGGGTGAGCATGCGATCGACCCGATAAGGCGCTTCGCCCACATCCTCGAGCACCAGAATGGATCCGCGTAGATCAGGAAACCAGGGTGTGCCGATCAGATGTGTTGCAACCGTGAGGTTCGTCACCACCAGACGCCCCCTTGCCATGCGACCGCGTACCCCTCGCCCTTGAAGAGGTTGCGTTGGTCGTCCGCTCAGCAGGTCAACCGTGCGTTGCCACTGTTCATCCAGTCCCCAGGCAGAGCCGTGAATGGCTCCCAGCAAACCGGCCTGCCACTGTGCAAGCAGAAGGGCACTGCTGTCGGAGAAACCAAGAGACCAGAACGGGCGCTTGGGAAATCTCAGTCCGGACTCCAGTACTCGCGCAGCGCCCCAGCCGCCGCCGACATAGAAAACCCCATCGAGCGTGGGATCGTTCCAGGCGTCTTCGATCGAAGCGCGCCGCTGATTGTCGGTTGCCGAGAACCATTGCCACTGACCTTTGACGTCCTCCGGAATTTCAAGAATCCAGCCCTGCTCTTCGCAACGCTTGCTCAGAGGGCTGAAATCGGTATCAGGGTCAATCCAGGTACCAGGGTTGATGGCTCTCAACCGTGAACCCCGACGAAGTGGAGCGATTGCTCTCGGTTGGCGCGGTCTGGACATCGATCTGGCATGACCACCGAGGCTGCCGAATAGTGACAGACCAACTCCCGAGCTGGCGGACAACGCCAGAAGAGAACGACGACGCATGGGTCAGGAGAGAAGCGCTTCGAGGATGGCCCGACCTGCAGTGCCGCCAGTCTGTGGATCACAGGCTCGCTCAGGGTGAGGCATCAGACCAAGCACCGATCCCGAGGCATTGGTGATGCCTGCGATATCGGAGACGGATCCATTGGGATTGCTGCAGTACCGAAGTGCAATGGCGTCATCGTCCTGGAGCTGCTTCAGCGTGTCGTCACTGCATTGATATCGCCCCTCACCGTGGGCGATGGGCAATGAGAACCGACGTCCACCGCCGCAGGAAGACAACCAGGGCGTGCGACCGCTGACCACGGAAAGAGGCGTGTCCTCACAAATGAAATGAAGATCTCGATTGCGGGTCAGTGCACCTGGAAGCAGTCCCAGTTCCGTCAACACCTGAAAGCCGTTGCAGATGCCCAGAACTCTCCCACCGGCTGAAGCGAAACTCAGCAGTGATTCGAGGACCGGCGCAAATCTGGCGATTGCACCACAGCGCAGATAGTCCCCATAACTGAATCCCCCTGGAAGAACAATCGCGTCCAGTCCGCTCAGATCCCTTTCCTCATGCCAGAGGTACCGCGTGGGCATCCCCAGACAGCCCTCGGTCGCCCAGCGAACATCACGGTCACAGTTCGATCCGGGAAAAACGACAACCCCGATGCTCATGACTGGGTCAGCTCAAGAGTCCAGTTCTCGATCACAGGATTGGCAAGCAGCCGATCACTGAGCAGCTCAAGGCTTCGACGTGCTGCGGCCTCATCCGAGGCCTCAAGCTCCAGCTCCACGGCCTTGCCGATGCGCAGGCGTTCCACACCATCCACACCCAGGCGCGACGCTGCAGCCCTGGCCGCCTCACCGGCTGGATCGAGAACCGATGGGCGCAGGTGCACCAGAACGCGGGCTTGGTAACGCGGCACGGGCTCCGAAAGGCAATTGTTAAATATTGGCAGGCCAGGGGACCGCTTTCGTTCGACGAAATGCAGGTTGAAAGGAGACCCTTGCTGCGCAGGCCAGTACGTGCCCCATTCACTGGCTCAACTGATCCGCTCAATCAGCCAGGCCAGTGTGCTGCTGACCGCTGGGCTCGGCCTGGCTGCGCAGGCGCGCCCAGCGGTCAGCGTGCCTATTGAATGCAGGCAACAGCATCAGGAGTGGCAGAACTGTCGATACGAAAGCGATCAACCGGGCTCCAGCTGGCAGCTGGCATTCGAAGACCATGTCGTCCGCTTCAACCATGACGGCAGCGGCCACATGAAGATGCAGCTAAATGACAATGGCGACTGGACAGGCGTTCAGGCCCGTTGGATCGCGGAACGAACGCTCTGCTGGAACGACGTTTGTGCCCGAGGAGAGATCCCTCTGGATTGATCAGCGCTCAAGCGATGCATTAACAGCACACTCAAAGGGGACTGCCGCCGATGGGAGCGTGAGCAGATGCGCGCAGAGGCTGGCCAGATCCTCGGGCTGGGTCATCTGCTCAGGAGGCATCGTCTTGACCCCTGCAGCCATCCGAGTATTCACCCAACCGGGACAGACGGCGGTCACGCGAATGCCGTTCTCCCACCCCTCGTTGCGCATGGTCTGACAAAGGCCCATCAATGCGAATTTGGAAGCGGTATATCCAGCAAGCGAACCTTTGGACCTCTTGCCGCTCATCGAGACCAGCACCTGAATCCGACCCCGTCCAGAGTCAACGAGGGCTGGCCAGGCAGCTCGGGTCAACCACCAGGGACCCATCACGTTCACCTTCCAGAGTTCATCCGGTTCAGACCGTTGCTCATCACTAAACAGCAGGGGCGTGCGATGCAGGATTCCGGCGCAGTGGATGAGCGTGTCCAGCGATCCAAACCGGTTCAGGGTTGCCTCGACAACCCGTTGAGCATTCTCAGGAACGCGAGCGTCATAGGGGCATGACATGAGGCGGGCTGGAGCTTGCGCTGGATCCAGATCAGTTCCCAGCAAGGCCTCGGGATCCCGCACTGCCAGGCAGAGCTGATGCCCCTGATCGATCAGCCTGCGAGCCACCGCAGCTCCAATCCCCCGGTTGGAACCTGTGATCACAACGGTTCTCATCGTTCATGGGAGGTCAGGATTGGAGCATGGTCCCATCGACGGGACAGCCTTTGCAGTAGTGGAGCCACCTCGCCGTGACCGATTGGAAAGCCGCTTTCAAAGGCTGGGGGCTGAGCTGGGGCGGCTGGTTCAGTAACCGGCGCGGTGAGTGGTGGTTGCTGGCGCAGCTGGCCCTGATCACCTGTCATCTGATCCCTGCATGGCCAAAGCCAGGATTCTTCGGGATCGCCTGGCCTCATACTGCTCAAGTTGTGGGCCTGATCACCCTGGCCATCGGACTGATTCTCGCTGTCCAGGGATTTCTGAAACTGGGGCCGAGCCTGTCTCCGCTACCGGATCCGAAACCGGGAGCTGATCTGGTCACCAGCGGGGTCTACGCACACTGCCGCCATCCGCTCTATCGGGCGGTTCTGGTTTGTTCTCTGGGAGTGGTGATCGCTTTGGCGAGCCTGTTCCATCTTCTGCTGTTTCTCGCTCTGGTCTCTGTGCTGACAGGCAAGGCCCGACGCGAGGAGCGCGCACTGCTTCGAATGCTTCCCTCCTATGCGGACTACATGAAAACGACGGCGGCCATCGTCGCCCATTGCCCGGGGTTGGACTGGCGCCGACTCGAGGCCAGCTGAACAACCGTTTATTCATTCATCAGGCAATAATCATCCCCTCTAGGAAAGGCACGTTTTTCTGCCAACGGGATGCAAATCGCCAGAACTCGTCCTCTGTTCAGCAGCCTGCTCTCAGGTCTGACCCTGGCCACGGTTTTGGCAGGCGCTTGGGTGATGCCTGAGGCAAAGGCCGATGTCAAACCGTTCAAACGCCAGTCCTTGATGGCATTGCTTGAACCTGCAGCGCCAAAGCCAGATCCCGTCCCCACCCTCGTTCTGAAACGCACCGATCGACGACTGCAGACGACCGGAGACCCCATCTGGGACCTCAAGATTGAGATTCCAGGTGAACCGCTGCGACGGTTCGATGCCGTCAGTGGCCGGGCGAACCGACAGAACGCCAATCGTGACCAGCTCGGCAGCCGTGCGCCCCTGCCCATCGGCCGTTACAGCGTGGGGGTCGTCGAACCCCTGATCGATGGTGATTACCCCGAGCTTGGTCCTGTGTGGATCAGCATCGAGCCAACCTTCACCACCGGCCGCCGCGTGCTCGGGATCCACCTGGATCCCAGCGCAGGACTTCAGAACGACAACAGCGGCACCCTCGGCTGCATCGGCCTGGTCAACAGATCCGACATGCTCGAACTGGCTCAATTGATCGAACGCAGTGGCACGGATCGACTGGAGGTTCTCAATTGAATGGTTGATCTCATAGACCCCGGCAGCGACAGTTGCCGCTGTTCAGGACTCTTTGTCACAGTCCTGAACAGTGACGCACCACTCACGCTCTGAGTGTCGCTGTTGAGGGAAGCCACTTGTTTTTTGTTGACGTGGTGACCCTCAGGATCCACTGCACTGACAGCAGTGATTCTTGCTGAACCAGCTCCGAAAAGAGCTGCAACCGTGTTTGCAACGCAGAGCTTCAGATTCAGGCGGTTTGCAGACAGTCGTTACGCAGAAGGCTTTCCAGTTGCTGGGTGGAGTCCTTCTGCAAACCGATCACCACCAACTCAAGGCCAGTTGCCTCGCTGGGTTTCCAGGCCTCCGTCGGAGCCGACTCGAACCAGCTCTCCAGCCGGGGACCGACCATCTGGATCTGAAGAGGGAGCGTTTTTCCCTGAATCCAGAGCCGTCCCTTGAGCCGGATCACATCGTTGTCGATCACAAAGCTGCTGAGCAGCTGTTCGAGCTGCCCACGCTCGAACGAACCCTCCAGTTGGATCTGACCGCTGACAGCCTCAACGTGCGTGTGATCGTGGTGATGGTGATCCCCGTGATTTTGGCCATTGCTGTCGTGACTGTGGCTGTGATGGGAGGGGACATCGTCAACGAGTAATGGCTGTCTGGAAAGATCCATCCCCAGCACAAGCTCTGGATCGACAACGCCGCGACTGATCGCCAGGATGCCCGCTCCCGATCTGACCCGACCGGCAAGGTTCTGTCGAACTGACTCCGTGCTTGCGGCATCGAGTCGGTCAGAGCGGCTGATCAGAACCAGGTCTGCCGCCTCAAGCTGATCTTTGAACAGATCATCGATGGCAGTGAGGTGATCAAGACTGGGATCTTCCTGACGCTGACGTTCAAGGGCTGCGGGATCGCCAACGGGGCTCCCGGCGTTGAGAGCTTCTCCGTCAACAACGGTGACCACTCCATTCGCATGGACCCTCTTACGGATGGCTGGCCACTCAAGAGCCTGTAACAGCGGCCTGGGCAGAGCCAGACCGCTGGTCTCGACAACGATTCCATCAAGCTGATCCGAGCGCTGGAGCAAGGTCTCCATCGTCGGCAGGAAGTCATCCTGAACCGTGCAGCACAAGCAACCGTTGTTGAGCTCAACCAACCGGCCATCAACCTCGTCTTCCGGACAGAAACCACAGCTGCGGATCAGATCCCCATCCAGCCCGACCGAGCCGAATTCGTTCACCATCACAGCCAGACGACGACCGCTGTTGACGAGCAGATGACGCAGCAGCGTTGTCTTCCCTGCCCCAAGAAAGCCGGTGATCACGGTGACAGGTAGCCGTGAAGGCATCAGCGACACCCCAGGGAATCACGGGTGCTGAGACCGGTGCGGCTGTTGACACCGCTGGCTCTGCCACAGAGAGCCTTGAGTTGTGGAAGATCAATCACGGCATTCGTGAAGTCAGTGCCCTCGATCTCAGCATCGTTGAAGCGGCTCTGCATCAGCATCGCGTTGGTGAAATTGGCATCACGAAGATCGGCTCCGTCGAAGCGGCTTGAAAAGGCAACGACATCTTCAAGATCAGCACCCCGCAGATCAGCGCCCTGCAGTTGAGAAGTATTGATCACAGCACCGCGCAAGTCTGTCTCGCTGAGATTCACCTCTCGCAGATCGGCCTTGAGAAACTCCTTTTCCTTGAGATCGCGCCCATGCATATCGGCGCTGATCTCCTGAACGGCCCGCTGACCACGCAGCTCCGGGGCGGTGATCGCCTCTGCAGCGTCAACACCGATCAGCAATCCGCTCAGCGAGAGCAGGCCGCAAACCATTGACGCGACGATGAAGCGGAAAACAGAGGGGAAAAAAGCTGACAAGGCCATGGTGTACGAACGTTCAACAGCTACCCGGAAACAGCTGCCGTAACTTGAGCGGTCACGATATGGCAGACGACTGCCAAGCCACGCGTCATGGCCAAGACTCTCCGGGTGGTGGTACCGCCCCACCCACTGATTGCCCACTGGCTGACCGTGCTGAGGCATGAAGGAACACCCCCGGCCTTGTTCCGCACAGCCATGGAGGAGCTGGGGCGCTGGCTCAGCTACGAAGCGATGCGTGACTGGTTGCCTCATCGCAGGGATGTTGTGAAAACTCCACTGGGCAGCGCGGAGGGAACCGTGATTGAAACGGGCGTTCCACTGCTGGCGGTTCCGATGATCCCCGGCGGACTGCACCTCTGGGAAGGGGCCCGCCAGGTGCTGCCCAGCGCAGAGCTCTGCCTGGGAGGACTGCCGGAAGCGATTGAAGCCAAGGCCGGAGTGGTGCTGCTGCTGGATCAGATCCGTCATGGCGATGAACTGATCGAACTGCTTCGGCGTCTGGAGCAGCTCAAGGTTGAACCGCCGAGGCTGCGCGTGATCACGGCACTCACCGCCAGCCCGGGACTCAAACGCATCGGAGAGTGCTACCCGGAGATCAGCATTCACACAGCCTGCATCGATGCTGACCTGGATGAGCGTGACAGGATCCTTCCAGGCATCGGGGATCCCCTGCAAAGACTGGGGATCAGAACAGCGCAGCCGAACTAAGCTGGGGACATTCAAAGGAAGCCCATGGCGAGGCACCAGGACACCGCATCAGGAACTCTGACCACCCTTGTCAGCGGCGCCGTTCTGGGTGCGGCAGGATTCGGCTGGTGGCTTCTGTCCGAGGCTGATCGCCGTCGTCGTCTTCGCAACCAGCGCTCGATGCTTTATGCCCCGCGCATGCAGGACGGCAGTGAAGCCTTCAGCGCCGGTGATCGACCTGAGCCTGAAACCGACAGCCACCTGGAGGCCCGCGTCGAACAGCTGAATTCGGCAATTGCTGATGTGCGCCGTCAACTTGAAGATCTTGGCTCCAGGCAGTGACAGAGCGGCCGGTAGGTTGACCGAAGTGATTCGCGGCAACGCAAGACAATCCATGCTCCGCTCCGATGCCGTCACCAAGGGGATCCAGCGCTCCCCTAACAGGGCGATGTTGAGAGCAGTGGGGTTTGGAGACCAGGATTTCGGCAAGCCGATCATTGGCATTGCCAACGGATACAGCACCATCACGCCCTGCAATGTGGGCCTGAACGATCTGTCGAAACGTGCTGAAGCGGCGGCGCGACAGGCCGGAGGCATGCCTCAGATGTTTGGAACGATCACCGTCAGTGATGGGATCTCCATGGGAACAGAGGGGATGAAGTATTCCCTCGTGAGTCGTGAAGTGATTGCTGATGCGATCGAAACCGCTTGCAACGGCCAAAGCATGGATGGCGTTCTTGCCGTGGGCGGATGTGACAAGAACATGCCTGGCGCCATGCTGGCGATGGCCCGGATGAACATTCCGGCGATCTTTGTCTACGGCGGCACGATCAAACCGGGAAAACTCGGTGGATGCGATCTCACCGTGGTGAGTGCTTTTGAAGCGGTGGGTCAGCTTACGAACGGCAAGATCGACATGGAGGAGCTCATCGCAGTTGAAAAAAACGCCTGTCCTGGAGCAGGAAGCTGCGGCGGCATGTTCACCGCCAACACGATGAGCGCCGCAATCGAAACCATGGGCCTGAGTCTCCCCTGCAGCTCCACGATGGCGGCTGAGGATGCGGAGAAAGCCGACAGTGCCGCACGGTCCGCCGAAGTGCTTGTGAAAGCGGTGAAAGCGAACATCAGGCCCCTGGACTTACTCACCAGGGAAGCGTTTGAAAACGCCATCAGCGTGATCATGGCCGTTGGGGGCTCGACCAACTCGGTTCTGCATCTGCTGGCCATTGCACGAACAGCCGGAGTCGAGCTGAACATCGATGACTTTGAGCAGATCCGACAGAGGGTTCCTGTCTTCTGCGATCTGAAGCCGAGTGGTCGCTACGTCACCGTTGACCTTCACAGAGCGGGTGGAATCCCGCAGGTGATGAAACTGCTGTTGGATGCAGGGCTCCTGCATGGAGACTGCCGGACCATTGAAGGCAAGACGCTGAAGCAGCTGCTCGAAGATGTGCCTTCAGAACCCCCTGCTGATCAGGACGTGATCCGTCCGATCAGCAAACCCATCTATCAGAAGGGACATCTGGCGATACTCAAAGGCAACCTGGCACTTGAAGGAAGCGTCGCTAAGATCAGTGGTGTCAAATCACCTGTGCTGACAGGCCCTGCACGGGTCTTTGAAAGTGAAGAGACCTGCCTTGAAGCCATTCTTGATCGCAGGATCAAGGCGGGAGATGTCGTGATCGTCCGCTATGAGGGGCCGGTCGGCGGACCGGGCATGCGCGAGATGCTTTCACCCACTGCAGCCATTGTCGGGCAGGGGCTGGGCGAGAAAGTGGCCTTGATCACCGACGGGCGCTTCAGTGGTGGTTCCTACGGACTGGTAGTGGGGCATGTTGCTCCCGAGGCCGCCGTCGGCGGCAACATCGGACTGGTGCAGGAGGGCGACAGCATCACTGTTGACGCCAATCAACTGCTGCTTCAACTCAACGTGGATGATGCCGAACTGGAACGCAGACGCGCTGCCTGGAGCTCTCCCACACCCCGCTACCGAACCGGGATTCTGGGCAAATATGCCCGTCTGGTGAGTTCCAGCAGCAGAGGGGCGGTCACCGATCAGCCCTGATCAAACCAGCAGGGACCTCAGACGTCGAGCGAGAGCTTCAAGAGCAGCTCCATCTGCTGGGGCAGAACAGCGCTTGCCGGTCTCACCATCCATCCAGACAGGGTGCTGACCGTGCCACAGGATTGGCCTCAGTGGTTGATCAGCCCAGGCAAGCGTGAGATTCAGATCAGCGCCGCTGCGATACAGCTCAAGTTCGAGATCGAATTCTTCGAGTCGCTTCCCATCTCCATCACGACATTCAATCCGTCCGCGGTAGTCGTCAAGCGTTGCATCCTCGGCCGACAGAACGGCATGGTGAAAAGGCTTGCAACAGAGATCCGCCGCCGAAGCGATCAACGTCTCCAGTGCGGAGCATGCGCTCATCTCAGAACGCTTCAATCGAGCGAATCAGCAGCTTGATTGCACCATCCCGGTAGCCGGGGTTCGGCTCGCCGTCGTCGCCGAATCGCGAATGCAGCAGCTGAAGACGCGTGATGCAAGACGAATCAAATCGAACCGGAAGAGTGACAGGCTTCGCGCGCACCACCGGCTGAAGACGCTCAAAGGGAAGTTCGACGACCGTGGTCCCCGTTGACTGAGTGGCAACCGTCGTCACCCATCGCAATCCTCCCGGAATCAACTCGGTGAGTCCGAAAACTCCGTCACGGCAGGCCACCGCAAACTTGAAACTTCGTCCTTCCCCATCCAGCGTCAGACGCAAACCTTTGTAGGGGCTGAGGTCGAGAGGAGGTCGAAACACCGGCGAACGGCAGCTGACAAAGCCTCCCCCCTGACTCACCACCTCACCTTCAAGCACAAGACCTTGATCGCTCATCCTGCAACCGGCGCTGCTGGATCCACCCATGATCGTGTCGTTCAGGCTGGCCCAGTCTCGAAAGGAGTCACCTGAGGCGATCACGCGAATTTCCGGAGGCGGTTGGTGGGGAGGTGTCGTCAAAGCCCTTGAGAAGCAGCCTGATCGGCGAGCACGAGAATCTCGGAACTCGGTTGCACCAGCTTGGCTGGAGTGCGCTGAGGCGATTCAGCGGCAGCCACAAGTCGCGACAGCGCCTGACGCTTGGCCTCTCCGCTCACGAGAAAGACCACCTGACGCGCGGCGCTGAGCACCGGCGCCGTGAGTGTGATCCGCTCAAGACCCTTGCCGCGACCGATCGTTGTCCAGCGATCCTGAACGCCAGGCGCCTCTGTGCCAGGGAATAGCGATGCCGTATGGCCATCATCACCAAGGCCAAGCAGCATGAAGTCGAACACGGGTGGTTCGCCATCACAAACACTGCCCACAAGTTCCGCAAAGGCATCAGCACTGGCTTCCGGAGAACACAGTTCCACTGTCGGAACAGGATGGAAGCAGGCTCTGGCTCCCGGCTGGCCCGCTTTGAGCAGGGTGTTGCGCAGCATGCGCGCGTTGCTCGATTCATCATCGGCGGCCACCCATCGCTCGTCACCCAGAAACACGTCAACCCTGTCCCAGGGGAGATGTTCCTGGCCCAGCAAGGTGTAGGCCAGCGCAGGAGTGGTTCCGCCTGACAAGGCAATCTGTGCACGATCCCTCTGATCAAGCGCCAGGTCAATGGCGGCCCCGATGTGCTCAGCGGCACGCCGGGCAAGAACCTCCGCCGATTGAACCTGCTCGATGCGATAGGAACTCATCGCGGGGTCCTCAGCTGAGCCACTCGGTGTGGAAGATGCCGTCCTTGTCCACACGCTCATAAGTATGGGAGCCGAAGCAATCGCGCATGGCCTGCACGATGTTCTGGGGCAGACGAGCCGTGCGATAGCTGTTGATGTAATCGAGTGTGCTGCTCAGACAGGGCACGGGAATCCCAGCTGCAGCAGCGCCTGCAACCATTCTGGCCAGACCGGGCAGTCGACGGTTCACCTGGTCGGCGAACCAGGGGTCGATCAGCAGGTTCGCCAGCTGGGGATCGGCTGTGAAAGCATCCTGAATACGCTTCAGCAGGCGAGCCCGAATGATGCATCCTCCCTTCCAGATCTGTGCGATCGAAGGCATGTCCAGGTTGTAATTGTGCTCAGCTGATGCAATGCGCATCAGCTCCATGCCCTGGGCATAGCTGGCCATGCAGGCCAGAACCATGGCATCCATCAGAGGAGCCATTCCATCGGCTGATGTCCCCATGTCGAACGACTGCAGGGCAGGTCCTTTCAGAATCGGTTCGGCCTTGATGCGCTGATCTTTCATGGAGCTCATCACGCGTCCATTGAGAGCGGCATAGATCGTCGGGACAGAAGCCCCCATCTGCAGAGCGCTGACAACCGTCCAGAGACCGGTTCCTTTCTGACCGGCCTTGTCCTGGATTTTTTCCACCAGAGGAGTTCCATCATCGGGGTCCATCGTGCGTAGACACACCTCCGTGATTTCGACGAGATAGGAGGAAAGCTCTTCAGTGCTGTTCCAGTGGGCGAACACATCAGCCATCTCAGTGCTGCTCAGGCCGCCGGCCCGCTTCATCAGGTCATACCCCTCCGCGAGGATCTGCTCAATGCCGTACTCAATACCGTTGTGAACGGTCTTGACGAAATGGCCCGCACCTCCGGGACCGATGTAAGTCACACACGGACCATCTTCAACCTGAGCCGCCATCTTGCGAACCAGACTTTCAATGGCGTCGTAGGAGGTCTTGGTGCCTCCCGGCATCATGCTGGGTCCCTCTAAAGCACCTTTGGCTCCACCCGAGACACCCATTCCAATGAATCCGAAGCTCTTGCTTTCAAGTTCTGCAACCCGGCGTTCGGTGTCGTGATACTCGGAGTTCCCACCATCGATCAACAGATCTCCTTCATCCAGATAGGGCGAAATCTGCTGGATCACAGCATCAACAGGTCCACCCGCCTTGACCATCATCAGGATGCGTCGAGGACGTTCAAGCTTGTCAACGAAATCCTGAAGGTCTGTGGCTGCCTGGATGTTTTTGCCGGCGCCACGACCGGACATGAATTCTTCCGTCTTGGAATAGGTGCGGTTGTAAACGACGCTCGAAAAGCCATTGCGCTCGGCGTTGAGGACAAGGTTTTCCCCCATCACGCCGAGACCAATCAGACCGAAGTGGGCCTTGGACATGCTCAGCTGAACCATTCACTGCCGACAGTGTGACCACAACAATCCAAGTCGGCTGCAATATGGTCTGGCTCTGTCAGGAATGAACGATCAGATCACGCTGCCATCTGGAATGGACGCATTCTTCACCACAACAACGATTCCATTGCGGATGTAAAAACCGAGTTCCGGACGATCAGCCTCCTCTACATGGTCCTTGTTCACGATGGTGACGTTGGAACCGATGCGAGCATTCTTATCGAGAATGGCACCTTTGACCGTGGTTCCCTGACCGACACCGAGGGGAATGCCACCTCGTTCTCTCAGAACAGCACGCTCTTCGCTTGATTCAAAGAAATCGGCACCCATCACCAGGGTGTCCTGGATGACGACATCGGACTCCAGACGACTGCGAACACCCAGAACACAGTGGTGAACACTGCAAGACTTCAGAATTGAACCCTCGCCGATGATGGAATTGGTGATCTGAGCATCCACGAGTTTGCTCGGCGGTAAATAACGAGGCCGGGTGTAGATCGGGAACTTCTCGTCATAAAAGCTGAAAGGAGGTTTCGGCTGTTGTGTGAGTGCGAGGTTGGCCTCATAAAACGCACCGATCGTGCCGATGTCTTCCCAGTAGTCATCAAAGACATAACTTTGGAGCTTGTCTCCACGAGCCAGGGATTCCGGGATCACCTCCTTGCCGAAATCCTTGTGATTGGTATTCCCGTCCAGCAGATCAAATAAAGTCTGACGACTGAACACGTAAATCCCCATCGAAGCCAGATAGGGACGCTCCTTGGCAGATTCAGAACTGAGCCCGAAGCGAGCTGTATCCACAGCCATTTGAAGCAGGGATTCACCCTTGGGCTTTTCTCGGAACTCCTGAATGTTGCCGTTGTCATCAGTTCTCATCAGGCCGAAGGATTCAGCCTGTTTGGCATCCACAGGAAGAGCAGCAACAGTCAGATCGGCACCTGTGCGCCGGTGATGTTCAATGAAAAGGCTGTAATCCATGCGATAAAGCTGATCGCCGGAAAGGATCAGATATTCATCAACATCCCATTCCTGAAACAGCCACTGATATTTGCGAACTGCATCTGCGGTGCCCTCAAACCAGGAAGGACTGTCGGGAGTCTGTTGAGCCGCAAGAACCTCAACAAAACCGCCACCAAAGGAATTGCTGAGATTGAACGTCTGACTCAGATGGCGGTTGAGTGATGCGCTGTTGAACTGCGTCATCACATACATCTTGTTGATGTCGGAGTTGATGCAGTTGCTGATCGGAATATCGATCAGTCGGTACTTCCCTGCGAGAGGAACTGCGGGCTTGGCCCGCATCTTGGTGAGGGGATAAAGACGCGTTCCCGCTCCTCCCCCAAGAATGATGGCCAGAACACGCTTCATGCCGCCCCCGCAGATCGGCTTTGCCGGGCAAACCTACAGGAGTTTTGGTGCTCCCAACCAATGCTTGGGACAGATCCGGCAAGAATGCTGGGAATCAGATTTAGACAGGGAACGATTCGGTAGAAAAGCACTCAACGATCCGAATCATCGTCCTGAGCCAGATCAAACAAACGCTCAATCACGATCAACGCGTTCTGTCTCTCACTGCGTTGCTGAGGTGCTCGCAAGGATGTCACCGGAGTGTGCAGAATTTTGTTGATGATGCCTTTACTGAGAGCTTCAACCACCTTTCGTTCGCGAGCCGAGAAGTCGGGTCCCATACGGCTGAGCGCTTTCTGCAGTTCCTCTGAGCGGATTGACTCCAGAGAAGAACGCAGTCTGTTGATGGTCGGGACAGCCTCAAGGCTGTCCCACCATTCCAGGAACAACCGAGCTTCTTCATCGAGGAGTCCCTGCGCTTCACGGGCCACCTGCTGGCGAGCTTCCTGATTGCGTTCGACAACCTCCTTGAGATCATCAACGTCATAGGCCTCAACACCGGTGATTCCCTCCACATCCGCATCAATATTGCGGGGAACTCCGATATCGACCAACCGCAGTGAACTGCGACGATTCAACTGCTGAAGACGAGCAGCATCAATGATCGGATCGTCCGCAGCTGTGCTTGTGAAAACAAGCGAGCATGTGCTCAGGCAATGGTCAAGATCCTCAAGAGGACGACACTGAACTGGAAGATCGGGAAAGTCTGCAGCCAGTGACTGTGCGCGAGCCACGGTTCGGTTTAACACCACCACACCTGAAGCACCCTTTGCCTTGAGGTGTTGCAGCAGTAAACGACTCATTCTGCCGGCGCCGACGACGGCCACCTGTTCATCCTCAAGGGTGACCAGATCATCGACACCTCGGCTCTGACCCAACTTCAGCTGGGCAAGTTCAACAGCTGCCGAGCTGATCGAGACAGCCCCCGTGCCCAGATTCGTTTCACTGCGAACCCGTTTGCCTGTGCTCACAGCTTGCGTGAGCAATCGATTGAGAATCGGCCCCAGAGACTTGTGCTCCTGGCCGAGACGCATCATTTTTTTGACCTGAGAGAGGATCTGGCCCTCCCCGAGCACCAAGCTGTCAAGGCCTGCGGCAACCCGCATCAGATGACCAACGGCATCCTCGTGGTGAAACGTGAACAGATGCGGCTTCAGATCACCGGTGTCCAGTCCGGAATGTCCACTGAGAAACTCCCTGACAGCGGAAATACCCAGTTCAGGATTGCGTACAAGGGTGTAAATCTCAAGGCGATTGCAGGTGCTGAGGATCGAAGCCTCAAGCACCTGATCATGGCCCCTCAGGTTCTGCAGGGATTCCTCCATGGTTTGCTCAGGAATACTGAGCTTTTCGCGCACTTCAACCGGTGCCGTTCGATGACTGAGGCCGACAACGGCGATATGCATGGAGAAACCCTCGCTGCTTGAAGAAAGAGATCAGCTCAGAGCGATGCTCTGTGCGCCTTCCTTGATATGAACCGTGTTGGTGAAACGGCAGGTGTCGTCAAGATTGCTGATCACAAGGCTGCTGGTGCGGGTGCAGTCCTTTTCGAACTTAACGCCGTGGAACAGCAGACCATCGGTGATGCCGCTGCCAGCAAATACCACATGCTCACCGGAGGCAAGTTCATCAGCCTCGTAAATCTTGTCGGGATCACTGATGCCCATCTCTTCAAGACGGGCGAGGTTTCCCTCCTTGGTGAGGTCCGCCCATTCCTTGGTTTGGGCCACAGCGGGGTCATAAACGAGCTGACCCTGAAAATGACCTCCCAGAGCACGCATGGCGGCTGCAGAGATCACGCCCTCGGGAGCAGCGCCAATACCCATCAGGCAATGGGTCCCCGTGCCGGCGAAGCCGCAGGCGATGGCTGCCTGAACATCACCATCTGAGATGGGTTGAACACGTGCTCCCGTTGAACGGATTTCGGCGATCAGGTCCTTGTGGCGGGTGCGGTCCATCACGACGATGGTGAGCTCGTCAACAGCAAGACCGAGACATTCGCTGAGAATCTTGATGTTTTCGGTGGCTGACTTGCGAATATCCACCTTGCCTTTTGCAGCTGGGGGAGCAGCCAGCTTTTTCATGTAGAAGTCAGGTGCATTGAACAGACCGCCACGATCGGAAGCCGCCAGCACAGCCATCGAACCGCGCTGGTTGTTGGCACAGAGATTGGTTCCTTCGCAGGGATCAACAGCGAAATCGACGCCAGGGCCCTTACCGCTGCCCACCTCCTCTCCGATGTAAAGCATGGGAGCTTCATCACGCTCGCCTTCACCGATGACAATTCGGCCTTGCATCTGGATCTGACCCATGCGCTGACGCATGGCTTCGACGGCAGCAGCATCGGCTTCATCCTTCTTGCCGAGGCCTGTGAGGCGAGCTGAGGCGATGGCTGCCTGCTCAACGACCTCGAGAATTTCCTGGATGAGAGTGCGATCCACTGGAGTGCGGCGGGGAACTAAATGCGGTGAGGATCAGCTCTCAGGACTTGGCGCCACTGGGCTTTTCGCTCAAAAGCGCGGCTTACTGTATCAGTGACTTCGAGCAGGCCTTAGATCAATGGTGCTTCTCTAAAGTCCCTCGAGTTTTAAGCCCTTCAATGACAGCATCCGAACGCCCCATTCAGATCATTCCATCGGTGCTTCCTGCTGATTGGGCCGCCATGGGTCAATGCGTGAAGGATCTCGAAGACGCGGGTGTGGACAGAATTCAATTCGATGTGATGGATGGCAACTTCGTTCCGAACCTCACCTTTGGCCCGGAACTCATCAAGGCATGCCGCAGGTACTGCAATGTGAAATTCGAAACACAGCTGATGGTGAGCCAATACAACGCGGAAACGATGCTTGATCAATACGTCGATGCCACTAAGGGACCCAATGGAGAACCAGGGGTGGTGATTGCTCACGTGGAAGCCAACACACACCTACACCGAGTTCTGGGAAGAATCCGCCAGCTCGGTGGCAGTCCATCGGTTGCGATGAATCCGCACACACCGATGGAAATGGTCAAAAACGTGCTCGACATGGTCGATCATGTCTTGGTGATGACTGTGAATCCAGGTTTTGGTGGACAGGCCTACATCCCCACCATGCTGGACAAGATTGCCCAGCTGAGAAAAACCATTGATGAACGTGGACTGACGGTTGATATTGAAGTCGACGGCGGAATCAAGGCCAACTGGACCATCTCCCAGTGCTGCGCCGCGGGCGCCAACTGCTTTATCGCAGGAAGCGGAATGTTCGCCTACCCGACCTTGAAAGAGGGATGCGACGATCTGCGTCGTGTTGCTGAGGAGGCCAGAGCAGGCAAGGTGCTTCCAACTCCTGCCTGAAGCAGCCATAGGTCTAAGCGAAGGCATGCCCCGGTGCATCCGGGGCATCAGCCGACTCAACTCTCCTGGTCGGCCACATCAGCTCCCGAACCCAGATCAGCATCGAGCTGCTGACCTGGTTTCCAGCCACTGGCCCAGATTTCCCTGCAACGGGCGTTCAGACTTTGGGAGTCAAGCCCCCAATCAGCGAGAAGCTTCTGAATGTCTTGTTTGATGTCGTGGGCACCTGGAAAATCTCCATAGCGCATCAAAAGTCGAGCCGCCACAGTCAGCTGCAAAGGTCCAGGATTTCCTTGGTGACCAAGCAGAGAATCCACCTGATCACGGTCAGTCTTATACAAAGGATGGGTCTGGTCTGTGGAGGTCTCCATGGAATTAACAAACTTTTTTTCGATGATACAAAAATAGAAAAATCCCATTAAAAAAACCAGCCACAATGAGAGGCTGGTTTCGAAAAGGAAAATGGTGAGAGAAAAACTCTCACCAGGTTTAGTTAATCAGAATGTGAATGTGGTACGAAGCACACCACCAAACTGGTTAAAGGTTCCATCCTTTCCTTGCTGACCCAAGTAGGTGAATTCACCCAAGGGACGACTCAGATAGAAGACTGCGGGGGTGACAGTGATGTTGTCTGTGACTTGGAAACCGTAATAAGCCTCCATGGCGTAGTTGCCATCGAAAGGTGTATCGCCACCCTTCAAAGCTGTCGCAAAAGTTGGCTGACCGATCGCAAAACCTAAGGAGTTGCCACGAAGGAAAGCGTCATCCCAATGCAGTGAGACCTGCCAAGACTGGGAAGTCGTGACAATACCATCAGGAGAACCATCGGTATCGTTAAGGGTATTGATGCCCCAACCAGCGCTGATTGCGGGGAACCAGCCTGAATCTTGAGGCTGCCAATAGCCAGAAAGAGCAAAGGCATTGAGTGAACTGTCGCTCAAGCTATCGCTAATTAAATAGCTGAACTGAGTAAATGCAGTTGAATAGGGAACCAAAGATGCGTCTTGCAGATAGGAATAGACGCCAGCAATTCCCCACTGCTCAGCCTGGTAGCCAATTTGAAAAGTTCCAACTCCAGCAGCAGCATCGGTTGCGATGCCACCTTGACGTGGATTACCAACCATTCCGTTGGCAGCTACGTACTGAACACCAGCGACGAAACCATCATTTTCGAAGTTCAGTGCAGCACCGGGGCCTTGAGTCTTGTTGTAAGCACCCGGAGCACCGTTGAGAGTCAGTACATCGAGCACTGTGTTGGCATCGCCTGAGGGATAGACAGAAGGCCACATCGGCATCATGTCGTCCTGACCGACGTTGGCACCCAGAACAAAACTGAAGCTGCTACCAATTGGCGCAGAATAAAACAGTTTATCAATGTAAACCGAATCAGATCCGCCGCCTGTGTCAAGGGAATCAGAAGCTACTTCAAGCGTCGAGAGCGTTGAAGGGGCACCAAAGAAACTTGTCGAACCAAAATTTCCAGCCCTGAGGGTGGTGGTCAGCAAATCCTTTCCAGTAAAGCTGGTGTTGAGATTGAGCTGAATGTCGTAATTGAAAGTGGTCGCACCATATTGAGTATTTTCGTAATCCTGAGCGTTCTGTCCACTAAGCAACAGGTCGCTGACTGCAGCATCACTAGCACCAATATTCTCAAAGAACCCTTGAACAGGATTGGCACCGCCATTAATAAACGCATCAATTGCGGCATCAGTAATTTCTTGATTACCGAAGAGACCACGATCCCTCAACTCAAAGAGGTCAAGAGCATCTAGATCTCCACCAAAGTTATTGGCACCGATGTCGAAGGTTGCCTGACCTTCAAGCTTGGTGGTGGTGGAGAACTGGGTTGCTTCCAGTTCACCAACGCGGGCTTCAAGACCATCAACACGGCCCTTGACGATGGCAAGCTCCTTCTCGAACTCCTTCATCAGACGCTTGAGCTCGTCGGTCACCTCGGTGACCCGGTCGAGGCAGGCGTTGAGCAGTGCAGCCGCTTCAAAGCGTGTCATCGCACGGTTGCCGCGGTAGGTGCCGTTGGGATAACCGGCGACACAGCCGTAGCGCTCAATCAGGTTGCTGAGTGCCTGATAGGCCCAGTCAGTCGGATAGACATCGGAGAACTGGGTGATGCTGGTGACCTGATCCACAGCAGCCGCGTCCCGAGACACGGAGGCATAATCGGAGACACCTGCGACATTGACTTCAGTTGCGCCAGCAGCCACAGGAGCCAAAAGGCCCAATGCTGCGGGAGCAACAAGCAATTGCTTGAAGAGTTTCATGGAGTTCCTCACACCAAAAATAGAGGAGCCCAAATAGTAAGGGAAAAGGGAATGGATGCAAGGGATCGAGACAATTCAAATGACCCAAAGAAGCGACTCACGGATACACAGAAACAAGTCTCAAAAGACTCACAGAAAAAGCTTCCGACTTTTTAGGAATATGGGCTTATTTGCTTGATGTCGTCGTACAACTGCTTTGCAAGCTTGTTGTTGTACCCAGTGCACAACTCGCGCATACACAACGCATCAAATATGGAAAACAGAGCTGGAAGCAGTGTCCAAAAGAAAATCAAGTAAATGATTCCATTGTTGCGCTCCTTAAGCCAGAATCTGTGGTATCCGAACCATCCGAGCAAGAGCGCATAAACCACACCTAACGAAGGCTGCCTGCAACGAAGTTCAAACTCATTCTCGAAAGCCATGATCTCACCATGTGACATCTTTTTGGCGAGATGCTTGTATTCTTTTCTCATCTGCTGCAACGTGAGCGAAACAGACCAAGACTAACAACTTGACAATTAAAGATCAAGTGAACTGGTGCAAATAAAAAGTCTCCGCCAAACACCCCAACGTTGCAAGATCAGCACCAATTTAAAGACGAAGCAGTGATATCAATGATCAACAATGGTAGAGAAACTAGAAAGTTATTTTCAAAAACGAACAATCTCTGCATTCAATGCAAATACGCACGTGTCAGAAAAGAATTCCAAAGAAAATAGTCCTCATCGACACCCGTGCCTATTATCAAGAAAGATGAATCCGGGACAATGCCCCATTGCAGCAAGTGTGGAAAATTACCTCCACTCGGAATCAAAAGATTTTTGCAGGCATTTACAAAAATAATTCAAAAAATAATCCTAAAGATCAGCAACGCAATGAGATCAAGGGATAAGAAACCAAATCGAACTACTTATCAATGAATTGAAAGACGATCGTAAATGAGCTAAAGGATAGAATTCCTCTAGCTCAATGAAAGTCAAACTGCAATCCAAGCTTCTTCCTGGCCATCACGACTTATAGATCCTGAGAAATTGTCTTTCCAATGCTCGTAAGCGATATCAAATTCACGATCCCAAAGAGGAGGGATATCAATGGTGGATTTTTAAAAATAACCGTCTTCAATGGCACTTAAATATAACCGCCGCAATGCAACCCAGCGTGGCTCGTTTTTGTGTGACATACGAAGGATGATATCTTGCATCTCTCCATCTATGTTTTCAGAAGGAATACAATAGAAAGCTCCTACACGACGTTTGGAGCGCAAAAAATTACCTTCCTCAAGCAAGTGATTAGTAATAGCAGTTTGACCATCCTTTTGGTCCAATAGCTGAAAAAGTTTGCGCGCCCTCTTAAGACCTGTTTGATATCTCCTGTTGGCAAGCCACTGCGTAATGGCCGTTCGACGCGTGATTGCTACTAAAACAAGTATCAGCGCAATGAGCAGTTCAATTTCAATAATCAGCATGATTACGAACAATCTTTTCTCAAGCTAGCAACGATTTGGACACCGGCAAGCATCATCGCCATTCGGGTATCAAATGCCACAACGCGGATCTCTTGATTCAATGCAAATGCTGGGCATTGTTTCAGATTTAAAACAGAGAAACTAGATTATGCGTAACAAATTCTACTCGCATTGCACTTTTAAGCCTTCTTTAATTGCCACAAGAAGCCTCGAGCACTAGCATTCGAAGAGATGCTTTGACAAAGCCAAGAAATGAATCTAAGTGAACTGGCAGTTCATCATTCTGCAACTGTTGTTGCTGTGAGCAGTGATGGAAGTGAACTAAGCAATTCCTTTAAAGACCGATTAGAAGCAATGGGTATAAGGAAGGGTAGAAAAGTTCAGGTCATGCGAAAAGCTCCGGGTGGAGACCCTTATGAAGTGAGGGTCGGAAGTACAACTGAGATTGCCATACGAAAGGCAGAAGCAGCACTGGTGGAAATTACGGATGTAGAAGATCTCAAGAAAACCTGAATCAATTTTTTTCAAATTCAACAATTCCTAAATCATCACCATGATCACTGCAGAAGCCGGCAAAACGACAGAACCAAAAAATGAATTACCTAGGATAGTTTTCATAGGTCAGCCCAACACGGGTAAATCAACTTTTTTCAATCGTGTCACCAACGCCACAGCCGGGGTCGCCAACTGGCCTGGGCTGACTGTCGACTTTATGCAGGCGAAAGTAGAGCGCGAAGGAAAAAGTGTTGAATTCGTAGATTTACCAGGAATCTATGATTTGGACGGTTTCACAGAAGACGAAAAAGTTGTTCAGGATTTTCTTGAAAAATATAGCTTTGATTTAATTGTTTGTGTCATTAATGCTTCTCAGATTGACAGGCAGATATTGCTTCCACTCCAGCTTAAAAAATTAGGGTTGCCTGCACTGGTTGCTCTGAACATGGCTGATGAGGTCAAACGTTTTGGAGTAAAAATCAACACCCAGCAATTATCTCAATATCTGGGTATGCCCGTATTCTCCATCAGCGCAAAATATGGTGCTGGCTGTAGTCTGGCAGTCGACGGAATTTGGAATACGGTTAACGACATCAAGGACTCTTACAAAGTCTCAGAACTTGTTGAATTTTGTCGTGAAAACAAAATAACTGATAATGAAATACAGGAGTCTTTAGATCAAGGAATAGAAATGCCACCAGAAAATCTGGTGACATTTACAAACCGGCTTGACTCTGTGCTTTTGCATCCGGTCTTTGGTCTACCAATCTTCTTCCTAACAATGTTGGCTCTTTTTGCCTTCATATGGAACGTAGGTATGCCAGCACAGGATCCTGTTGGAGAATTCACTGATTGGTTGCAATCGACAGTGCTGGAACCTGGATTAGCTTTTTTACCTGAAGTCGTTAAAGATTTTGTCATTAACGGTCCATATGCAGGTTTTGCAGCACTGCTTGGATTTGTTCCGCTTGTCGCCTTCTTCTTTGTTGTGATGACGGCACTGGAAGACAGCGGATACTTATCCAGAGCTGCGTACTTGATGGATAACATCATGCGCAAAGCAGGTCTTGATGGACGAGGCTTCGTCATGCAGTTATTCGGGTTTGGCTGCAATGTTCCTGCAATCATGGGAACAAGAACCATTCGCTCGCGAAGCCAGCGGCTTCTTTCCATTCTTGTAATTCCCTTCGCACTCTGCTCAGCCAGATTGCAGGTGTTCGTATTCTTTTTGGGCATTATTCTTCCCAAAAACGGATTCTACGCGCTTTGGCTTCTCTACATCATTAGTTTTGTTGTCGCCTTTGTAATGGCAGCAATCTTTAATGCTAGTGGTCAATTCAAATCAAAAGATCCTTTCGTTATCGAATTGCCCCCTTACAGAACTCCAACATTCAAACAGGTTGCTTTGAATGTATGGAGTGAAATGAAAACTTTCGTACAAAAACTCTCAGTTTTCATGATTATTGGTACAACAATCACTTGGTTCCTTACTAACTATCCGGGTGGTTCAGAAGGTTTAAACACTTACGCTGGTCAGATTGGAACATTCTTTGCACCCCTAATGAGCCCCCTGGGAATTAATCCATTGCTCACAGTATCTCTAATTATTGGATTTGTTGCAAAAGAAGTGCAGCTTGCTGCAGTCGCAACTATGTACGGATTGGGCGAGGGCAGCGATGCATTAAAAACAACATTGGGTGGGGCTATTAACTTTCAACAAGGCTTCAGTTACTGCCTGTTTAGTCTTCTCTACGTTCCATGCTTGACAACTGTTGCAACAATCTGGGGAGAAACAAAATCAACAAGATTTACTCTCTTCTCCGTTGCAGTTTCGATGATCGTGGCATGGGTCGTAGCTTTTGGATTTTACCAAACCTATAATCTTATATTTGCGTCTTAAGTTCTTCATTTCAACCAAAATAGAAAAAGCACTGTCTCAGTCAGACAGTGCTTTTTTTGTGAATGCCTACGGCTGAACAAGCTGTTACGCGACCCTTTTTTCTAATGGCGTGAAATCCCAACCAATTGGAGAAGAAGTCTTATTTTTTTCACGATGTTGCTGATAGAGGTCTTCAATTTCCACACATGCCTTGTCATAGGCATGCCAACCAACCATACGTCTTGAATGGGCTCTGCCTCTTTTATCAACTGATTGATCCACAGTCACTCCATTGGTTTCAGCACTCTCAAAAGCGCTCAAAAGGGGAATCTGGGATTGCAAAACACAGATATCAAAACCCTGAAGGATTTCAACGGCTGCTTCCGCTGATGACTTTTTACGTGAATCAACCTTCACCAATAAAGCGGCGAAAGGAATGCGATAATTATTGAGTAAGGTTGACATCTCAACAGTTAACTCTATGGAACGACTTTGAGGAGTTGTCGGTAACACAATAATATCGGAACCCTCAACAAGATTTTTTAGTTCTTCTTCATTGCTGCTTGCCTGTCCATCTGTCACAACAATATCTGCACCTCGAGCTGCCTTAGCTGCCGCTTCTATAGGAATGACGGGATAGGGCAACAATTCTCGAGCACCATAAGCAGTAGCCGATCGATTTCTATCGGCATCAATCAAAGCAACCTTTTTATGTTTGCAAGCCCAGATGGCAGCCAGATGCACGCTAGTGCACGTTTTTGCCACCCCTCCTTTCTGGCCGAAAACAGTGATAAACATGTTTAAAACAACTTTCTGGCATCATTACGTCATCAAGAGCGATGTCAAGTCCCATTCATTTCGCTGCCATGAGCTAATTAATGGAATGAATCCGTCATACGTAACAACTGAGCAAAACTAACGATGACAAATAAGCAGATCCAGTGATCTGGAGTGTCATAACCCCGATTGAGTGTATGGGATCAATCATTCAAAGCAATCAGCAATGCAGAACGGTGGTTGCAACAAGCCAATCCATGGTGTGCCGGCTCGCTGATATCGTCGGCATCTGAACCAACAGGCAGGAACCCGAAAATGACTAAACAGTTACTGCTCAGTGCATGAAATGCAACACCTTCATCATCCTCCTTGATCAGATTGTTCACTATGGACGAAAAATCATCCAACGAAACTCTGCCTCAAAATGAGGAAAGAGAAACCTTCAACGCCTGGTTGAAGCGTAACCGTCTTGACAATGGACAACCTTGGCTTTTCTATGGCGAAGACGAACAGTTTCAGGATGGTTAAACCAAATAAAGAATTAAAATCCTGCAGAGCAGATTTCAGAAAAGATTCTCCTATTAATTAATTCACACCTGTTTTGTTTGCCGTATATGAATTAAGAGCCTGTGCACTTAAAATTCACGAAAAGCTTAGTATATTTTTTTTAATTAGACTAACTATACCCGCAAGGATTCCGCTGATCACAAATATAAACCCAGGACATACACTAAGCTGCTTGCATAGTGGTGCTGACCTGGCTGATCAATCTGGGCGCGTCAGTTAGTGAATTTGGGTCCATCAACCACTGATCGAGTTCAATTGTTTGAATCATTTCAAAGATTTCAGTTACTGACGTCAAATCTTGCTGCATAAATTCCATAATCACCCTGATTTTTGCGCACACTTCCGACTCTGATTTGCAAAAATATCTCACAGATCCTTGAACTCCTCTGCTGACATATTGGTTGAGAAACCTCTCAAGGCTGTCCTTTTCATACCCATCCTCAATCGAACCCTTGAGCTCAATGCTTCGTATCGTGAAGTAGCCAACTGTTGTTTCAGGCATCACTCATAGAAAAGTACCAATACCTTAGAGGTCACTTTTTGGGATTGTGGGTCAACTCGATACTTCACCAGCCTTCTTAAAGCACTCTTGAGTCAATGTGGATTTATCGATAAACATCTTCATTGATTGCATATAGCTGGTGGAAATATTTACTGCTGGCAAAATCTTGCAGAGTTTATTGTGACCGAGACAAGCATATTGCCATGCGCGATTAAGACAATTGGCAATGATTACGAGGAGAAACCAAATCACTTGCCGACAAAATGGTGAGTCGAACCAATAGTGATTCCTTCCCGTGCAAGGTATTAAGCGAAACAAATAAACTATGAATAAGGGTAAGCATTGGGAACGAAAAATTGTTCGTTAATTGGAGGACGAACATAGTCACTATTTTTAGGTCTTGGTGGAAGCTTGATTCCGGGCGGTGTCATGTCTTCCCATGGCACTTTGCTGAGTACGTGGCGGAGACAATTGAGTCTTGCTCTCCGTTTGTCATCAGCCTCAACAGTGAACCAGGGAGCCTCAGGAATATTGGTCCGCGTGAACATTTCGTCCTTGGCTCGTGAAAAATCAATCCAACGATTGCGCGCCTCAAGATCCATGGGGCTCAGCTTCCAGCGACGGGTGGGGTCATCAATCCGCGACTGGAAACGCACTTCCTGCTCTGTATCACTTACTGAAAACCAATATTTGAGAACAAGAATGCCGCTGCGCACCAGCATCCGTTCGAATTCAGGGGCATCATCAAGAAACTGCTCCACCTGATCGGGGCTGCAGAACCCCATCACACGCTCAACTCCAGCACGGTTGTACCAGCTTCGATCAAAAACAACGATTTCACCAGCAGCCGGGAAATGTTCAACATAACGCTGGAAATACCACTGACTTTTCTGACGCTCCGTTGGTGTTCCAAGTGCAACAACCCTGCAACCTCTAGGGTTCAATGGTTCAGTCAGTCGTTTGATTGTGCCCCCTTTGCCGGCTGCATCACGACCTTCAAAGAGAACGATCATCCGATAGCCGGTTTCTCGAATCCAGTACTGCATTCTTACAAGATCAGTCTGCAAACGAATCAATTCAGCCTCATACAGCTTCTTGTTCAACCTCACAATTTTTTGATGATGATCTTCCATCAGCCCTCCAAGCAAATCAGATGGAGTTTCAATATCCTGCGTGCTACCGCTAAGACTTTCAAGAGCAACGTCAGTCACTCGCTCTGAACATGTTTTGTCCTTTGAGTGGTGATGTTTTTTTGCCCTGTTCTTGTCTTTGTTGCCCATGGTCAGAACAAATCCATTCCTATTGGAGGCAGCGAAGAGGTGAACACGCCGTCTGCTCCATTTTTTCTCAGATTTCAGCTCGTCGGAGAGATGCCCTTGCCATCCAGCAACGGCAGGCTGAAGCGGATCGCGAACCTGCCTGGAACAGACCCAGCATCGATCTCACCGCTATGGATGCACTCGAGACTGCCGCCATGGAGACGGGCCACGTGGGACACAATGGCGAGCCCCAGACCGCAATGACCCTGCTGACCTCGGGATGAATCAAGTCGGTGAAAAGGTTGTAATGCCTCATCCCATTGCTGAGCTGGCATCCCCTCACCCTGATCCCAGACCTCGATGCAGCAGCGAGCATTTTCGACATGCAGGCGCAAAATGACCGGAGCAACTCCGTAAGAGAAAGCATTGTCGACCAGGTTGGCGATTGCACGACCGAGAGCAACAGGTTTGACCGAAACTGAAAGCGGAGCCAGGTCGAGTCGCAATTGATCAGCGGGGTGGCTGCTGGCCACTTCCGCCAGCAATTGATCCAGGGGAACCTGCACTGAGGTTTCACCGTCACCACCGCCGGCAAAAAGCAAAAACTGCCCGGTGATGCGTTCAAGAGACTGGAGATCTCCAGCACAACGCTCCCGCTCATCTGCTGACAGCTGCGGCATGGACAGACGGAACTGAAGACGGGTGATCGGTGCTCTCAGATCATGGGCAATGCCGGCAAGCATCGTCGCTCGTTCGCGACGATTGGCAGCCAGCCTCTGCACCATGGCGTTGAAACGCTGCGTGAGGCGCTGAACTTCAGGAGCTCCACGTGCCCTGACCGCGTCAGGATCCTCGCCATCACCCACTCGAGAAAGCGCTTTCTCCAAACCCCGCAGCGGTGCCTCCACCTCCACCAGCAGAAAAAGTCCGCCGCAGATGATGCCGGCGCCGACCAGTGAAAGCCCAAGCAGCGTGGGCTCCGGAGGCCATCGCATCATCGAGGGCACGTCAACACGCAGCCAGATGGGCTCAAGAGGAGAAATCAGTTCAATCCACACACTGCGTTCACCGCGCGCAGCTCGGTCGGGCAGCACCATTGGACAGTGAGAGAGTCGTCGACAGAGCTGAAGCTGGAGCGCTTCGGCTTGACGTTTAAAAGCCGCTGAGGGGGGGAGCGGTGCGGGTTTGGGACGAACCGTGACCTCAAGATCAAGACCACTCAATTCAGCAACCAGATGAGGGGGGTAACGCTCCAGTGCCAGCTCAGTGAGCCGCACGTTGAGGGCGAGATCCCTTCCGAGCTGAATCGTCTGCAACTGTTCCAGTTGGCGACCGAAGAGAGCCTGGAACACCACCAGACAAAAAGCCGAACTCCCGAGAGCCAGGCCTCCCCATCCCAGCAGAGCAATGAGACGCTTCTGCCAGGGACGGGAAGGCATCGACAACAGCCGTGAGAGAGAAATCAGCGAGATCGCGGCTGGCCGTCAGGGACGAACACATAGCCGTAACCCCAGACTGTCTGGATGTAGCGCGGACGGGTTGGGTCCGGCTCCACCAGTTTGCGCACTCTTGAGACCTGCACGTCCATGCTGCGACTGTCTGTGTCGCAGCCGGGCCCCCGAGCAAGCTCTATCAACCGTTCCCGCGACAGAGGGCGGTGCGGGTGCTGGACAAACGACGCTAGAAGACTGAACTCGCCACTGGTGATCACAACAGGCTGACTTTCACGAGTCAGCGTTCGGGCAGCCAGATCCAGCACATTGTCTCCAAACACCACATCACCACCCTCAGCCAGAGGTGTGCCTGCGGGCAGAGCACTGCGCCGCCTCAAAACAGCTTCAATCCGCGCTGAAAGCTCCCGGGGGAGAAAAGGCTTGGCCAGATAATCATCAGCCCCCTGCTCCAGGCCGATGATGCGATCCACGCCTTCTCCACGAGCCGTCAGCATCACTACCGGCAGGTCATCGCCAGCATCCCTGAGGCGACGAAGAGCAGTCAGCCCATCATCACCGGGCATCATCAGGTCGAGCACGATCAGATCAGGTCGCTGAAATTCCAGACGGGCCTCCAGCTGCTTCACGTCGCTGAGACTGCGTACGTCGTAGCCCTGATCCAGCAGATAGGTCCCAACCATCTGACGCAAATCAGGGTCATCATCGACCACCCAGATCATCGAAGTGCGGGGCATGGGTTCTGTCGCTGCTTCAAGGTGCACTGATCGTATGGATCCCTTTGCGTCCTGTCGCGCTGAAACGGACCTTGTCACAGCTGAACGGGGCATTGTCATGGGTCAGACATGTCCGTGTCAGCGAAAGTCCATATGCTCGGTTTATGGCGAAGCGCTTGTCACAACCGGTGTTGATGGTCTTGGTGCTGACTGGGATCCAAAGTGTTATTCCGTACGCCTCTGCACTGGCGAATCCACTGAACGTTCAGATTTACGGGCGCCGAATGGAAGCCCTTTTCCTGCAGATGGACGTGAACGGGGATGGTCGACTGGAGTCAGGCGAAGTCAAAGGGCAACTCTATTTCGAACGGCGCCTGCAACGCCCTGATTCACGCGGTTATCTGTTACTCGAAGATGTCAGCCCTTTGAGCCCCCATCCGAGTGGGCAGCGACTGCAGAAACGCTTCAACCAGGCTGATCGCAACGGTGATGGACGAATCGATCGCAATGAATGTCAAGCACTGCCCTGGTTGAGCCGGAATTTTGTGAGCTTCGATCTCGACGACGATGGTGGACTGACGCTTGAAGAGCTGTGGACAGTGCAGAGATCACTCGCTCCGCGCCACTGACATCATTGTCTGGACCGTGGCCGACGCTGGATTGGTTTGCTCGGCTTGGTTCTGACAGGGTTGATCAATCTTGTGAAGGATCTAACAAGGCGAAATCCACCCGACAGCAAGGCCAGAAGGCCAGCCACCAGCAGCAGTGCAATCAGGATGACCGCTGCCAGACCGAGGAATGCCTCAAGAAGCTGACCAAGGCCTCGGATCAGGTCTGCGATGGCTTCACTGACCACCACCATCGCATCAATCCTCTGAGGCAACCAGCTCAGAAACGCCAGAAGACCTGAGCCAAGCGCGAGCAACAGAAGACCTTCAACCATCTGGCGGCCGACTGAAACTGACCGAGCCCGAGTCCGTTTGCTGAACACTCTTCGGGGCTTGGACACGGCACTGAGAGATTTCAGATTGGGCGCATTCATGACATGAGACCCCGGCTGAACGATGTGACAAGCCCAGGATTGACACTGCTGATCGAAATCGAGCGGGATCCTGGTGGCAGGGACTCAACCGTCCAAACAAAAATGGGCTTGATGTTGAACTGAATCATTGCCATTTGACGACTGGAACAATCCAGGCATTCTGAGCTGACTCGCTCAGAGGTCAACGATCTTGCTCGGATTGCGAGGAACCGTTGAGAGGAGTTTCCGGTTTGACTTCGTTGGCCGGCTCAGGCTGGGGGGGTTGCAGTTGAGGCAAGGGCAGCAGAAGCCCGAGAATGGCCAGAGCAGCGACGCTGGCACCCCCGAGCAGTGGAGTTGTCAGCCTCTGCGTCAAGGGAATCCGCTCGACTAGATCCCGACGAGGAAGTGGCTCGTGCTCAATGGATGGCCAGGCGAGACAGACACGGGCGTCATCACGCAAGGCATCGAGACAGCGGACGAGATCGGCCAGTTGGGCATCATCGAGGTGGATCGAGAGTGGAGGAATATCCGCTTGACCACTGGTGAGGTCAAGACGATGCTGAGATCCATCGGGGACGAGCCGCACTGGATCATTCAGGGCTCCAATGGAGCGAACCACCCCTGAAAGCCGTAAACGCACGTAGGGAATTACAACCTGCATCAACGACTCGAGATGTTCGCGTTTGCCTTCGAGCTCCGAAGCACCAACGATTTTCAAGCGCCATGAAGAAAGGATTCCGATGGCCTGGCCAGCATGACCGGCAGACAAGTCGGGAAGGCCGTCAACTTCGAGACGTGCAGTGGTCTGGTCGTAGCGGAAGGACTGTTTGAGCATCGCCATTCAAGGTGTCGGATCAAGAAGACTGGCTCGAAGACGATCCACACCGCCGGGCCCTGCAGACAGTGCCAGCGTCAGGACCAGCTGTCGCAGCAAAGGCCCTTCGGGCTCACTCCCCAGGAAACGCTGGATGGCGCCACGACGGAGGTTCATGCGCTCTTCGATGAGATCGCGTAAACGCTGATGCACCAGTCCCCAGCGCTGGCGGGTGAGATCTGGCGGCTCTTTAGAGGAGAGCAACTGGTGAAGCATTGGATAGAGCCGGTCGGCCATGGCGCAGAGGATTCTGATCAATGCCTCTGTTTCCACAGCACTGAGCTGACCGCGCCTTGTTGAACGTCTGAGCGGGTTATGGCAACGGCGTTTCCACAGCTCAACCCGATTGGGAAAGATGGTCTCAAAACCAAGCTGACGAATGGCCCAGAGCATGGCTTCGCCCCCGTTCAGATCAAGTGATTCGACCGTGAGCAGAAGCAGATCAAGACGCTCGAGAGCTCTGCGACCAAGCAGCGCATCAGGGATTGAACGCTCCACAACATCGCTAGCGATGACTTCGGTCATGTCAGGCATGACACATACAGCAGAGGAAGACAGGCAAAGCGCGTTTTCCAACCTCGCCGTCGATGTAAACCTCTCATCACAACCAAGGTGAAAAGCCCCGGGAATCAGTCCAACGCGGGAAGAATGGCACCGAATGCGTTTGGTTGCACCTGTATGACTGACGGGTGATAAACAGTCTGGAGTTTCGGCCTCTCTCAGGGCACCAGTCAGACCAAGCCACACGATCGCAGCATGTAGGTGGGGCTTGTCAAGCAGACCGGAACAGTTAGTCAGGCAATGAACAGGATCCTGCAGGTGCAAAACCTGAGAACCCATTTTTCAGGGGCCAAATGTGACGCAGACATCCATGACGCACCGGGAACTCCTTCAAGCATTTGATCAACTGAGACAACGCGCAATGAAATAAGAGCAAACGGCATATCGATGGGAGAGCAGGGTTCTGGCAACAATGAGCAAAAACAGGGCCTAGTCCTTTAACAACCTCACATTTAACGTTTAACCCTATTGTGTAGGCGATCAGAACTTCAGCATCCCGCCAAATCAACAAAGTTACAGAGCACGTGGAAGTTGAATCATCCCTTCGGAATAATAAGTAAGAACATATAAATTGAAAGTCGGTCAAACGAACGCCCTATCAAAGCTTCAATCCTATTTTGACGCGATTGAGAGGCAAAAAAAATCCCAGAAGAGATTGATCAACAGCAGGTTGATCTCCAGTGACCACGTTGAGATATGGTGGCATCGTTATTGCACAAAGCTGTTTAACGAGTGAACAATTCAAAGCGCTCCACAGACATCTTCAGTGCTTTCAAGCACTTGCTTGGTTTTAAACAAACAACAAGCCAACAAATGCTTAGTCATGAGTTAGTTGGAATAGATTATTTGTGCGTAATCCTGGTGTGCATAGGGGCTGGATACTTTGCTGCCCTGCAAGGATTTGACTCACTTCCTGTCAATGCAGATTCATTCGCTCCATTCGAAGAAGCAAAGAGCCTGATCAGCAACCCCGAAACGCATCTATTCAATATTCACTTTTCAAGAATACCAAGCATCTTTCCAGACATAACAATCAATGCATTAGTACAACTCATATTCCCGAAGGCGGGATTTCTGGAGATATTCAGCATTTATTCCTGGGTAACGTCATCACTCTTTCTACTGCTGGCGACACTTTTAATTCAACAAATTCAATCAGTCACTCAATCCTTAACTGCTATTTCGATCAGAGTTAGCTTGGTCACAGTCAGCCTGCTGAACATAAGCCATCAATTCAACATAATTTATGCCCACGTCATCACTCCTGTACATCATGGCGGCAACATACTAAACACCTTACTTCTGCTGACTCTTGCCTTACAGCTGCTCAAGCGAACAGAAGCGAGAAACATAAGGCTTGCGCTCTTGATCTTGACAACGCTGGCTGTGCTGTCCAACAAAATCGCAATTTTCACCGCAGTGTTTCCAATAGGATTTTTAATTGTCTGTTATCTACGAGGCAATGAACGGAGAAATTCGCTCATTCAACTGGCCCTGTCAACGGCAGCAGGCCTAGTGCTTGGAAGCTTGTTAAATGAACAATGCGCCAATCCAAAAATAAATTTATTTGGCACAGGTTCCGCCTTTATTCACTATTTTCAACTCAGCTGGGTCACATCAGTGAGTGCGGTATTTTCGATTTTTTCCCTTTGGTTTATTTATAGATCAAAAAGTACATTGTCGCAATCAACCAGCGCAGGATTGACGGCAATATCATTAAGCAGTCTCTCTTATTTTTTATACCTGCCGGTCATAACAAGCAGTGGAGACGCTCCCATTCGCTACATTTGCATCGCATATGCGTTGATTGTAGTATTTTTTGGATATTACATCAACACTATGAGGAATTACCAGTATCCCATAGTGTTAATTACGCTCGTTACTGTTACTGTACTTTCCTTTAAATCGCCGGTAGGCCCCTACCTTAATTTAAAAGAACATCAATCGCTGAAGCAAGCGCTCCTAGAAAGGAGCGAGAGAATTGAACCGTTCAAGAATGATGCTGCACGTTTCATTCACAAAATGGGATATGACAACTATCTTGGCCTGGGTGATTACTGGACAGCGGGCGCGGCACTGGTCACTAATTCAAAGCTTCAGATTGTTCCCATTCTTAAATCAGGCAATCCAGATTTCTGGGGAGCCACACCACAAGACATCAAACAACAGATTGAACCTCTCGAAAAAAGCAAAGCTTATGTAGTAGTAGAATATTTGCAGAGTCGGGTCAATCAAAAATTCCAAAAAAAGATCCAAAGCAAATACGGGGAACCAGATATCATATGGAATTACGATGATGAAAACAGAACATTTACGAGAGACGAAATCGATACCAACAACAAGATACTTGTTTATGATAATCCTGAAATCTACAAGAGAATCTCCAGAAAATCAAAAAAATTCAAGAGAGAATGCAATAAAGCGAGTCCGAACTATAGGGTTCGCTGAGAGCCTCTAAATGCTTGAAACAAAAAAGTCCTTTTAGCTGAAGCCATTGCTTGTCATAGATTGTTGTTGTCACATCCTTTTAAGGGATCTAAAGCTCAGACCATAGAAAAGCAGAGAGGGAATCAACCTAGCTATCAATATTGTTAATCATGTTCAATTAAGAATTGGCTGCACCGCAAAAAAGCTGAAATTCACTCGTCAAACATGACTTTTATATCAACTTTTTCATGTGAGCGTTTTTCAATGGTGACAAACAGAGCAAAGTCAAAATTGCAATACCTCTTCAGCAGGAACAGTATAAAATACAAGATATGATTCTCATTTTTTAAAGAGTGGAGAGCTCGAAGCAATTGGCGAACAGTTTCAAAGCCATTGGAAGTCTTATAGGAATCAGCAAAGCATCCAGCCAAACGATACGAACAAAACAATTAGTAAAAGTTGATTACCTATGCCTATTTCTCGTTTGCATTAGTGCAGGTTACTTAACAACTCTACAAGGATTTGCTGCGCTACCCATTAATGCAGATTCACTCGCGCCATTCGAAGAGGCAAAAAGCCTGATCAGCAATCCAGACACTCATCTTTTCAATATTCATGTTTCACGAATTGCAAGTATTTTCCCAGATCTGACAACCACTATTCTCTTACAGCAGATTCATCCTCAAGCTGGTTTTCTAGAGATCTTCAGTCACTATGCCTGGTTTTGCTCTTCACTGTTTCTCCTGCTTGCCACAGTACTGACCCATACAATCAATTCAAAACAAAATACGCTCACAGCAGTTTCGATACAAATTAGCCTTGCAACTATTATATTGCTAAACATCAGCCTGCAATTTAACATTGTATATGCTCATTTAATTACGCCTGTTCACCATGGCGGAAACATATTAAATACAATATTAATTCTGATACTGTCAATAAATACGATTAAATCTCAAAACAAGAATATAATGATTCTTGGCATGAGCTTGCTGACTGTTCTTGCGACGATGTCGAATAAGATCTCAATATTTTCAGCCGTCATACCCTCTATCATCATTTTCATAACTTTTTTAAAAAGATCACAGAAACGGAACTATTCAATATCGCTGATTCTTGCAACAGCAGCAGGAGTCTTCATAGGCAGCCGCTTTAATGAACAATGTGCCACACCCCAATTCAATCTTTTAGGAACACTGTCAGCATTGAGTCAATACTTTCAAGCAAGCTGGATCACGTCAGCAAGTGCAATACTATCAATTGTGTCAATTATTTATGCAATAAAGTCTAATCAATCAAGTTTAGATTTCCCAATACAAACAAAAGCTGGCTTACTCACTATTTCACTAAGCAGCCTTTCCTATTTTGTTTATTTGCCAATGCTTACAAGCAGTGGCGAAGCACCAATTCGATACATTTGCATTGCATACGCATTGATACCCGTTTTCTTTGTTATCTACCTCAACAGAATAAAAAATCATCAACAGTCCATTGCACTTTCAGCAATGCTGGTCATTACCTTGGTTTCTTTTCAGGGTACAGGAAGACACAATATTAATATTACCAAACTTCAATCTTTAAAAGATACTCTGATCCAGAGGAGCGAACGTATCTTACCTTTTAAGAATGATGCAGCAAAGTTTATTAATGAAATGGGATATAATGCCTATTTGGGTTTGGGGAATTACTGGATTTCAGGTGCCACACTGGCTACGAATTCCAAAATACATGTTATTCCAATTCACTACACAGGATTTCCAGACTTTTGGGGAGCAACACCTCAAGACGTACGTTTGCAAATCGAATCCTTAGACCAAGAAAAAACGTATCTTCTCACAGAAGATGATGAATTTAAGCAAAATTTTGAAGAAGAATTTGGACCAGCAGTGAAAACATGGAATTACAATAAAACTGAGCGGGCATTCACACTCGAACCAATCCAGACAAGCCAGAGGATTCAAATTTACACCAACCCAAGCATCTTTAAAAGAGTGAGAAAACATTCGATTGATTTCAAGCGTCAATGCAACCCCTCATTGCCTAATTACAGCGAAAGATAAAAGTATCAATCCCAGAGCCTTGACTGATCGCTTGTGTTAGCCAAAAATTGGTTATTGAAGTAATGGCGCCTCGTTACGAGAATTGATGGGAGTGGGCCTTGATTGCCAGAGGATGCACTGATTCTTCACGAATGACACCAACTCAACGTTGATAAACCATCGAAACATTAACTGAACATCCTGCCCAACAGTTGGTGATGAAAGCAGCAAGGTAGAGAAACTAAGTCCACTACCACCTGAGTTTCAGGCGCTGCCCAGAGGCGCCTCAGATACTGAAAGCGTTCAATCTTCGCAGCGGTGCAGAGCATACGCAGAGAGCAACAGGTTGCTTGTGTGAAGCCAAATGCACTTGGATCCGCTCGAAGCACTCTGCAGAGAGCTGAAAAGTGTGATGGTCTGAAACTGATATGGCACCTACCGCATCCAAGTATGAAGACAATTTTTTCAGTAACGCATAGAAATCCATCAGCCCGGAGACTGAACTTGATCTGTCGATCTCGTCTCCGCTTCTGACGGGTGTGTTCAAGCGCTCAAACGGATTCGGATCATCGAAAAGACTGCCGTCAGATAACGACCGTCAGCAACGACTGCGATGATGCAAGGGTTGAGGCCTTTCAATCAACAGCCTGTGGATCTTCGTCAGTTCATTCGCGATGTACCGGACTTTCCAAAATCAGGAATTCTGTTCCGCGATATCTCACCAATGCTGCGTGACCCCCGTGGATGGCGCGAAGTGATGCAGCAGCTTGGCCGCGTATGCGATCAACTCAAACCTGATCTGATCGTGGGAATTGAGTCGAGAGGCTTCATCGTGGGAACTCCACTGGCCTTTCAGCAAGGGCTTGGCTTTGTACCGGTGAGAAAACCTGGGAAACTTCCAGGCGCTGTGATCGGTGTTGATTACACCCTTGAATACGGCAGCGACCGTCTTGAAATCCAGAGCGATGCTCTTGTTGACGGCTCAAGGGTTCTGCTGGTGGACGATCTGCTGGCAACAGGAGGAACAGCAGCCGCCAGTGTTGAACTGATTCAGAAAGCCGGAGGCAAACTCGTGGGCTGTGGGTTCGTCATCGAACTCTCTGGTCTGCAAGGACGGAATCGATTGCCGGAGGGACTGCCGGTTGAATCACTTGTCCGTTACGGCTGACAAGACTTCGTAGCCTGCTATCCAGCCTCTGCGATTCAGCAGCAAGCAGCATCAGTCCTGCTGCTGCTGCCAGTCGAGGACCTCCTGATATTGCGTGAGGTTGAGCAATCCAAAGCTCCAGAGCACAACAGGCAGAGGCGCCTGCTCAAGCTGGGCCTGACGAATTCCCAGATTGATGGCATTTTCGCTCAATCCCAGCCTTTGCTGAAGGAATCTGATCAGCGCTCGGGAAGCCACTGGTTGTGGATCACTGCTAATCACCATCACTGCAGAGCGAGGTCTTTATTTTGGCAGCGGTTTCAGCAGGTTGCCCGGTCCGTCGCTCATCGCCGACAGACTGAGTCGCCTGATCCAATTGAAACGCTTCAGCATGAAGAGCGAGAGACGCCTGAAAGGCATCAGCAGAGGATTGTGATTGGAAAAGAAACGAATCAGCAGATCCGTTGACAACAAAACTCCCAACAGATCAATGCGTCGACAACGGGAATAACGTCGAGCCAGCGATGGGTAAGCGATCTCTCCGCGCTGCATTGCTGCGGTCAGATTCAAAAGGCCACTGACATCTCGCCAACATAGATTCAAGCCCTGACCGCCGACCGGGTGGCAACGGTGACCAGCCTCTCCCACCAGAAGCAGGGATCCACGGTGGAGACGTGGCGCCAGACTTAATTCCAGTGGGAAAGCTCCAGGTTCGTCGAGCAGTTCGACACCATTAACACCATCAGGAAGGAGGGTGTTCAATGCCGACAAAAGTTCGGATGGAGAAGAGGCCGCTCGATCTCGACATCGCTGCAGCGGTGCACTCCAAACCAGCTGGTAACGGTCCTGCCCCAGAGGCAGAACGGCCATAGGACCTTCCGACCGGAACAGTTCGTAAGCACAGTGTTGGTCGGCTCCAGTCAAGCGCATCTTCACGGTTAGGCAGCCCTGGCTGTAAGCGTGGGACCAGTAGGGAACCTCAGCCCTGCGACGCAAAATGGAGCGAGATCCGTCCGCAGCAATGATCCACTGGCGGGATCGAGAGTTGGAGAGAGCCTCCACTGCTGGGGTGGCGTTATCCAACTGCAACAGAACCTGATCAGAGGCCTTGAGCCTCTCCAGCAACAGACTCATCAAGGGTCGATGGTCAAGAATCCACCCGATCGCCTCTGAGGCGCGGTTGGCAGGTCGCAGATCGCGAACATGAAACCAGGCCGTGCAGAGGGCGGAGCAGTCATCAAGCCGCAGAGAGCGGAAGGGCTCCATCTCGCCCCGCAAGGCATCCCAAAGACCGAGATCGTGCAGTAGACGCCTGGACGAGTGTGTGATCGCATAGGCACGACTTCGCGCCAACAGCAACTCCGCACTCAAGCGATCCTGAAGAACAACGGAAAAGCCCTGTTGCGCAAGACCTAGTGCTAACAGGGCTCCCGTTGGACCGGCACCAACGATATGAAACCTGTGTTTACAGGCTGTGACAGCCGAATCTCGCAGTTGAGGGTCAGCTGTCACCACATCAAACAATCAGCCAATGCCGAGAAGACCACGAGTGAAAGCTTGACCACCCAGAGCGAATTCCGTGGCCAGCAAAGCAATGAAACCAAGCATGGCCATACGACCATTCAGCATTTCTGCGCGCTCGTGGAAGCCCCAGCCACTCTCCGTATCCACCACTTCCATGCGGGGTTCTGTTGCGAAAGCATTGAGACGACCACCATCTTCGGTGGTCACGGTGGCGCCGCGGATGCCGGGAGCGTTGGAAGGTGCCTGAGACATGTTCAACCTGACTTATTTACACAGCGTAACGCATTATTAAGAACTTTTACGCAAGCGAATTCTGCAGAGATCCTCAAATGCCGGTCTGAGCAGGAAGGGATACTCCCCGACCCAGAGCTTGAGCTGGGGAAGCCAAGCATCGGTCAGTGCACCGACACTCGAAAAATCCTTGCGCTCACTGAGAACAATGCAGCGAATCAGAACGCCTGGCCGAATGGCCGAGTGGGTTTTGGTCATCGGGAAACTGACTCTTCCCAGATAGCCGTCTTCATCTGCCAGCTCGAGGATCAGCCAGGTTCGGCGGTTCTCAACCAGCTCAAGACGCCCGCTGGAGTCAGCCTGCTCGCGCTGATTCACCACCCGCTCTTTGGTGTAAGCCTCGATCACCTCCCCTTCAAAAAGCGCGGCCGATGGATACCGACGCAGAGACGCATTCCTGCGACCCGCCTCAAGAATCGGACCCCAGAGGATGTAGAGGAGCAGAACAACCCCGGCAATCAGCCAGACAGATCCCCAGCGGTTGAAGGAAAGGCTCTGACTGATCAGAAGGGTGATCACACCACCGATTCCTGAGATCAGAAGACGCTGCAGAATTTTGCGCGGATCTCCCAGAGCAAACCTGAACTGAGTACCGGTCGCCACTGCCGGTATCAACGTCTGCAATTCACCGGGACGCAGTGGAATCAGCATGAAAAAGTCAGATCAGCCTCTCCAGGCCATAAACGAGTCCTGGCAGCTGTCTCACTTTGCGCACGCACAACAGAACGCCAGGCATGTAAGCAGCACGGTCAATGGTGTCGTGGCGAAGCGTATAGGTCTCACCCGGAGCACCGAACATCACTTCCTGATGAGCCACCAGCCCGGGCAGGCGCAGGGAATGCAGACGCAGCCCACTGGGACGTTCACCACCACGGCTGCCCTCGAGCGACTCGTGCTCATCAACCTCTGCGGAATTGAATGTTTTGCCCAGCTCCTCCATCAGCTCTGCAGTTTTGATGCAGGTTCCACTGGGGGCATCAGCCTTGCGGTTGTGGTGAAGCTCAGTGAGTTCTGCATGGTTATAAAAACGTGCTGCGGCAGCCGCGGCCTGCTGGAGCAGCACCATTCCCACAGAAAAATTGGGAATCACAGCTCCGCCCACGGAGGCCTTTTCTGAAAAACTCTGCAGATCCTTGAGTTGCTCAGGAGAAAGACCTGTGGTTCCGATCACGGGATGGATGCCGTAGGCGATGGCGGCTCGGGTGTTCGCGTAGACCACCGATGGATGGGTGAAATCCACCATCACCGCACCTTTTTGGGGGCCAGCATCCCGTACTGCCTGACTTGTGGCGCAAAGACAGCCCTCAAGGTCTGCCGTAACGGCGATTTCTATGGGCCCCAGGCCAATCAGCTCGCCGATATCGGCTCCTTCCTTTCCAGGTGTGGTGTCTACAGCCCCCACCAGGTGGCAGTCCGCTGAGGAGTGAACCGCACGGATCACCTCTGCGCCCATGCGCCCCAGTGCTCCGGTGACCAACACGGGGATCGACTGATTCTCAGCAGCGCTCATGCCAGGGATGTCTCTCGTCAGAGCCTATTGGCAGATCGAGTTGTAACACCGCGAGAAAACATGCGCGTAGAACTGCTCGTCGCCGTAAAGTTCTTTACACAGCTCAATGTGCGCCGATGTTCACACAGGTCCGCTCCGCCAATCGCCGCGTGGCTCCTGTGGAGGGTCAGAACCATCAATCCGTCATGAAGGCGGTGTACGTGGTGCTTGAGCCCCAGTACCAGAACGCACTCACCCAGGCGGCCACCGCTCTGAATGCCAGCGGAGGCGAGCTCGGCATCGAACTCAGCGGCTACCTCATCGAGGAACTTCGCGACGACACCAATTACGACGACTTCAAGCAGGATGTCGCTCAGGCTGATGTGTTCATCGCCTCGCTGATCTTCATTGAAGATCTGGCTCAGAAGGTTGTGGATGCCGTCACACCGCATCGTGACCGCCTCAAAGCCGCGGTTGTGTTCCCCTCCATGCCGGAGGTGATGCGCCTGAACAAGCTCGGCAGCTTCTCGATGGCTCAGCTCGGACAGAGCAAAAGTGCCATTGCAGGGTTCATGAAGAAGCGCAAGGAAGCTGGTGGTGCAGGTTTTCAGGACGCCATGCTCAAGCTCCTGAACACCCTGCCCACGGTTCTCAAGTACCTGCCCGTTGAAAAGGCGCAGGATGCGCGCAGCTTCATGCTCAGTTTCCAGTACTGGCTGGGTGGCACGCCCGACAACCTGCGCAACTTTCTGCTGATGCTGGCGGATAAATACGTCTTCCCGGCGGCAGAGGGAGAGGAGCGTCCTGTCATGGACGTCGCCGACCCTGAGGTCTTCCCCGATCTCGGCATCTGGCATCCACTGGCACCGTCGATGTTCGAGGACCTCAAGGAGTACCTCAACTGGACGTCGAGTCGAACGGACCTTTCCGAGGATGCTCTCAAAGGCCCAGTGATCGGTCTTGTGCTGCAACGCAGCCACATCGTCACAGGAGATGACGCTCACTACGTGGCCACGATCCAGGAACTGGAGTTCCGCGGGGCTCGCGTGATTCCGATTTTCTGCGGTGGTCTCGACTTTTCCAAGCCCGTCAACGCGTTTTTCTACGACCCTCTCAATCCCGAGCAACCTCTGGTTGACGGAATCGTTTCGCTCACGGGTTTCGCCCTGGTCGGCGGCCCTGCTCGTCAGGATCATCCGAAGGCCGTCGAGTCGCTGAAGAAGCTCAACCGCCCTTACATGGTGGCTTTGCCACTGGTTTTTCAGACAACCCAGGAATGGGAAGACAGCGACCTCGGACTGCATCCCGTGCAGGTTGCACTGCAGATCGCGATCCCGGAGCTGGACGGAGCGATCGAACCGATTGTTCTCTCCGGCAGAGATGACGCCACCGGAAAGGCACACACATTGCAGGACCGTGTCGATGCCATCGCTGAACGCGCCATCCGATGGTCGTCGCTGCGCATCAAACCCCGCGACGAGAAGAAGCTGGCGATCACGGTGTTCAGCTTCCCTCCTGACAAGGGCAATGTCGGCACCGCGGCCTATCTCGATGTGTTCGGCTCGATCCATCGCGTTCTGGAGGAAATGAAAGCGAAGGGGTATGTCGTGAAGGATTTGCCTGCCACACCCCGGGCACTGCTGGAAGCGGTGATCAACGACGCCGATGCCATGCAGGGATCACCGGAGCTTTCGATCGCCCACCGGATGAGCGTGGAGGAATACGAACGTCTCACCCCTTACTCGGAACGGCTGGAAGAGAACTGGGGGAAAGCTCCCGGCAACCTCAACAGTGATGGACAGAACCTGCTGGTGTACGGCAGACACTTCGGCAATGTGTTCGTCGGAGTGCAGCCCACCTTCGGCTACGAGGGTGACCCCATGCGTCTTCTCTATTCGCGCAGCGCCAGCCCTCATCACGGATTTGCTGCTTACTACACCTATCTGGAAAAAATCTGGAAGGCCGATGCGGTGCTCCACTTCGGCACTCACGGTTCTCTGGAGTTCATGCCCGGCAAGCAGATGGGGATGAGCGAAACCTGTTATCCCGACTCCCTGATTGGATCCCTGCCGAACCTCTACTACTACGCAGCCAACAATCCATCGGAAGCCACCATCGCCAAGCGTCGTGGCTACGCCTCAACGATCAGCTATCTCACCCCGCCGGCGGAGAACGCCGGCCTTTACAAAGGTCTCAAGGAACTTGGGGAGCTTGTTGGCTCCTACCAGCAGCTGCGTGAAGGTGGCCGAGGCATTCAGATCGTCAACACCATTGTTGAAACGGCTCGTCAGTGCAATCTCGACAAGGATGTTGATCTTCCCGAGAACGATGCCGCTTCCCTCGAACTCGAAGGGCGGGACGCCCTGGTGGGTGCCGTTTACCGGCAGCTGATGGAGATCGAGAGCCGTCTGCTTCCCTGCGGACTCCACACCATTGGCAAACCTCCCACCGCCGAGGAAGCCGTTGCCACCCTCGTGAACATCGCGGCTCTGGAGCGGGATGAGGACGAACTTCGCTCACTTCCAGGCCTGTTGGCTGAATCGATCGGACGAACGATTGAAGACGTTTACAAAGGAAATGACAATGGTGTCCTCGCTGATGTGGAGCTCAACCGCACCATCACCGAAACATCGCGTGCAGCAATCTCCGCCATGGTCCGGTCCGTGACCGGCAGTGATGGACGGGTCAACCTCCGCAACAACTGGTCATGGTTCAGCGATCTTCTGAACCGCTTCGGCTTCAAGCTGCCTTCCCCATGGCTCAAGGCCTGCAAAAACAACGGGTTCAGTGGGATCGATGCAACGGAACTCGACAGGCTGTTCGGCTATCTGCGTTTCTGCCTCGAGCAGGTCTGCGCCGATATGGAGATGGAGAGTCTTCTGAAAGCACTCGATGGTGAGTACATCCTCCCGGGGCCTGGCGGCGATCCGATTCGCAACCCCGGAGTTCTCCCCAGCGGTAAGAACATCCACGCTCTCGACCCTCAGGCGATTCCCACCAGGGCTGCTGTCGCAGCGGCCAAAGGGGTGGTGGACAAGTTGATCGAGCGTCAACGCGAAGAGCAGGGAACCTGGCCCGAAACCATTGCCTGTGTCCTCTGGGGGACAGACAACATCAAAACCTATGGGGAATCTCTGGCCCAGATTCTCTGGTTTGTGGGCGTGAAGCCCATGCCTGACTCAGTTGGTCGGGTCAACAAGCTCGAGCTCATCCCTCTTGAGGAGCTGGGACGCCCCCGCGTTGATGTGGTCGTGAATTGCTCTGGAGTCTTCCGAGATCTGTTCATCAACCAGATGGCACTGATTGATCAGGCCGTGAAGATGGCAGCCGAAGCTGATGAGCCGCTTGAGCAGAATTTTGTTCGCAAACACACTCTTGAGCAGGCTGAAAAGGAGGGAAGCAGCTTGCGAGATGCGGCGTGTCGAGTGTTCTCCAATGCCAGTGGCAGTTACAGCTCCAACGTGAATCTGGCCGTGGAAAACAGCACCTGGGAAGAGGAAGGCGAGTTGCAGGAGATGTATCTCTCCAGGAAAACATTTGCTTTCAACGCTGATAATCCCGGTGAGATGAATCAGAAGCGTGATGTTTTCGAAAATGTGATGAAAACCGCTGACGTCACCTTCCAGAATCTGGATTCCGCCGAGATCTCCCTAACCGATGTGAGTCACTATTTCGACTCCGATCCCACCAAACTGATTGCCGGTTTGCGTGATGACGGAAAGGCACCCACCAGCTACATCGCTGATACCACCACAGCCAATGCTCAGGTGCGATCCCTGAATGAGACGATTCGTCTCGACTCGCGCACCAAACTGCTGAATCCGAAGTGGTACGAGGGCATGCTCGACTCTGGTTATGAAGGTGTACGAGAAGTCGCAAAGCGCCTTAATTTCACTCTTGGCTGGAGTGCCACCAGTGGTTCAGTTGACAACTTCGTCTATGAAGAAGCCAACGACACGTTCATCAACGATCCGGAAATGCGCAAGCGTCTGCTGGATCTGAATCCCAACAGTTTCCGCCGAATTGTGGGAACGCTGCTTGAGGTGCACGGTCGCGGTTACTGGGAAACTTCCGACGAAAACATCGAACAGCTTCAGGAGCTCTACCAGGAGGTTGAGGATCGGATTGAGGGTGTCACGACCGCCGAACCCTGACTTGTTTGATCAGATTTGAGGGAGCGATCAATTCACTGCGGAAGCGAACAACGCTCCTGACAAAGTTGATCGAGCGAGGCGCGGCTGGTGATCTTCAGCCGATACCGAGCCCAGACGCCATAAAGAATGTCAACCACTGGCCCGATCACTGGCCAGCGGGTTGGCGCGTACAGCCAGCCGAGTCCGATCAGGCGATAAGCCTCGCGAAACACCGCTACATCCGTGAGCACTGTTCCGTCCGCCTGAATGGCATGAATCCTTGCCATCGCCTGGCGATAGCTGATGCCGGACCAGTCCTCTGAAGAGTAATCCTGTGCATCAATGTCAACGAAGCGGATGGACTGATTGCGATCCTTACGACGCAGGAACGTCACCTCGCGAACACAGAGTGGACATCCCCCGTCGTAAAGCAGGGTGAGCTCAGGGTTTGTGCTCATGAATGCCTCACGGAAGGATCTGTTCTAGCCAGCTCAGTCACGAACGTTGGCTGGTGAGCCTTGCCGGGCGACCGCCGCGGCCATGGTCACCACCTGACTGATCGGTCCTACATCGTGGACTCGCACCACGTGGACACCAGCCTCCACAGCCCTGGCGCAGACAGCAGCCGTCCCCCAGATCCTTGCCTTGGCACGGGGCTGGTCAAGAACAGCGCCGATAAAACGCTTCCGAGAAGGTCCAAGCAAAAGTGGAATGCCGTCCTGTTGAAGCTCGTCCAGCTGTCTGATCAGCTGAAGACTCTGATCTGTGGTCTTCGCGAAGCCAAGACCTGGATCCCAGATCAGCTGTTCCTGGCTCAGGCCTGCCCGGAGAGCTCGGTCGGAGCTGAGCCTGAGTTCCTGCAACACTCCGGCGACAACGCCCTGTTCGCCGTAATCGGTGCAGTCGTCCATGGTTTGACTGTCACCACGACTGTGCATCAGCACATACGGGCAACCAGCATCAGCGACCAGGGACAGCATGGCCGGGTCGCGCCTGCCCCCACTGACATCATTGATCCAGTCGGCACCGGCCTCCAAAGCTGCTCGGGCCACGGATGCCCGAAATGTGTCGACGGAAAGAATCACCTGCGGATGGGCTGCACGAATGGTTTGAAGGCAGGGGAGAAGACGCGACAGCTCTTCTTCCGAACCAACATCCAGAGCACCAGGCCGGGTGCTCTGGGCACCGAGATCCAGCACCTGCGCTCCATCCCGCAGCTGACGTGACGCCTCGTTCAAAGCCAGATCCACCCGATTGAATCGTCCTCCATCACTGAAGGAGTCCGGGGTGAGGTTGATCACCCCCATCACAGCCGGGCGATGGCCCCAGCAGGCGGGATGACGCATGACGAATCAGGCGACTTGATAATTGGCGATGCGGGCGAAGCTTTCAGCATCCAGTGATGCTCCACCCACGAGCACACCATCGATATCACTCATGCTCATGAGCTCATCGATGTTTCCGGGTTTGACCGACCCTCCGTACTGGATGATCAGATCAGGAGCACCAACCCAGCTGCGGATCAGACCACAGATTCGGTTGGCCTCCGACGATTCACAGGTCTTGCCGGTGCCGATGGCCCAGATGGGTTCATAGGCAACCACAAGACGATTCGGATCCAGTCCTTCGAGGCCCTGCTCCACCTGACGCCGGATCACTCGCTCGGCTTCACCGCGGCTGCGCTGTTCATCACTTTCTCCCACGCAGACGATGGGAATCAGTCCATGGGCCTGGGCTGAACGTGCCCGATGGTTGATCTGCTCATCACTCTCACTGAAATACTTACGCGGCTCGCTGTGACCAACGATCGCGTAACGCACTCCATGCTCTTCCAGCATCGATGGAGCGATCTCACCTGTGAATGCGCCCTCGGCTTCCCAGTGCACGTTCTGGCTTGAAATCTCCAGCCGTGATCCTGAAGTGACTTCAGCAGTGGTGCTGATCGCCGTGAACGGAGGCGCAACCACCAACTCACGATCATCAGGCGTATCCGCGATCAGCGGCAGAAACGTGGCCAACCAGTCCCTGGCCTGGGCGCACGTCATGTGCATCTTCCAGTTTCCAGCAATCACCGGTTTGCCCACGCTTGCGTCCTCTGCGGCTCAGCAGCAGCCAACTTACGTTCCTACGGGAGCAAAGTCGTCTCAGATCTTCGTGACGACCGCCTGATCTCCTCCCACATCAACTCGATCCCCGAGCTTGAGCTGACGACCTCGCTGAGTCACAACGCTGTCGTTCACACGCACTTGCCCGCCCTGGATCAACATCTTGGCTTCACCACCGGTGCCGACCCATCCTTGCCATTTCAGGAACTGATCGAGTCGCATCAGCCCAAGAGATCACGAAAGAGCATTGATAGTGTGACGCGATGCTGAAAACCTCCGAGGCAGGATTCCGCAGGCTGCTGCCATTGCTGCGTCCGCATCTGCCCCAACTGAGCCTCGGGCTGGTCTGCATGCTCATTTATGTGAGCAGCTTTCTGTTGCTGCTCAACCTTGCCGGTTCCCTGTTTCCCGCACTGGGTTCGAGAGATCTCGGGAGGGTGCTCGGGTTGATCGGGCAGGGCGTGCTGATATTCGCGATCCAGAAACTGGCTCAGTTCGGTCAGGACTCACTGCTGGCAGGACCAGCTCTGCAGGTGAGCAAGACCCTGCGCAGCGATCTGTTCCGTCGTCTGCAGACTGTTGAACTGGGAGCACTGGAGAAGCTCTCAGCAGGCGATCTCACCTACCGACTGACTGAAGACGCCGATCGTGTCAGTGAAGTGCTGTACAAATCGATTCACGACACACTTCCCAGTGCGCTCCAGCTGCTGGCAGTGCTTGGGTACATGCTCTGGCTGGACTGGAAACTCACGGCTTCCATCCTGCTGCTCGCACCGTTGATCATCTGGCTGATCAGCCTGTTCGGCGCCAGGGTGATGGCGGCCACCGAACGCAGTCAGAAAAAAGTGAGCGAACTGGCCGGTTTGCTCGGAGAAGCCATCGAGGGCCTTCCGCTCGTACGGGCATTTGCAGCGGAGCCCTGGCTTCAAGGTCGATTTGAAGACGAGATTGATCAGCATCGTCAGGCCAGGCACCGCACGTACAGCCTTGTGGCGCTGCAGCATCCGGTGGTGGGCATGATCGAAGTGGTGGGCCTGTTCTCCGTGCTGGGGCTGGCCGCCTGGAGGATTCAGAACGATGGTCTGAGCATTGCCGGCCTGAGCAGCTACCTCACAGGCCTGGTGGTGTTGATCGACCCCATCGCCCATGTCACCAACAACTTCAATGAATTTCAGCAGGGACAGGCTTCGCTGCGACGACTGCGACAGATCGAACAGGAGCCTCAGGAAACTGCGGACCCTCATCCGGCCTTGCCGATTGGTCGGCCGAAGGGTCACCTGAATCTGCATCGCGTCCATTTCGCTTACGGCAATGGCGAACCAGTGCTTCGAGACATCAACCTGACCATCGAAGCCGGACAGGTGGTTGCACTGGTGGGCCCTTCAGGTGCAGGCAAAAGCACGCTGTTCTCCCTGCTGCTTCGCTTCAACTGTGCCCAGTCAGGAGAGATCGAACTGGATGGGAAAAACCTTGCACAAGTGAAAGCAAGGGATCTCAGGCAGCAGATCGCTCTCGTACCCCAGCGAACGAGCGTGTTCTCGGGAAGCATCGCGGAAGCGATCCGTTTTGGGCGGCCGGCGAGTCACGGTCAGCTGATCGAGGCGGCAGGTCTGGCCAATGCTCATGATTTCATCATGGCCCTGCCGGATGGCTATGAGACGAAACTGGAGGAACGCGGCACCAACGTCTCGGGAGGTCAGCTGCAGAGAATTGCCATTGCCAGGGCCGTTCTTGGCAACCCCGCGGTGCTGCTGCTTGATGAAGCGACAAGCGCCCTGGACGCTGAGGCTGAAGCTGCTGTGCAGCTAGGGCTGCGCCAGGCGATGCACGGCCGCACTGTGCTGGTGATCGCCCACCGACTGGCCACGGTGCAGGAAGCCGATCAGATCGTGGTGCTCGACCGTGGTCAGATCAGCGAACGAGGGAGCCACGATCAGCTGATGGCGAACAACGGTCGCTATCGAGATCTGTGCGAACGCCAGATGATTCGCGATGGACGCAGCTAAATTGCGGCCGATTCAGTTTGATGGCAATGACCGCAACACCCGGAGAAAATCCTGTGCTGACCTTCGAGGGCAAGCGCTATGACCTCAATGCACTTCCGGATGATCTGAAGGAATTGGTGCGCGGCATGCAGGTCGCTGATGCTCAGCTGCGGATGCATGAAGACACCCTGAAAGTTCTCGCCGTTGGTCGCCAGTCCATGGCCATGCAGCTGAATGACCGCCTGAAGAACGTCGCCCCGATGCCGGACCAAAGCTGACGAGCAACAGACCGGCAACAATCGACCTCAATAAAGAGCCTCCGGCCGATGGCGGAGGCTCTACATCAAGGGGGGGGCAGACCATCCGATCAGTCGGATTGTTCCGACGTGTCGGGGAAGTGATAACGACGGGTGAGTTCAAACACTGTTCCTGACAACAGAAGCAGCGCAATCAGATTGGGAATGGCCATCAGGCCGTTGAGGGTATCTGCAACACCCCACACCACACCTCGATCACCCACAAGCGAACCGATCACCACCACAGCGACCCAGACGCCCCTGAAAGGAAGGATCGCCTTCACACCGAACAGATATTCGGTGCAGCGTTCGCCGTAGAAACTCCAGCCGAGAACAGTGGTGAAAGCGAAAACGAGCAGGCCGAAGGTGACAATCCAGCCCGAACCGTCCAGCGCCTCATTGAAAGCAGCGATCGACAGCTCTGACCCGGACAATCCTCCCCCGGCACTCCCGCTGACCAGAATCACAAGTGCGGTGAGCGTGCAGATGATCATCGTGTCGATGAAAGTGCCGAGCATCGCCACCGTGCCCTGACGAACGGGATCATCAGTGCGCGCGGCCGCATGGGCAATCGGTGCGCTGCCAAGACCTGCTTCGTTGGAGAAAATACCCCGTTTGAATCCCATCAGGATGACCTGAGTCAGCGTGCCCGTGGCGGCTGCCTGTCCGGTGAATGCATTGCTGAAAATGCTTGAGAGGGCATCGCCGATGCTGCCGATGTTGGCGATGAGAATGATCAGGCAGGCGAGCACGTAGGCGATCGCCATGAAAGGCACGATCGCTGAGGCGGCCTTTGAAATCCGGCGCACACCTCCGATGATCACGGCAAAGACCAACACCCCAAGAACGAGGGCAGTCAGTTCTCGAGGTACTCCAAGACCGAGAAGAGCACTGGAGACTTCGAAGCATTGAACGCCGTTGCCGATGCCGAAGCCGGCCAGCATTCCGAACAGAGCGAATACACCTCCGAGCCAGACCCAGCGAGGTCCAAGGCCCTTGCTGATGTAATACATCGGGCCACCGACGTGGTTCCCCAGTTCGTCAACCTCGCGGTAGTGGACCGCCAGAACGGCTTCGGCGTATTTGGTTGCGATACCAAAGAAAGCAATCAGCCACATCCAGAACACCGCACCTGGGCCACCGATCGCAATCGCTCCTGCCACACCGGCGATATTCCCTGTGCCGACGGTGGCCGCCAGCGATGTCATCAGTGCCTGGAAGGAGCTGATGTCGCCCTCAGCTCGCGGGTCTGACGGGGCCAGCATCATGCGCACCCCGTAGGAGAGACGCAGGATCGGCATGAATTTCAGTCCGACCATCAGCAAGATGCCGGTGACCGAAATCAGACCCACGGTCGGCCATCCCCAGGCAAAGGCACTGATCGGGCCGTTGATCGCGGTTACGACGCTGTCGAAGCTGTCAGTGTTGCCGGCTGAAACAGACATCAAAGTGCGACCAGATCGTTGAACTCAAACACCTGAAGCGTGTCATGTCCGTCGGAATCCTTGGAGCTGATCGCTCGGCGCTCAAGCACCCAGCTGCCGTTTTCCCCAATGGGCACAAAAGTGTCCTCGAACTTGCTGGAGGGCCCCTTGGACTCGCCGCTGGCAGGATCCGAATATTGGCTGGAGTAATGACGACTGAGGTATCCGGATCCGGTATCCGTGGTGCTGCCGGTGTGGATCGTGACCACAGTTCCGTGAATATGTCGGTGAACCATGGTCACCACATCATTTTTGATGCGGTAACGATCACCTTCACCCTTTCCTCCAATCAGGACTTCCAGCCCCTCGTCCGTGATGTCACCGGCGGTGAAGGTGTTAGCACCATGGACCTGGTCGAAGGAACGACGGACACGGTGAATCGCGACTTCCCAGAGCTGGGAAGCGATCGCCTTCTCCACCTCGGCATCCTCGATCCCTTCAACCTTGGCCTTCAGATCAGCGCCGATCTGAAAATGTCCTTCAACGCGCCGGTCGCCCTGCTCCCAGACACAACGGCCCCGGTAACCGCCGAATCCTGGCTCCCAGGTGTAGCGGTTCTGATAGGCCGATCGAAAAGCATCCCGGCAGTCACTGCCGGGGGCGACGTCGGGAATACTGGTGACGGTCACGGAAAGACAAGGAAACTTCGGCGACCTTACCGGGACTCGCCCTATCGATGAACATCCTGTAGGGCATGAATATCAAACTTCTGCGATTGAAGCGCTTCAATCCCTTCGACGGCTGACCTTGCTCCGGCAAGCGTGGTCAGGGTGGGTACGGAATAATCCAGCGCGGCTCGCCGCAGGTAGCGATCGTCATAAGCCGCCTGACGACCGATCGGCGTGTTGATGACAAGCTGTACAGCTCCTGAACGGATCAGATCCTCGATGTTTGGCCGCCCTTCATGAACCTTCAGCACCGGTTGCACCTGAAGACCTGACTCATTGAGAGTGGTCGCTGTGCCAGCAGTTGCGGTGAGCGAAAAACCAAGTGCAAGCAAACGCTCGGCCACAGGAACGAGAGCTGGCTTGTCGCGGTCATGGGTGGACAGAAAAACATTGCCCTTGGTTGGCAGTGCCTCCCCAGCGGCAAGCTCCGCTTTGGCATAAGCCATGCCGAATTGTGGAGCCCACCCCATCACCTCTCCGGTGGAGCGCATCTCAGGTCCCAGGAGCGAATCAGCACCGGGAAAGCGCTTGAACGGCAGAACTGCTTCCTTCACCGCTTGAAGTGGCGGAGAGGGCTCGCGAATGAGACCGATATCCGCAAGGGTCTCCCCCGCCATCAGGCGAGTGGCGATTTTCGCGAGAGGCACACCGGTGGCCTTGGCGACAAATGGCACCGTGCGTGATGCGCGCGGGTTCGCTTCGATGATGAAGACACGCTCTTCGCCTGAGGAAGTGCGTTGCACAGCGAACTGAAGATTGATCAGACCCTGAACCTCGAGGCGCAGGGCGAGGGCCTCGGTCCAGGAACGGATGGTGTTGAGGGCTTCATCACCGAGCGAAACCGATGGAAGACAACAGGCCGAATCACCTGAATGAATCCCCGCAGGTTCAATGTGCTCCATCAGGCCGCCGATCACCACCACACCATCCCGGTCGCAGAGGGCGTCCACATCCACCTCAACGGCGTTCTGCAGATATTGATCAATAAGCACCGGATGATCCGGCTCCACCTGCACCGCCTCGGTCATGTAGCGATTGAGCTCCAACTCGTCGTAGACGACCTCCATCGCACGACCACCCAGCACGTAGGAAGGACGCACCACCACCGGATATCCCACGGTGCTGGCGACCGCGCGTGCCTCCTGTTCGCTGCGAGCAAGGCCGTTGCGAGGCTGACGAATGTCAAGTTCCCGAAGAATTGCCTCGAACTGCTCGCGATCCTCAGCTCGATCGATGGATTCGGGAGACGTTCCCCAGATACGGGTGCCAGTGGCCTGCCCTGCCGGAGAATTCAGCCAGCGCAGCAGAGGAATCGCCAGTTTGAGTGGAGTCTGACCACCGAACTGAACAATCACGCCTTCGGGGCGTTCAGCCTCAATCACATTGAGAACATCCTCAAACGTGAGAGGTTCGAAATACAAACGGTCACTGCTGTCGTAATCGGTGGAGACCGTTTCGGGATTGCTGTTGAGCATCACCGTGGCGAAGCCACGATCCTGCGCGGAGAAGGAGGCATGGCAACAGCAGTAATCAAATTCGATGCCTTGGCCAATCCGATTGGGGCCACCCCCAAGGATCATCAGTTTGCGCCTGTTGTCCTCCGACACCTCCGACGCCGGGGGCTGAATCGTCAGGATTCCATCCGCATCCAGATGGAACCACCGTCGCTCATAGGTTGAATAGTGATAGGGAGTCGACGAGGCGAATTCAGCAGCACAGGTGTCGACGGTCTTGAAAACGGGGAGAACGCCGAGTTTCAGCCTCGCTTCGCGTACTTCAAGCTGATCCGACGATGTGAACCAGGCAATCTGACAATCGGAGTATCCGAGCTGTTTGAGCCTGAGAAAATCCTCAGCGCTTATTTCCGACAACTGCCGATCATTCAACAGTTCCGATTCCGTGTTGATCAGCAGGCGCAGCTTGGCCAGAAACCATGGATCGATGCGGCTGAGCGCGTGAATCTGCTCATCCGTGCGTCCCGCAATCATGGCGGCACGAACAAAGAGGATTCGTTCCGGCGAGGGCGTCCGCAGGGAGCGATCGAGTTCAGCTGGCGTGATTTCCGGCTCAGCTCGATCTCCGCCCCAGCCTGCCAAGCCGGTCTCCAGTGAGCGCAATGCTTTCTGGAATGACTCCTCAAAACAACGTCCGATGGCCATGGCCTCACCGACGGATTTCATGGCCGTGGTGAGCACCGCAGGAGAGCCCCTGAATTTTTCAAAGGCGAAGCGGGGGACCTTGGTGACGACATAATCGATCGTCGGCTCGAAGCAGGCGGGAGTCTTGCCTGTGATGTCATTCAGGATTTCGTCGAGTGTGTATCCCACCGCGAGACGGGCCGCGATCTTCGCGATCGGGAATCCTGTGGCCTTGCTCGCCAGAGCAGAGGAACGGCTGACACGTGGATTCATCTCGATAACCACCACTTCGCCATCGGCCGGATTGATGGCGAACTGGATGTTGCTTCCGCCTGTTGCCACTCCGATCTCGCGGATGATGGCGATGGACTGGTCTCTCAGCCGTTGGTATTCGCGATCCGTAAGGGTCTGAGCTGGGGCAACGGTGATCGAATCACCGGTGTGGACACCCATGGGATCAAGGTTCTCGATGCTGCAGACGATCACCACGTTGTCGGCGAGGTCACGCATCACCTCCAGTTCGAATTCCTTCCAGCCCAGAAGCGACTGTTCGATCAGGATCTGCGAAACGGGGCTGGCATCGATTCCGGTTTTGCAGATCGAGACGTATTCCTCAGGGTTGTAGGCGATCCCACCACCACTGCCACCGAGAGTGAAGGCGGGGCGGATGATTCTGGGATAGGTCCCGATTGCCGCTCCAACGGCTTCGGCTTCCTCCATCGACGAAGCGATTCCAGAAGGACAGACCTTCACACCGATCCGTTCCATGGCCTGCTTGAACAGCAGACGATCTTCCGCTTTTCTAATCGCCTGCAGATCGGCACCGATGAGCTCGACCCCGAATCGTTCCAGTGTTCCGTTCTCAGCAAGAGTGACAGCCAGATTGAGAGCGGTCTGACCTCCCATCGTGGGAAGCAGTGCATCGGGTCGCTCCTGTTCGATCACCCTCGCGACCACCTCAGGAGTAAGCGGTTCCACATAGGTGCGATCCGCCATGTCCGGATCGGTCATGATCGACGCCGGATTGGAATTCACCAGTACGACTTCATATCCCTCGGCGCGAAGTGCTTTGCACGCCTGAGTTCCTGAGTAATCGAACTCACAAGCCTGCCCGATCACAATCGGACCCGAACCCAGCAGAAGAATGCGACGAAGATCATTCCGCCGGGGCATGGGCGTTCTCCTCAGCGGCCAAACCTTCTGAGTCTCCCACGCAGCCCCATGTCCACTTGCGACTGTTCAGCGGCAGGTGACTGGCAGTCGCTAGCGTTGGGGGTCAGGAGAACAAGCGACAATCATGAGTGAGCTCCAGCGTCTGAAAGGGTTGCTCCCCCCGGAGATGCAGAGCTGGGTGTTCGTTGAGGCAGCTGCTGCCGTGGAGCCTGCTTTGATCACTCTTGAGGAAATCGGCAGGGACGAGGTTGAGATCCAGGTTGATCTCGACGCCTGGGACAACCTCGCTCTCGACCACCGCAATCTGTTGTTCTGGCATGAGGTGGGCCGGATTCAGAACGACACCATTCCACGCGATGGCTGGGAAATGGCAGCCCTTGCCATCGGCCTTGGCGGAGCCATCGGCGAACTCTGGGTGCAGGACGGTCTGCTGTTGTTCATGGCTCTGGGTCTGTCGGGATTCGCCGGTTACCGCCTCTACCTGAAGAACAATGCGGAGAAGCGGCTTCGTGATGCGATCTCGGCTGATGAGAGAGCCATCGATCTGGCCTGTCGTTTTGGCTACAGCGTCCCGAATGCTTACAAAAGCCTTGGCGGCGCTTTGAAAGACCTCGTCGAAAAAACGAGAAAGAAGAAAAAACGCAGCTTCTACGAAGACCGGCTGGAAGCATTACGCAAGAGTGCAGGGAAGGCTCGCGCTGAAATGGCGCAGCAACAAGGATCCCGTCAGTCCGTCACCAGCGAAAATGTCTATGGATAGCGAGCAGCTCGCGGAACTTGCAGCCGACGCATGCGACGACCGTAAGGCGGTGGATATCCAGCTCATTCGAGTGGATGAGGTCTCAAGTCTGGCCGATTGGATGGTGATTGCCGGCGGCCAAAGCGATGTTCAGGTCAGAGCGATTGCACGATCCGTTGAGGATCGGATTGAGGATGAGCTCAACAGACTCCCCCTTCGCAAGGAAGGAGTCAACGAAGGTCGCTGGGCTTTGCTGGATTACGGCGAACTTATCGTGCACGTGCTCCAGCCGGGTGAACGTAGTTACTACGACCTTGAAGCATTTTGGAGTCACGGGGAACGTCGTCCCTACCTAACGTCCAAAGTTGTTGTCGATTGACAGGCAGCCCGGCATGGCATCGAGCATCCCCTGCCCTGTTCCACCTGAGCAGAGACCTCAGGAGGAATTTGCTCAATTCAGTCGTTCCTGGTTTTTTGCCTGGCCCTGCACAGCGCAGGTTTCTCTGGACAGGGCCCTGCTGATCAGCTGGTTGCTGATTGCACCGATCACCGTTCTGGTGGCCAGTGGCAGCTGGACTCTGCGCCACGATCCAGTGCGTTTGCTGCTGGCCGGAGGAGTTGGTGCTCTTGTGATGCCGATGCTGCTGCTGGTCAGACAGTGGCTTGGCTGGACCTATGTCCACAAACGCCTGTTGTCCGAAAAAGTGGAATACGAGGAATCTGGCTGGTACGACGGCCAGGTGTGGGAAAAACCAGTGTCCTGGAGGGAACGTGATCTCCTGCTCGCTCAGCATGAAGTCAGACCGATCCTCGGCCGCCTTGGCAGGGCGATGGCCCTTGTCACTGGCCTGATGCTGGGTGGAGCCAGCATCTGTCAGGCTCTCTGAAGCACAGAATCATCAGGGCATGTCGATCCCATCGGGTTACCGCGGCTCGGCGCGCTCCCTGAGTACAGCGCCTCTGGAAGTCCGGCTGCGGCGAGGGTCCTCGATCGAATCCACCCACACTGTGCATGCCGTTGTCTGCGACAGCCGCGGCCGTGTGCTGATGAGAGCCGGACAACCAGACTTCGAAACCTTCATTCGCTCGGCGCTCAAACCCTTCCAAGCGCTGCCACTGATCAGCAGCGGCGCATCCGAAACCTACAGCTGTGGTGAACGTGGCATCGCCATCAGCTGTGGGTCCCACTCAGGCACAGCTGTTCATGCGCGTGAAGCGTTCAGAATGCTGTGGAATGCGGAGCTGGAGAGCAGCAACCTGCAGTGCCCCGTTCCTTCGGGTTGTTCAAGCCCTCTTGAACACAACTGCTCGGGCAAGCATGCAGCATTTCTGATCACAGCCCGAAAAATGGGATGGCCGATCGAAACCTACCTCCAGGGAGATCACCCTCTGCAGCAGGAGATTTCACGGCGAGTGGCGGAACTGCTTGGACTGCCCCCGGATGAACTGGTTGCTGAACGCGATGACTGCGGCGCACCCACACTGCGCCTTCAGCTTGATCAGATGGCGCTGCTGTTCGCCCATCTCGGATCTTCTGCCCATGCGGAACTGGAACAGATCAGCCGGGCGATGCTGGCCTACCCCGAATTGGTGGCTGGAGAGGGGCGCTTCGATACGGAATTGATGCGACGGTCCCATCATCAGGTGATCAGCAAAGGGGGTGCCGAAGGGATTCAGTGCCTGAGCCGAACAGGTGAAGGCCTGGGCGTGGCCATCAAGGCTGAAGATGGCGCCAGACGAGCCAAACAGGCCGTGGCTCTGCATCTGCTGCGTCAGCTCGACTGGATGACGCCCAGTGGACTGAAGGAACTCGAGGAGCAGCTGCTGATCCTCAACCCTGGTGTTCATCTTGATGTGGAGGGTGAGCTGCGCACCTCCTGACCACAATTTAGTGGTGTCTTCGATCACCAAGTTGTATGATTAAAAGGCCGACGCGGGGTAGAGCAGTCTGGTAGCTCGTCGGGCTCATAACCCGAAGGTCGGGAGTTCAAATCTCCCCCCCGCCACCACATTCAAGAGCTCCGTGAAAGCGGAGCTTTTTTATTGAATTTGCTGATCTCAAGTCGGCAAACGGCTTGCTTTAAACGCAATGCCTGCGTTGGGAAAGCGAATTCAAAATGTTGCTGATGAAAGCAGCACTCCTGTTGCAGATCGACCCGATATTGCAGGCGAAATTCATGCTGACAGCCTCCATAAGCGACAAAAATTTAATGGCTAATATTAGGTAAAAAGTCATCACTATTCACGAAATAAGCACGCCTGAATCAAGCATTTTCCACTGATTCAACGGCTGACTGAATCAAACCAGGAATCTTTTCCATCTGATCTGCTGACTCGCAGCAGGTTCACCGATCATCTTAATGACACCTGTCAGAGGCACAGACATTCACACCAGCTCTCGCAGAATCGACGTGAAGCAGAACCGCAAGGCAACCCCCAACCCAGCGCGTCATGGCCAAAACCATGCGGGGAGTCATGGTCATTGGCCAGAGCTGCAGTGCCCATCGGAAACTATCTGTTGGTCATCGTGATGCTGTGCCTTTGAATCCGTTCGAAGCGATTGTGATTGGGTCAGGTGCCACAGGCGGGGTGGCCGCAATGACCCTCGCTGAAGCAGGACTCCGGGTTCTGGTTGTGGAAGCAGGTCCGAATCGATCGATCGCTGAAGCCTTCGGCCGAGAACCGGGCAACAGCGTCAAACGAGCCGAGGGTCTGCTCAGCGGACGCCACCGACGTCAGGCCAGACACCCCGGCTACTGGAAACAGAATCCCGACCTGTACGCAGATGAGCGCCAGTACCCCTATAGCACACCGGATGATCAACCCTTTCTGTGGACGCAGGGCCGGCAGGTTGGCGGCCGCAGTCTCACCTGGGGAGGCATCACTCTGCGGCTCTCTGACTACGAATTCCAAGGCGCTGATCAGGATGGGTACGGCCAGAACTGGCCCATCACTCATGCCGATCTCGACCCTCACTACAGCGCACTCGAGCAGCTGTTTGAAGTCCGTGGAGGGCGGGATGGTCTTGAGCAGCTCCCTGATGGTCGGACAGCACCGGCGATACCGTTCATGCCTGAGGAGGAGCGGTTCCGAGAGCTGCTGACCAAGGAACGCGGCATCCCCTTCATTCATTCACGGGGATTTGAGGCCCACCAACGCAGTGAGACCTCCCTCTGGCCGAGATCGAGCAGCAATGGCTCCAGCCTTCAACGTGCTCTCGCCACGGGTCGGGTGGAAATTCTCTCCAATTCCATGGCGGAACGGCTGGACATGGATCCAGCAGGCGAACGAGCCAGCGCTGTTGTTGTGGTGAATCGCAGCACTGGAGAGCGTCAGCGACTGGAATGCAATCTTGTTGTGGTCTGCGCCTCAACGATCGCCACGCTCCGCTTTCTGTTGCAGTCCGAGAGACAGGCAATATCCGGTGGGTTCAATGATCCCTCTGGCCTCCTTGGGAAGGGGGTGATGGACCACGTGTCCTGCTGTCGGTTCTTCTCGGTCGCCAGCGAAACCGGACGCGGTGCGGCTCAGCAATCCGACCCATCCAGCACGCTTTCAGGAGCAGGCAGCTTCTTTTTACCGTTCGGCAATGCCCCAGAGGTCTGCGCTGGTCGCCCCTTTCTACGCGGCTATGGAATCTGGGGGGCCATCAACCGATTCGATCCACCCTGGTGGCTCAAACGCAATCCAGACAGGCGACTTGGCTTTCTGATCGGCCACGGCGAGGTGCTTTCAGACATCAGGAATCAGGTTTGCCTCTCCGAACGCTGCGATCCACTGAACGTACCGATGCCCCACATCAGCTGCCGGTGGAGAGCTAACGAAAACGCCATGGTGCGAGACATGCAGGACACGATTGAGGACTGCATCAACGTTGCCGGGGGTGTATCAACCTCACTCGCAGATCAACTCCACCTTCCGCTGGTGAAGCCTCTTGTTGGCAAGGCCCTCGCCGCTCAGGAGGATGCACCTCCTCCCGGTTACTACATCCACGAGGTCGGAGGAGCGGCCATGGGAGCCAGTGAGGAACACAGCGTTGTTGATCGCTGGAACCGTCTCTGGCGCTGTCCCAACGTGCTGGTGGTGGATGGAGCCTGTTGGCCCAGTTCAGGCTGGCAAAGCCCGACACTCACAATGATGGCGATCACCCGCAGGGCTTGCCAGGCGGCCGTTACGCCTGGGAGCGACTGAAAAGATCATCGAGATAGCGCTCGGTGACAGCGCGCTCGGAACAGCCGTTCTGGAACAGGAACTGCGCCAACGCCGAGCTCATCACCTGGTATTGATCCCAGGCCGGATTGGATCCGATGAAGGCTTTCAGGCCCTGGTAGAGAACCTCAGGGATTTCAGCCTCAAGGCTCACGAATGGTGATTCACCATCAGCGGACAAGGCCTGCTGCGAATCCATGCAGCGTTGCAGGTGATTGCGATTCATCCGCGCTTCAGCGTCCCAGTTCAAGCAACAGAAAGCCACACAAAGGGGTCGATCGTCAAAGCGCTGAACAGACTGCCGCCGAATACTGATCTCAAACGAGACTCATTGCGGCGCAGAGGATTGCCCCTCAAAAAGAATCCAGATCACAAGTCAGTGGTTGAGCGGGGGCTGCTGTCAAGTCACGAAAAGCACCGGAGTCCAAAACCACAGCTTCAGCCCCAAAGCGACTGACCACAGGAAATGGCAGTGGAAAACCATCCTGAACCTGTGGAAAAGCCGGACCTTTCTCCACACTCCAGCGACACATCAGCCACGCTTATACAGCTTAGTCTCACAAGACTCAGGTAAGACAGAGACGTCTGAGCACGTCGTTTCAACTGAATTGCTTCAGGTTTGAGGCTCGGTCGCCTGCTGTGATACGAGCCGACGCAGCGTGATTGGCCCAAGCGGGTGTTCAGCGTGGGGGTAGGGATGATGCCCATGGTCATGGCTGTGATGTTCATGGCTCTGATGGTCATGGCTGTGACCGTGGGCATGCTCATGGTCGTGAGGGTGGACACCGCCCACAGGGATTGGAATGCCGTCGGGTTGACAAACTCCGGTGCACTCCCTTTCACAAAGAGCGCAAGCTTCCGTAAGCCCCTCGACGTGGTGGTGATGACTTGATTGGTCAAGGCCCACTTCCTGTTCAAAACCCAGTACCTGAGCCCTGTATTTGCAGAGAGAGCAGTTCATGGGGGCTTCACCGCCCATCACCTCCTGAACCCGCTCCATGAAGGTGTCCAGAACCAAGCTGTGATCACCCAGGTAGGAGGCGTTGACAAAGTCAATATCCGGATGGTCGTCCGCAACCCGTTCGGTGTGTTGCCGGATGCGGCTGACCAACACTCCGGAAAACAGAAAATAGGGAAACACGATGATGCGCTTGAACCCAAGCTTCACCACATGACGCAGCCCGGGTTCCACCAGTGGAAACGTGACTCCCGAATAAACGGTTTCTCCCCAGCCGAAGCCAAAACCCTCCACCAACATCCTGGTGACCTTGGCAACGTTGGAATTGGCGTCCGGATCGGAGGAACCACGTCCGACAACCACAAGCATGGTGTCGGAGAGGTCAACACTGGATGTCCTGTTCAGAGCCTCCTGAATCCGAGCTCCTGCCGCGGCGATCATCAGCCTGTCCACGCCGAGTTCACGGCCGTAGTCGATCTCCAGTCCGGTTTCAGCGCTGTACGTGTTGAGAACGGAAGGGATGTCGTTCTTGGCGTGTCCGGCGGCAAACAACATCGCCGGCACGGCAAGCACCTTGACGACGCCCTGCTCGCGCAGCCTTTCCAGACCATCTCTCAGGATGGGCCGTGCGAATTCCAGAAACCCATATTCGACCGGCAATCCCGTAAGACGCTCTTTGAGTCCGTTGGCCAGCCCCTCAAACTCGGCAACCGCCAACCGGTTGCGACTGCCATGACCACAGATCAGAACTCCATGTTTGGTTGCAGCAGGAGCAACGGTCTGCTGGGTCACACGTGCGGTGCATCTGTATCAAACCTATTCGCGGCCGTAAAACAAAGACCATGAATCCGCTTGCGAGTGACGCAAAAACCCTCGGTTGCCTGACTCCCGGGCCGGAGCTGTTGAAACAGCTGATGTTGCAACCGCTCGCCTCAACACCCCTGCGGGTTTGCTCAGGAGGAAGCACCAGTCGCTGCGCAGGCAACGGCTGCTGGACCGTGGATCTGCGACGACATCGGGAAGTCAGCTATCACCAGGACTCCATGGAGGTCGAGTTCGGCACCGGTCTGACGATGGGCGAGCTGCTGCTGAGCTTGCGAGCATCTGAGCGCAGCATTCCCATTGGACTCTCCGGCCTGACCGGAAGCGGCTTCATCCTCACAGGAGGGATGGGTCCCCTGAGCCGCTTGCAAGGACTTGCTCTGGATTCCATCACCGCAATCGAGGGAATCTGGGGGTCTGGTGTGCCCTTTGCCCTTCAGAAGGATCAAACAACAGAGGGTGACCACCGCTGGCGGGGCCTGATGGGTGCATCCGCTTTCCTGGCTGTCGTGACGCGTCTACGTCTGCGCACGCAACGACGCCAACCGCTGCGCGTACGCCATGGCTTGATCGATCCGTCACAACTGCCAGAGCTGATCAACATCGCGGAGGGCTGGCCTGAAACCTGCAGCCTGCAGTGGAACTGGGGCGACAGGTTGGAGATCTATGCGGTGGACTGCAGCTCCGAACAGCCCACACCACAAACGCTGAAAGACCTTGACCCCATCCTTGGAACAGGTCAGCAGGCTGTGATCCAACACTGCATGGATCAACTTGAGCAACCGACTTTTGGCCGTCTCGCCTCTGAAACCACTGATTCCATACCGTTTCACAGCGAAGTGGTCGCACGGTTGGGGCCAGCTATGGGGCCGGAGGCAGGGCCGTTGATGCAGCTCCTGAGCTCGCGGATGCAGGAGAGACCGCATCGCGGATGCCGCATCAGTGCTCAGCAGCTGGGTGGTGCGACAACAAGAATCGGCCGCAGGAGCACATCGTTCATCCACCGAGACTCCGTCTGGAAACCCTGGATCACAGCGGCCTGGACTCCAGGAGATCAAGCCGAGCGACAACAGAGCCTTCAGTGGATGCATCAGGTGAGTAAAGACTTCAGCACGACATGCCCTGGGGTGCATCTCGCGCAGCTGCATGACCACCTGCCCAGCCACCAAAGCGAACTGGTTGATGCCTTCGGCGAGTGGTTACCGGAACTGCGCCAACTCAAGAGCGAACTGGATCCGCAAGGACGATTGCCACCGCTCTGAACTACGGTCCCAGCACTCAACAGATGATTGATGGCCTCAGGATCCGTGCCCCGGCACTTGAATCTCGGCTTCGGTAACCCAAGCAAGGATCTGCTGTCAGGTCTCGTCGTGGCCTTCGCGATGATTCCGGAGGCGATTGCGTTCTCCGGCATTGCCGGAGTGGATCCGCAGGTCGGCCTGTTTGGTGCCTTCCTGCTTTCAATCACGATCGCTTTCGTGGGTGGGCGCTCGGCGATGATCACCTCAGCCACCGGCTCCACAGCGCTGTTGATGACCGGTCTTGTCGCAACCGGAGAGGCGCGCGGTGAAGGGCTGGGATTGACCTACCTCCTGGTCGCGGGGGTCGTGACAGGAATCCTGCAGATTCTCTGGGGCTGGCTGCGTCTGGCCTACCAGATGCGTTTTGTGCCGCTTGGGGTGCTCAGCGGCTTTGTGAACGCACTGGCACTGCTGATCTTCCAGGCACAGTTTCCCCAGCTGGGCATCAACTTGCACTTCGGAGAAACGACGGAGGTGAGCGGCCATGCCCATGATCTTCTGCCTCACGGCAATCAGCTGCCAATCATCTGGGGACTGGTGCTGCTGGGTCTGGTGATCATCTACGGATTGCCGCGCCTGACACGACTGGTGCCATCACAACTCGTGGCCATCATTGTTTTGACGGGGATCTCAATCGGTTTCAACTTCGATATCCCCACCGTCAGCAGCCTTGGCGACCTTCCAACCGGACTACCGGTGCCGAGCTGGCCCTTTGGTTCGCCTGACAACTTCAAGGTGCCCTTCAATCTCGAGACCCTGGGAATCGTGCTGCCGACAGCACTGGCCATTTCACTGGTCGGCCTGATGGAGACCTTCCTGACCCAGGACATCCTCGACGACCGCACTGACAGCAACTCCAGCAAAAATGTGGAAGCCAGAGGTCAGGGCATCGCCAACATCGTGTCCTCTCTTTTTGGCGGTATGGCGGGCTGTGCCTTGGTTGGTCAGTCGGTGATGAACATCGACAACGGCGGACGCACCCGACTGTCCACACTTTTTTCAGGGGTCAGTCTGCTGGCGATGATTCTGCTGGGTCGGCCATGGCTCGAACAGATTCCCATGGCGGCGCTGGTGGCGGTGATGATCAGCATCGCAGTGAGCACAGCTGATATCGCTGGACTTCGCAGCATCCGAGTCATCCCTAAAAGCGATACAGCTGTGATGCTGATGACCTTCGCCGTCACCATGCTCACGACACCCCACAACCTGGCGCTTGGGGTGATTGCTGGGGTCGCTCTGGCAGGCATCCTGTTCAGCCGCAAGGTTGCCAAGGTGATTCGCGTTGAGTCAGAGGATGTGAATGAGGAGATGCGTCGCTATGTCGTGAGCGGTCAGTTGTTTTTTGTCAGCAAGATTTATTTTCTGCAGGGGTTTGACATGCATGACCACCCCAATCAGATCACGATTGATATGTCTGCAGCTCATGTTTGGGATCAAAGCGGTGTGAGTGCACTGAACCAGGTCATTCGCAAGCTTCAGCAAGGTGGGTCCAATGTTGAGGTGCTGGGATTGAATGAGGAAAGTCTTAATCTGTTCGAACGAATTGGATCTCAGCCAGAGGGAAGTCATGGCTGACATGCAGAAGCCTTGAGGACTGCCATTGGAGCCCATTCATCAAACTGATTCAAGGATTGTTGTTGTAAAGCAAACCAAGGCAGGCAGTGAAGTCATTGCGCATTCCTTTTAAGCGCTGCTTAATCAGCTCGTCGCTTGGATGCTCCTGCAGGTAGCGCTCGGTCACATCATTGCCAATGCTCATTACCAAACAAAGTGTCTGAAGATCATTTTCTCTACAGCACGCTGCCTGGCACCCTCCAGCATTACTTTGAGCAGTGCCATCTTGTTGTTGTATGCCTGTCGATCAGACTGCTGCCAACTCAAAACAGGAGAACCAACAGCTGAGATGACAAGCAGCAGTGCAAAGAGCGATCTCGTTCGTAACCGAAACATCTTTCGGTAGTTGTTCAACATCCTCTTGACCGTAGAGATTCTTGCCAAAGAAGGCAGAGATTGATCTCAGAACACTCGAAGCTCTGACAAAATTGCCCCTCACAGACCACTGGCATGACCAAGCGCCGTTCACTTGTTGCTCTCCTTTCCATCGGCCTGGCAATGTCAGCCTGCGCATCTCTCGGTGAAGGCAGCGCTTCCCGAATTGACCTGATTAAGAAGAGAGGTGAACTGCGTTGTGGAGTCAGCGGCAAGATCCCAGGTTTTAGCTTTCTTCAGAGAGATGGCCGCTATGCCGGCCTGGATGTGGATCTCTGCAAGGCCTTTGCTGCAGCGATCATGGGTGACCCCAACAAGGTGCAATACAGGCCGTTAACGGCGCCGGAACGATTCACAGCGTTGAAAACCGGTGAAATCGACCTTCTCTCCCGAAACACAACCTTCAACCTCAGCCGTGATGCCTCAGGAGGCAATGGCGTGACCTTTGCACCCGTGGTTTTCCACGATGGGCAGGGATTATTGGTGCGGAAGAACAGCGGAATCCGCAGCCTTGCAGATCTCAAAGGTCAGTCAATCTGTGTGGGCTCTGGAACCACAACCGAACAGAACCTCAACGATGCATTCCAATCACTCGGACTTCCCTACAAACCGATCAAGTACCAGGATCTCAACCAGGTGGTTGCTGGATATCTCCAAGGACGCTGCCAGGCAATGACCTCAGACCGGTCCCAGCTGGCATCAGCCCGTTCGGGCTTCGAGCGACCTGAAGAGCATGAAATTCTGACGGACGTTCTCAGCAAAGAACCGCTAGCTCCCTTGTCATCCGGTGGAGATCAACGGCTTTCCGATGCGATGCGCTGGGTGGTTTATGGCCTGATCACTGCTGAAGAAATGGGAATCACTCAAGCCAACGTGGACGACAAGCTGCAGGAAGCCCGCGAGAATCCCGATCTCACAAAGTTGAGACGATTTCTTGGCATCGAAGGCGATCTAGGCACCAAGCTTGGGCTCAGTAATGATTTCGTGGTGAACGTGATCAGGGCTACTGGAAATTACGGCGAGATTTACAACCGACATCTGGGACCGGATAGCGCTGTTCCCATCCCACGGGGTCTCAATCAGCTCCATCGCGATGGGGGCGTCATCACTGCACCTCCATTCCAATGAAACGGCAGCGATCTCGCTGGCTGGAACTACTCCTGGTGGTTGTGGTTCTCACCCTTGTGGGAATTCTGGTTAACAACCTGGCCGTGAATCTGATCCGCACAGGACTTGGCCTGAGCTTTGAATGGCTGTGGCAACCAGCAGGATTTGCACTCAGCGAACACACACTTCCCTACCAACCTGGTGACAGCACAGCCTGGGCTCTGCTGGTGAGCTGGCTGAACAGCCTTCGGGTGATTGCCTGCAGCATCGTGTTTGCGACAGTGCTTGGTGTTGGTGCTGGCGCAGCCAGACGCAGCCTCAATCCTCTGTTGCGTCAGCTCGCGGGGTTGTATGTGGGCTTGATCCGCCAGATTCCACTGCTCTTGCAGCTGCTGTTCTGGTATTTCGTGGCTTTTTTAGGGCTTCCCTCTGAGCCTTTAGCTCCCATTGGTGCTCTTATACGTCTGTCGAATCAGGGCGTCAGCATCCTGGGGCTCACTCTGAGCGTGGAATTCTCTGCCGTTCTGGTGGGTCTGAGTGTCTTCACTGGTGCAGCAATCGCTGAGGTGGTTCGTGGTGGGCTCGACTCGGTACCGCGGGGACAATGGGAAGCCTTCCGCAGCCTTGGCATCGGCGAAGCCCTTGGACTGAGACGAGTTGTTTTGCCCCAGGCTTTACCGGCAATTCTTCCCGCACTCAGCAGTCAATATCTGAATCTGGCCAAAAACAGCACTTTGGCAATCGCTGTTGGATATGCCGATCTCTATGCCGTGAGTGATACGACAATCACCCAGACCGGCCGTGCCATCGAAGGATTTCTGATTCTTCTGCTGAGCTTTCTGGCCCTCAATCTGCTGATCAACGGAGGGATGCAGCTGCTCAATCGAATCGTGGTTCATCCAGCACAACGGACGTAACATCCACGAATCACTTCTCGGCCCATGAATTCCCGTCGCATCGCCGCAGTGCTGCTGATGATCGCCGCAGTTGCGGCGATTTTGCTGCCATTTGCATCAGCCACGCTTCTCACAATCGGACTTGGTGGTGTCGCATTCGCCGCTGGTATCGGTCAGTTTCTCCGACTGGGTGATGAAACCAGTAACCAAGGAAAACTGTTTCGTGTTCTGTCGGCACTGCTGTACGTCGGCGGCGCAATCTTCATCCTGGTTGATCCAATCGATAGTGAAGTCAGCCTCACCCTCTTTGCTGGTATCTTGCTGCTCGTTGAAGGTGTGATGGAGCTTGCCTCCGGTGCCAGTGCATCCGGTCCAGTCCGCGGTCTCAGCATCATTGATGGCTTACTCACCAGCCTCATTGGTGTTCTACTGGTAGTGGAGTGGCCTTTCGACAGCCTCTGGGCGCTGGGGACACTGTTCGGTGTTGCCCTCTTGATGTCCGCACTCAACCTGTTCAATTCACCAACGGAACAGCCTGGGAACTGATGAGCGGGTCCCGAACTACGTATCGGAAGCGACTTCTCCAGGCAAGACGTCATCCACTCCAAACCCTGCTCAGCGTGGTGATCCTGGCCGTGATTGCTTGGATCATCTGGTCAACGGGCTCCTGGCTAATTCTCGGAGCTGACTGGTCTGTCATTACAGAGAATCTGCCGCTGTTCGCCGTTGGGGCCTATCCCGAAAACGAGCGCTGGAGACCCTTACTTTGGCTTGCTCTTCTCTGCCTGATAACGGCAGTCACCTTGCTTCGACCACTAATCGCCTCCAAATGGCGCATTAGTGGTTTAGCGCTCTCATGGGGCTGGCTCGCCATGCTGCCCATTGGCTTGGTCTTGCTCGCTGGAGGAGCAGGGCTGCAGGCGGTGACCTCAAGGAACTGGGGTGGTCTGACCCTGACGCTGATGCTGACGGGCTTTAGCGGTTTACTGGCTCTGCCTTGGGGAATCCTCCTGGCTCTGGGGCGCAGAAGCAAACTGGCCCTGCCACGCCATCTCTGCCGCGTTTACATCGATGGGTTGAGAGCCGTTCCGTTGATTGCCGTGCTCTTTTTTGGGCAACTGCTACTTCCCTTATTTCTTCCGGTCGAGATCGAGATCAATCGTGTGCTCCGAGCCGTCTTGGCTTTCGCACTCTTCGCAGCCGCCTATGTAGCCGAGGATGTTCGTGGAGGTTTACAGGCCATCCCAAGCACCCAACTCGAGGCGGCTGCGGCACTGGGGCTGGGCCCATGGCAGATCCAACGACTGGTATTGCTCCCCCAGGCACTGCGAGTGGCAGTGCCGGCACTCACCAATCAAGCCATAGGCCTGCTTCAGAACACCAGCTTGATGGCCATTCTTGGTCTGGTGGAGCTGCTGGGAATCAGCCGCAGCCTTCTGGCCAATCCGGCTTATATCGGCCGGCACCTCGAGACCTACATCTGGCTTGCAGGGTTGTATTGGCTGGTGTGCACCGCTATGGCTCTCATGGCTCGCCAGCTTGAACGTCAGGGCCCCTCATCCGCCACTTCAGCCATCCCCTCATGACCATTGCTGTCAGAGCCCAATCAATCACCAAAAGCTTCAACGGGTCACAAAAAGCCCTCGATCAGGTGGACCTCAGCGTGAAGCACGGCGAAGTGCTGGTGGTGATGGGGCCATCCGGTTCCGGCAAAAGCACGCTGATTCGCACATTCAACGGACTTGAAGCGATCGATTCCGGGCAGCTGGAGATCGTCGGCATCCCGCTGGATACGGATCAAGATGAACGCCAGATCCGACGGATTCGACGCCGGGTGGGAATGGTCTTCCAACAATTCAATCTGTTTCCGCATCTCTCAATCCTCGACAACATCACCCTCGCGCCGATCCGGGTCAAAAAGATCGGCAAAATCAACGCAGAAGAACGGGCTCACGGTCTGCTGGCACAGATGGGCATCGCCGATCAAGCGATGAAATATCCAGCTGAACTGAGTGGGGGACAGCAACAACGGGTAGCGATTGCCAGAGCGCTGGCCATGGATCCAGAGCTGATGCTGTTTGACGAGCCCACCAGTGCACTTGATCCCGAAAGGGTCAAAGAAGTACTGGATGCAATGCGCCGGCTTGCTGCCGATGGCATGACGATGATTGTCGTGACCCATGAACTGGGATTCGCCCGTGAAGTGGCCGACCGGGTGTTGTTCATGGACGCAGGCCGGGTGGTGGAATTGAGCGACTCAACCACGTTCTTCACTCAGGCAAAAGAGGAACGAAGCCGTCGTTTTCTCAATCAGATGAAGCACTAGATCGTCAAGCCAGTCTTGGCCTCACAGCTTCTAATTCGGAAGGTGGGAGAGAGCCAATTGTTTGTGCGAAGTGATCTCTACTGGATGAAAAATAACCGCCAAAGCCAAGGATCAAAGAGAGATTAAGGCTGAGTCAAATCGTCCCCAACACTGGTAGGTTTTGCGATAAGAAGGAATGGGTAGATTAGCTGCCATTAGTCATCACCAAGCCTGGAACGATTCAGCCTTGGCAACAGTGAAGGTGGTCCAATCTGTTCCATTGTGAAATGTTGGCCGTAGCTGATCGTTGGTCTCTCAGAGAAAAAGCGTCTTCGCTTGGGAGCCCAGACACGTCGGACTGTGCAGAGGATTAAGCTGCGGCAATGGAGCACAACGCGCACGGCTTGGATCTGCCACTCCGGAGCGGGCGGCCAGTTCAAACTGCTGAGCGTTTCTGGTTCTAACAAACTGCGCATGATGGAACGAAGCCATCGGTGCAACACTGCAGGCCACGGAGCCAGCAACATGGCCACCGTGGCTTCTGCGACGCGCTGGTTGCTTTCAGCGCTGGCAAATAGTTCAACATTGGCGCGCTGATTGAGCTCCATCATTTGCCGCAAACTGCGTGGACGTTGCTTAAGGTTCATCAGGCTGCCCACATGATCCCAGAACAAAAACAAAGCCTCTTGCTCTCGGGGGTGAAGAGCTCTCCAGCCGTAACTCTCGATCCAGCGAATCGGTTCGGCCACGAAGCCGGAGAGCACATAGGCGTAATCCTCCTGGCGAATGGCATAGGTGGAGTGAATCCGATTGAGGCGTTGGATGATGGCTTGCCCCCTAGGGGTATCAGGACCAAGCCGCACCAGTTCTGCCACGATTAAGGCTGTGTCGTCGTAACGCTTACGAGGACGTTGCTCAAACTCACCGGTCTGGTGCAGTAAGCCTGAAATCGAAGGCAAACAGAAGGTCTTAAGCAAGGCCAGTTCCAGTGCCCGGTTCATGTCCCATGGGAAAAGCAATCCCACCAGATCGCGACATCGCTCCAGGACGATTGGATCCAAGGTCTTCTCCGTTTGTTGACCGGAGACTGGTTCTGATCCAGAACTTGTCATGGATGCTTTCTTGGCTGAAGGGTTGTTCTGCGCTTTGGGGCACGGTGTGTGATCAACAGTGGTCCTAGTTCACCATCTTCAACGATCGGTGCCTTAGCAATCGTTGGAGCGATCGTTGATGCCAAAACGCTGCTGCTGAATTAGAAGGCAGCGGTTCGATTCGGGTACTGATGGATGGAAGATTGATGACCACTTAAAAATAAACCAGAAGGCGAGTCATTCGCCTTCTCAACCACCATGCGGCATTGTGAATACGCGTTTTGTTAACGAACTTCCCTTCAGTACTAGACCGTGAACTTAGGCATGCGCCTCATTCTCATCGATCAGTTGTTGGACAAGTGCTGAATCAAGATACGCTCTAACTTCCACAATCGTCTCGCCGTTGAATCGCACAACCCAGCAATAGCGATTGTCAAATCGCATTCCACTTTTAGCGAAGGCATAGGAGCGCAACTCCACCACCGCCCAGTCACCATCAGTGAGCACATTCTGGACATGCAGCTGAGTGCCCTCTTGAAGAATTGTGTTGAGCCTTGCAAAAGTATGGGTGAAAAACTCGTTCTTTGATTGATAGTGTCCGGCGAGTGGGTGAGTGCCCTCCACTGTCCAGTCAACATTCTCTGCAACACACTCAAAAAACTTTTCTCCATCACCTGACTCAAGAGGCGAGAAGATGCGGCGAACAGTGTCTGCATGAATGGTCATGTTGACTCCAGGGATCGAAGAGGCATCAGTTGGATGCACCATCTCTTCATAATGCCCAAATTTCCACAAAATCGCCCGTATTGTTGGTTGAATTCGAATCGATCAACAATTCAGCACATGTGCTCTCATGCCGAAAGCAATTAGTGGCCAACCTTCAGGCCAAGACCCTGACCCTGCAAAAACATTCATCGTTTTCGAATGGTTGCCTGTGGAAGCTCTTTGCGCTTAAAACGCAGCCAAAGATGGAAAACAGGCTTCACGCTTAACCATTCCTTTGATAGCGATGCCCTCGAGACGGTATCAATACGCTGAATACAGAAAAACCATCAGCAACTGAGATCATCCTGTTTGCAGAATGCCCGAGATCTATTGCCACTACGAGGAGGCAAGAAACCATTGATCAAAACAATTTCAAAAGCCAAAAACCGCCTAATACGTTTTTTCTTTTGATCATTCATTACAGAGATTTTTAATCAATCTAATTTATAACATTTAAGCCAACATGCTATTTCGAGCCTGCAAGACAAGAATGCTAATCAACAGGACAATCAGACTCCTTAAAAATCAACTGACCAGCGGGACCAATCACGATTGGCCCTTCTCGCTTAAAGACAACTACACAGCCTGAGCCAAAACGAACCGTCGCATTTCTAACATCAACAGATTCAAGAGAACTAGCAACCTTAGGGTGATCTTTGATGAACTTCGTCATTGCTTCCAAGTCAATAACATTCTGGTATCGAGGTGGAAGTGCAGACTGCACTGGCAAGCAAGTACTTAACAGCGTTGCGATTGAAAACGAACCCAGAACAAGCTTTAAACCTCCAATATTGCGCACTTCAGCTTTCATTTTTATTCATGCGAGGATACAAAATGGGTCGGCAAAATTTGCACTTATCACTATAGCCTTGAAAGAAATAATCCATACACCCCGGGTCAATCAAATCCTATTGACAAGCTTATTTTCCTGTTGGAGTCATCTTTGGTTTTGCCTAACAAGTGAGTTGGCCGTCATTGGATGAGCTTCGTGCACACTGATCAAAAGCCACCCTTCATCACTTGAGGAACTGGATCAGCTGAGAGCTGCAGTCCCACATGCTCCGAAGCGCACCGGTGATCAAGCGTTGCTGTCACCGACAACCAGCCAGTGTTCAGCTGGTGCACTTGCACTCAACGTTGCAGCTGACCCAACAACCTCAACGATCAGAGGCTCCGCGATCCTTCATCCCTGCAACGGCGCGCTGATCTGGCGTTGCAACCAGCCCAGCAGATCAGGTTTGATCAACAACTGATGCTCAGAAGCCTGTTTTTTCCCAAAGGCATGGCCATGGTGAAGCTGGGCTCCGCCCCTATGCACCAGCGTCTCCTCGTTCCCAACCGTCAACAACAGCATTGGACTTCATGAGCGATTCCCGGAACCATCCACTCACCAATGGAGGATCACCAGAGATCTCAACCTGGTGGCGGGATCGGGTTTCAAAGCTGATTGTGGAAGACCGCAAGCAAGACGCTGCAAGCCTCTATCTCGAGTTCTGCCGTCCGGAAAGCCGGGCAATCGAGCTGTCGGTGCATCCCCACCACTAAGGCGCTATGGGCCAACGAGAACGGGTCCAGCAGCTTTGCGAAGACCACGCCGATGATCTCCGCAACCTGGCGGTCAGCGTTGCCCAACATCCAGGTTGGGACTTGACACTGCCCGTGGCCGTCATCGATGCCCGTTCCGACAGGAGACGGTTTCATGTCACCGCAGTCGGAACGATCGGCAATGTTGTTCGGGTCTCCACGACCATCGACCATCCGTTGATGCAACAGCTGTTCGAATTGATCCAAACCCGAAGCGATGACTCGGCTTTAGAGCTGATGCTCAGCAATGCCGACAACGGAGAGGAGTTTGCAGCCGTGTTCGAGATGTATCGCGAAGAACGCAGCGCTGGAGCACCTCTGTGGAGCGCATCGGATGCTGCTTCGTTCGTCGTCAAATCCAGGGAAGCATTCGATGACCGTGAGCTCGCAATCGTGGCCCTTCTGCCCAGCGATCCACATGATGTTGTGACCTTTGGCATCCCGCTCCGGTATTACGGGATCTCAACAAGCTGAACCGGGGTGCTGGGCTATCAGCCGTCAGTCAAGACTGAAGATCCACCCGAGCATGCAGGCGCAGCAGCGCATCTTCTGCAGCCGAGAGCTCACGCTCGGTCAACAACCAACGCTCATTGCCGAACGGAAGACTGGCCACCTGATCAGACAGTTCCAGCTGCAGCTGCTGGCACCGCTCAGCCAGCGTCGCGCTGAGCTGAAGGAAATGCCGTTGAATCAAGCAGGAGGGTGCAGCAATGGTCAAAATGGCCCCTTGGAACGGACGGATGAGATTCTGGCACAAGAACCTGGATACAAAAGCTTTTTGATCGTCCCCCAGCTCCGGTGCTGAACCTCCTCTGGGAGATGGCTCCCTGCCTCCTCGGGGGGGCAGTCATTGGACGATGGCGATCACAGTGGATCGCTCCCCTGGCCTCTCCGCTGGTTCGTTTCGGCGTTCCTGTGAGCCTGATGGGACTGCTGCTGCATGGCGGCCTCAACAGTTCATTGTTCGGCATTGCGCTGCTCGCGGTTGCGGCCATCACCCTGATGCTGGTGATCCTGCACTGGCTCGGTGCAGGCATCACCACCCTGGGCCGACCGGATCTGCAACTGGGCAGCTGCATCGGCAACACGGCCTACTTCGGGATTCCAGCCACCCTGGCCCTGCTTCCACCGGAGGCACTGCCGGTGAGCATTGGTTACGACCTGGGTGCCACCCTTTTGGTCTGGAGCCTGGGGCCTCTCTGGCTGACCAGGAAAAACCAAGTCGACACCTCCCACAGGCGTTGGCGCGATCTGCTGGGACATCTCAGTGCCAGCCCTGCAACACGTGGACTGCTCGGGGCACTGATCGTGAAAGCGAGCCCATGGCATGAGTCGATCCGTGATGCTCTTTGGCTGCCATCACGCGCTGTCATCGTGCTGGCGCTGGTGGTGGTGGGAATGCGACTTGGGGATATCGCAGCACGGAAGCTGAAGGGTCCAGGCCTAGATCTGGGTGCACCGCTGCTCTGCAAGCTTGTGGTGTTTCCCACTCTGGTGCTGCTGATCAGCCTGGCCTGTCCACTGCCTGGCTACGCACGGCAGGCGTTGGTTCTGCAAGCAGCAGCTCCTACAGCAATTTCCGTTTTGCTCATCGTTGAATCAGAACAGCTGAACGCCACGGGACCGTCACAACTGATCCTGATCAGCACGATGGCAGCTCTGATCAGCGTCCCTCTGTGGGGATTGCTGGTCAGTCCACTGAGCGGAATACCCGGAACGTGAGGTTGAGCCTCGCTTGTTTCACACGCTTTCGCACCGGCAAGCCATGCATCCAGAGTTTTTGACAATCAGGATCCATCAGCAGAAGGTCGCCGTCATCAAGATGGACATCGCAACGCGTTCCACTGAATCGATGGCGGAACTGCAGATCTCTGCTCGATCCAAGCGACAAGGAAGCAATCGGAAATGACGGATCAATCTCAGGTTCGTCATCAGCATGCCAACCCATCCGGTCCTGACCATCCCGGTAGAGATTGAAAAGACAGCCATTGAATGGCGCTGAGCTCCGGGACGAGACAAGATCCAGAAGAGGCAGGAACCAGTCAGGCCAGCCCTCGCCTCGATGCACCGCTCCGCTGTACCGATAGGACACCTGGCGATCGGCCAGAAAAGCCGTGAGTCTTGGCACCAGATGCCATCGTCCATAAACGCGCACCTCCGGTTGCTCCCAGCTGATCAGCTCAACACAGCGGTCCATCCAGATCCGGCTGATGTCCGCTGGCAGCCAGGCCGGTTCGTGAGTCCAGTTCACCGCCACAACGTCTTCGTCTGCGGCCATCCCCTGCACACCATCAAGGTGAAACACTTTGGCGCCCACTCCGCACTGATGGAGCATGAAGACGGATAACAGCGTGATCGAAGTTGCCGGCCACAGCCCATAGATTGCAATGATGGGAGCAAGGATCACTCTGGAAACGTTTCTGAAGCGAGCCAAACAGCGCTTCGGTGATCAGTTCGACTACTCCGGCATTCAGTGGCGCAGCTACAAGAGCCCGGTGAAAATCCGCTGTTGCAAACATCCTGTACAGGAAATCACCATCACTCCTGAGCGGCACCTACAGACCACCGGCGGTTGTAAACATTGCCTGCGTGAGCGCCGGGTGGAAGCCCTAGAGCGTGAACTCAACAGATCATCAGCTCAGCCTGCTGCAGAAGTCCCTCGACCCACAGCCGAGGCGATAGCAGCTGAATGACGTTTGGTTCAGCCGTGCAGCTTTTCAAACCAGAACCCTGCCAGCTGCCAGCTGGAGAGCAGAAAGATTCCCAGGAACAACCAGTTGAGCCATGCAGGACGCTCCTTCTTTTCGAACATACAAACTGGGGACGTTGAACTCATTTTCGCCCAAGTCAGCGTCAAATCAATCAGAATTATCCAAACGACATTGATTGATTAAACACTGTCAATCTGCAGGGCTCTCTTGAGATCATGCATACCCTCAAGCTGCTGATGCACAGACTTTAATTGTCTCTGAATGTGATCGCTCTGGGGGAGACCATTGAGTGATGCGAGTGCGAGCTCAAGATGCTGCTTGGCATCAATGAGAAGACGACATTCAAGACTGCCAGGTTCATAGCTCATGCGCAGAAAGCACCTCTCACCATTCAGCAACAGACCTTTAACAACAGCTGTGTGAATCACAACAATCTGATGTATTGATCATGGCTCCAGCCCCTGATCACACACTTCGACATCAACAACCCTCACCGTTTCCATGCACTGGTTGGAGAGGTAGCGAAGGGTGCGGTTCCTCACCACCTCAACTTCCATGGCGTTCCAGGCACCACCGATCACGCAGCCGACGAGGGGGATCGTCTTGGTGATCAAGGCCCTCTGAGTCACCCTGCGACCGAAAACCTTTGTGATCACTGCATTGATCAAACGCAGGCTGTGTTGATTAATCAGGAGCAACACAAAGTCCCGCGTAGCTGTCTTGGCAGCCTTGAGACCGAACTCGGCAGCAAACTGACTGATCACACTCGAGCCCAGCACAGGAACGAGCAATTCGAAACGAGCTGTATCGCTGTCGAGGAAACCGGGAATCAACAGCTCGGCGGCACAGGCAGCGGCAAATAACTGAGCTCGGGTGGCGATGGAAAGATCTGCCAGCGCACCAGCCATGCTCAGCAGCGGATTCGCGGCAAGGCCCATGGCAGCTCCAGCCGTGATCACGCGCAAACGCACGTCGCCGAAGGCCTGCTCTGCGAGCTCCTGGGTCGTCGCCTGCGGAAAACGTCGCCGAAGCAGCATCACTTCCTGGCGGACTGTGCAGACATCGAAACCAATAACCCAGTCGAGATACTCGGCAACCGAGCTGAGCGGCAAAGCAGTCCCCCGAGCGATTACCTCAACTTATCGGCAATGAATGCTGGCTTCATGCCCAACTTGTGGAAGGCATCCCCCAGCACTAGCGGGCAAGACGATCATGGTCTGAAACCTGCTGAGATTCTGGCTCGAAAGCACCCTGGACAACAAATCAAACGGTCCATCAACGGGCCGGTCACCACAGCCCTGATCGAATGAATTCCAGCTTCGGCGATGAACGCCTGTTCTTCCCAGCAACCCAGCGCAACCGTGCCCCCATCGGCGATGTTCTGGCGGAACAACTCCAGTGCACAGGATTGGTTCTGGAAATTGCCAGCGGGTCAGGCGAGCACGGCGTCAGCTTCCAGAAACGCTTCCCGAAGCTCACCTGGCAGTGCAGCGATCCTGATCCTGAGCATTGCCGCAGCATTGATGCCTGGATCCGCCACGAGCAGCTGACGCAGCAGATGCCAGCAGCCCTGACGCTGGATGTCAGAGACCCCGACTGGCTGGAACAGCTGCAGGAGCCTGTCCAGGCTGTGGTGGCGATCAACCTGCTCCATATTTCAGCCTGGGATTGCACCACTGCTCTGTTGCGGCAATCGGCAGCTCTGCTGCCGAGCGGAGGAAAGCTTTGCGTCTATGGGCCCTTCAGTGTGGATGGCCGTCACGTCAGCGCAAGCAATATCAGCTTTGATGCCTCTCTGCACCAGAGCAATCCCGCCTGGGGAGTAAGGGACCAAACAACGGTTTTAAGAGAGGCCTGTGAAGCTGGCTTGACACTGCAGAACATCGCTCTGATGCCTGCCAACAACCGCATGATCACCTGGATCCGCTGAGTCCACGAGACCCTGTGCAGGCACTCAGCAGAGACTGAAGGCGGACTCCACGGGTTCAGAGCGGCAACAAACAGGCTTCAGAGGTTGAAAGCGACCCTCAAGCAACTGCACAGTAACTCTCAGGTTGCCGTGCAGTATCTCCAGGCTATGGTGCAACCGAAGCAAAGACCCATCGGATGGCGCCCCCACGGGAAAATCAGGTGAAGCTCACTGTCTCCGTCCCGCCGAGCCTGCATGTCCTGCTGCGCAGCTGGGCTCAGTGTGAGGGGCGCGAGCTGACCAGCGTGGTCCTGCAGTGTGTGGAGCTGTCAGTACGACAACTGAAAAGCAACGGATCAATCCCCGCTGGTGCTGTGCGGAACTACGAACTGGCCTGTGAAGAGCGTCTGGCCGCCGGCAGCGCAACGCCATGAACATTCTTCAGATCGAAGACGCACTGCTGGCTCCCTGCATGGATGCCGTGATCGCCGTCACTGAGCGCTACCAATTCCTCGAACTCCACCGCGGTGCGCGTGTTTTCACCGCTTACAGAGAGATTGACCATGTGATGTACCTGGGGTTCCACGACGATCTGACGGAACGCTCCCTCACGCAACTCAGGGAGCGGGATTTCCAGTTGCTGGCGGCCAGAGAAGGGACTCGTCGCGAGCACCGGTTGCTGCTGCTCACCCTGAAGGAGATCGGCTATGCAGCAAGTTATGGGGAGGGTTACTACAAAGCCTCACGATCCCTCGCCCGCCATCTGCGCAACCTCGGATGGCCATTGGGAACGCTCGCACAGCTACTCAACACTCCGCGCATCAACAGGGAAGATCCCACCGGTTGACACTAGAAATTCATCCAGTCGCCCGATCCGTACCAGCCGAAGGGCATGTCACCCCAGTCGTCACCGACCAGTTGCTGATCGGTGGGCATCGGCCCCGAACTGGGTTGGGAACCGTCAATACAACCTTCAGGTGAGGTGAAACCACTGGAAAAGGCCTCACAGTTCACGAGACCTTGCTCAGACCTCGCCACCGAGGCCACACCAAACAACAACAACGAGGCTGCAGCACAAGCAAGCAGGCGCATGATCAATCCGCTGACAACTCGATTCTGATGCTGATCAGCAGGGCATAACTTGTTGCAACGGCTGGAGCCCAGCCCATTGTTGGAGCGCACTCCATGTGCGCAGGCGCTGCTCGATCCATGAATGACCCAGTGCATTGAGGTGAATCCCATCGGACTCCAGCCACTGCAGCCAGTCAGGCTCAGCCTGCATGGCCCTGTGAAGGGAGAGATAGGGAACATCCGCCTCCAGACAGGCTTCCTCGATCTGGGCTTCATGCAACGCAATGTCGCTGTTGCGGTACCAGAGACAGTCGGCAAACGGCATCGCGTATTCATCAACAGGCGTCAATCCGAGTGCAAAAACGGAGCAGTGGGGCTGAATGGCCCGCAGCAGCTGTTCAAAGCCGTAGCGAAAGGCCTGCGCGTCTAGGGGTTGTCGGCCGTCAGCGCGACCGACCCGAGCCGTGTCGTTAAGCCCCACCGACAGCAACATGGCCTCGGGCTTCTTCCGGCGCAATTCTCCTCGGCAAGACCACTCTCGTTCCCATCGGGCTGACACCGCCTCGAGACCGTCACCGCGAACACCCAGCCCGTAGATCAGTGGTGCATCCGGAAGCTGCATCCAGTGACAGCGAAGACGTTCACACCAACCGCCCCTCTCACGATCACCCCAGCCCACCACGCCGCTGTCTCCGATCACGATCAGTTGACGGGGAGCCCGCATCCATTCACCGCTGTTGAGCTGAACAGAGTCAGCTTTGCAGCCAGTGCTGCCGTGACCGATCACTGAGCCATTCACCGATCAGGGTCAGCGCCGCATAAGTGGTGATCAACAACAACACCGCCGCCCAGTGAAAAGAGCTGAGCGATTCCAGCAGTTGCCAGCCCAGACCACTTCCACCGATCAGACCAACCACCACCGTTTCTCGCAGAATCACATCACTGCGATAAGCCCCATAGGCGAGATGGGCAGGACTCCTGGGGCTGAGTGATCCATACAGCCAGCCCACCTGCGGGGACGCTCCGCTGCTGGTCAGAGCAACTTGTGCGGAGTGATCCTGCTGCTCCAGCCCCTCCTGCAGCAATCGCCCCATGACACCGCTGTTGTGTAGTCCCAGTGCCAATGCGCCAATGGCCAGGGTTGGTTGGTTGCTCAGCAGGAGCAGGAGCACCGCGAGAGGTGGAGGGATCACCCGCACCAGAATCCAGAAGCCACTGATGCAGTGTTGCCAGGGTCTCGCTGGGTTGAGCAGCAGCAGCAATGGCGGCAGGCCAATGGCAATGCCTGCTGCCAGAACCGTCAGAATCAGTGTTTCCCACAGCATCGACAACCAGGGGAGCTCCTGAGCAGCGAGCTGGAGGCTGTGAAGATCAGGCCATTGCACAGGAAGCCAGTTCAGGGAGCCTGCCTCGGGAAACAGGTGAGCCAGCCAGAGGCCCCCAAGACCTCCTGAGAGCCCGACCGCGACGGCAAACCCCATGGCCTGGCGCTGTCCGAATTGCGCCTGTTCACCCCAGCTTCTCCAACAGCGGAGTCCCTGCTCCAGAGCGATGGTGACCAGCGTCAACAGCCAGAGTCCCGACCACAGTTCATGGAACTGCAGAGATTTCAGACTCAGTTCCAGATCCATCCCCAGACCGCCAAGCCCGAAGACCCCAAGCAAGGTTGCACTGCGCAACGCACACTCCAGTCGGTAGCCCCCGTAACTCACAAGCACCGATCCCATCGCAGGCGATAACGCCGTCATGCAGGCGGCCATTGGAGACGAGCCGGTCTGAAGAATGGCCTGCAGTCGTGAAGGATCCAGACTTTGCAGCTGATCGCGCCAGACACGGGCGATCAGGCACGAATAGGGAAGCAAGATCGCCATCACCGCCACCCAGGGATGCAACCCAAGCACCTGAAGCAGCAGCAATCCCCAGATCAGCTCATGGATGGAGCGGGGCAGGGCCATCAGGCGCCGAAGCACGATCGCTGGCCAGGCTGGAAGAGACCAGGTGAGCCAGAGACGCTCGGAACTCAGGCACCCCAGCAACACGCCGAGCACAAGACTGCAGCTCCATCCAGTGAGCGCAGTGGCGACCGTCACCTGCAGACCGATCAGCAGGGCCTTCAACAGAGCCGGGTCCATGGAAGGGCTGACAGCACCGACCACAAAAGAGCCCAGAATCTCGGCCCCACCCCCATGGGCTCCGTTCAGCACCACAATCAGCACCGGCAGCAGGGCAAGAGCCGGCAACAGCACTAGGGCTGGCGCCGTGGGCCGCACTGGAACGATCACGGCGCATACAGATCGCGCAGATCATCGACTGAGACAGCCGATGCAGGCGCATCGATCACAAGCCGTCCAGCGCGAAGGCCAAGCACCCGATCAAAACGATCGATCAGCTCCGGTCGATGCAGAGACACCACCACTGCCTGCGCACCACCGCGCAGCTTGCCATCGGCTTCAGAGGTGAGAAGTCTCTCCAGGACCTCGGCCGCAATGGCCGGATCAAGACTGGCAAGGGGCTCATCCGCCAGCATCAGATCAGGTTGTTGACGAAACAGTCGGGCCAGGGCCACCCGCTGCCGCTGACCTCCCGACAGCTGCCCCACAGAGCGATCAAGCCCCGTGTCAGCCAGCAGGGATTCCTCCAGACCTGCCTCACGCAGACAGGATCGGCTGGCCTCCGCATCGACCCGAAACAACAGGTTGGCCAAAGCCCACGGCAGGCGACGGCGGCCAAGAGCGCCGGCATTGACGTTCTGACCAATGCTGAGCTCTTCGATCAGACGCAGGTCCTGCCAGAGGGTGCCGATCCGCGCACGCTGTCGCCGGCTGAGCGACGCAATCGCCATACCCTGAAACCGCGCGTGCCCTGCTGCTGGGGTCAGGCTGCCGTTGAGAACACCGATCAGTGAACTCTTGCCGGCACCACTGCGTCCGAGCAGGGCGATGCGCTCACCGTTCTGGAGCCTGAAAGTGACAGCGTTCAGCCGGTCCCCATGGGGACCGGCAACACGCACCTCATCAAGCTCCAACAGCGCTGTCACCTGATCTTGCCCAACTCACGGCCCACCTTTTCGATCGGCTTGTACTGACTCGCCTGCGCGGGAATGAACCGCTTCGCCGCAAACAGCTCAAGAATGGTCACCTGACGCGGCGTGGTGGGCTTAAGACCGAGGATCGCTTTCTGAAGGCGCGTGGTGAAACGCTTACCAAAGCGCTGATCCAGCTTCGGGCGAACGACCCAGTGGTAGTCCACGTATTCAGGCGTTCGCCAGATCACAGACACCTTCTTGGTGTTCACGCGCCCGTTGTTCACCGCAGAGGTCCAGACCTGCTCATTGAGCGCACCCGCTTCATAGGCACCGCTCTGCACCACAGCGATCGTGGCGTCATGGCTGCCACTGAATCCGGCTCGACCACCACTGAACTGACTGGGAGTCACCCCGGCTTTGGCAAGAAAATGCTGTGGCATCAAACGGCCGGAGGTCGAACTCTCTGAACCGAAAGAAAACCGCTTTCCTCGCAGACTGGTGAGACCGTTGATCGAGCTGATCGGTTGCAGCCCGGAGCTTGTGTTGGCAATGAAGACACTGCGGAAGCGGGCGTCAATGTCGCGCTGAGCAAGCACCTGTGCCCCTGGCGTCTGCAGGCGCGCCTGCACACCGGTCAGGCCGCCAAACCAGACAAGATCCAGTCCACCGGTGCGAAAAGCGCTCACAGCCGCGGGGTAGTTGCTGACCGGTACGTAGCGCACCTTCACGTTCAGGCGGTCACTCAATTCGTCTGCCAACTGGCCATAGAGACGATTCAGTCGCTCGGGATTCTGATCCGGGATGGCCCCCACCTTGAGCGTGGGCTGAGCAACAACGGGCAAGAACGTAACCCCTTGGCAGAGCAGCACTGCCAGCAGGGAAACGGCCCGGCGTTCTCGTGAAGCCATGTCGCAAAAAAACCTGGGTGATCGAGTTGTCTGCCGACCTCAGCCAGCTGGAAGCAAGCGCGCTAGGCGAGACAGACCATCAGCGATCGTCTCACGCGAGACAGCGCAGGACAGACGCACGCAGCGGTCATCGCCAAAGGCCCCACCGGGGACGATGGCCAGGCCCTCCTCCTCAAGAGCCCTCTGGCAGAAACTCACCGAATCACCACAGCCTTCAGGAAGCTGGGGAAAGGCGTAGAAGGCTCCATTGGGGGGAACGAGCGTGATGCCTGGTAGGGCCTGAAGCCCCTGCACCAGAATGGTGCGGCGCTCGTTGTAGCTCTCCGCCATCTGTCTCACGCAGTCCCTGGAAGCCTCGATCGCGGCGGTGGCTCCTCGCTGAGCAAAGCTGCACACATTGCTGGTGCTCTGGCTCTGGAGAGCGGAAGCTGCCTTGATCACTGAGGAGGGGCCACTGAGATAGCCAAGGCGCCATCCGGTCATCGCCCATCCCTTGGCGAAGCCGTTCACCATGAAACATCGATCTCTCAGATCGGGCGCCAGAGCCGCGAAGCTGTGGTGCACAGCGCCGTCATCAAGCAGATATTCATAAATTTCATCAGTCATGACCAGCAGACGTGGATGACGCCGGACCAGCTCAGCGAGTTCCTGCAGCTCATCAAGACTGAGGACACGGCCGGTGGGGTTGCCCGGCGAATTGATCACCAGCAAACGGGTAGCCGGAGTGATCGCTGCCTCGAGCGCCTGCAGATCCAGGCAGAAACCGTTGCTCGCCGATGAAGGGACTGAAATCGGCCGCGCACCGGCCAGGCGAGCCATCTCGGGATAACTGAGCCAATAGGGCGCAGGAATCAACACCTCATCGCCGGGGTTGAGCAACACCTGAAACAGATTGAAGATGGCCTGTTTGCCCCCGTTGGTCACCAGCACCTCATCTGCTGTGGTGGGGAGACCGTTCTCATTGGTGATCTTGCAGGCGATCGCCTGCCTGAGGGCAGGATCTCCAGCAGCAGGTCCATAACGCGTGACACCATCACGCAGCGCCTGGATGGCAGCCTCAACGATGAAAGCAGGGGTGCCGAAATCGGGTTCACCCGCACTGAGGCTGCAGATATCGCGACCCTGCTGCTGCAAGGCCTTGGCCCTTGCACTGATCGCCAGGGTGAGAGACGGCTGGAGGGCTTCAGCCCGGCTTGAGAGGGATGGCGGGCGTGACATCAGGGCGGCACCCCTCCAGTGGATGCGCAAGTAGAAGCCTGATCATCCTGCCTGATGTGGTGTCAAAAACAACAGTGATGACGTGTAGCCCACGAGAAGACAGCAACGGATTTCGCAGCCAGCCTCGAGAGCAGGGATCATGTCTGAATGACTGGTGACGACATCGCTCTGAGCTGGGTTCTTGCTGCACGCAGGCCAGAGCAGCTGGCGAGGTTCTATGGGGATCTTCTGGGCATCACCCCCCAACCTGGCGTGGCCGTCCATCACTGGATCGTTCCTCTGCAGGGGCAGGGAAGCCTGCAGATCTACACACCCTCACGCAAGCGTCCATGGCCTTCCTCAGGTTCGGCTCTGGCGCCTTGTCTGCAAAAGCGGGCGAAGGCTGAACCCCTGCTGGAACTCCGGCATTGGCATCAGCGCGTGATTCGACTCGGAGGCAGAAGCACTGAGGAGCCGAGACTGGAAGCCTTCGGCGCGGAATGCTGGTTGGAGGACCCAGAGGGGCAGAGATTCCTTCTGCTTGTGCTTCGGCCAGAACCGACTGATCAGCCGACTCGATGACAGAACCACAGCAAAACCCGACGAACCTTGGACAGCAGAAACCACGATTGGTGGTTGGACGCGGCAATCCGAATGCACGCCTGATGCTGATCGGCGAAGCACCCGGGGCTGAAGAAGATGTTCAAGGTCTCCCATTCGTGGGTCGCTCAGGGCAACTGCTCAGTGAACTGATGATCGAAGCGGGCCTGGATGAACAACACGAGCTCTACATCTGCAATGTGATCAAGTGCAGGCCACCCAACAACCGCAAACCCACAGCAAAGGAGATTGAGATCTCCCGACCCTGGCTGAAGCTACAGATCGAACTGATCGATCCAGAACTCGTGTTGCTCTCAGGCGCCACAGCCCTGCAGGCAATGCTTGGTATCCGAAGCGGCATCAGCAAACTGAGGGGCCAGTGGCAGAACCATGACGGCCGCGACTTCATGCCGGTGTTTCATCCCTCCTACCTGTTGCGCTTCCGCTCTCGCGAAGTTGGAACACCCCAGGACCTGACCCTGCAGGATCTGCGAGAAGCCAGACGCAGACTGCATCTGCTCTCGGAGAGCTGAGCCGTTCCGAGGCATCGGCAAGTCACTGCGCTGACGTCTATGCCAAGGTTTGGCTCAGAACCAGCCCGATCCATGACCGGCACCTTGACCAGTGCTCCTGAAAGCAGCAGTGAAGTTGCCATCAATCCCCGTTACGACACGGTGATTCGCCGGCGAATCACGCGCACGGTCATGGTTGGCGAAGTCCCCATCGGCAGTGAGCACCCGGTGGCCGTTCAATCGATGATCAACGAGGACACCCTCGACATCGAAGGATCCGTGGCCGGGATCCGCCGACTCGTTGATGTGGGCTGCGAAATCGTGCGGGTGACCACTCCCACCCTGGCTCACGCCAAGGCCATGGGTCAGATCCGCGCTGCCTTGCGCGCCCAGGGATGCAATGTTCCGCTTGTGGCCGATGTGCACCACAACGGCATTCGGATCGCCCTGGAAGTGGTCAAACACGTGGACAAGGTGCGGATCAATCCCGGTCTGTTCGTGTTCGACAAACCTGACCCCAATCGGCAGGATTTCAGTCAGGAGGAATTCGATGCCATCGGAGAACGCATCAAGGACAAATTCTCACCGTTGGTTGAAGCACTCAAAAAAGAGAACAAAGCTCTGCGCATTGGTGTGAATCACGGATCCCTGGCGGAGCGCATGCTGTTCACCTATGGAGATACTCCCGAAGGAATGGTGGCGTCAGCCATGGAATTTGTTCGTATCTGCGACGACCTTGACTTCCACAACATCGTGATCTCGATGAAGGCGTCCAGAGCTCCTGTCATGCTCGCGGCCTATCGAATGATGGCTGACACTCTCGACAACGCAGGGTTCAATTTTCCATTGCACCTCGGAGTCACCGAAGCCGGTGATGGGGATTACGGACGCATCAAAAGCACCGCAGGAATCGCAACCCTGCTCTCGGAAGGTCTTGGGGACACGATCAGGGTTTCGCTGACTGAATCTCCTGAGAAGGAAATCCCAGTCTGCTACTCGATTCTTCAGGCTATTGGCTTACGTAAGACCATGGTCGAATACGTGGCCTGCCCGAGCTGCGGTCGTACTTTGTTTAATCTCGAGGAAGTGCTGAATCAGGTGAGAAATGCAACCTCTCACCTCTCCGGGCTGGACATCGCCGTGATGGGATGCATCGTGAATGGGCCTGGCGAGATGGCAGATGCTGACTACGGTTATGTCGGAAAAGGTCCAGGCACCATCGCGCTCTATCGAGGTCGTGAAGAGATCCGAAAAGTGCCGGAAGCCGATGGTGTTCAGGCTCTGATTCAACTGATCAAAGACGACGGACGCTGGGTGGATCCTTGCTGAATTCGTTAATCTGAAGGATCGGACCTGAAGGACATCAATGACCACCAAAAGTCCGCAGTCGCGCCTCGCACAGCACAGAGGTTTGCTGCTGTTGCTCGGAGCCGGTGGTTTGACAGCAGCTATCGCTGTGGCAGCACCAGGCCTTGGGCTGCCCAGCACCAATTCCTCCTCGATTACCAACAGCCCCAAGGAGGTTATCGACCAGGTCTGGCAGATCGTCTACAGAGATTTTCTGGATTCTTCAGGCAAATATTCCCCTGATACCTGGACCAGTCTGAGAAGAGATCTGCTGGCTAAAAGCTATGCAGGCACTGATGAGTCCTATGAAGCGATCCGAGGCATGCTGGCCAGCCTCGACGATCCCTACACCCGTTTCCTGGACCCGAAGGAGTTCAAGGAGATGCAGATCGACACCTCCGGCGAGCTCACGGGAGTTGGCATCCAGATCACTCTTGACAAAGACACCAAAGAGATTCTTGTGGTGTCTCCGATTGAAGGAACACCTGCTGCCAGGGCAGGGGTCCAACCCAAGGACGTGATCGTTTCGATCGACGGTAAATCCACGAAAGGAATGACCACTGGAGATGCTGTCAAGTTGATCCGAGGGCAGGAAGGCAGCCAGGTGACCCTCGGGCTGCGGCGCAAGGGTGAAGTGGTGACTGTTCCGCTCAAAAGAGCGCGCATTGAAATCCATGCCGTTGAGAGTCGAATCAACACCTCGGCGGATGGCAAGAAGGTTGGCTACATCCGTCTCAAACAATTCAATGCCAACGCTGCCAGGGAGATGAGGGCCGCCATCCGTGAGCTCGAAAAAGAGGGTGCTCAGGGCTACGTACTCGATCTGCGCAGTAATCCCGGAGGGCTACTGGAAGCCAGCATCGACATCGCACGGCAATGGCTGGATGAAGGCACGATTGTCAGCACCAAGACTCGTGACGGTATCCAGGATGTACGGCGTGCCACCGGCAGCGCGCTGACGGACAGTCCTGTGGTGGTGCTGGTGAATGAAGGTTCAGCCAGTGCAAGTGAGATTCTTTCCGGTGCGCTCCAGGACAACAAGCGAGCTGTGCTCGTGGGTCAGAAGACCTTTGGGAAAGGATTGGTCCAGTCAGTTCGCGGCCTCTCGGATGGGTCAGGGCTGACGGTCACCATCGCCAAGTACCTCACACCCAAAGGCACCGATATCCACAAGAACGGGATCCGCCCTGATGTGGATATCAAACTCAGTGACAAGGAGATCCAATCGCTGACCGTCGAGCAGCTCGGCACCGGCAAAGACAGTCAGTACAGAGCGGCTGAAACAACTTTGATCAAAGCACTGCGTTCTCCGCAGCGCGGTCAGGCTTACAACCCTGGATCCGCAAATCTCCGCTCCGCCCTTCAACGGTAGGGATATAGACCGAATCCTTCACTCTCACTTCGGCTGCCAGTGCGAACGGGGTTTCGAGTCACAGGCACCGCTGCCATTGGCGGGATGGAAGCCGGGCTGTCTTGAATCCTGCGCACCATTGCTCTGCAGCCTCCAGCTGAATTAATTGCTCCATCGACAGAGGCCAGCTCGAAGCGCTGTCCCCAGCCCCGTTGCCATCCCCAGATCTGCCCCTGGCGATCAAGAAGATCGACAGCCTGGGCACGGCTCAGCCGTCTCTCCCGCATCAGGCATGTGGCTGTGGCCAGTGAAGCAAGTTGCAACGATGAGGTCCGACCAGACATGGAACCCCTGGGATAGCGAGGCACCGGTCTGGAAACGGGCATCACGGGGACACCCCTGCCTGACGGGAACCCTCCAAGGGGGAGTCCTCCTGTCGGAAAACCACCCATGGGAACACCCCCCATCGGAACACCGCCCATCGGCATGGGGCCATTGCCACCGAATTGACCAAGCGCCGCCAGCGCCAGTTGCATCAACAGTGAATTCATGAAAAATCTTGGTTTTGTTTGTGAACAATTGGTGACGGTTGTCGATCAGACGCGGATCTGAGCCCCGCAGTAGCGATCAAACAGCCGCAGTACATCACCAGGTGGGAGCTTTGCGGTGTATCTGGCCTCCAGTTCCGCTAACTGCTGCTGCCTTGGGTAGACACGCAGTGAACGCACTTCAGCGGGATGGCTTCGCGCAAGCGCTGAATACATGGCGCGATGGTGCTGTCGGTCTGAGATGGAGCCACCTGCACAGCGCTGCATACGGTGGGTCGCCTCATGGGCAAGAGTGTCCCAGACCTGGGCGGGAGACCTGTGCGAGCGACAGACCACAACGGTGTCGCTACGCGGGTGATAAAGACCCTGCAACCCCTTTTGAGCACAATCCCTCTGAAGTACACGCACACCAGATCGAGTGAGCTTGTTGCGCAGAACATCAATCGCCTCCCATGACACCGCTTGCGCCGGAATGGCACTAACCAGTGGCAGCCAAATAATTGAGAGACAACAGCACCAATCTCGAAGTAAAGGTCGGTTCAAATGCCCTGAACAAATCGGAACCGGTCCAGGCTCTTATACGACTACAAAAAAACCATCACCCAAATGGGTGATGGTTATGAGGGAATGTGACTGATCCAGTGACTGATGCATCCGCAGAACTCATGCAACTGGCTGCATCAACCCTCCACCAGGTGAGGAATCGTCGTCGTCGTTGTTCTGAGAATCGTCTTGCCAGAGGGCATACACACCAAGAGCGGCGGCACCGATCAAGCTCGAAAACAAACCCATTGAACTCATGCTGCCGATCGGATCGATGAATTCGCCCACAAGGTCATTTTCTCTCCCAGCAGTGTAACGAAGAATTGCGCATTGTGTCGGAACTTTCTCATTTTTGGCCGAGCCGCAAATGCCGAGCCGCGAATCAGGCCAGATCAGACGCTGAGAACGGCCTCATTACGGGAGATCTGCTGCTTTTCACGCTCTTCGGCCGTGAGCCCATCAGCATCGGGAATCTGCGCAGCCATCTGCTCAAGCCAGCCCTTGAGTTCCTCCAGCTGCTTCTCCATCGGCAACACACCAAGACCCCGAGCCATCACCTTGGCGATCGCACCAGATCCGGACTGATACACCAGACGCCCGTGCAGGTGCTGGGGCAAACCTTGACGCAGCAGTCGAAAAGCCGGCTCTTCCATCGGTGTTTCCAGAGCGATGTTTGGCTTTTCAGGCCGGATGCGCGAAAAACCGCAGCGTTTGGCCAGAAGTTTTAGGTCCATCAGCTGGAGCAGCGACTGCACCGGGCCTGGCAGAGCGCCGTAGCGGTCAGCCCAAATCACTGCGAGTTCCACCAGCGACTCGCTCGTGACACACTCAGCGGCCGATCGATAAGCCGCCATCTTTTCGTCGGCATCGGTGATCCAGTCAGCAGGGATGAATGCAGTGACCTGCAGATCAACCTGGGTGTCGTCGACAGCAGGGATGTCCTGCCCCTGGATCTCAGCCAGAGATTCCTGAAGCATCTCCATGTAAAGGTCAAAACCGATGGCCTCCATCTGACCGCTCTGCTGAACTCCCAGAAGATTGCCCACACCACGGATCTCCATATCCCTCATCGCCAGCTGGTATCCACTGCCCAGCTGGGCAAATTCCTGAATCGCCCTCAGTCGCTGCCGAGCTGCTTCGCTGAGAGAGGAGTGACCGGGATAAAACAGCCAGGCATGGGCCTGGATCCCACTGCGGCCGACACGCCCCCGCAGCTGATAAAGCTGCGCCAGACCGAAACGATGCGCATCCTCAATCAGAATTGTGTTGACTCTTGGAATATCCAGTCCGCTCTCCACAATCGTTGTGCAGAGCATCACGTCAGCTTCACCACCGTTGAAAGCCACCATGGCGCTCTCCAGCTCGCCTTCGGCCATCTGGCCATGTGCAACAAGCAAACGCAGGCCAGGAAGCATCTGACGCAGCTGACCCGCCACCTCTTCAATCCCCTCAACCCTCGGAACCACGTAAAACACCTGTCCACCCCGGTCGAGCTCCTGGCGTATTGCACTGCGAACCGCTTCCTCATCGAGCGCGGCCAGATGCGTCTTGATCGGTCGGCGTAATGGAGGGGGCGTGGTGATCAGACTCATTTCCCGCACTCCTGACAAGCTCATGTAGAGCGTTCGCGGTATTGGAGTTGCCGAAAGAGTGAGCACGTCAACGTCCTTGCGCAGCGCTTTGATCTTCTCCTTCTGATTGACACCGAAGCGCTGCTCTTCATCAACCACCAGCAGGCCGAGCTTGTCGAACACCGTGCTCTTGCTCAGCAATTGATGGGTTCCCACCACAGCATCAATCGTCCCGTTCTGAAGACCTTCAAGAATCGATTTACGCTCGCTGGTGGTCCGAAAGCGATTGAGAAGCGCCACCTTGATGGGATAGGGCGCGAAGCGCTCAGAAAGCGTTCGCCAGTGCTGCTGAGCAAGCACGGTTGTGGGAGCCAACATCGCCACCTGCTTGCCTGCGGTGATCGCCTTGAAAATGGCCCGGATCGCCACCTCGGTTTTGCCGAAGCCCACATCGCCGCAAACGAGACGATCCATCGGTTGCGACTTCTCCATATCCCTCTTCACATCTGCTGTGGCCTTCAGCTGATCCGGAGTCGGTTCGTAAGGGAATGATTCCTCCAGCTCGTTCTGCCAGGGACCATCGACAGGGAACGCGAAGCCAGACGCCTGATGTCGCTCGGCGTACAGCTTCACCAGGTCGAGCGCCACCTTGCGCAAGGCCTTCCCGGCCCGTTCCTTGGCCTTGACCCAGGCTGATCCGCCCATCCTGCTGAGCTGGGGGGGGGCATCACTGTTGGCGCGGTAACGACCGAGACTCCCCAGCTGGTCTGCCGCCACACGCAGGATTCCGTCTGCGTACTGCACCACCAGATAGTCACGCGCCTCGCCGCTGATGGCCAATTTCTCCAGCTTCTGAAAACGACCGATGCCGTGATTGCGATGCACCACGTAATCCCCGGGCTGCATCTTGTTGGGATCGACCGTGCGGCTGGCCGCTTTGCGGCGGCGGCGCACATAGCCGGTGCTGGTAAGTGTCTGCTGCCCGAAAAACTCCCGGTCAGTGATGAGAGCAATCCGCCAGGCGGGAAGCTGCAGCCCCTCGAGGTCAGCTGTGCCGCGAGTCTTCAAAGCAACAGGGGTTCCCTGTTCAATCAGACGCTCAATCGCCGGCGCATCCGCCGCATTGGGAACGAAACGACTGATGCAGTCATGCTCTTCCAGCAACGCAACAGCTCGACTGGGCTGGGCAGACAACAGCCAAACGGCCTGTTTCTCCTTGCCATAGCTCTTGATCAGTTCTCCAAGCTTTCCGAATTGATTGGGATAAGCCGGCACAGGACGACTGTTGAGATCAAAAGCATTGGGATGGCCATCACTTTCCTGCAACTCGGCCAGATCAAAGCCGGGGAAGGCTTCTGCCAGCCCCATCGCCTCCTCGATATCGCGGTGCAGGATCGGCAGCGGCAACGCCAGTTCGTCGTGATGCTCCCTGGCATGGTCGAGCCATTGGTCGCCATGGGAGCGGCCATGGCGTCGTTCATCAATGGCCACACAGCTGTCGGCCGGGAGATAATCAAGCAGCGAGGCAGGCTGCTGCCATGCCAGGCCAAGCAGGCGGCGCATGCCCTCGGGAGTCCCGCCCTCCAACAAATCAGAGAGGCCTTCCTCGCTGAGAAGCTGATCCAGACCATCGGGCATGGCCTCGCGAAGCTGTTCGGCGATCAGAGGACTGAAGCCTGTCGGCGTCAGTCGCAGGCTCTCGATCGGGTCGAGGGAACGCTGGCTGGCGGGATCAAATTCACGCAGCTTGTCGAGCTCATCACCGAAGAACTCAAGACGCACCGGCAGCTCACTGCTGACAGGGAAGACATCAACGATGTCGCCACGCCGGCTCCAGGTGCCCTCCTGATCGATGGTTGAAACCCGTTCGTAACCGAGCTGGGCCAGGCTGATGGCCAACTCCTCAAGGTCGACGCTGTCACCTTTGCGAAGGGTTCGGCATCGATCAGACAAAGCCTGCGGCGGTGGCAGATGCGGTTGAAGACAGCGCTCCGTGGCCACAATCGCCAGATCGCGGCTCCTTTGATCCACCTGCAATTCACTCAGCACCTGCAGCTGGCCCCAGGTGATTTCACTGGTGGGATCAAACGGTTCGTAGGGCGAACCCTCACTGGTGGGATAAAGCTGGGCACTGCGCCAACCCATCAGTTCCAGAAGAGCCGTCCACCGCCCCGCCTCCTCGAGGGTCGGCACCACCACAAGCAGAGGCCGGTCCTGATGGCGGGCCAGGGCACTGGCCACGAGAGCCCTTGCTCCACGGCTGCCGCCGCGCAGCAGAAGCCTGTCGGGGCGATCGATGCGTTCGCCAAGCTCACTGGTCAACGCTGAGCACTGCAGCAGGCGCACCAGGGAGCTGAGGGGCATGGCAAGACCACCGACGGCAGCGCATGATTGTCGCAATTCATTGTTCGCCACTGCGTGCATCACGCCGCGCTCTTCGGCCATGCCTCGATTCCGCTGCCCTGATTGCTGTTGTGGTCCTGCGGTTGTTCTGCGTCCGCCGAAAGGGGCCCTGCCCGTGTGCTCCCGCTGCGGCAGCGTGATGGAACGGCAGCCACTGGTCAGGCCCATTCCGCTGGCTGTTTTTCTGACGGTGAGCTCAGCCCTTGTGGGACTCTCCATACCAGCGCTTTTAGGTCCTCCACCGCCACCCAGGCCTCCGTCATCGGAAAGCCTCGCTTAAGCCTTTCCCTCACACCTGAAAACAAGCAGACCAAGCGCCACCATGAGCAAGCCGAGCATGCATCGATCAAGCCGACTGGAACGCAGATTCGAGGGGCTGATCTGGAAGTTCCGGCTGGTCACGCTGATTCCCGTGGTCATGAGTCTGCTGGGAAGCATCAGCTGCTTTGTCATCGGAACCTACGCAGAGATCAGCGTTCTGAGAAAGGTGATTCAGGCTGACTTCACCCATGACAGCAGCACGCTTCTGATCGGGAAGGTGGTAGGAGGCATCGACTACTACCTCATCGGCATCGCCCTGCTGATTTTTGGTTACGGCATCTACGAGCTTGTGATCTCCGACATCGACCCACGTCAGGCCGATGAATCGTCCTCAAGACGCAACCTGCTGAACATTCAGGATCTCGATGGTCTGAAACAGAAACTCACCAAGGTGATCATCGTTGCCCTGATCGTGACAGCTTTCAAGGTGATGGTGAGCTTTGAAGTGAAATCCATCACTGAACTGATTCAGTACTGCGCAGGGGTGCTGATGCTCGCCTTCAGCGCTTACCTGATCGGGCGCACCGGCAAACACTGATCGAGTGAACAGTCCTCACCCTTGAGGATGAATCCATTCATCACCAGGGGGGAGGTGCACCACACCTGACTCGGCGGAGCTTGAAGTGGCTCATGTTCGATGTCAGCGATGACCAAAGACTCAACACCCAAAGCAGTTCAAAAACGGCTGGAGCGTCAGCGCCGCCATGAACATCGCCGCCGGATCCCACCCCGGATCCTGCAACGAAATCACACCGTGCTGAAGCACCTTGGACTTGCGCACCTCGGAGCCAACCGCCTGCTGCACAACGGCTGCGGCGAACACGATGATCTCGTTCAGGAAGGCCGCTATGGACTGATCCGCGCGGTGGAGAATTTTGAGGCCGACCGCGGCCACCGGATCAGCAGCTACGCGATGTCGCGGGTCACTGGCCAGATCAGGCATTACCGCAGAGACCGGCTGCACCTTGTGCGAATCCCATGGCGACTAGGAGATCTGCATGCGCGCGGAATGAAAGAAAAGGAACGACGGTGTCATGCAGGCCTGCCGCAGTTGAGCGATGAAGACCTCGCCCAACAACTCGAGGTCACCACTGATCGCTGGCGAGACGCCTGCATGGCTCACAGGTCGCGTCGAATCGAGTCACTGGATCATCAGCTCAGCAACAACGATGGGTCCTCTCAACCAGAGACCCGGATCAGCTGTCTTCCAGATCACGGGGGCCAAGAGGCTGATCCACAGCGCGAATGGCTGAGCCGAACGCTGAAAACGCTGAAGCCGGATCACTGCCGTTGGATCTGCGCCTTCTGGATCGACGGTCTGTCGCTGACGGAGATTGCAGAAGGCGAATGCGTCGACAGGCAAACCCTGCGCACTGCACTGGAGGAAATCCTGATCACCCTGCGTGCCGAAGCGGCTCGACATTTCAAGCCGACAATTTCAGAAGCCAGGCGGCAATCATGGCCAGTGCTGCCGCCCAGGCGGTCTGCAGGCCATTGACCAGTTCGTTGGTCAGCCAGGGCCATCGGTCCTGGCCGAGAGCCCCAAGCAGACTCTCCAGCAATGTGGAGATAAAACCCACCACCAGCACGATGGCGAAGGCAGCGCCGGATTGAAGCAACCCAAGAAGAGCCATCACGAGCGTCATCAGCAGACTGCCGAAAGCACTGGCCAGGGTTCCTTCCACACTCACAGCACCCTCGGTGCCTGCGGGCACCGGCCGAAGGGTGGTGATCAGCAGGGTGGTGCGGCCCCAGCGCTTGCCGATCTCACTCCCGAAGGTGTCGGCCAGTTTGGCTGCAAAACTCGCGGAGAAACCAATCAGCAACAACGTCGGCGAGCCGATGCGAGCGGCGATCAACAAAGCCAGCACAAGACCGGTGAAGGCTGAGCCCCAGACATTTTCCGGTCCGCGACGGCCGCCTCGACCCTCGGCAAGCCCCAGCTCATGCTTCCTGGCAAAGCCCAGCTTGGTGACAAGGGAACCAAGCACCAGGTAGAGCACAACAGCCAACCAACCACGCCAGGCCAACGAGCCCCAAAGCACCGTGCCGAGGATGCCTGCATGGCACCAACCGGCCCTGGTCAGCAGTGGAAAGCGCTGCGCCAGACTGATCAAGAGCGCATTAACCAAAAGCGCGGTGAGCCACAGCGAAACGGTTTGAGACGGAAGCTCAGGAGGCGCTGAAAACATCTGGCTGTGTTGCACTGCCCTAAGCATCAGCGCTGATGGCAGCTTCGGCACGGATAATCATCGTGATGATTTCCGCGCTCCGGCATGGTGCTGAACAGAAAGGGCTTCTTCCTTGAGCTGGGAGACCATGAACCAACAGCACCAGAGAGCAAGGCTGCGACCAAACCTGACACCAAGCCGGCGAAGGTTGAGAACGCTTCGAAGTCACCCCAGCCCGCAGCGACTTCTGCTCCAATCGAAGCAATCGCTTCAGCTCCAGTTGCCGTTGCGTCCGAAAGCAATACCAACAGAACAGCAGAGAGTGCCGAGGTCGTGGCCAAGGCGAAGCCATCACTGACCACTGCTGAAGCCATCGCCGCGGAACTGGCTGAAGCAGATTCAGCAAAACCAGAGGTTGAACTCGTCACCTTCGCCCCACAGGCTCTTCAACCCGGCAACTCCATTCGTCCTGGCAAGCGTCGCCCTGGCAACAATCTGGCTGGATTTCGCAGCATGGCGAGCGACCTGTTCAAGAGCTGATGGATCCGGCTCATCTCTGACAGATCCGCCCATCAGAGGTGCATTGCAACACCGGAATCTCAGCAGCTGAGAGTGCGCCAGTTGGTCAGGCTGCTGGCAGCAGCCACGGCGGCGGTGGAGGTCCGGAGGATGGTGTCTCCAAGCGAAACAAACAGCCAACCTGCCGCTTGTGCTGCAGCAAGCTCCTGATCACTCCATCCCCCTTCAGGGCCGATCGAGAGCCAGATGGAACGATCCTTGAAGGATTGAATCGCCAGCAGTTCAGCCAGTCGGAGAGTGCCTGCCTCACGGGTGACCGCAATAAGACGCAGGTCGTTCTGATCCGGTTTCGCCCACCAATCCGCAGCGGCACACAATCCCGGCAACTGTGGAGCCCAGAGCCGCTCACACTGTTCCACAGCTTCCTGAACGATCGAACGCCAACGCTCCGGACGATGCTCCGCCTGTGGAACGCAGCGTTGACAGTCAATCGGCTGAAGCCGATCCACTCCCAACTCACACGCCATTCGCATCACGTCATCCATTCCTCGACGGATTAACGCAATGGCCAACCCCACCTTCGGCAAGGGTGAAACCACGTACTGGCTTGGCATCGTGAGATCAGTGCACAACTCGAGATGTTGTCCGTCCAGAAGACGTGCCATCCAGAGATGACCGCAACCATCAATGACATCAACCAGGGAACCCTGCTTCAACCGCAAAACTTTGCGCAGGTACCGCGATTCATGATCCTCGAGCTGAAAACGACGTTGAGCATCCGCAGACTGCAACCGGTGAGAGTCGATCAGGAGGCGCCGTCGTTCCGCCACGTCAGCGATCAACCCATACCAGGGAAAACACTGTCGGGATGGTCCTCCACCGGCCAGTCGTCATTCACACCCCCGATCAGCAGCTCCTCAAGCTGCACCACATCAGAGTCAAGCTGACGCAGGGCATTGATCAGAACATCAAGGGCAATCCCATCACTGGTGCCCAGATCAATCCAGCAACGGGCCCAGTCCTGCTGGTACTCCATCTGCCCCATGTTGTGCATCAGAGCTGGCATCACTCCTGATGAGTCCTCGTTTTCGTAGCTCATCCAGCTGAGCTCATCGCCTTCCTCATGCACCTGCAGACTTTCAGCATTGAAACCGCCAAGACGTCCCAGCACATACCAGCTGTCAAAGATGCCATCGACATAATTCCGCTCTCCCTGACTGGGAATTTCGCTGAATCGCAACCAGACCCAGCAGTTGAACGGATCAACCTCTCGAAAGCGAACGCGCATGACCCACCGCTGACATCTTCATCATCGCCGGCAAGCGCACAATCGACCATGCTGGAGAGCCAAGGCAGCCCGGATCGGGGCATTCGATCAGAATGCTGGAACTCAGCGATATCAATTACAGACCTGCAACCGCGGAGCAGTCTGTGTTGAACAGCATCCAGCTGAAGGCCGATGCCGGTTGCCCACTGCTGATTTCCGGCGACAGCGGCAGTGGCAAGACAAGCCTGCTGGAGGTGATCAGCGGCATGGCAGGCGCTGACAAGGGCAGCATCAGCTGGAACGGTCAGCCACTCAATCAGCGCCAGCGACGCTGGCTGTGCGGAGTGGTCTTTCAGTTTCCGGAACGACACTTTCTGGGCTTGAGCGTGAGCCAGGAACTGAAGCTGGGCCACCGGCGGCTGAGCAGTGAAGCCATGATCTCAGCACTTCGAAAGGTCGGACTCAGCGGGGTTGATGGACGTCAGGCGCCCGAGCGTCTCAGCGGCGGACAGCAGCGGCGACTGGCCCTTGCAGTGCAGTTGCTGCGCGAGCCTGATGTGCTGCTGCTCGATGAGCCCACCGCAGGGCTCGACTGGTCAGTGCGTGCCGAGGTTCTGGAACTGCTTGACCGGCTCAGCCAGGACCGTTTGTTGATCGTGGTCACCCATGAGCCGGAACTGTTCCAGGGCTGGAACTGTGTGCACCTGCGCCTTCGCAATGGCCGTTTGCATGCTCTGTCACCATGACGCCTGGATTGTTGAAGAGCCATGGCTGATCGGCTGGTCCGTGCCACCGCAGCAGGTGGTGGAATCAGGCTTGTGGCGGTGACCACAGGCGAAACCACGCGTACCGCACAATCACGTCACGGGCTCTCATACCTCACCACAGTGATGCTGGGTCGTGCCATGGGTGCAGGACTGCTGCTGGCCAGCTCCATGAAGGTTCGGCATGGACGCGTCAACCTGCGACTGGGCTCAGACGGCCCTTTGAACGGCCTGACGGTGGACGCCGGCCGAGACGGGAGCGTGCGTGGCTTTGTTGGCAATGCCTCGCTGGAACTTGATCCGATCCGTGATTCGCAAGGGCAAGTCAGTTTCGATTTCAACTCGGCAGCTGGAACGGGTTATCTGCACGTGGTGAGGGACGACGGGAAGGGCGAACCGTTCAGCAGCACGGTGGAACTGGTCAGCGGGGGAATCGGAGAGGATGTCGCCTCCTATCTGCTCCACTCCGAGCAGACGCCCTCTGCAGTGTTCGTAGGCGAAACAATCAACAGCGAAGGCCTGCAGAGCAGTGGAGGTCTCCTGGTTCAGGTGCTGCCCAAGGCAGCGGAGGAGCCAGCGCTGGTGGCACTGCTTGAAGAAAGATGCCGGGAGATAGAGCACTTCAGCGAGAAGCTCCATCACTGCGGCGACCACCCGGAACAATTGCTGACCGAGGTTTTTCCGGATCTAGATCCCCAGCCCATTCCAACCAGTGAACCGAGCCAGGCGGTGCGCTTTCACTGTCCCTGCAGCCGGAAACGAAGCCTGGGCGCTCTGGCGTTACTGGGCACAAAAGAATTGCACTCCATGCTCAAAGAGGACAAAGGAGCCGAACTTACCTGTCATTTCTGCAGTGAGGTTTATCAATTCAATGAATCTGAGCTGCAGAGCCTGATCGATGACATGAATCGATCAGGCCAGTAACAGCGCTCCTGCAATCAACAGCATCAGAGTCGGCAAGGCCTGGCATTGTTCAACACCCAGAGGCAGGCCTGCCTGAGCAGTGGCAGCACTGAGCAATGCACCCACAGCAAGACCCGCAATCAGAAGCAGAAGGGTCCAACCGAGCGAACCCAGGGGACGGCGACCACGCTTGACCTGACTGATGAACACACCGATCGTTGACAAGGCCAGCAGCAGATCGATGGTCTGAGGTGCGAGCAGCAGCAGCAGCAAGGCCAGAGCACCGGCGATGGATCGCACTACAAGTCCCTGACCCTGCACCAGCTGCAGGTCGGGCATGAACCCGGCGCCACCAAGGGATGGAGCCGGCAGCGACATACCTCGCAGTCGCGTCAGCAGAGCTGAAGGACCATTACCACTGCTGGGCACTCCGGCGGAAACCTGTTGGCGCTCAACCTGCGACGCGGAGGCTGCAGCGGAACTGAGACGACCGGACTGGCGGTCACGCAGACGCTCCATGAGCACAGCGTCATAAGCAGCCTCCACACGGGCACGGGCTACTGCATCTTCACCACAGGAGGCAACAACTCGATCTCTGGCTTTCTGTACGTCATCGAAACCAGCTCCGGGACTGACGCCGAGCAAGGAATAGGGATCTTTCGGATCAGAATCAGAACCTGGATCCAGCCCAGCAGCCATTCGTCTACGAAAATCTGAATAGAGATTATCGAGAGACCCACCCAAACGAGCACAAACTCTGGATTTGGAAGCGACTCAGAACAGTGGGGGGCCGTGACGAAATCCATGCAGACGCTCGAAATGATTCCGAAAGCTGGGAACCTCTGTGTCCAGCAAAACCTGACGATGTCTGATCAGAGGCATCTGTGGTGGCAGGTGATAGCCCTCAAGAAGCTCAACGTGGTCCCGATGGTCACGAAAACAGACGTAATCGGTACCGCCATCATCACAGGGACGCAGAAGCCAGAGGGTGTCCACAACAAACCGCTTCAGTGGCAACATTCTGGCGATCGAATTGCTGGCCCGTGAGCGAATAGCAGTTGTGGTTGAATCTCAACATTTCAATAAGGATTGGGATTCAAACTGCAAGTGATTTTATTCGGATTTCATCAAGTCTCTGAGATGGTTGAGCATTAAAGCCAGGAAGAACAGGACCAATGAGTTGAAGATCTGATCAATGGAAAACATCACTATCGGCAGACGAGGTTGATCAATTTGTGCCGAATCTGATCTCCTGCTGAAGATCAAAGAACTTTGTGAAAATGACAAATCAACACGCACAGTTCTATCAATAGACCACGAACTGGAAACGGAAAACAGTGAGCCACTGTCGCGGCCTTAAACGAGGGAAAGAATGAAAAAATATTGCCATGATCACCATCCAGTGTGGAATGCATAAAAGCCTTCCGTTGGATGAAGCGTTTTGAATACCTGACATCCTGAGGATGCTGGAATCAGAGGCTGATCGGCTCCACTCCACTCACAACAGGAGCCACTGCATTGAGCTCAAGATCAGGATGCTCTTCATGAAGCTGATTGAGATTCCAGTCATTCTTGAACAACAACACGGGTCGATTCCAGGCATCCCGAACGGTTTTGCAGTTGAAGATTCGGCCTACTCTCTCCAGTGACGACCATCCACCTGTGACCCAGCGCGCCACCTGATACCCAAGCGGCTCCAGCCGAGTTTCAACACCGTATTCATTTTGAAGACGATGCTGAACAACCTCAAGCTGCAGCTGACCAACTGCGGCAAGGATCGGATCCCTTTTACTTTCATCATTGTCATAGAGAATCTGAACCGCCCCCTCCTCACGCAATTCGTTGACCCCCTTTCGGAAATTCTTGAATGCTGAAGGATTGGGATTACGCAGCCAGCTGAAGATCTCCGGACTGAAGCAGGGAATTCCCTCGTACTCCACCTTTGATCCTGTGTAGAGGGTGTCGCCGATCGAGAACATCCCGGGATTGTTCAGTCCGATCACATCTCCAGGGAAAGCATCCTCAACAACCGCTCGATCCTGCCCGAACAGTTTCTGAGGACGTGACAAGCGAATGGACTTTCCCGTACGTGCATGACGAACAGTCATGTCCTTTTCAAACCGACCGCTGCAGACCCGCACAAACGCCACCCGGTCTCGATGACGAGGATCCATGTTGGCCTGAAGCTTGAACACGAAACCGCTGAAATCAGGCCGCAACGGATCGACCGGACCGTCTTGCCCCTGACGTGCCACAGGTTTCTGAGCCATCTCCAGAAACGCATTCAGGAATGGGCGCACGCCGAAATTGGTCATCGCTGAACCAAAGAACACGGGTGTCAGCTCACCGGCATGGACCAACTCAAGATCAAGTTCAGCACCTGCGGCTTCCAGCAACTCCATCTCCTCAACCGCCTGCTCCAGCAGCTCGGGTTCCACGAGCTCCTTCAGCTCTGAATCATCCAGTGAAAGATGACGTTCCTCTGATTGGCGCCCACGTTCTGCACGACTGAACAGAATCACCTCGTGGGAGCGGCGATCAATCACCCCTCGGAACTGCTCACCACTTCCGATCGGCCAGTTCACTGCCCATGGAGTCAGTTCCAGTTCGGATTCAATTTCATCCAGAAGTGCGAGTGGTTCCCGGCCTGGACGGTCCATCTTGTTGATGAACGTGAAAATGGGTATTTCACGCATGCGGCAAACCTCGAAGAGTTTGCGGGTCTGCGGCTCAAGACCTTTAGCCGCATCTTCAAGCATCACAGCGTTATCAGCTGCTGCAAGGGTTCGGTAGGTGTCCTCGGAAAAGTCCTGGTGGCCGGGAGTATCCAGCAGATTAATGGTGTTCCCCGTGTAATCGAACTGCAGAACGGTGGAGGTGATCGAAATGCCCCGTTGCTTCTCAAGCTCCATCCAGTCGGACGTGACTTTGCGCTGCTCACCCCGAGCCTTCACTGCACCAGCCTGCTGAATGGCACCCCCGTAGAGCAGCAGTTTCTCCGTAAGCGTTGTCTTACCGGCGTCAGGGTGAGAAATAATTGCGAAATTGCGCCGTCGCGCCACCGCATCCAGCAATTCACGCTCGTCCTGCAGTGCTGAATCCGTGCTCATGGTCTGGATTGATCGAATCCAGCCTGACAGCCCGTGATCCAGCCACTCACCTCGAGGTAGCGATCGCCAATGGCAGCCACCCGCAGATGCCCCAGACCGGCATGCACCAACTGAGCGCTGACTTCATCCACTGTGAAGGACGCATGCAGTGATGCCCGGTAATCACGTTGGAGCACCGGTGGTGCATCGGCGACATGGTGTTGGCACAGTCGGTCAACGCTTGCCTCGCTGTCTGGACGCCGAAGATCGCGATGCACCACCAGACAATGTGTCGATGCCAGTGGAACCAATGACGACCACAGCTGATGAGGATCGTGGAGGTGATGCAGCAAGCTGTTGCTGACAATCAGATGCGCGGGATTGTCAGCCCGACTGAGAGGAAGAAGGGCCTTGTCGTAGCGGAGACGTTCCGAGGAAATACCGTCTGCACGACGGCGCTCATCAGCCACTTCAATCATCCTTTCGGCCCCATCGAGTCCAAGCACTGAGCAGTTCGGCCAACGCTGGGCAAGCCGAGCGGAGATGTTGCCCGGCCCACAACCCAGATCCAGCAGACGTGCCCGATCCGGGAAAGAATCACCGGATGCTTCGAGCAAAGTGTCAACACGGTCAACAAGCGCCTGGTCCGTGTTGCTGAAATCGGCTGCTGCATAGGCATTCACCTGCAGCGGCTCATTCATGACCTCAGGCTCAGGAATGCGCAGCATCATTGACTCGGTTGATTGGCATGCGGCTCGAGAACCTCCCGAATGCTGCGAATGAGGCGGAGCAGGCTGTTCTCGGAATCATCCTGGGCGATGAGGCATGAACGGATTTCAAGCTCAGGGGCATCACTGAGGCTGAACTGCGCAGGAACCGACAGGTTTCGAAGGCGAGTTGAACGTTCTCGGACACCACTGATCGCATGAACTCAGAGATTCTCTCCGGCTGTTCCGGGGTGGTGCTCCAGGCACCTCCCACCACAATCTCACTGGGCGAAACACGTCTCAGCAATTCCTCCAATGCCACCAGAAGGGTTTCACGCAATTTCAGGAACGCTGTCCAACCAGCAGGAAGCCACAACCGTGTGAACAGGTGCTGCGCCAGACGCCTGGAACGAGCCATGAACCATTGCACCTTGGATCGGTGCAATGGTGGCAACCGCTCAGCCTTTTTGAGCTGCGACACTGCTGATAGTGCCACCAACCACTTGTTAACCCCATTGCTGGCGTTAGTGTGCTTGAACTGACCCGTCTGACCACGTGACCCTGTCTCCGAGCCGCAGTGACACCACGGACATCACTGAAACCGTGAAGAGCAATGGCGACTTTCCCGCCACAGCACCAGCAGCAAACCCTGTTTTCTACCGGACCTATAGCCGACGAAGCACTGCCGGGCGCGAAAGCTGGAGCGAGGTCGGATCTCGCAATCTCAGTGGTCTCCAGAAGCTTGGAAAGCTGACCGATGAAGAGGTGTCACTGCTGGCACGGATGCAGACCGAGAAGAAAGCGCTGCCATCAGGACGCTGGCTGTGGATCGGCGGCACCCCGTGGATTGAACGTCAGGAAAACTTCTCCGGCTCCTACAACTGCACATCAACCAATCTGATCGACTGGGAAGCCTTCGGTCTGATGATGGACCTGGCGATGATGGGCTGCGGAACCGGCGCCATCATCGAGCCGCACCTGATCGATCGGCTGCCGGTCATCACCAATCCGATCGACGTGGTCAAGGTCACCGATATCGGTGTCACCCCTGCAGGGGAACGTCAGGAGACAACCACCCACAGCATCAAGGGCGACACGGTGTCGATCCGCGTGGGAGACACCCGTCGTGGCTGGGTCGACAGTTATCAACTGCTGCTGAATCTCGGCAGTGATGAGCGGTTCGCAGGACGCACCGTCAGGGTGGAAGTGGATCTTTCTGACGTGCGGCCTGTAGGCGAGACCCTCAAGGGCTTCGGAGGCATGGCCAATCCGGTCAAGCTGAAGGATCTCTACGGACGTGTCGCCCGCCTTCTGGGCAAGGCCGTTGGCCGCAGACTCAGCTCAGTGGAGTGCTGCCTGCTGATTGATGAGGCTGCTGTCACGATCGTTGCCGGCAACATCCGCCGCAGCGCAGGGATGCGTCAGTTCGCATCCAGCGACACCAGCGCCGCCGGCGCCAAAGACAATCTCTGGCAGCAGGATGCTGAGGGCAACTGGCGCATCGATCCCGAGCGTGATGCACTGCGCATGGCCAATCACACCCGTGTCTATCACACCCGCCCGAGCCGCGAGGTGCTGCTCGAAGCGGTCACCCGCCAGTTTCACAGCGGAGAGGGCGCCATCCAGTTTGCCCCTGAGGCAATCGCCCGTTCCAATGCGGATTTGCTCTCGACTCCCGAGCTGCGTCGCGAATTCATCGACATCTACTGTGACCAGGGCAAGGAAGAGGCCGGCCGCTGGCTGAACCTCAATCACGGTCCAATCGCTGAAGCCGAACTCGAGCACCGCCTCGGACGCTATGGACTCAATCCCTGCGGTGAGATTCTCGGCGCAGATTTCCACTGCAACCTTGCGGAAGTCCATCTCAACCAGATCGACCCAAGCGATGACGAAGGTCAGCGTGATGCCTTCAGAGCCGGGGCTCTTTCAGTTGCTTGCCTGCTGAACCATCAGTTCGAAGTGGAGCGCTACCGCCAAAGCCGCGACTGGGACCCAATTGTTGGCGTGAGCTTCACGGGTCTGTTCGACTTTTTTGTACATGCTTTCGGAACTCCCTGGCTGAAGTGGTGGGAAGCCGGACGTCCCGACACCGATGAGGGGCGTGAATTCAAGCGTCAGGAAGCCGAATACCTCAGCCGCTGGAAAGCAACAGTGAATGAGGCTGTCTGGGAGTACTGCGACCGCCAGGGCCTGCGTCGCCCCAACCGCTGCACCACAGTTCAACCCGCTGGCACGAAAAGCCTGCTCACCGGTGCCGCCCCTGGCTGGCACCCACCTAAGGCTCAGCGTTTCATCCGCCGCATCACCTTCGGAAAGAACGATCCTGTGGCCATGGCCTGCATGGACTACGGGTACACCGTGGTGCCTTCCCAGTCCGACAAAGACGAGCAGGGAAGACTTCTCGACGATCCTTTTGATCCCCGATGCACGGAATGGCTCGTGGAGATTCCAACAGAGGTGAGTTGGGCGAATCTGCCGGGCGCCGATGCCGTGGACATCAACGCCTTCTCGGCCATGGCCCAGTTCGATTTCTACATGCAGGTGCAGACGCACTACACAGCCCACAACACATCGGCAACGATCGAGTTCCGTGAGCACGAAATCGAGCAACTTGCCGATGCACTTCACGGCAGCATTGATCGCGGCGAGGGCTACATCTCAGCCGCATTGCTGGCTCGCTTCGATGCCAATGCCACGTTCCCCCGGCTGCCCTTCGAACCGATCGACGCCGAGACCTACGCACGAATGCAATCCGAAGTGATTCAGCGGCGCGTCAGTTCAGACTTCTTCGTAGCCCTGCAGCGCTACGACTTGGGTGAGATCAGCGAAGCCGGCCCAGCCGGCTGCGATTCAGACAAGTGCCTGCTGCCGCTGGCCAAACCCAAGAGCTGAACATCTGAAAGGAGTCATCGAGTGGTGACTCCTTTAAAATGGTGATGCGAGCGACATAGCGATGTCACGCAGCCAGGAGAGGTGGTCGAGTGGTTTATGGCTCTGGTCTTGAAAACCAGCGTGTCTGCAAGGGCACCGTGGGTTCGAATCCCACCCTCTCCGCTTACGACCACTGAAAAGCCCAGTCTCTGACTGGGTTTTTTAGTGCCTGGAATTCGGTGGGTCTTGCCGATTCGAGAGGGATCTTGCAAGCTCTTTGGAGATCTTGGACCCAAAAACAGTCCACTTTCGATCCACCGGTCCATGCCCCTGGAGCAGCTGCATCCGAGACCACGCCTGGCTTCGCTTTGCGGCGTCCCAGGTTCGCGCCATGAGCTGACTTTTCTTCAGCAGCTCCCCTCAGGTGACCGAAATAATTCCAATAAAGGACCTGCCCATAAGGCAGTGCCCAGGGATCCCTGCAGGCCAAAGCGATTGACCGGTGCTCGGGCGTCCCGGTGGATCGGGCAGCAGCTGAACGAGTGTTAGCCGGAGTTGCAATTTAATTGCAGGCTTGATTACTAATTAAGCCTTGACTATCTCTGCTCAACTGCGCTCAAGCATGCCAGGTATTGGATGGCATTTAGGCGTGATTAGGCAGTGATTAAAGAAATAAAAACCTCTGCTGTGACAATGGCTTTGGCGTTTAGTTTCTACCCAAGGTATTCGCAAGGTCTAAATGTAACATCTCGAGGTTCATATTTAAACTTTGGTATTTTCGGTTATTTTGACTTCATATAAACCGCATCGTCCCCTTTGTCCACGTCCACTTGGCTTTTTGGTGTTTTAAATTTTGGCACTTTCACATAAACCGCATCGTCCCCTTTGATTGCATTTAGCTCGTCGTGCACTCTCACATCCCTATTGCTTGGTGTTGATGTTAAGGCATTTATTACAGGTAATTGTTGAACTTCTTTCCGTTGCGCTGTTGTACTTGGACCACCAAAGCGAACTTTAATATCCGCTGAAACTCTTGTATCAAAAGCCTCGTCGTAGGAGATATGGACGCCTGCTATGACTCCATTGATCATTTCATAAGCCAAACGTCCACGCAAACCAGAACCATCAACATTTTCTTGATTACGGTGTTGGTAGTAATAACCAGCTGATGCTTTCAAGACTGGAGTGATGAAATAACCAATATCAAGACCGTAGGTATCAAGCGCGCCGCCTTGGTAGTACCAGTTCAGGTCCTGCTCGATTTCTCCAACAGGAATCAAGGCATAGGCATTGAAGTTCCAGTCATTGGAAACAGCTTCTGCATTGACTGCGACCTGCTGGAAGAAAGCACTCTTCTCTGTACCAATGACACTGATGCCTGTATCGGTTCCGCCTGTATTCATCGGGCGGCTGTCATAACCACCATTCAGCCCAAACACCCAACTGCGGTCACCATTCAGCCAGCGAAAACCAAGCCGGGTAGACGTGCTGACGGTGGTACCCGCCACATCGGTGTTGATGATGCTGCTCTCACCCTCACGGTCAGCGAAGTTGGCGTTGATCAGGGCATCAACGAACCACACGCTGTTGTCGCCAACAGAGAGGGGCAAGAATCCGCCGATGCCAGCTTGATTCGGTGTTCCAGCACCTTGCAATGCGCCCTGGAATCCAAAGGTGGGTTTGACCACATCCTTGAGGCTGATGCTCATCACATCACCGAGATCCTCAGCATGGCCGTCATCTGCCTTCAAAGGCAGTGGGGCGATGGCAACAGCGGAAGCCAGCAGTCCGATGGAGAAGCGGCGAAGCATCGGACAGGAGTCAGTGTGTGCATGATGCCGAGCTTTGCCTGGGTGCGCCCGCTGCGGCAGCAGACCTTTGCGTGCGTGGCTAGTACTGGCGTCCTAGTTTTGCAAGGATGTCGATTGACCACGGGGTTTACAGCTCACCCGAGTCAGAGAGGCCGGTGTTTCTGGACGTTGCTCCAGGGATGACGGTGATCGTTGAGCACGAATATCTGCCTGGCGAAAAGCCTGAGAAAGACTGGTGGATGGGGCAGGTGCTCCACTGCGGTGGCGCTGCCCGTGATCCCTCCATGCACAACCTCTTTCAGATCGCTGATGTGGATTCAGGCGTGATCCGATGGGTCAACGCTGATCTGGTGTCGCACATCCTGCCGAGGGAGCCAGAGAGTCGCTAAAAGAGACTCTGTGCTTTGGAAATGTGCACAGAACCATGATTGAGACGACTGTTCTTGACTTCAAGCTGAGCAATACGTTTGAGGAATATCGTTCATATATGAATGCGCCTGAGCAACAGGCGATGTTTGCTCAGATGGGTGTTCAAACCTTTTATATCGGAGTTTCTAAGGACGACCCTGCTAGAGCAACGGTTATTTTCCAGGGGCCTGAAAACGTCCTCTATGACATCTTCATGAATCCAGAAACTAAGCCTGTTGTCGAAGCTTCTGGTCATATTTATGACGGAACTATCATTACTCGTTGGCTTGCTTGATATAAAAACCCCGCACGTGGCGGGGCGAGGTTGATGATTGATTCTCTGGGGAGTTTCCTTTTCAGCTCAATCTCTGCGACTGGTCAATAAGTGCGATATCCATATCCAAAGCCTCCGCCGTAGACAGGCATCACATCTGGATAACGATTGAAATCGCGTTCGTAACGTCTTTGTGCGCGGAGGTCACGACGGATGTCATGTCGGATTTCTCTGCGCAGTTGCCTCATCTCATGTCTCCATGGGTGATGCTGATGAGCTTCTGCAGCAGGAGCTAATGCACCGGCGGTACCTCCAATAACCCCAGCGCAAAGAACAGCTGCGGTGACTTTGTTGAATCTGTTGAACATAGTCATGGCCTTAAGGAGTGAATGATTGGGGGTGTTGCCCCCTCGACTCCTTCACGACAACAGCCCTTTTGGTGAACTCCACTGCAGAGCTCAGGTGATCACACCAAGAGGTGCTGGTGAAGTGCTGGTGAATAACTCAGCGCCTGTTGCCAGCCCGGGCTCAGCTCAACATGAAGCCAGTCACAGCAAGGCTCCAGAGCAGTAACTCCCTTCGGCGATGTGATCAGCGCGTCCAGAAGCATTGGCTGGCGTACTTCCAAAAGATCTCCGCATGGCGGCTTGCGACCATGGCCTGCTGAACATTCATTCCGCCCACGAATAGCTCTCCGACTGTCCGGCCGTAACGGTCGGTGGTGATCCGGCGAAGGCTGACGGGCTTGCCGATCACCATGGCCTGAAGGTGATCGCGGGCAGCTCTGGCCGGTTCCGGCTGAGCCGATCGCAGCGGATCGAAGTTTCATCTCTTCTGCCCCTCATCAGAGCTTGGGCAAGCCGTCCTCACTATTGGAGGTTTTGCCAGTGAAGGCAATGCGCGAATCGACTGATGGCAAATCCCCCACCGCGGGTGGAAAGTAAGGCCACGAAATCGGAGGAGCCCATGACGGCCGATACTCCACCCCAGCAGATCACAGAAGCAGACTGACTTCTGGCCCCTGCTCCAACAGTCTCAACAATGACCTGGGTTGGTCCTTTGGTAGGCAGACCTTGTACGCCACGCCAATCGCCGCTCCGTTTGCACCGTCCTAGGTGCCCCAGGAGACAACAACCCGACACCTAGAGCCAATGGCCCCAGGGTGCCTCCAGCCAGAAGCTTCGACCCCTTCCTTTCCCTACAAGTGATGGGTTGAAAATGCACAAACGAGCGATCTAGGCCGTCTTTCCATCTGGAAGAGCGGCCTAACACTTTGAGATCGACTGCAGTATCTGATATGAGTCTCCATGTGCATCAATGTGAAACCTCACATGGTTTCTCACATTCCAAAGAGGCGCGTAGGCCGAGTGAATGAGCCCCCTCTGTTTCACTAAGCAGCTTCAGTAACGGTCCATCCACAGCGTTGAAGATCTTTCCAGTGAGCAACGGCATCCTCGTAGCGCATTGTGCGGCGCGTTTTCAAAAGCGGCATTAGCCCAGATGGCATGTCATTGACGTGATCAACAAGGACCAAAACGTCATTCGCTGAACCACTTGGATTTGGATCTGAAGAAAACTCATGTCAATTAGATACAACCTTATTAGCATTAAAAATACTTGCAAAGACGACAATGACTATTCATGAAGTCACTTACGAACATGCAGCAATCAACTACGCAGACTGCTTTTTTATCCAGAGTCATTTGACAAGCCTGTTCCGGCAGTACTCATTATCCCTGATTATCATGGGTTAACTTCTTACGCCAAAGCTGAAGCGAAATAGTTAAGTAAGATAGGACTTGTTGGATACTGTGTAGATATTTATGGTGAAAAAGGAATGCCAAGAACATCGCAGGATGCAGCCGAAAAGGTGATTCCTTTGTTCAATAATCGTGCTGCCGTTCTGAATCGATTATCTATTGCTCTGGAACATGCCTGCTCCTTGGAGGGAGTCGATGCGAGCAGATCAGGTGTCATCGGTTTTTCCAGTGGGGGGCTTTTCGCTCTAGACATGGCACGTCGTATTAAGAGCATTCAAGCTGTTGCTTCTGTGTGGGGAGTCTTCTTGCCGTGGGAGCTGAAGCCCTCAGCGATGATCGAACCTAGTGTTGACGGAGCGAGCTTGCTGTTCATTCATGGAACTGATGATGTTTTTAATCCTATGGATTCGAATATGAACCTTATTCGAGAGCTTGATCAAGCGGGCACTGATTATCAGCTCATACTTTTGGGAGGCAAAAAGCACGCTTTTAGCCTAAAAACTTCAGATAATCTGGAAGTTTTGAGTGGAGAGGAGCCGCAAGCTCTTTTGTATGACGAAGCAGCTGATCTGCGAGCACGCCAATATGTGAAGTATTTCTTATCCGAAGCGCTCTGAAATAGCATAAAACAGAAGTTTTGATTCGGCTTTTTGATAAAAGAAGAGCTCGCTGGTTGGTCGACATTGATTGATCATGCACTGCGGGCGACTAAATGAAAAGACCGAACGTGCGGCTAGAGTTGACGTTTGCCCGTTGAGTATTCCGTTGGCCAGTTGTTTTAGCTTTAAGCATTGACTATACTATTGATCATGCCACATGCAATCGCTGAAAAGAAGTTAACAGAAGCCAAGGTGGCTCTATCTTCTTTATCATGCCTTGGATTCTGAAGGAAGTTTCTATAAATCTATAGCAGTAACATTCAGTGCAATTTCAGGTGAAGCAGTTTCTGTAGATCTGAAGCATTGCTTGTTCGAAGTTCGGTCATAGATGCACGAGTAGTAATAAGGACGGTTCTCATATTTGATCAACACACATTCAGGAAACCCTGTGGGGATTTTCTCAACGATTCCTCCCTTTGACTTGGCCACCAGACAGACAGTCCATGCCTAAAACGTTTGCATAAAGATCGTTCTGCCGACGAAGATATTGAAAAAGCATGTTGACATTGGCAGATAAAAACTCAGGCTCTGTTGCACGCACACAAGCTGAACCCCCTGGAGACCAAACCTCTCTAGAGCCCATGAAAGAGATTCGTCTTCACAAGGAATAGATATTACACAAAAATGATATGATCCATGAACCGAAATAAAAAACATTGAGATTCAAAGCCATAAAATCTGAGAACCTCGAAAAGCTTTCTATTTTTCTGAGCTTTTTCCCTGTAGGCATCATGATGTTTATTCAGTCACTGGGCTGGCCGAATAATTTTGATGACTTCTACAGAGGATTTAACGGAATCAATCCTGATCACAACGTACTCAGCTATGGATGGATTAAATCAGAAGAGATGGTTAAACATATTATTCACGACCCGTTACTAACTTTGAGTAACCAGTTTGATTATCGCTTCCCAATTCTGTCTGGCGTTATCGAAACAATATTGCTTATGTATTTTATGTACATCGTGACGGAATTATCGCTAAAAAGCAACAAAAAAAGTGCTGCTTTTTCAATCATTGTGCTATTCAATATCCTAACTGGCGTTCAAGCTTATATATTTTTACCGCCAGGAGCATTCCCATTGGCTTTCTCGGCGACCTTTTTAATCACGGTACTGGCCAACATTAAATTTGACGCATTATTAATAAGCGAAACTAATAATGCCATCAAAAAGATGCAGGCCGGCTTTGAAATAGTATTAACAGGAACATTGATCCTATTAGAACAAATTGCCTTTATCTTTTACGCGTCTAATTTTTTCCAATCCACAATATTCTGGGCGGCGAGCAATATTCAAAGAATTTATTATCAGCGTCAAACTAAAAATTCAGTAGCACCCTTGAAAAATCTCAATCTATGGTCTGCGGTTAGATTCATACCCTTCCTTATCATTAATCTGATTTGGCGATCAAAATATGGCGCCAATGGTTCAGAAAATTTTAGTAAGTCAGTAAACATCCTTGATGGTGGCATTGCTGCAATTAAATGGAATCTTGCAGGAACAAACCTGGGAGGATTCTTGGGAATGCGTCCCAGAGCGTCAGACCTCTGGGATCAACCACTTTGGATACTTGCAATCTCAGTCCTGGCTGGAATAGTGATTTTCTTTTTAGCACGCTGGGCTGTCAATCAACAAAAACAAGATGGGGTAAATACATCAACTTCCAAACAATTAATTCTGAATTTGCTTTTGTTGGGCATCAGCATTTCTATCGGATGGACAATTCCAGCGTTCAGTGAGCGTTATTACCAAGAACTAATGGAGGTTAAAACTCAGACTTATGCGGCATCGCGTTTCGCTGCATTGGGCTTCATCTTGACCATCGGTGTTCTGACCGGATTTGTTATATCTCACCTGAAAGCACGACAATGGATGCTACTAGCAATCATAGTGATGATTAGCAGTGTTTCAATACCACAAAACATTGAATCACTTTCGGATGAGCACTCAAGAACATCCTTGAGATTAACTGATGTTTGCTCGGGGGAAGGTGAATGGAATCAAAAAGAATTCTTACCAAAGACCATCATCTCCCCAGGTGTAGATACACGAATTTGGCTGACAAGCTTCGAGAAAGACTATTTAAATTCTTCTATAGAAATCAAAAGACAAGTGGCAATTAATCAGTTTGAGACCAACTCGCTACGGTTTTGCCGTTGAACAGCTGACATTGTCGAGAAGCTTTGACAGTCGTGAAGAAGAACGACTGAACTTAGGATGTTAATGAGTCGATATCGATAGCTTGGGAAGTTGTAAACCATATAAAAATCTTGAATCAGGATTCAGGGCGATCAAGTGGTGCAGGGTTTTCGGTGATGCAGGAGTGTCGATCAGCTGTAGATCTCAGTTGTTTGCGGGCGGCTGCTGACCTGCCTTTCAGAACAACTTCAACGATGCCGTGCAGAAGAGCGGCACGCCGTAATGGAGGATCTGAGCCATCCGGCAATCCTTGTTGCGCATCGCACCAGTCAAAAAGCCGTGTTTAACAAGCATGGTCATGGCTGGTGATCCGCTTCCCGCTTGGATGCAAATCCAGCTCACTCAGCGCACAACGATCAGCACTAAAGCCCGGAGCGCAGCATGGGTATAGGATGATACCCGTATAAGACTCATTGGTCTCAATGCCATGAGGTTCCTTCCCGTTCTCGCTGGACTGATGCTTTGCGCTATCCCAGCTTCAGCCACGAGGCAGATCATCAGGGGAAGCCATGGATTTTCCTCATCAGAAATCGAAAAAATTGAACTCAGCGTTCAACGCTTAGGAGCCCGTGTCATCTGGAAAAGAATCAACTCAGGCGTCTGCGCAAGACAAGGGCTGCTTGGCGTGTACAAACCGGAACAACGAACTATTTTCTTGTGTCAACAAAGCATCAGACATAACGCCGAGCCATTGATTGAGACGCTCAGGCACGAGGGGTGGCATGCCGTACAGCAGATTTGCAACAACGGTCGACCCGTTCTGAACAAAAAGAAAATATTTGCAAAACTTACTCAATCTGACAAAAAGAATCTCAAAGAATTTTATGATCGAAGTCAATATCATTTAGAAGCTGAAGCACGTGCAATCGAGAAACTGCCAACAGATGCTTACATCAAAGACATTCAACTTCACTGCAAGCACATTTCATCGGACACGATGAAATGAAATTCCAACTGCAGTCACCGCATGACAACGCAGCATCTGAAATTTGCGACTGCTACCAGCGCAAATGACTCCGCCTCACAGTAGGCGTGCCTGCAGCTCGCAATTGCCCGGTTCAGCGATGATTTTGGGTTGCGAGAATGCCTGTCTCCCTGACAGGTCGTGCTTCCCGCAGATTTTCTGCAGGGCCAACCATGGTTCGAAACGCGACACAAGCCACAGCGATGAGACTGTTCCAGCCCGTGACCTCCATCCTCACCCGGACTCAGCAATAAAAAGACCCCACTGCTGGTGCAGTCGGGCCAGGGTGATGGGGATTCACATTTTGGTCTTACCAATACGTCCCGTCAACGCCACATATGGTGCACCAAGCCTGAAATTGATGACAGGGTGTTCCTGGCTACCTATTCCACAGGATTGAACCCTACTCTTGCCTTATCAGGGCCGGGTGATGGGGTTACCCGAGTCAAGACATGAGCCACTGCCCAAGCAGTGGCTTTTTTAATGCCTTGAGATCCAGCATCTTCAGGTGTTGCTGGCTGATCGGGTGATGACAACTCGTGGACATGACCTCAACAGGTTGCCTGGATGCCGGGGTCCACCATGGCTTGACGTTGCATCGATCACTGACGTCAGCAGAGGCCTTCGACAACACCTGTGCGGAGTTCTGAAAGAGAAAACGTTTCTTTCCCATGTCTGAGCCGATATTCCTGCATGGCCACTGAGCTACTGCTGCAGCTTGCACTCACTGCAATTGCTGTTGTCGCCAATGCCTTGTCAGCTTTTGCTGGCGGAGGTGCGGGCCTCATTCAGCTGCCTGCACTGATCCTCCTTGGGCTTCCCTTCGCCTCGGCCTTGGCCACACACAAACTGGCCAGCGTGGCGCTTGGGGTTGGCGCCGCTGGTCGCCATTGCGGGCCAGCAGCCTCGATTCCCGTTTAAGCCTTTTGATTCTCCTGGGGGGTCTGCCTGGAGTGCTGATCGGGGCACGAAGCGTACTGGCCATACCCAATGACGTCGCCACAGCAGGACTCGGCCTGCTGACACTCTTGCTTGGGATGTACTCCAGCCGTTGACCGGAACTCGGAAAGAGCAACCGGACGGTGAGTCACAACAGGCTGCAAAAACTGATCGGAGTGGCTGTGATCTTCATGATCGGCATCCTGAACGGGTCACTGACCTCAGGTTCCGGTCTCTTTGTCACGCTGTGGCTGGTGCGCTGGTTCGGCCTGAGTTATCCAAAAGCGGTTGCACACCCCCTGATTCTCGTCGGTCTGGCCTAGAACGGGACCGGCGCACTGGTGCTCGGTTTCAGCGGTGAAATCCACTGGAACTGGATCCCGGCACTGATTGCGGGATCTCTGGCAGGGGGATATTTCGGTGCTCACCTGTCGCTCAGGAAAGGCAGCAGGCTTGTCAAAAGCGCCTTCGAATGGCTCGCACTGCTGATGGGAGCCTCACTCCTGATCCGAAGCCTTTGAGCTGAAAGCCCTCAGGGAGACGGCAGGTGGCGTATCCGAGTGGGCCGGTTCTCTGGGTCTCGCTAGCAAAGAAGCAGCTGAACAATCCCTGAAAATGTCAGATCCTCATAACATGATCAACAACCGTCTTTTAACAATCTGTGCAATTATTGCAACAGTAAGTTCCATTTTTGGTGTTGCTTATCTGAGACCAATTGCAAAACAATCAAGCAACTGGAATGTCTGCTACCGAGATAGTATTGCCTGGTACGAGAAAGCCAAACCGGACTGGTCAGTGCAGGACAAGGAAGTTTTTGCTTCAAATTTCTGCAACGGTGGGATCCCTGTGAGGCCGGGTCCAGGCTTCCAGCTGGCTCCCAGATGAATGGACAAAAGAGGATCCGCTTCGACTGAACCGGAGGGAACCTGATCCTTCAAACACTACAGTTCACAGCTTTACTGAAACCCCAGACTTGCACTGCAGAAGTCAGATCTGATCGGTGCAAGCCAATGACCAGCAAGCCCGGTAAGTGCACTTTCAATCTGAGATTGAAGTCATGGCCTTGCCACACCACCAACTGCTCCTGAAATGACAATGGTCAGCTGATTGTCAGAAGCGCAGCCGCATCCCAGGGCCTGCAGGTGTTCCATCAACGGAACCATGGTCTCAGAGTTGCACCCCCTGAGCGCATGTCAGTAGCCATGCTTGAAAGATTACACATCACAGAACAGTTGCCTGAGCTCATGCTGCCTGGACTGGTGATGTCAAAGAAGCACACATCAGCAAACCCTTCATGGAGGGGCGTCCGTTTAACAACTGCGTCATCCACAAGCGCGCACAGAACATTTGTTGAACATTCAGTCCAGCGCCAATTCAATCAAAACAACAGGATTTCCTTCCTCGTCTTCAGCTTTCAAGTAGATAAACCGGTCGTCACCTCCGAGACCAAAACAAGTGTCACTGCAGTGTTGATCACCAGCCTGAAGGCTGATGCCATAGTCCTCAACGAGACGGATACAAGCGCTGATGATGTCCTCATCACTCGCTTTCCAGGGGTGTACACCGCCAAGGTCCTCAGAACTGAGCTGAACGCCCTCCAAGACTGCCGAGATGGGATCTGTCGTCATACTGGACACACAGGGCCTCCAAGGAACCTCACCAGAAGGCTGGACAATGCAACCAGCCAATCTGCTGGAGCTCTCTGTAGAGGGACACAGCATCTGCATAGGCCATATGGATGCGTGACTTGATCAGAGCTGGCTGACTATGGGGCATGGGCCTGCCGTTTTCCACAACCACCTGCACCTCTCCATCAGGGGTGCGGGATTCCTGATGGAACCTCATTGCCCAGTGCGTCTTGGGATCTTCAAGCCAGGCATCCGACATCTTCACTTGCTGATATGACGTCCTTATCGATAGAGGGGCGTACTACCTGATGCCCAGCTCAGTACAAATAAGTACAAGTTGTGCCTCCTGCCCAAGCTGAAAAGGGAGGGACATCAAGGCAGCGCCAACCACCACGGAGTATTAAGGGAGAGTGCCTCCCAGCAGTTGCTCCTGTTCGCTCTCCAGGATTTTCATCAACTGATGAAGCAAAGCCGCCTCTTGCGGATCTGGAGTATTGCCGCAACCAACCCTGCAAAGCGCAGCCCTGAGCTTTGAGAAGTCAGAGGCAGGAATATTGATTTGAATCTGGTCTTTTGCCATGGGGCAGAATTCGATCCTGTTGTTATCCAAGTTGAATGACTGCGAGGTTCAATCTCAAAAGGGATTGAACTGATAGAGCAAATTCCGCTGTCGTCCAGACAGGACGATCCGACCTGGTACTGGCCAAACCGCCTGAGCTCAAGTCCAAGTCACCTCTAACAGGGCGAGAGCTCCTGCATTTGCTCTAGCCGAAGGCAGAAAACAGTTGCCAGTTCATTTGCTACCTGCACAGGTTCAAAAAAGTAACGCAACACAAACACCATCACACTTGATTCATAAGCCATGAAGTCAATCAATAACAGTTATTGAGCAAAGAACGTTGATCAGAAGCGAAAGACTGCAACGGCACAATTATCCCTGTCGTTCGTTTTTAGGAAGAAAGGGTAGAAAAAGATTGGCATCATCTCTCTTTGCGACAGCCAAGCGCAGTGCATGCAGAACAGCTGGACGCTTTGCGTAGGGAGAAAAATCGAGCAGACCGTCCACGATCTGCTCAGGGCGCCCGTTCTCACTGAGAACATTCAAAACATTGTCCATATCCGCGACAAGCTCGTCTGTTGTCCAAAGACAGTTCTGACGAATGAAATAGCGAACCTCGCCGAACACAACGCCTGAAGGAAGATCAAGCTGTTCTGACAACTCACATACCTTGTCGTCATTCTCATCAAATGGCTGGTCGAAACCGACTGTGGCAAGCAGTCCGTAGTCGAGAAACATCTGTCGCCAACATGAATTGGATTCAAGACCGGACTCGAGCAGATCCCATACCCTCAAATGAGCCTCTCTGAAATCTGTTGGTGCGATGGTCATCCGACTGACCCTGAAATCAGCATGCATCCAGGATGGCCACGGTTTTTATTTTTCGCAGTGGTGGGTTGTACAAGGTTTCTCGCAGGAAGCAAGCTGAGAAGACGGATCAGGCAACTGAACCATTGGTGCCATCCAAACCGAAACCCTCTGTTCTGCAGATGAAACACTGGGGGAATGACAGCCCCTTTGCGCTAAGCGTCTTTAGAAAGATGCAGATTCGACAGCAAAACAGCGGTTAAGCCAGTGAATATCAGCCACAAGCTTACACTTTCTGCGAGCAATCATCATCAAAAAATCACGACGCCGATTAAACCCATAGGCCAAAAACTCACTTTGAAGAATATTTTTCTTAGCAATATCATAAAAGCAAAGAGCATCGATCGCTGGTACACGATCCACAAAGTCAAAAAAAGTCGTCATGACAAAACAAATAAAAAACAAAGAGATGATCATCTCCGGATCAATCCACTATCTCCATTTCCATCAAAGAGTCCATCACCCATCCGGGCGTTCTTCAGCGCAATTCCTTCACCCATTCAGGTGGAGCTAGCAGGGCTGGCAACCAGGAAATGCGAACCATGCCTGAGCGACGCATCAGCAGGACAACGTGCATGACAGGTCGAATTGGCCACTGAAAGTGGAAGGCTGGATGCTTGAACCGAGCTCGTGGTGGTGCGGCAAGGAAGCGGCAAGAGTTGCGGTTGACGCAGATCCTTGCAAATCAAGGGGAAGGTCACGCTGAGACATTCGCTTGATCACAATCAGGATCTCCTCCATCGCATCTGACGTTGACCAGCACCCAATCCGCTGAACCGCAACTGCTCCTGATTCATCCCATCGGCGTTGGCCTGTCTTCAAGATTCTGGGATCGCTTCGTCGGTGTCTGGGAAAGGGGAAACGACACACCCGTCATGATTTCTCCAGATCTTCTCGGCTGCGGGACCGCACCGTGCCCTGCCAGACCTATCACACCGGAAGACTGGGCTGATCCGCTCATCAATCTGATTCAGGAACAACACTCAGGACCTGTCGTTCTGGTCTCGCAAGGAGCTTCACTGCCCATAGCCCTGGAATTTCTGGCCAAGGCTCCAGAACTGGTCAGCGCTTTGGTGGCCATCAGCCCACCAGGCTGGCCAGTCCTGAAGCAGAACGTCTCTCTGAGCCGAGCACGATGGCTCTGGCGGTTCTTTTTCAATGGAGCGTTCGGCAACCTGTTTTACCGATACGCCCGACGACGCGGATTTCTGGACAAATTTTCCAGGAACAACTTGTTTGCCAGGGCTGAGGCGGTCGACGCTGAATGGCTTCAGATGCTCAGGGAGGGGTCACGAGCCATGGAGACACGCTGGGCGGTGTATTCATTTCTCGCAGGTTTCTGGCGGCGTGACTGGGAACCTCAGCTAACGGGACTGGACATTCCTGTACAGATCATTTTCGGAACGGACGCCACGGGAATCGGATCGTCAAAAAGCTGGGACGATCTCAACCAGCGACTTCGTACCTACAGAGAAAAAATGCCCAACGCTTCAATCAGCACGATCCCCGGCAGGAACGTTCTCCCCTACGAGTCATCTGAGGAATGCGTCCTGTGCATCAAGGACTGGATCGCAGCGCTTCAACCTTGAACACAGGCGAAGCACGGTGACAGATCAAGTTCAAGTCCGCCTTGGCATGTTTTCATGCACTCAAAACAACGTGAGACGAGCATCGATGCTGAGGGGGCTTCATCAAAAGCCAGTTGCTCGCACTTGCGTCGAAGCTGACAGCCCGAATGGTCGTCATCTGTTAAAGAGGTCTGAACAAAGGCCCAATGAACGATGCCCGTAGATGTCACGGCAATTCTGGTTTCGTCCACATTCATGGGTGCTGGGCTGGCATTGGCGAAATTCTTTCCCGAATCCTCGCTGCTGGCCGCTTTCTTTTTAGGCGGGCTGGCCCTGGTCAATATTGCGCTTTCACTCGCTGGCTGAAGCAGGGCAAAACGAAGCAGTGATACAACAGGGCCGAAGCTTAAAACCAATACGGAGTCTTAATTGAGCTCGACATTGAACTATCAGGAAACACGTCTTTTCTTAAAGGCATGCATTGACAGTTAGCAGCCATCTCGAAAAGCCAAGCAACCGTTAGAAACAATCATTAAATAACCAAGCAAACATCACCACTCTGCAGCGATCTCTACACCGAAATGTTTACCGATCCAGCAAGAGGTACGGTCTACCGTGAGCGAATGCAACGATCAAACCGGGAGCTCATCGACATGATCCGCAGGGACCTGGGACCAGCGACCTTGGGACTCATGCAGAGGAACGTACGATTTGATACGTTATGGAGTGTCATGAGAGGCAAGTCGAGCAGCCGGCTCATGCGTGCTGGGGAGAGGGAGACGTCACACTCCCTCTTTCCGCAAAAATTGCCTGAAACGTCCAGCAAAGGGCGAAGAGATTTTAAGTGGAAATACCCTGAAAGAATCTGGAATAGCAAAACAGCTTGTGCCAGGCGTCTGCAGACTGATCCAGTCAAATCAGACGGTGAATGAACAGTCGGATCGACAATCCTTACTGACGATTCACAGGAGCACCGTCCATTGACTGCAATGTGAAGATCGGCTGACGGCTCAGTGGCTCCTGCATTGGGATTGGAGAAGCCACATGGACTTGCATGAGGCCTTCCCAGACAGCTAATGCCGTCATCAAGCCAGCGGCGATCACAACAGCCAGGCAACGGAGTCCAGCAACGATGCCGGACACCATGATCAACCTTGAGCTGAGATCAACAGACATCCGTCAACCAGGGCTCGATGTCATCGCGAAATTTCTGCTTCATCCGCTCAGACCTTTCCTGATTGCAGATGCAAGTGAAAACACCAACCAAATCCTTAGGGAGAGACCATTGGAATCAATGCGAATATCAATTAAAACTATAAAAAAGCAACTAAATACCAGTGGGCACAAGCTCAAGTTTGACGTTATCCCACAATATCAACTTGAAACACGAAGGAATTTCATGCAAATAAAGAGGCTTTACGTCATCTAAAAGATGGAGATTAGCTCGATGGCAATCTCGAAGTCGATAATTGGGTATCCGCTCAGAGAGATGATGTATGTGATGATAAGCAATATCTGCAGTAAACCAATTCAAGATTGGAGGCATCTGCAGAAAAGAGGAACCCTCGATTGCTCCCTTGAAATAGCTCCAATTCGACTCATCGCTAGCATAGGAGCCAGGAAAATTATGCTGAACGAAAAAGACTGCGATCATGATCGCAGCGCTTGTACTCATTACCAAGAAATACAGAATCCAAAAATAAAAATGACCTATCGCACTACCTAAAAAGCCCCAACATCCGAGCAAGCACATGGAGTTCAAAACAGTGTCATAAACTTCTTCTCTGGTGTAAAAATAACTGGATTGATGAGTGTCAACAAAAAGCAGCAGATTAGTACACTTCCCATGGCGAAGATCAGAAAAAACCATTTCAGAAACAGCAATGATAAGCTCAAGAAATCCCAGTAGAAGAGCAATTCTTGGCTTGATGATGAGATAGTAAAAACCTCCAGGGAAAAGAAGAATGGGATGGCGCAAAAGACGATAAAAGAACCTAGAACTTGAATTCTTGCTTTTATATTCATCACGCGTAGTCAATGCCGAGGGCCCTCTATATCGGTCCCAGTTACCATTATATTTATGATGGAATGCATGACCTCTTGACCATGGATGATGAGGCATTCCATGAATAATGCTCAAAAAGAAGGCAACGACTCGATTTAACCTTTTAGAGCGAAAAAGACTCTGATGCCCACAATCGTGCATCAGCGAAAAGCTTCGACTCATCAATAAAACGATCAGAGCAAAAAATACAGGAGCCATCAAAAAAGATAGCAAGCTGAATGACGAAGTAAAGACGATCAATCCCCATATGCAAAAACAAAGAGGAATAGTCGTGCTTAAAACTTGCCATAAAGCGATACGATTATCGCTTGACATGTACGGCTTGAGCTCAAAATCAACTCTGCGAACAGACTTCGGATTTTGAGAACGGTTGATAAAACTATTCAATTGGTGATTGCATTTTGATTTTGTATGAAGCTTTAAAAGAAAACTTTAACGGATATCCCTGGTAAAAGAGGATCATATTTTCAAGACAACGGCATCCAAGCGACAAATGGAGGCATCAGTGGACAGATTTCATTCAGGGCCAGTGGCAACGTCGCATGAATTCAGTCAGATGCGAAACCCTCTGTCTGAACTGGTTCAGCCGAACAAGTCGATTCGCATTGGAGCCAACAGGCCTATGTAACCGTTCATGCACATTGACCTTGATCGTGCATTGAAAAGTGGCGTTGAAGAAACACGTACTACACAGTCACGTACACATACTCATGCAATCGATCTCGCAAATTCACTTGAGGTCAGCACAAGATCTGAGCGCTGTGCAACAGAGAAGCATCGAAACACCGCTGTCAGCAGATCCAGAAGGTTGCATCCAGATTCGCTTCTGAAACAAATTCGACGCAGTATCTACGAGAGCTATTCAACAAAAGCAACCAGACAGGAAAATCTTCAACCTCTTTACCACTTTAATCGCTGGACCCAAAGAGGAATGCCGTTAGGTTTATCAGAGAATTGACTTGCAAATGGATTCGATCGATCTGGAAGTTATCAATGTGCTCTGCTTTCAGCAGATGCTCGAAGCCGTTGAAGAAGAGGATTGGAACGAGGCGGCCATGGCTCTTTACAAGTTGTATGCCATCGAAGAGGGTGAACGCTTCAGTGATCTCAATGAAGAATCATCTGAGTTAAATCAAACACGTGAACCAAAAGCAGCTTAAGTTGGGTAATTCATGCAGATACGATGTCAATTAATGGTCAGACAATAATTTATTGCTTACACTTTAGACCCAAAATTGACTTGAATGCTAGTACGCAAACCATAATTCATCTGAAGAATTTTAAGTAACTTTGATTCTGATTAATCAATCGGCAGAGCAAAACTGCATCAATCCCAAGACATAGCCGTACGGACTTTCAGAATTTTCAATCGATTGCAGGAGACTGAACCTGTCCGATTTTGGTCTTAGCCAACATCGAAGCGGCATCAATTGAATCAATCTTGCAGGTCATAGCAAAAGCAAACAAACAGAGCCTGTCCGCAACATGAGGTGACTTTGAAAATCACAATTAAATCAAGCAGAAACGATATATACTCAAGAAAACAAGAGCAGTGAGTTAATAAGCAGCACTCCCAGCAGAAAATACGATAGTCAACAGCAAACAGCAAACAGCAAACAGCAAACAGCAAACAGCAAACAATTGAACTTAGTTCGCGAAGCCGGAATAAATTAAAAACTTGTTTTGTCGATTAAGAATCATTTTTGTGCAGACCATGCAACTTTTCTACAATTGTTTTTTGCAATTTATCTTTCTTAGAAGTAAGCCAAGTATTAACAGAGATTTTCTCTTCAGCAGTGAGATTCATTTTTTGTACATATTCCTTGGAAGCATCCCAGACAAGAGCCGCAAACTCCTTGGAGTGCTTCAGCCTTTCAGCCACGCTTCCATGAAAATCATCCTCATCCAATAAAGGATGCGAATCAACGATTGCTGTGACATCAACGATTTTCGGTTCAGATTGCTCCGACATGATACTGACTAAGGCAAACCAATAGATAGCCAGTGAGAGAACAAACGGCTTACAGAATCAGAAATCAGCAGCTGAAAAAAACAAATCAACATAAAAAGCGCTCACTCCTGGCAAGTGCATTTCTGTCAACACTATTCAGGCTGCAGGGCCGAATTCGGATAGCTCTGCAGCTGTAGGAGACATTGCCTTGGCCAGAACGAGAAGGTCAGAGGCCAAACCATGCTCTCCTTCACGCAGAAGCAGTTGTCTCAGGCAAATCACATCACCATAACCAGCAGCGGAGGTGCCGTTAATCAGGCCACGTGCAGTGCCGCGTGCGACAGCCAGTTGAAGGGTCATAGTCATGATTCCAGACTGAACCAGACTGATGAACTGGTGGCAAAAACAACCTACAAAGATCCATAATTCGCTCTACATGAAGCAAACCAGCACGTTGACTGAACAAAACGTTCAAATGCCAGAGCAACTCAATCATTGATGAGATAGGTTTAATCTTGATTCAGAAAACGCTTGGACAAATCTAAAAATAATGGTAAATCCTAGAGCTTTAATGATTTTTGAAAACAGAACCAAGTTCAATCAAGAAGACAGAGCGAATAAATTTCGAACCTTATTATTAAAACAGCTTGATTCCGACCTGGTAATGCAAACCATTTGAATCATTCAGCAAGGAGTGAACCGCTAGGGACGTCGTCTGAAAAGGGGCATACGAACAAGTGCACATGATGCGCAATCCATACATCAAAAATCTTCAAAATCACAACAGTTTTCAAGCCACAGTCACCAGCAAAGGTAAGCGAAAATGATGACATGAATCACGAAGCAAAACTAATAACGGGCTTTTTGGCAATCAACTCAATCATTATCTTTATTGCGCTTTTGATCATGCATCGCATATGACAATCAATGTTATTTAGATATATTGATTGAACTGAACCAACGAATGTGACAGTCATTAAAAGACCTGCTCAAGAAAACTTTTTTAACCAATGACCACCGATTCTATTCAATGCATGGGATTGAAATGATCAATGGCATCAAAATATTGATCCACCAGTTCAATTGCTGTAACTCCATCAGGCAAGCAATCTTGACAATGATTTTTTAAATACTCAAACCTCAGCATGGCTTCGTTCAACGTTGAGTAATCACCATCCGACACTTCAACACCATCGACCCAATAAAGAATTAAAAAGTTTGTCTTGTGCAAAACCATCAATCAGTTTTTTAGGCGTAATAAAAAAACATCACTGAGTTAACTGTGTGAAATTTAAATACTGTGCTACGCAGCGAATAGATTCAGAATTCTAGCGCTTTACTATTCTGCCAAGCAAATGCCTGAAATGAGATCGAAGCATCCTCAAGGTCAGATCAAGCAATAAGCTACGTTTCATTAGATTCAGCAAAACATACTTTCACGGAATGTGACTGCTTGCCGGCAGGTCTTTCAAACTGCTGGACACAAATCGAGATACATATTTTTTGAGCAGCAACTTATATACTTGTAGGCCCATAAAAAAGCCAATAAAAACCAGCTTGACTCTCACAAAAAGCTGTTAACTGTCACACCACTTCAAAATAACTATGTCTTCATCACTTTCTTCAAGCATTTCAGGATTGAAATCATTAAACCAAGCAACAAATTCATGAGAGTAGCATTCACCATGAGGGGTTTGAGTGTAATTACCACTTGAAAAGTCAAGTCCGTCCTTGGTCATGGAAAAAGCTTCCGCGTGGTGAATATAAAATGCAAAGTCGTATTTTTTCAAATAAATAGCCTTGTCCAATTCATTTAACTTGCAATCATTAATCCAAAGGCAAATATCATCGCTTTCGTGCATTTTCAGCTGGTATTTATTGACTAACCTGCTGGAAAGCAATAGCAATCCCGAATGCAGCTTGTCGTTCCAGTAAAAACCACTCTCATACCTTGCATAATCTTTTGTATCTTCAATGAAATCATCTTTGATGGAATAAAATTTTTCTTCCCATCTTCGATTGTCTTTCGGCTTGTTACTGATCATCATTCAAAGCTAATTTCAAATGGTGCAGACATTTACCAATCTGAATACCATAATTTTAACAGAGATGCCCAAAAGAAAAATTCAAGATCGTTAGCACCTAATCCCAGACGACCTTTATTCCATCCGGATGATCAAAGATATCAATGCGGAACCAATGCTGATACTGGCACAGAACTGCAGCACACTGACTTACTGAAAGCGGTTTAGTGACCCGACAGTCGGATAGTTCTGCATTACAACACTATACAGATAAACACAAAGACCAATCTATTGCCAGTGGTTGCATTCAACTTGACAAAGGTCATTCTCGACAAAGTATCAGAAGCCGTAAACAAGACAGAGCATGATTTTTGGCCTCAGCAGAATTAAAATTTAAGATTACAATTATTGTCAGCATTACCTTGAATAGCAAAGATGATACTGAGAGAAACAGGCCTCAAAGAAGAGTAAGCTATTCATATTAATATTAAAGGGCTAATAGATCTATCTGAATCAAGAAAAAATCTTAATAGCTAGGCATTGGTCTCGCAAACGTCAAACTCACGACAAAGAGCATCAGCATCCTGAAATTGTTGCTCTATAAGCAAGTATCTGACGCGCCCTTTCCACCAATCATCAAGCAGTCCAGCATCCCTCTTGCTCAAACTGAACTTCGGTAAATCCATAATGATCCTTCGAATTAAAAGATCTATATCGCAATCTCTGACGTGGAGAAAATAATCCTTACATAACTTAAGTGCTCTGGACTACATGTCAAAATCCTATTAGCTGTTGCTTGCTGCGAATGCTTGCGAGAGGGATCGACTTGTTGCACCAGGAATTCATAAGAAATCTTTGATTAACTTCTGAAAATTGATCACTTCAGGATGAAAAGGATTGACAACTCAGCGGGTTGATTCTCAATCGTTGGCGACATCGTAATACTCTTCGGGTATTGAAATGAGCGGACAATGCGATTCTCTTGTGAATTCAATCTGCTGCGCAAAAGAAAGGAATGCGTAGATTTCATGTTGGTGTCAACTCATTTAGTCATATCTCCATGTACCGTGAACAACTAACAGTTGCAAAGATTTCCTCCAGAGCTTGAGATTTGACTGTGCCTAACGATGACTGGTGCTTCATGATTGTTGATTAGCCGCCAAAAAAAGAATGGAAGTTAGAGCTGGTCAATCCATATTCAATTTGACCCAACGTGTAAATCAAACAATTACAAGTTTCAAATAAGAACTCAAAAATTGCTGAGGCTTTGGAGCTTGCTGTGTCTACGTTGACGACACGAAACAACTTTAAAGAGGGCTCTCATTGACCATTGAGTGGGAGCACACCAATGCCAACACTTGCCTCTGAATCACTTTCCAATCGTGATCGGAGCCTCTTTATTCTTCCACCAAACCCAGTCGCGGATTGGCGGAGTATTTCGTAATTCTTCCCGCGTCAGTCCTAACTTGAGCTTCTGTGATGCCCCGACCAGCACATCAAGCATCTCTTCTCCATTGCTGCAGCGAGCTAAGGCCTGATTTGTTTTCTTGGCACCATCGAGTGCCCTAACAAGCAACGCCACACGACGAAAAGGGGAAAGAGAACGGGGATCCATATCCAGAGCTCTTTGGCGTCCCACCGTAATCACATTCGCTGACAGCTCTGGTTCACACAGTCAGAATCAGGTGATCGAAGCACTCTAAATGGCGTCAACTCGGGGCCATCACTGGGTTATCGGTGACGTGCATGGATGTCACAAGGCCCTGCTTCGCCTGATTTCAGTGCTGCCAGACGATGATCATCTGGTGTTCTGCGGCGATGTGATCAACCGCGGGCCTGGAATTGCCCTGTGCATCAATCAGGTGTGGGGATTGGTGACCAGCGGTCGAGCCACCTGGTTACGAGGAAACCACGAGCAACGTTTGGTGGAAGGCCTCCTGGCTGTCTCTGTTGAGGGGAAAGATGACCTGCTCGCCATCGAGACCTACCGACAACTGGGAGACGCGCTGACGCGGCAATGGCAACAACGCCTGAGCAAGCTTCCTTTGGTGTATTCCGGTGATGGATGGGTGGCCACCCACGCCGGCTTTGATGAACAGGGTCAACCAGACCTCAATGTGCGCGAACCCTTCTGGGAGAGCTACGACGGTCGTTATGGAACCGTGGTGGTGGGTCACACGCCTCGACCGGCTGTGGAGCATCGCGGCCAGATCGTGATGATTGACACCGGCGCGGTCTATGGCGGTCTGCTCACAGCCTTCTGCCCCGAAACTGAGGCGGTGGTGCAGGTGATCGGAGAACCCACCGACCGGACATTGCCCGCAGACAGGGCAACACCAGCCGAAAGGCATGAGCTCATTGCGGAGATACCTTGCTGAGGGTCTACCGCAGCAACCGAGCGGAATTGCTCGCCGAGCTTCTGGCGCAGGAGCTCAGGCTTGAGCCGCCTGGCCCTTTTGAACAGATCGAGGTGGTGGTCAACACCTGGCCAACCAGCCGATGGCTCGGTGAACAGCTGGCCAGAGTGAACGGAATCAGTGCACTGATTCGCTTTCCATTCCCTGGAAGTCGCCTGCGGCAGCTCGTGCAAACCGTGCTCAGCGATGCGCCTGCCATCGAGGATCCATGGAGAGCGGAGCGTCTGGTCTGGAAGGTCCTGGAGGTTCTTCCGGACCTGCTCGAACAAGAGTGTGCGTCAAAACTCAAGGAGTGGTGGGAGCTCCATGGCGATCAACAGCGACGACTGACTCGTGACCAGTGGCAACTGGCTCGCAGCCTGGCCGATGCAATCGATGATTACGCGCTTTACAGGCCGGAGGAGCTGGCCGACTGGCTGGCAGGAGGAACGGGTGATCAACTCCCGGAGAACCTGCGCTGGCAACCTGGCCTGGCCCGTGCTCTGGCCGAGCGGTTGCCATGCAGGCCTTTCGGGCTGCAGGTGCAAGAGGTGGTGAAACGACTCAGCAGAGGGGAAAAGCCTGCACTGCCGTTGCCACCACGCCTGCGCCTCTTTGGCATCAGCAATCTGGCCCCGGTCCAGATCAATTTGTTGCAGGCCCTGGCTGGACGCATCAGCGTTGATCTGTTTCTGCTCACACCCTGTCCGGACCTCTGGCAGCGGTCGCAGCAACGACGCAGACAACTGGGTGACGACTGGACAAACTCGCCCGATGGCTCCTGGCTGATTGAAGCTCCCCGCCTGGAAGGAATCCTGGGCCGCATGGGTGCCGAATTTCAGTTGCTGCTGGAGGGAAGCGGCGAGTGTCTGCTTGGCAGCTGGGAACAGGGAGACCTGTTCGCCGATCCCACTGTGATGAGAACGCCGGAAGACTCCCCGGCGTCTGTACTGGAACAGCTGCAACGGCAGCTCGCGAGCAGCGCATCGGACGACCAGGCAGCCCTGTCACTGAGGCAAGGCGATCATTCGCTGTTGTTCATGGGCTGTGCAGGGCCCTGGAGAGAAGTGCAGCTTGTGCGTGATCGCATCCTCAGCTGGATGGCCGCTGATCCAAGCCTGCAACCCAGGGATGTTCTGGTGATGACTCCCGATGTGGAGCGCTATGCACCGCTGCTGGCTTCTGTCTTTTCAGATCGGGATGCCACGGGTGTGGACCTGCCCTGGCGATTAACCGATCGCAGTCAACAAAATTGTCCCGGACTTCAGCAGGCTTTCATGAGCCTGTTGCGCTTGAGCGCTGATCGGCTCACCGCAAGTGGCCTGGAGGCACTGCTTGGTAATCCGGCACTGCAAAGCCTGAAACAGCTGACATCGCAGGATGCGATGGCCATCACCGATGCACTGCAGCGCAGTGGTTTCCGCTGGGGGTTGGATGCAGCGGAACGCAATGGAGATGACACCAACAGCTTGCGCTGGTGCCTGGATCGCTGGCTGCTGGGCCTGGCATTGCCGGAAGAGCCGGGGCTGGCCGTTGATTCCTGTGCACCCGCGCTCACCGATCTGAGCCTGCAGCAACTCGAGATGTGGTGGCCACTGCTGGATCAATTGGCTGGGTGGATCGCCCAGTTGCGTTGCAGTGCTCCATGCCCTGAATGGGTGGCTCGGTTGCGCAGACTGCTTCAGGAGATTTTCAACGACGGTGGCAGCTGGGACTGGGAGCTGCAGGCCATTCATCAGTGCCTTGAGAACTGGCAGCTCCAGGCCAATGACTGTTTGCTGGAACTGGATGTTGCCGTTGTGATCAGCGTGCTTGAGGAAGCGCTCTCCACCGAAAGCGGCCGCTTCGGGCACCGCAGCGGTGCCCTCACGATCAGCGCTCTGGAGCCGATGCGAGCGATCCCACACCGCGTGATCGCCCTGATGGGTCTCGATGCCTCCTCCTTCCCAAGACATCAGGAACGTGCGGGCTTTCATCTGCTCGAATTACAACGTCGACTCGGTGACCCCAGCAGCACCGACCAGGATCGCTATGTGTTGCTTGAGGCACTGCTCTCAGCTCGACAGCATCTTCTGGTCAGCTGGAGTAGCCGAGATGAGCGACAAGGCGACATCCTGCCGCCATGCCCACCGGTTCAACAGTGGCTGAGTCTGCTTGCAGAGAAGCTCGACACTGCACAGATGAGCCAGCTGCTGATTCACCCTCCCGCCAATCCTCTGGATGCAGCCAATTTCATGGTGACTCCGCAGACAGACGCAATCAGTTGCGACCGCAGGCTGTTGAACGCACGACGCAATCTCGACGCACAGATCAGGGGAGAGCAGACACATCGTGATCAGGGCCTGGCCTTACCGCTTGTTTGGCAATCTCCGACAACGGATGCAGCCTTACCCATCAACTCGGAAGCGATCGAACGACTGGAGCGCTGGCTGCAGGCCCCCCAAAAGGAATGGTTGAAACGTCAGGGCATCGATGCGGGTGAATGGTGTGATCCTGTCAGCGATCTTTCCCCCCTGTCGCTGCAGGAGCTGGACTGTCATCAGTTGCTCAACCAGCGGTTGTCTGAACAGCTCGATCTGCTGGCGCACGATCCCGAAGCCAGTTGGGATGTTCAGGAGCCGGAGGACTGGATTGCCCGGAGTTACGGCCAAGGCCTGATGCCTCCAGGCTCGGCTGCTCAACTGGAAGACAGTCGTCTTGAGCGTCGCTGGCAAAACCTCCAAAAAACTGTTCTGAGCCTTGGACCTCTGCGGCAGCAGCAGCAGCCAACGTCCCAGCATTCATCCTTGTTGATGGCAGGAAAGACAGCTGTTCACATCAGCACGTCAAGGCTGAGGTCGCGCTCTTTGCTGCAGAGCTGGCTGAAGCATCTGCTTGCCCAACGGGATGATGCTGGCTGCAACACCGCTGTGGTGTGCCGGCAAGACGGCAGTGCAAAAGCCGATCAATTCCACATCGCCGTGCGTTGGAGAGCGCTGAACCCCCAGGAGGCTGATCACGAAATCAAAAGTTTGCACAGCCTGGCGCAGCAGGGAGATGAGCTGTGCTGGCCAGTCCCTCCGGACAGCGGTCTGGCCAGGGCACTGGCATGGTCGAAAGGGGAAGAGGCCGCGGACAAGGCCTTCATGAATCGCTGGCAGGGAGGCTTCAGCGGCTGGGCCGAACGGGATCGGCCCGAGCAGAAAATCTGCTTTGGCAGTCATTGCGATGCCACGTCGCTGTTGGGCTTCGAAGGCTTTGAAGCCGCTTTTCAGATGTTGTATCAACCGTTGCTCGAGGCGCGGTGCTGATGACGATGACAACAGCTGGAAGCACGAGACGATTCGAAGCCAATACCTACCCATTGACGCCCGGCGTTCGACTCCTGGAGGCAAGCGCTGGAACAGGGAAAACCTTCGCCCTGGCCCACCTCGTGCTGCGACTGGTGACGGAACAGGGATTGGGCCTCGATCAACTGCTGGTGGTGACTTTCACTGAGGCCGCGGCCGATGAATTGCGCGACAGGATCGGACGCCGACTTGATGCGGCGCTGCAGGGCCTCCTGCACAAGGAAAGGAGCAGAACGCCGTTGCCTGAAACGGACGCAGTCCTGCAGAACTGGCTTGAACAGCACGGACGGGATTCCCAGCAACGCAGACTGCTTGCCAGTCGGCTGCTCGAGGCCCTAGAAGCCCTGGAGCGAGCCGACATCACCACGATCCATGGCTTCTGCCGCCGCAGCCTTCGCCGGCAAGCGCTTCAGAACGGTCAGGCCATTGATCTTGCCCTCGATGATGATCCACAGACCCTGGCCATCCAGGTCGCCCATGATCTCTGGCGAGCGGAGGTCCTGGAGCTTGAAGCGGGACACGTTGCAGGACTGCTGCAAGCAGGCCTGTCGCCCGAAGCACTCGCTTCGGCACTTCAGAGACTGGATGGTGACTGTGCGGTGCGTATCGCTGAGGATGCGGAGCCGATCAATCCTGATCAAACTCTTCGCGAGGTTTTTGAAGGTTGGCTGCAGAGCCGCTGGGAGCACTTCGTCACTGAATGGAACTGCGGTGGAGCGGCTCTGGAACAAGCCCTTCGAGGCTGCGCCGCCGAGTGGCGCAGCCTCGGTTGCACCGACACCAAACCCTTCAGTGCCCGCCCCAGAAAAGACCGAAGCCAGGAGCTCGACACCTGGACTGACCAGATCAGCAAGACCTGTGGAGATTCGATGCACTACGTCGACGTCCGCAATCAGGTGCTTCTCGGTGGTTATTTCCATCCAGGCAGCTTTCAGAAAACGGCGCGGTCCTGCGCTGAGGCCGAACCAAGCCTTGCTTCAGCCGAACTGCAGACCGCCATCGCCGAACTCTGGGACGGACCAGCCGAACAGACCTGGCGCCACCTGCTGATCAAAGGCCTGAATCAACTCAACGACCGGCGCAGACAACGCGGGGTGATTGGATTTTCAGGGCTGCTGGATGCACTCGACCCCGCTCAGTCGGATGCAGCAGAAGCTTGGCTCACTCCTCTGCGGGCACGCTATGGGGTAGTCCTGATCGATGAGTTCCAGGACACCGACCCGCTTCAGTGGAGACTGCTGAAAAACGCTTTCTCAACACCAGACCATCTGCTGCTGATGGTCGGGGACCCCAAACAGGCGATCTACCGCTTCCGCGGCGGAGATCTGAATACCTACAAAGCTGCACGGCGTGATGCGGACTGCATTGATGACCTGCTCGACAACCGCCGCACAACACCACTGCTGATGCAGGCCATGAATCAGCTGATGGCGCCTGGACTGCTGCAATCCGAACTCTCGGTGCCTGAGGTGACGCCAAGATCTTCCGCACAACCCCTGCCCTTGCTGAAGGGAGGTGCATCACTCCAGATCCACGACATCAATCCGGATGACGACGACGGAAACAGCAGCCGTACATCTATTGAGGAGCGGATTCCCCGCATTGCGACCGACCTGATCCTGCAGACCCTGAGACACGATCCAGGCCTGGATCCCTCCGAACTCTGCATCCTTGTCAGCAGGCATCGCCAGGCCGAAGACATCCGCGCAGAGCTGGCGGCTGCCGGGCTGCCGAGCCGCCTTGTCAGTCAGGGAGATGTCTTCAGCAGCCAGGGAGCATCGGATCTGCAGACATTCCTCGACGCACTTTCACGCCCTGCCCACGCCGGTGGATTACGGCAGCTGGCCGTGTCCTCACTGCTGCAGTGGAGAAGCGATCAACTGGCAGACGCCGATGGCAACGGTCAGCTGGATCAGCTGGCCTCTCTGCTCCAGCAGCTCGCCATCGATCTACCGAAGTTTGGGCTGATGGGGTGCCTGGCACGCCTGATGGATGGGCAGACCGTGGCCGATCTATCGAGCCGCGGGCGCTTGCTCGGTGACCTTCAGCAATGTGCACGGCTTGTGCAGGACACGATGCACCGCCAGGGCTTGGATGCTTCAAGTGGCGCCGATTGGTTGCGACGCCAACGCCTGTACCCTCCCGACACGATCCCGGAACAGCGTCAGCCCTTCAGTGATCTGGCCGAGAGTGCGGTTGCTGTTGTGACTGTTCATCGAAGCAAAGGGTTGCAGTATCCGGTGGTGATCTGCCCCTACTTATGGGAAGCGCCCTCCCCTTCAAAAGGTCCGCTGTGGCGAGTGCCCACTGCTGACGAGTCCGGCAGCTGGCGCGTAGCGCTGAATCCATATTGGGGACTGGGGCATACGGCAAGCCAACGCGATGAACTGGAACGTCGCGCTGAAGCGGAACGTCTCGCCTACGTCGCGATCACGCGGGCCGAACGCCATCTCGTTCTGTTTCAGGCCAGGGCAGCTCGGCAGGAGGGCAATCCACTCACCGCATGGCTGGAGCAACTCGCTGACCCACCGGGTCCCTTGATCAGCCTGCACCGAGCCGAATTCAACCTTCCATCAGACCGCTGGCACCCCCTGATGGTTGAACGGAACCTGCAATGTGGCGCCGTGCCAGGTCATGCTTTTGACCGCAGTTGGGGACGCAGCAGCTACTCGGCCTGGATCTCAGGCCACGGCAAGACGACAACCGCCAGCCCAGACCCGCGCAACCTTGAGGAAGGACGAGATGTGGATGCGCAGACCGGCGCAGATGAAGAAAGCCTCTCCTTCAGCGATCAAAGCGATCCGTTGGATCCCGAAGACAGTCCGTTGGGAGCATTTCCCAGGGGCGCAGCAGCCGGTGATTGCCTGCACCGCATCCTGGAGCAGATCCCATTTGATCAAGACATCGAACAGGACGACAACCGCGCTCTGGTGGAGCGAGAACTCACGCGTTCAGGCCTGGAGAGCGACAGGGTGGACGCAGTTCTCGAGGGTCTGGAGACACTGATGCAGGCCCCCTTCGGAGGGCCACTCGGTGATCTGCAACTGAGGTCGTTGCACAGTGGACGGCGTTTGCATGAACTCAGCTTTGATCTGCCTGTCGCTCATCAGGGCAGAGCGGTTCAGCCCAAGCAACTGGCGCGGGCCTTTCGCGTTGAACCAGATCATCGATTCGGTGAAAGCTACGCCGATTCCCTCGAAGATCTGGAGTTTTTCAGCAGAGGCTTTCTCACTGGCTCCATTGATCTGGTTTTCACTGATGGCGACGATTCCGCCACGGCTCGCTGGTGGATTGCGGACTGGAAAAGCAACTGGATCGGCGAAAGAGACGTGGATGGGCGTCCATTGCACTGCGGACCCCGACACTATTCACAACGCGCCATGGAGGAGCAGATGTATCAGCATCACTATCCTCTGCAAGCTCATCTCTACCTTGTCGCCCTGCATCGGTTCCTGCAGTGGCGACTCGACGGCTACCAGCCCGAGCGACATCTCGGCGGATACGCCTACGTTTTCCTTCGTGGTGTTTCCAGGTCTGGCGGAAGCGGCGTGATTCTTGAAACAGCACCTCTGCAACGCCTCCATGCGCTCGACTGTGTCCTGCGAGGTGGTGATTAATGGATCCCAGTGATCGCACAGCGGTCTCATCGCCTCTGAGCAGAGGAATGATGTCGATGCTGCTGCGTCGTTATCCACCTCCGGCGGAGTTCGGAAACAACGAGCTCAGGGCTCTTGAAGATCTTGTGCAGGCGATGTTCCAGGCTCTCAGCCGGGGTGAGATGAGCATCGATCTGGGCACCAGCAAGCTGAAACCCGTTGAGCTGGAGGCTGATGGCTGGCCCGAGACGCACCGACGGGTGATTGAAGCCAGCGGCTGGTTGCAGAAAGAGCCTCTGCTGATGGTGATGGAAGGGAATCACCTGATCTGGCGACGTTGGCATCAGGGCATGGAGATGCTGAAGAAGACTCTGATCCAACGCAGTGCACTGTCCCCTGTTGGCAAGCCAAGCAGACGTTGCAGCGAAGATGGCACCAAAAAATTAACGTCGGAGCAGACGTTCAATCCGGAGCAGCGAGCAGCGATCAATGCGGTCAGCGATCACAGGGTGGTGCTGCTGAGCGGAGGACCCGGTACCGGTAAAACCAGCACCGTGCGCGCCATGCTGATCCGAGCGATGGAGGATCGCGGAGACCTGCGCATTCATCTGGCCGCTCCAACAGGAAAAGCAGCACGACGACTGCAGGATTCCATACGAGGCGATCAACGCACAGCTGAATTGCCCTGCACCACATTGCATCGGTTGCTCCAGGCCAGACCAGGCGGCTTCAGCCGTCATCGCCGCAATCAACTGGCGCTGGATCTGCTGGTGATCGACGAAGCGTCAATGGTCGACCTGACACTGGCGCAGGCCCTGATTGATGCTCTTCCAGCCACTGCGCAACTGCTGCTTGTTGGTGATGCCAACCAGTTATCGCCGATCGGAGTGGGTGCTGTCTGGCAGCATCTGCAGAAAGAGGAACTGCAGCGGCGATTCGGAACTGCTGCTGTACGTCTCCACCAGGTGTACAGAAATCGAGGGGACCTGGCTCGACTGAGCTCGGTGTTGTGCCGTCAGGGAACGGAAACCTTCTGGAACGAACTCGCTGATCTCGATGACAAGACCAACGTGCATCAACTGGTCTCTGAGTCTTCTCGGTTGCCGGCGTCGGTGACCGATGCCGTGAACCAGCAGCTGAAGAACCTGAGGTTGGCGGCCAACACCCTGGAGATCAGACCTGATGGATCTCCCGATCCCGGCCAGTCCGGTGCCCTTCTCGAGCGACTCGATGCCTTGATCGTGCTCTGCCCGCGTCGTCGGGGGTTATGGGGCGTGGACAGTCTGCATCGACAGCTGGTGTCGGGCAGTGATGTCCGTGATTGGCCCGAGGGGTTGCCTGTTCTCTGCAGCGACAATCAAATCGAACTGGGTCTTGCCAACGGAGACCTCGGACTCTGCATCGGCAGTGGCGAAACACGCAGGTTGCTGTTCCGATGCAGTGATGACTCAGGCCGCAGTGTTTATCGACTGCTGCATCCAGCCAGGGTCCGCCGAATTGAGCCTGCTCTGGCTCTCACGATTCACAAAGCTCAGGGCAGCGAAGCTGATCAGGTTCTGCTGCTTTGGCCACCCTGCGAAGAAGCTGGCAAAACTGCTCTTCTCTACACCGCTGTCACCAGGGCTCGTCATCAACTGACCGTGGTGCGACTGGCATCCTCAATAAGCAGCGGCATGCTGGGGACGATCGATCGTCAGGGGTCGGTGTGACGACAAGAGTGGAGCGTCCCTGGGGCTGGTACGAAGAGCTGGCCGAGGGAGCCGGCTACAAAGTGAAACGACTGCTCGTGAAGGAGAACGCGCGTCTCAGCCTGCAACGCCACCAGCATCGCAGCGAACATTGGGTGATTGCCGCTGGCAGAGGATCCGTTTACTGCGATGGCATCTGGATGGATGCCGCAGTCGGAAATACGTTTGACATCCCCGTTCAAGCTGTTCACCGGGCCTTCGGGGGCCCCGGAGATCTTCTGATCATCGAAGTCCAACAAGGTGCAATTCTGCTGGAATCCGACATCGAACGTCTGGAGGACGACTTCGGGAGGGTGATACCTTAAGTCTCCACCTTTGAAAAGAAGGCAAGCAATACAGCGCGGCACAACTTGCCGATGGGACGTTGCAGGCCTGATTTGAAGGATCAATCAGGCAGAGCGCCATCATCGACATGACCCAGACGCAACCGCAGGCCGTTGAGCCCTGCGCAGTGGATCTCAGTGTTTCAGAGCTCCATGAACCGACAACCTCAACCAGTGATGACACGCTCTTCACCACTGTGATTGAACCGATCGGAGACGACAAATCAGCTGCTGAACAAAGCACTGAGAAGTCCCATTCCTCCGGCTTCTCAGGCTTTGGATTCAGCGGGGCGCTGCTGAAGACCCTGGAGGAAAAGGGCTACAAGGAGCCATCGCCGATTCAGAAAGCGGCGATTCCAGAACTGATGCTGGGCCGTGATCTGGTCGGCCAGGCTCAGACCGGCACAGGCAAGACCGCTGCCTTCGCGCTTCCCCTGCTTGAACGCCTGGAAGGACGCAGCAATCTGCCGAGGGTGCTGGTGCTCGCACCCACTCGTGAACTAGCCATGCAGGTGGCCGACTCTTTCAAGGCCTACGCCGCCGGACATCCGCATCTGAATGTGCTGGCGATCTACGGCGGATCCGATTTCAGATCGCAGATCCATGCCCTCAAGCGAGGGGTGGATGTGGTGGTTGGGACACCTGGAAGGGTGATGGACCACATGCGCCAGGGAACGCTGAACACCTCAGGGCTGCGCAGTCTGGTGCTGGATGAAGCCGACGAAATGCTGCGGATGGGCTTCATCGATGATGTGGAGTGGATCCTCGAGCAACTCCCTGAGGAGCGTCAGGTGGTGCTGTTTTCGGCGACGATGCCGAATGAAATCCGCCGCCTTTCGAAGCGCTATCTGAGCGAACCGGCAGAGATCACGATCAAGACCAAAGACCGGGAAGCCAAACGGATCCGTCACAGATCCATCACCCTTCAGAACGCCCACAAACTCGAGGCCCTGAACCGGGTCCTGGAGGCTGTCACTGGCGAGGGGGTGATCATTTTCGCCCGCACCAAAGCGATCACTCTCACCGTGGCTGAGTCACTGGAGGCGTCAGGTCACGATGTGGCGGTTCTCAATGGTGACGTTCCTCAGAACCAGCGCGAACGAACTGTTGACCGCCTGCGCAAAGGCACGGTGAACATTCTGGTGGCGACAGACGTGGCGGCCCGTGGTCTCGATGTGGACCGGATCGGGCTGGTGATCAACTACGACATGCCGTTTGACAGCGAAGCCTACGTGCACAGAATCGGGCGAACAGGTCGTGCCGGTCGCACAGGAGAAGCCGTTCTTTTCATCACTCCAAGGGAGCGTCGCTTTGTCGGCAACCTCGAACGGGCCGTGGGGCAGGCCATTGAACCCATGGATATCCCCAGCAACGCCCAGATCAACGAAAGCAGATTGAACCGGCTGCGCAGCCGCCTCAGTCAGGCTGCTTCAGCAGAAAGCAACGAAGAAACCTCGCTGCTGCAGGAACTGATTGAGAGAGTTGGCCAGGAGAACGAGCTGAGCATGGAGCAGCTGGCTGTGGCAGCTCTGAAGCTTGCAGTGGGTGATCAGCCCTTGCTGGTGCAGGGTGATGAAGGCTGGCTCAAGACACCTGCCCGCGCTGATCGTCGTGATGATCGTCGTGATCCGCGCGGTCGTCGTCGCGTGGATCGAGAGTCACGCCCACCTGAAGACAACATGATGCGTTACCGGGTTGAAGTGGGTTATCGCGACCGTGTCAAACCCGGAAACCTTGTCGGTGCCATCGCCAATGAGTCAGGTCTACAGGGTCGAATGATCGGGAGGATTCAGATTTTTGATTCCCACAGCCTTGTCGATCTCCCCAAGGGCATGCCGGAGGATGTCTACAACGCTCTTCGCAGACTGAAGGTCATGAACCGGGAGCTCCAGATCACCCAAGCATCCTGAATCGGATGGCCAATCGCTTTTGGAACATCAGCGTGGCTCTCGCCACGCTGATAACTCTCTCTGATCCCGCAAGCTCCACGGAAGCTGAAAACAAAATCACCCAGCTTTGCCTTGCAGGCTTCAAATCAGCCATGAGCCAGGCAGGAAAAATCCCTCCAGCGGGGATGGGTGATTTCACCTGTGACTGTTTTCTCAGAGAAATGAACAAAGGCAATTCAATTCAGTGGCAATCTCTGCTGGGCACCATTGAATCGGCACAGAAAACCTGCAAACAGAAAGCAGCTGAACGCTTCAAAATCTGAATTTCATCCACTATTCGTCAGCTGCAGACGGAACAAGGGTGTCTTTCTCTGAAGGTGAAACGGTGACCCTAAAACCGCTCATCACCTCTTCAGAAGGCCCAGCTGCGAATCGAACACTGTATTTCGCATCTCTTTTCTGTCCAGGCTGTAGCGTGTTGCAGCATCAGCTTCATCGTTCGGCTCTGATCGGCTCGCTCCCCCCGGCTTCAGCTTCTCGGCTACAGCATCAAGGACTTTCCAATTCGGACCACGGCTTCACTGATCAAATGTCCATCGGTCCCAACAGGAAATGACCATTTACATCGGCAATCTCTCCTTCCAGGCAGAGCAGGAAGACCTGCTCGACCTGTTCAGCCAGTACGGCGAAGTGAAGAGCGCCAGCCTGCCTCTCGACAGAGAAACAGGGCGCAAGCGCGGCTTCGGCTTCGTTGAAATGAACACTGACGAAGACGAGCAGAAAGCAATTGACGATCTCCAAAACGTCGAATGGATGGGTCGGATGATCCGTGTGAACAAAGCCACACCCCGTGAGCGCAGCGGTGGCGGCGGCGGTGGACGTGGTGGATATGGCGGCGGTGGCGGCCGCGATGGCGGTGGCGGTGGCTACGGCGGTGGTGGCGGAAACCGCTGGTGATCACCGGTGGGAGTCAGTTCAGAGAGCTGGCTCCTGCTCCCGGACTTCCAGCCACAGATCACGCTCAAGAGCATGCCGTTTTAGGCGATTTCCCGCATCCGGTGTTCAACTTCGCCCCCTCATCTGAGCGTCCGGAATCCTGCAGACCAAAGTCTGCCGTGACATGAGCCTCATACCGACGCAATCGGTTCAGGGCGCGTGAACGGGGCATGCAACCTCCTCGTTCTGCTTTCTCGTTCCAGCTCGGCTGTGAACAGTTCCAAGAGCCTGCCCAACTCAACGCTTGAATGAAAGTGTGCGCGCACCGAGCGGATGCCCCATTCCAAGACCCACGCCAGTGAGCAGGCGCCTCTGATTCGTTTGTTCCAGCATCTGCGCCCCTACCGCCGCAGGGTTTGGTCTGCGGCCACCTGCTCGGTCATCAACAAAATCTTCGATCTGGCACCGCCAGTGCTGATCGCACTTGCTGTCGATGTCGTTGTTCAGCAGGACACGTCCTGGCTTGCTCGGCTCGGAGCCACCAAGGTGATCAGCCAGCTGATCGTGCTGGCAGTGCTGTCTTTCCTGGTCTGGACGACTGAATCGTTTTTCGAATATCTCTATGGCCTGCTCTGGCGCAATCTCGCTCAGAGCGCTCAACACAGCATGCGGCTGGAGGCCTATGCCCATCTTCAGAAACTGGAGATGGACTTCTTTGAACACGACAGCAGCGGAAGGCTGCTCACGGTGCTCAACGATGACATCAATCAACTTGAGCGATTTCTGAACCACGGAGCCAATGAAATTCTGCACCTCATCACCACGGTGCTGCTGGTGGGAGGGGTGATGTCGGTGTTAGCTCCAGGTGTGGCTCTATTCGCCTTCCTGCCGATCCCGGTCATTCTCTTCGGCTCACTGAATTTCCAGCGCAGACTTGCTCCACGCTACGGCGAAGTGCGAAAGCGAGCAGGAGACCTGGCCTCAAGGCTCACCAACAACATCGGAGGCATGCTCACCATCAAAAGCTTTGCAAAGGAGGGATGGGAACTTGAGCAGCTGCGCCTTGAAAGTGATGCCTACAGGGAGTGCAATCGCCATGCGATCAGGATCTCCGCCGCATTCATTCCACTGATCCGATTCGCCATTCTGTTTGCATTCCTGTCAATTCTGATCGTGGGAGGGATTCAGGCCAGGAATGGTGTGATCGCAGTTGGCACCTACAGCTTTCTTGTGTTCATCACCCAGAGGTTGCTCTGGCCGCTCACCACTCTCGGCCGCACACTGGACGACTACCAACGCTCCATGGCCTCAACGAATCGAGTTCTGGATCTGATCGACACACCGATCGAGATTGCTGGTGGAAGCCGCCGCCTAGCCCCCGAGCAAGTGCATGGAGACATCCGCTACGAGCTGGTCGATTTCGCCTATCGAAATCGACCAGCTCTGCTGAACAGATTCAACCTGGCCATTCCCGCAGGCAAAACCCTGGGAATTGTCGGAGCAACCGGCTCAGGTAAAAGCTCTCTGGTGAAACTGTTGCTGAGGCTTTATCCCCTGAATGCAGGAAGAATTTTCCTCGATGACATCCCGATTGAGCAGCTTCGGCTTGATGATCTTCGGCGATCAATCGCCCTTGTCAGTCAGGACGTCTACCTTTTTCACGGGAGTGTGGGTGAAAACATCGCCTACGGCGCCGACCATGCCTCACCTGAGGACGTGCATGCCGCGGCGCGAGAGGCCGAAGCGCTCGAGTTCATTCTTGCACTGCCTGAGCAGTTCGACACAATTGTCGGCGAGAGAGGTCAACGTCTCTCCGGAGGCCAGCGCCAACGCATCGCTCTGGCGAGAGCGATTCTGAAGAACGCTCCTGTGTTGATCCTCGATGAAGCAACCGCTGCAGTGGATAACGACACTGAAGCCGCGATCCAGCGTTCGCTGATGCGCATCACCGCGAACCGCACCACATTGGTGATTGCACATCGACTCAGCACGGTGCGACATGCTGATCGCATCGTCGTCATGGATCACGGAAGCATCGTGGAAGAAGGCACCCATGAACAACTGCTGCATCAAGCTGGTGTCTATGCCGATCTCTGGCGCGTTCAAGCCGGACTTCGCCGCGATGAAGCACTGATCCTTTGATGATCCACCTGCTCTCTGCGGCATCACCGGGGTTTACATCGCTGTCCCATCTGGCCCAACAGCCATTGGGCAGCCTCGCCTTGCTCGTCGCACTGGCAATGCTGGTTCCGCCCCTGTTCAGGCGAACAGGTCTTCCCGATCTCGTCGGCCTGCTTCTCGCTGGCGTTCTGATGGGCCCCAGCGCTCTCAATCTTCTGCAGCCAGACGGTGAAACCCTTCAACTCGTTTCTGACATCGGTGCGATCTACCTCCTGTTCATCGTCGGACTCGAGATTGATCTCGATGAATTCAACCGTGTTCGCAGTCGATCTCTGACCATCGGAATTCTCCATTTTACCGGTGGCATGGCAACCGGGGGAGCCATTGGACTCCTGCTCGGCTATCCACTGGTGCCCTGTCTGCTGATCGGGAGCCTGATTGCAACCCATACCCCTTTGGGCTATCCGATCGTGCGCAGTTATGGAGCCCAGCGAGATGAAGCTGTGGTGGTCAGCGTTGGCAGCACCATTCTCACCGATATCGCCTCTCTGGTTGTTCTCGCAATCGCCATTGGTCTTGGCAGGCAGTCTTTTTCACTCACCAATCTGGCCGGCCTGATCGTCAGCGTCGCCATCTTTGCGGTGGCCGTCGTCACGATCATTCGCAGGGTCGGACGCAGGATCTTCCGCGGAAGCGTCAACGATGAAAGCAGGATCTTTCTCACCATCCTGCTCATCCTGTTCATCGCTTCGATTGGAGCTGAGCTTGCCGGTGTGGAAAAAATCGTTGGAGCCTTTCTGGCTGGACTGGCGGTGAATTCCGTGCTGCCGGAGGGCAAGTCAAAACAGCAAGTGATTCTGGTTGGTGCAGCTCTGTTCATCCCCATCTTTTTCATTCACCTCGGCCTCCTGCTTGATCTGAACAGCCTCAAAAACTCCATCAGCGATTTCCAGCTGCCTGTTCTGATGGTGATCGGAGTGATCAGCTGCAAAGGCGTGGTGAGCCTGATTGCCGGTTGGGCCTTCCGGTACAACGGCAACCAGATGGTGATGATGTGGTCGCTGGCCATGCCGCAGGTCGCCGCCACACTGGCCACGGCATTCATTGGCTACGAAGCCGGATTGCTCGACCAAACGGTGCTGAATGCCGTTCTGGCGATGATGGTGGTGACCGCAACCCTTGGACCGATCCTCACAGCACGTTCCGTCAGGCAGCTGGTGGAACCGAAACGAACACGTCACAGTGGCGCAGCGCCTGGAGAGGAGGCCCTCACAGCAGATAACACCCCCCTTGATGTGGTCAGTCGGCCTCTGACCATTGTCGTTCCCATCGCCAATCCTTCCACGGAACAGGGGCTTCTGAGCATTGCGTCACGGCTGCTGAGTGGCAGTGCCGAAGTGCAGGGGCAGTTACTGCCCCTGGCGCTGGTCTGCCCCAGTCTCGAAGAAGCGCGGGGGGGATTGACTCGCGCCGTGGCATCCGCCAGGGAGCGGCTGTCCCAGGCTGCGACCATTGGCAAACAGCTCAAGGTCAGAACCCGCTGCCTGCTGCGACTGGATGAAGACATTGCCGGCGGAATGAGTCGCAGCGCCCTGGAACAGGGTGCTGATCTGTTGATGATCGGAGCGGGACGGCCGGACAAGCTGAGGCGCTGGTTCTTCGGTGACCTCGTTGACGGTGTCTGCCGCAGCGCACACTGCCCCGTTGTGGTGGTCAACCTGGCCGAACGCCGGGTCGAAACGCTTCAACGAATTCTTGTACCCATCAAAGACCTCTCCGCGAGCGCCCGCGAACAGTTTGAGCTTGCTCAACGGCTGCTCGCGAGCCAATCCAGCGACCAGGGCCTGGTCACGCTTTTGCACATCGTTGATCCTCGGCTCAATCGATCTGAACGCAGCCGGATCGAACAGGAGCTGCGTCGCTGGCAACCCCGCAGCAGCATGGGCAGCGTCATTCGGATTCAACTCGCAGCCGGACCAGGGGTTGAGACCAAGATCGAACACAGCAGCCGCGATCACGATCTGGTGATCCTGCGTTCTCAGCGACGCCAGGTTGCGGGACTACCCATCCCGGCGAGTGATCGAACCAGCAATCTGGTGTCTCTGCTGAAGTGCGCTTCGATGGTGATCAGCGAGCCCCTGACCTAAACCCCTCAAAAAACAAGAAATGATTAAGAAAAGGAGATTTCAGGCTTAAAATTGCGAAATGGATGTTGTGCGAAGAGTTCGACCCAAAACCTTGCTCCTTTCAGCTGTTGCTGGGCTGACGGGAGGTTTTTTATTGGCGATTCCCCTCAGCCGCTCGCTCTCGCCAACGTCCGAAGCCCCGGTTCTGCTGCCTGTCAGCAATCCCTTTTCAGCCTGGTCAGGCTTTGGAAATCGAGAAATCCTCGTGCTCGGGCTTGATGACGGGGGCGGAAACACCGACGCGATCTTCACATTGAAGGTGGAAGGTGGTCGGACCTCCATCACCCAGATTCCGAGAGACAGCTACATCGATTCCCACAGCTTTGGGCCTGTAAAGGCCAATGCTCTGTATGCCTATGGAGGCCATGAAGCCGTGAAGGCTGAGTTGACAAGGCTGATGGGTCGTCCGATTGACCATCACATCCTTGTGAACCTCAATGGAATCCGAACACTGAGCGATCTGGTGGGCGGTGTTGAAGTCGATGTCCCGAAACGCCTTTACTACCGTGATGACAGCGGTGGTCTGCTGATTGATCTGCAACCGGGACCTCAGCTGCTCAAAGGTCGCGAACTGGAGGGTTTCCTTCGTTGGAGACAGGATGAAGAAGGTGACCTCGGTCGTTTGGCTCGACAGCAGCTCGTGCTGAAAAGTCTGTTCAGCCGACTCACCAGGCCTGACCACCTTGTCAAACTGCCTGCATTGATCAAAGAGGCCGGCAACAACCTTGAAACCGATCTCGGCGCCATGGAGCTGGGCGGACTGATCACGGCGATGGGTTTGACGGAACTGGAAACCGAACGCCTGGATGCACGCCCCTTTTACCGAAACGGAATCAGTTATCTGGATACGGCATGGCCTGCCCATCGGAGCAATGGCGATTCAAGCGAATCCAGCGGCTGGCGCTACCGCTTCCTCTACTGAGCCAACGACGAGCCTTGATCGCCGAAGGCATTCACAATGGCGATTCCGGCGTTTGCTTCTGTGGACAGGAATCTGCTGCGACAGAGCATCAGAGTCGGAATCAGCATTCTGATCACATGCGCTATTGCTCAGCATTTTGAGCGCATCACCTATCTCTTCTATCCGTTGATGGCCGTCAACGTTGTGGTGGATGATCAGGATGAAAACAGCCTCAGAGCTGCAAGGGGGAGGATTCTCGGAACGATTACAGGCGGCCTAGTCACTTTTCTGGTGCATTCGATCATGACCGGCTGGATTGGCATCCTTGTGAGTTTGCTGATATCAATCCCCTTGTTGCGACGCCTGGGCTGGGCGAGTGGAATTTCAACCGCGGTAATCATCACTGTGGTGTTTCTGGGCGTCAACAGGTACGCAGAACTCGACTGGAGCTACGTTTTCAATCGCAGCATCGATACGGCGGTGGGGATCGCAGTGGCTCTGCTGATGGGTCGGCTGCTCTGGCCGAAGAACCGACTGGCGCGCATGAAAGACCTGCACAGGCAACTCACCAAACTTCTGCAGACCAGAATCGAGGCTCACAGCCTTGCACTGCAGGGCAAGGGCACCCCACCAGCTGAGATCCAGCCCGCGATCATCACCAGACAGCTCCTGGAACTGCAACGGCTCATCAATGTGGAAATGAGCCTGGGACCTCGACATGTGCAGCGACTGGAGAGAGAACACTGGCAACAATGCCTCGGTCTATGGCGGTGTCAGCAGGTGCGTTGGCTACTCGTCGAACGACTAATCGAGCGTCTTCACCGGAATCAAGGGACTGAATATCTACCTGCTCTGGGTCGTTATCTGACTGAACAACCAGCACCCCGCAGACGACTGGATCTCAACGGCTGCGATCAAGGGTTATCGCTGCCCCAGCGAATCGCGCTTGAAGAGCAGGTCACGCGATTCCGACGTGTGCTGACCTGCCAGCAACTGCTCAATGCCGAGCGGTCATCATGAGCGACCAAAGAAGACAAAACAGACCTTGGATTCTGCGATCCGACCTCAGGCTCGCCCTGGTGACGGGTCTGAGTGCTGGATTCGGATTGCTGAACTCTGTTCCTTTCGGCTACTACGTGCCCCTAAGCACCGCTGCGGTTCTTTCGGGAAGCTACGGCAACTCCATGAAGCTGAGCATTCAACGCATGCTCGGATCGGTGATGGGTGTGGTGATTTTGTTGCTTTTCTCTCGCGGTCTTCAACTTCCGCTGCCCCTGGCCCTCGGCCTCGCCCTCGCCAGCGTTCGTCTTCTCGGAGGAGTTCTCAGACTGCAGGTGGGCTACAAGGTCGCCGGCAATATCGTGATCATGGGCTGGCTTGCCCACAGTGCCGAGACAACAATCTGGGGCATGTCACGCCTGTTCTGGACTGCCTTCGGCATCGCACTGTCGTTGTGGGCGACACGCTACGTCTGGCCTAGCGGCACAATTCCGACGCTTCACCAGAGGTTCGCGAGCCTCATCGACGTTCTGACCCAGGAGTTTCAGCTTGAACAACTGCGGCTGGGAGCCGAAACCCCAGCCCGTATGTCAATGACCAAACGAAGGGACCGACGGACCGAGATCCTGCAACAGATCAACGCTCTGAGGCAACAACGCGACACCGCACAGGTGGAACTGGGGCTCAATCCGGAGAACCACCCGCTGCATCAGCTCTGGACAGAACTTGACTTGCTGATCTCACAGCTGATCTCAGTGCTGGATGGCTTACGAGGTTTGCCGGCACCGATTCAGTCGCCGACCAGCATCAAAGCCCTTCATCTCCACGAGGCAGATGTCTTGAAGCATCAGATCAAGCTGCTGACAGTCCTTGCCAGGAACCTTCGAGAACCTGATCTTGTGGAAAAACAGTGCCTGGATTTGAAGAACTTGGGCGAACTCAACAGAGATCTGGAAACAGTGGCACAAGCGCTGACAGCAAATCTTGAAGTGCACGCGGATCGTGCCGGGCGAGAAGAAAACATCTCCTCTGAACGCATGCGACAGATCGTTCTGCGGACATCCCTGATTGAACATGGGGCTTCCGTATTGCACGACTGCCTGCCGGGCATGGCCAGATCGAAGCCTGTCACTGCAACTCGCTGAAGTGGTTGTACGGCGTCAGGATCAAGGCCCTCAAGGACACCAGGCTCATCCCTTGATCAGGTCATTCATCAGGGGGGCATTTTTGATCCCGATTGTTGGCCTGGTAGTGCCGGCGGCCTCGAAGGCCACTCCTGTTGCAGAGACTCCAGCGCGCCTGAATTACGGCGGCAACACGTATCAGCTCGAACGCACCTGGAACAGACTGAACCAACAGCTCGACAGCCTTGACACGCTGTTGGGCCCAGCTCCAGAGCTTGATCAATCAGACAACCTGAAAACGCCGGAACTACCGTCCAACCTTATGGACGCCAACCGTCCAGCCAACGAAGCGCTCAGCCGGGAAGACAGCCTTCCAGACGCCCCCCTCAGCCTTCCTGGGCTGACAGGACAGAAGTCCAAGGTGAAGTCCGTGAGCCTGCAACAGGCCATCTCGATCGCCTTCCGCAACAACCCCGAACTTCAGATTCAACGGGATCGAATTGCTGCGCAGGGCGCCACGGTCGCTTCACTGTCAGGGGCTTACTGGCCCACCATCAGTGTGTTTGCCGATCTGGAAGGGTTTCAGAACGGCGGCACCACGTTTTCGCCTTATGGCAACAACAGCTTCGGGTTTGGTCCTTTGTTCGCCAAAGACGGCCAGACCCCCAATTTCGCGCTCACCAAGAACGGCGACAACGTCAGCAACAGCTCCGCCGGGCCGTTCTACGTACCGGCCGGTGGGGGGTTGTATGCCAACTCCAATGGGGTTGACTCGCAGGCTGGGCTACAACTCAACTACGCGCTGGTCGACTTCGCCCGCACGCCAAGGGTTCGCTCCGCAGATGCCAAGCTGCAGCAGTTCGAGCAGCAGTACGCCAACCAGCTCAGGGCACTTCAACTCGAAGTCAGTGAGGCCTACTACCAGCTTCAGCTCAATGAGCAGTTGGTGCGCATTCGCGATGCGGTGGTGCGCACCGACCTGATCGTGTTGGAGGACACGCTCAATCTCAAACAAGCAGGACTGGTGCCGCGCGTGGATCTGTTGCGCCGAAATGCCACCCTCGCCACCGACCAGGAGGAACTGATCCAAGCGCTGGCCGATCGTGCCGTGTCCCGAAGAGCGTTATGGACCCTGTTGAATCTGCCCGCCAATGTGGTCCCCAGCGCAGGCGATGCCATCAGGCTGGCACCGGCCTGGCCACTGAGTCTTGAACAATCCTTGCTGGCCGCCTACAACAGCAATCCCGAACTCGATGCGATCCTGGCCACACGCAGGGCCCTGGCATTACAGCAGGACGAAGCAGCAGCTCAGCTTCTGCCCAAGCTGAGCCTGTTCGCCTCCATTGGAGGCTTGGCATCAGTGGAACGCACCTTCAACATCTCCTTGCTGGGCGACGGATGCTGTGGTTCCACGTTTTTGCCCCTTGAGCAGGAGGCGGGATACGACTGGTCCGTGGGACTTGCGTTCAATTGGATGATTTTCAATGCCGGCGCAACTGCCAACGCCGTCAAAGCCCTTTCGCTGCAGGAGCAGGCAGCAAGCCAGTCGTACGCTGCCACCCGCAACAGCATCCGGCTTCGACTCGAAAGGGCTTTCCTGAATCATGAGGCAAGCCTGGCGAAGCTCGTTTCGGCGCGGCGCGCAGTAGGAGCCAGCAAGGAAGCTTTTCGCGACAGCACACTCCGCTACAAGACAGGGCTCACCAATGAAATTGACCTCTCAGTGACCCAGACGCAACTGGTGAATTCCCTGGTGAATCGCCTGATCGCAACGGTGGATGTGAATGTGACCTACGCCCAGCTGCTGCGCGAGCTGCTGCCGATGCCACTGGATCCAAACTCAACCGTTCCCACTGAACTCACTTTGGAAGGTTTCTCGCTGCGCGAACTGAATCAGCCCTAACCAGCTTCACAACGGGGGAGTCGAGGTCCTGAAACCGAACCTTAAGGGGCGGATGTTGCACCTGTTTAGTGGCATTCAGCAGGACTACAGGAAGATCATCAATCCCGGAGTCACCGATGAATGCTGATCTCATCAGGTGTCAATACCAAGTCTGTCAGTGCACAGTTCAAGCCACAAACGCTGTGATGCGTCTCGGCAAAGCCTTCTGCTCTGAGGGCTGTGCATCCGGCCATGGCTGCGGTTGTCATCGGGGATGGTGTCCCTTGGCCATGGTGATCTGAACCGGTACTGCGCTATTTGTCTGCCGGCTTGGACGACCACCACCGCTCGATCCGATAGCCAAAAATCACCAGAAACACCACAAGCCAGAACCACAGTTCGGGCGGATTGGCATTGAGCAGAACGATCAGTAGAACAAGTTCCGAAACCAGCCAGGGAAGTTCCTGACGAAGAAGAGGACGGAGTGCCATAAAAAATCAGAACATCACCGAGGGGTTCCTGGCTGCCGCAGGAAGGGCAGATCCCAGATCCAGTCGATGCGGAACGTGCGGAATCCACCGGTAAGCGAACGAAGCCCAGGAACGACATACGTGACCGGTGAGCGCCACTCCACATAGGCAAACGTATCCACAGTGAGCCCCTCACGGATTGGAAAGACTCCACTGCCCTTCGACAGCGTCCATCGATAGCCGTCGTCGGTGCGGGGGTGACGGTCCAGTTCGATCTCAGCACGCATCACCGGGCCATCTTTGACGAGAGCCTCAGCGAGCTGGTTGTTGCCAATGGTGGTGGAGATGTCTTCCTGGGTGGCGGGGAGCGTGAGCACACTGCGCACCTTGCCGACAATCCCACCAAAACGACCGCGCTGATTCCAAAGGGGCACAACCTCTACCGGCAGACCCATGGGAAGCCGACGAGCATCTGCCGGCGAAAAATACGACACAGCGATGAGATCACCACCGGTTTTGTTGTCGCCCTTGGGAGGGCGGGTGTTGCGACCGATGGTGCCAAGACGATCGCCAAGCTTCACCGTTTGTCCCTGAATCACCTGGAGATCGAGCACCGTGCCACGACGTACCGCGGTGACATTGCCGTCAAAGGAGATCCTGGCCTCCATCACCTTGATCTCACGCTTGAGATCATCGATTTGAAAGCGTCGATCAAGCTTCTCAGACTCGATGTTGAGCTTGATCTGCTGGAAATCAGTGATCTGATCTCTGCGCTGGATCTTTATGTCATCCAGCTGAACACTGGTGGTGGTGAGGCCTTGCTCCGCAGCGACCACCTCCTGTGCCAGAGGTGCGACCACCTCTCGCCTCGCCAACCAGTTGAGATTGTCGACCTTGCTGTTGTAAGTCGCCTGAAGTCTGGCCAGGCGCTTTTTGTCATCGTCGAGCTTGGCCAGCGCCGTATCGAGGGCGAGCTTGGCCGTGCGGATACGCAGCGCATCGCGTGCATCGAGTTCCTCGTTCTGACGCACCAGCTGACGCAGGTTCCCCTTCTGCTGATCAAGCTTCCGCTCGAGCACGGGCAGATAAAGGGTCATCAGCACCTGTCCCTTGCGGACTTGCTCGCCGACCTTGGTGTTAATGCTCAGCACCTGACCCGCCGCCCTGGCATTGAGGATTCCGGCGTTATCGGGATAGATCAGAACACCGCGTCCCTCCACTTCGGTGGGTACGGGCCAGAGCAGAAGCCAGGCACCAAACAGGGCACCCACGCCGGCCAGTGAGGCGCCGACCTGCTGATGGTCGGAGAGGCCGTTCCAGCGGCCCCGAAGACGCTCAACGCGGGAAGACGTGGTCATGCTCGCCATCTTGCTGGCGATGAACTGTCACTGCCGGGGCCGAGAGGACAGTTCTGAACAACGTCCGAAGCTTCAGATCAACAGCGTGAATGAACTGATCACTGATTCGAACAGTCCCTGCACCTTCGACCAGCGATCTTCATTGGTGCTGGTTGCCAGGGTGTAGAGCCGACCACGGTCGACCACCACTGTGGCCAGCTCGTGCCGATCGCGGTCCTCCAGATGCACGGCATATTCCAGGTCATAGAAGACATGCCCATCGGAATCCCGCTCACGGGCTTCAATCAGTTCAGCATTGCGGCCACTGCCGTCGGGAGCGATCACCTCACGCCGTAGCCGCTCGCCGACCGCAACTGCACTGCCGAGAGTCTCCAGGTCATCATCGGCGTCAACCTCTGAGACAACCAGACTCACCGTTTCATCACTGTGGATCAGGTCGTGAAACACCACAGCGGGCCCGCCGGTGACGGCGACCCGCGTCCAGCCGGTCGGGTAAAGGAAGGCGTAGCGACCGTCTGGACTCTTGAAGGAGTTGAGACCGGCGCTGGCACCGCCGCAGGCGCTGAGCATCAGCACACAGAGCAGAACGAGCAGTGACCGGAGCGGTTGACGCAGCAATGAGCCCATTGAGGAACTTGGATTGAAGTTGACCGAATGCGCGCCATTCTGCCCGCATCATCCCCTGCTTAGATTTCCGCCACTTGCCTCAGTGTTCTGAGCGGATTCACCCGACCCCTGGCTCGTCTGATCGACCAGTTCGAGCGACTTCCGGGGATTGGACCCCGCACCGCGCAGCGACTGGCCCTGCATCTGCTCAGGCAGCCGGAGGAACAGATCCGCAGTTTCGCGGATGCCCTGCTGGCCGCACGGACCCAGGTTGGGCAATGCCAGACCTGTTTTCACCTCAGTGCTGATCAGGTCTGTGAAATCTGTCGCAACGAAGAACGTTCCAACGGCCAGATCTGCGTGGTCGCTGATTCACGGGATCTTCTTGCACTGGAACGAACCAGAGAATTCAGCGGCCGTTATCACGTACTGGGAGGTCTGATTTCCCCCATGGATGGAATTGGACCCGATCTGCTGCAGATCAGCAGCCTGGTGAAGCGGGTGGCCGCCGATAACGTCGAGGAAGTGATACTGGCTCTCACCCCCAGCGTCGAAGGCGACACCACAAGCCTTTATGTGGCGAGGTTGCTCAAACCGTTCACACGGGTCAGCCGCATTGCCTACGGGCTCCCCGTTGGCAGTGAACTTGAGTACGCCGACGATGTCACCCTCAGTCGTGCACTGGAGGGCCGGCGCGATGTGGATTGATCCGCGCTGAAGACTCAAATGATGCGATGTATCAAAGCTGTTGAGTCGGCCATCTGGTTTTCCCTTTGAGGAAATGGAGCCACCCTGAAAGCAGACCCTTTCACCGGCGTGCGCAAGACCAGCCGCTTTTCAGCCATCCAGCCGCAGGAGCGGTTGCCCGAGTGGCTGCGTCGCCCCCTGGGAGAAGCCTCTGCCATCGAAAGAGTGCAGGGGCTGGTGAAGTCCAACGCCCTTCACACCATCTGCGAGGAAGGGCGCTGCCCCAACAGGGGCGAGTGTTATGCCGCCGGCACCGCCACTTTCCTGCTCGGGGGCTCGGTCTGCACACGCAGCTGCGCGTTCTGCCAGGTGGAGAAAGGTCGCGCGCAGGCCGTCAATCCGCTCGAAGCCGAGAGAGTTGCCGATGCGGTTGAAGCCATGGGGCTGCGATACGTCGTGCTCACAGCCGTTGCGCGGGATGACCTCGACGACCATGGGGCATGCCTGTTCACCTCTGCCATGGACGCGATCAGGGCAAGAAATCCCATGATCGCCATCGAGGTGCTGACCCCTGATTTCTGGGGAGGACGCGCCGACTTCCAGAGCTCAATCAGTGCTCAACGTGAGCGATTGGCGACGGTCCTTAACGCGGCGCCGGTGTGTTTCAACCACAACCTTGAAACCGTGAAGCGCCTGCAGCGGGAGGTTCGCAGGGGAGCCACCTATGAGCGATCACTGGGACTGCTTGCCGCCGCACGAACGCTGGCACCTCAGATTCCAACCAAAAGCGGTTTGATGCTGGGGCTGGGAGAAAGCCGGGATGAAGTGATCGAAACAATGCGCGATCTGCGAGCCGTCGATTGCCAGAGGCTCACCATCGGGCAATACCTGCGCCCATCTCTGGCGCACATTCCTGTCGCCCGCTACTGGCATCCCGATGAATTTGAAGATCTCGGATCCATTGCCCGCGACCTTGGCTTCGCTGTGGTGAGAAGTGGGCCTCTGGTACGCAGCAGCTATCACGCAGCGGACTGACGCCAACGTTTCAGAGCCCTCTCCCGCACCTGCTCACAGTTTCCAACCATCAGTGCTCCTGCTCCTCCCCAGATCATGCGCAGCGGCAAATCCCAGAGAGCGGCTTGCACCTCGCGCACGGATTCAAACCCTCGACACCTGAAATAACGCACAAGACGTTGATGCTGGCGTTCGTCATCACGAATGGCCAGCAGTCTTGCCTGTCGGCAAGGGGTGGCCTCAACCGCCCAGGCCATGGATGCCGCCCAGATGAGATCACCGCAACCTGCAGGAGCCGCCGGCAGCACGCGCATCGTGTCCAGTTGCAATCCACGGGGGCCGCTGTATGCCCAGGCTTTCATCTCGCCGAGAAGCTGCAGTCGTTCCGACTGCGAACGAGCCACCACAAGCCTCAGACTCCACAGCCCCAGAGGTCGGCCAACTTGCAGTCTCAGCAACAGATCCCGTTGACGAGCCTCCATTTCCAGTTGATCCAGCATCACAGCTCGGAATCGAAGTAAGGAGATGAATTGACAACTGCCTCCATGGGCAGTGGTCCATAAAGATGCGGAAACAACTCTCCGCTTGGGATCGCATCGGCACGCAGAGGGGCGGTCAGCCGCGCCGCATCAATTGTGAGCAAGACCACAGACTCCACATCCGCATAGAAGCGCTCATGGGTGGCTGCCACCTGTTCCCGCCAGGACAGATGAATGAATCCCACCTGGTCAAGTCGCAGTCCTCTGGTGGACATCTCGTAGTGACCCGACTGGGTTGCGGTTTTCCAGTCTTCAGCCATCGCCAGATGAAACAAGGGTTGGTCAGCTGGAACATCGACGGCATCAGCGGGGAACAGGGGCTGAAGTCCCCCGGGGTGCCAGGGATCAGCCCTTTGCATGAGGCGCTCAAAATCAGGATCCTGCAGAAAACGCATCAACCAACCACGCAGCGGCTGCAGGGATGGATCGACATCAAATCCCTCAGGATCAGCAATGCGCCACTGACGAACAAACGGCCACAGCGCGACATCCGCGAGGGAACAGCTGGCATCCACAAGCCAGCCACCACAGGCATCGATCTGATCAGACCAGCTCCGCAGCACCTCCAAGCCCTGCTGCTGATGCTCCTGTCTGGACTGCCCCGGATAGCGATCGGTGTATTTGAAACGGTCGAGATGGTGTTTGAAGGTTGTGTCGTTGAGCTCGATCAGCTGCAGGATGCGATCCTGCGCTTTGCCAGTACCTTGCCGGCGAAGATCGCAAGGATCGGCCTGGGTGAGTGCCCAGTGCATGATCGCAAGGCTTTCATCGATGACAGTGCCGTCAGCGAGAACCAGGACAGGCACCGTCCCTTTCGGAGAAGCCTCGAGCATCGGCGCTGGTTTGTCCTTGAGTTCAATTTCTCTCCATTGGACAAGCTGGCCTGCCATCAACAAAGCCCAGCGGGCGCGCATCGCATAGGGGCAGCGACGAAAGCTGTAGAGAACAGGCCGTGCGCTCATCCGTGGGTGTCGGGCTTTGATCGCCAGCCGGTGGATTGCGAAAGGACGCCTTGATTGAGCTGGCTCTGCCGCATGGCGAAGCGTGCCCTGTCGGCATCCGTGAAACGATCCCTGCACTGCAGACACTGCACCCCTGGGATGTAGCTCTCCAGTTGCCTCTGCTCCGGCGTTAGCGGCAGACCACAGGCATGACACAAGCTGTGCCGGCCAGGCTCGAGCTGATGGTTGAGGGCGACCCGCTGATCAAACACGAAACACTCTCCTTCCCAGCGGCTTTGCTCTTCAGGCACCTGCTCCAGATAGTTGAGAATTCCGCCCTGAAGATGATGAACCTCGGGGAATCCCCGCTGTTGCAGAAAGCTGCTGGCCTTCTCACAACGGATCCCACCGGTACAGAACATGGCGATGCGCGCCGGCGACGTGCGCTCAACCAGAGGGCGTAGATGCTGTTCAACCCAGTCAGGGAAATCCCGGAAACTGTCAGTTGCTGGATCCAGAGACCCCACAAAGCTGCCGACAGCAACCTCATAGGCATTGCGGGTGTCGATGACCAGCGTGTCGGGGTCATCCACCAGCTCATTCCAGTGACAGGGGTCCACGTAGATACCCACATTGCGGCGGGGGTCGGCGCAAGGCTGCCCCAGGCTCACGATCTCGCGCTTACGACGGGCTTTGAAACGACGGAACGCCGGCCTGCTGCAGCGGCTTCGCTTCACCTGCAGGCGCTCGAAATGCGCGTCACCAAGGGTGATTCTGGTGCGGAGGCACTCCAGGATCCCGTTCACGCCCCGATCAGAACCACTGATGGTGCCATTCACACCTTCCGGAGCAAGCAACACTGAACCGACAATCTGTTCGCGAGATGCCAGTACAGGCAGATCCGTCAGCAACGAATCCAGCTCTGGTGGGGCAAGCGACGTGAAGGCGTAAAACGCTGCCACGAGAAAAGATGGACTTTCGGCTTGGGCAGCCGTCATGCCGCGGCTTTCTCCTGCTCAGGCTGCGTCTCGAGTAACTGTGCCTGCCAACTGGCCTGAACTCCGGCAGCTTCCAGCAGGGCCCTGTCGGCATCAACAGCAGGGTTGCCCGTTGTGAGCAATGTGTCGCCGTAGAAGATGGAATCTGCCCCTGCCTGAAGGCAGAGGATCTGAGCTTCCCTGTTGAGTTCTTCCCGACCGGCGCTCAGACGCACACGACTGAACGGCATCAGGATTCTGGCAACGGCCACCATTCGCACCAATTCAAGCGGATCAACAGTGGGCAGGCCTTCAAGAGGCGTTCCTTCGACAGCCACCAGACCATTGATCGGCACACTTTCAGGGTGTGGATCAATGCAGGCAAGAACTCGCAGCATCGAAGCACGGTCGCGAAGCGTTTCACCCATGCCGATGATTCCACCGCAACAGAGGGTGACTCCTGCACGACGCACGCGTTGCAGGGTTTCCAGCCTCTCTTCATAGGTGCGGGTGGTGATGATCCGGTCGTAGTGCTCAGGGCTGGTGTCGAGGTTGTGGTTGTAAGCCGTGAGGCCCGCCTCGGCCAATCGCTCCGCCTGGGTATCGGTGAGCATTCCAGCGGTGACACAGGCTTCAAGACCCAGCTCGCGCACGCCTCGAACCATCCTCAGCATCGACTCAAAGGCTGGGCCTTCACGGATCTCCCTCCAGGCCCAGCCCATGCAGAAGCGATCAGCGCCGGCATCGGCGGCTGCACGAGCCCTGTCAAGTACAGCCTTCACCTCCAGATCGGCCTGACCACCCACATCACTGCTGTGGTACATCGACTGGGAGCAGTAGGCGCAGTCCTCCTCGCAGCCACCGGTCTTGACGCTCAGCAGTGAAGCCAACTGGACCCGATATCCGGGATTGGCGGCTCGATGAACACTTTGAGCGCGCCAGAGCAGATCCATCAGTGGAAGGTCAAGAAGGGTTTGTATCTCCTCAAGACTCCAGTCATGGCGAAGGTCCACCGTGTCCGTCATTGAACCAGCCACCATTGCTGCTGCTCTCAGGATCCCAGAGCGCGGGACTCCATGGCATGGAGTCCACCAAAACGTCGCTGACGGCCCTGATAATCCTGCAGTGCCAGCTGAAGAGCCCCAGCGTCGAAATCCGGCCAGAACAGATCGGTGACATGGATCTCGGCGTAAGCCAGTTGCCAAAGGAGGAAATTGCTGATCCGCCTTTCGCCGCTGGTTCGGATCAGCAGATCCGGATCACGCTCATCAGCCGTAAACAACTCGGCCGCCAGTTCTTTTTCATCGATCTCCGATGGCTGCAATTCCCCACGGGCAACACGTTCCGCCAGCCGCTGGCTGGCACGAACCAATTCACGACGACCTCCGTAATTGGTACAGACATTGAAGTGAATGCCGGTGTTTAGGGAAGTTCGCTGCGTGGCCTCAGCGATCAGCGACTGCAGCTTGATGGGCAATGCATCCAGATCTCCCAGGAAGCGAATCCGAACCTGTTCTTCCTCAAGCGCCTGCAGCTCCCGCTGAAGAACACTTTCAAACAGTGTCATCAGAAAATTCACCTCATCCCCTGGCCGGGACCAGTTCTCCGTGGAGAAGGCATAGGCGGTGAGTGCTCCGACACCCCAGTCGCTGCAATGCCGGAGGGTCATTTTGAGCGCCTCTACACCAGCTCTGTGTCCCATCACCCGCGGCAAGCCGCGAGCTTTGGCCCAGCGTCCGTTGCCGTCCATGATCACGGCGACATGAGCAGGCATCCTGAGTGGATCCAGGTCTTCGGGACAGCAGCGTGCTGCGGCTTGATCAGTACTGATGGCCAGTGGTCGGCTCAAGGCAATGAATCCTGAATGCCTGGACTCACGCTACGTGGGGGTGGTGATTTCGCCGGCACGGTCGACACAGACGCGGCAATCAACTCGGTGAGCAGATCCTGCAGACGTGAGCTGGTGATCGGGCGTTCAAGTCTCCCCTGATTGGCCAGAGACAGTGTTCCGGTCTCTTCGGAAATCACCACGCAGATGCAACGATCAAAGCGTTCAGTGATCCCCAGAGCCGCCAGATGGCGGGTGCCGTACCGACTGATGCCCTGGCGCGACAACGGCAGGATCACTCCTGCGGAAATAATGCGACTGCCTTTGATCACAACGGCACCGTCGTGAAGAGGCGTGTCGGAAGCAAACAGATTTAGCAGCAGTTCACTGCTCAACTGGGCATCAACGGTGATTCCTGGATTGAGAAAATCTTCCGGCCTCAGATCACTGCCAAGGTCAACAACGATCAAAGCTCCTCTCCGACTTTTGGAGAGGCGTCCTGCTGCGTCGGTGAGCTGTGCAACGGTGCTGGCGGTGGCCCGCATTTTGCTCTGGGGATTCCCAAGCAGCACAGCGAGGCGGCCGGTGCCGAGAAGTTCCATCAAGCGACGCAATTCCCCCTGCCAGAGGATGGCCAGCGACAGTGAACAGGCGAGAACCAACGCATCAATGAGCGTTGAAGTGAGCGGGAGATTGAAAAAGCGCTTGACAAACCAGGCCAGTGCCACGAGCAGGAGGTAGCCACGCAACAGCCAGAGCGTGCGCTGCTCATTGACTCTGGTGAAGAGCAGAAAGCCAAGGAGTGAGGCACAAAGAACGTCGAGAAGAAGGCGCAGTTGCAACACCTCCAACACTTTCGCCTTCGCCCTTTAATGGCCTCAGTTTACAGAGCGCAACCGTTCAGGCATCAGGTCGTAACGCAGCAGATCTTCAGGCTGCTCGCGACGCTGCACCAGCTCGGCATCCCCTGCATGCACAAGCACCGCAGCTGGTCTCGGAATACGGTTGTAATTGGAACTCATCGAAGCGTTGTAAGCCCCGGTTGAGAAGACCGTCAGGATTTCACCGCTGCTGCAGGCGGGGAAGGCGAGATCCTTGAGCAGCACATCTCCCGATTCACAGTGTTTGCCGGCCAGAGTCACGGTCTCTTCAGGTTCTGCGAGTGGACGGTCCGCCAGACAGGTGGTGTAAAGAGACTGGTAGGTGATCGGCCTGGGGTTGTCACTCATGCCACCATCAACGGAAAGATACGTTCGGATTCCAGGAACGACCTTTCGGGAACCGACGGTGTAAACAGTCACCCCTGACGAGGCAACAAGCGATCGTCCCGGCTCGCAGAGCAAACGCGGCAGTTGGAGATCTCGCTCTCTGCAGGCCGACACGACGGCTTCAGCCACCACTTGCACCCAGGCATCGATGGACGGGGGATCGTCACTGTCCACGTAGCGAATGCCCAGGCCTCCTCCAACATTCAGATCGCGAACAGGATGGCCGAGTTCAAGGGCCAGGCGCAGAGCATCAGCCATGACAGCGGCCAGATCGCGGTGAGGCTCCAGTTCGAAGATCTGGGAACCGATATGGGCGTGAAGACCTTCAACTCTTGCCCACTGACAGTCCTGAAGACTGCGGAGAACGGGATCAAGTTGATCAGGATCAAAACCGAACTTGCTGTCGAGATGTCCGGTTCTGATGTATTCGTGCGTGTGGCACTCAATGCCGGGCGTGAAGCGGAGCATCAGACGAACAGGCCGACCACCGGGAGGCACAATCGTTTCCAGGCAGTTCAGATCGTGCTGGTTGTCCGCCACCACCATCACGTCATGGCGATAGGCCAACTCCAGCTCCTCAACAGACTTGTTGTTGCCGTGAAGCACCATGCGGTCGGCAGGCATGCCGCCGTCGAGCGCCGTCAACAGTTCACCGGCGGAAACGGCATCAAGCCCTAAGCCTTCGGACGCCACGATGGCGGTCAGAGCCATTGAACTGTTGGCCTTCGAGGCATAGATGGCCAGCGATGGCCCGGGGTAATGACGAGCGAGCGCCTCGCGGTAGGCCTGGCAGGACTTACGGATACCTGCTTCATCCAGCACGTACAGCGGAGTTCCATATCGCTCGGCCAGATCGCTCAGGGCACAGCCCCCGACGGCAAGGCGGCCCTGATCGTCCAGCTCTGCCGTGATCGGCGCAAGATTGCGATTCGGGCTGTTCAGGTCACAACCTGATTCGTAGGGCTGTGGCATGGAGCGTCAGGTCGGTCGAAGGAGCAATGTAAGAAGACACGTTGCCTAGGCAGTTGTGTTTTGGGTGTTGAACCGCCAATCAACCCACGACAATTGGGAGCCGACGACCTCAGCGCTTGCCTGCGGCTTGATCAGCTTGCCCTGAAGGGGCTCTGGACAAGACAACAATGGGAACGCGAGCTTGCGGACGACAACAGGCTGGTGATGGGGATCGACGCCGAGGATCGACGCCTGATCGCACTTGCCTCCGCTTGGTTGGTGGTGGATGAACTGCAGATCACGGCGGTGGCTGTGGATCCGATGCACCAACGCTGCGGGTTGGGCGCAAAGGTGATGCAGGCCGTGATGGATCGCGCTGCAGGCCTTGGTGCGGTGACCGCAACCCTTGAAGTGGCCTCATCGAACGCTGTCGCTCAAGCCTTTTACTCCCGGAGTGGATTTTTGATCACTGGTCGCAGAAGGGGTTACTACGCCAACGGTGATGATGCCCTGCTGCAGTCACGATCAATCGGAAGGGGTAGGGATTTCCGCACTGATCGAACTGAATAAAGGAACATATTTCGGCATTGATTAATACTTTCTCAACCGACCAACCCGCAACAACACTGGGATGTGCCTTTGGTTCAACGATCCACAGCAACCCGTTCAACCCTGATAGGTTGGGTTGAACAGCTGTCGGCCTGATCAATGTTCGAGAGGTTTACCGAGAAGGCCATCAAGGTGATCATGCTTGCCCAGGAAGAGGCAAGGCGGCTTGGTCACAACTTCGTTGGGACCGAGCAGATTCTGCTTGGATTGATCGGTGAGGGTACCGGCGTCGCAGCAAAGGTTCTGAAGTCCATGGGAGTCAATCTCAAGGACGCACGCGTCGAAGTCGAAAAAATCATTGGCCGGGGGTCCGGTTTCGTTGCGGTGGAAATTCCCTTCACGCCGCGAGCCAAAAGAGTTCTCGAGCTATCCCTTGAGGAAGCCCGCCAGCTAGGCCACAACTACATCGGTACGGAGCATCTGCTTCTTGGCCTGATCCGTGAAGGGGAAGGTGTTGCGGCGAGAGTTCTTGAAAACCTCGGTGTCGATCTCGCGAAGGTCCGCACTCAGGTCATCCGCATGCTTGGAGAGACCGCTGAAGTGGGAGCCGGAAGCGGTGGTGGTTCCGGAGCTAAAGGTTCCACCAAAACCCCCACGCTTGATGAATTCGGCAGCAATCTCACCCAGCTGGCCAGCGAAGCCAAGCTCGATCCGGTGGTGGGACGCCACAACGAAATCGATCGCGTCATCCAGATCCTCGGTCGCCGTACCAAAAACAACCCCGTGTTGATCGGTGAACCAGGAGTCGGCAAAACCGCAATCGCCGAAGGTTTGGCTCAACGCATCCAGCAAGGTGATATCCCCGACATCCTTGAAGACAAGCGTGTTCTCACCCTCGACATCGGTCTTCTGGTAGCCGGCACCAAATATCGAGGTGAATTCGAAGAGCGCCTCAAGAAAATCATGGAGGAGATCAAAGGCGCCGGCAACGTGATCCTCGTGATTGACGAGGTGCACACACTGATCGGTGCTGGTGCAGCGGAAGGCGCCATCGATGCCGCCAACATTCTCAAACCTGCGCTTGCACGAGGTGAGCTGCAATGCATCGGAGCCACCACGCTTGACGAATATCGCAAGCACATCGAACGAGACGCCGCACTGGAACGTCGTTTTCAGCCGGTCAATGTCGGTGAACCGTCGATCGAAGACACCATTGAAATTCTGCGTGGACTGCGTGAGCGCTACGAGCAACATCACCGCCTGCGCATCACCGATGAAGCCCTTGAAGCCGCGGCCACTCTTGGCGATCGCTACATCTCGGATCGTTTTCTGCCTGACAAGGCCATTGATCTGATTGATGAAGCAGGCAGTCGTGTGCGTCTGCTGAATTCCAAACTTCCTCCTGAAGCCAAAGAAGTCGACAAAGAGTTGCGCACGGTTCAGAAAGACAAGGAAGATGCCGTTCGCGAGCAAGATTTCGCTCGTGCAGGTGAGCTGCGAGACAAGGAGGTTGAACTGCGCGAGAAAATACGCACCCTTCTGCAGAACAGCCGCCAGGACGCTTCCGGCGATTCTTCTGAGCTCGGCGAATCCGTCGAATCATCCTCCGAGTCGACTGCTGTTAATTCCGAACAATCGTCCATACAGAGCGCACCTGCCGAAACAACCACTCCGGTGGTGAGTGAAGAGGACATCGCCCAGATTGTGGCCTCATGGACGGGTGTTCCGGTGCAGAAACTCACCGAGAGCGAATCCGTGAAGCTGCTCAATATGGAGGAGACCCTTCACAAACGCCTGATTGGCCAGGACGAAGCTGTGAAAGCAGTTTCGAAAGCGATTCGAAGGGCACGTGTTGGCTTGAAGAACCCGAATCGGCCGATTGCCAGCTTCATCTTCTCCGGACCGACCGGTGTGGGCAAGACAGAGCTCACCAAAGCTTTGGCTGCCTACTTCTTTGGCAGTGAAGACGCCATGATCCGCCTTGACATGTCGGAATTCATGGAGAGACACACGGTCAGCAAACTGATCGGTTCACCTCCCGGTTATGTGGGCTTCAACGAGGGTGGCCAGCTCACGGAAGCGGTCCGACGCCGCCCTTACACCGTTGTTCTGTTTGACGAGATTGAAAAAGCTCACCCTGATGTGTTCAATCTTCTGCTGCAGTTACTGGAAGACGGACGTCTCACCGATTCCAAGGGCCGCACTGTTGACTTCAAGAACACTTTGATCATCATGACTTCGAACATCGGTTCGAAAGTTATTGAGAAGGGAGGCGGTGGCCTTGGTTTCGAATTCTCTGGTGATGAAAATGCAGAGGAAAATCAGTACAACCGCATCAAATCACTGGTCAACGAGGAGCTCAAGCAGTATTTCCGACCTGAGTTCCTCAATCGACTTGATGAAATCATCGTGTTCAGACAATTGAATCGCGATGAAGTGAAGGAGATTGCAGAAATCATGTTGCGGGAAGTGTTCAATCGCATCGGAGAAAAAGGCATCAACCTGTCTGTATCCAATGCTTTCAAGGAACGTCTCGTTGAAGAGGGGTACAACCCCGCCTACGGCGCACGTCCATTGCGTCGAGCGGTGATGCGTTTGCTTGAAGACAGCCTGGCCGAAGAGGTGCTGTCCGGTCGGATCAAAGACGGCGACTCGGCGGAAGTGGACGTGCAGGATGGCAAGGTGGTGGTGAAACATCTCACCCCTGTACCCAGCGAGACGCCTGCGCTTGCTGGTGCTGGTCTCTGACCTGGATGACCCAAACAGACTCCGGTTGCAGTTCAATTTCAATCCACTCCATCGCTCCTGCCCAGGTCATTCGTGGTTCAGGAGCATGGATTGAGGCTCAGAAATCCCTCTCCAATCTGTTTCGAAATCCGCTTCTCCTTGGCAGAAGCGAGTCAACACAGTTAACTCGATCCAGGCTGTCTCGTGAGCTTAATCAGAGCGGTCTGCGTGTATTTGAGCAGAATCTTGAACACGATTGCTGCGAATTGGATCTGCAAAGGTTGCAAAAAGAGTTCGTCAGGCAGTCGTGTGATGGCGTGATCGCCGCTGGGGGTGGCAAGGTTCTCGACAGCGGGAAACTTCTTGCCGACAGACTTGATGTTCCTTGCGCCACAGTTCCACTCAGCGCTGCAACCTGCGCCGGTTGGACAGCACTCTCGAATCTCTACACCCCAGGTGGAGCCTTCGAGTGTGACCAGACCCTCAAGCGCTGCCCGGACCTCTTGGTTTTCGACCACGACCTGCTGCTGAAAGCGCCTGAACGAACCCTGGCCAGCGGCATCGCTGATGCTTTGGCCAAGTGGTACGAAGCTTCCGTGAGCAGCGGATCGAGTCATGACGGTGTGATTCAACAGGCTGTTCAAATGGCCAGAGTTCTTCGTGATCAGTTGCTGATCGACAGCCTTGATGCCATTCGGGACCCGGGGGGCGAGGCCTGGAAGCGCGTGGTTGATGCCTGCGGGCTGACAGCAGGAGTGATCGGAGGTCTCGGTGGGGCACGCTGTCGCACGGTCGCCGCCCATGCGGTTCATAACGGTCTCACCCAGCTTGAGGATTGCCACACCGTGCTCCACGGAGAAAAAGTAGGCTTCGGCATCCTTGTTCAATTACGGCTGGAGGAGCGTCTGGGTGGCAATCAATTGGCCGGTCAGGCCCATCGCCAGCTGCTGCCCCTGCTTCGGAAGCTGGGACTTCCGGTCAGTCTTGATGACCTCGGGCTTGGCCACGCCACCATCAATCAGCTTCAGCAGGTCTGCCAGTTCGCCTGCAGAGACGGGTCAGACCTCCATCACCTTCCCTTTGAAGTCACGCCAGGTGGGTTGATGGAAGCCCTTGTGGGCGCAGCCGAAACAAGTCAGGCACTGCCTTGAGAGAACTGCTGAATTCCATCAAAGACGAGCTGCTGGATCCGAAGGCCAGAACTCTGATTGAGCAGCTCCAGTGGTGGGAACTGCCTGAACTTGGAATTGAAGAGCCCTTTCCCGTCGCCGTTGTTGGGCAAGGTCCTCCTCTGGTGCTGTTGCATGGCTTCGACAGCAGCTTTCTGGAATATCGGCGACTTGCGCCGCTTCTGAGCCGGCACTTTCAACTCTTCATTCCCGATTTGTTCGGCTTCGGTTTCTCACCTCGTCCATTCGATGCGGTCTACGGTCCTGAAAGTGTGCTGAACCACCTGAATGCCTTGCTGAAACGCCTGCCGAACGACTCCCCATGCGGCTTGATCGGTGCCTCCATGGGGGGAGCAGTCGCCGTGGAAGTGAGCCGCCGTCACCCTCAACGGATCGAAGCTTTGATGCTGCTTGCTCCGGCAGGATTGACCGGCAGACCGATGCCTGTGCCCCCCTTGCTGGATCGCTTCGGTGCCTGGTTTCTCAGTCGCCCTGGAGTGCGTCGAGGTCTTTGCAGGCAGGCCTTTGCTGATCCCGACTCCAATGTGGGGGCAGCGGAGGAGCAGATTGCTTCTCTGCACCTCCAGTGCCCCGGCTGGGCCAGGGCACTGGCGACTTTTGCACGAAGCGGAGGATTCTCCGGATGTGGCACGCCTCTCCCCGATCAGCCCCTGCATGTGATCTGGGGAGCCAATGACAGGATCCTCAGAGCTCCTCAGAAAACAGCAGCGGGTCTCATCCTTCAAGACAAAGTTGAAGAGTTCGAAGCTTGCGGCCATCTCCCGCATATCGATCAGCCCGATCGGGTCGCTGAGCGCTGTCTCAACTGGTTCCAATCCAGGCTTTCCAGCAGTCATTCGTCGGATCCCGTCAGATGATGGGGTCCTGACCCGCCACCGTGGTGCTCAGTTTTCATGCCTCAGACCAGCTCCGGCCCCGTTCTGCAACTCCTGGCCAGCGGTCTTCAACGCTGGGTCCGCAGCCGGTGTGACTCTGTCGATGAGTTGAATCTGGCCCTGCAGGGTTCTGCTGTTGAGTTGCTAAAAGGTCGCCTGAAAGGGGTCTCGCTTGAAGCTCGACGCGTGAGTTTCGACCAGTTGCCGTTGATGCGCGCCGAACTGCAGTCCGGCGAGCTGAAAACACTGTTCCGACCCGGTCAACCCAGCCAGCCTGTGCAGCTCAAGGAGCCTTTCACAATCAGAGGAGAGGTGGTGCTGAGTGGAACTGATCTGAACAAAGCACTTGCCACCGATCGCTGGCGATGGCTGGCTGATCTTCTGGCTGAAAAGTTGATGGGGCTTTCACCTCTGCGGTCCCTTGAGATCGACAACGATCGCCTGGTGCTGACAGCGGAAGTGATCACTGGTACCAAGCCTGTGCAAGGCAGCTTTCATCTCTGCGCTGATCAGGGGACCATTCGTCTGAACAACTGGAAGGCGGAAGGAAAATTTTTGCTGCCGATGGATCCTTCCATCAGGATCAACGACGCTCGGCTTCAGGGAGGTCAGCTGGTGATCAAGGGCGACGCCACGGTCCAACCCTGACACAGTCGAACCCAGACTCCATCAGCACCTGGGCGGTATCACCCCTGCTCGATCACAGGCATCACGAGGGTCACGACGTAAAACACGACAGCTGGCGTGAACAGGTAGCTGTCGATGCGGTCCAGGATGCCCCCATGGCCAGGCAGCGCATCTCCGGAATCCTTCACGCCTGCATCCCGCTTCATCATCGATTCGGTGAGATCACCCACCAGGGCGAAGAGGGCCACGAGCGCTCCGAGAGAACCTCCTGTGAGAGGTCCATAGGGCCACTCCAGCAGTGCACCTCCCAAAACACCGAGCAGAACCGCAGAAGCCAGGCCTCCATAGGCCCCTTCAATGGTTTTGCCTGGGGAGATCGGAGAGAGTGGATGGTGACCGAAGCGGCGACCGATGGCATACGAGCCGATATCACTGGCTACCACCATCAGGCAGGCCATCAGCGTGACCAGCAGACCCGAGCTGACCCAGGTCCACGGAATGTGATTCACCAGTGGAGCGATATCCACTGACTGAAGGTTGCGGAGGCGAAGCCAGTGACTGGGAAGGAACCCCAGATAAAACAGACCGAAGATCGAGGCGGCGATGTCAGCAATCGAACCGGTGACAGGCTGCAGCAGCAACCAACCGCAGATGGCAGCCCCTGAGAGAGGCAGGACCGCACTGGCGAGGGAGGAGGCAATACCTCCATCCACAGACCACTGGGTGCTGATCAGCAGTAACTGACAAGCCACGAGTGTGGTTTTTGTGGCTGGCCGCATGCCTTTGAACTGGGCCATGCGGAAGAACTCCAGCAAACCCAGATGCACGATCACCCCCAGCGCGATCGTGAACCACCAACCACCCAGACCCACAACCACCAGACCAAAAAGACCCACCAGCAACCCGCTGACCAGGCGTTTGTGATCAGCGGCGCGCCGCGTCCTCAAAGCCTTTGCGGTAGTGGCGTCTGAAATCACCTGTCAGATCCCAGGGCCCGTCAGGACAGAACCTTCACCATACCGGGCACCTGATCGGGCCAACGCTGATGCTGAGACTGGAGCCATCGGCATCGATCTGCCGAGATTCTCTCCCCCGGCACAAGCAGGGGAACACCAGGTGGGTAGGGGCAGATCAGCTCAGCGGCGATGTGATCGACGCACTGAGCCAGAGGGCGAATGCAATGGGCACGGCGCTGTGCCTCATCAGGGGTGAGCTCAGGAATCGAGGTGCTCTGCAGCGGCGGATCCGGAATCTGAGTCAGCGGTACACCACCACCCTCAAGAGCCAACGCTCGCCAGATTCTCAGCAGTCGTTTCGCAAGACCCCGATGGCGAGCGAACCCCAGGCAGAACGTGAGGCAAAGAGGCTCAGGTAACTCGGCGATCACGCCCTGACGCATGCAGAGATCATCCGCATCCAGGCCGCTCACACCAAGCTCACCCGTTGCAAGGATCAGTCGCAGGGGATCATCACTGGCGTGGATATGGACCCCACGTCCGCGCAGATCATCCACGAGGTTGATGGCTTCCGATCGACGGTCCTCATAGAGAGATGACCAATGATGCGAGAACAACCAGTTCAGGGTTGTTTCGCATGAAGCCAGCAACAGGGCGCTGGGACTTGTGGTCTGAAGTCTTGCCAGCGAGCGATGCAGCCTTGCGTGGTCGACCCGTTGAGCGCGGTGCCACAGCACTGCAGTCTGCGCCAGACCTGGCGCGGATTTATGCAGGGAATGCACAACCAGATCAGCTCCGGCGGCAAGCGCCGACAAAGGCCTGGACCGCTTGGCAGCAAAAGCCAGATGCGTTCCATGGGCTTCATCCACCATCACCGGCAGCCCCTTGGCATGCAGGAGCTCAATCAGTTCGCGGATCTCAGCGGAATATCCGTGATAGGTGGGGTGAACAAGCACCGCACCGGAAATGGGGCGACCTGGATCAGGCCATGGGTCGAGGCTATGCCGCAGGCCCTCAGCGTTCATCGACCCGGCATGGCCGCGATCAGCAAGAAACGGCACCGGCAGAAAGACCGGCATCACACCCCCCAGCTCGCAGGCAGCGATCAGGCAACGATGGGCATTGCGAGGCAGAAGCACAGCATCTCCCGGCTGCGCCATCGCCAGCAGACCTGCCTGAAGAAGACCTGTGGCACCGTTGACGCCGAACCAACAGTGATCAACCCCCATCGCTTCAGCCAGCTGCGCCTGGCTTGAGGCCACAGCCCCCTGACGCTCGAGCGGTCCACCGATCTCCGGCAACTCGGGCAGATCCCAGCTGCCCGGAGATTGACGCAGCAAACGCCGCAGTCGCGGCGGCAGCGCTGCACCTCGACCATGCACCGGCAGATGCATGGCCAGGCGTCGATCCGGTCGCAAAAGCTCGAGAAGCGACGGCATGAGCGCAGGCAACAGGCGACAGAGTGCTACGTAGACGGTCCGCTGATCTCAGATGGACCTTCTGGTTGCAGCATGGCAATCCCTGATGCTGTCGGCGGTGCTGATCGGTCAGCTCTCCGCAACACAGAGACATCGTCGAGCCTTGAGGAGTCTTTAGGATCGATTCTCCCTAGCACTGCTGGGCGTGGATTCGCTTCGCTACAACCCGGACCGCGATGTCCGATGGCTCCTGTTGCGCCCCTGGATCGGTGTGCCACGCCTGATTCAGATTTTCTGGGCCCTGCTGGGTCTGATTCTGAGTTTGCTGCTGCGCGGCGGCAGCAATGACCCCCGCATTCAGCGCAATCTGGCCCGCACCCTGCTGCGCACGCTGACGAACCTCGGCCCCTGCTTCATCAAGGTTGGACAGGCCCTTTCCACCCGTCCGGACCTGATCCGTCGTGACTGGCTGGATGAGCTGACACGTCTTCAGGACGATCTGCCATCCTTCGACCACGCGATCGCCCTGAAAACGATCGAAACGGAACTGGGCGCTCCTGTTGATCAGCTTTTCGAAGAATTTCCCGACACACCAGTTGCTGCAGCAAGTCTTGGACAGGTCTACAAGGCTCGTGTGGGTCTACAGCGATGGGTCGCAGTCAAAGTTCAGAGGCCGAATCTGACTTTCATCCTGCGGCGGGACATGGTTCTGATTCGCAGTCTTGGCATTCTGGCCGCTCCCTTTCTTCCACTGAATCTGGGCTTTGGACTCGGAGAAATCATTGACGAGTTCGGACGAAGCCTGTTTGAAGAAATCGATTACTGCTGCGAAGCAGACAACGCCAGGCACTTCTCAAGGTTGTTCTCGGACAATGACGCGGTCACCATTCCCGAGGTTGACGAAGCTCTTTCAAGCCGTCGGGTTCTGACCACAAGCTGGATCCAGGGCACCAAACTGCGTGACCCGCAGGAGCTCAAGTCCCAACGCCTCGACCCGTCGGCCCTGATTCGAACCGGCGTGATCAGCGGACTCCAGCAACTTCTGGAGTTTGGTTACTTTCATGCCGATCCCCACCCGGGCAACCTCTTCGCTCTTCCAGGCCGGAGCGGCGACCTCGGACACGTGGCCTACGTGGATTTCGGGATGATGGATTCCATCAGTGACCAGGACCGACTCACGCTGACAGGAGCTGTGGTGCATTTGATCAACCGTGATTTCGAAGCGGTTGCCAGAGATTTTCAGGAGCTCGGCTTTCTTTCCCCCGATGCTGATCTGACACCGATCATTCCCGCACTGGAGGATGCCCTTGGGGGAAGCCTCGGGGATTCGGTCGGTTCATTCAACTTCAAGGCGATCACGGATCGTTTCTCGGAATTGATGTATGACTATCCATTCCGGGTTCCCGCACGCTTCGCGCTGATCATCCGAGCTGTGGTCAGCCAGGAAGGTCTGGCTCTGAGATTGGATCCCGATTTCCGCATCATTGCGGTGGCCTACCCCTATGTGGCCAAGCGGCTGCTCGCCGGCGACACCAGGGAGATGCGAGAGAAGCTGATGGAAGTCATCTTCGACGAGCAGGGAAATCTTCGCGTTGAGAGGCTTGAAAGTCTTCTCGATGTGGTGGGCAACTACTCGGGCGGTCAGAGCAGCGGAGAACTGCTGCCGGTGGCCGGGGCGGGTCTGCGTTTGTTGCTGAGTCGAGATGGTGGAGACCTGCGTCAGCGCCTCCTGCTGACCATGATCAAGAACGACCGCTTGAACATCTCAGATCTGAGAGAGCTCACTGCACTGATGCGGAAGACCTTTGGGCCTCGTCAGATTGCGGAGGGTGTGATGCAACGCCTGAATCCACTGGCGGCATGATTCAGTCCAGTCCCACCGTCGCACCCTGCAGTTGCACCGCGATAATGACTTCTTTAACTCTCTTTCTCTGAAGTATGTCGATCGCGCCCGACACTGCTCCCATTGAGCTCGATCAGGCTCAGATCGACCTTCTGACCGAAGCCTTCGGCGGTCTCAGCATGGATGACATCCTGCTCGACTACGCCAACCTGCAGCAACCGCCCTACGCGATGGCAGGGCTGGGGTTTGCCATCAGCGTGGTTTGCGGACTCACGTTCTCCAGACTCGTACAGAACCGTCTGGACGGTTGGAAGAAGGACAGGTTGCCGTTACTTCCCCTTGGGAATACCGAAACCGTGATGAGTTTCACGGGGATTCTTATTGGTGTCACCTTGTTCATCGGTGGATCACTTCAGATTTTCGGTTTTGCCTCCGGCGCGGCCTATCTCAGTGCACTGGTGCTCTCGATCCTCACAGGTGGAGCTCTCTGGGCTCAGCTTGAGCGCCTGATGACCCAGGTGGAGGCTGGAAACTTCAAGGCGGTGGATTTCGACAACTTCGACGAATTCTTTTAAGTCCGTGCACGTGCGGAGCTGTTGTCAGGCCAACACATAGGCCTCAAGTTGAACATCACCACGACGCAGCATCTCCAGACCTTCACGTTCGAGCTTGCGAGTCCGATCCCGGCTCATTTTCAGAGATTTGGCAATCGCAGTCAGGCTCATGGGGTCTTCACCGTCCATCCCGTAGCGCATCCGCAGCACTCGCTCCTGCAGCTCCGGCAGCTGGCCCAGCAGATCACGCAGATCTCCCTTCAGGCACTCACCCTCCACCTGCTCACTCGGCAGTTCTCCATCTCCCGCCAGCAGATCCAGCAGTTCCGTGTCATCACCATCACCCACCTTCATCTCCAGGCTCACTGGCTGACGCGCACGGCACATCAGGTCCTTCACCTCCTCCTCAGGCAGCTCCACAAATCCCGCCAGTTCCGTCACCGATGGCGTGCGGCCAAGTTCCTGACTCAGTTCACGCTGACCTTTCTTCAGTTTGTTCAGCATCTCCGTGATGTGGATCGGCAAACGGATCGTCCGGCTCTTCTCCGCAATCGCACGCGTGATCCCCTGACGGATCCACCAGTACGCATAGGTGCTGAACTTGTAGCCACGCGTCGGATCGAACTTCTCCACACCACGCACCAGACCGATCGTTCCCTCCTGGATCAGATCCAGCAGTTCCATATTCCGCTTGGTGTATTTCTTGGCAACACTCACCACCAGACGCAGATTCGCCGCCACCATCCGCTCCTTGGCGCGGCGACCCGCCTGCAGCTTGCGCTTCAGTTGCGCTGCACTCAGTCCTGCAGCCTTGGCCAGTTCCGCCGCAGGCACCATCTCTCCTCCACGCTGATCACTCAGCTCCGCTTCCTGCGCCTCCAGATCCATCAGTTCCTGCACCTGACGCCCCAGCGTGATCTCCTGCTGGTGGCTCAGCAGCGGCACGCGACCGATGTCACGCAGATAGGAACGCACCAGGTCCGCATCCGGTAGCAGGGCCAAGGGCGACATCGTCCAATTACGAAACCTATCCGTTTCTTAATTTACCATCGTTCACAGGAGTTTCTCGCTAAGCGAGGCCCAAGCCGAGTTCCCTGATCAGAATGCGGACACTCCTGGAGTCCTCTGTGACCTCAGCAACCGCCAGCAGCAAAACCAACAACAACAGCAGCAACAGCATCAGCACTGCTCACCTTCTGGTGGTTGAAGACGACACCTCCATCAGAGAAACAGTGCAGGAAGCGCTCAGTGCCGAGGGTTTTGAGGTGAGCGCCTGCGGGGATGGGAACGAAGCCCTGGCCATGCTCACCGGAGCGCAAGCCGACAGCATTGATGCACTGGTCCTTGATCTGATGCTTCCGGGGATGGGTGGGCTCGACCTCTGCCGCGAGCTCAGGCAACTCAATAACACCACCCCGATCCTTGTCATCAGCGCCATGGACAGCGAAACCGATCGAGTCCTCGGCCTCGAGGTGGGTGCCGATGACTATCTGGTCAAACCATTCGGGCTAAGGGAGCTGGTGGCCCGATGCCGCGCCCTGCTGCGCCGCTCCCAGGGAATGAGCCCCGAATCCACGGACAGGGATGACGTCATAGAACACGCCAACCTCTGTCTTTACTGCCAGGAATGCAGGGTGACGAGGGACGGAGAGGATCTCAACCTTGCCCCCAAGGAATACAAGATTCTGGAACTGCTGATGCGCAACCCAAAGCGTGTCTGGAGCCGCGATCAACTGCTGGAACAAATCTGGGGCATCGACTTCGTCGGAGACACCAAAACCGTCGACGTGCATATCCGATGGTTGAGAGAAAAAATCGAGACCACTCCCTCCTCTCCTGACCACATCCGAACCGTGCGTGGATTCGGTTATCGATTCGGCTGATTGATGTGAGCTCAGGTGCTTCGTTCATCCTTGGCATCACGTTCGGTGTGATGACCGGCTGGGCGTTGCGCAGCCGCTTCAATCTGAACGCCGCTTCCCGAAGGCACACAGCACAGATCTCGCCGGTGTTGTCCGGTCACTCGCTGAGTACAGCGCAACTGCTGGCCTGGATCGATGCCGCCACTCAGGGATGGATGGTTCTCACACCGGATCTCACCATCGGTTTCATCAACTCAAGAGCAGAACGATTGCTGCAGTTCTCCAGCAATCGGCTCGTGCGCGGACAGGCGCTCGACGACGTTCTCAGCGTGCCTCAGCTTGAAGAGGCGATTGTCAGTGTGCGTTATCAACAACGGCCGCAACGCTGTGAATGGGAGCAGCAGGGTATGCCTCTCGAAGCCATCGTTCTGCCTGGTTCAGACGAGTGGTTGCTGGTCCTCCTCCAGAACAGACAATCGCTGGAAGCACAGCAGGAGCAACAGGAGCGCTGGGTGAGCGATGTCGCCCATGAGCTGAAAACCCCACTCACGGCCCTGATGCTCGTGAGCGATCGACTGGAAACGACAGTCTCAGACGGTGACGGTATTCTTGTTGAGCGCCTGCAGAGGGAACTCAGACGTCTGCAATTGTTGGTGGAGGATTTGCTGGAGCTCTCCAGGCTGGAGAACATCCTTCCCCATGAGCAGGGAGACTACTCACCGGTCAATCTTGAAGAACTGGTTGAGGCAGCCTGGAACAGCATCCGCCCGCTTGCAGATCAGCGCGAAGTGAGGCTCTCCATCAACACGCAAGATCCAGGACCACTTCTGGGAGACCAACGCCGATTGCATCGAGCCGTCCTCAACTTGCTCGACAACGCCTTGCGCTTTTCCCCTCGAGGAAGCAGCGTTGACGTGAAGATCCTCCCCAGTGGGGGGTGGTGGCTGGTCTGCGTCAGGGACCATGGACCTGGTCTGAGCGAAAGCGATCTCAGCAGCATGTTCCAGCGCTTCTACCGAGGCGACGCATCCCGCGCCCGTTCCAACCGAGGCGGCAGCGGACTCGGACTGGCCATCGTCCAACAGATCGCCGTGAACCATGGAGGCCGGGTCCAGGCCAGCAATCATCCTGAAGGTGGCACATCGATTGAACTGCTGCTGCCCCGCGGTGACCACTGAGAGAAAACCAAGCTCAATGCGCCAGAGACTTCAGAAACTGATGTCAGCCGCGGGACACTGCTCAAGGCGTCAGGCCGAACAACTGCTGCGCCAGGGTCGCGTTGAAGTCAACGGAACGATCGCAGGACTTGGGGATCAGGCAGATCCGGAGACGGATCTGATCTGCGTGGATGGCACGCCCTTGGCCAAGGGCGCTGCGGATCGGGTCCTGTTGCTCAACAAGCCTCCAGGCGTGATCAGCAGCTGTCACGACCCTCAGGGGCGAGACACCGTGCTGGATCTCATCCCCTCTGAGCTCAGGCGGGGACTGCATCCGGTTGGGCGTCTGGATGCCGACAGCCGGGGGGCTCTTCTACTGAGCAATCAGGGAGAACTCACTTTGAAGCTCACCCACCCCCGCTATGCCCACAGCAAGACCTACAGGGTGACAGTGACTGGAACACCTGATCCAACGACTCTGGAACGATGGAGTCAAGGGGTGGAACTGGATGGCTCTCGCACCCTTCCTGCCTGCGTGAGACTGCTCAGGAGTGAACCTGAACAAAGCACGCTGGAAGTGATCCTGCGCGAAGGACGCAACCGTCAGATCCGCCGAATTGCCTCGCTTCTCGGTCACTCCGTGATCGACCTACAGCGGGTAGCGATCGGTGGACTTGCGCTTGGATCCATTGCAGAGGGGTGCTGGCGCGAACTGTCCAGGCAAGAATGGCGAAGCCTGATCAGTTCTCAGGCAGGCGAGGCGTAAACGGCCATGGCACTGTTCAAACGTTCCTTCCCATGGCGCTGGCGGCGAAGGCGTCAAAGTGAGGCCAATGCAACGGATCCTCCGTCCAACGCTGCCCCTCTGATCGAAGCTGGACAACGTCTGAAACAGCACCGTGAACAATGTGGGCTGAGCCTGCGAGATCTCTCCAGGGAGGTCCGAATCACCACACCCGTACTGGAGGCACTGGAAAGGGGCTGGTCAGATCGCCTGCCGGAGCCTGCTTACCTCGTGGCCATGCTGCAGCGGCTTGAGCAGTACCTCCAGCTTGAGCCCAGGAGCCTGAGCGGAGCACTGCCTGAAGACTGTTTTCAGCAGCGACTCCCGCAGACAGGGCGGCGATCACGCTTCACGCTCGGAAGTATCGACATCTTCACAACCTGGCAGGGGAGTCTCGTTTACATCGTTGTCATCACCGCGTCCCTGCTCGCGTTGAATCAACAGCAACGGCAACTGGCGATCGACAACACCAAGTCCTTCACGCCCATTCCTCTGAGTCTTCAGCAGGATTCCGATCCACTGCTGCAAGGCCTGCGACCACTGGCTGAGCTCCGATCGCGGCAGACGAGCGAATCGGCGGCGAAGCTCCTCAGCGACCAACCACTGCCTGGGGTGCTTGAAGTGACCCTTCAGCAACCGAGCACCCTGACGCTCAGCAGTGAAGGAGGCGATCGCAGTTCTCTCAAAGGGGCAACCGGAACGCTCACCCTTCAGCTGCTGCCACCACTACAGCTCAACATTCAACCGGCACCCGCTGCAGGGGATGTTCGATGGGACGGGCTTCCGCAGAAAGCGCTGAATAATCAACCAGGCATCTACCGCCTTGACCAGACTTCAGCGCGCAATCCATAGCCCTGAAGTGCTCCCGCAACCGAGTCGTCAAAAACCGGGAGACGCCAGTTCCAGTTGCCTCCAACCGTCCCTGGCGTATTGAAACGGGCCGCATCATCGAGGTGCAGCAGATCCTGCAGTGGTGCCACCACCAGCTGGGCGCTTGAAGACAGGCCCAGCTCGAGCAACTGCCAGCCAGGGGCTTCAACCGGGCAATTCAGACACCTGGCAAACCGAGCACGGGAGTCGTCATCAAGCCGTTGCCACCAACCCAGACTGGTTGGGTTGTCGTGTGTTCCTGGATAAACCACCCATCCGGTGCCATGGATGTTGGACGGAAGGTACGGGTTGTGCGGATTGCCATCGAAAGCGAACTGAAGCACCTTCATCCCGGGCAGACGAAAGCGATCACGCAAACGCTCGACATCCGGAGTGATCACTCCAAGGTCTTCAGCCACCAGAGGTAACAATCCGCCTGCATCCCGGCGAAGGCAACTGAGCAGCTCTCGCCCGGGGGAACGTCGCCAGGCCCCGTTCATGGCCGTGGTGTCACCCCCTGGAACAGACCAGTAGGACGCCAGCGCCCGAAAGTGATCCAGCCTCAGTCGGTCTGCAAGCTGCCACTGACGCCGCAGTCGATCTCTCCACCAGCGAAAGCCGGTGCTGCGATGTCGGGACCAGCGATAAACCGGTGTTCCCCACAGCTGTCCTGTCTCAGAGAAATAATCAGGAGGTACACCACTTTGTTCTCGAAGTCGTCCGTCCGCCGCAATGGAAAACAAACTGCGATGGCTCCAGACATCAGCACTGTCGCGGGCCACATAGAAGGGAAGATCTCCGAGGATCTCCACCGAAAGCTCATTGGCAAGCTTGCGCAGCCGCATCCATTGACGGCTCAGATGCCACTGCAGCAGCTCCTGCTCAAGAAGACGATTCTGATGCGCTTCACGCCACTCTCCTAAAGCGTTCTGATCATGAACTGCCAGCTCCCGAGGCCATTTCCACCAGGGAAGCCCCTCATGCTGCTCCCGCAGCACCATGAATGCTGCATGGTCCTGAAGCCAGCGGGACTGATCCCGTCGCCATCGCTCAAAGGCCGCGTGATGTGAGTGCGACACCTGGTCCCAGCTTCGGCACAATTGCCTGGCGAGACATGAGGCACGCCTGTCTGCGAGGGAAAAATCAACTTCAGCACAGCCAGCTTCAGCACCGGGCAGCGCCTGCAGATCCCCGGATTGCAGAAATCCCTGGTCACTGAGATCCTTCGCATCCAGCAGCCAGGGATTGATGGCGAAACTGGAGGGAGAGCTGTAGGGGGAACCCGTCCCGTCCGGAGGTGACAGGGGCAAGATCTGCCACAGTCCGATGCCGTTTTCAGCCAAAGCCTGGATCCAGGAACGAGCGGAAGCCCCCAAAGCCCCGCAGACAACCGAACCTGGCAGTGCTGTCGGATGCAGCAGAACGCCGACACGACGTCGCAACAGAGAAGTTCGTGTCACGCGTGACTCGCTTTCACTGGCAACGACATCACTTCAGAAGAGGGCGGCATCCCCGAGGTCCTGGCCGTCCATGCCATCACGCACAACGCGTTCAAAAAACTGCTCCAGGGTGTCCTTGCCGTAGGAAGGCGTCGCCGCACTGTCGTATTGCTGACGCTGTTCGTCCCACACAAGCATTGACTCCCCAGCGTAGTAGCGGCCGATCTTTCCAAATTCAGCCGTGTCTTCAAGTGAAGGAAACTTTCCCGAGAGAAACTCAAGACATCCAACAGGAACATCCATCAATGCAATCGGAAGCGAAATCATCCAGGGTTTTTTTCCTAATGCCCTGAATAACAGTTCTCCCTGCTGTCGAGCACTTAAGGCCTCACCAGGACCCCCTATGGGAAGGATCTGATTGATCTTGTTTTGATCAATCACACAATCACAGATATAGGAAGCCAGATCAGACTCACTGATTGGCTTGCAGCTCGCCAGTTCGCCATCTCCGAACATCACGTATGGGGCACCTTTGCGGCAACTTTCAACCTGTGCTCCCAGACTCTTGAAAAAAGCCGTCGGGCGAACGATCGAGTAGCTCACTTCAGAGGCGCCTTTGCGGAGCTCAGCCTCAAGAGCAAGTTTCGCCTTCTGAAATTCCAGCAGTGGTTTTTGCACACAGATTGCTGAAAGAAGAACAAAGTGCGAAAGCCCAGCCTTCCTTCCCTGCTGGTAAGTGTTGAACGTGGCCTCATAATCGATTGCCCAGGAGTCCTTCCGTCCACCGGTACGTGATGCAAGGCAACTGACCACCACATCCACAGGGTGATCGAAGGCATTGCGAGCAAGGGAATCAACCTTGGTCACGTCACCGAAACGAACCTCCGCCCCGGCGAAATCAGCCCTCACGCTGTCCTGGTCCTGACGGCCGCCGACACCACTCCGCTCGCGCGCGAAGGCGACAACGTCATATCCCCGTGCGATCAGCTCCTTGACCACGAAACGGCCGATGTATCCAGTGGCTCCAAAGACCACAACGCGCACCTGGTCAGGAGAACGGTCACGAAAGTCATCGTTCAGAAGCATGGGCATGGGGTCGACACCATCCATTATTCGCTTAGAACCAGGCGAGACTCTGACTCAGTTCTGGAGGATTCGGCGCAATGACGGACGAGGGACCGACCGGTGATCCTTCACCGAGCCGATCGAAGCGATGGCTCGGGAGCAATCCATTCAGAACGATCCTGAGAGTTGCTGCTGCTGTGGCGGGAGCCGGCCTCATCGCAACAGGACTGGCGACCATCTGGCCGGAACCAGACCCGATGGCGGCGGAACCACCTGCAGCGGATGACCCTTCCAGCCTGGGGCCGCTTCCAGAACGTCCAGTCATGGTGTTGATGGTGGGAATCGATGCCGATGGCATCAATGATCCAGATAACAAGGCCGCTCCGAAGGGACCACCGAATGCCGACAGTCTGATGCTGGTTCAGATCAGCGCCGGGGAACCATTGCAGGTGCTGCAGCTGCCGACAGAGCTGGCGGTGAATCTGCCTGGAAGCGAGACACTTCAGTCGCTCGCTGATGCCTATCAGCAAGGCGGCGTGGCCCTGACAGCCGATGTGATCGCCGAAGTGGTGGGATTGGAAGAGGGGGAGCCCGAACGGTTCGTGGTCATGACACGTCAGGCCCTCCGCAGTCTTGTTGATGGCTTGGGTGAAGTGGAAGTCACTCTCAATCAGTCCTACGAGCACAAGGACAAAGCACAGAACTACAGCGTGAACCTCCAGGCAGGACGCCAGACACTGAACGGCCGCCAGGCCGAACAACTTGCCCGCTACAGACCTGAACCGAAGCAGGATGCTGACCGGCGCAGCCGGCAGCAGAGGCTCGTGCAGGGAATCCACGAGCAGCTGCTTCAACCGAATGCGATCGCCCTACTGCCCAGTGTGATTGGAGAAGTCAGCACACAGATGGAAACGGACCTTACGGTCACGGAAATCATGAGCCTGACAGCTGCAGCACTGAGCAGTGATCAGCCCCCTGTGATCAGCCAGCTGAAACTGGCACCCAGAACAGGGCAACAACTGCTGCGGGAACTCAAACCGAACCAGCAGCTCCCTCTCTGGCCATCAACAGCTGACGTTGCTTCAGACAACTGATCACACCTCTCGGGTCATCATCAGGACCCTGCAGACATCCACACCAAGGAAGACCATCGGTCCGTCGTGCAGGCGCATCCCAGTCGCCACCGAGTTGAACCAGTCCCAACAGGGAGAGGTTCAATTCTCTGGCGAAGGCCACGAACGCTGGGACAAGGCCAGGGAAGCGGCCATCAGATCGTGGCTCCGCCAGCATCAGAACTGGAATTCTCCAGGACGCGAGAGCATCGATCCAGCTGCCCTCACAGCTTTCATCAACACCAACATCACCATTGAGACTCAGCAGAGTCAAGCCGCTGGAATCGCTGATCTCTGATGTGAGGTGACCGAGCATCGGGTGGGGAGAACGACTGCAGCTCTCTTCAAGGAGAACAGCGCCGATCTCGGCAGCAAGAGAGCGACAGGCTGCGGACATCTGCAGCTCAGGCAAAGCGCCGGCGCCGATGACAACCAGAAGGTTCTGAGACATTCGGGAACCCTAAGAGGCCCGCTTCAGGAGTCGGCCATGAATCACGGGACCACGCACCTCTACGATCAGAAAACCAGTTTCTCGTTCGCGGGCATCGTGACCGGATTCCTGACTGCAGCCCGCGCCGAACAGGAAAAGATTCAGCACGATACCCGGCGTCTACGACTTTTCACAGGAACGTCAAATCCTGCGCTCTCCCGCGAAATCGCCGCCTACCTGGGCGTGCCCGATGGCCCAAGAGTCTGCAAACGCTTCGCTGACGGAGAGCTTTATGTTCAGATTCAGGAGTCCATCCGTGGCTGCGACGTTTTTCTGATCCAGCCCACCTGCGCCCCGGTGAATGATCACCTGATGGAGCTGCTGATCATGGTGGATGCCTGTCGACGCGCCTCCGCCCGTCAGGTCACTGCTGTTGTTCCGTACTACGGCTATGCCCGCGCGGACCGAAAAACAGCAGGGCGTGAATCGATCACCGCGAAACTGACCGCCAATCTGCTGGTGACCTCCGGCGTTGATCGGGTTCTGGCGATGGATCTCCACTCCGCTCAGATCCAGGGTTACTTCGACATTCCCTGTGATCACATCTACGGCTCACCAGTGCTTGTTGATTACCTGTCCGACCAGGATCTTGGAGAAGTGGTCGTGGTGTCACCCGATGTGGGAGGCGTCGCCAGGGCCAGAGCCTTTGCCAAACAGATGAATGATGCGCCTCTGGCCATCATCGACAAGCGGCGTACAGGTCACAACATGGCTGAAAGCCTCACTGTGATTGGTGATGTGCACGATCGGACCGCCGTATTGATCGACGACATGATCGACACCGGCGGCACAATCTGTGCCGGTGCTCGTCTCTTGCGTGAAAAGGGTGCGAAACGGGTGATCGCCTGCGCCACGCATGCCGTGTTCTCTCCCCCGGCGGCGGAGCGTCTCTCGGTGGATGGTCTGTTTGAGCAGGTGGTCGTGACCAACTCCATTCCAATTCCTTCAGACCGCATGTTCCCGCAGCTGCAGGTGCTGTCGGTCGCGAACATGCTGGGAGAAGCGATCTGGCGCATTCATGAAGAGAGCTCCGTCAGTTCGATGTTCCGCTAGGGCAACTTCAGCAGACCTGAGATATTCAGTCACGGAGGTTCGACGGTCGACAACGCTGATTGAAAATCACCGATCTGGGTCGACCCAAACATCCGATCCAGCTCAGACCAAGCAGGAGCTGTCAGAGCCTGACCCTGGCCATTGATCCTCCATGCATCAGGAGCATGGAGACCAGAAACGAGCGAATGGCCACCGAGCGATCCGTTCAGAGAGACCGAAAGCCGGTGTCTTTGAAGAAGCATCAGACTTTGACAACAGCGAAGAAGAAATTCAGGAAGCAGCGATAAGGATCTCATTCACAATGTTTTCTTTTTATCTCTATCGCTGAAAGGAGGTACGCCTCCACTGACGTCATTGCTGCCGTCATTGCATGAACAATCCAACTGTGAAATCAACCGCTGGAACACAAACACATCGTCCCTGACAACTGGTTCATGCACTGAACTACCGAGAAAAATGAGAGAAAGCTCTGAAGCTTCAAGGCAGGGCCAGACCTGCACGGGCATCAAGGGGCACAACAATGCAGTGACAACCCAACCAGTCAGCGACTTCAACACCAGTTCGGAATTTCCCATCGCTGAAGAGTTCAGCCTGATCTACATGGCTAGCTTTTGAGAACTCATGAATTCTCATGAGTTCTCAAGCAAACAACAAAACAGCCAACTCTGATTAATCATTCAGGTCATGATCAGTGATCAAGTTGCAGCACCAAGAGTGCTTGGCCTGTTTGGCCTTGCAATGATCAATATCGTTGCCATCGCCAGTCTTCGCGATCTCCCACAGATGGCAAGCTATGGCGTTGGGGCCATTTTTTTCTATGTGTTAGCCGCGCTCGTCTTTTTCGTGCCGGTCTCTTTGGTAGCAGCGGAGTTGGCAACAGCGTGGCCCGAACGGGGAGGCGTCTATATCTGGGTAAGAGAAGCTTTTGGAAAACGCTGGGGCTTTGTTGCCGTTTTTCTGCAATGGTTTCAGAACCTTTGCTGGTTTCCAGTTGTACTCACCTTTGGAGCCGCATCACTGGCCTATGCCATCGCGCCTGGAGATTCCGAAGCACTGGCCAATAACAAAACCTTTATTGTCAGCATCGTTCTCACTACTTATTGGGCTGCAGTTCTTTTTAACTTCCGAGGCCTCTCAGGTTCAGCAAAATTAAGCGCCCTCGGTGCTTTCTCTGGTGTATTTATTCCTGGCATAACACTGATCATCTTGGCAGGAGTTGGGCTGGCGACAGGCTATCCATCACGATTGCTAGAGAATGGCAACCAGGTCATTCCAGATATCAGCAAGTTTTCCAATATCACTTTTGCAGTCAGTGTCTGGCTTGCTTTTGCCGGGATGGAAATGACCGCCGCCCACGCGCGCGAAGTCAAATCACCAGGCAGAAACTTTCCGCTAGGAATCATGCTTGCGGCGATGATCATATTGACTATTTTTATTCTTGGTGCTCTTTCAATTGCAACAGCTCTGGCTCCAGGCGAATACGAACTGCAAAGTGGAGTGATCAAAGCGCTCAAGCACATGCTGAGTCGCTACAAACTTGACGGGTGGGCTCGGCTGTTTGCACTTGGGATGGCATTGGGTGTTTTCGGAAGCGTCAATGCCTGGATCGTTGGACCCAGCAAAGGCATGCTGGCTTCAACTGAAGACGGCGCTTTGCCGCCAACTCTGCTGAAAGTGAACCAGAACAACGTGCCAACTCATATCCTGCTGATTCAAAGTGCAGTTGTCTCAATCATCTGCTTGGCATTTCTATTACAACCAACAGTCGCTTCGGCCTATTTCATGATTAGCGTTCTGACCATTCAGATGTATCTTTGCATGTACGTGATGATGTTCCTTGCCGCCTTGAGACTAAGGCAAAAACATCCAAATCATTCAGGCAGATTTCGCATCCCCGGAGGTAAATTTGGCCTGTGGAGCACTTGCATCATAGGAGGCCTTGGTTCACTTTTTGCAATCATCCTTGGCTTCTTTCCCCCTGACCAACTTGAGAGTTCCGGAATCAATTCTCAATCCTTCATTTTGTTTTTAGCCGCAGGATTATCAGTGGCAATAGCATCTCCGCACCTGATAGGCTTCAGGAGGCAGAGTCGACATGCACATCAAGAGTAAGCAACACCAATACCGACTCAGCTACTCCCCGATTTTTACGCTTCAAGCCAGCCAATATCGAAGTATTGACCCCTTCAAAATTCATCTTGACATTCAAACACAATTCATGCACTTGAAAGAGGTTAATCCCATCAATCTCTGCAAACAGCAAGCAAGCATTTATCGAATTGAAATCCATCGATAACTTTCAATGAAGTCAAAGCAACGATAAAAATGGTGACTGGTATCTCGCTGTCAGATCATATCTGTGGCATTGAACGAATGCGGCATCTGATCTCCACAAGCAACCTCAGACTTCCATCACACCTCATCCGAGGCCTGGATCCATATGCTGAATCCCTGTTCTCTTTGCTTCTCAAACACTCGCGCAAAAAAGTGCTTGGCGTTATCGATCGCCGCACACTCAACACATGCGCAACGATGCTCTGGCGAAGAGAACTGTCATCCCTGTCAGCCAACCCGCAAGTGAAGAAGAAGACAGTCCCAAACAAATTCGTAGCGGAAGCATCCATCCAGTGCGAGGGTTTGCAACGTTTTCGGAGGCTCCTCAGCGAGCTAGAACACTGACCATGAACCCCCTCGTCCGATCGAAAACGTCCTGAGATGAAGAGGGTTGACAATCATTGTTCCGTTGACTCATTGACCCGAGTTCAGCAGCAACGTCGCCGAAATGCTGCAGGGGTGGCGGCTTGGTTGCTGTGCCTGTGTGCAGCAGTGCCGGCATCAGCACAGCTTCCCAGCGCGCAGCCAAGACGAACGCTGGGGGTCTGGTTGACCAACAGTCCGAGCGGTCTTTACTACGACCGTCAGGCCCTCATCCGAGCCATGGATGAACTCAAAGCCGCAGGATTCAACGCCATCTATCCCAATGTATGGAGCCGCGGCACCACCTTTCATCGCAGTCGCTTCGCGCCGGTTGAACCGGCATTGAAAAAAGCAGGGACCCAACTTGATCCCATCTGCACCCTGAGTCAGCAAGCCCGCAAGCGAGGGATGAAAGTCATTCCATGGTTTGAGTACGGCCTGATGGAGCCTTCTGATTCGACCATCGTGAGTCAGAACCCTGAATGGGTGTTAGCTCATGCAGACGGAAACACCGTCATGACGATGCATGGCAAAAAAATGGTCTGGCTCAACCCGGCTCATCCAGAAGTGCGTGAACGTTTCGTCGGTTTGGTGGTGGAGGTGATGAAACGCTGCAGGATGGATGGTCTTCAACTTGATGACCACTTCGCATGGCCTGTGAAACTCGGATACGACCGTTACACCAGTGCTTTATACGAAAATGAAACAGGCGCACCACCTCCCAAGGATCACACCAATCGTTACTGGATGACCTGGAGACGGCGACAACTGACTGGTTTATTAAGGGAATTGCGGGAACGCCTCGAGAAAGAATCACTGCCGAAACGAATCAGTCTTTCACCGGGGCCGTTTCGGTTTGCGTACAACCACTGGCTGCAGGACTGGGAACTGTGGGCGGTGGGAGAGCTGATCGATGATCTTGTCGTGCAGAACTATGCCTATTCACTCAAGGGGTTTGCCAAGGATCTCAATCAGCCCGCATTACGCAAAGCGCGTCAATGGGGATTGCCAGTACAGATCGGAGTTCTTGCTGGTTTCGGGAAGAGAACCACACCCATTCCTGTTCTTGCAGAAAAGACAAGACTCAGCAATGAGCAGGGCTATGGAGTGATTTACTTCTACTGGGAAGGATTGTGGGGAGAACATTCCGGCAAGGAAGGTGCTGCATTCAGAAAAAAAGCCCTGCAAAAACTGGGTACAAATAATAATTGATAGAGACGCAGAAATAATCCAAAATTCATAATAAAACCAACTCATTAAAGGTCGATCAAGCCAACTCAAGCATCAAATTTAACAGGAAAAATCTATATCTCAGAAGCACAAAATGTACACTGAGTGCTCAACGCATCAAAAACCACACAGCGACAGCACCGATTCCAACCCCTTTGAAGAACTGAATCCAGGTCAAGCTGTAAGTGTCGAGTTGGAACATTCTCATCATCAGATTAAGGAGCTCTTTATGCTTGCGAATCAGGAAAAAACCTTCGGAAGCATTGAGTTGCTGAATCTGTTTTAACTGAATACGACCGAGTTTTGCCACTTGCACATGATTAATCAAGTCATCATAGAACGGTCGTGGGGCGTGAGTCATCAGCAGAACTTGAGCTCTTCAGGCAATGGAGTGTGCCCTGGGCAACTCCATTGCCTATTCACGCCGTACACAGCAATGAAGGGTTCAGCTTGACTGAATCACTGTATTGAGCATGGCTTGACTTCTCTTCACAGGTGCAGATCCATACCTCAGATCCGATTGCTTCGAAGCATTCCAGACTGAGTGGATTGAATCGCACCTTCAGATCCAGAAAAGTTTTACTCTCAATACATGAAGGATCCAAACCTCATCGTGAGACAACTCATCAGAGAACTTCGCGAAGAGATGTCCGATGCTGCAAGAGAACTGCGCAACCGAGCTGCCTGGGATCTGCAGTGCCCTTTGATTGTCGTTGATGCCAGAGAGCGCCCCATGCGAGTCCTGAAAACTTCAGTGCGAGGCCTCACTGGAACGATCACAACAAGCAATGTGATCGACGATCCACTGATTCGCACGTTTCTCAGACGTCATCGGGAGATCGGAGGCGAAAAAGCCCTCGCTGAATTCATGAGCGGGCCAGTTGCAACACGGTTCTCCATCCTTTGGGATCGTTATACCGACGAATATCGTCATCATGGAAACGCTGTTTGGTCGTATACCGATGCAGCGAAATTCGCAGTTAAATCCAGGCAATGTTTTGAAAAAGGAGAGATTGCCTGCGTGGCTATCACCGAGGGAAACGAGACAGAAGATCACGGAGTTCTCACTTTTTCCATTGACTCCGACTGGCTCTCCTGAAACAGGTGTATCCACAACATTGAATTGTCTTCCGACAGAATGAACGAGTTAGTCCGACTGGGACCTGGCCAAGAACACGCATGACATCGAATCGAGCTCGTCTGGACGTATTGGTTTCTGAGTGCCGACACACATTCGTGGAAGCGGCTATGCAACTGAATGCTGTCAGCACCTGGAGCTTCTCCTGTCCTTGCGTCGTTATCGACGGTCGTACGGATCAAATCAAAGCGGAGGTGATCGGTGTTGGCAGCATCGGCAACCTGGTGCCGACCTCGGCAGCCATCGACAGCCCCGAAGTCAAGGAGTGGCTTCGGATCGCCACAGAAAAAAGCCCCGAAGTGGCCTTCGCAATGATGCTCAATGGCGACGAGGAACGCGCTGCACGATTCAACGAGGCTTACGAACGGTTGATCGAGGAACGTCGAAACGGAATCAAAGGCCTCTGGTCTGCCGATGATCTCTGTTCATTTGTCTCCAGAAGTCAGGCTGCCTTCCCAAAGGCCGTGAGCGCAATTGCATTATTACCGGGGAAAAAAGGTCAAAGCCACAGCATTCTCACATTTGAAAGTGACATCACATCCTTGCTGTCTTAATGATCACGAATTAACCAAAGCAGCTGCACCATCAGCAGTAAATTTCCACAATAAAAACAGCAAAAATCACAGCTCTAAAGCTCACTTCTATATGGACTGAACTCTTTAAAAACAGCTTCAGCTTCATGAAAATCTTGATCCTGCCTCAAAAAGAAGAGCTGAGCATTCCACCAGTCCCAGGTGTCTTCGTGAATGTCTTTCTTGAAGAGATGCTCAAGAGTTTCGCTGCCCATACCCCTATTACGATTGATTGCAAACTAAAGAGCCTCACTCCACAGTCAATTGAGTTTCACAGGGCGTAACGCGTTAACAGGAGAAAACCGGAAAGACTCCGCCGGGTGATGATTGCTACTGAGCATTCAGCGTGCTGTAGTTCCTGAAGGATCAAAAAAGATTTCGTGTGAGCAATTCAAGGGTTTTAGGAGTCGCGCTGCGAGAACGAAACATTGATCTCATCCAACTTTGAAACAGCAGCTCATGCGTCCATCAACGTCACCACCTCACGGGTGTTCGTTGACAGATCGGCAGCGGCCAATCTTGACAATGCCAGCTTCACAGCAGCCTGACGTTCACTGCCATAGGTGCGCCAACGACTGAACACCTTGGCCAGACGAGACGCTGTGATGGCATTGCGCTGATCCACAGCAATGATCTGTTCGGCCATGAATTGATATCCGCTTCCATCGAGAGCATGAAATACACGGGGATTGCTCGCTAATCCGCCAAGCACGGCACGAACGGAATTGGGTGCCATCGGGTCATAGCGAGGATGTCTCAAGAGAGAGGCAATCCTCTCAAGAGAATCAGACCGCGGTGTTGATGCTTCCAGCGAAAACCAGGTATCGAAAATCACTGGACGCTCCTGCCATCGATCGTGAAACGAGTTCAAAGCCTGGTCGCGCTCGACACAGTCGATGGGCTGCAATGCCCGCAGTCCGGCACGAGCCAAAGTCATCGAAGGGCCATGAACTGCCTGAGCGGCGTCGGAGAGGGCCTTGGGGTCTCCGGCAGCGGCAAGCCAACTCCAGACCAGACCGGTGAGCTGTCGCTCGCCCTGGCCTTCAGGCCAGGAGTGGCCAAGACCCTTCGCGACTCCAGCAAGTCTCGACATCAACATCGTAGCCAGCTGATGTCCGAAGCTCTCTCTCAGTTCACAGAGTGCCCGCTCAAGCGCAGGAGGGTCGGCTTCTCTCTGCAGTGACTCAAGCTCGGCGAGGCCAGGAAAAGCCAGAAGCGTTGCCAGCACCGATGGATCCTGTTCGCCGTTGTCAGAAAGCAGCTGGCGAAGTGAATCAAGCATCCTTGACTCCAGCCCTGATTCAGGAGTTCCCTCAGCGCGGTGAAGGATCAGTTGCTTCCAGAGTTGCTGACCGGCATCCCAGCGCGCAAAAGCATCATCGTCTCTGGCAAACAGCACGAACAGATCGTCCGTGGTTTGGCCTGCATCCCAGGTCACCGGAGCTGAAAAACGACGGAAGACTGAAACAACCGGTGGCTGCGCAGCAGGAGGCAACCCTTCCAACACAACAGTTGCTTCGTCCTGATCAAGCACCATCAGACGCTCTTCCCCGGCACCTCCATCGGGTTGCAGGACCGACCAGAGCACTGGAATCACAAGCGCTTGCTTGCTCTCCTGCCCGGGGGTGGGAGCCGTGGACTGCTGCAGCGTCAGGCTCAGACGACCGTCACTTGCATCCCAGTGAGTCTTCACCGACACATGAGGTGTTCCCGCCTGGTGATACCAACGTCGGAATTGCTCGACATCAAATCCGAGGGGCAGACCATCCGCTCCTGCACCATCCACAACCGCCGCAACGAAATCCTCCGTTGTTGCAGCTTCTCCGTCATGCCGCTTGAAAAAAACGCTCATGCCCCGCATGAAACGTTCAGACCCCAGCAGCGTCCTCAACATGCGTATCAGTTCCGCGCCCTTTTCATAAATCGTTGTTGTGTAAAAGTTATCAATGGCCTGATAGGAATCAGGCTTCACCGGATGAGCTGTTGGGCCAGCATCTTCACGGAACTGCGTATTACGAAGCATCGCTGCATCTTCGATACGCTTCAGAGGCTCGGAATGAAGATCGGCTGTGAAGCACTGATCGCGAAACACCGTGAGCCCTTCTTTCAGCGACAACTGAAACCAATCACGACAGGTGATTCGGTTGCCGGACCAGTTATGAAAATACTCGTGTCCAACAACACTTTCAATCCGTTCTAATTCTCCATCCGTTGCGGATTCAGCATCGGCTAAAACCAGTTTTGAATTAAAAATATTAAGACTTTTATTCTCCATTGCACCCATGTTGAAATGACGTACGGCGACGGTATTGAACTCATCAAGGTCGTACTCAAGTCCATAAACGGATTCATCCCATTCCATGGAACGCTTCAAAGACTCCATGGCATGGGCGGTGAAGGGCTCATCACCAGCTTCCACGTGTAAACGGAGAGTCACCTCCCGTCCGGTGGCGGTCACGTAACGGTCCCTGATCTCACGCAGATCGCCAGCCACAAGCGCAAACAGATAAGAGGGCTTGGGGAAGGGGTCTTCCCAGACAACCTCATGACGAGAGGCATCGTCAGCCAGAACTGATGCACTGACCTCATTACCATTCGAGAGCAGCACGGGGAAACGTTGTCGATCAGCCTCAATGCGTACCCGATAACGACTCAGAACATCAGGACGGTCAGGATGAAAGGTGATGCGTCGAAAACCCTCCGCCTCGCATTGAGTGGTGAGCATTCCGCCGCTTTCATACAAACCTTCAAGTGAAGTGTTGGCCTGAGGATCAAGACGACTGACAGTTCTCAGCGTGAAGGGCTGGGTCGGCGGTTCAAAGATTTCCAGCAGATCCTCATCCAATCGATAAGAGCCGGTCTCCAGTGCCTGCCCATCAAGAGTGATTGAGATCAACTCAAGATCAACTCCGCGCAAGACCAGTGGAATGGAGGCTTCTCGATCAACAGGTTCCAGTTGCAGATCAGCAGTCACCTGAACTGAATCAGGCTGATCCACCACCACATTCAGCTGAACCCTAGGAATAAGAAAAGGAAACGGCTGGTAGTCACACAAGCGCTTGGGAGGTGCGACCCCTGCCCAGGCGACGCTTGACTCAGGAGATGCGGTGGAAACCATGGGCTGCTGTCGCTCCACTCATCCTGACTTGCTAAACCAGCTTGTGAGGGAAAAACAAGCACAAACATCTGGAATCACGAGTCTCGTGTCGCATCAAAGCGAGCATTGGAACGTCTTCAAACCACCAGTCATTGATTTAAAGATGTTATTGCAGTCGACAAAACGATTGCTTTTTGCGTGATTCCTGGCGGACCTGCAAAAGACTAAAGGCTGACGACAAACAATTTAACTACGCAGACTTGATTGCATTTAAATTGCAAATTAATCGACAGACTTTGCATACAGAAGAAAATTCACCTGGTACGCAACAAATTCTTGAAGCGAATCAGGTGAATTACTAGCTAAATTTTTACTGGCCTTTCAGCAACTTTTCCGCTTTGGTCACTTCTTTTTTATAATCCTGGGGCAAGTCCTTGCCGCAGCGAACACCCACAACTGGCAATAATTGCATCGCCAGACCATTGGCAACCTCCTCAGATGTCAAAGCCTGCCCGTCTTTGACTCCAGAAATCTTGGAACCATTGACTTCCTTGATGTAACTCACCATTGGAACCATGTTTGCCTGCATTGCAGTCATGAATGGAACCTTGCTTTTAGACAAAATGCACATGTTGATCGAGGCGATCGACACCATCCGCTCGATTTCAACCGCTGTGGCGGGGCTTGTCGCTCCACCTGCCCCTTGAGCGAATGCAGTGGAAATATTGAGAGGCAGCACTGCGAGGAGCAGACCAGTTCTGATCGCCTTCTGAAGACTGAGACGGGAAGTAGGCACTGACTGACTTAAGGGAGCGGCACCATGCTGCCTCATACCAGCGAAAAATGGCTAGGAATTTGTTGCGACAGGATCCATTCCTGACCAACAGCTGAACCTTTTAAATTCTCAGCCCTGCGGTCTACAGACACCTGGCACAGAACAAATGAGATTGTGAGAATCGCAAAATGTCATCGATTCAAGTTTCCAGAATGCGATCTGGCACTGATCCATGGCTGATGCTCAAAAGGCGTCTGGAGTGCATCGGATGACAGGACGCTGCAAGTGAACAGCGACTCTTCATCAAGGCATCCACAGTGTCCGGTGACCATTGAGATCAGGGATCAATCGGAGCTGAAGCATCCTCAAGACGGGTTTCATGGTGATGTTCCACGATTTCCAGCTCACCTTTCTGCCAGCTGTAGATCGCGCGCGAGCGAAAGCGATCCTGGTCGATCAGTCGAGTGTATTCCTGAACATCCCAGTCGAGATAGTGCGATTCGAACACCACCTCATGCTCATCCACCTGACGAATCCGGGTTCGCGATTCCACTTCCTCGAGATAGGCACGACTGCGCAGCAACTGGTGGCCCATCAGAGTTGCTTCCATCACACCTTCGCGCTGATAGCGCGGTTTGCGTTCAAAAAAATCTGTTTCATGTTCAGGCCACCAGCTCATGCGGTAATGCGGCTTGCCCACCCGTGATTCAGCGAAAATCTCGACCCGAATCATCATGTCCAGAAACAGCACCTCCTCGTTTTTAAAAACGTATTGACGACGGGAACGCCAAAGGCCGAGGTTTCGAGCAAACCAACGTCTGAGATTACTGTCGAGATAGACCCGCTGTGAGGCCGGGGACTCTCCATCAGGAGGAGGTGCGCCACGGCGTTCAACAGGTAGAAGGGCCATGCAAAGTCCTGACTGACAACAGTCTGTTCAAAATCTTCTTAGCGGTTCTGCTGAGCTTTGCAAAAACCCATAAGGTAAGGCTCATCTTTTGGAGCAACACCTGGTGGGCGGGATTGATCCCACACCACGTCAACAGCTGACTCTGCTCTTGGTCGCAGGTCGTCACCATCTCTCCAGTGGTGACCTGCGTTCGCTGATCCAGTTTCTGGAACAGGAAGACTGCGGCTTTGACGTGACACTCCAGGTGGCTGATCCTGTCGAGCACCCGGAACTGCTGGAACTCCATCGCTTGGTTGTCACGCCTGCACTGGTCAAGCTGCAGCCCATGCCGAAGCAGGTGTTTGCAGGCAGCAGCATTTTTCAGCAGCTGCGTGGCTGGATACCCCGCTGGCAACAGGACGAAGTCGTCAGTGGACTGGGCTTGAGCCTGAAGCCCACGGAACTGGACGGAAGCCGAACGCAGCGCGAGCTTCAACTCGAGGACCAGCTGCTGGTTCTGAGGCAGGAAAATGAAACACTGATCGATCGGCTGCAATCTCAGGAACGGCTGTTGAGGATGGTGGCCCACGAACTCCGCACACCTCTTACGGCAGCGACACTGGCACTGCAGAGTCAGCAACTTGGCCAGATTGATCTCAACCGTTTCCGCGATGTGCTGAAACGACGTCTCGACGAGATCGCACTTCTCTCCAAGGATCTGCTTGAAGTGGGAAGCACACGCTGGGAGGCTCTCTTCAACCCCCAGCGACTTGACCTGGCCAGCATTGCCGCAGAAGCAATCCTTGAACTCGAGAAGCTTTGGCTCGGCAGGGATGTGACCATCCACACAGATATCCCAGCCGATCTGCCGCTCGTCTTCGCCGACCAGCGGCGCATGCGACAGGTTCTGCTCAATCTTTTGGAAAACGCGCTCAAGTACACACAGGATGGCGGCACGATTTCACTCGCCATGATGCATCGCACCAGCCAGTGGGTGCAGGTGAGCGTCAGTGACAGTGGTCCAGGAATTCCTGAGGCTGAACAGCAACGCATTTTCCTGGATCGTGTGCGACTACCTCAAACGTCAGGAGGAACATCAGGGTTCGGAGTTGGACTCTCCGTCTGCAGACGAATCGTGGAAGTTCATGGTGGACGCATCTGGGTTGTATCAGAGCCAGGCAAAGGAGCCTGCTTTACCTTCAATGTGCCGGTCTGGCAGGGACAGGAACAGGAGAAGTTGACCGCAACCTTGACGGAGGGTCAGTCGGAACCGTAATTTCATTTGGTGCTCAGGAGAACACCATCGAGCACGGCCTCGCCCCCATCGTCTAGAGGCCTAGGACACCTCCCTTTCACGGAGGCGACAGGGGTTCGAATCCCCTTGGGGGTATTAATCGGTTAACTTCGATCAGAAATACATCCTTCGAAGGGATGTTTTTTTATGACAATTGATCACCACCTGAAAAGCTGATTAAGGCACTGGAAAGTTCATGAATAGAACCTTTCAGGGTTCAGCGAATCGTCGAATGGTTTCTTGTTCAACTGCAAGAAGATTGTCATTGAGATCCTGACGCAAACGTTGCTCGATCAATGCAACGGGCATGCCAACACATCCCTGAACTGTGAGTTCGTAAAGCAGAAGGGTTTGATCAGGAACGGACTGCAGACGCCAGGCACCTTCGAAACGACGAAAGTCACCTTTCAACATTTTGAACTGAAGCAATCCCTCGGGACGGTGCTCTGTGAGTTCCAGCTGCACTTCTGCTGAAAATTTGAGGCCCAACACCAGTTGCTGACTACCGACTTGAGCGAGTGTGACTCGATTCCCCGATCGCTCAATCAGTTTGCTGCTGCTGAGATTGGGAATGAATGTGCTGAGCTTCTCGTAGTCAGTGATGACCTGCCAAAGGTGGTCAAGAGACTGATCGGTGCGTAACTGAACCGCTAGCCGACGCACACCCTGGGGCAGACGCTCAACAGTTTGTTCAATCGTCTGCTGACGACCTCTGGTTCCTCGCTGAAGAATCGTCAAGGAGTCGGCGAAGTTCAACCTGAAGAACGTAACAAGAGAATCCTAATGAAAGTCAGACTCAAGGCCAGACAGCAATCTGCTGTGAGGTTGAAAACGCTCTGGGCTTGAAGTTGATGACACGACTATGATCGCGCCGTCTTTCAAGGGAACCGACATTCCATGCGTGTCAGCTCGGCGGGAACCAGCAGCTACGACGAACGGATGTTCACGCTGGTCGTTGTCTGGCCGCAGGCCGGCAAACATGTTCGATCCGAAGAGCGAATCACCGTTGCCTACGACCGCCTGCAAACCACAGTCCAGACCATCAATGGCAGGGGCGGCCGGATTCAGTCTGTGATTCCAAACATTGAGCCGATCCAGGCTGGTGCGCAGGCTACAAAAGCTACATCCGCTAAAGCTGCTGCTGGCAAGGCTTCCCCTGCAAAGGCATCCGCCTCGAAAGGGTCTGCCGAAAAGGCTGAAAAGCCGAACGCCGCAAAGCCTGCTTCCAAAACAGCCGCAGCCAAAGCCCCCACCAAGCCTGTAACCAAAGTGGATGCTTCCAAGGCTCCTGCAAAGCCTGCTCACCAGTCGGTTCCTGTCAATCTCTACAAGCCCAAAACGCCGTTTGTCGGCACTGTTCTCGACAATTACAGCCTTCTGCAGGAAGGCGCCATTGGTCGTGTCCAGCACATCACTTTCGACCTGAGTGGTGGTGATCCTCATCTGGAGTACGTCGAAGGCCAGTCGATCGGCATCATTCCCGAGGGAACAGATGCCAAAGGCAAACCCCACAAGCTCCGCCTCTACTCAATCGCCAGCACCCGCCATGGGGATGACATGGCGGGCAAGACCGTTTCACTCTGCGTCCGACAGCTCGAATATCAGAATGAGGCCGGAGAAGAGATCAAGGGTGTCTGCTCCACTTATCTCTGCGACATCAACCCCGGAGACAAAGTCAAGATCACAGGCCCGGTAGGCAAGGAAATGCTTCTTCCTGAAGATGAGGAAGCCAATGTGATCATGTTTGCCACCGGCACCGGCATCGCCCCGATGCGCACTTACCTTCGCCGGATGTTTGAAGCCAGCGAGCGTGACAAAAACGGTTGGAAGTTCAGAGGCAAGGCGTGGCTTTTCATGGGTGCTCCAAAGACTCCAAACCTTCTCTATGACGACGATTTCGAGAAATATCAGGAAGAATTTCCAGACAACTTCCGCTACACGAAAGCCATCAGTCGCGAGCAGAAAAACTCCAAAGGTGGTCGCATGTACATCCAGGACCGAGTCCTGGAGCACGCTGATGAAATCTTCTCAATGATCGAAGATCCAAAGACGCATGTCTACATGTGCGGACTTCGCGGAATGGAACCCGGCATCGATGAGGCCATGACAGCTGCTGCAAGCTCAAAGGGCCTTGACTGGGCAGAGCTGCGTCCTCAGCTGAAAAAAGCCGACCGCTGGCACGTCGAGACCTACTGACCTCCATCAGCTGGATCCGGAACGAACAACCCACCGCATGGTGGGTTGTTTTTGTTTGGGTTGTCCCGAGACGACCACAAAACATGGCGGGATGTTCCTGAGCACTGTCATCACGGGGATTCCTGGTTAAACCTTCGTCAGAGCTTCCGGTGTCATGAGCGCAACGATGACAAACCCGCTGAGGGTCGGCCTGCGTCAGGAGCGAGTGATTGCTCCCCAATGCCTGGTGATCTTCGGTGCAAGCGGTGACCTCACACATCGCAAGCTGGTGCCAGCACTGTTCGAGCTGTTTAAACAGCGCCGGCTGCCCAGTGAATTCGCACTGCTGGGATGTGCTCGAAGGCCATGGAGTGATGAGGAATTCCGCCGGAAAATGGCGGAGGCCATGGAAACAACAGTGAATGAGAACCTTGCCGCCTGGGAGCAGTTCTCGGCAGGCATGTTCTATGAACCGGTTGATCTTCAGAAGCCTGAGGATCTGGTGAAGCTTGGCCACCGACTCGACGAAATCGACAGATTGCGAGCCACCCGCAGCAACCGGACGTTCTATCTATCGGTGTCTCCGAAGTTCTACGGCAGCGGTTGCCGTGCACTCGCCGACGCTGGATTGCTGAAGGATCCGCAACGCAGCCGCGTGGTGATCGAGAAACCCTTTGGCAGAGATTACGGAAGCGCGCAGAACCTGAATCGGGTGGTTCAGAACTGCGGGCAGGAAAATCAGATCTTCCGTATTGACCACTATCTGGGAAAGGAAACCGTCCAGAACATCATGGTTCTGAGGTTTGCCAACACCATTTTCGAGCCGATCTGGAACCGGAACTACATCTCCAGTGTTCAGATCACAGCCGCGGAAACGGTCGGTGTTGAGGAACGGGCCGGTTACTACGAGACATCCGGAGCCCTCAGAGACATGGTGCAGAACCACCTGACCCAGATGCTGGCGATCACAGCAATGGAGACACCTGGGCGCTTTGATCCTGAGGCGATCCGCAGTGAAAAAGCCAAGGTTCTGCAGGCGGCACGACTGGCTGATGAGAATGAACCATGGAACTGCTGCATCCGCGGTCAATACGGACCCGGGGGAACTCAGGACGCTCCACTGCCCGGCTATCGCCAGGAAAATGGCGTGGATCCCAACAGCACGACAGAAACCTATGTGGCGATGAAACTCTTCATCGATAACTGGCGTTGGCAGGGCGTTCCTTTTTATGTGCGGACGGGTAAGCGGTTGCCGAAACGCCTCAGCGAAGTGGTGCTCACCTTCAGAGAAGCCCCTGTCCATCTTTTTGATGCCGCGGGAGGAGGGCCAACCGCCAATCAGCTGATCTTGAGAATTCAGCCGGATGAAGGCGCTGAATTCCGTTTTGAGGTGAAGTCACCAGGGTCCGGGATGCGCAGCAGGCCTGTGGAGATGGAGTTCTCCTACGACGAGTCGTTCGGCGAACCCTCCGATGAGGGCTATGTGCGCCTGCTGGCTGACGCCATGCTCGGTGATCCCACCCTGTTCACCCGAAGTGATGAGGTGGAAGCCGCCTGGCGTCTCTACACCCCTCTTCTTGAGCTGATTGAAGACAGCCCCTGGCAGCTGCCGATTCACCCCTACGAGTCAAGAACCTGGGGACCGGCCGCATCAGATGCGCTGCTTGCCCGTGATGGCCTGCTCTGGCGACGCCCCTGACCAGATCCGACCGATTCATCCTCTTCCACTCAACCGGCTGCTCCATGTCACCCCAGCTCACGCTTCAGACCCCCCTCGAACTGCCGCCCTCCGAGGTACCCGGCTACCTCGAACAGCTCTGGTCTCGAGATCAGCCCAACAACGTCGGTGCCCACACGTTCTGCCTGCTGGTCTGGCAACCGGCCTGGGTTGAACAGCAGCTGGTGCGTACAGGGCGCCTGGATGGACCGATCACGGGCGTGCAGAGAACACAGCTGATTGCCGCAGGACGCCAGGCTGTAGTGGATGGCGATCTGCCCATCAGCACGCCACCACTCACAGAAGCTGTGGCGACATGTCTCAGCCACATGGATGGGGGGCATACCAGCGAGGACCTGCGTGGCCAGCATGTGGATGCAGCTCTCAGCAACCTGCGCCCACGCCGCCTGATCACGCTGGCACCCAGTCTCGATCCGGAACAGAGCCTTGAAACCCTGGTAGCTGCCTACTGCCCGCTTCCGGAAGAAGGCGGTGGAACGGTGGCCTGCGGAGATGTGGTGGTGTTGCGTGGTGGCAAGCCGGAGCTCCAGCAGGGCCTCGCGATCCTTGATCCGCTGTTGCCTGAGGAACTCCCCTCCTGGGTGTGGTGGAACGGAGCACTGGACGAAGCTCCTGAGCTTCTGCAGCAACTGGCCAGTTCACCCAGACGACTGATTCTCGATTCCGCCCTGGGTGATCCTGGTTTCTGCCTCAACCTTCTGGCCTCAAGGATTGAAGCGGGGCAGGCGGTCAACGATCTGAACTGGCTGCGCCTCGGCAGCTGGCATCAGACCCTTGCCATGGTCTTCGATCCGCCGCATCGACGCGATGCGCTTGGCCATGTGGTTCAGCTGGACATCGATGTCGAAGGGAATCATCCGGTACAGGGCCTCCTGCTTGGATCCTGGATTGCTGACCGCCTGGGCTGGGAACTGAGGCACTCTCAACACAACCCGGACCAGAGCATCAGCACCACCTTCAAGCGTCATGACGGAACCGAGGTTCAGATGCGTGTGTCGCCGGTGCCGATGGGGCAACCAAGCATCCATCCCGGACAAATCGTGGGGCTGCGGCTCATCTGCAAGCCTGACAACCAAGCTGCGATCTGCGTGATCCTCTGCGCAGAGTCGGGTGGGTGCATGCGACTGGAGGCCGGCGGCATGGCCAGCATGGAGCTCATTGAAGAGGTGGTGCCCGTGCAGCATTTGCCTGTGGAAGCGGATGTGTCTCGCCAGCTGGAAGGCGGCCACGACTCCACCAATCCACTCCTGGCCGCTGCTGCCCCGCTGGCTGCCAAGCTGATCAGCTAGTTCCCCGCCGAGCGGGGTCTCTCCTGTGGCTCCGCTCCAACCATGGCCTGCGTGATCGCTGCTCCGGCCAGCGGCAGCGGAAAAACCCTGCTCAGCCTCTGCCTGGTTGCCTGGGCCCGCCAATTTGGGCACAGCATTCAACCCTTCAAGGTCGGTCCCGATTATCTCGATCCACAGCTGCTCTCGCTTGCGGCAAATCAGTCTTGCAGAAACCTAGACCTGCCTCTGTGCGGAAGAGACTGGGTTCAGCTCAGCTTCAACGGTTACGGCGGGCGTTGCGAGATGGCTCTGGTGGAAGGCGTGATGGGCCTGTTCGATGGCATTGGATCCAGCTCCGAGGGGAGTACTGCCGATGTGGCCATAAGCCTGTGCCTTCCGGTTGTGCTGGTGGTGGATGCCGGAGGTCAGTCCCGTTCTCTCGGTGCGCTGGTTCAAGGCTTCAGAGATCTCGATCCACGCCTCAACCTTGCTGGCGTCGTGCTGAATCGAGTGAGCAGTCCCAGGCATCGGGAGCTGCTTGAGGAGGTGCTCACGGACATCGGAGTTCACTGCCTGGGTTGCTTGCCTGGCGATCCCAGCCTGGAGCTACCGAACCGGCATCTGGGTCTTGCTCCGGCCCATGAACTGAGCTCTGTGCAAAAGCGACTGGGGCGCTGGGCAGCTCTGGCAGAGCAGCACCTCGACATGGGGGTGTTCCGTGCTCTCCTTCAGGCACCAAAACCTGGCTCTGATCCGGTTCGACATGTGCTGTCTGCGGAGCTGGAGACTTCACAACGGAAATCGTTGCCGGTGGCCGTTGCGCAGGACGAGGCCTTTCACTTCCGCTACCCCGAGATGCAGGAGTGTCTCGAGGTGCTGGAGATGCCTGTCTTGCCCTGGAGTCCACTGAGCGATTCCGCTCCACCACAGCAGGCATGCGGCCTGATTCTCCCCGGAGGATTTCCCGAGCTGCATGCAATGCGCCTGAGTCAGTGCAAGGCCACTTTCTCAGCGCTGCAGCAATGGATCCAGCACAAGCCTCTCTATGCCGAATGCGGAGGAATGTTGCTCCTGGGCCGAAAACTGGCCGATCTGGAGGGACAACTGCATGCCATGGCCGGACTGCTCCCTTTCGAGGCCAGACGTGGACGGTTACAGGTCGGCTACCGATCACTGGAGGCCCACGGAGAAAGCCTGCTGTTGCATCAGGGGGAGACACTCAGAGGTCATGAATTCCACCGCTGGCAACTCAACATCGAATCGGATCAAAGCGTTGGCGGCAGAGGGCCGCTGTGGCAGGTTGAAGGGTGGAAAGTTGAGCGGAGAGCCGAAGGATGGAACCTGCCCAATCTTCACGCAAGCTGGGTCCACCTCCACTGGGCCGGATCCTCGATGATCCCCTGCCGATGGCGCGACGCGCTCGGCTCCGCAGCGAGGCGGAACGCCGTCGCTTCGTGACCCGCAGCACTCGGCTGCGCCCCGCATTTTTTCAGGAACGCTGGCGTTTTCTGGTGGAGGGAACAGTGCAGGGAGTGGGTTTCCGCCAAGCCTGTCGAAGACGGGCGATGGAACTGGGGCTGAGCGGCTGGGTGCGCAACTTGGATGACGGCCGGGTGGAAGTGGAGGCCGAAGGTGAACAGCTGCCTCTCAATGAGCTGAGGCTCTGGTGTGAACAAGGTCCAAGCGAGGCGAGGGTTCGTCTCGTGAGACCTTGCAAGATCCCCATCACCGGGGCCGACTGGTTCGAGATCCGACACTGACAACGTTGTCGCGATCTGCTGTTTGTGCAGGAAGTCAGATCACGCCTTGAGGGGCACAATCTGAGCAGAGACAGAATTTTCCGCCAATGGCCGATGAACGCCAACTCTGGCTCCTACGTCACGGAGCCACCGAGTGGGCCCGCAATGGACGTCATACAGGCAGCACCGACATTCCTCTGCTTGCTGAAGGTGAAGCAGAAGCACGCCAACTTGCTCCCGTTCTGACTCAAAAGCATTTCTCAGCAGTCTTCAGTTCACCTCTGCAACGCGCTCGACGAACCTGCGAGCTTGGAGGTCTGGGCGAATCCATGACTGTGATGAAGGAGCTGCAGGAGTGGAATTACGGCGATTACGAGGGAATCACGACTCCGGAAATACGCCGGACGGTGCCTGACTGGAGTGTCTTCACCCACGGATGCCCCAATGGCGAAGACGCCACAGCGGTGCAGAAACGCTGTGAGACCGCCATTCGGATTGCTCTGGACGCTCCTGGAGATGGAGACGTGGCGCTGTTTGCACACGGACATCTTCTAAGGGCTCTGGCCGGCACCTGGCTTGGGCTCGGAGCCGCGGGCGGGCGCCTGCTGATCTTGAACACAGGAAGTCTGTGCGTGCTCGGTTTCGAACATGGAAACCGTGCCATCGTGCGCTGGAATGCGCCTGCCAACGGCCGTTTCTGATGAGTGACACCACCCTCTGGGCCGAACTGCTTGCCTATGGCACCGGAATCGGCCTATCCCCGATCCATATCGCCGTTCTTCTGCTGCTCCTGCTTGGCCCGAATCCGATCAAAAGAGGCGGATGGTTCCTCGCAAGCTGGGTGATCACAACACTTCTCGCCGCCACGCTGCTGGTGACGGTTGGGCACTCGCTGGTTCTGGACATGAGCCATGGCTCCCATCACCGCACAGGTCTGGATCTTCTGGCAGGTGGCGCTCTGGTCGCAATCGGTGGGCGTGAACTGATCAAATCGTTCACTGAGGGTTCAGAGCCACCGGCCTGGACAAAAGGCATCGACCGTTTCATGGCCATGCCCTTGCCGCTGCTATTGCTGCTGGGATCAGTCGGCGAAGTCATCAGCCCAGATGACATCGTGTTGTTCGCCAAATCAGCGGGTGTGGTGTTGTCTGCAGAGTTGCCCACCTGGCAGGAAGCAGTGGGCCTGATCGCTTTCACCATCGGAGCCAGCCTGTTTCTATTCACCCCGTTCCTGGCGGTGATCATCGGACGAGACAAGGTCATCCCCCTACTCGAGAAAGGGAAGGAGGTGCTGTTCGCCAGGGGCAGCCTGTTGGTGGGAGGGGTGAGCCTGGGACTGGGGGTTTACCTGGGATGGCAGGGCATCAGCGGCATGACAGTGATCTGAAGCGAAATGCGATCACAAGAACAGGTGAATTCAGTTCGCCGCAGTTGACCCGCGCAACGCTTTGCTCCAGGTTGCGGCATTGCGTTGGCCATCCCCGACCAGATACACCCCATACCTGGCACGACTGACAGCCACGTAGGCCAGCTGTTGATGGAACAGCTGTCTGTCGGGAGCCAGGCGTTCGAGCGTGCGTGGGAACACGTCATCAGCCACGAACACTTCGCCAAAGCTGCTGCCTTGACTGCGATGAACGGTGAGCACAGCAGCAGGTCCAAGTGACGCGAACGCGTCTCTCACCAGGAAATAACGGCGCCAGAGAGGTCTCCCGCCGCGTTTGCCGGCGGTTCTGGCGTCCTGAGCCAGACGCTTCAGCAATGCATCCAGCTGCTCCCGGGCCTGGCTGCCAGAGGGAGGCTGAAGCCTCAGGTTGAGCTCGAGCTCACCACTGCGGACCTTCGCGTTGAGAGTCTCAATCACCGGCACCCCAAGTCCAGCCAATGACAGCTGGGCTTCGCCTGCGACTCCGAACTCTGCCAGGTCGCAGCGTTCGGGGGTCACGTCTTCGACCACAAGTTCCCGGTTGGAGCCAAGCACCAGATCGGGCTCCTCACCGGTCTCGCCCCCATCACTGGAGGCAGGTGCCATCACCGCTGTGCGCGTGATCAACACCTCACCAGGCAGCACGGCCATCTGATCCGCCATTTCACCGTGAATGGCCCTGCGGGCATGGGGCACCAGGGCTTCCAGTCTGCGGTTGGTGTAACAGAGAATCCTCGCTGCATCGGGGTTGTCAGAGGCCGCGGCCTGACGCAGAGCCTCCTGGGCACGCGACAACCAGTCGCTTCGGTTGAGCACGCCCACCTGACCTAGATCAGAGCGCACGGGAGGCAGCAGGGGAGGGACCTCACAGGGCAGGCGCGCATCACGCAGGCAACTGGCAAGCTGCAGGACAGGTCCCTGGTGACGGACAACCTCTCGAAGACAGGCGGAAACGGCACGGTTCATGGCGAAGACAGGACTTTCGCCTTCGCCCACGGGTGGCAACTGGGCAGGATCACCTACGAACACGAGTCGTGTTTTGAACGGGTGAGCACACTGCAAGGCGATCGACAACAGCGAACTGTCGACCATCGAGGCCTCATCGATCAGCACCAGACCGAGATGCTCCAGCGCAGCAGCCGTTTGCTCAGTGGATTCGCAGAGCTCACGGTCACCCTGACGCTTGAGCTTGAGTCGAAGCAATCGATGAATTGTCGAGGGGTACCAGGTGGGCTGCAGGCCTTCGAGGTTGAGAGCCTGCCTCAGAACACCCACAGCTTTGTGGGTGGGAGCGACAACGGTCCAGCAGAGACCACTGTTTTCGACTTCCTTCAGCAGGCGCATCGACAGGAAGGTCTTGCCACTGCCGGCAAAACCGCTGAGCACAAAGGGAAGACCGGCATCCTTCTGCTGCAGCCAACCTGAGAAAGCTTCCGCAGCCTCTTTCTGATCCTCGGTGAGGCTCAGATCGGCATGAGGGAATGACGTCACCCCAGCGCTTTGCCGAGCAGCTGGGCCAGCTGCAGCGGAGATCCCAGATAGTTGAGCCCGAGCAATGCGATCGCAGGACCCAGAAGGCTTCCCACCAGCACCTCCAGGCGGGAATGTCCCAGACGTTCCTTGAGTGGTTTCTCCAAAGGAGTCACCCAGAGAGTGTCAGGCAGAGCATTGACCCGTTCGGCGGTGAAGCCGGCGGCTCTGCGCACGCCACTGGCGTCGTACATCACCACAAAAGCGACGGTGGAGGCGAGAGCGAACACAGGCGATGCGAATCCCTCCTGCCAACCTGCGGCCGCGGCCGTGCCGGTCACCAATGCGGAATGGCTGGATGGCATTCCTCCTGTTTCGATCAGCACCGCAGGCCTGAAGCGGCGATGGACAACAAGTTCAATCAGCAGCTTGGACAGCTGAGCGAGACCGCAGGCGGCAAGCCCCCAGGCAAGCACTGCGTTATCGAGAATCTGGAGAGGGATGCTCAGGGAGACGTCATCCATGCTCAGCGATCCCTGCTGGCCACATAATCCGCCAGTGCGAGCAGAGGTTGGGCCTTGTCTTTCCAGGGGTGAAGCGCAGCTTTGGCTTCACGAACCAATTCCAGGGCGCGGGTTCGTGAAGGTTCCAAACCAAGCAGTTTCGGGTAGGTGGTCTTGTCGGCGAGAAGATCCTTGCCCGCCGTCTTGCCCAGAACCTCACTGCTCGCCGTGACATCGAGAATGTCATCGACGATCTGAAATGCAAGCCCGATTCCATTGGCATAGGTGCGCATGGCCTGGACCTGAGCATCACTGGCACCGCCGATCAAGGCGCCGGACACCACACAGGCTTTAAGCAGAGCAGCGGTTTTGTGCAGATGGATGTATTCGAGCGTCTCGAGATCGACCTGCTTCCCCTCGCATTCCAGATCCACCACCTGCCCACCAACCAGTCCGGGAGCACCGGAGACCAATGCCAGCTCACCCACCACCTTCACCAATCTCTCAGCAGGCACACCCGCACTGCGGACAGCCACCATCTCGAAAGCACGACTGAGCAGGGCGTCACCGGCGAGGATCGCCATGGCATCTCCGTACACCTTGTGATTCGTCGGCCGTCCACGCCTCAGGTCGTCGTTATCCATCGCCGGCAGATCGTCATGGATCAGCGACATGGTGTGGATCATCTCCAGCGCGACCGCCGTGGGCATCGCCTGAGAAGCATCACCACCCACCAGCTCGCAGGCTGCGAGACAGAGAATGGGACGCAGCCGCTTTCCTCCCGCAAGCAGGGAATAACGCATCGCTTCCCTGAGAGATTCAGGCCGCTCCGGACCCATTGAGGCATCCAGCGCTGCTTCAACCCGTTGGCGAGCCTGATTCAGATAAGCCTTGAAATCAAAATCCCGAAGGGGCTCACCCGGCGAAGGAACGCCTTCAGGGCTGGTCGCCGTGGCGGTCATGGGGAGCGCAATTCTGGAAGAATTCTGTCAGGCCGACGGGCCCTCAAGCACCATCAGATGATCAAGTCGGCCAGATCGTGATCGATCCCGTGCCGACGGCACCAGGCCACAACGGTGTTCACGAGCAGCATTGTGACCGTCATGGGGCCAACCCCTCCAGGCACGGGCGAAAGCGCGGCGGCAATGGGCTCGAGCTCGGCTGCCTTCACATCACCACAGAGTCCCCCCTCAGGACGTCGGTGGATCCCGACATCGACCACAACCGTGCCAGGACTCACATGATCCGCTCCAAGCATTTCAGGACGACCCGCCGCCACCACGAGAATCTCGGCCTGACGCGTCAGGGCGTTGAGATTCCTTGTGCGTGAATGCGCAATCGTCACCGTGGCGTTTGCAGCCTGCAGCATCAGGGCCATCGGCTGCCCCACCAGAATGCTGCGTCCGATCACCACGGCCCGACGACCAGCGGGATCGATCTCAGCGCTGCGCAGCATCGCCATCACGCCGGCCGGCGTGCAGCTGCGGGGGCCCTGCTCACCTTTCAGCAACCGACCCAGATTCAGCGTATGTAGACCGTCGGCGTCCTTTTCAGGATCAATCGCCGCCAGCAGAGGTGCTTCATCCAATCCCTGCGGGAGCGGAAGCTGCAACAGGATCCCATCCACCCTTTGATCAGCATTCAACGCACGGATCGCCTGCAAAACCTGTTCAGACGATGCCTCTGCGGGTAGGTGAGATCCGTAGCTCTCTACACCGATCCGGGCGCAGGCCTTTTCCTTGTTGGCCACGTAAACGGCGCTGGCCGGATCATCCCCCACACGCAGCACGGCCAGACCGGGCGGGCGACGGGCGGACTGAATCGCTGCTTGGACCTGAGACTGCAGCCGCAGCTCAAGCGTCCTGGCGAGAGCCTTGCCATCCAACCTGAGGGCCATGGCCATCCGATGCATGTGAATCCAGCATGACGCTCCAACAGAGCTAGCGTTCGTGAAGGATTTTCCCGGCCGACTTGCGTTCGCATCGCCTTGCACGTCTCTGGAGGTCCTGGCTCAGGAGCGAATCACCTCGCCGCCCTGTGTTGCGCTGGAACAGGCTGCAGAAAGGCGCACTGCTGATCCTCTGTGTTCTCGTGGCGCTGGTGTCCAGCTGGCCCTGGCTGGTGGAACCTGACCTTCGACCAGGACTGGCGGCTCCTTTTGACGCAGTAGCACCCAAAGACGCCAGGGTCGTTGACAGTGAAGCACTGGAACAGAGGCGTTCAAGCCTGGGATCAAGCACCTTCGTGCAGGTCCTGGATGCTCAGGAAAACCAGCGGATCCGCCTGCGGCTGGAGCGACATCTCAGCGAACTTGAACGGGTCGCAAACAGCGACGACGCCGAGCGCATCGGTCCGGTCAACCTATCCCTGGACGAGCAGCTGTGGCTGGAACAACGAACCCAGGAAGACCGTCGCAACTGGGATATGGCCCTGCGCAGGGCCCTCAACAGGATGCTCAGCCAGGGACTTGTCAACACCCTGGCACTGGAACAACTTCAGAAGGCCAGCGATCTGCAGCTCAACGAGTTGAACGAAGGCGCAAACCCAGGTCGCAGCCTGGGAAGCAAGGTGTTGACCACCACGCTTCAGGGCGCCAGCAACCTTCAAACCGATCCACTGCGGAGCCAGCGACTGATTGAAGAGCTGATCACCCAACAGGGAATTCCCACAATCGAAGTGAATCGAGGGGATCTCATCACCCGCAAGGGGGAGTCGATCAGCTCACAGGCCTATGACGTCCTCGATTTCTTCGGGATGGTGAATCGCCGACCAAAGCTGGGAATCTGGATCATCCGATTCACGGAAGCCCTGGCCAGCTGCGGAGTACTGCTGCTGGTGATGCGGCGCGAACGTCCCTGCCTGGAAGCACCCCACGGCCTGCTGGCTCTGGGGCTGCTGCTGCTGAGCCAGGCCTGCAAACTCTGGTTCGGGGCCTCGGTGAGCCCATTGGCGGTGATCGTGCCGCCCACCCTTCTGCTGGCTCAGGGACTGGGCACAACCAGTGCACTGGCCTGGATGGCTGTGGCCAGTCTGCTCTGGCCCACCCCGGTCACAGGACTGGGGGAGGGGCGCCTGCTGATTGCTGCAGCAACGGCCACCGTTGCTGCATTGCAGGCAGGTCGGTTGCGCAGCAGAGCCCAGCTCCTGCAACTGGCGGTCCTGCTGCCACTGGGTGCGTTGCTGGCAGAGCTTTTGCTGATGAGCCGAGACGGCAAACCGCTTGCCGTCTCATGGATTCGTCTGCCAACCGATGCCGGTGGACTCGCCTCGGAAGCTCTGCTGCTGGGGCTGACAATGATGCTGGCAATCCTGGTGATTCCCTTGCTGGAAAGCTCCTTCGGGTTGCTGACAAGAGCACGGTTGATGGAACTTGCCGATCAGGAACGTCCTTTGCTTCGGCGGCTCTCTTCAGAGGCACCAGGCACGTTTGAGCACACACTGATGATCTGCGGTCTGGCCGAGGAGGGCGCGCGCGCGATCGGCGCCGATGTTGACCTGATCAGAACAGGCTCTCTTTACCACGACGTTGGCAAGCTCCATGCCCCCAACTGGTTCATCGAGAATCAGATCAGCGGGGAAAACCCACACACTCGTCTGAACGATCCCCTGGCCAGTGCAGGAGTGCTGCAGGCACATGTGGACGAAGGCCTGAAACTGGCAAGGCGACATCGGCTTCCAAGACCGATTGCCGACTTCATCCCCGAACATCAGGGAACATTGCGGATGGGGTATTTCCTTCACCAGGCTCGCGAGCAGAATCCCCAGATCTCCGAAAAGCGCTTCCGCTATCACGGTCCCACTCCCAGGTCCAAGGAGACTGGAATCATGATGCTGGCTGACGGATGTGAGGCCGCTCTGCGCTCGTTACCGCCGGACACAAGCGATCAGGAAGCCCGAGAAACGGTCAAACGGATCGTTGAGGCTCGGATCAGCGACGGCCAACTCAGACAAAGCAGCCTCAGTCGGGCTGAACTGGAGCTGGTCATGCACTCGTTCGTGCGCGTCTGGCGGAGGATGCGTCATCGCCGGATTCCCTACCCCATCCCCGCCAAGCGCAGCTTTTCCGCCTGAACTCAGTCCGCCATAACTGAGTCCGGCTGAGCCCAGATTGGCAGTCCAGAACGCACACGAACGCGTCGGTGATCGAAGGGGTCCCGGAAACTGAGCGCATGAGCGTGAAGATGCATCGGACCGGGATCGTTGCATGCGGAGTAGATGGGGTCTGCGCAGATGGGGGCTCCAACAGCAGCAAGATGAGCCCGCAACTGATGGGAACGACCAGTCAGAGGTCGTAACCACAGACGCCTGCAGTCGCCGTCCGGTGACCACTTACGCCATAACGTGCAAGAAGGCTTGCCGCCCGGATGCGGTCCATACACAGGTGGGATGCGCTGCAGCCTGGCCAGAGGGAGTTGAATGCGCCCTCTCCTCCCTGACAAAGGCCTGATCACATCAGCGAGATAAAGCTTTTGCACTTGGCGGGCTTCAAACAAAGCACTGAGACGACGCAGACTGCCTTGATTTCTGGCCACAAGAACGAGTCCTGACGTGTCCCGATCGAGGCGATGCACCAAGCGAAGCTCTGGGCAACAACGCTGAAGTCGGGTGATCAGGGAATCGTTTTGGTGGGATCCAAGCCCCGGCTGACTCAACAGACCTGATGGCTTCTCGACCACCAGGTACTGCGGATGCTCGAGCATGAGCGAACAACCTGCAAGCTGAGGGATGGCTGCTGCCAATCCTTCAAAGCCTGACGCCACGCCGATGGGCTGGACGACACCAATAGATCAGCGCCAGCACGTTGATCAACCCGAGCAGGACAGGTCCCAGCCCCATGGTCTGCGGTTCAAGCCCGAGAACCAGGCGAACGAGTCCGTAGGGAATGGCCCCTGCAAGGCTCATCGACAGGGCAACAATGGCCAGAATCACCCCCCAGCGCCGTCGCGCCAGCAGGCCTGCCGAAGCCACGATGCCCACGATCGCAGCGGGCCACGCCAGAGAGAAAGCGAGGGTGATGTTGGTGATGGCGATGCCGGAGGAGGCTCCCTCACGAAAGGCCAGAAGGCCAATCACAGGGAGAGCGATCAGGTTGGCCACCAGGCCTAGCCAGGTCATCAACCAGTAGCCGTTGAGCCGAGGACCCATTGAGAAATGCCAGACACCATCACACCGTACGGTCCATGGACCACCTGTTGAACCGGCTCAGCGAGGAGACACAGGAGCATCAGGAGGCTGCACCACACTGCGGGGACTCAGGCGTTCAGCACAGAAACTGCGAAAGAGTGCTTCAACTTCGTCGGGGGGCATCCCTTGCACAAGACGTGCCTCGATTTCATCCCGACGCTGTGACTGGTGATAGAGACGCAGTTCCTGAAACGTCGTTTTGGATTGAGCCTCGATGCGCGCAAGAGCGTTGCCGACCTGGTGATCCGCGAGCAGATGTCCACCATGACAATGCTGCATGACATGTGCTGACTCGTGGGCCAGAACAACCCAGACCTGCCTTGGGTCATCCGCGATGTTGTTGGCACAGATCAGCAGAGCATTGCGAGGTGCATGAAAGGCACCCAGAAGTGCGGATGGACAATCCTTGGCCACAAGGGTGTGGGTCCCCGCCTGGCGGATCAGAGCGGCATAGGTTCCAATCCGGTCCCAGGTCTCAGCTTTCGATGACCCGGAGAGGAATGGAGCAACCAGGGTCAGCGCAAGAACAGCGAAAGAACGCGCACGACCCAACGGAGCCAGACCCAGCAAACCAACACCTCCAGTTCCTGGTCTCATTCAAGACACGCTGGACCAAATTGGCATCCCTATTGCCGGGATTCACGGCATGAGGCGCTTCACGCTGTCCACCTTGTCGCGAAAGGACTGGTTGCGATCAATGCGCGTGTTGACACGAAGCGTGGCGTGAATCCGCTGCACTCCCTCCTGATGAAGACGCTCATGGCATGCCTTAACACAGGCGAAGACCTGATCCCACTCTCCCTCGATGGCAGTGCCATCAGGCCCGAGCTGATGGTCCAGCCCCGAGGACTTGATCACCTGCTGACACAAGGCGATGGAAGGACCCAGCGACACACCCAGACCCAGCGGGACCAGACAAAGATCAACACTTACCCGCACCAATCGCTCATCCAGCTCCGCTCATGGTCGAACGGGATCAGGCTGGGATGCAAGCGCTGACGGATCCGACCCCAGAAGGCAGGCGCTCGGATATCCGAGGGTGCGCCATTCCCCGCAGCGGGTTTGCACTTCAAGGGCAATCCCACGCTGAACGACCGACATCGAACGCCCCTGCCCAGCACACCAGCGACTGGCCGCAGCTTCCGCAGCAGCAATGGATTCATAGGGTGCGTCCAGCACCGGATGCGGCTGACCGTCCAATGCCACGAGCCTGTACAGGGGGCAGCCGGGCTCAGGCATGGGACCACTTTTGCATCTGTCTACAGTGTTCCACGGCGCAGTGTGGCGCGCCAACCCGGACCGTTTGCCCAGCCATCCTCGCGCGATGCCAAGTCAAACTCTCACGGACGCCTACTCAGCGCTGCTGAGCAACGCTCCCGCACCTCTTTTCGCACGAGCAAGACGGCTTTATCTCAACAAATATTGCCTCGATGGACGCGGCACCAAAAGCGTTCTGCGCCTATTCGTTGCACAGGAGACCATCGAGGAGAGGGTGGAGGTTGATCAGGATGCCGGTCCTCTCGGCAGGATTGCCACACTTCAATCAAGCACGCTGGAGCTGGCGCTTGTGCACTGGCAGCAGGATGCCCCCCCCGAACAGGCGCTGATTGAGACCTACCTCCGGCAAAGCTGGCAACTCCAACCCTGTCTGATCGCGCCGGCCGAAGAGAGCTGGTTCCGCAACGGGGGCTTTCAATTCACTATCACCTTGCAGCAGCCCCTGATCTGGGTTCGAAGCAGCCGATATCAGGACGCGGATAATCAATCAGGAAAAGGAAAACCCACGAAAAGCTGAAGTCATCGTCACCAACTGCACAAGGCTGGCTAGGCAGAGTTCAGGACTCGCAGAGAATCATGATGAGATCATCACTCCTTGAGCGGTATGTTCTGCGTTTCGCAAACACCGGTCATTACCTGCGAATCAACGACGAAAGCCAGGAGATTGAACGCAGCTCCAGCGCGGAATCAGCATGGGAATTTCACTCTCACGAAGGAGCTGTGACCCATGCACTCTGGATCGGCGAAGTGTTTGGACAAACGCCCGATGTCGTGAAAATGGTTTGAAGGAGTGGAGATTCAGTCCGCTCAAGGCCACCGTTCAGGTCAGTACCTAATCGCTTTATCCGCACAAACTCTCCATCAATTGACAACCAATCAGTTGATAACCAATCAACCCTGAATGAAATGCCTGAGGCGTCTGGACTCATCAGCCATCCGCCTTTGCAACTCTTCTGATGGAGCTTCGGAATCTTCCCTCAACTGAGCACTGATCACGTCGTTTTCTGTGATGGAAAGTCCGCGCTCACGGCCAAGCTCGATCAGGGTTTCCACTGACACCGGCTCCGAGAGGCGCTCTGCCAGCTCCCGTTCCTGATGGCGTTGCTTGAGAAGGGTATCGAGATCCTGAAGGGACATGAACAGCAGCGCACAGCGATCACAATCCCATTCCACCAGACCATTGCTAAACATCGCGAAGGACTTTTCAAGACCATGAGGACCACCAGTTTCATGACTGCTCTGCTCGGGCTCAGTGCTGGCCTGATCAGCCTTGAAGCCGGAGTGTCAGCGTCACAGGCTGGCTGTAACTTTCTGCCCCCGGTCGGCGGCGACGGCAGTAGCAACATCGTCAAAAAACGGGTCAGCAGAGAGAAGCTGATCGGGCGCACCAACTGGAACACGGACTTCGCTGTCGATGCTCCATACAGCAGTTTCAAGCTTTTCTTCACCGCTGACTCCACAGCCAGCGGCACCTATCCCGTTGAAGCATTCCTGAAGTTCACCGATGGCAGCAATCTGCGAGTCGTGAAGGAATCCATGCGACCACCGATCGGCACCGGCAAGGAGTTCGGACCGTTCTCTGTTCCCCAGGGCAAACAGGTGAGCCAGGTGAACTTCAAGATCGGTGCCGGCAGCGATCCCAGCTCAACAGGTTTCAGCTATCGCATTTCTGTTCAGGGCTGCAACTGAAGCAGGGCAGAGAGCAATGCGGGAGCGCCTCTGGATCATCATCCCCGCAGCTGGATTTCCATTCCTGCTGGTGCTGTTCATTGTTCTCTGGCAATCTCTGCAGCAACAGAGCAGCACCATCCAGGAACTGGTGAAACAGCTCGACAAACTTGAGGGGCTGGAGCTGCGAGACAGGGAAGACAACCGAGAACTGATTGAACAGCAACTCGGAGCTCTGCAAACACGACAACAGGCCTTGCAGAGAAAAATCACCAACCTGGAAAGTTGGCAGCGTGCATCCAGCGATCGCGAACGGGCTCTCTGGAACAGGCTCGAGACTCCATTCCCCTACGAGCATGATGAGGGCCATAAGCAGGAGCGTGACATCGAGCCCACAGCACCACCCAACGTCCCTTCCTTGGGAAGGCCTTCATTGGGACGACCTTCCTCGGGTCAGCCTTGAACTGCTCAGCCCTAATCAGCCCTTGACGGCATCTCCGCTGGCACTTGGAAGAATGAAGCGCTGCAGAAGAATGAACAGCAGCAGCACAGGAAGAATCGAAACCACAGATCCTGCGGCCACGATTCTCCAATCGAGGGAAAAACTGCTGGCCAGCTGCTGAAGCCCCAGGGGCAGCGTGAACAGCTGGGGGTCATCGAGGATCACCAGTGGCCAGAGAAAATCGCTCCAGGTGCCGATGAACACGAACATCGCCAGCGTGATCAGATCAGCTCGCGCGGCTGGAATCATCACGTTCCACCACTCACCGAGCTTGCTGCAGCCATCCATGCGGGAGGCTTCTTCCAGCTCGGCAGGAACACCGAGAAAGCTCTGGCGAAGAAGATAAAGGCCGAAAGCCGTGGCGGCCTGTGGAATCACTAGAGCCATCAGGGTGTTGCGAAGACCCAGCTGCACCATCAGCAGATACAGGGGGATCATCACCACCTGAAACGGGATGAGGATGGTGGCGACAACGAGGCCCAGAACCAAGCCACGCCCTGCAAAGCGCATGCGCGCCAGTGGGTAGGCAGCGAGAGAACAGAACAGGAGATTGGCCACCACAGCAAGCAGGCTGACCACTGTGCTGTTGAACAGATAAAGCCCCAGCGGATTGTCTCGAAACAACCGTCCGTACGCATCAAGGCTGGGTTGCGAGGGCAACAGGGCCGGAGGACTGGTGAAGATGTCCTCGGCGGGACCCTTGAGAGATGTACTGACCAGCCAAAGAAGGGGAACGAGCACCACTAGGGCAAGCACAATCAGCAGCAGCAGCTGCAGTAACGCCCCGGCTCGAAGCCCAGACTTGTCAGCCGGGGCTCGGGTAACTGAGGAGGGCATCAGCTCAGAGCGTGGGACGGGCGTCAAGAGGTGCGGCATCCCTCTGAGGATGCAAGGCCGGTTGTGCAGACCCGGCCACCAGACGATTGAGAGCATTGACGAAAGCCTGGGCCGCGGCCACGACCACATCCGTATCTGCGGAATGGCCTGAATACAACTCGCCGTCGCGTCTGAGCCTGATGGTCACCTCTCCGATGGCATCAATGCCCTCGGTCACAGATTTCACGGAGAACTCCACCAGCTCATTGGGCTCCCCAGCCAGGGCGTTAAGCGCCTGGCACACAGCATCCACAGGACCGGTGCCGATGGATGCCATGGTCTGCTCTTTGCCATCTTCATCCGCCAGGGTGACGGTGGCGGTTGGGCTGAGGCTGCTGCCGCAACTCACCTGAACCAGTTTGAGCTGATAGCGGGCCTCCGGCTGCTGCACCTGCTCGCTGACAATGGCTTCGAGGTCACGGTCGGTGATTTCACGTTTGCGATCAGCAAGATCCTTGAAACGAGCGAAAGCATCATCAAGATCTTCTCGGCTGAGGTCATAACCCAGCTCTTCAAGGCGCGCGCGCACGGCACTGCGACCACTGAGCTTGCCCAGGGAAATGCGGTTGTCAGTGAGTCCCACCGTGCGGGCATCCACGATTTCGTAGGTCAGCCGGTTCTTGAGCACGCCGTCCTGATGGATCCCTGATTCATGGGCGAATGCGTTGGCGCCCACGATCGCCTTGTTGGGCTGCACCACCATGCCGGTGAGATTGGAAACGAGACGTGAGGTTTTGGTGATCTCCTCTGTTCGCACCGCGGTGAGCGGAGTCGGCGAATCCGCATCCCGCCCGAAGAAGGGGTTGAAGTAGCGGCGGCGCACATGCAACGCCATCACCAATTCTTCGAGAGCAGCATTACCGGCTCGCTCACCAATGCCGTTGATCGTGCATTCGAGCTGTCGGGCACCGTTCTTGACGGATTCCAGGAAATTGGCAACGGCAAGACCGAGATCGTTGTGACCATGAACTGACAACACCGCATCACCGATGTTGGGGACATGGCGGTCAATGCCCGCGATCAGCTCACCGAATTCAGTCGGTGTGGTGTAGCCGACCGTGTCAGGAATGTTGATGGTGGTGGCGCCGGCAGCAATCGCTGCCTCGATGACCTCGTAAAGAAATTCCGGATCACTGCGACCTGCGTCTTCGCAGGAGAACTCAACGTCATCGACCAGAGAATGGGCATAGGCCACCATGTCGGGGACGATGGCAAGCACCTCCTTGCGGCTTTTGCGCAGTTTGTGCTCTAGGTGAATGTCACTGGTGGCGATAAAGGTGTGGATGCGCCTTCGTGGGGCAGGAGCCACAGCTTCCGCGCAGGCTTTGATGTCGCCTCTCGACGCCCGGGACAGCCCGCAGATCACCGGCCCGTGTTCACCTCCGACCTGCTGGGCGATGCGCTGGACAGCCGCAAAATCACCCTGGCTGGCGAAGGGGAAGCCCGCTTCGATGACATCAACGCCCAGTCTTGCCAGCTGCTGCGCGATCGCCAGTTTTTCCTCAAGGTTGAGACTGGCTCCCGGAGATTGTTCACCATCCCTGAGGGTGGTGTCGAAGATCAGAACGCGGCCTGGGTCGTGGGCCATGGCGGAAGCCTCGACGCGATTTAGTCGGAATGACTATGGGTAACCACACTCTAAGCGAGTCAGCCATGGCCAATCCTGTAGATCACGCCCGGAATCCCGGTACATTCACACCGTTGATGGGACGGAAAAGTGGCCAAAGGGGCACTGGCTCTTGTTCTGCACGCCCATCTGCCGTACGTCCGCGGAGCGGACGCTCACTCGCTCGAAGAGGACTGGTTCTTCCAGGCCCTGATCGAGTGCTATCTACCCCTGCTTGAGACTCTCGAACAGGCGGCTGCAGATCCGCGACAAAGCCCACAGCTGACCATGGGGTTGTCGCCGACCCTGCTGTCACTTCTGACAGATCCGACACTCAGACAGCGGTTCCCGAACTGGATCCAGGCACGCCTCACCCTGTTGCAGCAGGCGCCGGCTGACCGACGAGCGGCAGCTGAGCATCTGAGCAGCAGCTTCCGGCGCCACCTCGCAGCCTGGCAACGCTGTGACGGCGACCTGATTCCACGCTTCTCAGAACTCCAGCGTCAGGGCGTTCTCGATCTGCTCACCTGCGGGGCGACCCATGGGTATCTGCCGCTGCTGAGAGAGCACCCGGAGGTTGTGCGCGCTCAGTTGCGAACTGCCGTCAGAGAGCACCACAGATTGCTGGGAGAGAGACCTCTGGGCATCTGGCTGCCCGAATGCGCTTACTACGAAGGACTGGATCGCTGGATGCGCGATGCCGGACTGCGCTACGCCGTGCTGGATGGTCACGGTCTTCTGCATGCAGAACCCCGCCCGAGGTACGGAGTTTATGCACCGATTGTGAGCCGTCAGGGAGTGGCCTTCTTCGGTCGCGACAGTGATGCCACTCTTCCAGTCTGGTCAGCAAAGGATGGCTATCCAGGCGATCCCTGGTACCGGGAATTTCACAGGGATCTGGGTTGGGATTTGCCAGCTGAGCAGATCGAAGCCATGGGGCTGCCGGCACAACGGCCGCTGGGACTGAAACTGCACCGTGTCAGTGATCCTGCCGGTGGCCTGGATGGCAAACAGCCCTATCAGCCAGAACAGGCCAACGCACGCACCCGTGACCATGCCCGGCATTTCCTGGAAGGGCGTCGGCGGCAACTGGATCGGCTCAGCGAAGGCATGGCCATCGAACCTCTGCTCGTTGCCCCCTTTGATGCCGAGCTTTTCGGCCACTGGTGGTTCGAAGGGCCAGGCTTTCTGGCCGAACTCTTCCGCCAGGCACCCGAACAGAACGTCCGATTCACCAGCCTGCGTGAGGTGCTGAACGCCCAACCGAGTCTTCAGATCTGTGATCCCTGCCCTTCCAGCTGGGGCAGGGGTGGCTTTCACGATTACTGGCTCAACGAAACCAACGCCTGGATCATTCCTGAATGGAGCCGAGCAGGTCGGGTCATGGTGGATCGCTGCAGCCGCGGTGTGGGCAGTGAACTGGATCTTCGCCTGTTGCATCAGGCCGGGAGGGAACTGCTGCTGGCTCAGTCCTCGGACTGGAGTTTCATTCTCAGGGCAGGTACCACAACGGAACTGGCCCGAGAGCGCATTGAGCGTCACCTCGAACGCTTCTGGCGATTGATCGCCGCCATCGAGCGGCGGGAGCAACTGCCGCAGGGATGGCTGGAAGAACTGGAGGGCGAGGATGCTCTCTTCCCCTTGATTCAGCCGGCTGACTGGAGCAGCCTCAATGCCTGAAGCCTGGAGCCTGCCGCTGCGCGGCACCCAGCACAAGACCTCGCCTGAGTTCCCATGGGGACTGGGCAAACAGTCGCAACATCACGCCCATCAGGCGGGGGAGCGGCAGGGTGTTGGTCAGGAAGCCGAACCAATCCTCCCGCGGTAGCGAGAAAAAGGTTGCGAAATGGCGACGCAGCAGCTGTTCGTTGAATCCCATCAATCGCCCCAGACCAAACTGATAAAGCTGATGGCGCAGCACCAGCTCCATTGGCCAGAGCGCCTTCCAGCCACGCCGCGCGAGATCGACTGATCCCAGCGACGGATCAGCCAGAGCGGCCGCCAGAGCTTCAGCCAATCCAGGGCCCCGACGCAACAGAGACCCCGCCATGTAGCCCGATGCCGGATGAACCATGCTTGCCGCACCACCGAACGCGAGCAGGGGTTGATTGCGATCGGGAAGAGGCAGATTCATCGGGAACAGACAGAACTCCTCATGGAGGACTTCGGTGATCTGAACTCCGCGATGCTCGAGGCGTTGCTTCAGACGCTGCTGCAGAACGTCGTAGGGAACACCTGGAGCAAGAGCCAGAGATGTCTCTTCAACGAAATAAACGCCATCACCCAGATCCATTGCATACAGGAACGTGGGAGGCTCCTGACGCTGCATCTCACTGAGATGATGACTGCGGTAGTCCATCAACACAAAACGGCCACTGCTGATGGGGGCCTCTGAAAAACGCCCCACGACGCCATAGGCCGCCTGCCCCGCAACAGGTCCCCGATCAGGCCTGCGGATGTGCGGGCTGGAGGCGCCGGACGCATCAATCACAAGCCTGGCTTCACGGACCTGGCCGGACGCGCAGGTCACAAGCGTATGGCCTGTTCCAGCGTCGACCTGTTCCGCAGAGTCCCGATGCCAGATCACTCCCGGTGCGCGTTGCAGCCAGTGGCTCTGAAGAGCGGCACGATCGAACAACCCGTAGTCGATGCCATGAACGATCGGCTGGTCGTCATCCGTTGCGTCGCCGGCGGCGAAATAGCTGACTGTGTCGGTCCAGCGATGCTCTGTCAGATGTTGAAGGTTCAGATCCCTCAGCTCGTCGACCCAGATGCCGTAGGTGTTTGGCCAGGGCACGTCCACAGGATCCGGAGCGATGCCCTCAACGACCACTCCGCGCTGGTGAAGCTCAGAAGCAATACAGAGAGCTGCTGGACCGCCGCCAAGCACCAGCACATCAGCGCAACTGGCCAAGGTCAGATGTCCGCCTGCTCGCTCTCCGCGTTGACGTCGGCAGCCTCGGAGGAATCAGAGTCGGCTGAGGCGTCATCAAGCGCATGCGTGTCGGCTTCCGGTGGAACAAGCACCACCTTGAGGAGGTGGTCACCCTTGTCGAGCTTCTGAAGACGTACACCAGTGGCTGCGCGCGATTGCTGCGGAATGGCATCAGCACTGGTCCGAACGATCACGCCTTTTTCACTCACCAGCAGCAACTCCTCCCCTGCTCCAAGAACGCTGAGACCCACAAGCTGATCGGCATCCGTGCGGAACTTCATCGCCCTCAGCCCCATTCCAGCCCGTTTCTGCAGACGGAACTGAGTCACCGGAACCCTCTTGCCGAGGCCTGCCGCCGAAGCAACTAGCACCCAGGGGCCCTCACTGGCCGTCCCTTCATCTTCACCATCGTCGGAACTTGCAGCGATCTGATCGGCAAGCTCGACCGGCAGCACATCCATGCTGACCAGTTCGTCTCCTGCGCGCAGATTCATCGAGCGAACACCTCGGGCCGTGCGACCAAGAGGACGCAGTTCATCGTCGCTGAGACGGAAGTGTATGGTCATTCCGGCTTTCGAGCCGATCAGCACACTGTCACCGGGAACGGACAAACGCACCCAGGTGAGCGCGTCACCATCTTCAAGGCCGATTGCGATCAGCCCATTGGAGCGAATATTGCTGAACGCCGACAGGCGAGTTCGTTTGATGAATCCTCCCTGGGTCAGCATCAACAGGTCGGTGTCGTCATTGAACTCAGAGACCGCCAGTAGCGATGTGATCGCCTCCTCTCTGGGAATCGGCAGCAACTGCACCACGGGCGTTCCCTTGGCTGTTCGGCTGCATTGAGGGACACGGTATGCCGGCAAGGCGTAGGACACACCTCTGTCACTGAACAGCAGCAGGGTGTCGTGATCGTTGCAGCCGATGAACAGCTTCACCGCATCTTCACCCTGGCTTTTCGTGCCGGCCTTGCCGCGCGTGCCCCGGCTCGTGGCCTCAAACTCACTCACCGGCATCCGCTTGAGATAGCCCGTTTCGGTCACCAGCACGACTGACCGCTCGTTGGCGATCAGATCGATATCTTCGAGACCGCCACCAAGATCAAGAATTTCAGTTCGACGGGGAACAGCATGACGATCTCTCAGCTGGTGGAGTTCGTCCTTGATCAGACCGAAGACGCGCTCCCTGCGTCCGAGGATGTCTTTGTAATCAGCGATCTTGGCAACCAGATCCTCATGCTCTAGGCGAATCTTGTCGGCTTCAAGGGCGGTGAGTCGACGCAGCTGCATCTGCAGGATCGCGTCGGCCTGAACCTCGCTCAAACCATGACGGTCCTGCAGCTGTTGACGAGCTGTAGCGGTGTCGGAAGCGGCTCGGATCAGAGCAATGATCGGATCGAGCTGATCGAGGGCCAGCAGCAGGCCAAGCAGAATGTGATCGCGTTCTTCAGCCTTGCGCAGGAGATAGCGCGTGCGGCGCTCGATCGTCTCAACCCTGAAGTCGAGAAACACATCGAGCATCTTGCGCAGAGTGAGCAGGATCGGCTCACCATTCACAAGCGCCAGCATGTAGGCGCTGAAATTGCTCTGAAGAGGGGTGAGTTTGTAGAGGTTGTTCAGCACCACCTGCGGATAGGCATCACGACGCAGTTCAACGACAATGCGCATGCCGTCGCGATCGCTCTCATCACGGATGTCTGAGATCCCTTCCAGTTTCTTGTCGTTGACCATCTCGGCAATGCGCTCAATCAGCGCCGCTTTATTGGTCTGATAGGGAAGTTCGGTGATGATCACGGCGTCGCGATCAGGACGGCCTGGAACCTCAAGGGTTTCGATGCCGGCCACGCCGCGCATCGTCACCGAACCGCGACCACTGAGGTAGGTCTCTTTGATTCCGGTGCGACCCAGGATCTGACCACCGGTCGGAAAATCGGGACCTGGGATCAGGGCCATCAGCTCCTGATCACCGATATCGGGATTCTCGATGAGGGCGAGAAGACCAGCGATCAGCTCTCCGAGGTTGTGTGGAGGAATGTTGGTCGCCATGCCAACGGCGATGCCTGCAGAGCCGTTCAGCAAAAGCTGAGGGATCCGCGATGGCAGAACCGTGGGTTCCTGCTGCGAACCGTCGAAGTTGTCGATGAAATCGACGGTCTCCGCCTCGATGTCCTCGAGCAGAGAGTCGGTGGTCAGCGCCTGCAACCGCGATTCGGTGTACCGCATTGCGGCTGGAGGATCATTGTCCACAGAGCCGAAGTTGCCATGCCCGTCGATCAGGGGCATTGACATGGAGAAGCTCTGGGCCATGCGCACCAGTGCGTCGTAGACGGCGGTATCTCCGTGGGGGTGGTATTTACCGAGAACTTCACCCACAACACGCGCGCACTTGCGGTAGGGACGATCGCTGGTGAGACCCAGCTCGTACATCGCGTAGAGAATTCTTCGATGGACCGGTTTGAGCCCATCACGGGCATCGGGCAGGGCTCTGCCGACGATGACGCTCATCGCGTACTCGAGATACGAGCGCGACATTTCGTTTCGCAGGTCCGTCTGGATGATCCGATCGTCGGAATCGCCGGGACCGCCGCTGCCGGGCCCCACTGAATCCGCCATACAAGACCTGTAGATCGCCTGTCAGTTTATCGCGGAAGCGTGATCGGATGACACCAGCTGCGTCACCTTTTGCTGTCTGTGTGGAATCAATCACGGATCAGGCCCTTACGCTTTGGCGGCGCCATTTGGACTGAAGTTGATGTCGTCCGACCAGCCCCCCGAAACTCAACCTCCTGCCGAACCGATCAAGCCGGATCGACCTGCCCAGGAAAACATCGATGATCGAGGAGCCAAGACAGACCTCAGCGCAGCAACCACAGAATCGGTTCCCGCCGCCTCTGCTCCATCCGACACATCAGCTTCACCCCAGTCAGCGGCGCAACCCGTCGCAGCGCCGACCTCACCCTCCATTGCAGAGCGCGTGAGCGTTCCGGCTCAGGCACCTGCTGACGACGGCGGAGTTGATGGAGGCGAATGGGAGATGCTGTCCGACCGCATCGGTCAGTTCTTCAAAGCGAACAACCTTCAGGAGCAATGGCAGAGCCTCCGGCAGCCTCTGCTTCTGCTGGGAGGACTCATTGTTGTGATCCTGACGATGCGGATCTATGGAGGAATTCTCGACGCGATCGCCACGGTTCCTCTTGCGCCCCGGCTGTTTCAGCTGGTCGGTACGTTTTATGCCGTCTGGTTTGCAGCAACGCGCCTGGTTCGCGCCGAAGAGCGGAAAAAGATTTCAGCCAATCTGAACGATCTCTGGACCAGCCTGCGCGGCAGCTCAAAATCCTGAGGCAATCGTCATGGAGCACGAATCACCGATTGGTAGCTTGATCCAACTCTGTTAGCTCCTGCGGTGGACATTCAGCTCGGACGCTCCAAGGTTGTACGCCGGGCCTATGGCATCGATGAAATCGCACTGGTGCCTGGCGGCCGAACCGTGGATCCGGAGGTGACCGACACCAGATGGTCGATTGGAGGTATCGAACGCGAAATTCCGATCATCGCCAGCGCCATGGATGGCGTTGTGGACGTGGACATGGCCGTCAACCTGTCCAGGCTGGGGGCTCTCGGTGTGATCAATCTGGAGGGTGTGCAGACCCGCTACGACAACCCGAACAGCGTTCTGGATCGCATCGCATCCGTTGGCAAGGATGAGTTCGTTCCTCTGATGCAGGAGATCTACAGCCAGCCGGTTCAGGAGTCGCTCATCCGCAAACGCATCCAGGACATCAAATCCCAGGGTGGCATTGCAGCTGTCAGCGGAACCCCCGTTGCGGCCCTGCGCTTCGGCAAGACAATCGCCGATGCAGGGGCCGATCTGTTCTTCGTTCAGGCCACCGTGGTGTCGACGAACCACGTCGGACCTGAGGGGCAGGACACCCTTGATCTGCAGGCACTTTGCAGGGACATGGGAGTTCCGGTTGTGATCGGCAACTGCGTCACCTATGACGTGGCTCTTCAGCTGATGCGCGCCGGGGCGGCTGCCGTGATGGTGGGGATCGGCCCCGGAGCTGCCTGCACCTCCAGGGGTGTTCTGGGAGTTGGCATTCCGCAGGCAACGGCGGTTGCGGACTGCGCCGCGGCTCGAGAGGACTACCGAAAGGAAAGCAATCGGTACGTTCCCATCGTTGCTGACGGCGGCATCGTGACCGGTGGAGACATCTGCAAGTGCATCGCCTGTGGAGCTGATGCCGTGATGATCGGATCACCGATTGCCAGAGCAGAAGAAGCACCAGGCCGTGGCTACCACTGGGGCATGGCGACCCCAAGCCCTGTTCTGCCTCGCGGCACCAGAATCAATGTCGGCAGCACAGGAAGCCTCGAACGGATTCTTCGTGGACCGGCCAGGCTCGATGACGGAACCCATAATCTGCTGGGGTGCCTGAAAACCTCCATGGGAACCCTCGGGGCCCGCACCATCAAAGAGATGCAGCAGGTGGAAGTGGTGGTTGCGCCGTCGCTGCTCACCGAAGGCAAGGTGTACCAGAAAGCCCAGCACCTCGGCATGGGCAAATAGGAGCATTCTCGCGTCAAGACAGGAGTGATCCTGCCGAGACAAGGGTAAAATTGAAACGTGCGAGTTTCGGCTCACACACTCCTCACACCCCCCGGCCCGACGCGTTCGGGCTTTCTGTAATCAGGTGATCCATCACAGTTCAGGTGAAGAGCTGGGCAATTGAGCAGCAACCTCAGAAACGGTTGCTAAATTTCGCCCAATTCGACCGATCCTGAATGTCCAGCGCTGCCGCTGTCACCGACGCCTCCTTCGAACAGGACGTCCTTCAGAGCGACGTCCCCGTGCTGGTCGATTTCTGGGCTCCCTGGTGTGGTCCCTGTCGCATGGTGGCTCCCATCGTCGATGAGATTGCCAAGGAGTTCGAAGGAAAAATCAAGGTGTTCAAGCTCAACACCGACGAAAACCCCAACGTGGCAAGCCAGTTCGGCATTCGCAGCATTCCGACTCTGATGGTGTTCAAAGGTGGGCAGAAGGTTGACACCGTGGTCGGTGCCGTTCCCAAGGCAACCCTCTCTGGCACGATCGCCAAGTACCTCTGAGTCCGCCACTGACTCCGTCAGACGACCACTTCCCCGAGACCTCAATCAAGCCGATTCGAACGATCGGCTTGATCGATTATGGAATGGGCAATCTTCATTCCGTTGAGACGAGCTTCAGTCGATTGGGCCAGGCTCTTGTCAGAGTGAGGAGTCCCAGGGATCTTGACTCATGTCAGGCGCTGATCCTGCCTGGAGTCGGAGCTTTTGATCCCGCAATGGAAAAGCTTGATTCCTCCGGACTGGTTGAACATCTGCGCAGCTGGCACAACAACAAACGCCCCTTGCTGGGGATTTGCCTTGGCCTTCAGTTGTTCTTTGAACGCAGTGATGAGGGAAGCAGGGAGGGATTGAGACTTTTTGAGGGAAACGTTCAGCGTCTTCCTGATCAACAGGGTGAACCGATACCCCACATGGGCTGGGGCCAACTGAGATCACAACAGCCCTGCCCACTTCTGCCAGCGGAAGCGGCGCAACCGTGGATGTATTTCGTGCACTCCTATGCCGCGGTCCCCAAAAGGGGCTCTGATCTTGCGGCAACCGTGAGCTTCGGCCAAACCAATGCCACGGCCATGGTGTGGAAGCACCGCACCGGAGCCTGTCAGTTTCACCCCGAAAAATCAGCGAAAGCGGGTGCCCAGTTGCTGAAATACTGGATTCGATGGCTCCAGTCCGGTGCTCCCCTATCCCAGTGAAAGCTGCACAACTGCGCTTGATTGGAGGGCGGCGGCTCCGCAGCCCTCAGGGTCAGGGCACACGACCCACCACCTCACGCGTCCGTGAAGCGCTGATGAACATCCTGAGTTCCAGGATCAAAGGATGCCACTGGCTGGACCTTTGCAGCGGAAGCGGTGTCATGGGTTGCGAGGCTTTGACGCGAGGTGCGTCCCACGTGGTGGCCGTGGAGAAGGATCCGCGAACTGCTGCGATCTGTCGGGACAACCTGGAGCTTGTGGCTGCCAAAGATGCCTGCGATGCAACGGTGAGGGTGATCAGGAAAGATCTGCTCAGCTGGCTGAAGGAGGGGCGTCTCCGCAGTGAAGAGAAATTTTCAATCGTCTATCTCGACCCTCCATACGCCTCGGGGCTTTACTGCCCTGCCTTGGACATGCTTGATCGCGGGCGATGGGTGCGATCAAAAGGGCTGGTGATCTGCGAACATTCGAGCAAGGAAACAATCCCGTTGCCCTCTGGCTGGAGCGCAGCCGATCAGCGTCAGTACGGAAGCAGCAGCCTGCTGATTCTCAACCCCCCAGAGCACTGCCACGGCGATACTGATTCCACGCCGCGACAAATAGGCCGAGAAGTGTGACAGGAATCAGACCAAGAACGATGCCGCAGAGCAGTGGTTCGATCATGGCGTCGCGCCGAGTGGAAGGATTGACCACAATTGTTCCATGCACGTGACGCAACTGTGACGACACCGTCATCAACTGCTGCAACCTCGGAACGCCGTGGTTTGGTGACGGCGTTGATCGTCATGGCTGTCATCACAGCGATCGTCCTCGGGGCATGGTTTTATCTCAGTACGCGTCTTGACCCCTACAGCAGGGCTGCACTGTCTGTGAATGGCGATGTCCAGCATGGGGCTCAACTCTTCCGCATCAACTGCGCTGGATGCCACGGCATCGCAGGGCAGGGCCTTGTTGGGCCAAGCCTCCAGGCCGTGAGCGAACGACGACCGGACCGCTCAATCATTCACCAGATCGTGAGCGGCGAAACACCTCCGATGCCACGATTTGAGATTGAGCCCGAGGGTATGGCCGACCTGCTGAGTTATCTGCACACCCTGAACTGATACCGACGTGAGCCTCACCGTGGTGTTGGTTGAACCAGCCGGTCCGCTCAACCTTGGAAGTGTGGCTCGGCTCTGCGCGAATTTCGCTGTTGAAGATCTGAGACTGGTCGCTCCACGTTGCAATCCGGGTGATCCCGACGCCCAACGAATGGCCGTCCACGGTGGACAGGTGCTGGAGCACGCACGTCAGTTCCCGACACTCTTCGAAGCACTGTCCGATTGCCAGCGCGTGGTGGCCAGCTGCGGGCGCATCGAACATGGAGAGATTCCCCTTCAGGCCCCAGAACAGGTCATGCCCTGGGTGCAACAGGGGCTTGAATCAGCTGCACAGGTCGCATTGGTCTTCGGCAGAGAAGACCGGGGACTGAGTAATGAAGAGCTGCTGCTCAGTCAGCGCGTTGTCCGGCTTCATTCCACAGAAGCCTATCCATCGCTGAATCTCTCCCATGCGGTGGCAGTGATGTTGCATGAACTGGAAAGGGTTCGACGGCAACCCTCCGGCACGACGCCGCAAATTCTTGAGTGTGCGGAAACAGCCGAGCCAACCCAGCTTATCGACTGCCTTGATGACGCGGAAGATCTGCTTTTGGAGGCTGGTTTCCTGCTGAAGCACACCGCCAGGGCGAGGATGGCCAAGATCAAAGGCCTGCTGCAACGATCTCTGGTGCGTCCTGAGGAATTGGCCATGCTGCGCGGCATGGTCAGACAACTTCGTTGGGCGATTCGTTGCCACCGCCCGTAATCTCTGGCTTTCCCGCGCAGTCCCTTGGTCTCCAGTCGATCCAGACGCCAAAAACCCGGATGGGGCGGTCCTCTGCGACTGATGCTTCGACTTGTTCTGATGGGCATCGGTCTCGGCGTCATCACGGGCTCCGTGCTGAAATTGGCTGGCCCGGCGGTCGAGAAGGGAGAGCTGGCACTGCCTGATTGGCGGCCGTTGTCCGGACAGAACCCAAAGAGCAATACCAGAACTGGTGCAACTGCCGCCACCAGCGAGGCAAAGTCTCCCAGTCGCACCGACTCTCTGGGCCGTTTCGAGACCCGCAATGAACTCCAGCCTTTGAGTGAACGCTGGCGGACACTGGCAGCGGAGCAACCCGACCTGGACGTCAGCGCCTTCATGCTCGTGCTGGACGACGGCCGCTATGCCCAGTTGGAACCAGACACTGCTCTGCCAGCGGCAAGCTCCATCAAAACCCCGATTTTGCTTGTTGCTCTTGAAGAGATTGATGCGGGTCGACTGAGCTGGAACGAACCCCTGCAACTCAACGAAACCGTGGTCGGTGGCGGTGCCGGATGGATGGCATCCAAGCCCCTCGGCACCCGTTTCCCAACCCACGAAGTCGCCACTGAAATGATCCGGGTGAGCGACAACACCGCTACCAATCTGTTGATCGAACGCCTGGGTGGTCAGGAGTCACTGAATGCCCGTTTCAATGCTCTGGGGTTGAGCGCCACCAAGGTGAATGATTGGCTGCCCGATCTCAAGGGCACCAACAGCACCAGCGCCAGAGACCTGGCTCGATCGATCGCGCTGGTCGACACCGGCGAGGCGCTCTCGATCCGCAGCCGGGATCTGTTTCGGGAGGTGATGGGCACATCCATCACCAACACCCTGCTGCCGCGGGGACTGCTGCGTGGTCTCGGCGGGCGCCAGGGGGAGCCGGACGACAGCCTGATGGTGAAGGGTTACAGGGTGCTGAATAAAACCGGCGACATCGGTATCGCCTACGCCGACGCCGGCTTGATTGAGTTACCTGATGGCAGCAGGGCCGTGGCCGCTTTCCTGGTGAAGGGACCGTTCAACGATCCCCGCTCGACGGAGCTGATCCGCAAGCTGGCAGCCGCAATGGCGCCGGTTCTCAAACCCAAACCCGCCGTTGCACGTTCCACGCAAAGTGCCGCCAGCATCGACCCATGACTCGTCTCCACCGCCTGCAGGCCATGGTCGCTCTGACCGTGGCGACGGCTTCACTGCCAACGCTGCTCGCGCCTCCACCTCTTGCCGCTGATCAGCAGAAACCAGCTGAGCAAACCCTGATTCGTCCCAGCCAGGTGCGTGCACTTCCAGGTCAGCTGGATGACCTGCTGATGGTGAATGACAACAATCCGGAACTGATCACCGGGGAGGGCATTCTCGTTTCAACCTTCCCTCTGGCGCCAGGCCTGAATGTTGCGCTGAACGGGCGCTTTGATCTGTTCAGCCATCACGTTTACGCCGGTCAGCCCGAGCAACTCGACTCCACGCTTTGGCTTGCGGTTGTGGCAGAGCCATCTGGTGACACCCCTGTGAAGCTACGACTTCTTGATGGCAGTACCTCTCTTTCGCAGGCGACCCGGAAGGGCCAGACCGCCTCGCCATTCCTTCCCTTGCCTGCCCTGATGGCTGAGTCAGGCACAGCACTCTCATCAGGTCCCGGCAGCAAGGTTGCTGGCGACCTGCTTCGCGGTGAGATCGCCAGGGAGCTGCCTAGGGAATGGCACATCGAGCCTGGATCGGTCACGCCATTGTTGGTGCTTCCGATTCCGGTCGCCGGATTGGACCCGCTTCTCAACGGCCGCAACCTGCAGCTGCGACTTCAGAGCTCAGGTCCTGTGCATATCGCCACGCTGGCCGCCTACGGAAACGGTGAAAAAGCTCCAGGACCTCAGACGTGGAGCAAGCTTCTCAAAACAGGCAAACACAGTCCGAAGGAACATCAACCGACCCCTCGTGGCGCCCGAGGACGCATGGTCTATTCACGGGTCAGCGGGGTGCAGATCGGCAGTACTTGGAAGGCAACCCTGGTCGATCCAGGAAGCGATTCCCTGAATGTGGCAGACGCCCCAATCTCCTGGCCAATCAGCAGCCTGGAACGCGGAGAGCTACAGACGGGCCAGATCCAGACCGCTGAGCTGAAGGCCTTCGATAAAGGCACCGCTTGGGCCGCACACGGGAACTACGGCGTTGAGTACGACCTGACGCTCCCCCTGCGCAATCAGGGATCAGAGCAACGAACGGTGGCCATCGCTCTGGAATCTCCAAACAAGACCGGAAGCGGCAACGGCCAGCTGGTCTTCAGCAGCAGCAACAGCGGTCCGGTGATGTTCCGTGGTCCGATCGAGGTGACTGGGCTCGACGGCCAAGAAGGGCGACCCAGCGGTCGGCGGCGGTTTCACCTCGTCTTACGCCGGGGGCAAGAGGGCCCTGAACTTGGGCAGATCACCCTCAAGCCTGGGCAAAGCCGCTCGGTGAGGGTGCGCCTGGTGTACCCAGCCGATGCCACACCTCCCCAGGTGCTGTCCCTCCGACCTGTGAAACAATCCACAGGAGCATCAGCCGATCGTCCGTGAGTTCACCGCGCAAGCGCAGAGTTTTTCCCTTCACGGCCGTGATCGGTCAGGAGGAAATGAAGCTGGCTCTGCTGCTCAACGTGATCGATCCCCGCATCGGCGGGGTGATGATCATGGGCGACAGGGGCACAGGCAAATCAACCACGATCAGGGCACTCGCCGATTTGCTTCCTGGTATTGAGGTGGTTGCAGGAGACCCTTACAACAGCTCACCCACCGACCCAGATCTGCAGAGCAGCGACGTACGTCAGCGGCTCGAGCATGGGGAGACCCTGGCGACCGAAGACCGCCAGGTCCCCATGGTTGATCTCCCGCTTGGCGCGACGGAAGACCGCCTGTGCGGGACCATCGACATTGAGAAAGCCCTCAGCGAAGGAGTCAGAGCTTTCGAACCAGGTCTGTTGGCCAAAGCGAACCGAGGCCTGCTTTATGTGGATGAGGTGAATCTCCTGGACGATCATCTGGTTGACGTCCTGCTTGATTCCGCCGCCTCAGGCTGGAACACGGTTGAACGGGAAGGTGTCTCTGTACGACATCCAGCCCGATTCGTGCTGATCGGTTCCGGTAATCCTGAGGAAGGGGAACTGCGCCCTCAGCTGCTCGACCGTTTCGGCATGAGTGTTGAGGTGAGGACCGTCAGAGATCCCGAACTTCGTGTACAGGTGGTGGACCAGCGCACAGCTTTTGACACAGACCCCGACAGCTTCGCCGCCTCGGTTGAGACGGGCCAGAAAGCGCTTCAGGAAAGGGTGGTGGAAGCTCAACAGCGTCTTGATCAGGTCGAAATCGATGATGACCTGAGACTGAGGATTTCCGCAGTGTGCGGCGAACTGGATGTCGACGGTTTGCGCGGTGACATCGTGACCAACAGGGCCGCACGCGCACTGGCAGCCTTTGAAGGCCGCACCGAAGTCACGGAAGAGGATGTGGCTCGGGTGGCGTCATGCTGCCTGAGGCATCGCTTACGCAAGGATCCACTGGAACAGATCGATTCCGGTGATCGAGTTGTGAAAGTGTTCTGCAAGGTGTTCGAACGCAGCGAAAGCGGCGACAGGGCCGAATTCGAACTGGCTCTGGTCGCCTGATGAGATCGCGGGCTTAGCCGTGCGCATTCTCGGCATCGACCCAGGGCTTGCCCGGGTTGGTTACGGAGTGATCGACACCGCTGATGGTGAACAGACCATGCTCGACTGCGGCATCATCCGCACCGACCCGGGGAGATCAGAAGGCGAGCGAATGGTGGAGATCGCCAGGGATCTTCGCCAGCTGATCAGAGCGTGGCGTCCGGAAATGGCGTCTGTTGAAAAGTTTTTCTTCTATCGCTCCAGCAACACCATCGCCGTCGTTCAGGCACGCGGCGTAGTGATCATGACCCTCAGCAGATTCGGACTGCCGGTGGTTGAATTCCCGCCGATGCAGATCAAGCAGGCTCTCACCGGCCATGGCCATGCTGACAAAGATGAAGTTCTCGAAGCGGTGATGCGCGAGCTCAACCTTGAGTCTCCGCCCAGACCCGACGACGCCGCAGATGCACTGGCCGTTGCGTTGACGGGCTGGTTTCAGAGATAGAAACGTAGATACAGAGCAGGATCTCTTAGCATCACTGGACGTTGCCCATAAAATTGCCTCAACCGCTGCCTAATCCCGGCAATGGCCCAAGCCCCCCTGCTGAAGTACCTGAAGCTGGATCAACAGGGTTCAGGCGTGATGAGAAAAGCTCATGGAGTGATAACAAAGAAATACTCTCCTGAGTTTTGATATACCCGCCTCCAGCGCTAGTTGTTGATGCAATGATGCGTCTATCAATCGATATTCGAATGCGCCATTCGGGACAGAGCAACACGATCAATTTTTCCGACCGAGTTAAGAGGAATGGACGTGAGATAATGAATCACTTCAGGGGCTTTATAACCAACACGCTCGCGTGAAAATGCAATCAGATCATTTTCTGAAGGTGCGGTGGCGGCCGGTTTCAGTGACACATAAGCATGGACATTCTGACCATGAATAGCATCCTCTACACCAATTACACCAGCGCAGTTCACCGAAGGATGTTCCATCAGAGTGTCTTCTACGTCCTGAGGACAGATATTGGAACCATCATGGATGATTATTTGCTTTCGACGTCCGCAGAACCATAAATAACCATCCGAATCAACCCTCATAATATCTCCCGTATTCAGCCACTCACCCTGAACCGTTTCCGCCGTAGCAATATCATTATCCCAATAACCAATGGTATTGGACGGTGATCGAATCCAAAGCAAGCCCTCCTCACCCTCACTGATTTCCAACCCTTTATCATCACGGATTGAGCCTTCAAAACCTGGACATAAACGACCGATTGAACCAAGACGATTCTCTCCGTCTACCGGAGAAAGAGTCGCAAATCCGATCTCACTCATGCCATAGGCCTCATCAATTTTCAAACCAGTGACATTATTAAACTCGTCTTGCAACTGATGATTTACCTTATCCCCACCACTGATACAAAGCTGTACAGAGTTGAAGTCATCACAATTTAAATTCTCATCACGCACAAGATTGAAAAGCGTTACGGGAAGGGCCATCACCAAAGTAGGACGGTGTCTTCGCAGCAAGATTTCAATACTGGAGCTGCTGAGATCATTTGGAATTGCAACCTGAGCTCCACGACTTAAGGCCGCTATCACCAATAACGTAGAAGCAATATGAGATAAAGATGTTCCAGCAAGAATGCGCTGTTTTTCCGTGATATCGGCTGCCTTTTGAATCGATGCGATCATCCAACCCATGCTTCTGAGGGTGTGGGTTGCAGCCTTGGGTCGACCAGTACTGCCAGAAGTCAGAAAAAGAAAGCAAGGTTCATCGCTATCTCTATGTTTCAATAAAAGATGGTGATCATATGAGCCATCATCGAAATAGTCTTCAACTCTGATTTCATCCGGTGTGATGCAACCCAACCGACAAAGACCGGGAGCCAGGCTGCAATCAATATCCTCTTGACGTTCAGGATGGAGGAGGATGAGCGAAGGCTGGGTCAGCTTTAAAGCATGATCAATCTCACGAATGGTGTATCGATAGTTAAGAGGAGTCAGGATTACTCCACAACGTAAACCCGCCAGATAATGAACAACCAACTGCAAACCATTTGGCATGAGCGAAGCAATTCGATCGCCTGGTTGAACTCCAAGCTTCAGATATCTGCTTGCTGTGATCAAACAGGCTTTCTCTAGCTCAGACCAGCTGAGACTTCCATGAAGATCATTCAATGCAGGTCCTTCAAGATCAAGACATGCATTGAACAGAGGCCACCTGCTCAGATCAAAGGGCGCAGATAAGTCACGTCCTGCAAAAGGCATGGTTCTCGGCTGGTGACCATTTATAAACGTTGATTTTGCCTGCTGCCAAGTCAGTGAGCCTCAGTGCAAGGAATCAAAGCGAAATACTAGAAATTTCCTGATTGAGACTTGCTCAACCACCTCTTGGTTAAATTGCTCGCTCCTGCTGTTGAGTAATCCCGCTGCCTAAGAATCGTGAGAATATAAGTACCAAAAAGAAATGTGACTAAAAAGGCAGCGATGTTCCGCAAAATAATGATTCAACATAAAAACTAAGGCTTTTTAGATGCAAACTGAAAATTACCAATTTTGCAGAATCAAGCCGTGCAGCTTGAAAGTATTGTGCATTCGAGCTCAGCAAAAACCTACGAGAGAAAAGTACAGAGGCTACGCGCCAGCAGTTCCAACCATTGCAGTCAGCTGAACATCAAACCCAGCAATCCCTTAATCCAGGAAAGATCTAGAACGGACGCTTGGTTGAACATAGCAACTTGTTCAACGATGCCCTTACCGGTCAGAGCCTCAACAGCCAAGCCGATACCAAGACCTAACATTGCAGCACGTCCATTCAGCTTCTCACTGAAAAGCTTGTAGGGATCTGGAGTGAACTTGCTGGATGCCGCAGGCATGGGAATAAACCAGTTAATTCAATATTAATAAATGTAACGACTGGTTGCTGTATTACGCAACACAGTTTCCTCACCTCCTTTCAAGGAAAAGCCGCATAACAAGACTTGCAGTCTCGAATAGGACAATTCTGTCCGCCTCAATCCACCTGGATTTACAGATTTTGCAAGACGCCATGACAAGAATGTCGGTTAAAAAATACTAACCGAAGGACTAAAAATTTTGGTTCACGTTGTGCATGTTCAATAAGCAAGGCTATCAAGCAAATTAGCTAGGGCCTTCCATTGATGAGAAGCCTTGGTGGCAACAGGACTGAAGTCGTTGAATCGATAATTAGATATCATCTTCAACATCACCTCGATCCTTCGCTGCTGAGGGATCGCAGACACCGTAAATCAGCTCATCAGTATCTATTGATCCATCAACAGTATTTGCTTCTACTTCATCATTGAGCCCCAGCCGATCCAAAGCCTCATCTTTAGTGAGTTCTTCGGATCTATATTGAGCGCAAATCTCTTTAATCCTTACATCCGAACCGTCTGGAGTCTTTGCCCCCATTTCGCATGAAACAGTGATCAAGGTCAAAGGCAATACTGGGAGAAGTTTGAATGTTTTCATTCTTGAAGAACTTCTAATGAACAACAAATTTAAAATATCTAGATTCTGATCAAAAGCCACCCATGCGAAAGATCTCGTCAATCAGTTCTGGTGTGTATCGCCATAAGTAGAACGGAAGTCCTTCTTATGGCCAGCGGCTCAGCTTTTGAGTAAGTCCAACCAATAAAAAAGACCCGGACGTCTATCGGGCCTTTGGTGGGTGTGAGGAGTTGGAATCTCTGTGAGGAGAACCAACTGCCTCAGGTATAGCCAAAGCTTGTGCCATTCATCCCGCTGGTCACAACTGGTTGCAAACAAGATCCCACTGCATAAGGTTGGGATGTGAGGAGAAAACACTCGCGGGGTGGAAACAAGGCAACACTCCCAAAAGAGTTTTAGAACCCCTGCCTTCGGCGGGGGTTTCTTTTTATCTGGTCTCGGTCCTTGGAGAAGCTTTCAAGCACTGTCGTCAGTGGTGTGGTGAGTTGGTCATCCCTCATTAGGTCTAAGGCTTATTCCCTTATGCCCGATCACCACAAACAACTACCCGTATGAGTGCTCACCCACCCCCTCACTCATCGCTCATCACATCATTGCGTTGATCATCAATGCTCATAAGGCCACAGGGAGGCCCCCCTAAAGGCCTTGGTGTGTGGTGTCCTCGCACCCCCTCCCCTGTCCCATCCTGTCTGGGGTCTTATGCCTCCTCCTATGTGTAGTAGGTCTTATTAAGCAATGACTCCCGTCTGGCGAGCAGAAAGCCGATCAGGTTGTGGGTTGCATTCAGTAGTGACTTGCTGCTGGCAGTTAGTTCGTGGCTTCGCCTTAATGAGTCCTCGATCCATCTCTGGTCATGGCTGTCTTAGTACTGGCTCTTGCCTTCGCTTTCGCTATCTTCTGTTCTTACGCGGTTTCTAGTGGGAATAGGTATCGACGTTGAGTATTTCTCACTAGGTACTGGTTTCGAGAACATCAAACTCTCGATAAAGCGCGTCAGCATCCTGGAATCGCTTGTTCAAAAGCAAGTCCCTGACTCTTATTTTCCACCAATCCTCAAGTGACCTGGCGTCACGCTTGCTCAAAGTGAGTTGAGGTAAATCCATAGTCGTCCTTTGACGATGAATAATTGAATCGTGTTATTCAATATGGACATAAAAATCCTTACATAACTTAAGTTTTTGAGAATGCGCAACTGCCTTGCTTTTTCCTCGCTCTTTGCTATGCTAATAAACTCCGCTGGCAACGGGATGCACTCAACAGATAGAGCATGGTTGCAGTGATGTAATTAGAAAAAAGGCAGGGACTATCACATCCTGCCCCTGGCTTTCACATCCTTCATCAATACGACTCAGAGACCGTAGAAACTAAGGGTTGGGCGGCAAGAGTTAATAACTGACGGTTGACCCAACCTTCATTAGCGACTCATCCAAGTTCGGGAATCACAGGGGTGATGAGCTCCCATAAAGGAGGGGGCATTTCTTCCCCCCTACCCATGAGAACTTTGTCATCACCAGAAGCAGGTGTTCCTCGGGTCTTCTTGATTTGTATGCAGACCTCACCAATACGAATGTTCTTGGGAACACAACTCAAAGAATCGAAACAAAAGGAAACCTCTTAGTTCTGCGTCTGTGCCCATAAAGGAGGGGGGCTCCCAAGCCCCCTCTTTAATGAGACAAAGCCAGCCAATAGGCAGAGACAGTGAGGACTCTTCAGATAGGAACGATTGCAGTGCTTGCCCTGGTGAGTGTGGTGGTGGTGGGAGTCGATCAAGGCAGACAGCGAAGCATTGATCGACCAGCTGAAAGCAAGGGACAACTGGAACGACTCAGGGATGAGCGTCTAGACAAGGCAGTTCCACTGAAGAGATGAGTGGACAGTCTTTGTTATGGAGTAGGTACGCTGAATAGCTCATTCAAGGAGTCGATAAAGTTCGACGGTGTAATCACCTGCACCCTTCCTGAGAGGCCTAATTTTCTGGTTGTAAATGGGAGATTTCCAGAATTCAAGAGCTGCACATTCTGAAGGGAAATTAATCAGCAATGTCACATGATTCTGGTTTCGATTCCCTTCGAGGATACGCAGCGGTCGAGGATCGTTTAAGTAATAAGAGCCCGCATTTTGGTGAAGTCCTGATGCTTTAAGTGCCTGCCCGTATACAGCCATCTGTTTACGATCATCGGTTACTCCATCGACCACCATGACTACCGGCTTTTGGCTGCACACGTCAGTATTTTCAGCCGCATGAACTGGGGTCGGTATAGAAGTTATGACCAGGAATGCAGCAATTATTTTATAGTTCATAGCTGTTAAAGAAGTTTTCCCGGCAAGTGCTTGAATTCTTGGAGCCACCATCGGTACTGACCACTACTAACATCCATCAATAGCTCAGAAAAACGAGAAACGACAACCAGCTTGCAGAGGGGCCCGGAGTTTGATTGACATATCGGGGTTTGATTCTATGCCAGTAAGTTTTTGCGGCAAGCACATAGATGTTCTTACTAAGCGATGATTGCAAGCTTGGATTTCATAAGTGCTTAATGAAACCACAAGAAGCTTGCTGCCTTACCCTGGCCGTAGCTTAAATGTTTGTGACATTGAATATGGTCTGATATTGAGTCACTTACTTGAATAAAGAACACAATTGATCATGTATCAAAAAGTCTTTGGCGTTTTTGCTTTGTCATTCATCATTGCTGGCTGCAATATTGATGCCAGCAGCTTTGAGGACTGCAAAGACAAAGACGGCAAACCTTTGCCTGAATGGGTATGCCGCAAAGGAGATCCTGATAGCAAGCCAAGTGAATAACAAATAAACAGCCCAATACTTAGCCAAGACTGGGCTGCAGTCTCACCTTGTAGAGATTGCAGTCCACGAGAAGCTCCAACAGATTGAGCTCAAACACGAAGGGCAACCCTGCTGTAGTTCAGTCAGTCAAAGAGCCCGTCAATTGAGTGGAGAATGTGAATCACCTCATCGGCATTGACCCACCTGACTGCACCGTCATCGACATCTGCAACTTGAAACAGCGAGTTGATGTTTGAGTCTCTGGCTCCGCCTTCACAGCAGAGCACCTGGCCCATCCACCAAAAGTCCTTTTCAGCACGGGTTACTTCCTGTGGTGCACGCACGATGACGAAGTTCCCTGACCTGACATCGCCTCTCTGACAGTACAGCTGCACTATCCGCGCGTCGGGCAGTTGGCAAGCGAAGCTTTCGCTGAGCAAAAGATTTGATTGCTGATAGCCCTCTACCTTTCAGGCAGTCGGGAGACCACGTGGCAGGCAGGCAATCCACCACACACACCAGAGGCCACATGATCCGCACCAAACTCACCGCTTCAGCCCTGCTCGTGGTTGGTTGCACTACTCAGATAGTTCTTGCTGAACAGGCAGAGAAAAAGCCTGAGCCCATCGCTTCTGAAGTGCTGCTTCAAGCATCAGCTTCATGGAAGGGAGATCAATACAAATATCCCCAAGGCACACCACAAATCACCGTTAAAGAAGTCATCTTCCAGCCAGGAGCCAAATCAAAACCACACTCCCATGACATGCCAGGAGCAGCTCTGATTCAAGAAGGAGAACTTCTTTGCGAGGTTCCTGCCACGAGAGTTTCGAAGCGCTTTGTGGCAGGAGATGTTCTCCCAACAACATTCAAAAATGATCTGCATACCTGTGAAAACACAGGGACAGAAGTCACCAAGGCATTGGTCTTTTATGCGGGTGCAGTTGGCCTTCCAACCTCCTATTACACCCAGAAATGAGCGGGTTCTAAGGAGCACAGTCAGTCCTGGGCAGTGTCCGCATCGAAGGGGGTGATTATGTGCCCTGCCGGACACCTGATTGACGGGTAACGTTCAAAGAGCCGAAGGATCTGCAAGTTGGCCCTGAGATTCCAGACGCCGCATGGTTTCATGCGTTGCCGAAGCAGCAGATCAAAGACATATGAATTGCTGCGGTGCTATCTCGCAATCCGTTTTCGCCAACGTGGTGTTATGCGAAACAAAAACCGAGCATCAGGCAATGGCAGCCCGTGCTCGGCAGTTAATCAGTGGTGAACCGATCGATTGGGGTTGATCGTTCTAAGGCTTTTCTTTCGCTGGCTTGTCATTTTTGTGATGGTCAGCATTTGGGTTGTCGCAGCACATGGGTTTCTCCTTTTGGATGCCATCAGCCTCGGATTAGTGCTTTGCATGGTCATCCCCCATACGAGTGAATTCGCCAAGGTGGCGCCATGCCGAATAAGGACCGCCCGCTAGTTGGCCGCCATGCAGCGAAGAACGGAGTCGGCTGGCTGGTGAATACCCAGGAACAGAAGGTCAGTCGGTTTAAGAACGACATTCCAACGCAGCAGGCGCAATGGGTGGAAGTCGAAACGCGGACACTGACAGGCAACGGTCAGCCAGTCATCAGACGAATGCTTCGCCACAACGCAATCGAAGCTTGGGAAACGATGCAGAAGTAAGGCGGGTGGAAACGCTGTCAGCCCAGGTGGTAACTACTGCAAGCGCAACAAAGCAAAGCCCGGCATCATGCGCGGACTGACGCCACCCCAATGCTCTGACATCTCTCGATTGGTTTGCTGGCTTCTGCTGTTGCCATCACCCCGCTGCCTTTGAAGGCACAGGACGGCAATGCTGAAGATCTCGGTGATGTGATGAGCATCAGCCTCAAGGATGTGGTCAAACCCACCTTTGGCTTCCAAGGCGCATTGCAAGGTGCTGGCACGCCGAACCAGGCAGGAATCGGCGGTTTCCTGCCTCTCTCTGTTGGCGACCACAGCGTCTGGTTCGTAGATGCCCTGATCAACGCCAACTTCGCTGACCGTGGAGGAGATAGCAGCATCATCAACACAGAAGTTGCTGGCACCACCGTCAGCACCTCAACGCGTATTGGCTATCGCTGGCTCAATGGCGATCGCAGTTGGATGTACGGGCTGAATGGTGGTTATGACAACCGGTCGTTGAAATCAGGTGTTGCCGATACCGGCGTCTATGAAGCAATGCAATGACTGAATTTTGTCCAAATCATTTGTATGGTGGTGCTATTTAAGGCATTCATATTGCAGGCCCTAACCCAAAGCTCTTGCAATTGCAGGGGATTTTATTTCTTCAGCCATCCTCAAAGGCTCACAAATCAGCCTTCAATACCTGGCACGATTGAGCACATCAATTATTAGTTAAAGGCAAAGCAACGCCGCTGAAAGGGTGGCGAAGGCGCATTACCTAAAGCAGGGAATCTGTTCAATTCAGCGGTCAGTGGACTCCTCATTTCCGGAAATGCTTGTTTTCAGAAGCGAGACATCAATCATCAACAGAGATTTTCAAAGAAAGTCACAACGATCATCATCAAAATCCGTCTCATAAGCCTGAATCGCCAATGCTGATATAGGCAGCAATAGTGCGATTCCAATAAAGAATTCCATGCGTGACGATAGCGCCTTCAATAAAGATGACTCTGGTTTACAATTATTTCCGAGCTATTGAATACCGTTTGCGAAGTGTATATATGGCGACAAGGAATTTGCCTGCCCAAAAGGGTCATACATGAACTTGCGAAGGTCTTTATCTCTGGCTGAAGTGGTTATTGCCTTTGATCATTTTCTTTACTCGATTCTTTTGAATGCATGAGTCGGCAGCTGGGACCTATTGGGCAAGCTAAGGCCCGGAATGGCTTATGAGTACCCTCGAGGATGAATTCGCCAATCGGTTCAGCGTGAGCGGTATGGATTTCCACAGAAAGAACAATCGATAACTATGTTCTAGAAATTTGCTGGGGTACGTTGTGGTGCGGATAGCTACATCTTCTGCCCGTATAAGTCCACCCAGTACACGGCAGCGATACCGCCATCAATCAACTGTCTGCAACGGTGCTTGCCGTGCAGCGTCGTTTTCAGCCTGCGTGTGCAGGGATTCATCGGAGTTGCATCAAATAAGCATTCAAGCCGTCTGCGGTGCAGCTGGATTGGTGTGGGTTTTGGTGCAGCCCTCACGCGCTGGCGTTTTTTGACTTTTCCCATTCAAGTCCGTTGCCAGTACTGGTGTCCTGGTTGGCGTACATGTCGATTGACCACGGGGTTTAGAGCTCACCCGAGTCAGAGCGTCTGACCTTCCAAGACGTTGCTCCAGGTAAGACGGTGATAGTAGAAACACGATTATCAAACTGGAGAGCCACACGCAAAGGATTGGTGGATGGGCCAAGTGATCCACTGCGGCGGAGCAGCAAGGGACTCAAGCATCCACAACATGTCCCAGGTCGCCGACGTGGACTCTGGGGTGATCCGCCAGGTCAACTCTTGACGCACATCCTCGCATCGATGTGATTGGACTGTGAGCAACATCACAGCCTTACTTGAGACAAACCATCAAGCCAGGTGCTGATTCCAGAGATGGTGAGTTCAACCGACACCATTGCTATGAATCGCACAGAAAATTTGTTCGCACTTCAAATGATTCTTAATTCCATGAGCACACTCAATCCTGAATCTTTAACGATGACAAAACTCCGTCGAGCTGCTTATTTACACGGCATCGTCGAAGCTGTTTTGAATGAGCAAGTCAGTAGCCTCCCGCACACGACTGAGATCTTCAGCTGATGGCGTTACTGCAGCAATAAAAAACCCCGCACTTGGCGGGGTGTGATTGGTGTGAGATGTTTTGTCGGGAGATTGATCAGTACTACCAAACTGCCCTGCTTTTCAGAACCTGGAATGAATTGAATCAGATCTTCTCAATCTTCGTACTCTTCAATTTCATCAAAAACAACGCAACGATGAGGATTGTCAGAAGCAAACCGGATCGACATCTGCTGGATATCCTGCGTTTCGTCTGGCAACCCTCGATAGGCGATGCCTTTTTGAAAAGAGCAGATTGTGACTGCGTCCGGGGTCTTCTTGAGGTCTGCGCAGTGCTCCGAGAGGTTTTTGATCGCAGCCTCTTTGTTATCGGCTTTGACTTTCCAAAGCACATCCTCCTCAACGGGCGTGGTGATCAGGTAAGTGGGGCTCATTCAGATTGCATGCACCTATGAATTGTGCGCTGCTGCTGTTGCATTGTCAGGTGACAAGTGAACCTGCTCCACTTGGAAGCCAGAGATTTGACGATCGAACGTGACACCGTCTTTTGATTGGAACTGTCTTTTGACCGAAACTGATGTTGCACTGGAACGGTCATTCCTCAGAGCAGTGCGCAGGCGGCCTGTGTTTCTACTCTGCGTCAGCGGAGCCATCCGACATCAGAAGGCGGCAATCACTGGACACAGCAAACTGTCCGACAATTCACAGAGGATTGCCGGGAGGACAAAGGCAATGGCATGAGAGTTCAATCTGAGCTGGACGACGGCACCGCTGAACCTGTTTCCGATTCATGTTCAGGGATCGATGCAGGAAGAAGACCCAGCTGCGTTTCAACAGTTGTTCGATAACGGTTGAGATCAGTTTCCAATTCCTGGATGCGCACTTGCTGGGCTTCAAAATCGCCGGATTGATGGAGACGATCCACACTGTTGAGCATCCCGCTCCATGCAGCGAACAGCCAGGCCGAAGTGGCACCAAGTCCAGCAGACAACAGCAGCAAGGCGGCTAGAGGAGTGGTGTACTCAAGGCCCGGCAGCACATGAACGGTCGTTGCAGCCGTGTTTTCCAACGTGAAATACACCATTCCCAGACCAAAGACAAAGATCAGGGTGAAATTGATCTGACGCATGGTCCGAGGTATGGGTGGACCAAAAACTACGCATATGGATGCTTGCAGACAGCTGAAGACAGCCGAAAGGATGAAGAACGTTAACCAGCGAAAAGATCGTTAACGAAAGCTGGATGCTTTAGGCATTCAATCGGCCGAACTTGGCCTGGTTGAAGTGGAACAGATTTGTTTCATCAATGTGAACAACAACAGCTACTGCAGAGCGAGTGAAAAGAGCACTAAACAAATCAGTGCATCTGCTGGAATCATGGGCAACGAATGCTCTATCCATTGAGACGTTCCATCACGACCCGTGAAAAAGCTCGCTCCCTGGCTGCAGTGACAATAAGCGCTTTCGAGAGTTGCTTGAGAGCATCAACATCGTTGCACTCGTCGATCTTTCGGCAGGCACGTTCAACTCGAAACTGCTGTTCAATGGTCAGGGGGATCTCAGAGGGTGACACTGCGATCAGACTTTATTACATATCAATTTGGCGTGTGCACCCCCTCGACCGTGGAGACTGCACCCTAAGAAAAACAAAAAATCCTAAGAATTCTCGAATTGGCTGCAGACAAGGCATCCAGTATCAGATTCAAGAGATTGATTACTGAAGAGGCCTGATTCAAGAGCTGGGGGGCCTGGGGTCAAAAAACATGAAAGCGTGAAACATCAAGCAATCCCCTTTAATTCCTGGAAATTATTGAGTTCCTCATGGAGATGCTGAGCTTGCAAGTAGTAATCAATGGATCATGAAACAGATGAGGGAGAGCTTCCTGTTGATGTCCTTTCAATGGTTATGGGAGTTCATGGCTTCGTCAGAAGCCAGACAGCTACTGCCGCTGGCATTGATTCAAGATGTCGCGATGAATCGCCAGGAAGCGAAAGTTCCCCAGGATGCAACGGCAACGGACAACTCCTGCAAAGAAATTGGAATGCCTGGTTTCGATATCCGGTTGTCACCACACCATTCAATGGCGGCAGCGAAAGGATCCACAAAAAATGCCGAGGAACTCAGCCTCACTCGGCTTCGACGTCAATCACCGCATCACTCGCATCAGGTTCCTCGTTCCTGATATCTTGCATGGAAGACATGAGTCGTTTCACAAGTCGACTCATAAAATAGACCGTAGCCAGCAGCCAGATAATCTTGACCATGACGACATTATGCCCTCTTCGAGGGAACCGGTTCAGCAAACGTCAGAAAGAGAGATCTCCGGTCGGGATTGTGATCTGAACACTTACGAGGGAAGCACCGGTTTCGGTCTGTCAAATCTGACGACCAACAATTTTTCTTTGGTCACACTGCCGTTTTGGTCGAACAGTTCCGGATGAGTGGTTTTAAGACCAGTTCTGTCCTGAGCTTTCAGAGATAGATGCATCAAACGAACTGCCTGAACAACAACAAATGCCAGGAACGCTGTGTATAAAAACGCGTTAATCGTTAAAAACACTGTTTCTATTAAATGTCTTGCGACGTTACTAAAACCGGGTCTCCAAGCTCAGCAGCAATGTTTTCAACGCTGCCATACAAATGACACTGACATTTCGCTTCAGACCAGGCTCCAGCGACCTCAAAAGCCTTCATCATGACTGAGGAGCCTGATGGAAGGCTGGATCACCTACTTGACCATTTTCGCCGCAATCAATCCGGTCTCGGCAAGCGGAGCAGAGCAGGTGACCTCTGCGTTTCCAGTAAGAGCGCTTGGAACGCTCAATTGACTGACCACACAGCAGACATCGAAAAAGAGGGGACATTGGAGCCGCAGGCTCTTGGGTGATCAATTAAGGCTGTAAAAAGGATGACAATCAGTCTGTTCACAACAAACCGTCCCGACAAAGCTGCTGGCGGGGCTTACCACAATGAAACGGCATGCAAGCTGATCAAAGAAACATTCCAGCCCCCTGAATACCAATCAGTCGTTCAGCTTTTCAACGCTGAGCCTCGTCAGGCCTGACTTTTCAATCCAATTTGGATTCAAATGAAAAATTCATAGAACAGTGCATCATTGACCTCTTTCCAATAACAATTTGCAGCCCTGAATATTCTGCTTTGGCCGCAGCCAATGCTCATATTCAACAGCTGACCTGCTGGTTGGGTCAGTGGGAAATCCTGCCCAACCGGAGGGAATGTGTCAGAGATCTCTTTTCTCGATCGATGTGGAGGGTGCAGAATCACAAAGGTTGCAACGCCTGATGGGGCTGTGATGGACCGGACCGAGAGCACGATCGATCTCACGCTCAATGCAGCAGGACTGCGACTGCTGCTTGGTGCAGTCAGTCATCAGCTCGACCGATGGTCTGGCGGAGATCCTGTCGAGCAGAGGAATCTTCAGGACATGAAGACGTTGCTGACAGCTGCACTGCTCGAGTGCACCTTTGCAGACAACTGAAACCGGATGTCCCAGAAGCGCCACCAGGCTCCTCTGGAAAAGCATCGACCAACTCCAGGCATTGAGTCATATCTGAAATGAACAGTCCTCCTTTGTTCCAACTGCCGGCGGCATCGCTGCCGTTCAGCGGCTGATGACACCAGCGGATAAAGGTTGGTTTGATTCCGTAGCGGTTGACTACGCGCGTTGCAGACCCCACTACCCGGACGCATTCTTCGCCTGGATGGCAGACCAGGCTCCGGCTTTGAATCAGTGTTGGGATGCAGCCTGCGGCAGTGGTCAGGCCTCCATCGGGTTGTCCCGCTGGTTCAATCACGTTGAAGCCACAGATCTCAGCCCTGGGCAGATTGCTGCAGCGAAACCCAGTTCTCGCATTCACTACCGGCAGGGAGCAGCGGAACAATCCGATCTGAACAGCGGCAGCATGGATGCTGTGCTTGTCGCCGCTGCCATTCACTGGCTGGATCTGGAGCGCTTCAACCGAGAGGTGCATCGTGTGATGCGACCTGGGGGACTGTTGGTCTGGCTGGGCTATGAACCAATCCAGGGAGCACCTGAGGACTTGCAGATCTGGCTCAACACGCTCTACCACGAGCGGCTGAATCAGTTCTGGCCACCGCAACGCAGCCATGTGGACAACTGCTACGCCGATCTCGAATTTCCGGCCTGCGATCAACCACTGCCCCAGGGGTTACACATCACCGAGCACTGGACGCGAACCGACCTGCTGGGATTCATCAGCACCTGGTCAGCGCTCAGACGGGCCAGCCAGCAAGATGATGGCGATGACAAGGTCTGCTCACTGATCAACACCCTCTCGGAAGAGCTGAATCAGATCTGGCCAGCGGATTCCGAAAAGCTGACACTGCGATTTCCGCTGATGGGTCGCTGGGGACTCCTGCCCTGATGCCGACGTTCGAGGGTGTATCGAAACCGGAACTGCGCAGGTTGTTCAGAACCAGAAGACTCCAGGTTCTGACCACAGAACCGGCCCTGCAGCAACGGATCCGTGATCAGCTCAAGCTCGAACTCAGGCGACGTCATCAACGGGGTGAACTCAGCGCGCTCATCGGCCTCTACTGGCCACTCCCCGGAGAAGTAGACCTGAGGCCACTGCGCGGGGATCTTCTTGTCGAATTCGGACTGCGAACCGCCCTGCCTATCGCCGATGGCAAAGGCCAGATGACCTACGGATGCTGGACAGAAGACCCCCTGGTCAAGGACGCCTGTGGCATCCCAGCTCCAGCGCGGCAATCCGTTCTCAAGGCTGATGAGCTGTCTCTGCTGCTGGTCCCTGCCCTTGCAGTGGACCGTATGGGTTTGCGACTGGGCTACGGCGGGGGGTACTACGACCGCCTTCGCAGCAGGTCCGGCTGGTGTGATGTCCCCGCTCTTCTTGTGCTGCCGGAGGCATGCGTGAGCCAGAAGCCACTGCCCAATGACCCATGGGACAGACCTTTTGAGGGTTGGGTCTGCGAAAACGGTTTCCATTGCAGTGGTTGCTGAATCAAGGCTGTTTGCAGACATCGCCGGCACAGATGAAGATTCGCGTGAAACGGCACTGGATCAACCGGTCAATTTCCCGCAGGATGGAAGTCCCGACGACAGGAATGCCATGGCCATCTCATCCCGTATCGCACTGATGGCCACTGCGTTACTGGGGCTCGCACTCACGCAGCCCTTGAAGACCGAGGCCCATGGTGTGGAAAGCAGCCTTCGCTATCTCGAGGGACAACTCGAACTCACGAGCAGCTTCTCCACCGGAGAACCAGTGGAAGGAGCCGTGGTGAGGCTGCTGCAGGCTGACGGCACACCCGGAAAGGAACTCGGACGTATTGATGCAGACGGCAAGCTCGAGGTGACCCTCCCAGAACTTGCAGATGGCCTGGTAGACCTGCAGGTGGATGGTGGACCTGGTCATCGCGACTACCTCACCCTTCCGCTTCAACAGGGACAGGTCAATCTGGACGAAGTGGTGATGGGACCAGGCGGCAGAGACAACCTGAACTGGGCCATGGCACCAGCGTTGGTCGGCATCGTGGGGCTGATGGTTAGGGTGCGCGGGATTCGCTCACGCTGACCCGGCCATGGCTGACCCAGGCAGCTCCACGACTCGCTACGGCAGCGAGGCACTTGATCAACTCGCCGAGCGGCTTAACAGCACTTCAGATCCGCGCAAGCGCTATGAGTATGTGCTCTGGCTCTCCAAAAAGCTGCCTTCAATGCCTGCTGAGCTGCAGACGGAGGAGCGCAAGGTCAAGGGGTGTGTGTCCCAGGTCTTCATCGCATCAGAGCTGGTGGATGGCCGCCTCCAATGGCAGGGGGATTCGGATGCCCTGATCACCAAGGGACTGTTGGCTCTGCTGATCAAGGGACTTCGCGACCTCACCCCGGCACAGGTGATGGCCGTTGACCCAGGTTTCATCGCCGCAACTGGCCTCCAAGCCAGCCTCACACCATCTCGGGCGAATGGATTCCTCAACATCCTGCGGATGATGCAGCAGCAGGCCAGTGCTCTTAGCGAAACGGGTTGATCGCAAGCTGCGGACCGATCGCTGCCTAAAGTCATGCCCTCATCGCAGTTAACGGACCCGCTCCATGGCGACAAGGATCGGCATCGGCCTGCTTGGCCTCGGCACCGTCGGCGCGGGAGTGGCAGGAATTCTGAGCAGTCCGGAAGGCCGCCATCCTCTGATCGCCGATCTTGAGCTGGTTCGCGTGGCTGTTCGCGATCTTCAGCGCAGTCGGCCTGTTGACATCCCCACCGAACGTTTGACCACTGATCCCAATGAGGTGGTGGATGACCCAGACGTGCATTTGGTTGTTGAGGTGATCGGCGGCATCGAACCGGCGCGCACCCTGATCATGAGAGCCATCTCGGCCGGGAAATCAGTCGTGACCGCCAACAAGGCCGTGATCGCCAGACACGGTGAGGAAATCGCAGCAGCAGCTGCTGCTGCCGGTGTCTACGTGTTGATCGAAGCGGCCGTCGGTGGGGGCATTCCAATCATCGAACCGCTCAAACAGTCGCTTGGGAGCAATCGCATTGAGCGCGTGAGCGGCATCATCAACGGCACCACCAACTACATCCTCAGTCGGATGGCCGACGAAGGAGCCGACTACCACGCCGTGCTGAAGGAAGCCCAAGAGCTGGGTTATGCGGAAGCGGATCCAGCGGCCGATGTTGACGGCCATGACGCAGCGGACAAGATCGCCATCCTTGCCGGACTGGCCTTTGGCGGCCCCATCGAGCGCAGTGCCGTTCCAACAACTGGCATATCCAATCTGCAGGGTCGGGATGTGGACTATGCGACACAACTCGGATACGGGGTGAAACTTCTTGCCGTTGCAGAACGCCTGGAAAGCGATGGCGACCCCATTGGATCCCTGCCCCTTGGTGTTCGCGTCCAACCCACACTGGTGCCGAAGGATCACCCCCTCGCCGGGGTCAACGGTGTCAACAACGCCATCCTTGTGGAAGGCGATCCAATCGGCCGGGTGATGTTTTACGGCCCCGGCGCCGGATCAGGCCCAACCGCCTCTGCAGTGGTGGCTGACATTCTCAATATCGCCGGAATACGCCAGCTCAGCAGCAGCGATGGCGGCCTTGACCCACTGCTGGCAGCCAGCAGCTGGCGTTCCTGCCACCTGGTGGATTCCAGCCGGATCCGACAGCGCAATTACGTGCGCTTCAACACGGAAGACACTCCCGGAGTCATCGGCAGGATTGGCAGCTGCTTCGGAGAACAGGGCGTCTCCATCCAGTCCATCGTCCAGTTCGATGCCTGCGACGAGGGAGCTGAAATTGTTGTGATCACCCATGAAGTCGGCAACGGAGCGATGCAGAACGCCCTGCAAGCCATTGCCTCTCTGCCGGGAGTCCGCTCTCTGGCTGCCCATTTCAGCTGCTTCTGAGTACATCGGGAGGACGTGTGCGGTTCAGCGTGTCGTCGCAGCACCTGGCAGAGAGCCCCCCGGATGAGGCACAGTTGTAAGAACCATCACAGCTTCGGTTCGCATTCGCGGATTCATGCTGCAAAACGTTCATGCCGAACGATCTCACAGTTCTTCAGGGGCAACGCTGCAATCAGTCGGAATCCCGATCCGTCATGAGGCTCCACCAAGGAGACTGCATCACGTTGCGCAGCGATGCCGGCCTTTTCCAGGTCATCGGCATTGATGGTGACCACGACCGCTGCTGGGTGCGCCAGTGGCCCCTGAAGCCCCAGGGCTCACCGGTTTTCGAAGTCCCTCTCAACCAGATCAAGTCACCCTCTGTTTCCGACTAGGACGCGGGGCCTTTAATGGCTTCGTCTGACTCCAGTGGCGTGATCAATTCATCCAGAATGTCAGGCCTGGCCTACCTGAGACGGCACTTGAAACACCTGCTGCCACTCACTGCAGCCCTGGCACTCTGCGTCAGCCAAGGGGCCTGTCAACCAGGCAGGCGCAGTGATCGGATCACGGTGGCCAGTGCAGGGCGCATCACCTCCCTGGATCCTGCACAGGCAAGCACCTTCGGCGCTCTGCAGCTACTGAGCGCTCTCGGAGACACGCTCTACAAAAGAACTGCGCAGGGTGAATTGAAGCCGGCCCTGGCGGCAGCACTGCCGGAGATCAGTGATGACGGCCGCACCGTCACGATCCCCCTGCGGAAGGACGTGCTCTTCCATGACGGCACTCGCTTCGATGCGGAGGCAATGGCCTTCAGCCTGCGACGTTTTCTGGAGATCGGCACCCTCAACTATGTGGTCGGGGATCGCATTACCGCAGTTGAAACTCCCGACACCTACCAGTTACGACTGCGCTTGAGCCGACCCTCGAGCTCCCTTGAGAATCTGCTCACAGCAACCAACCTGACGCCTGTCTCGCCAAAGGCCTATGAGGATCATCAGGACAGGTTTCTCAACGACCGTTTCATCGGCACGGGGCCCTACAGGCTGACCAGTTTCCGCGCTGTACAGCAGCGTCTGGAACCTTTCAAACGGTACTGGGGGCCCTTACCCAGCAACGCCGGTCTGGATCTGATCTATCTCAGCAACTCCACCGCCCTGTTCGGAGCGATGCGCAGTGGCGAAGTGGATGTGCTGCTCTCTGACTCGATCGACGAAGACCAGCGCCTGGCGCTGAATCGCATGGCCAGCGAGGGACGGCTGAGGGAAGGGCAAGGCCCGGCTCTGGTGATCGGGTACATCACGCTGCTGAGCAACACACCACCACTTCAGAATCCAGTCCTGCGACAGGCTCTGGCTCTGAGCCTGGACCGAGACCTGATTAACGAGAGGGTGAGCCGCGGATTGCGGCCACCGCTGCTTTCACTGGTTCCTCCCGGCCTGCCGGGGGGAAATATCGAACCCTGGCCAAGGCATGACGCTGCCCGAGCCAGAAACCTGTTCATCCAGGCTGGCTACTGCAATGGGAGGGTGTTGCATCTTCCGTTCACCTACCGATCGAATGTGCCCGCAGACCGTCTGATGGCACTCACCTGGCAAGCCCAGATCAAACGCGACCTGGCCGATTGCCTGTCCCTCAAACTTGACGGCGTGGAATCCACGACTGTGTACCGGCAGCTTGGAGAAGGTGCTTTCCAGGCCGTGATGCTCGACTGGCGCGGCGCCTATCCAGACCCCGAGGCTTACCTGGCACCTCTGCTCAGCTGCAGGGAATCGGAAGGATCCGTCTGCAAACGTGGAGAAGCCGCCATCAGCGGCAGCTTCTGGACAGCACCAGGCTTGGAACAAACCCTGCTGCAATCGGACCGCAGCAGGGGAGATGATCGACTGCGCGATCTGGAAAGCGTTGAGCGAATGGCTGCCGCAGGTGCTGCATATATCCCTGTCTGGCTGGTGACGCCCAGAGCCTGGAGCAGCACAGCACTGGCCACCCCGGAATTCGATGGCAACGGTCAGCTGCTTCTGGCCCGGTTACAGGGGGTGCGCTGATGGGACGAAGTCGCGAGCTGCTTCGCTACACGGGAACACGGTTGGCCCTCGCACCGGTGATGCTCTGGCTGATCGCGACCCTGGTGTTTCTGCTGCTGAGGGTGGCTCCCGGTGACCCGGTGGACGCTGTGCTGGGCAGCCGGGCGCCGGAAGCGGCCAAGGCAGCACTGAGAGCACGTCTTGGGTTGGATCAATCCCTGGTCCAGCAATATCTGGACTTTCTCTGGGCACTGGTGCACGGCGACCTCGGCGAGGCACTGATCAATCAGGAGCCCGTGAGTCGGATCATCCGCGAAGCACTTCCGGCAAGCCTGGAATTAAGTGTCACCGCCCTGATTGTTGCAGCGGTGACAGGTCTGGCGGTGGGTTTCACGGCCATTGCCCGATCCGAAGGAAAAATCGATTTGGCTGGTCGCTTCTATGGCATCGGGACCTACGCACTACCCCCCTTCTGGGTGGCCATGCTGGCCCAGCTGCTGTTTGCCGTGACCCTGGGCTGGCTGCCGGTTGGAGGTCGTTTCCCACCTGGAATGATCACTCCTGATGGCAGCGGCTTTCTGATTGCCGACAGTGTCATCAGCGGGAACTGGGAGGCACTTCAGGGTGCCCTGCGTCACCTGGTGCTGCCGGCATGCACTCTCGGACTGCTCCTGAGTGGTGTCTTCACCAACGCACTGCGCCTGAACCTCAATCGCAGTCTTCGCTCCGACTACGTGGAGGCCGCCCGAAGCAGAGGGTTGAGTGAAACCCAGGTGATTCTTCGGCATGCACTGCCCAATGCGCTGTTGCCTGTGCTCACGATCGCCGGAATCACCGTCGCCTCACTGATTGGAGGCGCACTGCTGATTGAGGTGACGTTCTCCTGGCCAGGCATCGCACTGCGCCTGCAGGAAAGCATCAATCAGCGCGACTACCCGGTGGTTCAGGGAATTGTGGTGGTGATCGCCGCTCTGGTGGTGCTCGTCAGTGTGGCCGTGGATCTTCTCGTCGCCCTTCTCGATCCAAGGGTTCGATACTGAGCGGCGCCATCAAGACGACCCTGGGCTTCAATCCACGAAGCGGGCTGCACCGGTTTGATCCAGACGATGCAGGTGGAGATCCCCCACCTGCAGATGTTCAACCCCGCCCTTCTGGGAACTCGACACACGACCAGCCTCCAGATCGATGAGGAAGCGCACGATTTCGCGTTCCAGTTGAGCCTGAACCCTCAGAGGCTGAACTCCAACCAGTTCCTCGCCGAGCTGGAAAACATCTTCACCCTGCCCGCCGCCACTCTGCCCCTCTACGCGCACGGGCGAGAAATGGCTGGCGCCTTCCACAAGCACGGCACGGGTTGCAGGATTGGCTGGCAATGACCTGAGCAGTCCCAGCTGCTCACTGAGTGGAGGCGTGATCAGATCGAGAGTCCCTCCGCTCAAAAAGACTGCGACATCTGCCGACAGGGGTATCTGTCGGGGCCAGAGCAAGCTGCCGAAGCTGTTGAGTCCCACCACACCGGCCAGCTCCTGGGGGGGACTCACCTCTGGAAGGATCACGTCCTCGATCTGACACTGAAGAAGTCTGGACAGATTGCTGATCGGAAGATCATCAAGATCCTGGCCGCAACGTCGCGCGAGGCCCTTTTCCGGCCTGGCACCGGACGCGAGCAGTGCTGTGAGTGCTCCCAGAGAATGCCCACCCAGCACCAGACGGGTCCCGGGGAGCTCGAACACTTCCCTCCGGCGAGCGGCCAGGACCGCTGACAGATCTCTCAGCCGATCAGGCAGAACCTCAGCACCCGGTGGCGGTTGTCGTCCTTCCAGTAGTGCCTGTACGGCGAGCGCATCACTGCCTGGATGCTCAAGGACAAGAACCGGCCAGCCCTGATGACTGAGTGCCCGACCCAGCCAGCGGAAATGATCCGGACTGCCACCAAGACCCGGCATGAGCACCAGCCAGTGACTGCGCTGACGACCATCGGAAGGACTCGGGCGCCAAAGCTGGAGCTGCAGCGGCTGATCGCGATGCTCAACCGGCAGGGTGAGTTGCTGCAGCGCGCTATCAGAGGCGACCTTGTCCGCATCCTCAGGATTGATGCTCTGAGTGAGCGATGAAACTGGGAGTTGATTGAGGGTTTTGACCAGAGCCTGCTGCCGTTGCAACTGAAGCCTCCAGCTGCTGGCAACCGGAAGCAGGGCATCGAGATCCAGTCTGACGCGCTGCGCAGGCAGCGCCTCCAGAAGGTCAAAGGTGGACACCTCAGGGCGCTTTGCGAGCAGCGACTCAAGCGTCATCTGCACGGTCTGCCCCGTTGTGTCGTCATCAACCAACACCAGGTCACTGACCTGATCCAGCAAACGACGGCCTGCCCAGCTGTTGAGAATCTGCCTGGCCATGCTGCGGTCGTTGATCAGCGGGGCCTTGAGCAGATCAATCACTCCCTGACGGCTTTCCTCCTCAAGCAGATTCAGCCAGACGCTCAGTTCCGATGAATCGGATCCTTGTCCGCGGATCCAGCCACCCAGATCTGAGATCGACAAAGGCAGATCCATCCCATCCAGACGGACAACCAACTCGGCGGCTGTACGCGCTGGTCGCGGTGAAAGGGCACAGAGCATCAGACTGCAAATCAGTCCTACGGCAAACCGTTGTCCTGTTGAGCGTCTTCGCAAGGCCTAAGCCAGTTCATTGGTGGAACCAGTTTCCCGCACCTTTGCAGGAAGTGGCTTCAATCAGGCTGCTGGCCTCGCTGGGAGCCGGTGGTGTCATCTACCTGACACCGATCGTGTTTCATCAAGCCAGCTTCACCGCAACCCAGGTGGGACAGGGTCTGGCTGCGGCGGCCCTGATTGGCACTGCTGCGCGTCTACTGAGTGGCCTGTTGCTGGATCGGGGTCTGAGCTGCTCCTGGCCGGTGCGCGCCGCTGCAGTGCTGGCCTTGATCGCTGATGTCATCCTGCTTCAAGCGCAGGGTTTCGGCGGCTACCTCACTGGACAGCTACTGATCGGTCTGGCGGCAGGCCTTTACTTCCCAGCCATCGAGCTGGCCGTTCCGCTCAGCTGCGCCGGTTTCAAATCCAGTCGCGGTTATGCACTGGCCCGCAGCGCTGACGCACTTGGTGTGGCCTCAGGAGCACTGATCGGTGCGATCGTCACAGCCCTGGGATTGATCCGCGCGGTCTATGTGGTCGAGGCGGTGGCGGTTGTGATGATGTTGCTCGTTCTGAGCTGGCGGCCCCTTCCCGACGGGCGTGCCGCCCTGCTGCATCTCGACAAAGCCAGTGATGAGCCTTCCAGTGCATCTACCACGATCAGGGATGGATGGCGCTGGCTACCACCTCTACTGCCTGTTCTGGCCATCAGCATCGTTGCCACAGGCATGATCGCCCTAAGACAGAGTGCCCTGCCTCTGGATCTGGTGCGTGGAGGCCTGTCGCGACCGGCAGTGAGCGAAGCCGGAAGCGGTGCACTGATCGCGCTGCAGCTGGCTCTGCTTGTGGCTCTTCAGTGGCCTGTGGGCAACTGGGTGGCCAAGCGCAGCCTCCGCTTCGGCCTGGGCATGGGACTGGCTGGCTTCGTGCTGGGCTCCGTTCTTCTGGCAAGCTCCGCTTTCTGGAGCCGCGGGATGGTGCTGATCTCCCTGGCGATGGTGCCACTGGCCTTCGGGGAAGCCGCTTTCCTTCCCAGTGCCGCCGAAGCCATGGTGGAAGAGACCCCTCTGCAACACAGAGGACTGTCCATGGCGCTGTTTTCCCAATGCTTCGCCATCAGCGCCACCGGGGCACCTCTGTTAGCCGGTGCTTTGCTTGACCAACAGGGGCATGGTGTGCAGCTCTGGTTGATGATGGCCGTCATCTGTCTGGCCGTGATGCCCCTGCTGAAAACAGTGCGGCCCCGTTATGCAGCAGAACTGAAAGGAACTCCCCTGGAGGATGACGAGGATGTCTCGAACCGGCGGGTTGCCTCGCTCCGTTGAAGATCGAACGATCCATTGTCAGGAGGGTGAACCTCCTCATCTCTTGAAAAGCCACTGGTTCACAAGCACTCCATAAACTGCCGCCAGTTTTGCTGCAGACATGAGAAGTGCTTTCAACGTCAAGTTTGAAAACCGGCAGGGTAATCCGCTCGGCTGGCGTTGCTTGTGGTATTCAGCCGTGATGATTGCCGCACTTCTGGGAGCCCTGGAGCCGCCGCTTCAAGCCAGTGAAACGCAAACGCGTCATGCCATGGCAGCCATGGCTGCTTTTGCCGAATGCAAGGTCCTGAACGCCGGATACAGCCGTGACAGAGCCCGGAACATCCTGAATACCTGGATTGAAAACAAAGGCTTGCAGAAACAAGCTGAGTGGTTGCGATCACCCCAGGCCATTCGCGTGGTAGCTCTGACCAGTGAAGCGATGAACAAAAGCTGCAATGGCTTTGATCAGAACAGTTCTCAATTCATACCTGCAATGGAAGCGATTGACCGTTTATGAAATTCAGGATTAGCGCCAAAAACCAGTGAAACTCATTTGCAAATTGAACAGATACCGTTAAATAACCATACAAACTCCGATTCAGGAATAAACTGGATGGGGATTTTATTGGGCCATCAGTGTGATTCGCTTCAGACCCAACCAAACGGCACTTGTACTGATTGGTTTTCAGAAAGACTACTTCGACCCGCAAGGAGCCCTCTATTCCGTAGTAGAAGAATCGCATCGTGTTTCAGGCACCCTCGAACACACCATCGAGACAATCGACAACATCGCTGAGTCTCCAATCACCATCGTGAACACGCCTATCGTATTCAGCGAGACCTACAAAGAGATCGAGAACCCAACTGGAATTCTCAAGGCAATCAAAGAAATTGAGGCCTTTAAAGCAGGCACCACAGGAGCAGAGGTGATAACTGAAATCACAAAGTACGGAGATCGCATTAAAACAGTTCCTGGCAAAAAGGGATTTAATGCTTTCTCCAACACTGATCTCGAGAAACTGCTTACTGAGCATCACATCGAACAGATCGTGATTGCTGGATGCGTTTCGTCGCTCTGCATCAATGCCACAGCGCTTTACGCGAGAGATCAAGGTTATGAAGTCACAATTCTCTCGGACTGCACCTCAAGCCGAACACCCATTGAACAGGAGATGTTTTGCGGTGAAATCTTCCCACTATTCGCGGACGTAATAACTCACAAGGAATTTATCAATGCAATAAAAAGCAGTTCCTGTTGATCGCAAGCCATGGATCGTTATCAAGTACCTGACGCTGCAGCGATTGCGCAATCAAGACTGATCGAACGATTGGCGGAATCGGAACGCACAATGCGAGATATTTTGGTCAATCTTCCTGTTATCGTCGCACGCTTTGATCAGAATGATAAAGGAAAAATTCAATTCCTCAATATGGCGTGGAGCAGAATATTGGGATTCAATATTGATGCCTGTATAGGGATGGAAATCAATTCCTTTGTGCTGGGAGAGGACCTAAAAAGGTGGATCGAGTTACTCGACCAGAGCAAAAACGAGGAGGAAAAGTCATCCGATCTAGACAGTCAAATCCGATTCAAGGATTCCAACGAGCAAATTCGTTGGCTGCGAATCAAACTCGATCAGCGCAACAATGGCGAAGTCATTGCATTGATGGAGGATTTCACAGAAAGGCGTCGGCTTGATGCTGAGTTAATTCAAGCCCAACGGCTGGAAAGCATTGGCCATCTTGCGGGTGGCTTGGCCCATGATTTCAATAATCTTCTGCAAGTCATTATGGGGTATATAAATTTAACCCAAAGACTCATCAACAAAAAGGGAATTGACTCTGATTACCTGGAGATCGCCAAACAGGCCTGTTTACGTGCAGCTGGCCTTTCAAAACAGATGCTGACCTTCAGCAAGGGAGGGGAGCCGGTTCAGAAGGCCGGATCCCTGGAAAAGGTTGTCAAAGAGGCTGTCGTCATGAGCCTGCACGGATCAAAACTGAAAGCAGCGATCAAAATTGAACCCCGCTTACCACAGGTGAACATGGATTATGGACAAATTCATCAGGTCCTCCATAACGTTATCCTCAACGCGGAACAAGCAACATCAGAAGGCGGAGAGCTTGCTATTGCCATACGAAGAGAATTGCCAACAGACAGCAATTCCTACCTGCAAGAAATGGTTATCATTGAAATTAAAGACACAGGAATTGGAATTAAAGCAGCGAACCTTGGGAAAATATATGATCCATATTTTACAACAAAAAAAACAGGAAATGGCCTTGGCTTGACAAGTGCGTATTGGATCATCAAGAAACACAATGGCAACTTGCAAATCAAAAGTGATTACGGGAAAGGGACGACAGTCCAGATTTCCTTACCCGCCTTGCCTCGATCAAAGGCCTCAGATCAATCAAAGAGCACTCAACACAAACCAATAACATCCATGAACATTTTAATCATGGACGACGAAGAAATTGTTCGAAATTCAATGCAGCTCATGCTGGAAGATGGTGGTCATCAGGTGACTTCCGTAAAACACGGCGAGGAATGCCTGGAGGAATACGCCAAAGGATTAAAAGAAAAAAAATACTTTGACATCATTATTCTTGATCTGACAATATCAGGAGGAAAAGGAGGCATATGGACGATTGAACAAATTCTCAATTTGAATCCGTCGGCAAGAGCCATTGCCGCAAGTGGGTATAGTGACGACAATACTTTGTCCAATTACAAAAATATAGGGTTTTATGCCGTTCTGCAAAAACCATTTGGAATAGACACTCTCAATCAATGCCTGGAAGATGTTATCAATATGTGATTTGCCTCAGACTTGCGAATACAATGACCATGCTGAATAACAAACAACAAAAACATCATTGTTCAGGGGCCAAAATCAACACTGAACCCCTGAATTTCAGATCCATCTCGGTCGGCAGGCCAATCAACTCGACACACGCACGCCATCAAAAACAACCATATAAGTAAAAACACTCATCCGTTGGTCTAAAGGAATGGTTAAAAAGACAATGTCAACATAGCCACAATCCTGCATTCATCCTGATCATGCCTCTCAACAATCAAGTTCCGTTGGTTACGTTTCAGACTCGTGTCCGTGATGAAAGTGTGCCTGGCGACAATCCATTCCGGTGGCAAGAGCTAAGCAGCAAGGACATTTTTAGTGGCAAAAAAACTGTACTTTTTGCACTTCCTGGAGCTTTCACTCCAACCTGCTCATCCAATCATCTGCCCCGGTACGACGAACTCTTCGAAGAATTTAAAAGTCAAGGCGTTGATCAGATCATCTGTCTGTCAGTGAACGACGCATTTGTCATGTTCCAGTGGAGCAAGCACCTGGGAACCAAGAACATTTTCATGCTGCCTGATGGCAATGGTGAATTCACCAGAAAGATGGGAATGCTTGTTGAGAAAGAAAACCTAGGTTTTGGAATGCGTTCCTGGCGTTATTCGATGCTTGTCAATGACATGGTCATTGAAAAAATGTTTGTTGAGCCTGATTTTGCAGACAACTGTCCAACAGATCCTTTCGAATCCTCTGACGCTGACACGATGATGGCATTTCTGAAAGGGAGCACATCAGCAGGGATCGCCAAACCACATGCGTTCATCGGCTGATTGAAACGCAAATCACCCTCATCCTGAGCTGCGTTCAAAACCAAGGTCTGTTAACCGAAGACAGGCCTTGGTCACGACAGGCTGATTGATCCAGCACGCCAAAGGGCGTCAAGACAGGCCATGAAGAGAGGAGACATCGGCAGAAAGCTACTGATCCCCTTCCTTGTCTTGGCTGTTGCACCGGCAGCAGCCGTCCCATTACCTCTGGTCTGTGAGTTAACCAGCGAAGAGTCTCCTTCAATCAAGATTCGACTCACTGAACGAACAACAGGATCGCTCAACGGTGAATTGATTCAGAACGGCAGTGCACTTGGTGTTTTTCAATCGGGAAAACCCAAGCGAGGCAAGGATCCCTGGTGGTCTTTTCAGCAAGACAAAAAAAGCTCCAAGGGCATTTCAGTTTTCTTCAAAGGCACGGAACTCTGGAACCCTCATCGACGGTTGCCGAAACCACAAGACAGCAACCGAGTGCTTTTTGCGGGGCTGGCAGCTGCGCTTTGGAACTGGGATTCAACTGAACAACGAAGTGTTTTCCGCGGGAATATTGATTTACTGAAGGCCGCTGGGGGCCTCTGGTCAATTTCCAGCCAGTGCGTTGGCGGAAGAATTGTTGATGGATGATACTCATGCAAATCATCATTCTGCACTCCTTTAATGAATCATTGAATGAGCTGAGTGACAAATTAACTTATCACCTGACAGCCTTCTTATACGATTAATAAAAACTATTATGGATTCAACAATCCCTATCAATCTTAAGAAAGATAGATGACTGGACGTTCAGCAGCCTGCTCTCTTTATATTTGTAAATTTTAGCAGATAGACGCTTGGCAGTTATTGATGATTTCATCAATGCTTTGACAGACAACACTGAGCTAAGACAATCAATCCAGGCGGCCACAACAGCCGCCCAGGCTGTAGAAATTGCTGCTAACGCAGGATTCATCGTCACTGAGAGCGAATTGCTCAGAGTTTTCAAGACAAAATTGTCTGAATTATCAGAAGAAGAACTGGCAGGTCTTTCTGGAGGAAAAGGAAAAACTGCAACAATTATTTCAGAAGGTGTTCATGATGCTTTTGTTCCACCAAAAACAACCGACCCTGGAGGATCCGGCTATTCAAGTGCCGGGCTCCCCCCCATGGAGTGATCAACAGGATTTTGAGCCATTCAAGACTGCCGGAAGAACTTGCAGAGCGCCATTAATCTCATGTTGTTGATTCCTACCCGTAGCACGATTGGAGAGATTTCCGGGGCTTCCATAACGCTTTGATTTTTAACATGCTTGTTTCAAGCCTGTCGTGATTCGGAAGAGAAACCTGATGGGGTTTTCTGAATGCCTGCAATGGTAGACAAACAGCGAGACAGATTCAGTCAGTAGATCATCACTTCAGTCGTCCTGACAGGACTTCTAGACATTAAACAAAAATTCCATCACATCACCTTCCTCAACTTCATATTCTTTGCCTTCACTGCGTAGCCAACCTTTGTTGCGAGCTTCTACCAGCGATCCTGCCTCCAGCAATTTCTCGCAACCGATGGTCTGGGCACGAATGAATCCTCGTTCGAAATCGGTATGAATCACTCCTGCCGCCTGAGGAGCGGTCATCCCAGCCCTGAAGGTCCAGGCACGAGTTTCCTTTTCACCCGTCGTGAAATAAGTGCGCAGTCCCAACAAGCGATAAGTGGCACGAATCAGGCTTTTCAACCCACCTTCCTGCACCCCAAGTCCATCGAGATAGTCCTTTCGTTCTTCTTCGCCGAGCTCCACCAGTTCCGCTTCGACCTGGGCAGAGATACGCACGGTTTCTGCACCTTCCTTTGACGAGAGAGCCACCACCTCCTCGCAGAAGCGATTACCAGCAGCGAGATCATCCTCACTCACATTGGTGGCGTAGATAATCGGCTTGGCCGTCAACAATCCAAGTGGTTTGATCATGAGTGATTCCTCGTCGCTCAGTTCAACACTGCGCGCTGCACCACCCTCTTCGAGCACAGCCTGAATCCGTTCAAGCGCCGCATCCTCTGTCTGGGCTTCCTTGCTTGTGCGCATCTGCTTTTTCAGGCGCTCGCGACGCTTTTCAATCTGCGTCAGATCAGAAAGACCGAGTTCAAGGTTGATCACCTCGGCATCGCGAACGGGGCCAACGGAGCCGGAGACGTGAATGACGTCGTCATCCTCGAAGCAACGAACTACATGAACGATGGCGTCCACTTCACGGATGTTGGCCAGAAACTTGTTGCCCAACCCCTCGCCCTGACTGGCCCCCTTCACCAGACCAGCGATATCGACGAACTCCATCCTTGTGGGGATGGTTTCGGCGCTGCTGCTCAGATCAGTCAGCTGCTGCAGCCGCGCATCCGGAACAGCCACGGTCCCGACATTCGGTTCGATGGTGCAGAAGGGGAAATTGGCTGCCTGGGCCTGGGCATTGGCCACCAGGGCATTGAAGAGAGTGGACTTGCCCACATTGGGCAAACCGACGATTCCGGCTTTGAGCATGGCGGGAAATCTATCGGCAGAGGCGTCCTGAGAACCATCCCTCAGAACACGGTTGGACCACTCACGGGCGAGAATGATTACGAAGATTGTTGAAGGGGGCCATGGGCAGCCAGAAAAGCCAGTCCCCTAAAGGGGCCACACCCGAAGCCCTGCGCCAGTTGACTCGCTTGAGTGGTGTGAAACGCAGACGACGTCGCTTAATCGCAGCTGGTGCTGCAGCTATTCTGTTGACGTCAGGTGGTGTGATCTGGAGAAAGGGGCCAGGTTCTGATCGATCGCGTCAGCTGAGTGAGTTCACCGTGGCGGCGGAGCGAGGATCTCTGCCTGGCGTGATCACGGCCAGTGGAGAACTGGAAGCCATCCGACGGGTGAACGTGAGCCCCAAGAAGGCTGGAGTGGTGGAGGAGTTGTACGTCAATGAAGGCGATGTTGTCGCCAAAGGGCAGCTCCTGGCTCGTATGGACGTCGGTGATCTTCAGGATCGCGTGGATGAACTTGCCGCACTCGAGCGGCAGGCCAGGGCGGACTACGAAGCCAAGCGGGCCGAATACCTTCGCAACCGGCAGCTGGTGGATGTTGGAGCCATCAGTGCATCCGACCTGGATGGCTTCCGAGCCGCCTTCATCAGCAGCAGGGAAGCGCTGACCGCCGCTCGCGAACGCATTGAACAACGCAATGTTGAAGGCAGTGACCTGCTGATCCGGGCTCCTTTCAGCGGGGTGATTACGGAACGCTTCGCCGAGCCTGGATCCTTTGTCACCCCCACCACAGCGGCTTCAACCAATGCCGGCGCTACCAGCTCATCGCTTGTTGAGCTGTCGGAAGGCCTGGAAGCGGCGGCAAAGGTTCCTGAGAGCGACATCGGCCGCATTCGTATTGGTCAGGATGCCACTGTTCGCGTGGATGCCTTCCCTGATCAGCTCTTTCCTGCAAGGGTGCGCGATATCGCACCGCGCGCGCTCAAAACCGACAACGTGATCTCATTTGAAGTGGAGCTCACGCTGATTGATCCGCCACCGACGCTCCGCATCGGCATGACCGCGGATGTGAATTTCCAGACCGGACGAACTAGCGCAAACACACTCGTGCCAACGGTGGCAATCGTGACTGAAAAGGGTCAGTCAGGCGTTTTGTTGGTTGGCAAAAACGATGAGCCCACCTTCCAGCCGGTGCAACTTGGTGCCAGCAGCGGCGACAGGAGTGCCATTCTCTCCGGTGTGGAGCCCGGCACACGCGTGTTCATTGACATGCCGCCCTGGGCAAAACCGCGCGACTGACCGAGCCAGGACCTCCCTTCATCCATGCCCGAAACACAGGAGAAACCCCTGCTGCTGCTGGTGGATGGCCATTCTCTGGCCTTCCGCAGTTTCTACGCCTTCAGCAAGGGAGGTGAAGGGGGACTCTCCACGAAGGATGGCCGTCCCACCAGCGTGACCTATGGATTCCTCAAGGCCCTGCTCGACAACTGCAAGGGACTGAAACCCGAGGGTGTGGCGATCGCCTTTGACACCGCAGAACCCACCTTCCGCCACAAGGCCGATCCCAATTACAAGGCCCACCGCGATGTGGCCCCTGACGTGTTTTTCCAGGACCTGGATCAGCTGCAGCTGATCCTGCGCAACCAGCTTCAGCTGCCACTGTGTCTGGCTCCTGGTTTCGAAGCGGATGATGTTCTCGGCACCCTGGCCAACCGGGCCGCCTCAAGCGGATGGAGGGTGAGAATCCTGAGCGGTGACCGCGATCTGTTCCAGCTGGTGGATGACCAGCGGGACATTGCCGTGATGTACATGGGCGGCGGACCGTATGCCAAGAGCAGCGGCCCCACCTTGATTGACGAAGCCGGGGTCCAGCTGAAGCTCGGGGTGATGCCCGACAAGGTGGTGGATCTGAAGGCACTCACCGGCGACAGCTCGGACAACATCCCTGGAGTCAGGGGCGTTGGACCGAAGACAGCCATCAATCTGCTCAAAGAGAATCAAGATCTTGATGGCGTCTACAGAGTTCTTTCCGAAGTCGAGGCGGAGGGCCCCAAGGCCAGCAGAGGCGCTGTGAAAGGAGCCCTGAAGGGCAAGCTGAGATCCGACCGGGACAACGCCTATCTCTCAAGGCAACTGGCCGAAATCCTTGTTGACATACCGCTTCCTGAGGATCCAGTTCTTGAACTTGGCCCTGTGGACGGCGATGGCCTCGAAGCGCAGCTGATGGATCTGGAGCTCAACAGCCTGGTGCGGCAGGTGCCTGGTTTCATCGCCACCTTCTCTCCAGGCGGACTGACGGCGAACGCCAATCTGCTTGAGAAGAAAAGTTCCAACGAGACAGGTCAGGCAGAGCAAGCGCAAGGATCCACGACAACAGAGCTCAAGTCATCTGAATCTGCTGGCGCTGACGCGGCCGGATCCAAGCCTGAGCTCAAGCCACAGCTGATCAACAGCTCAGCAGCACTCAAGGACCTCATGCAGAGACTCCAGTCCTGCACCGATCCTTCTGCTCCGGTTGCACTGGATACGGAAACAACCGATCTCAACCCCTTCAAAGCGCAGCTGGTAGGCATCGGCGTGTGCTGGGGGCCAGGTGATGCCGATCTCGCCTACATCCCTGTCGGCCATCGTGCAGCGACGGAAGCAACGCTGGAACCCGAACGCCAACTGGTGCAGCTTCCACTCGAAACGGTTTTGGAGCAGATGGCTCCCTGGCTGGCAAGCCCTGAGCACCCCAAGGCACTGCAGAACGCGAAATACGACCGATTGATTCTGCTGCGCCATGGCCTGGCGCTGGCTGGAGTGACGATGGACACCCTGTTGGCCGATTACCTGAGGGATGCCGCGGCCAAGCACGGCCTGGATGCCATGGCATCACGGATGTACGGCATCACCCCCACTCTGTTCACAGATCTGGTGGGCAAGCCCAAGGACGGCAAAGCCAGCTGCTTCGCGGAAGTGGACCTCGACCATGCCGCGTTGTACTGCGGCATGGACGTTCACCTCACACGTCGACTGGCCATTGATCTGCGCCAACAGCTGCAGGCAACAGGAGACAGTCTTCCCAGCCTGCTGGACAATGTGGAACTGCCACTGGAACCGGTTCTGGCTCTGATGGAAGCCACCGGCATCCGCATCGACGTGCCTTACCTCAGTGCGTTGTCAGCAGAAATGGGTGACACCCTGCAGCGCCTGGAGAAGGAGGCCAAAGAGGCGGCGGGAACAGATTTCAATCTCGCCTCTCCCAAACAACTCGGTGAGCTGCTGTTCAACACTCTCGGCCTCGACCGCAAGAAATCCCGGCGAACCAAAACCGGCTTCAGCACAGATGCCACGGTGCTGGAGAAACTCGAGGCTGATCACCCCGTGGTGCCGCTGGTTCTCGAACACAGGGTGCTGAGCAAACTGAAAAGCACCTACGTGGATGCCCTGCCGCAGCTGGTGGAAAAGGAAACCGGGAGGGTGCACACCGATTTCAATCAGGCGGTGACAGCCACCGGCCGGCTGAGCAGCAGTAATCCCAACCTCCAGAACATCCCTGTCCGCACGGACTACAGCCGCCGCATCCGCAAGGCTTTCCTGCCCCAGGAGAACTGGACCCTGCTCAGCGCTGATTATTCTCAGATCGAGCTGCGCATCCTCACCCACCTCTCAGGAGAGGAAGTGCTGCAACAGGCCTACAGAACAGGAGACGATGTACATGCGCTGACAGCACGGCTGCTGCTCGACAAAGACGAGGTGAACAGCGACGAGCGACGCCTGGGCAAGACGATCAACTTCGGTGTGATCTACGGCATGGGCGCCCAGCGCTTCGCCCGGGAGACCGGCGTCAGCCAGGGGGAAGCCAAGGAGTTCCTGCTGCGCTACAGGGAACGTTATCCCAGAGTCTTCGCTTATCTCGAGCTCCAGGAAAGGCTCGCTCTCAGTCGCGGCTACGTGGAGACGATCATGGGTAGACGACGCCCTTTCCACTTCGATCGCAACGGACTGGGACGTCTACTGGGCAAGGAACCCATGGAGATCGACCTGGATGTGGCTCGTCGGGGCGGAATGGAGGCCCAGCAATTGCGCGCTGCAGCCAATGCACCGATTCAGGGATCCAGCGCCGACATCATCAAACTGGCCATGATCCAGCTTCAGGCTGCGATAGAGCAGCAGGGGCTGCCGGCACGACTGCTTCTTCAGGTGCACGATGAATTGGTGCTCGAGGTGGATCCAGACGCTCTGGAATCAATCCGGAAGCTGGTTATTAACACCATGGAGAAGGCTGTGGACCTGAGTGTGCCCCTGGTGGCTGAAACCGGGCTGGGCGCGAACTGGATGGACGCCAAATGAAGCGAACCTAAATGACGATCATTCAATCGATCTGGAAGAGGCCATCCACACTGAAGTGCGGCTGTTCATTCTCAAACAACCCTCGCGCTCCCCGATCAAAGTGACAAAAACCATGACGATTGACAGAGCAATCATCCCGCCACTACGCCTAGCTCTGGATGCATCATCCGCTGAAACTCAGACTTCAATCAAACACCTTTAAAACCATCGTGAGATTGATACAAGTCTTCGGAACTCAAACTTCGGAAATCAACATGGGTTCCAGGCAATTACCTCTTTTCAAGAATTCTCTGCAATGAGCTATGAACAACTGGCAGGCGATTGGGGGCTTTCACGAGCCCATTCCAAGTTGCAAGCAAATCTGGAGGATGCTTGAACTGACGGTCAAAGCGCAGTTTGGCCCAGAACTCTTCAACACCTTAGTGATGCAATCCATTCACGACTGAGCAAAACGCCATGCCCCGAAGAGCTTTTCATGGACTATACCTTCAGCCGACCGGTGCACCTCGTTTCTTCTCATTCGTCACCTACACGCCACAAAGCAAGGAACAAATGGTTGCATGCGGTGACTTACAGGAAGATGAGGAATACATCAATCCAGTGATCTGCGATTTCCTCCTGTTTGTGGCCGAATGGATCCTTGATATTCCACTCAATCATGATTTCCCCATTGGGTACGATGATGTGAGGGTGATTTGTTCCAGGCAGCGAGGCAACGGCAGCCAGCACGAATACCTGATTCAAATCAGTGACCAGGGAGAGAATGAGTCAAGACGCTCAGTCCTTGGACAATTACTGAAAATAGTCGGCCGAAAATCATGGAACGGCTTTAGCCCAACCTAGGGAGAGGGGGCAACAACGAACCTCAACAAGAAGCTCTGAATCACAACAATCATCAACCAAGGGCAAGTGCAACCCACAGGCCATCGACATCCCTGGGAACTGCAGGGGGGCAGTAAAGACAACAGATCGGTAACAACACTGCAGCAACCAGCCGATTCCTGGGCGATGCAGGAGTGGGCGGGCCGTAACCTCCTTGGAGAGCCTGATCAGACCTTTGCCACTGCGCCTCACGAACAGCCTGAGCAATCGCACCGAAGACTTCGAACCGCTGGAGGCAGGCAAGGCAACGATCTACTGCTGTGGGGTGACGGTTTACGACCTTTGTCATCTGGGCCATGCACGCAGTTACATCAACTGGGATGTTCTGCGGCGTTATCTGATCTGGTGCGATTACGACGTCACGTTTGTTCAGAACTACACGGATATCGACGACAAAATACTGAACAGGGCTACTTCCGAGGGCTCAACCATGGAGGAAGTCAGTGAAAAAAATATCAAAGCTTTTGAAATCGATATGGCACGCCTGCACATTCTGCCTGCAGACAAAATGCCCAGGGCGACCTGTTGTATCCCAGGCATTCAAACTCTGATCGGAGAACTTGAAACCAAAGGAGCTGCCTACAGCTCCGACGGCGATGTGTATTTCGATATTTCCAAAGCGAAGAATTATGGACAGCTGAGTGGGCGAGACCCCAACGAGCAGAAACAAGGGGCCAGTGGCCGCATCAATGAGGAGGAGGATGCACGCAAGCGACATCCCTTTGACTTCGCGCTCTGGAAAAAAACCAAAGACGGAGAACCAGGATGGGAGTCACCCTGGGGTCGGGGACGGCCCGGGTGGCATATCGAATGCTCAGCCATGGTTCGCGAAGAATTCGGCACAACAATTGATATTCATCTCGGCGGCGGAGATCTTGTTTTTCCTCACCATGAAAATGAAATTGCTCAGTCAGAAACTGCGAATGAAGCGCAGTTAGCCCGGATCTGGATGCACAACGGCATGGTGAATGTGGGCGGCACCAAAATGTCGAAGTCGCTGGGCAATTTCACAACAATCCGCTCGCTGCTCGACAGCGGAGTCTCAGCAATGACGCTGAGACTTTTTGTGCTCCAGGCGCATTACCGCAAACCACTCGATTTCACAGCTGATGCGCTGGACGCGGCAAGCACCGGTTGGAAAGGGCTCAATGCAGCTCTTGGCCTTGGTCGCCGGTGGTCCGACCAGATGGGCTGGCCCGGAGCAGAAGATCTGCCATCCGGTGCCATGCATGCTCAGAACCTCGACGTTGATGAGGTTCTCATGGCTGCACGCGACCGCTTCACCCAGGCCATGGATCAGGACCTGAACAGCTCTGGAGGCCTCGCAGTGCTGTTTGAACTGGCCAAACCACTGAAGTCGACAGCCAACCGACTGGAGCGTGGAGAGCAAGTGAAAAAGCCGGATGACCTGAATGCCCTGCATCAACGCTGGCTGTTGCTGCGTGAGCTCGCCGCCGTGCTCGGACTCAGGTATGAGCCTCAGCAAACCATGGAGGACTCCAACACAGCATGTGAGGAGAGCAGCGAGATCGAAGCAGCGATCTCTGCACGCAAGGCCGCCAAGCAGGCCAAGGATTTTGCTGAAGCCGACCGGATCCGGGAGGAACTTGCCGCTCAGGGGATTGAACTGATCGACAAACCCGGCGGCACGACCGAATGGCGTCGCCGTTGATCACCGCTCTTTCGAAGCCATCATCGCCTCGATCTTGCGGATGCGCGCCAGTGTGGTGGTCCAGACCTCAAGCCTGAAACGCTGCTCGGCCAGAGCGGGATCATCGGGATCGGCAGCGTCGATCCAGCTCCGCAGTTGCTCCAACTTGGCCTCAGGATCCTGCTTGGCTTCGAAGGCATCCCACAGCTCCCGCTCAAGCCTGGCTCTCTCGATGAAATTCCAGCGTTTGAGCCAGAGCATCCTGTTGGCGTGCATCACAGACCCTGTCTACCGGATTTCCATTGCGTGAGCTCTAAGGTTCGCCCTGGATCGGCGAGATGCCCATGGAACCCGAGAGCCTCTCCAAAGCAATCCAGCTGTCGGTTGCCCCGGTGTTTCTTCTGGCCGGCATCGGTGCCTTGATGAATGTGATCTCGGGCCGTCTGGCGCGGATTGTCGATAACGCCCGCAAGACCAAGGCGGCCCTTGATGCGGGCGAAACAGTCGATCAACGCGAGCAATGGGGGTACCGCAGGCGCATGCAGCTCACGATCCGTGCCATCGAGATGCTCACAGCCGCAACTCTGCTGATCTCGGCCGTGGTCGCCGTGATGTTTTTCAGCGTGATCAGCCGCGTCAACCTCACGCTGGTGGTGGTTCCCCTGTTCATCACGGCAATGCTGCTGGTGATGACAGCGTCAATCTGTTTTCTGAGAGAGGTGCGGATGGCTTCCGCTCACATCAACCGACTGTTCTGAACACGCTGTTCAAACCACAAACAATGGTCAGCTCTGCCCGGTCCAGTTGCGGATCAGATCCACCACGCTGATCAAGAGACCGACAGAAATCACGACCGGTGAGACCCAGCGAAGAAAGAACAGGATCAGACCGGAGGTTGCTGCTCTGGTGACGGTGCTGTCCTTGAGGTCAGCGAGGAAGGTCTGGGGCACAACCCATCCCATCAGCACGGCAATCAGCAATCCGCCGGCAATCAGCAGCACTCCTCCGAACAGGGCATCCATCGCTCCAAGCACCTGCAGATTCGTGGCAGCGGGGAGTCCGACAACAAAAATCACAGCCGCGCTGAGCCAGGTCGCCTTGGTGCGGCTCCAGTTCAACCGATCCATCAATGACGCCACCGGGACTTCCAGCAGCGACACCGACGAGGTGATCGCAGCGAGATAGGCCAGGGAGAAAAAGGCAACAGCCACGATTCGTCCTGTCGCACCGATGGAGGCCAGACCTGTGGGCAGAGCGAGAAAGATCGTGCCGATCGTGGACTCACTGACCGCATCTCCCAGCCCGAAGCTGATCACCAAGGGGAACGTGAGCATGCCCGCCAGCAGACCCACTGCGGTGTCGAGCCCCACCACCGAAACCGCTTGCTGAGGGACAGGAGCCTTGCGGTTCAGATAGGCCGAATACGCCATGATCGATCCGATTCCGGTGCCGATCGAAAAGAAGGCCTGGCTGAAGGCATTGCGGATTGTGGTGATGTTCATCAGTTCCCGGCCGTCCCAGCGCAGCAGGAAGGTCCTGTAACCATCAATCGCTCCCGGGAGCGTGCTGGCCCAGATCGCAAGGGCTACCAGCAACACAAAGAGAAGTGGCAGCGCCCAGCGCGACAGTCGCTCGATGCCGGCCTGCACGCCCGCTGAGACAACAGCAGCGGTCAGCAGAAGGCTGATGGCCTGCCCAGCCAATGCAGAGTTGCCGCCGCTGATGGTGTTGAAGAACAGCTGGGCGTCCTCCATGGTCTGGGGCAGCCCCACGTTGAGAGCATGAATCAGGGTCTGAGCGGTCCAGCCCATCAGTACGGCGTAGAAAGCCAGGATTCCGCAGGGGGCAATCACAAAAAGCCAACCCATCGGTTTCCAGTCACGGCCGGCCACCTGGGCGGGTGCCAGCAGAGGGCTGCGACCGCTGTTGCGACCCAGCACCATCTCAGCCACCAGTACCGGCAGACAGATCACTGCAACAATGAGCACATAAAGGAGTACGAAACTGCCTCCGCCTCCCTGGGAGGCTCGGTATGCGAATCCCCAGAGGTTGCCCAGACCCACTGCACTGCCTGCTGCCGCCAGGACAAAACCCAGCCCTGATCCCCAGTGCTCCTTCTGCGCTGCCGCCATGAACGTGAACACAGTGCGCTGGCCGAAGTTTGCCAGGGCCTGGAATTGAAGTGGGAGGATGGCTGCAATCGCCATGATCCGCGTGAAAGCCATCAGCGTGCTGGGCTCCACCGGCTCAATTGGCACTCAGACTCTCGAAATCGTTCAGGAATTCCCGGACCAGTTCCGGGTGGTTGCTCTGACTGCAGGTCGCAACCTGCCGCTGTTGGTGGAACAGATCCAGCGACACAGCCCGGAGGTGGTTGCGCTGGCTGACGAATCTCTCCTAGGGGAACTGGAGGAGCGGCTGGCCTCACTCCCGGCTGATCTGCGGCCGCAACGGCAACCGGAACTGGTGGGCGGTCCCGGTGGACTGAACGTGGCGGCCTCATGGGACACGGCGGACCTGGTGGTGACGGGCATCGTTGGCTGTGCGGGCCTGCTGCCGACGCTGGCGGCTATCCGGGCCGGAAAGGATCTGGCGCTGGCCAACAAGGAAACCCTGATCGCAGCTGGTCCGGTGGTGTTGCCGGAGCTCAAGAAAAGCGGCAGCAGGCTGCTGCCGGCCGATTCCGAACACTCCGCCATCTTCCAGTGCCTGCAGGGCACCCCCTGGGCTGACAATGCGCGCCTTTCAACAGGTGTGCCCACTCCGGGGCTGCGACGGATTCAGCTCACGGCATCAGGTGGTGCCTTCCGTGATTGGGCCACGGCCGATCTGGAGAAAGCCTCGGTGGCGGATGCAACCTCCCACCCCAACTGGAGCATGGGCAGAAAGATCACCGTTGATTCAGCCTCGCTGATGAACAAGGGGCTTGAGGTGATCGAAGCGCACTATCTGTTCGGCCTCGACTACGACCACATTGAAATTGTCATCCACCCTCAGAGCATCATTCATTCGATGATCGAGCTGGCTGACTCCTCGGTGCTGGCTCAGCTGGGATGGCCCGACATGAAGCTGCCGATCCTCTACTGCATGAGCTGGCCATCTCGACTGGAGACACCCTGGAGACGACTGAATCTCACCGAAGTCGGGCAACTCACCTTCAATCAACCGGATCCCGCCAAATATCCCTGCATGGAACTGGCCTACGCCGCCGGCAGAGCCGGTGGAACCATGCCGGCTGTGCTCAATGCAGCGAATGAGGAAGCGGTGGCCCAGTTCCTTGAGGAACGGGTCCATTTTCTCGACATCCCCGATCTGATTGAGACAGCCTGCGAGCGCCATAAATCCGACCGTGTTGACCGACCACAACTGGATGATGTGCTGGCGGTGGATCAGTGGGCCCGTCTTGCCGTGCGCGAACAGGTTGAGCGGGGCACACGGCGACTGCCGCTGACTGCAATGGCGGCGTGATCAGTCACCACCTGCTTCTCTGTGCCACGGCAACCAAGGCCAAATGCTGTGATCCAGCCCTGGGCGCGGCAAGCTGGGAAGCCCTGAAGCTGGGAGTTCGGGAGCTGGCACTGGAGCGTCCGGACCGACCGGAGGGCGTTGTGCTGCGCAGCAAGGCTGACTGCCTGAGGGCCTGCGACCAGCAGGGGCCCGTGCTGCTGATCTGGCCCGATGGAATCTGGTATGGAGCTGTCACACCGGAGCGGATCAGACGCATCCTCGAAGAGCATGTGATCGGTGGATGTCCGTGTGAAGACTGGGTGATCCGCCGCAGCCCCTTCAGCGTGCCTCAACAGAGCTGAGTTGGCTCAGCCAGGCCGAAGCCACACGATCAGACCAGCATCCGCTCTCCAGGCTGTCACCGGGAGCGTGAAAGCCGTTGTGGCCGCCTCTCTCAGTGAGAAGAACCGACACGGGTTCATGCTGATCAGCCGGCTGCGAGGTGAGGGCTGAAAGCAAACGCGTGGCTCCAGCCGCTGGCACCCAGGGATCATCAAGAGCCTGAAGCAGCAGGGTGGGTGGCAATGCACGCCGGTCATCGAGCAGCAACCGCAGTGGAGAGGCCCCGGAGTAGTAGGCGTCCACGGAGTCGAATCCCCAGCGAGGGGCGGTGACCACTGCGTCAAAGGCGCGGATGGAACGCGGAGGATCGTTGATCAGTGACTCATTTTCCCGCGGGCTTACACCGAAGGGATCTGCAAGAGTCTGTTTCACCAGGCGTTGCAGCAACCAACGCTGATACACACGGTTGCGCGGTCGTTCGATCGAGGCGCTGCAGGCGGCCAGATCCAGGGGGCTGCTGGCGCAGAACAAGCCATCGAGCACCTGCTGGTCGGAGGGAAGTCCGGCTGCGGTCCTGTCTCCGGCACTGGACAGGCAAGCGTTCAGAAGCATCGTGCCGCCGAGAGATACGCCAGCCCCGAAGAGGGGAAGGACCGAGCCGGAGGGTGCCAGCTGCCGGCACAGCTCACGGGCACGCACCATCACTGGCAGCAGATCGCTGTTGCAGGTGGCGGCATAGGTGCCACCCGCCAGATCTCTGCCGGGATCGGCTCCCCGCAGATTGAGCCTCAGCACAGCAAAACCCTGCCTCTGCAGAGTGAGAACCAGACGACGCAGGCCCTCCCGCCGACTGGAACCACCCAAGCCATGAAGGGCCAGAACGAGGGCACGTGGGGAAACCGGATCACCCGCAGGCGTAGGCAAAGGAGGATCCAGAAAGGCCAGCAACTCCCCCGCTGCTGCAGCGCCACTGGCCAGCGCGGGAACAGCAATACGAATCGGCTCACCCTGATCATCAGGGAGAGGCAAGGGCCGAATCGTGTCACGCAGGGTCTGGAGATCACCGCCCAGCCAGGGCCAGCGCTGTTGATAAGGCACAACCCCCAGCTGCCTGAGCAACCGGGGGTTGTGCTGATCGTGGGAGTGGGAACCCATCAAAGGTCGTTCAGACCGATCTGATCACTTCTTACCAACTCCAAGCTCCTTGAGCTCACCGAGCAGATCACCCAGCACTTTCTTGGCATCGCCAAACACCATCGATGTGTTGGCCAGCTCGAAGAGATCGTTCTTGATCCCGGAGTAACCAGCACTCATGCCGCGTTTCACAACAAAAACCGTTCGGGCCTGCTGAACATCAAGCACCGGCATGCCGTAGAGGGGTGAATCTGGGTCGTTCTTGGCCTGGGGATTGACGACATCGTTGGCCCCAAGCACCAGGACCACATCGGTGGCGGGAAAATCAGGGTTGATGATGTCCATTTCCTTGAGCTGCTCGTAGGGCACATCGGCTTCAGCAAGCAGCACATTCATATGACCCGGCATGCGCCCAGCCACTGGATGAATGGCGTAATCAACCTGAATTCCGGCGGCTTCCAGGGATCGGGTGACCTCCCTGAGCGTGTGCTGGGCCTGGGCGACAGCAAGGCCGTAACCGGGCACGATCACCACCCGCTCTGCCGCTTCGAGAGTGAGAGCACACTCCTCAACGCTGCAGCTGGTGATGTTGGTGTATTCACCGCCGCCGCCGCCGGAGGAGGAGCCGGCCCCCAGAGCTCCACCGAACAGAACCGAAACCAGTGATCGGTTCATGCCGTTGCACATCACCTGGGTGAGGATCAGACCAGCGGCGCCGACCATGGCACCGGCCACGATCAGAAGCTGACTGCCCACCACAAAACCAGCGGCAGCCGCGGCCACACCTGAATAGCTGTTCAGCAGGGAGATCACCACGGGCATGTCAGCGCCGCCGATCGGCAGGGTGACGCCGATTCCCAGCAGGCCTGAAGCGATCACAAGCAACCACAGGGCGGCCTGACTGCTGCCGTCGGAGGTGATCAACTTGATCGCAGCCACAAGACAGACAACGGCCAGAGCGATGTTGACCAGGTGGCGGATCTTGCTCTGCATCCAGGGAGGCGTTGAAAGCCAGCCCTGAAGCTTTGCCATCGCCACGATCGAACCTGTGAAGGTGATGGAGCCAACGAAGACGGAGATCACAATCGACACCACCGCAACGAGCGTGCCGTCGTCGAGCGTGCCGGGGAAGAGTGCCGCAGCCAGGGCCACCAAAAGCGATGACATGCCGCCACAGCCGTTGAACAAGGCCACGGTTTCAGGCATGGATGTCATCGGCACCCGCTGGGCCGTGATCGCACCCAGCACGCCACCGACTGTCGTGCCGATGATGATCCAGATCCAGGCCTGACCATCAAAGCTGGGGGTGCCCAGATAACTGATCAGCAGCCCAATCACAGCAAGTGCCATGGCCACAGCGGCAAGCTGATTGGCACTGCGCGCAGAACGCACCTTGGAAAGACCTTTGATGCCGAGCGCCAGCAGCAGAACGGCAACGAGGTCGATGACGTAGTTGAGGATCTCCATCAGCTGTTCTCCTTGCGGGCGGGCTTGCGGCTGAACATGGCGAGCATGCGGTCAGTGACCAGGAAGCCGCCGATCACGTTGAACAGAGCGAAACCCAGGGAGATGGAGCCCAGAACCAGCAGAGGAGTGCTTCCATCGGCTTTGATGATCGCGGTGAGTGCGGCCAGCATCGTGATGCCGGAGATGGCGTTGGCCCCACTCATCAAAGGCGTGTGCAACGTCGGAGGAACCTTGCCGATGAGCTCAAAACCAAGCAGGCTTCCGAGCAGCAAAACCCAGAGGGCATTCACCAGTGGTGGGGTCTGGGAGGCCGTTGCCGCTCCCATTAGAAAAAGTGAATCCATCATTTGGCTTCTGGGGTGAGAACATCTCCGCGGCGGATGGTGCCGTCATGACTGATCAGACATCCAGCGATCAGCTCGTCCTCGCTGTCAAGACTGAGCTGACCATCCTTCAGGGTCGGTTGAAGCAAAGCCAGCAGGTTGCGGGCATACATCGCACTGGCGTGATTAGGAACCGTGCAGGGCAGATCGTTGGCGCCAATCAACTTCACACCGTTGCGATCCACAGTCTGCGAAGAAACGGTGTCTGCACAGTTGCCGCCCTGGGCAACCGCCAGATCCACAACCACGGCTCCGGGGCGCATGCGATCGAGCATGTCTTCACTGATCAACCGTGGAGCACGACGACCTGGGACCTGAGCGGTGCAGATGGCCACATCCGCCTCAGCCAGCTGGTCTGAAAGCTGCTGACGTTGTGCGGCAAGAAAAGCATCAGAGGCCTGCTTGGCGTAGCCACCGGATTCCGCAGGCTTGTCCTCCATCTCAGGTGGGTCAATGAAGCGGGCTCCAAGCGATTCCACCTGCTCCTTCACAGCCGGGCGGATGTCACTGACGTACACAACGGCGCCCAGCCGGCGTGCCGTGGCAACCGCCTGCAGACCTGCCACTCCGGCACCAAGAATCACAACACGGGCAGGCTGAACGGTTCCTGCCGCCGTCATCAGCATTGGGAAATAACGGTCCAGCGCAGCTGAGGCCAGGAGAACGGCCTTGTAGCCGGCGATATTGGCCTGGGACGACAGCGCGTCAGCAGACTGAGCACGGCTGATGCGAGGCAGCAGTTCAAGGGCCATGGCCGAAAGACCGGCTTGATGCAGTACCCCAGCCAGCTCAGCGTTGGCGTAGGGAGCGAGCAGACCCACCACCAGAGAGCCGCGACGGAGCTGACTCAGAGCAGTCCCTGAGGGGGATTGAACGCAGAGCAACACATCAGCCTGGGACCAGGCCGAACTGTCCCCTCGGGACACGAGTTCCGCTCCGGCCTCGACATAGGCCTCATCCAGATAGCCGGACGCCTGTCCAGCCCCTTTTTCGAGGACAACCCTGCAGCCGAGTGCAGTGAATTTCCTGACGGTTTCCGGAGAAGCTGCAACGCGGGTTTCGCCCGCTGCGGTCTCCACCGGGATCAACAGTATGGGCAAGTTCGTGATGCCGCCGACCCAGCTGAGATTAGGAGGTCACGGGTGAGGGCCCTGCATCTTTTCTGAAGAAGGGGGTTTAAGCCTGAAGCCTGTAGCTAGGGAGAGGGTCCTGTCTGCAACAGCATGGGACTCACCGCAATCGAATGCCCTGATGGCGTCTGCCACAGCCACCACGGCGGTCATGCCGTGGACCGCAGCACGATGGAACACCTTCTGGCTGAACACGGTCGTGAATGGTGCGAACGCCTGGCCGAACGCATTTATGAGATGTCGGTGGACACGTTCTCCCAGACCGTGATGCCGAGCCTGCATGCAGCAGGCTGGCAGCGACGTCATCTCGACTGGGAGTTCAAACTCAGGGAACTGGATTCCGAACCTGATCGCACCCTGGTGGATGGAATCATCAACGCCACCGAAAGTTTTCTGCGCAGCAGTGAGGTTCATCGTCTGTTCATCCAGGAGCTCGTTCAGGGCACTTTCGATGAAGCATCTGATGATCACCTGCGCAGTGAAGCCGTCAGACATTTGATCAACAAGGAGATCCTGACGCTTCTGAAAGACAACAGAGCGGAGCTGATGGATCGCCTGACATCGAAAATCCTCGAGCCGGCAGGCGGTCAGGCTGATCGCGCCCAGAAGGCGGCTTCAGAGGGTGTGATGGAGGTGGAGCGGCTGCTCCGTAATCACACCGAATCGCTCTGAAATCTGAACGCACCGATCAGCCAGAGGGTGAGGAGCTTCAGAAGATCGGCTGAAGCTCCTCCTCCACAGACAACGCCTGCGGGCGGAGGCCCTGACCGTGGAGGAGCCGCGCGCGAAGGATCAGCGGGTCAAGATCGCATTCCAAAGACCAGCAACGCTCAAGACAGCGGCGGGATTCAGGGCTGAACGAGTAACGGAGAAGGCTTCTGGCCATGGCGGCAGGGGGCCGAACCCCAGGGGCTGATGGTCGGAAGTTAAGGGTGGCGCAAGCGATTGGAATGGTTAGAAAGACCTATCTTTCAGCGCCGCCATCAACACTCCGTCCTTCGCGCTTGGTGTCGAGCTTCCATCCAGGAGGATTCGTCCCAGACAATGGCAGCAGCAGCTGATTCAGCTGCTGCGCAGACGGCTTGACCCAGAGACGACTGCTGGCCGTGATGTTCTGATTCATGCCGGTCCAGGAGCGGGCAAAACTCTTGGGGCTTTGCTTGCCTTTCAGGCGATGCAGTCGGAGGGCAGGCTTCAACGCGCTCTGATCTTCTGCCATCGCACCTCGATCCTCAACCAGTGGAGGAATGCTGCAACCCAGCTGGATCTGCAGCTTGATCTCTGGAACGGGCCTGACAGCGCCTCAGACGAGGCGGATGGGTGGCTGCTCAGCTACCAGGGCGCAGGACGCCAGCAGGATGACCTGAAATCCGAACTCAGCTGCTGGAACCCGGAGCTGCTGCTGGCCATCGCCGACGAAGCGCATCACCTGGGAGTTGACCCTGACGAACCCGACGGCCCTGTCTGGGGGCGAACCTTTCTGGAGCTCAGCAGCCATGCCCGGTTACGTCTCGGTTTGACGGGAACACCGTTCCGCGCGGACAACCTCGCGTTCTGCGCCGCCCGACGGGTGCGGGTTGAGGAAGCCGGCCAGCTGGTGGAACAGATCCATCCCGATCTGTCGGTGGAACCCCGAGAACTGATCAAAGCCGGTGATGTTCGTCCTCTGGAATTCCGTTTCCAGGACGGCTGGGTGGAACACGCCAAGCAAGGGATCCCGGAGCGGGAGGTTTCGCCAATGTCAGCTGAACAGAGAGAGAGCTGGCGAGCGAGAAATCTACGCCGCGCCATTCGTCTTTCCGACAGCAGCAGCATTGCCCAGCTGTTGCTGCTGAGAGCCCGCACCAAGCTCGAAAGCGTTCGCAGACGGCACCCACGTGCCGGTGGACTGGTGATCGCCCGTGACATTGAGCACGCCCGCAGCATCACCTTTCTGCTGGAGGAGGAGGGCGACCGGGTGGACCTCGTTCATTCCCAGGACCCGGGAGCCCCTGAGCGTCTCAATCGTTTTCAGAGCGGTAATGCCGACTGGCTGGTGAGCATTGACATGTGCGCGGAGGGATTCGACGCATCAAGGCTGAGGGTGGTCGCCTACCTGACGACCGTGGTGACACGCAGTCGGTTCGTTCAGGGAATTACCAGAGCCGTGCGCATGTGCAGCGAAAGAGCCTCGTTGGAAGCGGTGCCGCGCGAACCCTCCTACGTGTTCGCTCCAGCGGATCCATTGCTGATGCAGTACGCCCGCAGCTGGTCTCTTTCCGAGCCTTACCGCATTGCAGCCCCGCAAAGCGCCGTAGACAGCGACGGCAATCCGGAAAGTGACTGGCGAGGTCCGTCGCTGCCCATGGAAGCGATTGAGGACGGTGCAGGTGCTGTGATTCGGATGCGCACACCGCAGTTACCAGGATTTTTGCAGCGTTGAAAACATTCTTTCTCAAGAAAAAATGCGACATTCTGCGAAATCCGGCCTGATTTGGACCCATCAACCATCAGCCTGATCGCCATCTGGGAGACAGACATGGATGCAGCAATTGAACGTCGAGTCAACGTTGCCACCTGCTGGGCAACAACCAGGATCGCAGTTCTGGACAGTGCTGAGCGCTACGAAGACAGCTATGCCTTAACGCAGGAATTCAGAGAATGGATTACCTGCCTGGGAGAGCATCCTGAACTTCTTGAGGACTCTGTGTTGAGTCTTCAGAGAACACAAGGCAAACACCATCACCTGGAGCGTGACGGTGCCACCGACGGAGCCGTTGAAATCTAAAGAAAGACTGAAATTTGTATCGAAACCTTGAGGCTTTGCGGCCCAATTTGTACATCTGAGATGATCAAATTTGACTCATATTGTTGATCTGATTCGTTTTCTCCCTTCCTCTGTCGTTTCGTCGCGGAGATTAAAGTCAACTCATAATCACTCCGGATAAGCATGGCGGTTGAAAATCTGGTGATCGTGGGGTCCGGCCCAGCCGGATACACCGCTGCCATCTATGCCGCCCGTGCCAACCTCAACCCTCTGTTGGTCACAGGATTCCAGCGGGGTGGAATTCCCGGTGGCCAGCTGATGACCACCACCCATGTTGAAAACTTTCCCGGATTCCCAGATGGTGTTCTGGGGCCGGACCTGATGGATCTGATGAAAGCCCAGGCGACGCGCTGGGGAACGAGACTGCTTGAAGCGGACGCTGACCACATTGATCTCAGCCAGCGCCCATACCGAATTGAGGTTGAGGGTCGGATTGTTGAAACGCAATCCGTGATCATCGCCACAGGGGCCAGTGCCAACCGGCTCGGCCTGCCCAATGAGGACCTCTTCTGGAGCAAGGGCATCAGCGCCTGCGCCATCTGCGATGGCGCCACGCCTCAGTTCCGCAACGAAGAACTGGCTGTGGTCGGCGGCGGGGATTCAGCCTGCGAAGAAGCGGTCTATCTCACCAAATACGGAAGCCGGGTGCACCTGCTTGTGCGCTCGGACCGTCTGCGCGCCAGTGCGGCAATGAGCGATCGCGTGCAGGCCAACCCACAGATCAGCGTTCACTGGAACACCGAGGTCAGTGATGTTCAGGGCGATGACTGGCTGAACAGCCTGCAGCTGCGGAGGCGTGACAGCGGAGTTGATGAACAGCTGGCTGTGCGGGGCATGTTCTATGCGATCGGACACACGCCCAACACCGAACTGGTGCGCAACCAGCTCGACTGTGATCAGACCGGTTACCTGATCACCAAGCCCGGCCGGCCCGAGACCTCCATGGACGGTGTTTTTGCAGCGGGCGACGTCGCCGATGGGGAATGGCGCCAGGGAGTCACCGCTGCAGGCAGCGGCTGCCAGGCCGCCCTCGCCGCCGAACGCTGGCTCAGTCATCACAATCTGGCCACACTGATCACCCGGGATGAGGCAGAACCAGCCAAGGCCGACACTCCGCAGACCACGGCTGAAACCACTGAAGCGACCTACGACTCCAACGCCAGCTGGCAAAAGGGAAGCTATGCCCTGAGGAAGCTTTATCACGACAGCAACCGCCCTTTACTGGTGGTTTACACCTCGCCAAGCTGTGGCCCCTGCCACGTGCTCAAGCCCCAGATCAAGAGAGTTCTTGATGAACTCCAGGGGGAGGCCCAGGGAATTGAGATCGATATCGAAGCCGACCAGGAGATCGCCCAGCAGGCAGGAGTCAACGGCACACCCACCGTTCAGCTGTTTTTCGACAAGCAACTGAAGCAGCAGTGGCGTGGCGTCAAACAACGGAGCGAATTCATGGATTCGATCCGTTCGTTGCTCGCCGAGGTCTGATCCTCAACGACGACGCGGGCCGCCAGGACGGTTGCCACCGGGACGACCACCGGGAGCACCGGCGTTGCGCTCCCTGTAAGTGATCCGGCCACGAGTCAGGTCATAAGGACTGATTTCCACCAGCACCTTGTCTCCGGCAAGCAGCTTGATTCTGAATTTGGTGAGCTTGCCTGCCGCGCGGCAGAGGCACTGATGACCTGCGGGCTGCTCCAGAGTCACGAGATAAAACCCGTTGCCCTGTTCCTTCTCGATCACACCCGAGGTTTCAATCATGCGCTGGCGTTGACCTGCAGAACTTGCCCCAATTTAGAAGGCCGTCCGCTGCCTGAGCACCCCCAAGGGCGAGGAGCTCTCCCTAAGGTCTGCTGAATTCGAGACGAACCGATGATCCTCCCTCCCCTCTCCATGGATCTGGGGCTGCTGATGATTTCCATCGGTGCTGTGAATCTGTGGCGTGCCCGCCAGAAATCCACCTAACCTTCTGAAAACGCCAGATCGCCGTGTCCGAGTCCGCTCTCGCCGCTTTCGTAGACCTCGCCAAGTCTGATTCCCAGGTCCGCGAACAGGTGCAACAGGCCGCGACTCCCATGCATGTGGTGAACCTCGCCAGGGAAAAGGGTCACGTGTTCACTCAGGCCACCATGATGAAAATGCAGGCCGAGAAAATGAAGCACCTGCATGATGACCACCTCAACAAGGCCTCGAGTTGGGGCGAAGCACTGTTGATCTGTTTCGGGAACCACTCCTGACCCTTCTGCTTCACAAGCCCTACGGAGTTCTGAGCCAGTTCACACCGGAACCGGGCAGCAAGTGGGGATGCCTGGCCGACTGGGTGAACGTCCCTGATGTATATGCAGCAGGACGACTGGACGCGGACAGCGAAGGGCTGCTTGTGCTGACCGCCAACGGTCGGCTGCAACAACGCCTGACCGATCCCCGTTTCGGTCACTGGCGCACGTACTGGGTTCAGGTCGAAGGCATCCCCGAAACCTGCCAGCTGGATGCTCTCAGGAGCGGAGTGCTGGTCAAGCAGCGGCGCACAAGACCAGCTAAGGCCGAGTGTCTTCCAGCCGAACAGCAGCAGACCTTGGTGGAACGCAATCCGCCGATCCGCACCAGGCTGAGCATTCCCACCACATGGTTGCAACTCAGCCTCAGGGAGGGGCGCAATCGCCAGGTTCGTCGCATGACTGCGGCCGTGGGGCTTCCCACTCTTCGACTGATCCGCCAGAGCATTGATCTGATGGATGGAGGCCCTGCTCTCAGCATCGAAGGCCTTGTTTCAGGCCAGTGGCGTGAGCTCAGGTCAAGCGAGAATCAACGCTTGATTGGGTTACTCAACCGTCAGCCAAAACGCCGGTGAGCGTGACAGCACGGAATTCGATGCCCTCAACAACACGCCAGGGTTGTTCGGAGCGATCGGCGTAGCTCACGTCCTTGAAACCGAGTGCACGGAAATCAGACAGGAAGGCATCCTCTTCCCATGCACCGCTGATACAACCGCTCCACAGCTCTGGATCCTGTTGAAGATGCTGTGGAACAGGCCGATCACAAACGATGTCGCTGATGGCGATGCGGCCTGAGGGCCTCAGCACGCGGCGGATATTGGCGAGCAGAGCCGCTCGAGCGGAGGGATTCACCAGGTTGAGCACGCAGTTACTCAGCACCACATCAACACTGGCTGATGGAATCAGCAGCTCACCCGCCACGGTGGGTGCATCCAGAGCTTCGATCGCCCCCTCCACAAAGCGAACATTGCTGAAACCCACTCTCTCGGCCACCACAGGCGCGGCGGCGCGGGCAAGCTCCAACATGTCGGCATTGCGGTCAACACCGATCACGGCGCCGCCAGCACCGACAACCTGCGCACAGATGAAGGCGTTTTTGCCGCTGCCGCTGCCCAGATCCAGAACAATGTCACCGAAGCGAACCCAGCGAGTCGGATCGCCGCAGCCGTAGTCGCGCGCCACAACCTCATCGGGGATGACTTTCAACAGGGAGGCATCAAAAGCAACAGGTGTGCAGAGACAGGCTTCCTGCTCCTTTGCCGCTGCGCCATAACGCTTTTCAACAGCCTGGGTCTGATCCAGAGCCGGTCCACAACATCCTTCGCTCATCAGCCGAGGGCCTCCTGCAATTCGCGCACGGTCGACCACTGACCGTAGTAGTAATTGGCGCTCGCTCTGCGGTCGCCATCCTCAAGACTGTCGAAGGCATCAAAACCAACACTTCGCCAGAGATCGTGACCGCAGGCCCGGTCAAGCTCCGTCTCAGCTTCGCGAGCAAGGTTATCGAGACGTCGCTGCAGATTCTTGACTTGAGCGACAGACATCTTCAGGAGAAAAAAGATGAAATCAGCATAACAAGCAACTAGTACAGATCAACTACAAGGCACGAAACAGGTCTGCGCTCAGAACGGCAGTTTCTTCTTGGCATCTTTGTCAAGATCAGCCTCCATGGCCCGCAGACGTTTGAGAATGGTGTCGTAGTACTCCTGGATGTAGTCCTCCAGGTGAGTGATCTCACCGGGATCGATTCCGAAGCTCTCGCAGGTCGCCTCCATGGGGGCATCCATGGAATCACCGCTGCCAACCACCTCAGCAAAAGCAAGACGCTCGGCCACATTCACCGCAGGTTCAAAGAACGAGCACATTCCTTCCGTGAATCGCATGATGAAGGACGGCACACGAAACACCCTCGCCGACTTCTCGGCAGCTTTCTCGCAGAGCTGAACAATCTCACCACTGTTCCAGGCCTTGGGCCCGACAACAGGGAATGTCTTGCGCACAGTCTCTGAATGGTCGAGCGCGGCCACGGCGAAACGCGCCATGTCCTGCGTGTTCATATAGGCGATGGATGTGGGGCTGCCACTCACCCAGACGGTCTGACTCTCGAGAACAGGGATGGCGAATTGACTGATCACACCCTGCATGAACCCAACACCCTGAAGGATGGTGTAATCAAGCTCTGATTCCTTAAGAAGTTTTTCAGTGCAGTACTTGATGTCCATCAACGGCACATCTCGATGCTGCTCAGCATTCAGAAGCGAAAGAAAAACAAAACGTTTGACCCCGGCTCGTTCACAGGCCCTCAAAAGGTTGAGTTTGCCGTCCCAGTCGGTCTCATAAACACTTCTGGGATCATCAGGACGACTGGTTGCCGCATCGATAACGGCGTCAACCCCGTCGAGGGCGTAATCAAGACTTGCTGGATTGAGCAGATCACCTCGAGTGAGCTCGCAACCCCATTCCTGCAAAAAGGGTGCTTTCCGTGGAGTTCCCACCATGCAACGGACATCATGACCCTGATCAAGGGCCCTGCGGGCGATTTGCCTCCCCAAGGTTCCTGTTCCACCAATGACAAGAACCTGCATGGGGCTTTCAAAGTCCAGCGAGGAGCTTAGTTGGCGGTCCCTCGCATTGCGGGGATCAGTCTTTCTGAAGCTTCAGCAGCAGAGCTCCACCAGCCAGGCCCACGGGAATCAGCACCCAGAACACCGCTGCAATCCCGAAAATCTCCGAAGCCATTGGACAGTGCTCTCACAGCCCCTATTTAAAGATCTCCGGGCGATGGTTCAACGCATTGTTGTAATAAAACCGTCAATGGCGCATCGGTGCGCAGCTGACCTGTCATCACGGCGCTCGAACAAGCGCGGTGCCCTGCTTTCACAAGCGACTGAACAAGGGCTTCAAGTCGAGGCGGCCCATCAAGCGAGAGCCGACTGGCCAGCTCGGCGGTGGACCAGCAGCAGACCGGCAATCCGCAATCGGTCTGCAGACGTTCCAGCAGGCGCCGCCCAGCAGACGAGAGGCTCACGGGACGTGCATCCGCAATCTGAAGCAGATCAGCCAGCAAATCAGGCTTCTGCAGAGGGCCGATCCAGAGCGGCCCTGTCACCGCCCATCGTCCCTGGCCATCGGTGCAAAGACATCCCCCCCAGCCCGAGAGCTTCAACAGGGATTGCACCGCTTGATCACCACAGCGCTGGCAACGTGCCAGCAGGCCCAGCTGCGATTCCTCATCAGCGGCGACGCGCTGACGCAACCGCACCGCCAGCCGGAAGGTGCGTCCTTCACTGAAGCAGGCCACAGGTTCAAGCCCGCGGCCTAATTGCCAGGCTTCCCTCGCCAGTGCAGCGAGCTGAAGTCGCAGAGCCAGCTCCCAGCTAGCGGGATGTGCTCGCGCCGCAGCCCCGAAACGACGGACTGCCGCAGGGCGGTCATGGCCGGTTGGCGAACGCCCGTCAGTGCTGGCGAGGATAAGCAGGCCGTCGAAACGCAGCACCGCAAGAGCGGACTGAAGCAGGGCATTCGGGCAACCGAAAGCATCAAGATCGATCAAGTCGAAGAAGGTCTGATCGAGATAGGCCTGTCGCAGCAGACGCTCCGCCGCCCAAGAGGTCGTGGTCAAAGAGAGATCACGCAGCTCGTGAAGCGGCTCAAGGTTCAACGCCAGCAGAGCACTGCGGTCCGGATCCGCATCGTTCGACCACAGCTCCAGTTCGGGTCTTGTTTCAGGAAGGGCCTCAAGCCCCCAGCGCAGCCCGCGGATGCCACAACCGGCCATCAGATCCAGCCAGCGCAGGGGCCTGTTGGCCTCTGACACCTGATGCGTCGCCAGCAGAACCGACAGATCACGCGCGGGTCTTGAATCCTGTCGAAAAAAGCCGGTTCCGGTCTGCAAGCGGACGGCTCCTTCGCGATAGTGAGAAACCGGCGCTTCCAGGTGCGTGCACGCAACCGCTCTCCAGCCTGCCTCCACCGGTGCCAACTGGGGAAAAGCCAGTACATGGAACTGGATGGGTCTGAGCTGTCACTGGCGCGTTCTGGGGAAACCCGCGGCGCCGGCCATCGTGCTGATTCACGGTTTCGGAGCCAGCAGCAGCCACTGGAGACATAACGCCGGGGCCCTGGCCGCAGCCGGCTTCCGGGTGTTCAGTCTTGACCTGATCGGCTTCGGCCGCTCCGACCAGCCGGGGCTGAACCGCCGCTTCTCACTCGACAATCGACTCTGGTCCAGGCAACTGGGGGCATTTCTCGAAGAGGTGGTGCAGCAACCGGCCGTGCTTGTGGGCAACTCTCTCGGTGGCCTCACTGCTCTGACCACCGCTGCACTGCGACCTGAACTGGTGAAAGCAGCCATAGCGGCTCCACTGCCGGATCCAACCCTGCTGCGTCCGCTGCCGAAACAACTGCCCCGCTGGCTGAGGCGATTGCGCAGGTTGAGCGTGACTGTCGTCTGCCGTCTGCTGCCTCTGGAACTGATCGTGCCCCTGATCGCACGAACGCGACTGTTGCGCGCAGGGCTGCAGGGGGCCTATCAGCGATCGATCCGATCCGACCTCGAGCTGCAGGACCTGATTGCAGAACCTGCCCTGCGCGTCAGCGCTGCGCGAAGCCTGCGGGCGATGAGTGTGGGCATGGCTCTGCGCCCCAGGAGCGCCACCGCTCCGGTGCTGCTTCAACGCCTGCAGAACATGAGCGAAAGACCTCCATTGCTGTTGATCTGGGGAAGGCAGGACCGTTTCGTTCCCTTGATGATCGGCGAATCCGTCAGACGCCAGCACCCCTGGGTTGATCTGCAGGTCATTGACAACGTCGGGCATTGCCCCCACGACGAATGCCCCGAGCTCTTTCACCGGGAGCTGCTGCACTGGCTGGACCGTAATTTGGGAGGCGCAAGCGCATCAGGGATCGGGCACCAGGCATGAAGCACACACTGTCGGTTCTGGTGGAGGATGAATCCGGCGCCCTGAGCCGCATTGCCGGCCTTTTCGCTCGACGCGGCTTCAACATCGACAGCCTTGCGGTTGGTCCTGCTGAAGCCGCTGGTCGCTCGAGACTGACCATGGTGGTCGAGGGCGATGAGAACACGCTGCAGCAGATGACGAAACAGCTCGACAAGCTCGTCAATGTTCTGCAGGTGCTCGACCTGTCCCAGCGCCCTGCCGTTGAACGGGAGCTGATGTTGATGAAGGTCTCAGCCCCCGCATCACAGCGAGGCGCGATTCTTGAGCTGGTTCAGGTGTTCAGAGCCAAAGTTGTTGATGTGGCCGACGATGCTCTGACGCTCGAGGTGGTGGGCGATCCGGGAAAACTGGTTGCTCTTGAGCGACTGATGGCTCCCTATGGCATCGAAGAAATCGCACGCACCGGGAAAGTGGCTCTTGAAAGAGCCTCCGGGGTGAACACCGAAATGCTCAAGGCATCCAGCAGCGGCGGACGCGTGCCCGCCTGACCTGGCCGCTCAAAGACCTGGTGTCAGCACCGTGGCTTTTTTGATGGTGTCGTCCTGACGGATGGCATCCACCACCTCAAGGCCTTCGCTGACCCGCCCGAAGACGGCATAGCGACCGTCCAACTCGGGAAGGGGCTTCAGCGCGATATAGAACTGGGCACTGGCGGAATCCGGCGCCTGTGAGCGAGCCATTGCCAGAGCGCCACGTTCATGGCTGAGCTTGAGCTGCAGAAGCTCTGAGGGATTGGTGACCACACGCCCGTAACGGGGCTGATCTTCTCCCTTGAATCCCAGCTCCAGAGGAACAAAACGTGCCTGGCCAGTGGTCGGATCCACAAAACTGCCTGTGCCATATTGCGATTTCGGCGTTGAAGGATCACTGGAGGAAGGATCACCGCCCTGAACCACAAAGGGAACGGGATCGCGCACCACACGATGGAAGACGGTGCCGTTGTAAGCACCTCTTTTGACCAGATCCAGAAAATTCCCGGCCGTCACAGGAGCTGCATCACCGTCGAGCTCCAGGGTGATGGAGCCCTTGCTGGTGATGAGCTCAACGGTGGCTTGGCCTTGCAGACAGGGGCTGCTGGCCTGCTCACAACCCACAGGGATCGATGCGGTGGTGCTTGACGCGCAGCTCACCAGCAAGGGCAGACACAGGGCAAGTGTCAGGAGTGTTTTGAGTGGTCGACGCATCATGGTTGTTCAGAGGCCTTCGAGATTCACATTCAGGAAACGGGCAAGCTCGGCACCATCCTGCTCGAGCTGTGCGAGTGGAAGCGGCTCACCAACCCTGGTGAGGGGCATGTCACGACGACCCTGAACGCGCAAAGACACTCGGCGGCGGGTGTTGAAGCCATCTCGCACCTCAACTTTCACGGCTTTGATGTCCTTGATTGGAATTTCGACGCTGATCGGCTTGCGGAAGCCTCGCCTGGAGATGGTGACAAGCCCGGAGGATTTATCGAAACGGTTGGAGCCTGCACCTACATCAATGGCAATCACTGTCCATAAATATGTGGCCAGAAGTGCTGCAGCAATGCTGTACAGCCCCATGACCAGACCCTGGGGGATGAACACAAGTCCGGCGGGGTGTCCGAGAGGGAGCAGATCACGACCCAGATAACTGGACAGTGAAGCGAACAGAAAACCAACACCACCGATGGTGACCATGCCGGCGACCAGCACATTGGACAGCCGCCGGGAACCGACGACAGGTTGTTCAAGCAGATCAGCGGCCATCACAGCCCGGAAGCAGCGCCCATTGTGACCGCAGAGGCGGCATGAATGGCGATGTTCTGCATCACTGCCACAAAGGCCTTGAACAAAGAGGAAGAAACCCCGAAGAAATGTTCCGATACAAGGGGTTTCAGGTGAAGCGATTCAGCCCCGCAACCTTCGCCGAAATTGTTATGGTCGCCGGGTATCCCACAGCCTGCGGCTATCCGCACCCGTTCTCACTCATGACGATCGCTGTAGGACGCGCGCCACAGCGGGGATGGTTTGACGTCCTCGATGACTGGCTCAAGCGCGACCGCTTCGTTTTTGTCGGCTGGTCCGGCATTCTTCTCTTCCCAACGGCCTATCTGGCCATCGGTGGCTGGCTTACAGGCACCACCTTTGTCACCTCCTGGTACACCCACGGCATTGCCTCCTCGTACCTGGAAGGTTGCAACTTCCTGACTGCTGCTGTGTCCACCCCCGCTGATGCGATGGGTCACAGCCTCCTGTTGCTCTGGGGCCCTGAAGCCCAGGGTGACTTCGTTCGCTGGTGTCAGCTCGGTGGCCTCTGGGCCTTCGTTGCCCTGCACGGTGCCTTCGCCCTGATCGGCTTCATGCTGCGTCAGTTCGAGATCGCCCGTCTGGTCGGCATCCGTCCTTACAACGCCATCGCCTTCTCAGGTCCGATCGCGGTGTTCGTCAGTGTCTTCCTGATGTACCCCCTCGGCCAGAGCAGCTGGTTCTTCGCGCCCTCCTTCGGTGTGGCAGCGATCTTCCGCTTCCTCCTCTTCCTCCAGGGTTTCCACAACTGGACCCTGAATCCCTTCCACATGATGGGCGTCGCCGGCATCCTCGGCGGTGCACTGCTCTGCGCCATTCACGGCGCCACCGTGGAGAACACTCTGTTTGAGGATGGTGAGCAGGCCAACACCTTCAAGGCGTTCGAGCCCACCCAGGAAGAAGAGACCTATTCCATGGTCACCGCCAACCGCTTCTGGAGCCAGATCTTCGGTATCGCTTTCTCCAACAAGCGTTGGCTGCACTTCTTCATGCTGTTCGTGCCTGTGATGGGCCTGTGGACCAGTTCCATCGGCATCATCGGTCTGGCCCTCAACCTGCGTGCCTATGACTTCGTGTCACAGGAGATCCGCGCAGCAGAAGATCCCGAATTCGAGACCTTCTACACCAAGAACATCCTTCTGAATGAAGGTCTGCGTGCCTGGATGGCACCGGCTGACCAGCCGCACGAAAACTTCGTCTTCCCTGAAGAGGTTCTGCCCCGTGGAAACGCCCTTTAATTCCGGTCTTATCGCCACTGGCGGTAAAGACCTTGACTCCACCGGCTATGCCTGGTGGGCTGGCAATGCCCGTCTGATCAACCTTTCAGGCCGTCTGCTCGGTGCCCACGTGGCTCACGCAGGCCTGATGGTCTTCTGGGCCGGCGCCATGATGCTGTTCGAGGTGAGTCACTTCACCTTCGACAAACCCATGTACGAACAGGGTCTGATCCTGTTCCCCCACGTGGCCACCCTCGGCTACGGCGTGGGTCCCGGTGGCGAAGTCACCGACCTGTATCCCTTCTTCGTGGTTGGTGTTCTGCACCTGATCAGTTCCGCTGTGCTCGGTCTAGGCGGTCTGTACCACGCCCTTCGCGGACCTGAAATCCTCGAGAACTACTCCACGTTCTTCTCACAGGACTGGCGCGACAAGAATCAGATGACCAACATCATTGGTTATCACCTGATTCTTCTCGGTGTCGGTTGCCTGCTGCTGGTCTTCAAGGCCATGTTCTTCGGAGGCGTTTATGACACCTGGGCACCGGGCGGTGGTGATGTTCGTCTGATCACCAATCCGACTCTTGATCCAGGTGTGATCTTCGGCTACCTGTTCCGAGCTCCCTTCGGAGGCGAGGGCTGGATCATCGGTGTGAACTCGATGGAGGACATCATCGGTGGCCATATCTGGCTTGGTCTCACCCTGATTTCCGGTGGTATTTGGCATGTCACCACCAAGCCTTTCGGCTGGGTGCGTCGCGCTTTCATCTGGAACGGAGAGGCCTATCTGAGCTACAGCCTCGGTGCGCTGAGCTTCATGAGCTTCATTGCTTCGGCCTACATCTGGTTCAACAACACCGCTTACCCCTCCGAGTTCTACGGCCCCACCAACGCCGAATCCTCCCAGGCTCAGAGCTTCACCTTCCTGGTGAGAGACCAGCGACTCGGCGCCAACATCGGCTCCGCCATGGGTCCAACCGGTCTTGGTAAGTATCTGATGCGCTCACCCACAGGTGAAATCATCTTCGGTGGCGAAACGATGCGTTTCTGGGATTTCCGTGGTCCCTGGCTTGAGCCCCTGCGTGGACCCAACGGTCTGAGTCTCGACAAGCTTCAGAACGACATCCAGCCCTGGCAGGTTCGTCGTGCAGCTGAGTACATGACTCACGCACCCAATGCATCCCTTAACTCTGTGGGCGGCATCATCACTGAGCCCAACTCGGTGAACTTCGTGAACATCCGCCAGTGGCTTGCAGCGACCCAGTTCGTGCTCGCCTTCTTCTTCCTGGTGGGTCACCTCTGGCATGCCGGACGCGCCCGCGCCGCAGCTGCCGGTTTCGAGAAAGGTATCGACCGCCAGGCAGAGCCTTCACTGGCCATGCCCGATCTCGACTGATTCACTGCAATCAGACACTCAAGATCAAACTCAACGATCGTCACTCAGCCCCACTTCACAGTGGGGCTTTTTTAATGGCGACCGACTGAGTCAGAAGTTGAGATCGATCACGGTGTGACCCTTGGGGGGCTCATGCCGTTCCTGACCAGCCTCCGGCAGCTTGAATTCCGTGAGCGAACGGCTCCATTCATCCTGGGATTGAGTGAAATAAGCCTGCTCTGCATGAAGACTGAATGAATCATTGTCTTGATCGGTGGAGCTCACCGACAAAGGTTCCATGGCCGACGCGCTGAGAGCGAACATCGCTGAAAACAGAGCTGTGCCGATTGCAGGGAGCAGAGAACGAAGCATGGCCAGAGGTGTGAAGAGGGCCTGACTTCGCATTAGCTACGACTAGAGAAAAATGGCAACGTTCGCCTCTTGACGTGTATCAAACCTGCGGTATCCAACGGCGCAGAAGCGGCAGACTGAGGCCGATCACATTCGAATAACAGCCATCAAGACGCTCCACAAAGGAACCTCCAAGCCCTTCGAGAGCAAAGCCTCCGGCACAGCGAAGCGGCTCCCCACTTGCCACATAGGCTGCAATTTCCTGATCGGTGACATCAGAAAACAACACCCTGGTGGTCACACAGTCCATTCGGGGTTGCTGCGGATCCGTGCAACGAGCTGACATCAGGCAGTGGCCAGTGTGCAACTCGCCCCAGGAACCGCGCATGCCTCGCCAGCGTTCCACAGCCTGAGCCGAATCAGCTGGCTTGCCATAGACCCGACCGGCGAAGACGAAAAGCGAATCACAACCGAGCACCGCTGCGATGTCGTCGTCTTTGAGCTGACTGCGAACCGTAGAGGCCTTGGCCTGGGCCAGGCGCATCACCAACTCGATCGGATCGGGAACCTGAATGGACTCTTCATCGACACCGCTGATCTGGACTCGATGGGGAATCCCAGCCTGCTCAAGCAGACGACGTCTTGCCGGAGAAGCAGAAGCCAGCAGCAACATTGGTGTCTCAGTCGGAAGCTCTTAGAACGAGAATGACATCAACGCCACGTCATGCGTGACTTTTCAGGACCCCAGTGAACTCACCCGGCATGCCATGCGGCGAGCACGCCAGGCCGTGCGCTGCCTGCCGTTCCAACGCAATTTCTACCGCAACGTGGAACAGTCGGCCCTGAGCAGCAGCGAACTGGTCGCAAGGTCGGATTGGCCTGCACTTACCAGACGAAGACTGAATTCCAGCGAAACAGAAGATCTACTTATCTGGCTGATTCAGCTGGGTGTTCTGCGTCGGGAGGTTGACGGCCAGGGGCTGACTGAACGGGTGCGTCTAACCCCTCTGGGCAGAGAGGTGCTGGCTCCCTGGCCCGAAACGATCCCTGCAGCAGGCCTTGGAAGCCGCCTTGTTCACTGGTGTCGTCGCAGGCGGCCCCGATGGTGAATTGCGATGCTGCAGAACGTTCATGACGCAGCAACGGGTGGTATCTGAATGTCAAAGACCACTGATGGTGCTTGGCACAAGCAGTGGGGCCGGAAAATCGCTGATGACGGCAGCGCTATGCAGAGTGCTGAAACGGCGTGGGGAAACGCCGCTGCCCTTTAAAGGGCAGAACATGAGCAACAACGCCTGGGTTGATCATGAGGGGGGTGAAATGGCCTACTCCCAGGCATTGCAAGCCTGGGCTGCAGGCCTCGAGCCGAGGCATGCCATGAATCCCGTGCTGCTCAAACCTCAGGGTGATTCGACAAGCGAAGTGATTCACCTCGGAAACTCAGCGGGTATCTGCAGAGCAGAGCATTACTACCGGGACTGGTTCGATTCCGGCTGGGCAGCCATCCGCAGGGGGCTGAACAATCTGCAGACCAGCCATCCCAAAGGGAGGCTGGTGCTGGAGGGAGCCGGGAGTCCTGTGGAAGTGAACCTGCAGGCGCGCGATCTCACCAATCTGCGTCTAGCTGAGTACTTGCAGGCAAATTGCCTGCTGGTTGCCGACATTGAGCGCGGAGGCGTGTTCGCCCAGATCGTCGGCACGCTGCAGTTGATGAAACCACATCAGCGACATCTCATTCGTGGCCTGCTGATCAATCGATTCAGAGGCAGAAGAGAACTTTTTGACGAAGGTAGGCGCTGGCTTGACAGCAACACCGGAGTTCCCGTGCTGGGTGTGATGCCCTGGTTGGATGAGCTCTTCCCCCCCGAGGACTCTCTGGATCTGCTGGAAAGGCGCGGTCACAAACGCGGCGCTGAGCTGCAGATTGCAGTGCTGAAGCTGCCATCACTAAGCAACTTCTCCGACCTCGACCCCCTGGAGGCTGAACCAACAGTGGCACTTCGCTGGGTCTCACCAGGGGAAACCATGGGATCTCCCGATGCTGTGGTGATACCAGGCAGCAAACAGACACTACGGGATCTTGCAGCCATGCGCAGCAGCGGAATGGATTCTGATCTGATCCGCCATGCCAGGAGCGGCGGTGAGGTGTTCGGCATCTGCGGAGGCATGCAAATGTTAGGCGAGGAACTCTGCGATCCCGATGGCCTGGAAGGCGACAGCAATCCAGGGCGAACACGTGACAGCGTTGCCGGACTTGGCCTTCTGCCCCTGCGCACAGTGTTCAGGGGTGAAAAAGCCCTGCATCAGCGGAAGGCCCTGGTGCTCTGGCCGGATCAGCAGCCGAGGCTGGAGGTGGAAGGATTCGAACTGCACCGTGGATACAGCAAAGCCACCGGTCTCTGCGATGCGTTCAGCGCGGATGAAGGTCTGGGATGGGTCCACCAGTCCACTTCAGGCACCTATCTGCATGGAATTTTCGACAACGGACCCTGGCGCCGACGCTGGCTGAATCGTCTTCGCCGCAGACGCGGACTCGCGGATCTCAGTGAGCAGCAACCGCACCACAGTCGCCAGAGAGACGCCCTGCTTGACCGCCTTGCAGATGCCTTTGAAAAGCATGTGAATCTGGAACCACTGCTTCAGACATCTCCGTGAGCTCTGAGCACAAAAGAGTGGAAATTCTCTGGCCGGATGGCCAGCGCAGCGTCAGCCACAAAGGTGAGGACTGGCTGGTGGCGGCCCGCCAGGCCGGTGTTCATGTGCCCACCGGCTGCATGGGTGGAAGTTGCGGCGCCTGCGAGATCGACGTTGACGGCACCACCGTGAGGGCCTGTATCAGCACCGTGCCGGCGCCGGCCTCCGGACCACTCAAGGTGGAGTTGGCCACCGACCCGTACTGGTGAACAATCCACTGCCAAGCCAACAGCGAGGAATTCTCGCCGGCATGGCCCGCTCGGTTCTGGCCGGGGCTGCAGGTGGATCACTCGCAGCCCTGGTTGTGGGCTGCACGCTTCAGATCCAGGGATGGATCTGGGGTGCAACGGTCCAGCGTGGTCTGCCCAGCGAGCGGAGCTTGTTCTGGTGCCTGCTCTGGTGCGGAGCGATCGGCGTGGCCCTCAGCCTGCTGCAACGGCGGCATGCCGGCAGCTCTCTGCCCGAACTGCAGGACACACTCGCTGAACTGCGAACAGCGGAGGGACTGAACACGCAGCACGGTCTCAGGCAAGTGATCGGCGGCATGCTGGCCCTCGCCGGCGGAGGCACGCTTGGCCCCGAAGCCTTGATGACGCGGCTCGTCGCCGTGGCGAGCCATGCGATCTGGAAAGGGGCCGACCGCGACCTGCTGGCTGCTGCAATGGCCGGATCTCTGGGGCTTTTCCGCTCACCACTGCTGGGGGGAGCTGCGCTGGCAGGACGTCAGTGGCAGCTGATCTGGCGATGGCTGCCGGGAACCATCGGCGGGATCGCGGGGTTTGTGGCCTTCCACGGACTCAGTGACCTTGGTGGAGGCCTGCGGGGCGTGTCCTACGCCTGGCCCGCTGATCCGACACAACGGTTGGGTGCCCTGCTGGCGGCCTTGATCGCCGGGATCGCGGGCTGGCTGGCTGGACAGTTGATCAGACGCTGGCGGCAGTGGCTCCAGACATTGCAGCTTCTGGAAAGCTTCTGGTGGATTCCAATCGGCACGGGTCTGCTGATTGGTCTCTGCCTCTGGGGTTTGCCACTGGCAGGCTTCTCGGGGGAAAGCCAGTTGAAACCTCTGGTGCTGAACGAATGGAGGCTGGATACAGCCATCCTCATGCTGTCGGCTGTGGCCAAATTGCTGATGGTCGGACTCTGCCTTGAGACCGGCTGGAGGGGAGGACAGTTCTTTCCCGTGGTCCTGGCCAGCAGTGCGCTTGGGATAGGACTTCATCAATGGCTGCCCTGGATCGGCACGATCGACAGCTGGAGTGCCGGCGTTGTGGGGGGATGCCTTGCTGTGCTGCTCAACTCGCCGCTGCTCGGCCTGATCCTCGGCCTCACCCTGCTGCAGGGCCACGGAGCCGGTGCCCTGGTGATCGGTCTGCTGGTGGGTCTGATCCTGCAAAGGAGACACTGATGGGAATCCTGGCCGGATTGATCGCGGCCCTGGCCTGGACTCTGGCCAGCAGTCTCTGGAGGGGACTCTCCACCTCCCTGTCCGCCATTCAGCTCAACGGGCTCAAGAATTCGATCGCCTGCACCGTGTTACTGCCGGTGCTGGTCACGCTCCCCTGGGACGGGCAGTTACGGGCGCTGGTGCTGCTGCTGATCAGCGGTGGGCTGGGAATCTCGCTGGGAGACAGCTTCTACCTGGCCGCACTGAGACGCCTGGGTACACGCAGAACACTGACGCTGGAGTCGCTCTCACCGGTTGCTGCTGCTGCAGGTGGCTGGTTCGCCATGGGAGAGCAGCTTTCACTTCAGGGCTGGGCAGGTGCACTGCTGGTGACGGTCTCGGTGGTGCTGGTTGCACGGCAGCAACCTCCTGATGCCACCCGGATGCACGACCGAAGTCACACCGTTCAGTTGCAGGGACTGCTGCTGGCAGGCTTGGCCGTGGTGTGTGGTGTGGCGGGAGCTGCGGTCTCCCGCACCGTATTGATCAGCAGTGAACTGACACCTGTGCAGAGCGCCGCCTGTCGCCTGCTCGGCGGACTGCTGCTTCTGCTCCCCTGGTTGCGATTCGGAGTCAGGTTTCCACAACCGCGGCCCAGCACTATTCGCTGGCCTCGAGTGCTGGCGGCAACCCTGCTGGGCACGGTTCTGGGGATCCTGCTGCAACAGGTCGTGCTGCAGCGGTTGCCTTTAGGCATCGGCATCACGGTGCTGAGCACTGCACCCGTGATGGCTCTGCTGGTGGCCCCTTCCGAAGGTGATCATCTGAAACCGTCCGTACTGCTGGCCTCGGTGCTGGCGGTCACCGGTGTGGGGCTCGCCATGCTCAGCTGAACAACGCTCGGCACGGCCAGCACATTGATTAGCGTCAGGTCCCCACAACCCCCAGGGATGAAAGACACAGCCACCTATCTCGGCGCGAACGGTTGGCTGCTGGAGATGGCCGGACTGAGGGTACTGCTGGATCCATGGCTAACCGGTCCGTTGGTGTTTCCGCCGGGTGCCTGGTTGCTCAAGGGAGAAATGCCGAAACTGATGCCCATCCCCGATCAACTGGATCTGCTGCTGCTCACTCAGGGGCTCCCGGACCATGCCCATCCGGAAACGCTCCAGGCACTTCCGAAGGCCATACCCGTGGTGGCATCGGCAGCGGCAGCTCGGGTCGTGCAGCGTCTCGGGTTTGAAACGATCACAGCACTGCAGCCCGGTGACAAAACCACGGTCAACTCCCTGAAGATCCAGGCCACCGCTGGAGCGGCGGTGCCGGCGGTGGAGAACGGCTACCTGCTGGACTGGCCCGAGGGCTCCCTCTATCTGGAACCGCACGGCATCCTGGATCCTGCGATCGGCCAGCGCAGTGTGGACACCTTGATCACACCGGTGGTGGACCTTGGATTGCCGATGCTGGGAGCGTTCATCACCGGCGCACGCGTGATGCCGGATCTGATCAGCCGGTTCCAACCCAAGACCGTGCTGGCCAGCACAACAGGCGGTGACGTGAAGTTCAGCGGCATGATCAGCAGCCTGCTGAATGCCGCTGATGCGTCAACAGACACCGGCGATCTGCCCGACGACTGCACACTGATCACACCAACGGTCGGACAAGCGATCCCATTGCCGTCAGGGTCGCGCTAAAGAAACAACAGCGAAGCCCATGGCATGGCACTGGATCAGAGGCTGACGCAACTGAGCATCAACACGCGTGGACCTGGGTTCATTCGCCTCAACGAGCAGCTGAATCAATGTGTTCACGACTCCGGGCTTTGCACGGGAGTGGTGCATCTGACCTGCCTGCACACCAGTTGCAGCCTCACGATCAATGAAAACGCCGACCCCAGGGTTCTTGAGGATCTATCAGCCTGGATGAATGCCATGGTGCCGCAGGACGGCGCTGGACCCAGCGGACCTGACGGCAGACGTCGCCGTTATCTGCATGACGACGAAGGTGATGACGACATGCCTGCTCACATCCGCACGGCACTCACCACCCAGACCATGAGCCTGAGTGTTGACAAGGGTCGGCTGCTGCTGGGCACATGGCAGGCGGTTTATCTCTGGGAGCATCGGTCGTCACCGCACCACAGACGACTGGCCTGTCATCTGATCGGCGATCTGTCAGATGCATCCACCGGGCAGAGCCGGCTCGCGGCATCAGGCAGAAGCACGACAGCAGCACTCCTGAAACGCCGCAACGGCGCCAGATTGAACGACGTGGTGAAAGCGCGCCACATCCCTGAGGCATGGGCTGAAGACGGAGGTGTGGGAACGGATATCGATCTTCTGGTCGATCGGCTGCATGAGATCTCTGATCCATCGCAGTGATAACCAGCCGATGACCTCTCAACCCACCCAAAGGAACACCAGCAAAGTTCTGCTGGCTGGCCTGATCGGCAACGTGATGGAGTGGTACGACTTTGCGGTCTACGGCTACTTCGCAACAGTGATCGGCAGGGAGTTCTTCCCCTCCAGCGATCCAGCCGCCTCACTGATCGGTGCTTTCGGAGCCTTTGCCGCCGGATTTCTGGTGCGGCCTCTCGGAGGAATCGTCTTCGGTCGAATCGGCGATCTGGCGGGAAGAAAGCGAGCCCTGCAACTCTCGGTGATGGTGATGGCGGTGCCCACCGTTCTGATGGGCCTGCTTCCAACCCACCAGCAGATCGGCATCGCCGCACCGATTGCAGTGGTGCTGCTACGCATCATTCAAGGCTTGTCTGTCGGCGGCGAATACACCAGCTCGATCATTTTTCTCAGTGAGAACGCCCCCGACCGTCAACGTGGCTTCTACGCGATCTGGGGGCTGTGGGGGTCGGTGCTGGGGATGTTGATCGGCTCGGGCTTCGGTGATCTGCTGGCCCATACGCTCACCTCCGCTCAACTGGGAAGCTGGGGATGGCGACTGCCATTTCTGCTTGGTGCACTGGTCGCCACAACGGGTGTTGTGATCCGACAAGGGATTGGAGCCGAGATGATCGAACCATTGGCAAAATCGCCGATACGGGAAACGTTCGGCCGCTATCGCCTGCAGGTGCTGCGTGTCATGGCCCTGAACATCGCGAGCAGCATCGGCTACTACGCCGTGTTTGTCTATGCGGTGAGCTACGTGGAAGAGGTCGATCACCTCGATCCCGCAACATCCCTGAGCCTGAACACCGGCGTGTTGGCGGTGCTTCTTTTGCTCTACCCGATTTCAGCCTGGCTCTCCGACCGCATCGGTCGTAAACCGATGCTGATCTGCGGATCCTCACTGCTCTGCTTCGGCGCACTGCCTTTTTTCAACCTGATGCACAGCGGAGATCCTCAACGGGTGTTGTGGGGGGAGCTGGGGCTGACACTGGCTGTGGCTCTGCTGGCAGGGGGGAAAAATCCCGCCAATGTGGAACTGATGCCTCCCGCAGTTCGCTGCACCGGACTGGCCGTTGCGTTCAATGTGGCAGAGGGGTATTTCGGAGGAACAACCCCACTGATTGCAACCTGGCTGATTGCAAAGAGCGGCAACCCCCTCCTGCCAGCTGGATGGGTCGCCTTCGGAGGAGTATGCACCCTGATCACGGTTTGTGCCTTCACACGCGAAACCGCGTTCAGGCCACTCTCCACTGAGACAGGCTGAAAGCAGCTTGCTACAAGAAGAGGGAGCCGTATTGCCGGAATGGACTCTGAAGCCCTGGGTGAAAGCTGATGTGTCTGCTTGCAGCGCTCGGGCTGATCACACCACGCCTGATTCTGATCCTGCTCTGGCTGTTCAGCCCTGCAGTGGTGCTTGGACCTTTCACCGGCATGCCGATACCCAGTTCGGTCCTGCCTCTGCTCGGCCTTGTGTTCCTGCCGACAACAACACTTGGCCTGTGCTGGGCCACAGCATCCTTCGGAGGCGTTCAATCGTTCAGTGGATTATTGGTTGTTGTGATTGGCCTGGTCATTGATGCAGGTCTGATCGGCAATGGCAGAGGCATCGCCAGACGCTGACCATCACCAGTGCTCGGCATCAATGATGCTCGCCATCGTCCATCGAACGCCTCACCAACCATTGCGTGAGCGCCAGTACGGCTAAAAAACCACCTGCAACAAGGATGAGCAGCACGGGATCAGATCAGGAACGATTCTGAAGGAGCCTATGGAGCCGTCCGCGCATCCGATTGAACTGCGCACGTTGCTTCTCGCTGGAGTCGACCCGACGAAACGACACCACCAGGACGGTCGTCGTCGAGACAACGCCAAACGCGAAGATGCTCAGCAAAACGGGATCCAACGTTTCCATGGCAGAACGACGGAACGCGTGGCGAAAGAGTAACTGAGGAACGTGGAGACATGCCTGAATCAGATTCCAATGCCTTGCAGCACAATTCTCATAAAGGCAATGAACGATGACGTCTGAACACTTTTTCAATGCTCACAACCTCAATCTGAAGGCCGCCAGCGACATGAGAGTGGCTGAACGAGTGGCAAGCCATCTGCAAAGACGAATCGAAGAGGATGACTGGCGTCCCTACCAATCCAAAGAAGAAGCGGTGCGGGCCTGGAGTCGACTTGGAGGAATTCGGCTGCAGGTCATGCAGGCTCTGGGATTGATCTAACCCGACGACATGGGGCACGTTCAACCAACCCGAGTGTCGGACAAAGAAACAACAACGAATCAACGCTCACTCTTTTCTTCTTTGGGTCTTAGTGCGGTTGATCGCGTATTGGCTGATCAATTGATCACACAGGAACCAGAACTCCTGACCTGAAGACCTGAAGACCGGAACTCAGGTCAACCCGTCAACATTTTGGTCAACCGCGAAGTCATTCAAAGCAAACACCATTGACTCATCAAATTAAAAGCTACTCCAGGCCCCCTACAAACAAAAAGCCAAGGCCTTCTACAAATGAGATTGAAAACAGGACTCAAGTCGATCAACCACTAATGTTTACATTGATGTAGCCGCAAAGGTTTCTTCCATCGCTCTCCCATTCAGGATTCATGGCAACGATATAGAACTGGGCCTGCCTTGAATATTCCACCAAGAACCTGATGTGTTGACAAGTAACAACCAGAGCTGAATGAACCTTCGCTCATTGGAATGCAGCTCACAGGGCTTGTTGATCGCTTGTCGTCATGGAAAGCACAAACAAGGGCTGACACACCAACAGACCATGGTTAACAACAGGGTGTTGCGAAACACCTTTGACTGTTATCTGCACCGCCTCGGCCCAGTCAATCGGCACTGAAATCACAGATGGCCAACGCAAGCCCTATAAAGCTCCGGCCTGTTCCTTGCGAGCAATTGACTACGACGAGTCCCAAATGAAAGAAAGCGACGTCAGCAAACGAGAGCAGCAGTCGGAGTTGATCTACGACTGTTAGTTCGGATTCAGCCTGCTGACGCTGGATCGACGAGATGCTCAGCTGTCTCTGAATCCGGCCGAACGAATGGCGGACCCTCTTGAACCGATCACTGCAAAAAGGGCAGTGGAATCCAAGGTTGATCTTTTGACTGCATGGCCCGCAATGGTGGCTACAGCTGAGATGAAACAAGAAAGCCGCGAATCAGAACAATCCTTTGATCAAACTCTGCTGGAGACGGGCGGTGTATCCGCCATGACTGACCAGCAGTTGGGTGACGCTGATGGAATTGCAACATGTGCTGTTCACCACCACAGCAGGGCGGAGCGAAAACTGGCCAGCTGTCTGAGCTGAAATCATGTTGAGCCATGCCCTACCTACAGCGACAGTGTGACGGGGGTGGACTTCTACGGGTTCAGCGGGCACTTCAGTCGACTCAGAGAATACGTCTGACTTTCAATCCGTCATGGAATGGCCCTGATCGGGCAGGTTTCCAGCATCACCCGAAGAAGATTTCAGTGGATGCTGCCCGGTTGAGACACCATTGCTGGTGATTTCAAGGCGTGTGCGCCCATATTCTCCAGATATGGTGGCTTCAGAGAATCTTTAGGGGATAATTAAGAAGCTTTCCCGTAGTAACAAACCCAAGCAGAAGGTCATGGATAGCGTTAGAAAGAAGATTGTCTTACAAGCTACTAATGACGGACGGTTGGCTTAAGGACCCTCAAAAATCCTGGGCAGTTAGGTTTCACAGAGAGCCTCAAAGTGGACATAAAGATATTCGCGTTCTTGTTGATCACGGCAGAAGAGTCGCTCAGGATCAACCTGCTCTCCTGAAGTCAAGAAGAAACATGCGCTATGAAGATGCTATCTCCTTGTACAAGGAGCTTCAAAATATTGGCTGGACTCATTGCGAGGCCGTTTGGTAATCATTCTTGTCAAGTGATTTCAGGTCAAAACCTCTATCCGTCTTCAGAAGTTTTGAACATCACTTGAACCGAACTGATAGCTTTTAATGCTTGCATAATCAAGGCATTCAATCGACCCCTTGAGAAATTTTGATATTTTCCAATTCAGCACACTTGCCTGAACATCAAATCTCTTTAAATATTTTTTACACTCACATGAGATGATCAGATGGCCCATCTGAGTTCCATCCCCTAGAACTTTAAAATCAACAGCTTCGACATCTCCGATACACTGATTTTGCTGAATTTTGCTGAATTGCAGCAAATAGTCAATACCAGACCGTTTCATAACATAAAACCATGATATATCGAATTTACTTTAACTGAATTAATCCATAAACGTGTCAATGAAAGAGTTTCCCTTCAGCAGCGTCACAGACAACGGTCGATGAGGTTTCCAGCTCAGGTTGCAGCCCAAATTCAGTCAATCACTTCGATTTCCACCGATGTCTTGCCGTCATCGTCAACGTCGAGAGCCGTAGCCGAACCGTGGGCAAGATCAATCACCGTGCCTTGCTTGAACGGTTTGCGGTCATTGATGACAACCATCACGCTTTTGTTGTTATCGAGGCGTGTGACTTTCACTTTTGTACCCATCGGCAGGCTGCTATGGGCTGCAGTCAGAGTTCCTTGCTTGAGGATTTCTCCGCTGGTGGTTTTCTTTCCGTAAAAACCTGGTCCATACCAGGAGGCCTGACCCTGCACTCTCTCAGCTTCCTGCTTGTCGTCTTGAGGCGCACTGTTGGAGCTAGCCGCCTTGACAGAATCGGCGGCTGTTTTGGAAGCGGCGATTTTTTCAGAGGGGCTGACTTGTTCAGAGTTGGCTGTTGGTTCAGGAGCAGAGGCTGTTACCGAATCAGAGGCTTGTTCAGGGTTGACAGTGTTTTCAGGGGCTACCTTTTCAGTGACTGCCTTGTCTGTGACAGCGTCTTTTCCACATCCAAGGGCACTGAAGATCAGCAGGATTGAGACGAGCTTGCTGATTCGTTGCATGGAACGCATCTGCGGTTGATCAATCTTCTCTGGACTTAGCAACAGAGAAGGCTTCTGTGATTGCTGCGCAGCTCAGAAGCTGCGCGGCTGTCTTTTTCGATCAATCAAGGCTCATGGATTCGCCAGAATTCAACGCATGGATCTTGCTGAGAGCATGGCGGCTTCTCCTGAGCCTTTCTCGCTGCCTGGGGGGCCGATCACCGTTGTGCTGATCCACGGCTACACCGGGTCTCCTGCGGAGTTTTCGCTGCTGGCTGAGGCATTACATGCCGAGGGTTTTGGCGTGGAGGCACCCCTGCTCGCTGGCCATGGAACCTGCCTTGAAGATCTGATGCCAGTGCAACCGAGCCAGTGGGTGGCACAGATTGATGCCGTGGTTGGCCGGCTGCTCGATCAGGGGCAGCGCGTCGTGGTGGCGGGCTTGTCCCTCGGGTCGATTCTCGCGATTCAAGTGGGAATGAAGCGGCCAGAAGTTGAGGCGGTGATCACTTACTCACCGCCGATCATGAGTGGAGATCTTCGCGCCTGGATCGCTCCGGTTTTGGCTCTGCTTCTGCCTTCGGTGCGGCGTCCTGCAGATGATTTCGTTGATCCAACAACAGCTGAGCGCCTCTGGAACTATTCCCGCTGGCCCAGTCGTTGCAGCGTGCGCGTACTGGATCTAATCGCTTCCACAAGGAAACATCTCGACCACCTCCATCAACCTCTGCTGGTGATGGCCAGCACTCTCGACAAAGTGATCACGCGACGCGGGGTGCAATTGCTGAAACATCGGAGCGGATCCGAGCATGTGGAAGTGCACTGGCTCAGAGGCAGTGGTCACGTGATCACTGCTGACGCTGAGTGGAAAACAGTGGCTGATCGGACCTTGATGTTCTTGAAAAGCCTCTAGGGTCGATTTTCCCAAGAACTGAGCAATGGACCAGCAGGAACGAGACAACTGGCAGAAGGTTCTCGACTCCCTCGAAGCTGCCGGCGACAGGGAAAGTGCTTTTTATCTCCGTGCGCAAGCCATCTGCAGTGGGGAACCTGACCCGATGCTCACCTGGGAGGCTGAATCTTGAGCATCGATCCAATTCAGCAAGGCCTTGAGCAGTCGTTTGAAACAGAACGGTGGAGCCGGCTGATCCGTGACTGCGATGACCTCGAAACCCTCAGACAAACGGCGCTGTCATTGCTGCAACAGGTCACACAGATGAAAGTCGCCAGTTCCTGGATGGCATCAAGAGCATCAGAGTCTGAAAACGCCAAATTGGAAATCCTGGCGAAACTGATCCAGGAAAGGTCGGAACGCCCTCCGGAGGACAAGCAATGAACAATCTGATTCGAGGCGGAGCCGTAGCACTCGGCATCACCCTGGGTAGTGCTCCAGGACTTGCCGAAACCTGGACGCCTTCACCGGAGCCGCCGTTCTGGAGTCAGACCCGCCAGACGCTCCAGACATCGGGGAAGTTGTCTGAAGGCCCATGGATGTTCATGGAAGCCTTGGACTCACCAAATCTGAAAGCTGGTGAATATCTGAGTGACCCAGCACGGACGGCAGCCGGTGTTGAGTTTGATGCTGCACTTCTGATGCAGCGTCAGGGAAAGCAGACCTGGGAAGTGCGGGAGTTGAGAATGCGAGCGCTCTGCAACCAGAAAAGGCTGCAACGCAGCAACTCTCCTGGGCAGTGGCTTGATTACGTAGGCCGCGAAGACACTTCAGACAAAGTTGCCTGGATCTGCGCTTTACCAACACCCGGCTGAACCCTTGCCATCCCAGGCTTCGACAGGTACAAATGTATTGACGAACAGATGAATTGCCGGTGTCTGCTGGATCCCCCGAGCCGTTGACCACTGCTCAACAGGAGCTCTATGACTGGCTCTCCGATTACATCGGCTGCCACCATCACAGCCCATCCATACGCCAGATGATGCAGGCCATGGGCCTGAGATCACCAGCACCGGTGCAGAGCCGTTTACGGCACTTACAACAGAAAGGCTGGATCACCTGGCAGGAGGGGCAGGCCCGCACCCTTCAGCTGTTGGGCGGGATTGCCTCTGGAATTCCGGTGCTTGGTGCTGTTGCAGCTGGTGGTTTGGTGGAAACGTTTGACGATGTTCAGGATCGTTTGGATCTTGCGCCCGTCCTCGAAACCCGTGGCTTGTTCGCTCTCACCGTGAACGGCGATTCGATGGTTGATGCACACATCGCCGACGGTGATGTCGTGTTGATGGAACCAGTCAGTGATGCTGCTCGTTTGAGACAGGGCACGATCGTCAGCGCCCTGGTGCCTGGCAGCGGCACCACGCTGAAGCATTTCCACTGCGATGGACTCACGGTGCGCTTGGAAGCGGCGAATCCTGCCTACGACCCGATCGAATTGCCTGCCGACCAGGTGCAGGTTCAGGGAAAACTCGCTGCCGTATGGCGGCAGATGTAAGCGTTTGCCTGCAGGGGGCATTGCCGGTGTAAGCTTCGACGCGACAGCGGTAAGGATCATTCCTTTCCGTCGTTTCTGGGGCCATAGCTCAGCTGGTAGAGCACCTGCATGGCATGCAGGGGGTCAGGAGTTCGAGTCTCCTTGGCTCCACTGGATTCTCACCAAGTGGACAAACCCCATTGGTGCAAAACGGTGGCAGCGGTCATGGTTTTTGCACCAAGTCACCAATCAACGGCGCCATAGCCACCATTGATGAGCTGCCTGCCGCAGCAGCAGCTGTTTCGCCATCGTGGCGTCAAGCCGAACAAGGACCGCCCGCTAGTTGATCGCCATGCACCGAAAGCCGGTGTCGGCTGGCTGGTGAACCCTCAGGAGCAGAAGGTCTGCAGCTTCACCAATGCCAATCCAACCGCACACGCGCAGTAGGTTGTTGTCGAGACAAGACCATTACGCAGCAGCGGTCAGCCCGAGAAAAGCGCTTCTGGATAGCCCTCCTCCGGCTCAGCAAACGAAGCAATCCAGCAAAAGGATTCCGCGCCCCTATTTCGGATCACCTCGCAGGCCGCGACTAGTCGGATCTCATTACCCTCTGCTGCGGCACTTGTGGCCAGCTCGTTAATGCCGAGGAGTAGTCCCTGGATGTTCTCGCTCATGAGCTGATCGAAGGGGTGTATCTCACAATCAGCTAGCTCGCCACCGGCTGACCGGGTGTCCCGTGCAATACCTCCCCGAGCGCGTCTTCCTGGCTGGCTGCTGCAATGCATTGTCACCGCTGCATTTGAAAGCGTCGAAGCTAGGGGGTACGCATAAGGAGCATGAGTCTCAAGCAATTAAAAAAGCCACCGCCTTAGCAGTGGCTTAAATCTTGACTCGGACAATCCCCATCACCCGGCCTTGATGTGGCAAGAGTAGGGATTTATTGACTGAGATAGGTATTTGAGAACACCCTGTCATCAATTTCAGATGAGGTGCACCATATGTGGCGTTGACGAGGCGTATTCGTAATACCAAAATATGACTCCCCATCACTCTGGCCCGACTGCGCTAGCAGTGGGGTCTTTTTTATGGCTGAGTCCACTGCAGTTCCAACATCTGAGTCCAGACGTCAAGACCAGTCGCGAAGTTCGCCAGAGACCTCATTGATTTTTCGTCGTTCGACTCATGAACCCAATCCAGTGCCGACAATCCCAGAGACAACGCCAGTTCGAATTGCTCTGCTGAGACCGACTGCATCAGGCTGCGTGTGATTCAACTCTCAGAGTCTGATAACGGTCATCTGGAAGGTGAATCACCGTTGAGGTCAGTAGCAACAGCAGCTGGCCATGGTCCGACTCAGCAATCAAAAGCCCCGCGCTGGGCGGGGCTGCAGGGATGGTGAACTGGATTGGCAGGTGGGACTTTGAGCTGATTGATCAGCCTTCGAGTTTGGCGGGTTCGGCCTCGCCTTCTCTCAGTTCAGCGTCGATGATCATCACAGCAGCAGGGTTTTCTGCAGCGAACTTGACGCGACCCAGCAGGTAAGCGGCCTCGTGCTCAGAGAGACGTTGATCATCAACGATGGGATCCAGGAACACCGTGGTGCGGCGGTCAATGTCCTTTTCTGCAGTGTCATAAAGCTGCAGCACCGAGGCGGTCACATCAGCCTCCATCTTGAAGACATTGGCGATCACCTGCTCCACGCCAGTCCACTGCTGACGGGGTGGCTCGATGGTGTCGAGCACAGGGCGTTGACCTCTGCTGATCAGATAGTCGGCGAATTTGGCGGCATGCTCCTGTTCCTGTTTGGCCTCATCACGGAGATGCTCGGCAAAGCCGGTCAGCTCACGCTCAGCAAACCAGACAGCAGCAGCGAAGTAATCAGCAGCTGACTGACGCTCGAGGTTGAGATGGGCTTCCATCAGGTCGAGCATTTCGGCCGACATGGGCTCGGCCATGGCACGGCCTGCGGGACCGGTGGGGACTTCGATGGGGGCTTGGATTTGTGAAGCTGTCATGTCTCTTCCTCTGAGAGGGATGAATCAGTTCTACATCACAAAAGAGCGAAAGATATGCGTAAAAACCGAACATTAGTGGATCAAAATATGCTTTTGAGAATCACATTCAAGAATGCCAAATATGTTTTTGAGAATCACAATCAAGAGTGCAAATCTGCTGCTGAGAATCAGTTTCGATAAGTTAACGCTAAGTGTTCGGTAAGCCGCCAAAGAAACGATGCCCTGAATGCAATAGACCTGACGAGTTGTTACCAAGAGTTGTGTGATGACTGCAGTTTTACTTTTGTGCGACTGCTCGCTTTGCAAGCGCAGCGTTGAAGAATCGAGGTCAATTAGGATTGGTGGGCAGCATTTCTGCTCTGAGTCCTGTGCCAAGGGGCATCCCAACATGGAGCCATGTGATGGCGAGCGGAACGGCTGTATCTGCGGAATTGGAGAGTTGGAGCTGCTTTTGGCGGCTACTGATTAGTTCAGTAACCGCTGGATCAGATCGGAACCACTGTCAATCAGATCGCAGCAATGAAGACAAGCGATCTCGTTCTCATGCGGGAAGTGGTGCTGAGCCTCTGAAGCCCCGCTAGCAGCAGCTGATGTTGAGGTTTCGCCATCGTGGCGTCATGCCAAACAAGGACCGCCCACTTGTTGACCGCCACGCACCAAAGAACGGTGTCAGCTGGTTGATGAACCACCAGGAAGGCAGAGATGCTTGGTAACGGCCTGCCGCGTTTGCATCACTGGCGATTAGAGCCGAACACCGCTGCGGTTGGCGTTGGCTGGCTTGCTGGTTGGCACCCCGGGGCGCCAATGCTGCACTGCAAAGCTCTCCTCAGGGCCAGGGATGCCATTAGCGGTTGGCTTGATCAGGCTGCGCCAGCCGCTGGTCCACTTGATCAGCACGCTGCCGTTGCCTGTCAGCGACCAGGAACCATCAGCCACCTGATCGATGTTGTTGAAGGCCATCCCTGAGGAGGTGAGAACTGCCAGATAGGGCGGCTTTTCTTGCTGCATGGGCTCTAGCTTGTAGGCCCCCACCCAGTTCATTACCGGGCTTTTCAGCTGCACAGCTTTGCCGTGATTGCTAGGGCCGTCATTCAGTGAAGATCCTGGCTTCCATGACCACTGCACCGCTCCTGCAGGGCCGATCTGGATCGTGTCAGTCCAGCCATCTGAATAGGTAGAGCGGATGCCATTACCCCAGGTCTGCCAGTTACCGTTCTCGAGAAGTTGGTTACGTGTCATCCGCTGCGAAGTACCGACATCGGGGTGGCGTTTGCCGGTCACCGTGAGAGAACTGCCATCAGGCCGCAGGATCAAATTGAATGGCACGTTCTCGTTATCAGTGAGCACCCAGGTGCCCACCATTCTTTTGGGATCCGGCTCAGGGAAGCCCGCACCCATCAGGGCTGCCCCCAGCAACAGAGCAGCAGAGGGTTTCAACCAAGACAGGCCCATAGAAGTGCGACTGGTTGTGTTGATGTAGCAGGGATTTGCAGCGGCTGCCTTCCGACCCAGTTCCAAGCTCTACAGCTGCTGAGCTGAAAGCTAAATGTTCCCGCATGCAGAAGTCAGGCGGGTGGAAGCGATGCCCGCCTAAGTGGTGACGACTGCAAGCGCAACCAAGCAAAGACCGGCATCATGCGCGGACTAATGCCTGATCCATGCTTCGCCGCCTCTCGATTGGACTGCTGGCTTCTGCTGTTGCTATCGCCCCGCTGCCTTTGAAGGCGCAGGACGGCAATACTGAGGATCTCGGTGATGTGATGAGCATCAGCCTCAAGGATGTGGTGAAGCCAACCTTTGGGTTCCAGGGAGCATTGCAAGGTGCAGGAACACCGAATAAAGCTGGCATTGGTGGGTTCCTGCCTCTCTCTGTTGGCGACAATAGCGTCTGGTTCGTTGATGCCTTGATTAACGCCAATTTCGCTAATCTTTTTGCCCGGATGGATTAAAATCAACAACGCAGAAATACGCTTTCCAGAGTCAAACCCAAGAGCACAGATGCATATGCTCTGTTGAAGCCTTATAAAAACCAAACTCCAACAGCAAAAAAAATGGCACCAGCCCCACTTACACAATGCCTATCTTTGTAACCTCAAAAAAAATTATTCACTTCGCCCACATTCCCAAAACAGGGGGCACATCCGTCGAAAAATATATTTTATCTACGAGAATTACAAGACATGCTTTTCTTGATTGCAGCTTTGCTACCCATCGAGCCCAGTCACCATGGAACAATTCTTCTCCACAGCACATAGACGGGGCTTCTCTCAGGCGCCTCTTTCCATCAAATTTCTTTACCGATTTCTTTGCAATACTCAGGGACCCAATAAACAGATTTATTAGCGCATATTTATTTCAAATGGACGAGCCAGGATCAAAACTGAGGCAAATAAGCGTAAATGAGTTTATCGCAACATATCTTGAGGCAAGCTTCAAAAGAAATGGCTGGTGTGATAATCATTTCTTGCCACAAAAGCGCTTCCTCCACCCCGAAGGGAATTACAAGTTATTTTACCTCAATTCCGAAGGAATGAAGAAAGTCAAAGCTTATTTAGATGAACTTTTGGAAATACCAGAAAATTTCACGCAAATCCCACAGACTATGCAGAGCGACAAACAGTCAAGCATCGACCTAAAAGCAGATTTAACAAGCGAATCAATCAATAGACTTAAAATTATCTACAAAGAAGATTACGGGATAATTAAATCCCTGACCCATAATGAGCCTTAATGTAACAATGAGCCTTGATCTTGCAGCGATATTGTCCACTTTGCAAGAAGACCGCCTTGAGACGAAATCAAGAGTCATTAAATTGCCTTGTTTGTGTCAATATCAAAAAATATCTGACGTGTATGTAATTCATGCGGGGAACCATTCCACGTTGAAGTGGTGTCCTCATACGTCAGGTGTGTGGGAACTGCATCAACAGCTGATGGCATCAGACCGTCGACTGCGAAGAACGCCGCCGCACCCACAAGACCGCCAACAGCAGAACCGATAACAACACGACCGAGACCTTTCATTGATTGATTGCGAACTCACACACCGTCGCTGAAAGGGTGGTGAAGCCGCATCCCCCCAAAGGATCAAAGGTGCTCGTAGCTTTTGTTTGTTGAGACCACATCAAATGGAAGGTTGGCTGACTAACGCGAGCAAGTGCCAGAAGGTCAGCTTCCTTCCCGATCTGAACTCCAGTGGATCAGCAGATGACGTCTTTGTGATCGTTGACCACATCAAAGACATGCCAGAAGCTCATCCGCCGCTTCTCAAGACACGCCGGAACATGCGCTACGAGGATGCCGTCGCTCTTTGGAAAGAGCTTCAGCGTTGTGGATGGACAGTTACTGAAGCTGCTTGGTGATCAAACGCCGAGCCTGGAGACCATGCAGAAGTCAGGTGGCTGAAAGTATTGTGAACCACAAGCTCTGGGCATGGACGAGCAAATTATTGGCATCTCTTAGAGGTCTCTGAGAAGAAAGTGGCAGTGGATTCAGGTTTGGCTATGTAATGGAGAGCTGAATTCACCCCGATGAATCAGAGCCAAGATGCGAAGCGTCACAAGAGTGATCAACAACATCGCACTAAAGCTGGTTCGCTTAACGTCGAAGTAGAGCGAAATCGCAGCGTGAATCACTTGTCAACAAATACTATTAACGATGAAGCGCTCAAGAAAATTGATAACGAAACAAGTGAACTTATGAAGGACCAGGGGCCAGCCTCATTTCGCAGGGAGAGCAACTGATATGAGTAACGAACATCATCAAACCGGCAGACGCCCAAACAAAGCTGATCTTGAACGTCTTGATCCTGTACATCGAGAGAAAGAGCCGCTGAAGCAAGGCAGTGCAGAGGAACGACACAGCAATCCCAACGAAAAACATCGGGAGCATTCTCACAGTGGAGAAAAGTTTGTAGAGGAAGTGAAGCGTCTTGATGCTTCAGATTGAGATATTTCTCCATTGAGAAAAAAGTGACCAGTTATTAGTGGTTTTCATCACAGGTAATGTAGATATAGCCCAGGCCACTACAGACATAACGCCATTGAGGCATGGGAAACCAAGCAGAAATCGGGTGGGTGGAAGCGGTGCCCGCCGAAGTGGCGATGTGTAGTTGGTGTGAGGTAGACAATGGCTCAGGCAGATTCAAACGGACTTACGACTGAGGCAAAGGGGTCCCAATCAGGATCGCGGTGCCAGTCGTATTCAGCAAAGTTGGCAGCCTGCTCAGCGACCTGACTGCTGACCAGCTTGGCAATCACCGCGAGAGACATATCAATGCCAGCCGATACACCCGATGAAGTGAAGAACTTGCCGTCTTCTACCCAGCGGGCTTGCGGTTGCCAGTGCACCTTTTCGCTTTGAGAGCAAGCCCAAGCAAAAGCCAACTTGTTGCTCGTGGCGCAGACCCCATCGAGCACCCCGGCTTTGGCCATCAGGGCGCTACCGGTGCAGACCGAGGCAACCAGTTCGGCTTGCTGCGCACGGGCCTTCAACCACTCGAGCAGCACTGGGTTGTCGACTTCTCTTCTGGTGCCTGTGCCGCCGGGTACTAGCAGCACATCAATGGCTGGCGCTGACTGAAACGAATCGTCGCTGACGCTTTTGGGGCCCTGGCGACTGGCCACAACGCCTCCGTTTTCGGAGATCAAACGGATCTCGAAATGATCGGTCGCCAGGCCGAACATCTCCAAAGGGCCAAACACATCGAGCAGTTCAAAGCCTTCAAACAGGACAACGCCAATGGTTCGTTTGTACGTCATGAACGAGTCCTCCTTGGTGGCTTTTGTTGGCAGCACTGTCTCAGCCCTGCGCTGGAAGCATCAGGATTTGAGAGGCATCGAGAACCTTGCTCAGCTCGATTGAGTTGGGCGTGGTGAGCTCCAGCACTGTCGACTTGTCTCCTCGCCAAACTATGCGCGCTGTATTCAGCTTGATTCCGGCTTCCTGGCAGCGATGGGTGAGTGATCCAAGCGCACCAGGATGGTCGGCAATTTTCACCAGAACTGAGTCATTCCCGGCCTGGCTGAAATTCATCTGGCTGATCACAGAGGAGTCTTGATCGCAAATGGCTACACGCGCTGAGCCGTACTTGTTCTCATTGATCAGTCGATTGATGATCTCAATCGCCTTCACACGCTCCTCTACAGACAAGATCAGCAGGCAGCCTTCGTCGATGGAGGAGGACTTCATGTCAACGATTGAAATTCCAGCATTGCCCATAGCCGTCGCCACAGCATCTAGAAGATCAACACTGGAGCTACCAATCAAAATGATCTCTTGCGATGGCTGAGCTCGCACGCTTGTGAAGCCAGTCGGAACTGTTCGGCTTGGTGATGGCACGCTTGCTGCTGCGTGCTGAGCCTTGATGTCGGCCACCAAGCGATCCACCTGATCAGTGGTGACATTGGGCATGGTGATCAGATGGGATACAGGCCCATGAGTTGCCAATTGCCAGCTCTCGACGATGGACTGCAACGGTCTGTCAAATACAACTGTGTTGGAGTACGAGTGCCTCCAGGCATTTTGCCCAGCTTTGTTGAGTTCAATAACGGCATACTCGGCGCGCTCAAGGCACTGCTGAATCAGTTGGCGAAAGCCTGATTGACCATACGTCTTGATGGCATACCAGAGGAACAGGGGGGCAATCCCGTTCCGAGATCCGGTCAAGGTTGTATCCATCGAACCGATGTATTCCACACTCTGTGCAATTCGCGTCATATTGTCTTTCTTAGCCAAAACAACACCGCACGGGATCGGTGAACCGATCATCTTGTGGCCACTGATCGAAAGGCTGTCAATGCCGTGGGCAAAGTTCCAGGCCGGTGCGTCTTTAATAAACGGCAGAATCATTCCGCTAAGCGCACAATCGGCATGTAGGTATTTCCGGGGAATCGCCAGGTCTTGAAAAATGGCGTTGATACCATCGATATCATCAACAGCTCCTTTCATCGTTGTGCCAATATTGGCACAAATAATCGGCGGGCTTTTGCGATTAAGCCGCAGACTCTCGCGCAGATCATTAAGGTCCATTGTTCCGTCTTGATTGGAACGGATCATGATGCTTGGCAGGTTCAAGCAACGCAGGATTTTTCCAACGGAATAATGGGTTTCTTGTGAGTAATAGACGATGCCATCAGGCAGGATCTCCCTAGCCAAAAACAGCCCATAGTGGTTTCCCTCTGTGCCGCCGTTGGTGACATAACCCCAGGTTTCCCCTACAGGAGCATTAGTCATTTCTTCAAAGAATTTGAGAACCTCAAGCTCAAAGTGATGGGTATTGAGGTGATAGTTGCTAGGGACATATGGGTCGCCAATGTTGTTAATGGGATAAGCCAGAAATCGGTAGAGGGCTTCGTAATTGAAGTCCGCATTACAGGGGTAGCCAATAAACTTGTCTTTCTCGTCAGCCAGATGCTCCTCTAATTCGTTCAGTGTTGAGTGAATCGAATCAAGCCCTTGATCAAAATGCATCGCAATGCAACGTGTTTCCACAAGATGCCTGCAGAGATTGCATCAACATATTTGAGCTGGTTGAATTTCTGATGAGAGTTTGCTTTGTCTACAAAGTGACAGGTTGTAAGCATTTGACACTTATTGCTTACAGAAATACATGTCTGCAAGCTTTGCATTCTTTCTTTCGAATCTGCGCGATTACTTAATCGCTTGCAGTATTCCGATGGTATTGAGCTTGCGTCCGTCTTTGATCTTGACCAAAACTTTTAACCAATTTTGACTGTATCGATTATTCTTATTTGCATGAATCAATTCACATCCGATGCCTGCACGACCTCAGCGAGCCACGTATTCGAAATCGTTATTGTTGAACAGATCAATCTCATCAGAAATAAATTAATACCGCATTATTTAGCTATATCCGCCACGTCTTTAGAAGAATTATCTGCTTTCATTTTTTCCAAAATATTAGCATCTCCTTTGGCTTTTTTAAGAAAGGATATGAGTCTTCCTAAAAACATTGGTGATTGGCAAGCAAAGAAGACTTAGCCATGACCAACAGAGTAACCACCCGTGTTCAATGCACCATCTGATCTAGCCTAGTCTCGCGAAGCAAGCTTGAGTGGACCTTCCCATTTTCTAGTACAGGCGTTGTCTTAGAGGGTGATTGTCGATAACGGGCTTTATAACCAACAAGCCCCCTAAGAGCATACGAGTTTCCTGATCATGGCAACTTGCACCACGTTCCAGACCGGTCAAAGTCCCTACAAGGATTGGTAAATGGAGTAGGTGTTTACTGTGTCTAAAGCAGAAAGAGAGACCCATCAGACTGACTGATGTCACGAATTTAATGGTGTTGTTTTTGAAAGAAAAAACACTCCAGAAGTTCAGCGTTTCGCGATACCGACTGTCGTCGATGAATATTCCAAAAGCTACTCACGAGCATTGATAGTTGCAACTTCATGAGCCATAAGTTCAGAAACAGCTTCCAACAAATAAATGACACAGCCTTTTTAAAGACAATTTTTTCCCTCTGCAATTGGAAGTAGAACTTGAAAAATAATAGCAACAGACTGGAGCTGAGACAAAGGAAGCTGGAGAGTTGGAAGCTGAGAGCAGCGCAGCAATTAAAAGAAAGGAATGGTGATGTCGATTCAGCAACAGATGCTCTAAGGCAGGCTGATACTGCGTAGCAAATTAAAGGAGAGTTGTATGAGTAATTCTATGTCAATAGAGCTTTCTACTTGGAAGGATCTTATCTTAATGATCTTTTTGGGAAGAAGATAAATGAATAAAGCTTGGGTGATCACTTTTATGTCATGAATGAAAGCCTAAAAGATGGCTTATGACCAACACAGCCCTTATGAATTAATAATTAAATACTAAATATGTCGGCGGATGGAATCTGCGGCATGAGCAGCGGCTTCAAGAGCACCCTCTAGATAGCCTCTCCATCTCGTTGACGCTTCTGTACCAGCCCAATGAACTCTGCCATGAGGCTCCTGCCAATACTCTCCGTAGGTCGTCCAAGCTCCTGGAGTTACATAGCTGGTGAATGCACCACTAGACCAATCCTCTTGATTCCAGTTTTGCAAAATAAGCTCCTTAGGTTGTGCAGCATCAGGACCGAAATACGCTGCTAAATCAGATAGAACAGATGACTTCTGCTGATTATCAGTAAGTTGCTGAAATTCAACAGCTCGACCAGCAGTAATAAAGCTTGCTATAACACCAGGATTTCCGTCCGGAGGTGAACTATCTGCCATGAACTGGAGAGTATTTTGATTTCCGATGCCAAGACCACTCATCCCTTTTTGACGCCAAAAAGCTTTATCATATATAGCTAATACTTTAATCATCGAACCCATTGGATTACGTTGCAGAAATGATCTGGTCTCAGCACGCAAAGCAGGTCGAAAGGATATACGCTGCCTCAACGGTGGAGGAATTGCAACAATAGCCGCCTTAGCGAATATTTTGCGACCATATCCATCAGTGACCTGAACACTGTTATCATCCTGCTCGATACAGATTACAGGTGAATTTAGAGTAATATGGTCAGTCAATTCTTCAGTCAAAAGCTCTGCGACCTGTCCAGCAGCACCTTTAATGAGCCAAGATTCCGGATAATCCCGCTGAGGTGAAATTGCCTGAGTCCAGATTGAATGAAGCATCGATGCATCCCAAACATCAAAACCACCAGATCCCCCGACATTAGATAATATCTCCAACATAAAAGTACTTAATGGCGAGTCGCTATGTCGCTTTAGCCAAGATTCAATTGTAATACGATCAAGCTCAACAGCATTTGGAGTCTTCCACGGAGCACCGTGGTCAACGGTCTTAACAAGTTCTTGATACAATTTTAAAGTTGATTTTGCTTTGTCAACTTCTTCTTGGGTTTGACCAATTTGGTCAGAATCTAGAAACAGTAATCCTTCATCATAATCAGCAGCTACATCGGCTAAAGTATTTTTATTATTCCAAACAAGAGATGCCTTGCCCTCTTTGTAAACTGGAAATGTTTCAAGACCAAGTTCACTCACAAGCTCGCGAAAGCGATGATGAGATTGACCACCCCACTGTCCACCTAAATCGACAAAGTGGCCGGAGTCGGTAAGTTTTCGAACCATCCGCCCTCCTGTACGATTTCTAGCCTCAAGGATATGAATATTCTTTCCGTTTTGTTTTAGTTGCCGAGCCGCCATTAATCCTGAAAGACCAGCGCCCACCACAACGACATCGACCTGATCAGGAAGTTCACTAGCAAAGCTGCTGTGATTTAATCCAATCGCCGCAATTCCGGTAAGTCCAGCACTTGCAATCAACTCGCGTCGGGAGAGTGACATCGCAAATCAGATAGATAACTGGAAGTTATTGATTAAACCTCTTATTTTTCTGAGAAACCTATGAGTATTGGCAAAGATAAGCAATAGAAAGGTAAGAATCTAAAGGAATCACACTGCCTGAAAAACATGCAGTCAATTAGCACCACACGATTACCGGACTTGATCCGAGACCAGATCAGAATTGAGAAATGAGGAGAGCAGCAATGGTACCTTTTGTGCGCAACCTCTTTCAGATCGCTGATGTGGATACAACAGTGATCAGGTCGGTCAACACCAACCTCGCTAGCATGTAATCCAGGCCAGTTGAACATCTTCTTAATGCCCCACGCGGCCTGATAATCAATAACAAGTAATTCTGTGTCGATTCTTTGAGTTGTATTCCCCAAAACATCCTTGTTGGTTGGGTTTAATTAGAATTAAAAAAATATTTTCGAGAAACGTCTGCCTTTGGAGAGGAGAAAGTTCTCATGAGTAGGAGGGGGCAGAAATGCCGCTATCTTTGTGGGGAGCACGTCACCCATGTGATTCCCGGACTTAGATAATTCTCTAAAAAAGTTTAGGTAAACCGTCAGCTGTGAACTCTCGTCGTCACACTCCATCAATAGGCCATTTGGGCTCGCTCCACATCCCCCTTTGCGGGTGATTTCTAATAGAGAAAGCACCTAGAGTTTTTCCATTCGAGGTTAAAAAGCTCCTGCCTAGTGATTCTATCGTCAGTCTTCTGATCTTTAGGAACCTTTTCGATTACATGTGTTTTAAGGATCGCAAAGCCAAATGTACTCTAATTTGCTATCAATAGAACAACGTCACTATGTGAATCAGATAGGAGTCAATTGCATGATCAAGGTTTTTTCTAACCAAATGAGAGACCTTGTTGACACAGAGGTTCAAATTCAGCGTGTTGCATCCGGATTCGAGTTCACCGAAGGGCCAATCTGGCATCCTCGCGATCACCACCTACTTTTTTCTGATATCCCTGGAAATTCACGTCTTCAATACTCATCGAATGAAGCGATAAGAGTAATTCGAAAACCTTCCAGCAAATGCAACGGAATGACTTACAATTCAGATTTAAATCTTTTAGTTTGCGAGCATCTTAGTGCGTCAGTGGTCTTGGAAGGTGAAGATGGGCGTCGAGAAGTTTTAGCGACACATTTTGAAGGAAAGGAGCTGAACAGCCCTAATGATATTTGTTGTCGGTCAGATGATTCAATCTATTTTTCTGATCCTACATATGGACGATTGCCTTGGTCAGGTGAGGAACGACCTCAGGATCTGGACTTCCAAGGTGTTTTTCGTGTGAGCGCAAATCGAGAACTTGAACTTCTGGTCGATAAAAATTGCTATCAGCAGCCAAATGGATTGTGCTTCTCCCCAGACGAATCGTTGTTCTATATTAATGACTCACCTAGAGCTTTAATAGATGTCTACAAAGTAGCTCCTGATGGAAGCCTATACGATAAGAAAGCTTTTGCAAGGAACATTGGTGATGGCACTTTCGAAGGAGGAGTACCGGACGGAATGAAGTGTGATGAAAACGGAAATATTTGGGTCACAGGACCAGGAGGGCTCTGGATTTTCAATCCAAAAGGTGAGCAGCTTGGAATAATTGAAATCCCCGAGCATACCGCCAACCTTCATTGGGGCGGATCTGATTGGCATACATTATTTGTGACAGCAAGCACTTCAGTATATTCATTAACAACAAAAGTGGGTCCCCATATTGAAAGCTTCATGAGAACTTGAAGACTGCGATTCATGAAATTTGACGAGACATATGCTTGTGTTTAGCTTGAAGGCGATCAAGCAACTTCGGAAAAGCTTCCAGAACCCATCCACTGATCAGCAATAAAAAACCCCGCACTGGGCGGGGCTCTGGGTGAGCGGGTTCTATGGAGCGCCGTCAGTCCTGGGCGGTGTTCGCATCGAGCGTTCTGACTACGTGCCTTGTCGCGTGGCTGATTGGCGTGTGGTGTTCAAAGAGCCAGAGGATCTGCAGGTTGGTCCTGAGATCCCAGTAAACGCAGTGTGGAAGCTCACGCAAACAAACCTGAATTAACCCGCTTCAATCCGAGTGGTGAATCCCATCACGGATTCCAACGGTGCCATTGCTCGATCTCATGGCTAATGACGTAGTCCAATCCCTCGATTTGAGCGACCTCCTGAGGTCCCTGCTCGATCAACAGAGTTTTGGCATGCGTGACTGCGCCAATACCCAGCGCGAGGGCAAGGGTGTAGAGGAAGAGGGACTTGACCGTCATGGCTTTGAGGAGTGGCTGTTTGGGAGTGCTGCCCCCTCGACTCCTTCAAGGTCACAGCCCTTCTGGTGAACCCCACTGCACAGCTCTGGTGTAGAGGGCGCGAAGTTCTGGTGAGACTGTGGTTAATGGCTCAGAACTCAGTGCCTGACTGGCTTTAGCTCACTCGGAAGCTGGTCACACCAAGGCTCCAGGACAGCAAAAACCCAGCGCTAGACGGGGCTGAGTAAGAGCTGTTTTTAGTTACTGGTGAATCAGATGACAGCGATACCGCTGAGGGTTCCGGAATCACCTTCCAAGGCGAGGTAGGACAAAGACTCAGTGGTTTGGCCCATCTCAAAGTCACGAGATTGTTCCTCGATGACCATGGCTGTAAAACCAGCGGCATCCACTGATTGGATCCTTGAGTTGGCATTGTCGCCACCATCAAAGGAATCAAGCTTGGTCAGCAGTGTTGGAGCTGAATCAAATTCAGTTTCAAAAGAATGCCGCTTGGCTTGGTGGGTGAATTGATCTGCAGTAACTCCGCCTTCAATGATGCTGTCTGTCCTGCTGGTGACCCAGTCACCTCCGTTGTAAGTCTGGGTCTGCGTTAAGACAGCAACAGAGGCATCCGATCCAAAGGCATCATCAAGTGCAACGGTCTCGCCTCCTTGGGTGGAGAGTTTGTTGGTGTTGAGCACTCCTGCTTCGATGGTGGTGCCATCGGATAGCTCCCAGGTGCCTTCTTCCATCACGACATAGGAGATGGTTTCGTTGACGTGGCGACCGTCTTTGTATTTGGGCTCCTGGAGTTTGATCTGGAATGAATCAGAATCAATATTTTTCAGGCGTACTACAACCGGATCACCGCCTTTGTACGTTGGATCAGAGGTAATAACGACCGGGCTGATGTAGTCAAGAGAGAGTGCAACGTCTTGCCAAGTATGGTTGACGGAGACTGAGCCGTATTCGGCAAATGATTCATTAGCACTTGGTTTTAGTGCTTTTAAATCAGTATAGAGTTTCGAGTTGGAGCCATCTGCCCCGAGCGAAACTCCAGTGATGACATAACCACCATCTGTGAGAATTATATCGGGAGCTAAATCGATTTGGTTTGTGACATCAATTTTTTTTAGTGCTAATGATGTTTGCATTTTGATCTATTTCAAAGAAATTTGAAAATCTTCCATTCAGGCTGCTACTGTTCCATGCAGTGCTGTCTTGTCCGCTTCCAAATAAACGTCCATCTTTAACAGCAATATTCCATGAAATTTGACCGTTTTCATCTCCCCAATTCTTGTCATAAATAATTTGTCCAGTTGTTTTGTCGGAAGGTCTATAGCGACTACTCAACGCCCCTGCTTTTCCCTTCAAGTTATTTTTATTGCTTTCAGCCGCCTTGCAATAGCTTCAGGCTCTATCCAGAGATACATAGCCTTCTCCATTATTGACGAGATTCGTGCCAGCTAAGCCTATCACTTTTGCGACGAGATCATTGACTTCAAAGATGTTTAGATCTTTTCCGGAATCCACAGCACTCATAGTATTAAAATCAGAATCAATCAATATCCAGTCTTCTTCTACATCGAAGTCCATTATTTTTGCGTACCCTGCTCCGCTGTTTAGAACAAAAACATCATTTCCACTTCCTCCATTCATTTTATCTGATCCTATACCTCCATCAATGATGTCGTCTCCAGAACCACCGAAAAGAACATCATTTACAGCACCTCCGATTAATTTGTCATTACCAGCCGCTCCATAGAGCTTGTCGTTGCCGCTTTGGCCATTGAGTGTGTTTTTGGCTTTGTTGCCGGTAACGGTGTCATTACCGGATCCAGCATTGACATTTTCAATCGAGATCAGCTGATCTTTGCCATCACCGGTGTTCTGCAAATTAGTGGTGTTGAGGTTGATCTTGTTGTTATTGCCTGAGAAAACAGCAGTGTCACTTCCTGAACCACCGTTGATGACGTCATTACCAGCCGCTGCATAAATCCAGTCATTGCCTGAGAGAGCCTGAATGGTATTGCTGCCATTGGTGCCGGTTAGTTGATCTGAATAGTTACCAGCGATCAGATTTTCAACGCTGGTAATTTTGTCAGTACCGATCTTGGCTTTATCACCTCCTGATGTTGAGGTAGCCGTTCCCTTGAGCAAATCAACTGTGATTCCTGCTGCAGCAGAGGTGTAATAGAGAGAATCTGTTCCAGAGCCGCCGTCATAGCTGTCATCACCAGCACCATTGCCGCCGATGATCAGGTCGTTACCAGCGCCAGCATCTACCTGGTCGTTACCATCACCAGCCTCGACTATGTCGTCGCCAGTACCTGCATTGATGTTGTTATCAGCAGCATCACCAATCAGCTGATCGTTGTAGTTGCCGCCAATAATGTTTTCAATATTGGAGAGAGTGTCAGAGCCAATACCTGCTGCATCGCCGCCGTTGGTTGATGTTGCAGTGCCCTGCGAGAGATCAACTGTGATGTCGTCAGTGGCAGATGTGTATTTGATGGTGTCAATGTCAGAGCCGCCGTCATAGCTGTCATCACCAGCACCATTGCCGCCGATGATCAGGTTGACCCAACTGACTTCTACCTAGTGTTGGCCTGACTTCTCAATCCTTGTCAAACCTGCATGGCATGCAGGGGGTCAGGAGTTCGAGTCTCCTTGGCCCCACTGAATTTCACCAAGTAGTCCGTTCCGATCCGTGTAGGACCTGGCGCAAGGTTGACAGCATTACTGAGTTTTGCACTACGTGTTGTGTGGCGATAGTGCAGAAGCGCCTTTTGCAAAACCGTGCTGCAGCACATGCAACCGATATCCGATCACGGCCACCCCACAAACAAAATGATGCTCAGCAATGGCTCAGCACGTACGAGCAATGGCCAGATGGTCTACCCACATTCAGTGATGTCGTTTCAGGGTTTAAGTCTTGTGGCAGCACGCAGGCTTATTTCGCCAACTTGACGTCATGCCCAACAAGAACAGACCACTTGTCGACAGGCACCCTCCGAAAAAGGGTGAGGGTTGGTTGCTGAGCGCCCAAGAGCAAAAGGTCTGTCGCTTCAAGAACGACATGCCAACGCAGCATGCGCAGTGGGTGGAAGTCGAGACGCGGTCACTGACCGGCAGCGGTCAGCCAGTCATCCGCAGAATGCTCAGACACAACGCCATCGAAGCTTGGCAAACGATGCAGGCAACAGGCGGGTAGGAACGGTGTCAGCCCAAGTGGTGACCTTCAGCAGGCCAGTGCGACAAGAGCGACGATGACGACTGCAGTGCTGATTGGATCCATGACGAAACCTGTCTCCATCCAGCATCGATGGAAGACCCTCAATTCACCACTCAAAACACAGGTGAGTTTTTGGTGGATTTGATGAGAGTGCCCGCCTGAGTCCTGACTTCGAGCAGATGTTTACAGGCTCGCGAAGCTTGTCATTCGCTGCATTGAGCGAAACCACTGCAACATCACCAGCCATGGGACTCAACCCTTCAACGGCAAAAACGGCGCCGCAACCGGAAGGCCAATCACAACACGGCCAAGGCTCTCAATCTTCAAAGGTCCTGCACCCACTTCGAAAGGCAGATAGGAATCGGTGTCCAGATGGCAACAATCACCAATGCAGCGATGAAGGGATCCATTGCATTCTCATGTTTGAATTCACGATCGAACGGACACACTGAATCGCCATCCCCCAACCGGGCCAAACCACTGCTGCTGGAATAACCCGATCCAATCCACATCAGAGCCACCGGCATCAATCAGTTCATCAGTTGACTGCTGGATTAATTTGCAGCATTGTGATCTGAATTGGTGTAGAGGAATTCGTTAGACGATGAAGCTGACGAGACCACTACTACAGAGACAAGCCAAAACCACGAACTCTCCATGACGAGGTGCCGGTTTCAGAACATGTTGATGCTCCGTTGCTCATCGAGGCACAGGGCATCAAAGAGGCCGGCGACTAAGCACCCCTAAAAGAAGTTCTTACAGCATCTTGTTAGTCAGGGCAGAGCCAGAAGGTCTTCAATCAATTACTGGCGCTGCTTATCAGCTGCTGTCCTTGATTCTTAAAGTCAGATTCCAATAGCTTCGTCACGATCATCTCAATTCGATTGGGAAAATGTCGTCCAGGTGCGCAAAACTCTGCACTCTGAATAAATGACGTTGATAATTGTGCATAAGCAGCTGGAATGTCTATCTTGACAACAACAAACCTGTGCTTTTCATTTCATGCAGTCCTCCATCATGTCGACGCGAGGTTTTGGGGTATTGATCACAGGCTTAGTGCTGATGCTCGCATCCTGCGCAAAGAGTCCTGACCAGGACAAGGTCACGGCTGAGGGTGGAAAAATCATGACGTTTGTTGAGTGGGAGAATATCAAGGATGGCTGTGAAATTGAGGGTACTGAGGTATTGACAAGGCTTGGGCCTGAGGGGCAATGGAGAAAGAAAGCGCAGCTTTGGGACAAGGAGTGTGTAAAAAAAGGAATGAAGGAAAAAGGTTATGCGAAGGCTGTTGTCTTTGATCCTGATGAGCTGTCTGAATTCAAAAAAAACGTTTGTGAGTTATATGACCAGACAACAGTCGTCATGGACGGGAAAACACTCGAAAGAAAATATGGGGCAGAATACGAGGAGTATGAGAATTGAAAATCGTTCCACACAGCCTCTGGACAATCTTTCTGGTCTTAATTCAGGCTCCTGATGTTTCTTCGTCTGAGCTGAAAAGGGCTGATGATCAGGCACCTCAGTTCCTGTTTGTTCTGCATTCTGATCAAGGAAGCTATGTGACGGAGAGTGGTGATCTCGAGATATTGCAATTTCCCAAAAAGCATATATCGGCTGTTGAAATGTTCTCCAATCGGTTCCGAAATGTCAGATCTGAGTTTCGTCAGCCTCGAGTCAAAGATCTTTGGAAGTTACGCGATGTTAGTTTCCAAAAAAGTGCAAAAGCAACTCTTTCGTCTTCAGGCCTGAGAACACAGATTATTGAAATCAACGGAATTGAAGTCACTCCAGGTCACATTCGCTACAGGATCGTTCCGGTTGATCGCACCGCAGCGATCCCAAACAATCTTGCCAATGTTGTGCTGACCATGGATGCGGCGGCTACCTGGAAAGCCTGTTCGGAAACAAGCCAATGCCTCGGCTTCAGTAGCCCGCTTCTGAATGCAAGTGTCTGCTACGGAGAAGAGATTATTCGCAGTGATTGTGCTGACTGTGAATGCTGTCCTGAAGGGGCTGTTCCATAGATCGCCTGTTGCACAGAGCAGCCGATTCATGTTGAAGCCCTTTTCTTGTCAATCCATCGCCAACATCAATTCGGCGCACTGTGTGGCAAGCAGCACCAGCGCTGGAAGTCTGGTCCATGACGCCAAGCTCGAAAGAAGTTCTTCAAGATCACAGCCCTTCTAGTGAACCCCACTACACAGATCTGGAGTAGAAAGAGCAAACTCCTGATGAGCATCTGGTGAATGGCTGTGCACAGCGAACCTGACTCGGCTCAGCTTATGCGGAAGCAAATGACGCCGCAGCTCCAGAGCGGCAACCCTCCCGCCATGAAGACGGGGTGGGATTGGTCATACTCTTGCCAGGAGATCGACAGCGTCCACTCAATGGTTCCTCTTCAATCAGACACCGCAGATCATCTGCTGAGAGTCAATGATAAAAGAACTAGACAATCCTGGCGACAGATGGAATCCGTCTGAGCTGATGAACAATTCCGAAGGAAATAACGATCCCCAGAACTGTTGCAGCCAAAGCAATCAGCCAATGATTGAGGCCGATGAAACCAATAGCTTCCAGCACCACCACGAGCACTAGTGGATGAATAATATAAGCACCATAACTATCCACTCCAGCTGTTGCTAACCACTGACCAAAGCGATTTTGATTACGCTGAAACCACAACAGGAGATAACCCATCACTCCCCAACCGATGAATGTATAAAAGAAGGAAAAGATGGCATAAACAAGAGTGAGCTTTTCAGCTTCATCTGAAATGTTGCCGTTAAAGGTCACCACTAGCGCGATTGTCAGAAGACATAAAGATGACGCAATAGAAAATCGGAACCACCTCACAACCAGATGGGTGTTGAGCTTCTCCAGCCAGCGATGGCACGATGCCTTGCAACCGAGAAAAAACATGAAGGCATAAGTGAAAATGTGCATGCCTTGAGCACCAAACCAATTAAATGGTGAATTCCATAAGGCAGTCCAGAGTTCAGTTCGCGTCGACATCGCTACCTCAAGAATCGCGAGGATAAAAGCACTGATGAGCCAAGAGCGCAGCTGCGGTGTGGGAACGGAGGTATCCACTGAAAAGTGATCTCCTCGCATCGCAAACCAGAAGCAATAGAGCAAATCAAAGACAAACAAAAGGGCCAAAAAGCCCAGTACAAATAATCTATTGAAAGGCATCTCATTCCAAGGCAATTCCGCATAGGGGCTGCCTGGGGAGAACCTCGACAAGAGTATCGAAGCATTGTTAATGAGCAGTAGGCCAACAAGAAAGGGGACACCAATTCGCAGAAGGCGATCTTGGAGATAACGCACAACCCCCTTTTTATGAACTGAAGGAGGAACAAAGTATCCCGAAATTAGAAACAACATGTACATAAAGAAGGTTTGACAGATATATCCAAAGAATCTGTATGCAGTATTAAACAACGGATCAGAAACCCCTTCCATGGGAATACGTACGCCCATCCAACTGATACCACCAAATGCCATGGGTACATGTACGGCAATCACAAGAGCGATCATCAGTGCCTTGATCTGGTCAAAGAACAGCACCCGCTTCTTGGTGCTTGTTTGAGAATGATCCATAGATCCAGTCTTACCAGGAATACCCAAAGTCTTGCGGTTGGAAATTGATGGAATAGCCTCTGGAGAGTGAGACATGGCTGAGAATCTGATGTGAATAGTGAAGGTCATACCCTCTATCTATTCAGCATCACTGAGCGAACCAGAACACACATCACCCGTTCGGGTGACTAATACAGCGCTACATTCAAACCGGTTGAGACCTTTTTTCACCTAGACGTGCATCAACCAGCCGATAGCACTCATCAGCACGCGGCAATCGACAAGCTGATGGACCTTCTCAAGCCTCTCAAAATAACGGCTCAACAACCGGGGCCCAAGGGTGTTACAACTGGCCATCGCTGATCTCGACCGGTACTGCGAAAACAAAATCTCTGCAAGAATGATTTTGCCTAGTCACAGTCAAAGACCATCGACAGCCTTGTCATTCTGACCGTCAGTTTCGTAGTTCTGCTGCTGATGTCGATCAGTTCGAAGCTCTACAGCCGCTCCGCTGAAAACTGAAAAGCCAGACAAGCTGGTCATTCGGCACAGCATGAAATCTCTGGGCTGGGCAAACGGGTGAAACCGCATCAAGCGAGTATTGCTTATTCGAACCAGCAACGGTTCATCACCATTCGTCAGTCAATCATCTCCACCAAAACCTGGAATGGTGATCATGCGTGACCTCCCTGCTTATTGGCAAACTGCAAGTGGCCAAGGTGAAAAGTCTGCAGGCCGGATTGAACCGGAGTGATGACGATGTGCAGACTTCAGGAGAAGGCACCTTGAGAGGAGTCATCGCCCCCGGCAGTTGCGTTTGAGAAATTCAGCTTTGTCCTCCTTACTCCAGCCAGCATTCCGGGCGTCGGCGCACAGTTGCATGATTCGCTCGTTGAAATCGCCCTGCTGACGCGCATCATCACGAATGCTCTTGATGTAGAGGGTGCCGGTGACGAAGGCAAGAGCGATCGCAGAGACAACGGCAATGCCTTTCAAAACTTTTTGCATGAATCAGAAACCTTATCCAGCCTCATCACAGTGAATCACTTCTGGTACTCAAGCAGCGCGCGGATGGTTACATCAAGAGACTCAGGGGCAGCCTGAGAAGAAGAGCAAGAACAGAAACGATCAAAACACATTGAAAAGACTGATGGCATCAAGGTGTGGGCAAGATCAATTGGTCCTTTCGGCATGCCAAAAGGACATTGACCTGAGAAAAAATCAAATCTGAGATTAAAGGATTTGCGATCTTGCAGGCTTCTATCCATAGTCGACGGAAAGATTCAATACAGCAAGGAAAAGATGCGGATCAAAAGGCTTTGAATTGTCTCGACTCAAACCCGATACCTTGATCCGGAGCAATACCTGAAAATCAATGAACAGAGCAAATCCCATAGGACAAAAAAAACCCCGCCAAAGGCAGGGTCCTCAAAAACTCAGCGAGAGTGTTGCCTTGTTTCCACCTCGTGAGCTTTTCTCCTCACTGTTGGATAGTAGCCAAGCAACTGGCACTGTGCCAGCTGCTTGGTGGCCAGCCCGCAGGGAGGCACAAGCGATGAAAATACTTCAGGTCATGGCGTTTCAAGGCCGAACTGACCGACTCCACTCGTTCCACGACATCCACCAGGGTGATCTTTTTCATGGATAGAGATCGGGGCAGGATGCAAGAAGCCCCTTGGCGATTGCCTCAGCAAAGCCTTGGTCGCCAACGGACATGGCATAGGTGGTGAGCTCCGTTGCAAACCCCTGGTTCAGCACATAGTCCACAGCCTCTGTTCCCACTGCAGCAACTCTGCCTTTCTCTGCGGTCAACTCACACATTCGATCGATCAACACGTCAAACCACTCGTCGGTTGGATAAGCGGAGACTGGATTGAACAGAGCACCTGAAGCCAAAAGCAGTGCCGAACATTCACTTGAAAACTTCAACACCCATTTCCATTGAGAACAGCGACCATCAGCTGCCATTGGGCACAATCCTGATTCTCAAGACCAACATACAGATCCTTGAATTCCTCCAATAAAACGACATCCACAACCACCTTGGCAGAAACCTCTTCAGAGCGGTCAAGTCGCATCGCGCACAGTGCTGTGATCCGCTTAGAAAAAGCTACTAACCAGGATCAAACCCAATGCCGAGCCTTGCCCGGCAATAGAAAGTTGACTGGGCATTGAAACGTTGAAAACCATTCCACAATTCGCACAAGTAATCAACAGCCATTGTGGAAAAAACACCAAACTATTGGCCTTCTATCAATGAATTCTCAGCCAACAGCATTACAAAACTGCTGTTCACAAAATTAAAAAGATTCTATAAATAACCCACGCTTAAGCAGGCTGATTCACTTACTCCTGTTGATCAGCCACGCAAAGATCACGAGGATCAGCAAGGTAGGAATAATACCGATTAATTTTCCCACATAAAACACGAAGAATACAAGTGCAAAAAGAATAACAACCTTGCCAGCTGTTGTGGAAATGAGTTTTTTCCAGTTGATTTTTTTATTGCTTCGACAGTTCTTCGCCATCGCTTTGACTTGAATGATCTAACTCGTGGATAGCAAACATTGAGCAATACTGCAATCCATCACTGGTCATCACTGCAACTCACAAAACCATTGCCAGACCCGACCGATCAAGATTGCATCCAGCGATGACCTCGCAAGTCACGCTCTACACCCCTAAGGACTGGTTGAGCGGAACGACCGGGAGAACATCTTGGCGGACGATGCCCACTGCGGAAGAAAGAGGAGACACAATCAGCATTGACGCATCAATAGTCAAATTTGCCGATAAGAAACCATTTTTGCAACTGCTCAGAGGGTTGGCATCGGCTGTGATCCCATTGGCTTAGAGCGCTTGAGCACAACGCTCCATCTTCGCCTCATAAGCGAGACCTCCAAGAATGGGGCTGGTGACCTCACTTGCGCCCGCTGCAATTACCACAGAGCAAGTGAAAATCACAAAACGCTGGTGCATTGATCCATGAGGCAGATCCAGCATGCAAAAGTTCAAGCCCCCAACTTCGCCCACCCTGATCCGGTTCACCTCCCCCGAAGGAGCGAAATCATGGAAACCGCTTAGAAACTCGCTGATTCCTGTCAACAGTATCTCGACGAAAGCTTGAATCAAGGACACAGTGCAACCGGCGCACGCCAGGACAACCGAGCACTGACCATTGAGACCAGAGACAGAGAAGGCATTGATCGTTACGATTGAACATCGAAGCCGCACGCTGAAAATGCGTGAAAACTCTTGGAATTTATCAATCAGAGCGCGCAAGTGAGAACAACCAACATCGATACTCTGAGGATGATTGAATACAATGACAATTCAGAAGTTCAGGCTATGGCGGCCAGCATTCTTTCTGGGCTCATCACAAAGTATGCGGCAAAGACAATCGAAGATTTACCCGAAAACGAGGCTGTACACATTTGTGAATATGGCTGCGCCACAGGTGGATCATCCATTGAACCAATCAAAGCGATTGAAGGAGTGGCGACCAAACGCAAACTTGAAATAATCATGAATGACTTGCCCAAAAACGACTGGTCCACACTTAAAGCCCTGATTGAGAAAAAATTTCCGGATATCAAATTTTTATATTCTGCAAAAACAATGTATTCCCCTGTTGCTGAAGCAGCTTCCATCCATCTTGGCTTTTCATGCTTCGCCCAGCACTGGCTGAATGGTGGCGCTCCAACTGGACTTCCCGGTGACGCGCTGTGGGCCAACCAGCTATCGCCGCGTTGCCCTGAACACGAATCCTGGCAAGAAGCATCCAGGGACAATTGGCAAAAGAAACTCGAGCTGCGCGCGACCGAGATAATCCCCGGAGGCAGATTGATACTCCACATACATAGCTCGTTGAATGACGGAGCACTCAGCGAAAGATTTGCCACAACATTGCAAAAGGCCAAGGCGAAAATGATCGCAAATAATGAGCTGAGCAAAGATCAAGCTCTTGATCTGTTGGTTCCACAATATTGCAAGTCTCCAGCAGAAATTTTCAACATCGTGTGCACACCTAAAATCAATTCTTTATGGCAACTGGAAGAAGCGCACTATCAACAACTTCTCTGCGACGAACAACTCGAACAAACCAATATACAGAAACAGATTAAATTTTTAAAAGGATTCATGGACTCAACACTGAAATTATCACTCAATACGCCTCAGTTAACCCAGTTTTGGCAACATGTTATCGAACTAGCATCGGAAGATAAAACTGCTCTAACCTCAAACGGAATGTCTACATTTATGAGCCTGAAAAGACGTCAGTGACCTCAATGTCACAACAATGAAAAAGTGATTATGGCCGGCAAACAGAAGAGAATTGGCGAACAGCGACTTGACCTCTTGGCACGACCTAAGGCGAAAGCGGTTCGCATGAATGCTCTTCAGGGCTGTAGACACGACCCAAAAGAATCCTTGAAGCCAGTCTGACTCTGAAAGGATCTGTCCAGTGATTTCTACCAGCAAGAGAAATCACTTCTTTGATGAACAGCGTGTTTGCCTCTCTCTTCGTCATCTGGGCGCAACAACTCACCAAGTGTTACTTGAAAACACAGTGAGAATTCAAGGGTTGAGATCATTACTTATTCACGCTGTGCCTTATAGAGTCTTGATGAGTCTCATAACTACTGCCATCGATCGCTAAAAGATTCAACACGAAGTTTTTTCCCGCAAAATGAAAAAACATAAAGAGACGCAGGTGATCTACAACACCAAGACGAACCAATCCAAGGCGATGCATCACCAGGGTGAAAGCGGCAACAGCATCTGAATCAAACCGAATCAGGCATCAACTCAGAGACACTGGGCATCGGGTCGGGCTTTCCATCTGCAATAGCTCTGGCACGCAGATAAAACCAGCTGCTGGTATCACCCTGAGCTTCCAGCCTCTCGGCGATGGCTTTCCAGTTGTTGAGTTCCGTTTGATCCACAAAAGCACTGCATCTTTGTCAATCCTGTAGATCAGCCAATCAATCTGCGACCTCTCCAGGTCGTGATGACCGGCCTTGGGCAGAAAGCAGGACTCTCTTCTCTGGTCGGCCGCTCTGCTCATCGTCGAGCCAGCTGAAGGGATGACTCAGCCAACGCCCCTCAAAAACTCACCCCGTCAGCAAGCTGATCAGCGTTCTGACGACCGTTCAACCCAGCAGATCAGTGAAGGTGCGCTCACTCCAGAGCACATTAAGCCAGTCATTGATGCACAGGTTTCAACTGCATCAGATCAGTGGAGTGGGGAACGACCCACAAGCTCAGGAGTCCAGTCGCTTCATTTCACGCTCGATCTCATCCTCACTGATCGGCTTAGGTCGATGGTTGTAAGCGATTGCTTGCCAGACCAAGGCCAGCCCCCAGAAAGCAATCGGCCAGATTGGCCAGAAATCTCCACGCCCTGACAGCGCCCAGATCACAACAAGCGTGACGTTGGTGATCGCATAAAGCCTGAGTTGTCTTTCCAGCCCCCTCCGCTGTTTGAGGCTTGCCAGGGCAGTAGCTCTCAGCTCTTTGTCATTCATTGATTGAACCGCCCTTGATCTTCCAGACGTATAGCAAGATCCTTTGGCAAGAATGTCCTCACCAGTGCACTGACACTTGGATCTCGTTAGAGATGGATTTTCCAGGCGATCCAATTCGTATCATCAGTCGCCAAGCACTGCAATCTCTTCTGCGAGCAAAGCCGCTGGGACAGAGACAACGCTTAAAACGGAACTCTATGAACGCCACACATCCAAGGATCCACCACATCAACAATGCAAAGACAACAGTGATTGCATGAGCTAAACCTCAGAGAGATCCTTGATCAGCCGTGACTTGACTCGTTCGTCGCAAAGACAGGTCCATTAAAAATGCCTACAGAAGTTCATTTCATAAATCGAACATTGTTTTGCAATCAGACAACGTGATGACACATTGAACATCTTTAGATTGTGTATTGAAAACTCTATATGTTTCACCTGTAGCCATGCACTTCGTGCGAGCACTGACAAAGGCCTTGAACTCAGTTTTATACTGAATTTCTGGCACCCATACTTCATATTCAGATGATGCGTCTTTCAATCGCTCAATCGTGTACATGGATAACCCCTTGATGATTCATGCTGATCAACGCCAAGACAAACAGACGAAATCAACAGGTTCTTGTTGGGATCATCGATCCAGTTAGCGAAGCATCGGTTCAGGCCTATCGGATGACAAGCAACTGACAGCAAAGCCTGAACGCGTAAACATCTACGCAAGCCGGTGAAACCGCAGCATGACACGATCAAACAGCTGCAATTGACACTGCAGCAAAGGTATTGCACTGAATCAGAGCATTGATCGACACTTCTTAGAGCCCCTTTGATTGCCGAATGGCCCATGCACTTGCGGCTTGCTGCTGCTGCCAGGCGAGCAACAGATCTTTGGCAATCGAGCGAAGCTGCTGCACATCGCTAGAACTGTCAATCTCGCGTGAGAACTTCTCAATTTCAAACTTTTGGCCCAGAGTCAAAGCAAGTGGTTCCATCAGATCTTCTGGCGTAGCCATCAGAAATTACCCCAGAAACTTCTGAACAGCAAACCAAAAACGTAGTTGTTGCAACAGATTTCAGGGAATCATGCTCAAGTCAATACATTGTTTTGATTACAAAGCGTTGCCTGAATCAGCTCATGACAGTCATAGGATCTGCTAACAGGCTTAAAAAGGATTATCAAGACTGAATTCCATGCATCTCTCCTGGAAAAAACACCTTGAACTGTCCAGGGTTGTATCGAATGCAGCAGACAAAGATCGCGGAATCGGACTTGCCCTGATGGGAATTGCACTCACGATGCTTGCGAAAGATCTGCTGATCCATGAAACACAATCCTCCGCGGCCGAAGCCAAGCACGAAATCAAATTCACATAATGTCCAATCCATCAACTCTCTGGATAACCATGGACTATTCAAAATCAACGAGATATTGAACAATCAAACCTTTTACAAGCAAACCAACCAGCACCATTCGCGGTGGAAGGTCATCAATAATTCTGTGTTGACAAATAGAACGTCACCACAAGCACAGCAAGTACGACAATCAGCTCCATGGAGACGCGTCTGTCTTTGACGATGATCTCTGCAGATCCCAATCAAATCCGTCGCCTATGAGACACTTTGCATAAAAAGCGATGGAACACCAATAAAAAAAAGCCGGATTGCTCCAGCCTCTATCCCTCCTTTTCACTTCACTGCCTTCGACGTCATCGTTCAAAACTCTGTTCAGCCTCGCTAAGACTAGGTTGGATCCAGAAGCCTTGATTCAGTCAGCGTTACCAGATGCTTGAACTGAGGGCCACATCGATGCGAACTCGGAGTCTGAAACAACCGGTGTGACTTCGAATTTGATGCCGAACCCTTTGATCCAGGGGGCGAGATGAGTCCACACTTTGCCAATGTCACTGGCCACTGCAATTGCCATCCCTCTGCCTGCGATGGGATCGCATACCCGGTATTTCAGTTCAAAGCCATCAAACCTGTCTCCCGGTCCCCTGCATTGATGTACTCCGCAAAAGGGGAACAAGCTTCCCAGGACCCCGCAACTGTTGGGAAGTTCCAGACGATCAGATAGTGCTGCACAAGGTTGATACAAGGCCAGTCACCTGTAGCAGAAACAGGACAATCCAGGAGTTGCGGTTGATTCACGCCATGGTCAACACGAGCAGGCTCTGGCCACAGAACTCTGCGTCAACCCAGGGGGGGGGGTAATCAGTGCTGTGATCAACCTGAAGGCGCATCGAAGCAAATCTCGGACGTTCAATCGGACATCAACTGTGATTGGTGACTGGAAGACATTAAATATTGAGTGCATTCAAGCGCAAACTGAATCACTACAGCTGCAACTCCCAACAACAAAATCAGGTTCAGATGATGATCTGAAAGCTGAGATGTAACTGATGAAAAGAGTATAAAACCAAGCGCCCCTACTGAAGTGGCTACAGACCAGGCTCGACGCTGCGAGTCCTCGTTACACAGTTGCCCAAGACGGTCGAGCGTGAGCGTGCCAGTCATCATATCCCATACACCAATCAGAAAAATAGAGACAGACAACGTCGAGATGTTCTCTGAGAAACCGAAAAGTACCACTCCAAAAAGACCAACCATGGAGATCAAAGGCAGAAATAATTTGGTTGTCAGCCTTGAAGGTGCAACTGACGGAATCAGACCGCCAATGATCAACCCCACTCCAAACAAACTGTCGATACTGCTTGAAATCTTTGGGTCCAGCCCAATTGTCCTGGTGGCAATCAACGGCTCATAGAGGATTGCTGGAACCTGTCCAACCTGCATCAAAGCGAAGCCAAACACAATGATGGCTATCAACACATGTGATTGGTTGCCAACACCTAGCCTCTGTTCAACAGAAGACTGAGTCACAACCACATCAGATACATCTATTTTCTGAGGTCTTGGTCTTATCAACAGACTGGTTGTTGGCAGGCTCAGAACGATCGTCAAAATGAAAAGAAGAGTCCAGGCTGACGGTGCGGACGTTGGAGAAAACAAACCAATGGCAACAGCTCCAAGCAAGGAGCCGATCCCCCCACCACACATGATCAAACCAGTGGCTTGTCGTCTCCAATGGGGCGGGACACGTTCGAGAGCGAGGGTTGGCAGACCAGAGACAACATGGGCGGCTCCCCATCCACACAGCAGTCTGAGGATTGACTGGCTTGTGAAATCGATCAACCTACCTTCGAGAAGGGTTGAAGCGATAATTGTGATCAATGAGATCCGCACATATCGTATTGATGCTTGCCTGTTTTTGACATAAGCCTGTTGTATGCAGCCAGCCAGGTAGCCAAACATATTGATTGCTGCAAGCTTGCCGATATCTTCAACAGCAATCCAGTTTGCATCCGCCATCAGGCTGCCGATGATTCCAAAGTCAAACCGGACCAACCCAAGGGCGATTGCGATCCCGCAGGATCCACCCAGAAGATCAAAGAGCCACTTTTCAACACTGATTTTCACTCTCTGAGACTCCCAGCATCCGACCCAGTGATGAAGAGCAGTTGGATTGATGTCATAGACAGCGTTAGAGCTCGTTGATCCCTGTATGCATCAACAGGTAGCAGCAACGATCGAGAGTGTGTGCAATACACCGGCCGGAACCAGGCCAGTGAGAAAGACCCAGATGATCGCCATTGACTGAATGACATCTGATCATGATCAGAATCGGCAACAGCGAGTTGTTGCTCATTGCAGGTGAGTGCACTGCCTGCCCACGGGCGCTCAAGCAAACAAAAACCCCGCACTGGGCGGGGCCGTGGGGACCGGGATGGTCAATCAATCGCCAGGTGGGGCTCCTGGCTGAATCAACCGATCGTTGCTCAGCCTTCAAGCTTGGCGGGCTCGGCCTCGCCTTCTCTCAGTTCAGCGTCGATGATCATCACTGCAGCAGGGTTGCCTGCAGCGAACCTGACGCGACCCAGCAGATAGGCGGCTTCGTGTTCGGAGATGCGCTGGCCGTCAACGACGGGATCGAGGAACACGGTGGTGCGCTTGTCGTCATCCTGTTCAGCGGTGCCGTAGAGCTGCAGCACCGAGGCGGTGACATCAGCTTCCATGCGGAAGACGTTGGCGATCACCTGCTCCACATCGGTCCACTGCTGACGCGGTGGCTCGATGGTGTCGAGCACAGGGCGTTGACCTCTGCTGATCAGATAGTCGGCGAATTTGGCGGCATGCTGCTCCTCTTGCTTGGCCTCATCACGCAGGTGCTCGGCAAAGCCGGTCAGCTCGCGTTCAGCGAACCAGATGGCAGCAGCGAAATAGTCAGCAGCTGACTGACGCTCAAGGTTGAGATGGGCTTCCATCAGATCGAGCAGTTCAGCGGACATGGGCTCGGCCATGGCGCGGCCTGCAGGACCGGTGGGGACAGTGATGGGGGCTTGGATTTGTGAAGCTGTCATGTCTCTTCCTCTGGGAGGGATGAATCAGTTCTACATCACAAAAGAGCGAAAGATAGGCGTAAAAACCGAACATTGGCGGATCAAAATACGCTCTTGAGAATCACATTCAAAAGCTGCAAATATGTTTTTGAGAATCACACTCAGCAGTGCAAATCTGCTGCTGAGAATCAGTTTCGTTTGCGCTGCTCTTGCGCGCTGCCTCGCATCGCAATCCACAACCCCTCAAGGCGTCACCAACGCCCGTCTTGCCAACATGAAGGGACACGGGCGAAAGCCTGTGGCTGCAGGTGGCTTGTCTTATCGACAACGGACAAACAGGGGCATGGCTCACCACGCAGCGAATCATTTCCGTCTGGAAGCGACTCAGGCGACACTTACTGAATATCAACGGTCAAAACCTAAGTAGCTTTTGTGCACGCCAAATCACTCGAATGCATGGCACTAACACAAAAAGTTTGCTGATATTTACTGAGGCTGTTTTAAGTAATGGAGAACACATGATTCAAATGATTCAAAAACGAGGCAAGTCATTCCTGGCCTCGATCGTTCTGGTTCTGTTCGTTTTCGGAGTTGTGCAGATGATCATTAACGCTTAAAACGCCCTTTTCCTTGATTCTCCTGGCCTGAACTTGGTTTCCGTTATGCAGCCAGGCCAGTCTGAAAGATGAGCTGATCAAAAACAGAGCGCTGGGATCAACAGAGATAATTGAACAGTTCAGCTTTTGAAACACCCTTTAGTTTGCAAAAGCTCTTCAGGCTCTGATGCGGCAAAGAGATCTTTGATCTCACTGCCTTGCATACACCGATCAAGCCTGCCGTCGTGAAAGCATCGAGTTCTGGATGGCAGCTGCTCAACGATCAACGCTTCGACTAACGGACTGGCGGTGCACAACGACGCCAACCGACCTTGACCAGATGCTTCCAGGTCTCACTGGCACTTTGGTGTGAGAGCTTTCGCATGGAATGTGGAACCGGCGGCTGCGGACGAACCCAGCTGTACGTTCTCAGTTCAACCCACTGCCCATGGGTCATCGACACATCAGGCTTGAAGTGCAGCACCAATTGCTGTTGACCGTTGACAAGCCAGCTTTCTCCCTGAGGCCTCTCTTCAGAGACGGTTAAAGAGGAGGGTCGAATGGACATGGACTGAATTCTGCCTTCACGTGCAACTCAGTCGCCACTGAAAGTGGCCAACTCAGCACGTTTCGGATCAATTATGCAAACAGCAACGATTGGCTTTCACATCTGGTTCTGTGATCGAATCAGCGTCTGTCTGGCTATCAAAGGGGGAACAGCAGGCACACGATGGGAGCGCTTCTGATGATCAGCCTGCTGATGATTGCAACCGATGGACCGGTCACTCCCTCTGAACTGGGCCTGGACAACCAAAACGAAACTGTGGCTGAGCATTCGAAAGAGAGTCCATCAGCCTGGACTGGTGGGCCAGACACCAACATGTGGACTGGTGGTCGTCAGCAGACGAACGATGCATCAACTCAGCAACCAGCCTTGGAAAAATGACAGAGACAAGGATTTCACCTGATTCATCGAAACCTGATGCTCGAGATTTGAGAACTTACGTGGATGGATTTTGCTGAACAGTTTGAGTGTGAATGTCTACCGAACCTGGGATATGAAGTGTGCGCTGTGGAAATGGTATTTCAATCGAATTATCTTTCAATACTTGCCAAATCATTAGATTCACTTCGCTTGTTACACGAATTCCTCCCATCACATCCTAAATGAAAAATTTTACATAAAAATCAAGACTTGAATCACCATAGGCAATGAACATGGTTGATGGAGCAGGATCAGACAAAACCTCTGGGTGAGATGTCACAACATCTGTGATTAACTTGATGACCAGATTTGGATCACTTCCATAGCTGACGCCAAAATATGATTTTCGCGCAATGATATTATGATTTTTGGTATAAGTTGTGATTTGGTTTGTAAAAAACAAATTGTTCGGAATGATTCTTTCGGAATGGTCACCAGCATTGGTCACGGTTACAGCTCTCAGCCCACATTCAGTTATTTTTGCAATTTGAAAAGCTTCACTGGAGCTGTCGAGCAGATTGAGATTGATCACATCTCCTGGCTTGGTGGAGCCCTCCATCAGCAACCAGATACCGCTAACAAAATTGCTGATAATTTCTTTCAAGCCCAGACCAATCCCCACAGAAAGACCACCGGTGATCAGACCAAACACCGTTGGATTGATGCCAATAGTGCCGACAATGACAAACATTCCAAAACCAATAAGACCATATCGAAGCAAAGTGAAAATAGCTTTGGATATTTCACGGCTTTCAATTTTTTCAGATCCAAAAAGCCATTGCAATATCTGCGTAGCTAGCGATGAAAAATTAATCCATAAATAAAGCCCCACTGTTAGCAGGAGTGCATCACCAAGGTTAAAAGGAGTGCCAAAGAGCTGAATAATGGGTGCACCAAACAACGATTTTGGGTCGCCAAATATTTGAATCAGCTTGAAAAACATATCCAATAAAAGCAGGCATAAAAAGCCTTCGCTTATATTTTATGATTTGACCAGCTTTGCCTTTGCCTGCTATATGGATCAATAATTGAAGAGAAACACTTAAAGCGATATAAGTGAGCAACAGTGAACATATCTGTTGAATCAAACCATTGGGTCTGTTCAGGATCTCCATCAAGCCATAGACCATCAACAATAAAACCAAAGCCATCAGAGTGGCTACAGCCCTTCTTCTGATAGGTATTTTCAATGATTTAAAATCAATCTTGGCTTTGAACTCAAGCAACAAACAGAACAATAAAGCAACAAAGATGATCAGAATCTGCGTACTGACAGCTGGCCTGCTGACGGCATGCCTGAGCTCATTGGCAAAACATATGATCGGTTGCAGATCAATTTGACTGGCGGGTGTCATTGTTGAATCTCCAGAAGATCAACAATTTCATTACTGGCCTGCACTGGGTCGATCAGCCCTGCTGTGGCATCTTGATAAACATCTTGGATCGAATTAAAATTGAGGCTGATGATTTCAAGCTTTTCATCGGTCAATTCAGATGAATTAATGAAAGACTTTTCTGAAGTACTGAGTACTGGCAGAAGATCTTTATTGAAATCACTATTTTGATTAACGGGCAAAAGAGAGTTCCAATTAATAGCAATCTGCTGCTGCTGGTCAATGCTGATCGCATAGTTGCTAAAACGCAGTGCAAGCTTATTCTGATTGGAGCTCGTGTACGGATTAATGGCAAAAGATGCCCCAGTCAACCTGGATTGAGGCTCTTTGCCGTTCACTGTTGGCATCTCGACAATTCCAAGATTCTCCTTACCGAGTGATTTTCTGAGGTATGGCAAGTCAATGGATTGACAATTGATGATGCTGATTTTGCCCTCTGAAAAATATTGCTTCATCAGTGATGGGTTTTTAAACAGTGCCATATTGGATTCTTCATCACTTGTTCTGAGCATTGTGATCCAGCCGCTCAGACCCTTTTTGAGTGCCTGACGAGAGCTTGGTTTTGCTCCAAATAATCTCGCATTGAATCCTGGCAAACCCCACATTGTTTGAAGAAAGTTTCCTCCTATCGCAGTTGAAATACCAGACCTGGATGCTTCAATCAAGTCATCAAAAGTTCTAGGGGCACTTTTAACAACTTGTTTATTGAAGCAAAGCAACTGAACATTAACAATGAACGGAATTCCATACATTTTTCCATTCACTTTAGATGGCTGAAAAAGTCTTGGGCACAGCTCCTTAAGCCTCATACTCTTCGGATGTATTGCTTTTATTTCATTTCTTTTAATAAGAGCTGGAATCATGAAATTATGAACCAGCAGTAAGTCTGGCCCTAATCCATCTTTTACTTTTGCAGAATATTTTTTATAAATCTTCGAATCTGAGTATTTGCTCCAAATAACATTCACTGAGCTGTATCGGCCTTCAAAGCGCTGAATCAGATCTTTTAAAGTTTGATCAATTTTGTTTTGAACCAACGGGTTCATCCCTTCATAAGCTGGAGTCCAGATAGAAAGCGAACCTGAAGGCGCTTCCTGATTATTTTTTCCCTTGGAGTCTTTGTCAAACCATGGAACTCCCTGAACCTGACTTCCATTAAGAGGAAAGATTGGGGATCGTTGTCGATGCCTCGCGGTTGCAGCCCTCTAGACACATCCCTGATGCCAGCAACGTGGCCGCCGCCAAGGCTGAGTGTCAGAGCATGGCTTTTCAAATCTCCACTTAAATTTTGCCTGTCAATTCAGCTTCAGCAGTGAATCACTTAATTATTTTCGGTTGTGCCAGACAGATCAAAAGGGAAATTCTCCACAAATCTCACTCAGCAATACTGATTACAAGGATCATTCCCGTGATTCGCTGCAGCCACTTTTGAGGAGAATCATTCAAGAAGCCTTCATCGTTTCCATCGGGCGTGTCATTTGGCGCTGACAATTCTGATCTCAATAGCTAGATAGAGTTCAGAACTGATAACAATCGGCAATGAATGAAGAACTTGATGGCGATGCAAGTCAACCGATCGCCGAAACATTAAGTGCAGAGACTACAGAAAGTTCATTGATCTGGACGCCTCAAACAATTGCATTATCCATACTCCTGTTTATTGCTGCTGGACTTCTTGAAGTCGGCGGAGGTTGGCTGGTTTGGCAGACTGTCAGAGAAGATAAAAACTGGACTTATGCTGCAGCAGGAGTGATTGCATTGATTGGTTATGGATTTGTACCCTGTTTGCAACCCACTTCAGATTTTGGGCGCGTTTATGCCATTTATGGTGGATTTTTTATCGTACTCGCTTTTGCCTGGGCAAGGCGGTTTGACGGATACTTACCGGATATCGGCGACTTAATCGGTGCAGGTATTGCACTTTCAGGAGTTTTAGTGATTATGCTCTGGCCACGATAATCAGCCTCGACAAGATTGGCGCATGCAAGCGAATTCAATCAAAACTTGACGCACTATTAATTTCAACCATTAACTGTGCTGGAAGCACAAAGTTCAAAGCTATTGAGTCTATGTTTTCAAACTTGTTGGTACACCGATTGCACAAGTTCAGATCATTGATGATGGCGGCGTGATCCCATCTGCGCACGCCACAAATCAATCATCTCTCGTGCGCGGGCGTGCGCTGAGAGATCGCTGGAATTAACCCCTTGACGATACTTCTGGTCAAGGAGCTGATCCAACCAATCGAGGGCAGCTTCATCGAGATGCCATTCTGTGGGGTACTTATTCATCAGATTCAGCGTTTGAACAGCACTTCGTGAGTTAGCCAACCCAATTCTGACGCGTCATGCACACACCTTGCGATTACTCTCCAACTCCTTCGTCGATCAAACTGCTTGCAGCACAGGATCAAGACATTGGGTTACAGGGATTCCAAGGCGGTGGTTCTGAAACCTGTATCAACATCAGTTCAACAGGAGTATCTCCAACAGCCCATGAACGGTGGCCTTTGTTGTTCAGTGTTCCCTGATCACCACCGAAACTGATCTCTCCGGGTCCCATTTCAACAATGCACCCATCCATTGTTTCAACACACCATGTTCCATTCAAAGGAATAATCCATTGAGGCCTGGGATTTTCGTGCCAATCCTTTAGATCTCCTGGCATCAAAATGAGCGTAATGATGGTGGCTGGGCCGGTGTAGTGGATGGCGTTCCAAAGGGGAGTCGCTCCTTCAGCAAAAATAGATTGCTTATGGTCGTTGAATGCATGCCTTGTCTGGTGGCTTACACCCTGCTCATCCACCCAGACTCGCCAGAAGCGGAGATCAACCGTCTGCATGAAACCTGATTCAACAATTCATTATGGAAAAGCTGGTGGATAATCCTTCACAAAGCCATAGAACTTAACCGCCTGAATACTGAACAGAAATTAATACTGGCTGAATTAGTACCTGACGATAATTGCAGCTGATAATAAATTATAACTGGAAGAATATTCAACGATCGAGATACTCCTGAATCAATTCTTTCACGGCATCTTCTGATTGTCTTTTCTGAAAATCCTCAAGAGTTTCGATTTTCATGATCTGAAGATCGAAAAGCAGCTCGATGACCGCTCCTCCGTTACATTCTTCGCTCGAATAAGCCTCAGTCGAGTGAAGCAACTTGGCAAGGTGTTGACTTAAATCATCTTCCATTAGCGTGATTAACTGAACTCTATCGAATCAGCTTAAGGCAAACACTCTTTTCAACAACCAGTTTCCCGATCACCACGCCACGGTGATGAAAGCATCTCGCTTCTCGATCATGAACTAATGGCAGTGGTTCCTGATGACCGACTTTCAGAACATTGATCTCCAGACATGACTCCATGTACTGACTCAGCTGTGATTCAACTGGTTAGCTGATCTGAGCAACGTTGCGTGAAAACACCAAAATATAAAGAGCCAACCTCGACACATCAAGGTTGGCTCTGGCGAAACCAGGATTGAACACTGGTTTAGACCAATGCGTATGTCACAGCAACTCCAGCTGACTGGAGTGCGGTGACAATCACCAGATTTTTGGCAGCAGTGACTGTCCAGCCGCCACTTCAAGCGCGATGGCCACAACAAAACCGAGCATCGCCAGCCGGCCGTTCCAGGTTTCGCCATCCACCCAGGTCTGCATCCCGAAGGTCTCCTCCATGGCGCTCTTGGATTCGGATTGCTGTTCAGCCATCGTGTTTACGTAACTTCATCTATTTTTGCAACGTTATCGGCTTAGAAGGGCGGCAAATGGCACACACAAGAGGTACGCATGGAGATGAGCCCATGGCTCAACGCTGATGGGGTTCAGATTCGTTACTGCGGTGACGGTTAACGACTCTTCAGTACTCAGTTGTTGTGCAGCTGAACAAGAAGTCTTGCCGCCAGTCCTCTGGAAATCCGCCTCTGCACGAGCAGGTCGCAAATCCAGTCGAACAATGGAATCGAATCAGTGCTTGCAAGCCGTTGCTCAAGCGCTTTGAGCTCGGTGGCACTTCTGCAGCCTCTCAAGGCATCGATCAGGGTGTCTTCCTGCGGTTGTTGGATCAGTACCTGGGTCGAGTTCAAGCCGTAATCCGCATCTGCCCTTGTCATGGCATCACCGAGGCGCTGTTGTCACTGTTTGTGCGTCAGCGCGCACCCAGCTTTGCTGTCAGCACCATCAGCTGACAAAAAATACACTCCCGGGACATCGGGCATTCTGGTCAGCTCTGTTGATTCAGAGAGCTGAACCCTGCTGAAAGCGATGGACTGCTGGCTTGAAAAGCAAAAGGCCACAAACATCCGCAGACATGAGCTCAAGATCAAGAGGGTCGATTAAATCGCGTCATGACCAGGCACAACGCGATCCGATCGTCACGACTCTGCAGCCGCTGATCAATCAGCTGAAGAAGCTGAGAAGACCTGAGAAATCAATTCCCTTGGTCGACTCATTGAAGCCCCAGACCTGTTGAACAATTCCCTTGCCGGTGACAGCTTCAACGGCCAGACCAATCACAAGGCCAAGCATTGCTGCACGGCCATTGAGCTTTTCACTGAAGACCTTCTGAGGGTCGGGGGTGTTGGGAGTGGAGGAAGACATCATCGTTCTGCTGGTGCCGAAACATTAACAAACGTAACGAGACATTGACGAAGACTCGATGGCTGCAATCCAGCAGAAGTTAAAGACGCACCTGAGCGACGAGCCTTCTGCCGCTGCGGCTGCGCAACCAGTTCAGGTCATCAGGTTCAGCGAGAGAGGCGTCAGCGAGCTCGATGGTGTCTCTGGTCTCCAGAAGTGCCGGCTCAATCAGCTGAGTCTTGGCATGCGTGACAGCGCCAATGCCCACCGTGAGGGAATGCGTAAACAACAACGGATTTGACGGACATGGCGGGTTGGAGTGCTTGTTGAAGTGCTCGTTGAAGGGAATGGTTGGGTGCAAAGCCCCTTCGACTCCTTCAAGATCACAGCTCCTCTGGTGAACCCCACTGCAAGGCTCTGGTGCAGATCAGCGAGGATTCTGGTGAAACTACAGTGAACAGCAGAGAATCACGGTTGGATCAAACCCCCTGCTCTCTCCCACCAGGGCTGGCCTCACTGATCAGAGACCACCCAGCAGAGCAGCCAGCAACGCCTGTTGGGCATGCAGGCGATTTTCCGCCTGATCGAAGATCCTGCTGGCGGAGCCCTCCATCACGTCCGCACTGATCTCTTCACCGCGATGGGCAGGCAGGCAGTGCAACACGATGGCGCGGGAATCGGCCTGAGCCAGCAGCGCTTCATTCACACAGAATCCCTGGAAGGCCTGTTGCCGTTCGAGCTGTTCCTGCTCCTGGCCCATGGAGGCCCAGACATCGGTGTAAATCACCTGAGCTCCGCTCACCGCAGCTGCAGGATCACTGCTGACGCTGATCTCTGCACCACCAACAGCCAGAGAACGGGCCTGATCGAGCACTCCTGGCAGGGGCTCGAAGCCATCGGGGCAGGCGATGCGCACATTCACGCCCAGCAGAGCACCACACAGCATCAGGGAGTGGGCCACGTTGTTGCCATCGCCCACATAGGTCAGGGTCTGACCCTGAAGCTCACCGAATGTTTCCTGCATGGTGAGGAAGTCGGCCAGAGCCTGACAGGGATGCTCCAGATCGGTGAGAGCATTGATCACGGGAATCGAGGCCCAGTAGGCGTAATCAGCCAGCTCCTGCTGAGCGTATGTACGTACAGCGAGCACATCACAGAAACGGCTCAACACCCTGGCGGTGTCTTCGAGTGGTTCACCTCGCCCCAGCTGGGTGACCTGCGGATTGAGATCAACGGTCTGGCCGCCAAGCCTGGCCATCGCCACCTGGAAACTGACGCGTGTGCGTGTGGAGGCTTTGGTGAAGATCAGGCCGAGAACACGATTACCAAGATCGATCCTGCGATCACCACTCTTGAGCTGCCTGGCCAGTTCAAGCAGGGCTGATGTCTGTTCAGCCGTGGCATCCGCCGACGACAGATAGTCGTTGCCGCTCAGTGCCGAAAGGACGGCAGCAACGCTGGTGGTGGCGGACGTCATGGACTGACTTCAAAGGATTGTTATCGGGGACAAAGCACGAATCCGTCAAGCCTCAGGCGGCAATGGCCTCAGGCATGACGCTGGCATCAAGCATCTCCTTGAGCTCATCGCCTTCAATCACTTCCTTTTCCAGAATCTTCTGGGAAATGGTTTCGAGCAGTGCCATGTTCTGCCGCAGGATCGTCAGCGCCTGGTCATGGGCGGTGTCGACCAGTGCCCTGACCTCTTTATCGATGGCCTGAGCCGTGGCATCACTCACGGTGCGGCGAGGATTATTGCCGCCGCCAAGGAAGCGACCTCCACCCTGCTTGTCGTAAGCCAGTGGTCCAAGCGTTTCGCTCATTCCGTAAGTGCCGACCATCTGCTCGGCGATATCCGTGGCTCGCTGCAGATCGTTGGAGGCACCTGTGGTGACCTTTCCGAATACGACTTCCTCCGCAGATCTACCACCCAGCAATGTGGCGATCTGGCCCTGCAGCTCCTCTCTGGAATTGAGGAAACGTTCTTCAGTGGGGAGCTGCAGGGTGTAACCAAGTGCACTCATGCCGCGGGGCACGATCGAAATCTTGGCCACCTTGCTGCCGCCGGGCATCAGGTGCCCGACGATCGCGTGGCCCACCTCGTGGTAAGCCACAACCTTTTTTTCATCGTCCTGGAGAACACGGCTCTTCTTCTCCAGACCGGCCACCACTCGCTCAATCGCTTCGCCGAGATCCTGCTGTTCCACCTTGGTGCGCATGGCACGGGCCGCCAGCAAGGCAGCCTCGTTCACAAGATTGGCAAGGTCAGCGCCGGCGAAACCGCTGGTGGCCTGAGCGATGCGATCGAGATCCACACCTTCGGCCAGCTTCACTTTCTTGGCGTAGATCTCCAGGATCGTCTTGCGTCCGGAGAGATCGGGGCGGTCCACCAACACCTGGCGATCGAAGCGACCGGGACGCAGCAAGGCGGCATCGAGAACCTCCGGCTGGTTGGTGGCTGCCAGCACGATCACCGGCTTGTCCTTGGAGGCGAAACCGTCCATTTCGGTGAGCAGCTGATTAAGGGTCTGCTCGCGTTCATCGTTACCACCGACAACACCCATGGAACCTGAGCGGCTCTTGCCGATGGCATCCAGCTCGTCGATGAAGATGATGCAGGGCGCATTTTTCTTGGCCTGCTCGAACAGATCACGAACGCGCGCCGCGCCGGCACCAACAAACAGCTCAACGAATTCCGAGCCGCTGATGATGAAGAAGGGCACACCCGCTTCTCCAGCCACCGCTTTGGAGAGCAGCGTTTTGCCGGTTCCCGGAGGACCGACGAGCAATACGCCTTTGGGAATCCGCGCACCGATTTCGGCATAGCGATCAGACGACTTGAGGAAATCAACGATCTCAGCCAGCTCGTCCTTGGCTTCATCAACGCCGGCCACATCAGCAAAGGTGACGCGCGATTGTTCATCGGGGACGTAAACCTTCGCCTTGCTTTTGGTGAAGTTCAGTGCTCCCTGCGCTCCGCCGGCTCCCATGGAGCGACGTGCGAAAAACTGCAGCACAAGGATGAAGATCAGCGGGGGAACCACCCAGCTGAGAATCGTGGTGAAGATATTGGGCTTCTTCGGAGGGGCAGCAGCGAACTCAACGCCCTTGGTCTCCAAGCGCTGCGGCAGATCCATGTCGAAGATTGGCGTCGTCGCCAGTACCGAGGGAGCTCCTTCCTCGGCTTCAGACAGCTCGTAACGGATCTGATCCTGGGTGATGTAGGCGCGCTTGACAGCACCGTCGTTCACCTGATCAATGAACAGCGAGTAGGGCACTCGCGGAACCTGCTGCATGCCCTGGTTGGGAACGAAGCTGCTGATCAACAGCAGTACACCGAAACCGATCAGCACCAGGTTGAGGATTCCAAAGCGGCGATTGGGGCGGTTGTCGTCCTCGCGGATCGGCATGAATCACGTCCTGTGCTGGCCCAAGGCTAAAGCCGGTATTCCAAGCCGGGTCGCCGCGGGATGGCGGAGAACCGAACGCCACATCATGGCGGTGAAACTCGCCAGCACCGACAAACCTGGCCATTCTCGAAGTGAGCGTGGCAAACACGATGCAGCTGGAACGCGGACACAGGCAACGCAAGGAAACGATCTATCAGCTGCTTCTGCTGCTTTGCCTGCTGGTGATGGCGAGTTTCGCCTTCCCCCGAATCAGCTGGTTGGGCAACCTCGGCTATGCCTTGATCGCCCTGCTGCTCACCCAACTGGTGATGCTGCACAAGCCGGTGCTGAGCGTGCCCGACCGGCTGTATCAAACACTGGGAATCGTGGCGCTGCTGACTCAGCTTGTGTGGCTGTTCACTCCGCTCCAGTGGTACCTCAGCGCCATTCCTCTTGTTATGAGTTGGAGTCTGCTGGTGGGCTGGAGCGTGGTGCGCCTCGTGAAGCGACTGGCCAGCGAACAAAGCGTGAATTCCAGGGTGCTGATGGGGGCAGCCGCTGGTTACCTGCTGCTGGGCCTGACCTCTGGACTGGTGATGACGGGCGTCGAAACAATCCAGCCCGGCAGCTTCGCGCCAATCGACATGCCAGGGATCGAGATGGTGGGCAACTCCATCGTGTTGCTCCTCACTCCAGTGTTCGCGCAGATCAACTATTTCGCCTTCGTCTGTCTGACAACCCTTGGCTTCGGCGACGTCACCCCCGGTTATCCACTGGCACGGATGTTGGCTGTGTCCACAGGTGTGGTCGGACAGTTGTATCTGGCGGTGGTGATGGGAATTCTGATCGGGCGAATCAGTTCGGAGCTGCAGAAGCACTGAGTTGCGCCTGCAGCAGCAGATCCTGACCAAGGCTCCGGCCTGGCTCGCAGTTCAACCTCAGCACCTGATCCATCGCCTTGAAGCCCAGCTCACCCAGGGGGGTTCGAGCCAGCTCTCCGCCCAGCAGTTTGGGGGCAATCACCGCCGCAATCTCCTGTACGCACCCCTGCTGCAGGGCCGCAGCTGCCAAAGCGGGGCCGCATTCCCACAGCACCCGGTTGCAGCCACGGCGTGCAAGTTCAGGCAGCAGCTGTTCAGGCTCAGAGCGCTCGAGCGTCTGGAGCTCCACACCCTTGGCCTTCAAGGCGGCCATCCGATTGAGCTGCGATTCGAGCGCCAACGCTTCGGCGGTTGCATGGGCCACCAGGGTGGGTGCTGTGGATGGCTGCCAGAGCTGCGCCGACTCGGGCAGCTCAAGACTGCGGCTGAGCACAACTCGCAGCGGTTCAGGTGAGCGACGGCCACGGCTGGTGAGCATGGGATCGTCGGCCCGCACGGTGCCCCCACCCACGATCACCGCATCGCATCGAGCCCTGAGTTCATGCACCCAGGCGCGCGCCCGCGGGCCACTGATCCACTGACTGGCGCCATTGGGCAGGGCGGTGCGTCCATCCAGGCTCATGGCCCATTTGAGAATCCCCCAGGGACGGCCGGTGCGCACACGATGCACAAAGGCCCGGTTCTGATCAGCGGCCTGTGCAGCCAGGATGCCGCTGATCACCTCCAGACCGGCATCGCGCAGACGCTGCAGGCCGCCGCCGGCAACGCGCGGATCAGGATCCGTTAACGCCACCACAACCCGCTGGATTCCTGCAGCAAGAATCGCTTCGGTGCAGGGAGGCGTTCTGCCCTGATGGCAGCAGGGTTCCAGGGTGACCACAATCGTGCCGCCCCGGGCGGAGGAGCCTGCCTGAGCCAGAGCCCCCGGTTCGGCGTGGGGGAGACCTGCCCGTGCATGGAAACCCTCTCCCACCAGACGCCCCTGTGCATCCAGCACAACTGCACCGACCAGTGGGTTCGGGCTGGTGCGACCTTCAGCCAGGGCTGCCAGCTGCAGGGCGCGGCGCATCCAGGGAATCCAGCGCTGCTCTGAAGAAGCCGGAGCAGCCATCAGCCGAGCGGTTCGGTCTGCACATCACGCCATTCAGCCACCACGTAGGGAGGCACTGGCATTTCGTTGAACACACCAGGCAGGAACAGCCGCAATGGACGCTTGTTGCTGAGATCGTTCAGCAATGGATCAAGGGCAAATTCCACAGCCGCCTCACGGCCGTCGGTGGCTAGTACAGGATTATCGAGCGTGATGTCATCGAGCTGCCACTCCTTGACTCCGGCTTGCACCAGCAGCGAAGTGGGGTGCTCAAGGCGCATCTTGCCCGGGTAACCAACGATGCGCAGCACCACTGGATTGCCAGGCTTGCCGACGCGGTAAGCCACCGCCTGCCAGCTCTGATAGTCAAGATCACGCAGGCTCTCCAGGCTGCGCAGCATCGGAGCACCATTTTCATCCTGATGCTCATGCACCTGAGCGCTGGCCGCTGCCGGCGTGAGCAGCAGCAGCATCACAGCCACCAGCAATGTGCAGAACAGACGGCGCAACGCAAGCATGAACCAGTCACGGGAGTGTGCCCATGATCAGTCATGAACCCGTGAAGCGGGGTTGCCGATGCATCCGTGCCTGGGTGCGCCCTCAGCAGATCAGCTCATCAAAGAACCGCCAGCACGTTGTCGAAAGACGAGCCGGTTGTGATCGCTCACATTCACACAATTAAAAAGTGAACCGCTCAATCAGAAGCGGGCCACACACTTTTGTTTCTCTGGCTCCATCATCACCCCAGCCAGAGCTGCCCCGGGCTGGCCGGCCTGATTAGCTAACTGAGTGATAGCCGATAAGGTTTTGCCGTCGTAGCGACTGTTGTAACTGCTCACCATGCAGTTGCAATAACCGCGCTGATTGGAAATATTGGGAGTCTTACCGGTAAGGCATCCCTTGACAAATCCATCATTGAATCGACGGGTCAATTGAGCACTGGAGGGCTGAGACTGAGCCGTCTGGGCAATAACAGCATCAGGAATCAATGCTGCAGACACAAGACAAAGTGCCCGGGATTCAACGCGCATGGAACTTGATAGACGTGAAATCAGCATGAGAAGAGATCAGGATTGTTCAGATCTTCAGGATCTGCTTGAGGGAATGATTTACAAACCTGCATTGCCGCCGCTATTCATACCCAACTTTTTCATGATCGCATCAAATTGACGCTTGAGTTTGCCGAAGCGCTTATCACTCTCATCGAGATTCTCTTCCAGAGCCTGAATCTGCTCCTGATTCTGAGTGTCACGCTCGGTGAGCTTCTTAATGACCAGATTTTGGCGCTGATCCTCCTCAAGAGACAAACGCTTCTCCTCTTCAAGTTGTTTGATCTGTTCTCTGAGCAGCGCCACAAGCTCATCGGTGGATTCAGACCCTGGCCCAGTCATGCCGGTGTTGTCGTTTTGCTGCTCGAGCAGAGCCTCAAGCTTGGCTTTCAGCTCATCAATCTGCTGATCGCGAGAGCGAAGATCATCCTTGAGCTCCACGAAACGGGCATTCATCTAGGTGCGATATTCCGAGATCTCTGAAGAGCTCACCTTGGTTGACTCTTTTCTCTTGCCAAGGGGGAAGGAGAAACCCAACCGGCCGGCGATGGAGGCGGTGGAGCCATATTCGTAATCCACCGATGGGGTGTACGACAGTGCACCGTTGAGGTGCAAACGATCGCCCACTCTCACGGCACAACCTGCGGAGATGGCGTACTGAGAGCCATAAGCACCCGTGCCCACTCCGCAGCGAGCCGGTTCATCTTCCTGAAGGGTCACTTCCGGAATCGCCGACATCGCGGAGGCGATGGCACCACTGGCCTGCACGGCCTGACCAAGACCTCTGGCAGCAGACTCCAGCTTGGGAAGCTTCCTATTAACAGCTTTGTCGAGCTGCTTAAAGGACATTGAAGTGCGCTCAGGGGTTCCATCTTCATTGGCAGCGATGATTTCGGTGCCATCACCAGCCAGATTCGGTGCGGTCACTTCTGTTTTGGACGTTCCCAGAACAATCTGGTCTTTACGGGTGGTAGCTGCTCCAGCTCCAACGGCAGAGGAACGGTCATAGGTGGCCGTGGCTTGAGCACCGATTGCCACAACCTCGGTTCCAATGGCACGAGAGGTACCAATCGCAACCGCATTAGTCCCATCGGCATAGGCATACGCACCCTGAGCCGTGCTGTTAGTCCCCAGTGCTGTTGCTTTGGTGCCGACAGCGACAAGATCGGTGTTGAAGCCTTCAGCGCGCGCACCTGCACCAATGGCTAGTGCCTGCCGTCCATTGGCTATCGCATCTGCACCAATGGCATAAGAGTTGGTGCCATTGGCGAAAGCTGAACTACCGACCGCGATCGTGTTGTCATTCGTTGCTCTGGCTTTGAAACCATACGCCAAGGAACCTTGACCAGTTACCGACGAGTTCTTACCCGTTGAAATTGCTCCTTCACCAGTGGCACTCGCTGAACTGCCAACGGCCATAGCTTCATCAGAAGCAGTGGCCTCCGTACCCATTGCAATGGCATTAGGCCCAGACGCTCGTGCTGCGAAACCAGAGGCAATGGCAGCATCGCCAATCGCCTGCATGAGCGTCTGCGCCCTCACTTTGAACAACGCGGCCTCGACATCGACAACCACCTGCGCATCCTGCCGCGGCTTGATTACGGCGACTTCATGGGTCTTTTCGCGATCAGCCATCACACCATCGACACCATCGACTGGAACGGTGGCAACAGCTCCATGCAATCCTTCTCGCTCGACTGCCCTGTGGTGACACTGCCAACCGCTTTCATGCGCGGCCGTCACACCGTGTCGATGCTCGACGTTCTTGAGCTGCCCGAACTGATCGCCAAGGATGTGGATGATTACGTGGCCATCTCCTGCCGCTTGCTGAGCGACCAGAGCTTCTATCAACAGATGCGGTCGTTGATCAGTGAACGCAAGGCTCGGCTGTTCCAAGACAAAAGCGTGGCCCAGGCCTTCCAGGTCGCCGTGGAAAGCATTTGCCGCAAAAAGCCGGAGGTGGGGCAGAAGCCGTCCGGTATTCGTCCGCTGCCCTTGAGCACGATCAACCCCAGGATCGGCATTGCCGGTACTGATCAAGCCATGGCGGCATGAACACCACAGTGCAAGCCAAGGGCCCAATGCCTGGTCTGCGGATCAGGAACAGCAGCGAATGGTCCTCCGTTCAAATGCATCTGCAGGCTGGAGGAACACTCACACCGCTGCTGCCCCTCGGAGATGATGCAGCCATCGTCTGGGTGCGCAAAAACGGCTGCAGCACGATCAAGAGCGTATGGCTGCAACTCCAGGGATGCCGTGACGAGCCGTTGCTCTGTGATCCACACATGCCAGCCCTTCCCCACACCTACTGGCTGACTCCGCAGGAACTCAAATTTGTTGGCCAACATCGCGCCGTAATGGCGATCTGGCGTGACCCGGTTGAGCGATTCGTTTCGGCCTGCAGAAGCCATCTGCGGGAACTCACACGCTTAGCAATCGATCAAAAATTAGAAACCACCACTGACGATGAGTCCACTTATCGCAAAGCTGTTGACTATCACCGTGACCTTCTTCTCAAACACGGGGTTGCCAGCTTCGCGGATGACTCCGACCCCGTCTATGTCATGAATGCTGTGGCACTGCAACTTCCCCAGTGGATTGCCTGTCATATCGATTGGAGCCATCACACGATTCCCCAGGTGGCTTATCTGGGCGGTGACCCTGGCTGTTACCACTCATTGCATGGAATGGAGAGCATCAACGAACTGATCCAGCAGTGGCAAACAGCCAGCGGAGTCGAGATCAATGGCAATGCTCAAAATGTTTCCCAAGACCTTCAGCATGACAATCCCTGGCGAGGCTTGAAAGCTGAACATCTCACCCCTGAAGCACTTGAAGCACTGAACAGGTTTTATGCGGCGGATTGGGCGTTTCTTGCACTCGCTCAAGCAGGTATGAGCTCAGCTGAATCTGACCTGCAAGCAGCATGAGCGAAACGTTTCCAGAGCTACTGCTCGACCGCTCAGAGGCTGAACGTCAGCAATGGGCGCGATGGGTGCTGGGCAGCCACAGTGACCAATTCCTGCCGGAAATGCTTGAGGCAGTTCAAAAGCTTGATCAACAGGATCCGATTGCTTACGGCAAACCTGTGATCAATCCTGGACCCAAGGCGGATGATCTGTTGGTGATCACCTCGGCAGCAGGTCAGCATTGCTTCGTGATGGATCAGCCTTTGCCTTGCAGAGTTGTGATGCTGGATTTCACAGGAAAAGGGTTCCCGCCTGGGAGCAATCCACATGGATTTGAAGAGCTCAGCATCCCTTGCGAAGGCATGGGCGAAGCGATGAATGCAGTCTGGAGTGAACTAGAAATGCCGCCCTAGGATCACCACATCAGTGTCATTTGTGATGATGTAATGCTGTCTTCAGGAGATGTCTTCAAACTGCTGGCCTTGGCAAGACTCCACAATCTCTTGGCAATTCAACCCTCTGTTGCACTGAATCATGAGCTCAGTGGTGAGTATGGATTCTTGCGCCAAAGGCCATGCCTTTCGATGCATCGAGTGCCGTTCGTTGAAATGATGGCCCCGTTCATGCGACGAGACTTATGGGATCTGGTCATGCCATTCAATCGCGGCAAGGGCAGTGGTTATGGCATCGATCGTTTTGTGCTGACGACCTGTGGGGAACATCTAAACGCTTGGAGGTTCGCTGCTGCAGATTGCGTACCGATGACCCACATCCGGCGCGGCCGCACAATTCAGAAGCGCTATCGCAACGGCTTACTGAGCAAAGAAGAAAGGTATCTTGTGCGTCTGCGGGTCATGCTTGCCATGGGATTCGACATTGACCTGGACGTTTATCAACAACTCGAGTCCATGAGCTCCAAGCAATCCTTGTGAGCAGAAAAATCCATTGCACCTCAGATTTCAATACTCACTTAATATCTAAGACTATCTATCCAACCTGGTATTGAATCAAAGCAATTTACCAGTAGTTTGATTGTTTCGGAGACATATTCAAGCCTATGGTCGTCTTCTCGTTTTCAACGTCAACTCACCTTCATCTCCCCAAACCAAACTTTTCATAAAACCAGCCATAGCGCTGCCGAATCCAATCACACAACCCCGGCCCAAAGATCTCGATGGCCTGGCTGGTCTGAGGCTCCACTTTGCCGCGGATCTGATGGTCACCAAACACCCCATACACCTCATCATCTTCAACAGTGATCTGCTCCACATGGTTGAAATCGTGGCCAACAAAATAGGGGAGACCGATATAGGAGTAAAAACGCTCCAGCTGCAAACGAGGATTGGGGCAGAGATCCTCATAGTGAATGAACAACATCTGCTGATCAATGCCCTGGCGCAGGATCTCCTGCAAGCGTTCCATCGCCAGACCCACCGGTGGCGACACCACCCAGTGATCAAGGCGTTTCTCCAGGCTGGTGTTCAACATTTCGCTGTGATTCACCATGCCCGGATCGCGCAAGCCGGCCTTGCGAAAGTTACGTTCCATCGAACAGAGAATGTCAACGGGATCACGCAGCATGCAGATGATTTTGGGGTTGGGATAAAAAGCATTCAGAAAGCCGTAATGCACGCCCCAGCCGCGGCTCTTATCCAGAAGCCAGGGCTTGTCTGTCAGAGCAGTGGCATAGCCCTCGAGACCACCACGGCAGAAACCGATGAAGGCCCGCTCCATTTCCTCTCGCCCCTGAGCCTCAACTCCTCACCGCGGCTGAACTGACCGCGAGCCACATAGAGAAGATCCAGCAAACCCGATGTCGGCGTCACATGAAAGGCCGGGTTTTGGCCCACGATGTTGCTGAACAGGGTCGAACCCGCCCGCGGCAGCGACGATTGGAAGGCGATCTGCGTTGTCATTGCTTGCCTCCTCTGCACTGATTCGTTCCATTGATTTCAATCACGCGTAGTGACTCCAAAGCCTCAACACCTTCACAAGTTGCTCATCTTCCAGCACCTGATATACAAGCCGGTGCTGAATATTGATTCGGCGGGAATAGGCACCCTTGAGATCTCCAACCAAGGCTTCGTAGGGAGGAGGCTTCTGAAAAGGATCGCTGTGGAGCAAGGCAAGCAAACGCTCGGCTTTGGCCTTCAACGCAGGAGAGGCGCTAGCGAGCCTGCGGGCATCCCGCTGAGCCTGGCGGGTAAACAACACGCGCCAGCTCACCAGCCAGGGGTCTCACTAAGCGCAGATTCTGGTGCTGCCATCCCTTCAAGGATCGACTCCCGCATACCAGGAATTGATGTGAGATAAAGCGTTTCTTGAATCGCCTTCCAATCTTCTTCCGCCACCAACACGGCATTACCACGCTTGCCGTGAATCTCCACTGGAGAGTGGGATTCACCTACTTCATCCACCAATGCAAACAAACGCCTACGCGCTTCAGTCACGGAAATCGAAGCCACTTCAGACCCAATGATCAATATGTACGCAAAAGCGTACACGACCAAAGTGGCCGGAGCATGGCTTCACCCCCGCTGGGCTCCAGGAATCACCTGCCAGTTGGTATTCGTTGCCCACAGCCCCCAGATCGCCATGGCGCGCAGGTAGTGGCAGGCACGGAAGGTGTTCACTGCCGTGATCGCTTCCGGCGTGCGGAACTGCAGCCCGCCTGAATACACCTGATTCACAACCGCTGAACAAATCGCCTGCGCTGTTTGCGATTCGCCCATCAGCTGGAAATAGCTGGCGATGCCGAAATTGATGCCGGTCCACACCTCCAGCGGATGGGTGCCGTTGGGATCCAGTGGAGTGCCATCGCGGCGCAAGCCATTAGCCACACCCAGCGTGCCCTCCTCAAACCTGTCAAAACAGGCTTCCTTCACCGCCTTGAGCGTGCTGCGGCTGTTGGCCTCACTCACCACAGGCTCCAGACCGAGCAGGCGGGCATAGAAATCACCACAGAGCTGATCGGCCATCACCACCGGCGTGCCGCTCTCGGCATCGATGTCATAAAACTCGCCGTTCCAGAGCAGCTTGTCGAAATTGCCGCGCGATTGCTCCAGCCAGGCGCCGAACTGATGCTGCTCAGCGGCCGTGTCCAATCCGGTTTTGAGCTGCAGCGTCTGAGCAATGGCCAGCGCGGCCTCCAGCGCTGCGATCCAGAGCGCACCGCAGTAGGCGCTCACACCCATCAAGGGCCAGTCATCGAAGGTCTGATCCGGCGCTCCGCCGTTGTCGGGCAAACCATCGTTATTCACATCAAAGGTTTTCAGGTAGCGCAGCGCCTCAACAGCCGCGGGCCAGCACTCAGCCAGAAAACCCAGGTCTTTGCCGCTGGGGGCCAGCTGGTAGGTGCGCCACACCTGAAGCACGAAATCACTGCCGAGATCTTTCCAGAGGTTGCAGTCCTGATAAGCGGTGTAGTTAGTGGCATCCCAGGGCTGCTCATTGGGCGCACCCAGATCATGCGGCGTTGCGCCCTTCACCTTGCGATCGGCTTCCACACGGCCCTTGCCCTGGGTGAAATACCAGCCGATCGGCCTTTGGGTGGCATCCGCCGCAGGGATCGCACGGGCAAAACTGCGAAGAACCGATTTATCCAGCTCAGGCCACAGCTGCAGCAGGGCAAAGGAGCCATACAGGCGCACATCGAGGCTTTCGTACCAGGCGTAGTCGAGGCACTCGAGCACGCCGAAGCGACCGTGGGGATCCTCCGCTGATGCCGCACTCCAGAGACTACCGCCGCTGCAGAGGTCGTAGAGCTCATTGAACAGTGCCATGCGCAACGGCTCCGGCAGTTCACTGCGCTGCAACACCGGCTGCTGCCAGGCGTCGATCTGCTCTCTCCACTGTTTCCAGTCGCGCAGTGCTTCGGCCGCAATCGCCGCGGCCTGGTTGCCAGCAGCGCCAAAGAAATCGGTGTAACGACGCAGAGCTTGCGTGCCGGTGGCAAAGGCCGTCATCGGCAAATCCCAGCTGATCACCACAGGGATCTCGATGCACTCCCCAGGAGCCAACTGACAGCGCACCGCCAGTGCAGCACTGAGCGGGTCATCAGCGCTGCTGTGACGGTCATTGTTGCTGTTGGCAATCGAGCCATCAGCGCTGAAGCTGTTCCACAGCTCACTGCCGTCGCCCGCAGGATTCCAGCGGCTGCAACGCTGAATGCTCACGCCAGGCTGTTCGCGGGTGGCAATGCACCACTGCCCCTCACCCTCGGCAATCGGAGCGGAGACGTTGCCCTCAAGCAGCACGCCCTGAAGCTCGCCGTCATCCACATAACGGTTGCACTGACCCTCGGTGCGGCCGATCGCCGGGGCGTAGTTGTGCTCCGGGCTGCCGTCATCGCGAAAATGCACCTCTGCGGAGGCATCGGTGTTGGTGAACCAGCCGCAGCTGTTGCGCCAGCTCAACAGCAGCGAGAGATCGAGCGGCTTTTTGGTGGGATTGCGCAAGGTCCACACGAACACCGCCACCGGGTAGCTCGTGCGCTGGTAGTCGCCGGGAAGAATCGGGCTGAAAGCCTCACAACGCACATCGGCGTCATAGACACCCTCATAGTGGGTCCAGCTGAGCGGATAACGAGCGGCGTAGGTTCCCGTTCTGCGCTCCCGCGTGCTGGCGGGATACCAGTCCCAGGCCTGCAGTGGCTCGGTTGCCCCTGGCTCGGATGCCTCTGGCCTGGAGGCATCGGCATCCGGCTTCACCGCCAGGGCATGGGCACGCTTGTTGCTGCCATTGCTCTCGAACAGGGCGAACTGACAGTCAGGCAGCACACCGAACCAGTGCTCACCACCATCGAGGTGCCAGAGATTGAACGCGCCATCGGGAGCACGGCCGATACATCCAGACCCGAAGCCACCCAACGGCATGCCGTGGTTGGGGCCGTCATCAAGATTGCTGGCATAACGAACCGTATAGGGGTTATCCCAATCCAGTCCGAACGGCCTGCTCCAGCTGGCTTGCGGCACACTCCAGGCTTCAGGACGGGGACTGCGACGCAGCAGCGAACGCAAAGCAGTCAGTCCAAGCGGGGCCATGGAGAGGCGGAAATTCGACCCAGCCTGCCAGACCTCAACCGTCTGTGCCCGTCACCCGACTAAATCGGCTCAGAACTCCCTGGAGGGCAGAACCTGTTCTGCGTCCAGCAGGGCATCCAGTGCCACAGCGGTGCGCACCAGTGATTGATAGTGCTGCAGCACCCGTCGGTTGCGGTCCAACCAGCGCGCCGCTTCCGATGCGCCCTCAACAGCACCGGAGCTGGTGAATCCGGAGGGAGCATCAGCATCCATCAGCGCCAGATCCTCCTGGCGCGCGATCAGCGCAAGCAACAGCTCATGCAGTCTTTGCCGGCGCTCAGCCTGTGCATCATTCCCAGCCACGTCCACACCGGTTGCGTTCAAAGTCTTCCCTCAGGTCGCGGTAGTTACGGGTCTGCCGCGCGAGCAGTTCACTGGCTTGCTCAGCCTGAGCCTTGTTGTCTCCGGTCTGTTGCGAAGCCGCGATCAACATCCGATTGCGAGCCATGGAGGCACCGAGTGTGTTCATCAGTCGTTGAATCAGGCTGCAATCCTCAAGACCCCGGGCGGGAGGGGTTGCAGCCAGCGACAACAGCAACGCAACAACAACGGAGCGGAGCACAATCAAAGGACGGTTAACAGCGTCAAGGTAACTCCTGCAAGCCGAACTGATCCCGATCAGGCAGAACCACGGTCTGTTGATCGATTCATGGTCATGGTGACGCAATGGAGGAGTGCAATCCTCCGCGACCCCCTACACCCATGCACAGCTTGTTTCGCTGCAGGGTGCTGACGGGCCTCACGGTCTTGCTCGGCAGCCTCAGCGCATCCGCAGCGGTGGCCCAGGAGCTCTACACCCTGGATACCACCTGTCGCAGCGGAGGGAAAACCCACTCCTGCAAAGTCGTGGCATCCAATGTCGACGACACCACTGAATACGTCCACACATTTGGCTCAAATATCGTCAGCTATCGCGTGATCGACGATCCCTATGTACGCATTGAAGGTCGTGCCAGCGAGACGAAACCGTGGGTCTCGGTGAAGAACGCCACCATCGATTTCCAGAAAGAGGAGCTCTGTTTCAACAGCGAAGCCTTCTGCGTGAAAAACCCCACTTACCTCGCCGACGTTCTGGTTGGCAGCGGTGATGCCATGCAGGGTCGCACCAAGGCTGGAATGGTTTTCGCTGCCAATGGCCGTGTGGATGTGGCGTGTTTCGACAACGGCTGTACTCGACTCAAGGAGGCCATCAGAAAATGACAATCCATACTCGCCAAGCACCCAGCCGTCGTCTCGCCGGATTACTGGGCCTGGTTCTGACGCTGCAGCCGGCGGCAGGCCTTGCAGCCATCGGCACCGAATCAGCAGCCACCACCGGCTCCAGCGAGGAGATTCAGCTGGCCCAACGCCGCGGCGGTGGCGGTGGCGGATCACGCGGCAGCTCCAGAAGCAGAAGCAGTTCCCGTGGCTCTCGCAGCAGCTCCAGAAGCAGTTCACGCGGCTCTCGCAGCAGCTCGAGAAGCGGAGGGCGCACCGGCTTCAGCAACTACAGCGGCAGTCGCTCGGGTAGCCGTTCGAGCAATCGCGCGAGCACACGCAGTAATCGTTCGAGCACGCGCAGCAATCGCCAGGGCAGCAGGCAAAGCACCCGCTCCTCGCGTCAGGGGCAGGCACGCACCAATACGGCCAACCGCCAGAGCAACCGCCAGGGCAACAGGAGCAACCGCCAGAACCAGGTGCGCAACAACAGCTCCAACCGCCAGAACAATCGCAACGATCGCTTCAACACGCGCCAGAACAATCGCAACGATCGCTTCAACACCCGCGCAGACAATCGGCGTAAGGCGATCAACAACTGGGATCGTTACGGCCGCGGCTGGTACAGCGGCAACAACTGGTACAACAACCGCCCCTGGAACAGCGGTTGGTACGGTGGCTCCTACTGGAACAACTGGGGTTGGTATCCCGGTAGGGCAGCAGCCTGGGGCGTTGCAAGCCTGGCAACCTTCGGTGTGATCAACAGCCTGGTCAACACTGCCCAGAGCAACGAGGTCAGTTACATCGTAGTGCCCGATTCGGAGTACTCGCTCTACTACCCCAGCGTCACCGCCACCGGTGACACGGTAACCTTCGAAGCCGACGACGGCGGTTCCACCGCGAGGTTCTATGCCGATTGCCGGCAGGGAACCCTCAATGGAGGCACACCAGGCAGCAGCAACGAAGCCCAGCTGCTCAATGCTGCCTGTCAGGTGGCGTTTGGTCAGTAGGTCTGATCAGCAGTAGAGGCGTCTGCAGGGGGCAAAAGCTCCTGCAGACGCCTTTCGGCCTGAATCTCCAGCATCACCTTGTCAGGGCTGTAGGTTCGCGCCCGTTCAGCCCTGGCTTTGATGGCGTCACGCGCCTGGTTCCAACCATCAATGGAAAGTTCCCGATAGATCCTTTCAACCGCGGCCAAGGGTGAGCTGATCAAATCATCAAACTCCACCTCCACAAGCTGACCTGCAGGAATCATTGGGCGCGCTGATTCGAAGGCTTCCAGCAGCAAGCGGTGCGCCATCGCCGTTTCCTCCACCTGCCGGTACTGATCAGGAGCCGGCTGCAACCCAACCAGATCCGCCAGTTTCTGCTTCACCAGTGTCAGCGAGCGCACTGCATCGGCAGGCTCGCGTTTCATCAAGACAAAACGCGCCCGAGGGAACAGATCCAGCAGTAAGGGAACCCGTGCTGAATGGGCCGGATTCTTGATCAACAGGTGGCGCTTCCCTTCTCCATCGTGGGCCCAGGTGATCCGGGTGAAGTGGAGCAGCTGTTGTCGAAAATGGCGTGTGGTTGACAGCGTGCAGCGATGAAAATGTCTGAGATAGTCCTGCGGAAAAGCCACTCCTGCCATGTGGGAATCAACCGTGAGGCGAGCCAGACCGATTTCGTCTTCCTGTGGGTCGCAGGCACTCCACGGCACCGCATCAATTGGACGTGTTGCGGTCATCACAGGGCCAAGAACGTGCCCGATCAGCGGCTTCAGCACAAGAGCCGCCTGGGGAGCCACTGTGAGAACGTTTCTGGCCGTGGCTGCGCCAGGATCCGCGCTCATCAACTGGTGCAGATAGGTCGTGCCGCTTCTCCAGTGACCGATCACAATGACCGGGTCATCGGGCAACTCCAGTCGGCTCAGAGCCCGGCCCCACAACAGGGACTGAAGCCAGGCGAACGGCTGCAGCACCAAACCACCCAGACCGAGCTGCAGTCCGCACAACAGCCTGTCTGGCCTAGGCCTGGTTATCGCCAAAGCCGAAACCAGAGTGAAAGGAGTAATACATCCACCGGCAATTTGCCGATCGACGCAGCGCTGCATTGGTCTCCTGCACGCGATTAATTATTTAGGCTAGCCGAAAGAAAAACACATATGGTGGTCGTCGATCTTGACGTCCTGTGACCACTTCCATTGCCAGATCTGGAATAAGCCCCCAGCTGTCAGTGGCTGGTGAGTCGCAGCAATGTATCAACGCGGTTTTTCAGTCCGCCACTGAACTCAAACATCTCTTCAGTCTGATCGGCAAGTCCTTCGATGCTGTTCAGCTCAGCCACGGGCGCTTGCGAGGGAACTTCAAAGTCGCCAATCTCGGCAACATTGTGCTGCTTGAGCTGCAGACCAACCAGCACTTGCTGCTGAATGGAGAGAGGGGGCCCGACTGCATGAGTTTCTGCCTCGAAGCATCAGGCAGAGCTGATGAATGTCGATTGTTTAACATCCCAATCGCACCATTCTCCCTCAACGGCTTTCGTCAGGGGCAAATTGAATCTCATTTTCAACTCTCAGCAAACACCACAACATTTCTGGCGATTTTGTCAACAAGACGCTTCAATGCATTTTTAAGTCATTGCGATTCAGAGCACATTATAGAGAAGCTTCAAAGCAACAACGCCTTGCAAATTGACCCCTCACTGCATGCAGATTTTCGCAAAAAATTCCAATACTTGCTCGAGTGCCAACCTCGCACGCCTCAACAACGCAGACAAATAACCAATCACTTGTATACTGCATTTTTGAATGCTATTACCGAAAAATCAAAACCAAAATACTTAACTTTTTCCCCATCACCCCGGCAAAAACTTGCCAAGGAATTTGTGGATTGGGGATTTAAAAACGCTGATCAGAACTTCAATCTCGATCAAATCAGCGAATCTCTGTTTGCCTCAAGGCGCACATTGATCCAGGGAACCAAAGAATCATTCAACATGGGGCCGATGGAGATGATGAAGAGGGTGCGGCTTGAACAGGTGAATTGGATTCTCCGAACACCGGAAGCAAGGTTGGAAAAAAATTTCAGAACGATTTCCGAAATTGCCCAGTTCTACGGCTTTCAGAGTCGGGGTCATTTTGCCAAGGCTTATCAGCAGGCTTTCGAAGAAAGTCCAAGTGAGACCTGGTTGAAGTCAGCAAGTTAGTAGCAATTGTTTCAGATCCCCTTTGTGCACATTTTCAATCCGGATCAAGTGCTCTGACAGAGAGAATGGCTATTAACGAAGGGTTGGTCCTACCACCAAAACCCTCACATTCATGACAACAAGCCAACAAGTCGACGGGTCGATCCTGCCCTTCCCCGCCAAACCGTCGGGGAGCAAGGCTGGCACGACGATGCAGGACTCGACGTACAGCCCACTCCCCGATCCCAGGTACCTTCCAGACGATGCACCCAACATTCTTGTGGTGCTGATCGACGACGCCGGTCCAGCAATGCCGGAATGCCTCGGCGGTGAGATCCACACGCCCACGCTTCAGGCGGTCAAAGACGGTGGCGTTGGCTTCAATCGCTTCCACACCACAGCGATGTGTTCTCCGACACGCTCTTCGTTGATGACCGGTCGCAACCACACCTTCGTGGGTAACGGCCAGATCTGTGAATTAGCCAACGACTGGGATGGTTACTCAGGCCGGATTCCTGAAAGCTGTGCCCTGCAGGCCGACGTTCTGCGCAACTATGGCTACGCCACCGGAGCATGGGGCAAGTGGCACAACACACCTTCGACGGAAACCACGGCTGCAGGTCCTTTCGAAAACTGGCCAACCGGACTCGGCTTTGAATACTTCTACGGCTTCCTCGCCGGCGAATGCTCCCAGTACGAGCCCCATCTGGTGCGCAACACAACAGTCGTATTGCCTCCGAAACAAGAGGGCAAGGAATACCACGTCAGTGAAGATCTGGCCGATGACGCCATCACCTGGCTGCAGACCCACAAAGCTCTCCGCCCGGACGCACCCTTCTACATGTACTGGGCATCCGGCGCCCTGCATGGTCCTCACCATGTGAACAAGGAGTGGGCTGATAAGTACAAGGGCAAGTTCGACGAGGGTTGGGATGCCTATCGCGAGAAGGCTTTCAAAAATGCCAAAGCCAAAGGCTGGATTCCCGAGAACGCCCAGCTCACGCCACGCCACCCCCGCTTAGCAGCTTGGGATTCCATCCCCGATCATCAGAAACCCTTCCAGTCGCGCTTGATGGAAGTGCTGGCTGGCTTTGCCGAACACACGGATCATCAGGTTGGTCGCATCCTTTCCGAGATTGAACGACTCGGATATGAGGAAAACACCCTGGTTGTCTACATCTGGGGAGACAACGGATCCTCCGGTGAAGGTCAGGATGGCACCATCTCAGAGCTGCTTGCTCAGAACTCCGTGGCCACGGAGATCGATGAGCACATCAAGGTGCTCGACGACCTGGGAGGTCTCGATGCCCTTGGCTCCGATCTGGTCGACAACATGTACCACGCAGGCTGGGCCTGGGCGGGGAGCACGCCTTATCAAGGCATGAAATTGATGGGGTCTTACTTCGGTGGCACCCGTAACCCCATGATGGTCAAATGGCCCAAGGGCATCAAGCCGGATCCCAAGCCTCGTGCTCAGTTCCACCACTGCAACGATCTGGTGCCAACGATCTACGAGCTGGTGGGAATCACGCCACCCAAAATGGTGAACGGTGTCACGCAGGATCCCATTCACGGCACCAGCTTTGCCTACGCCTTCAATGCACCAGATGCACCGGGTGAACTGAAGACCCAGTTCTTCGACATCTTTGGATCACGGTCCATCTATCACGAAGGCTGGATGGCTGGCGCCGTTGGTCCTCGCCTGCCCTGGGTGAAAGGCGTCGACCCCGACATCCTCACCTGGTCGCCGAACACTGACGAGTGGGAGCTTTACAACCTCGAGGAGGACTGGAGCCAGGCCAATAACCTCGCAGATCAGCATCCCGAGAAGCTGCAGGCGATGAAGAATCAGTTCCTGGTGGAATCGGCCAAATACAAGAATCTTCCCATCGGAGGAGGACTCTGGACCGTCATCTTCCACCCGGAACTGAAGGTTGCACCCGATGCCAAGTCCTGGGAACTTCCAGGCAACATCACCAGAATTCCAGAGCCCTGCGCACCTCGGCTTGGTTGCCTCAACAACAAAGTTGTGCTCGACCTTGAGATTCCAGAAAATGGAACTGGTGTGCTCTACGAATTCGGTGCCAATTCAGGTGGTCTCACCCTGTACATGGATCAGGGAGTGCTCATCTATGAGTACAACCTGTTCATCATTGAACGCACCAAGCTGCGCTCCAGCCAGCCGCTGCCAACCGGTCGCCACAAACTGGAGATCATCACCCAGCACACCGACGACAATCCAAGGGGCGCCATTTCCATCAAGGCATCCCTCAATGGCACACAGGTGATCGACGGCATTGTGCCCCGAGTGGCTGCGTTGCTGTTCACCGCCAACGATTGTCTTGATGTCGGTCAGTCACTGGGCTCGGCGGTTTCCATGGACTACCGCAAGCGTGCTCCGTTCAAGTTCAACGGCACCATCCATCAGATGAACGTGGACTACACCGACTGAGACAGCCAGTCACGATCGCTCAAACGATCAACAACGGCAGCAAGCAGACTTCATCACGGAGTCTGCTCTTTTTCTTTGAGCTCCAGGCTCAAAAAGTAATTCAGAAATGTACGCACCAGTGCCACTGCACCCAGCTGAATCAATGCCGATGCTTCACGGCTGATGGTGGTCTGCACCACATCGGCGCCAAGCTGAAACTCCAGAGCCAGAGCCACCCATCCACCGAAGGTCAGGCGTGCTGCGGTCAGCGGTCCCCGCTGCATGAGATGCGGTGGAATCGCCCGCAGGCGCAGCGGCCCACCGCGACTGAATACCGCAACCAGGCCAACCGCAACAGAGAGCACCGAAAGGCACTCAAGAATCAAGCGCAATCCGTTTGCTGAATGTGTCAGCAGATGTTCAGCCCATTCCATCAATCCTCGAATGCAGAGATCCGATGATTGTGAATGGAGGCTTAGAGAATGGCCAGGCTTCGAACTTCCAGACACTGCAATTGAGCACGATCGGGAGCTTTCAGGGGTGACTAAATCAGCAGCGATTTCTACCCTGTCTGCAGTGGTCAGGCCTTCCACTTCGGATGAGCAATCCCAATACGGAACTGGCCAAAACGCGTAATCGAGCTGCAGCGGAACGCACAACCCTGGCTTGGATCCGAACGGCCCTTGCCTTGATCAGTTTCGGATTCGGTCTCGACAAAATCATCAGCGCCATCCGGGTCGCTGGCGGCGACGCCGACTCCAGTAACGACATGGGTCTGCAACTGATGTCGATGGGATTCATCGGCATCGGGATCTTCACGCTGCTGATCGCCATGCGTCAGCACAAACGCGAACTGATCAGGCTCCGTAACGACCCCTATCTCTACCGCGAAGAGCCATCGCTTTCGATTGCGGCCGCATCAGCTGTGCTGGTGATCGGAGTGATGGCCTTTGGGCTGTTGCTGGCCGGATTCATCTGAGCCCCACTCCATTGTCAGCTCACCACCGAATTTTTTCATGTTCCGATGTCACTCCTGATTTCACTGGCCCTGTTTTTCATCATGGTGTCGCTGGGCCTCAATCTGCCCAACCTCGAGTTTGGGGTGCTGCGACACAGACCGGCACTTGTTGTTCGCGTTTTGCTGGCGACCTGCGTCGCCATGCCGCTTGCCGCACTGCTGTTGCTGCGAACTCCGATCGGCCAGAGCCTTCCTGCCTCCATTGCCACTGCAGTGATGCTGATGGCAATCTGTCCCAGCGCTCCAATGATTGCTCTGAAGAGCAGAAAACTGGCGCAAAACCCCGAACTGGCAACCAGACTGCAGTTCTGGTCAGCCACTGCCGCCATCATCAGCGTGCCGCTGTGGGTCAGTCAGCTACCGGTGGAAGCCGGGGAAACCATCTGGAGCGTTGCCGCCAAAGACGTTGCCTATCAGGTCTTCACCGTGCAGCTGATTCCGCTGCTGGTCGGCGTGTCGTTGCGGCGTTGGTGTACGGAGTGGGCTGAACGCTGGAATCCGGTCATTCAGAAAGGCGCGAGCATCCTGCTTCTTGTGCTGCTGGCCCTGATCCTGATCGTGGCCCTGCCGAAGGTGACGCCGATGCTGATGGCCAATCTCAGGGGTGCGCTGGTGATGTTCATCCTCACCTGGATCGGCCTGGGGCTTGGATTCGTCGTCGCCGGCGATGACAGCGAGGAACGCAGCACTCTGCCGCTGGTGCTGTCCATGCGCAATCCAGGCCTTGCACTGCTCATCATTGAAGGCATGGCTCCTGATGCGATCGACCTCAAAGCCGCCGTGGTTGGCTATGTGGTCGTGACGGCGATCGGGTCTGCTCCGTTTATGAAATGGCGCCAGGCCAATCCATCCCTGAATGCAATCACAGGAGAGAGCTAAACCGAGTCAATGGAGAACCCATCAGATCCGAGGCAGCTGCTGAAACAGAACCCTCGCAAGGGGTCCGATATGGCTTCCTTGCTGCTGGGAGCTGGGCTTGGTTACGCCATCAATATGCACTTACCGCTGCTCGCGGACGTCACGATCAGCTGCATCTTCCTGATTCTGCTGAGCCGATTGCGCAATCGTCTCAAAACACCAGCGCAGTGGTGGGGAAGCATCGGGCTCTGCTCTGGAAGTTACCTGGGAACGGCATCCGCGATGGTGAAGCAGATGCAACTGGCCGGCGAAACTGCAGCCGCCTATTCACCCTGGGAACGACTGGCTCTGGTGGTGATTCTGGGAATCACAGGTGTTCTGGCGGGGCGCCACATCGGCATCGATCCCGATGCTGTGGAAGGCCGCTCGATCGGCGACCTGCTCAAGTCACTCAGCGGAACATTCACCGGTGTCTTCGGAGTTTTGGTCTCCATCGCTTTTGTGTTCAACGGACTGGAGGAAGCAAGAGCACTCTCCAGTCGTCTCACCACAACACTCACGATCATCATTCTCGGTCTGGTGGGTCCTGGCTGGATCAGCCATCGATTGAAAACCTACCAACGCAATCAACCGCATTAATCCGTTCAGAAGCCCACAAAAAAATGGTGATGCCGCTTTGAAGAGCAACATCACCATCCAACAGTGAGCAACTCAGATCAATCAGCCCTGCTTGGCATCAGTCTCCTTGGGGTAGATCTCAAGGGTGACCTTGTCAATCTGTCCGCCATAGGCGCTGTAACGACGCGGACCAATGGTCTTGACCGTAACCGCCGAGCCACGGTCAAGACCAACATCAGCACCTTCATCAATCGAGAATCGTGAAGCAACGGTCTGATCAATGCGACCAACGGCAACCACCTGATCGTTGATCTTCATCCGCACATCGGCACCTTTGCCTGGACCGCCACCGTCGTAATCAATCTCAAAACGAAGTTGTGATTGGCCGACTGGCAATGGCTGGTTACTGGTGAAGGTGTACAACTTACCCATATAATTGTAGGTGTAAGCAGGCACATTGTTCTCCACGTAGAGAGACCAGCCACCAAATCGACCGCCCTGGGAGAAGATCACTCCGTTCTCTTTCTCACCAGGTTTCACATCCAACTGAGCCGTGATGCTGCTGGACGTGTTCTTCACGTTGAGGATCGAATCCTCGACCATATTCCAGGAATAGGGATACAAATCCATCGATGTCCGATCACCTAACAATGTGGGGCGACCGGCAACAGAAGGGACAAGACGCTCGAGAAGACGATCATCCAGCGGTAACACCTGATTTTCAACGGCCTCCTCCATGAACTTCTTCTTCATGGCCACAAGACGTTCCGGCTCCTGATCGGCAAGATCATTCGAGAGGCTGAAATCCTTGGTGGTGTCATACAGCTCCCAACCAGAGTCGTCTGCAACCGGATTCATTCTTTCCGGCGCCATCCAGGGATACATCACTGTTGTCCGCGCCATCCAGCCGTTGTGGTAGATGCCACGGTTGCCGATAATCTCAAAATACTGGGTATTGTGCTTTTCTTTGGCATCTGGATTGTCAAAGGTATAGATCAGACTGGTCCCCTGCATGGGAATCTGGGGAACGCCATTGATTGTCTTGGGCATCGGCAGATTGGCCGCCTCAAGAATGGTTGGAGCCACATCATTCACATGCGAGAACTGTGTGCGTAGACCGCCACCTTGCTTGATGCGTTTCGGCCAATGAATCACCGTGCCGTTACGTGTTCCGCCGAAATCACCGGCCACTTGCTTGGAGAGAGCAAAGGGTGAATTGAAGGCGATCGCCCAGCCCATGTGATACATGGGATAAGTGGTAGGCCCTCCCCACTCCTCAAGCTTGGCCTCCTGTTCGTCAGGCGTTTCTTGAACGCCATTGAGGTAGTGATTCCAATTCCACTGACCAGTTCGATCCCCTTCGGGACTTGCACCATTATCACCAGTGATATAGATCACCAGCGTGTTATCAAGCTCGCCAAGATCGTCGATCGCCTGAACCAACCGGCCAGCCTCATAATCTGAATACTCGGTGAAGGCAGCAAAAACCTCGGCCTGACGTGCATAGATCTTTCGCTGTTGTGGCGTAAGGCTGTCCCATTTCGGAATACTGTCTGGCGCCTCAGCCATCTGAGTGCCTTCAGGAACCACGCCGGCCTTGATCTGATTCTGAAGATTCCGCTCTCGCAGAACATCCCAGCCTTCGTCGAACTTGCCTTTGTATTTAGCAATCCATTCCTTGCTCACATGGTGAGGGGAGTGGGAACCGGCAGATGAGTAATAGATAAAGAACGGTTTGTCAGGTTTGATCGCTTTCTGCTGCCGCATCCAACCGATCGCCTGATCGGTCATGTCTGCAGTGAAGTGATACCCCTCTTTCTTCGGTGCATCCACAACGGTGACACCATCGTGGATCGTTGGATCCCACATGTTGTCTTCCGCGCCAACAAAGCCGTAGAACTTCTCGAATCCCTGCCGTGTTGGCCAACGGGTCTGAGGGCCGGCTGCCGTGGTCTCCCGACCCGGCGTTTCATGCCACTTGCCGAAGGCCGCCGTGTTGTAGCCATTGAGCCTCAGAATCTCTGCAACCGGCTGGGCATAGTCCGGCACCACGGTGGAATTTCCCGCGTAACCGGTTGCGATCTCTGGGATCGAGCCCATATTCACCTTGTGGTGATTGCGGCCGGATTTCAAAGCCGCCCTGGTCGGCGCACAGAGGGCTGTGGTGTGGAATTTGTTGTAGCGCAGTCCATTATCAGCCAGCTTTTCCGCCGTCGGCATGTTCACCGCACCACCAAAGGCGGAGGGTGATGCAAAGCCCACATCATCGAGAAGGATGATCACCACATTGGGGGCATCGGCAGGTGCCGTCACCTCCCACTGCGGAGGCAATGGAACCTCTGAAGGGAGAGCCTTGGTGACCTTTTCAGGCTTTGGCTCGGCAATCGGCAAATTGGTGCGATCCAGGCTTCCGCTTAAGGCCTGCTTTTGATCCGTACAGGAGGTGGAAAGGCCAGAGAGCAACAGCAATCCACTACCCACAGCGAGATGGCGGATCAGTTTGGACACGTTGACTTGATCAAGCATGCTGATAACGCGAATGAAGAAGTGAACAGGCGAACAAGTCAATGAATGACTCGCCTTCAACTCAACGGACACAGCCGGTTGGAGGAACCTCTAAGGAGGCGCGAATCACAAAAGTCACATAGCGATAGAGACAACACCCTCTGCTAGCTGCAGTAGCGAATGGTGAACCACTGACAACGCAGAACTGCACAATCGGTACCAGCTCACCGGTCCATGAGTCGGCGCAGGTCTAACTTTCCGAATGATTGTTGATTGAGGCTGATGCCTTGACCACTCGCTCCACGCTCTACCGCCTCTCCAGTGCCATTGAACTGATCACTGGCATCACGCTGCTGTTGCTTCCGTCTCTGGTGGTGCCTTTGCTGTTCAACGCAGCATCCTCTGCAGCCGCTGAAGCACTCATGCAGCTCTACGGCCTGGCGCTAATCGGACTTGGCGTGGCCTGCTGGGAATCTCCCTGTGCATTACCAGCAAAACGTGGACTGCTGGTTTACAACTGCAGCGCCGCAGTGTTTCTGATCATTCTTGGCTCTCAGGAGCTATCGGGCGGGGCGGCCGTCTGGGCCGGTGCCCTCATTCACCTGGTGCTCGGCGCACTGATGATTCGCGATCAGACCAGCCATGCCTCAGGCTGAATCGGCTGCACAACGGAACCCCATGTGACAGGTTGCCGTATCGGTGGTCTGCCCCATCAAAGCCGCCGGCCTGAAGCGGTGGCAGTAATTCTCAGCGCAGAGAAAGGATCCACCCTTGATGATGCGGCGTTCCTGTTCACCTTTGGCAACAGGGAACACAGTGGAGGTCCACTCCCACACATTCCCGCACATATCAACCAATCCGTAGCCGTTCGGGGGGAAGCTTCCCACCGGAGATGTCCAGAACCAGCCATCGACCTGTTCATTCGACCAGGGGAACATGCCTTGCCAGACATTGGCCAGCCACTGACCATCAGGCGTCATATCCTCACCCCAGGAGTAGTCCTGCTGCACCAGGCCACCTCTGGCCGCCACCTCCCATTCTTCGGCGGTCGGCAGGCGTTTACCAATCCACTGGGCATAGGCAAGCGCATCCTCGTAGGCCAGATGAACCACAGGGTGATCCATCAAATCGTCAATGCCGGACTGCGGCCCCTGAGGATGTCTCCAGTCAGCGCCTTCAATCAAGGCCCACCACGACATGGGTTGATTGCGATCAACGGATGCCGGAGGCGGAATGAAAACTGCGGATTCAGGCTTCTGCTGATCGGGTGGAAGATTCGGATACAGAACAGGATCGGGTGGCTTCTCCGACACCGTGAGATATCCGGTCTCAGAGACAAAACGAGCGAATTCAGCGTTTGTGATCGGCGCTTGATCGATCGCAAATGATTTGATTTCAACAGAGCGCACAGGCGCTTCCTCCGGATAGAAGGAATCAGATCCGAGCGAGTATTCACCTGCGGGAATCGTGATCATCTGATCGCGTTGGTCAGTCATATCAATCGATTAATAAACAGAGGATATTCAAAAGAAGAGCCTTCGACGTTGAGGATCACGAACTGTGATCAGTTTGAAAACATTGAACATAAAAATAAACCCATTGAAGCCATTAAGGCTTCGATGGGTTGCTTGATTCAACTGAATTTCACTTCGGCAGTGATTCAACCACCGGTGGGGAACAGGAACTGCGCCTGAAGCCTGAATGTCCAGTCACCGGTCAGGGTCTGGCCAGCAATTTCAGGCTTGACAACGTTGTAATAAGCGCTGAGAGAGGTGTTGATCGGCTGTGTCCCCAGCGTGAAGACACGTCCTACGCCCGCACCGATGGGTACTGTCCATCCCTTGTTGTCTTCATTCATCCAGTTTGCGGTGATGATCGGCGCACTGGTGAGATACCAACCCTTCGGCAAGTTGTAGTTCAGGAATGGTTGAATCAACATCTTGTTGACGTCTTTTTTTCCTCCTCCGGCGAACGACCAGACGTTATTGATCAGACCACCTGTCACAACCTTGCCTTTGCTGTAGACGATCACTCCCGTAGGCCCTGCACTCCAGCGACCGGAAGCAAGCCGGTTATCGGTCGCAGAAGGGATCACCAGTGTCGGACCAAGGCCTATGGTCCAGTTCCCCTTCATGGTGGGCACGAAGAAGACAGAGGGGTTGATGTCCCCAAGCGCCTGAATGTTGGTTCCACGAGCCCAAGGCTGGGAGATGAGAGGAACAATCGTTCGCGTCACCAGGGTCAGGCCTTCGCTCACCTTGAAGGGAACGACGGGCTGAATGTTGACAACATTCTGCGTCTGATTGCGCTTGAAATTGGTGTAACGCGTTGGCTGATCAGGATCCGCTGAGGGAATGGCAACGTTGGGTGCCCATTGAGAATTAGGAGTGCTGTTCCACTGAATGGGCAGGCTGATCAAACTGGCGATCGGGTTCTGTGCCGCCTTGGCCAGTTCAGCATCTTCCTGGGCGGGGGATTCACCGGGAGTGACTGTGACCGGTTGGTTGTCCGTGCCGGGCTCCTGAGAACCTGATTGAGCCTGAGCGACTTCAAGTTCGCTCAAGACCAGCGGTGTGAAATCAAAGTCGACCGCTTCATCGACCAGAAAACCTGATTGATCTCGCGCCTCAGCAGTCGAGGGGATCAGAAGGGCCGCGAAGCTCATCAGCCCGACAAAGCGGAGGCTTGCACGGAAAATTGATCCCATCAATCTGAAACAAAAACAGGCGATCTTTAATCCCTTTCATCAACAAGGCCAAGGCTGCGCCGAAAAAGTCCGCACGATCGGGATCAGATCGAGCTGCACGACTTCGGCCATGCCACTACGGTTCGCCCAATCTCCATTTTTCCTGTGGTTCGGTATTTGCCTCTCGCATTCCTCACACCGCTGAGCGTCCTTTGCGTCGAGGCCGTCGCACATCCTCAGGGTGAAGCTGCAGAAGTTCACATCAACGACTCCGGTGTGTCTGAGCTGATTGAACACGGCAACAGAGCCGAAGTCAGCGCTGACGATGCTTCGGCCAATCAAGTTGAAGATGAGCTTCCGGCTGTGAGCATCAGCGATGAAAGCAATTCTGAGGGTTCGATGGCTATGGAACCCCTGGTTCTGAGTCAGTCAAATGACAGCGCTTCCGAAAGCGCTGACGATGAAGAGGATGAGGAAGATGAATGGCGCTTTTATCTTGACCTCTATGCATTTGCACCACTGTCAACCGACACAACTACTCAACTCAATGGCGGAGATCCTATTAATGCGAATTCATCCCTGGCGGATGTCTTTGCTACGACTAGAGCAGGACTGACCTTTAAAGCTTCTGCTGAATATGGGCGATTCGGTATTTATTCAGGAGTCAACTATGGCGCCGCCTATCAATCAGAAACCGTCGCCAAATGGAAATCAACCAATCGCGTCCGTAACGCACTTGGTTTCTCGTCTGATCGGATCAGGGTTGATACAAAGAACAAAATTGATGCCACCGTCGAGACCAGTCAGTTCATCTACGACCTGGCTGTTCGCTACCGGGCAGGCGACATCCAGAAACCAAAAATGGAAAAAGGCAGTGCCAGTTTCGTGGGTTTCGTAGGCGCCCGATTCATTGATGGCTGGATGACCACAACGATCGATGTGGAAAGAAAAACCAAACTTTCCGCAGACGGACGCTTCCTCAACAGGGAAGAGACCAGGAAATTTGAAAAATCAGCCAGTGGAACATGGGCAAACACCTGGGTGCAGCCTCTGATCGGCATGCTTGCCACCTACGCACTCAGCGAAGACTGGCAGGCCTTTGCCTATCTCGATGCCGGTGGTTTCGGGCTGGCCGGCGAACGTGATCTGACAGGCACAGCACAGGCAGGAATCGCTTATGCCCTGGGCAACTCTGCCCAAGCATCACTGTCCTACAAGTATTTCGGACTCGACTATGCCGGTGGATCAGGGAATGGGTACACCTCCAGGCAGAGCGGCATCAATTTCGGCCTGCGCTGGCTGTTCGATTGATCAAGGCTGTTGATCGTTCAGGGCTTTTGATCGGTCAAGGCTGTTAACTCATTAACAACCCTGCAATGATTGGTGATTTCAGTGGTTGAGGCTCGCTGCCACAGCCACTGCGGTCTTGGACCCGCTGGAAATCGCTCCTTCGATGAAGCCGCGCCAGCCTTCACCGTGGTCACCGGAGGCGAAGTACAGATTGCTGTCGTGCTTCGGTAGTTCATCCGCGAACCGAACAAAAGTGCCTGGTCGATAGGTGCACCAACTCCCCTGGGAGAGAGCGTCATCGCCCCAGTCGTGCCCGAATGTGGAAAGCAGCCGAATCCCGGGCACAAACTCCTCAAGAACCGGTTGCCAGTATTCAACGGGTTTCTCAAGTGCGCCTGGTTCCAGACTGAAACCGGCCAACACCGAACGCTGCTCACCGCGTTGATAGGTGAAGCTGCCGATCAGCGCAGAGTCGGTTGATCTTGACAGGGTCATCACCGCACCTGGATCACCCTCCACTTCGAAAAAGACCTTGGCTCCACCGCCCACATGCTTGAGCTTGGAGGCCTCCACTTTCACTGGCTTCAGCGGTGGATCGAACTCCACACTGTGCAGCACATTGAGCGGCACGGTGACCACGGCGCGCTTGGCGGTCAGCTGCTCACCAGTGGTCGTCGTGACGGAAACACCATCGGCCGTCTGCTGAACAGACGCCACAGTGGTGTCGAGCATCACATCAAAACCACCATCACTGACCATCGCCTGCAGCAGAGCGCCGGTGCCACGCTTGAGCTTGTAGCGGGCTGCAGAGTCGTTGAACAGTGAATAGTTCCAGCCTGTGAGCGACCAGCAACGCATCATCTCCAGATAGGAGGCGTTCTCGGGCTGATTCATCGACAGAATCTCCAGAAAGCCGCCAATACTGGTGCGCTGCAATGGGGTGAGATCCAGGGAAGCGAGACGATCGGCCACACTCAGGGAATCGCGTTGCTCAATCGCGGGCCAGTTGTAATGGGAGTCGTAGGGGCGCTCCCACACCTGTTGAGCTTCAGCGAAGAACTGCTCAAAACCAGACACAAACTCAACGAGTTGATCCTCACGCAACTCCTGAACCTGCCCATCCACTTTGATCGCCACCCGCTCAGCGACACAGCCGGGGGTTTCCTGAATCTCGAGGCCGTAGCGTTCCTTTTCGGCCCACACAAAGGGCTGAGTCCAGTGAATCCAAGTGCCACCAAGCTCCACATGGAATCCATTGCGATCGGTGCTCCAGGTGCGACCACCCAAACGATCGCGCGCCTCAAGCACCAGCACCTTGAATCCACGCTTCTGCAGATCCCGGGCAGCGGTGACGCCGGCAAAGCCGCCACCGATCACCACAACATCAACGGTTTTCATCGTTTTCATCCAACAATCAGAACAGGGTTCTGACTGAATCCCCTCGGGCGATAGGCATTCACCCGAAAGCATTCAGTTCAGAGTGTGAACAGGAAAGCAGCTCAGACCTTTTCGATGTCGCCGAGTTTCCAGGTGCGATCAAACCACTCCTGCCCAGGGCCGTAGAGACGGAAAATGCCGAACCATCCCTTGCCAGGAACGGTCTTCACCCAGTTGGCCTCCATCCCAGCCGGTGCTTCCGGGCCGAAATAGAGGTCAATGCTGCCATCGGCGTTCTTGACCATATCGGTGTTGCGCTTGTTGTTCTTGCTGGGATAGGGCATGTCGCCGCTCTGCAGCATCGAACGGGTCTGCGGGTCATAGACCACAAATGACCAGAATTTCTGTGCTGGCGGATTTGCCGGAATATTCAGTTTGTAGGTGTTGGAACCATTGAGATAGGCGCCACTGCCGTCCCTTGAACTGAAGGCGTACTGGGACCCCACACCCGGAATTTCCAGAGCCATGGCCGGTGTATTCACCGTCGCCAGGTAGAAGAACAACGTGCGGCCATCCATGTCACGACCACCATTGCCCTGATTCACCAGGTACTCATGACTGCCCCCGGGGAAGCCGGTTTGCCAGTAACCCGCCTTGCCGGGGTAGATGAAGTTCTTGGGATCCTGAGGCCCGAACAGAATCGAACGGGCCGTGGCGTTGCCGATGGCAACAGCTTCAGTCAGCAGTGCCTTCTGCTCCGGTGAAGGATTGAAGGGCTTGCCTTTCTCAATCCCGATCGACGATGCCATTCCCAGCAGCTCAGGCGAGAACAGATCGGAAGGCTCGCGTTGAATCACCTCATCAAGTTCCTCGAAGAACTTGAAGTTGTTGGCATGAATCGTGTTGGTCTCCCAGTCTGTGAGGTTCTTGAAGTTGTTGGCTGGTGGATTGGCGCGCTGTGAGTAGGGATAGACCTTCAAACCACCCTTGAAGGCATTTCTAGCCGTGTCAGTTTTGCCCTGATCGTCGAGGAAACCACGCAGGATCAACCAGTTGATCTTGCTCGGTGTATTGGCAACGAAATAGCCATCGGTGTTGGAGGGAGCAGTCTGCCCAGGTCCGATGATCAGATATTTACCTCCCTGACCTTTGTCGGGCCCGGGGCCACCCATATCCACCACAAAGCGGAAAAAGGCATCGTTGACCGTACCGGGGCCCGTGCCAGCAGGAACCTCAACCACAACCGGACCATTGGAGAGATCCAGGAAGGCAGTAGCGTAGACGGTGTCGGTATTGCCGGTCAGCCAGAGTGATTTGGAACTCATCAGCTCTTCAAACAAGCCGATATCCAGGTTCTCCCGCATGCCGTAGCCATCACGGTGCCCCACGTAGAGCATCTCGAGTGATGCCGCCGGCATGAAGTTCAGGAAGGTCTGCACACCGCGGCCAAGATCCACCTGGCGGCGGGCTTTGACCATGGTGTCGTCATCGGGGAAACCATCGAAATACTTGAATGTGCCGATCCGGGTCTTCACCCTGTCGGGTGTCAGCACATCTTCAGGAATGGTGGTGTTGTAACCCTTGGGGCGCACATCAGCGGCCTGCAATGCTGAACCACTGACAGCGAGAAACAACGCGGAAAGGAGAACAGAAGGGAAGCGGGTGAAAACAGTCATGGCTGAGAATGAATCGTGGTGTTGATGGGTTCAGGTCTCAACCGAGAGGCTGAATGTCGTTGAGCTGCCAGGTCTTGTCGAACCATGGCTCCAGCGGCCCGTAGAAGCGGAAAATTCCAAACCATCCCTTACCGGGAACGGTCTGGATCCAGTTGGCTTCCTTGCCCTGCGGTGCAGTCGGCCCGAAATAGAGATCGATGCTGCCATTGGCGTTCACCACCATGTCTTGATTGCGCTTGCTGTTTTTGCTGGGCAGCAATTGACCGGTCTGCAACTCGGAGCGCGTTTGAGGGTCGTAGACCACCATCGACCAGAAATCCTTGGCGGGCACGTTGGCATCCACTGTGAACTTGTAGTTCTTGCTGCCATCGAGGTAGACACCGTTGGCATCGGTGGCCACAACGCCGTACTGAGACCCTGCTCCGACCATCTTCAACACCATGGCCGGCGTGTTGACGGTGTAACCCCAGAAAAAGTTGCTTCTGGCATCAAGATTGCGGCCACCTCTGCCGCCATCCACGAGCCATTCATGGCTTCCACCGGCAAATGGACTGAACCACTGCTTGTCGTCGTAGAAGTAGACGTCGCGATTACGAGGCTTACCCATATCGGAGCGCACGTAGGCGACTCCCACCTGAACAGCTTCTTCCAGGATCTCCCTGTCCCGAGCACTGGGATTGAAGGGTTTGCCTTTCTCCAGACCGATCGCCGAAGCGAGACCGAGCAGTTCAGGGTCAAACAGATCGAGTGGCTCCCGCTGAATCACGGTGTTCAACTCTTCAAAAAAGTGATAATTATTGGCATGCACCGTGTTGAAAACGCGATCACCTCCCTGCACAAAGGTCATTGCCGGAGGATTGTCTTTCATTGAGAGGGGATAGAGACGCACCCCGTTCTCATAGTTGGCAATGGCCTGGTCAGGCTTGCCTTGATCATCCAGAAACGCTCGCATGATCAACCAGTTGGAGTAACTGGGTGAGCGAAACACGAAATATCCTTCGGTGTTTGAGGGCTCTGCGTCGTCAGGGCCGAGGATCAGATACTTGCCGCCTTTGCCCCGATCCGGACCGGGAGCACCCGTATCGGCCACAAATCGGAAATAGGCATCGTTGATCGTGCCCGGGCCCAGCCCTGCAGGGATTTCGATCACCATCGGACCCGTGTCCTTCAGATTGAAGAAGGCAGAGCCATACACCGTGTCGGTGTTTCCGGTCAGGAACAGAGGGTTGGAATTCAAAGGGGCCATCAACATGACCTTTGTGTAGTCGTCGACCCCTTGCTGAGCATGCCCAACGCGCATCATCTCGATGCTGGCGGCCGGCATCAGCGTGAGAAACGTTTCATAGGCGCGAATGAATTTGAGGTAATCAAAACTGGCATCAACCGTGTCGGCATCCGGCATGCCGTCGAAAAAGCGGAATGTGCCAGCGCTCGTATCAACCCGGTCAGGAGTCAACAGCTCCGCAGGAATCGGGGTGGTGTAGCCCTTGGGCACAGATTCTGAGGAGCTCATGGTGTTCTGCGCCAATACCGGAGCACAGAGGCTGGTCGCCATCGCTGAAGCGAATAAAACAGCGGAGGACCTTTTGCGCAAAGTGCTCGTAAACCCTTTCATTGACTGCGGTATCAAGCGTTCTTTTTTTGTTTAAAGAAAATAGAGTCGAGCGACTGCGCGGAAAAAAGAATTTCGCCCAAACGGGACCAGCCGCATCGCCACTGCATTGCGATTGACCTGTTAAAAACCATAAAAAACGTGCTGATCTTGCCAGCACGCGCTTCAGTCCAATGATTGTTTTCAGCACAAGAAAGACTTACCTCATCCAGAATTCCGTCTGACTCGGCGAAGAACTTGGCCGCAAGGGCACGAGAGAACGTTCATTGGGCCGGCTTGAATTGAGGGGGAGTCCATGAACCATCAAAATATGCCTTCGTTGGCGAATAAATACGAATCGCCGCATTCCAGCCGGGATAAATATCAAGATAATTATCCTGATTTTTATCGCCACCCAGATGAATCACATAGTCACCCTGCTCATTTTTTTTGGCAAAAGCGCTGTTGATATTATAACTTTCACCAACGGCAAATCCATCCCGATCGTAAACAGTGACCGACCAGAATGCTCGGGGGTCAATCGGAACATCCGTGAGCGTCAATGTCTGCGGCTCTGTTGAATCGACAACCCTGGGAAATGGATAAACAGCGCCTTCCTTGGGAAGACCGCCCCAGCCAATGGCCACCCCGAAGTTGCGCATCTCGGAACTGATTTGCCCTTTTTTGCCAAAAGCCATTTCCGACGTAATCCCCTCCGGTTGACGTCGCGCGTTGTAGTCAGCGCGCAAGGCCAGGATTTGCTTCATGTCGTACTTGTTGCCGACCACAAAGGTTCCTTTGGCGTTCTGCTGGAGCTTGATCTGGTCCTGCACAGCTGCCGCCTGCTTGAGATCCTCAGGATCCTGCATGTTCACCTGTGTTCGCACGAAGGCAAACACATAGCGACTACCCATGGAGTCTTTGGTGAGGGTGTATCGCCCAGGCTTGTCGGTGACCAGAGGGATCCAGTGTTCATCATCGACCACCTGGAGAATCTGATAACGATTGGTGTTGGGCAACACCACAGTGGCCGGATTGTTGAGATCCAGCACTGCGAAGGAATACAGCGTGTCGAAATTCGGGCGCAGAATGGAACGCTCTTTGGGGTCCATGGCGGTCCTCTGGTGGAGGAAGACACCCATGCCATCACTACAGGTTCCTTTGGCGATCTTGCGAACGTAGTCAGCGAGGATCACCTCCGTTTCTGCAAAGGCATAATTGGCCTTCGACACTGGGGTCACCGCCGTGGCGGTCTGTTCAATCCCCGCTGCAGGGCAGTCCTGAGCATTGGAAGCCAACCTGAGGCTGTCTGCTCGTCCGCTGAGACCCGACAAGGCAGCGCACCCGATTGCTGAAACGAACAGACAGGACACTCCCAGACGAAATGGTTTGCTCACAGCCAACGTTCAGGTACTAAGCAGCTCCTAGCAATGCGGCTCAGACACTGCAATACAGGCCGCGACCTGAAAACTCAAAGAATGGAGCGATGAACTTTCCGATACACGATTCAGCAGAAACCGGAAACCAGCAACATCAGCCAACCACGCACATCAACCAAAACTGTGGCAGAAATGCCCTCTGGGACACTTGAAACGGCTGGATCAATCCAACGAAAACTCTTTCACGAGACTGAGCAGATCTCGCATATCTCTTTCCGATAATCGGCAGACATTTTCAACCCACTGTTCCATCATGTCTTGAATTTCCTGTCCCTGGAAATCATCACTGAAGGTGGAATGCGCTTGTTTCAACATCGCGCCGATATCCTTATGCGGCAACCACCAGTGGACGCTGGAGATTCGATCGACCCGTCCCGAGGTCATTCATGATCATTCGTGTAAATTTATCGTATGCAGTTTTAGCATGCGTACATACATGAATGCGTCAAAAGCGAGTAGTGATTGATGCCAACAGTGATGACACTGTTAACGAAGCGCTCCACGTCTAGTGATCATCGGTTGACCACACAACTCTTCTTCAATAATTCCGTGAAGTCCACTCACACCGCAGGAGTCTGGCGACAAGCGATCAGTTGACAGCAATCAACTCATCAACAATCAAGCACTGTTGGCAGCAGATTCCGTTGTTCCCAGCAGCTCAGCCAGGCGCGTTGAGCCCCTTGCAAAATTCATTGCACCAGCCATCGTCATCGAAATTGGCTGAAAAGCTCGAATCCAACGATCACTCGCTTCATATTCTTCATCGCGACATTCAGATAGAAATTGAATTAATCTGAGATCCATTGCCGTAATAAATCTCCGGAAATAATGCAGGCAACTCTCAGCGAACCCTGATCAATTGTTGCTGCGCAGAAGCCCAAAATGTATCCGAATGAAGTGATTGAGTATTAGTTTCCCAAAACCATAAAAACCGCGTCAATGCCCCGATCAATCTGCCCCGTTCAATCGATCTCATCTCCGGTTCTGGGCATCACCGTGACAACAGCAGGATCAGACCATCAGGTGTGCTGAACTGAGCTGAGCAGGCCCGCAGCCTTCGGTGCCAGAGGGAGAACGAGACAATGATTGACGTGATCGGCACCGATGCCGGAGCTCCTGACTCGCTTTCTGAAGCTCTCCAGACTGTGCTGCAACAAGCCGAACTGATCGCTGCACCGCAACGCATGCGGCCGGCACTCAGGCAATGGCTGCAAGATCACCGCAGCTCGGCCAGCTGCATCAACAGTGACGATCCAATCGCTCTCTGCCAGAGCCTGACAGTTCTGAGCCCTGAGCAGAACACCGTGGTTCTGGCCAGCGGCGATCCTCTCTGGTTCGGCATCGGCCGGATTCTGGTTGAACGCCTGGGAACACAACGCCTGCGCTTTCATCCAGGCCCTTCATCACTGCAACTTGCTTTTGCACGACTGGGGAGACCCTGGCAAAACGCTGAATGGATCAGCCTTCACGGACGGGATTGCGCACCACTGACGCAACGACTGCAACAACGCCCCTCAGCCCTGGCCGTGCTCACAGACCCCAGTCGCGGCGGCGTTGATGATGTGCGACGGATCCTCAGCAGCAGCGGACTTGAGGCCACCTATGCACTCTGGCTGTTCGAGGCTCTGGGCCACAGCGATGAGCGCGTCCAGTGCCTCAGCCAGGCAGATCCCACTCCTCCGGATCTCAACCCTTTGCACCTTGTCGTGTTGCTGGCGGTGCCTCCGGCCGACCCCAGCCCTGAAAGCTTGCCTCTGTTTGGACTGGACGATGGCCTGTATCTGCAACACCGGGACCGTCCAGGCCTGATGACCAAGCGGGAAGTGAGAATCCAGCTGTTAGCTGATCTGCAGCTGCCGCGACAGGGAGTGCTCTGGGACCTGGGCGCCGGAACCGGCAGTGTGGGGCTGGAAGCCTTAAGGCTGCGACCGCAGTTGCAGCTGTTTGCCGTGGAGCAGCGCAGTGGCGGCGGCACGCTGATCGAGGCCAATGCCAGACGGCTTGGTGTGCAGCCAGCCGCCGTGATCGAAGCCGATGCACTGACTGCTCTTGGGCAGATGCCGAGACCCGATCGCGTGTTTCTGGGTGGAGGTGGTCGACAGAGAGCCCAGTTGCTGCAGGCTGTGATCGATTGCATGAACCCTGGTGGGGTGGTGGTGATCGCCATGGCCAACGTTGAAGCACTGGCGGAGTTGCGGCCACTGCTTACCAACGCCGGATGGTCGATCCAGATCAGTCAGCAGCAGGCTTGTCGGGGTCAACCTCTGGCCGACGGCACACGACTGGCACCGATGAACCCTGTGATGATTCTCAGCGGCAGCAAAGCGAAAGGCTGACCTGCAGAATCAAGGCCGTTCCAATCCCGAACAATGCCGGTCCAGAAGGAGAAGCAGGTATCGCCCCTGCGGATGAAAATCACACTGCTGATCGCTGGATTCGGTCCGCTGCTGGCCGTTGGACTGTTTCTACAGTCCAAGGGATTTTTTGGTTAATCAGAGACCGAAACACCACGCTTCACTGTCAATCAGGATTTACCAATAGCAATTGATGATATTTACCTGATTTCATCACTCTCAGGTTTAAGAATGGTCAGCTTACGCTCGAGTTCAAAATCCTCAAAAAGCGCTGCAGCGTCATAGGCCTGTCCATTACCGATCAGATAACGGATCCTTTCCTGCCACCACTGCTCTACTTCACGGCAATAATGATCATCCGCTTCGTAAAAATAGGATGACATAGGAGATGCCATAGCAGTGACGCTATGGCAGATACAAGCCCGGCCGGCATGCCAATCAGGCATGATTTGTCACAGAAGCAAATATCACATGACGCAATTCTATTTTTAATTGTTATTCATCGAAGTGTCGATCGGCTCGATCAATACGCTTTATCGCGCGTATCGATTAATCAACAGGGTCATATTCGAGCTGTAAAGCCTTGGAAGTTTATTGTCGTGAATAAGACCTTTATCAATCGCTTTCTTATAAGCAGCGGCTTGTCTTCTGTAGCGATCTTCAAGAGCCTGAACTTTTTTGAGGCAATATTTGGTTTTCCGACCTCTTGAGGCCGCTTCAAAATTGATTTCAAGGTCAGAAGCGAGAGAGGCCACTTCTTGAAGCCAGGCTTCTAAGGCCGCATCTCCGCCAAACTCAATGACGTCCTTGAGGCGGAACCACTCTTCATTGGGTTTCGTTTTGATTTGTCCAACGAGCTTCTGCAAATAACAGGAAATCATTTTTTACGTCTCCGATTGATTTCAATATAGCCCTGCCACCCAAAATCCGCACCATCTGATTCAAGAAGTGAAGTGATTGATGCAATTCGATGGGAGCCGAAAGATCGACAATGGCACAACAAACTCCTGTCAACCTGAATTACTCAGCCAGCTCTCAATTGAGCGGGGCAATAAGGAACAAAACTTGCTTTTGTGACTCCACAGATTGGACAACACCAATCATCAGGAATGGCTTCAAAAGGAGTGCCGGGAGCAATGCCTGAATCAGGATCACCGGTGTCAGGATCATAAATCATCGAACATTTTCGACAGATCCATTGATCAGAAGCTGGTTGATCCGATCTACCCCATTCTCCATCGCCGTTCAGTACGGAAAGAGCCACTCCGTAGCACTCAGCATGATGTTTTTCGATCGCAGTCAGCAGTCCAAAATTCCTGGCAGCTGCATGAAAACTGATTGCGTGGTCTTTGGATTCGCCAGCCTGCTCGTTGAATTCATCAGCTGCAGCGTGATCTTCTTCGTTCAACGCATCAGCAGCAAATTCTGGATACATCGTGGTGAATTCATACACCTCTCCTTCGATCGCCAGCTCCAGACATCGAGCGAGCAACATCTGTTTGAAATCTTCACTGAGAGACTCCGGATGATCAAACACCAGCTCTGGATGCAAAAGCCGAAAATGTGCAAACGCATGCTCTGTTTCCTGCGCTGCAGTCTCTCGAAATAAACGGGCAAGGTCTGGATTGCCAAGCTGTTTCGCAACGTCTGCAAAAAACAGATATTTGCGGCTCGCCATGCTCTCACCAGCAAAAGCCGCCTCCAGATTGGTCTGAGTCGACGATTGAATGTTCAGTCCGTTCATCAACACCTCGATGGGGGACCTTTTTGGTCTATTGCGCTGATATCCACCGCTAAAGGGAGGGAAACCGTCATCGAAGGTTCGGCTAAAGGAACAGGTCTTTCAAGATCTCATCAGCAGCAATCAATCAATGCTTCCAAGCTTTGTGATCAGCAGGTTTGATCCACGCAAGTAATTGGAAAACCGTTATTTGCCCTTCAGGGATTCAATCGTCACGGCATCACCCACTCGAACACCCAGGCGCAACGCTTCACCCGAACCGATCTCGATCACACCATCGGCAAAATCAGCGCGACCGTTGCCGTCGGCATCAGCCCAGTAGGACGGACAGGGCAAAGCTGGACAAACAGGCACATCCGAGGCGATATCGAGCACCGTGCCGTCGCGGATGAACACCATGTCCAATGGAGCCAGCGTGTTGTGCATCCAGAAACGCAACGGCCGGGAGGGGCGTGATGGAAACCACATGCCACGGAGCGGCGGCAGAGCAGGGCGTTGCATCAGTCCGAGTCGCTGCTCATCAGGCTGATCAGCCACCTCCAGCTCAATGCAGAGCGAGTCACGCTGCGTCAGGCACCAACGCGCCTCGATCGGCAGGATCTGGGGAGGCAGCGGCGGCTGGTCCATCAGTGAATCCCAGGCCCGGGGATGCCGTCATTGAGGCAATAGCCACGTCCGCGGATCGTGTGGATCAAACGCGATTCCCCATACTCCTCGAGCTTCTGACGCAGATAACGCACATACACCTCGATCACATTGCTGGAGGAACCCTGGTCATCGTTCCAGACATCCCGCAGGATTCGCTCTCGGCTGACGACCCTGCCCCGCTCTTCCAGCAGCAGCACCAACAGCGCATACTCCCGTGCGGTGAGAGCCAGCGAGCGATTCCCGCGACGAACCTGCCGGCAGCCGATGTCGACGCTGAGATCGGCAAGCTGGAGTAGTGGAGGTCTCAGGTCACTGCGCGATTGAATCGACAGATGCAAACGCAGACGCTGCAGCAGATCGCTCGGGGCACTGAAGGGGAACCAGAAATCATCAGCGCCACAAGCCAACACCGACTCCCGGGCGGCAACGCTGTCGTCGTTGACTCCGATCAGCATGGGCAGTGCACCGAAACGGGAACGCAGTTCAAGGACCCGTGCTCCCTGATCGCTGGCCAGGATCACTGCAACAGGAGTCGGTTCAGAGCCTCTCGCCATGCTGCTGTCAGCGCCGCTGCTCCACTCAAGCGGTACGTATCCGGAAGCCCTCAGACGATCCCCGAGTGCCGCGGCCTCCTGGCCCACCAGGAGCACAACAGCATCCTGCGGGCTGCCTGCCATGGAGTCAGGCCCGACGGTCATGATCGATCGGGTTTGGCCACGTGGGGAAGTCCCCAGCCGAGCTTGTTGCGCAGAACCTGGAAAAACTCGTGGTCACTGAGACGCACGAAGCGAACGGGATGGTCGCTGCGGCGAATCAGCACGCGATCTTCAGGCCACACGTAAGAACCTGCACAACCATCCACCACCATCATCAGCCGCTCAGGCGTGGCTGGAAACACGGTGACCGGCTCAGCATCACTGAACACCAGCGCCCTGGAAGCCAGGGAATGGGGGGCGATCGGGGTGAGCTGCAGCACCGGACAGTCGGGCGTGATCACCGGGCCACCGGCACTGAGCGCATAGGCGGTGGAACCCGTTGGAGTGGACAGAATCACCCCATCTGCGGAGATGTCCACCGGAGCATGCCGCCCGATGGCGATCTCGAAATGGCACATGCTGGTGAGCGGTTCCCGGTGCAACGCCATCTCATTCAGTGACAAGGCCTCCCAGCGGCGCTGATCACCGCGCATCACACTCACCACCAGATTGGCCCGCTCCTCAATGGTCCACTGCTCGGTGAGCACCTGCTCCAGAGCCCGATCGAGATCATCGAGGTAAGCCTCGGCAAGAAAGCCCAGATGCCCTGTGTTGATGGTGAGAAGAGGAACTCCCACCGGAGCGGTCTGACGCGCTGCGGAGAGCACCGTGCCATCCCCACCGAGCACGATCGCCAGCACCATGGACTGATCAAAACCCTCCGGGACGCAGGCGTTGTAGCCGAGCATGCGCAAATGCTGATCGGGATTGGCGAAACCCACCATGCCTCCCGAACTGCTGGCGCGGATCACGTCGTGGCCGAACCGCTCGAGACGCGAATGGATCACGCACGCGGTCTCAACCGCCAAAGGCTTGCCGTCATTAACGATCAGTCCAACCCGGGGCACCGATCGCAGCATGCAACAGCCAAGTCATTTTATGAGAAGGATCCCGCTTTGACATGCAGGCTGAGACTTTTTGATCAAGTGTTGATGAACGGCCTGCTGATCAACGTTTGCTGGATCTCAGCAGCGACACGATCAACCAGATGCCGAACAAGGTCGCCACGATGAACAGCGCCTCACTCACCTTGCGCAGCAGCTGCTGTTGAGCAAGGGTGGCCATCAGTGTGGCGCTGAGCAACAGTGCAGCCACAAGAATGGCCAGAGACACGCGCCGCGACAGGCGGTCCAGGGTTCTGCGCAGGGATTCAAGGCCCTCGACCTGCAGAGCGAACGTCAGATCATCACTGCTGAAACGACGCAGCAACTGACTGAGCTGTCTCGGCGAATCGATCGAGAGGTTGCGCAGATCCAGACCGAACTGCATCAGACGCTGCTGCGGCAACATCACCGATCGCGCCAGCAGCTTGGCCACCAGTGGCTGCATCTCACCGGTGAAGCTGAAGGCGGGATTGATCGAACAGCCCACACCCTCCAGATTCGTGACCGACTTCACGAACAGGCCCAGGGTGCCCGGTACACAGAGGCCCGTGCGGTTGGCCAGCTGCAGCAGCTCCGCCAGGAAGAGTGCGAAATTCAACTCCTGCAGCGGCTTGGAAAAACTGCGGGAAATCAGTTGGTCCAGCTGGCGCTGCAGCTGCTGACGATCCACGCGAACACCGCGTGCCGGTGGTGCGATCTGCTCGAGAAGATCAGTGGCACGGGCGGCATCCTGATTGATCAGCGCCAGCACCAGATCCAGCAAGTTGCTGCGGGTGCGTGGGTCGAACTGGCCGACCATGCCGGCATCCAGCAGGATCACGGTGCCATCGGCCTGAACCTTGAGATTGCCGGGATGGGGATCGGCATGAAAAAACCCCTCAACGAAGTACTGCTCGACAAAGGCACCCAGCAAGGCGCTGGTGGTGGTGGCGATACCGGGTCCAGCCTCCAGAAATTGCCGTGCGGCTCCCGTGAGAATCGGCTCGCCGTCAACCCACTCCAGCACCAGCACGCGCTGGCCCGAAAGAACTTCCTCCACCTGCGGAAGCCTCAGCTTTCCGTTGGGCACAAAGCCGGAGGCCGCCAGACACCGCTGAAGCCGCATTGTGTTCTCAGCTTCAATCCGGAAATCCAGCTCGCGGCCGAGAGCTTCCAGCACCTGGTCAGCGAGCCCAACAAAGTCGTACTGGCTCCCAAGCGAACTCGCCGAGGCCAGTGCGGCGATCTTGCGCAGAAGGCGACCATCCTCCTTCACCTGTGCCTCGATGCCAGGCCGCAGCACTTTCACCGCCACCTTCTGCCCGTTCTTGAGATGGGCGCGATACACCTGGCCGACACTGCCAGCCGCAATGGGAGCTTCCTCAAAGCTGCCGAAAGCGGTGGCCACATCGCAACCGAGCTCCTGCGCCATCTGATCACTCACCTCTGGCCAGGCGGCGGGAGGAACGTTGGCCTGAAGCTGACTGAGCGCCTCGATGTAGTCATCCGAGAGCAGGTCGGGACGAGTGCTCAGCAACTGACCCAACTTCACATAAACAGGTCCGAGCTCAGTGAGCAGATTGCACAGCACCGATGGCAAGGGCAGACGCGTCTCGGCAGCGTGACCACGACGCAGCAACTGCGACAGGAACGACCACTCATGGCGGCTGACGATCCGCACGATCTCCAGCGCCCGCGTGGAACCATCGAACACAGAAAGCACGGACATGCCTCAAGCCGACCCAGAACGTTTCCTGCATCTTGAGCCGTGTACGGGCGCAAGTCAGCGCTCAGCCATCAATCCGGAATTATCGGGGTCAGCGACCACAGATTGATTGCCTCGACGCGCGTCGGAGGCTTGGCCTTGAACCTGCCTGCGTTTCAGAACTGCTCCAGGAAGCGCAGATCGCTGGTGTAAAGACGACGAATGTCGTCGATGCCGTGGCGAACCATGCAGAACCGCTCCACACCCACGCCCGCGGCGAAACCGCTGTAGCGCTCAGGATCAAGGCCAAGCCCCTCCAGCACGGCGGGATCGACCATGCCGCAGCCCATCACCTCGAGCCAACGGCCACGCCACTGCACATCGACTTCGGCAGACGGCTCAGTGAACGGGAAATAACTGGCGCGGAAGCGGACGGGAAGATCCCCGAAAAACGCCTTGAGGAAGGCCATCACCGTGCCGCGCAGATGGCTGAAGTCGAGGCCTTCATCGATGGCCAGCACCTCCACCTGATGGAACACCGGTGAATGGGTGGCATCCACAGCATCACGGCGATAGACGCGGCCTGGCGCCACGATCCTCACCGGTGGCGCATGAGACTCGAGATGGCGGATCTGCACCGGTGATGTGTGGGTGCGCAGCAGCAGGTTGTCCTTTAAATAAAACGTGTCCTGCATGTCCCGTGCGGGATGGTCCGGAGGAATGTTCAGGGCGGTGAAGTTGTGGTGGTCGGTTTCCACCTCGGGCCCCTCCACCACCCGATAACCAAGACCGCAAAAGAGATCCACAATCTCCTCTGTGGTGGTGATCAGAGGGTGGCGATGACCCATGGGCACCCCCTGTGCTGGGGCTGTCACATCAAGGGTCTCAGCGGCGATCCGGGCTTCCATCGCCACCTGCTTCACGGCCTGCAGGCGGTCGCTTAACAGAGTCTGAACCTGGGATTTGAGCACATTGGCGCGCTGACCCACGAGGGGCCGTTCGTCGCCGGGCAACTTGCCCATGGCTCCGAGAACGCCTGAAAGCCGGCCTTTCTTGCCGAGCAATCCGATCCTCAGCTGCTCCAGTGCCTCAGCATCGGCAGCGGAGGAGATCGCCTCAGCAGCCTCGGCTTCCAGCGCATCCAGCTGGTCGGTGAGCTGCTGCAGTGACACGGTGGCGCTCACGGCTTTGACATGACGGCAGCTGACTGTAAGCAGTGAACACGACTAGGTTCGCCCCACCGGTACGCAACCCCATGGCCCCGCTGCGGATTCTGATCAGCAATGACGACGGCATTTTTGCCGATGGCATCAAGGCCCTGGCCCTGGCCGCCGCCGCCAGAGGCCATCAGGTGGCTGTGGTCTGCCCCGACAAGGAACGTTCGGCAACCGGCCATGGCCTCACCCTTCAGCATCCGATCAGAGCGGAGCGGGCTGACCAGTTGTTCGGCGAGGGCATCACGGCCTGGGCTTGCAGTGGGACCCCAGCCGATTGCGTGAAGCTGGCCATCTGTGAACTGCTGGAGACCCCGCCGGACCTGGTGCTGTCCGGCATCAACCATGGACCGAATCTCGGCACCGACGTGTTCTGCTCGGGCACGGTGGCCGCTGCGATGGAGGGAACCCTGGAATGCCGTCCGGCCATGGCCGTGAGCAGTGCCTGCTTCAAATGGCGGGAGTTCGAAGGTGCCGCTGTCATCGCCATGGACACGGCTGAATCAGCGCTGAGGGAGGGATGGCCCGACAACCTTTTGCTGAACCTGAACTTGCCCCCCTGCAAGCCTGAAGCCATGGGACCGATGCGCTGGACCCGGCTGTCGATTCGTCGCTACAGGGAACAGTTCAGTCCGCGAATCGATCCGCAGGGCCGGTCGTACTACTGGCTTGCTGGAAAGGTGGTCGAAGATCTGGAGTCCGGTGGGGATGGTCCGCGCGACTGGCCCACGGACGTGGCTCAGATCGGAACCAATTCTCCCTCTCTCACACCGATTGAACCTGAACTGTTCTGGCGTGGATCACTGGGTGGCCTGCCAAAGGTTGAACTTGCCGGTCAGCGGGTGCGGTAGATCCGCTGCAGCATCCAGAGCGAAAACAGCAGACCGATCAGGTGTGCGAACAGCACTTGTGTGTTGCTCAGCACCGAAAGCATTTCAAGCGAGGTGATCGCCAGATTTTCCGCTGCTCCGGAACCACCGATCGCAATTCCGGGAGTCTGCGAAGACGCCTGTACAAACAGGGCACCAGCCAGTGACTGATACCCAACCGAAGCGAAGACCAAACCCAGCAGGTCAGCAAAAATTCCGCGTTTCAGCAGACGGCTGGCCTCACCACGACTGGGGCGGGCTCCACTGTCGAGTGCACGGCCGAGACGCACGATCAGCCAGCCCTGCCAGAGACTGAACAACAGCACGAAAAACGAGAGTGTGGTCAGCGAAAGACCGGGACTCAGACCGACGGCCCGATCCGCGTTGCGGGACAGGCTGCCTCCGATGTTGTTGAACATCAGCACACCCACCACCACCACGCCGAGGGCGGTCTGAATCCAGAAGCGAATCCAGGCGGTGCGCCGCAGGCCAAGGGCCAGCAACTGGAAGTCGAGCCGGTCAGCCATGCGGGCGTGGAGGTCTGTCGTCCAAACTTGCCATCAACCACTGCACCGTGCACGGCCCGTTGATTCCTCTTTGCTCCCCCGAAGAGGCCCGCATGCCCACCGCCCTGGCGCTGGGCAGCTTCGATGGGCTGCATGCCGGCCATCGGCGGGTCATCGAGGCCATCTGCCGCAATCCGGCAGGCGGAATCCCCACGGTGGTGAGTTTCTGGCCGCATCCACGCGAAGTTCTGCACGGCGAACCAAGGCTGCGCCTGGATTTACCTGAGGAAAAGCTGCATCTGCTCGAACCGCTGGGCATCCATCAACTGGTGCTGGTGCCCTTCGATCGCCAACTGGCCCGGCTCAGTGCCGCGGAATTCGTCGATCAGATCCTGCTCGGCACCCTGCAGGCCCGTCACATCGCCATCGGCGCCAATTTCCGCTTCGGGCGTGGTCGCGAGGGTGGCGCCGACACGCTGCGCAGCCTTGCTGAGGCGGCCGGCGTGACCGTCAGCGTTCTGCCGATCCTGGAAGACCCCGTTGGCCGCATGAGCAGCAGCCGCATCCGTGAAGCCCTCACAGCCGGTGACCTCACCACCGCCAGCGAACTTCTGCAAAGGCCCTATCGCTTCCAGGGTGAGGTCGTGCAGGGCCGCGGCCTCGGACGACAACTGGGGTGGCCGACCGCCAACCTGCAGGTGGACGGCAGAAAGTTCCTGCCCGGCCTGGGGGTGTATGCGGCCCGGGCCTGGGTCGAGAACGAGTCTCAGGCGCTGCCTGCCGTGATGAACCTCGGCCCTCAACCGACCGTGGATCCGGGGTCACCTTCTGCTGTGGAGGTGCATCTGCTTGATACCCGCCGCGAGCTGGTGGGGCGGATCCTGCAGGTCGAACCGGTGGAACGCCTGCGCGGTCAACAGCGTTTTTCAGGTCTGGAAGAACTCAGTGCCCAGATCAGTTGCGATGCCCAGCAGGCGAGGGAGCGGCTTCAGGACAACGCCGGATAGGCGTTGGTGAGCCCCCAGACGATGAAAAAGCCGATTCCACCGAGAAGCACGACGCCCCACACCAGAACATGCATCGTGCTTTCTGACCCACCGTTCTCCATCGCAGCACCAACATGAGATCCTGCCCACAGTGCCATGGAATGGATGCCCATTGACCCTTGCACTGACGAGCGTGTCGCCAGGCTGATCGATGCCAATCTCGACCGGGCCCGGGAAGGGTTGCGGGTGATCGAGGACTGGTGTCGCTTCGGCCTGGACCGGCAGGACCTGGTGATTCCGCTGAAGGACTGGCGACAGCAACTCGGGAAGCGGCATGACGACCGTTACCGACAGGCACGGTCCACCGCCACCGATACCGCTGCCGGACTCAGCCATCCCGCCCAGCAGATCCGAACTGACTCCACGCTGGTGCTGAAAGCCAATGCCAGCAGGGTGCAGGAGGCCTTGCGGGTGATCGAAGAATTCGCGCGAATCGGTGACGCCGAACTGGCCGAGACAGCTGCCAGCGTCCGCTATGCCCTCTATGACCATGAGGTGCGCATCCTGGAGGCCTGCGGGGAGAACCGGAGACGTCAACGTCTCAACAGTTCCAGGCTTTGCCTGATCACCGATCCCGGCGACAGCGACAGCAGCAGTGCGATGGTGAAACGGGTCGAACTGGCTCTGATCGCCGGAGTCTCACTGGTGCAGTACCGACGCAAGAATGGAGGCGATTCTCTGCGACTGCAGGAAGCACGTCAGCTTGCCGAGCTGTGTCAGGCCCATCAGGCCTTGCTGGTGATCAATGACAGGATCGATCTGGCCTTACTCGTGGATGCCGACGGAGTGCATCTCGGCCAGGACGACCTTCCACATACGGAAGCACGTCGGTTGATGGGCCCGAACAAACTGATCGGTCGCAGCACTCACCGGCTCGATCAACTTGACCAGGCGCAGCGAGACGGTGCCGATTATCTGGGTGTGGGAGCGGTGTATGCCACCGCCACCAAAGCGGATCGCACGGCGGCAGGGCTTGACTGGGTGAAGCAAGCCAGCGGTTCAGCCACGATTCCCTGGTTTGCCATCGGCGGCATCAAGAGCCACAACATCGCGGAGGTGCTGGAAGCCGGCGCAACCCGTGTCGCTGTGGTGAGCGCAATCATGGGAGCCAACGATCCGGCTGCCGCCGCTCGCCAGCTGCTGAGCCAGCTCTGCTGAGCATCAACATCGGGCAGGGTTCATCCAGAGTCGCGATCTGGTTTCATTCATCCATATGGTTCAGCCCATGCAGCTCACGGTGAACGGCGAACAGCGCAACCTGGAGGCAGGCCTCACGCAACTGGATCAGGTGGTGGAAGCACTCGGCCATCACCCCAAGCTGGTTGTGGTGGAGTTCAACGGCCTGATCCTCACCCCCGACCTTTGGGCGGAGCAGCAGGTCAACGACGGTGACAGCCTCGAGATCGTCACCATCGTTGGCGGGGGTTCCTAGGATCATTTGAGTTTCCAACGCCGTTTTGGCCCAATTGCCGAATCGTTCCGCCTTCGTTCCGCTGCGTCGCTGGCTTTCCGGCCTGATGGTGCCGGTGCTGATGATCGGACTGCTGGTGTTTCATCCCCTGCCGAGTGATGCGGCACGTGGAGGTCGCATCGGCGGCGGCAGTTTCCGGGCACCCACCATGCCTCGCAGCGGTGGTTATCGCGGCGGCGGCATGGGCGGGGGATACAACCGGGGCTACGGCGGCGGCATCGGATTTCCGTTCATCCTTCCGTTCTTCGGATTCGGCGGCGGCGGCCTGCTGGGCTTCATGGTTTTGATGGCATTTGTCGGAGTGCTGGTGAATGCCTTCCGGGGCGCTGGGGCAGGGGCTGGTCGGCCGGCCATGGGCGGCTATGAGCGTCCTCGTGAAATGGCGATGGGACCGGTGTCTCTTCTGCAGCTGCAGATCGGTCTGCTCGCCAGCGCCAAGGATCTGCAGAACGACCTGCGTCAACTTGCCAGCAGCGCCGACACCAGCAATTCCACCGGTCTCCAGCGTGTTCTGCAGGACACAACCCTCGCCCTTCTGCGTCAACCGGATCTCTGGGTCTACGCCAACGTTGAGTCAGGAAGCGTGCCGTTCAACGCAGCTGAATCAACCTTCAACAGACTCTCGATGACGGAGCGCAGCAAGCTGCGCGAGGAACTCACCACGAATGTGGGGGGTGTGCGCTCCAGCGGTGGTGAACTCAGTTCCCGTGGAGATGCCGATGCGACCAGCGAATTCATCGTTGTCACGGTGCTGGTTGCCAGCAGCAGAACAGTCAATCTCAAGCAGGCGGAAAACGGCGAACAGCTGCGCGAGTCATTGCGCATCCTGGGTTCGACAGCCTCCAGCGATCTGATGGCACTCGAGGTGATCTGGCAGCCGGATGGTGTCGGCGATGTGCTCAGCGCCGATGAACTGGTGACCGCTTACCCGAATCTTCGCCATCTCTGATCAGAGCAGTCGGCAAAGGGATAGCTCGGCGACGCAGATGATCACAATCCGGAACCTGAATCGTCCCCACTTGTCCTGGGCACAACCTTCGCGCAAGGTGCACATGTCGCTCCTTCACGATGCGCGCGCGTTCACCTCAATGGGTTAACTCCACCGTTCTGGTTGAGGCGCTGCAACGCTACGAACAAAACCTGTTGCCGCGATCGATGCGGCTGTGGGTTGAGGCTATGCTGGACATTGATCCCGATGCCCCGATGCAACCACTGTTGCCCGGGCAGCCCCACTCCTCTCAGGTCTGAGGCGAAGCTCCTCTGAGGATGCGCAAGGCCGCCATGGCAGCGCCGTAGCCGTTATCGATATTCACGACACTCAGGCCTGGAGCACAGCTGGCGAGCATGCCATCGAGAGCCGCCCGACCACCGGCACTGACCCCATAGCCCACCGACACCGGGACGCCGATCACCGGCTGAGGCACCAGACCGGTGATCACCGTCGGCAGCGCTCCCTCCATGCCTGCACAGGCAATCAGAACCCGCATCGATCGGAGCTCTGGCAGAACATCCAGCAGGCGATGCAAACCGGCAACCCCCACATCGAGGAACGAGGCGGTGGCAACTCCATGCACCCTCAGTGCCAGAGAGGCCTCTTCAGCGACACGGCGATCACTGGTGCCACCACTCAAAACCGCCACCGCTGCAGCTTCTGCAGCGGCTGGAATCTCGCCCAGGGTGAGACAGGCCGCATGCTCATGCACCTGAACAGCAGGGCAGAGATCCCGCACAGCCGCTGTCTTGATTGCATCCACTCTGGTCACCAGAGCAAGTTCGCCGGCCGACTGCATGCTGCGCAGGATGGCCACAATTTGATCAGCACTCTTGTGCTCACCCCAAATCGCTTCAACCATGCCAAGCCGATGGCGGCGCGTTAAATCCAGGCGTGCCTCCCGGAGCGTCACGGCGGCAGCAACTCTCCTTCAAACACCAACGGGAAGGGATTGCCTTTCGTCTGCCCAGTGGATTCACGGGCCAGTTGCTCGAAACGCTCCTGAACCGCCTCTACCTCATGTTCTGGAATGGCTTTCCAGGCATCGCGGCTGCTCCAGCGGATCAACAGGGTGCCTTCCTCAGTCTCTGGATCCCAGAGCAGATCACGACCGATGAATCCTTCCTGCCGGGCCAGCCAAGGTTCCCAGCTGCCGCTTTCGGCTTCCAACCAGGCCTTGCGTCCTTCACTGGGTACCTGAATGCGCAGGTGCTCGATGATGGCGACGTCGTAGCCACCATCAGGATCCGGGAAGGCCGCCAGACTGATATCGGGATGGCCGGAAAGCAGAATCAGCACCGCCAGACAAGTGGCGACCACATTAAGGAGATTTCCGCATCGATGCTGCTGGCTCATGGTCTGGTCAGCAATGCAACGGCATGGCACGACATGCCCTCTTCCCGCCCCTCGGGTCCAAGCCGCTCGTTGGTGGTCGCCTTCACCCCCACCTGATCAGGATCAAGACCCATGCGCAGGGCGATCGCCCCACGCATGGCCTCAATATGCGGCTTGAGCTTGGGGCGTTCAGCGATCACAACGGAATCCACATTCACAATCTGCCAGCCGCGTTCCTTCACCAGCGCCACAACCTGCTCCAGCAGCTCCAAGCTGTCTGCACCCTTCCAACGTGGATCGGTGGGAGGGAAATACTTGCCGATATCGCCGAGCGACAACGCACCGAGCAATGCATCCATCACTGCATGGACGAGGACGTCGGCATCGCTGTGACCATCGAGCCCCAGACCATCCGGATGCTCCAGAAGCTGACCACCCAGGATCAACGGGCGCCCCTCGACCAAACGGTGGGTGTCGTATCCGTTGCCGATGCGGAGGTTCATGCGTGCTGGCGGTCAGTTCATGCCGTCATCGTCATTCTCAACGTTGGAGCGCCGGTTCCAGCGATCCAGCAGATCCGGGCGACGATTCGCTGTGCGCTGTTCACGTTGCTGCTGACGCCAACGGGCAATGGCGGCGTGGTCTCCACTGCGCAGCACATCAGGCACGCTCATCCCCCTGAAGTCGGCCGGGCGCGTGTAATGCGGGTGTTCCAGCAGCAGGTCGCTGTGGCTTTCATCCACCAGTGACGCCGCTGTTCCCACGGTTCCAGGCAACAGACGCACAACGCCGTTGATGATCGTCATGGCCGGCAGCTCCCCGCCCGTAAGGACGAAATCGCCAAGCGACACCTCCTCATCCGCCAGGGAACGAATGCGTTCATCAAAACCCTCGTAGTGACCGCAGAGCAGCACCAGCTGGTCGTGGCTCTCCGCCCAGCGCTGCAGATCAGCCTGGATCAAAGGCCGACCCTGCGGCGTCATCAGCAGCACCCTGCGCTGAGAGCAGACAGGAATTGACTCGAAGGCAGCGAAAACGGGCTCCGGCTTGAGCACCATGCCGGCACCGCCGCCATAGGGTTCATCGTCAACCTTGCGGTAGCGGTCCGTGGCGTGATCTCGAGGATTATGCAGATGCAGCTCTGCCCGCCCGGCAGCAAAGGCTCTGCCGATCACCCCAAGCTCACCGAGCAGCGTAAACGCCTGAGGCGCCAGGCTGATCACATCCAGGCGATAGGCCGCCACGATTCAGCTCTGAGGGGATGACACGCGCCGGATCTCTGAGCAGAAGCGCGCCTGAAGTGGGGTCCCGTCCATCGCGATGGCTGTGGTGCTGCGCAGACGCAGATTGGGCTTGATGAACCAGATCCGCTCCAGCACCGTGGCCGCCGAGTCAACGTCGTTGAGTTCGAGCTCGAGGCTGGAATCTGCACGCAGTTGCCAGCGGCCGCTGCGCTCTCTTTCGTCGGCGGCAACAACAAGATCCCCATCGCCGCGGAAACGCAGCTTGCTTGCTGCTCCATCAGCAGGCTGAACCGACAGGACGGTGTCATCAGCCTGACCATCGAGGCTCACGGTCACCTCACCACGATCGCTTGAATGCCAGTCATCCTCAGGGCCATTGAGGTCAAAACGGCTGCGCAGGCTCATCCACGACCCCACACACAGCGTGAGGAATGCATGCAGATCAGCTGGTGGGAAAGCGGTCTCATCCATCAGCCCATCTTCGCAGGGCAGGGCTCTGCTCCACAGGATGGCCACGCATCAGAGGCGCTCCTCGGCGTAGCCAAGCTCCGCCAGCCGCTGGGGCTTGCTGCGCCAGTCCGCCACCACCTTCACGAACAGCTCCAGATACACAGGCCCGTCGATCAGGTTCTGCATCTGCAGGCGTGCGCCCTGGCCGATGGTCCGGAGCATGGCGCCGCCCTTTCCGATCAGAATGCCCTTCTGGCTCTTGCGCTCCACCAGCACGGTGGCCAGAACGGCGGTCCGCGCCTTGCTTTTCCCGCGCGCCGGCATGTCTTCAACCCGGTCGATACTCACCGCCACGCTGTGGGGAATCTCTTCACGGGTGTGCATCAGCACCTGCTCACGGATCAACTCAGCCATGAGCAGCTTTTCGGGCTGATCACTCACCATCTCAGGGGGATAGAGCTGCGGGCCCTCCGGCATCAGAGCACTCACGGCGGCCACGAGTTCCGGGCAGCCACCACCGTTCAGAGCTGAACAATGGTGGACTGGCCAGTTTGTCTCCTCAAGCAGATCGCGATAAGCAGCATCAGCCTCAGGCTTGCGATCCAGGGGAACTCGGTCCCACTTGTTCAGCACCACCTGCACAGGCAGTCGCTGCTGACGCAGAAGATTGACGATGAAAGCATCACCACGGCCTGGGGGTTCGCAGCCCTCCAGCAGGAGCAACACCTGATCCACTTCCCCGATGGCAGCTCGCGCGCTCTGAACCAGGCGCTCTCCAAGCAGATGATGCGGCTTGTGGATCCCTGGAGTATCGACAAGGATCAGCTGAGACTCGGGCGTGGTGAGAATCGCTCTCAGCCTGTTGCGGGTGGTCTGTGCCACTGGTGACGTGATCGCCACCTTGTTGCCCACCAGTTGATTCACCAGCGTCGACTTACCCACATTGGGGCGTCCGATCAGGGCGACAAAACCCGAGCGGTAGCTGTCCGACAGCAATGTTGAGGCTGCATCCATCTCTTCAGCATCGCCTGCAGTCGGCAACCTGCCCATAGGCTTGTGGTCCCAGTCAGTTGCTGCTCATGACCCAGCGAGAACCGAGCTTCCAGGAAGCCATGGAGATCGCCGCCGGCTGGATGAAGCAATGGGACCTGGACGAAATCAGCGATGAAGTAATGGCTGACCGGGTCGGAGCACTCGTGGCCAGCCGTGATGGAGCCAGAGGCTTCTTCGTGGTGAGTCTTGCCGGTGACAGCGCCCTGATGGACAGGCTTCCGGATGCGTTGGTGATCAAATTGCGCGAGGCTGGAGACAGTGTTGTGGATCTCACTGCACGCAATCTCGCCATGAGCGCAGCCATGGCTGTGCACCACCGCAACAACAACGACGACGAGCAGGCAGCCGGTTCAGAGCGGGTGAATCAACGCTGCTCGGAACTTCTGCGTCAGCTTGATTCCCATCGCGTCAAGGACCGACTGGAGGTACTGCTGGAAGCAGCGCACCACAGTCGCGGCGAGGATCTGGCCTTTCTGGAGCGCTGGGGTTACGACGATCACCAGAAACGAGCCATCGGCGATGCCGTCCAGGCCGTTGCAGAGTGACTCCCTGCAGCACAAAACCCGAACAATGCAAGGGGGGATGGCGGGTGCCCACCAGATCTAGTGTGACGAACCATGAAGAATCCGCTTGCGACACTATTAGAGCATTCTGAAGTTGAGACAACTTCCGTCGCACCCTGATTACTGTTAACGCCATCGGCCGGGTGATGGGGATCAACCGATGTCGATGCCCCGGAGATAATCCGGGGTTTTTTATTGGCCGAAGCAGGTTGACCAACGCTTCAAGCCATCTCCTCCAGCTCCTTGCCTCGCGTCTCCCTGACCAGGAACAGCACGAAGAAGAAGGAGATGGCAGCCGCTGTGGCATAGAGGCCGTAGGCGAGAGCTGGTCCTGAAGACTTCAGCAACATCGGGAAGGTGGTGGAGATCAGGAAGTTCGCGAGCCAGTTCACCGTGGCCGACAATCCCAGCGCGATCGCCCTGATGCGGTTGTTGAACATCTCACCGAGCAGGACCCACATCACAGGTCCCCAGGAGAACCCAAAGGCAAACACGAACACATTCGCTGCAATGAGCGCGAGCCAGGAGGAGACTCCGGTCAACTGAGGCATGCCAGCCACCACCGGGGCTCCGGAGAACGTCGAGCTCATCAGCCCCAGGCTGATCGTCATCACCACCGAACCAAGCAGCAGCAGTGGCCTTCGCCCGAGGCGGTCGATGGTGGCGATGGCCAGAAACGTGGTCACCACATTGGTCACCGCCGTGATCACGCTGACGCTGAGGCTGTCGGTGGTGCTGAAACCAACCGACTGCCACAGATCACTGGAGTAGTAGAAGATCACATTGATGCCAACCAGCTGCTGGAAGATCGCCAGCAGGACACCAGTCCACACGATCGGTAACAGACCGGATCGGCGGCTGAACAGTTCCCTGATCGAGCCACCGCCGCCCTCTCCCTGGCTGGTCTGAATGCGGTCGATCACGGTCTCGGGTGATTCACCGATCGTGCGAGAGATCACCGTTCTCGCCTGATCCAGATCACCGATCCGCACCAGATAGCGAGGACTTTCGGGAATCCGCAACACGAGAAATCCATACAACAGAGCAGGAACCACCTCAGCCATCAACATCCAGCGCCAGGCCGCCATCGGACCCAGCTGAGACATGGGGTCCTGATCGGGAGTGGCCAGGACAATCAGATAGTTGAACAGCAGTGAGAGAAAAATCCCCAGCACAATCGCCAGCTGCTGGAGAGATCCGGTGCGCCCTCGCATCGACGCTGGAGAGATTTCAGCGATGTAGGCCGGAGCGAGCACACTGGCGAAGCCCACGGCCACTCCACCGAGCACACGCCAGACCACAAGGTCCATCAAGTTCGGTGCCAGAGCCGAACCGACTGAACTGAGAAGAAACAGCACGGCTGCCAGCAGCATGCTGGGTCGACGCCCGATGCGGTCCGCCAGCCATCCTGCCCCGATCGCTCCGGCCGCAGACCCCAGCAGGGCCGATGACACGGTGAATCCCAGCACTGACGCCGAGATCTGAAACGTTGCCTCAATGGATGAGACCGCACCGTTGATCACGGCCGTGTCGTAGCCGAACAGGAAGCCACCCAGGGCCGCGCTGATCGCAATGCTCAGGATCGTGAAAACCCGCTGTTGATCGGCTTCAGTGCGATGTTGCATGCCCGTAGGAGAACATCAATGATCTCAATTCAGCGAAAGATTCTGTTGTTGTCCGGTGAATGTCACACCCTGAGATATCGGACATCAAAAAACCCCGGTTGTTGCCGGGGTTTCTCTGTAATTAATTCAAAGGCTCTGAATCAGTCGCGTCGATCACCACCCTGAATGGCAATGATCAAACGCAGAATGAACACGAAGAGATTGATGTAGGTGAGATACATCCCCAGAGCGCCTGCCAGATACTGATCATCCCGGTAGGTGCGAGGCATCGTGTAGAAGTCAACGAAGGCCATTCCCACGAAAAGGACCGTTCCAAAGCCGGCAATCATCAATTCAAAAGTGCCCTGCTGGAACATCGCCGGTGCGAAGAATCCACCGATGAATTGCACCACCATGGCAATGATCAAGCCGATGAGGCCAAGACCAACAACTCCGGACAGGGCCTGACCCACGCTGTCACTCATGTTTTTGCCGACAACCGAGGCGATCACAAAGGTCAACCCTGTCGCGATGACAGCCGTCGCAATCGAACCCATGCCCGCAACCTGATAAGCGAGCCCAACAATTCCGCTGAGTGTGAAGCCGGTAAGCAGACTGAAGGCCGAAAGCAGCGGCAGAGCCTTGGCGTTGTTGGCGTTATTGGCGGCGCTACTTGCCAGGAAGAAAAGAACAATCTCCCCAATGAAGGCAGCAATAAACAGAGGGAAGAACAGAGGGCTGCCCGCCTGACCGATGGCGGGCATGGGCTGCATTGAGAGACCACCGAGGACCCCCAGAGCGGTCAACACCATGCCACCACCCACATAAGGGAGTGCTTTATTGACCACATTGGGGCCAATCAGCGCACTGGACTGGGCCTCGCGGATGGCGTTTTGGAAATTGCTGCTGGCTGGCATATCACCCCAGATCACTGTCCATATCTTGCCAGTTTCAACCAGGTTGTGGTTTTCAGCCCGGTGCGGATCTCCCCATCGAACGCCGCATCGGTCTTGCCTCCCGACGGGGATGGCTCTTGTCTCGCCGTGCGTAGGCATCCACCACTCGCTGCACCAGCGGATGACGGACCACATCAGCCGATGTGAGACGGCATACGGCCACACCCTCAACCCCATCCAGCACCTCTGAAGCTTCCACCAGACCGCTGAGCTGGCCTGGTGGTAGATCCACCTGGGTGATGTCTCCAGTCACCACCATGCGGGAACGCTCCCCGAGACGGGTCAGCACCATGCGCATCTGGGCAGGCGTGGTGTTCTGTGCCTCATCGAGGATCACAAAGGATTCCGCCAGGGTTCTGCCGCGCATGTAGGCCAGGGGGGCCACCTCAATCACCCCTTTTTCCAGCAATGCTGCTGTTTTCTCCTGTCCGAGCAGCATGTGCAGAGCGTCGTAGAGCGGACGCAAATAGGGATCCACTTTCTGCTGAAGATCACCGGGCAGAAACCCCAGACGTTCGCCAGCTTCCACTGCCGGCCTGGTCAACACCAGCCGCTCCACCCTGCGCTCGGTGAGCATGCGGACGGCGAGAACTGTTGCCAGAAAGGTTTTACCGGTGCCGGCTGGACCCAGCGCGAAGGTGAGGTCATGCCGCTCCATCGACTCCACATACGCCTTCTGGCGCAAGGTGCGTGGACGAAGCAGACTGCCGCGCTGATTGCGCGCCAGCACCTGCTGGCCCATGGCCTCATGTTCTTGATTGCGACCGGTGTCCAGTGCCTGGAGCGCCGACTGCAGGTCCACCGGTGAAATCGATTCACCCTCCTGCCAGAACTTGCGAAGCAGCTCAACGACAGCGGCGGTGCGCTCCAGCTGATTTGGCCGGCCGCTGATCTCGAGCTGCAATCCACGCAGAACAAGCTTGGTGCCTGTCAAAGCCTCCAGTTGTCGCAGGGTTGCTGAAGAAGGGCCACCCGCTAGAGCAAGGGCGGCTTCGGCATGCGGCAGATCGAAGACGAAGCGACCAGGTGAGGTTGCTTCGGACATGCTGTCAATCAGCCTTCCGCACCGGCGGCTTCATCACCCGCTGTCTGCGCAGAGGCAGCTTTGGCCTCTGCAGCATCCTTGGCTGCCTGTTTGGCGTCGGCTTCGCGCTTGAGAGCCTGTTTGGCCTTGCCGACCACTTCTGCAGGTCGGATCTTCTTCTCAATCAGGCCGCCCTTTTCAAGCAAGGTGCGAACGACGTCGGTGGGTTGAGCTCCCTGGCTCAGACGTTCACGCAGAGCTTCGGCATCAAGGCGGGTCTCCTTGGTGCGAGGGTTGTAGTACCCCAGCTCCTGAAGAGGACGGCCGTCACGTCGCGAGGTGCTGTTGCAGGCCACGAGGCGGAAGCTGGCTTCCCGCTTCTTACCGAACCGCTTCAGGCGGAGCTTGATCATCGTGGCGCTGGCTGTGGGTTTGAACTGTTCGGCGCAGCTGAAAGTCGCGCCAAAGGACCAACTTAACCTGCCGCCGGTCAGAGATCGCCGAAGCCCTTCTTCTTCTTGACCGGGCGCTGTCGGCGAGGCGGTCCACCGCCACGACCGGCCGGCATGCCACCTGGCATCCCCGGCATTCCGCCTCCACCCATTCCAGGGAATCCGCCCATCCCCGGCATGCCGCCCATACCTGGCATCTGGCCCTGAGACATCTGCTGCATGAAACCGCGCATCTTCTGAAAGTCGGCCAGCACTTTGTCGACGTCGGCGGGCTGATGGCCGCTGCCACGGGCGATGCGGCGTCGACGGGAAGGCTCGCCGGCAAGCAGGTCGGGATTCTCCCTCTCCTGCTGCGTCATCGAACCGATCATCGCTTCGATCTTCTTGAGCTGCTGCTCCCCCTGCTTGAGCATGCCGTCATCGATCTTGTTCATGCCCGGGATCATCTTCATCAATCCGCCAAGCGATCCCATGCGCTTGATCAGGCGCATCTGCTTCACGAAATCCGAGAAATCAAACGTGGCCTCCTGCAGCTTTTTCTGCATCTGCTCGACGTCAGCGAGCTCCACCTCCTTCTGAGCTTTCTCCACAAGGGTGAGCACATCCCCCATACCGAGGATGCGACTGGCCATCCGTTCGGGATGGAAAGGCTGCAGGGCCTCCACCTTTTCTCCCGTACCGATGAACTTGATCGGTTGCCCGCTCACCTTGCGGATCGAAAGAGCGGCACCGCCGCGGGAATCACCGTCGAGCTTGGTCAGCACCGCTCCGGTGATCCCCACCTGGTCGTGGAAGGCCCGGGTGAGATCAGCCGCTTCCTGACCGATCATCGAATCGACGACGAGCAGCACTTCATCCGGCTGCACGGCGGTGCGGATCCGCACCATCTCCTCCATCATGTCGGTGTCGATCTGAAGGCGACCGGCGGTGTCGACCAGCAGCGTGTCGAAGCCTTCCTGCCTGGCCTTGGCAAGACCTGCCGCCGCGATGTCTTCGGGTTTGGCATCAGCACCAAGACTGAACACCTCAACTCCGATCTGTGCGCCGAGCGTTTTCAGCTGATCGATGGCGGCGGGACGGTACACATCAGCACCGACCATCAGCGCACGCCTGCCCTGGTCCTTGAGGTGGAGTCCGAGCTTGGCCGTCGCAGTGGTCTTGCCTGCGCCCTGCAGACCCGCCATCAGCACCACCGTGGGAGCCTGCTCCGCCTGCGCAAGAGGAGCGTTGTCACCACCCATCACCTCCACCAGCTGGTCATGCACCACCTGAATGAACTTCTGGTCTGGACTGACCCCGCGCACCACCTCCGCGCCTACGGCCTTTTCGCGCACCTCGGCGACAAAATCCTTGACAACCGGCAGACTTACGTCCGCTTCCAGCAGAGCCCGGCGCACATCCTTGAGCGCGCCGTCCACATTGGTGTCGCTGATCTGATCCTGGCCTCTCAGCCCCTTGACCGCGTCTTCAAAGCGGGCTGACAGCTCATCGAACATCGGCCGGGCATCAGTTTCAATCCACTGATCGTAAAAGTGGCAGGGACTGGAGGTGCAATCCGGATCTCCGCAACGCTGATCGGTCGATCAGACCGGTGCATAGGCCTGCAGACGCCAGCCGTCCTCATCCCTGCCGAGGATGTACTTCACCTTGATCGACTGTGGCGCGGTGCTGTTCACCACCGTTCCAGCAGCATTGACCGTCTCGTCGCTGTAATCCACATCGGCACGCAGCTCGATGCGATTCGGCGTACGGCTGATCACCCTCATGAAATCCACTGAGGCTTCAACCTTTTGGGTCAGCCCCGCTGACTGATCGTCAGCTCTCTGCAGACCCACCTGCTGGATCAGACCGGCCCGGGCGATGGGCTGAAGTTGTTCATCTGCGGTGCCCTTTCCGCCCAGAACAGAGGCTTTGCGATCCAGCCAGGCCTGAAGCAGAGCTTCCAGCTGAGCTTCGGAGGGACTTTCAGAACGAAGCACCGGATCTGCTTCCGACGCAGTGGCGGCAACGGGCTCCGGATCAGGCTCCTGTACGGGTTCAGGCACTGCATCTACAGCCGCAGTTTCCGTTGAGTCCTCTGTGGAATCCTGCTCTGATCCCTGCTGCAGCGTTTCTGCAGCAGGCTGTTTCGCCGGAGCATCGATCGATGGCTCACCAGCCAGCTGGGGCTGTTCGGCTTCACGACGAAGACCGACGACACTGAAGACGCCGATCACCACCACCACAGCGAGAAACACCCCGGACCCGATCCAAGTGGAACGGCTGGGTTGGGGCAGATCAGGCCATTGCATCTCAGGCCATCGCAGCTGCGGCATGGACGGAAGCGAGGGACGAGGCAGCGCCGGCCATGCAAAACCGGAGGCTGCCTCAACATCGTCGTCGTGCTCCGGTTCATCGCGCCTGGACCCGGACTCCACCGTGGGCAGCGGCAACGGCAGTGTTCCGTCGGGATCCACGGTCAGAGACGGCAAGTCATCCAGGGACCAGTCCCCGGGCTGCTCCTGACGCTCCAACCTCTCGACATAGGCCTGAACATCGCGATCGGCGAACCAGGCCTCAAGATCGATGGCTTGAGCATCGACATCCCGATACCCAGGTAGAACGTCCCTTCCCAGCCAGGTGCGGCAGTAATCACAGAGCGCTGCCAGAGCATCTCCGGGATGGGCTGACAACCAGGTCTTCAGGGCCGGATCAGGGCTGCTTGCAAAGTGTCGCTCGGCCCGATCCACATCACCGAGAAGCAGATCAAGACATCCCTGCAGAGGCAGGGTGTCGAGACCCTCCAGATTCAGGTCCTGGAGTCGGGCGCGGGCGTCGTGAACCCGTTCGGGCTTGCGCTGGGAAAAACCGGCAGCCGCAAGGGCCATCACAACCAGGAAGGAGGCATCAGCCGAGCCGGCCTCCTGCAGGCGTCGGTAGAGATCCACCTGTTCCTGCACGGTCAGGAAGCGACGAATCTGCTGAAAGAACAGTTCAAAGGCACCCTGGTCCATCCCCGCGGGCAGGTCAGCGGTCTGCAGCCCTTCAAGCGCGCTCCCCTCGAGTCCGCCCCGGTCACTGATGAAGCTCTCCAGCATCATCAAGCCCTCCTGACGTGCCGATTGTTCCGCCAGATCACGACTGAGCAGATCGAGGATTCGGAACGGTCTGAGCCTGGAGAGATCGGTTTCCAGGACCTGTCTCTTCTCCGGAAGCTTGCCCATCCGCTGCAGCAGCTGCATGCCCTCCTGAAGCAGGTTGGCTGCTGACTCGTAGCGGCGCTGCTCCTGATCCTGGTCTGCAGCATCTCGAGCGGCAAGAGCCGCCAGCAATGCCAGGTCCGACTCCCTGCCACTGCCCAGAGCAGGAGCCTGAGGCGGCTGCAGGGCCTGACGGGCCAGCTGGAAGGCCTCGTGAGGCGCATGCGCCTCCCAGAGAAGCATCAGGCCAGCAACTTCCAGATTGGAAGAGAGTTCCAGACCGGCCATCTCCCCCGGATGATCCTGGCTGAGCTCCAGCAGCATCGCTTCGTAAGGCCCCCGGCGCTCCGGATCGGTGAGCAGGTCAGCGGACAACCGGAGCAGCTCAGCCCTCTGATTGAGTGACTCGTGGGTGAATCCCTGAGCAGGACAACGATCAAGACGCAGCTGAAGTGCGCGCAACACGGCATCAGGTTCAGCCGATGGACTAACCCCCAGCAGACGGAAATGGTCGATGGGAAGGTCCACCAGCGTTGCAGCTATTGGCAGCAGACTGTAGGCAGTGTCAGGGATTTTGCCCATCCATCCGCCATGGACCCTTAAAGTCGGTGGTCAAACAGGTGGTGCCATGGGTCAGGACATCGCAATCGGCACGGAGTCGCGCAGCGCCTCCACCACCGACGGACAGTCTCTGCTTGGTGCACATGCGGAACGGCTCTCGACCCTGGTGACAGCTCAGAGAGCCAGCGTCGACCGGGACACCGGACTGGCGCTTTACCGCGACATGACCCTCGGACGACGCTTCGAGGACAAGTGCGCGGAGATGTACTACCGCGGCAAGATGTTTGGCTTCGTGCACCTCTACAACGGTCAGGAGGCCGTGAGCACGGGAGTGATCGGCGCCATGAAGCGTCAACACGACTGGTTCTGCAGCACCTACCGCGATCACGTCCACGCCCTCAGTGCCGGAGTTCCTGCCCGTGAGGTGATGAGCGAACTCTTCGGCAAGGAAACCGGTTGCAGCAAAGGGCGCGGAGGCTCGATGCACCTGTTTTCAAGAGAGCACCACCTGCTGGGCGGTTTCGCCTTCATCGGGGAAGGCATTCCGGTTGCCCTGGGTGCAGCCTTCACCAGCCGCTACAAGCGGGATGCCCTGGGCGACTCCAGCAGCAATTCCGTCACCGCGGCATTCTTCGGCGACGGAACCTGCAACAACGGGCAGTTCTTCGAGTGCCTGAACATGGCCCAGCTCTGGAAGCTGCCGATCATTTTCGTGGTGGAGAACAACAAATGGGCCATCGGCATGGCCCATGACCGTGCCACCAGCGATCCGGAGATCTGGCGCAAGGCCGGTTCTTTCGGAATGGCCGGAGAAGAGGTCGACGGCATGGACGTCCTGGCTGTTCGGGCCGCAGCCCAGCGGGCCGTCGAACGTGCACGGGCGGGAGAAGGCCCCACGGTGCTCGAATGCCTCACGTATCGCTTCCGGGGCCATTCACTGGCCGACCCGGATGAGCTGCGTGCGGAAGAGGAAAAACAGTTCTGGGCCAAACGCGATCCTCTGAAAGCCCTTGAACGCGATCTCGTCGGTTCCGGGCTGACCAGCAGTGAAGACCTGCGAGCAATTGAGAAGGAGATCGATGGCATCGTGCAGGACTGCGTCGACTTCGCCCTCAGTGCACCTGAGCCGGATGGCTCTGAACTGACCCGTTACATCTGGGCGGAAGACTGATGACAGGCTGATCAGAGCCCATGCAACCGGGCCTGGTCAGCTGCTGCCCTGAACACCAGCGCATGTCGTTTCACAAGAGGCGTCATCGCGTCGTACCCACCGCCAATCACCGTGGCAATAGGGATGTTTCGACGCAAACAGGACTCCAGCACCAGGTGATCCCTCTGCAGAAGCCCGACATCCGTTAATGCCAGTCGTCCCAGCCGGTCATCCCGGTGAGGGTCAACACCGGCGTTGTAGAGAACGAGCTGTGGATTCAGCCTGTCCAGCAGGTCGGGCAGATGGTCGCCGATCAAGGCGAGGTAATCCTGATCCTCCACCCCATCAGCGATCGGCAGGTCCAGATCACTGTTCTGCTTGCGAGCAGGAAAATTGGACGCGGCATGCGCTGAAAACGTGAACACCCGAGGCTCGTGCTGAAAGATCAGCGCGGTGGCATCGCCCTGATGCACGTCGAGATCCACCACCATGATTCGCGTAAGACCTTCCTGCTCAAGAAGCACACGGGCACAGATCGCTAGATCGTTGAAAATGCAGAATCCACTGCCATAACCAGGGAAGGCATGGTGGGTTCCACCGGCGAGGTGGCAGGCCAGGCCATGCTGCAGAGCTAATCGAGCTGTGAGCAGCGAACCACCGACGGCAAGAAATGTGCGCTGTACGAGAGGTGGAGTGGCAGGAAGCCCGATACGTCTCTGGGCCTGGCGATCCAGCTGGTCCCTCGCAAACGCCTCGTGATAAGCGCGGTCATGAACCAGTTCCAGCCATCGACGAGGCACTGGAAGCGGTCGATGCAACTGTTCGTCACAAGCCAGTCCTGTCTCTCTGAGACAACTGTTGAGCAAACGGAACTTTGCCATCGGAAATCGATGACTGCTTGGCAATGGAGCGCTGTAAAGCTCGTGGTAGACGAGCGGTGGTTTCAACGAGTCAAAGGTCTACTGAACTCTGAGCAATCAGAAGCTGGGTGCCACTCGGCGGGTGAGATTACGCAGTTTGCGCAAGGCCTTCAGTTCCACCTGACGGACACGTTCACGGGAGACATCGAGCAGACGACCGATTTCAGCCAATGTGTGGCGCTCATTGCCGTTGAGACCGAAACGGAGCGTGAGAACGTGCTGTTCCTGTTCACTGAGATGGCTCATCCAGCGCCCGAGCTGTTCGTGATGGATTCGCTGCTCAATCTTGTCGAGAGGCTCTCCCAGTGAAGAGTCAGCAATCAGGTCACCAAGGAAGCTGCGACCCTCTTCCCCATTCACCGGCGCATCGAGGCTGCTGGTGGTGAGAGCCTGTCTCAGCAGAGAGTCAAGCTCTGCAACGGGCATATCCATCGCTTCAGCAATCTCCAGCCGGCTTGGCATGGCACCAAGCTTGTGGGCCAGATCCAGGCTCACCTTGCGAATGGTGGTGAGACGTTCACTCAGATGCACCGGCAAGCGAATCGTGCGTGACTGACAGGCAATGGCACGCGTCATGCTCTGACGGATCCACCAGAAGGCGTACGTCGAGAACTTGTAACCACGGGTGGGGTCAAATTTCTCGACAGCTCGCTCAAGCCCGAGCGAACCCTCCTGAATCAGATCGAGAAGTTCAAGACCTTTTCCCTGATATTTCTTGGCAACACTGACAACCAGGCGCAGATTCGCTTTCATCATGCGCTGTTTTGCCCGCAGACCAACGCGAATAATTCTCTTTTGCTTGCCCGTGAACGTTTCACTGTCGGAAGGAATCGTTCCATCCTCGGTGAGTTGCATCAGCTGCTGAACCTGATTACCGAGCTCAATCTCCTCAGCGGGAGTGAGAAGTGGAATCCTGCCGATTGTGGCGAGGTACCAGCTGATCGGATCACTACTTCGTCGTTTCTGGGTTTCTGAAACCCCTGCCGCCGCTGAGACCATGGGGATGGATCTGTGTAGTACAGCGACTGTCCTATGAATTTCTCGATAAACGATGTGTTTTCAGCAACCCTTCAGATTCATGCGTGGAAAACGACACAAACCCCGCGAATCGTGTAAAAAATGTAGAAAAAACGACGCCAATCGAGCCTCGAATCAAGTTCGCAACACGAAACGCGTGAGACTCGCTAATTCATCCGAAATTGCACTTGCATCACTGCTTCGTGAGGATTGTTGAGCAGCGATGGCGTGCAGCAAGACGGATGCGGCGAGGTCCTCGGAGCTGACATCACCCTTGGCCGCCAGGCAGCGCGATCCCCAGCCGGCAGCGTGGCCGGCGAGAAGATCGCCAAGACCCGTGCGTGCCACGGCGGGGTCGGTTTCCGTGAGTTGCCTCACGTCTCCGCCAGGCGAGGCAATCACACTGTGAGCCCCCTTCAGCAACACCACAGCCCCTGAACAATCCGCCGCGGCCGCGGCCTGGTCCAGTGGAGAGTCATGCCAGCAATTGGGAAACAGACGCTCAAATTCAGTGGCATGGGGCGTGATCCAGGTCGGGCCGGATCGTTCCAGCAACCAGCGCCAGCCGTCATCAGCGGCAGCCAGTTGATTGAGGCCATCGGCATCGAGCACCAGCAGACCGGCGAATCTCAGCAGGGATTCCGCCCACTCCAGCCAATGCCCTTGCACCATGCCCAGACCAGGTCCGAGCAAGACGGCATCGAGACGGGTCAGAGCACACCGCTCAAAGGCTTCTCCCCAAACCAGTGATCCTTCGCGATCCGACGGGAGAGCCGATCTCAGAACCACCTCCGGAGCCTGCTGCCAGAGATGCTCCGCAACGCTTTCAGGCAGACAGGCCTCGACACTGCCGGCACCGCTCGCCAGGGCTCCACGCACCGCGAGGTGGGCTGCACCCCGGTAGCGCTCACTGCCAGCGATCAACAACAGACGCCCACGCTGATATTTCATCGCCGCGGGCAACTCCGGCGGCCGCGGCAGATCAGCAAGATCAATGGTCTGAAGGCGCAGCTTGGCTGGTGAGGAGAGCGACTGAGTGAGCGGAACGGGCACCGCAGGATCGATGCGGTGCAGGCGGCCCACATGCTGCAGAGCAGCGTCCTGCACCAGTCCGCGCTTGATCAATCCCACGCAGAGCGTGTCCGAAGCCATGGCGGCGCGTCCCTCGATCGGACAGCCCGTATCGGAATCCAGGCCAGCAGGAAGATCCAGGCTCACCAGGCGGCCGGGGCAATCACGCTGTCTGGTCTGAAGCAGATCGGCCAGATCCGCAGGCAATGGACGCTTCTGACCCAGACCAAACAGCGCCTCGATCCACAGGCCTCGTTCAGCTGGATCAGGGGGGGACTGCACTGCATCAGCACCGAGCCAGAGCAGATGGCGCCAGTGCTGCTGGGTGAGGGGCTGACGCGGTGGCATGGGCGCCCAGACCCGCACATCCACGCCGGCTTCCAGCAGCTTTCTTCCAACCACCAGTCCGTCCCCGCCGTTGTGGCCTGGCCCCACCAGCACCAAGACGCCGGAAGCCAGTAACTCAGAACGCGCCAGAAACCAGTCAGCCATGCGCTGACCCACCGTTTCCATCAGGGCCGCAACCGGCAGTCCAGTGGCCAGCCACTCCCTTTCAAGAGCGAGCATTTGATCGGCGGAGACCAGAAGATGGTCGGCATCAGCGGGTGGCCAGATCACTGCCGGGGACCATGGCACCTCACTATGGAAAGAGATTCCCGTTCATGCCCGCCCATCCATGTCGGCAGCGACGCCCAGCATTGCCGCCACCTCGGCCGGTGCCCAGGCCCTGGCTCGCCTGCAGGCCTGGCCTGGTGAGCACCGAACCGCGGTGGGCCTCTCGGGAGGAGTCGACAGTTCTCTCACCGCTGCCCTGCTGGTGGAGGCGGGCTGGGAAGTGGAAGGGCTGACGCTCTGGCTGATGAGCGGCAAAGGCGCCTGTTGCTCTGAAGGTCTGGTGGATGCGGCAGGAATCTGCGAACAACTGGGCGTGCCCCATCACGTCGTCGATTCACGCGACAACTTTGCGCGCGAAATCGTGGAGGGCTTGATCGAGGGGTATCAAGCTGGAATCACGCCCTTGCCCTGTTCACGCTGCAACCGATCGGTGAAATTCGGTCCGATGCTCGCCTGGGCACGGCAGGAGCGTGGACTTGAGCGTGTTGCCACAGGGCATTACGCCCGCATACGCCTGGATGAACGCACAGGTCGCTGGAAGCTTTTGCGGGGTCTGGACACCCGCAAGGACCAGAGCTATTTCCTTTACGACCTCAATCAGGAGGTGCTTTCCCGAGTGGTGTTTCCTCTGGGCGAACTCACCAAACCCGATACCCGGCTGGAAGCGGGTCGCCATGGGCTGCGCACCGCGGAGAAACCCGAAAGCCAGGACCTCTGCCTTGCCGATCATCACGGCTCGATGCGTGCATTCCTCGACGCCTATCTGCCGCCGCGACAAGGGGAAATCGTGCTTCGCAACGGCAAGGTTGTGGGCAATCACGATGGAATCGAACATTTCACCATCGGTCAGAGAAAGGGACTGGGTGTGGCGTGGAGCGAGCCTTTGCACGTCGTGCGCCTTGACGCGGCGATGAATCGTGTGGTGGTTGCACCCCGGGCCGAGGCAGGCCGCGCTTCCTGTGAGGTGGGTGCGATCAACTGGGTGTCGATCGCACCACCGCCCCCAGGATTCAGCAGCAGGGTGGAAGTGCAGGTTCGCTACCGCAGCGCGCCGGTGATGGCCGATCTCACCTGCATCGAAGCCACTGATGTCGATCAGGCCAGGCAACGCCCCCATCGATGCCAACTCAGATTCGACGAGCCCCAGTTCTCGATCACTCCTGGCCAGGCGGCGGTGTTTTACGAAGGCGAGTCCGTGCTGGGGGGAGGCCTGATCCAGACCTAGCCCTGAGCAGTAGACCAACCGCGACCATCAGCATCAGCCAGAGCGGCCACTCACGCCAGAGCGCATACAGCGTCAAACCATGTGCAGGCTCCGGCCTCACCTGCAGAAGCCCGGGCAGCATGGAGGGAAGCTCCGCCTCAACCACCCCTCTGTCGTCAAGGAGAGCGGTTGGGCCTGTGTTCGCAACCGAGACGAGCGACCTTGCGTTCTCAAGGCTGCGCAGTTGAGCCAGTGCCAGAAACTGTTGTTGCAACAGCAGCGGATAAGGATCGAGATTGGCTGCAGCCAGAATCCATTCCGCGCCATCGGCCACCGCTCTGGCCAGAGCCGTTCCATTACTGATCTCGTAACAGATGGCTACTGCAGCGGGTGGGCCGCCCCATTGCCAGAGCCTGGAGGGCTCACCCGACTGCAGGCCTCCGACCGCCGACAGTCCGGCAAGACCAGGCCAGGTGGGCATCCATTCGCCAACAGGCACCAGGCGGTGCTTGTCGATGCTGTTGGACGGCGCCTGCTTCTCCGAGCTCAGCAGCATCAGCGAACTGCGCTGCTGACCCGCCACAAAGCGGAAACCACCACTGATCAGAGGAATGTCCCCTTCGCGTTCACGCTCAAACTTCAGCGGGAGCGTCCCCTCAGGGGCGATCAACAGCTGAGCACCGGCTTGTTGGGCGCTCTCCAAGGCCCTTTGCAGGCGAAGGGGCAGCTCTGTCTGCCGACGATCGCTGAATTTCTCTCGAGTCGGAATCGCCGGTTGCCAGAGAGCCATCGGCAATGCCGCTTCAGGCTCCCCCGGGCCTTGAGCCACTCCCATCAAGGCCAAAGCACCCAGGCCATGGGCCACCAGCAGGGCCAGAACACCCCGGCGCAGCAGGCTCCAGCGCTGCACTCCATCAACACGCACCACGACCCAGATCTGCCAGAGCCACCAGCCCAGCAACAACTGAACGGTTGCCAGGCCTCCGGCACCGAACCAGGCGGCCAGACCTGCAAGCCAGCGATCAGCCGGCAGAACGCTTCCGCCAACACCGATCCAGAAGAGAGGCCCTCTGGCGAGAAGTGTCTCGCTCAGGCCCCAGATCAGAGACAGAGCCAGTGCCTGCCGCAGGCCGCAACGGCCAGGCAACCAGCGCGCCAACAGGCTCCATCCCCCCACGAGCAGCGCTGCGGCAAGAACACAGGCCAACCAGACCATGAGCGCAAGCGGAAGACTCAAGGGCGCTGGAACCCCTAGCCAGGTCAGCGGATGAAGGGCGATCAGCCAGCGATGGCTGATGCCGACAGCCATCGAGGCCCAGAGCGCTGCTGCCAGTGGTGATCGCACGACCGACCACAGCAGGGCAAGGGCGGGAACCATCCACCAGAGGCCTGAAAAGCAGAGGCCGAGTCCCGCCAGAACACCACCGCTCAGGCCCCTGAGCAACAGCAGGGATCGGTCATTGCCCATGGTCAGCACCATTGGATGCCGTCATCCTGAAATCAGACTGAACTGCGATTCTCGATGGAGACCGCTAATCCCCTCCAGCAATTGCTGCTGCGTGGCCTGGGAACCACAACACTGGTGACCGACCGGCTGCGTTATGTGACCCAGGAATGGGTCAGCAGTGGGCGCCTGGACGCGAGTCATGCCTCCGCACTCGTGGATGACGTCCTGAAGGCTCTGCGCGGCGAGACTCCAGAGCTTGAGCAGCAAATGGGACGCAATCTCGAGCGCAACCGCGACAACCTGCTTCAGGATCTGGGTCTGGCCAGTCAGAAGGAACTTGATGAACTGCGCGGTCGTATCGACCGACTCGAGCAACAGGTTCGCCAGCGTGAGCGACAGGACTGAGCCTGCCAGAATCGACAGGAATGAACGGACCTCCAGTGCGAGACATTCTGATCAGTTCCGCGGTCTGCGTGGCCTGCCTGATCGTGGCTCTTGTGAGTCAGATCGTGGCTCCCTCCACCGTGATCGCTGCAGCGCCGGCAGCGCAGCCGGCCATCGTCAAGACCGCCGGTCTGACCACCGCATCCAGTCCGATGGAACTGGATCCCGATGAGACCAATCCCACCCTTTTCGCCATGGCCCCAGATTCCAACCAAGCCGATGCCTCGGCTCTCGGAGGCCCCATGAGCGCCGACAAAACTCAGATTCTGGCCAGCGGACTTCGTATCACTGACCTTGAAGTCGGCTCCGGGCCTGAGGCCACCGCCGGTCAGACCGTTGTGGTGCATTACCGAGGAACACTGGAGAACGGAAAACAGTTCGATGCCAGCTATGACCGCGGCAAACCCTTCTCCTTCCCCCTGGGACGCGGCCAGGTGATCAAGGGTTGGGATGAAGGTGTCCAGGGCATGAAAGTGGGCGGCAAGCGCAAACTGGTCATCCCGCCTGAACTCGGTTACGGCACGCGCGGAGCCGGCGGCGTGATTCCGCCGAACGCCACTTTGATCTTTGAGGTCGAGTTGCTCGACATCAAGTCTTGAGTGCCAGTTAGGCTGAGAGAACGGTAGTTGACCATCCACCCACATGTTCCGCACGGCACTCTCAGCCATCTTTCGCGCACTACCAGCTGAAGCAGCACAAGCCCACTGCGACGGTCCTTGTGGGGTCTATGACCCGGCTTCAGCGCGAGTTGCAGCGGAAGCTGTTCTTTCGATGACCAAGAAGCTCAAGGCCATCGAGGCTCCAGCGGCAGGCGACGCGGCTGCCCTTGCCACCTACAATAACACGTTTTCCCGCTACGTGGCGATCAAGGAAGAGGAGGCCACCAAGGCCAAGAAAGAGCTGATGATCCTCTGGACGGATTATTTCAAGCCTGATCATCTGGCCACCTTCCCCGATCTGCATGACACATTCTGGAAAGCAGCCAAGCTCTGCAGTGCCTGCAAGGTCAACATCGATCAGGGCAAAGCGGAGGAGCTGATGGCTGCCGTTGAAAAAATCCATGGCATGTTCTGGAAGTCGAAAGGGCGTAACGACGCCTGGGTCACCGCATCCTGAGTGCCTCATCATTTGGGTGAACCCCTGTGAACACCCCACTGCCAGCGGCGGGTCTCAAGGACCTGCTGCTGTTTTTTTTGGGGAGACGAAGACTTTTCCAGGTGGAGGGGAACTCAATGCTGCCGAGTTTTCCCCCCGGACAACGCCTGCTTGTGAAGATGTTGCCGAAAAGCGGCAAATCTCCATCACCCGGAAGTGTGGTGATCTGCCGTCACCCCAATGACACCAATCTGGTGCTCACAAAACGTGTCTGGCAATCGAACGGTGACTGGCTTGAGCTCAGGGGCGATAACCCTGCAGCCAGCACTGACAGCCGACAGTTCGGAAAGGTACCGCTGAACAGTGTGATCGGAGTGGCGACCGCTGTGATTGCTTCGCCTGGGGGAAGATCAGAGCGGCAGTGACTCAGCCGGAGATCAGTGTGCGCAGACCTTGCTCAACATTCTCCTGACGCATCAGTGCTTCTCCCACCAACACCGCGGCAGCACCGGCAGTTTGCACACGATCGAGATCCGCTCGCAGGAACAGACCCGACTCACTCACGAGCAACGCGCCCTGGGCCTTCAAGTCGTTTTCAAACTGTTTGGCCAGTTGCTCTGTGGTGGAGAGGTCGGTCTCAAAACTGGTGAGATCCCTGTTGTTGACTCCAATCAATGGGAAACCACCAAGAGCGAGAACCCGCTGCAGTTCTTGCTCGTCGTGCACTTCCACCAGAACCGTGAGTCCGATCGCCGCGGCCACTTTCTGCAGATAGGTGAGATCCTGATCCGTGAGAATGCCGGCGATCAACAGTGCTGCATCAGCGCCGGCGGCACGTGCCTGATACAGCTGGTGGGGGCTGAGGATGAAGTCTTTGCAGAGCAACGGCACATCCACGGCTTCCCGCACGGCGACCAGCACATCAAAACCACCTTGGAAGAAGGTCTTGTCGGTCAACACAGACAGGCAGCTGGCACCACCGGCCACGTAGGAGCGTGCGATCGCCACGGGATCGAAATCCTCACGAATCACCCCTTTGCTGGGGCTTGCCTTTTTGACCTCAGCGATCACGGCTGGAAGAACCGGAGCCGAACGCAGAGCTCCCAAAAAATCTCTTGAGCCAGGCAGTTCAGCAACACGTGCTTTCAGCTGAGCAAGCGGCATGCGCTGACGCGCGACCTCGATTTCCCGATCCTTCTCCCAGACGATTTTCTCCAGGATGTTGCGAGGCTCACTCTCCTGATGAGGAATTGCATATTCGAGATGAGCGACCTGAACCTTGGGGTTGGGCGGACGACGACGGATCTCCATGTAAGGAATTGCGGGGTGGGATCAGGCAGCGGCAGTGAGGGAGGCGGCGGCTTGCTTGTAAGCCACTTCAACGACTTCGCTGAGGGTCGGGTGGGTATGCACTTCGGTGGCCAGCTGGCGCACACTCTGACGACGGGCCACCGCGTTGGAGACCTCCTGAATCAGATCGGCGGCATGAAGACCGTAAATATGAGCTCCGAGAACCTCACCGGTGAGCTTGTTGAAGAGCAGCTTCATCAGACCATCACTCTCCAGTTCGGCCAGAGCTTTGGAGTTGGCCTTGAAGTAGCTGCGAACCACTCCGAGCTCAAAACCCTGATCGGCTGATTGCTGCTTGGCATCAGCTTCACTGAGACCGACGGAACTGATTTCCGGGTGTGTGAACGTGGCTGCAGGAATACTGCGGTAGTCGATCTCACGGGTGTGGCCAAGGATGTTGTCCACCGCCACCGTGCCCTGAGCAGCGGCGGTGTGGGCCAGCATCAGCTTGCCGGTCACATCACCGACAGCCCACAGGTGAGACACCGGCTGGCCACCGGCAAGAACGCGCATGCCGTCGTCGATGGGGACGAATCCCCTGTTGGTTTCAACACCCAAGGCCTCGAGATTGAGCCCCTTGCTGCTGGGAACACGACCCGTGGCAACCAACACTGCATCGACCTCCAGGGTCTCAACGGGTTCACGGGTCTGCATATCCACCAACTCGATCACAGCGGGTGAGCCTGGCTTGATTGACTTGGCCAGCACGCCGGAGCGGGCATCGATGTCGCGGCTGTCAATCAGCTTGCGAGCGGCAAGCTTGGCGATGTCTGGATCGAAAGTGGGCATCACCCGGTCCAGGGCCTCGATCATGGTCACCTCGCATCCGAGCGCGGTGTACACGTCGGCGAACTCCAGACCGATGTACCCGCTGCCGATAATGGCGATCCAGCGTGGAAGCCATTCCAGGTTCACGGCCTCATCGCTGGTGAACACACTGCGTCCATCCGTTTCGATACCGGGCGGAACGAAAGGATCGGACCCGGTGGCGATAATCACATCACGAGCCGAGAGAGTCCTGTCGACACCACTGATCTCACGGACTCCGACCCTCTGTGAAGCATCCAGACGTCCCTGACCGCGGATGATGGTGACACCAGCCCTCTCAAGGGTCTTGGTGAGGTTGCTGCGGATCGCTGCCACCAGATCATTGGCGTGATCAGCGATTTTCTGACGTTCGAAACGCACGGGTGCGGCATGAATACCGAAACTGGACAGGTGCTTGGCATCGGCAAGTTCCCGCACCCGGCCTGAGGCGGCCAGCAGAGCTTTGGAGGGCACACAACCGCGATTGACGCAGGTTCCGCCCATGTCGCGTGACTCAACGATCGCCACCTTCAGGCCGTGATCAGCGGCATGCTTGGCCGCGTCGAAACCGCCATAACCGGCACCGATCACGATCACATCGAAGTCGAAACTGGCGTCGCTCACCCGGAAAGCTGCATGGAGACAGTCATTGTCGCCCGCCGGCGTTCCAAAAGGAGAGGAACTGCTGCAGAGGCCACGTTGAGGGACTCAACCTGGCTGCTGTGCGGAAGTGTGACCCCGTGGCTGCAGCAGGCCTGCAGCGATGGATGCAGCCCCGCCGCCTCATTGCCGAGCAGCAACACGGTGGGTCGGCACCAATCCAGCTGCCAATAGGGAATCACGGGCATTCCAGCCCCTGAATCAGGCACCAGCGCCGCCACCACCTGAATGCCACGATCACGGGCTGCGTTGAGCATGTCGGTCAACTGCTCAACGCCGACTGCATCGGTGGGACCCAGCCGCTTGAGCGGCAGGCGCAGCACTGCTCCGGCAGCGGATCGCACCACTTTTGGAGCAAGAGGATCAGCGCCGGCCGCAAGCCAGACCTCTTCGACATCGGCTGCCAATGCGGTGCGCAGCAATGTGCCCACATTGCCGGGGTCCTGCACGCGATCGAGCGCCAGCACAAACGAAGGGGCTTCAGCGGACACCGGCAGCCGGGCGATCGGCCACAAACAGGCAACACCGTCGGGGTTAACCGTTGACAGGGCTGCTCTGAGGGCTTCATAAGCCATCGGCTGAAGAGCGATCTGATCCGCCAGCCGATCAATCAGATGCTGATGCGAATTCAGCCAGGCGGGTGTGGCGATCACCTTGACAGGATCGGCGTTCCGTCTTGGCTGCGACAGCAGTTCCTGGACCTGATGGGTTCCTTCAAGCAGGAGATGACCGTCCTGCTGACGTCCCGAGGACGTCGCCAGAGAGCGAAGACGCCGAACAAGGGGATTTCGACGACTGGTGATCAGATCAACGCCCGATCCTTGAACCTCGTTCACCTCAGAAGCTGGTGTGCTTGCGCACTTTCAATCCATCGTGAAGGCTGAGTTCGCTGCCCTCAATATCAACACCGTTGACTGAGGCAATTTCTCCCTTGATTCCTTCGGCTGAGAGGTTCTCAACCAGTTTCTTGATGACCTGATCTTCGACTGCGGCCTGATCAACCTTGTCTGGAGTGAGAGCTTCCAGAAACTTTCCCACTTTTGATGCCACAACCTCTGATGAGTTGGAGATCTTCAGAACAATCATGGGCAACGGTTAAAGCCTTCTCTGCTCAAGATAGTCCTGCTCACTATTACTGTCTATACTCTTTCAGGGCTACAGCATATTTTCGAGGCAAATAAACATTTTACCAACATCTTGATAGCACTATAAAAACTAAAGCTTCACTTAGCTTCTGCCAATTTTTCTCTGCTTCGCAAGAAAAGCAGGAAATATCTGCTGGCAAAAGATTAACCCAAGCAGATGAAAAGCTTTATTTGTAATGAAAATGCTCTACAATCTTCCACTCACCACGCTTTCCGTCTGCATCTTCAAAAGTTTCATTCTGAATCTCTCCATTCTCAAAACCAATAATCTGGCTCGTATTATCTTCTTCCAAGCAATAGCGAGACGTGATGACGCTGTCTACATTAACCGCTGGCTTATTGACCCAATCCTCTTCTTCTCCCCACTCAATGTATTTAACCTCAAACAGCTTCTTTTCTTCACTTTCCCATTGACTGCAAGCGCTTTCCGCTTCCTGCTTTGTTCCGTAAGTCTGCAATGGGTTACTGCAACTGATTAGCCCCAGCACTAGAAGGAATACTGATAATTTCCGCATTGATTGAACGTGTTTTTTTCAATGTAGCTGTCGCATGGATTTTTACAAAAAACCGCTCAATCTGTGTGCAACAGCAATCCACGCAGCAGAGAGCCTGACGGGCAAGCCTGCACTTTCAGGACGAACCGGGCGGCAGTGTTGGATGTACACGCAAGCGGCCCATCAGTGGAATGCAGGCCAGACGTGGCTCACAACATATTTTCTGACTATCTTTGATTGAATCATCAAGTCCTAGCCATGACGATGTTTGGAGTAGAAGCAAGAATGGGGAACTACATACTTATTGGAACAGTCCTTTTCATCGGCAGTTACTTTTTAATCAGCTATATCTTCACAAGACTGGCCATTACCAATTCATTTCTGCAAATCCTGCTTTCAATAGCAATCGTGTCCGCCGCCACCAGCTTACTGGTATTCACAACCAAAAAGACATGGAAAAAGACTGATTGGGACAGATAACGATTGGCCCCAGCTCCCTTTTTCACAGACTGAATCTGATAATAAAGCCTCTGCAAGATAATTGCAATTTCAACCAAATACTAATCAACAAAGAGCACAGCCTGATCTCCTGCAGAGGCTGGGTGAACCCATAACGCAAAGGTTTCATCAAGGCAATCCTGGAAACGGCTTGACCAATAAAGATCGTATTTGGCAAAATATTAAGACGATGCTCTACGATTTCAATTCGCTTCTTATATCTTTCGAAGATTGCATTCCATTAGGAGATTCTTTGTTCTTTTGCTGATTAAAAATGACTACTGCAGCAGCAATCGCCAGGATGATGACATATCTAAGATACTGTTCTTTGTTCATTCACCCAGCCTGTTGATGATCACTCTTAGCCCTGGTCAATTGCCATCAATGTTCAACAAAACTATCTGAGGGCCTTTCCATTGGCCTTGGCCCAGCTCGAACCCCCGCGCCTTCTGCACAGCCCCAGAAATGCAGAAAGCGCTTCTAGAGAAGGATGATTACTGCTTACCAGTCAAGGCAATTAGCTGATCCGACCGGGCTGAGAGCTGGGCAGCAATAATAAATACTTACCAACAGCAGTCCTGACTTATTCTCAACAACAGATCCTTATTGAGAGCGGCCTCTCAATCTCACACGCGATCTGTTGGCTTTGAGGAACAACACAACCTGATCCCGATAGTGCAAAGGGTTGCAACCAATACATTTGATACAAGATTAGACAAGACTCGGCGAGACACCAGCCAAGGCAACGACTGATGAACTTTCAACTCTTCTCCACTGTCACAAGACTGTTCGTTAGCGTGCCTAGCTGATACGACTGGCCATCAATATTATTAAGGATAGGAAGTCTGATTAAGAGTAATAAATAGCATTGCACTTTATCTGGCAATCGCCAAAAGATACATACTGTGTACCGACAAGCTCGCCTTATTGAAGACCCCAGTTTTATCAACTGATTTGATGCGGATGGGGAGACTTGAACTCCCACGACATTGCTGCCACTAGTACCTGAAACTAGCGCGTCTACCAATTCCGCCACATCCGCTGGCGTGCGTCGCAAAGCGACCCGTGAAACATACGACATCGGCACTCGGACAACGTGAGATTCGCCAAGACAGTTTGGGGGCCGGCCGTCTAGACGGTCTCAGGCATAGTCGTCAAGATAAGCATTCGGCAAGAAATAACAGGGATGGCAGCCGCGGCGCCCGCGTCTCAAGACGTTCTCAAACCTCATCTTGAGATCCAGGGCGGAAACAAGCTGCATGGAGAATTGCGCGTCAGCGGCGCCAAGAATTCCGCCCTTGTTCTGATGACCGCGTCTCTGCTGACGGAGGACACACTCACTCTCAACAATGTCCCTCCTCTGACCGACATCGATGGCATGGAGAGCATCCTGGTCTCGATGGGCGTGAAAGTTCGGCGCAGTGGTGAGACAGTCCAGCTTCAGGCCTCCAAGCTCACCAGCGCTGAACCTCCCTACGAACTGGTCAACGGTCTCAGAGCAAGCTTTTTCGCGATCGGCTCGATCCTCGCTCGCATGGGTCATGCCAGGGTCCCCCTGCCCGGAGGATGTCGGATCGGCGCGCGTCCTGTTGTGGAACACATCCGCGGCCTAAAAGCTCTCGGCGCTGTGGTCAGCGTTGACCATGGCGTGGTGTCAGCCTCAGTCGCAGGAGGACGCAATCGCCTCACCAGTGCCTCGATCGTTCTCGACTGCCCCAGCGTCGGCGCCACTGAAACAATTCTGATGGCCGCAAGCCTGGCGGAAGGGACCAGTGTGATTGAAAACGCTGCTCAGGAGCCTGAAGTTCAGGACCTGGCCAACCTGCTGAATGCCATGGGGGCCCGCATCAGTGGTGCAGGTGGTCCATCCATCACCGTTGAAGGTGTAGAGCGGCTGCACGGTTGCGACTGGACGGTGATTCCGGACAGGATTGAAGCCGGTACCTTTTTGCTGGCTGCAGCAATCACTCGCTCGACATTACGCGTCGCCCCCCTGATTCCTGATCACCTCAGCTCCGTTCTTCAGAAACTGCGCGACTGCGGCTGCGATCTCGAGATCGATGGTGATGGCATCGTCATCACACCCGGCCTCATCAAAGGGACTGACATCACCACACAACCTTTCCCAGGATTCCCGACCGATCTTCAGGCACCGTTCATGTCCCTGCTGGCCACAGCCGAGGGCACAAGCGTGATCACCGAAAAGATTTATGAGAACCGCATGCAGCATGTTGCAGAGCTGCAGCGCATGGGTGCAGCCATCCGTGTCCAGGGCAACGCAGCTGTGGTTGAGGGTGTGCCCTGCCTCAGTGGAGCGCCTGTGAACGGCACCGATCTGCGCGCTTCTGCCGCCATGGTGCTTGCAGGCCTGGTGGCCAAGGGCAGAACGCAGGTGAGTGGGCTGAACCATCTCGACCGCGGCTACGCCGGCATTGAGGCGAAACTCACGGCCAGCGGAGCGTCACTGGAACGGCACTCTTCCTGAAACGCTTCCCGGAACTGCATCCACTAAACTCAAAATGCGGGAGCGTGGCGGAATTGGTAGACGCAGCGCACTCAAAATGCGCCGCCTTCGGGTTTGTCGGTTCAAGTCCGACCGCTCCTATTGATCTTCAAGGTCCCTAACAGGATTGAGCTCACAATGACCAAGTGGGCAGTGCCTTGAGAGACAATGACAATGTCCTTGACGCCTCCAGGGAACAGCCCTGAACAACCCATGGTGGAGCCAGCGCGCCCGTCCGAGGCGGTGATGGGGACCTACAACCGCTTCGCACTCTCCATCCAGCGCGGAAAAGGCTGTTGGGTCTGGGATGAAAAAAGCCGTCGCCATCTCGATGCCGTGGCTGGCATCGCCACCTGCACGCTGGGGCACAGCAACAGAGCCATGCGCAAGGCTCTCAGCGGACAGCTGCGTAAGCTGCAGCACGTCTCCAATCTCTACCAAATTCCTGAACAGGAAGCACTGGCGAAGTGGTTGGTCAGCAACAGCTGCGCAGACAGCGTCTTCTTCTGCAATTCAGGCGCTGAAGCCAATGAAGCAGCGATCAAGCTGGCTCGGAAACACGGCCATCTGCATCGAGGCATTGAACGCCCCGTGATCATCACGGCTGCTGCAAGCTTTCATGGACGCACCCTCGCAGCCGTTAGCGCCACTGGACAACCCAGGTACCACCAAGGATTTGAACCGATGGTGGAGGGTTTCGAATTCTTCCGGTACAACGATCTCGCTGATTTCGAGCAGCTGCTCGAGCGCCTCGAACAGCATGGTCCTCGCGTGGCAGCAGTGCTGATCGAACCCCTTCAGGGGGAAGGAGGCGTGAATCCTGGTGATCCCGAGGTCATGAAGGCCATTCGCAAGCACTGCGATCAACGCAACATCCTGCTGATCTTCGATGAAGTGCAGGTGGGAATGGGCCGAACCGGCTCGCTCTGGGGTTATGAACAGCTTGGCGTTCGCCCTGATGCACTCACCCTGGCCAAAGGACTGGGCGGAGGGCATGCCGTGGGAGCACTGTTGGTGCAACAACACGCCGATGTCTTCGAACCCGGCGACCACGCAAGCACCTTCGGCGGCAATCCTTTCGCCTGTCAGGCCGGTCTGACGGTGGCGAGCGAAATTGAAAAGCGCAATCTGCTGCGCAATGTGCGCGAACGGGGCGCCCAGCTTCATGCAGGCCTCGACAGGCTCGTGGCACATTTCCCTGATGCTTTGGAGGGCTCGCGTGGCTGGGGGCTGATTCAGGGCCTGGTCCTGAGACAGGACTGTGGAATCACCGCTCTGGACGTTGTCAAGGCAGCCCTGGAGGAACAGCTGCTTGTGGTGCCCGCAGGCGCTCAGGTGGTGCGCATGGTGCCCGCTCTGGTGATCAACGCCCGAGAGATCCAGGCGCTGCTGACGCGGCTTGAACGAGCCCTGAGCCGCATCAGCTGAGTGGCTCGGCCTGGCCATCCAGCTCACGAACTGAGTGATCTGCTGCCTCGCTTTGACGTGCGTGGCATGGATCTGTCGCTGGACAGGATGATGAATGCTCTGGAACAGCTGCAGCGACCTGCGCAATCAATTCCTGCCGTTCAGGTCGTGGGCACCAACGGCAAGGGATCCATCGCCTGCCTGATCCACCATGGGTTGATGGAGGCCGGACTGCGCTCAGGCCTGACCACATCACCCCACCTGGTGAGCTGGTGTGAACGCATCCGCATCAACGACCAGTTGATCGCCATTACAGACCTGCGACAGAGGCTCGAGCAGCTGCGACCGGTGACGGACCAATGCCGCCTGACACCGTTTGAGCAGCTGATCTGCACTGCACTGCTTCACTTTGAATCCCGGAAACCCGACTGGCTGGTTCTCGAAGCAGGGCTGGGAGGCCGGCTGGATGCCACCACTGCCCACAGCTTGCGACCCCTGATTGCGGTGGCATCGATCGGCATGGACCACCGCGAGCATCTGGGCCCCAACCTCCAGGCCATTGCTGCAGAGAAAGCCGCGGCCATCGGTGAGGGTGCTCACGTGATCAGTGCAACCCAGAAACCGGAGGTGTCTGTGGTGCTCGAACAACAGGTGCAGAAGATGAACGGCACCCTGCAGTGGGTCGATGCCCTGGATGAAAGCTGGACCCTGGGCCTGTCAGGGGCTTTTCAGAAACGCAACGGCGCTGTGGCTGAAGCCGCACTGCAGTGGATGAGCACACGCAGTGAGCCGATCTCAAACCAAGCCATCCGTTCAGGCTTCGCCGCTGCACGCTGGCCCGGTCGCCTGCAATGGATGCGCTGGCGGGGCCGCAGGCTGCGCGTGGACGGAGCACACAATCCAGCTGCCGCCATCGTGCTGGCGAGGGAACGCTGCCTCTGGTCAGCCGCAGGCAGGCGGCAGATCTGGATCCTGGCGATCCAGGCACAGAAACAGGCTCCTGAGATGCTGCAACAGCTGCTCGGATCTGAAGATGAAGCCTGGATTGTGCCGGTGCCAGGCCATCGCAGCTGGAGCCTGGAGCAACTGCGGCAAGCACTGCCAGTGAAGGCTCATCAACTGAAATCAGCGAACAGTGCTCTCCAGGCGCTCGATGACCTGCTTGACCAGGGCTGGCCCGAATCCGCCCCGGTGATCGCAGGATCGTTGTATCTGATCGGCCATCTGATGGAAAACGGCATAGTGGAGGCAGAGTGATCGTCAAGCGCCTCGCTGGAACCATGAGATCGCTGCTCAAGCTGATTGCTGTACTCGCCTTGGTGGTGTCCTGGCTGACACCGCTTGCTGCGTCAGCCCTTGATACCTCTGCGGGAGTGGGCCTCCAGGACAGGGCACTGTTTCAGGACCGGGTGGATTACACCCTCACCAATCAAAGCGACGCTGACTTTCATGACCAGCAGTTGACCAACACCTCCTTTGCCGGAGCGGTTGGGCGCGGTGCTGATTTCAGCGGCGCCAACCTGCATGGAGCGATCTTCACGCAGGGAGCTTTCGCCGAGGCTGATTTTCATGGAGCTGACCTCAGCGATTCGCTGATGGACCGGGCCGACTTCACGCGCACTGATCTGCGCGATGCTCTCCTGATCGGAGTGATCGCCGCGGGCAGCAGCTTTGCAGGAGCCGATGTGGAAGGCGCTGACTTCAGCGACGCTCTGCTGGACCGGGACGATCAGCGCCGGCTCTGCCAGGTCGCGGAAGGCGTGAATCCCAGCACGGGTGTCTCCACCCGCGACAGCCTCAACTGCTGAACCCCCCAAGTTTTCCCGGATTGAGCAGTCCCGCGGGGTCGTAACGGTGCTTGGTGGCCACCTGATCCCCATCCACCACGCCGAGACCGCCACCTTCCACGGTGAGCACATGCGGATTGAAGATCAGCGCGCCGAGATCTCGGCACTGCTGCATCAATTGCTCCAATGCTTCAGGGCCACGCCAGCGCACCAGAGGCAGTGATGCGAGCCGCTGAACTCCCTGCTGCCTGACAGCTTCAAGGTGCCAGAGCAGATCCTCTCCCCAGTTCTGCTTGAGCGTGTCCAGACAATCGATCTCCGGTTGGGGAAGGAGTATCTGCAGATAGGTCCAGTCCGGCTCGCGCTGACGCAGGTGCAGCGTCGTGTGGTTCCAGCTCAGCTCCCGCAGACCATTGCCTTGGCGATCGGCCTCGGCCCCGAGATGGGTCAGAACAGCCCCCACCCCCGTCGCCAGCCGTTGAACCGTACTGACGGCATCGGGAGCAACCAACAGCAACAGGCGATCAGAAGGGCGCGGGGGCAGATCCCACGTGGGCAGCAACTCCACCACGGCTGCTTCAAGAACGCAGCAGAGATGCAGATCGATGGCCGCTGTACTGCAGCGTTTTGCCAGTTCAACGGCCGTCGTCCAATCCGGACAGTCCACGACCACTTCCTGCCAGTCAACACGGGGTGCCGTGGCCAGCCGCAGTGCCGTGATGATGCCGTTGGTGCCGTAGGCATGATTCAACGCCTCGGCATCACTGGCCTCAAGCTGCAGAACGCGCGGCTCTGGCTCCATGGTCACCACCTCCAGCCCAAGCAGGTGCCCGGGATCGCGAAGAAACCCCCAGCGCACGGAGCCGATGCCTCCCGAACCGCCGGCAATGAACCCACCGATTGTGGCGCTGCGCCAGGTGCTCGGCATCAGACGCAACTGACGGTCAAAACCAGCCAGCTCCTGGTTGAGGTCCTTCAGCAGACATCCACACTCAGCCACGGCGACACCGCTGAGCGGATCAATGGAACGTACCGCCCGAAGCTGGGTCATCACCATCACCACACCGGACTCGAGAGGCACGGATTGGCCGTAATTGCCCGTGCCCGATCCACGCAGGGTCAGAGGAACGCGATGCCTCCGGCAGGCCGATGCCACACCAACCACCGCCTCAACGGTGTCCGGCCGGACGACCAGCTCCGCCCGGCAATGGGCCAAACGCTGCTGAAGCACAGGCGAGTAGTCATAGGCATCGCGGGAAAACCGTTCCAGTTCCTCCGGCTGCGTCAACAACCTGAGGCCGGGGAGTGCCGACAGCTCAGTTCGCAGGGCATCGGGAAGCATCAGTTGGTCTTGAAGGCGCTACGCCTCATCCTGCACCCAATCTCCACCGGCAAGAACCCGGCGTCGGCAAGCCATCGCAAGCAACTCCGGCCAGCCAGCCTCTGGCAGATGAATCAGGTCCGCCGGTGCTCCGGCGCGCAATCGTCCGTCCCAATCCAGACCCATCAGACCCGTCGCATCGGTTCCGAAGGGCTTCAGGCCATGGTCATCCCAGGGTGCGAGCTGAGCCAGCGGCAGGCTCATGGCCATCAGTGCCAGGGGATCAAGCTGCCCGCCTGGATACCAGGGATCCTGAACGTTGTCACCTCCAACAGCCACAGGAATTCCGGCGCGTTGCAGCTGACGGATCGGCGCCAGCGGCCTGCACAGCGGAGTTTCGTTGTCGCGATGACCGAGTAACCAGCCATTGGTGAGCGGCAGTGCCACCACCTGCAGGTTCTGGCGCGCCATGCGCGTTCCCAGCCGCCGTAGTGCACCCGCTGACAGCAGCGACAGGCTGCTGGCATGGCTGCAGGTGACAGGCACCGAAACAGTCATGCTTTCAAGCACTCGCAACAACTGGCGGACGCCCTCCGCAGGTTGGGAGGCTGCTTCATCAATGTGCAGATCCACCGGGCATCCGTGTCGATCCGCAAGCTCCAGCAGACGACGCAGAGCACGGCGCGTGGCCCGTCCTCTGCAGGGGGGTACCAGAACACCGCCGATCAGTCCGTCCACCTTGGCCACAGCAGCAGCCAGGTGCTCCCCCTCGGCCGTTGACCAGTGCTCAATCGGCACCAGAGCGACCAGCTGCAGCTCAATGCGTTCACGCCAGTGAGTGCGCAGATCGGAGAGCACCTCCCAGCTGCAGTGCGCGCCGGGTCCGAGGCTGTCGATGTGACTGCGCACGGCTCGTAAACCGTGTTGCCAGGCCAGTTGCAAACAGCGCTCTCCACGCTGCTCAACCTTTGCTGCCGTTCGTGTCTCGTGCTCCCTGAAGTTGGCCGCCAGTGCTCCTGAATACGTTCCCGCCGGATTGGGGTAGTCATTCCAGGAGAAGGCCTTGTCCAGATGGGCATGGGGTTCCACCAGTCGGGGCAGCACCAGACCCGTGGCCTCAGACATCACCTTCACAGACTGGATCCTGCTGCCGGACCAGGTGAGCTCAACGGGAATCAGCCCATCCTCACCAGCTGTGGCAGACGGCTCGGAACCCAGATCGAGCAGTGAGCGGGGACAGCGGGCTCTCAGTTCACCTGATGACAACGCAACCGTGCTGGGCTCATTCGAGTTTGCCGGCCTCCGAGCCGGTTTTGAGCACAACGAACTGCCCTGCAAGCCCAAGGCAGGTCACTGAGTAGCGCGGCAGCCTCAGGGCAGGCAAGAGGTTCTGACCACCGACAGTCGTGACATAAACACTGGCCAGCCCAAGATTCCAGCGACGGGTGAACTGGTCGGCCAGCAAGGCCAGCGTCTGCTCCTGGTCAGCGATCAAGCGAGGACAGTCACTGATCCAGAGCTGAAGCACCATCGGCAGGGTCTGACGCTCGCAGATCTCCTTGGTGGCCAGCTTCACCAGTGTTTCTCCGGCAAAAACCCTGTAATCCGCCCTTGTGGGATTGGTTAGGAACAATGCAGCACCACTTCCTGCCACGACCAGCACAGCTGCTGCCACTGTTGCTGAAGGCCAGCGCCATCGAGGCGAAGACATGCGGGTGTGACTGCAGGGCGAATTGATAGATTCTTACTGACGCGGCGGGCGTCGCCAAGTGGTTAAGGCAGCGGCTTGTGGCGCCGCTATTCGGGGGTTCGAATCCCCTCGCTCGCCCTTTCACCCCATTCAGCAGCCTTCCTGCTCAAGAGGTCATCAACGCCTGAAGCAGCTCTTCCGCTCCATGGCGGATGGGATCTTTGCAGGGAATTCCCAGACGTTCGCCGTACTGCTCGACGACTTCCGAAGCCTCCTGATCGTCCAGTCGTGCGGTGTTCAGTGCCAGTGCACGCACCTTGGGGCCTGCGGGGCTGCCGGCAGGCCGGGCGATGGCTGCCAGCGATTCGCAGATCGCAACAAGCTGCTCCAGAGGCGGTAAGGGGATATCCGGCAGCCGTTCAATGGTCGACTGCCGAGCGCGATGCACCATCATCAGCGCCGTTGGCTGACTTCCCCGCAACAACGGCAGGGTGGCCGTGGAACCGGGGTGGCAGAGCGAACCCTGACCTTCCACAAGCACCAGACCCTCCGGCGGCAGTGCCTGCGCAGCCGAAAGCACTGCTGTTTCCACGGCACCGGCGGCAAAATCAACCCGCACAGCATCAAGCGGGACCCCCTGACCACTAATCAGGATTCCCGCCTGACCGGTCCCCACAAAAGCGGAGGACACACCTGCGCGAACGGCAGCTTCATGCACAGCCAGACAGGCACTCATTTTGCCGACAGCCATGTCCGTTCCCACAGCCAGGATGCGCTGACAGGGGAGTCCCGCAGCGCGGGCTTTACCCACGCCGAGTCCGATCGGCTCACGACGCAGGTCCCAGATCCAGCGACCGGGGTGCAGCGCTGCCTGCAGCTCCAGGTCATCGTTCAGATAACTGTGCAGACCACTGGCGAGAGACAGACCGGCTTGGAGTGCCGCCAACACATCGTCTCTCACGACATCGGGTAATCCACCCCCTGAAGGAGCCAGACCGATCACAGCAGCCGCTGGTCCATGGGGAAGTGCTTCGGCCAGGTTGCGCACCACAGGCACTGACCTTGCAATCCCCGTCACGAGGTCAAGCCGCTGGCCTGCATGATCAGGATCGATGACGGCCACAATCGGGCCAGCTCGATGGCGCAACATCGCCAGTCCGGTTTTGCCCGTGAGAGACGACAGACCCCCGTGCTGCATCAGCACCAGCGGCAAAGTAGCGAAGCCTGCAGGGCATTGAGTGACGGATTCAAGACTCAAACGAACGGGCCCGGAGCTGAACCTGGATCTAGCAACGCCGGTCGAGCTCTAGGTGCAGCAAGGATGCAAAGACAGACGCTGAAACTTGATCAACGACAAGACGCATCGGATTTCTGCTCTGAGAAACTCCACCGCCACGCAACAAAAAACAATAACTCAATGAAAAGTCACGATCTTTTGTGTCAACAGACGGCCCAAAAGCAGGTTTTCGGGAATTAATGACACAGAACACTGTAGAAACTTGATTGTCATTCACCGCCAAAAAATACTTTTGTGTTTTCAGGAATATCGAGCAGCTGGGCAGATTAATGTTCTATTCAAAAGGCTGCGTTTCTCTGGAGGCACTGCTCATGTCCAAAGGACTGAAAGAGGCAAGTTTTCTGGGTGCGACATTCCTTTTAGGCCTTGCCACCCTGGAGGCACTACTTCATTTTGCCGGCTTCTGAACAACGTTCTGGAACCAGAAGTCCGCTGCATCGGCAGTGAGTGAAGCTGCTTACACAACAGACTTTTGGAGAGCCATGATCGACTGAGCCTGGCGCAGTCCAATCAGACCTCTTAAAGAAACCAAGAATTGCACCGATGAGCAGCTTTCTTGAGCAACGCATTTCCGAGAGGCGCTGCTCCAGCAATCTGCTCCAACCCCCTGCAGACATTGCCTGCAAACAAAATTGTTCATGAACAGCAGGACTCATGAACAACAGACTTCATGCAGCGAATGAACAACACCCACGACGATCGAGCCGTCGGAGCCAGTCGTTTTGATCAATGAATTGCAAGACAATTTCAAACTGAATTGACTGTTCGTCGCAGCAACAGAACAGTCCCGAATGCGAATTCCTGAAAACCATGCAATAATGACTTAACGCCGAAGAGCCCAAAAGGGTCCACTGCGCGAGAACCGATAAGCCGAATTCAAATGAATCGAAGAGAAACAGCTCCCCAAAGGGAGTGGAGAAAGCCTGGCAAGGCTGTCAAGACCTTTCAGATCACTGGCTACGAATCACCACAAAGACGAAGGTATTTGCGGGAACTTGCAGAGCAGGAAGTCAGTCAATCAGCCTGAACTTGTGCATCGCGGCTGATCCCCAGACCGGCAGCTGATGGCGGCGACAACTTATCTTGATCGAGTGATAGCCCCTGAAAAGGGTCGTCAACAAGATTGAGATGACTGTCGAGGTCGGGCCACCGGATGAGCGACAACAGCTGACATGCCGCCCCGTTCAGCAATGCGCTGTCTGAATAACAGCCGACCATCAGATCAAGATCCAGTCGCCTCGCCACCCTTGCCATCAGCAAGGCTTCCGTCAGTCCTCCGGTTTTGAGCAGCTTCAGGTTGACCCCATCGACATGGGGAGCCAGGCGCAGCAGGTCTTGGAGATCCCAGCAGCTTTCGTCGGCCACAAGCGGCAGAGTGCAGTGTTCTCGCAAAGCCGCAAAACCCTGAAGATCCTCCTCTGGATCAAGGCTTGCAGCAATCGGTTGCTCCAGCAGAACAACCTCAGCAGCCATGAGCGATGACTGCATCTCTGTGGCCTGCTGCACGGTCCAGCCGCCATTGGCATCGACCTGAAGCTCGTGGACCACCCCCGTGGCCTGCGTGCGGGCCTGCAGCATCGACGCCACCCTCTCCAGCAGTGCCCTGTCGTGATCAAGCCCGTCTGGGCTGCCCAGCTTGAGCTTGATGCGGGTGGCCGGCAGTTGCTTCCACCAGCGCTCCAGCCGCTGTTGAACTCCCTCCACCGAAGCCAGACCGAGGGTGACGCTCGTTGCAACAGCGCAGTTGCCATCCAGGCTGAACAACCGCCAGACCGGTTGCTGCAACAACTGACCCCACCAATCCCAGAGCGCCAGATCCACAGCACATCTTGCTGGTGGAGACAGGCTGCTCAGCAGTTCATCACAAACGCTTCTGTTGGCAGGATCAATCCTGTTGAGGTCGGGCAGCAAGCTCTGGAGTTCAGCCTCGATGGTCTCCAACCCATAGGAGCGGTGACCTGTATCCAGACCACCGGTTTCCCCCCGGGAGATGATCCCGTCATGATCAAGGCACAGTTCAAGCCGTTCCACCGCAGAGGTGGTGCCACGGCTGATGGCCAGCGGAACCGCCTTGGTGAGCGGAAACCGACGCAGAGTCCAGCCCATCCAACGTGCGCACCGAACTTCAAGGTGACACAGGACCTCTGTGAACCACACTGAAGGAAGGTTCCATCGCCGGCGGTCCATCGGACGGCCCTCCGCCTTGACCGTCACCGCCTCTGCCTCAACCACTCAACTGCCAGGCCTGGAGCGGGGCAGCTACTGGATCACCACCTTCGGTTGCCAGATGAACAAAGCTGATTCCGAAAGGATGGCAGGAATTCTTGAGTCGATGGGCTATCGGGAAGCCACCGCTGAGCTGGATGCCGACCTGGTTCTCTACAACACCTGCACGATCCGCGACAACGCTGAACAGAAGGTCTACAGCTACCTCGGGCGCCAGGCGCGCCGGAAACGCATCAATCCCCATCTCAAACTTGTGGTCGCGGGCTGCGTTGCCCAGCAGGAGGGTGCATCACTGCTGCGGCGCGTGCCCGAACTGGATCTGGTGATGGGGCCGCAACACGCCAATCGACTGGAAACACTGTTGCAGCAGGTTGACGCCGGTCAGCAGGTGGTGGCGACTGAAGAGCATCACATCCTTGAAGACATCACCACCGCTCGCCGCGACAGCAGCATCTGCGGATGGGTGAATGTGATCTATGGCTGCAACGAACGCTGCACTTACTGCGTCGTGCCTTCCGTGCGCGGCAAGGAGCAATCGCGGCTGCCTGACGCCATCAAGTTGGAGATGGAGGGACTGGCGGAGCAGGGTTACCGGGAAATCACTCTGCTGGGGCAGAACATCGACGCCTATGGCCGTGATCTGCCTGGCATCACTGCAGAAGGACGGCGCAAAAACACACTCACGGACCTGCTCCATTACGTCCATGACGTTGAAGGAATTGAACGGATCCGATTCGCCACCAGCCATCCCCGCTACTTCACCAGGCGTCTGATTGATGCCTGTGCCGATCTCCCCAAGCTCTGCGAGCACTTCCACATCCCCTTCCAGAGCGGAGACAACGACGTGCTGCAGGCGATGGCCCGCGGTTACACCATTGAGCGCTATCGCAGGATCATCGACCACATCCGTGAACGCATGCCTGAGGCCTCACTGAGCGCCGATGTGATCGTTGCGTTCCCCGGCGAAACCGATGCCCAGTTCAGACGAACCCTGAAGCTGATTGAGGAGATCTGCTTTGATCTGGTGAATACGGCCGCCTACTCACCTAGGCCCAATACCCCAGCGGCGGACTGGGACAACCAGCTTCCCGAGGAGGTGAAAGTGGCTCGTCTGCAGGAGATCAATGCCCTGGTGGAGCGCTGCGCCAAAGAACGCAACAGTCGCTACTCCGGCCGGGTCGAAGAGGTGCTGGCGGAGGGCATCAACCCCAAGGACCCGACGCAGCTGATGGGACGCACCCGCACGAATCGCCTGACGTTCTTCAGTGCGGAAGCTTCTGATGGGCGTCGCTGGGAACCTGGCGATCTGGTTCAGGTTCGCATCGATGCGGTTCGTTCCTTCTCTCTCAGTGGCACTCCTGTGCACGGCTGATACCTTTCGGCGCAGACCGTTGTAAAGCTTGCTCCCCCATGCCGACTTCCCAGATCCGCGTTGGCGTGGTGTTCGGAGGGGCATCCGGTGAACACGACGTGTCAATCCGGTCCGCCTCAACAGTGATCAAGGCTCTGGTCGATGCCAGCCAAGGCGAAAGGTTCCTGGTCACTCCTGTCTACATCGACCTCGAAGGGCGCTGGTGGCCGGAAACCATCGCCAGAAACGTGCTGGAGCGAGGCTCGGCACTCACCAATGAACAGCTGCCTCAGCCGCTTCCTGCCAGAGGGCTGCGCCAGTTGCCCCTGGACCCCGAATGTATCGATGTCTGGTATCCGGTTCTGCACGGACCAAATGGGGAGGACGGCACGGTGCAGGGTCTGTTCACATTGATGCAGCAACCGTTCGTGGGCTCCGGCGTGCTCGGATCCGCAGTCGGCATGGACAAGCTGGCCATGAAGGCAGCCTTCAGCGTTGCCGGGATTCCCCAGGTTCCCTATCTGGGAATCAACGCGGCTGATCTCAACAACCCGCAGCAGCTCGAACGCCTGCTGAACAGGTTGGAAGAGGAGCTCAGCTATCCCTGCTTCGTGAAACCCGCCAACCTCGGCTCATCCGTGGGGATCAGCAAAGTTCGTCATCGCGAGGAACTGCTGGCTGGCCTGCAGCTGGCGGCGAAACTCGATCCGCGTCTGGTGGTGGAACAGGGCGTCAAGGCCCGGGAACTTGAATGTGCCGTGCTGGGGCGAAAGGATCTGAGAGCTTCCGTGGTGGGTGAAGTGCGGTTTGATGCCGACTGGTACGACTACGAGACCAAATACACCGAAGGACGCAGTCAAACCCTGATCCCGGCGCCATTGTCCGATTCAGTCAGCCAACGCATTCAGGCCATGGCCCTCGATGCCTGCCGCGCCGTTCACGCCTATGGCCAGGCACGTGTGGATGTCTTTTATGACGAGGCCAATGACCAGATCTGGCTGAATGAGATCAACACCCTGCCGGGCTTCACATCCCAGAGCATGTATCCAACGCTGTGGGAGGCCTCCGGTGTTCCTTTGCCACAGCTGGTGGCGGAGCTGGTGAACACAGCGCAAGAATGAGCCGTCTGCCTCTGCTGCTGCCGCGATGATGCACGGTTTGCTCTGGTTTCCGCTGCTTTTGGTGTTCGTGCTGCTGGCGTCCCTGGGATGGCTGGAGCGGCGGCGCCAGAATCTGTTTCGGGTCTGGAGCGAATCATCCGAACTGGCCAAACTCGACGGCTGCGGTGCAGCACGGCTGAAGAACGGTGAGCTGAGCTGGAGCAGTTTCCATGCGGGCAGCTTCAAGGATGAGGGCCGATTTGTGATCAAGACGCTCGAGCTGGTGGAGTTGATGTCGCTCTCATCGGGCGATGCACCACTGGCCCACGAATCACAGGGTCGCTGCCGCCTGAGGCTCATCGGTGAAGGGCGGCAGATGGATGTGCCGTTCTCGGATGCGGAACGGGCCCGCCGCTGGATGGATCAGTTGATGGCGAAGGCACGTTGCGACCTGTGATGACCCGCTCGCAAGTCAACAAACAGGAGAGCAACACCAGCACTCCCCTGCCTCCGGGAGTCGAACGCCGGCGCAGGCTGCGCCAGGAGCGACGTCGGGAGCGGCTGATTCAGATCTGGCGCATCCTCCTGCTCGGCGGAGTCTCAGGCAGCTTGGTCTGGGTTCTGCTCAGCGCAGGCTGGAGCCTGCGCTCGCAGCAGCAGCTCACGGTGCGGGGCAGTGAACGACTGGGCAGCGAAGCGGTGGTCAAAGCCGCAGGCCTGCGCTTCCCACGCCCATTGATCACGCTGGAGCCAGGCCTTCTGGAGCGCCGGCTGCAGGCCGAGCTGCCGGTGCAGTCCGTGTCAGTCAAGCGACGGCTTGTCCCGCCGGGACTGGACATCGAGCTGCAGGATCGACGTCCCGTGGCGGCTGCGAGCCGAATGGGAGCCCGCGGCAAGGAACAGGGGATGGTCGACTTTGAAGGTCATTGGATGCCGCTCACCGTCGCGCGCCAGGGTGAAGCCCCCGCCAGTGCAGTGCGTGTAGATGGGTGGATTCCTAGCCGGCGCTCAATGATTGCTGCGGTGCTGGCGCAACGCGATCAGCTGGGCAGTCCTTTAAGTGAGATCCACATCGCTCCGGATGGAGACCTCAGCCTGCGCACGCAAACGCTTGGCCTCGTGCAACTGGGTTCGAATGAGCGGCTGCTGGATCAGCAGCTCCGCACGATCGCACTGCTGTCCAGCAGTCTTCCCGAAAATCTGCGGGGGAAAACCAGCAGCGGCATCGATCTTTCAGATCCCTCCAAACCCGAATTACAGCTGAAACCAAGCCCGAAACAGAAAACCAGCAAACCCTGACCGGTCGTTGCACAGTGCTGAAACCACAACGAGTGTGATTTGAATTCGGCGATTATCGCTCTCAGGGACATAATGCACACGCACTTGAGTGGTTCGACGCCGACGATGGAGATGGTGAACGGTCAGATGTCCCCTTCTCCTGACTCGGAAGGAATTCTTCCTTCCCAATCCGCCCGAATTGAAGTGATCGGCGTCGGAGGTGGTGGCAGCAACGCCGTGAACCGCATGATCCAAAGCGACCTTGAAGGGGTCGCTTACAGAGTTCTGAACACTGATGCTCAGGCACTGCTGCAATCATCGTCGGAACACCGTGTCCAGCTCGGACAGACCCTGACTCGTGGCCTTGGCGCCGGTGGTAACCCCAGCATCGGTCAGAAAGCGGCTGAAGAATCCCGTGCCGATCTGCAGCAGGCTCTTCAGGGTGCCGATCTTGTGTTCATCGCTGCCGGCATGGGTGGAGGCACCGGTACCGGTGCGGCGCCCGTTGTTGCTGAAGTCGCCAAGGAAAGCGGCGCTCTCACCGTTGGGATCGTCACCAAACCCTTCGGATTTGAAGGGCGACGCCGCATGCGCCAGGCCGATGAGGGCATCGCCCGGCTGGCTGAGCACGTTGACACGCTGATCGTGATCCCCAACGACCGTCTGCGTGACGCCATCGGCAGTGCTCCCCTTCAGGAGGCCTTCCGCAGTGCTGATGATGTTCTGCGCATGGGCGTGAAGGGCATCACTGACATCATCACCTGTCCTGGGCTGGTGAATGTCGACTTCGCTGACGTTCGATCGGTGATGACCGAAGCCGGCACTGCCCTGCTCGGCATCGGTGTCGGATCCGGTCGTTCCCGTGCCATCGAAGCCGCTCAGACCGCGATCAACAGCCCTCTGCTGGAGGCTGCGCGCATTGATGGTGCCAAAGGTTGTGTGATCAACATCAGCGGTGGCCGTGACATGACCCTTGAGGACATGACCAGCGCATCCGAAGTGATTTATGACGTGGTCGATCCCGAAGCCAACATCATTGTTGGAGCTGTGGTGGATGAACGCCTCGAAGGTGAGATTCACGTGACCGTGATCGCCACAGGGTTTGAGAATGGTCAGCCCTATCGCACCGAAAGGAGCGTTCCGCGCGCAGCGACATCAGCTTTCACTCCTGCTGAATCGCAGGATTCCGGCGCTCGCATTCCTGAATTTCTGAGACAGCGGCAGCAGCGGCCTGACGTTGAGCCAAACAGCTGATCCCGGTCAGCTCCGAGTTCAAACCTGCTCCTGAGCAGCCGGAGCGAACCAACCATTGTGGTGACCCGGAGTCCACGCCTGTTCAGAGCATCCCGTGTGGCTGCTGCCTTCCGGTTCTGACCAAGTTTGGGCGTTTGAACCGCATAGGTCCGAGTCGCTTCAAATGTTAGCAATGGAAGTCCGCTGATTTGAGAGAGCGGTTGCGCGCCTCCGACCTGATCCGGTTCAAGCAGACCGGCCAACCGATCACCATGCTCACCGCCTGGGATGCCATCAGCGCCTCCCTTGTGGAGGACGCGGGTGCGGATGTGGTGCTGGTGGGAGATTCACTCGCCATGGTCAGCCTCGGCCACAGCACAACGCTTCCCGTCACGCTTGAGCAGATGGTGTTGCACACCCAGGCGGTCTGCAGGGGTTTGAGCAAACCACTTGCCGAGCAACCGCTGGTGATCACCGATCTTCCCTTTCTCAGTTACCAGTGCGGATTGGATCGAGCGGTGGCTGCGGCAGGAACTCTGCTCAAACAGACCGATGCTGCTGGCGTGAAGCTCGAGGGTGCTGAACCGGAGGTTTTGGCCGTGATTGAACGACTGGTCCGCACGGGGATCCCCGTGATGGGACACCTGGGACTCTTGCCTCAGGCGGTTCACAGCCTTGGCTATCGCCGTCAGGCCAAAGATCCACGCAGCCAGGAACGCCTGCTGATGCAGGCTGCCGAACTGGAGTCGGCGGGATGCTTCGCCATGGTTCTCGAGCACGTACCTGCCGAACTTGCAGGGCAGGTGAGGCGGCATGTGACGATCCCGGTGATCGGCATAGGAGCAGGAGACGACTGCGATGGGCAGGTGAGCGTGACCGCCGATCTGCTCGGGCTGACCCACTCACAACCGCCCTTCAGCAGGGCCCGGATGGATGGTCGCAGTCTTGCGATCAAGGCCTTGCGCAGCTGGCTGGACGATCAGCGTCAGCCGTCACCTCCTCCCACCACTCCACCAGCTCCACCAGAACCGCATTGCTGACGGCCATCCCACCAGGATCGGTCAGCTGCCAGCGGGAGCCGCAGCGCCGCATCAGATCGGTTTGAAGAAATCTTGCCCAGCGGGCCTCCAGCTGAGGCAGCCAGCGGCTGCAACGATCCCGAGACCAGCCGCAACCGTGGGCCTGCTCCATGAGCTCGACTCCTTCCCGACGCCTGAGCCCAACAAGCAGCCGATCCTCGAGGCTCATCGGCGTAGCCAGCTCCCTCAGCAGCGAGGCATGCGGACCATCCCTTTGCTGCTGCTCCAGCCAATCGCCATAGGCCTCACGGGTTCGGGGCCTGGCGAAACGCTCACCCCAGGGAGCACTGGTGGCACCCAGACCAAACGCCCACCAGCCGGCGCCGCTCCAATACACACGGTTATGCCTGGAGGCATGTCCTGGCCTGGAGAAATTGGAGATTTCGTAGCGGCAATAGCCAGCCCTGGCGAGGCGCTCACTAGTGGCGGCGATCCGATCGGCAGCGCCGTCCTCATCAGGCAACTCCAGCTCACCGCGTTGCTCAAGCTTCGAGAACACCGTGCCCGGTTCCACGCTGAGGTCATAGATGGAGAGATGGGGAGCGCCGATCGCCACGGCACGCTCGAGCTGAACGCCCCAGGCCTCGTCGCTCTGATCAGGCAGGTTGCGAATCAGATCAAGGCTCCAGCTGCGCAGGGCGCCATGCTCCACGGCGCCATGGAGCCACTCACAGGCTTCCAGCAGATCCGATCGGCGATGACGGCGACCGAGGGACTCCAGGACCTGGTTGTCGAAACTCTGACCACCGAGGCTGACCCGATTCACACCGCAGCACAGCAAGGCCTCGAGATCCATCCGCCCAAAGCTGGCGGGGTCCATTTCCAGCGTGATTTCAGACCCGCTCTGCAATCCGAAACGCGCTCGCAGGGTGTTGAGCACACGCCCGATCTGTTCAGGGGTCAGCAGCGAAGGGGTTCCTCCACCGACATAGACGGTGGCCAACGGCGGTCCCGACGGTGAAAGTGCAATTTCCCTGAGCAGCTGCTCGAGATACGTCTCAATCGAGCGACTCCCGGGACCGCCCTGGGCATCAGCCTTATCCCCCAGGGGCACCACTGCGAAATCGCAGTAAAAGCAGCGCCGATGGCAGAAAGGAATGTGGACGTAGGCGCTGCGGGGCGCGGGTGCGGTCATCAGCCCGAGCCAGGAGAGAGAGAATGGTGCATGCTGCCTGCAACTGGACTGGGCAGTGAGAACCCAACCTCATGGTCGAAGCGCTCATCATCATCCTGTTCCTGATCTCCGGGACGGCGACCGGCTGGATGGGCGTGCATCTGCTTCCGCAGGAACTTCTGGATGACACCAACGCCCAGCAGGTGCGACTGGGCCTGAGCGCCGGGGGTGCCGTCATCGGTCTCGTGGCAGGCCTGGTCTTTCGCCGTCTGCGCCAGCGGCTGATGAATCAGGTGCGCACCATGCCCACCGATCTTCTGGTCAGCCGGGCGGTAGGCCTGATCCTCGGGCTGCTGGTGGCCAATCTGCTGCTGGCTCCGATTCTGTTGCTGCCTCTGGCCGGTGCAAGCTCTCTTGTGAAGCCGCTGGCGGCGATTCTGAGCAATGTGTTCTTCGGCGTGCTGGGTTACAACCTGGCCGAGGTGCATGGACGCACGCTGCTGAGGCTGTTCAATCCAACCTCCACGGAGGCTCTGCTGGTGGCCGATGGTGTGCTCACACCCGCTACAGCCAAGATCCTTGATACCAGCGTGATCATCGATGGGCGCATTCAGGGAATGATCGGCTGCGGTCTGCTGGAGGGGAAGGTGATCGTGGCCCAGACGGTGATCAATGAAATGCAGCAACTCGCCGATTCCAACAACCTGGAGAAACGCGGCAAGGGCCGACGAGGCCTGAAGCTGCTGAATGCCCTGCGAGAGACCTACGACAAACGTCTGGTGATCAACACGACCCGCTACGACGGGGCAGGCACGGACGATCGACTGCTGCAGCTCACGGAAGACACCGGCGGGACCCTGGTGACAGCGGACTTCAACCTTGCCCAGGTGGCCAGAGTGAAGGAGCTCAAGGTGATGAACCTCAGCGAGCTGGTGATCGCACTGCGTCCAGAAGTGCAGCCTGGCGATGAACTCAACCTAAAGATCGTCCGCGAAGGAAAGGAGGAGCATCAGGGTGTGGCCTATCTGGAGGACGGCACGATGGTGGTGATTGAAAACGCCCGGGCCGCCATCGGTGAACGGCGGGGTGTGGTGATCACCGGAGCCCTGCAAAACCCAAGCGGACGGATGGTGTTCGGTCGGCTCGACAAGGATGGTGAATCAACCGCCACCGGCAAGAGCAGTCCTGGAGCAAAACCGCCACGCAAGAACCGGCGCAATGAGCGTCCCACCCCGGGGTCCCGCTAGGCTCCACCGACCATGGCGGCCCGACGCGGATGACCACATCAGCCCCTTATTACGGCGATTCGTCGGTGATGCGGACTCCGCCCCCGGATCTGCCTTCACTGCTTCTCAAGGAGCGAATTGTTTATCTGGGACTGCCCCTTTTTTCTGACGACGACACCAAGCGTCAGGTTGGACTTGACGTCACAGAACTGATCATTGCCCAGCTTCTTTTCCTCGAGTTCGATAATCCCGACAAGCCGATTTACTTCTATATCAACTCCACTGGAACCAGCTGGTATACAGGCGACGCCATTGGATTCGAGACGGAAGCTTTCGCCATCTGCGACACCCTCCGCTACGTCAAGCCGCCGGTGCACACCATCTGCATCGGTCAGGCGATGGGAACAGCTGCCGTGATCCTGTCCGCTGGCACCAAAGGACATCGAGCTGCCCTGCCCCACGCCTCGATCGTGTTGCATCAGCCCCGCAGCGGCGCACAGGGCCAGGCGACAGACATCCAGATCCGTGCCAAGGAGGTGCTGCACAACAAGCGAGCCATGCTCGAAATTCTTTCGACCAACACCGGGCGCAGCGTGGAGGAACTCTCCAGGGATTCCGATCGCATGAGTTATCTGACTCCAGATCAGGCCAAGGATTACGGACTGATCGACCGAGTACTCGCCAGTCGCAAGGAACTGCCCGCTCCAGTTCCGGCTGGTTAATCCAGCCCAAGCCCCCTCGTTTCAACTTTTTTTCTTCAACCCACCAGGACCTATGCCGATCGGTACCCCCAGCGTCCCCTACCGCCTGCCCGGCAGCCAGATGGAGCGCTGGGTGGACATCTACACACGACTTGGAGTTGAGCGAATCCTCTTCCTTGGCTCCGAGGTGAACGATGCGGTGGCCAACAGTCTGGTCGCTCAGATGCTTTACCTCGACTCGGAAGACAGCAGCAAACCGATCTATCTGTACATCAATTCTCCTGGTGGATCGGTCACGGCTGGACTGGCGATTTACGACACCATGCAATACGTCAAGAGTGACGTGGTCACCATCTGCGTGGGCCTTGCCGCATCGATGGGAGCCTTCCTGCTGGCAGCGGGTACCAAGGGCAAGCGCCTGGCCCTGCCCCACAGCCGGATCATGATTCACCAGCCCCTGGGCGGAACCGCTCAACGACAAGCCAGCGACATCGAAATCGAAGCGCGCGAGATTCTGCGCATGAAGGAGATGCTGAACCGCTCCATGGCTGAGATGAGCGGGCAGAGCTTCGAGAAAATTGAGAAAGACACCGATCGTGATTACTTCCTCAGCAGCGAAGAAGCCAAGGACTACGGGCTGATTGACCGGGTGATCGCACACCCCAACGAGGCATGATCGTCCCCACACTTGCGTAAGCTCGGTCGTTACCAAGCTCCACGTTCGTCGTCCGGATGGCTCAGCTTTTTTACGACTCCGATGCAGATCTTTCGCTGCTCAGCGGCAAAACGGTCGCCATCATCGGCTATGGCTCCCAGGGCCATGCCCACGCGCTGAACCTCAAGGACAGCGGCGTGAACGTGGTGGTGGGCCTTTATGAGGGAAGCCGTTCCGCTGACAAGGCCAGAGCCGACGGCCTTGAAGTGCTGAGCGTTTCCGACGCTGCGGCCAAAGCGGACTGGATCATGGTGCTGCTTCCCGATGAGTTCCAGAAAGAGGTCTACGACAAGGAAATCGCTCAACATCTGAGCGCTGGCAAGGTTCTCAGCTTTGCCCATGGTTTCAACATCCGTTTCGGCCTGATCCAACCGCCGGCCGATGTGGATGTGGTGATGATCGCCCCCAAGGGCCCTGGTCACACCGTGCGCTGGGAATATCAGAACGGCCAGGGTGTGCCAGCGCTCTTCGCCATTGAGAAAGATGCCTCCGGCAATGCCCGCGGCCTGGCCATGGCCTATGCCAAGGGAATCGGCGGCACCCGCGCCGGCATTCTTGAAACCAACTTCAAGGAAGAGACCGAAACCGACCTCTTCGGCGAACAGGCCGTGCTCTGTGGCGGCCTCTCCGAGCTGGTCAAAGCAGGCTTCGAGACCCTCGTCGAAGCAGGCTATCAGCCCGAACTGGCCTATTTCGAGTGCCTGCACGAAGTGAAGCTGATCGTGGATCTGATGGTGAAAGGCGGTCTTTCAGCCATGCGCGATTCGATCTCCAACACAGCAGAGTACGGCGATTATGTGAGTGGTCCCCGCCTGATCACCGACGACACCAAAGCGGAGATGAAGCGAATCCTCGCGGACATCCAGGACGGCACCTTCGCCAAGAACTTCGTGGCTGAGTGCGAAGCCGGCAAGCCTGAGATGAACAAAATCCGCAAGCGCGACGGTGATCACAAGATCGAAGAAGTGGGCAAGGGCCTGCGCTCGATGTTCAGCTGGCTGAAGGCCTCCTGAACAGGGCCTCATTCAGCCCTTTCTCCTGGTGATCGCCGCAGCCGGTCTCGACCGGCTGATCGGCGATCCACTCTGGTCACCCCACCCAGTGGTGTGGATGGGCCGTAGCATCAGCACACTGCAGCGCAGCACTGAAAGCTGGTGCGGGAATGATCCCGCCAGGTTGCGTCTGGGTGGACTGACCATCACGCTGATTCTCACCCTTGGCAGCGCTGGCTGCGGATGGCTGATCGAACGGATCGCCCTGCACACGCAGGGCGCACTCCAGAGCATCGCGGTGCTTGCTCTGGTCGCAGGCCTTGCCAGTGCACTGGCAGCCAGAAGTCTTGAACAAAGTGTGCTGAACGTGATTGCAGCCCTTCCCTGCAAAGGCGGCGACGATCTCTCGGCAGCACGAGAAAAGCTCAGCTGGATCGTGGGCCGTGACACGACCTCACTCACCGGTGACGAGATCCTGCGCGCCAGCGCTGAAACCGCCAGTGAGAATGCGGTGGACGGGCTGTTCGCACCACTGTTCTGGATGTTGGTGGGGTCAACTCTCTGGAGCCTTGGATGGACCGCCGCTCCAGGCCCACTGGCCCTGGCCTGGGGATTCAAGGCCGCCAGCACTCTGGATTCCATGCTCGGTTACCGCAGAGGCAAGCTGCGTTGGCTTGGCACCGCAGGAGCTCGACTGGATGACCTGCTGACCTGGCTGCCCTGCCGTCTGGTGATGCTGAGCCTGCCGCTGGTGAGCAGACCCTGGCGCCAGTTGCCAGAGCTGGTCAGGTCGGCTGAATCCGAGGGCCAGCACGATGCATCCCCTAACGCAGGACGATCAGAAGCGATTTATGCGCACTGTGCAGGCGTACAACTCGGTGGCCGCAACCGCTATGGCGATCGCTGGGTGGATAAGCCATTGCTGGGAACCGGCCAGCCCAATGTGGACCCGAAGGCTGTCAACAAAATCCTTGAACTGACCAAACGCCTGGAGCTGCTCTGGATCCTGATTGCAGCCTTGCTGGGCTGGGGCCTGCAGGGACAGGTTCAGTAAGCACCTCGATCCATCGGCAACAGCAACACGCCGAAGGTGCGGAGGATGATGGCCAGATCGAGCAGGAAGGACCGACCTCGGGCATAGGCCAGATCAAGTCTGACCCGCTTGGGGTAGCTGAGATTGTTCCTGCCACTCACCTGCCAGAGGCCTGTGAGACCGGGCCTCACGGCAAGGACTTCATCCATGTAGTCGGAGTAACGAGCAATCTCCTTGTTAACGATCGGCCTTGGACCGACAACACTCATCTCGCCTCGTAGAACATTGAGGAACTGCGGCAGCTCATCAAGGCTCGAACGACGCAGGAATCTGCCGATGGGCGTTATTCGAGGGTCGTTGCGTAACTTGAAATCGCGTTCAAACTCAGCGCGCATCTCAGGAGAGCGCTCCAGCACCTGGGCCAGAACGACATCGGCATCAGGCCTCATCGTGCGGAACTTGATGCATCCGAAAGGTCGGTAGCCACGACCAACCCTTTTCTGGACGTAGAAGACAGGACCTGGCGAACTGAGCTTGACCAGGACAGCCAGAAGCAGAAACAGCGGCGAGCCAAGCCCAAGCACTGCGGCTGAGAACACGACATCACCACTGCGCTTAAGCGAACGCCCCAGACGACTTTGATGCCGAACAAGCGTGAGCGCGGACAGGCTCGAAGGCGGAGCCGCAATCAGCTCGAGGTGACGGCGTGATGCGCGACGACGGAGCTTGGAGGGCGACGCTGAAAGAACAGGACGGCGGGGAGTACTGACCAAGCGTTGTCCCTCTCGTCTCAACCCAATCAACCTCAGGGGCATGCATTCGTCAGCAGCCAAGGGCCAGTAGCCGCAACGGCACAGAACGAGATCACCCTGCTTGCGAAACGTCCAAGCGTGTCTCAGCACGCGACAGATTGATCAAGAAGTCTCTCAGGCGATTGCCGTCCCCGGCGCCTGTCCCGAAGCTTGGGGCATGGCATCCACCAGCACTGCTCTCAACGGTCTCCTCGAAGAGGCCCTCCGGGAGGCTTCCATCGGAGAAACCTCACACTTCCACTGGCATGCCACAGCCGTGGGAATCGCCGCCCTTTGGCAGGGGGATGCAGCACCCAGCACCCCACCCTTTGACCTGGCCGTCACCGAAGGACTGGAGGTCGGACTGGATCTGAGCAGAGAGGAGCGGGAATTTCATCAGGTCAGTGAAGGGCTCGTGCTGCTGTTTCACTCGTAAATGCAATCTGATGCGGAAAGTCTTCAGGGGCTGACTGTTCGCCAGCCGCTCAACTGAGGAATGTCAATGAGATTGAGATTCACCATTAGGCGCAGGCAAACCAACTCTTTACTAAACAGAAAAATCAATCCAATCCAACTAGATAAAAGAAGTTTTTCGAAATAGCATCAATATTTCTGGCCTGAACAATCAGCAGAGATTTGTCAGGTGAAAGAGTGCGAAATAAGACAAGCATTGTTCACACAAAGAGAACCATCCCCCATCAGGGAAGCTGATGAAACGGAGAGGGTGGGATTCGAACCCACGAGGGTGTTACCCCTACACGATTTCGAGTCGTGCGCATTCAACCGGACTCTGCCACCTCTCCAAGCGCTCATGGCGCGATGACAGCTTAGTAGGCGGCCATCAAGGCACTCGAGCACTCAACCGGATTGGGGGCGTAAATCTCTGCGACGCAGTCGCTGAGCTTGGCCGCCATAACGGATGTGCAACAGGCGACCGTGGTGATGAGAAACGCCAATGCTCAGTCCATCACTCTGCAGACGCTGACCAGGTGACAAGGGCAAGCGTCCTGTCTGTTCGGCCTGAAGCGTAGGCGTGAGTGCGTTCCAACAGGCTTGATGATCCGTACCCACCGGATCCAGGACCACAATCCAATCCAGCCGCTGATGGCCGAGCCCGCGGCTCAGTCGTGTCCCGATTCCACAACTCAAATCATCGCCATGACTACTCACCAAGGCCGCCCGTCCCTTGTGGCGCAGCAACAACCACTGGCGACCCCACTGCTCCACACGAATCAAGTCATCCCGAAGCTGACCGCGAACCTGCAGGCACACCACCAACAACAGCATCAACACCGACCAGCCACGCCAGCGCAGGGGAATCGGCAACAGCCAGGGGAGCAGACTCAGGGAAAACAACAGGGCAAGCAGAGGATGAACCGGGCCCGTGAGCAGCTGAGCCCATGGCCACTGGCTTATCCAGTGCACCAAAGCGATCATCCATGAACTCAGCTGTTGAACAGGCCAGATCAGCCAGGGCAGCAGAACCGATGTCAGCGCTGAAGGCAGGATCAGAACCATCACAGCCAGAGCCATGGAGGCCAGCGTGAGGGGCGCAAGCAATGGCGCTGCCAGCACGTTGCTGAGCACGGAGTACAGCGGTGCTGCTCCGAAATGAAGCAACTGCAGCGGCAGTGTCCAGAACAGGGCCACAAGGGGAATCGAGAGCACTGGAGCCAGTCGGTGCAGTGACTGGGGCCAGTGCTGCAGGAACCACTGTTCAAGGGGGCCCACCGAAATCACCAGGCCAGCCGTTGCTGCAGCGCTGAACTGAAAGCCAATGGAACGCCCCCAGGTTGGATGCACCAGCAGCATCAGCACCAGAGTGACAAGCAGCACTCCCAGCCTGCGACTGCAGGATCCACTTTCACGAATCAACAGTGCTGCTGCACCCATCAGCACCGCACGCACCACCGAAGCCTGTGCTCCGGCCAGAGCAAGAAACAGCGCCATGGCGATGCACCCTGCCGCGACTCTCACAGGCGCAGGCAATGCTCGGGTGCAGGCCAGTGCACAACCCAAGAGCACTGACAGGTGAAAGCCTGAAGCTGCAAGGGCATGTGAGAGACCTGCCACCCGGAATTCCTCGGACAGGGTTTGCGGCAGTGTCACTTGAGCGCCACCCAGCACCAGGGCCGCCAGCAAACCACCTTCCTGCGGGCCTGCCGTGTCGATGAAACGCGCAGCAATGGTTCGACGCGCAGCAGCTAGGGGAGCCCAGTCCTGCCGCAATACATGGATGGAATCCGTGCGCAGGCGACTCCAACTCCCCTTCAGAGCCAGTCGTTGATCAACAGCAGGAAGCAGTGGATGGGGTGAAGGCTGGGGCCGACGCAAGGTTCCCTCTGCTTCGATCCAGGCTCCTGTGAGCAAAGGCGACCCGCAGGGCTCGAGCGTCAGCTCCGTTCGTCCTCGACTGATCCGGCCGTTGAGACTGCTGATCTGCAGAAACGTTCGGCAACGATCGTTCCGCACGGCACCATCCGCATGGATCCTGCCCACCACGCGCACGGCAAGAGAGTTGGCATCTCCTGGAATGAACAGGCTTGGATCCCCTGGCTGAGGCCTGGGCATGGCACCGGCTCCGCAACGAGCACTGACAAGACAGAGCATCAAAGCGAGACCCACAATGACCTTTGTGGGTCTGCCACTGACTCGTCCCCAGACAGCCAGTGCACAGAACAAACAGGCTGCCAGAGTCACCCAGTGCAGCAAAGACTGGACAAAGACCGCCCCGATACTGGCCAGCAGCAGCAACAATCCCGCACTGATGACCGGTTGCATTCAGCACGATCGAAGCTGTTTGGAGGGTTCCCCCGTGATCAGAAAGCGACGGCTGCTGAAGACGAGGCGACGGCGGGTTGCTTGAGCAAAGGGAATCCCAGCGCTTCACGCTCGGCGAGCCAGGCTTCTGCAACTTTGCGGGCCAGGTTGCGAATTCGACCGATGGTGGCCGTGCGCTCGGTCACCGAGATCACCCCCCGGGCTTCCAACAGATTGAAGGTATGGCTGCACTTGAGCACAAAATCGAGAGCGGGTGCAGGCAACTTTTTCTCAATGAGATCCGCTGCTTCCGCCTCGTAAATGGCAAACAACTGCTTGAGCCTCTCTGGATTGGAAGACTCGAAATTGAAATGACACTGTCCCTTTTCAAAGGGAAGCCAGATATCGCCGTAACTCCGCTCTTGGTTCCAGCTCAGCTCCCAGATGCTTTCGACGTCCTGGAGATACATCGCCAGACGCTCGAGTCCATAGGTGATTTCGATCGAAACAGGCTTGCAGTCAATCCCGCCACATTGCTGAAAATAAGTGAACTGGGTCACTTCCATGCCGTCGAGCCAGACCTCCCAACCCACGCCCCAGGCCCCGAGAGTCGGAGACTCCCAGTTGTCTTCCACGAATCGGATGTCGTGATCGGCAGCACGAATACCCAGTGCTTCCAATGAGGAGAGATAAGTCTCCTGAATGCCATCGGGTGAAGGCTTAATCAGCACCTGGTATTGGAAATAATGCTGAGCCCGATTGGGATTGTCTCCATAACGGCCATCGGTGGGACGACGACAGGGTTCGGGATAGGCAACCGACCAGGGCTCCGGCCCGATCGCCCGCAGCACCGTATGCGGGCTCATGGTTCCAGCACCCTTTTCAGTGTCGTAGGGCTGGAGCAGGAGGCAGCCCTGATCGGCCCAGAAACGATTGAGAGTGCTGATGATGTCCTGAAAATTCATATCACGTCGCAAGCGATAGACCCTTGTCAGGGAACGGGTTTGTGCAGGGGAGCCGATTTTGGAAAAGCTGTTGAACAGCGTTCAACCAACCCAAAAACCGGCTTCAAATCCTAGTGCAGCACTGGGTTGTGAAGAACACCAACCCAATTCAATTGAGAAGCCCAGGAGTTGCAGATCATTTCAAAACCAGCTTCAAGGCAAAGCTGCAACAAGCAATTGACAACGAAAACCTGCTTGCTTTCAAGGGCAAAAACAGGTGCGAACGAAGACTCATAGGAGGCAAACCATTAACTAATTGCACAAAAATACTTGCAAATCAAAAACGAATATCAACAGCAGAGCGCATCCGTACAGGCAAGCTGGTGAACAGGCCGATAAGAGCTTTCATGAGCAAATCGCGCAGCGCAGGCATCATTCCTTTCACTGAATGAGCTGCATGGATCAGGAGTGAACTTGTCAATCACCCGGACCACAAAATAAAGCTCATTGAAACAAAACCAATACATGCAATAACCATTGTGCTGCAGCGCAAAAGCTTGCCATTTGCATCTTTGCAGGGGATGCAATGCTCTGCAATTGCTGTTGTTACCTATAAGCCATCAAGGCATAGCCGCTGTGATCAGACGCCCTGACCCAATCGTCATCAGAAAGGTCATCATGATCACCACGTCCCACGCTTTTGACTTGATGAAGTAAGGCACAGAGATACTCATTGCCGCCAAATGAACGATCACTCCAGTCACAACATCAAGATGGAGGGTAATGAAATATGCGGCAATGACTAATCCACTGCCGATCACTCTCATTCGTTGAAGCAAGTCCATACACCTTTTCCTTCACTGGTCATCATGAAAATTCTGAGCATTAGACGTGGCAGGGATTCGTTAGGGATTACCGGCCACGACAAGGAAAGAAGGAACAAAAAATCCCCCGGTGTTGAACGCCACTTGGCAGCCAAAATGATCGACGCATGAGGGATGTTGCGCTCGTACAAGACCCAGGCAAGAGCCATCCATCCAACAGTTCAGATCGCATTGGAAAACGTCGTTGCAACCATCGCTTGGAACTACAGGTACAGGCAGCTTCAGAGCAGGGGCATCGCACTCACAAAAAAGCATCGCCACAGCAAGTCCTGCGATTCAACAGCGAAGGCTATTCAGATTCATCGCTTCGCAATATTAACTGGCTAGTTAAAAAACTCAGCACTCATGACGCACTGCGCCTACTGGAGATTCAACAGGAATTGACTAGCCTCCTGATCACTCATGGCCAGGGCAATATCTTCGCTTAGAAGCATAATCATTGCGTGCCTGACATGAGGCGCCTTGCCAACAAGATCACATCCGAGCTTCTCCCCCAAATCCTCAGCACTTAGTTTTGCCCACTCATGAAGCAGAACTTGCCTGATCAATTCCTGCTTCCTTCTCAAGAATCTGGATTCCTGTGTTGATGAACTGGGATTACTTTTCGTCATCACACCAACTCCTTATCCATCAACCCTAACTCCCAACCTTGAGAATTACAATTAAAGTTTGAAGCCATATTTACGCCAAAAAATAAAAAATCAGTCTCAAGAGCCACCCAAGCTCAAAACGCATCAACAGTGGCGAGCAAAAGCCTCAAAAGCTCAACCATTGATTAATAAGCAAATAGCGCCATTCGCACTGGCCTAACAATCAGACATTTCCAAGCAATTGCATTTGAATAATCATTGAGATAAAAGAACCATCCGGCTCAGCAATTCTGAAGAGTTACAGGCAAGCTAATTCAAGCGCATTCACCAATGAACAAAACGATATCAATCCACCCCTACGCAGGACCATGCGTCAATCACACGCCATAGTGCTCTTGAAGATGTACCAAGCGCTTGTGACAATGGTAGTAGTCATTGAGCAAACGGGGAACAGGCCCTTGCTCTCTCATCTGCGCCATCAAAAACTTGAGGCGTTTGCGAAGCCGGTGTGCCTCATGATCAATGTTTGAGATCTCAATGGACTGGTTCATTGAATATCACCAGTGATTCACTTGAAGTCAGTAGATCACGGCTGATACAAGGGAACATCACCCATTCGGGGGATTATCAACAACGGAAGGGGCGCGAGTCAGAATTACTTCTTTCTGTGAAATCAATCTCCATTTTTATGATGAGCCGATAAAAGATTTTCTGTCCTTTCCTGAATTGACTGCTCGATCAACTGTGTTTTTGCGTGGGTCACAGCACCAAGCTCCACCGCCAAGGTGAGGGTGTAAACGAAGAGGGACTTAACCAACATGGCTTCAGGGAGTGGTTGTATGGGGGTGATACTCCTCCCCTTCGATTCCTTCAAGATCACAACACTGCTGGTGAACCTCACTGCACAGCTTGGGTACAAATCCCGAGACGATCTGGTGAGCTTTCGGTGAATGGCCGAGTACTCACTCCTCTTCTGTGATCAACCAACACTGATGCCATTCACAACAATGCAACAAATCGAGGCCAACCCGCCCTGATCCCAAAGCAGGCAGCGAAATAACATCAATTGCAGGGCTGCTGAAGACAACCCAGTCCCTTAAAGGTCAGCGGCCTTAATGGCTTGCAGACTGAGCATCAGATGGGTTCTGAACGCTCCCAGAGCCATGACCTGATCAACAGTCTTCGCCTCTGCGGCGATGGAGGCAGACTTCTCAACCTCTTCAAGGAGTGAGCTGACGCGCTCAGCCCAGTCAAAGCTCATTGCTTCGTCATCTGCTCCGTCTTTGGAAGACGATGAGCCAAGAGATGCTGCATTCAGATGGATGGACAGTTCCTTGAAACTGACGGCACTGGGAACCTCTTGCATGACTCTTCTCTCCAAGACATCAGAAAAGTAGTTCGCTCCGGCCCGCAGCGATAGTTCGGTCTGGGTGTAGATGACCGCCCGAGAGGACTTGCCAGCCAGAACGAGGCGTCAGCAGTGTCAACGCTGAACTCAGCAGCAAGCTCGACCAATGGATGGAAAGCGTCTGCCAGAACAGTGACTGAGCACAATGAGACTTTGTTTTGGCAAATCTGCTTGCGCCCAGAGGAACAAGAGGCACCTACGCATAAGTGATTATCTACAGCCAGAATTGCTGTGCTTGTTTAAAATAAAATCAGTATGTGATTTTGAATAAAATGTCAACATTCACTTACAGCCTTTTGGCTGGCTTTTCACTGTTTGCGGTATCAGCTGCATTATTTGCATTGCCCTATATGGGTCATTGGCCTCAAAGCTAGTCAACGGTCGGCAAGCATTCAAGAGTTATCTCAAGGACAGATTCAGACTCAGTCATAACCATGCCTGTTGCCACTCGGGAAAAGGAATTCTGAATGAGGCAGGTGATCCTGCGAAATGAAGCATCAGTGTGAATTTGGCAAGATTGATGACATGAAAATAGAGACACCACACTTTTGATCAAAAATTCTGAACTTTAAGCTGGCGAGATCCAAGACTTACCGAGACAAGCCATAAGTATTTCTACCATTGCAAGCGATATTCCGGTTAGTTAGAAATGCAACATGGTCGAAGGCTCTCCGGGAGAGGCCTCAACGACCTAAAGAGGGACCAACGAGCCCCTCTTTTTAATGAAATTGAATGGGAGCAATATCCAGTTTCACCATTCGAATTCTTGAGATTCAGACTGATTCATCGTGCAATCAAGCTATGTCAATAGAAGTGGCTGATGCTGCATCAAATAATGAGAACGCTGTATTGCCTGAATCATCAACGACTTGAGCCATGGCCAATAAAAGACCCAGTGCTTGGCCTGCACTGGGCCATGGTCTCGCCTCGTAGCAAGTTGGAGTCCTGTGAGGAGAACCAACTGCAACAGTTTTAGCAAACGCATGTACTACCAACAGGCATAGTTACAAGCAGTCGCAAAAATATCCGCACCGCGCGAGCAGCTGCTTGAAAGGGCAAGGAAGCAGTATGCCTATCTCTTGCGATGACAAACGGATAAACCCTGCTCTTGTCACGGAGTTGCGCTCACTCATGACGTCTCAACCGGTCCAGCAAAAGCCAGAAGTGTTGATACGCAGGCTTGCCAATCCTTCGGGGAGCAATCAGCCAAAGAGCCCGTCCAGCGAGTGAAGGACATGAATCAACTCGTTGTTATGGACCCACCTGATCGAGCCACCATCCACATCTGCAACCTGAAAGAGCGCATTGGCCTTCTGGTCCTTGGCACCGGCGTCGTGCCAGACGACCTGCCCCATCCACCAATCATCCGCCTTCCCAAAGCCAGCACTCTGCGGTGCTTGAACAATCACGAAATGTCCTGCCCTGACGTCGAGGAGCCGAGGCCTGTTCTGAACTTGACCTGAAGCGCTGTTGAAGCGGCCTACCGTCATAAACTCGCTGCCAATACAAGTGTTCTACCCTTGCTTGAGGGGAGTGACAAGTGGACCTTCCAGCGGACAACAGATTGAATTGCTCGCCAGCTTGACTGACAGTCAAACAAGCGGACAGAGAGTCACTGACCCGATGATTCACCCTTTTGGGTGAGGTGATTCCAAATCGCATCAGTGATAGTGACTACATCAGAAGCAAGACGTCCATCACAAGACAAAACAATGTTTACCAGAATCGCAATATGCCTGGCTTTAATGACTGTTTTCCCAGCGAGCATCAGTGCCAATTCTCGCGTGATTGGATTAAGGAATAATTTCAATTCAAGTCTTGATCAGTACAGATCTAGCGAACCGGCCTACAAGTGTTCAGCATTTGACAACGCCAGGACTTACGCCGACCTTGTCATGCGCGAGGGTGCCGAAGCATCTCTCGCCAGGCAGTGGAATTCAATGCTGCCATCAACCGGTTGTGGGCTAACGCCTTTAATCATTGATCAAACGGCAACCAATGAATCATCAAACCCTGAACCAAATCAAGAATCAAAACCAAAGGATGATGGATCGACATCGCAAGAAAAGCCCTTAGCCACTGGTTCATGCCTGCCATTTCAGGACATGATATCTATCAACATGACCCGAGAGGTTTATGCATCATGTCCAGGTGGTGGTTCAATTTTTATCAAAGCCCACTAAAGGCAACTGTCTGCTTGCTCCGGGCAAAAGTTCGACGGATCAGGCATATCGGATGGCTATCCGCATAGCCCAGGAGATCCGTTGAACAGACATCTTTTGATTGAGTGTAAGCGACCATTTATTGAATGGTTAATGCATGATTGCACGGAAGCTGGTGGAATACGGATAATCATACTTTTGCTCTAACTCTCTCACCATTTCTTCAGCATTGTATAAATCATGACAAAAATTGCACTGACCCTCGGGGTCGCAAACCAGATAGCCCTCAGCATATTTATGCAAAACAGTGCCTCTAGCAGTTCTTGCAAGAAGAGTCTGAGAATTCATTGAGCCGATGCGATTACACCTCTGTCATGGCATTGGCAATTCAAATCTTGCCGTAACGACAATTACAGTTCCAGCAAACAATAAACTGCCTGTTATTGCGGAACATCAACATACAGCCAGAGCTCAGCTCACCCGTGAATTGGATGTTGCTCTACCTTAATGATAGTCGCTCAATTCCTCGATACAGATTGGTGACTGCAAATGAATAAAAAACTGAACGCTTCTCTGCACATCGATAGCATCTCCCACAATTGGGCGGAATTGTTGAGCTGCGGCCAAAACTTCACAGGCTTCTGCACGGGATCAACACAATCGACAAATAGGCTCTGAACGATTCACCAGCAGCTCACCAGAATTTCGCAGGGTGTGCACCATAGCTGCGCAGTGGAGTTCACCAATACAGGTGTGACATTGAAGGAGTCGAGGTGAGCAGCACCCCGCAAAAAACAAACTCCTTCACAAGTGATTGACAATGAACATTTTTGCTTCTCTTGCTGTCATTGTCATGATGGCTTTTCCTGTTGAATCGAAGTTGCAGCCGATGGTCGGAAATATCATGGCTGAAAAGCTGTATTACGCAGAAGGCCGTCAACACCCAAATCACCCTCTCCACGGCTCTTATGAAGGGCTTTGGGCAGGAGAATAGCGTTGGATTTCTTACTCAATATTGAACACATGATTCAGCGAGTGCAGCCACACCCGAGAATCAGGATTCAAGAACCATACCTGCTGAAATCATCAAAGCTCCGAAAGCCGGAATGACCAAACCTGAAGCAACTTGAGTGATTCAGCAATGCTCTCTGACCAACGACGATGCGATCACGAGTTGGTGAAGGGCTATCGAATCCCGACGAGAGAACAGCAACCATCGTTGAACGCACTCATCAAGCATCCCACGGAAAAACACCCACCAATTGCGTTCCGTCAAGGCCAGCATTGTTATTGCTCTGGAGCCCTCGGCAGGATGTGGGTCACCAGATCGGCATTCACCCAGCGGATCACACCGGAATCAACATCAGCGATCTGGAAAAGGTTGTGCATTGACGGATTACGGGCAGCTCCGCCGCAGTGGATGACCTGGCCCATCCACCAATCCTTGCCTGGCATCTCCCCGGTCAGAGAGTCATGGCGCACGACCACCGTCATCCCGGGAGCAACATCCAGGAAGATCGGCCTTTCCGAGTGGGGCGAGCTGGGAACCCCGCGATCAGCTGACATACCCGCAAAACCAGGACACCTGTACTAGCTCAAAATCGGGAGGATCGCTCTGCTCTGCCATGAACCACACGGGAGTCGACTTAATTCATTGCATTGAGCTCCCTCTGGAAGCTGGAGCTGAATTCTCCAAACAGACATCAATGCCTGACGCTGTCTCCTGAATTGTTTTTGACAGATGGTTGAGAGCTGTGGCGTTTTTGAAAATTTCCATATAACTGATACCAGCGAATTCCTTCATTTCACAGTCTGGGTGCTTCAACCACATACGGGGTGCTCGATTCATCCAGGCACTGTCGCCTTGATCTCCTGTTGTCTGGATCAATTCAGGATTTTTTTGTGAGTAAAGTCCCTGACATTGAGGATCTTTACAGCTTGAGACCGGAACCTTCTCTCTTGCAAAATCAAAGCCAGCTGTTGTGAGCAGACCAGTGCCGAAAACAACACGGGTTGGCACAGGCAGTGGTTGATGATCACGTGCACCCTTCTGGAACCAAGTCTGCTTTTCGAGTGCATAGCGATTGGTCGCTTCCGCGATCGCCAAAGCACCTGCTTCGCGTAACAAAGTCTGCGCATCTCGTGCTCGATAAGAGGTCTGTCCCCAGCGATACAAAATTGCTTCTCCAAAAATGCTGCTTTGCAGCCCGAGAGCGAGTTCTCCCACCCATGTCATATCCGAAGGAGACGCGACCTTGTCATGGCTGTCCCAGCTCCATTCCTGCTGAAAGGCCCAGCGCAAACAATCACTGCAACCGGAAAATTGACCAGCCAATGAGTAAAAGAGGCCAATATGTCGTGCGACCCAGACCGGATCCTGAGTGCGCAGAAATTGATAGGCCAGGAGACATCCCTGGCTGTGGCAAGCAATAGTGACCTTCCTGCCCTGGCTGAGTGCGAACTGGCTGATGATCAGCTTCTTCAGATCTTCTGCAAAGTCTGTTTCCCCAGGTGGATATCGATAGTCGAACGGAATGCAGGCAAGATTGTGATTCGCAACCCAGCCCTTGGCGATGAGCATCTGCATCATTTCCGCGTAACGAGGATATTCATGCAAGAAGTCCTTCCCGATTGATACCGGCTTGACACGAATCCCGCGTTAGTTTTGTGCTGACTCATCAGCTCTGATATCGAGTTTGAGCCACTCCCTCACGACAACCACATCGGAATCATCCAGACCGCTTCGACGGGCGTAATCCAGGGCATTGGCAACAGGAGGATTGAACTCAGTGAAAACTTCTGGTGGATTCATCGCCGGAAGCAGAAAATTGATTTTCGCGGGTGAGCGCTGCTCACGTTTGGCCTCAACCCGAAGGGCACTCATCCCGTAGCCAGGCACAAAAAGAATCGGTGGCTGTTCACTCTTGTCGGAAGTTCTCAAGCCGCGAGCAGACAAGCCGAACAACAGCAGGGCAACTGAGCCAATCGCAGCGGATTGAAGTGTCATCACTCCTGCCCTTCGTCTGAGCCTGGGCACGCCGCTTTCACTATTGGAGGTTTTGCCAGTGAAGGCAATGCGCGATTTGACGGATGGCAAAACAGCCACAGCGGGTGGAGAGTAAGACCACGAAATCGGAGGAGCCCATGACGGCCGACACTCCACCAGCGCAGATCAAAGAAGCAGACTGACTTCTGGCCCCTGCTCCAACAGTCTCAACAATGACCTGGGTTGGTCCTTTGGTTAGGTACACATCAGATACGTCACGCCAATCGCCGCTCCGTTTGCACCGCCCTAGGTGCCCCAGGAGACAACAACCCGACACCTAGAGCCAATGGCCCCAGGGCGCCTCTAGCCAGAAGCTTCGACCCCTTCCTTTCCCTACAAGTGATGGGTTGAATAATGCACAAACGAGCGAGCTAGGCCGTCTTTCCACCGGGAAGGGCGGCCTTCCTCTTGAAGATCGATATAAATCACACGTCCGTTAAGAACGGCCAAAGACCTAATGAAAGAAAAGAGTTCAGATCAAGTCAAGAACTCAGAACTTAATCAACGACTCCTTTGAGAGCGAGAGCGCAGGTATGGGGGTTTTTGGCGCTCTTGTAGGTACGCAATAGAGCTACAGAAATTCATAATGGGATTTATGCGATCACAGACTTATCGACATCAATTCACTGCTTGGTGTTTTTTTGGCTGAGGAAAGTAAACACTGATCTCGTCGCGGAATACGGCTGGCTGCACCTGCCCCGCCAAGTGCGGGGTTTTTTATTGCAGCGGGGAATGCTTAAACAGTTGTACTCAATTGATGCCCATCAATACGTTGTCCACAATGACGCTGCTTACAGAACAGCTGCTAGCGCTCAAAGCACACAACGCTGACGGCTTAAAGCATCTGCTGAAACTGGGCCTGCAGAACTGGGCCTGGACATTGTGACGAGTGAACGCGGGACTTCCTGGTGCCACTCTCAGCGAAGTAACAGCTGACCGCATGGCTTCTTAGCGCTGGGTTCTCAGCCTTTGACCTTGACGGGACAGTTAAGCGGCTAAGAGTCCAATTGATCGGATGATGTGGATTCTGATTAGTTGAGCGATAATGGGCAAACCAGAGGAATCATCAAAATAATTTCATTAGAGGAAAAGAGATAGACCCTCTATACAAGGAAAATTCATGCTTGAAAATCACGCAGGATAAAAAACACATGCCAACACTTCTAACTCATTGTTTCCATCCAGACGTGAATCACAAACTGGCATCTAAGCTTTTATAAGAATACTAAATGCACGATGCAAATCCCCTTTTACCCTTCCGGCATAAGGCTCAATCTTGCATATGCATTGCTTGGAATTTCCGCAACAGAATCAATTCTGGTATTCGCACTTTGCTTACCACTCATCCGAAATGAGATACCAATGGGGACAGGATTTTTATCATTTACAGTGGCCTCATCAAGCTTGGCCCATTGTTCAACGGTAGTACCATTTGGCAATTTAGCGGACAAAGTTGGCAGAAGAAAAATATTTATAGTTGGTCTTATTTTTGGCATACTGGGAGGCTTAATTGGCGTGTTCGCCTCAGATCCTTTGCAGTTACTTGCATCAAGATTAATCGTAGGCGTCGGAGAAGGAATGCTGATGGGTGTAGGACTAGCGATCCTCACCACACTGCAACATCCCTCCAAGCTGCCAATAGCAGTTAGCAGATGGACTGTGTTTATTACACTGTCAAACATATTTGCCTTGTATGTGACTAGCAGCTTGCTATCAATAAGTTGGCGGATTTCAATGTTGTACACGCCAGTGCTATGGGCATTAATCTTGGCAGTCTCTCCAATATTACTTAGGGAGTCAAAAGTAAAATCCAAAGAAGATAATTTACTGGCCAACCTGCTCTTAGGCGGATCTTTTATATCAACCCTATACAGCCTGACGAGACTCGAAGCTGATGGATTTAATTTCGCTTTCTTGAGTTTCTTGCTTATTGGATTATTTTTACTGCTTGCCTGGCATCGACTTCAGAAGTCATCAAAAAACCCCAATTTTCCAGTTGAAATACTTACAAACAAGACTTATTTGGGCGGAGTAATTGCCTCGTTTTCTTTTAGTTTCATGTACAAATCCATGAATGTGCAATTACCTAGTTTTCTTGAGGCTCAAGAGCACCTTAAAGGTGCAATAGTAGGCATAATACAAATGCCTTCTTACATAGCAGGCATGATCAGCTGCATTGTGATCGGATACTTAATTAGTCGAAAATATTTGACAAGGCGCATGACTGTGACTATAGGATTTATTGTGATGTCTTTGGGATTTTTACTACTAGGCCAGCTGGCAAAAACATTTAATCCTGTTGCAGTGGTTGTTTCGACGGTCGTACTGACTATCGGAGTTTATTTTACTGCGCTTCCTTCATTTGATATCATTGCTGAAACGGCTCCCAAATCTTTTTTAGGAAGTGTTACCGGCTCACACGCTGTGTTTGCTCAATTAGGTGGATCGCTTGGATTAATTATTAGCAGCAGTTCAATTGTTTTGGCCAATTCACAAAACCCTGAAGGGCGATGGCTTATGAATGCACCAAACTATATGAATATTGCTGTAAATCATTTAATTATAGCTGTAAGACAATTTGCCGGCCAGAAGCATATTCCGAACAAGAATATCTATTACTTTACCGCTGAAGCGTTTCATTCTTATTCGATATTATTTGCGACTATTTCATTATTTTTTATGATCACTTTTCTTTTTATATACAAACCACTTCTCAAGGAATGATCAAACTCATTTCTTGTGGCGAATACTTGAAGCAGCCAGTTTCAGCGGCCACACATCAACATGACCTATAGGTATTCAGACATGATAACTAACGTAAAAGCATGTATTTTGCGATATAAGAAAATGATGCAAATAGTTTCAAGTTTTTGATAAACCTCGGCAAGCTTTTCACGGGCTTGAAAAAGTTGAGTGAGCTGAATCTAAATTTCCTGGTGCCACTGCTAAGCGAAATGGAAGTTGACCAGTTGTTGTCTTGGGAGGTGAAACCAGGCGGCCCAGTGCCTGGAGAACAGAACGTGGCATGTCTTGATGCGATGAGCGCATGGTTTCACCATCACCTTGGACTGAATTGATGATCAAAGTCCTATTCAGCTCATATCTCATACATCTGGGCTTTGTCTCCCACTCCGAGGATGACACCCTGAATTTCCTACAAAGTGGTCTGTATAAAGGCTTGGAGGACCCTTCAGGGATTCAGCGGAGCGGATACCTCTAACTCTTGAAATGAATGCTGGAGACTTGAGTAGTCCCTTTTGATCTTCCATTAACAATTCTTGCTTATCAATGCCCCGCCAAGTGCGGGGTTTTTTATTGCTCCAGTCTTTGACTGGATGTGCATCACCAGATCAGCGTTGATCCACCTGATAAACCCAGACTCAACATCAGTGATCTGAAAGACGACTCGCAACACATATATCTTTGATATGAGCAGCCGTCCTAAACCATACCCAAAGCTCGAAAACAAATGCATTAATAAGAGCGCTGTTATCAATCAATTGATTTGTGGCTTCATCACTTAAACCAAGGAATCCAATAACCAATGAGCCAACAACAACCAAGGGGACAAAGACGAAAAGAAAACCTCTCAACGTCATCACCCAAGTGATCGAGATGAATTTATCTGAGAATTTAACGCCAGACTCACCTCCATTATCCAAATAACACTTACGCAACATCACGACAATGACGACAAGAGAGGCAGCCCAGAAAACGAAATCCCAATCAGTAGGCTCATGAGCCATTGGGAAAATCAAAAAGTGCAGCAAGAGTGATGACGCAAGCCAATAGCCAAATACTTCTGACTGTTTAAGCGAACCCTCAGACAACTGGGTTTTCAGTGCCTGGATCCCTAAGAATTTCAAGGTTGTTCTGCAATACCTCTAATCTAAGAAGTCGAATCCATAGAGGCAACAATCCCGCAGATTAATCATTCACCAGAAATTTGAAATCACTGGAGTGCAGATATAAAGCACTGTTGACAGTTCAGAAAAAATACAGTCAACCAAACTGTTAGAGACGTACCAGTGGAACGACCTTATTGGCTTCCATACCAGTCAGGACAAGTCTTGTTGCTAGCTCTGAATTAACTGATCGAACTTCACCAGAATCAACATCGGCAACCTCGTACAAGGTCTGCCCACTGTTGACATCAGCTCCAACCGTACGGCGAACAATCCAGCCCATCCACCAGTCAGTGCTGGTTTGGATTGAATCAGCTGATGGTTGCACCAACACAAGATCTCCGGTTTTCAAGCCGAAGAACGGTGGTCGATTTCCCGTCAAAGACATAGCTCTCCAGAAAAACTGACAAGAGCCTCACACTTGGTTCTGCGCCAAAGGCGACTCAGGCTTTCTAAGGCTTTCTCATGGGCAAGGCCATGCGCAAAACAACTTATTGGCAGCAACTGTTCCAGTTGAATTCTTGTCTGGAAGTCGTCGGGATGGAATCCTCTTGAGGTGCCACACAGAGCACCTACCATGACCGACAACATACAATCGCCACGATTATTCTGACCTTTGCCTGACATGGATTCACTCAGATCTGAGGGGTAACCCTTTAGGACTTGTCCTTTGCTGGCAAGTCATTCTTGTGATGATCAGCATGTGGGTTGTCGCAACACATGGGTTTTCCTGTTTGACGGCCATCAGCATCAGATCGATGTCTGATCTGGTCATCCCCCATCCGAGTGAAAGAGAAGGCAATGTGCTTTGACAGGAAAGACACAGCCCGACTCATGCTCAGTTGCTTGAACTGAAATCAGATTCATGACAAGGATCTGGCACTGATCAGCAGATGAACACTGCATCTCCAGGACGTCGACACATGGAACAAATCGCAGAAATCTGAATCGCGGAGAGATCAGCCAAGGTGGTGTTCAGATCTAGATTGCAGGCATGATTCGCTTCTCATTCACTGCACTGAGCTGCTTTCTCGCAGTCTCATCACTGCATGGGTTTCAGACCTCAGCCCAAACCAATGAGCGTCTCCTGGAGGAACGCCTGATTAGTCCTGCTGTTTATGAGCTTCTGAAGAGTCGTAACGCCAACACCCGATACGAGCGACTGGAGGCGGTGCAACAAGCCTGCACAGCAGGACAATTGCCACCCAGTGATTGTGCAAACACCAAAAGACGCAGGGAGTACTAAGCAGGATGATCAGTGAAGGCAATGTATGAATTCTGCTCGGCCTGAATCGGACCAAAACAATTCAGCAAACAGGTGCAGGTGCAAGTCGACATCAACCTTGTGATCAATCGAGGGAGCATCACTGTCAACAACCTGCCTGCAAGAGCGAGGCTGCTTCAGCAGCAATTGCCTGGACTGAAAACAACTCCTCCAGTGGAAGCCATTGCACAGAGGTAGGCTCAGACCCAGGAGCAGCTTGCACATCACTCTGCTGCTCTGACATCAGGCCAGGAGAAGAAGGATTCTGATCCTGCCGAAATCTCTCGATCTAATGCTGCCCCATGAATGCATCTCTCAAGTAGGGATCATCGCTTCGGGATCGAGGCAGACTGATGCCTTGAGGCGTGAAAATGAATGCTGCCCACTGCTGAGGATGCCAGGCAGGCGTTGTTGAAACTGCTGTCGACATTGGCTGGCCCAGCAAATACCAACGCTGATGAAACCCAGCCAGTTTCAGCACAGATCGCACACTGCATTGAACGCACCAAAACAGAGGCTTCAGAAGGTGCTGCTCTTGTTGATGCTTGCGTGCCACATGGCAGAGCGATGCTGACGCAAGCACAGAAACGCCTCGAAACTCTGGAAGCTCTGAAAGTGCTGGAGTCAGTTGTCAGCGAAAGATTGAACGTGCATTAGCCAAACACAAACCCCGCTCCTGATGAAACGGGGCTTTGCTTGATTGTTGATCACCCTTCAGAAGCGCAGCTGCACTCCAAATCCTGCAGGCGCTCCATAGACGTTCCCATACCTCACTCCATAGGCAGGAATCACGCGTGGATAGCGATTGACCTCTCGGTGATACGCACGTCGGGCACGCCGGTAGTCACGCGTGTCGCGGCGAATCTCACGGCGCAGCTGCCTCAGCTCATGCCGCCTTTGCTGCTCATAATTCCGCGCTTCAGCGGCAGGAGTTAACGCACACGTTGTGGCTCCGACCAATCCAGCGCAAAGCACTGCTGTGCTGACTTTTTGAGTCACTGTGTTGACCCTGTTGAACGTCGTCATGGCTTTAAGGAGTGAAGTTGTTTTTTTTGGGGTTGCTGCCCCCTCCGACTCCTTCAAGATCACAGCCCTTCTGGTGAAACCAACTACACAACTCCGATGCAGAACCCACGAAGTTCCGGTTAGCCTCCGGTGAATGGCTAAAACCCCGCACTGGGCGGGGCCGTGGGGACCGGGATGGTCAATCAATCGCCAGGTGGTGCTCCTGGCTGAATCAACCGATCGTTGCTCAGCCTTCAAGCTTGGCCGGCTCGGCCTCGCCTTCCCTCAGTTCAGCGTCGATGATCATCACAGCAGCAGGGTTTTCTGCGGCGAACTTGACGCGACCCAGCAGGTAAGCGGCCTCGTGCTCAGAGAGACGCTGGCCGTCAACGATGGGGTCCAGGAAGACGGTTGTGCGGCGATCAATGTCTTTTTCCGCAGTGTTGTAGAGCTGCAGCACCGAGGCGGTCACATCAGCTTCCATGCGGAAGACGTTGGCAATCACCTGCTCCACGCCAGTCCACTGCTGGCGGGGTGGCTCGATGGTGTCGAGCACAGGCCGCTGACCTCTGCTGATCAGATAGTCAGCAAATTTGGCAGCATGCTGCTCCTCTTGCTTGGCTTCATCACGGAGATGCTCGGCAAAGCCGGTCAGCTCACGCTCAGCAAACCAGACAGCAGCAGCGAAGTAATCAGCAGCTGACTGACGCTCGAGGTTGAGATGGGCTTCCATCAGGTCGAGCATTTCGGTCGACATGGGCTCGGCCATGGCACGGCCTGCGGGACCAGTGGGGACAGTGATGGGGGCTTGGATTTGTGAAGCTTTCATGTCTCTTCCTCTGGGAGGGATGAATCAGTTCTACATCACAAAAGAGCGAAAGATAGGCGTAAAAACCGAACATTAAGGGATCAAAATATGCTTTTGAGAATCACATTCAAGAACAGCAAATATGTTGTTGAGAATCACAATCAGCAACCTAAATCTGCTGCTGAGAATCAGTTTCGTTTGCGCTGCTCTTGGGCGCTGCCTCGCATCGCAATCCACAACCCCTCAAGGCGTCAGCAACGCCCGCCTTGTCAACAGGAAGTGACCTCTGCGACTCATCCGCTTGACCCCACGCTGCCCAGCGACGATCAGAACCAGGAAGACTCGACACGCACTGGTCGAGCCAATCCACTCAGCTCAACACGGCGCACCCCTTACGGGGCCTGCACGGCCACTGCTGGACGAATGCCCTTGACCAGCAGGAATTTGCGACCTGGAAGCCTCGCATTCAGCAACGTTCCAGGCACGGCCTGCAACAACAGATTGATGCAGACGGGCGAAAGATCAGATGATTCATGGCATGACAGCCAACGGCTTACAGGCAACACCGAAGAACAGAATCAGGAATACAATGATTCAACATTTATATACCTGCTGTTTAAAAATGAGCACTCAACTTATCGGCGATGATCTTTACCCGCTCACCACTCCCTACCAGACCGGTTATTTAAAGACGAATGGTCATCAGATTTATTATGAAATAAGCGGCAATCCCGAAGGCCCAGCTGCCCTGTTCCTTCATGGCGGCCCAGGAGGAGGGACCTCTGCTCGTGATCGCTGTTTTTTCAATCCCGAGCATTACAGAGTTGTCTTGATGGACCAACGCGGGTCTGGGCAAAGCATCCCCAACGCGAGCAAAGACTACGGCGGCGCTCTTTTCAATAATTCAACGCAATATCTGATCGATGACATAGAACTCCTGAGAAAGGAGATTTCGGTGGATCAATGGCAATTGATTCTTGGTGGCAGCTGGGGTTCAACACTTGCGATTGCCTATGCCGAACAACACCCCAATCAATGCAAGCAACTGCTGCTCAGAGGCGTCTTCACCGCACTGCCTGACGAGATTGATGCCCTCTTTCAGAATGGAACGACAGCCAATCACTACCCCGAAGAATGGGATCAATACACTTCATACATCCAGAAAACCAGTCAAAACTGGAATCTGGAGAAACAGAATCTTCTTGCTGCCTACCAGCGAAGGTTGTTCGATCCCTCAGAAAGACTGGAGGCCGCCAAAGCCTTTGCCGGATATGAGCTGTCTATTTCGTGCCTGTATGGCATCAATGACCGCGTGCGAAGCATCATGTCCAACCCGGAAAAACTAGTCCCATTTGCATCACTTGAGGTCCACTACATGCTCCAGGGGTGTTTTTTAAAAAGAGGGCAGTTGATTGAGAACGTCGATGCAATAAAAGACCATCGCATACATATTGTGCACGGCAGGAATGATTCCGTCTGCCTGCCACGAGCTGCCTGGAGACTCCTGAACGCTCTGAAAACGCAAGGCGCAGGAAACAATGTGACACTCAATTTTGTACAAGCAGCAGGCCACTCCGACAGCGACGAGAACATTGCCCGATCTCTCCGACAAGCAACTGATCAGTTAATCCACGATGCTTAGTGCTCTTCAAGCCTTGGAACATTCATGGCTTAGAAGATGAGCTCCGCGGGTAGAAAACAACACATTCGGGCATCGCTTGAAAACGTCATCCCTGACTGCCAACAAATACATCCCGGAGAAGAGCGAGTCGCATTCAGTGGCTCTTTGATCCTGCGTCACACTCGGGGGGACGCCACGTTGAACACAGACACTCTGTTCGGCATGGCTGCTCTTGTGATGACACTCGGATTTCTGCTCGCCGTCTCCAGCGCATTGCTGATCACCTGCGACCGCGACTGAACCAGGCTTGCCTAGGGCACAGCGTCTTCCCCCCATACCGGCGCCGTCTGCCGCCAACCGCTGCTCTCAAGACTCCTCCACAAGGCTTGGGCCTCTGACAAAGGCAAGTGCTGCCTTCGTTTCAGCAATGCGGGCGAGCCGTCAGCCATGGCCCGACCCAGATCAACAAAGACCAGAGGATCACGCACCCAGCTTCTGCAGTCCCGGTGAAAATGCATCGACCAGTAGCGCTCATGGTCAGTGAGCCAACCTTCAGGCACCTTCAATCACGACTAGTACTTCAGTACTAGCCTGCAAAGTGGCTGCCCGTCAACAGTCACTCCGAATCGGGAGACGGGATCAACAGGCTTGTCACTGCATGGCTCCGAAGTTGTGCCGATCAGGCAAACAACCAGGCCTTCAGATTCAGCCGATCAACTCAAAGAGAGACAGCGGCGCAGATGGGCAATTGCGTGGTGCCGATGGGGATGGCTGCGGCTCGGGCCCATGGTGCCCAGCCAGAAACTGCCATCTCCCTGGAAGACGAGAACGGGCTTACTGGCTCCTTTGCCATGGGTCTCCAGGAGCGACATACACAGCTTTTCAGCGACCTCCGCCCCCCTGGGACGAGAACGCAGACGACGCAGAACAGGATCGACCTGGGAGAACGACACGAAGCTGGCCTTCTGCGAGTCGGTGACCAGGATCATCCCGTCCAGCCACTGAACCTCATCCAGCAGATCCTCAATGGAGGACAGCAAAGACGGCAACGGAAAGGCCATGCGTTTCTCCCCCGCTTCTTAATCATTCCTTCATAGTTCATCGGTCTCACCTGTCGCAAGCAGGGCGCATCGGGGGATTAAACTCTCATGCTCGAACCATGAGAAGGCCCATCAGCCCCCCCGCAACAGGGCGATGAAAGACCTCGCGGAAACCGGCATCAAGAGCCAGCTGCTGTTGTGCAGGTCCATCGGGAAAACGTTCAAGGCTCTGCTCGAGATAGGCGTAGTGATCAGCAAGACCGATCCGGGACGCAACAGGAACCACAACCCGGCGCAGGTAGGTCCGCTGGAACAATGCCGCAGCAGTTCCCGAAGGCAGTCGGTTGAAATCAAGCAATCCGGCGCGGCCTCCATCACGCAGCACACGCCGAAGCTCCCTGAGGCCAGCAGCTGGATCAGCCAGATTTCGCAGACCGTAGGCCATCAAAGCCCCGTCGACAAAGGCATCCGGCATCTCCAGGTTCAAAGCATCGCCCTGCTGCCAGCGCACCGGCAGCCAAGGTTCACGGGCCGATCGCCGGGCTGCGATCTCCAGTGGCGCAGCGGCCACATCCACACCGAGCACCGCGCCACCCGGGCGCAGTCGCCGGGCCAGAGAAAGGGCGAGATCACCTGTTCCGCAACAGAGATCAAGCCATTGCTCTCCAGGCCGCGGTGAGAGCTGGAGCACCAATTCCCGCTTCCACTGGCGATGAAGCCCGAAACTCAGCCAGTCATTCAGCCTGTCGTAACTGGGCGCTGCATCATTGAACAGCTGTTCAACGGCTTCTGCATCGCCGGGCTTCAAAGCGGCAGGCCACTAAGAGTCATCACCATCACAGTGGCGAGCCCAACGGCAGCTGAACAGACCATGCAGCCAGCCAGCATGAGCGAGAACTCTCCCTGGTCCATGGCGGCCTGCATCAACTGCAGGGCCCAGCCCACCAGGGCAACCACCACAAACACCAGCGAAATACCGAGGGGCAACACCCAGGTCGTGGGAATCAACGGCTGACCGGAAGAAACCGTCAGTGGCTCAATCGCGGAGAACAGGAGCTGCACTAAAGGATTGCGGCGGCGCAGAACAGTTCTTCACACATTAGGGAGAAGTCAAGTCTCTAGAGGCCGGATCATCAGTCCGCGACTGAGCAAATCCGCCTTGATTCCCTCAACGGTGAGGATTCCGTCATGAAGGAGGGATGCCAGCAGCGCCGCGGATGCCTGCCCGCCCTGGGGGCCAGCGTCGAGAGCCGCAGCGATGTGATCAAGACAACCGGCGCCTCCGGAAGCAATCACAGGCACGGGTACAGCCTGAGCAACCGCTCGCGTGAGCTCCAGGTCATACCCCGCCTGGGTGCCATCGCCATCCATGGATGTGAGCAGGATTTCGCCAGCTCCGAGTTCAGCAACCCGACGTGCCCAGGCGATCACATCCAGACCGGTGTTGTCACGACCGCCTCTCACAAAGACATCCCAGCCGCCTGTCTCACGGCGGCGGGCATCAATGGCCACAACAATGCACTGGCAACCGAAGCGATTCGCACCCTCCTTCACGAGCTCCGGTCTCCGCACTGCTGAGGAGTTGAGGCTGACCTTGTCAGCGCCGGCCCGCAACAGCTCGGTGATGCCCTCGACAGAGGCGATACCCCCTCCAACCGTGAAGGGAATGGTGACCTGCTCCGACGTTCTCCGGACCATCTCCACCAGGGTGCCGCGGCCCTCATGGGTGGCCGCGATATCCAGAAACACAAGCTCATCAGCTCCTGCCTGGCTGTAACGGCAGGCCAGCTCGACGGGATCCCCGGCATCGCGAAGTCCAACGAAATTCACGCCCTTCACAACGCGCCCTTTGGCGACATCAAGACAGGGGATCAGACGCAGGGCGACCATGGCATTCGATACACGGCTGTTAAGGTGCAACGTCTTTCCAAGCCTTGCAGGTCATGCTGGGAAAAGTTCTCAATCTGATCAAACGATTAACCGGCTCAGAACCTCTACCAACGCCGAAACTCGAATCAATTGAGGTCGGTAGCAAGGTGCGGGTGACCAGGGTTCGTGATCGCATTCCTCAGGACATGGTGAACCTGCTTAAAAGCGATGCCTTCGGCACTGTCACAGAGTTCCGCACTGTTGACGGCAAAGGCATCGGAGTGGTGGTTGAGCTGAGTGATGGTTCCAGCTCCTGGTTCTTTGAAGACGAGATTGTCGCGGCCTGAGGCCTTATTCCATGAGTGACGCCCGACAGCTGCTCGGCATGAAGGGTGCCAGCGGCACCACCAGTATCTGGAAGCTGCGTCTGCAGCTGATGAAACCGGTGACCTGGATTCCGTTGATCTGGGGTGTTGTCTGCGGTGCTGCAGCTAGCGGTAATTACGAATGGAAACCTGATCATGTGCTTGCAGCTTTGGTCTGCATGGTGATGAGCGGTCCCCTGCTGGCGGGATACACCCAGACCATCAACGACTACTACGACCGCGACATCGACGCGATCAACGAGCCTTACAGACCGATTCCCTCAGGCGCAATCTCACTCGGGCAGGTCAGATTGCAGATCTGGGTGTTGTTGCTCAGCGGACTGGCCGTGGCCTGGGGGCTCGATCAGTGGGCCGACCATGACATCCCAGTGCTCTTCCTGCTGGCGGTTGGTGGATCGCTCGTCAGCTACATCTATTCAGCACCTCCTCTGAAGCTCAAACAGAACGGCTGGCTGGGGAACTATGCACTTGGCGCGAGTTACATCGCACTTCCCTGGTGGGCAGGTCAGGCACTCTTCGGTCAGCTCACCTGGGCGACCGCACTGCTGACCCTGGCCTACAGCCTTGCAGGACTCGGGATTGCCGTGGTCAATGACTTCAAGAGTGTTGAGGGTGACCGCGCCCTGGGGCTTCAGTCACTTCCAGTTGCATTCGGAATCGGCCCCGCAAGCTGGATCAGCGCTGGGATGATCGATCTTTTCCAGCTGCTGATGGTTGCGGTGCTGATCGCAATCGGGCAGCATTTCGCTGCTGTTCTTCTCGTGCTGTTGATCGTGCCCCAGATCACCTTTCAGGACATCTGGCTGCTGCGTGATCCCGTGGCCTTCGACGTGAAGTATCAGGCGAGTGCTCAACCCTTCCTCGTGCTGGGAATGTTGGTCACCGCTCTGGCGATTGGTCACAGCCCTCTGACGCAAGGCATGTGATTCGAACCCGCCGTCATTGGATCCTGATTGGCAGTTCAGCCGTCCTGATCGGCAGTGGAGTCGCTCTGGCTCAATCCGCTGTCCTCAGTGCCTTTGATGCCACCCTTCCGGATGCGCGCGGTATCAGCCGTTTCAACAGACCGGGCACGACCACGCTGCTGGCCAGCAATGGAGAAGTGATCCAGAAGCTGGGGCCCGCAACCCGAGAAAAGATCCAACCTGGGCAGATGCCTCTGCTGGTCAAGCAGGCGTTCATCGCAGCCGAAGACAGGCGCTTCTACGACCACAACGGCGTTGATTTCTGGGGTATCGGCAGGGCAGTGGTGCGCAACGTCCGCCAGGGTGCCGTCCGGGAAGGTGCCAGCACGATCACCCAGCAACTGGCGCGAACGGTGTTTCTCAGCCAGGACCGCACGATCACCCGCAAGCTCAAAGAAGCAGCACTGGCCTACAAGCTCGAGCGACAGCTCAGCAAGGAGCAGATTCTCGAGCAATATCTCAACTACGTGTATCTCGGTGCCAGTGCCTATGGGCTGGCCGATGCGGCATGGGTGTATTTCTCCAAGACTCCGGATCAACTCAATCTTCAGGAGGCCGCACTGATCGCCGGTCTGCCTCCGGCACCCTCGGTGTATTCACCGCTTGTGAATCCAGAACTGGCACTGGAGCGGCGTGGAATCGTGCTGAATCGAATGGAGCAGGCAGGTTTCATCACCGCGAGCGAAGCGGAGCAGGCACGTTCAAGCCCGCTCGATCTCAAATCCGCCATTCCCAAATATTTCAACAGCTCCGCTCCCTACTTCACCAGTTGGGTCGCGCAGCAGTTGCCGCAGCTGCTCACCCCTGAGCAGCTGGAGGTTGGAGGCCTGAAGATCCGCACCAGCCTCAACCTCGACTGGCAGAGGAAAGCCCAGCAGGTGGTCCGGAAGTTTGCGCCGTACAACACTGAAGGGGTGATCGTGTCGATGGAACCAGGCACCGGCCTGGTGCGGGTGATGGTGGGCGGCAAGAATTTCAGCAGCAGTCAGTTCAACAGAGCAACGCAGGGACTGCGCTCACCAGGATCCACTTTCAAGCTGTTCCCCTATGCCGCAGCCATCAGTTCGGGAGTGAAGCCGGAAGACGTCTTTGTGGACTCTCCGCGTTGCTGGGCCGGGTACTGCCCCAAGAATTTCGGCAACAAGTACTTCGGCAATATCTCACTGGCAGACGCCCTCAAGAATTCGCTCAACACGGTGGCGGTGCAACTGCAGGACAAGGTCGGTTTCGACGCCATCATCAGCACCGCGAACAAGCTCGGCATCGGCAACGAGCGCCCGCTCGGCAAGTACTACCCGATGGCGATCGGTGCCTACGAGCAGACCGTGCTCGACATGACTGCGGCCTATGCGGCAGTGGCCAACCGCGGGGTGTACGTGAAACCAATGGCCATCGAAGAAATCCGTGGCCCTCAGGGCAATGTGATCTGGAGCCGGCGCATTGATGGTGACAAGGGGCGACGGGCCATCGACAGCGAAGTGGCCGATGCCATGAACTGGATGCTGCAGCGGGTTGTCACTGGAGGAACGGGTGGTGCAGCCCGACTCGACGATCGACCGGTCGCGGGCAAAACCGGCACCTCGGAAGGAGCCAGGGACCTGTGGTTCATCGGCTCAATCCCACAGCTCACCACTGCGGTGTGGTTCGGCTATGACAACAACGCTGAAACCCATAGCAGCAGCAGTGAGGCCGCCTGGGCCTGGAGCAGATTCATGACCCAGGTCAAGGACAACTACAACGTCGAGAACTTCCCTGCAAAGCCAGCCCTAAACCGTCCTCTCAAAGGCCCGACAAAGAAAGACCGCGCCGCAACAAGGGGCTCCGCTCCATCCACTCCAGGCGGCGGGGGTTACCAGTACCAGCCATACGGTGAAGGAGAGGCACCGCGACCCGTCACACCGGCCCCAGCTCCGAGGCGCTACATCGCTCCGGATGATGGCCCTCCAGTTGACGAGAATTTCAGGCCGCTGCCGGTGCAGTGATCGCTGCGGCATAGAAACCATCCCCCCCGCTGGGGTCAGGCCATCGCTGTTCCTCTGAATCGAGCACGAGACCGGGATGGCTCTCGAGCCAGCTGTGAATCTGTTCGCTGTTTTCAGCCGGATGGATGGTGCAGGTTGCATAAACCAGACGGCCTGCCGGGGCCAGCAGAGACAGCAGACCATCCAGCAAAACCTTCTGCAGCTTCACCACTTCAGCCACCGACTCCTCGGTGACCCTCCAGCGTGCATCGGGATGACGCGCCAGCGTTCCCAGGCCCGAACAGGGTGCATCCACAAGAATCCGATCAAATCCACCCCGCCACTGAGGCCGCTCCTGCACAAGCTGAGCCGCATCAGCGGCCAGGGCATGGATGTTGCTGAGGCCAAGCCGCGCGGCATTGGCGGCAACCCGCTGCAAGCGGCCTGGTGAACGATCCACAGCCCAGATTTCTCCCGCATCACCCATGAGCTCCGCAAGATGCGTGGCTTTGCCACCTGGAGCAGCACAGGCGTCGAGAATGCGCTGGCCAGGCTGAGGATCCAACAGCGGGGCCACCCACTGAGCCGAACGGTCCTGGACGCACCAGTCGCCCTCGTTGAAACCGGGCCATTGGCGCAGATCACCGGAGGGCTGCAGCACATGGAGCCCATCCGGGCAACCTGCGATCGGGGCTGTTCGAATGCCACATTCAGCGAAGAGGTCTGCCACTCGATCGGGTGTTGAGCGCAGGCGATTCACACGCAGATCGAGTGGCGGAACCTGATTGAAAGCCCTGGCGACGCGCTCCGCATGCCCCGGGCCGCACCACTGCAAAAGCTCACGGCTGAGCCACAGGGGCAACGAATGCTCCTGGGCCAGGGCAGCCGCCGGATCATCGGGCAGAGCCAGGCATTCGCCTGCATCACGGGATCGCAACGCTGAACGCAACAGCCCGTTCACCACCGGCGCCAACCTTGCGAGCTTGCCTTGCTTGGCCAGTTCAACCGTGGTGTTCACTGCAGCGGAGGCAGGAATGCGCTCCATGCGCAGCACCTGGTAGAGGCCTATGTGCAGAAGCCAACGCAATCGCGGTGGCTGCTTACGCGCTGGAACCTTGCCCAGTCGATCCAGCCAGCCATCGAGCCACTGGCGCCAGCGAATGGCCCCATACGAGAGCTCCGTGACAAATCCCCGATCAACAGGTGCAAGCGAGGTTCGACGCAGAGCCCGCTCCAAAGCAACATCCGCATAAGCACCGGCAGCAACCGCCTCCAGAACCTCCCAGGCAACACGGCGAGAGAGCAGAGCATCTCTTGATGAAGCTTCAGCAGATTGAGCCATGGAGGGGCTTCGCCGGCGTCAATCATCAGCCAGCAGCACCCCCCTGCTTTTGATTGAACGCATCCAGCAGGACAACGCTCAATCTGCAGCAGGCCACCAAAGAGACAGCCACGAGGGTCCAGAAATAAAAATCAGCCAATACCAGAAATATTCATAATCACCCAAAAATGAAACCCAATTTCATAAAAATGAGCGAGAATTTTGACAAAATATCTTTTTTATTTGCGAAAGCGTAAGATTATTTCCTCCAAAGATTAGTTCGGCTCGAGACTCTCTTTGATACCAAGGACAAGTCCAAAATTGCCATGCTTTCGTCCACTTCAACTGCGACACAATTCGGCGGCGAACGTGCAACAAGGCAGCCCGTGAAACTGCGGAGTGGGTTCGCAGGCTCTGCTGAATCAGCGGAGGTCGATACCGCAATTGAAGAGGCCTACAAACATGTCTATGGCAATGCACATGTCATGGATTGCGAGAGATCATCCTCCCTGGAGGCTGAATTGCGCGACGGTCGGATCACTGTGCAGGAGTTCATCCGCGGGCTCGCCAAATCGGACTTCTACAGGAAGAACTTTTACGATTCCTGCTCTCCACAGAGAACCATCGAGCTGGATTACAAGCATCTGCTGGGCAGACCTCCTCACGATCAAAGTGAGGTATCCGCAGCCATTCAGATTCAGGCGTCACAAGGACATGACGCACTCGTGGATTCCCTGGTTGATTCAGAGGAGTACAGCCAGGCCTTCGGAGAGCACGGCGTGCCATTCATGCGCTCCTGGCAATCGCAACCTGGATCAGCCCAGTCGGCCTTCAATCGCACCGCCGCGGTGTCTCTGGGCTATGCCTTCAGCGACAAGGCGATCGGGACAGGCTCCAGACTCAGCAATCAACTGGCTTCAGGGCGCGCCAGCACCATCACGTTTCCCGCCTCCGCCGAGGTCCAGTGGATGCGTGTCTCCAGCAGCTGGAGGGGGAATCAGCCACCACGCTGGGCCACACGGTTCGCAACGGTGTTCGTAATCGCTGGTGTCATCGAGGTCACTCGTCTGCTGGTGACGGTGGCCTACAGCGCTCTGAGCAACTGACCCATCTCGCTGATCTGCCCTTCATCAGGCATCCACAGGAAGCTTTTGAGGGGCAATCGGCCTTCAGGGTCCACAGGGATCCCCTCGGAGATCAGCAGCTCCCGCTGGATCCAGTCGGACCCCTCACGACTGAGGCTCATGGATATGCGGCCTTGAGCATTGACAACACGTTGCCAGGGAATATGGGATGGCAGGCTCAAGCGACGCAGAGCCCAACCCACCTGGCGAGCACAGCCATAGGCACCAATCCAGTCCGCAACCTGGCCATAAGTTGCGAGCTTGCCATGGGGAATAAGGGCCACGATTGAGTGGACACGCTGATCAAATACGGCCGCCATGCATCACATTTTAAAGTTGTTAATTGTGTCTCATACCAAATTCAAAATGATGATTTAACCCATACGCATCAGACTGGAAATCATCCAGCAGAGCACCATGCAGGCAACCTTACTCGCCGCGTTCACATCAGGGCTCACAATCCTGACCCCTGCAGCAAAAGAACTGAGGGCAAGCCCGATTACAGATTTTTCACAACAGACGCAACCCGCCATGATCAGCGGACTGGGTAAAGGATATTGCTGGGCCCACATTCCCTCTCCCAATGGGAAGATCACCAAACTGGAAAACTTTTGCGGTGGAGGTGGCGAAGGAGCCAAAGACATCAGCTGCAGCCCATTCTCTTATCGCCCATATCAATTCAATCTCGATCAAAACCCTCCGCTTAAATCAGTTTGTAGTGGCTCACCCTATGAAAACATCGTGGCAGGTGCACAATGGAATATGGGAGCAAGAAGCTGGGCAAGCTTCCCAAAGAGTGGGAGGAAGGATTACTGGGTCTTTCATAATTGCGACGGCGCCGGAATTCAACCAGACTGCCTTGGAGACATCAAATACATTGAACGATTTGATGGCAGTAACACACAACCTGGCTGCAAGAAAGGGCCCCACGGGCGAAACCATTGCACATTCACACATCCCAACTCAAAGACAACATTTGGTCAGATGAAGTACTGGTCTGGCTGGTATGGGTTCGGCAACGATGTGGAATCAGGAAAAATCTGTGGAGCTGGCAAGGATCTTGACCGTCGCTGGAAAGTCGACGTCTGCAACAAAATCCAGAACATCAACAACGGCAGCAATCCCTACAAGAATGTTTCAGGTGTGAAACACACATTCAGCTTCGCACTCTATCCCTGGGTCTGCGAGGCGGACTCCTCAATGCCTAACGCCAATTTCACATCCCCAAGCATGGATACCTACGGGGTAACGAGTGGGTGGAAATGCTATGCCGACAATGAGCCCGAAAACAATCAAGGGAAGGGCTGGCCTCCATTTATCGAGATTTATTTCGCAGGTCTTTTTGAAGAAAGCCCTGGGAAATATGTCTTAAAACTGGACAAGTGGATGATCAACAACAGCGATACACCAGAACTGATCGGCAAGGGCTACGCCATCTACCCATGCAACAGCGGAGACAATTGTGAATGGTGAGTTTGATGGCCTCACCATTCAGGCAGTAACAGCACTTGCGCAGCCCCCTCGGCACTGCGGCCATCAGCCGCCGTCGACCTGGCAGCCGATCAGAGCACCAGCAGCACCACCGACCGGTACACCGATCCAACGGCCCTGGCCACGAGACAGAACGGCACCGAGGCCGGCACCCAGAAGGCCTCCGATCACACTGCCCTCAACACAACTGTTGACATCTGCACCTATGCGGTTCCAGGCCGCCCGCTGAGCCGATCTGCGGGGTCGATAGAGATATTCACGACCGTTGTAGTAACCCCCATCGTCATATCTGCGGTCGTCGTGCGCCAGCGATGGAGTTGCCGTGAGTGGCAACAGGGCGGCAAGCGTCAGCAGCGCGGACAGACTCAGAGGAGCGGGCCTGTTCATGATGACTTCATTGATGGACAGAGCCATCCTGTTGGGACACATCCCTGAAGAGGTGACCGAACAACGTCGACACTGCATCCAGATATGACTGGGCTGAGTCGATAGCTCCGCACAGACTTCACGCGAGCAGAACCAGCCTGTGGAGCGCAACAGGGGTAATGCCATTGACCCACCAACACATCCCAAGCATCTACGCGCTGCAGGATTCGGACATCCTGCACCTGCTTGCAGCCCTGCCGAACTCAACGATGGGGCGCCGCTACGGCTTCGCTTTTCAACTGATGGCCACCTATGGCCTCAAAGCGGCGGACCTGCGCTACCTGCAGGTTCGCAATCAGGACACGGAACTCTGGCTGCGTTCAGGCCGACATCGCGCTGAACTCAGTGGACGCCCCAACGAGCCCTGCAGACTTGAAGCCCTGACTGTTGTGAATGTCGACGGCACTCCGCAGGACTGGAACCTGGTGACTCGGGTCGCTCGTGGAGAGCGATTGCCTCCCTTGGGCAGCGACTCAGAAGCAGACCAGCATCTGGAGACTTTCCTGAACGATCAACCTGCATGGCGAAAGATTCAGAACAACGCCTTGCTTTCCGCACAGAAAGCCATGGTCGACAGCTTCTATCAACGCTATGCCTGCACCACTCAAAACAGAGGCTGCCAATCACATCGGCATAATGGTGGATAAGGATCCAGATCTCAACAATGCCCGAGCCAGACAATATCCAGAGAGTCGAGCTGATTAACTACAAAAACGATGCAGGGAAGGAACTTCTGGGCCTTGGCATCGAACTGTCTGATGATCCGAACGGTGGCATCAAAGTGCGTGTCTTGATGGATCCACAAGTTGTGAGCGGCGTCACCGTCACTCCGCTCCAACAGAGCGGATGCTGCGGATAAACCAGCGTTGCAATCCGATCATCTTCGGCGGTTCAAGATTAAATATGAACAACAACAGCTCCACCACTGGTAACGATACTATTCAGCTTTGAAAGAGAAACAGTTTCCACACGACGACACATCAATCGTTTTACCGGAAAGAAAAAATCCTCCGCCGGAGAGTGACTCCTGGTAGTCAATCACCATTCCAGAAAACAAACTCACTTGCTCAGCCTTGGAGTAAAGAGTCACTCCTGACTCCCTGGAGATCGGCTCACCCGAATTACGGCCTGCCTTGAACACAATCGCGTGGTCCGAGCAGCCTCCGGACACGACTTCGGCATGCATTTCACCGGGTATGCCGGCAACAGCGGATTGACGCATGAGCTCCAAAGCCGCATTGGAGGTCAAAATCGTGCCCATCCCAGATCTCTGATTGCGATCACACCTATCAGCTGAAGTTGGCGACCGCCGGTGGTCATGACATTGGCGTGGGTAACAAATGCATTGAAGATCAACTGGATGCCGGTTGCAGCTTGCATGCAAACCTGAGCAATGCCCCCATGGCTGCCGGCATGCCTTCGCGCCTGCAGCACTCTCAGCGATGCCGATCCTTCCCCGCAGATTTCAGCGTCTGAAGCAGGTTCTGGACTGCCGGATGTCGGATCTCACCGTTCTGGTGGAGCACGTTGAAAAACCCCACAACCTCTCAGCCATCCTGCGTAGCTGTGATGCCGTGGGAGTTCTGGAAGCCCATGCGGTCAGCTTCAGTGGCAGGCCCCGAACCTTCAACAGCACCGCACAGGGAAGCCAGCGCTGGGTGCCTCTGCATGATCATGTCGACATCAGCAGCGCAGTACACCACCTCAAGACTCAGGGATTCAGGCTGTACGGAACGAACCTGGGGGTGAACGCGCGCGACTACCGCGACTGCGACTTCACCGGCCCCAGCGCCTTTGTTCTCGGTGCGGAGAAGTGGGGACTGACCGAAGAAGCCACCGCATTGATGGATCAGGCCGTGTTCATACCCATGCGCGGCATGGTGCAGTCGCTGAATGTGTCCGTGGCGACGGCCACCCTGCTGTTTGAGGCACTGAGGCAGCGCCAGACGGCTGGGGTCGCACCGTCTGGAGGGGAAGGAATTCCGGCGGAGCGCTACAGCGACCTGTTGTTTGAATGGTGCTATCCGGAGGTGGCGAACTGGTGCCGTGAGCAAGGCCGCAGCTATCCAGCCCTCACGGAATCAGGCGAAATTCTCGAACAACTGCCCCGCACCGCAAAGCTGCGATGTTGAGCAAAAAGCCTGCGGTCTGAACCTGTTTCAGAACGGCATCAGCACGTCCTTGCTGCCTTGCGTGCGCTCCATCACAGGATGATTACGCCGCGCGGCCGGTAACCGCAGAGCGAACAGCAGAGCAAGAATTTCCAGGGGCAAACTGCGGCCGATGAACAGGACCACGAGCCCGAGGGCGATCGCCAGCATCTGCTCCAGCAGACCGATCACATCGTCAGGGTTGCTGCGGCCGGACACCCACAGAGTCACCATCAGCGTCAGCAGAGAAAGCGTGGCCCAGAACGGCATGATCTGATCAATCCTGCAATCTCACTTTGCCGCGTCCCGTCCCGTGCTGCTCACCCAGGCTTCGAGACCCTCACCCAGAAACGACAAACCCAGCACCAGCACGAACATCGCCAGACCTGGATAGAGAGCGGTCCACCACACGCCAGTGGGGACTGCAGCAAGCGCGAGATTGAGATCACTGCCCCATTCCGGCACCGTTTCCGGAAGACCTAAACCGAGAAATCCAAGGCCACCCAGCACCAGCACCGCATCGGCGGCATTGAGCGTGAGCAGCACCGGCACTGAGGTGATCACGTTGCGCAGCAGGTAGCGGCGCAGGATCCAGACCGGTCCGGCACCGAGCGTCCGCGCTGCCTCCACGAACAGCTCGGCTTTCACCTGGGCTGTCTGATTGCGGACCACCCTGAAGTACTGGGGGATGTAAACCACACACAACGCCGCGGCCGCGTTGGGAACACCTCGCCCCAGCAGAAAAGCCAGCACCACCGACAGCAACAGCACCGGCAGGGTGTAGAGGGTGTCCATCAGCAGTACAAGAACACGATCGACCCCTCCCCCCAGATAGCCGCTCACCATCCCCAGCGGAACACCGATCAGAAGCGCCAGGGTCACGGCAAGCAGCACCACCTGGAGAGCCACGCCGCTTCCCTGCAATGTGCGCACGCAGACATCGCGTCCAAGACGATCAGTGCCGCACCAATGCGCCATCGAGGGAGACGCGTAAATGGGATTGTCCAAACCAGCATTGGGATCCGGCAGCAGGCCAGCGGCTAGCAGCACAGGTGTGAGCAGGGCCACTAAGCCATAAATCGCCACGATCACCAGGCCCCAGCGGGCCATGCGAGCCGAAAGGCTGGGACGGGCAATGCCCAGAGGCGAGGCGGCAAAACTCACAGAGGAGCAATGTATTGATCCAACTCATTCTTGCTGGCATGCCCGTGAACAAGCAGGATGAGCTCATGAATCGTTCCGGCACCTGGCGATCTCGCCTGATGGCCACGATGCTTGGCCAGCTGCAACTGGCGACTTATACCGCAGTGATGCTCGGCTTCACCGGCGCCACCAGCACGGGGCTGTGGCTAAGCGAGCGCAGCCGGTTGAGTGTGGGTCAAGATCGCCTGGTGAGTGCATCGGAATCACTCGCCGTACGCCTAAAGGAAGAAGGACACCCAAACAAAAACGAACAGGTGATCCTGCAGGAACTTCAGGAACACTCAAGTGGACGCACAAAGCTCTGGCTGGAGAAACCTGACGGGAAGCTGCTGACTCCCAGGCGGGATCACCTTCCAATGCCAGATGGTCTGCTGAAAGCAGCGATGGCGGCAAACCCTCAAAGGAATCCTGGCCAATCGCATCTGATCTCTCTTCAAGAACGTGACTACCTCACCATGCTGAACCGGCGTCTCGAGTCGGGTGATGAGCTCTGGAGCAGCACTGAGATCTCTCGCCTGGGCGCTGCGCAGAACGAATTTCTCGCCTGGATGATTCTGATCTGGGGAGGATCTCTCGGTGCTTCCCTGCTGCTGGTCAGCCTCTTGGTAAGAAAGATCACCAGACCGTTGCAAGAACTCAGCAAGCGCAGCGCCGAACTCACCGCTGAAGGCCTGCAGACAGCCGCCTTGCCGGTGCCCAGGGGACCGGAGGAACTCAGCCAGCTCACCCGCACCTACAACGCACTCACCGAGCGACTTGCCCAGTCCTGGAGCCAGCAGCGTCAGTTCGTGAGCGCCGTGAGTCATGAATTGCAAGCACCACTGACCCTTGTATCGGGCTCTCTGAAACGCGTGATCCGCAAGGCCCCGGAGCTGGAAGCACAACTGGTTCAGCGCCTGCAGGACGCTGAAGACGAAACGGTCGGCATGCAACAGCTGCTCAATGACCTGCTCGACCTTTCACGCAGTGACTCCGGGCGGTTGCAGGTGAAACAGGAGCCTGTGGATCTGCGGCCTTTGCTGAAGGAAGTGGTTCGCGCCCAGGGAGCGGCCCTGGATCGTGAACTGCCCCTGGAGCTGCCATCGGAAGGACACTCCACCACAGCGCTCGGTGATGCCGCCAGGCTGCGCCAGGTGTTGCTCAACCTGATCGAGAACGCTCACAAGTACTCACCCCCTGAACAACCCATCCAGCTGCGTCTGCGATCCGGCAGCAATGGGCTGGTGCTGGAAGTGGAGGACCGTGGCATCGGCATTCCCTTGCCGGACCAGGCCTATGTGTTCGATCGCTTCCATCGGGGCGCCAACACCACGGGGCAGAGCGGCAGCGGCGTGGGGCTCTCAGTTGTAAAACTGCTGCTGGAGGCAATGGGTGGCAGCATCGATGTCAGAAGCGAACCCGGTATGGGCAGCTGCTTTCGCATTCAACTGAGGCGAACCCCATGATTGCCTACCTGATTCTGATTTCGCTGCTGGTGCCGGCCAATCTCTGGGCATCGATCACACCCCATCTGCACACCGATCTGAGCATGCGCCTGCTGCATGGCGTGTCGACGGTGGTGTTACTACCTCCACTGGTCAGCATGTGGCGTCAACGCCGGCAGATTCAACGGCTGCCAGCCCTGCTGCTGGCGAGCTTTGCCGTGGTGCTGGTGGTGGTCAACAGCAAGATCACCGCCATGGGAATGGGTGTGGAGTACGGCTGGGTTGACCACCTGTTCCTGGCAATCGCCTGCCTGGCGGTGCTGAGCTTCTACCTGCTCAGTGATGAAGAGGATGAGCTTCAGGAGCAGCAGACGCGCACCTCCTGAGGCTCAGCCCGAAAACGGCACCACCACCTTCTGCATCTCCAATCGACACGCTGCCTCCCATCTGCTCGACCAGCGTCTGCACCACCGCCAGCCCGATGCCACTACCAGGGATCTCGGCGCTGTTGCGGCCACGGCGGAAACGCTCAAACACCAACTCCCGCTCCTCCCTGGGGACTCCCGGGCCATGGTCGCGAACCTGCAGGATCAGCCTCTCTGTCTGGCAGAAACAGTCAATCTCCACCGGAGAAGCAGACGGGCTATACCGGCAGGCGTTGTCAAGCAGATTGACCAGACACTGCACAACAGCATCACGATCAGCGAAGACCTCGATCAACCGGGAATCAAGTGCATCCTGGGAGATCACCACAATCCGCGGCTGTTCCGCTGGCTCGACCAGTGCGATGGCCTGCTGAACCAGATCAACAACGCATAGAGGCTGGAAAGTGAGGGTCTGACTGCTGATCTCGGCGCGGGTGATCGCCACCAGGTCGCTCACCAGTTGCTCCAGATGGCGAAGTTCATCCGCCACGATCAGCAGTTGCCGTTGCTGATCAACCGTGAGGTTGTCGCCGCGGCGCATCAGCCTGCGGTTGTAGCCGCCAATGATCGTGAGGGGGTTGCGCAGCTCATGGCTCACACTGCTGGCGAACTGTCGCTGACGCTCAAGGGAATTCGCCAGGCGGCCCTGCAGATCATTGACCGCAACAGCCAGAGGCTTCAGCTCCAGTGGCAGCTGGTCGGGCTCAATGGGTTGATGCTGCAGTGGCTTGGAGCGTAATGCCTCCAACGTGCCTCCGAGATGCGTCAGAGGCTGCAAAGCACGTTCAATGCCGCGGCGATGAAGCAGAACTGATAACAGTGCGGCCAGAACGGCGGTAAGCAACAACCACATATTCAGTTGACGCTGAAACGACACCTCGGCAGAGACATCATTGAGCAGATACAACCGAAAGGGGTTGCCGTTCAGGTTCAAGATCCTGCTGGTGATCATGTAACTGCTGCTGCGATTGCGGAACAGCAGAGGTCTGGTCTGGTTGTGAGCAAGCTGCTCAGCCCGTTGGCGCAGATCCGCAGGGGGATCAGCCAACCCAGCATCAACAGACTTCTGGCCTTCCAAGTGCCCCCACAACGCCAGATTGGAGCTGGAGAACGGACCGAACCGGCGTTGTAGCTGTTGAGGTTGGCCCGCCAGGGCGACGTTGCTGCGCAGCACACGTTCAGCCCGCTGCATTGTGATCAGCTGTCGCTGGTGGCGCTGCTGCCTGAACAGCTGAACATTCACCAGCAGCAAGAGGCCATACCCCAGCACCACTGACAGCAGAGCGGACCGCTCCAAACGCCGCCGGGTCGAGATTTGCTCAACACCAGCGTTCATAGCGATCCTCTTCCAGCCGCAGAAGAGATCGGCAACCTGCTCAGGTTTTCAAGCCGCCAGTCGACTGCGCAGTGATCGCCGCTTTCCAGAACCGGTCGGCAACTGCTGTTCGATCTCCAGCTCCAGCACAGGCCATTGCGGGTGCGGGCGTGCTTTAAATCCTGATCCGATCTCCTGGGAAAGTGCATCCAGCAGCACCCGATTCTGGAAAGCACCCCGGAGATTAGGCACGCCATCGAGGCTGTAAGCCGGGCCACAGCGCATCAACACCTGACCGCGCCAGATCGCAGCAGGAGCTGAGCCCACTGAGTAGACGATTGCGTCCTCACCGCGCGCCTGAACATCATCAGCGTGGGTTGCAATGGCCAGCACCGGACGACGACCCGCCATGCGGCAGGGCCAACGATTGGAGACGGGTGGGTCGACCATCCAGCTATGGGCCGATCCCAGTTCCGCACGGATCAGCTCCAGACTGCGGCGCTGGCGTGAGCTTTCACTCAGGCGCATCGCCATCGCCCTGCCCAGCTGCAGATCGGCACCGATCAAGCGCAGCATCAGTACAAACAACAACGTGCCCAGGCTCAGAGCCAACAGCAGTTCCAGCAGCGTGAAGCCAGCAGAGCCATCTGGATGGCATGACCCTCTCTGCATCTCATCCATCCTGAGCCCTGGGGCGGCAACCCGTGCTGCGGGGAGACGCTCCCATCACGGGAGGATCTCCCTGATAGGTGCCAATCCGGCTCACACCCAACGGCAAACTCACCACCAGGCAGAGGCTGCGGGCCACACGCGCATGGCTGAGCACGGTGGTACCACCATCAAGCAGCAAGCCGTTGGCCGACACACGAATCACTTCCGGCAGGTTGGTGTGCACCTGAATCGGCCCCTGCTCGAAGGCCTCCTGCAAGGAGATGCCGATCCCTGAGCAGGGAGCCAACGCGCCAGGCAGATCCTGTTGCTCGGACTCCAGCCAGGCCTCGCTGCCAAGGCTGATCCCGCAGGCCTGCTGCGCACGTCGTGCCGCCAGGCGTGCCCGTTCCAGACCCAGCTGCAAACGCCGGGCCGCCGCATCAAGCTGCAGCCGATCACGATCAGGTCTGCTGTTCGGCACAACCAGTGAGGCGATCATCCCCACAACAGCAACCGTGACCATCAACTCCACAAGGCTGAATCCAGCGCCCGAATGCTTCATGATCGGCAGAGCCCGTAAGCCGCGGGGCTGAGCAGCTGGCGGCGCTGCAACAGCACCTCAGCATCGGCGTCCACAGCAGACAGCTGCTGCCAGATGCCGCTCTGCTCAGGGTCCGCAACCCACTGCCGAGTGATGCCCTCGGGCAACGGCACAGCCTGATCCAACGCAGCAGCGAGGGCGCCAGCGTCGAACAGGCATGGGTCTGAACCAGGTCTCAACAGGTTGAGCGGAGAGCCATGAAGCGCGAGCCAGCGATGACTGGCCAGCTGCAAGAGCTCAAGCTCATCAGCCTGCTGCTGCAGCCTGCTGCTCTGCTGCCAGGTCGCCATCGCCTGGCTCCAAACGCCAAGGGCCGCACTGCTACTGACTGCCAACAACAGCGATGCAACCATCACCTCCGGCAGGCTCATGACAGGGACTCCGAGCTATCGCGCCCGATCAGCTGCACGGCACTGATGCCCAGGATCTGGGCCTGATCAGCAGCCAGCTTGAGCCTGAAGCTGGCGCGACGACCATCGGCGAGCGCCAGGCGCAGATCCCCCGATCCGGGAGCTGGTTGCCATGACAGCAGTTGCCAAGGCTGATCAGCCACGCGGCCCTCCATCAATGATGCGGGCTCTGCGCCGGAACAGCTGTGCTGGCGTTCGGGCCAGTCAGCAGAGGGCCATTGCAGCAGGCAGGCCTGCACACCGGTGGCCATGGTCGTGAAGGCCTGGGCGGCTGAACGCAGCAGATCGGCCGACTGATCCCGCTCCATCGCAGCCTGCAAACGCAAGCGACCCTTGAGGCTGAGGGTGTGAATCGAGGCGCTGCCCAGCAGCAACACGGCGGAAGCGGTCAGTGTCAGGGGAAGGACAAATCCTGACGCTTGCGGCTTCGGCCTGGCAAACAACGACTGGCGGGATTCCAGCAACAACACAGCAGTGCTTCACGACTGTGCCGAGCATTCCCCCGAAAACACAGATCCCCCGATCGGGGGAAGCAATAGAGCAATAGGCGTGAAAAGATACAAATGACCGTCAAATCCGAACAAGCATGGGTGGCTCAGCGGTGGATGCCAGCAGCAGTCGCAGCAGAGTGCTGGTGGTTGATGACGATCCGGAACTGCTGCAGTTTCTGCAGGACGAGTTCAGCCAGCAGGGGATGGCCTGCAGCAGCGCCACTTGCGGCGGCGATGCGCTGCTGAAGCTGAGACAGGAAAGTTTTGATCTGGTTGTGCTCGACTGGACCCTGCCGGATTTCGATGGCACCGAGATCTGCCAGCGTCTGCGCAGCAGTGGCGACACCACGCCTGTGCTGATGCTGACCGCACACGACGATATTGATGACCGGGTGCAGGCACTGGACCTGGGCGTTGACGATTACCTCACCAAACCCTTCGAGCTGAAGGAATTACACGCCCGCGTCCGCGCCCGCCTGCGCCGGGGCCAGTTTGCAAGTTCTGAACGCGCCAAAGACAGCCTCAGCCTTGGCGATCTGCAGATCGACCTGATCGAACGTCGAGTGCAGAGAGAAGACAAAACATTGTCTCTCTCCCAACGTGAGTTCGACCTGCTCACCTACCTGGTGAAGCACAACAACGAAGTGCAGACCCGGCAACAGATCCTGGAGGGGGTGTGGGGCAAACCATTTGTGGGCGATCCCAACTCCCTGGATGTGTACATGGGTTACCTGCGCAAAAAAGTTGAGGTCAAAGGTGAACCGCAGCTGCTGCACACCGTGCGCGGCGTGGGCTTCATGGCCCGGCTACCGCAAGCCTGAACCGCAGCTGCATATCAGCTCCTCCACCTGAGGCGTCAGCAATCACGAGCTCGCCTCCCATCAACTGCATCAGCTCGCTCACCAAAGACAATCCAATCCCCATACCGCGGGTACCGCTGGAACTGCCACCCCGCTTGAAACGTTGCAAAACCAGTGATCGCTCGGCTGCGGCAATACCAGCACCCTGATCCAGCACATGCAGCACCAACCAGTCACCGGCTGGCTCAACCTGGAGACGCACAACGCCGGAGCTGTAAAGCAGAGCGTTGCGAATCAGCTCCTGCAGACACTGCTGGAGTTTCTGAGGATCAGCCATCAAGGCGGGCCATGGCTCAGCACCTGGCAGAGACAGCTGCACACGACCTTGCGCGAGGCCTAACGACGATTCGTAGGCATTGAGCAGCTGTTCGCCTGGATCAAGCGGCTCACTGTGAATGGCAAGTTTTCCAGCGTCAATGCGAGCCAAATCGCGCATCACATTGAGCAGATCAGACATGCGCCGCGCTTCTGAACTGATCATCTGCGCTGAACGCTCTGCAGATGCCGGCAACACCTGCCGCTGCAGACGCTGGGAATAGCCGGAGATCACCGTGATCGGCGTGCGCAGTTCATGAGTGACGCCATCCACAAAGGCTCGCTCACGCTTCCAGGCAGCAGCAAGGCGTTGCTGAAGATTGTTGAACGCCAGCGCAATGGCACGCAGTTCCTGAGGTTGCGTTGCAGGATCCAACAGGTTCTCGCCGAGATTGTCGGCCTCGAGCTTCTGCAGCTGATTGTCAAAATCGTTGAGGGGAACCACCAGTCCTCGCCGCAGCACTGGCCGCAGCAGAAACGCCGTGAACAGGATCGACACACCTGCCGCTGCGATCAGCAACAGGTGTGTCATCCGCTGTCGCTCGAGTGATTGCGTAACGTTCTGACGCAGCTGAAACCAGCGCTGTTCACCATCTGATAACGGCAACCGGCTGATACTCACCAACCAGCGCTCGCCGGAGGCATCAGTCTGCAGACGTGGCTTCTCCGTTGGCCCAGATCGCAAAAGAGTCACCTTCAGGCCAAAACTGCTCAGAGGCATTGAATCCAGCCGACCTGTATGAACTTGTGGAGCCAATGACTGCACCAGGCGTTGATGACGCTCACGTCGTTGCAGATCGGCGAACACACTGCTGAGAAGCAAAAGCAGGGCATATCCGGCAACAACCGTGAGCAGGGCAGTGGACTGCAGCCACACCCGCAGCGAAGGCAGCGACTGTTGTTTCAAAGAATGAGAGGAAACCTAAGAGCCTTCTTAGAGAGCTTTAGCCATTCATTACCTGTATAGCCCAATCAAAAAAGGGATGCTGAATCTGTCAGCACAAGACGTGCTCAACCATTCACAAACACCCCTTAGCCATGACCACTCTCAACAGCCGACTGCAACTGGCCATGCTCAACCGCAAGAAAGGTCGCAACGCACTTGAAAAGGGCTTCACGTTGGTGGAGTTGATGATTGTGATTGTGATTGTTGGAGTTCTATCAGCGGTCGCACTTCCTAATTTCTTAGGAACGAAAAGCAAAGCAGAGGCAGGTGCAATTAACGGCAGCCTTATAGGACTTGCGAAAGAGTGCGCAACCAATGCAGTTCTTGACAGCCCTGATGCAGTATCAGCAAGTTCAGCAACAGGAATAACCTTTGTCGAAGGCGCTGCAGGTACAAACTGCCAGTCTGGTGCGGCAATGTCGAATACAGATGCCTTCACAGCAGCAGATATCGGTGGAGCTAAATGCCAAGCAGATGTCGCGGACGGAAATACGGATACTTTCTGCGTTATTGAAGTCTCAGATGACGGAGAAGTGACTGGAGAATGGGGAACAGCAGTAGCAAGTTGAGTTTCACAAACTACTGATAAATCAATCAGCATGGGCCGTTTCACCCATGCTGATTACAAGGTGCCAAATTCACAAATTCACACGAGGCCAGGTCATGCGCAAGAAACGCCAGTTACATGACAAACTTATTACATTCAGCAAAAAGAAAATACTTCTCAATGGATTCAGTATCACTGAAGTGGTAGTTGCAACATCAATCATTGGAACCCTGAGCGCCATCGCGGTTCCCAACTACATGGAGTCAATGCGAAAGAGTGGCCAAAGAGAAATTCAGTCCAAAATTGCGTCTATACCCACAATCATCAGCGCCTATATCGATGCCACAGGCGAACTACCTACAAGGTGGGATGAGCTTTCCAGCATCGCTGCGGTGATGACCAACGATGGTCCAGCAACTGGAGAATTAACCTCACCAATCATTCTTCCAAATGGAATATACGAGCTTGCTGTCTCAGGCCCAACTGATTCGGTTTACACGTTAACAGCAACACCCAGATTCATTAGCGACGCAGCAGAGACTGAAGAAATTGATGAAAACCGATTTGCAATACAATCCTGCTTCAATGTGAGCAACGGTGCAAGTGATTTAAAAACTGGCAATGGCATCGAGAATGAAGACGTTCTTAATTGTGGCTAAGTCATGCAGAAACTGCCTTTGATCAACACTTCCAAAAAATCAATTCGACCATCAACCCCCCAAGCAGAAGAAGGGATGGCCCTGTTGGTGGCCATGCTGATGGGCACTGTTCTGCTTGCTGGAAGCTCAGGGCTCATGATTCGCCAGATCATGGCACGCAAATTAGGCTCAGCGGAAAGTTATCAACAGATGGCTGAATCTGCGGCTTTAAGTGGCCTGAATCGCATCATTGGCGACCTTAATCGCAACGATAGGGATAACTACACTGGATTCTTGCTATCCCTCAACAACAGCGAAGGAAAAAATGGTTGGGCCTTCCCAAACACTGAAGGGTTTGAGTTGGTGGAGCTCTGCACACCAGTCACAAAACACACTGCAGCATATCCTGCTGGAACAGAAGATCTGGCGCCAGAAGTAGTCATCAATGATGGAAGCATCCGATCCGATGGGGGATCAGACGATATTCAAATTAGCTACAGACTCCGCAGTTACGACACAACAGCCACGGCTGGAAATGGAGAAGGCACTTTTTACGTTGAAGGTGTTGTAAAGCGTGGCGACACCACACTGGCACAGGCATTATTACGCCGATCCTTGTATGTGAATTCCAAAGTTCCCGGTGTTGGCGACTGGAGTGTGATGAGTGGTCGCAACCTTCGGTTGAACGACACAGAAATTGTTGGACCGGGACATATTTTTTATCTAACCAGCAGAACCAATAACTATTCCGCGCTGCAATACGCTAACAGCTGCAGCGATTCTGCCCTGCTCAATGATGTGGGGTCTAGTAATTTCAACCTTGCAGGAAAAACCAGAAACAATCAAATCTGGCCAATCAATATCAATGAAATGAATCGAGGTGTCAGTGGGATGCCGCCACCAACCCTCTTTGAGAAAGACCCCATCAATGACACCACATCCGAAAACAGTGAGACCACTATTCGAATGTGGAGCTTTGATGACAGTCCGCCTGCTTCAGCTGATCGCGATCAAGACGGCGCTCCCGATGTTGATTCCGCTGGGAATTTAATCCTCTACCCCGCCCTGCCATGCGGTGAAGCCGTGTGTGTGCGCGATGCTGACAAAACCGATCTTGGCGATTATAAGTTCAACGCATCAGGAAAAATCGAAGATTCCGGAGATTTTCGAACACTGGCAGAAGAAGGGCTCGAGATTGATCCGGAAGAATCAGTAATCATCCTATCCAAGCAAGACATCTGCAAACAATCTAACCAGTTTGATTGTCATGTTTATATAGATCACATCAAGTTATCTTCAAAGTCTCTCCACATCGAAACGGACGAATCAAGAGCCGTTGTTTTACACCTTGATCAGCCTATTGCTTATCCTGATGATGCAAGAATCACCAGAGCCATTGAATTGAGCAACAGCGCCGAGCTATGCGCAGTGAGTGCAAACAGTTCAAAATGCAATGAAAAACCTGAACAACTCGTGATCATGGCCAGCAGGGGTGCAGCACCTACGCAAGCCTGCGACAGTAAAGTGCGATCTTTAAGCTTCTCCAACGACAATCTTCCCTACGCACTTCTTTATATGCCAACGGGAACGATTCGAGCTGATAATGCATCATTAAATGGTCTGGCCTGGGCAGCAAGCATTTGCGTGGTGGACCCACTCAATAATCCATCGTCCTTCCAACTGACAACAGAATCTGGAAATACAACAGTCGTTGAAAAAGCCAACAACCTCTGGGGATGGCAAGATCGTTTCAATTATCCAGGGTATGGACGCATGGTCACGCGAGCGATTCGCGGAACAAGCCTCGACACTTTCGAGCGATGGTAGAACATTCTTAAATCTGGTAAAAAATCTCAGAATGCACTCAGATTAATCACTCTGAATACAAAGCAACCCTTGAGTCTTCAATCATCTAAGCCAGATCAAAAGATCGCATAATGTACTTAATCAGATCCATACCTCAAAAACATAGCCCCTTGTAAAGCCATCCATCATTCAACACAGCCCTGATGAACATGAACGATCGAGCATCACCACTTCGAAACAAGGTCAGAAGAAAAAAGCAGGCGGAGGGCTTCACGCTGGCCGAAAGTCTCATCTCAGGAGTTGTTGTTGCTGCCGTGATGACAGGAGTGGGTCGCATGGGCGTTTCATCGATGGCAACAAGCAGTAATCAGTCTTCACGTAACTCGATCGAAGCAGCAATCAACAACCATATTCAACTGGTTCAAATGCATGATTCGTACCTCACAGCAGAGTCGATCCAAGCTGAATCAGGCCTGAACACTGATTTAAACCTAGCCTGCCAAAATCCAAGTGCGTTTTTAAAAAACCATCTTCAGAATGTTGATATAACTGGCAACTCCCCTGATCCTCAGGTTGCCATGGACTGGAATAGCGAAGATCCAAACCTTCTGGTGCTTACATATAACTTTGAGGCGCCTGAATCATCAATCGGCGCAGAACAAAGGATCGTTGATATCAATCCCAACTTTTCCTCTCAGTGCTATAGCCTGCAATGAAAAAGATAAACAAAGGGTTCACTTTAATTGAGATGGTCGTCACCATGGCGCTGCTTGCAGCATCAACCGCCATCACGGTTCCAATGATCACAAGGAATCGCGGACAGGGGGATGTGAATCGCTATGTCCACTCCTTGGAGTCCGGGCTGTTGAGTTTAAAAGCAAAATTGGGTCAAACCAAAACAAATTGTGAAATCAGTTTCCCCGCAACATTTACTTTTCAAAAACCAGAAACTCTTGTTGAGTTCAGCCAAGGAAAAAATGAGCAGACGAGCATGCAATGCTGTAATTCTGAAATCAGCCAAAAGACTAATGACCCTGACTGCTTGACTGGTTACCCCGGAAACCGTCTGGGCGAACTAACGGGGCAATCGCAGGATAATCTTCGCCTCGTTCAACAGGAATCAACACCGGCATCCAAGCAAGTTCGCGTAGCTGTCAGCAAAACAGATTTTGGCTTAACGCCCCCAGGCACCACGGCAAATTTAGACACCATTACCTTTCTGATTTGCCATGAGCAAGCAGCATCAACAGAGAATCCAACATCCTGCATCCCAAGTCAAAACAAACTGAGTATTGGCTGTGTCGAAATCAACGGAGCAGGAGAAATCACAAAAGGTACTTGGGCACTGGCCAATCCAGAATCTTCGGTGAGCAGCGGGTCATGCAGAAAAACATGATGATGATTCTAAGATTTTGCTTAGAAAGTATTCAGCCTCTATCTCTCCAAGCAAGGCAGACACCATGGCAGATTAAACGCATATAGGTACACCCATCACGCACTTGATGCCTAGAATAATGCAAAAGAAAACGCAAAATCAACGGTCAAAAGGTTTCACGATTCCCGAACTTCTCGTTGGAGTTACAACGGGAACACTGATCGTTGGCGCAGCATCCATGGGCCTGCGCAGCACCCAAACCTTAATCAGTGAATCCCATGGCAAGGCCACACTCAGACAAAACACCACCACAGGTGTACGCCTCATGCGCTCTGAGATTGAACGCAGCATGAATCTACTCGTGGTGCGAACAGATGGTGTACAAGAAGGTGAGGAACATACTGACCTTACCCCCCATCAGGATGTTGTGAGCTTCTGCCAGGGATTATCCAAAGCGAAAGGGTTCCAGCCAGTGTTTGGAGTCAACATGATGGAACTGGATGAACCTGTCATTTACGGCATAGGACTGAGCGCTGATGAACGTGGATATGCATTGCTCCGCTGCGGAGCTCCTCTAAAGATGGATGGAAAGTACGTTACGGAAGAAGATCAGGTGCAGCCCAATGACAATGAACAATATGAAGCAGGGCTCTTCATCACCTCTGTTTTAGATGACATCGGAACAATTCCATGCAAAGTCAATGATCTTGCGGAGGACGAACAATGTCCCGACAGCAATAATTTGGATACCATTTTACGTGGTGTCACTTTTGAATTCTCTGGTGATAAAACACCAGCACGAAAATTTCAGGAACCGGCTCTGAGAGTCCAAACTGATGTCAACACCAAACTGGTGAAATTCATCGACCCCTACGAGCTCGATGACTCCAAAAATGACGATCCTTATCAGATCTCAGCCAGCTTCCTTGAAGACACCAACGCAGCGAAGTCTCAGACCAAACAGGATTTATATTTTGCCGCATTTGCGCGCGCCGATAAACGTGTGAGATTTGGCTTTAATGCAACTGATGGTAATCAAGGAAATGGATACAGTGGTGGGGCATTTTTCCAGAACATCACCAGCAATAATGTTCGATTTATCCTAGATGGATCTGGATCCATGAGTGCATGTGTTGCCTGGAGCGGAGAATATGGAAACACACGGCGTCGCTTCTACGATCCGCAGAAAGGCTATTACCGCACATATCGAATCTGCAGTTTTACGCGCATGGAAGCCCTGCAAAACGAAATGATCAATATCGTTAATAATTTGCCTGATTACACAAAAATTGGGCTCTCTGCATTCAGCACCAATGGTAAACGCAACAACAAAACCTGGTCTCAAAGCAGAAACAATCTTGTTGAGCTGGGCCCTGCCAATTCTGAGGCCCGACAATCTGCCATCACCTTTATTAACAGCCTCAGTTCAAGCGATCCGGTCTATTGGGGTGGAACCATGCCATGGAATCCACTCGACGATGCATTCAATGACGAACTGACAGACACAGTTTATTTTCTCTCGGACGGCAAGCCCAATAAAGATCGAAGCAATGGATCGTGGAACAGTTCCGACTACGACGGAGTGGCAGATTACTATGCATCGTTAAATGCTTCACGGGTCATCGATGGCAATAAAGCCATCAAAATCAACGCAACCAGTGTTGGGCTTGATTCAGAGTGGATGCAACTTCTCTCGAGCAGAACCTCAGGCGAATACATCAAGGTGGATGATCTCTGACTCCAGACCTCCAATCACGGACTCTGATTCAACTTCAACACCGCCATGAAGGCTTCCTGAGGCACATCCACCTTGCCCATGGCCTTCATGCGCTTCTTGCCTTTGGCCTGTTTCTTCAACAGTTTCTTCTTGCGCGAAATGTCACCGCCGTAGCACTTGGCCAGCACGTCCTTGCGCATGGCACTGATGCTGGTGGAGGCAATGATGCGGCTACCAATGGACGCCTGCAGCGGAATCTTGAATTGCTGTCGAGGAATCAGCTCCTTGAGCTTTTCCACCAGACCCTTGCCCACGTTGTAGGCCTTATCGCGGTGGACGATCGTGGTGAGAGGGTCAGCCCGTTCACCGTTGATCAACACATCCAGGCGCACCAGTTCATTTTTGCGGTAACCAATCAGGTGATATTCCATTGAGGCATAGCCCTGGGTTCGCGTCTTCATCTGATCGAAGAAGTCGGTCACCACTTCGGCCAGCGGCAGCTCATAAATCAGCGTCACCCGGTCGGTGGTGATGTATTTCATGTCGACGTACTCACCACGGCGCTCCTGACAAAGCCCCATCAGCGCGCCGTTGTAGTCGTTGGGCGCATAGATCTCCATGCGCACGTAGGGCTCTTCAATCGATTCGCGCTGCTGCGGATCGGGGAGCGTGGCGGGGTTGTCCACCATCTCCTCTGAGCCATCGATCATGTTCACCTGATAAATCACCGATGGTGCGGTGACGATCAGATCCAGGCCGTATTCGCGCTCCAGCCGCTCCTGCACGATCTCCATGTGCAGCAAACCGAGGAAACCGCAGCGGAACCCGAAGCCCATGGCGCTGCTGGTTTCAGGCTCGAACTTCAAGGCAGCATCCGAGAGCTGCAGCTTGTCGAGCGCTTCACGCAGGTCGGGGTACTGATCCGCTTCCGTTGGAAACAGTCCGCAGAACACCATCGGCTTGGCCTCGGTGTAACCGGGCAGAGGTTCATCGGCCGGTGCGTTCAGAAGGGTGATCGTGTCACCCACACGGGCATCAGCCACGGCCTTTATCGATGCAGCCAAATAGCCCACCTCGCCGGCATGCAGCTCATCCACCTTGCGCTGGTCGGGCGCCATCACTCCCACTTCATCAAGCTCATAAATCTTCTTGCTTTCCATCAGCAGGACCTTGTCCTTGCAGTTGATCCGGCCGCTTATCACCCGGAAGTACACAATCACCCCCCGGTAGGGGTCGTAATAGGAGTCAAAAATCAGCGCCTTGGTGGGTTCATCCACCGCATCCGCCGGCGGCGGCACCCTGTCCACCACCTCCTGAAGAATCTCAGGCACCCCAAGCCCTGTCTTGGCTGAACAGGGGATCGCATTGCTGCAATCGAGCCCGATGATCGCTTCGATCTCTTCCTTGATGCGATCCGGATCCGCGCCGGGCAGATCGATCTTGTTCAGCACCGGAATGATCTCCAGATCGTTCTCCAGGGCCAGATACACATTGGCCAGCGTCTGGGCCTCCACACCCTGGCTGGCATCCACCACCAGCAGCGCCCCCTCACAGGCCTGCAGGCTGCGGCTCACCTCGTAGGAGAAGTCCACATGGCCTGGTGTATCAATCAGATTGAGGGTGTAGGTCTCTCCATCAGCGGCGGTGTACTTCATCCGAGCCGCCTGGAGCTTGATCGTGATGCCCCGTTCCCGCTCCAAATCCATGTTGTCCAGGAACTGCTCCTGCATGTCCCGGTTGGCCACCGTGCCCGTGTCCTGCAGCAAACGGTCGGCCAGCGTCGACTTGCCATGGTCGATGTGGGCAATGATGCAGAAATTACGGATCCGTGAGACGGGTGCGTCGGTCATGCGGTTGGCGGAATCCCGTCGAGGGCTGATCAAGGCGTTGACTCAATCCTAGGGAGCAACGATCAGCAGCAAGACAGCCTGATCAGGATGAACACTCAGCGCCGGTAGTGGCGTCGCGGCTGCTCTGGATTGCCGCACCGGTCAACCTGCAACTGGATGCTGTCCAGAGAGCGGCGGACCATCACGTCAGCACGTTCAGAATCAGCGCAATCGAAGTGAAACCGATCTCCTCGGTCGGTTCACTCAGACACACTCGGATCTCTCTCCGTTCAGACATCGTTTCGAGCGGCTGGATAACCAGCTCACGACTCCGCTTCAAAGCCGATCAAGCGGGTGATTCGATGTTCGTCATTGCCAAGAGAAAACCACAGCACAACAGAATCCATGACCACCAATCGTCTACCGAACCGTAGACATGGGCTGATCTCTCCTTTCGAAACTGAACCAATCAAGGATTGATGGAATGGACTGTTGAATAGTTCATGCCCCTGGTTTACACATCGATGAATTCGCCCTGGGTGTTGCTGATGCTGGCGATTGGCGCAGAGGTGATCGGCACCTCCTGCCTCAAGCTCTCGCAGGGATTCAGCAGGCCAGTTCCCACCATGGTGGTACTGGCGGCTTACGCCATCTCGATGACGTTGATGTCACGGGTGGTCCAGGTGCTCCCCATGGGCCTCACCTACGCACTCTGGAGTGGCATCGGCATCGTGGCGATCGTGATGATCGGCCTGTTGGTTTACAACCAGGTGCCGAGCCAGGGTCAGTTGATCGGCATGGCCCTGATCACAGCCGGTGTGATCACGGTGAACCTCGGGGGTCATCCAGGTTGATGCTCACCGCGAGGTCGCAACTTCGGCAGCACAGCTCAGCACCGGCGGCACTGACATACATCTACTGACGTACATCTGAGACCTGGCTAGGGAATGATCACTGCCTTGCTGGGCCATGGGATATCGCACAGATTTCAGTCGTGATCACCATCGTCCACTGGCGGTGTTCGCCTCGCCTGGACGTTATGTTCAGGGTCCCGGCGCCACCTGGGAACTGGGCACGGAACTGAAGCGCCTCGGCCTGAGCGGTCCGGTGTTGTTCATCGCCGGTGGCACGGCCCGCAGAACACTGGCGCCGATCTGGCAGGACACCCTCCCCCCTGTGGGTGTGACCCCCGTGGTGGAGGCATTCGCTGGTGAATGCAGCGAGCAGGAGATCAATCGTCTGGTCGCCCGAGCGGCGACTCAGCCCTTCTCAGCCGTGGTGGGTGCTGGTGGAGGCAAAGCCTCCGACACGGCAAGAGCTGTGGCCGATGAACTGGATCTGCCGGTGGTGATCACCCCCACCCTGGCGAGCACCGATTCCCCCTGCAGTGCTCTCTCTGTGATTTACACCAATGGCGGAGCGGTGGAGGGCTTTCGCTTCTACAACCGCCATCCGCTGCTGCTGCTTGTTGACACGGAGGTTGTGGCCAGGGCGCCCAAGCGGCAGCTGGTCGCTGGTTTCGGAGATGCACTGGCCACATGGTTTGAAGCCCGCAGCTGCCGGCAAAGCCATGGCTGCAATGTGGTGGGGGGCTATCCGACCACCACAGCCACAGCCCTGGCCAAGCTGTGTTGCGACATCCTTCTGGCGGATGGCCCGGCTGCCTGCTCCGCCGTGGATGCCCACGCCACCACCCCTGCTCTCGAGCGGATTGTGGAAGCGAACAATCTGCTGTCGGGGCTTGGTTTTGAAAGTGGCGGCCTGGCTCTTGCCCATGCCGTTCACAACGGCATCAGCGAGATCCCGGCAAGCCACGCCATGCTCCATGGCGAGAAAGTCGCCTTCGGACTGCACACCCAACTGGTGATGGAAGGCCAGCCCCAGTCTGAGATCCAGGAGATCTTCAGCTACTGCCGATCCGTGGGACTCCCCACCACCCTGCAGCAGATCGGGATCAACCCCGACGATGACGAAACCATCCAGCGGATTGCGGAACGCACCGTCATCCCTGGTGAAAGCAGCCACAACGAGCCCTTCGAAGTCACCGCCGCAGCGGTGGCGGATGCCATCCGGGCCGCTGATCAACAGGGGCGTGCGTATATCAACTGATACCGGTGGTCGCAGGAGATGACATCGATATGGGAAGGTCTTCAGCACGCTGAACCTGCCTGCCTGTGCCCCGCTTTCGCCGATTCCTGCTGATTGCAGCTGTGATTGCCGGGCTTGCCGTGCTGTTTCACCTGATCAATGTGCACGGGCTCGAACCGATCCGGGCTCAGGTGGAGCGCCTTGGTTTCTGGGCCCCTCTGGGAATCCTGTTCCTGCGGGGCGTGAGCATCATTCTGCCGGCACTGCCCAGCACGGCTTACTCACTGCTGGCCGGCGCACTTCTGGGTTTCCAGACGGGCTTCATCACAATCGTGATCTGCGATCTGATCTTCTGCCAGGCGGCCTTCCTGCTGGCCAGCAACTATGGACGCGGCCCGATCCAGAAGCTGGTGGGAGAGGGGGCGATGACCACCATCGAGCGCTTCAGCCGCAACCAACTGGAAGGCAATCCATTTCTGCTCACCGGTCTGCTGATGACAGGCCTGTTCGATTTCGTGAGCTACGCCGCAGGCCTCGGCGGTATCCCCTGGCGCGCCTTCGCGCTGCCGTTGCTGGTGAGTGTGTTGCTGAGCAGTGGGCCGATCGTGGCCCTGGGCGCTGGCATTTTCAGCGGCGGCAAACTGCTGCTGGTCGGAGCCGTGTTCGGCATGTTCGGCCTGGCGATTGTGGCGGGCGTGATTCAGCAGCGCATGCGCAAACAGGAAGGCTCAGACGCTTAGACCCAGCAGGGCGTTGCTGCGCTCGCGGGTGCGACGCAACAGCTCCTCATCGGCATTGAGATCCTCCCCGTAAGTGGGAATCAGCTGTCGAAGACGCTCCTGCCAGGCCTGAGTGGCCAGCTTTGAAGCAAAGCAACGCTCCAGCACCTCCACCATGATCTGAACGGAGGTGCTGGCCCCGGGGGAAGCACCCAGCAGCGCCGCCAGTGATCCATCCGCGGCACTCACCACTTCAGTGCCCATCTGCAGGCGTCCACCATCGGGCGTGCGTTTGATGATCTGGACCCGCTGACCGGCAACCGAAAGGCTCCAGTCCTGCGCGTTGGCCTGTGGGAGGAAGGCGCGCAAGGCCTCCATCCGGTCGGCTTCGCTCTGGCGCAGCTGATTGATCAGGTATTTCACCAGAGGCAGGTTCTCAACCCCCACCTGCAGCATGGGCAGCAGGTTGGAGGGGCGCACCGACAGCGGCAGATCCAGCAGGGAGCCTGATTTGAGGAATTTGCTGCTGAACCCTGCAAACGGACCAAACAGCAAGGAGCGCTTGCCTTCAATCCAGCGGGTGTCGAGATGCGGCACCGACATCGGCGGTGCGCCCACCTTCGCCTTGCCGTACACCTTGGCGTGATGGCGCTCCACAAGCCCCGGCTCACCGCACACCAGCCACTGGCCGCTCACGGGGAAGCCGGCGTAGTCGGCCGCCTCGGGAATGCCACTGCTCTGCAGCAGTGGCAGAGCACCGCCTCCGGCGCCGAGGAACACAAACGGAGCCTGCACCCTGCGTCGGCCCGACGGACCGCGCAGATCAAGCTGCCAGTCGCAGCTGGTCATTGACTCCGTCAACGGACGCCGCAGTCCCTGCACCGAGGAGCCGTACATCACCTGAAGTGCTCCAGCGGTCTGCAGGGGCAGCAGCAGTGCCCTGGTCAGAGCCCCGAAGTCAAGATCCAGTCCCCGCTCGATGCGGGTGGCTGCAAGCGTTTGACCGCGGCGTCGCCCATCCATCACCAGAGGCATCCAGTCGCTGATCTGCCCGGGGTCCGAGCTCCACTGCATCGCCGCGAATGCCGGCAGCACATGCAGCTGCCGATGCCGCTGCTGAAGAAACGCCACATCCTCTTCACCCCAGACAAAACTGAGATGGGGCACCTGGTGAAGAAAACTGCCGGGGTTCAGAACACCCTGTTCACAGAGAGAGGCCCAGAACTCCAGACTGCGTTCGAACGCTGCATTGATCCCCAGGGCCTTATCAACGGATACGGTTCCGTCGCTCTGCTGAGGGGTGTAATTGAGTTCACAGTTGGCGGCATGGCCGGTGCCGGCATTGTTGACCGCGGCACTGCTCTCCAGCGCCGGCGCCTCGAGACGCTCAACCAGCAGCAGGCGCATGCCCGGGTCGAGGGCATGCAGCAACGAAGCCAGGGTGGAGCTCATCATTCCGGCTCCCACCAGCACGGCGTCGTAACGATCCATCGCGTCGGGTGATCCTGCTTCTCAGGGTATGAATCCATCCGGACACTTGCCTGCCTACCCTGTGGGAAAGCACGCAACCGAACCGGCCATGAGCACCGAAACGATGCCGCTGAGCACTGAAAATGTGGAAAAGGTGCTCGATGAACTGCGCCCGTTCCTGATGGCCGATGGCGGCAATGTGGAAGTGGTGGAGATCGATGGACCTGTGGTCAAAGTGAGATTGCAGGGTGCCTGCGGCAGCTGCCCCAGCAGCACCATGACCTTGAAGATGGGAATCGAGCGCAAAATGCGCGAATGCATTCCCGAAGTGAGTGAAGTGGTTCAGGTTCTCTGAGCAGACCACTGCACTGACAGGCCCAATTCAAAAAGCCATCCTGAAGTCATCAGTGAGGGCATGAGCAGCGGTTGATGCGGAGGTTGCCCCGTCCAAGCCTGTTCGTATGGGTGCTTCTCGCAGCGCTCAGCATCGCACTGCTGCTCAGCGGACGCGGTTTCATCGGCCAGGACTCATCAGAGCTGCTCGACCGCAGCTCCGTCAATGAACTGATGGAGGGCCCCTCCGGCCTCGAGGAGGTCAGGCTCTCGGAAGAGCTGGTGCGCAAGCACCCGTTCATCTATGCCGGCATCCATCTTGAAAAGATCTATGAGCTGAATCTGAACTCACGCACATTCACAGCGGACGGAGAGATCTGGCTGGAATGGCTCCCGGAGGTGGAAGCGCTGCTGCAGAAACATGGCAACGATCCCGGCGAACTGATCGCACTGGCCAACCGCATCGAAACGTGGGACTCAACCTTCGAACCATCCACGGAGGCGCCACGAGAGCTCTCCGGCGGCAGACGCCAGCAGCTTTATCACTTCTCAAGCCGCTTCTACGACGACGAGGTCGACTTCCGCCGTGATCCGTTCGACATCCTGCGACTGCCGATCATTGTTGAACTCAAACCACTCTGGACGTCTCAGAAATACGAAAAGCTGCGCCTGCTGCCCGAACCTCACAACGACAACCTGGTTGGCGAGCTTGGCTCACTGAGCGGTTATCAGCTCGAAAGCGCCAACTTCACGCCCTATCTGCGACGCACCAATAACCGTCGAGGCACCTGGTATCGACCGCACATGAGCCAGGTGCGACTCGAAGTGGTCTACCAGTCGAATCTCTGGCCTGGAATCGTGAACTGGGTCATTCCGCTGATGATCATCAACTCGATTGTGTTGATGGCTCCTTCCGTGGAGGGAACACTGTCCGATGTGCGGCTCGCCATCCCATCCACGGCATTGCTCACACTCATCTTTCTGCAGCAGTCGTATCACTCCTCGCTTCCGAAACTTCCCTACACCACCTTTCTCGATGATTTGTTCACCGCCAGCTATCTGATCGCCATGGCCCTGTTCGCGCTGTTCACATGGGGATACAACACCTATGCCGCCGCGCCCGACGACCAGAAGCTCAACACCATGCGCCGGATCAATCGAGCGGACATGCGTTTTCAGATCATCTCAGCCGCTGCGCTGGTGCTGACCGCCCTGGTCAGCTGGGGAAGTCGATGAAGCGGAAGAAGCTGTTCCCACTGCTGATCACTCTGCTGATCAGCGGTTGCACTCAAGGCGGATCCAAGACCGACAACAACGTGGTGCGCGTGGGCCTGCTCCACTCCCGCAGCGGAACCATGGCCTTGTCGGAAAACACGGTTGCCGAAGCCGAACGACTGGCGATCGAGGACATCAACGCCAGCGGCGGGCTGACGATCAATGGCCAACGCGTGCTGATCCAGCCGGTCGAGGAAGACGGCATGTCCGATCCGGACACCTTTGCCCGCCAGGCCGAACAGTTACTGGATGAACAGCAGGTGGTGGCCATCTTCGGAGGCTGGACCTCGGCCAGTCGCAAAGCGATGCTGCCCGTTCTGGAGGCACGCAACGCGCTGATGTTTTACCCGGTGCAGTACGAAGGTCAGGAGTGCTCACCTTTTGTGGTGTACGGCGGCTCGGTTCCCAATCAGCAGTCAGAACCCGCCCTGAACTGGATGCTGGCCAATCGAAGCAAACGCGTCCTGCTGATCGGCTCGGACTACGTCTATCCCCGCACCGCCAATCGCATCATGCGCGCCCAGGTGCAACGGGAAGGTGGAACCGTGCTTGCTGAGCTTTATCTCCCGCTCGGCAGTGCTGCGGTGAACCCACTGGTCGAGAGCATTCGACAAGCCAGTGCAGGTGGGCCTGTCGTTGTGATCAACACGCTCAACGGCGACAGCAACCTCGCCTTCTTTGAGCAGCTCTTTCGCAACGGCCTCATTGGCCCGCAAGCGGTCGATAACGGGTTATCACTCCTGAGCCTGTCCGTCTCGGAGGAAGAGGCTCTTGCGATCGGCATCAACAAAACCTCGGGAACCTATGCCAGCTGGAGCTATTTCCAATCGCTGGCTGGTGACGCCTCCACAACATTCGCGCAGCGCTTTCGTCGTCGCTATGGATTTCACCGGGTGATCAACGACCCCGCTGAAGCGGCCTACAGCCTTGTGCATCTCTGGGCTCGCGCCGCCGAACGTGCCGGCAGCACCGATCCCAAAGACGTACGTCAACAGCTGATCGGAACCAGCTACGAGGCTCCGCAGGGCTTGCTGACCATCACCGCAAGTCAACATCTGAACAAGCGCTCCCTGCTGGGCCAGGCCGACGACACCGGCAACTTCAAGGTGGTGAAGGATTTCGGAGTCATTGAACCCCAGCCCTGGAATCCGGATCATCCGGATTCAGCGGGTCAGGCTTGTGATCAACGCAGTAACCCATCCCCTTAAGGCTCGGACGCGGGAGGGAGAGGTGCTGGCGGCGGACAGCTTCGGGCTTCGAAATTGCAGGCATAGATCGTCGGCTTCTGCCAGCTCAGTGGAATCTCCAGCAGGTCACGGGTCCCCGTGATGCCCTGGACCACGAACAACAGGGCCGCGAGCACATTGGCCGTGACATGCAGACGGCGCAGGCGCAGGTTGCGCAGAATCTCCGGCCGTGCACCGAGAGAAAACAGCATCAGGCCCACAACGGCGACACCCGACCAGTAATGGGACTGCCAGAACCCCGAAGAGAACGGGTCATCGGACACTCTCCAGACTTCCGGCTGAGCTCCCAGGCCGAGAACACCAGCCCAGGTGATCACAACGAAGGCCAGCCGCAGGCCGGGGGCCTTGGCAATCCACAGCGCCCCAAGACTGAGCAGGGTTCCGATCAGCACCAGCAGAAGTGTGAAAGCACGACGCCAACCGCCTTGAAACTGATCCAGAGGCGCATGCGTAGCGATGGCCACGATCAGCGCAACAATCACCAGGACCACCACACCCGCAGCAAGCCAGCGTCCGAGATCGCTGTGATCACGCCCAACGGTCGGAGGCGGTTTCGCGGTCTTCAGCCGCCGGGATCGTGTCTGCACCGACAGTCGTATCACGATCCCGGTGAGGGGGTAGATCAACACCACCGCCAACACCGGATGAACAATCCAGAGCCAGTCCACCAGGGCCATCGGTGATACCAACCCAACCGACAAACGCAACGTAGCCATGGTCTGAGTGAACACCTCAAAGTTGCGCCAAGTCTTGAAATTCGCGAAGGACACGGTGGGGCTCGCCTGATGCAGCTCTCGGATCAACCACGTCTGAAGCAGCCTGAGAAGACAGCAATGCCTGAGCTGAACAGCGATCATGGGGTCAGGTCCCCATCCCCAATGCTGAGAGAACGCTGCCCCGCACTCGCCAACAAGACCTACTTCAACAAAACTTGAGTTTTGGCCATGGCTGACAAAATCTAGTCATGGCAATTAGTAACTCTTCTCCAAGCAATCTCTCGGCTTAGAGGAATGCCAATATCAACGTCATCTGAATAATGAAAATAGAAAGTCACTAGTTATTGCCATCCTTCGCACTCTCCTAACCCTTGAAGAGAACGTCAGAGCTTTTCCTGGCGTTTAGGGGGGGGGGGGGCTAAAGAGAGAACGCATTCCTGTTTGCATGATTTGAGTCATCTTCAGAAGTAAAAATCAGGCCCAATGCCCGCCCTTGAAGCAAACAAAGTTCACAACCATGTCTTTTTATAAAATCAAATGCAAGGCCAAAGGTTCCAGAATACAAACTTCTTATCTATCATTTCGCAACAATCGTGCGCATAGAAATTTTAAATAGTGGTTAATTTAGATATTGCTAACTAAACTATTGGTGCTCAATTTAATCAAATCAACACCTATCGTGCCTAGCGCAAGCAAGCTTGTTCTAAAAACTATATCATCAAAGACAAGTATTGAGAGTCAAATTTGTCGCTTGTATCCTTAGCAAGGCTTCCAATATTTTTAACGAGAACAGCTTCTTTATTGTCGAGATCACCAAGTATTGCCTGGTACTCGCGATTGGATTGCCGGCTATATATAAAGCTATTAATAGCACTATTATCAAAACTCACAAAGTACTTAGTGCCGCCTGTTGTTTGAAAAGGGATGGACTCCAAGGAATACTCGGACTCAAAAACATCGGCTAATTTTTCGCCTTTTCTTGCGATAAACAATGCATAATTTGTTCCTCCATTGATAATGCCATCATTTTCTGAATCTTTAATCACAAAATGAGTTTTAAAATCGTCACTACCTTTATAGACAAGCTTATCATTAGCATTTATATTATCATTAAAATTGGTCGAAAGAATTTCACTAAACCTACTAGCCACACCAGTTAAAACGTCTGGTTGAAGCTCATTTGTTTCGCTAGCAGTATCTTGCTGGAAAGCATCACCGGCAACATAATCTTGCTCAAGAGCATTTTCAACTTTCTTTCTATTGATCGTAATGCCTTTAACATCAATATATTGGCGATAATTATTATTATTAGAATCTTTCAATAGCACCACATTTTCATTTCGATCAATCTGAAACATGAACTGCTTACTTGTTAAAAAGGGTTCAGTTGCTTCATTGGCGTAGCCATCCTCCATGTCGAAAGTGAACTGATAGAGATCATTTTTCTCGTTAAAGTTGGGATAAAATGCAATTTTAAATGCTGGATCAAGCCCCATCACATCCTTCACGTAATCTGCTAAATAATTTTGGTAGTTATTGAATGCATAACCTCCCGCATTATATCTATATTTATTTACGACATTGCCCCAATTGGGTGCGCCGAAGCCTACCGTGTAATTATTCTGCGTCGTATCAATTATGCCTTGCCTATAATATTGATTGCCTTGAAAACCATTATCATCCATCTGTGGTATGTATAAATTTTGTATCGTAGTATCACTAATACCGGCGGGAATTTTACCTTCTGGGTCTACCATTTCATTACTGAAATAAGTTCTATTCGCAATAGTTCCTCCAAATTCAGAATATTCGTCAGCGTATTGAATCGTGCGGTGAATATAAGGTTCTATTGTGTTGTTATTTACAGGGCCATTGCTCAAACCAAAACTGCTAATATTGGCTGCGGATCCGAAAGGACCACTGTGTATAGTAGTTTCTAAGTATTTTCCATCTCGAGAATTTACCTTGATTGCATCATCACCAACTAAATAAAAGATTTTATTTTGAGTTAGCTTGGGAGAATGAGATTCCAACCCATCGCTTTGTCCCCACCAGGCGACCAACTGATTGTCCTGAAATAGGACTTCATTTTTGGTAAGTCCATAATTCCAATCGTATATCCCACTTTGCTTCACATCAGCCTTTATGACCTCCTTAAGTCTGTCTTCGAATCCTGTAGCTTTGCCGTTTTTTGACCATCTATCTTGCGTGACAATATCACCTTGAAACTTTGAGTTAAGTTGTACGGAGCCCATATGACGTTTTGGTGCATCACCGAATTGGATGCCTTGGACTGCAATTGAGGGTCCATCGCTTCCGTCGAAACTAGAGAAGAGCTGAAGCAATGCGTTTTCGAATATCCCTAATTCCGGCGTGGAGGCATAGTTCCAAGGCTTTAATTCAGCACCAGATATTATAGGTAAATTTAAGGGATTTTTAGAGTCTCCCGTTACTGAAATCTTATTTTTAAAACCAACTCCTACTGAAGTGAATTCATTCAGCGGATCACCCTTTTTAGCTTTTTCCCTATAAATCAGAAACTGATTAAGTGAATTCGTGGCGGCATTAACCTTGCCATCTATTACTAGATGAATATCTTGCTTTAGTTCTGAATTACTCTTACTTAAAATGTTTTTAGCCACTGAACCAATTTTGTATTCATATTTTTTTACGCCCTGGGCGCCAAGATCTACGTCAATGTCCTTAATTGTGCCATTAGCTAAATTACTCGCTAAAATTGTCTGAATATTGTCAGATTTAGTAGGTTCATAATACTCAGGTCCAGTTGATACTACAATTGAATCAGCGCCAAAATCTTCTGGCTTATCCTTATATCTCGGCTGTAAAGTAAAGTTGCGTACTCCTTTGTCTTCCCCTTTTTTGAGAAAATTTGCAACTTCAACTACGCCATCGCTATTTGTAGCGGTAGCGAGATTAAAAACAAATTTACTTTTACCTCCAGACGTACTTATAGGATCATCGTTGTATGCAAATGCATCACCGACGTAGAGCAGCATTTCTTTTGGCCTAACTTGATTATTATTTGTTACAACTTCTAAGGTATAATTTCTTAGGTCAGCATTGGTATTAGTTCCCGCGTATCTCAAGCGATGAAGTTCCATATAATTGTATGTGTTTTCTTCATCACTTTTATTATTGCGAAAGGATGGGTCAAATTTCCATTTGTCCTTTTCGCTTGATGATAAACTAAGGGGCTTATCGTTGGGGTATGCTACTGCAAAAGAGTTTTCGAAAACCTTTTTTTGTCGATTACTTGTTTTTACAAGTCTTACAGTGTATTTTGTATCAGACTTTTTGACATCAAGCTTGCCAGAATCAAAAGCTCGCGAAGTCATAGCAAATTGATTATTCATATCTATTATATTTCGCACGCGTAAGTTTTCAAGTAAAAATATGCACTAAGCCCATGACCAAATTCCACTGGGTTCACTGGATAAATATTAAAAAAATATTATGGGCTGAACTCAATCGCCCAGCCAAAGGCTTCATGTTTTGTTGATTTATTTTACTTATCCAAAGAAAATACTAATTAATAATTATATAGTATGGTTTTCATTAAGCTAGCATGCGTAGACATATAAATCGATTCCCAACTTGATCTTAAGCAACACTAAATCTATCATAGACCTATCCAATAGCTGCACCCAAAGAGAAGCTTTAATTAGTCAGCTCGGTAATTTGCAAATGGTTTTTTGCTGTTTTGATTGGAATATAGTGTGAATTCAAAAGCAAGCTTTTATCAACATGAATTACGCGCGTGATGCTCTGAGCAGGTTCTATTAAAAGTGGTAAATTATTGTCTTAGATCTTCTAGTTTAACCAGTCTTTTTGCTCAGTTATTTCGCTCATTCAAGCGACTAAAGCGTGATTTTTGTAATCCGCATTCAGACCGTACTTAAGAGACGTGTTTAAATCATTTCCCAAAACACCCGCTTGCTCAGCCCGCAACAAATTGTCTTTTGCCATTTCTTCAAGCCTATTTACAACCAGCTCATGCATCCCAAACGCACCTTTTTTGCTTCGCAATAAGCCGAACTCAGTAGGATTTCAGCATCTGATTTAAAGGATTCTTTGGCTGATGCGCCTTCAATTAAGTGAATGCTATCCTCACATTTTGAGAACGGTTATGATTTTTATATCATTCAAAAGCGGCTCAACAGGAAGGCAGAGAAGCGAGAGCGCGGTCTTAAATAGATTATTGTTTTTGATCTGCCAGATTCAATCAATCTCGTTTGTTTCTTTTGTAAGCGGACCACTTTTGGTGTCCGTTACCTATTCATATAATTGTCCGTTGCAGAATTATCTTCATGAGCCTCTATCTTGATTTCTATGCCAATCGAATTTAGCTCATAGTTCTTTCCTCTCGCTACTGTCCATAGCATGATGTAGGCTTTATGAATTTTTTCATAGTTGTAAGCATATTTATTATTTGAAAAAACTTTTATGCGGTTAAAATTTCAGCATTTGCGTCCAGAGCTAGTACTTTTTGTTGTGAGAGCTTAGTAATTAGTTGGCCATCAATGTAGATCTGATCGAAGTTTTGGTCCCTTTGCCATGCAACGATTCTGTATCTCAGATCTAATGATCTGAGATACAGAATCGTTGCATGGCTTAGCCAGACTTAAAATCCAGAGGATGATTTCCGGGCAATTAACTATAAATACACTTATAGCCTTGGACAAAGAGAATCAGAGCGCCCAATAAGTTGTGTTATGATATTTTCAAGTCTGGACGAATTGGAATATCCCTGATGCTACGGGATGTCTTTAAATCATAGTCTTCTGACTATTGAAGGGAAATGTGGGCTTTATGCAAGTCCTATTCAGGCAAATCCAGCTACCCCCCGCGGAACAACAGCCTATTTAATCCAATTTAATATAATAAATATACAATTAGACCATATCCACTCTTTAGACATGGACAGTTCAAAAAATTTGTTGCGATTAACGATTGTTTTCTTGCTAATGGGTTGAAGATGGCTGACTTTCCAATCCATACGCGTTCAACGGCCTTCTGTCTGTCGGGCAATATTGACCATTGACAATAGCAATGAGCAACCTGCGTTTTCGCAAAGTTGCGGGTCATAATTATAAGTAGATTATTCACATATTTAACAGCATCTTTCCTTGTACAAAGCACTAGGCGTGCTTTAAAGTTAAATGCAATAAATGCATGAATGACATGCTTCTAGCCTTCATAAGTTCAAGCTGCTGGTTCTCGTTCGTGATGTAGGGCCTGTAGCAATAGCTATTTAATTATTAGCTTTAGTGTTTCTTTAGTGAACATTCGAGGCGATCTAATACAGACTTGAGAGCTAATACTGGGTGATGGATACAACCTAGGTGCTACAGCCTCACCCATCTCGAAGGTCCCCTTCTCATTTGTAGAGCTGTACCTGATCAATTTCTCTTCAGTGCTACGCTACTACTTGCTTACCAGTCTGAACTCCCTATCTGTACCAGCTAGAAAGGCTAAAGCTTGTGCCCGTGCCTGATTCAGCGCTTTTCCTGGCACTGTCCACATTGAATGCCGATGCACTGCTAGGTAGACACTCAGAACCCTGCACTGCAAGTGTTAGCTAGACAAACCAGAATGATGTATCTGGGCATTTTGCTGAAGAGAGTGACCAATATCGACGTCTATATCAACAATAGTCCAGTCAGAATGCGAGATCACTGCCCCGCACTCGCCAACAAGACCTATTTCAACTACGGCGGGCAGGGTCCTCTGCCAACGCCCTCGCTGGATGCCATCACCACGAGCTGGAAACGCATCCAGGAACTCGGCCCCTTCACCACCGACATCTGGGCTTACATCAGTGCGGAGGTGAACAGCACCCGCGGGCGTCTGGCCCGGTTGTGCAACGTGCCAGCACATCGACTCGCCCTCAGCGAGAACGTGACCACGGGATGTGTGCTGCCGCTCTGGGGCCTTCCGCTGAACAGCGGCGACCACATCCTGATCAGCGACAGTGAACACCCTGGCGTTGTGGCCGCATGCCATGAACTGGCTCGCCGCCTTCAGCTTCAGGTTCACGTGCTGCCGGTGAAGCAACTCAGGTGCGGAGGTGATGAGCAGGCCCGCACCGATCGCGAAGTGCTTGCTGCACTTGAGCAAAAGCTCACAAGCCGAACCCGCCTCGTGGTGTTGTCCCATCTGCTGTGGAACACCGGTCAACAGATGCCGATCACAGCTGTGGCGTCACAAATGCAACAGCACCCTGCAAAGCCTTATCTCCTCGTTGATGCAGCACAGAGCGTCGGCCAGATCCCCGTTGCGGAGGCGGCACAAGCGGCTGACATCTATGCCTTCACGGGACATAAGTGGTGCTGTGGGCCGGAGGGGCTGGGTGGGGTGGCGCTCTCGGAGCGCATGCTCTCGGAGACGCATCCCACCGTGATCGGCTGGCGCAGCCTTCAGGACGAGACTCGGGCTGTGGCTGATGATCCAGACCCCTTCCATCACGACAGCCGTCGCTTCGAGGTGGCCACCAGCTGCGTGCCGTTGATGGCTGGGCTGCGCTGCTCGCTTGATCTGCTGGAACAGGAGGGCTCCGATCACGATCGACTCATGCACATCCGCACGCTGAGCGAACAGCTCTGGCACAAGCTTCAGTTGATCCCTGGGGTCTCCCCACTGCTTGACGGCCCGCCGCCGGCTGGTCTCGTGAGTTTTCAGATGCACCCTGAGACAGCAGGAGTCACACCATCTGAGGTGGTGAAAGCACTCGGTGCGCAACAGATCTGGATCCGAGATCTGGCAGATCCCATCTGCCTGCGTGCCTGCACCCATGTCTGCACAAGTCAGAACGAGCTGGCGCAGCTCAGCGATCAGATTCGAAGCCTGTCAGCGATGGATAGCTAGTTCCAGGAGCGCAGCGCTTTCTCCGCTTCTTCCCGGTCATCGAAATGCAGCTTTTCGGTGCCAACAATCTGATAGTCCTCATGACCTTTACCCGCAATCAGAACAAGGTCTCCGGGCCGGGCCGCAGCGATCGCCTGAGCGATCGCGATCGATCGGTCAACTTCCACCTGGTAGTCGATGCCTGAAGACAGACCCGCCACCACGTCATCGAGAATGCGCTGAGGATCCTCCGTGCGTGGATTGTCGGATGTGACCACAACGCGATCAGCCAGCTCTGCGGCAATGGAGGCCATCTGAGGACGCTTGCCCCGATCGCGGTCTCCGCCACAGCCAAACACGCACACCAGCTGCCCATCCACAAATGGACGACTGGCCTGAAGAGCACTGCGCAGACCGTCGGGGGTGTGGGCGTAATCGACCACTACAGCTGGGAGCTGATCTGAGGGAGAGGAGGAGGGCAGCACCCGCTCCATCCGTCCAGGCACACCACGGAAGTGAGGAAGGGCTTGCAGCAACAGGGACAGCGGCAGATCCTGCTGGAGCATGGAGCCCACGGCCTGCATCACATTCATCAGATTGAAGCGGCCCACCAGCGGTGAATGGAAACGTTCCTCTCCGCGGGGTGTGAGCAGCGTGCCCTGCACACCGCTGGATGTCATTTCGAGGTCGCGCATGCTGAGATCGGCCACCTCGTCGAGGCTGCAGCGCCAGCAGCGATCGCCAAGGCGATCAGCCAGGCGTCGCCCCCAGGGGTCGTCAACGTTCACCACTGCCCGGGGCCCCTCACCCACCAGGAAGGGATCGGCAAACAGACGCGCTTTCGCTTCGAAATAGGCCTCCATCGAGGGGTGGTAGTCGAGATGATCCTGCGTGAGGTTGGTGAACACAGCAGAGGAGAAGCGACAACCGGCCACCCTCTGTTGATCCAGAGCATGGGAGCTGACCTCCATGGCCGCCACCTGTGTCCCCCTGGTCAATGCTTCTGCCAGCTGGGCCTGCAGACGATCCGCAACCGCAGTGGTATGCGTGGACGTCACGCTGTGTCCCGGCCAGCGATTGACCAGAGTTCCGAACAGAGCTGCAGGACGGCCGCACTCCAGGCTGAGATGTTCGATCAGATGCGTTGTAGTGGTTTTGCCGTTGGTGCCGGTCACACCGATCAACTGCATGCGCAAGGAAGGGTGTTGCCAGAAGGCTGCAGCCAGCTCTCCGGCCCAGTGAGACACCGGCTCTGGGATCACCAGAACCGGATCCTGCTTGGAGGGGGGATGCGACGCCGCGGCTTGCTCACCGATCAGCGCTGCCGCGGCTCCTGCCTTCAGAGCCTCCTGCCAGAAACAGCCACCGTCCACCCGCTCACCCGGAAGCCCGATGAAGAGACAGCCCTGACCAACACTTCGGGAATCACAGGTAATCGAAGTGACCCCTGGATTGGACAGGCCAGCAGGCACTGGAAGCAGCACAGCTTTCAGCAGCGAGTGGAGCGTCTGCGTCATCACAAGCCCCCTAAAGATGAGGCCGTTCTAGTCCGATCCGGCGATCGTGGTGCAGTGCCGTTGCAACCAATTGAACAGTCCCTCACCGCTCAGGCGTGGCGACACCCTTGGCAAGGGCTTGCCCTGCAGCGTCAGAACAGGAACTTCGAGGTCGTAACGGGTGCGCAGCTCCGGATCAATTCCTGCAGCATCGATATCGATCACATCCAAACTCAGCGTTGGCCTGAGGCCATTGAGGTCAAGCTCCCGAAGGCGTTGTTCCAATCCTTCACAGAGGCAACAGCCCTGCCGGCTGAACAGGATCAGCTGCATGGTCTCAATCGGGGACGGGGTCACAGCCGCAGGGAGTGAAGGGATGACATCGACCGATCCGGCGCAGAGTGAGCCAGCCGCCACGCCAGGGGCCATGCCGCTGGATGGCTTCCAGTCCGTAGGCACTGCAACTGGGGATGAAGCGGCAACGGGGGCCGAACAGGGGCGAAATCCAGCGGCGATAGAAACCAATCACCGCAATCATCAGCTGGGCGACGGCCTTGCTGAACTTCTCTCTAAGGGAGCTGGAGAAGCCGCCGGATAAGATCGGTGGTTCGCGCATGCGAAAACGCAAAGCTGACTCAAGTCCAGCATGGCGTTTCTCCGGCGTGAACGGTCCAACACCTTCTTCACCTATGTCTCGTTACCGCGGCCCTCGTCTGAGGATCACGCGGCGCTTGGGAGACCTCCCTGGTCTCACCCGGAAGGCCGCAAAGCGGTCCTATCCACCCGGTCAGCACGGCCAAGCCCGTCGCAAGCGCTCTGAATACGCGATCCGTCTCGAAGAGAAGCAGAAGCTTCGCTTCAACTACGGCGTCTCCGAACGCCAACTCGTGCGCTACGTGAAAAAAGCGCGCGCTCAGGACGGTTCCACAGGAACCAACCTGCTCAAACTTCTCGAGAACCGTCTCGACAACGTCTGCTTCCGTCTCGGTTTCGGCCCCACAGTGCCTGGCGCTCGCCAGCTGGTGAATCATGGCCATATCACCGTGAACGGTCGCGTCACTGACATCGCCAGTTACCAGTGCAAGGCCGGTGATGTGATTGCCGTGCGTGAACGCAAGGGCAGCAAAAAGCTGGCCGAAGGCAACCTGGAATTCCCAGGCCTCGCCAATGTGCCACCCCACCTTGAGCTCGACAAGGCCAAACTCAGCGCCAAGGTGATCAACAAGTGCGAACGCGAATGGGTCGCTCTGGAGATCAATGAACTGCTGGTGGTGGAGTATTACTCACGAAAAGTTTAAGTTCCTTCACTCAAGAGGGGGTCTGGTCCAGTATCAGACCCTCACTGAAGCAATGCTCAAACTTTTGCTGCCGTTATTTCATGCCTTGCAGGATGTTTCTGCCAGATATTTCGATGAAAGTAAAAGCACTCACCGGTAGCCGACGCCGCCTGAGGAGAGGGCGGATAGAGCAGGAGTTGAGATTGACTGAGCATCAATCAACATCTCCTCGTAATCGGAAAAATAGCATGGAATTTATACTTCATTGTTAACGGAGAATGCGTAATCCGGAAACGAACAATGGTGCTATGAACCTTGCCAGCATCATAATTGAATTTCTTTTCAGAATGCTGTAAAAGCAATGTGAAAAGAAGTGGCTTAAGGAAGTCCATGATTCAGGGGACAGGAGTTTGCTTAAGGGCTTTGCCCGAAACTGTCGCATAAATCATCACATTGCTGAATTCAAAACATGAACAATCAATCTGCTGTCGAAGTTCGTTCTGCACATGATTCCGATTTAGAGACGATTGCTTTCTTATACTTCAAACAACTTGAATTTCATCTTGATTTAGACTCAAGATTCAATCCATCATGGGCGACTTCTCTTGAAGCAAAGGCTTTTCTTGTTGAGTACATTTCCGATGAAAATCGTTTGCTAGCGGTCGCAGAGATAGAGAGGCAAATTGTCGGCTATGCGTATGGAGCAGTTATAAGAACGCCTCTTGACTGGAATTTCAGGCATATTGCTGAATTGGAGAGCTTACACGTATCCAAAAATTTTCGAGGGCTTGGCGTCGGACAGGATTTAACAAAGCGTTTTGTCGAATTCAGTAAAGAAAGAAGAGCTACACGGCTGAAAATAGAATCTTTTTCTGGAAATCTAACGGCGATAAATTATTGGGAAAAACTTGGTTTCAAGCAATATTCCATCAATCTAGATATCGAGCTCTAGCCAGAGCACGCTTGTCTCTTGAGCACAACATAACATCTTGCCTGAGCAAACTGATAACTATAATGGGGAAATCAGCTTGCTCTGAACTTACATCTACTGCATATGAACTGAAGAAGGTTGCAGTGGAGACAAAATCGCCGTAGGGTACCAATATACCTTTCAATAATTGAAGGCTCAGACATAACACCATCGACATTATTAAGCTGGTAAGAGTATTAGAAGAACAGCAGGTTGAAGCGGCACAAGCCCAAGGACCTGAGCGATAGTGATCGTCGAATTCAGCGTTGGCTAGGTACTGAAGCGTTGAATTCAACCAGATAAATAAGAGACGGAATACAAAACGTCATGAGGATGGATAGAAAGAGATTTCTGTAGTCAGTTCGATTGCCATTGAATTGAAAAAGAACCGCAATATGAATTAGCGGTCAGCCACAATGGCAAGCAATAAAACAATCAAGCGGATTAACAATCAGACAAGTGAACTTATCAAAAACCAGAGCACAGTCGTATTCATCAAGGAGACCTAGTGAAATTTATAATGAACAATTCGGAGCGGCAGATACCGCAACAAAACTGATCTTAAGCGACAGGATCCGACACATTATGATAAATCTGCTGAAGCAAGCCAGTGCAGAAAAACGACACAGCCAACCCAATGAAAATAATCAAGAACACTTTCTAAGTTGAACAACGATTCTGGAAGAAGTGAAGCGTTTAGACACTCAGAATACAAAGTTTTCTGGCAACGATGCTGACGTCAATCACTAGAAATAGCTACTTAACCAGATAGATACTTGTTATACATTTTAGATTTAGCAAATCAGGTGTCACGCCATTGCATTATGAATAGGGATGGTGTAAGACTATGAATGTCACTAGTCTTGCCTTAAGACTTAAGTTCTATGGAAAATAATAGAGAGTTTCGTTTTCCCGCAGAATTTGAGCAACATGCTGCAATTTGGATTGCTTGGCCAGTTTTTGAGTATAAGCGTGGATTGTCGGCTGTACCGATGTACATCGAAATAATTCGGACTCTGACACCTCATGTGAGAGTAAAAATTCAGGTTAACGACGCAGCAAGCAGAATCAATGTTGAGCGTTTGTTGATGAGCGCATCGATAAACATGAACCAAGTGACGTTTCATGATGTACCCCATGATGATATCTGGGTGCGTGATCCAGGCCCAATTTTTGTAGTTGATAATAATAAAAAAAAGAAAATGGTATTAATGGACTTCGATTGTTATGGCTATGAATCAGCTGATTCTCCACATTCAATGTTGGCCAAACATGCCAATGAACTAATTGCCACCGAACTTCAGATTGACACAATTTCATCCGAGCTAATCGGCGAAGGAGGCGGAAGAGAGTTCAATGGCAAAGGCTCCATGATTGCAGTGAAGTCCGTCGAGTGCCAGCGGAATCCAACGTGGTCAATTGAAGATATGGAAGTTGAATTTGATCGTCTATTTCAAGTAAGTAATATTATTTGGCTTGAAGAAGGAATTGCTGAAGACGATTCAACCTGGACTGGTCCATTAGAGGGTCCTGATGGTAACCATGATATCTGGACTCCGAATACGACAGCAGGCGGACATGTTGATGAGGTAGCAAGATTTTCGTCTCCAAGTACTGTGTTGTTGGCCGAAGTATCTGAAGAAGAGGCTTCCAAGGATCCCATAGCTCGAGAAAATCGGCGGCGTCTAGAACGTAATTTTCAAATTCTCAATGCAGCAAAGGATCAGGATGGTAATCCATTTCGGATAGTCAGAATCCCACACACCGATCATCTCTATGCCAACATGACAAGAGGAGACGGTGGATATGACGCTCTAGATGTTAAATACGAATTTGGCTGTCCATTCCCAATGACTGACGAAATCAAAGTAATTGCCGTATCAAGTTACCTTAATTTTTTAGTAACTAATGGCGTAGTCCTCTTGCCACGATATTGGCAACCAGGCTTACCAACTTCCACCCGAGATAAGGATCAAAAAGTACTTGACACATTTAAAACTGAATTTCCCGGTCGAGAAATTGTTCAAATTGGATGTATATCCATTAATTTTGGTGGAGGTGGTATCCATTGCATGACACAGCAAGAACCACTATGAGCAACATTGCTGATCACAAAAAAACATTGATTCCCGATACATTTTAGAGCAATTTTAGACTAGTTAAAAGCTTAGTTATCATAGCGAAGGGAAGCTATTATTATTTACTATTAATGCCGGACATCAATAGTAACGCCATCAGAAGTCACATCCCTTGAAAGAGCCTAAGATGAGCGGATTTTGCGCTCTGAGAAGAAGAGTGTCATGGCTGATATTTATCACTTGGGCAAAAATCCACCGACTGTCTACAAGGCCAAGATTTTAAAGGTTGATAAAGGCTTCAAATGGTATACGGATTCCCGACAAGTTATAAAGACGACACGAGTCTATAAAGGTTGATAAAGAATCAGTCCTGAGACTTGAAACAGCATAATTAATTTAGGAGTCAAGAATGCCAATGGCATAAACTCTTTCCCAGCAAAACATAGTGTCCTGAACACGAAAATTAGCCCCTAAAGCCCACTTCGAGATCAATAATGCGCTGATGCAGATAAACGAACATGTACGACTTAATTTTTGTCGTTAGCCCCATGCATGTGTTTTTGTGTTGTAACTCATCGCTAAGAATATTCATACTGGTCGCTATTCTGATGATGAAACCGACGGCAAAAAGGTCTGCGCTGATAAAAAAGGGGAACAACAGCAATCAGTGTTAAAGCGTCCTCTGTGGCCAATCAGGACTCCAGTCAAACAATTCAATATTTTGCTGATGAATGAGGTTTGACAGATGGCGCATCAGCAAACGGTAGTTGTAAGTGAAGCCAAGAAATTTGAGGAGCACATAGTGATTCATACCCAACCTTGGAAAGGAGCATAAGCCGACTAATCTCAAGTTCATGCTCCAATAATCCCACAAAAGATCTGGGTGGGTCCTTTGCTGAGCATTCTTTGTGGAGCATGCCAACGCCGCTCCACTTGAATTGCCCTAAATGTTCCAGAAAACCACACATCTAAAGCTAATGTCCCCAAGGCATCTCTAGCTTGAAGCTTCGCTTGCTTTAGAGATTCAAAAGTGTTGGGTCGAGCAAGGCAACAACGAGTGAGCCAGCCAGTCTTTCCACTGGAAAGGATGAGCTACAAAATTCACCTCAAATTCAGTCACAAGCACTAGTCGAACCTCAGAAGAAAGCCAGCACTACAGGACTGCAGATGAACTCAAGCACATGTCTGAAGATATCAGCCTTTGCTTTGCTGGGCTCTACCAAAATGAGCGGTTTACTTAATCCTCGCTCAAGCTATAAAACTGGTTGAAAAGTTTTGCCCAGCATTGAAAGCTGTAGCGACTCATACGTTGACTAAAGCCTGCCTCGTACCCGTACAGCACGATTGTTATGCACGCCACGTACAGATCTACCGGAGAGAGTTTTTTATGTTTAGAGCCAAGGAATCGATGATGAGAGGATTCAATTGGCTTCCGCCAGAATTTTCCAGGAAATGTCTTCCATCAGGACGGATGGCTGCCCCTCAAGAGCAGCAGCCAGATCCGCTGGTTCGGAAAGATCCACCAGGATTTTTCCATCCCGGCAAAGGAACTGCATGTCGGATTGATCACGACTGACCACTCGAAAAGCAGCGACCTGCTCCTGAGACCACAGCGTTGCTTTCGCTCTGGCTTCAAGCAGGTTGAGGTTTTCGGCAATGCAAACCCAGCCTTTGTCTGAAAGCCGTTGAATACAAAACACGGTCGCACCCTGTGATGAATGCACTATGCATCAACAGGGATTTTCAAGCCAGTAAGTAACAGACGAGCTTTGGGATCAGTCATCGCCTAACGACTGTGTGAACAAAAGCTTGCGGCTGAACTTTGAACAGACACAATCAATGCAATCGGGCACTGAGGCTGGAGTCATCCGGCCTCTTTTTTTGTCTCAAGGTTGATGCTCGCGGTCAGAGGGGATCGTTCGCCAGCATTCAGAGACTTGATTCACAACAATGTTTCGCTTCTGCACGCTTCTTTGCGCAACGCTTCTGATCACAGCTCCCGCTTTCGCAGGCTCAGGCGGCTGTCAACGCAGCACGAATTCGGCAGACGCCGAAACCACTGAGCAACGTCAGGACACAGAAGTTCAGTCCTGACAGATGAGGCTCCATTGATCTCAAGACGTTAAGCGCGAGCTTCGCAGAGCCTCTTCATTGCCAGCATCAGAAGACGCAGGTGGCAGGGGCCGGATTCATCCGGCCCCTTTTGTTTGGTTGCATCCAGCTCGTTCGTCACGATCAACAGCCCGATCCAAGCAATGCCGACGCGCTCGCCTAGGGAAACAAATGGCAAAAGCAACTATGCCCAAGTTAAATCGGATACAGCGATATTGAGTGTTAATAAGCGGCCATAACAGAGAAACTCCAACTCGAAGCCCAAAGCTAAAGTTGAAAATTATGGTCGAAAAGATGCCGGATTGGATTTTGTTTTTTCTGTTTGGCGATCAGATCTTTCCCGACGAAAAGATGCTTTTGATTCTTGGCTCAGTCCCCAGGGAAGGAAGGCGCGAAAGCCTTGAATGAAAAGTTCAATCTTGACAACACTGTCATTTGGCAATCTGGAGATCAGCGAGCTGAGCGCAGCGGTTCTGATCACTGTTTCGCTGGTCTTCCTGGTGAGCTTTGGGATTGTCTCCTTTAAAAACGACAGCAAGGGGATGATGAAGTGGATGTTTGATAACAAGATCAACGAGAAGCAGTGAATTCAGTGCAAATGATGTCTGCGTCAATCCGCTACCCCAAACTGTTCGCATAAGAGCAATAAAGCATTACCAGCGACGACCACTGGCTCATCACCAACGGTCGATCAGTTGTGGTCACAGAACTAACCCAGGCCAGGGATCTCAGGGGTTTTGAGCAGAATGTCCTGATCAGGCCATGAACCTTTACCAAACAGCGCATCACCGATGATTTGAAGGAGAGACTTTCCTTCAGTTAATTCCTGGCGGACACTGAATTCAATCTCCTCAAGCTCATTGTTCTCAAGCTGCAGGGAGTTGATCAGTTCCCGATAGGCCGAGCGCTCATCTGCGTTGATGTCTTGCTGATCATCAGGATTCCGCGAGACTCCTGCAACTAATCCTGCAATCCTCGCCGCAAGACAACGATCACCATGGCTGCTGAGCTGCTTTCCCAGGCTCGACAGTGAGGGCAAGCTTTCCTGGGTTAAGCGGGGCACAGCTTTTAAGCCGAGACGTTCGGGCAAACCCTGAATCATTCTTTCCTCTTCCTCAGAGATCGACCCGTCGCTGAGCGCGATCACCTGAGCAATCAGCAAAAGTGTGGAGTGGTCGGCCTCAAGGGTCATCTCTGCACGATGCCTGTATGGACTGTCCTCAGTCTGGTCAAGATCAGACAAAGTTCAAGACACTCTAAAAACCTGTCGCAGTTCAGGATCTGAAAGCGCACCATGAACAAAACGTCGCTTTCACCGGGTGAGTTGTTCTCATCAGAAAGAGAAGTAGACCAGCGAAGCTCTTCTCACTGAGCTCTCTCAATCAATTCACGTACCAGTTGTTGGCGGTGCTTGGCAATCTTTTGGCGACTTTGGCCTTCTCTGCCGCAGTCATTTCAGACCAAAGCTTGTATGTGCAATCCAAAGCACCACGATCCTTCAACGCTTCCTGGTAGCAGGCAGACAGCTCTGCAAACTCTTTGACGCGAACAACAGGAACGGTCATGCGGTTTACCCAGTGGTTGCTCATGCCCTAATCAATCAGCAGTGGGATCAGTTCTAGCAAGTCATGCTTGCATCAGTCATCAGGTCGGCCATCTGAAGCGACTCCACAGATCGATTGTTCATTGCCCTGCTCTAAGGCACGACCAACGGTTGGCTCTTGTCTGCGATGCGGTCGTGAATATGGGCTCAAGTGATGGCATTCAGTGACAAATCAGCGAATCCAAAACTTTGATCAATGTGTCGGTGGCGAGCTGATGGGAGATTCTTGTTGAGAATCTCACAATAATCGGTTTCATTTGGATACGTCACAAAAAATTTATCAATGTAGCCAACAACTTGCTGAAAATCGAAATAGAGCTCAGGGTTACCCAGATCAGGCTTGTAGATGTACTCAAGGGTGACATCTAAAACAGCCCTTCCTTGATGCTCAATGCTGTAATCAGAGATGGAAAACTGAAAAGACTCTGTCGTAGAGACTGTCGAAACCATCATTGTCACAGGTCGTGGTTGGCCATGTCCATCAATAGCAAATTTCACGGTTGCAAGATTTGATTTCCATGGTCTTAACCGTTACAAGACAATGGTTGATCAATCAATCGGATTCATACTTTTGTGCTTTGAAAGCAATCAACCCTGATGGCAAGTCAACTTGAGCCATCACTTTCAAGCAACCGCTCAACTGACCACTCAAGAGGTCTGGCCACAGACAGCAATGGAAAAACCCTTTGACAAATTCGCCAATACAAAAATATTTATCATCAAACCTTCCAAAAACAGTGTGCTCAATTCAGTTCATCTTCAACATTCGAAAAAGGTCGACACCCTGGCATTCTGTCTGTGCTTTATGGCGCTGTGAAGCTGTGATCGAAGGGCTTATAAGTTCAGACTTTCCGGCAGTGGATCAGAGTGAGCAGTTCGCATATCACGATCACTCCAGTTCCAGACCTGCTCGCTGTAGACCTCCTTCAAATGACTACCAGCCGGTAAAGCTTCCCACTCCTGATAGAACTTTTCATCTTGAGCAGCCAACCAAAGGGAGGCCGTCAAGCAGTCATCCAACAGATTCTGATCGGCAGTGTGCAGTCTTTCTCCTTTTGAGAATGCCTCGCTTTGCTGCCGCTTGCGTTCTTTCAGCAAGTAGGTGACAGCATTCGTCAAGGCATGATGCTCAGCCGGAGTCAGCGTGGTTGGCAAGTTATGCAGGCTCATGGTTTAGTCCATTGTTTTTTCGTTTCATGCAGCTCTTGTCGGTAATCAGTGACCACCATGTCCAGTGCCAAACCATTAATAATGCGTTTTTCAGGCTGAATGCTGTCCAGGCAACCATTATTGATCAGTTGTTCAAGCACTTGGTAGTCAAATTCATGGAACCTGGTTCATTCTGCGAGGTTTTGCACGTTCTTGAGCTGAGCAGAGTTTGAGCGAATCCTGAAGGACACCCGACCAGGTGCGCTCTTTCAGCGTCTCGGATCTGCCACGACCAGACAGATCCTCACAAGACTGGATGAACCGGACATTCTTTTGCCTCGAATCAAAGTCATACGAGACATCAAGCCCAACACGGCTTCAAGCTCGACAACAGTTTCGGCCCACTTACGAAGCAACCCCTCGGTTGGCCATGACCTTTGAGTGAGCTCCTCAAGGAATGTCGTTCTCTGTCAGAGACAGTGGAAATTGTTGAGAGCCAGGGCTGAGTAGTGCTGACTGTTATCGATATAACGATGGGTGGAGGGGTGATGTAAACGCCTCATCCGCAAAACCGATAAAAATTTTCCCGAGTAGCAAGCTTGATCAGACAAGCCAGTTCGTTTCGGTCTTGGATGGAATTTGAAAGAGTGCTTTTGAATTCTCAGCGAATCGATGCCAATCAGCCACATGCTCTGCATAACCATCCCAAATGTTGTCTTCGATACGAAGACTGAAGACCACCTCTCCTGACTGCGATGTGGTTTTCAGTCTGATCCCACCGTCTCGACGAAGAACCCAGGCTCCATGTTCATTTCCTGGGTCAATCAGAGCATCATGCTCCTCTTTGCTGATCAACTCAGTCTTCAAATTGTATTTCGTGCAGTAATCAGCCAACGCCATGAGTTCTGAAATTCCATTCAGTCTGTGCATTTGCTGAATGGTTTGAAACCTCTCCTCTACGCAGTCAGCAGTTTGGTGCCACTCCATATCGCTCCAATGGCTTTTCTCCGGTTTAGCCATGACTGCTCCACCGGGTTGAACCAGCTGCTCCACCTGATCGCAGAACAACGTCAGCAGCGGCTGTGATCAAGCAACCACAGTGTTCTGAAACTGAACAAGGGTCACTCGTTCATCGCCATACAGCGAAGAGCAGTGCTGGCTGGTTGATCAAAGCCCAAACAGGGAAAGTCTGAAGTTTGCGAAACGAGATTCCAAACCAGCACGCCCAATGAGCTGGAAACGACTCTCAGCACTGACTGAGCTTGGACTGAGTGCTGCAAAAGCAGGTGAATCTGCTCCCGTGGAACCCGTCAGAAAAGGTCCTGAAACCGAACCTCCAGGGACGGTTGGCCCACTTCCATGCGTGATCCAGCGGGCATAGACCAAGCAGGTCCCACTCGGAGACACCCATGACAGCAACCACACTTCAAGCACCCACAGGTCTGGTCACACACGATCTGGAAGGGCATGACAACGTCTACGCCATGGAACCACCGATGGAAATCGCCGCACCTGATGCCGGCTGGGGATTCCATGAGCGCGCTGAGAAGCTCAACGGTCGACTGGCCATGCTCGGCTTCATTGCAGCGATCGCAACGGAGCTGATCAGCGGCGAGGGCTTGCTTCACACCATTGGCCTTTAATCGGAGATCTCCATGACTTCCACAAAGCTTCGGGCAAGACCAGAGATTGACTACGCGCAGCTGATCAAAGAAATCGGCAAGCTCGAATTAGCCGACCGCCTACTGATCAACCGCAGAAGTGACCTCCCTTGAGGGTTTCCTCTGAGCAAAGTCAAAGAGTTCAAACGCCACGAGTGCGGCAATCAGGTCGGCAGCAACACCAAAAAACATCAGATGAAAGCCCAACATCTCAATGCGACACCTTTTAAGGCGGGTGATCGTATGACGACCAGCCCGGTTCCCTGATGAGTACCGGGCAAGTCGTCGTGTCTAAAACTCCAAGCTTTTCAGTCGCCGTTGCAATGCGAATGGAGACCCTGACTGACTGCTACAGATGTGACTGCCTGAGCCCAAAAAAAACGCCCCTGATGAAAGAGGCGCTGTCCGTTTCGCTTGAGAAAATTCAACAATGGAAATCCATTGTGTTGAAGCTTAAAAAGATGACCAGATGTGACCCAAACAGGTCATTCACTTGGCAGGCGCTTTGCTGTCACCTGGCTGTTCTTTGTGATGATCAGCATTCGGATTGTTGCAGCACATGGGCTTTATTGCGACTGCCAAAGTCCTAACATCCGACACCTGCACTCAAGCTGAAGCTTGCCTGAGAGTTACATAATTGGAGCAATCAATGAGAATGGTTATCACTTAACGCGGCTAAGTCCTGAGAACCGTTATCAGCTTTGCTTGCTACAGCTGCAGAGCCAGCCAAGCAGAAGACCAAAGCTACCGAGGCGAAACAAAGCCCCACTCAGAAGAGCAGGGCTTTGCGGTGTGAGGGTCAGGTTTCCAGCGGCAAAAACAATTACCGGCAACCACAGCCGAGACCATCGGCGCAGGGTTCGCAGCAGAAGGCTTTGCCGTTACGCATCACAGCTTTTGCAGGCTCGACTCTGCACTGACAAGCGGTGTTGCACTGGCACTTGATGAGATCTGTCGTCATGGTGACTACCGGATTGGGACAGTTCCTTTCTATGGCTGATGAACGGGTCTCAACAGGGGGAGGACCGACCAGCGAGGTACGGCTTAACGTGCACTTATGCGTAGCCAAAATGCCATGAAGCCCCCGCGCCTGGAACCCTTTGAAGCAGGCCGTGAGGACTGCCCACGCCCCGTCGCAACACACCACCGGGAACTGACCAGAACACCGTGGCAGAACACAGAAGGCTGGTGGAAGCTCACCACGTCGGGGCGACTGTGGTGGGCGCCTTTGGGCGCTCGCCGCTGGCGCTGGACACCATGGTTTGTCGCTGACAATCAGCTCTGGCACTCAAGCAACACAGCCAGCCCTGCAGAAACGCAATCGCTGTTGGAGCTGCTGGCCGACGGGCGCCAGAAGCAGCTCGATGATCGCCTGAAACGACGCGCCGCTGATGCCCGCCGCCGGCGGGCTCTCAAGCCAGCCCATCCGCCGAGGCAGTGCTGCTGTTGCGGCTGCACGTTCACCCCAAAACGTGCGGATGCCAGGTGCTGCTCAGGACGTTGCCGGGCCAAGCTCAGTCGGGATAAGGCCTCAGATGCTTGCTGTGGCACTGAATGCGAGCAAAAACAATCAAATCAGTAATGAATGGCTCAACTTCTAGACGGCAAGTGACGCAGAGCTTCATTCAATAACTCACGCACAGTCAAAACTGATTCTCAGCAGCAGATTTGCACTGCTGAGTGTGATTCTCAAGATCATATTTACGGCTTTTGAATGTGATTCTCAAAAGCATATTTTGATCCGCTAATGTTCGGTTTTTACGCCTATCTTTCGCTCTTTTGTGATGTAGAACTGATTCATCCCTCCCAGAGGAAGAGACATGACAGCTTCACAAATCCAAGCCCCCATCACTGTCCCCACCGGTCCTGCAGGCCGCGCCATGGCCGAGCCCATGTCCGCTGAACTGCTCGATCTGATGGAAGCCCATCTCAACCTTGAGCGTCAGTCAGCTGCTGACTATTTCGCTGCTGCCATCTGGTTCGCTGAACGCGAGCTGACCGGCTTTGCCGAGCACCTGCGTGATGAGGCCAAGCAAGAGGAGCAGCATGCCGCCAAATTCGCCGACTATCTGATCAGCAGAGGTCAACGCCCTGTGCTCGACACCATCGAGCCACCGCGTCAGCAGTGGACCGATGTGGAGCAGGTGATCGCCAACGTCTTCCGCATGGAAGCTGATGTCACCGCCTCGGTGCTGCAGCTCTACGGCACCGCTGAACAGGATGACGACAAGCGCACCACCGTGTTCCTCGATCCCGTCGTTGACGGCCAGCGCATCTCCGAACACGAAGCCGCCTATCTGCTGGGTCGCGTCAGGTTCGCTGCAGGCAACCCTGCTGCAGTGATGATCATCGACGCTGAACTGAGAGAAGGCGAGGCCGAGCCCGCCAAGCTTGAAGGCTGAGCAACGATCGGTTGATTCAGCCAGGAGCCCCACCTGGCGATTGATTGACCATCCCGGTCCCCACGGCCCCGCCCAGTGCGGGGTTTTTGCTGTCTGACCGCCTGCTTCGATCAGGGTCAGCTCACGATTGCTTGCGTTGCATTGGTTAGTGAGAGATAAATCGACGGTATCTCCCATCTCATGAACGAATACCTTCTCCGCGATGGATCTCGGGTTTATCTACTGACCAGTCCAAAAGGACATGACGTCTTCAGTTACCAGGGAATCTCGGGGCAGTGGGTACATGCCGCACTCTCCGTTCAAGCAGAGAAGGACCTGATTAGAAGCGTTGATTTCAATGCATCCATGCATCGATCTAAAACTGATTTGGCTCTGGTTTGAGTTATCGTTCACTCGGATCAAGCCGAGTTAGAAGGATTTATTTGGCACTGCATGCTCTGATCAACATCAACAGTAATCTAGTGTCTTGCTTATCTCCGCGGGTTCTTCAAACACCACCACGCCCCAATCAGTTATGAGGCGCGGCATGTACTAGGACTATTAATACTTGGATCCCGTCCAGAACTGACATAGCTCCGCAAACGTTGGGGATCAGGCGAAGTTGCTAGTTTAAGCCACCGCTCAACTACAACCAGCAGCGTGATTTGGTTTGGACGGTGGATTGCTCAGCTGCCACATGAGCTACATATCGGTAGGGAGAATAGGTAGCTTTACTGGCTATCACCTAGGAATTAAAAAAGTGAGCCGGTTTTTTCTCTGCGGCCCATGGCAGCAAGCAATGACTAGGCGCGACATTTGACGTGTTCAGAAATGGCGGTGCTTATTGTGCATGGCCTGATGACGCTTACTTGTCCCAAGGGCTGACACATAAGACGGCCGTAAATGGGAGACTTCAATCACCTTGTCTTTCATTAAGATCTCTTATCTATCGACAATCATGCAACGCACTGAGTCGTACACAAACACATCATCGATTTAACCCTTGAAAACCACTACCTTTGGGTCTTTTTTCTATGAGTACGTTCAATAAGCCCGTTAACAATCGCTCTATCAGTGGCCTCAACTCCGATCAGGAAAAAGCCAGATGGTAAGGACACCCTCAATCGTAAGATGCACGTCTTTAGATGTGAATTCATTCATGAATGCATGGATCCAAACTACGGAGACTATGACTGCCGCCGTTTTCAGCCTTCTGAATGAGGCACTCATCCGTAAGCCGAAGAAGCAGAACCGCTTCAGATCTTTCTAATCATGCGCAGTTCACGCCCGCCAGCAAAAACTGCAGACGCATTCAATACAAACTCCTAATTGATCATCCTGAACGAGAATTCTAATCCCCATCGATTGAGATTGCACCCGCAGATTTAGTTCAACGATTGAGCTGATCTGCCGTACATGCTGGAACTCTCGCACCTGGTAGAATTGGAACTGATTCTTGAAGCTGAGGCGCCCAGCTGCATTTAAACCAGAGTGTCGCCACCCAAATTACGCTTTTTCTCCCATTCACCTCCTTCTCTTTCTTCTGACAACCATCAAGCCTCATGGCTATTGCTAATCAATCCAACCTGCTATAGCAACTGGATGGTCTCACGCTGTTGCCATGTGGAGAAGGCACTGCATACAAGCCTCTGATCAATCCTGAAACAAATGAAAGTGTCGACGAATTCCCAAATCGAAGCTTCAGTTCTGACGAGATTTTGGAAGCCGGTGGTTTGTTCATTTGTGCCGACATCCGTACGGGCCCACACGCTGATCACCTGTTGATCTTCCATATCGATGAAAATTCGCTGTTGAAAAATGCATCGCCACTGTTGTTTTCCTAAAAACACTAGCTTGACCCTTCCCAGCAACACTGATCAATATCGTCACCAAATCACTACATAGAGATGGTAAATCTTTTCACATCAGGATAACCCACCATCACGCCATCTAAACCTTAGAGGCCAGAAAACTATCTTTTGAGTTCAAGAAATACCCTACCATAAGGCAATAAGTGGCTTATTTGACCCACATCAAGCATTCACTGTAAATGATGCTTATAAATGCATAAAACATGAACCAGAAAAGATATCCTAATTTTCTTCTGCTTGACTTCGAGGCAGGCTCGATCCCCAAATACCTGGAAATCAACGCTAGTACAGTAAAATCTGCCAAGAACTAAAATTTTGGATAATAATTAGCATTGTCACCAAAAAAGAAACTCAAAGAATTAGATTAATAACCGCAAACATTATTTTCTTAGGATGGCAACACTTCAAAGGGCGACAAAATAGTAGCCGCCCTTGCTAACCGGGCTAATCTGATTGCCTTGGGTAGTATTGCTCAAGCTCAACGATCGCCAATTTTAAATCGTCAACATGCTGGAGATCTGAATTTTGTTTTGCTTTCATCGAAGCGACGATCACGGCATGATGCTTTTTGAGCCGCTCCGTGTAATCACTTTGACTGGGCTTGACACGCTGAGTCAAAAAGTAGTCGCTAATTGTTTCTATGATTGACTGAGCGTGAGATTCCTTGTTGGCAATTGATCTTACTAGTTGATTATTGGATTGAGCATCATTCTTTCCTGAGTTCTCTTTAATAAGAATTACAGTCTTTTGGATGGTCTCAGCGTCTTCAAGCATCGAGTGAACGCGTGCATGGTCATCGTAAATACCGCACGGCAGTTGGCAATGACTGTGAGCAACGCCTGTGCTAACCAGCGCCGCTGCAAGACTGAATCCTGTGAATAGAAGTTTCATGAAGGCATTTTCCTCTGAATGAATCCGCTTAGCAATTTATCGCTTATCTGATGAAGCGTGACGACGGCCGCGAATTCCGTTTGAGAGCAGTTCGCTCAGGCTGAGCTGATGGAATATTCCAAATGGGAAGTATGAACTAACAATACGGGTGAACTGATCAATACGGGTGCGGGTTGACTCATCCGTGCCAACCCACTCAAGAGCAGCTCGCTTTACTTGACACGTCAGCCCTCGGAGGATGTTGATCCATCTGACGTGGGTCACCAGCCAAGGGCATGTGAGCTTTTAACACCTGGTAAAAGGATGGTCCGTTCTCGGCGCACCGTCGCCGGGGTGACCCCAAGATCACTCGCAATTTTGGTGATCAGTCCACGTGGCCAGATATCAGGATGCTGTTCAGCCGCCTCATAGATGGCTTCATCCAAATCAATTTTTGCAAGGCGGACACGACGGCTTTGCTCTGCAGTGAGATCGGGATTGAGGGTTGTTGCTGTCATTAGTACCACCGAGTGGAACTCCTTTGGTCTATTCCCGCCTAATCCAACTTGGAAGCTGGGAGAGCCGTACTTGGAGGTTCGGTTTCAGGTCCTTATCAGACGGCTTCTACGGGAGCAAATTTACCAACCACTACCAGTTAATGCTGAAGCTACCGACCGGCAATAAGATGTCTTGTGACAACAGCGTGATAAGACTCTGCTCGTGGAATCACGCACAACCTGAATGCAGACGGGCACAGCTGAGCATTTTGAACTGGCGTTGTGCCCAGATTAGTCAGCACTGGAGGAGATTCAGGAGGCGTACGACGAAGAACCAGTGCGATCTGTGACGACATTCACTACTGTTTTTACACCCGCACTCAAATGCTGGAGATGCAGTGGACGCAGGCATCAAAAAAGTCGGCCACATTGACCAGCCTTCTGGGATTTCTATCCCCGGGATTGCGTCACCGATGAGGCCCAAGCCTTCCTACTCTGTGCTGATCACCAGCCATCTGCCTTAAGGTCAGTCTAAACCAAACACGTTGAGAGTGTCCTGCCCTTTGCAGTTAAAATGGATTAAATCCTTTAGATAGTCGCGGGGGTAAGTCTTTCCGTCTTCTGCGTAAGGGAAGCAAAACTTATAGTAATTGAAGTTGTAATCATAAACTTTCTCTTAGAATTGGGAGAATCCACAAGACCCTTGGATCATTCTCTTGTCAGAGTCTTTCCAAGCCAAGGTGACCAAGCCTTAGTGCTTTCGGCTGAAGCGAAAGGTGGATCAATGGGCTCCGAGACAACCAGCAAAGCAGCAGCGGATGTGATGGCCGGAGTGTGGTTCGGATCATGAGTTTGCCTCTCTTAAAGCTTTCAGGGCGATTGCGGCGGCTGTAGAAGGCGAGGCGCTGCTGTTCGAGCATGTTATGAGGCACCAGGGACGCTGCCGCACTAGAACCCGACGATCAGCAGAAACCCCGCCTTGGTTCTTAGAAATTTCATTGGCCGAGCCTCAATGATCTGGAGTCCACCTGGTTCACCTCTGCTCGATTGGCGTGAAACGGCTCCACTTGAACTTGCTTTTGTTCTTGCGAGCTAGGACATGGAAAACGATTCTGAGAGAAACGGCAATAAACACCCATTAGTAAACGCTTCTATACATCCAATTCCCCAAGCTGATCAGTCCATAAACGCAGCAGACGATGAGTTCCCACTTGATAATTTCTGGCCCTATCTCAGACTCTCACCTCAGGTATGTGCTCTTAATTGCATCAAGAAGTACACCAAAAATTGCAACAAGTGCCTTGAAGAATTTCATAAAACAATTCCCCCAAGCACAGCATCACCGGGATTGATCCGGGTCACATCCACCATCCGAGCGAAACTCACCATTTTTGCTGGAAAAGCTTCCACCAGCCTGACTTCTGTGTAGTCTGCAATGTCTCTATGGAGTTATCCCTGTAGTGGTCTGGGCTACACCTGCATCGCTGGTGATGAAGATTACTAATAAATGGTCACTTTTTTCATTAAATAAATTCTTCACTCTGAAGCATCAAGACGCTTCACTTCCTCCACAAACTTCTCTCCACTATGAGAGTGCTCTCGATGTTTTTCGTTGGGATGGCTGTGTCGTTCCTCTGCACTGCCTTGCTTCAGTGGCTCTTTCTCTCGATGTACAGGATCAAGACGTTCAAGATCAGCTTTGTTTGGACGTCTGCCTGTTTGATGATGTTCGTTACTCATATCAGTTGCTCTCCTTTCGAAATGAGGCTGGCCCCTGGTCTTTCATGAGTTCACTTGTTTCGTTATCAATTTTCTTGAGTGCTTCATCGTTAATAGTATTTGTTGACAAGTGATTCACGCTGCGATCTCGCTCTACTTCGACGTTAAGCGAACCAGCTTTAGTGCGATGTTGCTGATCACTCTCGTGACGCTTCGCATCTTGGCTCTGATTCATAGGGGTGAATTCAACTCTCCATTACATAGCCAAACCTGGATCCACTGCCCTTTTTTCTCATAGACCCTTAAGAGATGCCAGTAATTTGCTCGGCTATACCAGAGCTTGTGGTTTTCAACGCTTCCACCCGCTTGACTTCTGAGTCGTTACGCACAAACACCTGTGAGAACCCTGCGATGGGGAGTCATGAGCTTTTACCCCATGTAATGACGTAATTCAGCAGACGTTCCAGGGGCATGATCTTTCAAACAGCAACTCTTCGCTACATTCAGCCAAGGATCTGCCATTGCGACTTTGAATTAATAATATGATCTCTGCGTTAATTTTTGCACTTTTCATCCTACTCCGCGGTTCGGAAGGAAATGTGCTGAAAATACTTCAACAGACAGGTGGCGAACAAATCAGTTTTTGTAATGTCTTCTTTTTTTCGAGCTTGATCACTGGTCTGTTTATGTTGACGATTGATCGTGTGAATGTAAAAACGCAGATTCGGCAATTATCACTACGAGACAGAAAACTTCTTTTTTGGCAGGGGTTTTTGGGGTATTTCCTAGGGCCCGTCGGTTTCTTTCTTGCACTTGAGCATCTAAGCGTTGTTGCTCAAACTCTGCTTTTTAGCCTCACAATTCCACTGTCAACACTTGCCGCGAGAGTATTCCTTCATGAAAAACTTCCAAGACAGTTTACTTTTTCCTTAATTCTAATTTGTCTGGGTGTTTTCGTGGGCAATCAAAGTGGAAGTGGTGTAGTGACTACACTCACGTCAGGACAAAAAATGATGGGTTTTATCTGGGCAGCAACTGCAATTCTTTCATTTGCGATAGGTGGAATTTTAAACAGTGTTTGCAATTTTAGAGGTATGGGAGTTGGTCTTACTGTTGGTCTTGGCAGCACTTCATCTGCTTTGGTTTTCGCAGTTTTAGCGTTGCTGTTTTACGGACCTCAACATTTCATCGCTCTTCAGACATGGTGGGTGCTAAGCGTTATTGGACTTTATGGAATTACTATTAGTCTTGGCAGTCAGTGGACTTTGATGCTGAGTTATAAATTTCTTGGAGTAGCGCAAATAAGTTTATGGAGCTCTTTGACAATTGTGGTCGCCCTTCTGGGTGCCAATTTGATGCTAGGAGAACCCATTGGCATCAAAGCATTCAGCGGAGCAATTCTAATTTTATTGGGTTTAACAATAAATCAACTTAGCTCTCGTCAATTAAACCAAAGGTGAAACTAATTTTTGTGCGCAATTACTCTCACTGGAAGGTGACTGAAAGCAATACGAAACCCTTGAAGGGGAAAGCAGGGCAGTTTGTCAGTACTGATCCATCTCCCGACAAAACAACTCAGATCAATCACGCCCCGCCCAGTGCGGGGTTTTTTATTGATGATCAGTTCCAATCGACCAACTTTTGCATCATCATTAAAGTCTTGAATGTTTTATGACATAGCCAGCACATTACGAAAACTTGAGTGTGCAAGTACTTATTTCGGCGCTATCAAGAAGGCAACAAGACGAACAAATTCTCTTTCATGTTAACTCAACGACAAGAAGAACAACTTTTCAAAGGGCAATTCTAAGCTTCGTACCTTTTTTTCCGCTTGTCTATCACGCGTATGAAATCGCCCTCGTAGCCAAGACTATCCAAAGTCCGTCACTGCTATCTTTTTCCTTGCTGATTGTCATAAATATGTCTCTGAGACTGCCCTACATGCGACGTGTAAATAGGCTCGTATTTTTGTAGGTCGCATCTGTATGGGTCATGAATATTTTTATTGTCACTTTTCCTGATAGCGTTATATGAAAACTAATCAATATATCAAAAAGATCTTATTTTAAAACCTTCGTAAAGCTACAGGCCTTGCCTCGTAGCACGAAACCTAGATTCGTTTCAGAGGCCGGATTCATCTCGCAGCCACCCCCTACTTGAGGGGTTGATCGATGGTGGTTCCGATCCCATCAAGCGGTTACTGAACTAATCGGTAGCCGCTAGAAGCAGCTCCAACTCTCCAATTCCGCAGTTACAGCCATCCCGCTCGCCATCACATGGCTCCATGTTGGGATGCCCCTTGGCACAGGACTCAGAGCAGAAATGCTGCCCGCCAATCCTAATTGACCTCGATTCTTCAACGCTGCGCTTGCAAAGCGAGCAGTCGCATAAAAGAAAAACTTCAATCATCACACAACTCTCGGTAACAACTCGTCAGGTCTATTACATTCAGGGCATCGTTTCTTTGGCGGCTTACCGAACACTTAGCGTTAACTTATCGAAACTGATTCTCAGCAGCAGATTTGCACTCCTGATTGTGATTCTCAAAAACATATTCGCAGTTCTTGAATGTGATTCTCAAAAGCATATCTGATCCACTAATGTTCGGTTTTTACGCATATCTTTCGCTTTTTTGTGATCTAGAACTGATTCATCCCTTCCAGAGGAAGAGACATGACAGCTTCACAAATCCAAGCCCCCATCACTGTCCCCACCGGTCCCACAGGCCGTGCCATGGCTGAGCCCATGTCAGCCGAAATGCTCGACCTGATGGAAGCCCATCTCAACCTCGAGCGTCAGTCAGCTGCTGATTACTTCGCTGCTGCTGTCTGGTTTGCTGAGCGTGAGCTGACCGGCTTTGCCGAGCATCTCCGTGATGAAGCCAAGCAAGAGGAGCAGCATGCCGCCAAATTTGCTGACTATCTGATCAGCAGAGGACAGCATCCTGTGCTCGACACTCTTGAGCCATGCAGGACGGAGTGGACGAACGTGGAGCATGTCATTGCCACTGTCTTCCGCATGGAGGCTGATGTCACCGCATCGGTGCTGCAGCTTTATAAAACTGCTGAAGAGGACGTTGACCGCCGCACCACGGTGTTCCTTGATCCCATCGTTGATGATCAACGTCTCTCCGAGCACAAGGCCGCTTACCTGCTGGGTCGCGTCAAGTTCGCTGCAGGCAACCCTGCTGCCGTGATGATCATCGACGCGGAACTGAGAGAGGGCGAGGCCGAGCCCGCCAAGCTTGAAGGCTGATCCACCCTCTGTTCATTCAGCTCAAAGTTCAACCTGCCAACTCCATCCAACAGCCCCGCCCAGCGCGGGGTTTTTGCTGGGGCTTACCCAACGATCAATATCCATCTCTTCAGGGTTTCATTGACACAAAATCTGCGTGCAGATCAATACTCAGCTTCCTGTATGTAGGTCGAAATGAAACGCGCAGACGCGGGCATTGAGACTCTTTGCAAAGGCCCCTCACAGTCCTCTCAGATCATGAAGCAGAACAATCATCAAAGTGACAGGAAAAAACAAGGGGAAAATTATCCAGAACTCAGGACAAGTGAGTTACTTTACAGATCAATGTTCGAAGTTCGAATGAAGCCATTGCTCAATGGTGTCGCCAACAGTCTTAGGTCTTTCCCAGATTAAATTATGCCCACATGAATCAAGGACTGTCGTTTGGACAGACTTGCATCCTCTGAGGCATTTGAATTGATCATCTGGATTGAGCAGCGTATCTTCAGCGCCTGCTATCGCAAGTACAGGAGATTTGATGCCAGAAATGCAATGATTGACATTGGGATGATCCAATATGGCTTTGGTTTGTCTGAGGAAGACTTCAGGACCGATTCTGTTGACCATTGATGCCCAGCGATTCGCCATGGCATCCCTCGACTCTGCTTTTACAAATCCCTCTGCCACGAGTGGCTTAAATGTGTCCAACGTTTTCCCGGCTCTAATCTGGTCATGGAGGTCTTGCACGATTGCAAGGTACTCCGAAGGCGCTTCGGTCCATGACGAAATCAGCACTAAGCCTTTGACCTGAATTCCCAACCTATTGGCCACTTCCTGAGCAACCCAGCCACCCATTGAAAAGCCAATCAAGAGAAGGGCTGAGTCGGGATAGCGCTGAACAACTTTTGCTGACATTTTGTTTAATGAAGTCTCCGAGGTGAACACTTCACATGTTGTATGAATAATACTTTCACTACTGTCTAGAACATGAGCTAATTCCAGCATCGAGTCGATATCACAACCGAATCCAGGCAACAGAACTGCCAACGGTTTTGAGTCGCCTGAAGCCATTAAAATTCACATTCCATGAAATGAATTATCGCTCCATGAAGTGAGCAGCAGGCACGCCGTTGACACCAACTTCTGCCATAAAGATATCGCCGGCATGGGGCATGGAGGCCAGGTCTTCCGGGCCAAGATCGTAGGCAGCAGTCGTAATGAACAACCTGTCAAACGCAGGTCCTCCAAAACAACAGGAAGTGACCAACGAACACGGTAGTTCAACTGTTGCCAGATGACTGCCGTTTCTGGGATTCCAGCAGGTCACAGCACTTCCTCCCCAAAGGGCAATCCAGAGCATGCCGTTACGATCAATCGACATCCCATCTGGCGAAGAGTTCCACTCGGAGGGGATTTGAATGCAAATATCTCCGTCACCCATTAAATCACCATTTTCCGCAATCAAGAACCGCTTAACCTGCAGAGTTGGTGTATCGATATAATAAAAATATTTTCGATCTGGTGACCAAGCAAGTCCATTGGAAATGGTGACTCCTTCAATCATTGGAGTGGAATCGAAAGATCCATCTAACCTCCAAAGAGATCCTGCATTAGGCAAAAAATCATAACGAAGACTTCCCGCCCATAACCTTCCCCAGGGATCACACTTTCCATCATTAAATCGATAGCTGGAACGATTCTCCATAGGATTATTCAACGAAGTAATTTGTCCGCTGTCAGGATCAATCATCTTGAATCCATCTGATGTTGCAGCCAATAAATTGCCTTTGCTCGTTGGCACGACACAACCCACATGAAAAACCGTATCTATGAAATGATTATTTTTGGTCTGAGGGTCAAACAAGCCAATACGAGAATCCTCGATATCAACCCAGATCAAAAGTCCACGTTCATCCCACCAGTGGGGACCTTCCGCAAGACGAGCCCCGACCTCAAGAATGCATTCTGCTGAATAAACTTTTACATGTTCTTTCACAATGTCTACCCACTGAAGCCGCAGGCCAATTCTGACAAAACTTTCGAAGCATGTCATGCATGCGAGTGACTCTCCAGAGCTCTCAAGGCAGCCTGCTCGACATTAAGGCTCTCAGTCAATACAGAAGCCGGGGCGGAGATTATTTGCCCTTTGGTGACTCATCAAAAATCATTGGGCTCAAAAAAACACCCCCTAGTCTCGGAGCCAAGGAGTTATTGCAGAATCCAAATCATTACGCATTGTCCTGATTCAACCAGACCCTTTGATCACAGCCCCTGGCCATGTCTGGCATCAAAAAGCCATGCCCTTCCTCTTTCCAGTGGTTGTTGATACAAAAATCACAAGCTTTGCGTTCTTGGGTACGTGAATGATCCTGAAGTCATTAAAGACATTTGGTCATCAAGGCTCAGCCCATGCTGATGCTTCAGTTAATTCCATGACTGGAACCATGAACCTCCAGAAGCGCTACACGGTCAGATATCGAAAATCCAACTGGAAAAGGATCGAAAGCTGCTACTACGCAGGTGATGCATTTGAAGCCAAACGTCTGGCCACTGAGGCTGTTCCGTTCATCCGCGACCATCCCCACTCCATTGAGCTGATCCGTTGCGAGGATTCAAAGCAGATTGAGTCGTTCGCTGGAGTCGAATAGCGATTCCTGGCTAGGTGTGAGGTATCTGATCCCATCGCCATGTACGAAGTTCTGATGGTCGCTCAGCTGCTTGCCCAGGATTCCGGGTTCCAGCAGTGGGTCGACAGTCGTGACCCGGAAGAGCTCTGTCAGCTTTACTCAGACAAAATGATTCCCGACACCATGCTCCCAGGTGGTCGTGATTCAAGCCCGTGCGGGGCAGAAACATTCGACAATCCCATGAATTACGTCATCAAATAAGCGATTCGTCGTTGGGTAATCCAGCTTCCGCCAGCACTGTGAAAGCAGACCCGATCCAACAGAACACATCCAGCAATTACTATTGACTGCCATGATCAGTTTGCATCTATCAAACAACTTCATTTAACATCTTTATACCAGACTGTTAACAATTTATTCAGCCGCTGCCTTCACCAGCAGGAACAACGAAACCATCGAACATTATGCTGATATTGATGTAACAGTGCCTCCCACAGATTGGATGACGGCATTGAATTTCTTTCTTTGCAACCATTGTTGTTATGGCTGCCTGGCGGGTGTCTCAGCGGATCAGATTCGCCTTGAAAAAGCCGAGTCCAAGACCAAAACCTTTGGGCTTGTCTTCCAGAAATGTGATGGCCAGCTCAAAATCCATCAGTCCTTCCTGCTCGATGAGATCACGTGGCAGCTGCCCCTCACGCTGTTCCAGATATCGAGCATGAATCTGTTGTTTGTTCTCACCCAGAAACGTGACAATTTCGCTGAGCACGTGATCACGCCACTCATCCTTGTGGCTTTGTGGCACTGAAGTTTCAGCCAAGGCTCCGGATCACAGGTCGGGCACGACGCTAACGGCGACAGGCAGCCTGTTTCCTAGCGTTGAGACCTGATCGCGGCCATCACTTGCAGCGCCAAGCTCCAACACCAGCCGATGCCACCCGGGCGATTCATCACGGGGAGAGCTTTGCGGAGGAAACGGGCACCGTGATGCCGCCGATCTACTCCACATCGACATTTGCACACGGAAACCCCGGTGGTTTCGATTACACCCGTTCAGGCAATCCCAACTTCCGCATCCTTGAAGGCGTGCTCGCTTCGATGGAGCACTGTGAACATGCCACCGTGTTCGGCTCGGGAGTGAGCGCGATCACAGCAATTGCCTCAAGTCTCAGCCAGGGAGATCTTGTGCTCTGCGAGGAAAACCTCTACGGCTGCACCGTACGCCTGTTTGAACAGGTTTTCGCCAAATTCGGGATCCGCACCGAGTGGGTGGATTTCACTTCACCCGAGGCTGTCTCAAGCATTGCGGCTCGAAAGCCCGCCATGGTCTGGTTGGAAAGCCCCACCAACCCACTGCTCAAGGTGATCGATCTGAGGCAGGTCTGCGCAGCAGCCAAGGCCATCGATGTTCCCGTTGTGGTGGACAACACCTTCGCCACCGCCCTTGTTCAACGCCCGCTGCAGCTTGGAGCCACCCTCTCACTCACGAGCACAACCAAATACATCAACGGGCACTCCGACGCCCTCGGCGGCGCGGTCTGCACCGACGATCCGAGCTGGCAACGGAAGATGGTGTTCGCCCAGAAAGCCCTTGGCCTGCAGCCTTCACCGTTCGACTGCTGGCTGATCACCCGCGGCATCAAGACCCTGCCTCTGCGTCTCAGACAACAAATGGCCAATGCGGCCGCCCTGGCGGATCATCTCGCCGACCATGCCCAGGTGAACTGGGTGCGATACCCCCATCGCCGCGATCACCCCCAACACGTGACTGCGATGCAGCAGATGAGCGCAGGCGGCGCCATCGTCACCATTGGAGTGGAGGCCGGCCGCGAGCAGGCCTATGCCGTGTGCAAGGCCCTGCACTGGTTCACCATGGCCGAAAGCCTCGGCGGCGTGGAGAGCCTGATCTGCCATCCCGCCACGATGACGCACGCATCGGTATCGACAGAGGTCAAACAGAAGCTGGGTATCAGCGATGGCCTGATCCGTGTTTCCGTGGGCTGTGAAGACGCCTCGGATCTGGTAGCAGATCTCGACCAGGCACTTTGCTTGCTCCGATGAGTACGCGCGACCTGCTCCGAGATCCCTGCTGGCAAGGCACCGATCTCGGCCACCCTCTTCCCGATGCCACCCATGCCGTTTCGGTGGCATTGCCTCGATGGAACGATGTCATTGCCTACGAGGAACAGGATCCAGCCTGCCGCGCGGCTCTGCGTGCGGTCTATCCCCGATTCGGTCAGCATCCGCTGGTGGCGGAGTTGGCCGAACGCGCACTGACTGCGTCCGACATTGCCACCTCCAGGGGAGCGAGCAGCTGGCCGTATCCGAACCGCGCAACGGCTGAAGCCGCTCTCGCTCACTGCAGGAAAACGAGGCCTGCAGGAGAAACAGAGCTCACCGGGATTCATGGAGTCACCTGCCTGATTGCCGATGCGGCCAGCACTCCTGCCGCGAAAGCCTTCTGGCAACACACGGGCCTTGGAGCGTCCTCCAGGCAGGCTGCCATCGCCCTCGGTCAAGAGCAGAACGCCAGCGCTTCCGCAGTGGAGAACGCTCGCAGCAAAGTGCTTCGGCGGCTGACGCGGATCTATAGCTGCGAAGGAGATGCGATCAGCCTGCACCCATCTGGCATGTCGGCTCTGCACCGAGCACTTCAACTGATTTCAAGCATTCGGCCCGACAGGCCTGTGCTGCAGATCGGTTTTCCCTATGTGGATGTGCTCAAGCTGCCCCAGGTGGTCTTCAACGGAGCCGAACTGCTGCTGGAAGACAGTGCGGCCAGCGTGAGCGCCGCCCTGGAGCGCATGCAACCTTCAGCAGTGGTGGTGGAGCTGCCCGGCAACCCCCTGCTGCGTTGCATTGATCTGCCAACAATCGCCGAGCTTGCCCACCGGCAGGGCATCCCAGTGATTGCCGACGACACCATCGGCTCCGGGGTCAACATCAACGCGTTGCCCCACGCCGACCTGGTGTTCAGCTCGCTCACCAAAAGCTTCGCCGGCCGTGGGGATGTTCTTGCAGGAAGTCTGGTGCTGAGTCACCACTCGCCCTGGAGAGATCAGCTCGCTGCAGCAGCTCGTTCCCTGAGACCACTGGCGGGTCTCGCTGACAACGATCTCATCGCCCTCGACCAGGGCAGTGCAGACGTGATCGAACGGGTGCATCAGCTCAATCGCAACACGCTTTTGATGGCTGAACGCCTTCGCGATCACCCCGCCGTGAAGACGGTGTTTCATCCCGGTGAATGCAGACACTTCAAGGCTTTGCAACGTCCCGGTGCAGGCCATGGTTGTCTGCTGTCCTTTGAACTCAAAGGAGGCACGCAGGCAGCGCGGCAGGTCTACGACGCACTGGCGGTCTGCAAGGGTCCGAGTCTCGGCACAAGCTTCACGCTGGTCTGCCCCTACGTGCTGCTCGCTCATTACGAGGAGCTGGCCTGGGCGAAACGCTGCGACGTGCCATCCCATCTGCTGCGCGTTTCCGTGGGGCTGGAAGAACCACAGGATCTCTGGGAGCGGTTCCTGCAGGCTCTGGAGAGCGCATGAGCAAATCGACGGTTGGCTGACGGCCCAGAGGTGGCCTCAGCCGACTTGTTATCTGATGCGTTGCACGCTGCTTCATTGACAGAGTTTGAACAAGCTCTTAAGAGCAAGACACCTGAGAGAGAGTCTCACTAAATTGCCAAAACTGGCCATTTCTCTACTTCCTCATGTCCCGCGTTTACGCCGATAACAGCCAGGCCATCGGTAATACCCCCCTGGTGCGTCTGAACCATGTCACCAAGGATTGCAAAGCCACCGTTCTCGCCAAGATCGAGGGCCGTAATCCCGCTTACAGCGTGAAGTGCCGCATCGGCGCCAACATGATCTGGGATGCGGAGAAGCGTGGTGAACTCACCGAAGGCAAGGTGATCGTTGAGCCCACATCAGGCAACACCGGCGTTGCTCTCGCCTTCACCGCAGCGGCTCGCGGTTACAAGCTCATCCTCACCATGCCCGAGTCGATGTCGATCGAACGTCGTCGCGTGATGGCTGTTCTCGGAGCTGAGATCGTCCTCACCGAAGCCGCCAAGGGCATGCCAGGCGCCATCGCCAAAGCCAAGGAGATCGCCGCAACCGACCCCGGCAAATATTTCATGCCTGGTCAGTTCGAGAATCCCGCCAACCCCGAGATTCACGAAAAGACCACTGGTCCTGAGATCTGGAACGACTGCGACGGAGCCATTGACGTTCTCGTGGCCGGAGTGGGCACCGGCGGCACCATCACCGGCGTCTCCCGTTACATCAAGAACGGCAAAGGCAAGGCGATTGAATCCGTTGCCGTGGAGCCCAGCCACAGCCCGGTGATCACCCAGACCATGAACGGTGAGGAGGTGAAGCCAGGTCCACACAAGATCCAAGGGATCGGCGCCGGCTTCATTCCCAAGAACCTTGACCTCTCGGTGGTCGACAAGGTGGAACAGGTCACCAACGACGAGTCGGTCGAAATGGCTCTGCGTCTGGCCAAGGAAGAGGGCCTGCTGGTGGGCATCTCCTGCGGAGCCGCAGCTGCCGCCGCCATTCGTCTGGCCAAGCAGGATGCCTACGCAGGCAAGACCATTGTGGTCGTTCTCCCCGATCTGGCGGAGCGCTACCTCTCTTCGGTGATGTTCGCCGACGTTCCGACAGGGATCATTGAGCAACCCGTCACCGCCTGAAGCAAAGCGGTGGCAAGCCAGTCAGCCCCGGATCACCGGGGCTTTTTTCATGCCTGGCTGTTGAGCCAGCTCAGGGCGTCACGTCTGGAAGCACTGCATCCGGAGCGATCCACATGGCATCACCGTAGGAATAGAAGCGATAGTCCTCCCGGATGGCGATCTCGTAGAGCTCAAGCAATCTGCTGCGTCCGATCAGAGCGCTGACCAGCAGAAGCAACGAGCTCTTGGGCAGGTGAAAGTTGGTCAGCAGACCCTGCACCACTCGAAAACGAAAACCGGGCTGGATCACCAGATCAACGGGACCCTTCAGAGGTTGCAGGCTGCCGCCTGCAGCAGCGGCAGCACCCTCCAGTGCCCGCACGCTCGTGGTACCCACAGCAATCACACGCCCTCCTCGCCGGCGGCACGCGACTACAGCACTCACCAGCTCAGGAGTCACCTCCACCCATTCGCTGTGCAGACTCAGATCGGTGAGATCTTCGGTCTCTACCGGCCGGAATGTGCCCAAGCCAACGTGCAGGGTCACCGTGGCCAGCTGAACGCCACGGCCGCGGATCGCCTTCAACAGCTCATCACTGAGGTGAAGGCCCGCCGTTGGAGCAGCAACAGCGCCTGGCCGGGAGGCATAGCGGGTCTGATAACGCTCTTGATCCGACTGGTCATGGCGTGTGATGTAGGGCGGTAACGGCACCTCGCCGTAGCGCGACAGGAGCGTTTCGATCGCTGCAGCATCGATGTAATCCACTGGGAACTGAATGATGCGGCCGCCACTGGCACCATCCGCGGCGACCACCTTCAGAGGAATGGGCTCCTGCTCAAGGGCTTCGAGCCAGATCTGATCACCGGGCTTCAATTTCTTGCCGGGTCTGGCCAGACAGAGCCAGCGGCCTTCGCCGCGAGGCTCCAGCACCAGAAGCTCCGCCAGACCGCCACCGGAACGCCTCACCCTCAGACGCGCCCGCAGCACACGCGTGTCGTTGACCACCAGCAGGTCGCCAGAACGGAGTTCCTCCTGCCAGTCCCACACCTGACGATGCATCAGATCCTGCGCAGGCCTGCTCAGGGCAGGTGCCATCAGCAGTCGGGCTGCATGGCGAGGCTCCATGGGTGCCTGGGCGATGCGCTCCTCGGGCAGGCGGTAGTCGTAGGAGCTGAGTTGAAGATCCCTTGGATCCACCACAACGCTTGAGCGTGATCAATCCATGCTGCCTGAGGGCAACCTGCCGTCCTCGCTGGCGAAGCGAGGAACGAAATAGCGCACAATCGAGAACACCCTGCTCTGGTCGGTGGAAAGCGCCTCAAACAGACTGCTTGAGCGCTGGTTGAGCAGAGCCACATCCAGTCGGTCCCTGGGAATGGCCACAGGCATGACCACCGTGGTGGTGCGCTCGGGATGCTGTTGCTCCTGCTCCATCACGAAGTCACAGAAAGGATCCAGCAGCGAGCTGTATGGGCTGTCGAGCAGCACCAGCTCGAGAGCACCGGTGTCTGTGCCCGCATAGCGATCCCACATCTGGCTGAGCTTGCCGGCGTCCTCTCCCTTCTGCACCACCATCACCGCCGTGACCGAATCGGCGAACGAACAGGCGTAGCGCAACGCCTCAAAAGACGGCTGCGTCACACTCGCCACCCAGACAATCGCATGGTGACCGGTGGGTGGATCACGGGGAACCAGCTTCAGTGACGACCCATCAGGGTCCAGGGCGAGAGCAGCGAAGATCTCCCGGTAGCGCCGGCGAATCAAAGCCAGTCCCCAGACCAGCAGGGGGATGGCAATCACCACGGTCCAGGCCCCCTCATCAAATTTGCTCACCACAATCACCACCAGCACAACGAAAGTGGTGATCGATCCGAGCGCATTCATGGCCATCCGCCCCTGCCAGCTCTCTCCGCGAAGCTTCCACCAGCGACAGACCAGGCCCAACTGCGACAGCGTGAAGGCGGTGAAAACGCCAAGGGCATAGAGATTCACCGCCACTGTGGTGTCACCCCGGCAGATCACGATGATCAGCGCCGTGATCGCCACGAGAACACCGATCCCATTCTGGTAAACGAGCCGATCACCCAGCAGCTTCATCTGCACAGGCAGGCAGTGGTCTTCCGCCAGCATCGCCGCCAGACGAGGGAATCCTGAGAAAGCCGTGTTCGCTGCCAGTACCAGAATCAGCAGCGTTGAGATCTGCAGGATCCAGTACAGAACACTGCCGTTGCCGAACACGCGCTGGCCGATCTGAGCCAACACGGTGATATCGGGATTAGGTGCGACTCCATAGATGAAGCCCATGGTGCTGACCGCAAGGAACATGGTCGACAGCAGAACAGCCATCACCAGCAGGGTCTTGCGGGCATTGGCGGGAGCAGGCTCCTGGAAAACCTGAACACCATTGGCGATGGCTTCAATACCGGTCATCGCTGAGCAGCCGGAGCTGAACGCCCGGAGAATCAGGAACAGGCCGATTGGCTGCAGCGCAGCCGTGAGCGGAGGGGCTTCGGGACTCCAGCCGTGATGAAAGGTGAGGTCCTTGAGCCCAGCAACCGTGAGCAGAAGAATCATCACCACGAAGGAATAGGTGGGAATCGAGAACACCCGACCCGCCTCCCTGACTCCGCGCAGGTTGGCCCAGCCCACAAACACGAGCAACATCAGGGCGATCGGAACCTCGTAGGCCAGCAGGGATGGATCCAGCGACGACAGCGCCTGGGTTCCCGCCATCAGGCTGACGGCAGCCGTGAGGGTGTAGTCGATCAGCAGAGCAGCGGCAGCCACCAATCCCACATTGCGTCCGAGATTGTCACGGGCCACCACATAGGAACCGCCGCCATTGGGATAGGCCGAGATCGCCTGCCTGTACGACAGCACCACGATCGTGATCAAAGCGATGATCGCCACGGTGATCGGCAGGGAGAGCCTCAGAGCGGCACTGCCTCCCAGGATCAGAACGCCAAGCGCAGCTTCGGTGGCATAGGCCACGGATGACAGAGCATCCGAGGAGAGGATGGGCAGCGCCTGAAGATTGGGAAGTCGCTCATCCTTGGCACTGGAACGTGGCAGTGGACGGCCAAGCAGGCGTGAAAAGGACGGAACAGACACAGAGCGACCATCACCGCTTCAAGAGTGGCAAGGTTCGCTGTGCTCGGCAGATGAGTGTCGTCCGCTGACCTGGTTCAGATCGCCAGACTTTCAGGACGGTTTTCAATCAATTCCGCCAGATCCTTGAGGAAGGCAGCCCCGTCGGCGCCGTAGATCACACGGTGATCCGCCGTGAGATTGACCTGCATCTGCCGCTTCACCGAGATGGACCCATCCTTTCCAGCCACAACGGCAGGTCTTGAAGCGGCCACCGCGAGAATGGCACCGGTGCCGGGAGGAAGGATGGCATCGAAGCGATCCACCCCGAACATGCCCAGATTGGAGAGTGTGAAGGTTCCTGTGCTGTATTCCTCAGGCTGCAGCTGTTTGCTGCGCGAGCGCTTCACCAGATCCCCCCACTGACGGGACAGCTCATACAGATCGGTTCGATCGGCATGACGCAGCACTGGAGTGATCAAGCCACCGTCTTCCATCGCCACGGCAACAGCCACATTCACCTCGGCGGGATAGCTCATGCCCGCAGCAGTGGTTGCAGCATTCACCTGCGGATGCCGGGCCAGTGTGACCGCAACGGCTTTGGCCAGAAGAGCCGTCATCGTGACGCCCTTGGGCTTCACCTGCTTGTAGAACGCATCGAGTTGGTCGGTGGTGATCGTGTAACCCACCCGGAAACAGGGAACAGCGAGGCTGGCTTCCATGTTGCGGTTCACCGCGCCCTGGAGCGTGTTGAAAGGCACGGTGTCGCCAGGACGGCCAAAGCTGTTTCCGGCAGGGGAGCTGGGAGCCTGGACGGCATTAGCTGTTCCAGCGCTCACTGCAGCGGTGGTGCCTTCCCCGACCAGGGGCACACTGACGGGACGACCGGCGGCGCGCTCCACGTCCTCGGCCTGAATTCGACCATTGGGACCACTGCCGCGGATCCCAGCAAGGTCGACCCCCATCTGAGAGGCCAGTTTCTTGGCCCTGGGGCTCACAATCAGCCGACCGTTGCTGGGGGCTGCGACGGCCGGAGCTGGAGCTGATGCAGCAGCTGGTGCAGCGGCAATGGGAGCTGGAGACGGAGCAGAGGCGGGCGCGGGCGGTGCAGGAGTGGGCGGTGCTGTCGGCGCGCTGGTTGGAGCTGCAGGAGCGGCCTGGGCCGATCCACCTCCACCCGGTGACTTGGCCTGAGCCTCGGCGAGCTCAGCCTCGGTCTCGACGATCAGGCCGATGGTCTCGCCCACAGGAGCTGTGCTGCCGGCGGGCATCAAAACAGTGGCCAGGTAACCCTCGTTGAAGGATTCGACATCCATGTCGGCCTTGTCAGATTCGACCACAAGCACGGACTCGCCTCGGCCAACCTTGTCGCCGGGGTTTTTGAGCCACTCAACGATCTTCCCCTCCGTCATCGTGGAGCTGAGGGCAGGCATGAAGATGTCGTGGGTTGCCAAAACCGTCTCCAGAGGGGCTGACTAGAAAAATCTTACGGGCCGGCATGCCGGCCCCCATCAGCGCTCAGCCCTGCTGAATCGACTCGATCACACCGTCGCGCACCACCACAGCAACCTGCATCTTGCTCACCAGGTTGTCGCCGACCTGAATGTCGCAGAAGCTCTCAAGCTGACCCTGATCCACGATCTGTTCCATTTCAAGCTCGCGAACCTGGGCCTGTTGCTGGAGCATGTTGCGCTTCTGTTCTTCAAGCTCGGCCCGCTTGGCAGCAACCTGCTGCTGCACCTGCGCCACCTGCTCCTGCACACGGGGATCAAGAGGGTTGGCACTCTGACGACGGACATCGTCCACAACCTGCTGACCCTCCTGCTCCAACTGAGCCAGTTGCTGGTCGGTGGTGGCGATGCCGGCGCTCAGCTCTCGCTCGGCCTCTTCCTTCCATGCCGGGGTGACCACGGCACGGATGGTGATGGATCGCTTGATCGACAGAGTGGTGCCGTCGGACATTGGGGCGGGGAATCAGCGCCAAGCGTCTCAGCCCCGCGCCGGATGGTCAACCCGATGCTGGCGCGTGGGCTTTCAGCGGCCATACAAGCTCTCAATCGATGAGCGATCCCGTTCAGTGATCCGATCTCGGCGTTGCTTGAGCGTCTGGGTGAGGAGACCGTTCTCGATCGAAAATGGTTCCACGAGCGCCACACCGGCAAGACGCTCATCAGCCCTGGATCCGACACGATCGGCCAGCAACCGGTTCAGCTCCCCGCGCAGCAGCTTGAGCAAGCGCTGATCACCGGGATGACCGCCCAGATCATCACCTGGATGGCAGCCCTGGGCAATGGCCCAGGCCTTGATGGCGTCAGCCCGCGGCACCACCAGGGCCCCCAGTTGGCGTTCGTCCTGCCCGACCAGCATCACCTGCTCGATCAGAGGGCTGGAGACCAGCGCCTCCTCCAGTGGCCCCGGCTCGATGTTCTCTCCGCTGCTGAGCACGATCGTGTCCTTGGCCCGGCCGGTCAGAACAACGGATCCATCGGGGAGAAGCATGCCCAGATCCCCCGTATCGAACCAACCATCGGCATCCAGAACCTTGGAGGTGGCCTCAGGCTTGCCGAGGTAGCCACCCATCACCTGAGGACCACGCACCAGGACCACCCCCCGTTCACGGAACCCAAGCGGCGCCCTGGTTTCGGCATCAACGATGCGGAACTCTGTTTCCGGAAGAGGCAGACCGGAACTGCCGCGGATGTTGCGCCATGGCCTCCGGCAACTCACCACCGGACTGGTTTCGGTGAGGCCGTAGCCGACCAGCAGTTCGATGCCAACCGCTTCAAAGAAGGAGTCAACATGCGGAGCAATGGCCCCGCCTCCGTTGATGGGGTAGCGCAGTTCTCCACCACTGAGCTGCTGCCGCAGTTTGGGCCAGATCAGTTGGGAAGCCAGTGCATGGGCTGGCCAGCGACTGGTTGCCTCTGCCGCAGCCTTGAGCCGGTCGCGCCTGCGCAGGGGTTGGATCATCAGATCACGGCTGCGGCGCCTGGCGAGGGTATAGGCCGTGCTGTTGGCTAGAGCTGCCCTCAACAGACGCTGACGGGATGCAGGAAAAGTCTTGACGGCATCTTCAAAGCCGGCCTGCACCGCTTCCCACAACCTGGGAACCGTGGCCATGATCACCGGTTTGACCCGTGGCAGATCCTTCTTGAGCTGCTTGATCGTGGTGTAATTCTGCGAACAGGCACAGGAAAAGAAGTAGTACTCAGCGCTGCGTTCATAGGAATGCCAGATCGGCAGAACGCTCAACACCGGTGATCCAGGTTCCGGACGGGTGACACAGGCGAGGCTGCGCATCTGATGCAGGAGGTTGGCGTGCGTGAGCGGCACCCCCTTGGGCCGGCCTGTCGTTCCGCTGGTGTAGAGGATCGTGGCCGTGGTTGCTGAAGCAGAAGCGCGGTCCCGACCTCTGACTGGATCAGGCGCGTCCTGGCCATCGGCAAGGGCGAGAAAAGACTGGAAATCAAGCGCTCCGCCAGGAGCAGGCCCTTCAAGCACAAGCACAAAGCGCAGACGCTCCTGCAGCTCCGCCGGAAGCTGAAGACGCTGCAGCAGATCAACGGTCTGCACCACCAGCGCGACGGCCGCCGAGTCTTCAAGGATGTAACGCAGCTCTTCAACTGGTGCGGCGGCCCCGCGCACCGCATCAATGGCGCCTGCACGCATCAGACCCTGATCGGCCACCAACCAGCGCGGACTGTTCTCTGCGAACAGGCCCACAACATCGCCGTTGCCGATTCGCAGACTGCGGAATGCGGCAGCAGCTTGATCGATCCGCTGCGCCAGCTGTTGATAGCTGAGGCGTTCCGGATGGGCGGCATGGGGAGCATCAACCGCCAGCACATCACCGTGATGGGATTGGAGCCAGGGCCAGATCTGATCCACACGGCCGAGGCTTTGAACATGGGCCTGGCGGGCCAGAGCCGCCTGCTCGCGGGAGGTTGCATGCCAGGTGGATTGGGCGGCGGCAGTCACGGGAAAGCTGTGCAGTCGCCCAGGCCTATCACCTCAGCGCTGCATCGGCAATCCGGCTGTTTCAGCACTCGCCATCTCCCGACCGCTGTCCTGCCAGACGAGATCGAAGCGCGCAGCCAGGGCATCACGCAGCAGGGATTGCACGATCCCGATCTCCAGATCAGGAATCCAGTCGCGCAGACGCCCCACCGATCGTCCCTTGAGACCACAGGGCACAACTGACCTGAACCCTTCCAGGTCGCAGGTCACATTCAACGCCAGCCCGTGCTGGGTGATCCAGCGTCGGCAACCAACACCGATCGCCGCCACCTTCCGCTGATCGAGCCAGACCCCGGTGAGTCCTTCAATGCGTTCCCCTTGCAGGCCAAGAGCCTGCAACACGTCAATCACAACCTGCTCAAGCTGACGCAGATACCAGTGCAGATCCGTACGACGACGGCGCAGGTCCAGCACCGGATAAGCCACCAGCTGACCGGGTGCATGGTGCGTCACTTCCCCGCCACGATCGATGCGGTGAAGTGGGGCCGGCGGATGCTCCGGATCGAACAACAGGTGGTCTTCACTGGCGCCGCGGCCGAGGGTGAAACAGCGTGGGTGCTGCAGCAGCCAGACCGCTTCCGCATCGGCTCCGGTTGCTGAATCAAGGAGCAAACGCTCCTGCCAGCGGCGCTGCAGATCCCAGGCCTGCTGAAACGGCACTAGTTGATCCGGCTGAAAAAGAAATGCCGAAGACCCTGCTCCGGAATCCAACGGCGTCACTAGCTTTCCTTTAGGCGCAGGCACCGGAGGGATGCATGAAGCTCTTGATCCATGGTCGCAATCTGGATGTGACTCCCGCATTGCGGGATTACACCGAAACGAAGCTTGATCGGGCGATCCATCACTTCGACGATCTTGTTCAGGAAGCGGATGTGCATCTGTCTGTGGCTCGCAACCCCCGCGTGCCGCAGCAGACGGCAGAGGTCACGGTCTTCGCCAGCGGCACGGTGATTCGCGCCCAGGAACGCAGCGAAAATCTCTACGCCAGCATCGATCTGGTGGCAAGCAAGCTGGCTCGGCAGCTGCGTCGTTTCAAGGAACGGCACAGTGATCACCACCACAGCCATGGTCACCGAGCCACGGAGACCCCAACCACTGAAGCGGTACTGGACGACAGCCCCATCGACGGTTCACTGATCGAGGGGAAGGAGGCTCAGCTGCCCAGCCCCGGAGTACGGCGCAAGTACTTCGCCATGCCGCCGATGACGCTGGATGACGCCCGGACCCAGCTGGATCTCATCGACCACGACTTCTATCTGTTCCGCGACAGTGAAAGCGGTGAGCTGCAGGTGATCTATCGGCGCAACCACGGTGGCTATGGCGTGATCCAGGCACGCAACTGAACCTTTCATGGCGGGTTGATCCGTCGTTTGCTCAGCGATGACCAAGTCACCGCGCCGGCAGGAGCTGCCGGACATCCCCCCTCTGATCCACCAGGCCCTGCTCAATCCACTCCTGCAGGAGGAGGAACTGCTCACGCTCTGCGACGCCGCCAAGCAGCTGGGGTTCGGCGGCGTCTGCGTCAGCCTCATTCACCTCGAAGCCGTGCGCAGGCGCCTTGGCGGCCACGGACCGGTGAAACTGATCGCCACCGTGGCTTTTCCCTTCGGCGCACTGCCCACTGAGCTGAAACAGGCCCAGGCCGAATGGGCTGCTGCCCGTGGAGCTGAAGTTCTCGAAGTCACGCCGGACTGGTCGGCACTTGTGAACGGACGTGCCAACAGCTTCGCCGAGGAGCTCGCGGCGATCGCCGCGCTCGATCTGCCCATGAACGTGGTGCTGGACATCAATCATCTGACTGCAGCGCAGCTTGCTCTGGCTGCGGAGGCCGCCGTGGATGCCGGCGCTGCATCACTTCAGGCCGGCAACGGTTTTGGTGCTGCAGTCTCGGCCGATCAGATCAGGGAGCTGCGCCATCTCACCCGAGGGCGTTGCGGCATCAAGGCCGCCGGTGGGATCCGGGAGCTTGAACACGCAGTTGATCTCGTGGGTGCAGGCGCCACCGCGCTGGGCACCGGTCACGGTCCGGCGTTGATGAAAGCCCTGCGCCAACCTCGATGAGTGGGGACAGGCGCATGACGGGACTGGCCCTCAAGGTGGGGCCCCTCGGGGAGCATGACCGGCTGCTGACGCTGCTCAGTGATGAAGCGGGGGTGGTACGACTGGCGGTGCCGGGAGCTCGAAAACCACGCAGCAGCCTCGCCGCTGCAGTGCCACTCACCCTGCTGGATCTGCAGGTGGTGGGTCGTCGCGGCCTGAAGAGAGTGCGTCAGCTGCAGGTCGTGCACAACTACGGCGGTGTCGGCAGACAGCTGGAAACGCTGGCAGCGGCTCAGACCCTGGCGGAACTGGCGATCGCGCTTGTGAGCGACAGCGATCCTGTTCCAGGAATGCTGGACACGGTGCTGATCCATCTCAAGAGTCTCGAGACCCTCAGTCGAGCCACCCAGCCGGACGCCGATCTCTGCCTGGCCATGCTTGTGCAGGCGGGAGTCCATCTGCTGGCGCTGGGTGGCTACGGAATTCCACTGCAGATCTGCTGTCGCACAGGAGCAGAGCTGGCACCTCCGATCGGGCAGTGGGAATGGCGATGCAGTCTGCTGCCTGAAGAAGGGCTGGCAATCGGCTCTTTACCGGGCGCCACGCTTCAGTTCAATCCATCGGAGCTGGCTCTTTTGCAACGGTTGCCCAGGGCGGAACTGCCCCGAAAACGCGATGGCGAACTGATGGGGCCGCGTGCGGTTTGGCTGAAGCTACTGGCCGTCCTGGAATGCTGGTGCCGAGCCCATCTACCCCGCCCCGTGCGATCGCTGGAGATGGTCGGCAACTGCATGCCATCGCAGTGAGCGATCATGACCCCGTCATTGCTGGAACATTGAGCGGATCCCCCCTGAACAGTCCAGAACCGGTCTTACCCACCGGCAACAATCCGGAGGGAGGCAGAGGGCTCCAGGCAGTGCTGCGCCTGAGCGACTTCCGCAAACTCTGGATCGGCCAGATTTTCTCTCAGCTGGCGGACAAGTTCTACATCGTGCTGATGGTCTTCCTGATCGATCAGCACCTGCTGCTCACATCTCAGCAGAACGGTGTGCTTGCGGAGGTTGCGTCCGACTACGGCCTCGATATCAGCACCCGCACACAGGTGATCACCCTCCTGGCAACGGGGATCTTCGTGGCGAACACATTGCCGGCGATGGTCCTCGGCAGTGTGGCGGGTGTTTGGGTTGACCGTTGGCCGAAACGGCGCGTGATGGTGGCCTCGAACGGTCTGCGGGCGCTGATGGTGATGCTGACCCCCCTGTTCCTGATCCCAGGTCCCCTGATCCTTGGACTGCCCTGGGGCTACTGGGGTCTGATCGGCATGACGTTTGTCGAATCGATCCTGACGCAGTTTTTCGCGCCCGCCGAACAGGCGGCCATCACCCTGCTGGTGCCTGGCGAACACCTGCTTGCGGCGAATTCTCTTTACCAAACCACCAGCATGGGAGCCACGATCGTTGGCTTCGCACTGGGAGAGCCGATCCTCAGAGGTCTGAATCACCTCTTCAGCGCGGTGGGCGTGCGCGGTGGTGAATTCATCCTGCTGCCGTTTTGTTATGGCCTGGCAGCCCTGAGCCTGCTTGCAGTCCGTCACCGGGAACAGCAGATCCAGAACAATGGTCGATCGGTCTGGCACGAAATCGGTGAAGGGCTTCAGGTGCTGAAGCGCATCCCCACAGTGCGTAACGCCATGGTGCATCTGGTGTTGCTCTACAGCCTGCTCGCGGCGCTCTACGTGCTGGCCCTGCAGCTGGCAGGCCTGATTCGCACCCTTGGGCCTTCCGGTTTCGGAATGCTGCTTGCCATGAGCGGACTGGGCATGGCCCTTGGCGCCGTGATGATGGCCCAGCTTGGCCATCACTTCAGCCGCCGTCGACTCACTGCAGCAGGGCTGGGGCTGATCACCTTCTCACTGGTTTTACTCAGCCAGTTCAAGGGCTCACTCAACAGCACCCTGGCTCTCTGCGGGATCCTCGGGGTCGGAGCGGCACTGGTCGCCATTCCGGCCCAGACAACCATCCAGGAGGAAACTCCTGAATCCCAGCGGGGAAGAGTGTTCGGCCTTCAGAACAACCTGATCAACATCGCGCTCAGCCTGCCGCTTGTGCTGGCAGGCACTCTGGTCAGCAGCATCGGGCTCAGTCCCGTGTTGTGGTTGCTCGCTCTGTTCGCTCTCGTTGCCGCCCTGCTCGAACGGCCCTGGCAGCGCTGCTAGCGTCAGCCATGGCTCGTGAACGGTGGCGGTGACGCATATTGCCTGGCTAGGCAAAAAAACTCCGTTCTGCGGCAATGTCACCTATGGGCTCAGCACAACGGAGGCCCTGAGGGCAAGGGGTCATCAGACCAGTTTCATTCACTTCGACAATCCGAAGGCTCCCGGCAGCGGCACATCGCTACTCGCCAATGATCCGGATGTGAGTCTTCCCTACCTGGTGAAATCGCAGGTCTATACAATTCCTTCACCAGGTGCCCAGCGCGAGTTGAGGGAATCGCTGGAACGCCTTCAACCCGATCTGGTGCATGCAAGCCTCACGCTGTCGCCACTGGATTTCCGACTGCCGGAGCTCTGTCAGCAGCTTGGGGTTCCCCTTGTGGCGACCTTCCACCCCCCCTTCGATGCAAGCCTGCGCAATCTGACTGCAGGCACCCAGCAGCTCACCTACCAGCTGTATGCGCCGGCCCTTTCCAAGTACGACCGGGTCATCGTGTTCTCTGATCTACAGGCTGAATTCCTGGCGCGCCTGGGCGTGCGTGAAGATCGTCTGGCGGTGATCCCCAATGGAGTGGACACCAACCAGTGGTATCCCACAGCCCCGCAGAAGGAATCGGGCATCGCACCGGCAAAAGGCACTGGCACTGCCGTGCATCAGGTGCGGTCCCGTCTGGGACCGGAGAGAGTCTTCCTTTACCTGGGGCGCATCGCCACGGAAAAAAACGTGGAGGCTCTTCTGCAGGCCTGGCGCCTGGTGAACATGGATGGCTGTCGCCTGGTGATAGTCGGCGAAGGGCCTCTGCGCAGCACTCTTCAGAACAGTTACGACGAAGACGTGTTCTGGTGGGGCTATGAATCGGATCTGGCCACGCGCATTGCCTTGCTCCAGTGCGCCGAAGTGTTCATTCTTCCCTCTCTCGTGGAGGGTCTTTCACTGGCACTGCTTGAAGCCATGGCCAGTGGCTGTGCCTGTGTGGCAACGGATGCTGGAGCTGACGGAGAAGTGCTGACCGGTGGAGCAGGAATCGTGATGAGCACCCTTGGAGTGACCAGTCAGTTGCGCACCCTGCTACCAGTGCTGCGCGATCAACCCGTGCTGACGGGCGAACTTGGTCGACAGGCCCGCCAAAGAGTTCTGCAGCGCTACACGATGAGCCGCAACATCGATTCACTCGAAAGGCTCTACGGGGAGCTGATCCGCAGAGCACCCCTGGCAGCCTGAACTCATGTCATGGAGCGCTAGCTCAGTTCAGCGCAAAAGCCTTCCATGCTCCGTGGCCGCGACCACCGCCTCGATCAAAGCAGTTCGAACACCGGCTTGTTCCAACTTGCGAAGAGCCGCCATGGTCGTGCCTCCAGGTGAGGCAACCATGTCTTTGAGCTGAGCTGGATGGAGCTGCTGCTGATCAAGCAATTCAGCAGTGCCGGCCAATGTCCGATGAGCCAGATGATGGGCCAGATCACGCGGCAAACCAGCAGCCACTGCGCCATCAGCCATGGCTTCAGCCACAAGAGCCACATAGGCAGGGCCTGAAGAGGTCAGTGCCAGAAACGCATCCAACTTCGACTCCGGCAGCTCAAGTACCTCGCTCACAGGCTCAAAGGCTTCCTTCACCCAGTGACGCTGCTGCGCAGTAACCCCTTCTCCCCATGTCAGACCACACAATCCTTCCCCCACCAGGCAGGGCGTGTTGGGAACAGCACGAACACAGACCCGACCAGGGAATTGTTTTTGGAGACGCTCAAGGGTGACCCCCGCCAGCACAGAGATCAGCAGAGAAGACTGTCCGGATTGAGGTGGCCCAACGCTTTCAGCCAGAGCATCAAGCTGCTGCGGTTTGACGGCCAACAACTGAACCGGTGCCTTCCAGGCATCCATCGCTCTGGGATCCGACGCCGTGACAAGTGTCAGACCATCCGGCAAAGCAGGAGTCAACCGAGCAACAGAAGCATCACTGCCGACAACGCCGATCACATCGGCTGACTGAAGCTTGCCTTTCTCAATCAGAGGAAAGATCAAGGCCTGGGCCATGCGGCCCAAACCGATCACACCAACAGAACCGGTCACCGAAGCGAGGACTCAAAGAGCCGCAGCATCGGAAACCGCCCAGGCAGGTGCAGGGGCGACGCTGCTCTCGACAGAGGCCTGCTCAACATCCTTGGTGACAACGGTGGGAGTGGTGCTTTCTTCCTGACTGGCGTTGGTCACGGTCACGCAACTCGGTGCAAACAGGAAGATGCTCTCGCCGACACGCTCCTGATGACCATCGATGGCGAAGGTTCCACCGGCAACAAAATCAACAGCTCTCTGTGCCTGATCAGGCTCCATCATCGTGAGGTTCAAAATGACAGTTTTGCGTTCACGCAAAGCCTGAATCGCCCTGGGCATTTCATCAAAGCTGCGCGGCTCCATCAGGGAAACTTCTGCTGCACCGGAACTGATTCCAGGCATCCCGATCACATTCGAGCCGGTGAAATTCTGATCCATCTCAAAGGGATTGGATGCATCCAGAGGAGCGAGAGCGCTGCTGTTCACAGATGACATGCTCTGCATGTTGTCTTCTTGCTCGCCCGTGTCGTAGTCGAGCTCGTCATAATCGCCGTCTAGATATTCATCGCCAGCAACGACCGCACGAAGACGAGAAATCAACGACACTGGAAAACCGCAAAACCTTGACCCTGAATAGCGCTCGACGGAGTTGTGAGCAAGCGTGTCCAGATGAATTGATGTCCATCTGATTACTTTGATTGTGTGGTTGTGATCAGGGGGTCACAGACGGACGCTCACCAAACAGTGCGGACCCCACACGAACCCAGGTCGCCCCTGCTGCCGCGGCCTGCGGCCAGTCACCGCTCATTCCCATCGAACACTGCGTCAGATCCAGCTCATCCGCCAGATTGCGGCAAGCCCTGAACAGGTCCTGCCGCTCAGGGATGTCCAGCCCCAACGGAGCCATGGTCATCAGTCCGGCAACATTCAGGCCGGGCAACTGGCGCAGCACCGGCCAGGCCTCTTTCAGTGATTCCGGGTCCCATCCCCCCTTCGAGGGATCAGACCTCAGCTTCACCTGGAACAGCACCGATGGGTAACAGCACTCCTCCACGGCGATTCGGGATGAACGCTCAGCCAGGGCCATCGAATCGATGGAATGAATCCAGCTGAAGGCTCTGACCACGGCACGCACCTTGTTGGCCTGCAGGCGACCAATGAAATGCCAGCGCAAATCAGTGAGGTCCGAGAGAGCCTCCTGCTTGGGCAAGGCCTCCTGAACACGGCTCTCACCGAAGTCGAGCTGACCACAGACTGCAAGCTCTCGAATGGCTGAAGCCGGCTGCATCTTGCTCACAGCAAGCAGATTGACTCCCGGCGGGAGACGCTGCTGCAGTTGCTGCCAGCGGCTCTGAATCTCCGTCACTCGAGCTGTCCGTCTTGCATGGGTCAGATGAAGGTCTGATCGAACAACTGCTTCCAGCTGCCGTAATCCTCCGATGCATCCCGGCGGCGCCTGGCGAGGTTCAACTCGGCGTGATGACGAGCATCGAGATAGGGAATCACCTCGAACTGAGCACCTCTTGGTTGAAGGGTGACAAGAAAAAACATGCGCTGGGCGTACAACGTGGCGTACACATCTCGCCCTTCCCCGGCAGGGGCCACTCTGTAGAGCATCCCAAAGGTGGGGTGATTGAGATAACCCTCAGCGCTCACAGACCTGAAAACGGGGATCAGAGAGCACCGTACCTTCCGCGCAGAACCAGAACAGTGACAAGCCCCACAGCGGCAACCCCGTTGAGAATGCTGCGGGCAACACCCTTCGAGGTCTGCTCCGGACGAAATGCATCAGCGGGCAACCAGGTTCCGCCTCGAGCGAGCAGCGCTTCCGCGCCCTGTTCGGCACGCAAAAGAATGTTGGCCAGGAGGCGCTCTCCAACAGAAAGCACCAGACCGAAGGAGGCTTTGAAACCGAGTCGGCGCAGGTTGACGGCACGACTGGCAAGCGAGCGCAACAGGTTCTGGAGCTCCTCCTGGACCAACGGCAGAAAGCGAAGTGCCAGCAGCAGCTGAAAACTGAGCCGATCAATCGGCACTCCAAGACGAGCCAGGGGAGCCAGCCACCAGCTCAGTGACCACATCAGCTCCTCACTGGGGGTGGACAGCAGCATCAGATTCACGCTGTGGACAACGGTCACGATCAAGGTGGCGCTGTTCAACCCAAGTTCAGCCGAGCGACGATCGACCACAAGCGGCCCCAGCTTCAGGGATCCCAGCTGAAGGGGCCCCAGGCGAACCAGCTCCCAGGAAGGTGACGTGAGCGCGAGGCCTGGAATCTCCGCCGGTGGCCTCAGGTTCAGGCTGGCTCCAGGATCGCCGGTCGGCAGCAGCATGGCCAGCAATCCGACCGCACAACCAAGAACGCTGACCAGCAACAAGGAACGCCACCACAATCGCGCCGGCAAACCACTCACCAGGGTGATCAAGAGCAGGGCCAGCACAAGTGCAACTCGCCAGAGCGGACCTGCCAGCACAGGGGTGAGCAGAAACACCAGCACCCACAACAGCTTCAGGCGTGGATCCAGCTGACGCAACCAGCCTCCGGCACCATCCACGTACTGCCCGATCGGTATCTGCCTCAGCCAATCCATGCCGCTCAGCCCTGGTGGTTCTGCTGCCTGGCCAGATCCCTTTCAGCGTCCCGCTGCTGCTTTCCACGCCAGAACAGCTTCAAGGGAGTGCCGTCGAATCCGAGCCCTTCACGAATCTGACGTTCAACGTATCGGCGGTAGGTATCTCCGAAAAGCTTGGGTTCATTCACGAAAAGAGTGAAACTCGGTGGTCTGGTCGCGACCTGAGTGCCGTAATAAAGCCTGCCCTGACGACCGCCCCGGGTTGTCGGCGGGCTGCGCCAGCTGAGAGCTTCCTTCAGCACTTCGTTGACTACAGAGGTGCTGACACGACGACGGTGCTGCTCCACGGCGAGGACAGCGAGGGCGAAGATACTGTCGACACGCTGGCCGGTGAGAGCTGAGGTGAACAGCATCGGAGCCCAGTCGAGGAAATACAGCTTGGAACGCAGTTCTTTTTCCATGGCAGACATGGTGTGGCTGTCCTTCTCCACGGCATCCCATTTATTGACAACGACCACACAGGCCCGACCGTCCTCTTCGATGCGACCAGCGAGGCGCTGATCCTGCTCGGTGACACCATCCAGCGCGTCGATGACCAGCACGCAGACATCACTGCGTTCAATCGCCTTGAAACTGCGGTTGATGCCGAAGAATTCAGGTCCGTAATTGACGCTGCGACGCCGACGGATCCCAGCGGTGTCGACCAGGCGCCAGGGGCGGTTTTCACGCACGATGCTGGTGTCAATCGTGTCGCGTGTTGTTCCTCGAATCGGACTCACAATGGCCCTCTGCTCGCCGCAGATGGCATTCAGAAGGCTTGATTTACCGACATTCGGACGACCGATGATGGCCATCTGAATTGGCTCTTCCTGATCGCCCTCCTGATCCTTCGGAGGCAGGAAGGTGAGAACGCGATCCAGGACCTCCGCAGTCCCTGCCCCATGAATGGCGGAAATGGGGTAAGGCTCTCCAAGCCCAAGGCTCCAGAACTCCGCAGCCATGGCCAGACCCTGATCGGGCGACTCGCACTTGTTCACCGCAAGCAACGTTGGGCACCGCTGACCACGCAGAAACTCCGCGATGGCCTCATCCGATGCCGTGAGGCCCTGCTGACCGTCAACGATCACCACAGCGACACTGGCCTCCTCAAGCGCAAGCGAAGCCTGCTCACGGATTTCAGGAAGAAATTCACTGTCGTCGTCGAACACCAGTCCGCCGGTGTCAACCACCTTGAATTCACGGTCCCCCCAGTAACCATCCTGGTAGGTGCGATCACGGGTGACACCCGGTTGGTCATGGACAATCGCCTCCCTGCTGCGGCAGAGACGATTGACCAGCGTGGACTTGCCGACGTTGGGACGCCCGATGATCGCGACGACGGGACGCGCCAAGAAGGTCCACAGCAGGAACAGCCTTGACAGTACAGAGGCGCCTGTCGTTGGGATGAGGAGTGGGACGAGCAACAGAAGCGGGCGTCGCTCGACTTTTCATTTCGCCGAAAGGAATGGGAATTCTTTCCGAGCGAGACCAGTGAGACTCAGACGAGACGGCTAGCCATGGGTCAGTGAACTCGCTGTCACATCATCATGCTCGAACTGATCGCCACCCTGGTGGTGGACCTTTCGGATCAACAACTCACCGTCTACGACAAGAATCAAGAGGTTGTGCGGGTCATCCCCGTGAGCACCGGTAAGGCGTCCACGCCAACCCCCACAGGGGAAGCCAAGGTGCTGACCAAATACCGCTCAGTGACCATGCGCGGACGGGGCTATGTCGCGCCGGGCGTGCCCTACGCAATGTGCATCACCGCCAACGAGATGATCTGCATGCACGGAGCTCCATGGCAGGAAGATGCAGGCCAGGCCTTCGGTGTGCCTCGCAGCCATGGCTGTGTTCGCATGCCCACACATCAGGCCCGCTGGCTGTTTGAAAACACGCTCAAGGGCACCAAGGTGGTGATTCAGGTGTGAAGCTCATCCAAGCGGCGGATCACCGGGATGACCCTGAACCGGATCCGCCGGAGCATCGAGCAGAGCTGGCAGAGCACCGTCCTCCTGCAACGGTTCGCCAGCAGACACAAGCCAGGCCAGCAACCAGTTCACCGCGGTGGCTCGGCGGGTGCGCCTCGGATAAAGCTCATCGATTCGATATCCGCCGAAATTGAGCTGCTGCTTCAGCAGCTGTTTGGATTCCCTGGGAATCGACCGAGTCAGCCTCACCGAAGCCTGCCGCGAAGCAATCACCGGCGGGGCTTCCGGGAAGTCCTTCCCCCAGTCGGTGGGCGTTTCAGGGCCCGCAAGCCATGGCCCCTCACCACCCTCAGGGCAGAGATAGCCGAGTCGCTCCCAGACCAGCGAAGCCACGAATTGATCGCTAAGGCGGTCCTCGAGGATCGCCATCAGCAGAGTCCGGCTCAGGATCCAGGAGTTGGAAGACATGGGCGCATGTTGTCATCCACAGCCTCAGGGGGTGCCTCCGTTACCTTCTGAGCATGTACGTCTTCGAAACATCTCTGGAACCGAAGACGTCGCTTCTCGGCGACGCACGCCTGCAGCGGCTGGTTTTTCGACTTCCAAACGAGGTCATGGCAACGGTCAGACGTGATCGCCGGCGACTGCTCAAAAATGTGGAGACCGGGGAAGTGACTTCCCCTCCATGGGATGCACAGGGCGGGGTGTGCTTCAGCTACAGCGGCAAGACAGGTATCAGCACCCCTGTGTTCGTCGATCGTCGCGACGCTCCTCTGGGCAACAGAGGCCTGCAACGCCTGCGGGCTGGCTGTCCTGTGCGTTTGACGGTTCGACAGGTGCGGCACCTGAAACCTCGTGCCGGCACACGCCTTCAGGTGTTGAAAGTGCAGGTGCTCCATCTCGATGCTCCCCACCAAGGGGGACTGGCCAGTCCCCACAGCATTCAGACCGTGAACCTTCAGCTGCCGCTGGATCTGATGCAGGACGTGGAGCGTCTGGCCAGGCATGAAGACTGGTCCAACCAGGCCTGGCTCCGCAATGCCATCGAAACCCAGGTCCGCCTCACCCGCACCCGACTTGGGCTGGATGAGTCAGCGGCCTGAAACGGATTGAGACCTGCGGATGGCGAGGATGCGTGAACTGAATCAAGTCCCGATGGCCAGGGCTCTGCGGCTGAGTGGAAGCAGCGTCGAACGCATCCTGCGATGCACCGTGATGCAGTCTCCACTGGCAGGAGTCAGCGACAGAATTTTCCGTGCTCTGGTGAGGCGCTGGGCGCCGGACGCTCTGCTGTTCACGGAAATGGTGAATGCCACCAGTCTTGAGCTGGGCCACGGCAGGGGAAAAGTCGAGGAGCTGAGCGAGGAAACCGGACCGATCGGCGTCCAGCTGTTCGATCACAGACCGGCAGCAATGGCTGATGCGGCTCGTCGCGCCGAGGACGCCGGTGCCTTCCTGATCGACATCAACATGGGATGTCCGGTGCGAAAAATCGCCCTCAAAGGCGGGGGCAGCGGCTTGATCCGCGATCCCGGTCTGGCCTGCAGGATCGTTGAAACCGTGGCTTCAGCCGTGGGCGTGCCCGTCACGGTGAAGACACGCCTGGGATGGTGCAATCAACCGCAGGTTGAAGGATGCCATCACGCGGCTGTCTCCTGGAGCAGACAGCTGCAGGATGCAGGTGCCACTCTTCTGACCTTGCACGGCCGTACAAGAGAACAACGCTTCAGCGGAACAGCTGACTGGGAAGCGATTGCGGCTGTCAAGCGTTCACTGGGCATTCCCGTGATCGCCAACGGCGATGTCAACAGCCCTGAAGCAGCCTTGCGCTGCCTTGAGAAAACCGGGGCAGATGGAGTGATGGTGGGGCGAGGGACCATGGGGGCCCCCTGGCTGGTTGGACAGATCGATGCGGCACTGAGCGGTCGCGCCATTCCCCTCACTCCAGGGCCGAGGGAACGCCTGATGCTGGCCTCAGAACAATTGCAGGCACTGGTTAAGTCGCGTGGAGATCACGGCCTGCTGATCGCTCGCAAACACATGAGCTGGACCTGCACGGGATTCACCGGTGCATCTCAGTTCCGCCAGAAACTGATGCGTGCACCCACCCCTGATCAGGCTCTGTCACTGCTTCAACAGCAGCAGGAGCAGCTGGCTTGAATTGGCTGCCACTGCTTGTGCTGGTGTGGCCGCTCTGGTTGAACCGGCAGCCAGAGCAGCAAAGCCCGGTCTGGAAGCGGCGCAGTCTGATCGTGCTGATCAGCCTGCTGACAGCCCGCTACCTGCACTGGCGAATCACCAGCAGCCTCAACCTGAACACTCAGCTGAGCACGGGGTTGAGCCTGTTGTTGCTGTGCGCGGAAGCCTGGCTGCTGCTGTCAGGCCTGTTGCCGTTATGGCTCTCCTGGCGTCGCTTTCCCGACCGTCGAACCAGGGTGCAACAACTGAGAGAGGAATGGCGGAACAGCGACTGGCGACCGCTGGTCGACGTCCTTGTGCCCACCTACGGAGAACCCCTCGAAGTGTTGGAACGCAGCCTGATCGCCTGCTGCAATCTGGACTATCAAAACCGTCGCGTCTGGGTGCTGGATGACAGCGGCCGTTCGGAAGTGAAGCAGCTGGCGCTCAGGCTCGGCTGTCGTTATCGCCACCGCCCTGAGCGCAACAGTGCCAAAGCCGGCAATCTCAATGCCGGCCTGCGCCATTGCAACGGCGAGCTGCTGGCAGTGTTCGACGCTGACTTCATTCCACAGAGAGACTTTCTCGAGTGCTGCATCGGTTTTTTCCAGGACCCCAAGGTTGGGCTGCTTCAGACCCCGCAAACCTTCATCAACGCCGATCCCGTGATGCGCAATCTGGTCATGGAACGCTGGCTGCTGCCCGATGAAGAAAGCTTTTACCGATGGATCGAACCTGTCCGGGATGGCTGGGGGGCCGTGGTGTGCGCCGGCACTGCCTTTCTGGCTCGCCGCAGCGCCATCGATTCAGTTGGAGGTTTCAGGGAACAGGCGATCTCAGAGGATTTCGTCACCGGTCTGAGGCTCCGCCGCCGAGGCTGGAAACTGCTCTATCTCCAACAGAAGCTCAGCGCAGGTCTGGCCGCTGAAACGATGGCCGACTTCGTGAGACAACGGCAGCGCTGGGCGAACGGAACGCTGCAAAGCCTGCGACTCCATGACGGACCGCTGGGCCGGGGTGACCTGCGAATCGGCGAGCGGCTGGCTTACCTCGAGGGCGTTGTGCACTGGTTCAACAACATGCCACGACTGGTGCTGATGTTGATGCCGCTCAGCTACGGCCTGCTCGGCACCGTTCCCATCCTGATCAACACCGATGAAGCCCTGCGCATGCTGTTGCCGCTCTGGGCAACTCTTCTGCTCAGCATCGGCTGGATCAACAGAGGCTCCCGCACCGCCCTGCTGAGCGAACTCACCGGCTGGGTGCTCACGGTGCCGCTGACGCTGACCGTTTTCACCAATCTGCTGGGACACATCGGCGGCTTTCGCGTGACACCGAAACACCAGAAACGGGACCGAGGCAGCTTCAGCTTTGCTCTGGTGACACCTCTGCTGGCGCTGCTGCTGCTGAACCTGATCAACCTGTACGGACTGATGACGACACCATCACTGGACAGCGAGATCCTCGACTCCAGGCCCCTTGGTCTGACCTGGGCCGTGATCAACCTGCTCAGCCTCTGGATTGCACTGCGCGCCTGCTGGGATCCACCCGCACACGACCCGGCCCCATGGCAGGCCGCTTGTTTGCCAGCCGAGCTGGAGGACAGCGATGGACTGCGGCGACCCTGTCGAATCACGGCCCTCAGCGAAACCGGCGTGGAACTTGATACCGCCATTCCCTTACCGGCGGAGGTGAACCTCGAACGACTTCACTGGACCAACGAGGTGCCCGCTCTGCCTGTTGTGGAGGAACGCAAGCAGGGCAATCGAGTTGCGCTGCGCTGGCAGGAACTCAGCGACCGAAATCGACAGCAGCTCATCCTCTGGCTGTTCTGCAGGCCTGGATGCTGGCCTGAACGTCAGGCATCACCGGAATGGCAAGCATTGATCGTCTTGATCAGCCGTCTGTTCACCCTGCCGTCACGCCAACCGTTCCATCGCTGCCTGATGCCACAGACCCCACTGCACCGAGCCTCAACCAAGCCAGAGATCACGGGTCCCGGTGATGGCCTGCGTTGCCAGGAGCAATGCCACAAAAACGTTCAGAGCCACATGAATCCGGCGCATCCACAGACGCCCTGAGATCTCCCGCTGACAGGCCATGGTGAGCAGCAGGAATGCGAGCAGCAACAGTCCGCCCCAGGTGTGCGACTGCCAGACCGCAGGAGCCGCCAGCGCGCGATCTCTCACCAGCAGAGGCTGAATTGTGATCAGCAGCAGAAACAACCAACAGCTCCAGGACAACAGCAGCCGCAGGGCCAGTCGACGGGTGCGCAGCAGGGCCAGGAACGACAAAACAACCCCGGATGCCTGAACAAGGGCCACCAACCAGCTGCCGGCGCCGGCGCCGGCGGCAGCCAGGTCGTGACTCAAGGCAAACAGCACAGCCACGAGCAGGCCAGCCGTCGCCCAGCGACCGTGATCCACATGTTCAACAGGAACGGTTGGAGCGATGGGATTGATCTCCAGACGGCGCTCCCTGGCCAGAATTCCCAGCCGGATCGTTGCGCCGATCACGGGATAGACAAACAGGATGATCAGCACCGGATGCACGAGCGCCAGCCATTGCAGCGGTGTCAGCGGTTGCAGGGCGGCAGTCAAGGCAACACCTCTGGCCAGAACTGACGGATCAGCAACAGTGAAAAGTAGGGCTTCACATCATCTGGCACCGCCCGAGCCGGTGTCACCCACTGATCGGGCCAACCGACCCGCTGAGCGAAGAGCGCTTGATCAAGCAGCTTTGCCTGCTCCAGCGCGCCACGAACCCAGGGCCAGCGCTGCCCCACTTTGAGCAAAGCGAGCACGGTGGATGTTTGGCGTGCTCTGTCAAGCAAAGCGACGAACTCGGCGCCAGTCTCCGGACAGGGGCGAATCAGCAGCCCCTCCTGCTGAAAGGCCAGAGGACTGTCGTGAGCCCCTTCGACTGCGGCTGCCGCCGCCGCACAAACAGATGGAACGCCTGGAATCAAGGCGAATGGCACATCTGGGTGATGACGACGCAAAGCCAGCTGCACGTAGCTCCCCGTAGCAAACAGCGACACATCCCCTTCACAGAGCAGCACCACCCGGTGGCCGGCTCTGACCTCTTCGACCAGCGCATAAGCAGCCTGTCTCCAGGCTGTGATTCGTGGCTGAGCCTCAGCAACCATCGGGAACAACAGAGGCAGGCAACGCTGATCAGACCGAAGCCAGCGGGAGGCGATCGTTAGGGCCATGCCCTCTGCTCCTTCATGGGCAATGGGATGGGCAACAACATCAGCGGCTTCAAGGGCTCGAACAGCAGCCACCGTGAGCAGCTCGGGATTTCCCGGGCCCACACCGACCAGCGTGAGCTGATTCGGAGAACACTCGGACGAGATGGACAACGGCAAACCAGGCCAACCAGCCATCCAGCATGATGAACAGGGTGGAAGCAGCCTCATTCACTGCTTCTGTCCAGACTCCAGCACCATGAGTGAACTCACTCTTTATTCAGTTGCCACCAACGCCGTCCAGATGCAAACACGGGACGGCGGAAGGATCCAGGATCTGCTGAAGCAGCGAGGCATCGGCTTCGAACGCTGGCCTGCGCAGCATCAGCTGGATTTCAACGCCTCAGCCGCAGAGATCCTGGCGGCTTACAGACGCGAAATCGAGTGGACAAAGGAACGCGGCAATTTCCCAAGTGTCGATGCCATCAGGGTGCTGCCCGATCATCCTGACCGAGTGGCCCTGCGGCAGAAGTTTCTCAAGGAACATGTTCACGCCGAGGACGAGGTGCGCTTCTTCGTTGAGGGCTGCGGTCTGTTCTGCCTGCACATCGGCGATGAAGTCTTGCAGGTGCTCTGCGAAACCAATGACTGGATCAGTGTTCCAGCCGGGACTCGCCATTGGTTTGACATGGGCGTCAACCCATGGTTCTGCACACTGAGATTTTTCAACAATCCCAGCGGCTGGATCGCCGAATTCACAGGCGATTCGATCGCCGACCGCTATCCCAGCCTCAACACGTCGTGGAAATCAGGCTGCGAGCAGCAAACGAGCCTCAACCGGTGATTTCAATGATGAGGTCCTGCTGGTCGGCAACTCCTTGACCAGCGACTCTTCGCTCAGCAGCAAGGCAGCTTCCAGGTCAGCGCAACGGCCGATCAGATCACGCACGAGCGGGTCGGACTTGAGGCCATCCCACTGCTCATCGGTGGTGCCGTTCCTCAAAGCCTGCAGCGAATCGGCAACGGCGGTCACAGGGTCAAACATCGACATCGCAAAGTGACTGGGTCAATCTTAGAACTGACCCAGGCTCCATGGCGAGTCTCTTCAGACTTCTTTTGGACTCTGATTACAAAGGTCCCGCATCTGAGGCTCAATGCAGGCTGCATCAATCGACGAACCATGCCGTCACTAGATGTTGTCAGGAGATCAGTAGACCCCTGGTCAGGCATCAACTCCCACTGAATGCATGCGCACGGCCTCAGGAGTAGGCAGCTCGCCACGAAGCGCATCCACTTCAGCCGCGGCCAGCTCATGCAGTCGAGGCACAATCAGGTCCCTTGGATAACGGTCGGCACACAACACCCAATAAAGACCGAAGTGTCGAGCTTCACTCTTCAACAGGTCTCCATAGAGCAGGCGCAGATCTGGATCCGGACTGTGCTCGGCCAGCAATGCCATCCGCTCGTGGCTCCGAGCCTCGATCAATCCCGCCACCAGAAACGAATCGAGCATGCGCTCGGGCTCTCCCCGACGCACCTGCTTGGCCAGCCATGCTCCATAACCAGGCGAGGGCAAAGGCTCCAGGTAGCGGCCCCGATCCTTCAGAAGCCTCAGCACCCGCTCAAAGTGCTCAAGCTCCTCCCGCGCCAGCGGACTGAGAGCCTCGCCCAGACCCGGCTCACACAAATATCTGAACATCAGCTGCACCGCGGCCCCAGCCGCTTTGCGTTCGCAATGGGCATGGTCGATCAGCACCTCCATCGGTCTGGCGATGGCCTGCTCAACCCAGTCACGGCTGGTGGGTGCTGCAAGCCAGCGGATGCTGGGCACCGAAGAGGTGATGGTCATGCTGCAGCTCTGCGAAGGTGGTTCAGCAGGCCATCGAAGGCCAGGTCATAACTGAAGGGACCGAAGCCACTCACCACACCAACCGCACGATCAGCCAGAAAGGAGTTATGGCGAAAGGGCTCACGGGCATGCGTGTTGCTGAGATGCAGCTCGACGTAAGGAATGGCCACACCCAGCAGAGCATCACGCAAGGCAATGGAAGTGTGGGTGTAGGCGCCTGCATTCAGGAGAATCCCATCGACCTCGCCCATGGCCTGGTGGACACGCTCCACCAGCGCTCCTTCGAAATTGCTTTGAAAACAGTCCAGTTGCACGCCTGCTGCAGCTGCGCGCTGACTCAGCTCTCCCTCAATCTGCTCGAGAGTCTGATGTCCATAAAGACCTGGTTCTCGTTGCCCCAGCAGGTTGAGGTTGGGACCGTTCAGGAGCAGCAGGCGCATGGCCTAAGGAGTATTCCTCTCGCTTCCAATCGTATCGAGAACCAACGAGAGACACAGACCGCTGAAGAGATCGTCTGGCCGACTGGTAAGTTCTTCCAGTGGTTCGGGTCGGTGCCCGAGTGGTTAATGGGGGCGGACTGTAAATCCGCTGGCTCTGCCTACGTTGGTTCAAATCCAACCCGGCCCATCCACCACAAGCCCTTGTAGCTCAGCGGTAGAGCACTCCCTTGGTAAGGGAGAGGTCTCGAGTTCAAGTCTCGACAAGGGCTTCACTCAACACCCAGGCACCGGGTGTTGAGTCCGGAGGCAATCAAGAAAGGATTGCTGCTCTGGAGCCTCAACTGGTTTTCGGTGGCGTCAACGCGCGATAACGCGTGGCGACAGCCGAAAAGTGCGGCTAGCACTGTAAAAACGACCAGTCCATGGCAGCAACGCCCCTCCTTCTTGCACTGGATCAGGGCACCAGCAGCTCACGCGCCGCCCTGTTCGACACGCGTGGCAACCCCGTTGCAAGCGCCAGTGCTCCCCTGGCCATCAGCTATCCAGCTGACGGATGGGTGGAACAGAGCCCCAGCGAGATCTGGGAAAGCCAGCGTCTGGCGATGGAGCGCCTGGCCCAATCCATCAGCCCGGAGCAGAGAGGCGCCGTTGTCGCCTGCGGTGTTTCCAATCAAAGGGAGACAACGGTTCTGTGGCGACGCAGCGACGGGCAGCCCTGCGGACCTGCCCTTGTCTGGCAGGACGGCCGCACAACGGACATCTGTCAGCGGTGGAAAGAGGAAGGCCTGGAGCACGAATGGCGCACCCGGACCGGACTGCTCCTGGACCCCTACTTCAGTGCCAGCAAGATCAGCTGGCTGATGCAGCATGAGGCGAGCGCCTCCAGCGCTGCCGCCAGTGATGATCTCTGCTTCGGCACGGTGGACAGCTGGTTGCTGTGGCATCTCAGCGGCCACACAAGGCACTGCTCCGACATGAGCAATGCGAGTCGCACCCTGCTGATGGACCTCAAAAAACGAGAATGGGTCGAAGCATTCTGTGAACAGTCAGGCCTGCCCCTGAGTGCACTGCCGGAGCTGGTGCCCTGCCGTGGCGACTTCGGAGCGATCGCTTCTGGACTCCCGTTCGCAGGCGTGCCAATCCATGCTCTGCTGGGTGACCAGCAAGCCGCCACTCTTGGTCAGCTGTGTTTGGCGCAGGGGGAAGCCAAATGCACCTATGGCACTGGTGCATTTCTTGTGGTGAACACAGGCAGCAACATTCAACGCAGTGATGCTGGGTTGCTGAGCACCCTCGGCTGGACAGACGACCGAGGAGAGCCCACATACTGCCTGGAGGGCAGCCTCTTCAACGCCGGCACGGTGGTGCAGTGGCTGCGGGACGGACTGGGAATCATCGAGACCGCTGAGGAGGTCAATCAGCTGGCACTCAGCGTCCCGGATGCAGGTGGGGTCATGCTTGTACCCGCCTTCACCGGCTGGGGGACACCCCACTGGGATCCTGCCGCTCGAGGCCTGCTGATCGGCCTGACCCGCGACAGCGGTCGCGGTCAGATCGCCCGTGCGGCGCTTGAGGGCATCGCACTTTCGGTGGCCGGCCTCGTGCAGCTGGCGGAACAGTCCATCGGCCAGGGGCTCGGGGAGCTGGCGGTGGATGGTGGTGCAGCAGCTTCGGATCCACTGCTGCAGGCCCAGGCCGACAGCACCGGGCTGAGGGTGCGACGTCCGGCCTACCTGCAGAGCACCGCCCGTGGAGTCGCACTGATGGCAGGAGTTCAGGCCGGACTGATCAACGACCTGGAGGATCTGAGATCACTCCGCGGGAATCAAGCGGACGTTTTTGAACCCTCGCTCGATTCCAAACAACGCCAGGAGTGGCTTAAGCAGTGGAGCGATGCCATCTCAAGGAGCCTTCGCTGGCATGAATGACACCTGCTTCGACCTGCTTGTGATCGGCGGCGGAGCCAGTGGAGCCTGCGTGGCCTATGAGGCCATCAGTCGGGGACTCAAGGTGGCCCTGCTCGAGGGCCATGATCTGAGTGGGGGAACAAGTTCTCGCAGCACCAAGCTGCTGCATGGGGGTGTTCGTTACCTCGAACTGGCGTTCAAGACCGCCGACACCGCTCAGCTTCGCCTGGTTCGAGAAGCATTGCTGGAGCGCGGTCACTGGCTGAAACAGGCCCCGTTTCTTGCGCATCGCCTTGAACTGGCTTTGCCCACGGAAGGGCTGATCGGCCAGCTTTATTACCGATTCGGTCTGGGCATGTACGACGCCCTCTCCGGTCGTTCCGGAATCGGCAGCAGCCGGCTGCTGTCTCGATCGCTGCTGCATGAAGCGCTGCCCGATCTCCGCAGCGATGTCAGCGGAGGGGTTGCCTACAGCGATGGGCAGTTTGACGATGCCAGGCTGAACCTGCTGATGGCTCTCAGCGCCGAGCAACACGGGGCGGTTGTGCGTACACGGACGCCTGTTGTGGAACTGGAAAAAGACAGCCACGGAAAAGTGTGCGGAGCCATCAGCGAAAGTGCTGATGGCCAGAGAGAGCGTTGGCAAGCCCGTGTGGTGGTCAACGCCACCGGCATTCACTCCGATGCACTGAGGCGAATGGCCGAACCGGGATGTCAGGAGCGCATGCTGACCAGCCGCGGAGTGCATCTGGTTTTGAAGCAGCGTCTCTGTCCGCAACACATCGGCCTGCTGCTGCCCTCAACCGATGACGGACGAGTGCTGTTCATGCTGCCTTTCTTCGGGCGCACATTGGTGGGAACCACCGACACGCCATGCAGCCAAACGCAGGCAGCTGTTCCATCCGAACAGGAACAGAGCTACCTCCTGGACTACGTGAAGCGGTGGTTCCCGGATCTCAACAGCATTGACATCGGCAGCTGCTGGGCTGGAGGGAGACCCCTGCTCAAGCCGGCCGATGCCGATGTGAACAGCAGCCGTGTCGTCCGTGAGCATGAGGTTGAGACGCTGCCGAGCGGACTGGTGAGTGTGATGGGAGGAAAGTGGACCACCTGCCGCCCAATGGCTGTCGACACCCTCACGGCGGTTGCTGAGCAACTTGGACGGTCACTGCCACCGGCCAAGGAACTACCTCTGATCGGTTCCGACGCCGATCCCCTGCAAACCCCACGCCTGCTGATTGCACAACGGTCAACGCTCCAGGAGCTGTTGCCGAAATCCCCTCGGCAATCGGAACAGATTGAACACCTGGAGAACGGACATGGACTCAATGCGGCAGCCCTGGTCAACAGCTGGTCAGAGGAGGAGCGGGAACCTCTCAGCACGGTGATGCCGGTCTGCAGAGGAGAGCTGCGGCATGCCGTCCAGATGGAAAAGGCGAAAAGCGTCACCGACGTGCTGGCCAGGCGAACGCGGCTGGCCATGGTCGACCGCGATGAAGCGCAACGGCTGGCCCCAGTGGTGACTGAAATCCTTGAGCAGTGCGGCCAAGATGACAGCACCCCTCTGGAACTGAAACTCTGATCAAGGTGTACCGATCAGAACTCTCAATTCGGAATTCACTATTCAGAATCCACTGAATCAGAGGTCACATCCTCCACTTCACCGATCAGCCACCAACTGAATCCATGCGCTGGCAGATAAACGAACCAGTCCTCGGAAGCAGGCGGATATTCACATCCCCAGAAGACCTCACGGGTGCGCTCACCGCTCCAACGACTGAGGTCGAGATGCAGAGAGGCTCCTGCCGCCGAGAGGTTGGCGGCCACCAGGACCGTCATGCCGCCATCACAGCGCACATAGCTGATCACGCCGGGATGGGGACACTTCAGCAACTCGAAATCACCATGGCGCAGTGCGGGCAACAGTCGCCGGCAGGTGAGCATGCGCCGGTGCCAGTTCAGCAGCGATCCGGGAAGCTGCTTCTGAACCTCCACATTCACCACGCGGTAGTCGTAACCAGGAGCAGTGATCGGCGGCAACACCAGAAGAGGGTCAGGTGCAGTTGAGAAGCCCCCGTTGCGCGCAGGCGTCCAGGCCATGGGAGTGCGGTTGGGGTCCCGGTCCCGTAATCCTGGCCAGTCGCCCATGCCCAGCTCATCGCCGTAATACAGACAGGGCATTCCTGGAAGGCTGTAAAGCAGAGCGTGAAGAACGCGGTTGGAACCTGGGTCGCCGTTGAGCAGCGGCGCCAGGCGGCGATTGATACCCCAGTTGAGCCAATGGCCCTGGCCCTGATGAAGACCGGCACGGATGGTCTGGATCACCTCCTCCGGAATCAGGTGACCATCACCCAGCCACAGCTCGTCGTGGTTGCGCAGGGGGAGCGCCCAGCGACAGCCACTGACGACCTGCTGAGCTTTCTGCAGAGATCTGCGCAGATTGTCAACTCTGCCGCTGGCGATCGCTGCAAAGAGATGGGCAGTGAGGACAAAGTTATAGGCGCCATGGAGTTCATCTTTCAGCAGGTAGGGAGCGATTTCGTCAACAGGCTGAATCGCTTCCCCCAGCAGCAGCACATCCCGACCATGAGAATCCACCCGCTGTCGCAGTCGTTTGAGAAAAGCGTGGGTTTCAGGGAGGCCTTCACAGCGCGACCCCTCCTCTTCACAGAGGAACGGCACGGCATCGAGGCGGAATCCGTCGACCCCACGATCAATCCAGAAATCCACCACATCGAGCATCGCCTCCTGAACGAAGGGATTGGCGTAGTTGAGGTCAGGCTGGTGACGCAGAAAACGGTGGAGGAAGTACTGACCTGCCACCTCATCCCATTCCCAGTTCGACGACTCGAAATGGCGGAAGAGCACCGGGGCATCGGCATAGCGATGGGGGTCATCGCTCCAGACGTAGATCTCACGTTCAGGACTTCCCTGAGGTGCCCAGCGGGCGCGCTGGAACCAGGGGTGCAGTGTGCTGGTGTGGTTCATCACCAGATCCATCACCACTTTGAGTCCCTGGGCGTGGGCTGCCGTGAGAAAACGATGAAACGCCGCGAGATCGCCAAGATCCGGATGAATCGCCTTGAAGTCGGTGATGTCATACCCACCGTCATCCAGCGGTGAGGGGTAGATCGGTGTCAGCCAAATCGCTTCCACGCCCAGCCAGCGCAGATAAGGAAGCCTGCTAGCAAGACCCTGCAGATCTCCAATCCCGTCACCATTACCGTCGCGGTAACTGCGCACGATCAACTGGTAGATGACGGCGCCGTTCCACCACGGCTGCTGCTGACTCATCAGGCCGTTGCCTCTGATCACGGTGTAGAGGCGATCGCGGTCACCGTCATCCCCGCGCCGACCGTTCCGCAGAAGAAACTGCGAGCATGCCCAGCATTGACAGCACGCTCATCCCCGTCATGGTCCTGGCCAACGCTGCAACCACATTCACCGACACCGACCTGGATCGCCTGCGCCAGCCCGTGCTCAAGGGCATCACCAGACCTGAGGCATGGCGACGGGAACAGCTTCAGAGGCTGCGTGAGCTGGTGACCCAGCACGAGCCTGAGATCCTCGAAGCCCTGCGCCATGACCTTGCCAAGCCCGGGCTGGAAGGCATGGCCGAGGTGGTGACCCTGCTGCAGGAGCTCAAGCTGGCTGAACGACGCCTTCGTGCCTGGATGCGACCGCGCCGGATCCGTGTACCGCTCATGCAGCGGCCTGGTCGTGCAGAAGTGATCAGGGAGCCCCTCGGATGTGTGCTGCTGATCGGCCCTTGGAATCTGCCTTTCGGTCTCACGTTGTGGCCCCTGGTGAGCGCCCTGGCGGCCGGCAACACCGCTGTGATCAAACCCTCCGAACATGCCCCTGCAACAGCAGAGCTGATCGCGCAGCTGGTGCCCGAGCACTTTGCAGACGATGTGGTGCAGGTGGTCAACGGCGATGGTGCCGTCGCCGCCCAACTGGTTCGGCAGCGCTTCGACCACATCTTCTTCACCGGTGGTGGAACGATTGGAGCCAAGGTGCTTGAGGGTGCCGCAGCCAACCTCACCCCCGTGACACTGGAGCTCGGCGGCAAGAATCCCGCAATCGTGCTGCCTGGTGCAGACCTCTCCGTCACGGCCCGCAGGCTTGTCTGGGGGAAAGGATTCAATGCCGGTCAGGCCTGCATCGCACCGGATCATCTTCTGGTTCAGCCAGATGTGCGCGAGTCTCTGCTGCAGGCCATCGCCGAGGAACGGCTGAAGCTCTATGGCAGCGATCCACTGGAGTCCGAATCGCTCGCAAGTCTGATCCATGACCGTCATTACGGCCGGCTGGAGGCGCTGCTGAAGCAGGCCGAAAGCGATGGCCGCGTGCTGCTTGGAGGTGAGTTCGATCCCGTCAGGCGCCGGATTGCTCCAACCCTGATCGACGTGCAGAACGATGAAGACCCGCTGATGGCCGATGAGCTGTTCGGACCGCTGCTACCTGTCCTGGAGATCGCAAACCTGAATGAGGCTGTTCAACGGATTCAGAAGCAGGACAAACCTCTGGCTCTTTACCTGTTCGGCGGCAGCGACAGCGACCAGGATCATCTGCTGCGCACCACCAGCTCCGGTGGCGTGTGTTTCAACGACGTGGTGATGCAGGCCGGCGTGCCGGACCTGCCCTTTGGAGGTGTGGGCGCCAGCGGAATGGGAGCCCACCATGGCGAAGCCGGTTTCAGAACCTTTTCCCATGAACGATCGGTGCTTCGGCGTCCGTTCTGGCTTGATCTGCCTCAGCGCTACCCGCCCTACACCCTGAAGCCGGAAACATTCCGTCGTCTGTTGAGCTGACCAACACAACAACAAAGGTGGGAGAGGACTGGCGCTCGCCGACAGGCACCTTATGTTTCGCCCAGCCAACGGACATGCATGCGCCGCACTCTCCTGACCGTCCTGGCCGCGATGGCCCTGACACCACTCGCCGGTCAAACCGCCAACGTGACGGTCAAGTCAGGTGAGACCCTTTCGGATATTGCGGCTCGCTACGACGTGTCTCTCAACAGCCTGATGCGGCTCAACGGCATCAGCAACTCCGACCATGTGGAGGCGGGCCAGAGCCTGAGGCTGCCTGGGAATGTTTCCGCCGGCAAAGGTCGCCACAGAGTGCAGTCAGGCGACACCCTCAGCGGCATTGCAGCGGAATACCGGGTGAGTGAACGTCAGTTGATGGCACTGAACGGTCTGTCGAGCGCTGATCACGTCGAGATCGGTCAGACCCTGAAGCTGCCAAACAACGCGGTGCTCGCTCAGGCCAAGCCGAAAGCAACAGCCAAGCCTGTACCGATTCAGGCCAAGCCGGGTGCCATCTCCCACACCGTGGCACGAGGCCAGACCCTTTCCCAGATCGCCATGGCGTACAACATCCCCATGGCCTCACTGATCAACATCAATGCCATAACGAATCCCGACAAGGTCAACATCGGAACCCAACTGATGCTGCGCTCCAGTGAGAGCACCGGCACCACTTCAACAGCCACTTCGACAACACCTGCGGAACAGAAACCCTCTTTGATCGAAAACAAGCCTCAAGAACGGAAGCCTGCTCAGGTCAAGTCACAACCAAAGAGCGTCGAGCCTTCAACGGCCAAAACAGCGGAATCGAAACCGAAGTCAGCAAAACCGGCAACCGTGAATTCCGCAGCTGAAAAGCCCGCGGCTGAAAAAGACAAGGTTGTCAAAGCCGTGACGACAGCCAAGGCCAGTCAGACAACAACCGAGACAAGTGCCCAGCCGAAACCTGCTTCCTGGCGCTCCTATGGCCCCCTTCAGGTCGACTGGGGCAACTGGCAGTCGATGGGTGGTAGCGAGGTGGCCCCGACACTGAACAATGATGGACAGTCGCTCTACGTGGCAGTGAACTGCTCCGCTGGGAAGATCAATGCCACCGGCGCGAACGGGATGTGGAAAAACTGGATCGCGCCCCAGTCTGAATTCGAGAAGGATCTCATCAAGGATCGCTGCAAGGCGGCAACTGCAGAAGCCTGAATCCGATCAAGCGGCGTAATGCAGTGGCCAGGGTCGACGCAGAAAGCGCCGGCCGCTCTCCTTCAGGTACAGGCGCTGGCTGCCGTCATCGGTTTCGTGGATCAACTCCTCCTGGACCAGCCGCCGCGTCAGCCATCCCCAGTGCGCCGAACGACCCTCCTCGGCGTTGAGCCTTTCACTCAATCTGCGGGCATCCGTGCCGTGAACCTCCGCCAGCAACTCCAGAACAGCCTTGGCTTCATCTGACCAGTCCTGCCTCGAGCCACTGGACAGACAGCGATCACAGCGACCACAGGGAGGCACCAGCTCACCGACAGACAGCAACAGAGCTTGTTCTCTGCAGGTTTCTCCTTCAGCCACAGCCTCCATACGGCGCAACTGCTGCTGTGCCAGTTCAATCCGACGTGATTCCTCGACAGCATCGCTGGCGGATGAGCGGCGCAGAGCGCTCTGCATCGCCCATCCAAGGCTGGTTCGATCTCTCGGTGAGAACAACACCAGACACTGGGCAGGCTTGCCATCACGCCCCGCACGTCCTGACTCCTGCAGATAACCCTCCGGAGTACTGGGCAGGTCCAGATGCAGAACCAGACCGACATCAGCTCGGTCGACACCCATGCCGAAAGCCACAGTGGCCACCAGCACAGGATGCTGCGCTCCCAGGAAATGCTCCAGAGCCCGATGACGAACGTCAGGCTCAAGACCGGCGTGATAAGCGATGGCCTGAATCCCGTTGGCCCGGAGCCTCTCGGTCCAACGCTCCACAGAAACACGCGTACGGGCGTAAATCAGACAGGCGCCGCGGGCTTTCTGCAAGGCATCAACCACGTCCAGCAGAGGATCCCCGACACGTCGGCGCATGCAGTAGTGCAGGTTGTCACGTCGGGCCGATCCCACCTGAATCAGCGGCCGCCTGAGATGCAGAAGGCGCAGGATATCCGCCCTGACACGGGGAGCTGCCGTGGCACTGAGGGCCACCAGAGGAACCCCTGGGCAAAGTGCTCGCAACTCACCCAGCCGGCGATAGTCAGGACGGAAGTCGTGGCCCCAGGCGCTGATGCAGTGGGCCTCATCAACCGCGAGCGCCACCAGTTGTCCCGTGGCTGCATGCTCCTGCAGAACGGATCGGGTGGCTTCACCCTGGAGACGCTCGGGCGCGAGATACAGCAGCCGCAAGGATCCTTCGCCGAGCTGAGAGAGCGTCTTCCGGCGCTGAGCCAGCTCGATTCCTCCGTGAAGACAGGCTGCCGTGATACCACGACGTCTCAACTGCAGGACCTGATCCTCCATCAGGGCCACCAGTGGAGAAATCACCACCACAAGCCCTGACCTCACCAGAGCAGGCAACTGATAACAGAGCGACTTACCTCCACCCGTTGGCAGAACCGCAAGGCAGTCCTGCCCCTGCAACAGGCATTCCACGACGGGCCGCTGCCCTGGCCGGAAGTCGGACCAGCCGTAATGGCGCTTGAGCGCATCCAGCAGCAGGTCCAAGGCACTCCACAGATGGTGTGCACAGCCTACCGAGCCCTAGATCTAGGGCATCGGAGGAGGATCCAGCTGATCCGGTGATTCCTCAACCAACTGCAGTCTCACCCGCTTGCCCCCGGCCAGCTCGCCTAAGGAGACCCGAAGCGTTGCACCGCTGAGGCTCTGCAGTGCCGAGAGCACATCCCGCAGATACGGGGTGCTGCTGCCGCTTTCCACCCAGAGCCGTTCCTGCAACCCTCCCAGTCGTCGCCAGGACGTGTGCAGTTTGAGCACCGCCGATTCAAGAGACTGGGCCTGACCGACTGCATCAGCCAGCAATCCGAGTGCATCCAACCGCTGCGCTTCCTGCATCGCCTTCTCCAGATCCAGCTCGCCCTGCTGAAAGGCACGAACAGCGACGCTGGATTCCGTGGCTTTGGTGATCCAGCGGGCGGTGTGGGTCACATCCTTGATCCGGTCGAGCTCAGGCTCCTCCCGCAGCACCTTGCGCAGATCGTCCTGCTGAGGCTCAGGCAGCTTGGCAAGCTCACGCACAAGCGGCGCAACAACTTTCGGCGGCAACAGATTCTCCTGGGTGCGCTGACGGATCTCCTCAGGCAGCAGCGGACTGGTGGAGGCCATGAACTCGTCAGAGAGGCGCCGCACCTGCTTGCGCGTGATCTCCTGCCCTTCATTGGCGGCCTCGGAAATCATCATCTGCACCTCCGGTGCCGCCTGAGCGGTTTCCATGAAGGCACGCTTGGAGAACTGATTGACGCTGGCCTCCGCGAGCACGCCTTCACCCAGCATGTCCTGTGCCGACTCCGCAAGCTGGATCAATCCGTAAGCACGGGTCTTGCTGATTTCGCGCTCCCTCAGCCACTGCAGGAACCCGGCGCCACGTCCCTCTCCTCCTCTCTTTTCGCGATCGCGAACGGCCTTCAGGATCTTTCCACGCCAGATCTCGGTCTGAAGATCGAACTTGTCGCAAACAGCCCAGGCCTGTTCCAGGCGAGCCAGAAACTCCATCGTGCTGATGTCGTCCTGCTCAGGATCTGGCAGATCCAGTTCCAGAACTGGAGTTTCCATGTTCGTTGGCAACAAGGCAGGCAACATTCCAGAGGCTGGATGCTGGCATGGCGAAGGGGCGGTGAACGGCTGATCAGGGCGACATTGTGTGACGCGAAAGCACTGCTTGGCAGAACCCCGAGATAGGGTCTAGGGGCTTTCAGTTCCTCAGAAGCGATGGCGATTTCCCGCGGAGACATGGTGCGGATCAAGCGCCCTGAGTCTTTCTGGTTCAACGATGTGGGCAAAGTCGCCTCGATCGACACCTCAGGCATTCGTTACCCCGTTGTGGTCAGGTTCGAACAGGTCAACTACAACGGCATCCAGGGTTCGGACGGTGGCATCAACACCAACAACTTCGCACTTGACGAACTCGAGCCGGCCTGAGTCTCTTGCCGGAACTTCCGGAAGTTGAGACGGTTCGCCGAGGGCTCGAGAACCGTCTTCAATCGTTTGTGATACACGAGGCTGCAATCCTCCGTGAGAGGGCGGTTGCCAGTCCTGGAGGTTCAGCAGCCTTTTGCCAGGGCGTGTCAGGTCAGAACGTCGGCAGATGGAAACGACGCGGAAAATACCTGATCGCCCAGCTGTTGGATCCAAGCAGCGGAAAGCCAAGTGGTTCCTGGGGGGTCCACCTGCGCATGACCGGCCAGTTCCAGTGGCATGACGAACCCACAGAGCCTTGTCAACACACACGGGCCCGCTTCTGGAATGCCAGTGAGCAGGAGCTGCGCTTCGTTGACGTCCGCAGCTTCGGAGAGATGTGGTGGGTCCCGCAGGGAGTCGCCACCGACTCCGTCATCACCGGACTGAAGCGTCTAGGACCGGAACCCTTCAGCGAAGACTTCAACGCCGCTTACCTGAGAGAGAAGCTGAAAGGATCAACACGGTCGATCAAGGCAGCCTTGCTCGACCAGTCTCTTGTGGCAGGGGCAGGCAATATCTATGCCGATGAGAGCCTTTTTGCGGCAGGGATTGCTCCCCAAACGCCCGCAGGCAGGCTCAACCACAAACAACTTGAGCGGGTCCGCGACAGCCTGGTGCACGTGTTGGAAATCAGCATCGGCGTCGGCGGCACAACGTTCAGTGATTTCCGCGACCTTGAGGGTGTCAATGGCAATTACGGAGGACAGGCTGCGGTCTATCGGCGTACCGGTCAACCGTGTCTGCACTGCGGCACTGCCATTGAGCGGATCAAGCTTGCCGGTCGCAGCACCCATTGGTGCCCCGTCTGCCAATCCTGAATTTCGGATGCGATAGGAAGGAGAAGCAGGGAACAGAGGAGGCGCGAAACCGTTGATTCAGGCTGCTGAAGAGCTCTCAGCCACGATGAAAGTGCTTCACCGCCGCGGTTGGTGCGATGGCACCGGAGGCAATTTCAGTGTTGTGGTCGCACATCAGCCTCTGCGACTGCTGATGGCCCCCAGTGGTGTCGACAAGGGCTCAGTTCGGCCTGAAGACCTGATCGAAGTCAACGGCAGCGGCGATGTCACCCGGGGAGTGGGCAAGCCAAGTGCAGAAACCCTGCTGCATCTGCGCATCATTCACTGTTGCCACGCAGGGGCCGTTCTCCACACCCACTCCCTGTCAGGGACTTTGCTGTCGAGAACGGAACTGGATCGAGGCAGCGTGACTCTGGAGGGCTGGGAGATGTTGAAGGGCCTCAAAGGAGTCACAACCCACGAAGTGAGTGTGAGAGTTCCCGTGATTGCCAACAACCAGGATCTCCAGGCCTTGAGTGAATCGGCAGCCCTGCGGTTACCCGAAGCCCCCCATGGATTGTTGGTCTCAGGCCATGGTCTTTACGCATGGGGCAACGATCTGAAAGAAGCGCGTCGCCATACCGAGATCCTTGAATTCCTCTTGGAACTCACCTGGAGACAATCATTACTGGGGCGTCAAAAGTGATTCAGGCCATCGTGCTGGACATCGAAGGAACGACCTGTCCGATCGACTTTGTCAGCCACACACTGTTTCCATTTGCTCAGAAGAATCTCAGTGAGGCGCTCAAGCAGCGATCAATCGATGCGGAGATTGACAGCTTGGTGATTGAAAGCATCTCCGAATGGATCAGTGACCCCGATCCCACCAGCCAGATCATGCTGGAGCAGACGACACACACTCCCCCATCAACAAGTGAAGTTGGAGACTATCTTCAGCATCTGATTCAATCAGACAAAAAGTCACCAGCCCTCAAGGAATTACAGGGAATCATCTGGAAGCAAGGCTATGCATCAGGAGAACTGAAATCATCCTTATTCGAGGATGTACATCCTCAGTTGGATCTCTGGAAACACAACGGACTCATCCTCGCGGTGTACTCATCCGGCAGTATTCAGGCCCAGAAACTTCTCTACCGCCATACCAGCGAGGGAGATCTCACAGATCTTTTTTCCTATTGGTTTGATACACGCACAGGACCGAAACTTGTTCAGCAAAGTTATGAGACCATTGCTGAAAAACTCGGATTACCTGTTGATCAGGTTCTGTTTGTCAGCGATCATCCAGGTGAATGCGATGCAGCAAGGCAATCAGGCATGAGCACTGCGTTCTGCCTGCGCGAAGGAAATCCACACCAAAATGCAGGAAATCACATCCTGATCCAGCGACTGTCTGATGTTGACCTCGACAGCATCAACGCATCGGAAAATCAACAAAGCTGAACTCAACTTTGGATCAGTATTAGCGCGTCAGGGTACAAAAAAAGCCACCCTCTCCTGGGTGGCTTTCTTCGTATCACTGATGTGATTGGAATGTTTTACCTGGCATCGAGCTATTTTCTCAGGGGGCTACCCCCCAAATATCGTCGCCGCTGCTGCGTTTCACAACCGAGTTCGAGATGGATCGGAGTGGTTCCACAACGCTATGGACACCAGGATAGAAAACATTCCCAAGGTTGAACCCTGAGAACTGCATAGGACATCACCAATGATTTTCATCATCAATGATGCATCTGTTTTGAATAAAACGTCGCCTCAGGCAAGAACCAAATCATGGTCAAGCCCTCGGTCTATTAGTACTCCTCCGCTGCATCCATTACTGGACTTCCACGTAGAGCCTATCAACGGGTGTTCTTCCCGTGACCTTACTGGGTTACCCCATGGGAATACTCATCTTGAGGTGGGCTTCCCACTTAGATGCTTTCAGCGGTTATCCACTCCGCACATGGCTACCCAGCGTTTACCGTTGGCACGATAACTGGTACACCAGAGGTGCGTTCCTCCCGGTCCTCTCGTACTAGGGAGAAATCCTCTCAATATTCCTACGCATACACCGGATATGGACCGAACTGTCTCACGACGTTCTGAACCCAGCTCGCGTACCGCTTTAATGGGCGAACAGCCCAACCCTTGGGACCGACTTCAGCCCCAGGTTGCGATGAGCCGACATCGAGGTGCCAAACCTCCCCGTCGATGTGAACTCTTGGGGGAGATCAGCCTGTTATCCCTAGAGTAACTTTTATCCGTTGAGCGACGGCCCTTCCACTCAGAACCGTCGGATCACTAAAACCGACTTTCGTCCCTGTTCGACTTGTAGGTCTCACAGTCAAGCTTCCTTCTGCTTTTGCACTCGTCAGCTGATTTCCAACCAGCCTGAGGAAACCTTTGTGCGCCTCCGTTACCTTTTAGGAGGCGACCGCCCCAGTCAAACTGCCCACCTGATACTGTCCGCTCCCCGGATAACGGGTGAACGTTAGAACCCTAGCTCTGAAAGAGTGGTATCTCACCATTGACTCCCTAGTACCCACAAGCACTAGATCAACGTCTCCCACCTATCCTGCGCATTCAGAGCCCGGGCACAATACCAAGCTACAGTAAAGCTTCATAGGGTCTTTCTGTCCGGGTGTATGTAGTCCGCATCTTCACAGACAATTCTATTTCGCCGAGCCTCTCTCCGAGACAGCGCCCTGATCGTTACGCCTTTCGTGCGGGTCGGAACTTACCCGACAAGGAATTTCGCTACCTTAGGACCGTTATAGTTACGGCCGCCGTTCACCGGGGCTTCAGTCGCCAGCTTCGCTTACGCTGACCGGCTTCCTTAACCTTCCGGCACTGGGCAGGCGTCAGCCCCCATACATCGTCTTGCGACTTAGCGGAGACCTGTGTTTTTGGTAAACAGTCGCCAGGGCCTTTTCACTGCGACCACCTTGCGGTGGCACCCCTTCTCCCGAAGTTACGGGGCTAATTTGCCGAGTTCCTTAGAGAGAGTTACCTCGCGCACCTCGGTATTCTCTACCACCCCACCTGTGTCGGTTTCGGGTACTGGCAGTTATGCCTTAACGGGTATAGAGCTTTTCTTGGAAGCATGACATCACCGACTTCGCTGCCGTAGCAGCTCGTACTCACGCCTCAGCTCGGAGCGTTTTCGCCGCTCCTCATAGCCTCGAACGCTTGAACCAGTAACCAACGTCTGGCTCGGCTAGCCTTCTCCGTCCCTCTTCCCAAAACATAACCGGTACAGGAATGTTGACCTGTTATCCATCGACTACGCCTTTCGGCCTGACCTTAGGACCAGACTAACCCTCCGCGGACGAGCCTGCCGGAGGAACCCTTAGGGTTTCGGTGCATGGGATTCTCACCCATGTTTTCGCTACTCAAGCCGACATTCTCACTTCTATGCAGTCCACGCCCGCTCACGCTAACGCTTCGCCCCACATAGAACGCTCCCCTACCATAAATCCGCAGCTTCGGTACAACGCTTAGCCCCGTTCATTTTCGGCGCAGGATCGCTCGACCAGTGAGCTATTACGCACTCCTTTGAGGATGGCTGCTTCTAGGCAAACCTCCTGGTTGTCTGGGCAATCCCACCTCCTTTATCACTTAGCGTTGATTTGGGGACCTTAGCTGGCGGTCTGGGCTGTTTCCCTCTCGACCATGGAGCTTATCCCCCACAGTCTGACTGCCTCGCTACACACAGGGTATTCAGAGTTCATCTCGATTTGGTACCGCTCTCGCAGCCCGCACCGAAATGGTGGCTTTACCCCCCTGCTGGAGCACGAGACGCTACGCCTCAACGTATTTCGGGGAGAACCAGCTAGCTCCGGGTTCGATTGGCATTTCACCGCTAACCACAGCTCATCCAGTGACTTTTCAACGTCAGTTGGTTGGGACCTCCACTTGGTATCACCCAAGCTTCATCCTGGCCATGGTTAGATCACCCGGGTTCGGGTCTATAAACACTGACAAACGCCCTATTCAGACTCGCTTTCGCTGTGGCTCCACCATTTCCGGTTTAACCCGCCAGTGCCTATAAGTCGCCGGCTCATTCTTCAACAGGCACACGGTCACCCGATAAGTCGGGCTCCCATTGCTTGTAAGCTCACGGTTTCATGTTCTATTTCACTCCCCTCCCGGGGTTCTTTTCACCTTTCCCTCGCGGTACTGTTTCGCTATCGGTCACACAGTAGTACTTAGCCTTACGAGGTGGTCCTCGCGGATTCACACGGAATTTCACGTGCTCCGTGCTACTCGGGATACAGCTAGGTCAGTTCAGTTTTCGTGTACGGGGCTTTCACCCTCTTTGGCGTGTCTTTCAAACACTTCCACTAACATCCCTTTTCCACATTGCTGTCCCACAACCCCGATGGTCGAAACCATCGGTTTAGGCTCTTCCCCGTTCGCTCGCCGCTACTCAGGGAGTCGTTTTTACTTTCCTTTCCTCCAGCTACTAAGATGTTTCAGTTCGCTGGGTTGGCTCGTGCCAGCCTATGGATTCAGCTGGCCGTTCTAAGGGTTGCCCCATTCGGAAATTCCCGGATCAAAGCGTGTTTCCAGCTCCCCGAGACTTATCGCAGGTAACCACGTCCTTCATCGCCTCTGTGTGCCAAGGTATCCGCCGTGAGCTCTTTGTAGCTTGACCATTCATCTCCAAAACGCTTGCTGTTGTTGAAACAGATTCTGAATGATTCATGACTGAATTATTCATCAAACTCCTGATTGCTCGACACAATCAGAAGAACGTCATGGAGTCTCGGCTCTTGCTCAAGAATTGACATCATCCTAAAAAAGAATGATGCATCCATGAGAGATGCTTTATTCTTACAGACTTTTTCCTATGCAGTTGTCAAGGTTCTGCTAGACATCAAACTGATCAATCAGTTCGAGCCCAGCATCTTATCAACCAAAACATCGTGATAAATCACGTCATTTCGGAATGACAGGAAGCTGGGGTCATGCCAGCGGACACATCTAAATCACATCTCCTCGAGTTCACCTTCCATCTTTCAGACGATGGAGATTGAGTTCGATCAGTGGAGGTTAGGAGACTCGAACTCCTGACATCCTGCTTGCAAAGCAGGCGCTCTACCAACTGAGCTAAACCCCCAACACCGAATGGGCCATCCTGGACTTGAACCAGGGACCTCACCCTTATCAGGGGTGCGCTCTAACCACCTGAGCTAATGGCCCAGGAAGACTCAACCCTTGTGGGATGTGACCTAGACAAAGTTTAGGAACTGAAAATCTCCATCAAGCAATTCATATCGCTATGCATTCTTGATTTCAAAATTGAGGTACCGATCGACCTAAGGTGACAGGATTTCGGCCTAAGAATTAAGTACTCAGACATCAAAATCAATGTTTGTCTCCCTGTTAGGAGGTGATCCAGCCGCACCTTCCGGTACGGCTACCTTGTTACGACTTCACCCCAGTCATCAGCCCCACCTTCGACGTCCTCCTCCACAAGGGTTGGAGTAACGGCTTCGGGCGTGGCCAACTTCCATGGTGTGACGGGCGGTGTGTACAAGGCCCGGGAACGTATTCACCGCAGTATGCTGACCTGCGATTACTAGCGATTCCTCCTTCACGTAGGCGAGTTGCAGCCTACGATCTGAACTGAGCCACGGTTTATGAGATTTGCTTGTCCTCGCGAACTTGCTGCTCTTTGTCCGTAGCATTGTAGTACGTGTGTAGCCCAGGATGTAAGGGGCATGATGACTTGACGTCATCCACACCTTCCTCCGGTTTATCACCGGCGGTCTCTCTAGAGTGCCCAACTAAATGCTGGCAACTAAAGACGTGGGTTGCGCTCGTTGCGGGACTTAACCCAACATCTCACGACACGAGCTGACGACAGCCATGCACCACCTGTCACTGCGTTCCCGAGGGCACTCTCTCGTTTCCAAGAGATTCGCAGGATGTCAAACCCTGGTAAGGTTCTTCGCGTTGCATCGAATTAAACCACATACTCCACCGCTTGTGCGGGCCCCCGTCAATTCCTTTGAGTTTCACACTTGCGTGCGTACTCCCCAGGCGGAACACTTAACGCGTTGGCTACGACACCGAGGGGGTCGATTCCCCCGACACCTAGTGTTCATCGTTTACGGCCAGGACTACAGGGGTATCTAATCCCTTTCGCTCCCCTGGCTTTCGTCCATGAGCGTCAGTTATGGCCCAGCAGAGCGCCTTCGCCACTGGTGTTCTTCCCGATATCTACGCATTTCACCGCTACACCGGGAATTCCCTCTGCCCCTACCACACTCAAGCCCAACAGTTTCCACTGCCATGATGGAGTTAAGCTCCACGTTTTAACAGCAGACTTGAAAGGCCGCCTGCGGACGCTTTACGCCCAATAATTCCGGATAACGCTTGCCACTCCCGTATTACCGCGGCTGCTGGCACGGAATTAGCCGTGGCTTATTCCTCAAGTACCGTCAGATCTTCTTCCTTGAGAAAAGAGGTTTACAGCCCAGAGGCCTTCATCCCTCACGCGGCGTTGCTCCGTCAGGCTTTCGCCCATTGCGGAAAATTCCCCACTGCTGCCTCCCGTAGGAGTCTGGGCCGTGTCTCAGTCCCAGTGTGGCTGATCATCCTCTCAGACCAGCTACTGATCGATGCCTTGGTGAGCTCTTACCTCACCAACTAGCTAATCAGACGCGGGCTCATCCTCAGGCGAAATTCGTTTCACCTCTCGGCATATGGGGTATTAGCGGCCGTTTCCAGCCGTTATCCCCCTCCTGAGGGCAGATTCCCACGCGTTACTCACCCGTCCGCCACTAACCCGAAGGTTCGTTCGACTTGCATGTGTTAAGCACGCCGCCAGCGTTCATCCTGAGCCAGGATCAAACTCTCCGTTGTAGATCAAGTCCTCTCGAAAATTTTCATTTCCTCAACCTGATTTGCTTTTCCCGCTCACTCAGCACTGGCGCACTGGTTGCAGTAAAAACCACCTTCCTCTGACAGAAGGGTTCATAAGAGTGCACTAAGAATCTCTCCTTCGTGACTTTCCAGGATCTCAGATCCGGTTGTTGCTCCACAACATGCACACCGACAAATTCAAAAGCTCGTGAAAACTTTCAACTCTGTAAGCACGTTGCTTCCTTGCAACTAAAATTGTTGACGGGACCTCACACTTACATCGCATTATCATCAAGCTCAATTACTCAACTTTGCAGCTCAGTAATCAAAACTCGACGCGATGAAAGCGTCAGTTCCTAAACTTTTCGATTGTCCAGGTTCTGCCGACGCGTTCCCTCTCAGGAGCGGTTGGCGGTGCGGCCTCGCGACCGCTTGTGAAACTTACAACACCGTGGGATCTCTCCCTCCCGGCCTCGTAAGCACCCCCAAACATTACAAGCTCGCGCTCTTCATGTTCAGAAGCTGCGCTCCAGGCTTCCGCCTGCCGCGCAGTCCAAAAACATAGCTCACTATTGCCCCAATACGCAACTGGTCGCATCTC